>NZ_JONV01000013.1 GCF_000712035.1 Salinicoccus luteus DSM 17002 | reverse complement strand
AGTGCTGAAAGCATCTAAGCATGAAGCCCCCCTCAAGATGAGATTTCCCCATTAGATCCCTCAGAGATGATGAGGTGGATAGGTTCGGCGTGTAAGTGTGGCGACACATTCAGCGGACGAATACTAATCGATCGATGACTTATTCAATTAATGAAAACCGTGTTGGTTTTCTGCGCGGCGCATTGTTTCTATCCGGTTTTGAATGTATATCATTCAACCTTATATTGTCCGGTGGCAATGGCGGAGAGGCCCCACCTGTTCCCATGCCGAACACAGCAGTTAAGCTCTCCAGCGCCGATGGTAGTTGGACTGACGTCCCGTGAGAGTAGGACGCCGCCGGGCAATTACATACAAGGATTCCTTTAATAGGAATCCTTTTTTTGTGTTATTGGAGTTATTCTGCTTATAATTAAAGGAAAATATAGTGAACCCAGTGGTGAATATATGGAACTGTATAAAAAAATTACTGAGAAGATACGGAATGGATCCATTTCGATGCATGTACCAGGACACAAAAATAATACAATTGGCCGTCTATCTGATTTTGATTGGCGTTATGATATGACAGAGATAGAGGGACTGGATGATCTTCATGAACCTAATGGGGTACTTGATCGGCTGAATGCGGAGATTGCCACAAAATATGAAGACTACAAGGCGCAGGTGATGGTCAACGGGACTACGAACGGGATTATATCTGCTCTATATGCCCTCTCGCAAACTCACGAGCGGTTTATCGTCATTAAAGGCGCGCATAAGTCCATCTACCATGGTTTGGATCTCACGAATTCACCGTACCAGGAGATAGCTTTGGAAGAGGTCTATTCATATGACATCAAACCGCGGGATGTTGTGCTCATTACTTATCCTACGTATATCGGGGAGTGTTTTGATATAGAGAACGTCATCCATCACATCCATTCCCTGCAGGGGTTGGTACTGACGGATGAGGCCCACGGAGCCCATCTGGATATAGCAGAAGGGTTTCCGTCTTCCTCAATGAAATTCCATTCGGATATCACGATCCAGTCCTATCATAAGATGTTGCCTGCTTTGACAATGGCCTCGGTGATTTTTGTGAGGGATGAAAAATTATATGAAAACATCATGAAATACATCAACTACTTCGAAACCTCGAGCCCTTCCTACCTGGTCATGCTTTCTATAGAACAGGCACACGTGTTCTATAGGAACTATTCAGCTGATGAATTCTTTCAGAAAAGGGCGCTGTTGATTGAAACCATGAAAAAAGCAGGACTTCAGGTGAGTCAGCAGGATGATCCAGCAAAGCTTCTTCTGGGACATAAGGAGTTGACTCCTTTCATGCTGCACGATGTCTTCACTGATCTTCATATCTACCCGGAGATGGTGACGGATGAAGGTGTTCTGTTCTGCCTTCCACTGTTTCATATAGGGGACAAGTATCCATTTTCGCCGCTCATCGAACGTATCGGGATAATGGATTTCAGGGCAAGGAAACCTGAACCGGTTCAGGTACAGGTCGATATATTAGAGGGAGAGAGATGCGTGAAAAGTATTGTCCCCTATCCGCCCGGCATTCCGCTCGTCCATGAAAACGAATTGATCACACGGGCACACCTTAAATCGATTAAGCACTATCTGCGTAATCGTGTTAGAATAGAAGGTATAAAATACAATATAGAATACTACAGTAATGAGGGTAATCAATGAGCCATTTCATAACTTTTGAAGGACCGGAAGGTTCGGGGAAGACAACGCTCATCGCCCGGGTTTTCGAATATCTTTCCAAGTCACATGAAGTGATCATGACGCGGGAACCTGGCGGCATAGGGATAAGCGAAATGATCAGGGAAATCCTTTTGGCAAAAGGGAACGACATGGACGAAAGGACCGAAGCATTGCTTTTTGCTGCATCCAGACGCCAGCATCTTGTAGAAAAGGTGATTCCGGCGCTGGAAACAGGCAAAATCGTCCTGTGCGACCGCTTTATAGACAGTTCCATCGCCTATCAAGGTTATGCGCGGCATCTAGGGACTCAAGCAATAATGGATATCAACCGTTTCGCAATAGAAGACCATATGCCGGATTTGACAATCTATCTGAAGCTGGATCCTGAAATCGGACTTGAGCGCATTTCCAGTAATGAACGGGACCACAACAGATTGGATGCCGAAGAAATAGACTTTCATAAAGATGTTGTTATGGGTTATAATGAATTATCAGAAAATTATCCGAACCGCATTAAAACAGTGGATGCAAGCCAGTCGCCTGATAGGGTGATGGAGGATGCGATAAACATAATTAACCAATACTTGAATCAAGAGGTGAATCAGTCATGAAAATGATAATCGCAATTGTACAGGATCATGACAGTCAAAGGTTGGCTGATCGGTTGGCTAAAAATGACTTCAGGAGTACAAAACTGGCTACGACAGGCGGGTTCCTGAGGGCAGGAAATACAACGTTCCTTTGTGGTGTCAGAGATGAACGTGTGGACGAACTCCTCACACTGATCGATGACACTTGTGGGAATCGGGAGCAGACAGTGGCTCCAGTCACACCAATGGGAGGAAATGCAGACTCCTACATCCCATATCCGGTCGAGGTTGAAGTGGGCGGCGCGACAGTATTTGTACTGCCCATTGAACAATTTGAAAGATTTTAAGAGTGAGACGCTATGAAGGCTGAAAACAGCATCGTTGAAAACCAGTTGAATCGAATTATAGAAAATGGCAGATTGAGTCATACTTACATGTTTGAAGGGGACGCGATAGAGACGTTAAAGCGTTATAGTGAATATTTTGCACTGAATATCCTTGGGCATACACCAAGGAATGCGCGGCTGATTTCAGAAGGCAATCATCCGGACTACTTCTATCTTGAGACTTCAGAAACGAGTATCAAGAAGGAAGCGATTGAAGATCTCGTCCGGCGAATGAACCGCAAACCGACGGAATCCGAGTATAAGGTCTATGTGATTGAAGCCTTTGAAAAGCTGACACCTCAGGCGGAAAATAGCGTTTTGAAGTTTCTTGAAGATCCTCCGGACAAAACGATTGCAATTCTGCTTACCATAGATAAAAGCAGCATACTTCCCACCATCCACTCGAGGGCTCAGCACATCCATATTAAAGGAGAGCGTGATGACCGTATAAAGATGCTGGATTCATTGAGCCAAGCAGAGCTTACCACCGTAGATATATTGGCTCTGAATGCCCAGCATGTCAAAGATCTTGAGGATTCATTTTCAAGTCTGAGGCAGGCTGCGATGGATTTTTCAGCAAAATGGCTCGGGAATCATCCACTGGTACTGATAGAGATCAGACCGATGCTCGACCTGTGCCATAGCAAAAGGGATCATGCCCTTCTTCTGCAGATGATTGATGGCTATATCAGACAATGTCTGCATGAACTGCTGGAACTCGAAGATTTCAAACCATTCGGGGATGAAGTGAAAAATATGAAAGCAGGGCAGCGTGTGGAAAAGCTGTCGCACATGCTGGAGGAAGTTCAGACTGCAAACCGTCTGCTCCAATCCAATGTGCATCCAATGCTCGTATTTGAAAGTATGGTTATCTGCTCGAAAGGTTGAATGATTATGATAGAACTCATCACTGCTACCCAATTGGACTATTTCGATAATATATATATAGAAGCGAAGGAAGACATAGTCGAACGCGATGACTTCATTGTCACAGAGACAAAGCGTGGTATTGAAATGCTGCGTGTTGTGAAATCGAATTACCGTGTTTCAAAAGATAATATTGTGGAGCCGGATGGCAGGTTCATCCGCAAAGCAACAGAAGAAGATGTGGAGACGTTCCATAACAACCAATCTCTGGCACAGGAAGCACTGGGTTTCTGCAAGGAAGCTGTCGTACAGGAAGCACTCGACATGCAGCTCGTCAACGCCAAGTATACAATGGACCGTAAGAAGCTCATTTTCAATTTCACAGCAGATGAAAGGGTGGACTTCAGGAACCTTGTGCGAGTACTGGCGACCCGCTTCAAGACCCGCATCGAATTGCGTCAGATCGGCGTAAGGGATGAGGCTAAATATCTTGGAGGCATCGGTCCATGTGGACGCGCACACTGCTGTTCGACATTCCTTGGAGATTTCGTTCCGGTGAGCATACAGATGGCCAAAAACCAGGATCTGTCGCTGAGTCCGACAAAGATTTCAGGGGCATGCGGCCGCCTGATGTGCTGTCTGAATTATGAAGATGAATATTACGAAGATGCACGAGAGCAGATGCCCGATGTTGGACAGACGATCGAGACGCCTGATGGGCGTGCAGTTGTAATCGGCATGAACATACTGGATCTGGTCGTGAAAGTGAAGTATAAGGATGACTATATACGTGAATATCACTGTGATGAATTGAATGCAGCCGGCGGGGTGCAGTAATGGACCGGGAACGCCTGTTTACGCACATCAGCAAACTCGAAGCGGATATGAATCATATGTATGAGGAGCTTCAGACGCTGAAGGAGCTCTCGGTTCGTCTTGTGGAGGAGAATGTAAGCCTTCAGATGGAGAAGGACAACTACGAGCAGCTTTTGGCGAAAGAAGAATCCGAGAAAGCGAAGTCATTCAAACAGAATACTTTAAACAACCTCTATGATGAAGGTTTCCATGTGTGCAGCATCCATTTTGGTACACACCGCCATGGCGAGGACTGTCTGTTCTGCCAGGGCTTCCTTCAGCATAGGAACAACTAGGCGGCTTCGGCCGCTTTATTTATTGAGGGTGAAGACATGTTAAAAGAAGGCGAACGTGTGGATGAGCTATTCAGGGAATCGATGAAGATCATCCAGAGCAAGGCGGTGTTCTCATTTTCTGTGGATGCGCTGCTGTTGGCAAACTTCACACGTTTTTTGAAGAGGGATGGTCGCATCATCGATCTATGTTCCGGAAATGGGGTCATTCCGCTATTGCTATCGCACCGGACGGGACTGCCAATTGAAGGGGTGGAAATCCAGCCCGAACTCGTTGATATGGCAAAACGCAGCATCGAGATGAATGGAAAGACGTCGCAGATTCAGCTTTGCCAGGGAGACATCAGCAACATTAGGGAGATGTATCAGCATTCCACATTCGATGTCATTACAGTAAACCCGCCGTATTTCACGAACAACCAGCCGTTAAAGGACAAAGGCCCCCACAGCATCGCCCGTCATGAAATCCATATCGACCTCAAGGGAGTCATCGGAGCGGCACGGTTCCTGGTGAAGAATAAGGGCCGGCTTTATATGGTACATCGTGCAGAACGGAGTATGGAAGTGGTGAATGAGCTCTTTAATGCTGGGTTCCGCGTCCGTCGGATCCAGTATGTCTATAATGACGTTTCAGCCGGGACGGCGCTGTTTGTCCTGGTAGAGGCCATATTCAACAGTCAGGCTTATGCGGATGTTTTGCCACCGCTCTATATCTATGACACACAGGGAAACTATACGGACGAGATGATGGCGGTCTACTATGGCTGAGCACTTCGTCTATATCGTGAAATGTGCCGATGATACACTCTATACCGGCTATGCAAAAGATGTCGCCAAGCGGCTGGAGAAGCATAACAGTGGCATGGGGGCCAAGTATACCCGCAACCGGAGACCGGTCGAGCTCATGTATCATGAAGCACATAATACAAGAAGTGAAGCGCTGAAGCGCGAGCATGCAATAAAAAAACTGTCCAGACAGGAAAAGCTGGCATTGATCAGGAGGGATGGATGTGCAACTCTATATCACGGGGACGCCGCTCGGCAACCTCGAAGACATGACCTACAGGGCGGTTGAGACGCTCAAAAACGTAGATGTCATACTGTGCGAGGATACACGTACAACACGGAAGCTGACCACACATTTTGATATCGATACACCCCTCAGGGCATATCATGATTTCAATAAGGAGGAAGTGGAAGACCGGATCATCGAAGAGATGCATGATGGCCGAACGTTCGCCCTGGTAAGTGATGCAGGAATGCCGGTCATTTCCGATCCCGGTTTTGAACTGGTCGCCCGAATGCAGGATGAAGGGCTTGAACACGTGGTCATCCCATCAGGTTCCGCGTTTGCAATGGCTCTTGTCGCAAGTGGCATCCCCTCATACGAATTCACCTACTTCGGTTTTCTGCCGAAGACAGGGGGGAAGCGGAAGAAGAAGCTGAAGGAAATCATGGCCCATGAGCTGACCTCTGTGCTGTATGAATCGCCCCATAAGATAAAAGATACAGTGGCAATGATCAGAGATATTGATGAAAGCAGGATGGTCAGCATATCGAGGGAAATCACGAAAAAATTCGAACAGCATATAAGAAGGCCGGCCTCCGAAATGCTGGAGCTGTTGGGCGGAAAGGTCCCTTTGAAAGGGGAGTTCGTCATCGTCATCGAGGGAGCAGAAGCAGAATCGGTACACTTCGACATACCAGTGGCCGAACATGTGGAGGCACTCACAAAAGAGGGGCTGACACCAAAGCAGGCAATCAAGAAAGTGGCGGAAGCCCGCGGGCTGAAGAAGCAGGATGTCTATGACGAGTTTCATGAAACAAAAAAATAAGCGGTGGTCGCCGCTTATTTTTTATGCATTACTTATTCATTTTTGACTGTATTTCTTCGATGAGCTTCTCTGCGCCTTCCTGGCTCAGAATAATGCGGCCGTCTGCAAGGCGCATGTTCTGTTCCGAGACATCTCCAGTGACGGCACATGTCATCTGTGGTTTATATTTCTTGAGAATGATTGTATCGTCATCCGTATATATTTCAAGTGCATCCTTGACTTCAATGTCAAGTACACGCCTCAGTTCTATAGGGATGACCACCCGTCCAAGTTCATCCACTTTACGTACAATCCCTGTTGATTTCATAAGAATCCCTCCATAATTTCATTCATCCACTTACCCTATGCCACCTTCCTATCCATGTCCAAGAAGACATCATGAAAAGGGAGGATCAGTATCTAGATTGGTTACCCAAGATAAAATTAATGAAACATCGAATTATCATATTTCCCAACAATTGTCAATAAACATATGACGGTTCTCTGTTGAGTTCTTGCTGATTATAGCATATTGCTTCCTCAGGTGCCAATATAAACCACTGATATTATTGAAAAAAACCGCTATATTAGTTATATTTAATAGATGAACAAATAGGAGGAAGAGCATGGAGAAACCAACTTACTATATCACCACACCGATATATTATCCAAGTGGAAAGTTGCATATCGGCAACGCCTATACAACGATTGCATGCGATGTCATGGCAAGGTACAAGCGCATGCGCGGATATGATGTCTATTATCTGACCGGTGCTGATGAACATGGCCAGAAAATAGAGAAAAAAGCAGAAAAAATGGGCATTTCGCCACAGAAATATGTGGATGATATGGCAGCATATATGCAGAACCTCTGGTCGCTTCTGGAAATCACCAATGACCAGTTCATCCGTACGACGAGCCCGGGCCACAAGGCTGCAATCCAGAAGATATTTGACAAGCTCTACGAGCAGGGTGACATCTATCTGGGTGAATACGAAGGCTGGTATTCCGTCGAAGATGAGGAATTCTTTACAGAAACCCAGTTGGAGGAAGTCTACCGGGATGATGCCGGCAATATGATCGGCGGCATGGCGCCAAGTGGTCATGAAGTGGAACTCGTTAAGGAAGAAAGCTACTTCTTCAAAATGAGTAAATATGCAGAACGCCTCGAGAAGTTCTATGAGGAAAATCCGGGCTTCATCCAACCGGAATCCCGCAGGAATGAAATGCTGAACAACTTCATCCGTCCGGGTCTTGAAGATCTGGCAGTATCCCGCACGACATTCGACTGGGGCATACCTGTCAAATCCAACCCGGAGCACGTGGTGTATGTATGGATTGATGCCCTGTGCAACTACATTACGGCACTCGGCTACGAGGCGGATGATGACGGTCTGTTCCAGAAATATTGGCCTGCGGACCTCCATATGATCGGCAAGGAGATTGTTCGTTTCCATGCCATCTACTGGCCGATCATGCTTATGGCACTTGATCTGCCACTGCCGAAGAAGATACTCGGCCACGGCTGGCTGGTGATGAAAGACGGCAAGATGTCGAAATCGAAAGGCAATGTCGTCTATCCGGAAACGGTTGTGGATCGCTATGGTCTTGATGCGCTCCGCTATTATCTGATGCGTGAAGTGCCATTCGGTTCTGATGGCGTCTTTACACCGGAAGCCTTTGTCGACCGTACGAACTATGACCTGGCAAACGACCTCGGGAACCTGGTCAACCGTACAATCTCCATGATCAACAAGTACTTCGACGGCAATCTGCCTGACTACACAGGACACAACAATGCATTTGATGAAAGCCTGGAGAGTACTGTATACGAGAACGTCAAACTCTATGAGGCAAGCATGGAGGAGATGGAATTCAACAAGGCGCTCAGAGCCGTATGGACGATCATCAGCCGTACGAACAAGTATATTGATGAGACACAGCCATGGGTCCTCGCAAAAGACGAGGCAGAGCGCGAAGCATTGGGCAGTGTCATGGTCCACCTGGCGGAAAACATCCGCATCATCGCAATCCTCCTGAAGCCATATCTGACACATGGGCCAAAAGAGGTCTTCAGACAGATGAACGTGACGGATGAATCGCTGCAGACATTCGACTCCATCCTGTCGTACGGAAGCATCCGTACAGCAGGCCAGATGATTGCGAAACCGGAACCGATCTATCCGCGTCTGGATGTGGAGGCGGAAGTCTCTCATATCAAAGATCTTATGACTCCGGATGCCCCAGAGGAAGAAGATGAAGAAACAGATGAGGCGGAGAAGATCACAATAAAGGATTTCGACAAGGTGGAAATCAAAGTTGCGACGGTCATTCATGCAGAAGGCATCAAGAAAGCGGACAAGCTCCTCAAAATCGAGGTGGACCTTGGAAGTGAGAAGCGTCAGATTGTAAGCGGCATCCGTGAGGCGTATGAACCTGAGGATATCGTCGGCAAGAAAGTGCTTGTAGTGACGAATCTCGAGCCGGTGAAGCTTCGGGGAGAATTGTCCCAGGGCATGATCCTTACAGCCGAGAAGGGCAATCATTTGACGCTGATATCAGTGCCAAGCGGAATCGAGAATGGCAGTACAGTCAAATAAGGAGGCATATCATGCTTATTGATACGCATGTACATCTGAATGCAGACCAGTATGATGAAGACCTGGAGGCCGTCATCGAACGCGCGGAAGAAGCGGGTGTCGGCAAGATGGTGGTCGTCGGTTTCGACAGGAAGACGATTGAACGCACGATGGACCTGATTGACCGATATGACAACATATACGGAGTCATCGGATGGCATCCGGTGGACGCCGTAGACTGTACAGATGCGGACCTTGCATGGATCGAGGAGCTGTCGGGTCACGAAAAGATCGTCGGCATCGGTGAGACGGGTCTCGACTATCATTGGGAAAAGTCTCCGCATGATATCCAGAAGGAAGTCTTCAAAAAGCAGATCGCACTTGCCAAACGTGTCAATCTTCCAATCATCATCCATAATCGTGAAGCGACATTGGACTGTGTTGAAATCCTGAAATCAGAAGGTGCCCATGAAGTCGGAGGCATCATGCATGCATTCAGCGGGACTCCTGAGATTGCAGATGAAGTCATCGATATGAACTTCCACGTTTCCCTGGGCGGACCTGTGACGTTCAAGAATGCCCAGGATCCAAAAGAAATCGCCAAGCATGTGCCAATCGACAAACTTCTGGTGGAGACGGATGCGCCGTATCTGGCCCCACATCCATACCGTGGAAAAAGGAACGAACCGGCCCATGTGAAGCTTGTTGCCGAAAAGATAGCCGAACTCAGGGAGATATCCTATGAGGAGCTGGCAAAGCAGACAACCGAAAATGCCGAAAGGCTTTTTAAGATATAGAAATAAAATCACCGCGCTGACGGTGGTTTTATTTTTTACATGAAAAATATGATATTATGGAAACGAGGTGCATACATGGATAGACCGGTAATAAAGGAAGTCATCATCGTCGAGGGCAGGGATGATACTAGGCGTCTGAATGAAGCTGTTTCCTGTGAAACAATCGAGACGAAAGGTTCAGCCATCGACGAAACGGTGATGCGTGAAATAGAGGTGGCGCTGGCCACGAGAGGTGCAATCATATTTACCGATCCGGATTATCCCGGACAGAAGATCCGCAATACGATACTCGAAAGATTCCCGAACATTAAAGAGGCTTTCATGCCCCGGGCCAAGGCGAAGGGAAGAAACGGGGGAATCGGGATAGAGCATGCGGCTGTGGAGGATATCATCGAAAGTCTCTCACAAGTGTATACAGGCGCGTCGGATTATGAAGAGAAGATCACCATTCAGGACATGGTTGGATGGGGACTGTCGGGAAACAAGGAAGCTGCAAACCGCCGGACCTACTTGTGCAATCGGCTGAACATCGGTTATGCCAATGCAGGGCAGTTGAGGAAGAAGTTGAACCGATACAGTATTGAGCATGCACAGATTGAACGGATACTAAATGAATTAAAAGGTGAATAGAATGAAGGATATTGCGACAGTAGGAAGAACGAAACAAATATTGGCAGATCATGGTTTCACCTTCAAGAAGAGTCTTGGACAGAATTTCCTGGTCGATCTGAATGTCATCAGGGAAGTGCTGAACAAGGCCGGCATCACGAAGAGCACGGGTGTCATAGAAGTGGGGCCGGGCATTGGCTCATTGACCGAACAGCTTGCGAAGCGTGCGGGCAAAGTGGTCGCTTTCGAAATCGATCAGCGTCTGATCCCCGTACTTGAAGATACGCTCTCCCCATACGACAATATTGAAGTGATCAATGAGGATATATTAAAAGCGGATATCAGAAGGACGATTGCCGAAGAATTTTCGGAATTTGATGAAGTGATCGTCGTTGCAAATCTGCCCTATTACATCACAACGCCCATACTGATGAATTTTCTGGAGCAGAATCTCCCGATTGCACGCTTCTATGTCATGATGCAGAAGGAAGTGGGGGAACGGATCAGTGCGGAACCGGGCAGCAAAACATATGGGTCGTTGTCCATCGCAATCGATTATTTTACAGAAGCACGTGTGGTTCAAAATGTTCCCAAGTCCGTATTCATGCCACCGCCGAATGTGGATTCCATCATAGTGGAGATGGTGCGCCGTGAGAACCCTAAAGTGGAAGTGGAGGATGAGGCGCTATTCTTCAAGCTGACACGTGGTGCATTCGGGCAGAGGCGAAAGACGATCCTCAACAACTATTCGAGTATCTTCGAAGATGGAAAGAAGAAAAAAGATTCCATTCATCAGATGCTCGAGCAGGCGGGCATCGATCCGAAACGACGCGGCGAGAGTCTTTCTACGGAGGATTTCGAAAAAATATATAATGCCCTTAAGGCATTTCCGGAGCTTAAAGTAAGCGGGGATATCTGAAAATTGACTGAATTTACTCGGAATTTTGACAGAATTATGTAAACTTGCTATAATGGATGTAGTGAGGTGGGCCAAATGCCAAAAACTTTAGTCGACATCAAAAATATTCTTGATTGTCAATTGGGGAATCCAGTTTTACTCCGTGCAAATGGAGGACGCAAGAAATTGATTGAACGACGGGGTATTCTTAGAGAAACGTATCCTTCTGTCTTCGTCGTAGAACTCGATCAGGAGGAACATAGCTTTGAAAGAGTGTCATATACATATACGGATGTATTGACATCAAACGTTGAAGTGACATTCTATAATGAAGAGAGAGAAGCATTTGTAATCCAATAATCGAACGGCGGCCGCCATCCCGAGATGGCGGCTATTTTTTTTATCGAACACAGAAAAGGACAAGCGACAGCTTGTCCTTTTCTGCTATCTGATTGTTTTGAGCCCTTTGGCCCAGTTCACTGTCGTTGTAATGACATTTTCCATCGTCCCATTGTGTATCTCCGCGGGTTTGAAAGTCGTCATGTTTTCAAAATCGGTGAATAGACTGAAGGCACCGAATGGTGTTACTGTCGCGATGTTCAGGTTGCCGAGTATCTGGCGCAGGGACAGTGTTGCTGCGACTGCAAGTGTGGAACCATAGCCCACGATGCCCGCTGCCTTGTTCGCCCATTCCGGTCCAATGTAGTCGATGGCGTTCTTCAGTGAAGAAGTAATGCTCTTGTTGTACTCGGGTGTGATGAAGATGAAGCCATCAAGTTCATCTATCTTCTGTGACCACGCATTTACCGTATCCTTGGAGTATTCCTTATTTGCCATGGCAGGCGGTACATCTTCATTGAACATCGGGAAGTCGTACTCTTTTATATCAACGATTTCAAATTGTGCATCCAAATCCATCTTTTCTGCGAAATCCTTCACCCATTCTGCGACCTGCAGATTAACCCGCGCAGGACGCGTGCTGCCTGTAATGATTCCAATTTTGACCATAAATGATACCTCCATTAAGATATATTCTAGTTATAAAAAGTAACTTACTTTTTATATATTACATTAAACGAATCAGATTTCAACCTTTTTGACTTAAACGCTAACCATATTTGTGGAAGCAGAAGAACGCAACTATAATATAATATACATACAATCGGATTTTGAGGTGAGCGGAATGAATGAAATCAGAGTTTCCGAAGTGATCGGTAAGGAGAACGAGCAGACAATAGCATTTGAACCAGGGGAATCAGCCGTTATACAGATGCCGGTGGGGTATATCAATAGAATCACCGGTATGGTGAAAAATTCACAGTCTATCTTCTTACTCGAGAGCTCAATGCCATCCTATAACCGTCTGACAGTACGCGAACAGCTCAGATTCATTGCAAAGTGGCACGGCAGCGAATTGAAGGTTGAAAATATCATCAGACAATACGAGCTCGAACCTTGGCAGAAGACACAACTTTCCAAATGTACTGAAGAAGTTATCCAGAGGATGGGTTATATCCATGCAATGATTTCTTCACAGAAAAATATCCTTGCGGTAGATCCTTTGCATAGTGCCACGGTCAATAACATCCATCTATTCCATAAAGCGCTCCAACAGATGAAGCGGACGGGCAAAGCCATGGTGATTATTACTCAGAGCACAGAAGAAGCATTTGTACTGTCACCAGACATATGTAAGCTTAATGAGCAGGGGCTTAAACCAGTGGCGACAGATGATACTTCAGAGGAGCCAAATGTTAAGCTCAAGAGGCTGAAGGCAAAATATCAGGATAAGACGATTTTTATAGATCTTGAAGATATAGAATATATAGAAAGCAATGAAGGGAAGGTTCTGCTAAATATTTCCCGGGAAAAGTTTGTGATGGAAGGTACACTTGCCCAGATAGACGAAGATTTGAGAAGCTACGGCTTCTACAGATGCCATCGTTCATACATCATCAACTTGGAAAAAGTGAAGGAGATTATTTCCTGGTCGAAAAACACATATTCGGTGGTTATGGATAATCCGGAAAAGACCAAGATTCCCTTGTCCAGGACAAAATATAATGAAATCCAGGAATTATTGCTGCACCACTAGTACAATCCGGCTGAAATGAGTACATTTCAGCCGGATTTGTTCACCCTCCATCTTTCTCCATCCACAATCCACCCCGATTATTCAACATCTCAAAGGGAATCCATCGCTGCAGGTTTATGGAGTTCCTATAATGGAATCATCGAAAGGTGGAGGTTGAATCATGGATAGAGTAATCATCTTGGAAAAAGTGAAGAAACATTTTGGCAATGAAGAAGCGCTGAAAGGTATGACGATTGAAATCGCGAAAGGCGAAGTGTTTGGTCTGTTGGGACCGAGTGGGTCTGGAAAGACGACTACCATCAAAATACTGACAGGCGAACTCGAACCCTCGGAGGGCCGGGTTGAAGTGCTGGGCCAGTCACATGAATCATTCAATAGTACACAATATGTAAAGTCGTTGGGCATACTTTCCGACAACAGCGCATTGTATGAGCGCCTCACTGTAAAGGACAACTTGGCACTTTTCAGAAAGCTATACAATACAGAGCAGACGAAAGTGGATCAGGTGCTGAAAGATGTAGGTTTGGAAAAACATATCAATAAGAGGGTCAAGGATCTGTCCAAAGGTATGAAGCAGCGCATACTGCTGTGCAAGGCGGTCCTTCATGAACCGGAAGTGCTCTTCCTTGATGAACCGACAAGTGCCCTTGATCCTGCCACGACAGAGAGCATTCATGCCATGCTTCTTAAAATCAAGGCACAAGGCACAACAATCATGCTGACGACGCATAATATGGACGAGGCGACAGCGCTTTGCGATACTGTTGCTTTTCTGAACAATGGAACAGTCACCGAAATGGGTTCTCCGGAGTCGCTCAGGCAAGCCTACAAGACCAATGAGATGCATATAACGTATAAAAATGGAACGACCAGACATATACAGAGATCCAAAGAAAATAGAACACAGCTGGAAACTGCCCTATTCGATCCGGAAGCCGTCAATATAGAAAGCGACTATCCAACATTGGGCGAAGTATTCAAAAAAGTAACCGGAAAGGAGCTTGTCTAATATGAATACAGGAAGAATCATGGCAATATTTGAAAAGGATCTGAAAGAGTTCACGAGAAACGCAATGCTTTTCACGACAATACTGCTCCCTATTATTCTGGCATTCATGTACTCGAGGATGGGAGGGGGAGAAGAGGCCCTGCCCGCAATGCTTGTATATCTTATTGTCGGCGTCGCGTTTTCGGCGATATTATGCAGCGGCATCATGACCATGATGGCTGAGGAAAATGAAAAGAATACATTGAGAGGGCTGATGCAGTCACCAGCATCGATGCTGGATATATTGGCCGGCAAGAGCCTCGTCGTTGTTCTGATGACTGCCGTTTCGCTCATAATATCCTTCCTCATCATGGATGTGGCATTTGAGTGGTCGATTGCTTCGATTGGAGGTCTGATTCTGTTGGCACTATTTTTCCTCAACGTCGGCATAGCCGTCGGGCTGACCGTTGATAGTGTGGCTACAACCTCAGTCTATCTGCTGCCGATAATGTTCATATTCGGTTTCACACCAATGATCGAGACGGTCGTACCGGATTCGGACCATTTCATCAGACGGCTAACCGACTACCTTCCACTGTATCAAAATATTTCCCTGCATGGGGAAGAAACAGCGGTGCCATTGCTCATTCTGTTGGCCTGGACAATTGTGAGCTTTCTCTATGTCATGTGGGCTTTCAGAAAGCGTATGAGTGATGAGGAGAAATAGATGCCCCAAAGTCATATTGTATCTAGTGGATTTATGATAAACTGATACAAAAATGACCGTATAATGGAAGTGAAAGCATGCATTTTGAAACAGCACCAGCCAAGATCAACCTGACTCTGGATACACTGTATAAAAGGGACGATGGATATCATGAAGTAAATATGGTGATGACCACCGTCGACTTGAACGATCAGCTCTCCTTTGAGAAAAGGACTGACAGGAAAATAGTCATTGAAACTGAACACCAGTATGTTCCATCGGACCGGCGCAACCTGGCCTATCAGGCGGCGGAGCTCATGCTGGATACATATGGCATCACCAGTGGGGTGACCATTTCAATAGAGAAGAACATACCGATTGCTGCCGGACTCGCCGGTGGATCTGCTGATGCTGCTGCGACATTCAGGGGCATTAATGCCCTGTACAACCTGGAACTTGATATCGATACGCTCGCTGAACTGTCCGGCGAGCTCGGATCGGATATTCCCTTCTGCGTGTATGGGGGAACGGCTCTGGCCTCAGGAAGAGGGGAGAAGATAGAGCATCTGCCCAAACCGCCGAATGCCTGGGTAGTGCTGGCAAAACCTAGGGTGAATGTCTCGACAAAGACAATCTATCAGGCTCTGCAGCCAGGCAGGAATGCACCGGCTTCTCCGAAGATGGTCGAAGCGATAGGGAACAGGGACTACCCATTGATGATGCAGGTCCTGAAGAATGACCTGCAGGAAGTGACGATGAAGAAGTACCCGGATGTCAGAAAACTGATCGATACGATGCTTGGCAATGGCGCAGACGGTGCTATGATGAGCGGAAGTGGGCCGACAGTTTTCGGATTTGCACATAAGGAGAGGCAGGCGACCCACCTCTATAATGCAATAAAGGGCTGCTGTAACGAAGTTTATAAAGTGAGATTGCTTGGGTGATTGCCGAAAACCGAACTTTTATGGTAACATCACTATATTAAATACGGTATTAGGAGTTATCTTATGAAATTCAAACGCAGTGAACGTCTGGTCTTTATGACCCAGCACCTCACATCGCATCCGAACCAGCTGATTCCACTCACTTATTTTGTCAACAAGTTCACACAGGCAAAGTCTTCCATCAGTGAGGATATACGCATTCTCAAAGATGTTTTTGAGAACGAGGGGATTGGTACAGTGCAGACGACGGCCGGTGCAGGCGGCGGCGTGACCTTCCAGCCCAGAATCAGTGATGTGCGTGCACGGGAGACCGTCGGCCGCTTCATGGAGATATTGAAGATGAAGGACCGGCTGCTCCCGGGAGGCTATCTGTACATGTCGGACATTATGGGCAATCCCCATCTGATGAGCGATATCGGCGAGCTGATTGCGACAATGTATGGTGATGAGACGATTGATGCCGTCGTGACGGTGGCGACGAAGGGGATTTCCCTGGCGAACGCCGTTGCAAGAAAGCTGAATGTACCTGTGGCAGTCATACGGAAAGATAATAAAGTGACCGAAGGCTCCACAGTCTCCGTCAATTATGTCTCAGGGTCTACACGGAAGATAGAAACGATGGTCCTGTCCAAAAGGACATTGAAGGAAGGTTCGAAAGTGCTGGTCGTGGACGACTTCCTTCGGGCAGGCGGCTCGATTTCAGGCGTCATCAATCTGATGGAGGAATTCTCTGCGGAAGTGGTCGGCGTCAGTGTGCTTGTAGAAGCAAAGCAGGTGGAGAACAGACGCTTCACCGACTACACTTCACTGCTGAAGGTATCTGAGATCGACGAGTTCAACCAGTCCTTCCTGGTAGAAGAAGGCAACTGTTTGGAGTATATTGAAAGAAGAAACAAAGCATCCAATTCACAGTCAAAGGAGTTTTAAACAATGGAACCCATCAATTCTTCAAAAGCACCGGAAGCACTCGGCCCATACAGCCATGGAATGAAAGTCGGCCAGATGTTCTATTCCTCAGGTCAGATTCCGCTCAATCTCGAAGGGGAGATCGTCTCTGCGGATGTCCAGGAACAGACGAAGCAGGTGATGGTGAATGTCGGCCATGTGCTGGAGGCAGCAGGGCTCGGCTATGAAAATGTGGTGAAGACCACAATTTTCATCAGCGATATGAATGACTTCCCACTGATCAATGAAGTTTATGGCAGCTACTTTTCGGGTAAACTACCAGCAAGATCATGTGTAGAGGTCAGTCGTTTGCCGAAGGATGTGAAGGTGGAAATAGAAGTTGTCGCATCTGAAGCGAACGAATAATCTGGGTGGCTGAAGCAGTACACATTCGATCCAACAATAACTATTATTGGGGGAACAAACGATGAAAATAACAGATGTAAGACTGCGGAAAGTGAACAACCAAGACACCAGAATGAAAGCACTCGTATCCATTACTTTTGAAGATGCATTTGTAATCCATGACCTTCGGGTCATTGAAGGGAATAATGGACTATTCGTCGCCATGCCAAGTAAGAGGACGCCGGATGGGGAGTTTCGTGATATCGCGCACCCAATCCATTCCGACATGCGGCAGCATGTACAGGAAGAGGTCATGCGCGTCTATGATGAGACGGAAGATCCCGAACCACAAGAATCCGGGGAACAGCAAGGGTCCCAGGATGGTGCTGCAACCGAGACGGCAGAAACAATCGAAGACCCATCCCAGGACGCTGCGGCGCGTGATGAAGCACATCACAGGGATGCACCGAAGCAAGGCGAACTTGAAATTGAAGAGGACAAGTAGCATTCACCCGTGAAGCGCAGGCTTTGCGGGTTTTTTATGAGGAGAAGCTTGTGATTATATTCTCTTATACCTTGAAACTCCTTCTTCACTAAAATATAATTAGGATAGTTATAAAATGGAGGGACACTATGCAAACAAGAGCAATTATCTTGGCAGCTGGAAAAGGCACACGGATGCGGTCTGAAAAGTACAAGGTGCTGCATGAAGTATGTGGCACACCAATGATTCAGCATGTCATTGGCAATTTGAGGGAAGCAGGCATTTCAGAAATTTATGCTGTCCTTGGGCATGGTTCCGAGACAGTGAGCAACTACCTGGGGGAGAGTATCCATAAGACGATCCAGGAAGAGCAGCTCGGTACTGCGCATGCAGTGCGCCAATGGCAGGACACGCTTCAGGATAAGGACGGACATACAATGGTCGTGTGCGGTGACACGCCGCTCATCAGCGAAACGACGATGCAGGCGTTCATGGACTATCACCTAAAAACCGGTTCCAAGGCAACCATCCTGTCTTCCCGCACCCAGACACCATTCGGTTATGGGCGGATCATCAGGAAGGAGAACGGCTCTGTCAAACGCATTGTGGAAGAGAAGGATGCTGCTGACGCTGAACGGGAAATAAAAGAAGTGAGTTCCGGAACTTTCATCTTCGATAACCGTACACTGTTCGAAGCACTTGAGAAAGTGGATAACGATAATGCCCAGAATGAATACTATCTTCCGGATGTCATCTCCATCATGCGCGACAGGGGTGCGCGTGTAGAAGCCTACGTGACACCTGATTTCGAAGAGACGCTCGGCATCAATGACAAAGTCGCCCTTGCAAACGCCGAAGCAATCCTGAGAAAACGTATCAATACGCTACATATGCAGAATGGCGTAACATTGATTCATCCGGAGGCGACATATATCGATGCGGAAGTCGAAATCGGCGTCGATACAGTCATTCATCCGGGCGCCATCATTCGTGGCAAAACGAAGATCGGCAAAAATGCTGTCATCTCATCCGGTTCTGAAATCAAGGATTCCATCATTGGGGACGAAGCGGAGATCAGGCAGTCCGTCGTCACTGAGTCGAAGGTGGGAAGAGGCACGAAGGTTGGACCATTCGCCCAATTGAGACCCCAGTCGGAGCTTGGGGAAGAAGTGAAGATTGGAAACTTCGTCGAAGTGAAGAAGTCCAAGCTTGATAACGCGTCCAAAGTATCGCACCTGAGCTACATCGGGGATGCTTCCATCGGTGCGCGTGCCAATATTGGCTGTGGTACCATCACCGTGAACTATGACGGCAAGAACAAGTACAGGACGGAAATCGGACAGGATGCATTCATCGGCTGCAATTCAAACCTGGTTGCCCCGGTCAGCATCGGAGACCGCTCCTTCATAGCAGCAGGATCGACAATTACAGACGAAGTGCCTGAAGACAGCCTTGCTATTGCTAGAAACAGGCAGACGACAAAAGATGGATATTATAAAAAAGATAATTAATGGAGGATGAACATGTTAGCTTCTAGCAATCAGTATAAGAACTCAAATCTACGTCTTTTTTCCTTGAAGGCAAACGAACCGCTCGCAGAAGAAATTGCCGATCATATCGGAATTCCACTGGGGAAATGCCAGGTCAACCGTTTTTCCGATGAAGAGGTCCAGATCAATATAGAAGAAAGTGTCCGCGGATGCGACGTGTTTGTGGTCCAGTCCACAAGCCAGCCGGTCAATGAGCATCTGATGGAACTGCTGATCATGATCGATGCATTGAAGCGTGCTTCTGCAGCAACGATCAACATCGTGATGCCATACTATGGCTATGCACGCCAGGATAGAAAGAGCCGTTCCCGTGAGCCGATTACTGCAAAGCTCGTTGCCAACCTGATTGAAACTGCAGGTGCCGACCGTGTCATCTCCCTGGATCTCCACGCACCGCAGCTTCAGGGCTTCTTCGACATTCCGATCGACCATCTTATGGGAGTGCCGATCCTGAGCGACTATTTCATGGAGAACAAGGACCTCAATTTCGACGAAGTCGTCGTCGTCTCTCCGGACCATGGCGGGGTAACCCGTGCACGCAAGATGGCGGATCGTCTGAAGACTCCGATTGCAATCATCGACAAGAGGCGCCCGAAACCGAACGTGGCGGAAGTCATGAACATCGTTGGAGAAATCGAGGGGCGTACTGCAATCATCATCGATGACATCATCGATACCGGCGGGACAATGAAACTTGCAGCACAGGCCCTGCTGGACAAAGGCGCCAAAGAAGTCTATGCATGCTGTACCCACCCTGTACTGTCAGGACCGGCGATTTCCAGAATCGAGGAATCGGTCATCAAGGAACTGGTCGTCACCAACTCCATCCAGCTGCCTGAAGAGAAGAAAAGCGACAAGATTACGGAACTCTCGGTCGGTGAACTGATGGCCCAGGCAATCGTCCGCGTCTATGAGGAAGAGTCCGTAAGCATACTCTTTGATAATTAATTGAAAAATAACATGTTTTTTTTACAAAGCCCCGGGTAATATGCTATTATTATGCATGGCTATGTGTTAAAAGACATATTGAAAACTGTCTGTAAATGAAAGGTGGAACTATACCATGGCAAATTTGGCCACAACGAATAGAGAAGGCAAGACAAAGCGCTCAGAAGTAACTGAACTGCGCACGACAGGAAAGATTCCTGCAATTCTATATGGTTATCAGGTGGAGAACACTCCTGTAGCCGTAGATGAAAATGAATTCATCAAAGTAATCCGCGAAGTTGGACGTAACGGCGTCATCGACCTCGATGTCGACGGCAAACCGGTAAAGGTGATGGTAACTGAGTACCAGTTCGATTCCCTTAAAAACCAGATTACACACATCGACTTCGTAGCAATCAACATGAAGTCCGAAGTGACAGTAGATGTAGCCATCGAAGTCGTCGGAGAGGCTGCGGGCGTTAAAGAAGGCGGCGTGCTCGAGCACCCTATCTTCGAAGTTTCCGTTACGGCAACACCGGACAATATACCGGAATCCCTTGAAGTCAATGTAGAGGATATGGAAATCGGAGATACGCTCTACGTTTCCGATCTTCGCTCCAAAGGCAACTTCACAATCGAGAACGAAGATGAAGAAGCGGTCGTTACAGTCGTTCCACCTCAGAAAGAGGAGCCTGAAGAAGGCGAAGAGGGCGAAGAGGTTGAAGGCGAAGACTCTGAAGAAGCATCAGAAGACTCTGAAGAAGCTTCCGAAGAAGAGAACAAAGACGAAGAGTAATATTATGCATGATCACGGCGGTGGATTTCCCATCGCCTTTTTTAACGTTGTATGAGGTGATGGAAATGAAATGCGTGATTGGACTTGGAAATCCAGGGAAAAAGTATGACAACACAAGGCACAATATCGGCTTCATGGCCGTGGACCGTATGGCTGATACGCTCGGAATCGAAATGGGGAATAAGAAATTCAAATGTCTTATCGGCGTCGGCTACCATAAGGGCGAGAAGGTGATGCTCGTCAAACCCCAGACCTTCATGAATCTGAGTGGCGAAGGTGTGCGTCCGCTCCTCGACTACTACAAGGTGGATGTCGAAGATATTCTGGTGCTGTATGATGATCTCGATCTGCCTGTCGGCAGATTGAGACTCAGAAAGAAGGGGAGTGGCGGTGGCCACAATGGCATCAAGTCGCTCAACCAGCATCTGGGGACTGAAAAGTACAAACGGATCAGAATCGGCATCGACCGTCCTGCCCCTGGTGCATCCATACCCGGCTATGTTCTTGCCAGGTTCCCCAAAAGTGAGCAGCCTCTGATAGAAAAGGTCATCACACGCACTTCCGAGGCAGCGGCTGCATTTTTAACGGAGCCATTCGAAGAAGTGATGACGGAATATAATGGTGATGTAGATGAATGATAAAGTATCTCAAAAAATCCAGAACGATGAACGCTTCCTTGAAGTCGCCGGACACAAGGACGCATTGAATATGATGGTCACTGGCATCAACGATGACTTCAAACCGGCATTGCTGTATGAACTGGTACAGGCGGAAGACCGTCCGATTGTACTGTTCGTCCAGAACAACCACCAGATGGAAAAGTTGGCAAATCCGTTGATGGATATGATGGATAATGTCCATACTTTCCCGGTCGGTGACATCATGATAGAAAATCATGCCAAGCAGAGTCCGGAGTTTATGAAGTCGCGGATGAGCAGCCTTTTTGCTCTGGCCCACGGGGAGCCGGGGCTATTTGTCGTACCTGTACATGCGCTGCTGAAGCCGGTGATGCCAAAAGAGAAGCTGCTCAGCTATGAAAAGACGATTGAAGTCGGGAGCATACTCGATTACGACCAGTTCATCGAGGACCTGGTGAGCCTCGGCTACAGAAGGATGAACCAGGCCGTCCACTTCGGTGACTTCGCAGTACGGGGTGACATCATCGACATCTACATGTCGGAACAGCTTGTAAGGATTGAACTGTTTGATGATGAAGTCGATTCGCTCAGGTCCATCGATCCGGAAACCCAGCGTTCAATTGAAAACATCAGTTCCATTACAATGGAACCGCACGCAGAATATATCATTGAACGGGGGGAACGCGAGCAGCTGCTTGAAAAAATAGAGGGCCTCTACCATGAGACACGGGAGAAACTCGACCAGGCGGGCATGGAAGCATTGGATGAGTACTATGATACCGTCACGCATCCGGACCAGACATTCAACCATCTCGTCCACTACAGCAGGCTGCTTACTGACCGCGGCATCTCCATACTCGACTACATCAGTGAGGGGCACCGCGTCATCATCGACGAAGTGAAGAATATGGCAGCAGCCTATGAATCGGAATTCAATTCGGTCAGCAGCTACTATGAATCGATGGTGGAAGCGGGGCGGATGTTCAGGGGAGGCGGAAATTTCCTGGAAGGCCAGTATGAACGCCTGCTCTCCCTCCGTGGCAGCACCTATTTCACCCTCTTTACGAAAAGCATGCCTGTGGAAATGGGGCACATCGTCAAAATTTCGGTGCGGCCGACTGAAATCTATTATGGGCAGTACGACATACTCGCATCAAACCTCAAAAGGATGCTGAATGATGGCTACATGATCAACATCGTCCTCCGTGATGAGGATGAAATCGACAAGACACACCAGTTGCTTGAGGACCTGAAGATACCGAGCTACATCGAAGAGATTCCAACCGATTCGGGCATCGTTCTGACCCAGGGCACACTGTCCAAAGGTTTTATACTGCCCTTCATGAAGGTGGCTGTACTCGGTTCCAAGGAACTGTACAACAAGACCGCCCGCAAGAAGAAGCGGGCGAAGAAGATCTCCAATGCCGAAAAGATCAAGTCATACCAGGAATTGAATGTCGGCGATTATGTGGTGCATGTCCACCACGGAGTGGGGCGCTACCTCGGCATCGAGACGCTTGAGGTCGGCGGCATCCATAATGACTATATGAAACTGCAGTATAAAGGTACCGACCAGCTGTATATCCCGGTTGACCAGATGGACCTCGTGCAGAAATATATCGCCAGTGATGACGGTCAGCCGAAGATGCACAAGCTCGGTGGCACGGAATGGAAGAAGACGAAGGCGAAGGTCGAAGCCAATGTGAATGAAATTGCCGAAGAGCTCATCAAGCTGTATCAGGAAAGGAGCCAGGCTGAAGGATTTTCTTTTTCCGACGATACGGATATGCAGTCCTCCTTCGAAGAACGCTTCCCTTATGAACCGACGCCCGACCAGGTGGCTTCCATCAATGAAATCAAAAAGGACATGGAATCCCTGCGTCCGATGGACCGGCTGCTTTGTGGGGATGTCGGCTACGGCAAGACGGAAGTCGCGATACGTGCAGCCTTCAAGGCGGTGCAGGATGGCAAACAGGTGGCTTTCCTTGTGCCGACGACCATACTCGCAGCCCAGCATTACGAAAATATCATTGAGCGCATCGAAGATTTCCCGGTCAATGTGGATATGATGAGCCGTTTCCGGACTCCGGGACAGCTGAAGAAGACGAAGGAGGGTCTGAAGAAGGGGACCGTCGATATCGTGGTCGGTACGCATAAGATCCTCGGGAAGGATGTCCAGTTCAAGGACCTTGGGCTGCTTGTCGTCGATGAGGAGCAGCGCTTCGGTGTCCGTCACAAGGAGAAGATCAAACAGCTGAGGACCAATGTGGACGTGCTGACGCTGACTGCAACGCCGATTCCAAGGACGCTGCATATGAGCCTCTCTGGGGTAAGGGACCTTTCCGTCATCGAAACGCCCCCAGAGAACCGTTTCCCGGTCCAGACGTATGTGCTCGAATACCAGGCGGATTTTGTGCGGGAGGCGATAGAGCGGGAGCTCGCACGCGACGGCCAGGTATTCTACCTGCATAACCGTGTGGACACGATCTATCAGAAAAAGGCGCACGTTGAAGCCATGGTGCCTGATGCAGAAGTGGGTGTCATGCATGCCAAGATGAATGAAAAGGAAGTGGAGGAGACGATGATGGCTTTCGTCAATGGCGAGTATGATGTCCTCGTCACCACAACAATCATCGAGACGGGTGTCGATGTCCCGAATGCAAATACCCTGATCATCGAGGATGCCGACCGCTTCGGACTGAGCCAGCTCTATCAGCTGCGCGGCCGTGTAGGGCGGAGCAACCGCATCAGTTATGCCTATCTCTTCCATCAGCCTGATAAGGTGCTGACCGAAGTGGCTGAAAAAAGGCTTGAAGCGATCAAGGAATATACGGAGCTCGGCAGTGGCTTCAAAATTGCGATGCGCGACCTGAACATCCGCGGCGCAGGCAACCTGCTTGGGAAACACCAGTCCGGGTTCATCGATTCGGTCGGCTACGAACTCTATTCCGAAATGCTGGAGACGGCAGTCAAGGAGAAGCAGGGTGAGGAGCCGGAACCGGAACCGGTCAACATACCGATCGATGTGACGCTGGATGCCTATATCCCGGCCTCCTATATCTCCCATGAGCAATCCAAGATTGACATCTACAAACGGCTGAGGAAGGCGGAGTCGATAGAAGCAGTGCGTGATATCGAAGATGAACTTCTGGACCGATTCGGTGAATATCCGGTGGAAGTGGAGCGTCTGCTGCAGCTCGTACGGATCAAGGTCCATGCACTGATGTTCGGCATCTATCATGTCAAAGAGGATAAGCGCAATTTCTATCTTCATGTCTCAAAGCAGGCGACCGGCCAGATTGACGGTGAGAAACTGTTCATGGATACGCAGGAGTATGGACGCATCATGAACATATCCGTGCAGGACGGGGAGATGAGGATCACGATCCGCAGCCGGGATGTGTCCCAGCTTGTCGACATATTGGAGGCAGTGCAGGATAGCAGAATGGAGGAAGCAGTATGAAGAAAATAGAAATAATCGGCCTCGGAAGCTCAGACCTTGATCAGATGCCGCTCGGTATATGGCGCCGCCTGGAAAATGCCGGCCGCATCCACCTGCGGACGAAGGATCATCCGGCGGTTTCGGCTCTGGCTGAGCTTGGAGTGGAACTGGTTGATTTCGACCACATGTATGAACAGCATGGGACTTTCGAATCCACCTATGAGGCCATAGTGGCAGCGCTCATGGAAGAAGCGGAGCAGGGGGATGTGCTCTATGCGGTACCGGGGCATCCCCTCTTCTATGAAACGACGACGGAACTTCTGATCG
The DNA here is from genome assembly GCF_000712035.1 of Salinicoccus luteus DSM 17002. Lineage (GTDB taxonomy): Bacteria > Bacillota > Bacilli > Staphylococcales > Salinicoccaceae > Salinicoccus > Salinicoccus luteus. The sequence goes on along the minus strand of NZ_JONV01000013.1, from coordinate 13,095 downwards.
AGCGGGAGAGGAATGGGGAAGTGGCACTGGCAATATCCGGCGGCCATAGCTTCATCGACGCGGTCATCACCACGCTCAAAATCCCTGTCAACGAAGGGTTCCAGGTGCTGGATGGGACGAGTTTCAAAGCAGGAGAGCTGGACTACCGTCAGCATACGCTGATTACACAGGTCTATGACCAGTACAGCCTCGGGGAGGCCAAAATCTCCCTCTTGGACTATTATCCGGCAGAGACCGGAGTGAAGATCGTGGACGCTGCGGGCAGTGCTGAAGAACAGATCCACAGCATGGCGCTTCATGAGATCGATCACCTGGACGTACAGAGCAACCTCCTCTGCCTCTACATCCCCCGTGTCGAGGACAGCAGCATGGCACAGCGTGACATCCATCATATGACGGAAATATTTGATATACTTGTCAGTGAAGAGGGGTGTCCGTGGGATAAGGTGCAGACGCATGAATCGATTGAACGCCATCTGATTGAAGAGTCGTATGAATTGATTGAAGCGATTGAGAGGCAGGATGATGATGCAATCGTCGAGGAGCTTGGAGACATCCTCCTTCAAGTTGCCCTCCATAGTGCCATAGGCAAGAAGAACGGATACTTCGACTTCTACGATGTGCTGGACAGCCTGAATGCCAAAGTCGTCAGACGCCACCCGCATGTGTTCGGTGAAGCATCGGTGGAATCGCTTGATGACCTGAGCCGGGTATGGTCCGAGGCGAAGGCGAAAGAAGGCAAGAAGGAGAAGGTGAAGTACGAGAAGGCATACGGTGAAATTGTATTGGAATGGATGAAGGAGACGATCCATCATGAACGTGCGCTGGAAGATATTCTAAAAGAAGGAGGGGACAGGGATGAGACTTGATAAATTCCTGAAAGTATCCAGGGTGATCAAAAGGCGTACACTCGCCAAGGAAATCAGCGATGAAGGCCGGGTGAAGGTCAATGACAGAGCGGCAAAAGCAGGAACGGACCTTTCTGTCGGGGACATCGTCGAGATAGAATTTGGCAGGAAAATCGTCACGCTGGAAGTGGTGCAGCTTGGGGCGCATGCGAAAAAGGAAGACGCCGACCGCATGTACCGTATAATAAAAGAACAGAAAATTGAAAAGGATTCCAGTTTTCTCTAGCAAACAGCACGTTTATAGTGTATTTTAAAGGTAGACAACGGACAAATTGAGGGTGTGGTGCCGTGAGTAAAGTTGTTAAAGTCATTAACAATTACACTAGAAAACGTGAAAAAGAAAAGAAAACGAAACAGGATGAAAATCGTGTGGCAAAGAGGCGGACCCTGCTATTCGGCAGCATGCTGCTGCTGGTGGTCGGAATTCTTCTCATCATTGCCTTTAACCAGAAGAACCAGAATCAGCTGATACATGAAGAGCTGGTCCAGGCCCAGGTAGTGCTCGACGAACGCAAAACCGAAGCAGAGGATCTGGAACAGCAGATCAGGCAGCTGAATGATGATGACTATATTACACGTATAGCACGCAGTGAATTCTTCCTTTCGGAAGAGGGGGAGATCGTCTTCAACCTCTCCAATCTGGAGGAAGCGGAAAAAGAGGAAGATGGGGAATAATCATTACAATAATGTAATGATTATTTTTCTTTTTAATGATATGATGGAAGAAGATTAAATGATAATTGGGAGGATAATATATTAACATGTCAGTTGAAGTGGGCAGTAAAGTAAAAGGGAAAGTCACGGGTATAAAGAATTTCGGTGCATTTGTCCAATTGCCGGGAGGTAAGACAGGACTCGTTCACATCAGTGAGGTTGCAGATCAGTATGTAGAGGATATCAATGAGCACCTTAGTGTAGGCGAAGAAGTTGAAGTGAAGGTCCTATCCGTTGGTGATGACGGCAAAATCAGTCTGTCCATCAAAAAAGCCAAAGATCCAAAACCTAAGCCGAAACCACGCAAGGATCCGTCTCCTGAAGACTTCGAAAAGAAACTTTCAAGCTTCCTGAAAGACAGCGAAGACCGTATGTCTACAATCAAGAGACAGACCGAATCACGTCGTGGTGGAAGAGGCAAAAAATAAATAGGCATATAGACGATTCCAGTAATCGTCTTATTTTATTTTGAGAAGGGTGAGAGTATGGAGCTCTTCAGGCCATGGAAACAGGATGAAACGATCGCCCTTGCAATATCGGGTGGGATGGACTCGATGGTGCTGTATCATGTACTCAGGACAACACAGGCATACGCCTCCGGACAGCTGATCCTTCTCCATGTGAACCATGGACAGCGGACAGCTTCGATTGAAGAGGCGGAATACATAATGAAGATGGCACAGCAGTACGGTCATATATGCGAGATGACGACTTTGGACATACCATCGGATGCATTCAGCCAGGAACGTGCAAGAGAAGCCCGTTACCAGTTTTTCGACACCATGATGAAGAGGCATGGTGCCACCATACTGCTCACGGCCCATCATCTGGATGATCAGTATGAAACCATTCTCCACTCCCTCCTTTCCGGACGTCATCTCCCGGGTGCGATGGGAATCCCAGCTGAACGGGATATGGAGACCTACAGGGTCGTCCGCCCATTGATTGGTGTATCGCGGGAAGACATCGCTGCGTACGCTCGGCATCATGGCATCGTCTATTTCGAAGACGAAACAAACAGCCGCACCGACTATACAAGGAATTATATCCGGCACCGCCTCATGCCTCCCATCAAAGAGAGTGTAAACCTGCAGGAAAGCCATCTGATCCGTCTGCGCGATGATATGGCTGACATTGATGAGATCCTGAAAGCCAAAGCGGAGGCTTTTCTGGAAGGGCGGTCGAAGACCCTCCCGCGGCACGCCTTCAACGCCGAGAAGCACATCATCAGGCTCTACATCATGCAGACCTGGCTGAAGGCCGGGGGAGTGGAGCTGAGGCGCCGGTACATCGAAGAAATAATGGCGGTCATCGCCTCGGACACGGCAAATGCTTCGTTTGAGGCCGGCAAGGCAAGGATAGTCATATCATATGATCACATCACCAGAAAACAGGGTAAGGATGAAAATGTGGGTATCCTGCGGATTGAGAGGGATGGCAGTTATGCCTTCAACGGGTACAGGATCACCACCAGGCTCGCAGCAGACCAATATCCACTCACGGTGCGGACGAAGAAAGCCGGAGACCGCATGAAGATACCCGGTACAGGGACCAAGAAGCTTTCCCGCATTTTCATCGACGGGAAAATTCCGAGGGAGGAGCGGGAAAAATTGCCGGTCATCCTGGATTCGGACCACCAAATTATTGCACTGGGTGAAATTTATAATATAATGGGTAACAAGGAAAAGAACAGCCGATTACTTATTGAAAAGGAGTTTACGGATGAGCCTGAGAAATGATATAAGCGAAGTTGTACTATCTGAAGAGGAAATTCAGAACATAGCAGAACGGCTCGGCAAGCGGATTACTGAAGACTATGAGGGAAAGACACCGATACTGGTCGGCCTGCTCAAGGGATCCATCATGTTCATGGGCGATCTGATCAAGTACATAGATACGCATCTGGAAATAGATTTCATGGATGTCTCCAGCTATGTAGGAACGAGATCCTCCGGCGAGGTCAAAATCCTCAAGGATCTGTCCAATTCTGTGGACGGCCGGCATGTTATTGTGGTGGAGGACATCATAGAGACGGGCACAACATTGAATTCGATCATCGATCTGATTGAATACAGAAACGCAGCATCATTGGAAATAGTGACATTGCTGGACAAGCCGATCAACAGAAAGCTCGATGTCGACGTGAAATATGTAGGGACGGAAATACCTGATGGCTTCGTCGTCGGTTATGGCCTGGATTTTGATGAAAAATATCGTAACCTGCCATATATCGGACTATTGAAACCTGAGCTTTACCAGTAAGTCAAAACAGTGGAATAATAGTGTGAAATCATGGTATTATTTCTTTTAGTCGTACTAGAAATGGAGGTTTACGGATGCCTAAGAATGTAGGCCGTAACATAGTACTGATATTGATATTATCAGTCATAATGTTTGGTATATTTCAAAGTTTCAATGGCGATTCAGCACTTGAGGAGGAACTCCAGTATGGAGAATTCCTTGAAGAACTGGATGCCGGTAATATAGAAGAACTCACGATTCAGCCAGAGCAGAACGTATATCTCATTGAAGGCCGCCTATCCGGCCAGAATGAGCAGGAATCGTTCACCTCTGTGATTCCGTACAACAGCACTCAGGACCTGGATCAGATTCTTGAAACAGCAAGAGCCCAGGAAGACTTGAACTTTACAATTGAACCTGCCGAAGAGCAGAGTCCTTGGACGAGCATGCTGTTTACGTTCATTCCGCTGCTCCTCATCCTCTTCCTCTTCTTGTTCCTGATGAGTCAGGCGCAAGGCGGCGGTGGCGGTGGCGGCCGCGTAATGAACTTCGGCAAGAGCAAAGCGAAGCTCTATGACCAGAGCAAGAAGAAGGTCCGCTTCGAGGATGTTGCGGGCGCAGATGAAGAAAAGCAGGAACTTATCGAAGTGGTGGACTTCCTGAAGGATCCACGCCGTTTCGACCGCATCGGTGCGAAGATCCCGAAAGGTGTGCTGCTCGTCGGCCCGCCGGGTACAGGTAAGACACTGATTGCAAAAGCGGTGGCCGGAGAAGCAGGCGTGCCTTTCTTCTCCATCAGTGGTTCCGACTTCGTAGAAATGTTCGTCGGGGTCGGTGCATCCCGTGTACGTGACCTGTTCGAGAATGCCAAGAAGAACGCACCATGCATCATCTTCATCGATGAAATCGATGCAGTGGGACGCCAGCGTGGTGCAGGCGTCGGCGGCGGTCATGACGAACGTGAACAGACACTGAACCAGCTGCTCGTTGAAATGGATGGCTTCGGTGAGAACGAAGGCATCATCATGATTGCAGCAACGAACAGACCGGATATCCTCGACCCGGCATTGCTCCGTCCAGGCCGTTTCGACAGGCAGATTCCTGTCGGCCGTCCGGATGTCAAAGGGCGCGAAGCAGTGCTCAGAGTACACTCCAAAGGCAAGCCTTTCGATGATACGGTGGATTTGGCAGCCCTTGCTGCAAGAACACCAGGCTTCTCGGGGGCAGACCTTGAAAACCTGCTGAATGAAGCGGCACTCGTTGCTGCAAGGCAGAATAAGAGCAAGATTGATATGCGTGATGTTGATGAAGCGACAGACAGGGTAATCGCCGGACCGGCGAAGAAGAGCCGTGTCATATCCGAGAAGGAACGGAATATCGTTGCATTCCACGAAGCTGGACACACGGTCATCGGCATGGTGCTTGATGATGCCGATATGGTCCACAAGGTCACAATCGTGCCCCGCGGCCAGGCAGGCGGCTATGCAGTGATGCTTCCGAAGGAGGACCGCTACTTCATGACGAAGCCCGAGCTCGAAGACAAGATTGTCGGATTGCTTGGTGGCCGTGTCTCCGAGGAGATCAACTTTGGTGAAGTGTCCACAGGGGCGCACAACGACTTCCAGAGGTCTACAGGCATCGCACGCAGCATGGTGACTGAATACGGTATGAGCGACAAACTCGGACCGCTCCAGTTCGGAGAGTCGAACGGCCAGGTATTCCTGGGGAAAGACATGCAGTCGGACGCAAACTATTCCGACCGGATCGCCTATGAAATCGACCAGGAGATGCAGCATATCGTCAAAACGCAGTATGAACGCTGCCGTGAGATATTGATGGAACATCAGGAGCAGCTCACCCTCATAGCAGAAACACTGCTTGTTGAAGAAACATTGGATCGTGAACAGATCGAAGGGCTCTTCTACCATGGCAAGTTGCCGGAACGCAATTATGATGACAGCCATGCGGAAGATGACAAGATCGGACCATCCTATGAAGATGTCAAAGAAGGCCTGAGCGACCGTTCAGACGAAGCGGAATCACGTGATGCGGTTGAAGAGGAAGAAACTTCCCGCTACGATGAACAACGCAGAGAGCAGCCGGTTGAACAGAGGGAATACCCACAGGAGCGCAACACTGAGGAAAATCCTTTTGCAGACAGGCAGAGGGAAAAGGCACAGAAGTGGGAAGAAGATAACCGAAGAAACTAATGCCAAGTCGCCTCCGGGCGACTTTTGGTGATTTATAAGGAGGAATTCCAATGGACCACCTGATCAGAGGGATTGGAATGAATGATGAAATTCGTATTTTTTCTGTAGACACTACAGATACAGTAAATGAAGCAGTAGAAAGGCATGGTGCCTATCCGACTGCTGCAGCGGCACTCGGACGTACGATGACAGCGGGGCTTATGATGGGCGCCATGCTCAAGAATGAGGAGAAGGTGACGGTAACCGTCCAGGGGGGCGGACCAATCGGCGCCATCGTCGTCGACAGCAACGCAAAAGGCAAGGTCCGCGGCTATCTCGGGAATCCGCAGGTGCACTTCCCGCTCAATGATGCCGGGAAGCTCGATGTGCGCCGTGCTGTAGGCACGGACGGATTTGTGAATGTTGCCAAAGATATAGGATTGAAGGAGCACTTTACGGGCTCCACGGAGATCGTCTCCGGTGAAATCGGAGAGGATTTCTCCTACTACTTCTACGCCAGTGAGCAGATTCCTTCCATCGTGGCGCTTGGCGTTCTGGTCAACCCTGACAATACAATCAAGGCTTCCGGCGGCTTCATCATCCAGGTGATGCCTGGAGCAAGTGATGAAACGATGGCATTTCTGGACGAACGGGCAAAAGAAATGACGCCCGTGTCCAAGCTGATCGACCAGGGGCTGTCACCGCAGGAGATCATTGACGAAGCGATTGGACAGGAGAATTGGAGGGTGCTGGATGAAATGCCGGTAGAGTTCGAATGCAGCTGTTCGAAGGAGCGGTTCATCAATGCGATCGCCTCCCTGGATCCTTCCGAAATCGTCGCCATGATCAAAGAGGATGGCGGCGCTGAAGCGGACTGCCACTTCTGCCGCAACAAAGTATGGATTGAAAAGGAAGAACTTCAGGAGCTCATCACGCATTAAAATTGATTTGGGAAGCAAAAAATGGTATGTTATCCATAGTGAAAAAGTATGGATAAAAGGGAGATTGTTATGAGTAAACTTTATAATAGCATTACAGAAGTCATCGGCAACACGCCACTTGTGAAGCTTAATAATCTGACAGACGACAGCATGGCCGATATTTACGTGAAGCTGGAATTCATGAATCCTGGAAGCTCGGTCAAGGACCGTATCGCGCTCTCCATGATAGAACGCGCCGAGGAAGAAGGCGTATTGAACGAAGATACGACAATCATCGAACCGACGAGCGGAAATACGGGCATCGGCCTTGCGATGGTCGCAGCAAGTAGAGGGTACAAGACAATCCTGGTCATGCCGGATACGATGAGTAAGGAAAGACGCAACCTGCTCAAGGCATACGGTGCAGAACTCATTCTTACACCAGGTGCCGAAGGCATGAAGGGTGCCATCAAAAAGGCGGAAGAACTTGTTGAAAAGCATGGCTACTTCATGCCGCAGCAGTTCGAGAACATGGCAAACCCTGAGATCCACGAGAAGACGACAGGCCGTGAACTGGTCGAACAGACGGAAGGTCTTGATGTTGCCGGATTCGTTTCAGGCATTGGAACAGGCGGTACCATTTCAGGCGCCGGCAAGGTGTTGAAGGAGGCATATCCGGATCTTACGATCTATGCAGTGGAACCGAAGGATTCACCAGTACTGAGTGGTGGGGATCCGGGACCGCATAAGCTCCAGGGTCTTGGCGCCGGTTTTGTGCCGAAGACGCTGAATACCGAAATCTACGATGAAGTCATCCAGATCGGCAATGAGGAAGCGATGGAATGGGCACGCGAACTTGCGGCCAAGGAAGGCATACTCGGCGGCATCTCTTCCGGTGCAGCAGTGCTGGCAAGCCTTGAAGTAGCGAAGAAGCTTGGAAAAGGCAAGAGCGTAATCACTGTGCTGCCGTCCAATGGCGAGAGATACCTCTCCACGCCGCTCTTCAATTTCGAAGACTGATAACAGTCATCTTGAATACCATATCCCTTGGGGGTATGGTATTTTATTTTCCCCGGAAGCCATTATATTTCATCAGCCATACATGTTATAATATGTCTATTATTGTGGAATAGAGGATGATAGTATGAAACGACTTCAGATTATGGGCATCCTGAATGTCACCCCGGATTCATTCAGTGACGGCGGCAAGTACCACGCTGTGGAGGATGCTGTCGGGAGGGCCCGGCAGATGGTGGAGGAGGGCGTGGACATCATAGATGTCGGCGGCTATTCCACCCGTCCAGGCCATACTGAAATCAGCGCAGAAGAGGAGAGCGGCCGGGTGGTTCCTGTCATCGAAGCGATCAGGAACCTCGGTGTGGATATATCCATCGACACTTTCCGTGGAAATGTGGCACGGGCAGCAATCGAGGCAGGCGCAACAATGATCAATGACCAGTGGCGCGGCACCTACGACGAAACGATACTCGATGTTGCCAGTGAATATGATGTGCCTATTTTTCTGATGCATAATAACACCCACGGCCGCTACGGGGACGTTGTACGGGACATGATCGAAGAACTGACGGCTTCCGTCAACCTGGCGAAAGCGCATGGTGTGAAGGCGGATAAGATCTGGCTCGATCCGGGCATCGGCTTTGTCAAGACACGCACCGAGGAGCTCACAGTGATGCGCCGTCTGGAAGAACTTGTGGCAACAGGCTACCCGATTCTTCTGGCAACAAGCCGCAAGCGCATGATAAAAGCGCTCGCCGGAGAGGATACACAGGCATCGGAGCGTGATGAGGCAACCGCTGCAACGACGATATACGGCATCGATAAGGGTGTCAGAGCGGTGCGCGTGCACAATGTGGCGCTGAACAGGAAGATTGCGGATGCCTATATGAAGCTCAAGGAGGATCTGGATGGATAACATCAGAATCAATGGCATAAAGACGTATGCATATCATGGCGTATTCGATGCGGAACGCACGCTGGGACAGTTCTTCATCACGGATGTCGTGATGCATCTCGACCTCGCCCCGGCCTCGACAACAGACGACCTGACAGAGACCGTCCATTATGGCGAAGCCTATCAGATGATAGAGGAAATCATCAAAGGTGAACCCGTGAACCTGATCGAACATCTTGCAGAGAAGGTGTCGCAGGCACTGTTTGACCAATATGATAAAATAGTAGGGACGGAAGTGACCATCACCAAAATGAACCCTCCGATAGAGGGCAACTATGATAATGTCAGCATTACATTGAATAGAAAGCGGGAAGATTAATGGCTGTTGTATATTTGGGACTTGGAAGCAATATGGGGGACCGCAGGGCGAACCTGGAGTCCGCCATACAAAAACTTGATGACCATGAAGCGATAGAAGTTGTCAGACGCTCCTCCATCCTTGAAACAGAGCCCTATGGGAAAACCGACCAGCCGGATTTCATGAACATGTGCCTGATGATTGAGACACGGATATCCCCTTTGGACCTTCTTGAAGTCGTCCTGTCGGTCGAGCATGACCTGGGACGGGTTAGAAAGGAAGTGTGGGGACCGCGCACAATCGATATAGACATACTGCTCTATGAGGACCTTGAACTCTCCCTGGATGAATTGAACATCCCCCATGCGGAAATGCACAAGCGCAGCTTCGTCCTTGAACCACTGGCTGAAATTGCCGGTGATGTCGTACACCCGGGCACAGGGAAAACGATAGAAGCGATGAGGAGAGCGCTTGAAGCGGGTGAAACGAATGTTTAGGATCGGTGATGTGGAAATAGAAAACAGAGTCGTCCTCGCGCCGATGGCAGGCGTGTGCAACGCCGCTTTCCGGCTGACAGTCAAGGAGTTTGGAGCCGGACTCGTATGTGCAGAGATGATCAGCGACAAGGCGCTCCTGTTCGGCAACGAAAAGACGATGAAGATGCTGTATATAGATGAAAATGAACGCCCGATGTCGCTGCAGATATCCGGTGGGGAAAAGGATACGCTTGTCGAAGCGGCCAGATATGTCGACCAGAACACCACGGCCGACATCATCGACATCAACATGGGATGTCCAGTCTCCAAGATCATCAGATGTGAAGCCGGCGCCCGCTGGCTGCTTGATCCGGATAAGATCTACGATATGGTCAGTGCAGTGGTCGAGAATGTATCAAAGCCCGTGACGGTGAAGATGCGCATCGGCTGGGACAGTGATCATATCTATGCAGTGGAAAATGCCAGAATGGCCGAGAAGGCGGGTGCCGCCGCCATCAGTATGCATGGCCGCACACGCGAGCAGATGTATGAAGGTGAAGCGGATTGGGATATCATCCGCCAGGTCAAGGAGGCCGTCAGCATTCCGGTCATCGGCAATGGCGACGTCACATCTCCGGAACTTGCCCAGAAAATGCTTGAGGAGACTGGTGTGGATGCCGTGATGATCGGAAGGGAAGCACTCGGCAACCCATGGATGATCTATAGGACGGTGCACTATCTTGAAACGGGTGAACTGGTCGGTGAGCCCGGCCTCGAAGAGAAGATGAAGATCCTCAAGCTCCATATGGACCGCCTGATCGAGCTCAAAGGTGAAAAGATTGCGGTCATGGAGATGCGCAAGCATGCCTCCTGGTACCTGAAAGGCATAAAGGGAAATGGCAATGTGCGCAAGGCGATCAACCGGGCGGAGACGAGAGAGGCAGCTGTATGCGCAATAGACAATTTTGTTGCTGAACAAACGGAACCACAAAATGAAATGATAGTATAGGAGAGAAAATCAGTGAGTGAAGAAATAAATGATCAGATAACCGTCAGAAGAGAAAAAATGCAGCAGCTCATCGATCTTGGCATCGATCCTTTCGGTGAAAAGTTCGAACGTACAGCATACACCGATGTACTTAAAGAGGAATGGGATGCATTTTCCAAAGAAGAACTTGCAGAGAAGGAGGAGGAATCCGTAACGGTCATTGCAGGACGCCTGATGACAAAGCGCGGCAAGGGCAAAGCCGGATTCGCCCACATCCAGGACATCAACGGCCAGATCCAGATCTACGTGCGGAAGGACCAGGTCGGGGAAGCGGCATTCGATATCTGGAAGCAGGCGGATCTTGGGGACATCGTCGGAGTCAAAGGTGTCATGTTCAAGACGAATACCGGGGAGCTCTCCGTCAAAGCGCAGGAATTCACTCTGCTGACGAAAGCATTGCGTCCGCTACCGGACAAGTATCACGGCCTGAAGGACGTTGAGGAGCGCTATCGCAAACGCTATCTTGACCTGATTACAAGCGAGGACTCCAAAGACACGTTTATCAAACGCAGCAGAATCATCCAGGAAATGCGCAACTATCTGAATCAGCGCGGGTTCCTTGAAGTAGAAACGCCGATGATGCACACCATCGCAGGCGGTGCACAGGCCCGTCCATTCGTAACACACCATAATGCACTCGATATGGAACTCTTCATGCGTATTGCGATCGAACTCCATCTGAAGCGCCTTATCGTCGGCGGACTTGAGAAAGTATATGAAATCGGACGTGTATTCAGAAACGAGGGTATATCCACGCGCCATAACCCTGAATTCACGATGATAGAATTGTATGAAGCGTATGCGGACTTCCATGACATCATGGATCTGACGGAAGAGATGATCGCCCATATTGCCGAGCATGTCAATGGAACAATGGTCGTCGAATATGGCGGGGAGCAGATTGACTTGACACCGAGGTGGAAACGCGTGCATATTGTGGATGCGATTAAGGAGCAGACAGGTGTGGACTTCTATGAAGTGTCATCCGATGAAGAAGCACATCAGTTGGCGAAGGAGCACGGCATCGACGTGCAGGATACGATGAAGTATGGTCATATCCTGAATGAATTCTTCGAGCAGAAGGTGGAGGAGACGCTGGTTCAGCCGACATTCGTGTACGGCCACCCGATTGAAATTTCACCATTGGCGAAGCAGAATCCGGAAGATCCCCGCTTCACGGATCGTTTTGAATTGTTCATCGTCGGCCGGGAGCACGCAAATGCATTTACGGAGCTCAATGACCCGATCGACCAAAGGAAGCGTTTTGAAGCACAGGTTGCTGAAAAGGAAGCGGGCAATGATGAAGCGCATGAAATGGATGAGGATTTCCTCGAGTCGCTTGAATACGGTATGCCACCAACAGGCGGACTCGGCATCGGCATCGACCGCCTCGTGATGCTGTTGACGGATTCAGCTTCCATCCGCGATGTGCTGCTCTTCCCTTATATGAGACAAAAATAATGAAAAAATATAATAATACGCCCAAATATCCATTTGGGTGTATTATTTCCCTATTAAAATGATTTAAAATGTTGACGCGGACGGCTGATATAGGATATTATGAAACAGTCGTAATCAGGACAGCGCATCTTTCAGGAGAATTAGCTCAGCTGGGAGAGCATCTGCCTTACAAGCAGAGGGTCGGCGGTTCGAACCCGTCATTCTCCACCATTTAAAACTTAATGATTCAGCCGGTCTAGCTCAATTGGCAGAGCAACTGACTTGTAATCAGTAGGTTGGGGGTTCGATTCCTCTGGCCGGCACCATCTGATTTACAAAAAGTCATACTCCAGTTGACGGACGACGGAAACATCGGAGGATAAACTCCTCTCTATTTCATATATGCGGGTGTGGCGGAATTGGCAGACGCGCTAGAATCAGGATCTAGTGCCTTTAACGGCGTGGGGGTTCGAGTCCCTTCACCCGCATCATATATTCAATTTCATAATACTAAGCGGAAGTAGTTCAGTGGTAGAACACCACCTTGCCAAGGTGGGGGTCGCGGGTTCGAATCCCGTCTTCCGCTCCATTATTTTTTAAGCGGTCATGCCGTTTTATTTTTTTGTTTCATGCGCCCGTAGCTCAATTGGATAGAGCGTTTGACTACGGATCAAAAGGTTAGGGGTTCGACTCCTCTCGGGCGCGTCAGTAACTGACGGGAAGTAGCTCAGCTTGGTAGAGCACTTGGTTTGGGACCAAGGGGTCGCAGGTTCGAATCCTGTCTTCCCGACTCTTATATTCCATATTTACATGATGGGGGCTTAGCTCAGCTGGGAGAGCGCCTGCTTTGCACGCAGGAGGTCAGCGGTTCGATCCCGCTAGTCTCCAC
>NZ_JONV01000012.1 GCF_000712035.1 Salinicoccus luteus DSM 17002 | reverse complement strand
CATCCACCAGTGACAGCCAAAAGGCCGCCTTTCAACTCTCCCACTTGTGTGGGAAAGGATTATCCGGTATTAGCCACGGTTTCCCGTGGTTATCCCGGTCTGATGGGCAGGTTGCCTACGTGTTACTCACCCGTCCGCCACTCGCGTCACAGGAGCAAGCTCCTGATCCGCGCGTTCGACTTGCATGTATTAGGCACGCCGCCAGCGTTCATCCTGAGCCAGGATCAAACTCTCCATAATTGGAAGTTCTCTGACTCCGTTGCGGTTTTACTTGTCGCCCAAGTTGAATGCCGAAGCATTCGTTTTTTTCGGAATTAACGTTGACATATTGTCATTCAGTTTTCAATGTTCTTTGTTTTGACTGCTTAGTTATTGTAGCATTTGAGCAAGCTGTTTGCAACCACTTTTTTATTTCTTTTTGATTGCTAGCTTCACTCTTTAATATTTCTCCGCCGTTTTCAGCGACTTCTCTATCATATCACGTTGACTTTCCTCTTGCAACCACTTTTTTCATTTCTTTTTAAAGTGATCTGTCGGTCAGCACTTGTGTTTCGTCGTCTCTGTTTCAGCGACTTTCATATCATACCAAGTAGAACGTCCAAGTGTCAACGCTTCTTTCAATTTTAAAAATGTAGTGTTACACCATAATAAAAAGGCAGTGCGCTGCACTGCCCTCAATCACTTGCCATGGCGGTCTTTCTGTCTTGTTTTGTTTTTATAATTCATTGCATTTCTTTTCTTGACCTGCGATTTTTCCTTGTTCCGTTGTGCCAGCTCTTCTTGTTCCCTCTTGATTCTCTTCTCTTCATTGAGATCCGCTTTTGTCACTCTTCCACGCTCTGCCTTCTCTTTTTCAGATGCTTCTATATATTTAGGGAGCATCAGCAGTTGGAACGCATTACAAATGATCAGAGTAAACACCGATCTATAGATCCATGACGTATCTTCAACTGTTATGAAGGGGATGAGCGTAACAGATGTCATGAATATCATATAGAAGAGAGCCGGGATGAACAACTGATTCCCCGGCGACTCCTTATCCTTCCATCTTGCCACCACGAACCCTGAAACGATGACGAGAACCGGTATCCATATATAGCTCCATACCTGGCCTGCTTCAGCACCGACCCTGTAGAACCTGACATAGAACAGGTCGAACGCAGCATACATTACGAGCAGAAGCTGTACATATGGCCACAGTTTCCTGAATATGCCCATACCGAGAGGATGGAGAAACAGATATATGAAGAAAGCGACTTGGCTGACCGTAGCAATCAGAAGGCCATATCCCAGGAACCAGACCAGACCGGCAAAGAACTCACCAAACTGCCCCTCGAACAAATAGCGTGTTACATTCTGGTATTCTGTGACCAGACTTATAATGGCCGTGACCACCATGCCAAGGAGAAGTGTTCTAAAATAAAACCTGACTAGGTATTTCGATGTCATACTATGATTCCTCCGCGCCTATTCGCTCTCTTTGATTACGTTATCTGCAATATTTCTGTATATTTGCCCGATCTTATGATCCTTTGTATATACGGAAGGCGCGAAATCTTTTTCATTCCATTCCGGCTGCCCGAGTGGCAGCTGTCCGAGCAGCGGAGCCTTCAGTTCCTGTGCAAGCTTCTCTCCGCCGCCTTTACCGAAAACATACTCCTTATCATTGGTCAGTTCACTTTCGAAGTAGCTCATATTCTCGATTACTCCAATGATTTCATGGTCTGTATGCTGCGCCATTGCCCCTGCCCGTGCCGCTACGAAGGCAGCTGTCGGATGCGGTGTCGTCACAATGATCTCCTTGCTGTGCGGCAGCAGCTGATGGACATCCAATGCAACGTCTCCCGTACCAGGCGGAAGGTCAAGCAGGAGATAGTCCAAATCTCCCCATTCCACTTCATTGAAGAAGCTGCTGATCATCTTGCCGAGCATCGGGCCTCTCCAGATGACCGGAGTGTTCTCTTCGACGAAGAATGCCATGGAGATGACTTTCACACCGAAACGTTCGACCGGAATGATCGTCTTGTCTTCAATACCCGGCTTTTCAGTAATGCCCATCATATCCGGCACACTGAAGCCATATATATCCGCATCAATGATGCCGACCTTCTTGCCCTTCTCAGCGAGTGCGACAGCCAGGTTGACCGCGACAGTGGATTTCCCCACGCCGCCTTTACCGGAAGCTACGGCGATGAACTGGGTATTGTTGTCCTTGAAACGATTTTCGACTTCGCTGCCTGAAGTGCCACGATGCTTTTCAATCACCTCTTCATCAAGCTCATCAAATCGCAGCCCGACTGTTTCAGCACCCTCCTCTTTCAGCAGGTTGACGACCTTCATCTGAAGATCCAGCTGTTCCTGACCACCAAGACGGCCGATTGCGACTTTGACACTCACATGGTTCTTTTCTTCCTTGATGCTGATTTCCCTAATGCCGCCTGTTTCCTTAATTGGCACATTAAGTATCGGATCATCTATATTACCAACTATTTCTTCCACTTGTTCTTTAGTGACCATTTAAATTCTCCTTTTATGCCTAGATTCAATATTATCATGATAACATATCCCGATATCTATAAAATAAAAAAGTTCCAAACACTTTGTGTATCTCTGATTGGATTTCAATTTTATTTTATTTGAGGAAAAAAACGGATGCTTTATATGTTATAATTATTTATATTTTCAGACTAATATAATGAAGTTTTTGGTTACATGCATCCGAAAAGGGCTATATGTTGGGTACGAACTATAAGAAAGGAATTTAATGATATGAATTTTACACTCATGCAATATTTCGAATGGCACCTGCCAGACGATGGTGCCCACTGGGACCGCTTGAAGGAGAGGGCACAGGAAGTGAAGGACATGGGAGTCGACGCTGTTTGGCTGCCGCCTCCGACCAAGGCGGATCACCCTTCCAATCAAGGATATGCCGTATATGATGTCTATGATTTGGGAGAGTTCGACCAGAAGGGGGAGATCCGGACGAAGTACGGCACACGCGAACAGCTGGAGGCAGCCATCGCAGCGTGCAGGGAAGCGGACCTTCTCATCTACATCGACCTTGTCATGAACCACAAGGCAGGGGGCGACGGCACGGAAACATTCCAGGTGATAGAAGTGGACCCTGATGATCGGGAAAAGGAAATATCCGAACCCTTTGATATTGAAGGCTACACAAAATTCAACTTCCCTGGCCGAAAAAAGAAATACAGCGATTTTGAATGGAACTTCAACCATTTCGTCGGCGTCGACTACGATGCGAAGGAAGACCGCACCGGTGTGTTCAAGATTGTAGGGGAACATAAGGACTGGAGCGACAATGTAGATGAGGAACACGGCAACTTCGACTATTTGATGTATTCGGACATAGACTACGACCACCCGGAAGTCAAAGAGGAAATGATCGAATGGGGCAAATGGATCACCGACACATTGGATGTGGATGGCTTCAGGCTTGATGCAGTGAAGCATATCGACAGCAAGTTTATCGCCGAGTTCATCGAAGCAGTAACAGAACACGCAGAACGGGATATATACTTCTTCGGAGAATTCTGGAACCCTGACATTGAAGCCAAGGAAGGTTTTCTGAAAGATGTGGAATTTGATATCGACCTTTTTGATGTCAAGCTGCACTATAATTTATTTGAGGCAGCAAATGAGAAAGAAAACTATGATCTGACCCAAATTTTCGAAGGCACACTCGTAGAAGAAAATCCTTGGAATACGGTGACGTTCGTCGATAACCATGACACCCAGCCCGGCGAATCTCTCGAATCTTTTGTGGATGACTGGTTCAAGCAGTCGGCTTATGCCCTCATACTCCTCAGACGTGACGGCTATCCATGTGTATTCTATGGAGACTACTATGGAATCGATGGGGATTATGACAAAGAAGGCATGGCTCCTGCGATAGATCCGCTGCTCCATGCGAGGCACGTACGGGCCCTCGGGGAGCAGGAGGATTATTTCGACCACCCCGACACCATCGGCTGGGTACGCTTCGGTGAAGAGGCGGTCGAAGGTTCAGGTTGTGCTGTCATCCTTTCCAACGGCTTGGAAGAAGGCTTCAAAAAGATGTATGTCGGCGAAGCACACAGCGGTGAGGAATGGGTGGACTACACCGAAAACCGTTCGGACACGGTGACCATCGATGATGAAGGGTTTGGAGAATTCCTTGTCGACAGTCAAAGCGTCAGCGTCTATGCGCTTCCTGATGAATAAATTTAAAATCTTGGTTTAGAGGAGAGAGCATATGGAGATCATTACAGCAATATCGACCTTTTTATGGGGCTACCCCATCATTATCATGCTGTTCTTTACGAGTGTATACCTCACTTTCAGACTGAAGTTCTTCCAGTTCGTCTATCCCCTGTATATCTTCAAACAGACTATAGGAAGGGTGGGGAAAAAGACGAAGGGCAAGGGAACCATCACACCTTTCCAGACTTTGACCACCGCCCTGTCCTCCACAATCGGGGCGGCCAACATCGTCGGGGTCCCTGTGGCCATCATGCTCGGCGGCCCCGGGGCTGTCTTCTGGATGTGGGTCATCGCTGTATTCGGGATGGCCCTGAAATTCGGTGAAACTGCACTGGGTGTGCATTACAGGGAGCAGAACGCAGCAGGGGAATATGTAGGCGGCCCTACATACTATATGAAGAATGGAATCAAATGGCCGATGGTTGGGAAAATCCTTGCCGCCTGGTACGCGACCTTCCTGCTTATAGAACTTGTTCCGAGCATCATGGTGCAAAGTAATTCAGTTGCCAGCACTATAGAGGAGTCTTTTGATTTCAGTCCACTGATTACCGGCATTATCATTGCAGTTACAGTAGGCATTGTCGTATTTGGGGGCGTCAAGCGTATCGGGAAAGTCACTTCCTACCTCGTTCCTTTCATGGCCGGCTTCTACATCATCGCAGGCATGATCATCATCTTCATGAACATCACTGCAGTGCCCGATGCCTTTGCACTCATCTTTACTGAAGCATTCAATCCGACGGCCGCACTCGGTGGTGGGGCCGGAGCTGTACTTGCAGAGACGATACGCTGGGGCTTTGCCCGTGGCATCTACAGCAATGAAGCCGGCTTGGGTACCTCTCCGATTGCCCACGCGGCAGCCAAAACCGACCACCCGATCCGCCAGGCTTTCTGGGCTGTCATCCAGATTATTGTAGATACTCTGATCATCTGTACGATTACAGCCCTCGTCGTCATCATGACAGGAGTATGGCAGGATAGCGACGCACACGAGGACAGTGTCAGGGAAGCACTTACAGCTAGAGCATTCGGGGAAACATTCGGGCCGATCGGCAACTCAGTCGTCTCCCTCGCACTTGTCATCTTCGTCTTCTCCACAATTACAGTAGTCGTCTTCTATGGCGCCAGACAGGCGGAGTATCTTTTCGGACTCTGGGCAGGCACGGTGATGAAAGCTGTCTATGTTGTATCCATCGTCATCGGTGCAATAGGCGGTGCCACAGTACTCTGGGCATTCCTGGACTTGACCCTGTTCTTTGTCATACTTCCAAATATAATAGCGGTCATATTGTTGTCACCGAAAATTATTGAATTGAAGCGCGAGTTCTTCAAGTCTGATGATTATTACCAAAAGGATATACGGGAAGAGAATTCCTAATGAAAAACCCTCTGACATCTGTCAGAGGGTTTTTTGCTAATCCCGTGTATGATTGTATTTCATGAGTTGGTTCAGCTGTTCAGCATCCGTTTTTTCTATGCCCAGCTTGCCCAGTGTAACGCCCTGCTTGAAGTAGTCACGACCAAGCAGCACACCCGTCAATGTGATGACAGCATCCATCACAGGTGTTTCAACTTCTACCATATCCGCTATACTGGCCCATAGCACCAGACCGTTGGATACATCTTCAGTTACATAACGGTTCTCCAGATTCGTCGGTCCGACAATATCCTGCAGCACTTTGGAGCTGTTGTACTGCTCGAGCAGGCTCATTCCATCTTCGAAATAGCCGCTCCTTACACTCCTCTCGGATTTCGAAAGGGCCTCAAAGCCCAACGCCCTGCATATCGCCTGCCGTTCCTCGTCGATGCGGTGGATGACATTCACTGTATGCTCCGTGATGCCTTCCTTATATAGATAGAATTCGTCTCCGGCATAATCAATTCGCCCTGCATTCAATATGGATGGTCCCGGATGGCTTTCCGGATTGCCGTTGTTGAGTGTCGTCTCAAGGATATTTTCCGCTGGTTTAAGGTGATCATACATCCGGTTGAACACTTCGAGCATCTCTTCTGTATGTCGGGAAGGGTAGGCTGCAAACAAATTGTGTTTGTTGTAGGCAATGAGTTGTGCTTCGTTCTTTTCTGGGAAATAACGTGAAGCATACGTAAGGGACATTGTCTCCCCCACTTTGACATCCACATCCGCCTTCATATTGTGCAGTACACGTTTGAAGCGGATACTGCACATTGCACTTGCGCTGTTGATCAAAATATACTGCCCGTCTTCAAGGTATGGCGCAATATTTTCTGCAACGGGTTCAATGGCCGTCGATGGTATGGCAAGCATAAGCACATCCTGGTCATGCACCGCTTCAGCGACTTCCCTCGTAAACTTATGAATTTTGACCGGGGAACCGTTGAAATTGATTTCACCCGTCTCTTCAATCCTGCTCAAATCCCTCTTGGACTGCGGAGATTGGTATAGAGTGACCGTGTGCCCTCTTTCAGTCATATCTGCAGCGGCGGTGATACCACCATGGCCTGCGCCAAAAATGCTAATTTTCAAACCCATCAAACCCCTCCTTCTAATTATGTGAATCGTAGACGGTTGTGCCGTCGATGATTGTCCTTTCCACTTTTGCTTCGAGCAGTTCATCTGCTTCGACAGTCATGACATCCCTGTCGAAGATCGCAAAGTCGGCATAATAGCCGGGAGCAATGAGCCCTGCCCGGTCTTCCCTGTTGATGATTGCCGCAGCATTGTATGTGTACATACGGAAAGCATCATGCCTGCTGATGCGCTCATCCTCATTATACACACCCGCCTCTCCCCTGCGTGTGACCAGGGTGTGGATGCCGAGCAGCGGATTGACCGCCTCTATCGGAGCATCCGATGATCCACCCAGCAGGAGACCGTGCGCCTGCATCGTCTTGAAGGCATAGAGGTATTCCATCCGCTTCTGTCCAAGATAGGATTCTACCCATGGCATGTCGGATGTCAGGAATGTGGGCTGGACATCACAGATGACGGCCAGTCTGGACATCCTCTCGATCAGTGAGGCGTCCAGGAGACTGCAGTGGATCAGCCGGTCGTGCTTTCCTTCCGGAACAGGATACTTCTCTATCGCATCCACCACCAGTTCGCACGCCTTGTCACCGATGACATGGACGGCAATCGCATCCCCATTGGCCCGCGCTTTCCTGACCAATGATTCGAGGGCTTCGACCGAATGAATCTGGATGCCATGGTCCTCCGTCCCTTCATATGGTGCTTTGACCAGAGCAGTCTTGCCCCCAAAGGCACCATCCATGAACAGCTTCATTGCGTCTTTTTCGACCCAACCCTCGAGAAAGGCGGGTTCGTCCCGGACCATTTCATCATAGACGGCTTCATGCCTGAGCAGATTGACCCTGAACTTCTTCCTATCCGGCCCGAGCGTCTTCATATAGGCTTCAAGCGGCAACTCGTAGGGACCATAATAGGACATGTCCTCCGTATGCACATTTGTGATGCCGTAAGTATACAGATGATCCACTGCCACCTCGATATCCCCACTCAGCGATTCCACATCATCATCGACCGTCGCCGCCCTGAGCGCTTCGAATGCCTTGTCATACGCCCAGCCCGTCAGGTTTCCATCTTCATCGCGTTCGTAGTACCCCCCTTCGGGATCCTCTGTCGAACCATCAAGACCCAGTACTTCCAATCCACGTGTATTGACCAGGCCGGCATGCTGGCACACCCGGGTGACCAGTGTCGGCCGGTCAGTCAGTGCATCCAGTTCATCATGGGACATCCGGTATTGGTCCGGGAAGTTGTTTTCATCGTAGCCAAGTATCAGGTTCCACTCGTGTGTGGATTCGAAATCATTGATCTGTTGCTTCATTTCCTCTATATCCTGCACCTCGTGAAGCGCGAGGGATTTCAGCATCTTCCCCAGCATGATCAGATGCTGGTGGGTGTCTGCGAGGCCGGGAAGCATTGTCCTCCCACGGAGGTCCACCTTTTCATCAGCCATGCTGTCCAGTGCTGATGCGCCTGTCTGCAGAATTATGCCGTCCTCCTCAAGAACCGCCTCCACAGTGTCCCCAGGCGCCTTCATCGTATGGATTATGCCGTTATAATACAGTGTCTTCACTTTGCTCCTCCTCACAAAAAATGCTTCATATACAGTTTATATGAAGCATTCCCCATTCTACACATTTATGCTCTGATGCTATTCGTCATCCTGACTCAATTCTTCACTGCGGCTCGCTGCAGCATTCAATGTTGCAGTGAGTATTTCTTTAATTCCTTCTCCATCCAGGGCATTCAATCCCGCCTCTGTTGTACCATGCTTGGAAGTGATGTTTTTTCTGAGTTGACTGAATGGCAGTTCGGAGTCCTCCACCATTTTTCCGGCTCCAATCACAAGGTTCCGTGTCAGGAACAGCGCCTCTTCCTCATCGAACCCGAGTTCCATCAGGCTTTCTGCATATTTTTCATATATATAGTACAGGAAGGCCGAACCGGAACCGGTAGCTGCGGTAATATTATGCATGACGCCTTCTTCCACGACCACAGTCGTACCAAAGCTTTCCATGAGTTCAACCAGTTCGTCCTTGTCCGGGAAGTTTTCCGAATAGGTGATTCCGCTCACCGAGTGCTGGACCATCGCGTTTGTGTTCGGCATAAGTCTCGCAATCGGATTCTCCGTCTTCAGCTCCCGCCGGATTGTCTTGATCTGTGTACCCGCCATTACAGATACGATTTTTGTCTTTTCCTCAAGATGCGGACGGATTCTTTTGGCAACATCCGGAAAACTCTGCGGCTTGCTGGCCAGAATGGCATAATCTGCACCGTCCAGCAGTTCTGCATCGTCATATGAAACATTGACCCCAAGATTCTCCTTGAAGAACATGATCTTTTCCTGCTGGCTTCGGCTGGTCAGATAGATTTGATCCGGTTTCACAACGTTATTCTCTATCATGCCAATGAATATGGCACTCGCCATGTTACCCGCACCGTAAAAGACAATTTTCATCGAATCAACTCCAATTTTGATTTTAACAACAGTACCTATCATAACAAACTGAATAAAAAAATCAAAAGCGAATATCTATTCATCAGTGAATGTAGAATACTATCCCCACGTAGTGCAGGAAGCTTGCCACAATGATGAAGAAGTGCCATATCATATGAAAATATTTCCGTGTCTTCTGTGCATAGAACCATGCGCCGACTGTATAGCTCACCCCACCAAGCACGAGCATGAGCAGAAACATCCAGTTGGTATTATTGAATATATGCGGAAAGAAGATGACCGCCATCCATCCCATGACCAGATAGAAACCGAGGCTCACTTTGTTATTGACCTTCGGACTGAGCACTTTGTACAGGATGCCGAAAACAGCCGCTGCCCACTGGATGATGAGCGTGACCATCCCCCAGGTGCCACCGATGACCGAAAGAGCGACAGGCGTGTATGTCCCCGCAATTGCCACATAGATCAGGCTGTGATCCAACAGGCGCATAATGTACTTATGCTGGGTATTATGCGCCATCGAATGATAGAGCGTTGATGTGAGAAACATGAGCAATATGCTGATGACGTATACCGAACCGCCCACCGCATGCATGGTGCCTCCCTGCACATACATGTAGACAGAGGTGAACGGCAGCAGTCCGATGAATATGAGTGCTGCTACGCCATGGCTTACACTGTTCCCCACTTCTTCCCCAAAGGACAGGGGGACAATGTGTTTCAGCGAATCTCCGAGCTTCTCGCCCATCCCCTGCTTCTTCCAGTATAGATTTTTGGGAGGTTCGTTCTGGCGGATGAACATCATATCAGGCCTTCATCCATAAGATCTTTGTAGGCAGTCTCGATACTATCCTTACCCACCTTGTTCTTAAGTGGAGAGAACTCCCCCTTGCGATCCACCTGAAGTGTCATATGCGTCTTTGCATATCGGAAAACGTCAAAATAGAACTTTTCGAACTTGAGTGCTTCCTCTTTGACGACCTGTAGTGTCCGGTTCATATGTTCCAGCTTCTTCAAGGCCAGATGATAAGGCATCTTGACATCTGCCGCCTTCTCGAGGAAGTCAATGCTGAACACATGGATGCCGATATTTCCATTTTTAAAAGCATCTCCCTGCCCTTCAGGAAGTTCGGTATATTCAACCACACTTTTCTCACCGTTTACGAGACACAGCCGCCCCACACTCTCCCCGGATTTTGGTGCAATCGATTTCGAGGTCACTTCGTTGCCATTTTGAATATGAAGACCCATAAGCAGCGGGTCGGCCACTTTCACTACGACATTATCGACATTGTTCATGAACACGTGCCTGATGCCTCTGGATTTCATATCTTCCAGCATGCCGCTGTGCTTCAGTGCACCAAATATTCCGCCATTGCCATTCGGTGTCAGCATGATGTCCTTGCTTTCGCTGATCAGCAATTCCCCTTCTTTCGACAGGGCCGGGAAGTGCTCCTGCTTGAAAAAATGAATATTTCCGGGCTCCAGCCCAAAGTGATGGTGCGCCTCGAAAAATTCGAGCGTCTCCTGATGGTTGACATCACTCGTCATGATATACCACTGCAGCGGCGTCTTCACCTTTTCTTCAAACGCCTTCAGCTGGGCCGCCTGGAGTTCGAAAAGCGAACGTCCCTCAAAGGAAAATGTCCCCTTTGGCCCCTGATGCTCGAGACGCGTGCCCTGGCCGCCTGCCATCAGAAGGACAGCCACCTGCCCCTCGGCCATAGCCTGATATGCAACATCATCAAGCATATCCCCTTCCAGTTCATCGGGAGTCACATAGGGCACTTCTTTGATGGACTCCATATCTACACTCTTCGGGTTCAAGTATACATCTTCATAAACCGCTTTGATCTCATCGGTGTCAAGCGCCTGATATTGCCTGTCAAGCTTCTCCTGATAGCTTTTCTCCATCAGTTCATATTGAGGTATCCAGTTCGTTATCATCTTTGGCCTCCACAAATCTTTTCTTTCATTATAATGCAAATCGGTAACACTGTAAAAATAAATGAAAATGCATGAAAAAAGCCCCCGAGGGAGCCTTTTTCTATTCTGTAATGACCTGTTTGATCAGTTCGATTTTATTTTCCTTCTCACCAATCTTATAGTTATCAGTGATTTTCCGTTCAACTTCCCTTATGTCTTCGGAGTTGCTATGGATGACAGCAATCGTATCGCCCTGCTCTACACGGTCGCCGACTTTCTTCTTCAGTACAAGACCGACCGCAAGATCGATTTCATCTTCTTTCGTCTGACGTCCTGCACCGAGCATGGCTGAAGCGATGCCGATTTCCTCGGCTGCAATTTCTTCAACGAAACCACTGTCCTCGGCCTTCACCTCGAACTGGTATTTCGCCTGGGGCAATTTGGAGACATCATCAACGACTGATGCGTCACCGCCCTGGTTCGCAAGGAACACTTTGAATTTCTCGAGTGCCTGGCCATTATCGATGACTGCACGCAGTTTGTCCTTTGCTTCATCGAGGGATTCTGCAGCACCGCCGAGCACCGCCATCTGTGCTCCGAGTTCAAGACAGAGGGCAGTGAGGTCCTCCGGACCTTCACCCTTGAGCGTATCGATGGCCTCTTTTACTTCCAACGCATTGCCGATGGCATAGCCGAGCGGTTCCGACATGCTTGAAATGATGGCCATCGTATTGCGTCCGACATTATTTCCGATGGAAACCATTGCACGTGCTAGTTCGACTGCATCCTCTTCGTCCTTCATGAATGCCCCATCGCCTGTTTTGACGTCGAGGACAATGGCATCCGCACCGGCGGCAATCTTCTTGCTCATGATGGAACTTGCAATCAGCGGAATGGAGTTGACTGTTGCTGTAACGTCCCTAAGTGCATAAAGCTTTTTGTCCGCTGGTGTCAGATTGCCGGATTGCCCGATGACTGCCACCTTGTCACGGTTGACGATGTCCGTGAATTCCTGCTCGGTGATTTCGACATGGAAGCCTTCGACCGCCTCCAGCTTGTCGATTGTTCCACCCGTGTGGCCAAGTCCGCGGCCGCTCATCTTCGCAACAGGCACGTCCAGAGCTGCAACGAGTGGTGCAAGTACGAGCGTCGTCGTGTCTCCGACACCACCCGTCGAGTGCTTGTCGACCTTCACACCTTCTATTGCTGAAAGGTCAATCTCATCTCCCGATTTCACCATGGCCATCGTCAAGTTTGCCCGCTCTTCCTGGGTCATATCATTGAAGAAGATCGACATGAGCAGACTGGACACCTGATAGTCCGGAATATCTCCATCCGTATAGCCGTTAATGAAATGTTCGATTTCTTCCTTCGATAATTCTCCCCCGTCACGCTTTTTGGCGATGACATCTACCATCCGCATAACCATCTTCCTTTCCCTTACATATTTCTATTGCCGACCGAGTGCCTGTCCCGTGCCTCCATATAAAAGTCGATCAGGCGCTGGGATGTTTTATCCCAGGCATAGTCCAATGCTTCGTTTCTGGCATTTCTTCTCATCGTCTCGAGTTTTTCTTCATCTTCTAGCACGGATACTGCTTCCATCATACTGTCGAGATCTTCATTTTCATAGAGCATGCCATTCACACCATGCGCCACCTGTTCATTCGTCGGCCCGCTCTTGGCACCAATCACCGGCAGCCCGGAAGCCATCGATTCGAGAATGACCAGTCCCAATGTTTCCGAAACTGAAGGGAAGATGAAGGCATCTCCGGTGGCAAAGGCCTTGGATAACTCTTCACCGTGGATAAAGCCGGTAAACACTGTATTGGTTCCTTTGAACCGTTTCTCGATGTCTGCACGGGCCGGCCCATCACCGATGATTGCAAGGCTTACGTCAGGACGCTTTTCCAATAGGGGCAGCAGCTTGTGGATTTCCTTCTCGACTGCTATCCTGCCGATGAATACCAGCAGTTTATTGGACGGCTTCCCTCCTGTCAGCCGCTCTCTCATCTCTTCATCCCTGTAGTCGGGATGCCGATGGACGACATCCACGCCACGCGGAATGATATCCAGCCGTTCGATGCCCTGTGCATCCAGTTCATCATAAATGGCTTTTGATGTTACCAGATTGAGGTCGGCATTCTTATGGTTGCGTTTGATGTACCACCAGAGGAGCGGCTTGGCCGGTTTATAGATCTTATAGTAGTCCAGATACTTCGGCAGATGCGTGTGATAGGAGGAGACCAGAGGCAGGTCCAATTTTTGAGCGGCCTTGACTGCGCTTGTTGCAAGAAGTATCGGATTTACTGCATGCACTACATCCGGCTGGAATTTCTTCAGTTCATGATACACTTTCCGGGAAGGGACCCCCCATTTACGATACCTGTAAAAAGGGAAAGTGATCGGCTTTACGCCGACCACTTTCGCACCCTTATAGTCATATACACCAAGATCTGGGGCAATGACCAGAACTTCGTGGCCTTCCCGTATAAAGTAGTCTATCGCTTTTGTCAATCTCGTCACGATGCCATCCGTCGATGGCAGAAATGTTTCTGTGACAATCGCTATCTTCATACGGCTCTACCCCTCCTTACTTCCAAGTCACTTTCGGAAGGACATTGTCTACAATGATACGGTCCTTATGCTCAAGTGCTTCCTGCAGGATTTCCTTGAGTACATCCTGTGTGAGCAGGTACGGCTCAAGCCCCAGATCGATCAGGTTTGTATTGACCGCATTATAGTAGTGATCTTCATTTTCAACACGTGGATTCTCTATGTTCTTGATGGATGCTTCGATATCAAGATCTTTCGCTGCCTGCTTCGTTTTTTCGGCAAGCTCCTGCACGGAGAATGATTCAGTGAACTGGTTGAACACCCTGAACTCTCCCTGGTCTGCAGGGTTTTCCGCAGCAATTTCAACACAGCGTACCGTGTCTTTGATGTTCAGGAACGCACGTGTCTGGCCCCCTGAACCGTATACTGTCATATCATGACCGATTGCTGCCTGAATGAGGAAACGGTTGAGTGCTGTACCGAATACGCCATCATAGTCCAGACGGTTCGCAAGGACAGGGTCCTTCTTCGTCTCCTCCGTGTTCAGACCATACACGATGCCCTGGTTGAGGTCCGTTGCACGAATCCCCCAGATTTTGCACGCGAACATGATGTTATGTGTATCATGTACTTTTGTAAGGTGATAGAAAGACCCCGGTTGTTTAGGGAATGGCAGGGTATCTTTTCTTCCTTTATGTTCAATTTCAATATAGCCTTCTTCAATATCTATGTTCGGCTGACCGTATTCTCCCATCGTACCGAGTTTGATCAGATGGCAATCCGGTTCAAATTCCTTGATTGCATACAGCACGTTGAGGTTGCCGAGTACGTTGTTCTGTTGTGTATATACCGCATGTTTACGATCGATCATGGAGTATGGTGCCGAGCGTTGCTCCGCAAAATGAACAAATGCCTCTGGACGTTCATTTTTGAATACAAGGCTCAGGAAGTCATAATGATTGAGGTCGCCTTCATAGACTTTGATTTCTTTCCCGGTGAGCTCTTTCCACTTATCCACTCGCTCCTGGAGAGAGGCGATTGGTGTCACGGAATTGGAGTGCAATTCGTTATCGATTTCACGTCTTACCAAGTTGTCCACAATCGTTACATCATGGCCCTTCTCGGAAAGATACAGGGCTGTCGGCCATCCACAGAAGCCGTCCCCTCCTGCTACTATAATTCTCATTTGAAAATCCTCCGCTTCAAGTGTTATTTACAATATTCGCAGTATACCGCTAGTATACAATGCCTATTATAAAGATATTTGCATCAGGGGACAAACTTTTCTCATTATATTGTGTAATTGCCCACAACAAAAAATAACCAGGGAAATTGGTTCCCCGGTCGTTTCCATCAAGCCGTCTGTACCGCGCGCTTGTTTTTCCTTCTTTTATAGAGTTGGAAAAGCACCAGCAGTATGAAAAGCCCGACGGCAATGCCATCCGTCAACAGATCGCTCTGGATGAACAGCAGGGCCGTGGCCACTGCGGCCAGCCGTTCGACAATATTGTATCGTGTGAACATGTAGTTCTGGATGAACGAGGCGAATGTCGCCATACCGATTGCTGCAGTGATGACGGCCCATGTCATTTCAAGGGCTGTAGCATCAGTAATCAGCAGTATAGTTGGGTTGATTGCGAACATGAACGGCAGGAGCAGGGCAGCCGAATCATATTTGAACCCCTGGACGCCGGTCCGTATCGGTCCCGCGTTGGCTATACCCGCCGTCGCGTATGCCGGCAGGTTGATCGGTGGCGTATCATCAGCCAGAACACCATAGTAGAGTACGAACAGGTGGGCCACAATGACCGGCAGCCCAAGGTCGGTAAGGACCGGAGCGATGACTGCCGCCAACACAACATAGGTCGCAGTCGTCGGTAGTCCCAGTCCAAGCAGCAGACATGCAAACACTGTAAGCACCAGTGCAATGTATATCTGTGTATTATCTGTAATCATGAAGTTCGGCAGCCAACCTTCAATCGTATCGGAAAATTCGATGACGATGCGCGTAAATTTCGTCGACAGGCCGCTGGTTGTGATGACTCCGATCAGTATGCCTGCCGTCGCACATGCGACGATGATGCTGAGTGCATTCCTTGATGCAGTATCAAAACCTTCCAGCAATTCTTTGAAGCCATATTCCGACTTCACCTTATCCTGTTTCATCAAACGCTGGAACAGACCGAACAGAAGGGCGACAATCACACCACCGAGGATCATGGTGAAGATCGAGTCCCTCCAACGGATTGTCTGATTGTTGAAGACCCTTGTGCCGAATACATCATTCAGCGCCACCAGTCCCTGGTTGAGGTAGCCAATCAGGTACTGCATGGCGAATGTAAGGGCAAGCAGTATCGCCGCATAGAGTATCGTCCGTCCCAAACGCTCTTTGAAGCGGTAGGTGAAGAGTGCAATGATGATCATTGCTATAATCGAATAGAAGGCAGACGCATTGACTGACGCCCGTTCAATCACGAGGTAGTAGAGCAGTATCAATATCGGTACCAGCATGTACCCCTGGGTCATGATCAGTTTCCGTGCAGAAGTCATTTCAGAGCGTTCCATACCGGCAATCCCATGCTTGCTCGCTTCGAAATGCACCATGAATAGTATGCCTACATATGCAAGCAGCGCAGGGATGAATGCACTTTTGATGATTTCGTAGTAGGGAATGCCCGTAAATTCCACCATAATGAATGCCGCAGCACCCATGACCGGCGGCAGGAACTGCCCGCTGGAGGAGGCGGCAACTTCGACACCACCCGCAACATGCGGTGGAAAGCCCACTTTTTTCATCAGGGGAATGGTAAATGTTCCCGTCGTCACTGCATTTGCAGTTGAACTGCCGGAGATGCTTCCCATCATGCCGCTGGCCACAACGCTCGCTTTGGCAGGACCGCCCTTAAACTTGCCAAAGCCACGTATTGCCAGATCGATGAACATCTTCCCGGCTCCGGTCGATTCCAATATGGCTCCAAATAGAATGAAGATGAAAACGAATTGGGCAGATGCATATATTGGTGTCCCGAATATCCCATTGCTTCTATAGACAATTTCATAGACAAAACGGGAAAAATCACCGCGGTTGTGATAAAAATCTCCTGGCATGAATTCGCCGAGAAAAAAGTATCCTATGAATATCGTTGCAATGATGACCAATGGCAAGCCGACTACACGCCTCGTGGCTTCAATGACAAACAGTATGAACAGGGTCCCGATAATCAGATCGATTTCTGTCGGTCTGGCAGACATGATCTCCGGGGCATCCTGGCGTTGTATCAAGTAGACACCCATGCCAAAAGAGATGATGGCAAACATCAGATCGTACAATGGGATAGTACGCTGATTAAGCCCTTTCTTGATTGGAAAAATAAGAAATACCAATACCATGCCAAGCATCAAGTGGACAATCAAAAAGGTGCGTGAACCGATTCCCGGCAGACCAAAGCCTGCAACATACAGGTGGAACATGGCAAGGGCAACGGCTATTGTGCTCACCATTATCGCCGCCTTCTTCCCCAAATTCCGGTCACTGCCCTCCAGTTCCTGTATTAGTTTTTTTTGATCTTTATCTTCCAATATCTTCACCTCCTAAAGTAAGTCCGTATTACTTCAATTTCCAGATTCCTTCCCTTATACGGCGCATCCGAGATGGTGATATCATCCTCACCAATTCGAATATGATGGGGAAATACTGCGGATGGCCTCACCCTGAGCGTTCCGCCGTGCACACGCCGATTGATATTTTTAATGACGAATTTCCCATCTTTCATCTCAACTTCCTCACCCTCGTAGGGCATCCCCGCCCCAAAGGATTCTGTATGACTTTCCATCGTATAGATTGCAGTATCCCTCACTTCAAACACTTCTGTCACCGGGGAACGCTCCACTGAATGTATGTAGGTCACGGAGAACCGTTCACCTTCTTCTACGGCTGTGGAATACAGCACTTCATCTGTCTCCATATCGGAAATCACTATATATTCCGGACGCAGTATGTACAATAAGACTGCAGCACTGATAACAAAAAGTCCCACAAGGGATAAAAAGACATTGCGCCGTTGCAATGTCTTTTTACTATACCTTTCAACCATTATCTATTGCTCGTCATAATATCTTTGCACACCAGGGTGAAGGTCGATGGACATGCCATCTTCCGCGGTATCGAGAGTCAACTCTTCGCCACGTACATGGGCATTGGCCATATCATCCAGGTTTTCAAAGATTGCTTTTGTCATTTCATACATCTGGTCTTCAGGGATATCATTTGATGCAATGAGCATCGCCTGTACTGCTACAGTTGTTGCTGTGCTATCGAAGTTTTCATACGCATCAGCAGGAATCTCTTCCTGTGTATAGTAGTTGTATTCGTCCATCAAAGCATCAATTGCTTCCTGGTCGAAGCTAACAATCTGAACATCGGCACTTGCACTAAGTTCCTGAATCGCACCTGTTGGTGTACCCGCTGTTACAAACGCTGCATCGACGTTGCCATCCTGCAGGTTTGTTGAAGCGTCTGCAAAATCCAGATACTGGGCGTCGATATCGCCTTCGCTTAGGCCGTGTGCTTCAAGAATTTGTGTGGCATTTGCTTCTGTGCCGGAGCCGACATCACCGATCGCAACACGTCTGCCTTCTAGATCGGACACGGATTCGATACCGCTATCCGCCAGTGTCACCAGTTGGATTGTTTCCGGATAGATGGTGAACACACCACTATAGTTTTCAAGCGGTTCTTCAAACATGTTCGTACCTTCTGCACCATAATAGGCGATGTCGTTCTGCACGAGTGCAAGCTGGGCTTCACCGTTGTTGAGCTGTTCCGCGTTGGATACGGAAGCACCGGAAGATACACCAGTTGCAGAAACATCTTCCAATTCGGAATCAATAATGTCCGCCATTGCTACACCCAGTGGGAAGTATACCCCTGCTTCGCCACCAGTCAGTAAAGTGATGTTCTCAACCCAATCTTCTCCGGAAGCACCGTCGCCGGTGGACTCGCCTTCCTCAGTCGTTTCGTCTTCAGTCGTTTCCTCTCCGCCATCTCCACCACTGTCTCCGCCACATGCTGCAAGAACGAAGGACAACGTAAGCATCAGTACCAGTAACCATGAGAATTTTTTCATACCCTACTCCCCTTTGTAAATATCTTCTTTACTTACTGATTATTGTAACACAAAATCGCTTACAATAAATACAATATTCAGATTTCTATGTTTTTCTATATTAAAAAATCACCCCGGGGTATCGGGGTGACGCATCATTTGGAAGTTGTCGTCCATTCCTTGCTGTTCCGATATCTTTTTGTATGGGCATATATGTTATCCCCTGCGTAGTCCTCATTCGTATAGACGGTAATATCGAAATATTTTCCCCGTTCGGAGAAAGATTCATCCAGGTAGACATCCTTCAGGTGACTGAACAGATTCTTCATCCCCTCCATCTTCAGGCTCGGATACTCCCTGAGTACACGCTTCTGAAGCTGGCCGTTGTACTCGGTCACCTCCTGGACGACAATGACAAAAGTTTCATCCTCCTTTATCACATCATCGAAAATATTGGTCTGCCCGTAGTCCCGCATACCATCATCCCTCCTATAGTTCTGATCTTAGTTCCCAGAGTTCCTTGAAAAAATAGTTATCAATCACACGCTTCAGGTAGTTTACACCGGAGCTGCCTCCTGTGCCCTTTCTGAATCCGATGATGCGTTCGACCGTCTTCATATGCCTGAACCGCCATTGGCTGTACAGATCCTCCACATCCACGAGTTTCTCCAGCATCTCATAAAGCTCAAAGTATTCATCGGTGTTCAGATATATCTGCTTGAACGCCTCTTTGACCGAGGCATTCGGCACATATGACTCCGTCACATCACGCTCAAGCACTTCCTCGTCTATCACGAATCCGGCCCTGGCGACAGCCTTGATGGCCTCATCATAGATGCTCGGCTTGTTGAGCTGTGCCTTCAGCATATCATGGACGATTGAATCCTTCTCATATATCTTCAGGGCGTGTGTCGTCTTATAGCCGAGACTGAACTCCATCATGCGGTTCTGGTACGACTGGAAACCTGATGCGTTGCCGAGGCTGTCGCGGAATTTCAGGTAGTCGCTCGGCGTCATGGTGGAGAGGACATCCCACGCTGAAATGATCTGCCTCTGGATGTTCGTCACCCGTGCCAGCTTTTTGAATGCCATCCTGAAGTCGTCGTCCTGGATATCCGATATTGCGGAGTTAATTTCATGGATGATCAGCTTCATCCATAGTTCCGATACCTGATGGATGATGATGAAAAGCGTCTCGTCATGCTGCTCAGTCATCGTATTCTGTGAGAATAGAATGCGATCGAGGCTCAGATATTCGCTGTATGTCATATCCTTCAGGAAATCCGTCTTTACATCTTCTCCACTGATTGTATGGTCCTGATAGTCACTCATCACCGAACCCTCCTCTATACCGCAGTGCTGCACGTACAGGTGATCCATCGGCGCCCTGTATCTTCAATGGCAGTGCCACAAAGTCATAGTAGCCCGGTTCTACATCATCCAAGACTGCATTCTCCAGAATCATGATATCCCGTTCATACAGCAGATGGTGGATGTCGAGCGTCTTCGAATCGATGGCATCAACCGAAGTGACATCGATGCCAAAGAGCTTGATACCGCAGGAAGCCATGTACTCGACCGCCCGCTTCTCAAGCACCGGAATGGATTTGGGAAACACTGTGCGTTCTGTCCTGTTCTTCGTCCTGATCAGCAGCGTGGTCCCTTCAATCCTGTAGGGTTCGATGTCCTCCAATGTAATGGTCGTCCCGGCATCCACTCCAATCACCGTCGCCTCGCCGATGTATCGGTTGATATCGAGCACATCCACCGTTGCGCCTGCATCATCAAAATGGAATGGCGCGTCGATATGGGTGCCGATGTGGGTACTCGTCTCGATCTTCCCTATATTGACTGACCCGCTCTCCGCCTTCGTCACCGTGCGCGCGTAGCTGAACGGCGTATCCTCGGGCCAATGGGCGATTCTGTCATCGAGCGCCTGTGTAATGTCCTGCCACATCATGCAATCACTCCCCGTTTATTATCAAATTGTTCGTACAGCCGGTCATCCATGATCTCCTTCAGGATCATTACGGTATGATGGACGTCTTCGAATGAATTGTATAATGCAACAGGCGCAATCCTGACATAACTTGGTGCCCGAAAATCAGGGATGACGCCCTTCGACTTCAATGCGGCATTGATGCCGGCAGCTTTCAGGTGGCCAATCAGTATGTGTCCGCCCCGGGCGTCATGACTCCTTGGCGTGACGATGTCGATGTCATGGTCACGGAGTACATCTTCGATCATCTCGATCATGAAACCCGTCAGTTCAAGCGACTTGCGCCGTATATTTCCGATGCCCGCTTCCGTAAACATTTCCAGTGCCCCCAGAAGCGGCGCCATGGAAAATATATGGGGCGTGCCTACCTGGTATTGGCTGATGTCTGATGCCTGATCGAAAGTGTGTCTCATGTCGAACTGGGTCTCCTTGTTGTTGCCGAACCATCCCTTCAGGCTTACCGGATGATGGTGGTGCTTCTCATTCACATACAGGCCGGCCACGGATCCCGGTCCGCCATTCAGATGCTTATATGTACACCATACAGCGAAATCCACACCCCACTCCTTCAGCTGGTGCGGAACGGAGCCGATGGAATGGCAGAGGTCGAATCCGATGATGATTCCTTTTTCATGTGCCCTTTGTGTAATCTTCTCCATTTCCAACACCTGTCCACTGCGATATAGAACCGACGGCAGCAATACCAGTGCAATACTCTCGTCCATCATATCAATGATCCGGTCGGTGGACAGCAGATGACCGTCTTCAGAAGGCACCTTCACCATGCCATCGCCATACCCATGGTCTTCAAGTATGGACTGCACCGCGTAGATGTCCGATGGAAAATTCAGATCATCGACCAGTATCCTGTGGCGTTCATCCGTCGGGTGGTAGAGCGTCCGGATGGTCTGGTGGATATTCATCGTCGTGGAACTCGTCGCCAGCACCTCATGGCTATCCGCCCCCACAAGTTCCGCCATCATCCCTCCGAGTTTCTCGCTCATGTAGAACCAAGGGCGTTCCCCATTGGTCCACCCATCGATTCCATGATGCTTCCAGTCTTCCATCACATCAAGCATACTCTGTTCCGCACGCCTGCTCATCAGACCGAGCGAATTTCCATCCATATAGTATACAGCGTCCCCTAAATAGAATTCCTCCTTGTAAGCTGCAAGCGTGTCCCGCTCATCCCTATGACGTGCCTCATCCAACCACTGCTTCATACTGATGCCTCCTATTATCCTTGTCATGTAAGCCTTTTCTTTCATTATACAGTGATTTTACCACATGAAAAGCCTCATCAGTGCCTGCACCCCATGTCTTTGATACAATGGAATTATAAAACTGTTGATAAGGAGAATCCATCTATGCAGGAAATCAAAGGAAAATATGCTGTAATTACAGGGGGCACACGAGGCATCGGCCTTGCCACCGCCCATGCACTTGCTGAGGAAGGCGTCAATGTTGCAGTAATAGGACGTAACCCGGATACGTTGAAAGACGCTGTCGGCGAGCTCCAGAACCATGGAGTCCAGGTCGTTGCCCTGAACGGGGATGTTTCAAACAAGGAAGATGTCGACCGCATGCTGGGCGAAGTCAACGATGCATTCGAACGCATCGATATTCTGATCAACAATGCAGGCATCATGAACCATACATCTTTCCTGGAAAGCTCTGAAGAGGATCTGCGCAAAATGATGGACGTCAATGTATTCGGCATCTATCATATGATGCATGGCATTCTTCCGATGATGAAACAGCAGGGCCAAGGGGATGTCATCAACATATCCTCCATGTCCGGACTTAAGGGAACAAAAGGCAGCTCACTCTATTCCGCGACAAAATTCGCTGTCATCGGCATGACTGAAGGTGTCATGCAGGAAATGCGCCAGCACAACATCCGGGTCTCCTACCTGACTCCATCCGCCGTACTCACCGATCTGATTGGGGAGACGGGACTGAAGGAAGAGACGATGACCCATGCAGAAGATATGGCGGACATCATCGTCAGCCAGCTCAAACTGAATCCGAGAACCTTCATCAAGACAAGTCAGATGTGGGCGACCAACCCCACACCGAAGGATCAATAGAAAATAATCGGTAAGGAAGTGATTTTATGGCAGGACCGGCACTCAGACAGCTGCACGCACATAAAGCGATTCATGACGCAAGCCTGGGAGGTGCAGAAGACCACGTCGCTGATATGAAAACTCTACTGAACAAACTGGAACACAAAGAACTCGCTGAAGAAATGCAGTCGTTCATCGAGTATGTCGAACAGCGTATACTCACACACGCAGACAGTGAAGAGGAAGATAATGGCCTATACGAGGAGGCGGTCAACAAGAACCCCGATCTCCATGATAAGGTTCAGCATCTGACACGTGACCATGATCTGATGCGCATCATGATTGAACGCATGAAGGAAGAGCTGGCGAAGGACGAAGTCGATTTCCAGAAACTCATCGACTATTCCGTATCCATCATCATCGTGGATGAAATCCATTCACGGGATGAGGAAAGCTTCCTGCTCGCTGAATAGAAATAAGCCTGATCCAAAAAGGATCAGGCTTATTTTTTGATTCTTCTTTCCTACTGCTGTTTGCTTACATGCCAAATCTCAGTCGCATACTCCTCAAGCGTTCTGTCGGAAGAGAACTTACCTGCATTGGCCATATTGATGAAGCCTTTTCTATAGAAAGCTTTCTGGTCTTTGAAGTCGCTGGCAATCTGGTCCTGAGCCTGACGGTAGCTTTCAAAGTCCTCCAATATGAAGTACTGGTCTTCCCCGGTCAGGCTGTTGTACAGATCCTGGAACATACCAGTGTTATTATCGTGGAAAGTGCCGTCGATAAGCGATTCCACCACCTGTTCCAGTCCTTCGGTCCGCTTCATCGCTGCCACAGGGTCATAATCGCCCCGTTTTTCCACGACTTCTTCCACTTCCATGCCGAAGATGTAGTTGTTCTCTTTCCCTGCCTCTTCGACAATTTCAACATTGGCACCATCCATCGTCCCTACTGTAACTGCGCCATTCAGCATGAACTTCATATTGCCTGTCCCCGATGCCTCTTTGCCTGCAAGGGAGATCTGTTCAGATACATCCGCTGCCGGGAACAGCCTTTCAGCATAGGAGACACCATAATTTTCAACGAAAACGACCTTGATGATCCCGTTCACGTCCGGATCGGTGTTCACCCTGCCCGCCAGCTCATTGATATACTTGATGATCGCCTTGGCCATATAGTATCCGGGTGCGGCTTTCGCACCGAAGATGAATGTCCGTTTCGTCCATTCCCCCTCGGGATCCGCTTTGATGCGGTTGTACAGGTCTGCAATGTAGAATGCCATCATCAGCTGGCGCTTGTACTCATGAAGCCTCTTGATCTGAATGTCGAAGATGGAATCGGGATCGATGTCGACTTCCTCGTGAAACTGGATATACTCGGAAAGCTCCCGTTTCTTTTCGCGCTTGATATCGATGAACCGTTCCAGCACAGATTCGTCATCCTGCATGGATTCGAGCCCCTTCAGCTGTTCGAGTGAAGTCACCCATTCATTCGACCCAAGGAGATCCGTAATCATTGCGCTCAGCTGCGGATTGGACTGGAGCAGCCACCTTCTTTGCGTGATGCCGTTCGTTTTATTGAGGATGCGGTCCGGGAACATATCGTGCCAGGATTTAAGGACATCCGTTTTGAGCAGTTCGGTATGGATGGCTGCCACTCCGTTCACTGCACGCGTTGCATAAATCGACATGAATGCCATGTGGATGGAATTCCCCTGTATGATGAGGAAGTTGTGCCAATTATCCTTGTCGACCTGCCACTCCTTCAGCTCCCTCACGAGGCGGGCATTGATCTCCTCGATATAAGGATAGAGGTTCGGCAGTACGGATGTGAAGAGCCCCTTGTCCCATACTTCCAGTGCTTCTGCAAGCAGTGTATGGTTTGTATACGCCATGGTTTTTTGGGTAATGTCGAATGCTTTTTCGAAATCCACACCTTCTTTTTCAAGCAGGCGGATCAATTCCGGAATGGCGAGTGCCGGATGGGTATCATTCAGTTGGATGGAATGCAATTTCGAAAAATCATCGAAACTTTTGTGGCCTTCCGACTTATAATTTTTCATCAGGTCCTGCAGCGAGGCCGACGTAAAGAAATACTGCTGTCTGAGTCTCAGCTTTTTGCCTTCATTTGTCGAATCGTTCGGGTACAGGATGCGAGAAATCGTCTCCGCTTCATTCTGTGCCTTGACGGAGTCGATATATTTCCCTCCATCAAAGGCCTGGAAGTCGAACTTATGGATGGCTTCCGCCTTCCATAGCCGCAGTGTATTGATCGTATCTCCTCCGTACCCTACAATCGGCATGTCGTATGGCACAGCTTCCACCTTGTCGTTGTCGCTGAATTCAACGATTACCGTATCGTTGCTGTTCTTTATCAGCCATGGGTTGTCATGCTCGAGCCATGGGTCCGCCTCCTCCACCTGGAATCCATTTACAAAGTTCTGTTTGAATATTCCATACTGGTAAAGTATGCCATAGCCGGAAAGCGGATAGTCGAGTGTGGCGCCGGAATCGAGGAAACATGCCGCCAGACGGCCGAGTCCTCCGTTTCCGAGTCCTGCATCGTCTTCAGCATCTTCCAATGCATTATAGTCGACCCCCATCTCCTCCAGAGTCCGTTTGACTTCCCCGTCTATGCCCAGGTTTACGAGATTGTTGCTCAGCGCCCGTCCCATCAGGAATTCAGCAGACAGGTAATAGGCCTGCTTCTTTTTTCTGAATTTACTCTTTGATTCAATCCATTCAGGCACAAGATACTCCATGACAGCATTGCCGACCACATTGAATTGTTCTTTTTCGTTCAGTTCGTAAAATGATTCCCCGTGACTTTCATAGGCTTTGCCTTCAATCCTATCCTTGAGTTGTAGTGATGTCATAGTGACCTCCCGTATCGTTCATTTAGTTTTTTTAGATGTTCCTTGTGTTTCTTCTGCAAGTCATCCTGCGTCAGTCGCCATTCCCAGTTGCCGCCAATGGTTGATGGCACGTTGAAGCGTGCTGAATCATCGAGTCCAAGCAGATCCTGAACAGGGATGATGGCCATATTGGACGTGGAGGCAAAGACGCCCCGAATCAGTCCATTGACATAACCTTCCTCTTCGGTCAGGTTCAGATAGTCCCGGGCGGCTTCGACGGCTTCGTCGTCTGCACTATCAAGCCATCCCTGCATCGTCTGGGTATCATGGTTGCCGGTATAGGCGATCGTATGCCTGGTGTAGTTGTGGGGAAGGTATCCCTCTTCCCCACCGAACCCGAACTGGAGTACCTTCATGCCCGGATAGCCGGTCTCGTCTATCAGATCATACACTTCCTGGGTCAGGAAGCCGAGATCTTCAGCAAGGATTTCCTTCTCACCAAGCTGTTCCCTGATGGCTTTGAAAAGGGACATGCCAGGACCCTTTACCCACTCGCCATTTTCAGCGGTCTCGTCCTCAGCCGGCACTTCCCAATAGGCTTCGAATCCCCGGAAGTGGTCGATGCGGACGGCATCATACAGTCGGAAGCTCTCTTCCACCCGGCGGATCCACCACTGGTAGCCTTCCTTCTCCATCCGTTTCCAATCATAGATCGGATTGCCCCAGAGCTGTCCGGTATCGCTCATCATATCAGGGGGTACTCCGGCGACTACACTCGGTTCCAGATTATCCTTCAGCTTGTAGAGGTCAGGCCGTGACCAGACATCTGCGCTGTCTGCAGCAACATAGATTGGAATGTCCCCTATAATCCTTATGCCCTTCTGATTGGCATAATGCTTGAGGTCACCCCAATGTTCGAAGAAAAGATACTGGGTGAAGATCCAGAAGTGTATGCTTTTTCTGTTCTTTCCGTGGAAATCATCCAGCACCTTCCCATCACGGAGGCGGTAGGGTGCCGGCCATTCTGTCCACGCCACATTCCCATGC
The DNA here is from genome assembly GCF_000712035.1 of Salinicoccus luteus DSM 17002. Taxonomy (GTDB): domain Bacteria; phylum Bacillota; class Bacilli; order Staphylococcales; family Salinicoccaceae; genus Salinicoccus; species Salinicoccus luteus. The sequence goes on along the minus strand of NZ_JONV01000012.1, from coordinate 19,004 downwards.
GCCTTTTTGATGGCCATGAAAGAGGCAAAGTCGGGCAGCCAGTCCTCATGTTCAGCTGCGAATCGGTCCAGCTCCTCTTCAATTTCAGGATAGGCCCGCTGGAATGCCTTATCGAGCAATGCCATTTTTCCTTCATATAATTTTGCATAATCCACACATTCTTCATCTTCTCCAAGGTCTGTACGGATGATTTCCGATTGTTTCAGCCAGCGCGCTTCCACCAGCCGGTCGAAATCGATGAAATACGGGTTGCCGGCAAAAGCGGAGAAACTCTGGTAGGGCGAATCCCCAAAGCTCGTAATGCCAAGCGGCAGTATCTGCCAGTACTTCGTTCCTGTTGCGGACAGGAAGTCCACGAAACGATAGGCATGCTCACCAAAGTCGCCTATGCCATATTTCCCGGGTAATGATGATACATGCAGCAGCAATCCACTCGAACGGTTTTCCATAAAGGGCCCTCCTCTGTTATGCAAACGTTTGCATTTTATTATTCCATTATAGCATATATACTTATGATTAAATAATCTTATGATGGGATGATGAACACGTCCCCTACGGGAGGAATGACAGTTGGACCAATATCACACATTGCTTTTTGACCTGGATGATACGCTGCTTGATTTCGGCAGAGCCGAGCAGACTGCACTTGAAAATGTAATGGCCCATTTCGATATGGAGGCCACGCCAGAATCTTTTCAACTATACAGGGAAATCAATAAGGCACATTGGGAAATGCTTGAACAGAACGAGCTTTCGAAAAATGAAGTGCTCTCCTTGAGACATGAACGATTTTTTGAGGCACTCGGAAAAAAGGTCGACGGCAGCGATGTGGATCTGCTCTACAGGAAATCCATCGCAGAGCATGGACATCATCTTTTTGATGGAGCGCTTGAAGTCGTGGAAGAACTTTCCCGAACACACCGCCTATTCATCATTACGAATGGTGTCAAAGAGACACAGCAGAAACGCCTGCAGCACTCCGGCCTGCTGCCCTATTTTTCCGGTGTCTTCATCAGCGAGGACACCGGATACCAGAAGCCGATGAGGGCGTTTTTCGACTACGTTGCCGCCCGCATCGAGCATTTCGACAGAAAAAGAGCATTAATCATCGGTGATTCCCTCACTTCGGATATAAAAGGGGGATATAACAGCAATATCGATACATGCTGGTACAATCCGTTTGGTAAATCCAACCCCTTTTCTTTTTCCCCTCACTACGAAATTAAACAACTAAATGAAATATATCAGATTTTAACGAGCCGAACCTCTTGATCCGGCTCTTTTTAGGTTTGACTAAATCATTAGTTTAGGGTAACCTAAATAAAAACAGGCAGGAGGTATACCATGAAGAAAATCCATTCACTCTTCATCTTAGCTGTATCCTTGATGCTGGTCATGGGGTGCAGTGACGCAGAAAGCAGCGAGGATGACCGCCCTGACGTAGTAGTGACGACCACCTTCATATACGATATGGTCCAAGTCATCAGCGAAGACGTCGATGCATTCGACACCTCACTGGTCATCCCTGCAGGGGAAGACCCCCATATCTATCAGCCGAAAGCCAGTGACCTGAAGCTGATTCTTGAAGCCGATACGCTGCTCTATCAGGGGCTGAACTTCGAAGGCCGTATGGTCGATGTGCTCGAAGAGGGTGTATCCGTCACACAAGACTTCAATAATGATAATCTGATGTTCGAAGGCGAAGGAGAGGCGGACCCCCATTTCTGGTTCGATATCGACCTCTATAAATCAGCCACGAACACTGTATATGAAACCTTGGCGGCAGCATATCCCGAACACTCGGAGGCTTTTCTGCTGAACAGGGATGCCTACTTTGAAGAACTGGATGCGCTTGATTCCTATGTAAGGGAGCGTATCGAGGAGATTCCACCTTCATCCCGGCTGGTCATCACGCCGCATGATGCCTTCGGGTATCTCGCATCGAACTACGATCTCGAGGTCCATGCGCCCCAGGGCATCTCCACCGACTCCGAAGTCTCTAACAGTACGATAGAAGAAACAGCCAACCTCATCATGTCCAGGGACATCAAAGCCATATTTGTGGAAACCACTACAAACCCGGATCAGATGAGACGGCTCCAGGAAATCATCCACTCCAGAGGGGGCGCCGTGGAAGTCGTCGGAAGCGAAGGAGAAGCACTGCTTTCCGACTCGCTCGCCCAGGAAGGGGACAGCGGTGATACGTACATCAGCATGTTCAGACATAACATCGATACGATCACGGAACATCTGAAATAAAGGAGGAAAACATATGACACCACTCATCACTGTAAAAGATCTGAATGTCGCCTATCAGGAGAAGCCGGCATTATGGCACGTCAACATGTCAATCCAGGAAAACAGCAGAACCGCCATAGTAGGCCCCAACGGGGCAGGCAAATCGACACTCATCAAATCGATCATGAAGTTGATCCGCCCTGTATCTGGAAAGATTGAAATCGAGGGCAGGGATGCCAGACATGCTCTGAAGCGGGTGGCATATGTCCCGCAGAAAGGAGAAGTCAACTGGGATTTTCCAGCCACTGTACTGGATGTCGTGCTTATGGGACGCTACGTCCATAAAGGATGGATCAAGCGCCCGAATCGCAAGGATGAAAGCATTGCCCTATCCGCTCTGGAAACAATGAAGATGGAAGCTTTCAAAAACCGTCAGATATCAGAGCTTTCAGGCGGACAGAAACAGCGGGTCTTCATTGCACGCGCCATCGCACAGGATGCAGATATCTATATTATGGATGAACCACTGCAGGGAATAGACATCACGACTGAAAAGCTGATCATCGGCATAATGAAACAGCTGCAGCAGGAGGGCAAGACATTCATCGTTGTCCACCATCACCTGGATACAGTTGAAGAATATTTTGATCATGTCGTTATACTGAACAAGACCGTCATCGCCGAAGGCACAATCGGCTCCGCATGGAGGAAAGAAAATATCAACAGAGCCTACTATGAGATGAGTGGTTCTCATGATTGACATACTATCCGGCTACACCTTCCTGATTGTCGCGTTCGGCACAGTCATACTGGCCTTTGCCTCCGGAGTCATCGGTACGGTCAGCGTCATAAAGGGGCAGAGCCTGATCGGGGATGCCATCGGCCATGCCACCTTCCCGGGTATAGTGATTGCCTTCATGCTCGTGGGCATCCGCGATACATTCTCTCTGGCACTTGGTGCCCTCATACTTGGCATCGTCGCATTTTTCATCATCCAGCTCATTACTGAACAGTCCAAAATTACGCTGGACAGCGCCCTTGCGCTTGTGCTCTCCTCATTCTTCGGGCTTGGTATGGCATTGATGAGTTTTGTCCAGGGAAACCCGAATTTCGATGGAACCCAGGGTCTGTCGGATTATATATTCGGCCAGGCAGCCTACATGCTGAGAAGTGATGTTTATCTCATAATCGCAGCCTCCATATTAAGCCTGCTCATATTTGCACTATTCTACCAGCAGATCAAAATATATATATTCGATCCGATATACAGCCGAAGCATCGGCATCAGCAATCCGCTCATGAACTTCATGATATTGGCGATTACAATCACATTGATTGCGGTGGGACTAAAAGCTGTGGGGGCCATCCTCATTGTCAACTTGCTGATCGCCCCGGCAGTGATCGGCCAGCTGTGGTCGAACCGTTTTTTCCATGTGCTGCTTATTGCAGGGACAACAGGGGCAGCCGCCGCTTTCATTGGAACCTACATCAGCACCGCTGGAGATGACATTGCCACCGGCCCTGCAATCATACTGGTGTTATCCGCCTTCGTCGTCCTCTCACTGATTTTTTCAAGGAAAGGGCTGCTCAGGCGCAGCATCCAGAAAAGGAAGATTGGTGAACGCACATGATGGTTGAAGTCCTTTTTGTGCTCATTGTGACAGCCATGGCGACCAGTCTGCTTGGCGTATTTCTTGTACTCCGGGGCATGGCCATGGTTACAGACGCGATCAGCCATACCATACTGCTTGGCATCGTACTTGCCTTCTTCATCACAAACGACATTCGTTCCCCATGGCTCATCATTGCAGCAAGTCTGGTCGGGGTACTCACCGTCTACATCATAGAACTGGTCTCACAGACCCGGCTGATCCGGCAGGACGCGGCCATCGGCTTCGTTTTTACCGCCCTGTTTGCCATTGCCATCATCCTCGTCTCAAAATATGCCGGCGATGTCCATCTGGATCTTGATGTCGTACTTATGGGTGAAGTCATCTTTGCACCATTCAACCGCATCGAAATTCTCGGGTTCAGCATCCCAAATGCACTGTGGCAGCTCTCCATTATACTGCTCATCAACATCGCATTTGTCCTTCTGTTCTACAAGGAGCTGAAGATAACGAGCTTTGACCCCAAATTTGCATATATCGCCGGCTTCTCTGCTGCATTCATCCACTATGCCCTGATGACGCTCGTTTCCGTCACTGCGGTCGCGGCCTTTGATGCTGTAGGTTCAATACTCGTCATCAATTTCTTTGTCGCCCCGGCCCTTACCGCGTATCTGCTTGTCAAACGCATGGGGTCGATGATCATGCTCTCCCTATTCTTTGCTGTTCTGAACAGTGTCGCCGGCTACTACACCAGCTTCTACTTCGACCTGTCTGTAGCAGGCACGACATCCTTCATTGCCCTGATCACATTCATGATCGTTTTTTTGTTCAACTCCAATGGTTGGGTCAGCAGCCGCATCCAGAAGGCGCGTCAGAAAAAGCAGTTCAACCGTGCAATGATACTGATGCTTCTGAATGAACAGTCCCATGAATCTCTGACGCAGGAGGAGATCATGTCCCATTTCAACTTGACGCCGAAACAGTTCAACCGCCATATCGACCACCTGCTGCTGAATGAATATATTGAAAAGCAGAATAAAAAATACAGACTGACACCACGTGGTGTGGAGTTCACCCACTATACGCGCATCAAGTATGAACTGCCTGAAATGATATAACATAAATGAGAAATGGAGGGCTGGATGTGAGTCCCACTAAAGAAGACTATCTAAAAATACTTTTCGAGCTCGGGGGGAGGACCGAACAGGTGCCCAACAAGGAAATTGCCAATCGTTTGAATATCTCCCCGCCCACTGTGACAGAAATGATGAACAGTCTCGTCAAGTCCGGCTGGGTTGCATATACGCCCTATAAAGGCAGCAAACTCACCAGGGAAGGTACAGAATACGCAAAAAAACTGATCCGTAAACACCGCCTATGGGAGGTGTTTCTTGTGAAACACCTCGGCTTCTCCATAAATGAAGTCCATACGGAAGCTGAAATGCTGGAGCATGCAACGAGTACGATACTTGCGGATAAGCTTGAACACTACCTTGATTATCCAGCACACTGTCCCCATGGCGGCGCCATATCCGTTGAACATATGGATGCTCAGGAAGTGAGGACGCTGCACCTGACCGAAGCTGAAATCGGAGTCCCAGTGCGCATCTCCCGCATCGTTGATGATGAAAAACTTCTCCATTATTTTAAAAACCATGACCTGAAGATCGGCGACCCTGTTACAGTAACCGATAAGGATAGCGGGCTCGATCTCCTCACATTGCATCATGGAACATCCAACAAGGAAATTCAGATCAGCCAGACAGTTGCCCAGTACCTCTTTGTCGAACACATATAATATAAAAAGCATTCCTTCCATGAGTGAGCATCTCATTGGAAGGAATGCTTTTATTGTTTTATCACTTCACCTATTTCTTGTCTTCAAATGGTGGTGTATTGTGCATATAGCCTGGTGCCGGCTTCAGTACAGGAATGTCCCCATATGCCTTCGGTGTACTTTCATACTGGAATTCTGCCGCACCGTCCGGTGTCACGCCATCCATCCAGGCGAGCTGTGAACTCTGTTCGCCTTCCGAGAAGTTGATGAGTCGGTGGGAGAACTCTGTCGCTTCCATATCATTTGTGACCGTAGATGGTGTCACTACACCTTCCTTCTCTTCCAGATCCTTGATGGCTGCAATCCACTGGTTCTGGTGCATGGTATCCCTCGCCAACAGGAATGAAAGCATCTTCTTGACGCCCGGGTCGTCGGTCATTTCATACAGACGGGCCACTTGCAGACGGCCTTGGGACTCTGCATTCAAGTTCGCCCTCATATCCGCCAGCAGGTTGCCGCTGGCTATGATGTAGCCACCGTTCCATTTCGCACCTGCGCTGTCCTCGGGTCCTGCACCGAGGCCGGTGACAATTGCATGGTGTGGGTTCATGCCGCTCATTATGGCACCGACTGCCGGATCCTTCATCGCCTTCTCCTGCTCGTCGATCGGCGCGCCATCAAGCAGTCTTGCCACCATTGTCGCGAGCATCTCTATATGTCCAAGCTCTTCGGTCCCCGTATCCATTACAAGGTCTTTATACTTCTCGTTTCCTCTTGTGTTCCATCCCTGGAATAAGTATTGCATCGCTACTGTCATTTCGCCATACTGTCCGCCGATGACTTCCTGCAACATCTTCGCATATACCGGATTCGGTTTTTCCGGCTTGGACTCGAACTGCAACTCTTTTCTATGGTAGAACATAATATCCCATCCTTTATCATATGTTTACACAGTCTAAATTTACCCCTTAAGGGCCCCCCCGAAACATCTAGTTGGAATTTATCTTGACAAAAACGACCGGGGAACGAATTCCCCGGTCGTTTTCACATCATTTTATTCTTCTACTGACCTTGCCCATCCTTAATCCATTTGGCGGTCTCGACTGTACGTTTTGCCTGATGCTTCACCGCTTCTTCAATATCTTCCACGATACCCTCTTCGCCTGCTGTTGCAGAGACACCGTAAGGGTTGCCGCCGGATGCAAACTGTACAGGGTCTGTATAGCCCGGTGGAACGATGATTGCTCCCCAGTGGGCCATCGTTTTATAGATGGATAATACTGTGGCTTCCTGACCACCATGGGAGTTCTGTGCAGAAGACATTGCACTGACCACTTTATTGACCAATTTGCCCTGTCCCCACAGACCACCTGTGGTATCGATGAATGCCCGGAATTGGGAAGCTTCCACGCCAAAACGCGTTGGTGCACTGAAGATGATGGCGTCTGCCCAATCCAGGTCTTCAGTCGTCGCCTCTTCAACATCTTGCGTCTTCTCGTAATGCTCTTTCCAGGCAGGATTCTGCTCTATTGCTTCCATTGGTGCTGTTTCCGGCACTCTGCGCAGCCTTACATTCGCTCCAACACTCTTACCTGCTTCCTCGGCCCATTGGGCCATCTGATGATTGGTACCAGTCGAACTATAGTATATTACTGCCAAATTCAGTTCTGCCATGATATCTCTCCTTTGTAAGAATGATGCCACGGATAAGACACACTATATCGAAACATTCTTCCCCAATTTCTTGAGCAGGTCGATCAATTGCGCCTTCTCTTCTGGATCGAGCCCGCCCGCCACCTGTTCCAGGCGCTCGGCATGCTCGGGGAATATCTTATCCATCAACGCTTGTCCTCTACCCGTGAGCGAAACATATGAAACACGGCGGTCCGCTTCATACTGTTCCTTTTTGACATAATCCTCCCTCTCGAGGTTGTTGACCACGTATGTGATGGAACTCGAGGATATCAGCACTTTCTCCCCGATATGCTGCACCTGCTGCGGGCCTTTGCTGTACAGCAGCTCCAGTACAGCAAAGGCCGTCGGGTTGAGGCCGTGTGTGCGCATGTCCTTAAATGCCTCAGTCTGGAAAGCATTAAAAGCATGGTGTAGGACGACATAGAGTTTCAGGGACAATTCCCTGTTATTTGAGGCTTTCATTTCTTCACTTCTCCATTCATCTGTAATTCCATCCTGATCGAATGGATAACCTTTATATTATTGTACTATACCTCAATTCCCAGCCAATGTATAAATTTCATGTTTTAATATGTTAGCATGGTGTATATGTGTATTGTACATGTTAAATGAATGTAAAAATCAAATACGTGAGGAGAATAACTTATGTCAAGCGAACCAAAGAAAAGCGGTTGGAAGAAGATTGACTGGAAAATCTTTCTCCCCTCCATACTTCTGGTTTTAGCAATCAGCATTCCGTTCTCCCTTTATGAATCGGAATCACTGACATTGCTCAATGGTATTTTCAATCAGATTGTTTCCTCCTTCGGTTGGGGTTACATCTGGTACGCGACCCTACTTCTTGTTGCGGGACTCTATCTGTCGTTCTCGAAATATGGTCAGGTTGTACTTGGAGAACCGGATGAACGGCCGCGTTTTTCACTATTTTCATACGCCTCTATACTTATTGCGATGGGACTTGGTTCCACCATTATGAGAACCGGTATGGTGCAATGGGCAGAAGTTTCGAATAATCCACCCTTCGGCATCGAACCGGGTTCGGGCGAATCTTTCCTCTGGGGGAACGCCTATGCGATGTACATGTGGAGTTTTCAGATCTTTTCAATATTCGTCATGACAGCTCCAGCCATCGCTTATATCATTCATGTAAAAAAACGTCCGATGATGCGCATTTCCGAGGCCACACGGGTGATTTTCGGGGACCGCTTTACGGACGGTATCGGCGGCATCGTCATAGACATCCTTTTCCTGGTCAGCATACTCTCAGGTGCTGCAGTAACACTCGGCCTCGGCACACCGATCATTACATCGAATCTTGCTGCGCTGCTCAATACCGAAGTAACATTCACCATGACAATGATCGTTACCTTCATCTGGGTCGCATTGTTTTCACTCAGTGCCTACTTGGGCATTGAGAAAGGAATAAAGCGTCTCAGTCTATTGAACATATATCTGGCTGCATTCCTGGCATTGTTCATTCTTGTTATCGGACCAGGCATATTCATCATGGACTTCTTCACAGACACCATCGGTCATCTGCTGAACAACTATATGACATATTCGCTATTTACGGATTCGGTGGCGGTGGAACAGACGGCGCATATGAGGGACCACATGATATTCTGGATTGCCTACAGTGCCACGTGGGCCATGCTGCACAGTGTATTCGCAGCTAAGATTTCACGTGGCCGGACGATTAAAGAAATGATTCTGACATATCTTCTGGCACCGACAGCCCTTTCCTGGGTGGCCACAGGCATCCTGGGCGGCATCGGCGTCCATAGACAATTGAATGGAGAACTTGATGTCCTCTCTCTCGCCCAAGAGCAGGAAGCGGTACAGATCATCCCTGACATTCTTCAGACATTGCCATGGTCGGGAATGGTAATGGTCCTCTATATCATCATTGCGATGATATTCCTGACGACCACGCTCGACTCCACCACATTCACAATTGCCGCCTATACCAGCAGGGAGGACATGAGTGAAAATGATCCATCGAAGTTCATGAGAATTTTCATCGCCTTTGTCATCACAGGAATGGCACTCGTCTTCATGCAGATCGGTGGACTTGCACCGCTTGAAGTCATCTCGGGCATGATGGGACTGCCAATCATCGTCTTGCAGTTCCTGACCATCTATGCTGTCAAGAAGATGATTGATGAAGATGAAGCATGGAAATACAATATCAGAAGACCGAACAGTGAAAATGTGGATGTTTATGGATATAAGAAGTAGCACAGAAAATGATCCGGCCTCACATTGCAGGCCGGATCATTTTTGTAATTCCTATTATTGGCTGACTTCTTTTCCAAGGAAGGATTTGAGCATCCAGTTATTCTTCTCGATATCGGTGATCATGCCGATGAAGATGTCTGCCGTGCGATCATCTCCGGCATCTTCTGCAATTTTGATGCCTTCATCCAATTCCTTGATGACAGCATCATAATCCTGTGCCAGCTGCTTCACCATTTCATTCGCGTCAATGTCATATTCCGCTTCCTTGACGCTTGCCTTCTCAATGGCATCGGACTGCTTTCCGATTGGCTCTCCACCAATCGCGAGCAGCCTTTCTGCGAGTTCATCCACATAAGTGGAGGCAGTGTCATAGAGTTCTTCGAATTTGTCATGCAGGGAAAAGAAGTTGTGGCCTTTTACATACCAGTGATAGTTATGCAGTTTTGTCCATAGTACTGTAAAGTTGGCGACTTGAAGATTGAGTGCTTCTCTTACTTCCTGCTTCTTATCTGAATTAGCCATCCATTATCACCTTTCCTTTAATGTAATCATGATAACTATACCCTGGGCACGGGAATTCAAACGCCTGACCGTCGCCTCCACACATTCGTCACAGTATTGAATAGTCGAGCACCCGGTAGACCCTGTTGTCGACCTTTCCAATTACTCCATCAGACTCGAGCTTCTTGAAAATGCGGGTCAAAGTTTCCGGCTGCATGCTCAGGTAGGAGGCGAGATCCTTTTTCGTCATTCCGAGCGTCAGAAAATCCTCATCATCGGCATGTGTCCGTATATACTCGATCAGACGCTCTTCACTGTTCAGCAGTGCAATATTCGTCGCCTGCTGTTCCACTTCATTCAACCGTCTGGAGAAACGTTCGATAATCTTGATGCCGATATCCGGATACTCCTTGAGCAGGACATACAGATCGGACTTCCTGATTTCGCACACCCTTGAATCCTGCACAATCTCTGCATAGGAGTCATGCAGTGCATCTTCTCCAAAAAGGGCCAGTTCACCGGTGAAGTCACCCGGCATCAGCACCCGGATCAGCTGTTCCCGCCCTTCCTCATTCAGTCGATAGATCCTGATTTTCCCCCTGTGGAGGACGAACAGCGAATCTTTTGGTTCTCCTGCCATATAAAGGTGACCATGCTTGGCATATGATCGCGATTCCACTTTCCTGAACACTTCATTCATTTCCTCTTCAGTCAGATGATTGAAGATTGGTACATTCCTGACACACATCTTATGGTTGCCGTGGTTTGCTGCCAAATTATCTCCTCCCTGTTCATATATCTGCGTCCTTTCCATTCCTGTACCGTGTATTTCATGCTTCCAGTATCCTTTTCACTTATCATTATATCCCAAGATGGCACTTTAGAAATTGATGACGGTCAATATTTCGGGAAAATAAAAAAGACTGCAAAATTGCAGTCCTTTTCTGGTCCATTATTACTATTTGAGCAGTCCGGCCATTTGGAGGCCATGCAGGATACCGTCCTCATCCACATCTTTGGTGACATATTTCGCATGCGACTTCACTCTGTCCGCTGCATTGCCCATCGCAAAACTGTGATGCACCGTGCTCAGCATTTCCAGATCGTTCGGGCCATCCCCGAATGCATATTGCCTGTCGGCGGGCAATCCGAGACGGTCGATCACCTTTTCAATGCCATTCGCCTTCGAGCCTCCCTTTGGCAGGACATCGACCGATACGGGATGCCATCTGATGAAGTCGAAGGCATCATAGGCCGCTTCGTACTGCTGCTCCTCCCCTTCCGGGCAGAACAGCAGTGTCTGGTACAGTTCCTTCACCTCATGATAACTCGGATCATGCCCTGGCATCATATCGAGCTTCAAAGTGGATATGCCTTCTGTAATGTACTCATGCTCGGGAACATTGGACATCATGTCATCCTCATTCAGGTAGACGACAGGATGGTCGTTTCCGAGCGCTTCCTCAGTCATCTTATCCAATGCCTTTGCATCCAGTGGATTCTTGTAGATGACCTCCCCTTCCAGCACCACATACTGGCCGTTGAAGCTTACGTATGTTTCGATTCCGAGGGACTCCCTGAGTTCCTTGAACATAAACGGGGCCCGGCCTGTGGCAATTGCGACAATATGTCCGGCATCCTTCAATTCGCCTACTGCACGCCTCGTAGATTCTGGTAGTTTCTTTTCCCGGTTCAGCAATGTGCCATCAATATCAAAGAAAATTATGCTTCTGTCCTTCATCCACTGCACCTCATCCTGAATTTTAATATTATGAAATCCCTCTTATCATACATTATGAAAAGCCTTCCATGTCAAAGGAAGCCTCTATTCCGTCTTCTCTTTCAGATTCTCATACCACTCATTCGTTGTAGAACCATTCCGGTCATTGAGGTAGATGCGGATATTGCCGGTTACAACGACAAGCATGTCACTGGTACGATCCTCGATGTTCATGTCATATAATGCTTCTTCACCCTCTATGAAACCATGGAGCTGCAGGTGGGTGCCGAAGAGATTATGATTGAATGGAATCTCTGGTGCTTCCGAGGTCATCTCCACACGATCGATATCATCAAAGGGAATTGGCGGTTCATCGTTTATTGCGATACCGTCTGTATCAAACTCGACATCCACATCATCTACGCTCTGGTTCCAAAAAGCGACCAGACCACCAATGATGATCACCAGCCAGAATCCAGCCATCAACAGGTGGCTCTTCGAATATGTAACTGTATAGAGCTTCAAATCAACAATAACATTCAAAATCAGCAGCATGCCGACCACCGATACAATTGCCCATATCGACAGTACTGGGTCGAAGAACAGATGAATGGATAACGCCATCAGGGATAGCACGAGCATAATAATGAGAAAAATGCGTTCTATCTTTCCGATCCCGAGATTCTGCACTTTAAGGTAATCATCATCTGTAAAGCGGCGATCATCGAAGCTGAAGTAGTTTCTTTTTTCGGAAAAGAAATGCGTGTAGAAGTTCTGGATCAGGATACCAGCCAATAGAATATAAGTTAAGGTGAATATCATCGTCATACCTCCTTAGGGAATTATGCCATACCGGGGGAGGAATGACAAAAAGAGCATGGCTGAACCATGCTCTATTGAACCTTGTCCTTCAGTTCCTCATACCACTTTTCTGTGGTTTCAGGCGAAACAGCATTGATATGATACTGTTCCCTGTCTGTCACCACTTTTATGCTTTCTTCAGATTTATCTCCCAAGGCTATAACATATCTGCCCTCTCTGTCCTCAAACTTTCCGTTCATATGGTTGCCGAACCCGAACACATAATGGTTATACGGGACATTCGGAGTATCCTTCGTCATTGTCACATCTGTTATATTTTCATAGAAAATATAATGCTCCTCTTCCTTCTCCATCATATACTCCTCAGAGAAGAGCAGCTTCGGCGATGATACACTCTTGTCTATGGCAAAACTTCCCGCTGATACAATGCCTGCCACACTTATCACTGCTGTAGTGGCAAACAGGCGGTCTTTAAGCTTCCTGTAGATATTGAAGTCGATGACCACCTGCAATCCGAGCAGCATGAGGACCAGCATCAGGCTGAACCAGTTGGCAATGACCGGATTAATGAACAGGAATATGATGAGTCCTGTAATATACACAATCGCTACAGGGACTAAAGTGGATTTTTCCAGCTGATGCAGCCGTTCCATATCCAGATCCTCAAGGTTTTCGGCCTGTTTAAATCTCATTTCTCCTAATTTGAAGGTGAGAAAGCGATTTGGATCGGGTTCTGAAATAGAATAGATCAATATACCCTTCACTAAAATATATCCAATTATAAAGTACAGGACTATATTGATCATCCTGCTTCTCCTTTCCTACTTCATCAGGTCAACGCCACTTGCCCAGCGTCTGCTCATGAAATTCTCTGAGTCCCCTGTGTTTGCATTGATGTAATGTATTTCCCTCCCGGTCTGACCTTTCATCTCGACTTTCCATAGCGGCAGATGGACGAGTCTCGGCTCGGATTGTTCGTGGCCGGGCTTTTTGAGCACATAGGAACGGTCTATCTGGTTGCTTTGCACATCCTTGATGTATTGTACGACCGCCTGGGCGTCGATGATATGGCTGATGATCCTGTCCTTCTCCACTGCTGTTTCGGATATGAAGGGAACAGTGGAGAGCAGTCCCCGGTATCCGGATACAGCATCGACGAATATGATATTGGGTATCCGTTTCGGTTTGAAGGGCCGCCGTGTGGCAACCACCGTATTCTGTACAATCCACATGAGATGATAGACCACTTCTGCAGCATGGATGTCTTCAGCAATTGCACTTTCGTCCATACCCGGCTTGAACTTCCCTCGTATGCCGAGCGATTTCTTGATGATGCCGGGGAGTTCGTTTACTTCCACGGTCTGCTCCCCGAGTTGTTCAATATATTTCTCCTGCTTACCGATCAGTGTCATAACCATACCCCTCAGGCTGTGTGACGGCAGCTTTCGCTTTTACTTCCGCTTCAATATGCGTATGATAGCGGTCGACCTGGTCCTGTATTTCCCTGGACGGTGGCGCAGTCATCAGGCTGACACCAACAGTCAGTATAAGTGATACCGGCGCTGCAATGATCGGCTCGGCATTCGTCGGCAGAATCTGCAGTGACACGAGTATGAGGAATACGGCTGCACCCCCGAGCATACCCGCAAATGCACCCTGTTTGTTGGCACGCTTCCACCAGATGCCGAGCACAAAAGGAATACCGAACGAGGATAACAGGAACCCGCCAACCCAACCGACCATGATTGCGATGAGCTGCGGCGGATTGATGGCGATGAGTATGCCTGCCACACTGGCCACAAGCATGACAATCAGACTGAGCAGGGTGATCAGACGCTCACTGGCATCCTTGTTGATGTTCTTCTTGTAGATATCATATGCAACACCTGCAGATACGGCGAGCAGCATCGCATCGGCAGATGACATGATGGAGGCAAGGAGCCCCGCCAGCATGATGCCGCCTACAATCGGTGGCAGATAGTGTTCGATGACAGATACAAATATCATATCTGCATTATCCAGCTGATCTGCGATGCCGAGGCTGGCACCGGCCATTGCCACAACCATACCGCTCAAAAAGAGCAGCAGGTAGATGAGCGTACCCCACATGGATGAACGTCGTGCCGTTTTCGCGTCCCTTGATGCAAAATTACGCATGACGACAGATGGCGAGATGATGCCGAACCATAGGAATGCAATGAAGAGACCGAAGTATGCCATCCATGGCTGTGTGACATCACCGAAATTCGGATCGACTGCAAGCGCGTCGTTCAGCAGCGTGAATATCCCGCTGTGATCGAACAGTATAAACATGGCGAGTACCATGACACCAAGGAGCATGATCGCTCCCTGGAACAGATCCGTGTAGGTGATCGCCCACATGCCCCCCAGTGCCGCATAGATTGTGAACCCGAGGCCAAGAATGATGACGGCCCATATATAATCAATACCAAGAACATAAGACCCGATCAATCCTGAAGCCGTCAACTGCGGCACCATATAGAATGTCATTGCCAGCACGACGATGATGGCCGAAAGAATCTGTACGGAGCGTCCGAACCTCTGATCGAAGAAGTCCGGCATCGTCTTGACGCCCGCCCGCCTCACCTGGCCAGAAATGAGGAACATCGCAAAGGGCAGGATGCCGATCGCCCCAAATGCATATGCAAAGAAATACGGCAGACCGAGTGTCACGCCCGAGCCGACTGCCCCCATCAGTGAACTTGAGCTGGCAACGGCAGCTGCGATGGCAAATGCACCGACAAATGTATTGATGTTGGAGCCGGCAGTATAATAATCTGATGAGGATGAACGCGCCCTTTTATAGAAGTAGAGTCCTATCCCGATCATGAATAGAAGATACAGCATTACGATGATCGCTTCAGTTATTCTCATGCGGCCCTCTCCTCTCTGTTTCTTCCTTCACCGATTCCTCAACATGTTCAATCCAGAAAACATAGACGACTGCGAGCATGAACCATAAGATGATGCCGGCCAGCATGAGCCAGGCAGTCAGCGCCACCCCTGCAACATACGTTTCATGTGGCCACCATATCCATACGAATGCCGAATACAGAAGAACGACAATCGCAAGTATGAAACCCGGATCCTTGAATTTTGACCGTTGTGTCATTTCCATCCCCTCCAAAATGATAGTTTCATTCCTTCCCCCTGTTGGTGCCCTTTCGCTTCCGCACCCTACTTTTCTCAATTTTCAAATATTTTATCTCCTTTATAAAATTATCACAAGCCTTTTCTGTGCGCAAGGCGCATAAAAAATAGACAATCCTTTACGGAATTGTCTATTTGACGATCATGACCGGTATTGTGGAGTATTTTGCCACTCTATGGCTGACGCTGCCAAGCACCATCTCCTGGAATATATTCAGTCCTCTGCTGCCGATGACGAGCACTTCATAGTTGCCTGAATTGGCTTCCTCAATGATTTCCCTCGATGGGAGCCCCCGTCTGGCGAGATACTTATGATCAATATCCGCTTCATCAAAATAGCGGATGACGGTGGAAAGTGTATCCTTCTTCTGCTTGTTCCACTCCCTCTCTGTACTCGACCGTACGACATCCTTCTGCGTATCGTCCGGATCGAGCACATGAAGCACTGTGACATTTGCGCCCCCGTCCACCAATCTTGCGGTTTCGTATGCGGCTCTTCTGCTGTTTTCCGAACCGTCTACTGCCAGGAGTACTTTTTTATAATGCATCCATTCATCCTTTCATTCACCCATTTCAATCCGCTTCATCCCGATATGGACGGTTCAGGTCATATTCTTCCTCAGGATGCCCTCCAGTTCTGCGCGTATCCCTTTTCACAAAAAAGGCGTGAATCAGTTTCAGTATCGGCCGCCCCAGAAGCTGCAGGCTCCCGAGCAGGAACAGTAATGTGCCAATTGTTTGTGTCGTACTCCAGAAGAACATGATACTGCCGACTGTAAACCAAAGACCCAGTGATAGATCGTTGATGATCGAGAGCAGTCTGTAGCGCTTCCTGAAAAAAATTTCGAAACGCCCCACATCCAGTTCATACACATCTTTTTCATCTTTGATCTTCGGCATTCCACTCATCTCCTGTCACAGTTTGATAAAGCGACTTAATCCCAACAATACCCTATCTGACACAAATCTAACCGTCGAGTGCTTTTGTAAAAGTCTTCAGCATTGTAGGGCGGACATGAAACACCACTCCATGTCCGCCCTGCAATCGCCGCTATTCATCCATTGTAAATGCGATTTTTCCCATCATATCAGCGCTCTCCAGATAGTTGAAGGCCTCTTTGTAGCCCGATAGCGGATGTGCCTGGTCGATGATCGGCCTGATCTGATGATGCTCTGAAAACTCGAGCATCTGATGGAGCTCCTCGGTACTTGCCATCGTGGAGCCAAGAAGATTGAACTGGCCGTAGAAGAATTTCCTCAAGTTCAATTCTACAGTGTCCCCCGTAGAAGCGCCAAACGCGACAAGCGTTCCGCCCCGTCCGAGTTGATCGAGCGCCTTGTTGAATGTGGCCGCACCGACACTTTCTATGACCACATCCACCTTTTTGCCATCCATGGCATCATCCCAGTCCGCCTCGCTGTCGATGGCGAAATCTGCACCCAACTCCAGCGCCTTTTTGCGTTTTTCTTCGGAGCGTGAAGTGATGTAGACAGTTGCTCCTTTTGCTTTTGCAAACTGGATGAGATATATGCCTGCACCGCCCGTTCCACCCGGAATCAGGACACTCATCCCCTCTTTTAGCCCGGCACGGGTGAACAGGGCACGGTAAGCGGTCATGGCGGATAGCGCAAATGAACCCGCTTCCTCCCATGTCAGATATTCAGGTTTTGGCACCGCATTCTCTTCCGGGACGACAATATACTCCGCAAAGGTCCCATGACCTGGAAGGCCGACAATATCAAACCCTTCAGGGGGCACATCACTGTTCTTCTGCCAGCCCAATGACGGGTTGACGATGACTGGATCACCGGCCTTCACATTGCCGACACCCTCACCTACGGCATCAACGGTGCCCGCGCCGTCAGATCCCAAAATCAGAGCCGGGTCATCCGGCTTATGCCGGTCGGGCACAAACAGATCCCTATGATTCAGGCCTGCAGACTTCAGTCTGATCCTCACTTCGCCCCGGCCGGGTTCCGGTACATCCATATCTCCATAGTGCAGCCCTTTAAGGCCCTGCTCTTTTTCATGAAATACTGCTTTCATTTCTTTTCCTCCTCATTCTTTTTCCTCCTATTCATCATAAGTCTCCTTCCTCCCCGTCCGCAACCGAATTGCCTCCCTATTTATAAAATTGTGAGTTTTTATGACGCGTGTATAATGGGGATGAAAGGAAGGGGATCACATGACAGTTACATTGGGAAAAATCAGGGAGGCACAGTCAAGGATCGGAGCACATGTCGTGGAGACGCCTCTGCACAGGGCACACGCACTGGATAGATTCCTGGGATGCGAAGTCTACCTTAAACTTGAAAACACGCAGGTGACCGGCGCCTTCAAATACCGCGGTGCAATCAGCAAGATCCTCAAATTGTCCAACGCAGAAAGGCAGAGGGGCATCATTACCGCCTCATCCGGAAATCATGGCAAGGCCCTCGCCCATGCCGCAAGGGAACTCGGCATCGAGGCGACGGTTGTCATCCCGGATACTGCACCGCCATTCAAGGCCTCGGCCATCGAACAGTTGGGTGCACATATTGTACAGACCGAAGTCACGGAGCGTTTTGCCGTCAGTGAAAGGATGGCCAAAGAGAATGGATATACACTTTTCCATCCCTATGATGATGATGACATCATGGCGGGACAGGGCACCGTCGGCCTCGAGCTGATGGCACAGCATCCATCCCTCGATACCGTCATTGTGCCCACAAGTGGCGGAGGACTGCTTGGGGGCATTCTGACCGCCATCAAGGAGAGCGCATCCGGCATCCGCATCTTCGGTGCGGAACCTGCAGCAGTGCCCCGGTACAGTGAAAGCCTGGAGCACGGCGGCAGGATGAAGGTCGAAAGCCGCAGTACAATCGCCGATGCACTGGTTTCAGTGCAGCCGGGCGCACGCAATTTTCCGGTTGTGCAGAAATATGCTGATGGTATGCTGAAGGCAGGGGACGAATCGATCCTGAAAGCGATGAAGATGCTGTTGATGGAAGGCAAGATTCTTGCAGAGCCTTCAGCAGCAGTAGGCTTGGCGGCAGTACTGGAAGATGCCTATGCACCAGAGAGGGACGAGAAGGTCTGCTTTGTCATATCCGGAGGCAATGTCGGCTTTGACCAGCTGGGGCAGTTGGAGAATATCCGCTATGACATATGACAAAACGCTATGACATATGACAAAACGCTATGACATATGACAAAACGCTATGACATATGACAAAACGCTATGACATATGA
>NZ_JONV01000011.1 GCF_000712035.1 Salinicoccus luteus DSM 17002 | reverse complement strand
CGATCCGCCGAAACCCTACGGGCAAATATTTTGTTTCCCTTTTGGTCGAAACGGAAACGGAGCCGATGAAGAAAACGGGTTCTGCTGTAGGAGTTGATGTGGGGCTAAAGGACTTCGCTGTTCTATCTGATGAGACGGTTTACGAAAACCCTCATTTCTTCCATACGCTGGAGAAGAAACTTGCGAAAGAACAACGCAAGTTGTCCAGACGAAAAGAGCAGGCCATTAAAGACGGTCGGAGGTTGTCCGAGTCAAGGAACTACCAGAAACAACGCATCAAGGTGGCGAAGATACATGAAAACATCAAAAGCAAGCGACGCGATTACCTGCACAAACTTTCCACCGAGATTGTCAAAAACCACGACATTATCGGGATTGAAGATTTGTTGGTAAAAAATATGGTCTTGAATCGCAAACTGGCCAAATCCATTTCTGAAGTGAGTTGGGCGGAATTTCGTGCCTTGCTGGAATACAAAGCAAAATGGTACGGGAAGGAAGTTGTAGCGGTTGCTCGAAACTTCCCATCTTCTCAATTGTGTTCAGGATGTGGCCACCAAAATAAAGCCGTTAAGAATCTCGCTATTCGTGACTGGAAGTGCCCGGAATGTCACGCCCGTCATGACCGGGATATTAACGCAAGCATGAATCTGAAAAACGAGGCGTTGCGAATCTTAAGCCTCCAACCGTAGGGACTACGGGGATAGCCTAATTAACATCCGACCATTAGGTTGGAGTTCCTAGGAATCTCCATCTTCAAAATCCAAAGGATTTAAGGTGGAGTAGTTCAAAACCCG
This sequence comes from Salinicoccus luteus DSM 17002, assembly GCF_000712035.1. Classification (GTDB taxonomy): domain Bacteria; phylum Bacillota; class Bacilli; order Staphylococcales; family Salinicoccaceae; genus Salinicoccus; species Salinicoccus luteus. The sequence goes on along the minus strand of NZ_JONV01000011.1, from coordinate 114,192 downwards.
ATTTATTGAAAATGGTTTTCCGATTCTTTATAGTTGAAGTATTAAACACCCGAGGTGACAGGATGCTTACAGTAAAAAAGATAATAGATAAATTCAATTTGAAACTCATCTCCGGTAACGAAGGGATCGACAAGGAGATCGTCAATATAGATGTCTCCCGTCCGGGCCTTGAAGTGGCAGGCTACTTTTCCCATTATTCCTCCGACCGCGTCCAGGTGCTCGGCATGACGGAGTCTTCGTTCTTCGAACGCATGCTCACCGAGGAGGAGCGGGAGGACAGATCGAAGCGCTTGTGCCGGAAAGAGACCCCATGCATCATCATCACGCGCAATCTGAGCGCGCCCCTTGAACTGATCGAGGCGTGCAACCAGACACATACGCCCCTATTGGTCACAGAAGACAATACAACGAACTTCATCAGCCGCATGTCGAACTTCCTTGAAAAGGCGCTGGCGCCAGAGACGAACATGCATGGTGTGCTGGTCGACATATACGGCATCGGTGTGCTCATCACAGGGGAAAGCGGCGTCGGCAAAAGCGAGACGGCACTTGAACTGGTGAAGAGCGGCCATCGCCTTGTAGCCGACGATAATGTCGAAATCAAGGAAGTGTCGAAAAATGTCCTGATGGGATCGGCGCCGCCGCTCATCCGCAATCTGCTCGAGATCCGTGGTCTCGGCATCATCAACGTAATGACGCTGTTCGGGGCAGGGAGCATCCTGGAGGAGAAGCGGATCATGCTGAACGTCAATCTGGAGACGTGGGAGCCCGGCAAGACCTACGAGCGTCTGGGACTCGATCAGAAGCGGATGCGCATACTCAATGCGGAGATAGACCAGAAGACGATTCCGATCCGTCCTGGACGGAGTCTTGCAGGAATCATAGAAGTTGCAGCGATGAATTACCGCATGCAGTACATGGGATATGATGCTGCCCAGGAATTCAACGACCGCCTGAACCGGCAGATACAGGTAAATGGAGGTATGATTGATGATCTTTAATGCCCCCCTCAGCCCCGTCGCTTTCGAACTGGGTCCGCTCAGCATCTACTGGTATGGCGTCATCATCGCTTCCGGCATGCTCCTTGGATACTTCATTGCCGATCGTGAAGCGAACCGCAAGGGTCTGCCGGAAGGCCTGTTCATGGATCTGATGTTCTACATCATCATCGCTTCGATCGTCGGGGCCAGACTGTACTATGTCGTATTCCAATGGGAGTACTACAGCCAGAACCCGATTGATATCATTATGGTGAACGAAGGTGGAATGGCGATACATGGCGGCCTCATCGGTGGATTTCTGGCCGGCATCATATATTGCCGTGTAAAAGGCTTCAGCTTCTTCCAGCTCGCGGACATTGCCGCACCGAGCCTCATACTTGGCCAGGCGATTGGGCGCTGGGGGAACTTCATGAACCAGGAGGCCCACGGCGGCGAGGTATCGAGAGGGTTCCTGGAATCCCTGATGCTGCCGGAATGGATCATCAACCAAATGTACATAGACGGTGCCTACTATCATCCCACATTCCTCTATGAATCCGTGTGGAACCTCATCGGCTTCGTCCTGCTGATTCTGCTTCGTCCGAAGCTGAAGATAGGCCAGACCATACTGCTTTATCTGATCTATTACTCAATCGGCCGGTTCTTCATAGAGGGCATGCGCACGGACAGCCTGATGATTGGTGAGAGCCTTCGGACGGCACAGTTCATTTCCATTCTATTGATTGTTGCAGCGGCTGCGGTATGGATTTACCGGGAAATGAAGTACAGGCTGCCGAAATATAAGGATACAGAAGGCGTATATAAAGGAAGGTAGGGAGATGGATCATGAGAAGGTTGAAGAGAATCAAAGCGGCCGGGGTCAATCCCCTATGGAATATGTACCAGACCATCTCCCGCTTCAAAATCGTCAAAAATTTCATCGTGATCGAAATCGGCCGATATTGCCCATCGACGAAATGGAAGCACAAACTGTACAGCAGCCTTCTTGGAATGAAGCTTGGGGATAACGTCTCCCTGGCCTTCAGGGCGATGCCGGACCTGATGCATCCCGAGCGCATCCACATTGGCAAAAACAGTATAATCGGGTATAATACAGTAATATTGACGCATGAATATCTGGTGGATGAGTACAGGATTGGAGATGTGCACATCGGCCACGATACTATGGTGGGAGCGAATGTGACCATTCTGCCGGGTGTGGTGATTGGTGATCATGCAGTCATCGGTGCGGGCAGTGTGGTCTCAAAAGATGTTCCCGACCATTCAATCTGCTACGGCAACCCGCTTATAGTAAGGAGTAGGAATAATGAATAGGAAAGTGATCCCTTTCGATCAGAATGGAGAATTCCATTTTAATCAGGGCTTGAAAAAAACAGAACAGAATAAGAAGCAGGCGGCGCTGAAAAGCTTCCACAAGGCCTTCGAGCTCGATCGGAACAACTTGGCATACCTTTCCCAGTACGCATATCTGCTTGCTGAAAATGGACGCGGAGCAGAAGCTGAACATATATTGATTAATGCCTTCATTCAGCATCAGTATGATGCTGAATTTTATTTTATACTGAGCCAGCTCTACATCATCATGAATGATCCGAACAAGGCGTTCCTGTTCGGCGTGCAGTATGTCCAGCACGAACCGGATTCCGGTTATGATGAGGAGCTCGAGCAGATGTTCGAGGTGAGCATCCAGGATGAGGATGAAGTGGAGCGGGAGGCGATCCGGTTTACCGGCCAGCACCTATTCCAGCACCTGTTCATGAATGCACGGATAGAGGAGGCGCTGGACTTTCTCTCCACCATCCCCGAATCGATTCAGGAGGAGCGGGAGTTCCGCAACCAGAGAGCGATGGCGGCACTGTTCCTGAACCGTTATGAAGAGGCGCATGAACTGCTTGAGCAGCTGCTGAAGGAAGACCGGACGGACATGCATGCGCTCAGCCACATGACCCTCCTGTACTATCATACAGGGGAGGAGGAGAAGTACCGGACCTTCCTCAAGAAACTCGAGGTCGTCCAGCCGCTCGATGATGATGACCGTTTCAAAGTCGGCCTTGTGCTCAACTTCCTCCAGCAGTACGAGCGGTCCTACGAGCTTCTGTTCCCACTGTTCAAGAAACAGGCGTTCGTCAGCTTCCAGCTGCTTCATGCACTCAGCCATGCAAGCTATCATATCGGTCATTTGGAGGAATCCCGGATGTTCTGGGAACGGATGCAGACATTCCATCAGGTGAATGAGCTCTACAGTCCGTGGAAACGTCATGAAGCGACACAGAGGATCGCAGACCTCGAGGCGCTCTACCTGAAGGATGATGACCCCTATATGCGTCTTCTCGGCCTATACAAAATCTATAATGTCGTACCACGCGATGCCATACTGGGCCATGAAGTCTGGGAGACGATAGAGTCCCTCGAAGACTATGAGAAACTTTACATCTCCTTTCTTTTCCAGGGTCTGAAACTCGTCAGGCTCGGCCGGATGCATAAGGGGCTTGAAGCCATGCGCCGGGCAGGGTATGAAGGGGAAGAGGACCAGCTGGCCTGGATAGAGACCTTCCATGCCCTCTATGAAAACAAGGTGGAACTGGAAGATATCGGTGCATTCGCAGCAGCGACCCTATACTTCCATCAGCGTGGCAGGAGGATCACCAAGAAGTCGCTCGTCGATGATTTCGATACGACCCTCTATCGTCTGAACAAGGCACTCGACAAGGTTAAGCAGATTTGATGAAAAATTGTGCGGCACCCTGTATAATATTTGGGAGTCGATACAGAAGAAAAGGAGTTTTGTCTCATGACTGAAGAAAATATCTATGATGTCGTCATCATCGGCGCAGGGCCGGCAGGCATGACCGCCGCCGTCTACGCGTCCCGTGCTAACCTGAAGACGGTCATGCTGGAGCGCGGCATGCCCGGTGGACAGATGGCCAATACCGAAGAGGTGGAAAATTTCCCGGGATTCGATTTCATCACTGGCCCGGAACTTTCGACAAAAATGTTCGAGCATTCCCAGAAGTTCGGAGCCGAATATAAATATGGTGACATCAAATCCGTAGAGGACAAAGGCGAATACAAAGTTCTGAAGACCGGCAGCGAAGAAATCCTGACGCGCACAATCATCATTGCGACAGGAGCCGAATACAAGAAGGTCGGCGTCGAGGGTGAGGATACACTCGGCGGACGCGGCGTCAGCTACTGTGCCGTCTGTGACGGTGCCTTCTTCAAGGAAAAGGAACTGGTTGTCATCGGCGGCGGGGATTCCGCAGTCGAAGAGGGGGTATTCCTGACCAAATTCGCCAGCAAAGTGACGATCGTACACAGAAGGGATCAGCTGCGCGCACAGAAGATCCTCCAGGACCGTGCATTCAAGAACGACAAGATCGACTTCGTCTGGGATACGGAAATCCAGTCCATCAATGGGGAGAGCAGAGTCGAGAGTGTTACGCTGCTTGATAAGAATACAGGCTCCAAATACGACTATGATGCAGACGGTGTCTTCATCTATGTCGGCATGAAGCCGCTGACAGCGCCATTCAGCGACCTTGGCATACTCAATGAGCTTGGGTATGTGGAAACCAATGATGAGATGGAAACATCCATCCCGGGCATCTTTGCAGCCGGAGATGTGCGCAACAAAACACTCCGTCAGATTGTCACAGCAACAGGGGATGGCAGCATCGCCGCCCAGAACGCGCAGCACTATATCGAAAAACTTGCAGATATGCAGGAAAGCAAATAGCAGTTTCCCCAGGGCCACCCCTGGGGTTTTTTTGAGCCATTCGATTGAAAACACCGACTATGGGGCGTATCATATAATATTGCTACAAACCTTCTGACATGGTTTAATTGAGGGAAAAGAGAGATGAAAATAACAAGAGGATGTGGAGCAATGAAGCAGCTGATTATTGTAACGGGAATGAGCGGTGCAGGGAAATCCGTAGCTATCGAGGCACTGGAGGATATGGGATACTTCTGCATTGACAACCTGCCGCCGATCCTTCTGCAGAAGGTAGTGGAATTGATGGAGACGACGGATGGGCAGATGGATCGTGTCGGTCTTGGCATCGACCTGAGGGGCAAGGAGTTCTTCGACCATCTCGTGGCTGAGATTGAAAAACTCCAGGATCATCCCGAGCTGGCCCTCGAAATCATTTTCATAGATGCTGCCGACGATCGTCTCGTCACGCGCTATAAGGAGACCCGAAGGGCACATCCTCTGGACAATGAAGCGAATCTTCTGGATTCCATCACCAAGGAGAGGGAACTGCTGGATGACCTGAAGGGGCGTGCGACCCATCTCATCGATACGACACATACGACTCCGAAGGAGCTCAGGGGCATGGTGTTCGACATGTCTGCCGGTGAGAACCGGTCCGTCTTCAACGTCAACGTGATGAGCTTCGGCTTTAAGCACGGCATACCGATCGATGCGGATCTTGTATTCGACGTAAGATTTCTGCCGAACCCGCACTATGTTGACGCACTCAGGCCCTATACCGGGCTCGATAAGCCTGTGGCCGACTATGTCATGAAATGGAAGGAAACGAAGACTTTCTATGCCAAATTCTACGACCTCATCAAATACATGCTTCCCCAGTTCATGAAGGAAGGGAAGTCCCAGCTTGTCGTCGCAATTGGATGCACAGGCGGTCAGCATCGTTCGGTGACGCTTGCTGAAAAACTGGTCAGGGACCTGAGCGAGGACTTTGACTTCACCATCCGCGCGGTGCACAGGGATGCACCGGTTGAAGGTACGGAAAATGAAGAAGATTAGGATTACGCTGGTCGGAGGCGGTACAGGCCTGAGTGTGCTGGCCAGGGGCCTGCGAAAATACCCTGTGGATATTTCCGCGATAGTATCCGTTGCCGATGATGGGGGGTCGACGGGACTGATACGCGACCAGATTGATATGCCTGCACCGGGGGATATCAGGAACGTGATGACGGCCCTCAGTGATGTGGAGACCAAGCTTGAGAACCTGTTTGCCTACCGCTTCAGGAAGGAGGCGCTTGGCGGGCACGCGCTCGGCAATCTGATGCTGGCTGCAATGTATGACATGACCGGTGATTTTGCCGTGGCGGTGAAGGAGCTGAGCAAGATATTGAACGTGAAGGGGACGGTGATTCCGTCCACCAACATCAGTCCGAAGCTTGCAGCACGCATGGAGGACAATTCAATCATCGTGGGCGAAAGCTACATCCCTGAGGTGAAGCAGAAGATAGAGGAGGTCTATCTCATACCGAATGATACGGTGGCGACACCAGAGGCCATCAAAGCCATCAAGGCTTCGGATGTCATCGTCTTCGGGCCGGGCAGCCTGTATACCAGCATCATTCCGAACCTGCTCCCGGAGGGGATGGGTGAAGCGATTGAAAATGCCAAGGGCATCAAGGTCTATGTATCCAACATCATGACGCAGGTGGGCGAGACGATCGGCTATTCTGCGGCCGATCATCTGGAAGCGATCAACAGGCATATGGGCAGCAGTTTCGTCGATTTCATCATCCTGAACGAAGAAGACATCAAAGGACGTATATCCGAGTACTACGACCGTAATGACATGACGATTGTTGAGAGTGACAGGGACCGTCTGAAGGAAATGGGGACGACCGTAATTACAGACGACCACCTGGTTCAGATTGATGAGGAGGGCGCTGTGCGCCATGACAACAGAGTGCTGGCAGAGATCATATATGATATTGCACTTAAGGAAATCAGCACACTACAGTACAAGAAATAAACGATAAGGGCGTGATCGCATGTCATTTGCTTCCGAGATGAAGAATGAATTGACGAGAATCGAAGTGGATACGTGCTGCATGAAAAGTGAGCTCTCCGCACTCATCAAGATGAATGGGGCCCTCAGCCATTTCAATGGGGAATGGATCATCAACATACAGACCGAGAATGCCGCCATTGCAAGGCGGATCTTCTCGCTGATTCGCAACCTCTATGGAGTGGAGATAGAACTGCTTGTACGCAGGAAGATGAAGCTGAAGAAGAACAATGTCTACATCTCCCGTATAAAGAAGGACAGCAGGAAAGTGCTTGAGGATCTGGATATTATGAAAGGCGGCGTGCTTTCCCATGAAATCAGCGATACGGTCAAGGAGAAGGAATGCTGCATCCGCAGCTATCTGCGCGGTGCCTTCCTGGCAGGCGGTTCCGTGAACAATCCCGAAACATCGGCATACCACCTGGAGATATTCTCGCTGTATGAAGAACATGCTAAAAACCTGACCGAGCTGATGAATGGATACGAGCTCAATGCAAAGTTCATCGAGCGCAAGCGCGGCTATATCACTTATCTCAAGGAAGCGGAGAAGATTGCGGAGTTTCTGAGTCTGATCGGCGGCTACCAGGCCCTCCTCAAATTTGAGGATATACGCATCGTCAGGGATATGAGGAATTCGGTCAACCGGCTCGTCAATTGTGAAACTGCAAACCTGAACAAGACGATCAGTGCGGCGATGCGGCAGGTCGAGAACATCCAGTTCATCGACGAGGAGATCGGGCTTGAGGAATTGCCGGAAAGGCTGAGGGAGATCGCAAGGCTGCGCGTTGAACATCAGGACGTGTCCCTGAAGGAGCTTGGGGAAATGATGTCAACCGGCGTCATTTCAAAATCAGGGGTGAACCACCGGCTCAGGAAGCTCGATAAAATTGCAGACAAGCTCAGAAGCGGGGAAGAGGTTACTTTCAAATAAAATCGCGTGTACTCTTTGGGAGTACACGCGATTTTATTGTGGATCAGAACGAATCGGAGTCGAATGGCTCGTTGGGACGTCCGGTTGTGCGGTCGATTTCATCGTCAGTCGGCATGATGAAGCCCACGATGAAGTACAGTACGACAAGGAAGATGTTCATTGTAGCCACTGTAAGTACTACGAAGATGATCCGCAGTATCGTCGAGTCGATGCCGATTTTTTCGCCAAGGCCGCCGAATACTCCCATCAGATAGGAGTCGGTTGAGGAGCGTACAAGTTTCTTGTTATTCATATACAGTCTCCTTTCTATACAATTTAATTATACCACTTGGTGGAGGCGCAATAAAAAGATTAAGTGTCCTCATCAGCTGACAGTCTTCTTCTTGTCCTCAAGGTCGAATATATTCTCCAGGGCGATTTCAAGCGTCGGGAAGAGGAACTTGAAATCATTCTCCATCAGAACTTCAGGCAGTACATACTGCCCTTTCAGTATCAGCAGGGATTGTTCGCCGAGTATCTTCTCAATCAGGAAGGCGGGTGTTTTGACGAAATCCGGCCGGCCCAGGGCAGAACTCAAATATTTTGAAAACTGCTTCTGCCTGAGCGGCATGGGTGCCGTAAGGTTGACCGGACCTGAAATTTCGGAATGCACCGCCACATACAGGAGAGCATTGAGCAGGTCATCGATATGGATCCAGCTGTACCACTGCTCTCCGCTGCCCAGGGGGCCGCCGGCCCCGAGCCTGTACGGAATGCTCATCTTCGGCAGTGCGCCTTCCTTCGCGTCCAGGATGAGACCAAAGCGTGCACAGACGACCCGGACGCCAAGGTCCTCGAATTTCTTCGCTTCACCCTCCCATGCCACGACCGTCCTGGACAGGAAGTCATGGGGTGCAAAAGTGTCGGCTTCCCTATAGCGCACACTTTTGCTTACAGGGTAATAGCCGATGGCACTTGCATTGACGAGCACTTTTGGGGTGATGTCCGCCTGCTCCACCCATCGCCTGAGCATTCGGGTTACAGTCATCCTCGAGCTGAAGATTTCCTCCTTGTGTTCATCGGTCCACTTCTCTTCAAGGGAGGCCCCGGCAAGATTGTAGATCGCATCCACCTTGAGCGGCATATCCTCCATCCATGACTCATCCTCCGGATGGTCCGGATCGTATTTTATATAATGGACGAATGGATGGTCCGATTCTTGTGCGCTCCGGCTAAGTATATAGACGTGATCCTGCTCCTGCTTCAGGACATCTGTCAGTCTGGAACCGACAAAACCTGATCCGCCTGTTATCAATACATTCATATCATCACGCTCCTTAGTGTCATTATAGCCTTTAAGGTGCGTGCATAATCAGGATTCAGCCAAAAAAAGAAAGCCGGGAGAGATTTTTCTCCGGGCTTTCTGTTATAAAGGGATTAGCCTTTAAGTTTTTCAGGCTCCATCACTTCGTCTACAAGACCGTATTCCTTGGCTTCTTCTGCTGTCATGAAGAAGTCGCGGTCCGTATCCGTTTCGATCTTATCCAGTGGCTGGTCAGTACGTTCAGCCAGAATCTTGTTGAGCTTTTCCCGTGTTCTCAGGATGTGCTTGGCGGCGATCTCTATTTCTGTCGCCTGTCCCTGTGCACCGCCGAGTGGTTGGTGGATCATCACTTCAGCATTCGGCAGTGCGAACCTTTTGCCCTTGGTACCTGCAGCAAGAAGGAATGACCCCATGGACGCCGCCATGCCGAGGCAGATTGTCTGTACATCCGGCTTGATGTGCTGGATCGTATCATAGATTGCCATGCCGGCCGTAACACTGCCGCCCGGGGAATTGATGTAGAGGAATATATCCTTTTCCGGATCCTGTGCCTGCAGGAAGAGCAGCTGGCTGACGACGGAGTTGGCCACGTTGTCGTCGATGCCTGTGCCGATCATGATGATTCTGTCCTTCAGCAGTCTTGAGTAGATATCATAGGCACGTTCTCCGCGGTTTGTCTGTTCAATAACTGTAGGTATTAAATTCATTGTATTACCTCCTGGAAATATGATTGCTGTCATTCACTAATTTATTTATACCACATTAGTCAAATAAGGTCAAAAGAAAAACATCTGCTGGAAAGAGTAAAATTAAGCCTTTAATTCATTTGAAATTATTGCTATACTTGTATATGCTTTATTAAGAAATATGAATATGATTTTATCATACCCCCGTGGTGTAATGGATAACACGTAAGATTCCGGTTCTTGAGATGGGAGTTCGATTCTCTCCGGGGGTGTCAATCGAGGTGGGCCGTGTGAGTGGCGAACTTGAGGTTATAGAAGCTCCAGATGAAGTCCTTAGCGAAAATTTTGTGCGCGATGTATTCTACATCGCGATCAATTGTGGCAAGATGCTGTTGGAGAGTGGAGCGGAAACATACCGGATTGAGGATACGATGCTGCGCATCGCTTCCAATTACGGTATTGAAAATGCCCAAGTGTTCGTTACTCCCACGGTCATTATTTTTTCTTTGAACGATTATGCGCTCACACAGACGCTCCGCATCGAAGAACGTTCCAATAACCTGGAGAAGGTAGTAGTCGTCAATGAGCTGTCCAGAAGAATCTCTGATGGGCTGGCTCTGAAGCAGGCGATCAGAGGAATGGAGAAGATACATAACACCCGCTTTTTCCCCCTGTGGCTGCTCGTCCTTTCAGGCGGCGTCATCGGCACCATGTTCCTTCTGCTTTTCGAGGGGGTGCCGCGGGACCTTCCTGCCGCTTTCATTGGAGGGGCGGGCGGTGTGTTTCTGATGGAGGGCATACAGCGCTATACACGGGTCCAATTTTTCACCGAATTCTTTGCAGCCCTCTACATAGCAACGATTTCAATCGTTTTTGTCAACCTGGGCTATGGCCTCATGCTTGATACGATCATCATCGCAAGCGTCATGCCGCTCGTCCCGGGTGTGCTCATCACGAATGCAATACGGGAAATGATCCGGGGCCATCTGATGGCGGGCATCATGAAAGGGGCAGAAGCGGCATTGACGGCGATTGCCATCGGTGCGGGCGTAGGTCTTGTATTCATGCTGGTATAGGAGGGAGACAATTGGTCTATATTTATCAATTTGTGCTCAGTTTCTTTGCATCGGCAGGCTTCGGTGTGCTGTTCAATGCGCCGAGGAATGCACTTGTCAGCTGTGGAACCACCGGGGCGTTCGGATGGATCGTCTTCCATCTGTTCAGGGAAGGTGGAACGGATCTCGTCCTCGCCTCTTTTCTTGGGGCCCTCACCCTTTCCGCCATCGCCATACTGAATTCCAGGCGCAAGAAGATGCCGATCATCCTCTTCATCACGTGTGGAATCATTCCGCTGGTTCCCGGCGGATTGGCGTATGACGCGATGCGTCATGTAGTATTGAACGAATATATGACCGCTTTGGAGTATGGATTCGAAGCCGCCCTGATTTCGCTTGCGATTGCCATGGGCATCATCAGTACCGAGATGGCCGATCAGGTACTGCAGACAATCAGAAAGAAATTGAAAAGAGAAGAGGTATAAATGTGCTTGAGCTGACATATTATACGAGAGAACGCTGTCCTTTATGCGATGAAGGAAAAGAACAGATAAAGCTTGCCCTGTCGGAACTCAGATACAGCGATGTGAGGATGCGGAGCATTGATATCGACCAGGACGATGCACTCCAGGAGGAGTATATGATCCGGGTGCCGGTACTTGTGCATGAAGGGCAGGTCGTCCAGGAGGGCATCATAGATTTCGTCTATGTCTATGATTACCTGAAGGACATACTGGGTAAAGAATAAAATAACGAGATAGAAATAATTGCATTCTTTAATATTTATGATATATTAAATGGTGTAATTATTTTTTGTCCCTAGTGGGACATAATACGTCTCACTTTGGCGAGAGGTGTTGAGTCTCATGTGGCAGAAATTATTGGACATCCAGAAACGCATCGCCCCGGAAGTCGTCCTGGAATTGCAGAAACGCTCCAGCATACTCAAGCAGATTGAATCCCATCAGCCGATTGGACGACGGACGCTTTCGCGGAAATTGAATATGACGGAAAGAGTCTTGAGAAAAGAAGTGGATTCGCTTCAAGCCCTTGGTCTGATTGATATCGACAAAAAGGGAATATCCATCTCCCAATCGGGTATTGAAGTATTGCGGGATTTATCCCCCTACATGACCACATTGGATCGAAGAACGGATCTTGCGCGCAGGCTCAGGGACAAATACGGCCTGCAGGATTTCTTCATCATCCGTGGTGATGCAGACGAAAGTCCTGAACTACAGCAGGAGTTGTCGAAACTCATGGCTGAAGAATTCCAGAAGATGCTCTTCGATGGCGCAATCATTTCCGTGGCAGGCGGTTCCACAATGGCAAACGTCGGAAACTACCTGAACCCTGTAGATAAACATCTGCTGTTCGTTCCGGCCCGGGGAGGACTCGGGGAGGAGCTGGGGAACCAGGCGAATTCCATAGCGAGCCGTCTTGCTTCAGCCACCAGTGGGGAACATAAGGTGCTGTATGCGCCTGACAATGTCGGCGAAAGTGCCTTGGAGTCGTTGAAGGCCGAACCTTCCGTAAAGGAAGTCGCTGAACTGAACAGGCAATCGCACTATGTCATCCACGGGATTGGTGAGGCATTCACAATGGCCAGGCGACGCAATGTGGACCAAGAGACGCTCGACAGGCTGAAAGAAAGCCGGGCAGTCGGAGAAGCCTTCGGTTATTATTTTGATAAGGAAGGCGACATCGTCCGCAAGGTCAGGACGATTGGACTACAGCTCGAAGATCTGGAAAGCAAGCAGGCAATCCTGGCCGTTGCAGGCGGCAGCAGCAAGAAAGAGGCGGTCAGAGCCTACATGAAGATAGCACCGAAGAACACCGTACTTTTCATTGATGAAACCATCGCAGAATTTTTGTTGGACAGTTAATTAATAATATATATGAAATCAAGGAGGCCATAAATTATGGTTAGAGTAGCAATTAATGGATTTGGACGCATCGGTAGATTGGCAGCGAGGGAAATTCTGAACTACGACGATATGGAAGTAGTGGCAGTAAACGACCTTACAGATGATGACTTTCTTGCACATCTATTCAAATATGATTCCACCCAAGGACGCTTCGAAGGTGAAGTGGAGCAGATTGAGGGCGGATTCAAGATCAATGGCAAGGAAATCAAATCCTTCAATAGAAAAGACCCTGCAGAACTTCCATGGGGCGACCTCAATATCGATATCGTCCTGGAATGTACAGGCTTCTTCACAAATGAAGAAGATGCGAGAAAACACCTTGAAGCGGGCGCAAAGAAAGTACTCATCTCCGCTCCAGGTAAAGGCGATATGAAGACAATCGTCTACGGCGTCAACGAAGACGTGCTGGATGGTTCTGAAGAAGTTGTTTCAGCTGCATCCTGTACAACAAACTGTCTGGCTCCAGTCGTGAAGGTGCTGAATGACAAGTATGGCATCCAACGTGGCCTGATGACGACAATCCACGCCTATACTGGCGACCAGAACACACTGGATGCACCACATGCGAAAGGCGACTACCGCCGTGCCCGTGCTGCAGCGGAGAACGTAGTGCCTAACTCCACAGGTGCAGCAAAAGCGATCGGCCTCGTGCTTCCTGAACTCGATGGCAAACTTGATGGTGGGGCACAGCGTGTACCGGTTAAATCAGGCTCCCTCACTGAAGTGACTGCGGTACTCAATGAAACAGTGTCTGCAGAAGAGATCAACGAAGCGATGAAAGCGGCCAAGAACCCTTCATTCGGCTATACTGAAGATGAAATCGTATCTACTGACGTCATCGGCATCAAGGAAGGTTCCCTGTTCGATGCTACACAGACACGTGTCATTGATGTCGACGGCAAACAGCTTGTACGTGCAGTAGCATGGTACGACAATGAAATGTCTTATACTGCCCAACTTGTAAGAACGCTCAATCACATGGTGACGAACAATAAGTAATGCTGATAAATAAACGGGCGGGGAACCGCCCGTTTTTATTTTATTCCCATATGCAGACGGGTATAATGAAGATGGACACAAAAGTATAGGAGGCATGGCAATGAAGAAGACTGTAGAAGATGTAGAACTGAAAGGCAGAAAGGTACTGCTCCGCGCTGATTTGAACGTTCCAATGTCAGATGGGGAGATTACGAATGACAACCGTATCGTGCAGGCGCTTCCCACAATCAAGTATGTACTTGATCAGGGCGGAAGGGTCATCCTCTTCTCCCACCTCGGCAAAGTGAAGACCGAAGAGGACAAGAAGGACAAAACACTTCAGCCGGTAGCCGAAAGGCTGGGCGAACTGCTCGGTAAAGATGTACCGTTTGTTCCCCACACACGTGGAGAATCCCTTGAGCAGGCAGTCGACAAGCTTGCAGACGGTGAACTTCTGATGTTTGAAAACACCCGCTTTGAAGACCTGGACGGAAAAAAGGAGAGCGGCAATGACGCCGAACTCGGCAAGTACTGGGCATCTCTCGGGGATATCTTCGTCAATGATGCATTCGGCACGGCACACAGGAGCCATGCCTCCAACGTAGGCATCGGTTCGAACATTGAAACAGTATCCGGCTACCTCATGCAGAAGGAGATAGACTTCATCGGCGGCGCCATCGATTCACCGGAGCGTCCATTCGTTGCCATCCTCGGAGGTGCCAAGGTCTCCGACAAGATCGGTGTCATCAAGAACGTACTCGATAAGGCGGACAAGGTGATCATCGGCGGCGGTATGGCCTACACATTCCTTAAGGCACAGGGAAAGGAAATCGGCAATTCTCTGCTTGAAGCAGACAAGGTCGAACTTGCAAAATCCCTCCTTGAAGAAGCCGGCGATAAGATTGTACTGCCGATTGATATCGTGGTGGCTGAAGAGTTTGATGCCAATGCCAAACACAGGACAGTCTCCGTAGATGAGATTCCTGCGGATATGGAAGGCCTTGATATCGGCGAGGAGACGGTAGTCCATTTCAAAGAAGTGCTCCAGGGCGCCAGAACGGTCGTATGGAACGGACCGATGGGCGTATTCGAAATGGAGAACTTTGCCAAAGGGACGATTGGTGTATGCAGAGCCATAGCAGAGCTTACAGGCGCCAAGACGATCATCGGCGGCGGTGATTCTGCAGCAGCAGCCATGGACTTGGGATATGCTGACGATTTCTCCCATATCTCCACAGGCGGCGGCGCTTCGCTCGAGTACCTCGAAGGCAAGGAACTGCCGGGACTTTCCGTCATAGACGATAAATAAGGATAGACCGATTTTATAATATGAGGAGGAAGATTTATGAGAACCCCATTTATAGCAGGCAACTGGAAGATGAACAAGACGATTTCTGAAGGTGAGGCGTTCATCGATGCACTCGGCGACCTGCCGAAGAAAAGTGAGGTCGAAAGTGCGGTATGTGCACCGTTCATCCACCTCCCTTCCCTCGTTGAGAAGACGAAAGGAATGGAACTGGGTGTAGGTGCTGAGAACAGCCACTTTGAGGACAGCGGTGCATATACGGGTGAAGTATCCCCGGCCATGCTCGAAGACCTCGGTGTGGAATATGTGATTATCGGGCACTCAGAACGCAGGGAACACTTCAATGAGACGGATTCGTCCATCAACAGGAAGGCGTATGCCCTTCATGCAAAAGGTCTCGTGCCAATCATCTGCTGCGGCGAATCCGACGCGGAACGCGAGTCCGGCAAGGCGGCGGATAAGGTCAAGGACCAGGTGGCAAAGGCGCTTGAAGGGCTGGATGCCGAGCAGGTCAAAAAATCGGTCATCGCCTATGAACCGATCTGGGCAATTGGTACAGGCAAGTCCGCAACAAGCGACGATGCCAACGAAATGTGCGGCGTCATCCGTGAAACGGTCGCTTCACTGTATGATGAGGAGACTGCAGAAGCAATCCGCATCCAGTACGGCGGTTCTGTAAAGCCGGAAAACATCAAGGAATATATGGCACAGGAGCATATCGATGGTGCGTTGGTCGGCGGTGCCTCCCTGAAGCCCGATTCCTTCGTTCAACTGTTGGAAGGTGCTAAATGATGGCTAAACCAGTAGGCCTCATCATCCTCGATGGCTTCGCCAACAGGGATGAAGTGAAAGGAAACGCTGTTAAAGCGGCCAAAAAACCGAACTTCGACCGCTACTTCAATAAGTATCCGCATAATGAACTCAGCGCATGCGGCCTGGATGTCGGTCTTCCGGAAGGGCAGATGGGCAACTCGGAAGTCGGTCATCTGAACATCGGTGCCGGACGCGTAGTCTACCAGAGTCTTACGCGCATCAATAAATCCATTGAAGATGGGGATTTCTTCGAGAATAAAGTACTCCTCGATACGATGCAGCATGTCAATGACAATGACAGTGCGCTCCATGTGATGGGGCTGCTGAGCGACGGCGGCGTACACTCCCACTATGAGCACCTGTTTGCCATCCTGGAGCTTGCAAAGGAGAAAGGCCTCAGGAATGTCTATGTCCATGCATTCCTTGATGGCCGGGATGTTGCCCAGGATTCTGCCATCAAATACGTCCAGGAAGCGGAAGAGCGCTTCAGGGAAATAGGCATCGGAGAATTTGCGACTGTCAGCGGCCGTTATTACGCCATGGACCGCGACCAGCGATGGGACCGTGAAGAGCTGGCATACCAGGCGATGTCCAATGGTATCGGCGAGCGTTTCGACACTGCCGAAGCGGGCATCCGTGCAAGCTACGAGGAGGGCATATATGATGAGTTCGTCAAGCCCTTCATCGTGTTCGGCCAGGACGGTGACTATGACCGGGGTGTCATGAACGACGACGCGGTCATCTTCTACAATTTCCGTCCAGACAGGGCGGCGCAGCTGTCGGAAGTCTATACGAATGAGGAATTCATGGGCTTTGAAATTGAGAATAAGTATTCCGACCTTAAATTTGTCACATTCACGAAATACAGTGATAATGTAGTGGCGGATGTCGTTTTTGAAAAGGATGACATCATCAACACAATTGGGGAGGTCGTATCCAAAGCGGGCAAAAAGCAATTGCGCATCGCAGAGACGGAAAAGTATCCCCATGTCACCTACTTCATGAGCGGTGGACGCCACAAGGAATTTGATGGGGAGCGCAGGGCACTGATCGATTCTCCGAAAGTGCCGACATATGACATGAAGCCCGAAATGAGCGCCTATGAAGTGAAGGACCGCTGCATGGAGGAACTCGCGAAGGAAGACCTGGACCTGATTATCCTGAACTTCGCAAACCCTGATATGGTCGGTCACAGCGGCAAGATGGAACCGACGGTGAAGGCGATCGAAGCGGTGGATGAATGTCTGGGTCCGATCGTCGATGAGATTCTTGCACAGGGCGGCACAGCAATCATCACTGCAGACCACGGGAACTCCGATGAAGTGACGACGATTGATGGGGAACCGATGACTGCGCATACTACAAACCCTGTTCCGGTAATCGTCACCAAAGAGGGCGTGGAAGTGGGAAGTGGCCGGCTGGCTGACCTCTCACCCACACTCCTCGACCTGATGGGTGTCGAACAGCCGGAAGAGATGACAGGTGAAAGTCTAATCAGATAGCTGTTGTCTGGAAAGGTTCCTTTCCAGGCAATGATATATAAATCAACAAAAAAGGAGATATTGATATGCCATTAATTACAGATGTTTATGCACGCGAAGTTCTTGATTCCCGGGGCAATCCGACAGTTGAGGTGGAAGTATTGACGGAAAGCGGTGCCTTCGGACGCGCGCTTGTCCCTTCAGGCGCCTCCACAGGGGAATATGAAGCTGTCGAACTGCGTGACGGCGATGACACACGCTACCTTGGAAAAGGTGTCGAAGAAGCGGTTGAGAACGTCAACGAAGTCATCGGGCCTGAACTCGTAGACGGTGACTTCAGTGTACTTGAACAGGTATCCATCGATAAGATGATGATTGCCCTCGATGGTACTGAGAACAAAGGCAAGCTTGGCGCCAATGCCATCCTTGGCGTATCAATGGCCGTAGCAAAAGCTGCAGCGGACTTCCTTGGGCAGCCGCTCTATAAATATCTGGGCGGATTCAATGCCGTACAGCTTCCGGTACCAATGATGAACATCATCAATGGCGGGGAGCACGCAGACAACAACGTCGACATCCAGGAATTCATGATCATGCCTGTCGGAGCTGAATCATTCAAGGAAGGTCTCCGCATGGGTGCTGAAATCTTCCACAACCTGAAGAAGGTTCTGAAGGACAAGGGCTACAACACCGGTGTCGGCGACGAGGGTGGTTTTGCACCGAACCTCGGTTCCAATGAAGAGGCACTGTCCACAATCATCGAAGCAGTGGAAAAGGCAGGATACAAACCAGGTGATCAGATCCGTCTGGCGATGGACGCGGCTTCCAGCGAGTTCTATGATTCAAAAACAGGAAAATACGAACTCAAAGGCGAAGGCAAGTCCTACACATCTGAAGAGATGGTCAACTGGTATGCAGAAATGATCGAGAAATATCCAATCATCTCCATCGAGGATGGACTGGATGAAAATGACTGGGAAGGTACACGCCTGCTCACCGAAAAGCTCGGTGACAAGGTCCAGCTCGTCGGTGACGACCTCTTCGTGACGAATACGACGAAACTTGCCCGTGCGATCAAAGAGGGCGTCGGCAACGCCATCCTGATCAAGGTGAACCAGATCGGCACGCTGACAGAGACATTCGAAGCAATCGAAATGGCGAAACGTGCCGGTTATACGGCCGTCATCTCCCACCGCTCCGGCGAGACGGAAGATACGACCATTGCAGACATCGCTGTTGCGGTCAATGCCGGACAGATCAAGACTGGTGCACCGTCCCGTACGGACCGGGTCGCGAAGTACAACCAGCTGCTCAGAATCGAAGACGAACTGTTCGAAACGGCAAAATACGAAGGACTCTCCTCCTTCTACAATCTGGACAGGAAGTAGTCCGGTCAAGAGCCTCCCCTGGGGAGGCTTTTTTTCATGGGGAAATGCACACTGGTCATATGGTATAATTCTGGCAATAGAGATATGAATGGAGATGGTGATGTTGAAACGCCTTTATACAATTGGAGAAGCACTGATTGATTTCATACCTGCAGAAAAAGGGAAGAAGCTGAAGGACATCAATGGTTTTGAACCCCAGGTCGGAGGAGCGCCGGCAAATGTTGCTGCTGCACATGCGGTACTCGGCGGGGAATCCCATCTTCTTACGCAGCTCGGCATGGATGCATTCGGGGATCGCATCCTGGAACTGCTCGAATCGAAAGGGGTGCATACGGACTGCATCACCCGCACACACGAAGCGAATACGGGGCTTGCCTTCGTGTCCTTGGACGAGACGGGGAACAGGGACTTTTCGTTCTACAGGAACCCGTCGGCCGACCTCCTGTATGATGGCTCGGCAGTCAGCGGAATCGACTTCGAAAAATCCGATCTTCTGCATTTCTGCTCGGTCGATCTTGTGGAGAGTGTCATGAAGGAGACGCACCGGATGGTGATACATAGAGTGAAGGAGGCGGGGGGCACCATCATCTTCGATCCGAATATCCGGCTGCCGCTATGGGAAGACGAAGAAGCATGCCGTGAAGCGGTCCGCGAGTTCATGGGATTTGCAGATATCATAAAGGTGTCGGATGAAGAGCTTGAGTTCATCACCGGAATCGAGGATGAATCCGCCGCCCTGGGCGCACTTTTTACAGGGGATGCAGAAGCGGTCATCTATACGAAAGGCCCTCTCGGCAGCGAGATACGCTTCAGGGAAGGCGGTCGTTGCGAACATCCGGGCTTTAAAGTTGAAACTGTCGATACGACCGGCGCAGGTGATGCCTTCATAGGGGCAGTGCTCCATAAGCTTTCCTCGGACCCGGCGTCCGCCCTTGAAATTCTGAGGGAAAACGGGCCTGAAGTCCTCCGCTTTGCAAACGCGGTCGGTGCGCTCTCCACATCGAAAAAGGGGGCCATCACGAGCATTCCGGAGCATGCGGAGGTCGAAGCGTTCATCAGGGACTACAGATAGATGACTGCAGGCCATCCCAGGGATGCCCTCCCCCAGTTTGCAATCACCCGTCATATCTGATAAAATTCTTAATGTTAATATCATTCGGAGGGATTACCACATGCAAACACTACTCGTCGTGCTACTGATTATCGTTTGTATATCTTTAATTGCAGTGGTATTGCTACAGTCAGGGAAAAGCGCCGGCCTCTCAGGTGCAATCGGTGGCGGTGCAGAGCAATTATTTGGCAAACAGAAAGCGCGTGGCATGGATCTTATACTTCATAGGGCAACCGTCATTCTATCATTGTTGTTCTTCCTGATCATGCTGCTGCTCACATATTTAAGCTAATATATGAAGCCCCCTATGACATAGGGGGTTTTTATTTTTATAAGCACGATTTTTAAAGTACAATGAAATTAATGAGTTGAAAGTAGGGTATAAATAATGAAGATTCAGTTACCGCAACCATTTTTCTTCGAAGAAGGTGAGAAGGCAGTCCTGCTGCTCCATGGGTTCACCGGTAATTCTTCGGATGTCAGACAGCTCGGCCGCTATCTTCAGAAGCAGGGAATCACTTCCTACGCTCCCCACTATGAAGGGCATGCCGAGCCGCCGGAAAATCTGCTGCGATCAAGCCCCCACATCTGGTGGGCGCAGGTTCTTGAAGCCTATGATTTTCTGGTGGATAAAGGATATGAGAAGATATTCGTAGCCGGGCTTTCCCTGGGTGGTGTCTTCGCACTGCGTCTCGCAACCGTACGTGACGTGGTTGGCATATCCACCATCTGCAGTCCGATGTACCTCAAGGACCGAGAAACGATGTATGATGGTGTGCTTGAGTACGCACGGGGGTTCAAAAAGATGGAGGGCAGGTCGGAAGAGGAAATCGAGCGGGAAATGGAGGCGTTCGAACCGACCGTCATGCTCGATGAGGTCAGGGATATGATCCGGATTTCAAAAGACAGCCTGCCGGATGTGTTCGTACCACTCTTCGTCGCCCAATCCGAAAAGGATGAAATGATCAACCCTGATTCGGCGAACATCATCTACGATGAGTCCTCGACCGAGGAGGAAGAGAAGCAGTTGAAGTGGTACCCCGAATCCGGACACGTACTGACGATAGATAAAGAGAAGAAGGAACTGTTCGAAGATATACACGCATTTATGAACCAGTTGAACTGGAATGAGCAATAGGAGGCAGATTCATGGGTAACTATAGAGAAAAGATTTTGGAAATTATCGGCTCCGAAGAATATCGGCCGATGACGATGGACCAGTTCCAGCAGGAACTGTCCGCATATGACTCCGAAGACTTCAAGGAAATGGTCAAAGAGATGGTTGCCCTTGAGGAGTCCGGAGAAGTATACAGGACGAAGAAGGATAAATATATGAAGATGAGCGAAACGGACCTCATCAAAGGCAAACTGTCCCTTCATAAGCGCGGGTTTGGCTTCCTGCGTCCGGAGGATACGGAATTGGAGGATATCTTCATTCCGCCGAATGCCATCAATGGAGCATTCGATGGTGACATCGTTCTTGTGGAAGTGCAGAAGCATTCACAGGGGGACAACCAGGAAGGGGAGGTCACGACCATATTGACCCGGGGCACCACGCGTGTCGTAGGGGAATACCGTGCGAGTAAGAATTTCGGTTTTGTCGTACCGGACTCGAAGAAGGTGGTCGATGACATCTTCATTCCGAAGAATCAGAACCTCGGTGCAGTGGATGGCCATAAGGTACTTGTGGAAATCACCAAGTACCGTGAAGAGGAATCAAATCCGGAAGGCCACGTCATCCAGATACTCGGCCACAAGAATGATCCCGGTGTGGACATACTGTCCATCATCTTCCAGCACGGAATCGAGATCGAGTTCCCGGATGAAGTGATGAAAGCGGCGGAGGCTGCACCGGATACGATCAGTAAGGACGAGCTCGAAGGCCGGACGGATCTGCGGGATGAATTCACGATTACGATAGATGGTGCCGATGCGAAGGACCTCGATGATGCGATCTCCGTCAAAAAACTGGACAACGGCAATCATGAACTCATCGTCAGTATCGCTGATGTCAGCTACTATGTCGAAGAGGACTCGCCCCTCGATAAGGAAGCGTATGAGCGGGGGACGAGTGTGTATCTGGTCGACCGTGTGATTCCGATGATACCGCACAGGCTCTCAAACGGCATCTGTTCATTGAACCCGGACGTCGACCGTCTGACGATGAGCTGCCGAATGGAGATTGACGCAGCAGGAAAAGTGGTCAACCACGATATTTTCCAGAGTGTCATCCACTCGGACCGCCGGATGACATATGATGCAGTCAACAGGATGCTCGATTCCGGGGATGAAGCATTGATTGCAGAATATAGTGACGTCTATCCGATGCTGCAGGAGGCGGAGGCACTTGCCAAAATACTCCGCGGCAGAAGGGAGCGTCGCGGGGCCATCGATTTCGACTTCAATGAAGCACAGGTGATCGTCGAAGCGGATGGCACTCCGGCGGATGTCGTCCTCCGTACACGTTCTGTGGGTGAGCGCATGATTGAAGAGTTCATGCTTGCAGCAAACGAAACAGTGGCAGAGCATTTCCACTGGATGGAGGTGCCGTTCCTCTACCGTGTGCACGAGGATCCGAAAGAGGAGAAACTGCGCCAGTTCTTCGAATTCGTGACCAACTTCGGCATCATCGTCAAAGGGAAGGGTAACGAGATCCATCCGCGTGCCCTGCAGGAGATCATCGAGGAGGTCGAAGGCCGTCCCGAAGAGATGGTCATCAGCACGCTGATGCTGCGTTCCATGCAGCAGGCACGCTATGCCGAGGATAACCTGGGACACTTCGGGCTGTCTGCTGAATACTACACCCACTTCACCTCTCCGATCCGCCGCTATCCGGACCTCGTCGTCCACAGGTTGATCAGGAAATATCTGATCGAAGGGAAGACGGACCGGAAGACGATCAATGAAGTTGATGCCGAACTGCCGGATATCGCAGAGCATACTTCGAATAGGGAAAGAAGGGCCCAGGAAGCCGAGCGGGACACCGATGACCTGAAGAAGGCGGAGTATATGATCCAGCATGTCGGGGAGACATATGAAGGCGTCATATCCGGCGTCATGAACTTCGGCATGTTCGTCGAGCTGCCGAATACCATTGAAGGCCTCGTCCATGTCTCCTACATGACGGATGACCACTACCAGTACCAGGAGCGTCATATGGCATTGATCGGCGACCGTACGGGCACCGTCTACCGCATCGGGGACCCCGTCGAAGTCGAGGTGCTGAGTGTCAATCTCGAAGAGCGCCTGATCGACTTTAAGGTCGTCGGCATGCCGGAACGCCAGCCGAGGGAACGCAGGGACAAACCTGTCGAAATCAAGGCGAAGTCCAAACCGAAGAATGGCGGAGATAAACAGGACGGCAAAAAGCACTTCGATAAGGGCAAGAGTAACAAGAAGCCATTCTACAAGGGCGCCAAAAAAAGTAAGAGGAAGAAGTAGTTATGAAAAAGACACATGATAAACCCCTTGCACAGAACAGGAAGGCCAGTCACGACTATCATATTGAGGATACGATAGAAGCGGGCATCGAGCTCAGGGGGACGGAAATCAAGTCCATCAGACGGGGTTCTGCCAACCTCAAGGATGCCTATGCCCGGGTCTACAGGGGTGAAATGTATGTGTACAACATGCATATCGCCCCCTACGAGGAGGGCAACCGCTACAATCACGACCCGCTCCGCACACGCAAACTGCTGCTGAAGAGAAAAGAGATCGACAAGCTGCAGGGGCAGGTCCAGGAGACCGGCTACGCGCTGATTCCTCTGAAACTCTATATCAAGAACGGCTTCTGCAAGGTACTGCTCGGTGTAGGACGCGGCAAGAAGAAGTACGACAAGCGTGAAGACCTGAAGCGCAAGCAGATGAAACGTGATGTCGACCGTGCGCTCAAGGACCGCATGCAGTAGCGCCCACCTTGATTTTTTCTCCGGAATCTGGTATGATATAGTATACATCTTGAGAGAGATGCAACCTTTTAATCCGGGGACGTTCCGGATTCGACAGGGGCTGTTTGAGCAACTTAAGCGTGCCGGAGGTATCGGCTCCGTCATAAACGATACTCAGTTTATAATAACTGGCAAACAAGACAACTTCGCAGTAGCTGCCTAAGAGCACTCTGCATCATCCCATGACGTTTCCTGTGCGTCGTGACCGGATGATTCAACCTTAACAGGATACGCATCCGGTTCTTCCGTCTGGAGAACCGGGTGAAGAGATCAATCAGACTAGCATGGATCTGTGGTCTGTTCATTACCATCAGCCATGCGAAATTGAAAAATGAACTACGCACGTAGAAAGAGTTGTGGCAAAGTCTCTGGACGCGGGTTCGACTCCCGCCGTCTCCATATCAGAATCAAGCTGGATATCGACCTCCGATTCAATATAGAATCGGAGGTTTTTTTATGCATTTCTCAAGAGGAAATGCCAGCGTTTTTTAAGTTTTACTGGATGTTCCTGTGGGTAAACTCCAGTAAAAGTAAGAAGTGGAGGGATTTTTCCTGAGTAGCGGGTGCACGCACCGGGCTCTTTGAAAAGATGATGACAGGATATTTTGTTTTAAAAATTCAGAATAATTATTGGAGTAACGTAATGAAAAGTGTTATTTTGGAACCAGGAACCATATAAAGTAGAGAGGTGTGTGAAAATGTACAAGAATATACTGCTGCCTTATGACTTTGGAAACTCCTTCAAGAATGTACCGGAACAATTGGCGAAACTGACAGACAACAGCGAAGAGGCGAAAATCACGATTTTTAATGTGATTCCGGAGAGTGAACAGGTGGATAACGTGAAATATCAAGGCAAGCATTTTGACGATATCACCAAAGATAAAATTGAGGATCTCAAACCCTTCATGGAAGAGTTGGATGCACTCGGAGTGAGCTATACAACTCGCTTCAAAGTAGGGCGTGTCGTCAACGAACTTCTGAGAGAAATCAACGAAAATGATTATGAAATTGTCGTCATGAGCAACAGGCGTGCAAAACGCGACATAAAACATGTGCTTGGACACGTTACACATAAGGTTGCAAAACGTGTAAACACACCTGTTTTAATCATCAAATAATTTGGATTTCGACTTCAAACCATTTCTCAGGCAATGCCTTGGACCATCATAAAATTTTACGGGGGATAGTCTCGTCTATGGCTGCCTGCATCTATATGATGCAGGTTTTTTAGTGTGATCTTTTCATGGGCATTTCGTCTCAAGTTCAACACCAGTCCAGTAAAATCACGTCTTAAAAAAATTAAATTTTCAAAATATTTATGCATAAAATTCTCATTTACTGATAGAATATAGTTAATAATATATGGATTGATCTTGTGGGAGGGGAGTGCTGATGAAGGATACAGCGTCTTTGATATCTTCGCTTGTGGCTGTCGTCGGGGACTACGGGGGTATGGCCTTCAATGATAAGCATGTACAGAGGTGGCTGGACCAGTTTCCCGAAGAGCACCACAAGGTCATATTGAAGGAACTTGGCAGCATTATGGATAAAGCCTATCTGTCCAAAAAGGAAACGAAGCGGATGATCAGTGAAGTTGCAGCCGACAGGAACGTATTTTCCGAAGGTCTTGAGAAGGCCAGGTTCATGGATACAAATCAGGGAGCAGGCACTCAACAGGAGCTTCTGCAGCTGTTTGACGAAACCATTTCCGAAGCTCACGGTATCTCGATTGAAGAATGCGGGCAGGGGGAATCTTCTTCCTACATCTATGTTGATGAAGCCATCTGGTCGGGTGAGCAGTTTATCGATGGGTTGAGGACATGGGTACGGGACTTCGATGATCTGCATGACATCTCCAGGATGGATATCATCGTTCTGGCCGTCCATACCAGGGACCTGGATGACATCAGGAGGCAGATGGGAAGGATTCTGCCGTACACCAGAATCTCTCTATGGCATTTCATCGAGTTTGAGAATGGACTGCAGCATGCAAAGGAAATATTCGAAGGCTATTGGCCATCTTCAGGACTGGGCTATAATGAAGAGACGACCGATTATATCAGCCGCATCGTGAAGATGAAGTCACGGACCCGGGAGAAAGAAGTCCCTATCCTGCGAAAAAGTGGACATCCCAAGTCAGATGCATACTTTACAGGAGCCATGAACAGAAAACTGGTGGAAAGACTCTTTCTTGAGAAAGGGGTGGAAATAGTCAACCATATGAAGAAGCCGGAGATTTATATGAAACCCATGGGATACGATGCTGCAAGGACACTCGGCTTCGGCTCATATTTCATCTCATATATGGGCATCTCGAAGCATTGTCCGCTCGTCCTCTGGTGGGAGGATGAAGGTTGGTATCCACTGTTCCCGAGAAACGAGATCTGAAGGACCGTACACAAGGGAAAAGCCTGCAACCATCCGGTCGCAGGCTTTTCCATCGGGCAGAGCAACATAAGGAGAAGAGCCATGAAGGAGCTCACTGAAGCCTGTCCTGTCCGATACAACATAACCAACGTGAAATTTTCGTAAAAGGATATCTCTTTTTTGTCTATCCTGTAGCAATGATTTTACTATAGTCCACGGCACCGTAATCCATTTCAACGATATTCTTCAGTCCGACAGGCAACAGCACCCTGCGGTACTTCTTGAAAAGGTGAACGATATAGACACTGTCATTGATGTGCTTTAGGATCTCCTGGCTCATCTCTCCCGCCGCCCTGTCGCTCTCATGGTTCATGTTCAAAAATCTTTTCATCTCTTCAATTTCGCCATACCATTCCCTGAATTTGCAGTGGGTCAGAAGATCTATCAACTGCCATGGATGGCTCTGGTGATAACTTTCTTTCATCAAGACCATATCCACATCCAAATCCTTTAGATCTGTTTCGAGATAAGTTTTCATATCCATTTCGATATATTCAACTTCGACATCGGATTCATCCAACTTCTTTCTTATATCATTGGAGATGGTTGGATTCAATTCATCCAGCATCACTTTGATCGGAAAGTCGAATTTAGGCGTTATCATTCGTTCACCTGGGATAAAATCCGAGACTTTCCTATAAAGGTTGTTCTCACTTGTCCGGCCGTTATATACCGCTTCAAGGAAAATGCGCTTCAAATAGCTTCTTTGCTCGAACGACAATCGATTTTCCAGTGGATTGAATAAAATGAAATTATTCCACATATAATTCTCATGGGAATAGGTCTTCCCAAAATTGTTGCGCTGGTATTTCTCTATTTTTGATTCGTTGGCAATCAGGTATAGTCTTTTTACATCAGGGAGACCGAAAGTATGATGCTTGTTTTCGGAAAGAATGACGGACCTGCCATTGTATTTTTCAATCTTATACGGCCCGGTGCCCACCGTATTTCCTTTCTTGTCGAACTTGAAAATTGCACTGATCGGCTCTGCCAGATAATACTTGATCAGCAGGCTGGCATTTTCCACTTCCAGTGACAAATGCAGACTGTCATATATCTTTACCTCGCCGATTATTTGGAAGGTGTCTGTGTACACACTTTCGTTTTTCAATATTTCCAGTACTGACTTTACATGGGTACTGTCCAGTATCTCTCCATCTGAAAATTGGATGCCGCCCTTCAGGAAAAGGTGGAGTTCATTCCCTCTCCACTCATCGTACCTCAGCAGATAGACCCTGATTTTCTTATTCCCTTCACTCTTGTACAGTGTTTCAAACACCTGCAAGCCGATCAGCATGGAAGCATGCTCAATACTTAAAGCAGGAGTGAACGTTTCCGGCACCTTGTAGAGGTAATCCATCATTGCTGTCGAGTCGGCACTTCCTGCATTGTGTCCATGTTCAATGATTTTTCTGATCGATTCGATATACTCGGCATGCCATGGCAGCTCCAAATATTTGTTGAACTCCTCAATGGAGAGCTCATCTCTATATCTATTCATCTCCTTGAACAATTCCCGTTCAATATCCATATTCAGCTTGATTCTGGTCTTTAGACCTCTGCCGTGGCCAGGGATATATTCAATATACCCTTCCCCGTCCCATTGCCTTAAAATCCTGGATAATTGTCTGGGTGAGACATTCAGTGCTTCGCTTAGATGCGTGAAATCTTGTCCATATTTTTCCAAGTATCTTTTCAAAATAAGCAGACGCTTATCCATCATTAGTGCTGCACCCCTTTTGGCGCACCCCTTTCATAGTGCGCCACCTCTTGACTGCAGATGATGCACCCTCTTAAAAATGCATCATCCCTTGATGGGTTTCGAATGACGCACCCCCTTAAAATGCATCATTCCCCCTTAATTGGCTTTAAATGATGCACCCTCTTAGAAATGCACCATTTCCTTAATTGGATTTTTATGAAACACCCCCTCCATTATGTAGGTCCTCCTGCTTCGCTTCTCCACTTTCGACTACTATTATCTGGTTGTAGTCAATCACTCCAAATGCACTACTCCATATATTTTTGAAGGATTCTGGTACATTGATCCTTTTCGAAGCATAAGTGATCGGCATTACATATGCACCGCCAATCAGATGGCTGTTAAACTGGTTCTCCATATATGTCCAATACTCTTTACTTTTATTTTTATAGACATGAACCATATCCTTTGCGAGCTGGTTCTCTCTAAACCATCCGCTGAATTTTGCATTTTTGAACAGATACAAATATCTGTACGAACTGGGTATGAATTCGCTGGCCAGCAGCATGTCTATTTCAAGCGCGTTCAAATCCATATTATGATAATCATCCGATGAGATGTACGTGGTCAATACAGGGACATCGTTCTCAATCAGGAATTGAACCAGCGGGTCCGTACCAAAGGACATCCAGTCTATACAAAGCAGCTTTAAAGGCTTTGCGAACTGCATGGGGTCCTGACCGGGAGGCAGCCTTTCCTGATATTCCTGGAAAACTCTCTGCTCTATCTTCCCGGGTCCTTTTATATAGGCATCCTTGAATTTCTGGATTACCGACAGTACATAGAGCCTCTGATGGTAGTCCAGTGAATCGCTGTGTGGATTCAACAATACGTATTCTATCCGGTTGCGGAGTGGTATGGAGCGGGTCTCCATATTTTTCTGGTTCAAGTATGGAACATACTGGTTTATATCATTCACCAGTTTTATCTTTTCCAGATCTCCTGCCGGGTTCATATAGTATGGGTTTCTTAATAGGGTGACGCACCTCTGTTCGTAATTTTCGATGTAAAAAGGGCCGGTAGTCAGAACATGATACCCTTCAATCTTATGAATGCCGGCCTCCAGTGATGCGAGCATCGGCTTGAGCAGATCGGTGCGGTAGGCTGTGGCTATCTCCAATTGGAATGCCGACACCACTTCGATGGATTGGATGATTTCCTCCAGCAGATCGTTGGAATACGTGTTCAGGTAGCGGGTTAGGGATTCGGCTATGTCCGACGCGTACAGGATATCACCGTTGTAGAATTGGATATCCTTCCTGATATAGATCCTCAGCCTGTCGCCATGCCATTCGTCAAAAGCCACGAGGCCATTTTTGACTGCGCCTTCATCATTCAAGTCATATAGTCTGCACATTGTGTTGTAGAGGAGGTGTTCTGACTGTAGGTATCGATGATTTCCCTCCGTCGCCCTGTCCGGGATGGCATCCATATAGTCAATGAATACATTTTTCTTCTCCTTGGTTTTCTCCTTTACTGGCCGTTGGTATAGAAGTATTTCAGTCTTCTCTTTTATCACTTTCTTCGAAACTTCTGAAATCGGCAAATTCAAAGTCTCCTCGATATCACTCAAAGTAAGCTTGTTCAGATTTCTCATGAACTGATTGACAAACCGCTCCTCCGGATTCACTTTGAATACCACTTCGGAATGGATGCCACGGCCCTGGCCTTTCTTGTACTCGATCATTCCCTCTTCATGCCATAGATTCAAAAGCCTTGTCAAATGCCTGTCCGACACCTCCAGGTGTTCAGCGATGCGTTGCCGGTCAAATGGGTGTTTTTCAAGGAATCCATACAGCAACAACAGTTTTTTGTCTGAATAAAACAATCACAGCACCTCACTTTACGATATTCTATCTCTTTAAAAAGTGATGAATCAGACTGATTCAAATCAAATGGGGGACACGATTCCAAAACTTGTCCATGTTATGAATGACGATAGTATACTCGCTTTCATTATACAACTATACCCTGATTAATCAATGGTACCGCTTACAATATATTGAATTTATCGATAGCGATGAAAGTAACGTGGACACCTTGTGATAAATTGTCCCTTTTCTGTACATGCATATCACCTTACGATAGTCAATGTACCCAAACAGAAGGTATTGGAAAAGTTATTAGGAGTGTGCTGAATTATGCAAATTTTACTTGATCTGCTTCTTTTTTATCCGATCGTCATATCCGTGTTCTGGCTCATCGGCACGATACTGTTTTTCGTATTGAGGGAAGTCCGTTTGAGCAGGAAGATAGACAAGGATGATGTTGAGGGAATTACATTCATCGTCCCATGCTACAACGAAGCGGATACCATCAAAGAGACAATCATGAATCTGGATCAGCTTAAATATCCCAAAAAGGAAATTATGGTCGTCAATGACGGAAGCAGTGACCGCTCATCCGAGGTGCTGCATGAACTTAGTTCCGAATATGACTTCACGTTCATCGACCTGAAAGTGAACAGGGGGAAGGCGAATGCCCTGAATACTGCAGTTGAGAGCGCCAGTCATGATTATGTCATGGTAATCGATGCAGATACGCTGGTTGATGACGATGCACCATACTATATGATGCAGAACTTCAAAAAATATAAGAACATCGGCGCTGTCACGGGCAACCCGAGAATAAGGAACAAATCGTCACTGCTTGCCAAAATCCAGACCGTCGAATATGCCAGCATCATCGGCTGCATCAAGCGTGCACAGGTGCTGACCGGTTTTGTGAATACAATTTCAGGCGTCTTTACATTATTCGACAAGAAGGCACTGAAGGATGTGGGCTACTTTGATACGGACATGATTACAGAAGACATCGCAGTATCCTGGAAGTTCCACTTTGCCGGATACAAGATCCAGTATGAACCGCGTGCGCTCTGCTGGATGCTGGTGCCTGAAACTTTCAGAGGGCTCTTCACACAGCGGTTAAGATGGGCGCAGGGCGGCCAGGAAGTACTCATCAGGGACTTCAAAAATATGCTTAAAGTAAAGAATCCTTCATTATGGATCCTCTACCTTGAGCAGGTCTTCTCGGTAGTATGGGTGTACTCCATCGTCGCCACGCTTCTATATGCACTGCTCAGTACCAACTTCCTGGATTATTACTTCTATGCCTTCAACTTGAATCTCGTATTCCTGTCGGCCTTTGTACTCACCTTTGTAAACATCATACAATTTACAATTTCAGTACTGATAGACAGCAGATATGAGAAAAAGAATCTACTATATATTGTATTCCTGAGCTGGTATCCGGTTTTCTACTGGCTGATCAATGCAGTAGTGGCTGTCATTGCACTGCCAAAAGCAATCAAACGTAAGAAAGGGGAATTTGCGACATGGAAAAGTCCAGACAGAGGAGATATCCAACAGTCAAATCAAATCTAAACGTAATCAGGGAAGCTTTTATCTCAACATTTTCTTTGGTGCTTTGGATGTACAGTACAGTGGCACTCATGACTATTTCTTTTACACTGCTTAATATAGACACTTACTACGTCCAGCTCAGCCGTACCATTCTGAATGTGGATCCGGCTGATATATCGTTCATCTTCACGGTTGTTGTCATCGGCGCTGCAGTTTCATTCGTTTATCTTATGGCGACATATTTTGCCAATCTAATAAGGGTGACTTCCAAATGATGTTTTTAAAGTTAATGATGTCTGGTTCATTGATGCTTTCACTGATTTTGAACCAGGCCAATCTTCCGACCGAGTATCCAGAGATGGACAGGCCTGAAGACCTCGACCATGAGGAGAACAGCTGTGTGGGGCTGAATTACCATAGGGTCAGGGATTATGGAATTGTTGAGAATGTCTTCAAATTCCTGTCAAGCAACAAGGAGCTCAGCGTCTACAGTGTGTCCACAGAAGCATTTGAATCACAGATGCAATTCCTGAGGGATCAGGATGCCAATTTCGTCACTATGGAAGAGCTGGTTGGATACTATGAAGAAGGCAACTTCCCGGAGCGCTGTGTCTGGATCAGCTTCGATGATATGGACACGACAATCTATGAAAATGCCCATCCGATACTGGAAAAATATGATATACCTGCTACAGGCTTTGTGATAACCGGTGAAGTCGGCAATGCAGATTTCAATAATATTTCATTGCTTGAGCAGGAACAGCTGAATGAGATGGAAGATAGTGGGCTTTGGGAGTTTTCTACACATACACACGACTTCCACCATCTCGAAGGGAACACAGCAAGGCTATTGACCAAGAGTGAAGAAGAGGTGGCTGTCGATACCGAAGCGAGTCTGGATTATTTCGAATCGGAGTTCAATGATTCGAACATTAACACAATCGCATATCCATTCGGCCAATCGAATGATACAGCAACAAAAGCTTTTGAAGAAGAAGGAATAGAGTACGGCTTTACACTGGAAGAAAAAGAAATAAGGCCGGATTCCAACCAATATTATATTCCGAGAGTGCTGATCAGTGAAGATGCTTTTGAACTGTTGATAGAAGACTGGGAAGGGTTGAGGTAGATGAAAACAGAACTCAATTATCTGCGTGTAATACTAAGCGTATTCATCGTTCTGACCCATCTGCTTACAGAGTATGCGGTAAGCACTGGAGCGGATGAAAACCAGATTGAAGTATTGTACTGGATCAGAAACATCTTCATCGTTGCAACCCCAGGCTTCATCATTCTCTCAGTGATGCTGAGTACAATGAACTACAGGGAGAGTCTGCCGGAAAACTATCTGTGGAACAGGGTCAAGTTCATACTGGTGCCCTATCTGATGGTGGGGGTCATCTATGCTTTCACAGAAAACACTTTCCGGGAAGAAACATTCTGGGAAATCTTCTGGAACAGTGTCCTCCTCGGAAACTGGTACGGCTACTTCATCCTGGTCATCATGCAGTTTTCTGTGCTGAACTGGATAGTCTATAGGATAAGTCCGAAGATCCTGAGCTCAAAGCTGCTGCTGTTCGTGTCATTCATCATAAATTTCGCATTCCTGTACAGCTATTACAATCATGGATTTACGGCGAATTTTGTGGACAGCATCTATCCGTTCGGCAATACCACATTCATCCTCGGATGGGTCTTCTTCTACTTTTTTGGTGCCTATATCGGTGCAAACTACGAAAAAGTGCTGGAATTCGTTAATAATCAGATCGCCATCATCCTGTTGCTGGTGATCATCTCCTATGCAGCATTGATATTCATGAACCGTGGGGATTTCTATACTGTCACAAGCTTCGATTATGCGCTCATGCCCCTCCATACTGCAGGATTCCTTTTCCTGCTGAATCTGTCGACGCAGTTGACGGGATTGGCGCCAAGCGTATACGCCCTGATATCAAGCTTCTCATTCTTCATCTTCCTGTTCCATCCGATCATATTGCCGGGCATATATAGTACGACCTCGGTATTTGCAGACATGACAATCATCTTCATTCTGACTTCCCTGCTGTTGACCATAGGAATGTGCATCGGGGTGGGAGTCATTCTGAAGCAGTTTACAATCTTCAAATATTTGATGGGAAAACAGCCCTACAAGATTGACAGAATATAAGCTGTAGCCACAAGACACGCTTTTCATCTCCTGCCGTCTCCATCAGCAAAGCCTGACAACCTACGGTTGCAGGCTTTTTTCGTGGGTAGAATAACAGGGAGGAGGAAAATTATGAGGGAACGTGGAAGAACGGAGCAGATGTGGGCCCGTGAAAAATACCGGGTCATGTTCCATAGTCAAAAGCACTACAATGAAATCCGCGAGGCATTGAAAGGGAAATGTTCATATGAAGAGGCAGAAGCGCTTGTCAATGGTGCGCTGGCGGTTCCGCCGACGAAAGGTTCTATGATGAATGCGATTGATCATATGTGGGGCTACTCCAGAAAGATCTGTGATGAAGATGAGTGGATGGAGTATAAGAGGTTGAAGGAGGAATTCATGCAGGGCCGGGCAGGACACGAAACATTGCTGGCGTTCATAGGCGGCCTTGCACATAAATACCGTCAGCACTACCTTCTGAATTCTTCACTCATCGAAGAATACAGGTAGCATAAAATTTATGTATATGATGTATTATGCTGGCGGCATTTATTGTATAGTAGAAGAACCAACTTTCGGGTAAATTTACAATTGAGGGAATAAAGGGGACTTTGATGAAGGTAACGACGGTATTGAAAACAATTGAAGCGCACATCACTGCGCAGAATCTGATGGGGGACAACCAAAACGGGAAGAGGATTCAGGGCATTACATCGATGTATCAGAATCTTGAGGCAGGCTACATCTTCATGCTGAAGGCCTCGAAGAATTCAGACAAATATTTTCGGAAGGCGATTGGACGGCATCCTGCCCTCATCATCACAGATTTTAAGGCGGAGACCTTTGCCGATTTCCATGATGAAGCGGATATCCTCTATATCAATGATTTCACCAAAGCATCAATCAGTCTCATTAATCTTTTCTATGGTGAACATATCGAAAAAATGAAGTATATCGGGGTGACTGGCACCAATGGCAAGACGACGACGAGCCATTTTATTGGGAGGCTGCTGTCGGAGTTGGGCTATAGGGTGGCGACGGTAGGAACACTTGGAGTGTTCGATGGAGAATATGAAAGGGTTGCTTTTCCGCATTCGACACCCACAACACCGATGCATTTTGAATTTGCCGAAATCATCAAGTACTTCTCAATACGGGAGTACGACTATATCATCTATGAAGCGACATCCATCGCCCTTGATCAGGGACGTACGGACTTCCTCCGCAATGATCTGGCAGTCTTCATCAATTTCAGTCCGGAACACCTGGACTACCACAGGACAATGAAGCGTTATCTTGAGGCAAAACTGAGCCTGGCTGCCCTTAGTGATGAAATCCTTGTCAATATGGACACTCCGGAATATTGGGTCATCGCCAAAGACCGATATCATTTCTCGGAACATGAGGATACCTACTACCGCTATCGGACTGAGATTGACCACATCAAGCTTCACGTAGGGGCGGACCATTACGAAGTGAGACCCGGCTTCCTTGGGGAGCATAACTATATCAATCTGGCAACGAGCATATTTGCCTTGCTGAAACTGGGGCACGACATCGATGTAGTGATCGGAGCGGCAGAGAAGATTACGCCTCCTGTACATCGTTTTGAACTCTTTTCCCAAGATCGGTATGATTTTATACTTGATTTCGCCCACACACCGATTGCAATCAAGGAATCCATCACCAATGCGATGAAGTATGCTGAAAAAGTGGGGAAGAAGCTGATCGTCATGGTGACCGGCATCGGTTTGAGAGGGGATGAGAAAATCAGGATGACGATGGAACTGGTGCCTGAGGGGCTGTATTATCTCGTGCTCGCTGCAGAACAGGTGGGATATGAAGATGAGGAGAGGATCATCAGGATGATGCGGAAATACCTGCCCGATTCATATGATGACACCAACATCA
Organism: Salinicoccus luteus DSM 17002; assembly: GCF_000712035.1. Taxonomy (GTDB): domain Bacteria; phylum Bacillota; class Bacilli; order Staphylococcales; family Salinicoccaceae; genus Salinicoccus; species Salinicoccus luteus. The sequence continues at coordinate 78,879 of NZ_JONV01000011.1, read as the reverse complement.
TCACTGCATTATCGCGTCAGGAAGGCATTGTCCAGGCCGTTGACTATGCTGATCCAGAGACGATCATCCTGTTGACCGGCATCAATGAACCCCAGCATTACCGGGGGGAGATCATCGCCCATGATGACAAGCAGTTCATACTTCAATATCTGAAAAAATATAACAGACGGTAAGAAGGGCACTTCCGATCGGAAGTGCCCTTGTGGATGATGCTAAAATCCTTTATCCATTCGATTTCTGTGCAAGTCTGACAAGCACTCTTGCGATGGTATTTTTTTCATCCTCATTCTCGGTTTCTTTCCACAGCTCTTTCAGTACCTGTTCTTCACGATTGCGCGGTTCTTCGTTGGATGCAAGGTAGTCGGCGACCCTTTTTGCAGCCTTGGCCAACTGGTCTTCATCCATACCGACCTTTTCGCCCTTGCTGACCTGGTCTCCCAGATAGTTGATGAACTTATTGTAGCTTTCAAGAATCTGATCCTTGTTCTCCTGGTCCATGTTTGCCGCCTTCTCTTCCGGATTTCTCATTTCGTCGTTACTCATGCTTAATACCTCCTATTAGTTTGTAGTGATGTTATACACATAATGCTGATGGGAGTGTGATGAGCACCGTGATGAAAATTGAAATTCTAAACATGTCGTGTGCTCTACACATAGGATATCCATTTAGTGTACTTGCTAAACATTATTGTTGGGCGGAGACTCAATCCATGTTTTCAATGTATTCCCTAATTGCGGCAGCCTGGTTATACTTTTCATCCTTCGCTCCATACAGCAGGGTAATATTATGATCATCGCTCTGTTCCTTTATTTCTCTGAGCATGTCCTTATGACTGTCGAGTTCCTTGAAGTATCGTTTCTTGAACTCTCCCCATTTATCAGGATCATGGTCGAACCACTCCCTCAACTCTTTCGACGGGGCGAGGGAACGATACCATTCATCAGATGACAGGCCTTCCTTGCTGACGCCTCTTGGCCAGATGCCATCAACCAGTATCCGTTTCCCATCCTGTTTCGAAATACCATCATACGCTCTTTTCAGTTTTAACATTTTCATCACCTCATTATGGTTGTCCCCCCTCCAGAAAGGGAATAAACAATATAGAAATTTTACATATATTCCATTTGGATGATTGAATTTTCTTTAAACTTTCTATAATGTATATAAATAAAAAGAGATTATGAGAGGGATCCATATGAATATTAAAGGTGTAGAAATCGGAGCAGGCCAACCGAAGGTGGTGGTTTCTTTTACAAACCACTCCAAAGAAACGGTCGATGAAGAAATAGAAGCGGCATTATCCCATGCCGGACTGTTTGACATCGTCGAAATCAGAAGTGATTCATTCGATGCATTGAGTCATGAGGAGCACATCAAACTGGTCAACCACATCCTCCAGGAGATGCAGGACTACCCGGTCATCTATACGTACCGTACGCTGAATGAAGGCGGAAAGGGGCAGAAGACTGCGGCAGAGTACGAATCCCTGCTCGGTGCTGTACTCGAACAATGCAGCGTCGACATCATCGATATTGAATTCTTCAAATATGAGGATATCGTGGACAACCTGGTACAGAAGGCGAAGGAGAAAGGGGTCGGTATCATCCTGAGCCAGCATGACTTCAAGGATACACCACACTTTGATGAGATGATGGCAACCTACAGGAATATGTATGAACGGGGCGGAGATATATTGAAGCTTGCCTACAAGCCTTCAGACGGCCGGGATGTACTCAGTGTACTCAGCGCTGTTCATGACGCACGCGAGAAGTTCGACTGCCAGATAGTGGGCATTGCGATGGGGGAGATGGGCAGGATTACGCGGCTGGCGGGCGGTGTATTCGGCTCCTGCCTGACATACGGATATATATCACATAAGGCGGCACCGGGACAGATTCATGCCGAAGTCCTCAAGGAAAACCTGAAAATATTCGAGTAATCATAAGAAAAGCGTCCAGAATGCTGGACGCTTTCATCCTGTCTATATGCTCTTCTGCAGGAAGTCTTTAACTGATTCAGGTGATTTCGCATCTGCAGAGTGCAGATGGGCAAGCTTTTCGCCATTTTTGAAGACGAGCAGGCTCGGGATGCCCATGACATCATTTTCATCCGCCGCTTCCGGCACTTCGTCACGGTTCAGTTCATACCAGTCGATGTGCTTGTATTCCTCAAGGATCGGATCGATGAACATGTTCATGCGTGTGCAGTCCGGGCACCAGTCGGCGAAGAATTTGATGATGATCTTGTCATCGCCCTGTATTTTCTTGCTATAGTCATCATATTGTCTGATTGCTTCCATTATCAATGCTCCTTTAACAGTGTGATTATCATCCATTTTATCATCTTTCGGACGGAATATGAAACGGGCAGTCCGATTCCGCTTGCAATATGCATTTATTTGCAAGTATATTATGGATAACAACCCTTCTGGAGGTAATGGATGATTACATTATATGAATACCCGAAATGCACGACCTGCCGCAAAGGAAAGAAGTTCCTGCAGGAAAATGACGTTGAATTCGAGAGCATAGACATGGTGAAGCAGCCGCCGGAGGCTGACACACTGTTCGAACTGGTGGAGCGCTCGGGCAGGGATGTCGATGAATTCTTCAACAAGCGCGGCAAGAAGTTCAAGGAACTCGACCTTAAGGAACGTCTGGATGAAATGACGAAAGAGGAGAAGGTTGAACTGCTTTCAACAGACGGCATGCTGATCAGGCGTCCCCTTCTCTACGACGGCTCCAGCGTAGTGCTCGGCTTCAAGGAAGAGGAATACAAACAATTTGTGAACAGCCGGAATTAGCCTTGCCTAAATAGTGTGAACTATGAGATTATATAAGTGTATAAGAAAAAGGAGGTTTTTGTCGTGGCAACACCTAAAGAATTCAAGTATTCAGAAGATCATGAATGGGTCAAATTTGAAGATGGCAAAGCAACAATCGGTATTACGGAATTCGCCCAATCCGAACTCGGTGATATCGTATTTGTGGAGCTGCCTGCTGAAGGCGATGAAATTACTACTGGGGAATCGTTCGGCAGTGTGGAGTCCGTTAAGACGGTATCCGAACTGTATGCACCGCTCAGTGGTACAGTAGTCGAAATCAATGAAGAACTCGAGGACAGCCCTGAGCTTGTCAATGAATCTCCTTATGAAGAAGCATGGATGGTGGTCATTGAACTGTCCGATGAATCACAACTTGATAAACTGATGGATGCGGATGCCTACGAAGAAATGGTGGATGCATAGAAACTGAAACTCTGGACATCGTCTGGAGTTTTTTTCAAATATGATACCAGGGGTGATGGCAATGTATTTTTCCGATAAAGTGCTCATTGTCGAAGGGAAGACGGATAAGCGGCGCATCGAAGAAGTATTGATTGAACCTGTACAGATCATATGCACCCATGGTACAATGGGAATCTCAAAATTGGATGAGATTCTCGACCAGCTGAATGGCTCCGACATCTATATCCTGTCCGACGCGGACAAAGAGGGAAAAAACATCAGGAAATGGTTTAAAAAACATCTGAGTGAAAGTACTCACATATATATTGACCCGAAATTCGGTGAAGTGGGCCGCTGCCCACGCGACTACTTGGCAAACCTCCTTATGAGACACGATTTTTATGTAGATACAAGCCTGATCATGAAAGGTAAGTTCAGTAATGATGAAAGAACCAAGGACAATCGATATTACCAGCCGTATTCAATCTGAGGAGACGTTCGTGCTCTATGGCTATGCGCCGATATGTGCCAACTGCCAGATTGCGGAAAGGATGCTCGATATCGTCTCTGAAATGAAGGGATTTTCATATACTTCCATAAATTTGAACTATCATAAGGATCTCATTGAATTGTATGAAATCAGATCGGCGCCCGCACTGCTTCTGTTCAGGAAGGGCAGACTGATCAGGGAAGTATATGCCTTCCAGTCGGTGACCCATCTGACGGAAGTGTTCGATGAATTCCTTGTTGACGAATAGGAATGCGGATGATAGTATTATTAACAATCTAATAATGAAACTCTTATCAAGAGTGGTGGAGGGAAGTGCCCGATGAAACCACGGCAACCGTCTTTATGACAAGGTGCCAATTCACTGATCGACTGGTCGAAGATGAGAGGCTGATGGATAAAACCGGTGCCTACTCAACTTTTGAGTGGGCTTTTTATTTCTTTAGTGGAACGGAAAATGTACGACCTTTCCAATATACAAGTCAGGGTGAAACGTATGATCGATATAAAGAAAGCAACGAAAGTTTTCAAGACAAAGAACAATACCATCCAGGCTGTGGATGATGTCAATCTCCATATCAAGGAAGGGGAGATATTTGGTGTCATCGGCTATTCTGGCGCGGGCAAATCCACGCTGATCAGAATGCTGAATGGGCTGGAACAGCCCTCTTCGGGCGAAGTGGTGATCGGCGAAGATGTCATCAGTGCGATGACCCGGGCAAACCTGCTCAGGAAACGCCAGAAGGTCTCCATGATCTTCCAGCACTTCAACCTGCTCTGGTCGCGGACCGTCGCCGAAAACATCAGCTTCCCGCTGGAGATTGCCGGTGTACCGAAGAAGGAGCGGGTACGCCGTGTGGCGGAACTGGTGGAGCTCGTCGGCCTCAAGGGGCGCGAGGACAACTACCCGAGCCAGCTTTCCGGCGGGCAGAAGCAGCGGGTCGGCATTGCTAGGGCGCTCTCCAACAGGCCCGAAGTACTCCTGTGTGATGAGGCGACGAGTGCGCTTGATCCCGAAACGACGGACGAGGTACTCGACCTGCTGGTGAGGATACGTGATGAAATGGACCTCACCATCGTCCTCATCACCCATGAGATGCACGTCATCCGCAAGATATGCGACCGTGCGGCAGTGATGGAAAATGGCCGGGTCGTGGAGACAGGGCCGGTGATAAAGCTGTTCCAGAATCCGGAGCATGGCGTGACGAAACGCTTTGTCAAAGATGACATCAACGATGAGGAGACGGCCCTGTCATTCGAGGAGGTCAGGGAGATGTTCCCGACCTCGAAAATACTCAAGCTCGGCTTTGTCGGCTCTCAGTCCAAAGCGCCGATCGTCTCGCAGGTCGTCAAGAAATACAATCTTGATCTGAACATCCTCTCGGGCAATATCAAGCGGACGAACAATGAGTCCTATGGCCACCTGTATGTGGCAATCGACATTGATGATGCGGACCTTGAAAGCCTGGAGCAGGAACTGGCTGAACATGCTGTGACAGTGGAGGTGGAAGGATGAGCGAATTCATCAATGCATTCGCCGAGATGTTCTCATTCGAAAACGTCAAATGGGATGATGTCTTTACGGCGACGAACGAAACGCTTTACATGACCGTCATTTCCACTGCGTTTACATTCATATTCGGGCTGATTCTCGGAATCATCCTTTTCCTGTCATCCAAAAGCGAGCATGCGGCCAGTGCGCCGGTCTATGGCGTCACTGCTTTCCTTGTCAACCTGTTCCGTGCGATTCCATTCATCATACTGATCATCCTCCTCATTCCATTCACGAAGGTGCTGATGGGGACGATCATGGGGTCGCAGGGGGCACTGCCTGCACTCATCATCGGTGCATCGCCCTTCTATGCACGCCTCGTTGAAATCGGGCTCAAGGAGATAGACAAAGGGGTGATTGAAGCCGCCGAATCCATGGGCGCCAATACATGGACGATCATCTGGAAGGTGCTGCTGCCGGAATCATTGCCGGCGCTCATTTCAGGCATCACCGTCACCGCCATCATGCTTGTCGGCTCCACAGCGATTGCCGGCGTCATCGGTGCGGGGGGCCTCGGCAACCTGGCATATATGGTCGGTTTCACAAGAAACCAGAGTGATGTCACCCTGGTCGCAACTGTAGCAATACTGATTATCGTCTTTGTCATCCAGATTCTTGGGGACTTGGCCGCAAAAGCGGTCGACAAGCGGTAGTCATCAAAATAAAACCAATCAGGAAAGAGGGAAAGTGTAATGAAGAAGATTTTCTTGCTGCTCACCATTTCTATTTTTGCAGCTCTATTGGTCGCATGCGGCAGCGGCGGTTCGGAAGATGCCGTAACTGAGGACAGTGAAGAAAGCGAAGAAACAACGGAGAACGCTGAAAATGAAGAGACTGAGGAAGCGGGGGGCACAATATCCATCGCAGCCTCACCGGCGCCACATGCTGAAATTCTGGAAGAAGCGGCAACCATCCTGGAAGAGGAGGGCATTGAACTTGATATAGCAATCGTCAATGACTATACAACGCCAAACCGCCTGCTTGCGGATGAGGAAGTGGATGCGAACTACTTCCAGCATACGCCATACCTTGAAGGCGAAAAGGAATCCCACGATTATGATTTGACAAGTGCAGGGAACGTACATATCGAGCCGATGGCCGTATATTCCCAAGACTATGATTCATTGGAGGAACTGCCGGATGGATCGACGATCCTCGTGTCCAACAACCCCGCTGAAGAAGGGCGTTTCCTTTCCTTCTTCGTCGATGCCGGCCTGGTTGAAATAGAAGATGGCATCAATATAGAAGATGCGACTTTTGACGATATCACATCAAACGAAAAGAACTTCGAATTCGACAACCAGACAGCACCGGAATTGCTTGTGAGCATGTATGAAAACAATGAGGCGCCTGCTGTCATCATCAACTCCAACTTCGCACTGGATGGCGGGCTCAGCCCGACGGAGGACTCCATCGTCGTCGAAGACGGAGATTCCCCTTACGCCAACCTTGTGGCTGTACGCACTGGTGATGAGGAACGTGAAGACATCCAGAAGCTCATGGAGGTGCTCCAGGGCGAGGAAATCAAACAGTTCATCGAAGAGAACTACGAAGGTGCGGTCATTCCAGTGGAATGATGAACCAGCCCCCGATCAAACGATCGGGGGTTTTCAATTGAAAAAAAACGGTTCGTTTTTTCAATTGGAAGGCAGAAATGCACGGAAGGAATTTTAATTTCACCGTTACCATCTGCATTTTTAGGGTAAATATACACTGTATGGCAATTTGATTGCATAGGGGGAAGAGAAATGAACGGAGAAAATGCGCAAGTTTTCGACAAATCACTCGTAATGGTTTCTTTTATCGTGTCCGCCTTTACGGCAGTACTGGGTCCCTTGCTCATATGGGTGCTGAAAAAGGATGACGATCCGGCCACAGGCGAGGCGTTGAGGCACGTTGTCAATTTCGGCCTGTCCTACACGATCTACATGTTCGTAGCATGGCTTACATCCTTCATACTCATCGGCCTGGTCATTGGACCGATCATTACCGTCGCATTCTATATATTCCTCATCATGGGTGCCATCAAGGCGAATGAAGGAAAAGTCTATAAACCCCCGTTCACCCTGGACATCATCAAGTAGCTCATTTTCATTTACCTCATGACCATTATCAGTCGTGAGGTTTATTTTATTGCCGGATTGGCGTTAAAAGGAGTGTAAAGGTTTAAAGTGTGGCGCATTTACGTTATAATATAGTGGTAATTTAAATCCCGTGCCAGGCTTTGACTATTATTTAGAATTATTATAAACTGGTATGGAGAAACATATACAAAATAATCTGTTGGAGGGTTAATAAATGGCTTCTGTTCTAGAAATCAAAGATCTGCACGTCGAAATAGACGGCAAAGCAATTCTCAAAGGTGTCGACCTCACACTCAAGCAAGGAGAAATCCACGCGGTGATGGGACCGAACGGTACAGGTAAATCCACGCTTGCTCAGGCGATCATGGGACATCCGAGATATGAAGTGACTCAAGGTGAAGTACTGCTCGATGGCGAAAACGTACTTGAAATGGAAGTTGACGAACGTGCGCAGGCCGGACTTTTCCTCGGCATGCAGTATCCATCTGAAATCTCAGGTGTGACGAACTCAGACTTCCTCCGTTCTGCAATCAATGCACAGCGCGAAGAGGGCGACGAAATCAACCTGATGCAGTTCATCAAGAAACTGGACAAGAACATGAACTATCTGGAAATGGATCTGGATATGTCAACACGCTACCTGAACGAAGGATTCTCCGGTGGGGAGAAGAAACGCAACGAAATCCTGCAGCTCATGATGCTTGAGCCTAAATTCGGCATCCTGGACGAAATCGACTCCGGCCTTGATATCGATGCACTCAAAGTAGTATCCAAAGGAATCAATGAACTCCGTGGCGAAAACTTCGGCGCGCTGATCATTACACACTACCAGCGTCTTCTGAACTACATCACACCTGACTACGTTCACGTAATGATGCAGGGCCGTGTAGTGAAATCCGGTGGCGAAGAGCTTTCCAAGCGTCTTGAAGAGGAAGGTTACGACTGGATCAAGGAAGAACTTGGCATTGAAGACGAAACTATCGCTGCAGATGTAGAATAGGACAGGAGGATGACCATGGCTACTGAAGTTAATGAATATGTTATCAATGCTGATGAAGTCATTTCCCGTGCAGAATCACGCGGTGAATCTGAACTTCTCATCAGCAGGAAAAAAGAAGCACTAGAACAAATCGAATCCCTCGATATGCCGAAGCCGGACAAGACGAAGCTCAACAAATGGGATTTCTTCACAGTATCCCAGCCGGTGACGGACAGCGCGACATACGGCTCACTGGAAGAACTGCCTGAAGCGGTCAAGAGCCTTCTGGATATCGAGCACACGAAAAATATCTATGTACAGCACAACAACACCCCGGCATATCTGCAAGTCTCCGATGAACTGCTCGACCAGGGCGTGGTGATTGAAAACATCATCGAAGCCAGTGCAAACCACCCGGAACTCGTGGAGAAGTATTTCATGACTGAAGGCGTGAAGATTGACGAGCACAAGCTTGCTGCATACCATGCGGCGATGCTCAACGGCGGTCTGTTCGTCTATGTACCAAAGAATGTGCAGATTGAAGATCCGGTACAGATGGTCGTACTCCATGACGACGAGAAAGCGTCACTGTTCAACCACGTACTGATTGTTGCAGATGAAGGGTCTGAATTGACTTACGTCGAAAACTACCTTTCCAACGTAGATAAATCCAATGAACAGTTCAATATCGTTTCAGAAGTCATTGCGAAAGACAACGCGAAGGTCAACTACGGTGCAGTGGACTTCCTTTCTGAAGGATTCACAGGCTACGTCAACCGCCGTGGTGTCGTCGGCCGTGATGCAACACTCGACTGGGCGCTCGGTCTGATGAACGACTCCAATGTCATCAATGACAATACGACCTATCTCATGGGAGATAATTCCGTATCCAACCTGAAGACGGTCGTTGTGGGCCGTGGTGAGCAGACGCTCAACTTCACGACTCAGATCATCCACTACGGCAAGGACTCCTCAGGCCATATACTGAAGCATGGCGTAATGAAGGACAGTGCCTCCAGCATCTTCAATGGTGTGGGGTACATCAAGCACGGTGCAACACGCAGTGACGCCCAGCAGGAATCCAGAGTATTGATGCTGAGTGAAAAGGCGCGCGGTGATGCGAACCCGATCCTTCTGATCGATGAAGATGATGTTACAGCAGGCCACGCAGCATCCGTCGGACGTGTAGATCCGATCCAGCTGTTCTACCTGATGAGCCGCGGCATCTCTCAAAAAGAGGCGGAGAGGCTCGTCATCCACGGCTTCCTTGATCCGGTAGTGCGTGCATTGCCGATCGAATCCGTGAAAAATCAGCTCAGAGAAGTCATTGAACTCAAAGTTCTCTCAAAATAAGCTTTAAAGGGGTTTTCCCGCATGAATGCCAAAGATATCAGAAAGGATTTCCCAATCCTTGATCAGCAGGTCAATGGCAATGACCTCATCTACTTTGATACATCAGCAACGAGTCAGACACCGTCACCTGTAATAGACGCAATGACTGCGTATTATGAAGCATACAACTCCAATGTGCACCGTGGTGTGCATACACTCGGCACAAAAGCGACAGATGGTTACGAACAGGCGCGTATGAAAGTGAGATCATTCATCAATGCCAAGCGATTTGAGGAAGTCATATTCACGCGGGGAACCACTGCAGCAATCAATCTTGTGGCACGGAGCTTCGGGGACATGGTGATTGAACCGGGCGATGAGATTGTAGTGACGGAGATGGAACACCATGCCAATATTGTGCCATGGCAGGAGTTGGCAAAGCGCAAGCAGGCAGAACTGAAGTTCATCCCAATGGAGGCGGATGGCACATTGACGATGGAAAATGTGGAGGCGACAATCGGCGAGAACACGAAGATCGTCGCCATCACCCACGTCTCGAACGTGCTCGGCACCATCAATGACATTAGGGCAATCGCCGAAGTGGCACACAGGAATGATGCCTATATTGCGGTCGATGGTGCACAGGCTGTTCCACATATGTCCGTCGATGTACAGGATCTGGATGTCGATTTCTACGCATTCAGTGGCCATAAGATGCTCGGACCGACGGGCATCGGCGTGCTCTATGGAAGAAGTGAACTGCTTGACGATATGGAACCGATCGAATATGGTGGCGATATGATTGACTTTGTCGACCTCAGAACATCCACTTGGACGGACCTTCCTGTAAAGTTCGAAGCGGGAACGCCAATGATCGCAGAAGCAATCGGCCTTGCTGCAGCAATCGACTATATCGAAGACATCGGTCCGGAAGCCATCTTGGAATATGAACAGGAACTCGTGAACTATGCACTTGAGCGCATGAGGTCAGTGGAGGGCATTGAGATCTATGGTCCCGAGTCGCGTGCCGGCCTGATTACGTTCAACCTGTCGGATGTGCATCCGCACGACCTCGCTACCGCCCTCGACTCTGAAGGCGTCGCCGTCAGGGCCGGCCACCATTGTGCACAGCCGCTGATGAAGTGGCTGGGGGTATCCTCTACAGCCCGGGCAAGTTTCTATATATACAACACTACAGAAGAGATTGACAGCTTTATCGAAAGCCTCAAGCGTACGAAGGAGTTTTTCTCTTATGAATTTTAACAATCTCAACCAGCTATACCGCTCAGTCATCATGGATCACTATAAGAATCCGCGCAACAAAGGGGTCATTGAAGATGGTACACTGACGGTGGACATGAACAACCCGACATGCGGAGACCGCATCCGTCTTACTTTGAATGTCGTCGATGAAATAGTCGAGGATGTCAAATTCGATGGGGAAGGCTGTTCAATCTCCATGGCCAGTGCCTCCATGATGACCGAGTCCATCACCGGGAAGAATATTAATGAAGCGCTCTCCATGGGAGACGAATTCAGCAAGATGATGCTCGGTGAAGACTATGATATCTCCGAAGAAATGGGAGATATCGAAGCGCTGTCAGGCGTAAGCCAGTTCCCGGCACGCATCAAATGTGCCACGTTGTCCTGGAAGGCCCTTGAAAAAGGCGTCAAAGCTGACAGCAAATAATAAGAAGGAGTGATTTAAATGGCTAAACAAGCACCAGAAGTCGGCGATTACAAATATGGTTTCCACGATGAAGACGTATCCATTTTCCGTTCCGACCGCGGCCTTACTGAAGAAATTGTACGTGAAATTTCCAATATGAAAGAAGAGCCGGAATGGATGCTCGACTTCAGACTCAAAGCGCTGAAACATTTCTATAAAACACCGATGCCTACATGGGGCGGCGACCTCTCAGAACTCAACTTCGATGAAATCACATACTATGTGAAACCTTCCGAGCAGTCTGAACGCTCCTGGGACGAAGTGCCGGAAGAGATCAAGCGTACTTTCGACAAGCTTGGCATTCCGGAAGCTGAGCAGAAATACCTCGCAGGTGTTTCCGCACAGTATGAATCAGAAGTGGTCTACCACAACATGGAGCAGGACTTGGAAGACAAAGGCGTCATCTTCAAGGATACAGACTCCGCACTTCGTGAAAACGAAGATCTGTTCAGAGAATACTGGGCGACAGTCATCCCACCGACAGACAACAAGTTCGCTGCACTCAACTCGGCTGTATGGTCCGGTGGATCATTCATCTACTGCCCGCCAGGTGTGAAACTCGATACACCACTGCAGGCATACTTCCGTATCAACTCCGAGAACATGGGACAGTTCGAGCGTACACTGATCATCTGTGATGAAGGATCAAGCGTACACTATGTAGAAGGCTGTACTGCACCGGTCTATACGACGAATTCACTGCACTCCGCTGTTGTTGAAATCATCGTTAAGAAGGATGCATATTGCCGTTACACGACAATCCAAAACTGGGCGAACAACGTATACAACCTTGTTACAAAGCGTACATTCGTTGATGCGAACGGTACAATGGAATGGGTCGATGGCAACATCGGTTCCAAGATCACGATGAAGTATCCGGCAGTATTCCTCAAAGGCGAAGGCGCACGTGGCATGACACTGTCAATCGCACTCGCAGGCAAAGGACAGCTGCAGGATGCCGGGGCAAAAATGATCCACCTTGCTCCAAACACATCATCCACAATCGTTTCCAAGTCCATCGCCAAGCAGGGCGGCAAGGTGTCCTACAGAGGACAGGTCCACTTCGGCAGAAAAGCGGATGGTGCACGTTCCAACATCGAATGTGACACGCTCATCATGGACAACGACTCCACTTCAGATACGATTCCTTACAATGAGATCCTGAACGACAACATCTCACTGGAACACGAAGCGAAAGTTTCCAAAGTATCAGAAGAGCAGCTCTTCTATCTCATGAGCCGCGGCATCGGGGAAGAAGAAGCAACTGAAATGATCGTAATGGGCTTCATCGAGCCATTCACGAAAGAACTGCCAATGGAATATGCGGTCGAAATGAACCGTCTGATCTCCTTCGAAATGGAAGGTTCCATCGGTTAATTGATACAGGAAAAGCCTTATCACACATGAAGTGTGATAAGGCTTTTTGTTTTGGCCCGTGCCTCGGTCACCCTACGAGGGATGTAATGACCACCATGGCAGAGAGTACAAGGAAAAGATAGATGATCGAATAGCGCAGGTTCATCTGTGCCCATCCCTTCTTGTCCCCGGGCTTAAGTCCCATCGCTGCGAGTACGATCCAGCCGAGGGTCAAGGCGAAGGTAAAAGCGAAGAAGCCCCAGCCCAGCGAACCAATCAGAATGAACGGAAAGGGCAGAAGTGCAATCACATAGATGAAAACCTGCCGGATTGTCGCATCGATGCCCCTCACCACTGGGAGCATGGGCACACCGGCCCGTGTGTAGTCCTCGAGCCGCTTTATTGCGATGGCCAGTGTATGGGGTATCTGCCAGATGAACAGCAGGTAGAACAGGGCAATCGGGACGATATGGTCTGCCGGTGTGATGACGGCCCAGCCGATCAGTGGGGTGAACGCACCTGAAATGCTGCCGATGACGGTATTCAGTGTATACTTCCGCTTTGACCAGAAGGTGTACAGGACAACATAGAAGAACCAGCCGAGGAATGAATAGACGGCAGCTTCCAATGTGGTGAACATCATGACGGAGAGGCCGATGATCGTCGTGATGATGCCTGCCCATAGGACGGCATTGAGTGGGAAGGCACCTGTCACCGTGGGACGATTGCTGGTCCTTTCCATTTTCTTGTCAAGGTCGCTCTCATACCAGTTATTCAGCATCAGGGCACCGGAGATGACAAGGGTGCTGCCCGCCATCGTCAGCAGGAAGAGCCCCAGGTGATCCATAAAGCGTGCGCCGCTGAAATGGAGCGCGAGCCAGTAGGCCGTGAAGACGGGCAGTACATTGGCCAGAAGCACTTTGCCCTTCAGCAGGTATTTCATATTGGTCAGAAAACTGAGGCATTTTGATTCAGTTGACATTTGTCCATTATCCAAAAAATATTCCCTCACAAGCATTGTATTGATTAGATTTGACGATAGAAAAATATTCAATACCCATTATAACAGCATGTTCAGGATTCATCCTGCCCATTGCACCAGCAAATCCAGTGTCCGGGAAAATGGGATCAGTAAAGCAGATGAATATTCTTTATTCCCCAGGTATATGGACAGGGAATATAAAAAGGACTACAATAGTTAGGCAAACTAACTATGTGTTCATAAGGATGTTGAGACGGATATGACTGATACATACAAGGAAAGACTATGGACGAAGGATTTCATTTTCACTTCGGCAGCCAATCTGGTGCTCATGCTGTCGATGTACCTGCTGCTCGTCACGATGGCGACATATGCCATGGATACCTATGGCGCCTCGGTCAGTATGGGAGGATTCGTATCCAGCATCTTCATCATCGGCGCCCTGTTCGGACGGCTCTATGGCGGAAAGCAGATTGCCAGGATCGGCAACAGGAAAATGCTTCTGATCGGGACCGTATCCGTATTGGTGGCGACGGCGCTGTATTTTCTGCCGCTCGGCATCTATCTGCTGATGGTGCTCAGGTTACTGCACGGAGCGGCAATCGGACTGGCGACGACGGCGACAAGCACAATCGTGTCGCAGCTCATTCCTACTTCAAGGAGTGGTGAAGGCATCGGCTACTTCAGCCTGAGTGTGGTCATGGCCACTGCCATCGGTCCATTGATTGGAGTGATGCTTCTGACACAGTATGGCTTCAACAGCATCTTCCTCTTCTCCTTCATCATGGCCATCCTCTGCCTTGTGCTCAGCGTGTCCCTGAGGCCGCCTGAAATGGAAGCCGAAGCGGAGAGGAAAGGCTTCAGGGTCACAGACTACTTCGAGGCACGTGCCCTGCCGATATCCATCGCAATGTTTGTGCTGGCAATCGGCTATTCGGGCATACTGTCCTATGTGACCGAATATGCAGCCGAGATAGATCTGGTGGAAGCGGGGAGCTTCTTTTTCCTCATCTATGGCATTTTTGTGCTGCTGTCGCGGCCATTCACCGGCCGGCTGATGGATCAGAGGGGCGCCAATATCGTCGTTTATCCGGCGCTTGTTTCATTTGCAGCCGGCATGCTGATGCTCAGCCAGGCGGGAGCAGGGTGGGTGTTCCTCGCTGCAGCAATCTTCATGGGGCTGGGTTATGGCAATTTCCAGTCCATCGCCCAGGCACTCGCGATCAAACTGACACCGCACCATCGCATGGGCCTCGCCAACTCCACCTATTTCATCGCACTGGATCTCGGTCTAGGGCTCGGTCCGCTGATGCTCGGATATATCGTACCCCTCTCCGGCTATCGCGGGATGTATCTATCCCTTGTTGTGGTCATCCTGGTCGGGATCGTCGTCTATCATTTCATGCATGGACGGAAGGACAGGGAGATTACGCGCGTCGGCGGTGCGGACTGAAGGATGTTTCATTCAAAATTTTTCAGGGTAAAATGTATGAAAGTGGAAAAGTATACGAACCAGTGTGCCGCTTCGCAAATATGAGTTTACGAAGAAGGGGAGAGCACGTATATGACTATGGCAAAAGACATCAAAAGGATTAAAGCAAAAACGGATGACATCGGCATTCTCACTTTGTATTTGAATACTGATGCCAGTGAAAACCGCCAGAACGGAGAATGGAAGATCCATCTCAAAAATGGGATGAAGGAATTGAAGGACCAGGTGAAGGACAGTGAAAATCCGGAGGAGAAGAAGGCGCTGAAAAAACTTCTCGAGCAGGCCGAAACGCGCATCGAGGAAAATCGGCTGAACTTGCAGAAGAGTTATTTCCTCACCGCTTCGGCTGATGGAAAGCTATGGGAGGAAAAGATTCTCCAGGTCCCCGTAACCACCTCTTTCCATTGGAGTACGGAATCGCAGACCGGACAGCTGGAGGCACTTGACCAGAGATTCCCGGAAACGGGCATCATCGTCATCCAGCAGAGGGATGTGGCTTTCATAGAGACGGCACTCGGGGAAATACTCGGGGAAAGGCATTTCAGCTGGGATCTTGACCGGGAGGACTGGGTGGATTATGACAAGTCCACTCCTCCAGTGGACAGGGCCACAGGAAAAGATGAGTTCCAAAGGCGCTTTGATGAGAATAGGCAGCGCTGGTACAAGAACCTTGTGCCACGCCTGTCAAAAGAAATAAAAGAGCGCAACTTGGATGGTGCATATCTCGTTGGGAGCAGGGAAGCGGTCGCCGAACTGGAACCGCACATGAGTCCGGCACATCTGAGGGGCACGGTTACGAAGAACCTTGGATCGATGCCGAGCCATGAAATTGTAAAGGAAGTATACGACACCTTGATATAGGATGATAATCGCAGCCGGACAGGCATGAAAACCCCCTGGTCAGCTTAAGCTGACCAGGGGGTTTTCTGTCCAATTCAGGCAACTATCAGTACAGGTAATGGTTGCCGGTCTGAAGGTTGTGCAGTGAATATCCGAAATCCATCTGAAGGTGGGGGTAGTCCCTGAAACTTTCCCAGTCACCACCCCAGGTGAATCCGAGCTCCTTGGCGATCTGTGCGACTTCGAACCAGTCGGACCTGCTGTTGCCGTTGCCATCATATTCGATGTCCCAGATGACATGGGGTCCCACTTCAATTGCGTAGTCGACCGCAAGGCCGTAGTTATGATAGGATTGCCCGCCTTTAGCATTTGTAACGATATATCTCGGCTCAGTACGCCCTTGGGTGTAGAGCGCATCCTGCTCTTCGAAAGAGCGGAAGCCATCTGTGAATCTGATGACGATGCCGATTGCTGCGGCCCTCTGTCTCAGGATCTCCGCGCGTTCGGCAACGACAGGATGCAGCCCCTGTGGCTGGCCATCCTCATATGTACCCTGGTTCCACTGGTCGGCCGAAGCAGTGTTGAAGCCTGCGAATGTGAAGGCGGGCACAGCCAGCAGAGTGAAAAGCAGCAGTGATAGAGATTTGATGTTCTTCTTCATAAATGTAATCTTGCTCCTTTGTCTAAAGATGTATGGTACAAGCTCCACGATATCATCGTGTCTAAATTTTTCAACAATATTGAAAAATTGAAAGGGAATGGTAATATAAATGTAATATTATTTTAAAATACTCAATATTTTTAATTTCATTATGTATATTGCTTGTACTTCGGAAGCGACTATCCATCAATAAAAAAAGAACCGTCAATGTCCATGCATTGCGGTTCTGTCATCTTTTATAGAAGGTGACGATACTCTTTCTGCAGTTCGCGGATGGAGTAGTCGAAGTTCATCTCGAGATGCGGATAATCCTTGAACGCATCCCAGTCGCCGCCCCACTCGAAACCGAGGTCCTTGGCGATGTCTGCAACTTCGAACCAGTCGGATTCACCATTATCATTGCCATCATAATCGAGGTCCCAGGTGGCCTCGCCGTCAACTTCCAGCGCATAGTCGATTGCCAGACCATAGTTGTGGTATGATTCGCCCCCTTGGGCATTCGTGACGATCTGGCCGGGGAGACTCCTGCCTTTGCTGAAGAGCCCATCCTGTTCCTTTATGGAACGGAAACCATCAGTGATCTTTATATCTATATCTTCCTCTGCAGCCTTTTCGATGAGGGTCTCGGCTTTCTCTTCAACCACTGGGTGGAGCGCATCCGGCAGTTCATCGAAGTCGAGTTCCTCTTCCTCTTTTCTTTCTTCTTCTTCATCTTTTTCTTCTTCGGATGCAGCGGTGTCTGCATCCGCAAAAAGGATTCCGGATGCTGTCAGCAGGCTGAAAAACATCATGGACAGCAGCATCATCTGTTTAAACATGGGACTGATCTATCTCCTTCATAATTGTATTATTTCAATTTGTTCAATACCTCCGGTATCATATCATCCGGACATTTCCTTTTGAACCCATTACGGTGAATTGAAAAGAAAGGATAATGTTATTGTAATATTACCCGGCATGTGGGAGGGGAGGCTAAAGTCTGATTGCAGGGGGGAGTCATGGTAGAATGGAATTGGATATGATCATATGGGAGGTAGATGTATGCATTATTCACAGCTTGATACACCGGCACTTCTGATAGACGAAAAAACGGTCCGGGACAATATTGCACGGATGCAGCAATTCGCCGAAAGGAATGGAGTTGCCCTGCGCCCGCATACGAAGACTCATAAGATGTCGACACTCGCAGAATGGCAGGTTGAAGCAGGTGCACGGGGCGTTACGGTGGCCAAGGTGGGTGAAGCGGAAGTCATGGCACAGGCGGGCATTGATGATATTTTCATCGCCAATCAGATCGTGGGGCAGAAGAAGATCGAGCGCATAAGGGCACTTTCGGAATCTGTCGATATTTCATTCGGCATCGACAGCCTCCATCATGTGGAGGAAATAGACAGCGTCTTTGAAGGAAGTGGTCAAAAGGCACAGGTGGTCATGGAAATTGAAGTGGGTGAAAAGCGTTCCGGTGTCATCGAAGCGGATGATTTCAAAAAACTGCTGGAAGCCATCGGCAGCACTGACAACGTACACTTCAAAGGAGTCTTCTCCCACGACGGGCATACATATAAGGCGGAGGATGCCAAAGCCTGCCGGGCACTTTATGAGGAGAGCGCCCACCGCACCCTCGGCTTTGCACAGCTTGCCCGGGATATGGGAATGGTCCCCGAAGTGGTCAGCATCGGTTCCACACCGCCCTTCATGCTCGGCTTCGATATCCCGGAGGGCATCACAGAAATACGGCCAGGCACATACATTCTGATGGATGCCGGACAGTCGAACGTCATCGGCACGTATGCGCATTGTGCTGCATCGATACTGACGACCATCATCAGCAAACCGACAGAGGCGCGTGTCATTACAGATGTCGGGGCGAAAGGCATCACCATGCAGACAAGGACGGAAGGGATCACCCGCACCGAAGGGCTCGGTCTCATCAGGGAATATGAAGGTGTCCATATAGATTCTGTATTTGATGAGCATGCCATCATCTACGATGAAGCATTCAATCGGAAGGTGGAAATTGGGGAGAAGGTGCAGATCATACCGAACCACATCTGTCCGGTGTCGAATCTGTATGATATGGCATGGCTGCTGTCAGATGATGAAGTGGTGGAGGAGATAAAGGTCGATGCCAGAGGCAGGCTGCAATAGTAGGGAGGTGTCTGCAGGCCATGGATTCCATTTAGGCATCACTGTAATTTTTTATTTTCATAAAATTGAGTGTATAATGGCATAAAAGGTGAATGGGGGCTAAAAATGAAAATTGTGAAGCGGGATGAAATGCGCGCCATCGAACAATTTGCGATAGAGGAGATCGGCATTTCCAGTGCCGTCCTGATGGAGATTGCCGGCAACCAGGTTGCAGAGGCCCTCATGCGGTCCTACCCGGACCAGTCCGTGCCGATCACCATATTGATCGGCAGCGGAAATAATGGGGGTGACGGCTTCGTGATTGCCAGGCGGCTGTTCGATGCAGGGTACGCCCCGTCAGTATGGCTGCTTGTGGACCCAGGGAAACTGCAGGGGGATGCACGGGTGCAACACCGGATACATACTGCCCGCCAGCTGCCCCTCCATTCGATTGAAGAGGGGCTGGCGCGCCTGGATGTAGATCTTGCCTCATCTGAAGCGGTGGTCGATGCAATGCTTGGCACCGGCATCTCCGGAGCCGTAAGGGAGCCGTTCAACCACATCATCGAGATGGTCAACGGCCATGAAGCGCATGTGGTTGCAGTCGATCTGCCATCGGGCCTCGACTGTGACACCGGCCGTGTGGAGAATGTGGCGATACGGGCAGACGCAACGTTTACCTTCGCATTGCCGAAGCTCGGCTTCTATCTGCAGGATGGCCCATCTGTGATCGGCCGCTTGGAGGTGAAGGATATTTCCGTACCCGAAACACTGGCCGACACGCTCGGCATGGATCTGCCGGAACTGATTACGGAGGAGCTGGCTGCCCAGGCTTTGCCCGGGAGGGCGAAATTCGGACACAAGGGGACTTTTGGCCATGTGCTGGTCATCGGAGGCTCCAGACCATTTGTCGGGGCGCCGCTCTACAGTGCGCATGCTGCATACAATGCAGGTGCCGGTCTCGTGACACTGGCGATACCGGAAGAAATATATCCGGTCGTCGCCGGGCAGAACCAGCTGGCCCTCATCCGGACACTGCCAAGTGCAGATGGACATTTCAACGGAGATGGCCTGGAAGCAGATCTTTTTGAAAAAGTGTCTGCAGTAGCCATCGGCCCTGGACTGGGCCGGTTTGATGCAGGGGAAGGATTCATTGAAGAAATCATGGAGCATCTGGATGGTCAGCCGATCATCATCGATGCAGACGGGCTGTATCATGTAAAGGACCGGCTTGAGATGCTGTCCCGGTATGATGGGCCGGTCATCCTCACGCCGCACCCTGGTGAGATGGCCAACCTCACAGGACGGACGGTTGCCGAGGTGGAGTCGGACCGGATCAACGTTGCGGTGGACTTCGCAAGGAAACATCAGGTGCATCTCGTTCTGAAGGGACACCGTACAATCATTGCGACCCCTGAAGGTATCCGGGTGAACCCGCACGGCAACGATGCTCTTGCGAAGGGTGGGAGTGGAGATGTCCTGACCGGCATGATCGCCTCCTTCCTCGCCCAGGGCGCCGGGGCGGCTGAAGCAATGCAGGCTGCGGTATACGTCCATGCCGCTTCAGGAGAACGGGCGGCACAGAAGTGCTCCCACTACGGCGTAACACCGGGGGATATCATCGAAACCGGCAAGGAGATACTAAAGGAACTGGAGGGGAAAAAGTGAAGGAACAGGCTTTACGGAGCGGCAACGGCAACCTATTCAAAAATGGTGTGGCGACTAGTGGGAAGCTTCATCTGACTTCGAAATATATATACCACTTTCCACATGCGATGAATCTGAACAGGCAGGAATCGAAGATAGCGCTTGAAGAAGTGGACCGGGTCCAGCTCATCAATCATTATATTATGAAGGTGCTCCCGGTTCCGAACGGACTGGAGATCATCCTTAGGAGTGGCGAAGCAATGCGCTTTGTGGTCAATGGCAGGAAGCGCTGGAAACGGGATATCGAGCAGGCACTGGACAAGGCACGACAGCCGACAACATAAGGGGCGAAAGGGGTATAATCTATGGCAGGACAGGAATCATACAGTTTCAGGGGGATCGGCATGCTGATGCGGGTGGTGGCAGTCGTAACATCGAGCATCGCAACAATCATATCGACGGTACTCCCTCTGGCATTCGGCTACGACGTATCTAAGTTCAATCTTTTTCTACTATTCATTCTGCTCGTGATTGGCGGGTTTCTCGTCCACGGCGTGCTCACCCATGTATTCAATGACATCACCGATTTCCACTCGGGGACCGACCAGGCAAGTCCCGGGCTGCTGTCAGGCGGCAGCCGCGTCCTGCAGACCGGCACCATGACGCTCGGCATGCTGAAGCGGATCGGCCTCGTCGTTACGGCGATACTGGTAATCGCTGCAGCATTATTCGTCCTATTTGGACAGGTAGAACTTGCCATCCTGTGCATGGTCGGACTGTGGGGGGCAGCTACATATTCCCTTGCACCATTCAGATTTGCATACCGCCCTTTCCTCGGGGAGTGGCTGAGCCTTTTTCCCTCCCTATTGATGCTCGGGCTTGCAGCACCATGGATCGTGCTCGATCACATTCCCGCCTGGGCATGGCAGAATGCATTGATCAACGCAATCTGGTGCATGGCGTGGGTCATGATCCACCATATTCCGGATATTCGGGCTGATCGGCAAGCGGCACCGGTGAAGGAGACGAGTGTTGTATGGTCGGTGAAGCGTTTTGGAATGAACCGTGCCGGTCTGCCCGCCCTGGTCTATCTTGCCCTCGTCGGACTGATTGCACTTTCCATGATATGGGATCGTCCGATCGGTGCCATCGGTTCACTGCTCATGCTCGGTTATGGCATCTATCTCGTATTACGGATGCGGGTGCGGGATGTTGAACAGGTGACCGCCTATGAAAAAGTGCTCCTGCTGCTGGCAATGGCGACGGCAATATGGCTGGGACTGTTTCCAAATATGTAAAAACCACCCCGAGGGGTGGTTTTTTCTACTTATCCTTGCGTCCGACGGAGATGTATATGGCAACTCCAAGAACGATGATGATGCCGATGGTCTGATACCATCCCATGCTGATATTGAGCCACAGAACCGAGCTTATGACTGCCGAGGCGGGCTCCATCGTCCCCAGTATCCCGGCTTCCTTCGAGGAGATATGCTTCAGGCTGCTTATGTATAGAAGGAAAGCAAGCGTCGTCCCGATCAGGACCGAGAAGAGCAGGATGGCCACGAGTCCGGCCGTCCACTCGAAAGTGAAATCAAACCGCCATATGGGATGGATGAAATTCATTGCGATCCCCCCGATGAGCATCGAGCCGCCGACGAGCTGAAGCGGATGCAGCCGATACAGGAGCACCTGGGCGTGCAATGTGTAGTATGCAAGTGCAACACCTGATATCAGACCCCATACGAGTGCAGGGGGTGATACTGCGAGTTTTGAAAGGTCGCCGTTTGTGGCGAGCAGAACGACGCCCGCAATCATACCGGTGATGATGAAGGCATCTGCGATCGTCCATTTCGAATATTTACGGATGACCAGCCATAGGATGATGTAGATTGGTCCGGTATACTGCAGCACCGTTGCGATGGCAGCATTCCCGTAGCCGATTGCTGCCATGAATGAATACTGTACCATCGTCATGCCGAGCAGACTATAGATGATCAGCATGCCAAGGGTACGGCGGTCCATCCGGACCGGCTGCTGCTTCCGCGAAAACAGCCAATATGCAAAAAGCAGGATGATGCCACTAACTGTCAGACGGAAGGCCACATACCATTCCACAGTGACGGGCGTGTTCTTGAAGATGAAGTCTGAAGCCGTACCCCCGACGCCCCATAATGTCGCGCCAAGCAGTACAAATATCAGACCCCTGATATGTTTCGAATCCGTTGCCATACACGTGCCTCCCCTCTCCATTATTAAAAGGATAATCCAGGATATCCAAAAATTCAATATCCATTCATTAGTTGAGGATACCACGAAATGATATAATCAGGGTGAGAAATCAACATTGGAGGAGAGAAAATGACGCTAGAACATTGGTTTGACCAGGCGCTGACAACAGAAGCGTATATAGAAGATATGGAAAAGCACAGGGAGAACCTGCAGAAGGTGTATGATGAATTTCAGATTCCGGATGACGAAAACTTCTTCCGGCGTCTCGAGAACAGGAAGCTCCGTGTCATCGCCATCACCGAAGACTGGTGCGGCGACGCCATGATGAACATACCCATACTGCTTCATCTGGCTGAAAAGAGCCATACAGAAGTACGCATGCTGCTGAGGGACAGCAACCTGGAGCTGATGGACCAGTATTTGACGAACGGAAAATCCCGATCCATACCGATCTTCATTTTCATCGATGAGGAAGGCGAGGAAGTGGCACACTGGGGGCCCCGTGCAGAAACGGTGCAGCAGGCAGTCGATCAGCTGATGTCCGGATTGCCGGAGAAGGCGTCACCGGAGTATGATGCGGCATTCAAGGAAGCCATCCGGACGCTGACTTCCCGATTCAAGAGTGATGAGACATTCTGGCAGGCGACATATGAAAGCATAAAAGAGAAGATCGAACAGAAACTGTAGGTGGAAACGGGGAGTGGAATGCATGAAAAAACGGGTGACGACATATGTGATTGCAGGAGGACTGCTCGGCCTTTTTGCAGAAGGGCCGATGACAGGCGTCATTGCTGGCGCCGTGGCCTACATCGCAGTACGATATGGAGAAGTCACAGGAGATGACGGGTAGCGGGGTGCACATTTGTGCATCCTTTTTTTGTTCCATGCGCAGTCGCAGGCAAGGCAAACGTGGTTAGGTCACACTTCCCCACTTCTGATGTCGATAAAAAAATCCGCCTCCAACAGGAAGCGGATGAGGGTAACTATTGTGATCTATACTGCAGGCCGATAAACTGCATCTTCTGGTTGAACAGTTTCGGATAGGCCATGTATCCGACCATGACGGATGACATGGCTGCGGTTGTGAGGAGCAGGAACAGGATCAACAGCTGGTACATGACCGCTTCCATCGGATCGGCGCCGCCGATGATGAGCCCGCTCATCATGCCCGGCAGCTGGACGAGCCCCATGGTCTTCTGTGCCTCTATCGTTGGAATCATGCTGGTCTGAATCGCGGACTTCAGACTCTTGTCGATGGCGACTTTGGGCGGACCGCCCATGGACAGGATGAGTTCGATGGTTTCGTCACTGCGATCGACTTCGTCCTTGAATTTGTTCAGGAAGAGCAGGGAGAGCACCATGCAGTTGCCGATGACCATGCCGCTGATGGGGATGACTTCCTGCGGGGTGAACGGAATGATGCCGAAGCTCAGCAGGATGCCCATCGTCACTGTCTCCACAATGATGAGTGTGAGGACGATCATCCATGTGATGCCGGGGATGCCGTCCCCTTTTTTGATGATATTCTGTGTCGCAGCAGCGATCATCAGCATGATCATCAGTATGATGAAGATCGGACTGTCGCTTTCAAAAACGAAGGTCAGAATATATCCGACAATCAGCAGTTGGATGATTGAGCGGATGGTGGCGATGATGATATCCTTTTCGAGTCCGAGTTTGAGTACGAGTGCCAAACCGAGTGGAATGGCGATGAATATCAGGGACAGTGCAAGCTGTGTATAGGTCAAAGTTCCTCCCCCTCCACAAATTTTTTGATGAGCGGATTATCGGAATGGTCGATGAAGGATGCATCGCCGAATTCAATCAGCTCCCCGTTTCTTAAGAACCACATGTCATCACTGACCCGGCGTGCCTGGTCGAGGTCATGGGTGATCCAGATGACGGTGACATTGTATTCACGCTGCAGCCGGAGGATCAGCCGTTCGACTTCCTTCACCATCCGGTAGTCGAGGCTTGCGGTGATTTCATCGAGCAGAAGGACCTCTGGCTGGTTGACGAGCGTACGCGCAATGGAAATCCGGCTCTTTTCCCCTCCGGAGAGGGATTTAATATTCTTATCAAGCGGTATGCCGCCAAGATCGACACGGTCCAGCAGTTCCACAGCACGCTTTTCATCCAGCGCCTCGCCGAAGATGGCCTTCGGGAGATTGAGGTTGTCATAGACCGTCCCGCCGATCATCGGCGCACTCTGAAAGGCCATGCCGATCCGCTTCCTCAATTCGATCATGTCCATGCCGGCAATATTCTCCCCCCTGAAGAATATATCTCCGGAGTCGGGGGAAAGCAGACCGTTGATATGCTTCAGGCAGGTGGTTTTTCCTGCGCCGCTCGGGCCGACGAAGGTCGTAATGCGGCCTTCGCTGAAATGGCCGGTGATGTTATGTAGAATGCCGTTATGGCTGACATTTTTGAATTCGATTATACTCATGGGAATGTGCTCCTTATACATTAGAGTGGACGGCAGCTGAGCCCGTCTGTGGCCGGATGGTGCAGCCCGGCACCTTCATGGCACATGACTGTCCTGATGTCCATTTACCATCTTATACGAACTTTGCTGCAGCTGCAAAGCGGGCATCTGAATTATTTATAATTATTATAAATAATAGTTTAACACAAATTAAAACTATTATAAATAAAATAGTTTTGCCCATAACCAGCAACGCTGTATTTATACAAATGGGTGGCTGAATTATGTTACAATAAAGTAAGGTGATTTCTATGATTTATATTGGATTGACAGGTTGGGGAGATCATGATGATCTGTATACCGACCTTGCAAATAAAAAGGATAAGCTGCCTGCATATGCCTCCCATTTCCCGATCGTTGAACTGGATGCAACGTACTATGCCATCCAGCGTACCTCAACGGTTGAGAAGTGGTGCAATGAAACCCCTGAAAAATTCAAGTTCGTCGTCAAGGCCCACCAGTATATGACAGGGCACAGCGACTACCGTGACCACTACGACTCCATCAGGGATGTCTTCAGTGCCTTCCGTGATATGCTGCGCCCGATGGAGAAGGCGGGGAAGCTCGGATTCGTCCTGCTGCAGTTCCCCCCGTGGTTCGACTGTACAAATAAGAACATACGCTATGTAAAGTATGCAAAGGAACAGCTTGAACCATACAAAGTGGCGGTCGAGTTCAGGAACCAGACATGGTTCGAGGCGCGGTACCGTGAGGAGACCCTGTCGTTCCTTGATGCCAACGGCATGATCCACAGCATCTGTGATGAGCCCCAGGCCGGGGTGGGGAGCATCCCGTTCGTCAACCGGGTGACGGACAGGACGGCATTCATCAGGCTGCATGGACGCAACGTGCATGGCTGGACACAGAAGGACCGTACCAGCCAGGAGTGGCGGAATGTAAGGTACCTTTACGATTATAGCAAAGAAGAGCTTGAGTGGCTGAAGAGGCAGGTCGAAATCCTCAAGCATAAGACGAAGGACATCTACATCGTGTTCAACAACAACTCCGGCGGACATGCCGCAGGAAATGCACAGGATTTCATGGCAATGATGGATATCCGATATGAAGGGCTTTCCCCAAAACAGCTGAAGCTATTCTAGCTGGACTGCAGGGAAAAACCATTTCTGATGCATAATTACAGCCAGGAACTCCTGGTCTTCCAAAGGAGCCACGCTTATGGAATATATCATTCTTATATTGATCGGGCTTGCCGCTTCTGCCCTTGGGGCGCTTGTCGGTATTGGCGGGGGCGTCATCATCGTCCCGCTGCTCATATTCTTCGGCATCAACCTGGGTATTCTCGACCGCATCACACCGCAGAGTGCAGTCGGCACTTCAAGCATCATCCTGATCGTCATCGGCCTGTCTGCGATGATCTCCTATGGACGAAGCAACCAGGTGGACTGGAAGAACGGCAGGCTGTTTCTGCTCGGCATCATGCCGGGGGCCTTCATCGGATCCTATGCCAGCCGCTTCTTCACCATCGACAGCTTCAACCTGTATTTCGGCATCTTCCTCATATTCCTGAGCACCCTGCTCATCATCAGGGACAGGATAAAGCCCATTTCCATCTTTCAGGACGAGCGCTATATGGAGCCCCATGTGGATAACATGGGGGAGGTCCACCACTATGGGTTCCCAGTCTATATCGCCATCATCTCCACATTCGTGGTCGGGTTTTTCACCGGACTTTTCGGGATCGGCGGCGGTGCGCTGATGACGCCGCTCATGCTGCTTGTATTCCGTATGCCGGCGACGATCGCAATCGGCACGAGCATGATGATGGTCTTCTTTTCCGGTTCGGCTGCAGCTGTGGGCCATATGCTTCAGGGTAATGTGGACTTCTGGTATGCACTCTTCATCGTGCCCGCCGCCTTCATCGGGGCCAAGCTCGGTGTAATGGCCAACCACCGCTTCAATTCCGATTCGCTCGTTGTCGTGCTGCGCACAGTCCTTCTGCTGCTCGGCGTATACATGATTCTACAGACCATCATTTAGAGGTGATTCGATGGAAGTGAAGCTATTTCATACAAATGACATACACAGTCATCTGTACAACTATTTGAAGATAAAAGATTTTCTCCATAACAAGAAACGGCAGTATAAACATAATATGGTGTATGTCGACCTCGGAGACCACGCAGACCGCTCCCATCCCTATACGGAAGCGACGCTCGGCAAGGGGAATGTCGAAATCCTCAACGAGGCCGGCTGCGAGGTGGCCACAATCGGCAACAACGAAGGCATCACCCTCCAGAAGGAGGATCTGAAGGCATTGTACGATGATGCCGATTTTGATGTCATCTGTGCCAACCTCCGCGAGGTGGGCAGCACATCCCCGTACTTCAAGCCCTATGTCATCAGGGAGGTTGCGGGCATCCGGTTCGGCTTCATCGCCGCGACGGTTGAGTTCACCCCCTTCTACAAGGCGCTGGGGTGGGAGGTGTCGGATGCTTTCGAATGGATTCTGAAAGCCATCAGGGAAATCAATACAGAGGTCGACTGCATCGTCATGATGAGCCACCTGGGACGCTATGACGATGAGTCGCTCGCAATGATGTTCCCTGAAATAGATGTCATATTGAGTTCGCATACCCACCACTACTTCGAGGAGGGGGAGTGGGTTGGAGACACCCTGCTTGCGGCTGCCGGACGGTTCGGCGACTACGTCGGGGAAGTGACGCTGGAGTTTGAAGGGCGTTCCCTCACGCGGAAGCACGCACGCATCTATGATACCGACCTCCTGTCGAGCAGCGACGACCATTATTATGAAATCGGCAGGGACATGATGTCGACGGTCGTCAAGGAAGGGGCGCCGCCGATTGGACGGACGCTCTATTCCACCAGCCGGTTCATCATGACACTGGCACGCATGGTCAGGCTGTTCACGGACAGTGATGCAAGCCTGCTCCACACGGGTCTGATTGCGAAGTCTTTCGAAGGGGGTGCACTGACGGAGTATGATCTCCACAAGGTGCTGCCCCATGCGATCAATACGGTCCAGATCGAATTGACCGGACGTGAACTGAAGGAGGTCTTCAACCAGGCGTCGAAGCATGAGTTCAAGGATGACATCATCCGGGGACTCGGTTTCAGAGGGGATATATTCGGCTGTTTCGTCACGGACAATATCGGCTATATCCAGTCGGAGCGTGAATACTACATCAACGGTGAGCGCATCGATGACCGGCGGCACTATAAGCTCGGCACACTGGACATGTACACTTTCGGCAGGATATTCCCGCAGTTCAGATATTCGAAGAAAGTCTACAAGATGCCGGAATTCCTTCGGGACATCGTCAAGATGTACCGTACGGAATTATAGTTGAAAAGTGCATGATGTGTGCTATAATATTCTATGACAATTGAAGAACGGAAAGTAGAGGTCGCAATGGCCATGAGTACAGGAGGGAGCAGGCATGCTTGGAACTTCTGGAAAGGGGCAGTTGCCGAAGGATGCACCCGGCGGGGTGGCATTCTGGGATCAGGGCGAAGAGGTCTGGTACTGTCATTACGATGATGCGCTACATATTGGTGATGGACGTCACGGTGGCTGAATCTGTAATGCTGCTGTGACGTCTTTTTATGATCTAAATAGTTTTTCAGGAGGGTATATATATGGAAAGTATACTGAATTGGGAGTACATCTCCCTCGTCCCACCGCTTCTTACGCTGTTGCTGGTGGTACTGACGCGCAAAGTGGGCATCAGCCTTGGTGTCGGCATCATCACTTCGGCGTTTGTCGTCGCAGGTGCGGACATAATGGAAACACTGGGGATGATATGGAGCAGCTTCGCCATCATCTTCGTGGATGGGGGCTCCATCAATACATGGAATGCCTTCATCCTCATCTTCCTCAGTCTGCTCGGCATCATGACGGCATTCATCAACATGTCGGGTGGGGCCAGGGCCTTCACCGCCTGGGCGCTGACGAAGGTGAAGTCCCGCCGGAGTGCGAACATGGCGACCGCACTGCTCGGCATCATCGTCTTCATCGATGACTACTTCAGCGCATTGATCGTCGGCCAGGTGGCAAAGCCGCTGACGGACAAATACAACGTCTCCCGTGCGAAACTCGCCTATCTGATCGATACGACGGCATCACCGATTTCTGTCATTGCGCCGATTTCAAGCTGGGGCGCCGGCATCATGGGGCTTGTGGCGCCACTGATTGCAGCAGCGGGCATGGTGGCGGTTACGCCATTCCAGGCGTTCGTCTATATGATTCCGATGAATTTCTACGTGCTGACTGCGGTGGCGATGATGTTCATCGTCATCCTGACACGCTTCGACATCGGACCGATGCGCAAGCATGAATCCTTTGCCATCAATGAGGGCCAGGTCGTCGGGGACACGCGCGAGGTGCCCGGTGAGACGGACGAGGAGCTCCCCGTCCACCAGCAGGGCTCTGCCAAAGCGCTGATCGTGCCGATTCTCGGCCTCGCGATCACGGTCATCGTGGCGATGTTCGTCACCGGTGCCGTGACGGGCGGCTCATTCGATGTGTTCAGCATATTCGAAAATACGCTGGTCACGCATTCCCTCGTCATCGGGGGCATCGTCGGCCTGGTGCTGAGCCTGTTCTACTTCTTCAAATATACACGCAGGGACAGTGATTTCGGCAAGACCGAAATCTGGCTGGGTGTGAAGACGGGCTTCATGGCGATGTTCCCGGCGATCCTCGTGCTGACTCTGGCATGGATGATCGGGGATCTGATCGGCCAGCTCGGCACCGGCGAACTGCTCGGTGCGATGGTCGAGAATTCGAACATGCCGACAGGCCTGCTGCTTGCGGTCGTCTTTGCGGTCGCCTGTCTGATGGCGCTGGCCACAGGAACAAGCTGGGGGTCTTTCGGCATCCTGATCCCGATCACGGGTGAGATCATGATCTCGCTCGATGCGACAGACCTGCTGCTGCCAAGCATCGCAGCGGTACTCGCCGGTGCAGTGTTCGGCGACCACTGTTCACCGATTTCAGATTCGACGATCCTGTCGTCCACCGGTGCGGGGTGCAACCACATCGTCCACGTCATGACACAGCTGCCTTATGCAATCGGTTCTGCACTGATTGCGCTGGTCGGCTACCTTGTTCTTGGATTGACATCGAGCCTCATGCTCGCCCTTCTGACACTGCTTGTGCTCATCATCATCGTCGTGGTCGTCTCGAAGGTCGTCTATACGCCAATCGCCAAAGAAAGTACAGAATCATAGAGCAGACCAGCTCCCGCCTCCGGGCGGGGGCTTTTTATTATGCAGCAGTCCACAGATTGGAACATTTTTCATTTTTGCCACTTTATTCGCGTAATTATGATAATATGGACATGACATTGAATTCATAAGGAGGGCATTGTAAATTGGCTACAAAAAATGAAGAGATTCTGAGAAAACCCGACTGGCTGAAAATCAAGCTGAACACGAACAAAAACTATACCGGCCTGAAGAAGATGATGCGTGAGAAGAACCTACATACAGTATGTGAAGAGGCGAAATGTCCGAACATACACGAGTGCTGGGCGGAGCGCCGCACGGCCACATTCATGATCCTGGGCGCAATCTGTACACGTGCCTGCAGATTCTGTGCGGTCAAGACGGGACTGCCGAATGAACTCGATTGGGATGAGCCGAACCGCGTGGCGGAATCTGTGCAGATGATGAACCTGAAGCACGTCGTCATCACGGCGGTCGCAAGGGATGACCTGAAGGACGGCGGTTCAAGGGTGTATGCGGAGACGGTGAGGAAAGTCCGCGAGGAGAATCCATATACGACAATTGAAGTATTGCCATCCGACATGGGTGGGGAGTATGATAACCTCAGGACACTGATGGATGCAAAGCCGGATATCCTGAACCATAACATCGAGACGGTGGAGCGCCTGACGCCGAGAGTCCGTGCGAAGGCGAAGTACCATCGGACACTTGAACTGCTCAGGCGTTCAAAGGAGATGTATCCGGATATCCCGACCAAGTCGAGTATCATGGTCGGCCTCGGGGAGACGGTCGAGGAGCTCCACCAGACGATGGACGACCTCCGTGCGAATGATGTCGACATACTGACGATCGGCCAGTATCTGCAGCCTTCAAGGAAGCACCTCAAAGTACAGAAGTACTACACGCCGCTTGAATTCGGCAAGCTGAGGAAAGTGGCGATGGAAAAAGGCTTCAAGCACTGTGAAGCCGGACCAATGGTGCGTTCAAGCTATCATGCCGACGAG
Source organism: Salinicoccus luteus DSM 17002 (assembly GCF_000712035.1). Taxonomy (GTDB): domain Bacteria; phylum Bacillota; class Bacilli; order Staphylococcales; family Salinicoccaceae; genus Salinicoccus; species Salinicoccus luteus. The sequence goes on along the minus strand of NZ_JONV01000011.1, from coordinate 47,434 downwards.
CAGGTGAATGAAGCTGCCAAGGCAAGGCAGGCCAAGGGTGATGAACTATTGAAAGGTGAGTAGCACTATGATTACGATAGATCATATGCATTTTGAACTGGTGGAAGACTACCGGGATGCTTTTGATGAAGAACAGTTTAAAAAGAAGTATAGCGAAGTGCTCAATAAATATGATTATATCGTCGGAGACATCGGTTATGAGAAGCTGAGGCTGACGGGCTTCTACCGGGATGGCAAATCCAAGGTGGAACGGGACAAGAAATTCAGTGCCATACAGGACTACCTCTATGAGTACTGCAACTTCGGCTGTGCCTATTTCGTGCTGCGCAAAATCCCGAAATCGGAAGTGAAGGCCGGGCATGAGGCACATGAAGCGGCCTCCGGCACGTCATCCGACGGACAGGACCAGGAGCGCAGCAGGACGGAACCACAGAAGAACAAGACACTCGCCGCCCGCCAGCCTGTGGACGGGGAATGAGGAAAAGCCTGCTCCCCCGGAATCGGGGGAGCAGGCTTCATTCTTATCTGCATATATTTTTTAGACGATGATTTCCGAGAGGAACGCCTCCACTTCAGAAGCTTCATCGTCGGTGTACCCCAGTATATGGGCGATGTACCCTTCCTCTTCGAGGTCATCCGGGCCGATGATGCCGAACCGGCTGCCCTGTGTGTTCAGGACCAGGCTTTTGCCGAAGTAGCGGTCCGTCTGGATGATGGCGAGGTCATACCGCCCATGTTCACCCACAAAGCTGACATAGCGGGTATAGGTGTCTTCTGATTCATCGTAAAGAAAGAAGTCGATCAAAGGGTTCCCCTCCAGTTCAAGTGTATTGGAATTATGCTATCATATTATAGGAAGAGTTACAAAAGAACGATTATGGGAGTGTCGATGGATGTACTTTGTAGATAAGGATATACTGCTTGAAAGATTGGACTATATAGAAGGCCTCACAGCCGATTTCAACAGGGTGGAGGGGCTTGCGCTCGAGCGTACATGCCATATGCTGATCGAGGCGGTGGTCGATGTCGGCAACATGATCATCGATGCATTCATACTGCGCGATCCGGGCAGCTATCAGGATGTCATGGACATCATGGAAAATGAAGGTGTGATCCCCCCGGATGACAACGGGCATTTCCGCGAAACGTTCAGATGGCGGAGCGAGCTGACCCGCAACTATACGCAGCTTGACCACCGGGCGATGAAGGAGAGCTTCCAGAAGCATCTGGCGGCATACAGGGATTTCAAAGGCAACGTCTTCGCCTTCTTCGAAAATGAGGGGCAGGCGATCACTGCATTCGGGAGCGGCCAGCATGAAGTATGAAGGCTACCTGATCGACCTTGACGGCACGATGTACAGCGGAAACACCGTCATAGACGGGGCCATCGACTTCATCGACAGGCTGAACCAAAATGGCATCCCGTATGTTTTCCTGACAAACAATGCGACAAAAACACAGCAGGAAGCGGCACAGAAGCTGATCGACATGGGGTTCGACATCCATCCGGAAACACTCTATACATCGGCGATGGCAACGGCCGCCTACCTCGAAACCGAGCAGCCCGGGGCACGCGTCCATGTGATCGGTTCAGAAAGTCTGAAGTCGACACTTGCGGATTCGGGATTCATCCTTGCGGATTCCGATGTAGATTATGTGGTGATGGGGCTCGATACGGCCATCAACTATGAAAAACTGTCGCTCGGAGCCCGTCTGATTGCCGATGGGGCAAAATTCATCTCCACCAATCCGGACCGGAAATTCCCGACGGAGGCCGGACTCGTGCCGGGCAACGGTGCACTCGTATCGGTGCTCGTGGATACGACGGATGTGGAGCCGGTCACAATCGGTAAACCCCAGGGCATCATACTGGAGGCGGCCGTCTCCACGCTGGGGCTGCCGAAGGACAGGGTGCTGCTCGTCGGCGACAACTATGACACCGATATCCGTACCGGTCTCGACAATGGTGTGGACACGCTCCATGTCAATACGGGCGTCACCTCTGGAGATGCAGTGAAGAAACAGGCAAGACAGCCTGAGTACATGATCGATCATCTGAATGAATGGAGTGTGGAGTAAGTGAAGAAAATTGTAATCACCCGAAAAATCAATCCGAACATGATTGAAAAGCTGAAGAAGGACTTTGAAGTGGTCGTATGGAATGAAGACGAGAAGCCGATGCCGCGCGAACGCTTCCTTGAAGAGACGAGGGATGCCCATGGTGTAATGACCATGCTCAGCGACAAGGTTGACCGGGAGATGCTCGAGAATGCAAAAAATCTCAGGGTTGTTGCCAATCTGGCTGTCGGATTTGACAACATCGACCTGGAGGCGGCCCGGACGCATGATGTAATCATTACGAACACTCCGGATGTGCTGACCGAAACGACTGCCGAGCTTGCATTCACGCTGATGCTGACGGCCGCACGCCGTGTACTGGAGGCAAACCGTGAACTGATGGCGGGGGAATGGTCGGGCTGGAGTCCATATCACATGGCCGGGACGGACGTTTTCGGCAAGACGGTAGGGATCTTCGGCATGGGCTCGATTGGAGCGGCATTCGCCAGACGGCTGTCAGGCTTCCGGTCGAAAGTGCTCTACCATAACCGCAGCCGCTCCGAAGTCGGGGAATCAATGGGTGCAGAACTGGTCTCATTCGAAGATCTGCTGGCTGAATCGGACTTTGTATTATGTGCTGCCCCGCTCACTGAAGAGACGAAGCACCGTTTTGACAGGGAGGCATTCAGCCGCATGAAGGAGAGTGCCTTCTTCATCAACATCGGCCGTGGCGCGCACGTTGTGGAGGAAGACCTCGCAGAAGCGGTCAGAAATGGCGAAATCAAGGGCGCGGCACTCGATGTGTTTGAAAACGAACCGATCGGCAGTGATCACCCTTTCATCGGCATCGACAACATGACGCTCCTTCCGCACATCGGCAGTGCCTCAGTGGATACGCGCAACAACATGATGAATCTGTGCGTCAACAATATCATGGAAGTATTGAATGGCGGCGAGCCGATTACACCGGTCAAATAGGGAAGGTGCCCTCAATGGGCTTCTCCCGATCTTATTGTAAACTTAATATAAATAAAGGTTAACAATGGTACCGGATAGTGGTATGATGGAAAGCAAATAGGAAAGAGGTGGTTTGGTGTCAACGAAACATCTTGTCTACATTGCCCTTTTTGCCGCACTGATTGCAATCGGTGCACAGATCCGTCTGCCCATCGGACCGATACCGGTGACATTGCAGGTGCCGATGGTCCTGCTTGCCGGCCTGCTGCTGGGACCGAAGCTTGGCGCAATGAGTGCGCTCGTCTATATGCTGATGGGTCTCGTCGGTCTGCCGGTCTTCGCCGGGGGAGGGGGTATCGGATCGCTTGTTTCCCCGTCCTTCGGATTCATCGTCGGCTACATACCTGCAGCATGGCTTGCGGGATTCGGTGCTGCCCACAAGTCCTCATCTACTCGGGCAATCAGCTTCGCACTCGCTGCAACGGCTGTCATTTTTCTATTCGGTTTCCTGTACTTCGTCTTCATCATGAACGTAGTACTCGATACGCCGATGAGTGCTGTGGAGGCCTTCAAGGTGGCAATACTACCATTTATACTGAAGGATGTTACGATAGCTGTTCTGACGAGCATGTTTGCCCGTGTGCTTCATACCCGCGGGCTTCATTTGGCGAATGGGTGAAGAAAAATGCCACTGGGATATCGTTCCCAGTGGCATTTTTCATGCTTCCTTCTCGATTGACTTCTGGACCGGCTTGAGCTGGACATGGCCGTCCTGGACGATTTCATCGTTTACAGTGACGAGCGGGTAGAACAGTTCGTCATCATTGATGCGTTCGATGAGGCTTTCGTCGAAATCCGACAGGTTGTCCGCACGGTCGATGTCGATATAATTGAAATTCAGATCGCGGTCGGGATATTTTCGCGAGAGTACAGCTTCGAGCCATTCATAGGTGTCCTTCGAGCCCGGTGCATTGACGCAACTTGCACATACGACATCACGGCCGTATACATTGATTACATGCTTCATAAAAGTAACATCCGCCTTTCAGATGATGGATTTTTTCTTCCATATCCATTATAATATACATATCAGCATTTGCGTATGAATTAATAGGGAGTGAATTTCATGACTACAGGACAAGATACGATGTTTGAACAAGTCGATGAAGTATTGGATAAATTGCGTCCGTTTCTGCTAAGGGATGGCGGGGACTGTGAGCTTGTGGATGTGGAGGACGGCATTGTGAAGCTGCGTCTTCTCGGGGCTTGTGGCACGTGCCCAAGTTCAACAATCACACTCAAGGCAGGAATCGAACGTGCACTGCTCGAAGAAGTACCAGGTTTTGTGGAAGTGGAACAGGTATTCTGATACATCCAAATAACAGCCCCCGCAACGCGGGGGCTGTTTATTAATTGTTGCCGAGTTTGTACATCCACAGCACACCGCTTTTCAGCATGCGTGCGATACGGCCAGTGACCGTCCGTTCCTTGAGGTAGGCGAAACCTTCCTTGGATCCGAGGGATCCAAGGATGCCCTGCATTTTGATGTCGGACATCTTTTCTGGAAGCGCCTTGCCCTTGATGATGTCCTCCATGACTTCCGCAATCTGTTCCGCCTGGCCTTCCGCCACCTGTGCTGATGGGGCATGCTTGAGGGCAGCGGAATCGCCGACCACATAGACGTTTTCGTAACCCGGAACCTGATGGTACTGGTTGAGTACGACACGCCCGCCGGGACCGAATTCCACCGGAAGGTTGCGTACGACCTCGACCGGCTGTACACCGGCTGTCCAGATGGCCAGGTCCAGATCATGTGATTCGTTGTTGTTGTAGACCTTGTCGGCCTCCACCTTCACGATGTTCGAATTCGGGATGACTTCGACATCATTGTCATCGAACCATCTTTTGACATAGGCACTGAGGCGTGCCGGATACATCGGAAGGATACGGTCGCCACGGTCGAACAGCTTGATGGTGAGATCTTCACGCGCTTCACGAAGCTCGCTGGCCACTTCGATGCCGCTCAGTCCTGCACCGACGATGCCGACTGTGGAGCCGGGCTTGAGGTCTCCGATGCTTTCGTATGTGGCACGGGATTCCCTCAGGGACTGGATGCTGTAGGTATGCTCCGCAGCACCCGGAACGCCGTGGTATTTATCTTCACAGCCGAGGCCGATGACGAGCATGTCATAGTCCAGTGTCCCGTTCTCGAGGATGACCCTGCTGTTGTCGATATCGATTTCAGCGACCGTATCAAAGACGATATTGACCTTGTCGTCATCCGGGAAATCGACACGGACGTTCTTTTCACTCTTCGTCCCCGCTGCCAGGGCGTAGTATTCAGTTTTCATCCCGTGGAAAGGGTTCTTGTCCACGAGCGTAATGGTGTAGTCGGAGGGCAATTTCGGAAGGATACGCTGAATGAAACGCATATTCCCATAGCCGCCTCCGAGGCATACGATAGTCTTCATAGTCAGTACCGCCTTGTATTAGAAATTCTATTATTTACATTATAATATTTAACGCGATAAACTACAATGAAAGTCGGCAATAATGCCTAGAAAGAGGGAGTGCAATGTTTACCCTTGTCGAGTTCTGTTCATCAAATATGCTGAAGGGCACAGAAGAGGTGTACCGGACACTGGACGAAGATCCGGAGATCGATGTGCTGGATTATGGCTGCCTGAACAACTGCGGACTATGCAGCAAGGCTTTCTTCGTGCTTGTGGATGGCGAAATAGTCAGTGCCATGACACCGGAGAAGCTCCTTGAGAAGGTATATAAAAGAATTGACAGGAACAAAAGAGAGATGGAGGAATGGACCGATGATTTGAGTTAGACGTCCATTTGCTCTATAATTGAAAATAATAAAAAGTAATAAGGGGTGATATTGTGTCACATGTAACTCTAACTGAAAGTGCCGCCTATGAAGTGAAGGATATGCTCGAGAAGAACGATATGGAAGAGGGATACCTCAGATTCAAAGTCCAGGGTGGTGGCTGTACAGGCCTGACATACGGTATGGCAGCTGAACTCGAGCAGACGGACAAGGATGAAGTGTACGAATTCCATGGCGTCAAAGTACTCGTCGCCAAAAAGGACATTCCTGTCATAGATGGCACTGTAATCGATTTTAAACAGTCCCTGATGGGTGGCGGTTTTACAATAGACAACCCGAACGCCACACTCGCCTGCGGCTGTGGCTCTTCATTCCGTACAAAAGAGGTCGCCGGACAACCGGAAGATTGTTAAAGAATCGGTCAAATCGCTTGAAATATGTGAAGAAAATCGCTAATATTATAAGAGATTAATATTAGCGGTTTTTATTATGCCTAAATTCAGGTGCAATTTAAAAAATGGAGAGAAAAGGTGACGTTATAATGAGCTTTGAGAGAAAGAAAATTTTGGTGCTGGGTGCAGGCTACGCAGGGCTGCAGACAATATCCAAACTTCAGAAACTGTTATCTCATCAAGATGCCGACATTACACTCATCAATAAGAATGAGTATCACTATGAAGCGACGTGGCTGCATGAAATAGCTGCCGGCACAATCGATTGGGAAGAGGGCGTCTACCCGATCAACAAAGTGGTCGATGCACAGAAGGTCTCCTTCGTTCCAGCAGAGGTCACTGCTATCCACAAGGATGAGCAGCGTGTGGAAACGACGCAGGGTACATTCGAATACGATATTCTCGTAGTGGCACTTGGCTTCGAAAGTGAGACATTCGGCATCGAAGGTATGGAGGAGCATGCACACTCCATCGTCAACCCGCAGACATCCCTTGCAGCACGCGAGGAGATTGAACGCAATTTCGCAAACTACAAACAGTCCAATGATCCGAAGGATATTTCCATCCTGGTCGGCGGTGCGGGCTTTACAGGCATCGAGTACTTGGGCGAACTTGTGGAAAGTATTCCGGAACTTTGTGAGAAGCACGGCATCGACTACAACAAAGTGAACATCACCTGTGTGGAAGCAGCACCTAAAATGCTGCCGATGTTCCCTGAAAATCTGGTCGACTACGCTGTGAAGTACCTGGAAGACCGCGGTGTCAAATTCATGGTCGGTACGCCGATCGTCGCAGCCAATGAAGACGGCTTCGTTGTGGAAGTGGATGATGAAAAGCAGCAGATCGAAGCGAACAGCGTCATCTGGACAGCCGGTGTACGCGGCAACAGCCTGATGGATGAATCATTCGATGGCGTCAAACGTGGACGCATCGTTGTCGGACCAGACCTGCGCATCGAAGGATATGACAATATCTATGCCATCGGAGATGTCGCTGCAGTGATGAATGGGGAGACCGAACGCCCATGGCCGACGACTGCTCAGATTGCCATGCAGCTTGGTGAACATACGGCGAAGAACATCGAGCTTTCACTCAAAGGGGAAAAGCTTGAGGAGTTCTCCTACAACGACAGGGGCACCGTCTGCTCGCTTGGATCAAAAGATGGCATCGGTCTCGTCATGGGCCGTGAAATCAAAGGCAAGAAGGCAGCCTTCATGAAGCGCGTCATTGATTCCAGGGCGATATTCAAAATCGGTGGACCACTGCTCGCCTATTCAAAAGGAAAACTGTTCTGATACAACTGATAAGACAGGCATGGGTATTGCTTTAATGCCCGTGCCTTTTTTCATGTGGAGGGTAATCAATAATGTCAATAATACAACTCGTAATATCCATGCTGTTGTTCTTTGTCCTATTCTATGGCATCAGCTTCATACTGAATATGATATTGAAGATGACATGGCTGATGGTGGGCGTATATCCTTTCATCGTCCTGCTCATCGTGGATGGAATAGCAACAGCAGAATATTTTACAAATACATCTGAAGCGTTCAGTACCCTCGGGGAAAGGCTTGTAAATCTGCATCCGGCGGATATGCTGATGCTTGGGAGCGGTCTGGTCGGAACGATACTTGCCGGTATGACAATCCGCTACTTGCGCAAAGCCGGGTATCAGATGTTCTAGGAGGATAAATGATGGAATTTCAATATCGCGACAAATATGTCGCAACAGATGAACCGATCATCATCGGGCTGCCGCATGAGCCGGCCCGTATGGAGAATTATGAAGAAGTGGATACGCTGCTCGGCGGCCAGATGGACGCCATCATCAAAGAGGATGTCCTGTCAACTGAATTTTCATCAGTGACCACAACGGGCGTGACCATACAGCGGGACTACCGCAAAGTCATCGCCGTTGGTCTGGGAAAGGTTGAAGCACTCGATCCGGTGAGGCTGTCGGAAGCACTCGGCAGGATGTTCCAGTTCCTGAAGGAGACGGATACAGTCCGTGGCCAGATACTGCTGGATACATTCCCGGTGGATGTGGACCTGCTTGCTGAGACGATGGCCATCATGGCGGAGATCAGTGTGTATGAATTCAATACATATAAGACAAACCAGCCGCCACTGTTCAGCGAAGAGGCGGTGTTCTCCATCACCAGCAGGACGGATATCGAAGGCAGGATGTCGCGGTATAAGAAAGTGGGCGAGAGCATCGTCATGGCAAGGAACTTCAGTGAGACGCCGCCGAACATCATGACGCCTGGGCATATGGCGGACAAGATTGCGGCGATATTCCGGTCCCACCCCCATGTGACCGGGGAAGTGAAGAATGATGAAGTGCTGGAGGAAGAGGGATATGGACTGATCACCGCAGTCGGCAAGGCTTCGCAGGCGAAGCCCCGGCTCGTCACCATCGAATACCGGCACCCGGAAGCGAAAGGCTACAGGCCAATTGCCCTGGTCGGCAAGGGCATTACATTTGATACCGGCGGCTATTCGATCAAGACGAAGACCGGCATGCCTGAAATGAAATATGATATGAGCGGGGCAGCGAATGTCATCGGCATGATCCATGCCATTTCGGAAATGGATCTGCCCGTCCACGTAATCGGTGTCGTCGCCCTTGCAGAAAACATGGTGGATGGAAATGCCATGCGCCCGGATGATGTCTATATTTCCTATAGTGGCCAGTCGGTGGAAATAAAGAATACGGACGCAGAAGGCCGTCTGGTCCTTGGGGATGCGGTCTTCCATGCTTCCCAATATTCACCGAGCCTGATTATGGATTTTGCGACGCTGACGGGTGCTGTCGTGGCCGCCCTCGGAACAGAACGCACGGGTGTGTTTACGAACAAGGACGCCGCATTCCTCACTCCGCTTGTCGAAATGACGAAGTATACCGGAGAAGAAGTATGGCATCTGCCGATTTCCGATATTGAAGAGAAGAATGTGCGCCAATCACAAGTGGCCGATCTGACAAATCATGTGGAAAAGCCTGGACGTGCATCATTTGCAGCCTGCTTCATCAAGCAGTTCGCCAACGGTACGCCGTGGATCCATTTTGATATTGCAGGTACAGGCACATCCGACAGGGAAACGGCATATGGTCCGAAAGGGGCCACCGGTGTGATGATCCGCACGATTGTAAAGCTGTTTGAAACAGGGGATGTCCATGAATAGCAGCGGTCTGATAGAACTGCTGGAAATAGAGGTTGTACGTGATGAGCCTGGATTGATGGTCATGGACATGCCGGTTACTGAGAAGGTGCTGCAGCCCTACGGTTTTCTTCACGGCGGGGCGAGTGTCGTATTGGCGGAAACTGCAGCAAGCCGCGGAGCAGTAGGACTGATCGCCGATGATGAGGTCACCTTCGGCATGGAGGTAAACGCCAACCACATCAAGACGAAGCAGTCGGGCAGGCTGACCGCCACAGCAAGGTGCCGGCATCAGGGCAGGAGCTCTCAGATATGGGAAATCGAGATCATGGACGAGGAGGAATCACTCGTCTGCCTGTCCCGGTGCACCATGGCAGTGAAAAAGAAGAGATGAAAAAAGTGCAGTGGCACCCATTTGGGTGCCACTGCACTTTTTTCATTATTTCTTGAAGTTCTTTATTGTTATCGGGTGGGCGTCCGGGTCATCGGACTCGCCCATCTCGTCCCGTCTGAGTTCATTCAGTACAGTAAGCTTGTAGGGCGTGACGCCGGTATGGAATGCACTGCGTGAAAGCATGTGGGCAGATACCGGGGCAGTGATGAAGATGAACAGGATGGCCAGAAAAAGCTTGCTGTCCATATAGCCGTCCATGTACCAGAAGTAGAGGAAGGTGCCGATCATCATCATCATCACCCCGAGCGTTGAGCTCTTCGAAGCAGCGTGCATCCGGGAATAGACATCAGGCAGCCTGATGACCCCTATGGCACTGACGGCTGTAAAGAAGGCGCCGGCAAGGATGAAGAAAGCGATGATGCTACTCACTATGATCTCTATCATTTTCAAAAATCACGCCTTTCTCCAGATATTTGGCAAATGCGATCGTGGCGATGTAGGCCAGTATGCCGATGAGCAGTATGACAACAAGAAGATAGGTCGTATGGAGCGTCATGGCGATCAGTGCAATCATCGCCATCAGCATGACACCGAAGGCGTCGAGGGCCATGATCTTATCGTGGAGGGAAGGTCCCTTGACCATGCGGTAGACCATGCCGACCATTGAGAATGCAAGAATGATGATGCTCAGTATGATGACGATATCAAGGAAAGTATTCATGGTTTCTTCACCTCTTTGATCGCCTGTTCGAAGCTGTCCTTGATCGAGGCGATTTCGGTCTCTGAATCTTCAACATCGAGTCCGTGTACATACAGTGTGGAATGATCATCCGATATGGCTACTACGACAGTCCCCGGAGTCAAAGTGATCAGGGCGGACAGCAGACTGACTGCCCATTCGTCTTCAAGGTCGCATGGATATGCAAAGAACCCGGGACGTATATCTATCTTCGGCCGCAGGACGATCCTCACCACGTCGATATTGGCCAGGATCATCTGCCAAATGAAGATGATCACAAGAACGATAACTGCTTTGACCCTTCTGAGATAGAAGGAGCCCGGCAGGAAGTTCCTGAGCATATACACTGCAAGCATCCCAAGCAGGTACCCGGCAGTAAATGAAGCCACACTGAAATTCGAGGACAGGAACATCCAAAGGGCGGCGAGGGCCAGATTGATCAGTATTTGTAATGCCATCTATTCCACCTCCGGCAGATAATTAGAGTAAGAGGCTGGATCATAGAACGATTGCGCTGCCATCTCGAACATCGGATAGAGTGCATCCGCCGCGAGACCGAAAGCGACGGAGACGATCACCATCGCTATGGAGGCAAAGAGCAGCTTATCGCTCTTGACCGGCTTCAGCCTGCTGAAGTCCATATCCTCGCCCCAGAATGCGCTGATGAAGATCCTGATGACGGAGTACAGCACAACCAGGCTTGAGATGAGCACGAGGATGCCGGCGATGTAGTTGTCGTTGGCGAACGTCGACTGTACGATGAACAGCTTGCCGTAGAATCCCGGAAGTGGCGGCACTCCTGCAAGTGACAGAGCGGCAATGAAGAACATCCAGCCTGTAATGGGGTGGATCTTGATCAGACCGCCCAGCCTTTCGGCGTTCGTCTCCCCGGTACGGTAGATGAGGAAGCCGACAAGCATGAATAGTGCCGCTTTGATGATCATGTCATGGATCAGGTAGTAGAATGCACCGAGCATTCCGGCTTTGTCCATCATTGCTACACCAACCAGAATGATACCGACGGCGATCAGTATGTTGTAGATGATGATGCGTTTCATGTCCGCATAGCTGAGTGCCCCGATGGATCCCATGATGATAGTGGCGAGAGCCAGCAGAAGCAGCATCTGGTGTGTGAATTCGACGTTATCTATGAAGAACAGGCTGTACGTTCTGGCAATCGCATAGATGCCGACTTTCGTAAGCAGCGCCCCGAACAATACAAGAACGGGCATCGGGGGTGCATAATATGAGCCCGGCAGCCAGAAGTAGAGGGGGAACACCCCGGCCTTCGTTGCAAATACGAAAAGGAAGACGACGGCGAGGAGGCTCATGATGCTGTAGTCTCCTTCAAACCCTTCAAGCTTCGTGTGGATATCCGCCATATTGAGTGAACCTGTCACCGAATAGAGATAGGCGAGAGCAAGAACGAAGAAGTTCGAGGAGATCATGTTGACGAGTATATACTTGAATCCTTCCTGAAGCTGGATCTTCGTGCCGCCCAATGTGATGAGTACATAGGAAGCGAGCAGGAAGACCTCGAAGAATACGAACATGTTGAATATATCCCCGGTGGAGAACGCGCCGTTCACACCGGAAATCATGAACATGACCATGACATAGTAGTAGAATTTCTCACGTTCGACACCGATGGACTGGAAGGAATAGATTACGGTAAACAATGTGATGATTGCGGTTGTAAGGAGCAGAAGCGCTGCCGCCATATCTATGACGACACTGATGCCGAAGGGCGGGGCCCAGTCTCCGAGGAAAGTTGCAATCGTGCCATTCCTATGGACAAGGACGACGAGCCATATGGCAGAGATGATGATGAGCAGACTGCTTATCGTCGCGATCACCCTATGTACCAATGGCCGCTGCCCTGTAAATAACATGATGATTCCCGCAAAGAATGGAATCATTATTGGCAATAGAGGCAATATGTTAGTCGTCATGTGGAACTCCTTTCATCTGTTCAACGTCGTCTGTACCAAGCTCCCTATAGCTTCTCAGGGCAAGAACCAGTATATAGGCGGTCAGTGCAAAGGCAATGACGATCGCGGTCAGGATGAGCGCCTGCGGCAGCGGGTCAGAGTAGTTGGATACTTCTTCATCGAGCACCGGGATGTTTCCACGCTTCAGCTGCCCCATTGTGAGCAGCATGAGGTGGACCCCATGACTGAGGAGCGCAGTGCCGATGATGATCCTCAAGACACTTTTCGACAGCATCATGTATACGGCAGAGCCGATGAGGATGCCGCTCAATATGATTGTGATCAGTTCCATTATTCATCCGCCTCCCCTACAAGTACGATGATGAGGAGGGCAGTGGCAGCTACTGTAAGGAAGACCCCGATGTCGAAAAGGACTGCGGAGTGGAGCGCCACTTCCCCGAACACCGGAATCTCCACATAGGTGTGCTGGTGGGTGAAGAACGGTGTGCCGAACAGGAAGGAGAGCGTCGGTATGCCTGCTGCAAACACCAGTCCAATCGTGATGACCAACCTGAAATCGATGGGCACCATGCTTTCCAGCGTCTTCCTGTCATAGGCGATCAGAAGGAGGATGAGTGCCGCTGCTGCGAGCAGCCCCCCGACGAATCCGCCGCCCGGTGTATAGTGGCCTGCGAAGAACAGGTTGAAGGAGAACATGATGACGATGAAGAAGACCAATTTCGCAGTGAACTGGAGAAATACATCGTTCATCTGTTTCTGAACTTTATTATATCCGGCTTTCTTCAGCGTGTTCTTCATTATTCCCATCCTTTCTGTTCAATCTGAGTTTCATCAGGCTGTATATGCCGATGCCTGCGATGCCGAATACGAGTGTTTCGAAGAGTGTATCGAAACCACGGAAGTCAACAAGTATGACGTTGACCATGTTGCCGCCTGCGGCAAGCTCATATACATTTTCTATATGGAACTCGCTGATGCGGTCGAACAGCCGGTTCGAATAGGCGGTAAGCCCGATGATGATGACGATGAGCGCCACCCCGAGGGAGACGAGAAAGTTCGTCAGCTTGAATCTCATACGCTCCTGGTGTCTGCTGTTCTTCGGCAGATGATAGAAGCAGACCAGGAAGAGCGCAGTCGTCACCGTTTCGATGGCAAGCTGTGTCAGTGCAAGGTCGGCTGCCCTGAAGAATACGAAGAACAGCGACATGGAGAAGCCGATGGCTCCAAGCATGATGATGGAAACCATGCGCGACTTCGTGCCGAGGATGACGGCAATCGACACCAGTATGATGAGCACGACGGCCATTTCGTGTATGCCGACCGGCGCCATATCATCAAAGCTGATCCGTATCCCTGTATTCAGCAGCGTGAGGATGCCCATCACGATGAAGAACAGGAATATATATACGAGATAGGAGCGGATGAAGCCGCTCATGTACGAATCGGTTATTTTCCGTGAACCGAAGCGGCTGTAGATCAACCCCTGGTCATACAGGTAGTTCAGGGTGAAGCGGTCCTTATGATAGTCGTAGATGAACATCCATTTGTCCCTGAAGTAGAACAACAGGGTGCCTGTAATCACTATGAAGACCGTTGCCCACAGGGCCGGGTTGGCGAACCCATGCCACATGTATAGATGGGTCTCGAGCGGCGTATCGGACGCCATGATGCTCATTGCAGCCGAATCGATGATCGTTCCTGACAATACGTTCGGGAAGAAGCCGAAGACAAGAACGAGGACAGTCAGGATCGCCGGGGAGATGAGCATCAGTGCAGGCGCTTCATGCGGCTCCTTCGGCGTATCATAAGTCCGTTTGCCGAAGAAGACACCGTATATGAGCAGTATGGAATATATGAAGGTGAATATGCTGCCTACAATAGCAAGCAGTGGGAAGATGAATGCGACATCCGCCAGTGCGCTGAAGTTCGCATCTCCCACGTGGATCATCGCTTCAAGGAAGAGTTCCTTCGAAAGGAAGCCGTTGAACGGCGGGAGCCCCGCCATGGATAACGCTGTAATCAGCGTCAGAGTGAAGGACACCGGCATGACCGTAAGCAGGCCGCCGAGCTTCTTCAGACTTCTCGTACCCGCTTCATGGTCGACGATGCCCGTCACCATGAAGAGTGCGCCCTTGAAGGTCGCATGGTTGATCAGATGGAAGACTGCCGCGACCACGGCAATCGAGAAGTATTCCTCATTTGCACCGGTCACGACGCTCAGGGCACCGAGACCGAGCAGTGACATGATCAGTCCGAGCTGGGATACCGTCGAGAAGGCGAGGACGGCCTTCAGGTCATCCTTGCGTATCGCATTGAAGGAGGCCCAGGCCATGGTGATCAGTCCGCCGAGGAGTATGATCCACACCCACAGTTCCGAAAATGCGAACAGGGGCGTCAGTCTCGCCACGAGGTAGATGCCCGCCTTTACCATGGTGGCGGAGTGGAGGTAGGCACTTACCGGAGTAGGCGCTTCCATTGCATCCGGCAGCCAGATGTAGAATGGGAACTGTGCCGATTTGGTGAATGCACCGAACAGGATGAGCACGACCGCCAGGGGTGCCAGAGGGCTCTCCTGGATGGCTGCAACCTGGTTCAGCATCTCCCTGATGCTGAATGTGCCGGTCATTATATAGAGCAGTATGAAACCGCCGAGCATCAGGAATCCGCCGCCCATTGTGATCAGCATGGATTTCTGTGCACCGTATAATGATCGCTCCTTCATGAACCAGAAGGCGATGAGCAGGAAGCTGGAAATCGATGTCAGCTCCCAGAAAAGGTAGAGCATGAGGACATTATCATTCAGTACCACACCAAGCATGGCACTCATGAACATGAGCAGGTAGACATAGAAACTTCCAAGATCCTCCCTGTGGGACAGGTAACCGATCGAGTAGAGTACAACGAGTGCCCCAATGCCGGAAATGAGTATGGCAAATAAAAGTCCAAGACCATCTATGTATACATCGAAGTTCATGCCGATCCTAGGCATGATTGCCAATGATTCATAAATCAACTGGTTGCTGCTCACCCTGGGTACAAGTGTAAGCAGGTAGATTACAATGATGAGGGGGACCGGCAGAACGAACCAGCCCAGGTGAAGACGTTTATAATACCTGTAGATGACGCCGATTGCTATGGCGGCGATCAGAGGTAATAAAATCGCTAAGTGTATCAGTGCCAAAGTGTATCCTCCTTTATTTGCACAATATATATAGCAATTATACAGTAACCAATAGGGTAAATAAACGTATAGGGTTTGAAAAAAGTGAAAATATCTGTATAGTATAAATAGGAAAAAAGCAGTTTTATGTCACATATTTTTCACATTTTAAGCACTGAATCTGCAATAAATGAAATCAGGAGGCATAACATGACTTACCCACAGTTAACTACAGAAGTAGGCAGTAACGAAGTACAGGCCGTCATCCACACGAATCATGGAGATGTGAAGGTCAAGCTTTTTAAGGACATCGCACCAAAGACGGTCGAGAACTTCACGACACATGCAAAGAACGGCTACTATGACGGCCAGATCTTCCACCGCATCATCAAGGATTTCATGGTCCAGGGGGGCGATCCGACCGGTACAGGCATGGGTGGCGAAAGCATCTATGGCGGAAGCTTCGAGGATGAGTTCTCCACAGAGGCATTCAATCTGTACGGTGCACTGTCCATGGCGAATGCTGGCCCAGGCACAAACGGCAGCCAGTTCTTCATCGTCCAGGCCAAGGAAGTCCCTTCCCAGATGCTCAGCCAGCTGGAAGGCGCAGGTTATCCTGGTGAAATCATAGAGGCATACGAAAAGCAGGGCGGTACACCATGGCTCGATCAGCGCCATACCGTATTCGGCCATGTCATCGATGGCATGGATGTCGTCGAGAAGATCGCCGACGTCAAAACCGGTGCACAGGACCGTCCGGTTGAGGATGTCAAAATCGAGACGATCGAAGTTGTGGAATAGATTGGCAGGAGGGCACCCCGCGGTGTCCTCTTTCTATATGAAGAAATGCTCACAAAATAGTCATTAATAAAGGATTCATGCATATATGGTGTTTGTTATACTGTATGGAGTAAAGGGGAGTGATTAATTATGATGCCGTTTCTATATTTCCCTGAGGATAAGACGGAGTACATCCCTGCGTTCCTCATGCTCGCCCTGTGCATGCTGCTTGCCTATCTCGCCTATCGGTTCGTAAAGAGGCATTCAGAAAAGCAGGAAGAGAAGATGAAGCGTTTTGAGCAGCAGGTGATGGAAAGAATTGAACAGGAACAGCACCATGAATCCGGAAGGTAATATCGAACTCTATCGGCTGCTCAAGGAATGGGATCCGCTCGGGCTGGAAGCGGAGGATTTCGACTATGATGCCGAGATTTATGACAGCATGGAAGTCCTGCACAGGACCGGGGATGCCGAATCGGCGAGCCGGGGAATACAGCAGGTTTTCCTCCATTCTTTTGAAACGGAGATACCGCTTGAAAAAATCCGTCCGACAGCCGAAAAGGGACTTGAAATCGTTGAATTATATAAAGCACCATGACCGCAGGGGGAGCCGAGGCTCTTCATGCGGTTTTTTGCTGTGATCCTGCCTATGATTAGATAATCCCTTCCTATTATGATAAAATAATTAATGCGTATGAACTACTGAAAGTTAGTGGGGTAATCCAAGTGGCAAAAAAATATCGGACAGGCCAGTTTGTGAAGGTCAAAGTAACTGGTATCCAGCCGTATGGTGCTTTTGTCAAAACCCCTGATAATCAAGAAGGACTCATTCATATTTCAGAAGTGATGAACGATTACGTCCACGACGTCAATCAATTTTTATCCAAAGGGCAGATCGTAAAAGCGAAAGTGCTCAGCGTGGACAAGAATGGAAAACTGAATCTCACCCTGAAGGATAACGAATACTTCAAAAATGAGGAGAGAAAACGGGACAGGCGTTCAGTCCTGGATCAGATCAGAGATACGGAAAAATATGGATTCGAGTCCCTTAGACAAAAGATGCCGGAATGGATAGAGACGGCGAAACGACGCATGAAAGAAAAATAGCTGGTCAGACTACAGAAGCACAGCCAGAAATAAGTAGATCTGCAGGGGGAGTCCTCCTGCAGATTTTTTGTTTTTAAAAAAATTCAGGGATGACAGGCTGTATACCTCTTTCATGACGACCCTTTTAAATTATCGCCGACAGGACATCCATATGCTTGAGCCCGTATAGTTATCCGTTGGTTTGAATACGTTTGCAGACGTTTTGAAAGCGCTTTTGACGCCTTTATCAAAAAGCTTGAAAAAGTCTGATAAAAAGTCCATTATTATTCATAGAGATTTATATTTTAAGGAGGTTTACTGAATGATACCGTACAAACATGAACCATTTACGGATTTTTCGAAAGACGAAAACCGTAAGAAGCTGGAAGAAGGTCTAAATATAGTAAAAGGGTATCTTGGTCAGGATTACCCGTTGATCATCGGCGGAGAACGTGTCATGACTGATGACAAGAAGGAATCCTACAACCCTGCAAATAAACAGGAAACAATTGGCAATCTTTCCCAGGCGAATCAGGAGCACGCCCAAAAGGCAATGGATGTGGCACTTGAGACGTTCGAGTCATGGAGAAAGTATTCTTTCGAATTCCGTTCTGATGTACTTTTCAAGGCAGCGGCAATCATCCGCAAGCGAAAATTCGAATTCACTGCCCTGCTTGTGAAAGAAGGCGGCAAGCCATGGAAGGAGGCCGATGCGGATACAGCTGAAGCAATCGACTTCCTCGAGTACTATGGACGCAACCATCTCAAACTCAGAAACGGTGATCATGTCGAATCCCGCCCAGGGGAATACAACCAGTTCCACTACATCCCGCTCGGTGTTGGACTCGTCATCTCCCCATGGAACTTTGCGTTTGCAATCATGGCCGGTACGACCGCAGCTTCAATGGTCACAGGCAATACGGTATTGCTCAAGCCCTCTTCACGCACATCGGTCATTGCATATAAATTTGTTGAAGTGCTTGAAGAAGCGGGGATGCCGAAAGGCGTCGTAAACTTCATTCCAGGCTCTTCCCGTGATATCGGCGACTATCTTGTCGAACATAAGGATACACGCTTCATCTCATTCACGGGATCCCGTGATGTCGGTACGAAGATCTACGAAAAGGCTGCAGTGGTCCAGGAAGGCCAGACACACCTGAAGCGCGTCATCGCGGAAATGGGCGGCAAGGATACGATCGTCGTCGATTCCGACGCCGATCTGGAACTTGCAGCAGAGGCGATCGTATATTCCGCATTCGGCTTCAGCGGACAGAAATGTTCAGCCTGCTCCCGTGTCATCGCACTTGAGGATATCCATGACGAACTGCTTGAGAAAGTCGTTGAAAAAACGAAGGATCTCAAAGTCGGCAATCCGGAATCCAACGTTGATGTCGGACCGGTCATCGACGACGTGTCACTGGAAAAAATCAAAAAGTATATTGAAATTGGAAAAGAAGAAGGTAAACTTGAAGTAGGTGGAAATACCGAGAATGAAACGGGCCACTTCGTTTATCCTACTGTATTCTCGGGGCTGAAGCATGATGATGTGGTGATGCAGGAGGAAATCTTCGGACCTGTCGTCGGCTTTGCAACAGCGAAGGACTTCGACCAGGCCATCGAGTATGCCAATGCCACAGACTACGGCCTGACAGGTGCGGTCATCACGCAGAACCGTCACCATATCGAACAGGCGCGCCGCGACTTCCATGTCGGCAACCTGTACTTCAACCGCGGCTGTACAGCGGCAATCGTCGGCTATCAGCCATTCGGTGGATTCAAGATGTCCGGTACAGACTCCAAAGCGGGTGGACCGGACTACCTGACACTCCACATGCAGGGCAAGACAAGCTCCGAGCAGCTTTAATCTCCACCACTAATAAAAAGCACAAATAAAACAGCGGGAATCCACCCGCTGTTTTTTAGAAAGGAATGTAAAATGACTAAATCACAAGAAATCATCAAGCAGACAGAACAGTACGGCGCACCAAACTACAATCCTTTGCCGATTGTCATCTCGGAGGCGGAAGGTGTATGGGTCAAGGACCCTGAAGGCAACAAATACATGGATATGCTCAGTGCATATTCTGCAGTCAACCAGGGGCACAGGCACCCGAAAATCATCCAGGCACTCAAGGACCAGGCGGACAAGCTCACCCTGACATCCCGTGCTTTCCACTCGGACAGGCTGGGCCCTTGGTACGAAAAAGTGTGCAAACTCTCCGGCAAGGAAATGGCACTGCCGATGAACACAGGGGCAGAAGCGGTGGAAACGGCGATAAAAGCGGCACGCCGCTGGGCCTACGATGTGAAGGGTGTAGAGGACGACAAGGCTGAAATCATCGCCATGAACCAGAACTTCCATGGCCGTACACTGGCTGCCGTATCCCTTTCATCAGAAGCGGAATACCGCCGTGGTTATGGCCCACTGCTCGAAGGCATCAGACTCGTCGACTTTGGTGATATAGAACAGATCAAGGAGGCCGTTTCTGAAAATACTGCAGCGATACTGCTCGAACCGATACAAGGGGAAGCAGGAATCAATATTCCGCCTGAAGGCTTCCTTAAGGAAGTGCGGGAATTGTGTGACGAACACAACATCCTCTTCATTGCCGACGAAATCCAGGCTGGACTTGGACGCTCCGGTAAAATGTTCGCAACAGACTGGGACGATGTAAAGCCGGACATGTATATTCTCGGTAAAGCACTCGGAGGCGGCGTATTCCCGATCTCCTGCATACTTGCGGACAAGGAGGTCCTGAGTGTGTTCAACCCGGGCTCCCATGGTTCCACATTCGGAGGCAACCCGCTTGCCTGTGCAGTTTCTGAAGCAGCACTGGATGTATTGTTGGATGAAGAGCTTGTGCAGCGTTCAAATGAACTTGGAGAATACTTCAAGTCCGAGCTCGAGAAGATCGATACGCCCCTGATCAAGGAAATCAGAGGCCGTGGCCTGTTCATCGGCGTCGACCTGACAGAATCGGCCCGTCCATATTGTGAGGAGCTGAAAGAGCTTGGCATCCTGTGCAAAGAGACGCATGACACAGTCATCCGTTTTGCACCACCTCTTGTCATTTCGAAGGAAGACCTGGAGTGGGCGCTTGAGAGAGTGAAGCAGGTACTGTCCAAATAACACTTTCAAATAGTAATTAATATGTTACAATAACAGTGAAAACAGTTCCATAAAAGAGGCGGATATAAAATGTCAGAGAAATCAAATCTTATCACTTCCACACAAGCAATCATCCATGAGGCTTTGGACAAACTCGGGTTTGATGAGGGAATGTATGAACTGATCAAAGAACCGATGCGTCTTTTAAAAGTACGTATTCCGGTGCGTATGGATGACGGTTCCGTTAAAGTGTTCACCGGCTATCGTGCGCAGCACAATGATGCTGTTGGACCAACAAAGGGTGGTGTGCGTTTCCACCCGGATGTCAATGAAGAAGAAGTTGTCGCACTATCCATGTGGATGACTTTGAAATCAGGCATTGTAGACTTGCCGTATGGCGGTGGTAAAGGTGGGATCGTATGTGATCCACGGGAAATGAGCATTGCCGAGGTAGAGCGTCTGAGTCGCGGCTATGTACGTTCAATCTCCCAGATTGTCGGACCGACAAAGGACATTCCGGCACCGGATGTCTTTACCAACTCGCAGATCATGGCATGGATGATGGATGAATACAGCATCATTGATGAATTCAATTCTCCAGGCTTCATCACGGGGAAACCACTCGTCCTTGGGGGCTCCCAGGGCCGTGATCGTGCTACAGCGATGGGTGTCATCCTTTGTCTTGAGCAGGCGCTTGAAAAGCGCGACAAGAAGATGGATGATATACGTGTAGTCATCCAGGGATTCGGGAATGCAGGAAGCTTCCTGGCGAAAATCCTGTCCGATAGGGGAGCGAAGATCGTCGGCATCTCGGATGCGAACGGCGCTCTTCATGATCCGGATGGGCTTGATATCGACTACCTTCTTGACCGTCGTGACAGCTTCGGCATGGTGACCAACCTTTTCGATGATGTACTTGCAGGTGAAGAACTCTTCGATATTGACTGTGATGTACTCATTCCGGCAGCAATCGCCAATCAGATTACCGAAAAGAATGCGGACAACATCAAGGCCGACATCATCTGTGAAGCCGCCAATGGTCCGACGACCAAAGAAGCGACCCAAATCCTCACGGATAAAGGTGTACTCATCGTTCCGGATGTGCTTGCATCCGCAGGCGGCGTCACTGTTTCCTACTTTGAATGGGTTCAGAACAACCAGGGCTATTACTGGGATGAAGAAGAAGTGAATGAAAAGCTTGAAATCAAGCTTAAGAAAGCATTCAACGAAATCTATGACCTCCATGAGAAGCGGCATATTGATATGCGTCTTGCTGCATATATCATCGGTATCAAACGTACCGCAGAAGCTGCACGCTACAGAGGCTGGGCATAGCATCAACTGAAAAAAGGACCGGACATTTGTTCGGTCCTTTTTTCATGCCTACTGGCTATACTATTGATTTATTCGAGTAAATGTATTATTATAAATATTTAAATATATTCAAAATTCATAATAATACGCAGTCCAAGTGAGTGAATATTTATGCTGTGATGATCCCAATTGAACATCATCACAGCATAAATATACATAAAAGATTCAATTCAATGGACAGCAAAGATATGCGAAAAGGAGAGGAAAGCATGACAGAAAAATCGAATCTCATCACATCCACTCAAAAGGTCATCCATCAGGCACTGGATAATCTTGGATATGACGAAGGAATGTACGACCTCATCAAGGAGCCGCTCAGAGTATTGAAAGTCCGCATACCTGTAGAAATGGACGATGGTTCCATAGAAGTGTTTACAGGATACCGCGCCCAGCATAACGATGCTGCAGGACCGACGAAGGGCGGTATCAGATTCCACCCCGATGTCACAGAAGATGAAGTGGTTGCATTATCCATGTGGATGACATTGAAGGCGGGAATCGTGGACATCCCATACGGAGGCGGCAAGGGCGGCGTCATCTGTGATCCGAGAGTGATGAGTACGAGGGAGCTCGAAGGGGTGGCCAGGGGCTATGTACGGGCCGTCTCCCAGATTGTAGGGCCGACAAAGGACATCCCTGCGCCTGACGTCTACACCAATGCTCAGGTGATGGCATGGATGATGGACGAATACAGCGTCAAGAACTCGGATGATCCATTTGAATTCATTACAGGCAAGCCGCTTGCAGTAGGCGGATCGAAAGGCCGTGAAACAGCTACCGCAATGGGGGCGGTCATATGTGTCGAGCAGGCGATGGAAAAGAGGGGAATACCAATCGAGGAGGCACGGGTCGTCGTACAGGGATTCGGAAATGCAGGCAGCTACATATCAAAAATGCTCTATGACAAAGGAGCAAAGATCGTCGGCATCTCGAGATCTTCCCGTGCCCTGTATAGCCCTGAAGGTATTGATATAGATTTCGTCATCAATAATCGTGAAAAAGTCGATCTTGCGGACCATATGTCAGTCAGCGTCCTCACGAATGAGGAACTGCTTGAGGTTGATTGTGATGTCCTCATCCCGGCAGCAATCGCCAACCAGATCACCGAACTGAATGCCGAACGCATCAAGGCGGATATCATCTGTGAAGCAGCCAACGGGCCGACGACGGAAGAAGCAACCCGCATCCTTACGGAAAAGGGCACACTCATCATTCCCGATGTGCTCGCTTCTGCCGGTGGTGTAACAGTCTCCTATTTCGAATGGGTCCAGAACAAACAGGGCTTCTATTGGGAAGAGGAGGAAATACAGGAACTGCTTGAGAAGAAAATGACAAAGGCATTCGATGCCATATACCGCCTGCATGAAGCGCGTGATATGGACATGAGGCTTGCGGCCTATACTGTGGGCATCAAGCGGACGTCGGAAGCTGTCAGATTCAGAGGATGGGCATAGTGGGCCGGTAGGGCCCCTCAGCACGCAGAGCGTGCATGGCCATTCCCCAATTATGCGGCAGACCAAAAAGAGCCTGTTCTCCAAAAGTTGGAGAACAGGCTCTTTATTATGCAATCTATTCTTTTCTTCTATCATTCTTCATCTTGTCGATCAGCCGTTCCATCTCTTCGATGTAGTCCCTTTCTGTATCGCGGGACTCGGAGGATGGTGTATCTTCATACACTTTCGGTGCATCGTAGTCTGGCGCTTCCGATTCTGCAGCTCCCGAATTATAGTCGTATTCATTTTCGGAATGTGCTGCTTCCTCTTCACGCTTCTGTGCATCGATTTCCTTCTGGGTGATGATTTCACCTTCCGGAGTCATGTACTTCTTGTTCATCTTGCGTGTTTCGCTGTCGAAGTAGCTGTAGATGATTGGAATGATGAACAGTGTCAGGAGAGTACTGCTGACGAGACCGCCGATGACGACGATGCCCATCGGAGCGATGAGTTCAGCACCTTCCCCAATACCGATGGCGAGTGGCAGCATCCCGAGTGCAGTCGTCAGTGCGGTAATGACGATCGGGCGGAAACGGTCCTGGACACTCTTCTCGATCGCTTCAAGTACCGGCATGCCTTTTTCCTTCTGCTGGTTGATGTAGTCGACGAGCAGTATCGAGTTGTTGACTACGATACCGAGCAGCAGGATGATGCCGACAAAGGCAATGAGACTAAGCGGGTTGTTCGTGATGAGCAGTGAGAACATCACACCGATGATGCTGAGCGGCAGTGTGAAGATGACGACGAATGGGTGCTTGAATGATTCGAACTGTGCCACCATAACAAGATAGATGAATATGATTCCAAGTGCAATGGCGAGGATGAGCTGAGGCATTGCATCCGTCAGCATTTCAAGGTCGCCGCCGATTGAAGTCTCGGTTTCATCGCTGAAGTCTGCATCATCAACGATGGATTCGACGTGACTGCCTGCTTCATTCAGGCTCATGTCGGAAGAATAGCTGACCGTAAGTTCGCTCGTCTCACGCTGGTCATCACGGTTGATGAGCGGGAGCATTTCCGCCTCTTCAAGTTCAGCCACATCGCCGACGGAGACATATTCCCCCTGGCTGTTGGCAATCTGGATATCCTGGAAGGCCTCGACACTGGAGAGGACGCTCTCCGGATATTTGACGTTGATCGTAAGGTAGTCGTCGCCTTCGTCCACTGTGGAGGCGGAAACGCCGTTTGTCGCTTCGTAGATCGATGTGCCGATTTCGGCCGGTTGCAGGCCGTTCTCACGGGCAGCCGCACGGTCGACACGGACCTGGAGTTCCTCGATCATATTTTCCCGGCTGGATGTGACGCTTTCAATCTCACTGTCATCCTCCAGCGCTTCGATGATGATATCTTCGGATTCCTTCAGGCGGTCGGAATTTTCATCCGCCACATTCAGGGTCAGTGTATTGGGATTCGATCCGGTGCCGGCCTGCGACATCGGATTGACACTGATGTCTGCAGACTGGTCCACATTTTCTATTTCGCTTTCAATGTCGCGGATGAACTCATTGGTTGTTACACTGCGTTCGCTTGCGTCGACAAGTGTGGCCATGACGTTTCCGACATTGCTTTCATCGACCGGACTCATCGTCGAGGCAGAACCGATGGTGCTCATGTAGATATCAACTTCGGAGTACTCCTCGAGTTTGTCCTCTATCAGACTGATGGTCTCTTCAGTATCGGAAAGGATGGCGTCCTGCGGCATTTCGACCTCAACCATCAGTGTACCCTCATCACTCTCCGGCAGCAGGTCGATGCCCTGGATGTAGATGCCGATGGCACCGACAACGAGTATGAGCGCGGTCAGGAGCAGGACGAGCATGCGATGGGCGAGTGTCCATCGGGAGAGCTTCCTGAGCCCTCTCATGTAGGACCTGTTCTGGCGCTTCCGCTCTTCGTTCTCATCCGGCGCCTTGAGGATCCGGCTGGCGATCATCGGTACGACAGTCAGAGCCACGAACAGGGAGGCGAGCAGGCTGAACACCACTGTGATGGCAAACGGTGTGAACAGCTGTCCAACCAGCCCGCTGACGAACACGACCGGCAGGAAGACGGCAGCTGTCGTCATGGAAGAGGCGGTGATGGCCGCTGCCACTTCCTTGGCACCATCACTTGCAGCCTGTCTCGGCGTTTTGCCCATGGACAGATGACGGTATATGTTTTCAATGACGACGACTGCGTTGTCGACAAGCATCCCGATTCCGAGCGCCAGACCGCCGAGCGTCATCATGTTGATGCTGATGTCGGTGAAGTACAGCAGGGCGAACGTCGTGATCACGGAAAACGGAATTGCGATTCCGATGATCAGAGGGGACTTCAGGTTGCGCAGGAAGGCAAACAGTACGACCATCGCAAGGATGGCCCCGCTGATCAGCGACAGATAGACACTGTTGACGGCGACATCGATGTATTCACCTTCGTCGTACAGCGTCTCCACCGTCAGATTTTCAAACTCTTCCATATCGAGCTGTTCTTCAAGGACGGAACGGAACTCACTGTTGACCGTCGATGCATTCGCATCGGAGGCAAGGCTCATTTCAATCTGCATCGCATCGTCCTGGTTCAGGCGTGTGATGACATCGTTGTCCTGTTCATTTATTGCGACATCGGCCACATCATCGAGTGTGATGGTGCCGGCATCTTCAGGAAGATCGACCAGCACAAGTTCCTGGAGGGCTTCCACACCATCGATGCTGCTCACCGTACGTGTCGATATGGCCTCCTGGGATTCTTCATCGACGATGGTTGCGTTCGGGATGGAGATGTTGTTGGCTTCGATGATTCCGGCCACATCACTCTGGCTCATCTGGTACTCCTCGAGTGCCTCTGTATCCAAGGTGACGGCAATCTCTTCGGTGATGTTTCCTGTTTCACTGATGGAGGCAACACCGTTGATGTTTTCGAGCTCACCGATGAGGTCATCGACCTGCCCCTGGAACTCGCTGACACTTTCGTTTTC
This sequence comes from Salinicoccus luteus DSM 17002, assembly GCF_000712035.1. GTDB lineage: Bacteria > Bacillota > Bacilli > Staphylococcales > Salinicoccaceae > Salinicoccus > Salinicoccus luteus. The sequence continues at coordinate 20,926 of NZ_JONV01000011.1, read as the reverse complement.
CGATGTGACGGCAAGCGTCATGCTCGGGAACATCGTGATGTCGAATTCAAGGAAGGAAGGGTCCCCCGCCTGGTCCGGCAGGTTCACATTCTCGATCGTTCGTGTGATTTCATTTTCGACTTCGTCTATAGTCATGTCATAGCCGAATTCGAGCAGAATGATGGACGAACTCTCCTGTGACTGGGAGGAGATGTTCGACAGTCCGCTGAGGGTCGACAGCTCCGCTTCAAGCGGCTCGGTGACATCCTCCATCACCTCTTCAGGCCCGGCACCCTGATAGGTGGTTGCCACTGCAGCAACCGGCGGCTGCACATTCGGCAGAAGCTGGAGCGGGAGGCGGGTCAAGGAAACGGCCCCCAGAAGGATCAGGATGATCATTACTACGATTGTAAATTTGGGCCTCTTTATTGAAAAATCTGCTAGCTTCAAATATTTTCACTCCTAATTTAATATGAAAAATGCATGTTTTAATCCAACAACATGTTGTATAATACTTAATAATAGTTAAATTATAGATGCGATTCAATATACAATCCACTGCGAAGTGTTGGAAAGGAGTATGAATATGTCGAAATTAAGTCGGAAAGAGGAGACGAGGAAAAATCTTCTCGAAGCATTCTGGTCGCTCTACATAGAGAAGCCATTGGAAAAAATCACCGTCAAGGAGATTACGGACCTTGCGGGCTACAACAGAGGAACATTCTATACATACTTCTCCGATGTCTACGAAGTGCTGGAAATACAGAAGGCCACAGTAATGCCGACAGAGGACATGATCCTCGACCCTCTGAAGGAGATACGGGATAACGGCGGGAAGATAAAGGAGTCGCTGAACGGTGTATCCGACTATATCAGGGAGCATGGCGACCGCATCGCAATCCTGCTGGGCCCCGAAGGGGACCCGAAATTCCCGCACGAGATGAAGGCACGGGTGCGGAACATCATCATGAATTACGTCCGTGAGCTGGGAATCAGGGAAGAAAGGGAGTACGAATACATCATCGAATACCATATATCGGGCATGATCAACATGTACCAGCTGTGGGTGGAGAATGGACAGAACATTTCGGAGTGCGAACTGAGTGCACTGTATGACCGGGTGGCACATATCGGTACATTGAACATCACCAACAGCATGCTGAACGACCGGCAGGCTCCATGAATCATCAGCCTCCTTAACGGGTAGAGTACTTATGCAAATAGATTCGACAAGGAGATGAATGCATGTTCCACTACACAGTAGAGACGGATCAGCCGATTGAAGACGCAGTATCATCACTTGAAGCCAGCCTGAAGGAGGAGAAGTTCGGTGTCCTGTGGCACTTCGACATCAAGGAGACGCTGGAATCGAAAGGCCTGGAGTTCGATCAGCCATACCGTGTCCTTGAAGTATGCAATCCCCAGGAAGCGAAGAATGTCCTCGAGGAGAACCAGATGGTCGGCTACTTCCTGCCATGCAAGATCGTCGTCTATGAAGACGGAGGTACGACGAAGATCGGCCTTCCTAAACCGACGGCACTGATTGAAATGGTCAATGATGACGCGCTCAAGCAGTTCGCCCAGGATATAGAGGACCGCCTGGTCACATGCATGGACAGGGCGGTATAGGATGGTCCTCTCCCTATTGGAGGGGGTTTCAAGTTGAATCATTTCAAGTTCGCCGCATCAAAGTCTATAATTGTTCCATATGAACATATCTACAAGGAGCGGTTATGATGAAATATGATTTCGATACACCGATAAACAGAAGGAACACCTATGCCATGAAATGGGATGGCGGGGAACTGATCAAGGAATTCGGCCTGACGGAACGATATGATGAGGATACGATTCCACTGTTCACGGCAGATATGGACTTCCAGGTGGCAGAACCGGTCGTCGAGGCACTGAGGCGGACGGTGGACCATCAGATCTTCGGCTATACGATTACGCCCCCCGCCTACTATGAAGCCATACAGAAGTGGTTCTCGGACAAATATGGCTGGGAAATCAACAAGGAAGAGATCATATATGCCCCGGGTACGGTGCATTCCCTGAACATTGCGGTCAAGGCATTCTCCGAAAAGGGGGATGGCGTCATCATCCAGCGGCCGGTGTATCCGCCATTCACTTCGGCGATTGAAGGCAATGGCCGTACAGTGAAGAACAATGGGCTGGAGCGGGACGAAGCGGGGCATTACCACATCGATTTCGATGACTTCGAGAAGCTGGCCAAAGAGGATGATACGACGATGTTCATCATGTGCAATCCGCACAATCCGACGGGCAACATCTTCCGGGAGGATGATCTTGCACGCCTCTCAGAGATCTGCCGTGAAAATGGCGTCACCATCATCGCCGATGAAATCCATGGGGATCTGATCCGCATCGGGGAGAAGTTCACGCCGATCGTCAAGGCGGCGTCCCATACGGATCATATCGTCACGCTGACGGCCATCAACAAGACGTTCAACCTCGCCGGACTGCACTGTACGAATGTGGTGATTACGGATGAAGGCTTGAGGAAGCAGTTCCAGGAGGAGCAGGGGATGAGCCTGCCCAGTCCATTCACGGTCTCCGCACTCATCGCCGCCTACACGGAAGGGGATGAATGGCTCCACCAGGTCAGGGAGTACATCGATGGCAACATCGACTTCGTAATCGATTTCCTGTCGCGCGAAATGCCGAAGGTCAAAGTCGAACGTCCGGCGGGCACATATGTGCTGTGGATGGACTTCTCGGGCTACGGCATCACACCGGAGGAAGTGCATGACCGCATCTACAACAGGGCCAATGTGCTGCTTGAGGACGGGAAGATGTTCGGCGAGGAAGGCAATGACTTCCAGAGAATCTGTGTACCGTCCCCAAGGTCTGTACTTGAAGAGGCGCTGAACCGCATCGCACATGAGTTCCGTGACCTGAGTTAGGAGCCATTGCAGGACGCAATGTGGAAGTCGGGAAAAGTTTTTTTCGATTTTGGGTTGTAATTGTGAAGTGACTGTATTATGATAATATTCAATCAATTGAATAGCCTTTGATTGAAGAAGAGAAGTAGCAATTTCTCCATGCTGAAGAGAGCCGGTGGGTGGTGCGAACCGGTGCAATGATTTTGTGAATGGACTTCTGTATAACCGGCTGCCGAAATCATTCAGGCACCGGCGTCTTTCCAACGTTACATGGTTGATGTGGATGCAGATGCGTCCGCATCTCGAGTGGACCGGTCACGACCGGTCAATAAAGGTGGCACCACGGCTCCCCGTCCTTTTTCAGAGACAGGGGAGCCTTTTTGTATAGAAAAACAGAAGAGAACGCATATCAGAACAAGTAGTGGAGCACCGCATGGCACAGAGAGTCGGGAAAGCTGGAAACCGATGCATGCATGTTCTATGAATGGGCCTGATCGGAATGCGTCCGTCCGCCGCACGTTACGCGGCAAGAGCAGGGGTCCGGATGGGCCCAATGCGAGGTGGCACCGCGGTGAAATCGTCCTCCATAGACCATATTGGTCCATGGAGGATTTTTTATATTCTGGGAGGGATAAATGATGAGATCAGAAGCAGTGAATCCAACAGTAAAAAGAAGTATGAAACCATATCTGGCGAAATTATCCGAACGTGAAGACCTGACTTTCGAGGAGATGTCAGAAGCGGTATCGATCCTGCTGCTGGATGCAGTCAGCGACAGTGAAATCGCAGCGCTCCTCATGGCACTGAAGGCGAAGGGCGAGACGGTGGAGGAGATTGCAGCACTCGTCGAAGTGCTGCGCAGGCATGCGATGCCGATCCGCCGCCATATCGATGGCGTGATGGACAACTGCGGAACGGGCGGTGACGGTTCGAACAGCTTCAACATATCGACGACATCGGCCTTTGTGCTGGCAGGGGCGGGCGTGAAGGTCGCCAAGCACGGCAACCGCAGCATCACAAGCAAGACGGGCAGTTCGGATGTATTGGGGGAGATCGGTGTATCGCTGACCTTTGACACGGAGGATATCGATACCCTGCTCGAGGAGAATGACATCGCATTCCTTTTTGCGCCCCATGCCCATCCAAAGATCAAGCAGATCATGAAAGTGCGGCATGACCTGAAGGTGCCGACCATCTTCAACCTGATCGGGCCGCTGATCAATCCGGTGTCACTGGACTACCAGTTCCTTGGCGTCTACCGCAGGGACAAGGTGGAGATGATGGCCCAGGTGCTGAAAAGGCTCGGCAGGAAGCGTGCTGTAGTCATCAACGGCGCCGGTTCGATGGACGAGGCGTCCCTGCTCGGCGAGAACCATATGACGATACTCGATGGCGGTGAAATCAAAAATATGACGTTCACTCCGGAATCGGTCGGTCTGCCGACATATTCGAAGGAGGCGATCACCGGCGGCGACAGCGGTGAAAATGCGCAGATCCTCCTCGATGTCCTCTCGGGGCGGGCGACGCCGGCCCAGCGTGACACGATCCTGCTGAATGCAGGGCTCGGCCTGTTCAGTGCCGAGCGGGCACAGACGATCGAGGAAGGCATCGAAAAGGCGCGGGAGAGCATCGACTCCGGCAGGGCACTGGCGAAATTGAACCATCTGATTACCTACACACAAGAAGGCGGGATATAAAATGGCGGCAATACTTGAAGAAATCATTTCACATAAACGCATTGAAATACAGTCACTGGGTGCCCAGCAGATCATTCGGAGCCGGAAGCCGGTCTCCTTCAGGGAGCGGATTGAATCCTCAGGCACGATGGCCGTAATTGGAGAAGTGAAGCGGGCATCCCCTTCAAGGGGGGACATTAATATCAGCATCAAGCCGGAAGGGCAGGCTGCAAAGTATGTATCCGGCGGTGTGGACGCAATTTCCGTATTGACGGACGAGAACTACTTCAAGGGATCCATGAGGGATCTTGAGGCGGTGAAATGCGCGGTCGGCGTGCCGGTACTGAACAAGGACTTCATCATCGACGAGCGTCAGATCGACCGGGCGTACCTGTATGGTGCCGATGTCATCCTGCTCATTGTGGCGGCCCTCGATGATGGGACACTGAAACGCCTGTACGACTATGCCGGGACCTATGGACTGGAAGCGATCGTCGAGGTCCATACGGAAGAGGAGATGGAACGGGCGCTCGCGATCGCCCCGGAACTCATCGGCGTCAACAACCGGGACCTCAAAACATTCGAAGTGGATATCGCAAACACTGAGCGGCTGCTCGCAAAATATGGTGATGCCTCCACGCACTTCATTGCAGAGAGCGGGATAAAGACGGAAGCGGATGCCGAACGCATGCGGGACGCAGGGGCAAGCGCGCTGCTTGTCGGCGAGACGCTGATGCGTGCAGAACAGCCGGACGCGGCCATCCGCTCACTCAAGGTGCCGCGCAGATGAAGATCAAGATCTGCGGCATCCAGTCGGTGGAAGCGGCCCGGTGGGCAGTGGAGGCAGGGGTGGACATGATCGGCCTGATGTTCGCCGACAGCCGCCGGAAGATCGGTGTGGCAGAGGCGCGTGAAATCGTCCGTGCCGTCGGGCAGGACATAGACTGTACCGGTGTCTTCGTCAATGAGCCGATCGATGAAGTGAGGCGGATATACGAGGCGGTCGGCCTGGATTTTGTCCAGCTGCATGGGGACGAATCGCGGGACTATGCAGAAGCGCTGGATATCCCTGTAATCAAGGCCTTCTCCATCCGCCAGACGGATATCCGGGAGATGTTCCGCTACAGTGCAGACTATATACTGATCGACAGCCCGCCGGGCAAGTACCGGGGAGGTACAGGCCATACATTCGACTGGTCGGCCCTCGATCACCCGGGCGTGGACCAGAGCCGCCTCATTCTCGCAGGCGGCATCAACAGCGGCAATGTCCGTCAGGCATATGAAGCCGTATCACCGGCATATGTCGACATCTCAAGCGGCGTGGAGACGGATGGTGTGAAAGACAGGAAGAAAATATTCGAATTGACTGAACAGATGAAAGGTGTGCATATAAATGAAACAGATCTACACTCAGCCGAATGAAAACGGCCACTACGGAGAATACGGCGGCAGGTATGTGCCGGAGACACTGATGGGTGCCATCAAGGAACTGGAGGCGGAATATAAATCTGCCCAGTATGACGAAGCATTCCAGCAGGAGCTCAACCACTACCTGAAGGACTATGTCGGCAGGGAGTCCCCGCTCTATTACGCGGAACGCTTGTCGAAGAAGGCCGGCGGCGCAAAAATCTACCTCAAGCGCGAGGACTTGAATCACACGGGTGCACATAAGATCAACAATACGATCGGCCAGGCGCTGCTCACGAAACGGATGGGCAAGAAGAAGGTCGTTGCAGAAACGGGAGCCGGCCAGCACGGCGTGGCGACAGCAACCGTATGTGCACTGCTCGACCTGGAGTGTGTGGTCTTCATGGGCAAGGAGGATGTGAAGCGCCAGGAGCTGAACGTCTTCCGCATGGAGCTGCTCGGTGCCAAAGTCGTCAGTGTCGACCAGGGCAGGGGCACGCTCAAGGATGCCGTCAATGAAGCGCTGCGCTACTGGGTCGCGAACGTCGAGGATACGCACTATATCCTCGGTTCGGCGATGGGGCCGCATCCGTTCCCGCAGATTGTGCGGGACCTGCAGTCGGTCATCGGCAAGGAGACGAAGCAGCAGATGCTTGATAAGGAAGGCAGGCTGCCTGATGCGGTCGTGGCATGCATCGGCGGAGGGAGCAATGCAATCGGCATGTTCCATCCATTCATCGATGACGGTGGGGTCCGTCTTGTCGGTGTCGAGGCATCCGGCCATGGCATACCATCCGGCGAGCACGCCGCTTCATTGAATGAAGGATCCATCGGCATCCTGCACGGTGCCAAGATGCATCTGCTGCAGGACGAAGCGGGGCAGGTGCAGGAGGCCTATTCCATTTCAGCCGGACTGGACTACCCGGGCATCGGACCGGAGCACAGCCACCTGAAGGATATCGAACGGGCGGAATACGAGCATGTGACGGATGAGGAGGCACTTGAAGCCTTCAAACTCCTGTCGCATACCGAAGGCATCATCCCGGCGCTCGAGAGTGCCCATGCGGTCTCCCATGCAGTGAAGATGGCGGCAGGGATGTCACCGGATGAAACACTGGTCATCTGTCTGTCGGGACGCGGAGACAAGGACGTGGCACAAATCAAGGCAAGAGAGGAAGGAAGGGAACTATGAGCAAATTTGAATTGGAAAAGGCATTCGGCACACTAAAGGCACAGGACGAGAAGGCGTTCATCGCATATATCATGGCGGGCGACGGCGGTCTCCAGAATCTGAAGGGGCAGATACAGTCGCTTGAAGCATCCGGTGTATCGATCGTGGAGCTCGGCATCCCGTTTTCAGATCCCGTTGCTGACGGCCCGGCCATACAAGCAGCTGGCCAGCGCGCACTGTCACAGGGCGTCACACTTGAGAAGGTGCTGGTGGAACTTGCACGGATCAAGCACGAGGTATCCATCCCGGTCGTAATCATGACCTATGCCAATCCTGTGCTGCGTCTTGGTGCCGAACGCTTTGCAGAACTTTCACATGAGGCGGGCGTCTCAGGCGTCATCATTCCGGATGTGCCCCTGGAGGAGGAGCGCGAGTTCGGCGCACCCCTTGCGAAATATGACATTGCGATGATCCGATTCATCACATTGACAAGTTCCGAAGCGCGCATCAAGGAAGTCATCGAAGGCGCTGAAGGGTTCATCTATGCAGTGACGGTCAACGGCACGACGGGCGTGAGGGAAGGCTTCGTCGACTCCCTCTACGACCACCTTGAGAAGATCAGCCGGGAAAGTGATGTGCCGGTATGTGCCGGTTTCGGCATCAATGATGCCGAGCAGGCCGAGAAGATCGGTGCACACTGCGACGGTGTCATCGTCGGCAGCCGCATCGTCAATCTGCTGCATGAAGGAAAGGCGGAGGAAATACAGTCGCTCATCCCCAAAAACAGGGATATTGCGGCAAATGCGACAAAATAATTGAAATGGGCTCCTGTTTTTATCTACAATAAAAGATGATGGATAAACCAATTGGAGGATACCTATGACACATATTAAATTCGATTATTCAAATGCATCATCATTCATGAGTGAAGAGGAACTGTCGGGACTCGCGCCTTTCGTTTCAAGTGCACATGATATGATCCACAAGGGCACGGGCGCCGGAAGCGACTTCCTCGGCTGGGTGGACCTCCCCGAGAACTATGACAGGGAAGAATTCTCACGCATCCAGCAGTCCGCAGAAAAGATCCGTTCGGACTCCGATGTGCTCGTTGTCATCGGTATCGGCGGCTCCTACCTCGGCGCGAAGGCGGCGGTTGAGATGCTGACGCCGACATTCGGCCAGGACGGCCCCGAAATCATATTCGCAGGGCACCAGCTCTCGAGCCACTATATGAATGAGCTCAAGGACCATCTGAAGGACAGGGACTTCTCAATCAACGTCATCAGCAAGTCCGGCACGACGACCGAACCTGCGATTGCGTTCCGCGTCTTCAAGAAGCTGCTTGAAGAGAAATATGACAATCCGGCAGAGCGCATCTATGTGACGACCGACAAGGAGAAGGGTGCACTCAATACGCTCGGACGTGAAAAAGGCTATGAAATGTTCGTCGTACCGGATGATGTCGGCGGCAGGTATTCGGTTCTGACGGCAGTGGGGCTGCTGCCGATTGCGGCTGCAGGCATCGAGATCGAAAAGATGATGGAAGGTGCAAAGGATGCAATGGGCGACCTCTCGGAAGCATCGCTTGAAAAGAATCCGGCATACCAGTACGCAGTGGTCCGCAATGCCCTCTACAACAAGGGGTACGATGTGGAGATGCTGATCAACTATGAGGCGCGCCTCTCCTACTTTGGGGAGTGGTGGAAGCAGCTGTTCGGCGAAAGTGAAGGCAAGGACAACAAGGGCATCCTGCCCCATAGTGCCAACTTCACGACGGACCTCCACTCGCTCGGCCAGTATATACAGGAGGGACGCCGCATGCTCATGGAGACGGTCATCAATGTGGAGACGCCCGAGAGCGATGTGGTGATTGAGGCCGAAGAACAGGACTTAGACGGCCTGAACTACCTCGAAGGCATGACGGTGGATGAGGTAAACCACCAGGCCATGCGGGGGACGGTGCTTGCCCATGTGGACGGTGGCGTGCCGAACATGATTGTGAGTGTGCCGAAGCTTGATGCATATACATTCGGGTATATGGTCTACTTCTTTGAAATCGCCTGTGCGATGAGCGGATACCTGCTCGGTGTCAATCCATTCAACCAGCCGGGTGTGGAGGCATACAAGCAGAACATGTTTGCACTCCTCGGAAAATCAGGATTTGAGGACCTGCGAAAACAATTGAATGACAGACTCAAATAAAAATTATATAATTGGAAGATACTCAGGCTATATTACACTGTAATATAGCCTTTATTAAATGTGCGAGGTTATGTGTGTGGAACTGGAAACACTGCTGGAAAAATTGACGACCCAGGAAGGGTTGGAGTCACTGTTCGAAGAGGTGGAGGCGCTCGGGATCATCGTAGGCTTCCTGCTTGCAATGGCCGAGGCCTTCCTTCCCTTCCTTCCGCTATTTGCCATTGTCATCATCAACATCAATTCGTACGGCTTCGTACTGGGCTTCCTGTCGAGCTACTCGGCTACCGTATTTGGAAGCTATCTGGTATTCCTCACAGTCAGGTATTTCTTCAGAAAACCGGCACAGAGGTATATAATGAAGCATGAGCGGCTCAGGAAGATGCTGGCCTTCATCGACCTGAAGGGCTTCTCGTTTCTGCTCATCCTGCTGTCCCTGCCGTTTACGCCAAGTTCTGTCATCAATGTAATCGCAGCTTTATCCAACATGAGAAAAACCGTATACTTATCTATATTGATTGTAGCAAAAGCGATTATGATCCTGCTGATGTCAATCGTCGGATATGACATCACATCATTTTTCACTTCACCGCTGCAGTTGACGCTGTCAGTCATATTCCTTGTGGTACTCTATTTCTTCTCGAAATGGTACCAGAAATATATAAACCGTAAACTAGAGAAACAGGGGTGAAGTTGAATGAAGAAGGAAATAGGCGAATGGCTTGTTGCGATTCTGATAGCTGTCGTGCTCATCGTCCTGATCCGGTCATTTCTTTTCGTCTCCTATACAGTGGACGGGCTCAGCATGGACCCGACCTTTGAAGACGAGGACCGTGTGGTTGTAAACAAGTTCGTGGACAATTTCGGCGAATATGAAACGGGTGACATCATCGTCTTCCATTCGGAAGCGGGCCCTGCATATGTCAAGCGCATCATCGGTACGCCCGGGGATACGGTGACGATGGAGGACAAGCAGGTCTATGTGAATGGCGAGCCGCTGGAAGAGGATTACGTGGCGCACAGGACAGATTCGTACATGGATAACTTTACGCTCGAGGACCTTGGGGTCGAGGGGGATACCATACCGGAAGGGCAGTATCTCGTGCTTGGCGACAACAGGCCGCTGAGCCGCGACAGCCGCGACTTTGGTATGGTCGATGAATCCCAGATCGTCGGGGAAGTACAGCTCAGGTTCTGGCCATTCAACAGGATTGCATTAAATTTTGAATAAAAAGGCACCCCGCGGGGTGTCTTTTGTCTACTCATAAGGAGTGAAGCATATGGGAATCAACATTTGGACGGGAATCAGCGGCACCGGAAAGACGCAGCGCATGTTCGATGAGATAGACGCCATCACCAGTGAGGCGCCGCTCGGTTCGAGCATCTATATCATCACCCCTACGCAGAACACATTGAGGTATGAGAACATCATCACCAACCCGACGGGGGAGAACCCGGGTGTCGGAAGCCTGCGGACCGCAGTCTTCAGTTTTGCACGCCTGATGTGGCATATCTTCAATGAGACGGGCCATTCCACACGGGATGCCCTGTCGGAGAGCGGCCATATCATGCTGCTCCATAAGATGATGAATGAGATGAAGTCGGAGTTCGATTTCTACCGCGACAGTGCACAGTACATAAAATTCTCCGGAAAGGTGCTGGACATGCTGAGCGAATTCCGCGCCTACCGCGTATCACCCGATGATTTCGGGCGCATCGAGACACCGTCCGGGCGGATCCAGGACAAGATGCATGACCTCGAGCTCATCTATCGCAATTGGGAAGAGCGCATCACGGAACTCCAGATCGAGGACATCAACCTGGCGGACCAGTTCATCGACCTGCTGTATTCGGATACTCCGATCCGTTCGCTCGAGGATGCCGTCATCTATATCGACGGCTTCCACAACTTCACGGAAAGCGAGTTCGCGCTGATCCAGGCGCTTGAAACCCGGGTCAGGGAAATCAACCTGCTGCTGACCCACCAGGGGACGAACAAGCAGCTTTTCAGAAAGACGGATTCCGTCATCGAACGCCTGCGCTACTACATGGGCGACCACAGGCTCTCCTTCGAACATTTCGGGGAGGACTTCAGGCGCTCCAGCAGAAATGGGCTCATCCAGGTCGAACGGTACTTCGACCAGAGCGAATCCATCTACGACTATGACGGCGTCGTCTTCACCGAGGCGCCGAATGTATTGGAGGAGGTCAATGATGTGGCCCGGGAGATCGAATCGCTCGTCTTCGACGGCAAGGCCTACTATACGGATTTCGGTGTGCTCTACCGGGATGCCAACTATGAACCGGTGATCCAGTCGGTCTTCCGCCGGTATGGCATCTCCTACCATATCGACCAGAAAGTGCCGATGCATTCCCACCCGTTCATCCAGTTCATCATGAGCCTCCTCGAGTGCTACATGAGGAACTATGAATTCGGTGCATTCATGAACGTGCTGAAGACGGGCTATCTGTGCGAAGCGTCCGAGCGGCACTACATCGACCAGCTCGAGAACTTTGTGCTGGAGCGCGGCCTGGGCGGTTCCGCCCTTTTCGATGATGAGCAGTTCCGCTACCACACCGAGGTGACGGATGAAGGCATCAGGCGGGTGGACAGGAGCGATGCGTATGCCGGCATGATCGATTTCAAGAATGCGGTGCTCGAAAAGCTCGAAAAAGTGTTCAGGGAATTCAGGAAGGATGGCACCGTGCGCGACTACATCAGCGTCATCTATGATTTCATCGTGGATGAGGGCATCATCGATGTGCTTGCCGAAGAGATGGAGGCACTCGATGAAAGGAACGAAATACAGACGCGGGACGAGACCGAGCAGGCCTACAACATGTTCATCCGTCTGCTTGATGATGCCTATACGGTATTCGATGATGAACAGGTGCCGTTCGCGCTCTTCTACGAGACGTTCATCGATGGGCTTAGGAACGCGGAGTTCAGCCTGCTGCCATCAACGATCGACCAGGTGATGGTCGGTTCCCTCGACCTGTCGAAGGTGGAGAACAAGAAATACATCTTCATCATCGGCCTGAACCGGGATGTCATGCCGCGTGAGAGCCGCAATACGGAAATCATCTCCGATGAGGAGAAGACGGTGTTCGAGCATGCGGACATCGAGCTCTCGCCGAGCTCGAGAACCCTTGCACAGGATGAGCGGTTCGTCTTCTATCTCGGTGTGACCCGTGCGACGGAGGGGCTCTATCTCAGCTGGTCGAGCACCCTGCCATCGGGGGAAGTCACGAAAATCAGCCCATTCCTCGAGGAGCTGCTCCCAGGGGAGGCGCGGGTGAAAAATTATGAATACAGGCGGACTGCGGAATACGACCGCTTCAATCCGTCCCGTCTGATCACATCGATAGAAAGCATGGAACCGCTCCTGCACCTGAAAGTGCGCGAGATGATGACGGCCCCCGTCAGAACACCGGAAGAATTCCTTGAGCTGCCGGAGTACAGGGGATGGATCGAGGCCTACCATGTACTGATGAAGGAGCGCTGGCACGATGTGTATCCGCGCCTCAAGCGCAACCTGACCTATGACAACCGGGCGGAGCCACTGACGCGCGAGGCGGCAGTGGCGCTCTATACCCCTGAGATGAATGCCAGCGTTTCACGGTTCGAATCGTTCTTCAGATGCCCTTTCCAGCATTTCAGCCGATACGGCCTGAAGCTCAAGGTGCGTAAACCCTATCAGGTGGCGCCGCTCGAACTCGGAAACCTGTATCACGAGGTGCTCTATGATGTCGTCAAATCGCTCGACTATACGCTGCGCCATCCGGACGAAAAAATCCGCGAACAGGTGGCCGAGTCCATCGAGCGGTTTTCACAGGCGATCCAGTTCGGCATATTCGAACATACCGGCTACTATAAATCCCTTAAATCGAGGGCCCGCGACGCCATCATCAAACTGCTCATGTTCATGAAGGACATCGAATCGCTCGGGCACTACAGGATCGCCGATGTCGAACTGTCATTCGGCTTCAGGGACAGCCCGATGGAGGAGGTCACGCTGACGAGCAATGATGGCTACAAGATCCATCTGCGCGGGAAGATCGACCGCGTCGACATGTACGAGACGAAGGACGGGGCCTATGTCAACCTGATCGACTACAAGTCGAGCACCCGGAGCATCTCGCGTGAAGGGGTGCTGAATGGACTCGAGCTGCAGATGATGACCTATATGCATGTGCTGATGGACCAGGGGAGGAGACATTTCGGCAAGGAGAAGATCATGCCGAACAGCATGCTCTTCTTCCCGGTCAGGGATCCGCTGCTCTCGCTCGATGATGAAGCGGCACTCGAAGCTGCAGAAGCCGAGCACAAGAAGCGCATGCGGCCGGACGGCGTATTCATCAATGAGCACGCGGAATATGATGTCCAGCTCGATGAAACATCGATCGGCATCCGCGGAATGCTTGCGGACCTCGATGATTTCAAGGAATACAACAGGTATCTGCCGATCTCCGTATCGAAGAACGGCAAGATCAATGCACGGACGCGGAGCAAGTACTTCAGTCCGGAACTCTTCCGGCATTATGCCGACCACATCATGGATATGTACAGGAATGCAACGGATGAGATATATGGCGGGGAAGTGCTCGCATCACCGATGGCGACGGACGCCGGAAACACCCGGCTCGCATGTGAAATGTGCGACTTCAAGTCCGCATGCCACATCGATGCACTGATGAACCGCCAGGATATAAGGAAGAACGAATTGGACGAGGAAGCAGTCAGCCTATTTGAAAGTGAGGTATCCATCGATGGTCCAGTGGACAGATAAACAGCTTGAAGCGATTGAATATGAAGGATCGGACGTGCTGGTGGCCGCAGCGGCGGGCAGCGGCAAGACGACGGTCCTGGTCGAACGGATCATCCGCAAGATCCTCGAAGGCCGCTACAGCATCGATGAAGTGTTCGTCGCAACCTTCACCAACATGAGCGCACGGGACATGAAGGACAAGATCGAAAAGGCATTGCGCAAGGCGTATGGGGAGAAGCGGGACCCGGCCATCTACACCGAGATGCTCAAGCTGAAGGAGGCGCATATCTCCACACTCCACAGCTTCTGCCTGCACCTCATACAGATGCACTACAATACGATCGGCCTGTCCCCGGACATGCGGACACTCGGGGATGTCGAGATGAAGATCCGCCTGGACCAGGTGATATCGAATGTACTCGAATCCTACTATGCGGAAGGGGCGGAGGATTTCAACACGCTGTCGATGATGCTGTCGACCGACAAGAACAATGACGGGCTGCTGAATACGATCCGCGACCTGTACTATACGGCCGTGGCGAGCCCCGATCCGGAAGGCTATCTGGAGGGGAACATCGACCAGTATCTGAATGAAGCGCACCTGCAGGCCATTCTGGATGCGCACAACCACAACGTAAAGCTGAAGCTCGAGGCCCTGATGGCCGATATCGACCAGCTGCGCAGCCACTATCATGTGGTGACGCATGAATCGATCAAGGAAACGCAGGTGCGGGATGCCTTCGATGCCATCGAGGGGCTCGGCCGCACCGTCATGGGCGCGATGGAGGAGAACCGGGAAGGCCGGCCGGTGGAACTGCCGACGTTCAGCCTCAAGGATGGCCGCTCTGCATTCATCAAAAACATCGACGATCCGGATGCCAAGGCACAACTGCTCGCAGTCCAGAACCGCGTGAAGAAGCGCTATGCGGAAATCAGGGAAACACCAGCCTATACGCTCGGACGTGTGAGCGATGAACTCGCCCCGCTGAACGGCTACAGCAACACCCTGATCCGCATCGTTTTGGAAGTCATCGAACGCTTCCGCAAACAGAAGCTCTCCCGCAACGAAATGGACTTCTCCGACTATGAACATTATGCACTGGCCATCCTGAATGCATCTGACGGCGCGGTCCGCTCGATGTACCAGAGCCGGTTCAAGGAGGTCATGATCGATGAATACCAGGACATCAACCGTGTCCAGGAGGCCATCATCCAGTCCCTGAAAAGCGGGGATGAGGCGACCGGCAACCTGTTCATGGTGGGGGATGTCAAACAGTCCATCTACAAATTCAGGCAGGCAGACCCGTCCCTGTTCATCGAAAAATCCGAACGCTTCCGGGAGCCCGGCAGCGGCCGGGTCATCAGCCTGAACCACAACTTCCGCTCCCGGGGGGAAGTGATCGACCTGACGAATGCGGTGTTCGAACGCATCATGGACAGGGAGGTCGGGGAGGTGGAATATGATGAGACCCACCGGCTCGTCCAGGGGAACTACCTGGATGCCCCGCCGCTCGCCTCGGAATGCCACATCATCGAGGATGCCGAGGGCAAGGGGGAGGATGCGGAGATACTCCATATCGTCCAGGTGGTGAAGCATCTCAGGAAATCGGGTGCGGACTACCGGGACATCGTCATACTGACACGGAATACGCGGGATAACGAAGCCTACCGCAAGCTCCTCTCCGAAGCGGAGCTGCCGGTATTCGTCAACAACCGTTCCGGCTATCTCGATACCCTGGAGATCCGTACGATGATCAGCCTCCTGTCCATCGTCGATAATCCGCTTCAGGATGATCACCTGGTCGGTGTCATGCGGCTGCCGATGTTCAACTTCTCTGAGGATGACATCGCCCACATCCGTGCCGATTCCGACTGCGAATACATGTATGAGGCCCTCGTCAGCTATGAGGGCCCGGCACTCGTGATGAAGAAGATCGGGGAGTTTCTGGATACGCTCCGGACGCTGCAGGACTATGCAAGGTATATGAGTGTGCCCGAACTGATCGATGAAATCTATCTTGAGCTCAACATCCTGGAGTATTTCGCAGGCCTCAAGGGCGGCCTCACACGGCGTGCCAACCTGAACGGCTTCGTTGAGAAGGCGATGGATTTCGAGAAGATGTCCCACCTTTCCCTATATGAGTTCATCACCTACATCGCCCGCATGATCCAGGACGGCCAGGATTTCGGGGAGGAGAATACGGTCTCCGATGATGCGGATACGCTCCGTGTCATGACGATCCATGCATCGAAGGGACTCGAATTCAACTACGTCATCTATGCCGGCCTCCACAGGCAGCTGAACATGATGGATGTCACGAAGAAGGTGACGATCCATCCGGACGGCGGCATCGCCTTCAAGCGCTTCATACCTGAGCGCCAGGTGCTCCTGCCGAGCATCCATGCCCAGGTCGTCAAGCAGACGATCCAGCAGGAGCGCATCAGTGAGGAGATGCGTCTGGTCTATGTGGCATTGACACGGGCCATCGACCAGCTCATCATCCCGCTCGTCTACAAGGGGGAGATGAAGGAGAAGTTCACCTATGAAGGCGGCAAGGTCCATGCAGACGACAGGCTCTCGATCCGCAGCATCCAGGATCTTCTGGCACCGGTGCTCGTCAATACGCCGATGGATGCACTCGAGGTGCATCATATCGAAGAAGTGGAGGCGGAACCGCAGGCCGTCGAATACACCTCCCTTGAAACTCTGGAAAATCTGAAGATCAGCGGGAACCAGCTGCTGAAGGAACGCATCCTTCACGAGTATCCGCACAGGGAGGCGACCGAGACGGTATACAAGGAGTCCGTGACGGAGATCAAGCGCCGGAATGAGACGCCGCCGGATGACAGTGCCGTCATCCGGCACGACCGCACGCCGAACTTCCGTGCACCGAATTTCCGCAGCGAATCGCTCGATGCGCCGGTATTCGGAACGATGATGCACCAGATGATGATGCATCTGCTCAACCGATACGATGCCCTCCGCGCGCTGGATGAGGAATCGCAGGCGACGTTCATCGAACGGATGATCCTGGAACATACGGATGACGATCCACTGATCACCCCGGCGCACCAGACACAGATGATCCAAAACATCCACCAGTTCCTGGCGGATGAAACGATGCGGCAACTGCTCGAAGGCCAGCAGTCGATCCACACGGAAATCCCGTTCATCATGAACCAGAAGGCCATCGGCTATTCCGACTTCGACCGGCAGATGGTCCAGGGGATCGTCGATGTACTCCTTGAGATGGATGATGAATTCGTCATCATCGACTATAAGACGGACCGGGTGGCGCACACCGGCCTGACTGAATCGGACCTCGTGGAACGGTACCGTACGCAGATGGACATCTACAGGCGTTCGATAATGCAGGCGCTCAGGAAAGATGTTACGGTATACCTATATTTCTTTGACTATGGAGCGATTAAATTTGATAACTGAAAGCACACGTTCAAGCATCATCCTCGGCATCCTGTTCTTCGGTGTACTGCTGATGAACGGCCTCTTTTTCATGATGCCCTATGAAGCGTTGAACCCATATGAATACTTGAGCGGCAGCAATCTGAGCACCTTCCAGGTGCTGGACATCTTCATCGGCGGGGCCATCGTGCCGCTTGTGGCCCTTGCCACAGGCTACCTTATCCACGCCTTCAGGCATTACGGCATCGGCAACCTTGCCAAAGTGGCGGCTTTCGTGCTGGCACTCGGCATCGTCCAGACATTCTTCATCTTCGCCTTCGACTTCCTGCCCGGCCTGGCACTGATGGCACTGGTTGCGCTGCTCTTTTTGAAGACGCACTGGGCGGTACCCCTCATTTCCGGAATGCTGCTGTTCCTCTTCCATCTGGCTGCCAACGTCCTTGTCGGCTTCTTTGCGAGCATCGGCTCGCCGACGGACATCATCTATACGGCCCTGCAGGATGTACAGGAGTTCACAAGTGTCTTCAGGAGTACGGACTACTTCGCAATCATTGCACTGAACATCGAACTGTTCTCAAGGAACGTGATCAGTGAAATGTACGGGCTCCTGTTCACCGTACTGCCATGGCTGCTTGTGGGCATCAGTCTCGGAAAACTCAATATCGTCCGCTTCATACGGTCGAATCCGGTGATGCACATCATCCTGTTCATCGTACTTGCCGGCGGCGGCATGGCGGTCAAGATGATCCAGGTGCTGACACTCGGCAGCTACAGCGGCCGCCTTCTGGCGGAGAACTTCGGCGGGCCTGTACTCGCCCTCGGCTATTTCCTGTTCCTGCTGTACCTTACGGTCGCAGTGCCGTCCGGCATCCTGGAAGTGTTCAGGCGCACGGGCAGATATGCACTGACCCTGTATATCCTCTCCAACATCGTGTTCATGCTGATATTCTATGGAATCGGTGCTGGTCTGTATGGCGAAATGGAGGTTTCCACCATGATTTGGACGGCGCTCGTCATCCATGTTTTCGTGATGGTGCTTGCCACTGTCATGCACCGGTACCGGATCAGGAGCATCGAGGATTTATTTGCGAATAATTCTGAAAATGGAATCACCAGATAGGCATTGTCTGTTATAATGAAGTAAATACACACATAAGGAGCGTATTCCATGAAATTTTTAACATTTGATTATGGGAATCACACGTATTACGGCGTCAAAGTGAAGCGTGAGGAAAGTGCCTGGATCCTTCCGAAACTGTTTGAAGCATTCGGGGATGAAGCGGATTATCCTAAAACCCTGCTTGAAGGCATTTCAAAATACCACACGCTGGATTTCCAGGAACATGTCCGAAAATTAGTGGAAAAAGCACAGGATTCAGGAGAGGCCGACAAGTACAAGGCGCCCTTCAATGAAATTACATTCCGTGCACCGGTGACGCCACCGAACAATGTGATCGCCTTTGGCAGGAACTACAGGAAGCACGCTGAAGAACTGAACAACGAAGTGCAGAACCTGTATGTATTCACGAAGGCGGCGACCAGCCTGGTCGGTGACGAGGCGACGATCCCAAGCCATCAGGACATCACCAGCGAACTGGACTACGAAGGGGAGCTTGGCGTCGTCATCGGAAAGCGTGCGGAAAAGATCCAGAGTTCCATGGCACTCGATTATATATACGGCTATACGATCATCAACGATATCACTGCCCGCGACCTGCAGAGGGAGCATCATCAGGCGTTCCTTTCCAAAAGCCTGAAGGGCGGATGCCCGATGGGGCCGTTCATCGTCACAAAGGACGAGCTGCCGAACCCTGAGCAGACGGCCATCGTCACCAAGGTCAATGGTGATATCCGCCAGGATGGCAGCACCCGCGAGATGGTGCTGAAACTCGATGAATTGATTGCTGAAGTCTCCAAATATGTCACGCTCGAGCCGGGGGACATCATTGCCACAGGGACACCGGGCGGCGTCGGTGCCGGCATGAATCCACCGCAGTTCCTGCAGCCGGGGGATGAAGTGCGTGTATCCATCAATGGCATCGGCACATTGACGACATATATTGATAAGTAATCTCTCCTGAAATATGATAAGATATTGTTGATTCATATTTGAAAGGAAGATTAAATGATACACTTGCACCTGACATCGCTCGTCCTGGCGATCATCCTATTCATCATCACGTATAATTCAATCGATCGTCCGGATGGCGAATCCAAGTATTCAAAAGCACTGCATATGGTCCTCAGATTGATCTATCTGATCATCCTTTTTACTGGTCTCATGCTGTTCCTCGACTTCAGCAGCGGCGATCAGATGATGTACGGACTTAAATTCCTTGCGGGCCTCATTACAATCGGCCTCATGGAGATGGCACTGATCAAACAGCGTAAAAAAGGTACAGGGCGCAACCTCGTCATCGCGCTGGTCATTTTCCTGGTCGTGACGATTGCACTTGGAATCTATTTACCGGCAGGCCCGTTGAGCGCATTGTTCGCTTGATTGGGACGGGGCCAGGCACTCTTCTACAGGGTGCCTTTTTTCATGCGAATTTGTGAACGTTTATTGAAATGACGCTTTTTTCAAATTTTATCTAGTATACTGGCAGTTTGAACTACTCCACCTTAAATCCTTTGGATTTTGAAGATGGAGATTCCTAGGAACTCCAACCTAATGGTCGGATGTTAATTAGGCTATCCCCGTAGTCCCTACGGTTGGAGGCTTAAGATTCGCAACGCCTCGTTTTTCAGATTCATGCTTGCGTTAATATCCCGGTCATGACGGGCGTGACATTCCGGGCACTTCCAGTCACGAATAGCGAGATTCTTAACGGCTTTATTTTGGTGGCCACATCCTGAACACAATTGAGAAGATGGGAAGTTTCGAGCAACCGCTACAACTTCCTTCCCGTACCATTTTGCTTTGTATTCCAGCAAGGCACGAAATTCCGCCCAACTCACTTCAGAAATGGATTTGGCCAGTTTGCGATTCAAGACCATATTTTTTACCAACAAATCTTCAATCCCGATAATGTCGTGGTTTTTGACAATCTCGGTGGAAAGTTTGTGCAGGTAATCGCGTCGCTTGCTTTTGATGTTTTCATGTATCTTCGCCACCTTGATGCGTTGTTTCTGGTAGTTCTTTGACTCGGACAACCTCCGACCGTCTTTAATGGCCTGCTCTTTTCGTCTGGACAACTTGCGTTGTTCTTTCGCAAGTTTCTTCTCCAGCGTATGGAAGAAATGAGGGTTTTCGTAAACCGTCTCATCAGATAGAACAGCGAAGTCCTTTAGCCCCACATCAACTCCTACAGCAGAACCCGTTTTCTTCATCGGCTCCGTTTCCGTTTCGACCAAAAGGGAAACAAAATATTTGCCCGTAGGGTTTCGGCGGATCG
>NZ_JONV01000010.1 GCF_000712035.1 Salinicoccus luteus DSM 17002 | reverse complement strand
AAGATTGCAGCGCAATGCTGTCCACTTCTTTCAGCCATTCGGTTTCTCCCTGCTTCTTCAAAGAAGGAAGTTGGGCGGAACATTTCCCGTACGACAATCCTTTCCCTGTTTCCTTATACGTTTCGTTCCATTGATTGAGGAAATGGTTGTAAACGAACCGGGAACAACCGATGGTTTTATTGATAAGGATGGATTGCTCTTTGTTCGGATAGAGTCTAAATTTGTATGCTTTATGGGTGTGCATTGTATGATCACCTCCTTTTTGGTATATTTATTATACCATCAAAAAGGAGGGAATACAGTGGAAAGAATTACGAAAAGCATCCGATTTCCAAAAGAATTGGAAGCGAGAATCACTGAATACCAAAAGCAAAATGAGATTAGTACGTTCACACAAGCATTATTTGAGTTGGCTCGCATTGCTTTAGAAACAAAGGGCTTTTGAGTTTCCTCAATCGGCATTCATCTCCCGCCTATGCTTCACTTAGAGGGGGAGTCTTCTGCCGAAAATTGATAAAGGCGGGCAAAATGACCGGCGCCATCCATTCTTTCACATGGCAGCCACATTTGATGCCTCTGGTGGGCGGCAAGCAGAACGAAGAAGGCCCGGCATATGGAAGCCGGGCCATGAATCATCCTATTCAGCTGCGATGCAGCGTTACGCTGCCGAACTTGGTGCCCACTTCCAGCAGGAGCGCCTTCTCTTCACTGTTATTGACGAGCATAAGCTCCTTGAAGCCGATGTCCTGTGATTTCATGAACCTGGCATCAAGATCCGGCGGATAATTGATCTGTCCCACCACTGTACTCAACCGACCCTCGAGGGCACGGTTATGGGGCACATTTATATTGATGCTGCCCATGTTCGCATTGATCGTCGCAGACTCGGTACGGTCCTGCAGGGAGATGTTCACCGAACCGTTCGATGATACGGTGACATCCTGTGCATTCAGTGTTTCAGTATTGATCGTGCCGACCATTGAAATCAGTTCAAGGGCACCGTGGGCGCCGCCCTTGACGTTGACGTTGCCTCTCGACGTCCGTACGAAGGCGCTGTTGCTGGCCGTGTTGTCCAGAGTGATGTTGCCGTTCAGCAGATCCACAGTCAGATCACTGAACTCCTGTCCCTCGATGCTGACATTGCCGTTCGATCCGGAGATGATCAGCCGGTTGACGATGGACGGGTTCACCTGGAGTTCGACATTCACCCGCGCGGTCCGGATATCGGAAACGATGATGAGTTCATCATTTTTGACTTCACAGATGATGTCCTGGAAATAGTTCCTTTCCTTGTCCAGTTTGCGGTAGAACGGTGTCACTTCAAATTTCGCTGTCGTCACCCTGTCCGTCGGCACTACTTTAACGTTGCCATTCGTAATGTCGATCGAGATGTTCGAGTAGCTGTCTTCGACCGTTTCGATCAGACGGTTCTTCGACCCTTGCGTGAACATGGAATCGATTGTGCTGTTCTTGACATTGTCGAACGCCTTTTCAAAAGTCTTATAGACCTGCGCCGTCTGCTTCTGGCCCTCCAGTCTGCTCTTCACCTGGTTGAAGGCCTGATTCGCCTTGTCGGTGTTTACATATTTCTGGAATTCCCCCATGAACTGCTGGAAAACATCCTTCGAATCCTCGTCAGCAGAGTCCCGGCTCTGGTTCTGCTCCTGGCGGGTGCTTCTTTCATGCTGCTGTGCCGTCTGTCCCCTGTCCGGCTTGGACTCTATCGCGTCGAGAAGACGCACTGCTTCCTCGGATGTGATCTTGCCCTCTTCCAACATTTTTAGAATACGGTCTTTGTTATCCATTTCAATCCCCCTGGTGGTTTCTGTCCAACCATTTTTTTAGATGATAGCCCGTGTAGCTGTCTGCTTCGGCCATGACATCCTGAACGGATCCTTCGACGACCACTGTGCCGCCGCCATCGCCTCCTTCAGGACCCAGATCGATGATATGGTCTGCAACTTTGATGACATCGAGGTTATGCTCAATCACAATGACGGTATCCCCATTGTCTACAAGCCTCTGTATGACGGTGATCAGTTTGCCGATGTCTTCAGAATGCAGGCCGGTTGTCGGTTCATCGAGTATATAGAGCGACTTGCCGTCGGAACGCCTGTGAAGCTCGGAGGCCAGTTTAACACGCTGGGCCTCCCCGCCCGAGAGTGTTGTTGCGGGCTGGCCAAGCTTGACATAACCGAGTCCCACATCGAGTAGCGTCTTGATTTTGCGCTTGATCTTCGGGATGTTCTCAAAGAAGTAGTAGGATTCCTCAACTGTCATAGCCAGTACATCTGCAATGCTCTTGTCCTTGTATTTGACTTCCAGTGTCTCTCTATTATAACGCTTTCCATCACAGACTTCACATGGTACGAACACATCAGGCAGGAAATGCATTTCAATCTTGATGATCCCATCACCCTTGCATGCCTCACAGCGGCCGCCCTTGACATTGAAACTGAAGCGTCCCTTCTGGTAACCGCGCACTTTCGCCTCGTTGGTCTGGGCGAAGACATCCCGGATATTATCGAACACTCCGGTGTAGGTCGCCGGGTTGCTTCGCGGCGTCCGGCCGATCGGGGACTGGTCGATATCGATGATTTTCTCTATATTTTCGGCACCTTTGATTTCCCTGTGCTTCCCTGGTACCTGCTTTGTCTTATAGAGTTTTGAATGCAGCCCCTTGTACAGGATCTCGTTGATCAGTGTACTCTTTCCTGAGCCGGATACACCCGTCACTACATTCATAACAGACAATGGGACCTTCACATTGATATTCTTCAGGTTGTTCTCCTTGGCGCCCCGCACTTCAAGTACGCGCTTCTTGTCGGGCCTGCGGTAGCTCTCAGGCAGCGGTATCTCCTTTTTGCCACTGAGATACTGGCCAGTGATGGAATTTTCATCCTCCATCACTTCCTGGGGAGTGCCCTGGGCCATCACACGGCCGCCGTGTTCGCCAGCTCCCGGACCGATATCGATGAGATGATCGCTTGCAAGCATTGTATCTTCATCGTGTTCTACGACAATCAATGTATTGCCGAGGTCTCGCATGTCCTTCAAAGTATTGATCAGCCGGTCGTTATCCCTCTGGTGCAGGCCGATCGATGGTTCATCGAGTATATACAGCACCCCGCTCAGTCTGGAACCGATCTGGGTTGCCAGGCGGATGCGCTGGGCCTCCCCGCCGGAGAGCGTGCCACTGCGCCGGTTGAGTGTCAGGTAGTCGAGCCCGACATTGTACAGGAACGTCAGACGTTCATTGATTTCCTTCAGTATCGGAGCTGCAATCTGCCTGTTCTTCGGGGACAGCTCAAGGCCTGTAAAGAACGCCAACGCCTCCTTGACAGGCTCATCCACTGCCGCGCCGATGTGACGGCCATCGATCTTGACGGCCAATGCCTCTTCATTCAGACGGTAACCGGCACATGTCTTGCATTCGATCTCCCTCATATACGTGCTCATGATGCCCCGTGTATATTCGGAAGGGCTCTCCTTGTATCTCCGTTCGATATTGTTGACGAGGCCCTCATACGGCATCCTGCGCTGGCGGACGATGCCATTGCTCTGCCTGAATTCATAGTTGACCATCTCGCCTTTCGAACCATATAGAAGCAGGTTCTTCTCCTTCTTCGACAGCTCTTTGTAGGGCGTCTTCATATCGATGCCGAAATGTTCGCATGTCTGCCTGAGCAGCGTCGGATAATAGTCAGAACTGATCGGCTGCCACGGAGCGAAGGCCCCATCTTCCAGGGTCAGGGAGTCATCTGGAATGACCAGGCGCTCATCCACGGCCATCTTCATTCCGAGTCCATCACAATCCGGGCAGGCACCATAAGGTGCATTGAATGAGAACAGCCTCGGCTCCATCTCCGTTAGTGTAAATCCGCATTCCGGACATGAGAAATGCTCTGAAAAGTGCATGTCATCGCCATCGATCACATTGACTGTTACGTTGCCTTCGCCTTTTATGAGTGCAGTCTGCAGTGAATCACTCAGCCGGGACTCGATGCCCTCCCTCACTGCAAGGCGGTCGACCACGACATCTATATCATGTTTCTTATTCTTCTCAAGTTCCGGCACAGATTCGATATCATACATCCCGCCATCGACGATGACCCGGGCATACCCTTCCTTTGCCAGCTCCTCGAAGACCTTTTCATGCATGCCCTTTCGTCCTTTGATGACCGGGGCGAAAAGCTGAACCTTTGTCCGTTCAGGCAGTTCCATGACACGGTCCACCATCTCCTGGATCGTCTGCGAAGTGATTTCTATGTTATGGATTGGACAATACGGGGTTCCGGCACGGGCATAGAGCAGGCGCAGATAATCGTAGATTTCCGTAATCGTCGATACGGTGGAACGGGGGTTGTTGCTCGTTGTCTTCTGGTCTATGGAAATGGCTGGGGACAGCCCTTCAATCGAATCGACATCCGGCTTCTCCATCTGTCCGAGGAACTGTCTGGCATATGCGCTCAGTGACTCGACATAGCGCCGCTGCCCTTCTGCATAGATGGTGTCGAAAGCAAGCGAAGACTTGCCGGAACCGGACAGGCCTGTCATCACCACCAGCTGATCCCTCGGAATATCGACATTGATATTCTTCAGATTATGCTGTCTTGCACCTCTGATGCTGATATTCTTATTTTTCAAAAATGATCACCCTTCTGCTTTCAGCTCAAACAATGCGTCTCTCAACTCTGAGGCAGCTTCGAAATCGAGTTCCTTGGCCGCCTGCTTCATATCTGCTTCCAGCTGAGCCATTATTTTTTCTCTTTCCTTCTTCGTCATCTTGCCTTTCTTCTTGCCGTCTTTCTTTCTGCCGTCCTCTTTCAGGTCGACCTGGGCACTGATCGTGTCGCGGATCTCCTTCTGGATGGTCTGTGGTGTAATGCCATGTGCTTCATTATAGGTAATCTGCGTGTCACGCCGGCGCTGTGTCTCATCCAATGCGTACCGCATGGAATCGGTGATCTTGTCACCGTACATGATGACATGTCCATTACTATTCCGTGCCGCACGGCCGATCGTCTGGACGAGGGAGCGGCTGGAGCGCAGGAACCCTTCCTTGTCGGCATCGAGTATCGCCACAAGAGAGACTTCCGGGATGTCCAGCCCTTCCCTGAGCAGGTTGATACCAACAAGCACATCATAGGTGCCCATGCGCAGCTCCCTCAGGATTTCTATCCGTTCCAGGGTCTTGATTTCAGAATGGAGGTATTGGACTTTGACGCCGGATTCCTTGAGATAGTCCGTGAGGTCTTCCGACATCTTCTTTGTAAGCGTAGTGATCAGAACACGTTCATTCCGCTCCGACCGTGTGATGATTTCCTCAAGCAGATCATCGATCTGATGCTCGGTCGGCCGGACATCGATGGTGGGATCAAGCAGCCCTGTCGGCCTTATGATCTGTTCGACCATCTTCTCCGTATGCTCGATTTCAAATGGCCCCGGCGTTGCCGAAACGTAGAGAAGCTGCTGGGTTTTTTCTTCGAACTCCTCGAACTTCAGCGGCCGGTTGTCAAGTGCACTCGGCAGCCTGAAGCCGTGGTCGACCAGTACCTTCTTCCTCGCCTGGTCGCCGTTGTACATGCCGCGTATCTGGGGCAGCGTGACATGGGACTCATCGATCATGACGAGAAAATCATCAAAATAGTCGAGGAGTGTATACGGGGTCGAACCCATCGGACGGAGCGTCAGATGGACGGAGTAGTTCTCGATTCCCGAGCAGAACCCCATCTCCCGCATCATTTCAAGGTCGTAGTTCGTCCGCTGCTCAAGGCGCTGGGCTTCCAGCAGTTTGTTGTCCTCACGGAGAATCTGGAGCTGCTCTTCAAGTTCGCGCTCTATCCGTTCAATCGCCACTTTCATCTTCTCTTCACGCGTGACGAAGTGGGATGCCGGGAAGATGGCGAAGTGCTCCCTCTCGGCGAGCACTTCTCCTGTAAGATAGTCCACTTCCCTGATACGATCGATTTCATCTCCGAAGAATTCAACACGGATGCACTGTTCATCCCTCGAAGCCGGGAATACTTCGACTATATCTCCCCTTACCCGGAATGTTCCCCTTCTAAAATCGATGTCGTTGCGTGCATACTGCACATCGACCAGCTTGCGCAGGAACTCATTGCGGTCCATCTGCATGCCGACCCGCGCACTCACGACCATATCCTTGTACTCTTCCGGATTACCGAGGCCGTAGATGCAGCTGACCGAAGCGATGATGATGACATCATCCCGCTCGAACAGCGAACTTGTCGCAGAGTGCCGAAGCTTGTCGATTTCATCATTGATCTGTGCGTCCTTCTCGATGAATGTATCCGTCTGTGGCACATAGGCCTCCGGCTGATAGTAGTCATAGTAGCTGACGAAGTACTCTACCCGATTGTTCGGGAAAAATTCCTTGAATTCGCTGTACAGCTGGCCTGCAAGCGTCTTGTTGTGGGCAATGATCAATGTCGGCTTGCCGACCTCCT
The DNA here is from genome assembly GCF_000712035.1 of Salinicoccus luteus DSM 17002. Classification (GTDB taxonomy): domain Bacteria; phylum Bacillota; class Bacilli; order Staphylococcales; family Salinicoccaceae; genus Salinicoccus; species Salinicoccus luteus. Next base: position 142,717 of record NZ_JONV01000010.1, on the reverse strand, counting down.
GGATTACCTTGCTCATCGTATATGTCTTGCCCGTACCCGTGGCACCGAGCAGCGTCTGATGCCTGTTGCCGGACTTGATCTGTTCGCTTATTTCCTTTATCGCTTTTGGCTGGTCCCCTGCTGGCTTGAACTTGGAAACGACTTCAAATTTTGCCATTCAACTCTTCCCCCATTTTTTACTCAAACACTATTCTACAAAATAAAAATAGAAATAACAAACATTTGTTCGGTTATTTCTATTCCTCTTCCACTTGGTCTAAACTGTATATTTCCACCAGCATATAGCCGATGACTAAGGAGATGGCATCGATGAAAATGACCCACTCGGAATGATAGAATCCACGGTATATCGACACGCCGAAGATGACGAATGTCAAAAGGACGGCCAAAAACTTGTTGCGCGTCAACCGTGCAAATACAACAACGGTAATTGCGGGAACGACCATTGCCATCATGTACCAGTAAAGCGCCATCCATCAGGTCTCCTTGTTCATGATGGACTCTGTAATATCCATCAGTTCCGTTTTTGGTATGAACCGCTCTTTCAGCATGTCCGTCAGTATGTTCTCGAGAAAGTCCTGTACGCACGTAAGATGGGAGAACTTTTTGATGGTGAGCAGGGACATCTCATATATTTCGAAGAACAGGGGTTCCGGGTTCCGCTTCTGTATCTCTCCGAACGATTCATACAGAAGATCGATCTTATCCGCCACGGAAAGGATCTGCCCCTCAAGGGTCCCATCCTTGCCCTCGCGGAGACGCTTCAGATAGATGTCCTGGTATTCGGGCGGGAATTCTTCTTCTATAAATCGTGTCGTCATGCTTTCCTCGACTTCCTTGAAGAGCATATTGAGCTCTCCCGAGGCATATTTGACGGGTGTCTTGATATCTCCCGTGAAAATTTCCGGATAATCATGGTTCAACGCTTTCTCATATAGGCTCTTCCAATTGATTTCGCTGCCGTGATGCTCTTCCACCGTTCCAAGATACTGTGCAATCTTCGTCACTTTGAATGAGTGGGCAGCGACATTATGCTCCTGGTACTTGAATTTACCCGGACATCTGACCAGCTTCTCCAAATCATTCAAACTTTTAAAATACTGATGGACTCCCATTAGGATGCCTCCTTGACGTAATTGATGTAGTTATTGATCAGGTTCTGCTCCACTTCGCCGACATACGCCCTGATGATTTCGCCTTCACTATTCACAAAGAAGGTGGTCGGCATGAGATGGATATTATATTCTTCAATGGATCCGGACTCATCTGCAAATTCGAATACCGGATATGCCACTTCGAACTCCTCCAGAAAGGCATCCCTGTTGTCCGCCCTGTCATCGACATTGATGCCGACGATCCCAACCGGGCGCTCCTGGTTGGATTCGTGGAATGCGTTCAGTTCCGGCGTCTCCCTCCGGCATGGATCACACCAGGAGGCGAAAAAGTTGATGACCGTCACCTCGTTCGACTGGATGATTGTTTCAAGCGACTCCGCATCATTCCGGACGCCCTCGACCGGCTCTTCGATGATATTCATGCCGACGGCATGGTGATTGTCGCGACCTTCCGAATCCTGGAGCGTCTGAAGCGACTGCTCCTTGAGCCCTTCCTCAGACATGTTCACCACCGCTGCAATGCTTGCGCCAATCAGAAAAAAGAATACTGCCAGTAACGCTATTATGATTATATTTTTCATTTTCATCATTCAACATACCTTATGATTTATTTAGATTAGTTTAACATAACAGGCGCATGCTTACATTGTTTTAAGCATGCAAAAAAGGCCAGAACAAAGTTCCGGCCTTGAAGATTTCAAATATATTAGTATCTGAAGTATCCGTCTACTGTACCGTGTACATAGCTTACAGAACGCTGGCCAACGCCTTCGGAAGGGTTGAGTGCATCGATCATCTGGCCATTGCCGATGTAGATGCCAACGTGGGAGCCGCCGTTGAAGAATACAAGGTCGCCCGCCTGTGGATTGGATACTTGTGTGCCTGCTGCCATTTGTCCAGCAGCAGTCCTTGGAATGCTTTTGCCTTTATAGGCCTGCATGAACTGTTGTGCAAGTGCAGAGCAGTCTACTGCAGAAGCGGAGTTTGCACCGTAAACGTAGGATTTTCCTGCCGCTACAGAGCGTGCAACGGAAGCTGCATTGCCGCCACCAGTGGAAACCTGCTGGGACTGTGCCTGTTGAGCCTGCTGCTCTTGTGCTTCAGCCTGCTCTGCTTCACGCTGCTGGATTCTTTCCTGGCGCTCAGCTTCTGCTTGTTCTGCCGCTCTTTGCTCAGCCGCAGCTTGTTCTGCTGCTCTTTGTTCTGCTGCTCTTTGTTCTGCTGCTTGATTGTTATTTTGCTCAGCTGCTGGTGCAGAAGGCTGGTCCTGTACAGTCCCTTCAACTGCTGGTGCTTCCTCTACAACTTCCGTCTGCTCTTCAACTGCTGGCGCTTCCTGAACTTCTGGTGCCTCTTCAACTGCTGGCGCTTCCTGAACTTCCGGTGCTTCTTCTACAGTCTCAGTAGCCGGTGCTGCACTTGCAGCTACGATCAGTGTCTTGCCTGCATAGATTAGGTCAGAGGAGAGGTTATTCCACTCCATGATCTTTTGATAGTCTACATTGAATTTCTGGCCGATTTCAAAGAGTGTGTCGCCAGATTTGATGACGTATGTACCGTCATTTTCCTGAGGGGCTTCTTCAGTAGCTTCTGCATCTGCATCAAGTTCAATTACATCTCCAGGGATGATGAGATCTCCGGAAAGTCCGTTGACTTCCTTAAGGCTGGATACGGATGTGCCATTTTCGTTTGCCAGGCTCCATAGCGTATCTCCGCTCTCCACCGTGTACTCTGCTGCTGATATATTATGGGATGCAATTCCTGTGAGTGCTGTTACAGTTGCGACTGATAAGAGTGTCTTCTTCATTATAAGTAAATCCTCCTAATTTCTTTTGAACCTTAACTAGATTTTAGTGTTTATATATGTCCCCGACCGGGTAAGTTTTAAATGTCGAATCGTCTTCAGGTGTGTCCTTATTGACTACGTTGTACACTATAGCACACAAAAAATCCTTTGTGGGCGTTTGTAATTGACTTGTAATGTAAACGAAATGAGTGAAATACGCTGTAATATATATTATTTTGAATACCACCAAAAAATAAAACAGGCTAAGCCCCATGCTTAGCCTGTTTTCGTTATGTCTGTAGTTATTCAACAGCTTCAAATCTCCAACCAAACAGATGGAATTGTAATATTATTATTCCCCTGTCTGAGTGGATAGCCATTGTACGAGTGCATCCAATTCCTCTTCATCACTTACCAGGCCGGCTGGCATGCCATTACCGCCCTCTTCGATCGTCGTACGGATTTCATCCTCTGACAGTCGGCTGCCTACATCCGTGAGTGCTGGACCACTTGCACCTTCCAGATTTTCACCGTGGCAGCTCATGCAGTTGTTCTGCTGGAAAGCTTCCTGGGCAAGTTCGGAATCTCCGGCATCTGCGCTGTCGGATTCTTCTGTACTTTCTTCAGTTGATTCCTCAGTGGTCTCTTCAGTCGTCTCCTCAGTAGTCGCTTCTTCAGTCGATTCCTCCGAATCTCCGCCGGAATCTCCCCCGCAAGCACCGAGTACAAGGACCATCGCAAAACTCATAAGTAACCAAAACTTCTTCATCAGCCTGTCTCCTTTGCCAATATAATTGTTTATATTAGCACCATACCCCCGGACTGCAAGTATTCAAACACCATTGTGCAATTTTCATACAGGATTCTGACACTTTCGGCCTTTGCATCCCTTCCCCAAGACTTGTATCCCACCATTGTCCCTTGAGTGCAATGCAGTTCCAGCTCCTCCTCCACGGCATTGCACAAATGGTAAAAGAGGCGGCTTATTCGGCATAAAAAAGCCCATCCCCGAAGGGACAGGCGTTCAAGTCTTATCCTTCATTATCCATGGTCATCCGGAGATAGGCATCGATGAACGGGCCGATATCACCATCCATGACCTTGTCGGTATTGCCAACTTCCATGTTCGTACGATGGTCCTTGACCATGGAGTAGGGGTGGAACACATAGGAACGGATCTGGCTTCCCCATCCAATTTCCTTCTGTTCACCCTTGATGGCATCAATCTCTGCCCGCTGCTCTTCAAGCTGCCTCTGATACAGTTTCGATTTCAGCATCGTCATCGCCTGTTCACGGTTTTTGATCTGAGAGCGTTCATTCTGGCACGTGACGACGATACCGGTCGGATGGTGGGTGATGCGCACTGCCGAATCGGTTGTATTTACGTGCTGACCGCCGGCCCCGCTTGCACGGTAGGTATCGACACTGATTTCTTCCGGCTTCACTTCAATCTTGATGTCCTGGTTCTCAAACTGTGGTGTGACCTCACAAGAAACAAAGGAAGTGTGCCGTCTGCCTGATGAATCGAATGGCGAGATGCGTACCAGGCGATGGACGCCCTTCTCGGCTTTCAGCAGACCATAGCTGTTGAGGCCCTTGATCAGCAGTGCAACACTTTTGACGCCGGCCTCGTCCCCAGCCTGATAGTCGAGCGTCTCGACTTTGAATCCCTGCTGGTCGGCATAACGCTGATACATCCGCAGCAGCATTTCCGCCCAGTCCTGAGACTCCGTGCCACCGGCACCGGGATGGAGTTCGAGGATCGCATTCAGCTCATCATGCTCGTTGTTCAGCAGCATGTTGAGTTCAAATGCTTCGATCTGCGCACGGACCTGGTCAACATTTTCTTCCAGCGTACGGTACATATCCTCATCGTTCTCTTCTTTGAGCAGTTCGTGTGAAACTTCAATATCCTCGACAGCGGCTTCGATGTTATGGAATTCGTCCACCACTCTTTTAAGGTTGTTGTTGCTGTCGATGACCTGCTGCGCCTCCTCCTGGTTGTCCCAGAAGCCAGGATCGGCCATCCTTTCCTCATACTCCCTGATCTGAATCTCTTTTTCCTCTAAGTCAAAGAGACCCCCTAAAGTCATCAAGTTTCCCGTGCATGTCCGCAATGAAATTTCTTATCTCATACAGTTCCATAAATATCCCTCTTTCACCTATTTACCATGGCAATTTTTATATTTCTTCCCTGAACCGCATGGGCAGGGATCATTGCGGCCGACCTTCATCTCTTTTTTGACCGGCCCCTTCTTCACTTTCTCCTTGCTGTCTCCTGCGTGCATTTCACCCTTGTCGATGACCTGTTCGCGCCTGATTTCTTCATCGGACTTGACTTCCGTCTTCATGACATACTTTGCAGTATCATCTTCGATGGAGACAAGCATGTCTTCGAACATCTGAAGGCCTTCATTCTGATACTCCCGAAGCGGATTGATCTGCCCATAGGAACGGAGGTGGATGCCTGTCCTGAGCTGGTCCATGCTGTCGATGTGCTCGACCCACTTCTGGTCGATCGTCCGCAGCATCATCATCCGTTCGAACAGCCTCATTTTATCGGAACCGAGCCGCTCTTCCTTCGCAGCCAGTTCATTTTCAATCTTTTCGAGAATGAGCGCAACAATCTCCTCATTCTCCTTGCCCCTGACATCGCTGATTTCGATGGATTCTTCAGTCAGGTACATGTCTTCCACCGTCTTGATGAACTGCTCATAGTCCCTCAGTTCCTCATCTTCAAGTATATAATAGTTCGTTGTGCGTTCGACTGAGGATTCGATCATCCCCATAAGCTGCTCGCGCACATCCTCCTTGTCGATGATTTCATTTCTTTCTTCATAGATGATCTCCCTCTGCCGCCTCAGTACGTCGTCATATTCAAGCAGCTTCTTCCGGGAGTCGAAGTTGTTCCCCTCGACACGCTTCTGTGCAGATTCGACTGCCCTGGCGATCATCTTGGAAGTCAGTTCCTCCTCGGCCATACCCAGGCGCTGCATCGTATTCTGCATGCGCTCGGAACCAAACCGTCTCATCAGGTCATCTTCAAGTGACAGATAGAATGTACTGATGCCGACATCCCCCTGACGGCCTGCACGTCCACGGAGCTGATCATCTATACGTCTCGACTCATGCCGTTCGGTACCGATGACAGCGAGGCCGCCGACCTCCTTGACACCTTCACCGAGCTTGATGTCCGTACCGCGTCCGGCCATGTTTGTTGCGATCGTCACCGCGCCCTTCTTGCCTGCATTCGCAATGATCTCCGCTTCCCTTTCGTGGTTCTTCGCGTTGAGCACATTATGCCGGATGCCTTTTTTACGCAGCATTTCCGAGATGTACTCACTCGTTTCGACGGCGACTGTCCCGATGAGTACCGGCTGACCTTTGCGGTATCTTTCCACAACTTCATCGATGACATGCTTGAACTTGTATTCCTTCGTCGAATAGATCTTATCCGTACGGTCGATTCTGGCAATCGGTCTGTTTGTCGGAATCATGGTGACCTTCATGTTGTATATGTTGAGGAATTCTTCCTCCTCGGTTTTCGCCGTACCCGTCATACCGGAGAGCTTATTGAACTGCCTGAAGAAGTTCTGGAATGTGATGGACGCCATCGTCTTCGACTCATTCTGGATGTCTACACCTTCCTTGGCTTCGATCGCCTGGTGCAGGCCATCCGAGAAGCGCCGCCCTTTCATCTTACGGCCAGTGAACTGGTCGACGATGACGATCTTCTCATCTTCCACTACGTAGTCGATGTCACGCTGCATGGAGAAATGCGCCTTCAGCGCCTGATTGATGTGATGCAGAAGGTTCACGTGCTTCACATCATAGAGGTTCTCCACCTTGAACCATTTCTCCGCCTTCTCCATCCCTTCATCATTGAGCTGGATATTCTTCGTTTTGACGTCGTAGGTGAAATCCTCGTCTTCCTTCAGCATTTTGACAAAGGCATTCGCCTGGATGTACTGCGTATTCGACTGGTCCGCCTTGCCTGAAATGATGAGTGGTGTACGCGCTTCGTCTATCAGGATGGAGTCGACCTCATCGATGATGGCATAGTTCAGTCCCCTGAGCACCCGGTCCTTCTTATATGTGACCATGTTGTCCCTCAGGTAGTCGAAACCAAGTTCGTTGTTGGTCGTATAGGTGATGTCGGCAGCAAAGGCTTCCCGCTTCTCCTCACTGTTCTTCGCATTCAGATTCAGCCCAACACTGAGGCCGAGGAAATTATACAGGACCGACATTTCCTCCATCTGCGTTGCGGACAGGTATTCGTTGACCGTGATGACATGGACACCCTTTCCGGTCAGAGCATTCAGGTACACCGGCATCGTCGCCGTAAGGGTCTTCCCTTCACCTGTCTTCATCTCGGCGATATCTCCCTTATGAAGGGTCACACCACCCATAATCTGTACAGGATAAGGTTCCAGTCCCAATGTACGCTTTGATGCTTCCCGTACTGTGGCAAATGCTTCGGGGAGCATGTCATCAAGCATCTTCTCCTGCTGCTTCTCGTCCTTCGCATCTTCCAGCCTCGCTTTGAATTCTTCCGTCTTCGCCCTGAGCTGTTCATCGCTCATCTTGGTGAAATCCGCTTTATAGTCTTCCACTTTATCGGCAACCTTGCGGAGAGATTTCAGCTCCCGTTTATTGCCGTCATAGATCTTATCCAAAATACCCATGGATTTCTCTCCCTCGCTCTATCTCACTGTTAATTCATTTCATAATAATATCACTAAATAGGGTAAAAATAAAATGAATCCAATCATAAGGAATCCCTGACTGCATGCAGTCAGGGATTCCTGTCAATATGGATTGAAATCGTTCATCAGATTCCTTCATTTGTTTCAATCAGGCCATATTTGCCGTCATTGCGTCTATAGACAATGCTTGTGCCTTCCGTTTCCCTATCATTGAAGATAAAGAAGTCATGGCCGAGCATATTCATCTGCAGTACCGCCTCTTCGGAATCCATCGGCTTCAACTGGAACTGCTTGGAACGCACGATATCGATGCCTTCATCGCTTTCCTCTTCCTCCGTGCCATTCGCGCCCGCTTCCAGCGCTGCAAAGAATTCCTGTTCCGGGTTCTTCTCCCTGAATTTACGGTTGATCTTCGTCTTATGCTTTCTGATCTGCCTCTCCAGCTTGTCTATGATGAGGTCGACAGCCGCATACAGATCATCATGCCTTTCCTCAGCGCGTAATGTCAGGTCTTTCATAGGAATAGTGATTTCAACTTTGCCCTTCTTGTTGCCGTACGTCTTGATGTTGACATGGGCATGTGTATTTGGAGCATTTGTGAAGTAACGTTCCAGCTTGCCCACTTTCTCCTCAATGTGGCTTCTGATGGCGTCCGTCACTTCGATATTTTCTCCACGAATTTCACATCTGATCATGGTGAAACCCCTCCTTAGGTACGTTATTCTTCCTATTTCCATTATACCAAACCGTTCAGGCTTTTGAAAACGTTAACACATCGATGGCGGCGGGGGAAAAGGTGTATAGTTTCTCCAATGCCTGATGCACCGTCATGCCGGTCGTATAGATGTCATCTATCACAAGGATGCGCTTGCCTGCCAGATCACCGCGGCGGCAATTCAGATGAAACGGGTTTTCTCCCCGGGCCCGCTCCATCTTGCTGAGAGTGGATTGCCGCTGCCTGTCCTCTGCCTCGAGAAAATTGCTGTACTTTAAACCTTTCGCATCAAGCACCATGGTGGTCTGGTCGTAGCCCCGCTCCTTCATCCTCGCCTTCGAAATGGGTATTGGTATGATTACTTCATATTCCCGGAAACTCGTGCCGAGAAACATCGCAAGCACTTCAGCGAGGGCGCAGTCCCCCATAAACTTATAGCGGTGGAAAAGCATTTTTGCCGCTGCATTATAGTCGAGCAGGCAGGCGATGCTGTTTGGCGGCCTGAAACGTCCGGAGAGGAACAGGCAGTCCAGACACCCTGCCTCCTGCTCCTGCATCAATCTGTGGCAGAAATCGCAGCGTTTCCCCTCACGCCACCTGGAGAGTTCCGTCCGGCATTTACGGCAAAGTGGCCCCTGCCTCTTGAAGAGGGTGGCGATATCCACCTCTTCCGACAATGCTTCATGGCAGAAGTAGCAGATCATCCCACCACCGTCCTCTGGTTGAGATCGCGGATTGTACGGATGGTCCGTCTGATTCCAGAACTCTGATGATGGGCGATGAACCAGATGCGGCCGACCGGGTCCGTCGGCTTCCTCCCCACGCGCCCGCACATCTGGATGAGGCTTTCAGCATTGAACCTTTCCGCATGGATGATGATGGCATCGAGCCGGTCGAAAGTGACACCCCGCTCGAGGATCGTCGTCGTCAGCATCACTTCTATTTCCCCCATGCGCATCCGCTCCACCTTCCCGCCTCTGTCGGGATCCCCGCTATGGACCGATGCAGAGGCTGGGAAATGGGCTTTGACGAGAGTGAAGAGCGCCTCCATCATGGCGATTTCCGGTATGAATATGAGTACACGCCTCTTTTCTTCCAGGATGTTCCTGATGAGCGCCATCAGCTTTTTGGGAAGGCGTCTTCGGCCGACATCCCGGGCGACATTATGCCAGACCATCTTCGGCACAGCCAGGTCATGTCCATGATACCGCCTCGGCAGTGTGATGATGTTTTCATCCCCCACCTCCCTGACCAGCTGTCTGGAAGGTGTCGCCGTCATGAATATGAAGGATGCCTGCCCGGTGGCCGCACGACGGATTGCATGCATGAGGAGCGGGTCCTGTGGCAACGGGAATGCATCCGTTTCGTCCACGATGATGCAGTCGAAGTGGTCGATGAAGTTATACAGCTGATGGACTGTACATACCGTAAAATGATGGTTGGACACCTGCTTCACACCATCATACATCAAATCGATCCCGCTTGATCGGAAGGCTCCACAAAGGCGCATATGCACTTCCTTCACCACATCGATCCTCGGAGAGACGAAGGCCACGTTCAATCCCTCCCCGCGTGCCCACCCGATGCTTTCAAAGGTCATTTCCGTCTTGCCGGCGCCCGTCACCGCATAGAGCAGCAGTGATCCCCCCTTCTTCACTGTTTCCAGAATCCGCTCCGAAGCATGGGACTGCTGTCCACTGAGCTCGAAATCGAGTCCATAGGGCGTCGGCTCGGCCTTCCTTTCGGTGGCTTTGCACTTCAGTGGTGCAATGCTGTCCGAGCGTCCCAGGCTGACGCATTTCATGCAGTACATGACCCTTGTTTCATGGAAATCTGCATAGTAGGTGTAGAAATATCGTCTGTTCCTGTTCCCGCAGCGGTGGCACAGCGGCTGCGCCGCGTCCACGCCCGCGGATTTATATATGATGTCCCCTCTATGATCCAGTATCATCCAACCCTCTCCTTTTTATGGCAATTAAAAAAGGACGCAGCAAAGATGGCTGCGTCCCTGATTCTATAATCAGTAGTCTGTATCAATTTCGTAGGTCGTATATCCGAGCCCGAGCGCACCCTCACCAAGATGCGTTGCGATTACCGGGCCGAAGTAGCTCAACCTGAATGTAATTTCCGGATAGTCCGCCTGCAGGCTTTCCATCCATTTCATGCCTTCTTCTTCTGCGTTGCTGTGGATGATGACGGCTGTCACCGGTTTGCCCTTGTGACGTTCCATCTCTTTGGCAAACACTTCCTCCACCCGGCTCATCGCCTTCTTCTTCGTCCGTATCTTTTCGAACGGTACGATCTTTCCCTCTTGGAATTGGAGTATCGGCTTGACCTTGAGCATGCTGCCGACAATCGCCTGGGCATTCGACAGGCGTCCGCCCTTCTGAAGGTTCGACAGGGTGTCGACGATAAGGTATGCATTCGTATTCTTCCTGCGCTTCATCTCTTCCAGCCGCTCAAGCAGTGTATCGAGTGGGAGCCTGTCCTTGTTCTGCGCTGCATAGAGCGCCAGGAATCCCTCGACATAGCAGGCGATTTCAGAGTCTACTGCATGCATTTTGATGCCTTCGACACTCTGGCCTGCAGCCATCGCATTCTGGTAGGTGCCGCTGAGCCGGCTTGAGAGATGGATGCTGACTACATCCGTAAACCCTTCGCTCCTCAAAGATTCGAGGAGCAGGATATAGTCGCCGATCGACGGCTGGCTCGTTCTCGGCAGCTCGTCCATCCGGCGCATCTCTTCGAAAAACGCTTCGTTGCCAATGTCTTCATCCTCTTTATATGACTGTTCACCCATGATGACGTTGAGCGGGATGGTACGGATATCATATTTTTCTTTCAGCCCTGTGGGCAGATAGGACGTTGAATCCACTACTACCGCTATCTTCATACTGGTTCCTCCAATTTCCATTCACACTTCAATTTCCCATTCACACTTGATATATAGTTTACTACATTCCTAAGGATTCCGTCCATGTGTTAATATGTTTCTAGAGGTGAACATATATGGAACAGCAGTATATGAACAGAATAGACACGACTGCCGAAACGACCATCAACAAATCACGCTTCATTGCATACATCCAGCGGACGGATTCCGAAGAAGCGGCAAAAACCTTCATAAACTCCGTCAAATCGCAGCACAAGGATGCCAACCACAACTGCAGTGCATACATCATCACTCCGAGCGCCCTGATCCAGAAGGCGGATGATGACGGAGAACCTTCCGGCACGGCGGGGGTGCCCATCCTTGAAGTGCTCAAACGGGAAGGGCTCTATAATGTGACCGTCGTGGTCACCAGGTATTTCGGCGGCATCAAGCTCGGTGCAGGCGGACTGATCCGTGCCTACTCCGGTGCCGCATCCGATGCTGTGAATGCAGCTGGAAAAGTGGTCGAAATCGATGTCGTACCATACAGGATTACGATGGACTACACGTATACGAACCGCTTTGAACATGAACTGGAAGGTTCCGACACCACCATCAGGGACACGGCCTATACAGACAAGGTCACCTACCTGGTTCATGTCCGTGAAACCGGACGGGAGGCATTTCTCAAACGTGTCCAGGAAATCACAAAAGACACCGCCAGCCTGGAGGAATTGGAGATGATCCAGGCCGAAAGTGCCGTAGAGTAGCTATGGGAATATGCGGTGGAACAGCCTTCTTGCAAAGTCCAGGACTGGTTTTCTGTCACTGTCGATGAGGTTGGTCGCCTCAACTATGATTTCCGTCGTAAGGATCAGCAGCAGAATGATGATGACCGATCCCGGAATTGTGGACAGATAGAGGATGATGCTCGCCCCCGAATAGAGTGCAGCGATGAAATAGATCAGCACGACACTTTCGGCGTGCGTATACCCCAGGTTCTGCAGCCGGTGGTGGAGGTGGCTGCGGTCCGCCTTTACCAGCGAGACATTGCTGCGGTAGCGCCGCAATGCTGCAAAGAACATGTCTATGAAAGGCACCGCCAGAATGATGATGGGGAAGAACAAAGAAATCAGCGTAATATTCTTGAAGCCCATCAGTGAGACGACGCTGATGATGAAACCGAGCAGCATCGCCCCGTTGTCCCCGAGGAATATCTTGGCCGGATGGAAGTTGTACACCAGAAAGCCAAGGCAGGCGCCGATGAGTATGACGCATATCATCATGACAAAGATGTTGCCCTGCAGAATGGTGATGAATCCGATGCTGGTCAACGCAATGATGGAAACACCCGTCGCCAGCCCATCCAGTCCGTCAACCAGGTTGATGGCATTGATGATGCCCACCATCCAGAGGATCGTAATCGGGATGGCCAATATGCCAAACTCGATTTCGATGCCAAACGGTGTAATGCGGTCGATAAGGATGCCATAGGAGACCGGCACCAGGCTGGCCGCTATCTGGCCGATGAGCTTGAGGCCCGGCTTCAAATCATACTTGTCGTCGATGATGCCCACAATAACGATGACGATTCCCCCGAGGATGATTGCTTTGTATTCCGCCTCGATTGGACGGGAGATGAGCACGCCGATCGCAAAGGAGATCAGAATTGCCACACCTCCGAGGTATGGTATAGGTTTTAAATGCACTTTTCTGCTGTTTGGATAATCGACAAAGCCGAATTTACGGCTTCCCCATATGAAGATTGGCATCAGAATCAAAGAAATCAAGAATGACACCGTCAATAGAAATAGAGTATACATATCATCACCGTCTTAAATATTTCCAATTCACTATATCACATTCCACTTTATTTATGGAACGCGCACCTGTTTTTGCACATTTATATTTTTCAATACCATGGGTTTCGTTGTATAATTATGTCACCATATCAAAGGAGATTTTTAATGAAAAGAACAGAAAAAAGACGGATGCACCCTGCAATAAAAGTATTGCTTGCTCTCATCCTGATATCAGTCATCGTTTTTGCGGGGCTTATCGCCTATGTCTACTTCCAGCTTAAGGGCACTGCCGGCCAGGTGTTTGATGATGATTTTTCCAATGCCACTTCGGAACTCAGGGAAACGGATGTCAGCTTCCGGAATGGAGACCCTGTCTCTGTCGTGCTGTTCGGTACGGATGATGACCAGGACCGCAATGCAAGCGGCATGGGCCAGCGTTCCGACACGATAATGGTTGTCACCCTGAATCCCAATACCGATGAGGGGAAAATAGTCAGCATTCCCCGGGATACACGTACAGAGATTGCAGATCGGGGCACGGTCGAGAAGATAAATCATGCCTACGCATACGGAGGACCTGATATGGCGAAACGCACTGTCGAGAATTTTCTGGATCTGCCCATCGACCACTTCGTGTCCATCAACATGGACGGCTTCACTACAATCATCGATGAAATCGGCGGCGTCACCATAACAAGCCAGGATACTTTCCAGCAGTCGGGCTACCAGTTCACAGCCGGTGAGACCTACGAAATGGATGGAGATATGGCCCTCGCCTTCTCAAGAAGCAGAAAATCGGAAGGTGCAGGCGGCGACTCCGGCCGACAGCACAGGCAGCAGCAGGTGGTCCAGGGCATTGCCCAGGAAATCATGAGCCTGCAGACAATCACCAACTTCAACTCTGTATTGAATGTATTGAGCGACAATGTAAAGACCGATATTCCATTTGGTGAGCTCAACGCCCTCCGTTCGGACTACCAGGAGGCTGCAAAGAATATGGAACGCCTTACACTGGAAGGTACGGATCAGAGGCTGGATGATGGTCTATGGTACTTCCTTCCGAATGATGAATCATACAATCAGCTGAGAAGAGAGCTGCGCGAAAACCTGGAATTGGAATAAAAGATGCACTGGAGGGGGAAAGTATATGCTCATTGACTTCGTACTGAATATTTCAATCACCATCACCGGCATATACTTGTTCCACCGGCTCCAGTACCTGGAAGACCGCAGGTTCATCGATTCGGAATTCTTCCAGGCACTGCTGATGACCACTCTGTCCGTACTGCTGCTGATGGTGCCCATCCACATGTATGATATGGTCTTCAGCCTCTACTTCATTCCATTGCTGATTCTGGTGAAATACAGCGTACCCTACCTGATCATCGGTTCGGTACTGATCGTCTTCATGTTCCACCATATGATCTTCAATTTTGATTGGCAGCTCTATCTCATATTCTTCATCCTGTACATCCTGATCATGATGATACTGCCTTTCCTGAAATTCCAGAAGCTGAAGGAGCTCACAGCAGCAAGCATCATCTTCACTTCCCTGTATGTCATCAACATCCATTTCTTTGTCCAGGCGCTCAACCCATTCCAGATGCTCGTGTTCGTCCTGGCAAGCACCACCGTAATGTTCTTTGCGATGATGATGTATGAGGACATCAATATGATACTCAGGCTGCTGAAACGCTATGAGGAGGAGGAGTATAAGGATTTCCTCACCCAGCTGGGAAATGTGAAGTCCCTCGACAATGCCATCGTCCACCTTCTTGATGACAGTGACACGCTCAGCCTGCTGCTCATCGATATCGATAATTTCAGCCTGATCAACGATGAGCACAGCCATGCCTCGGGGGATGCACTGATCAGGCAGATGGCCCACCTTCTGAACAACCATGTGCCGACCGGCGGTATGCTTTTCAGGAGCAGCGGAGAGGAATTCTCCATGATCATACCGGACCTGTCCTTCGACAAGACGGTCAGGCTGGCCGAGGCGATCCGCAACAGTGTCGAACGCTCAAACTTCCATGTCAATGACACTGAGACCGTACATCTGACCGTCTCGATCGGTGTGGGCTACCAGTTTGTCGCCCCTGCTACAAAAGGCAGGCTTCTCAAAGAAGCGGATGACATGCTCCATGCAGCCAAAAAACAGGGGCAGAACCGTGTAATGTTCAATCCAATATAAAAAACCAGGATTGCTTATCGCAATCCTGGTCCTAATCTTCTACTGAGGAGAGGTTCTTGAGTGTAATATTATGGTGTGAGTCACTCCACTTGAGCTTTCCACCCTCAAAATAGAAAGCTTGGGGAGATTCATGTTTGATAGCAAATTGTTCAGCGATATAGTCGGAAAGTTTCCGGTGATCCTGAACTACCAGATAATATCCATCCATATCCCGTTCATAATGGAACTTCTGGAATTCTTCGAAGGCATCGGCTGAAATCGGACATGTACTGCTGTGCTTCATAAAAAAGAAATCCTTGTTATCCTGCAACAACTTTTGAAAAGCTTCAATCGATGTTGTTTTCGTTAGCATTTCATCACCTTCTCATTAAACTGTTAATAACTTATCATTTATTGCCTGATTTAGCAAATCGGCTTCCCTACTATGCTATAATGGCAAGGATTGGAGGAATGACATGAATAATAAACCACTTAAAAGATGGACGTTTCTGGATACTATCAATGCAGCGCTGCTGATTGTCGTTCTGCTGTTCATGCTCGACTTCGAGAACAACAGAGCCGTATCGATCATACTGCTTGCCGTATTTGCATTCTGGATTACGACCGTGATCCTCAGAAACCTCTTCATCTCCAAAATTGAAAAAGATCCCAACCATCCGATGCACAGACAGCAGTCGGACAAGGGAGAAGATAAATAGAGAGCGAACTATGACAGTTCGCTCTCTATTTCGTTCAGCCGCTCATAGTACTCCTCGTCCATCTGCTGATAGGTCTCCCGCAATGGCAGGATGTTCTGGAGTTGCAGTTCCTGAAGCTGTTCATTATATTGCATCGTATTCTTGCGCTCCTGGTAGTATTTTTCGAAACCATAGTACATCTCAAGTGTCAGGCTCCGGACACGCACGCCCCTGTCTGTTTCGAGGTTCATCTGGTTCAGTGACTCTATATGATCATTGATGAGGGGAAGCATGACTTCATCGATATGGGCCATCTTCTCGACCCTTGATTCATCCTGCTGCAGCACTTCCGACTCCTCTTCCAGCTCTGTACTGTTTTCATTGATCTGGGCAATGAGTGCATCTATTTCTTCAGTCTCATCCTCACTGCTGATGGAATCGATCACAGCATCCCTTTCCTCCTGATTTTCCATGAACGTCTGACTCAATTGGATGAGTGCTTCATTGGAACGGACCGACATATAATATGTTTCTATATAATCGTTCAGCTGCTGAACGAAGCTCTGCTTCAGGTCCAGACTCTCAATGTATGAATCATGAAGCTCCACCAGCTCTTCATTGGAAACCTCGACGGTTTCAACAGCATCTTTCATCTGTGTGACATGGGGCATGATTTCCTGATCGAGCGTTTCACTCAGGGAAACCAATCTTTCCATATCGATATCCTGGTTTCTCGGGGAAAGCTCTTCCGGCAGATCACCGATTTCCAACTGGCTCATCTTCTCATCATATTCCGAATCCAGTGCATGGACGTCTTCCATGTCTGTCATGTAGCTCTCAAAATCTGCGCGGAATCCAGAAGTACACCCTGCCAACAGGAAGACCGACAACAATACGAATGTACTGATTGATTTTTTTTTATTCTGCAAAGAAGGTCACACTTTCATATTGTTATAGTGGGGACTGCGCCTGCTCCAAATGCTAAACAAAATATAGCACACATCATAAATCATCACAACGGAATGCATATTGGATTGGCAAAGGGACAGAGATTCCATTATAATGGTGATAAGTATTTTGTCTTGAAAGGAAACGTTATGGTGAACCATACTCAAATCGAAGAGGATTTAAGGTCCCTTTTGGACCACTCAGAAATCAAAACATATGAACCCCTAAAAAACTATACATATACCCGGACCGGCGGGCCAGCGGACTTCTATATCACTGTTCATGACATTGAAGATGCCTCCCGCGTCCTCCAGTACAGCCACGAGAACCATATTCCCGTGACATATCTGGGGAATGGTTCGAACATCATCATACGGGATGGCGGCGTCCGTGGTATTGTATTGAACCTGCTCGAGTTAAATTATTTATACGAGTCAAATAGTGTCATTACAGTGGGCAGCGGCCGTGCCATCATTGATGTATCCAACTACGCAAGAGACCTGTCGCTGACCGGCATGGAATTTGCCTGTGGCATCCCCGGGAGTGTCGGGGGTGCTGTCTATATGAACGCGGGTGCCTACGGCGGCGAAATCAAGGACTGTCTCACGGAAGTCACCGTTTTGGACGAAACTGGTAAAAGGATTACACTAAAGAATGAGGAACTGGGACTCGAATACAGGAAAAGCATGGTCCAGGAAAATGACTATGCTGTGGTCGAAGCCAAATTCAGTCTGAAGCCCGGTAAATTGGAGGATATCCAGAAAATGATGGATGATCTGACAGAACGCCGCTCATCCAAACAGCCTCTGGAATATCCGTCATGCGGGAGTGTCTTTCAGAGGCCACCCGGCAATTTTGCAGGGAAGCTCATCCAGGAAGCTGGTCTTCAGGGTCACCGCATCGGTGGTGTCGAAGTCTCGAAGAAGCATGCCGGATTCATGGTGAATGTGGATGGTGGCACAGCAGGTGATTATGAAGCCCTGATTGAATATGTCCAGAAAAAAGTCTACTCTCTCTTTGGTGTGACCCTCAATCGTGAAGTCCGCATCATCGGGGAACCGGTCTATAGGCGTGCAGAACGCCAAAAATAACATTGCATATACCAAAAGGCCCATCAATTTTTTGATGGGCCTTTCTTTTTCTATTGTTCCAGAGCCTGCTCGATTTCTTCCAGCTGACCGATTGTCGTCATCACGCCTCCGGAAGCGAGGTACCAGAGTTTGGCGTCGAGATCGACGATTCTGTCATTTTTGATTGCATCCACATCCTGAATGACATTATTATCAAGGACTGTGCTGGAGGAGGATTCTCCACCAATCGCACTGCCCCTGTCGAGGGCAAGGATGATGCCTGGGTTCCTATCATTGATATATTCGTAACTGATGGCCTGGCCATGTCTTGTAGTCGAGATCTCCTCATCTACTGGTTCAAAGCCCAGGTCCTCAAAAAGAAATCCGTAACGTCCACCTGGTCCGTGCGCTGAAAGTTCACCTTCATTTGCCATGACGAACAGCATTGTTTCATCAGTATCCGCCACTTTCTGCTTCACTTCTTCGATTTTGCTGTCCAAATCTGCAATCAGTGACTCTGCTTCTGAAGACTTGTCATAGATGTCCCCAATCATCTGGGTGTAATGTTTGACTTCTTCAAAGTAGTTTTCATTGGAAGGCGCCACATACAGGATCTGGGCATCCGGAGCTGCTTTCTCAAACTCATCGATGATGGCAGAAGTCGCCTGACGTCCTGAAATCATGATGACTTCAGGCTGCAGTTCAGCAACTTTCTCAAAGTCCGGATCTTTCAGTGTACCAAGATTTGCATACTCATCTCCCTGAAACGCTTCAAGCTCATCAGGCAGGGTACTTGAGCTTTGTCCTTTTGGCAGTCCGACAACACTGTCCGACTCACCAAGCTCATGGATAGTAGAAAGCGCACCATAGTCGAATACTGCAACTTTCTCCGGATTTACCGGCACTTCCACCGTTTCCGACACTTCTTCGCTTGCTTCTTCACCTTCGGCAGATTCATCGGAAATCGTGAACTGGTTTTCCACTTCGACAGTCTCGGTGCCTTCAGTTTCCGACGCTTCACTTTCGGATTCTGCACCTTCGGATGTACTTTCTCCATTTCCACATGCTGCAAGGACCATGAGTACCATTACAGTAAACAATAAGTAAAATTTCTTCATTTCCATTCCTCTTTCCAATTAGTGTTTTCAGCCCCCACTAAAAACATCCATATATCCGATAAGTCCCCATCACCTCCTTAAATGTGTATGCACTCCATAGACTATGCCCGAACCTGATCCTCGATGAAGTCGTCCACCGAAGCATCCTCGTGTTCATCGAAGTACACGCATATCTGCTGTCCGTAGATGCATTCTATGTTGATGTCCATTTCATATATATCCTCAAGGATTTCCTTCTTGATGACATCATCCTTTTTGCCGCTGATTGCCACTTTTCCATCTTTCATGGCAACAATATTGTCGGAATAGCAGGAAGCAAAATTGATGTCATGGATGACGATGATGATCGTTTTGTTGCGTTCCCTCACCAGTCTCCTCAAAATCTGCATGATCTGCACAGAGTGCTTCATGTCAAGGTTGTTGAGCGGCTCGTCGAGGAAGATGTATTCCGTATCCTGGGCAATCGTCATGGCGATGTATACACGCTGCCTCTGCCCGCCGGACAGTTCATCGATATACCGGTCCTCGAACTCTTCAAGTTCCATGTAGCTGATCGCCTCATCGATGATTTCATGATCCCTCTCGTTCAGCCTTCCCTTTGAATAGGGGAAGCGGCCGAAACTGATCAGTTCACGTACCGTAATCTTAAGATCCATGTGATTGGACTGCTTCAGGATGGCAATCTTCTTGGCAAGCGCATCACTCGGCGCCTGGAGAATGTTCTTCCCTTCAAGCAGTACCTCTCCGCTGTCCTGGTCGAGCAGACGTGTAATCATGGACAGCAGCGTACTCTTCCCGGCACCGTTCGGTCCGATGAAGGAGGTGACTTTCCCCTTGGCAATTGAGACGGATACGTCATTGACTACTTTCTTTTGGCCGTAAATTTTTGATATACCTTTAAGATCGATCATCTTCGACTCTCCTTAAGCATTAGTATGATGAAGTACACCCCACCGACAAGATTGATGATTACACTGATTTCAACCGCCTGGTTGAACACATATTGAGTCAGCATCTGACCGAGAAGCAATGTAATCACCGCAATCAATGTACTCCCAAGGAGCAGGTAGCGGTGCTTGAACGTTTTGAACATTTCATGCGCCAGGTTGACGACGAGCAGGCCGAGAAACATGATTGGTCCGACAAGTGCGGTCGAGACCGATACCAGAACGGCAATAATAAGCAGAAGCTGGGAAACTTTTCTATCGTAGTTTATACCCAAGTTTATCGCATGATCCCGACCGAGTGCAATCACATCCAAGGAATGGAAGTCCCTGAGCACTATGATCAGCATGAGGAGAACAATCGCTCCGGTGATCCAGATCAGGGAATCATTGATGGCATTGAATGATGCAAACATGGAATTCTGCAGGATCAGGAAATCATCCGGGTTGATCAGCATCTGCATGAAGGTCGACAGGCTGTTGAAAAATGTTCCCAGTATGATTCCGATCAGCAGAAGCAGGAATACGTGATTGCCGGTAAGCCTGAAAAGGTACTTGAAGACCAGTACGGTAAAGACGACGAGACCGAGCATGCTGACCAGATAGTTGACAAAGTCATTGGTCAGCAGTGGTGAGCTCGTCCCCACTATGAATACAATGATGGTCTGTATGAAGAGATAGACCGAATCCAGCCCCATGATCGATGGAGTCAGTATGCGGTTCTTGGTGATCGTCTGGAAGATGACTGTCGAAACCGCAATCGCTATGCCGACGATCAGCATGGTCACCACCCGGTTCACCCGGGAAGGAAGCTGGTAGAACAATATGTCGAAATTCAACTGATAGAGGATGTAGAAGCCTGCGATGGCCAGAGTGGCGATTGTCAATATGAGAAGCAGGCGGTTATTCTTTCCATTATGCATTTGATTTCACCCTCCTGAATATCATGATCAAGAAGATGAAACTTCCTATGACACCGATCATCAGCCCGATGGAGATTTCGTAGGGGAATATGATCAGACGTCCCAGAATATCACATATCATTACAAATACTGCCCCGAGTACTGCGGTCAGAAGAATCGTATTCTTCAGATGGTCTCCCCGGAATATTGAAATGATATTGGGGATGATCAGGCCAAGGAATGGCAGCATTCCCACAGTGACGACTACAAGTGCTGTAATCACTGCAGTAATAAGCAGACCTATGTTTATCACTCGTCTGTAGTTGAGTCCAAGATTTTTCGAAAAATCCTGCCCCATTCCTGCAATCGTAAATTGATTGGCATAGAGCAGAGCGACAATCAGGAATGGAATGCTTATGTATAGGACCTCATACCGTCCTGAAATGATGATTGAAAAATCCCCCTGCAGCCAGCTGGATAGCGACTGGATTGAATTCGTCCTCAGACTGAGGAATGTCGCTACGCTCGAAACCACATTCCCAAGCATCAGCCCGATAAGTGGGACGAATACAACATCCTTGAACTGTACACGCTGGATGATCTGCATGAACAGCAGTGTGCCTGCCAGGCTCAATGCAGAGGCAAAAAGCAGTTTCACCAGAAGGCTGGCGGTCGGAAAAAACATCAGTGCGATCAATATGCCGAGCCGTGCCCAATCCATCGTTCCCGCAGTGGTGGGGGAAACGAATTTGTTGCGGGTCAGCTGCTGCATGATCAGCCCACATACACTCAGTGACGCCCCTGCGATGATGATGGCTACTGTCCTTGGAAACCGACTCTCCATGATGATGTTCTTCTGGTTGTCACTCAAGTTGAAAAGGTCACCAGGAGAAAGGTCGACGACGCCCACAAACATCGAAATAATTGATAGCACGACCAATAATAGAATCATGATGTCCAGTCTGAATAGTTTATGTATCATATTAATCCACCTTAATTGATAATGATTATCACCGATAATCACAGTTACAATTATACACTGAAAGTTTGTATTTTCAAGCAATTAAACGGTTTCAATAAAAAATAAAGCCATCCGATAGGCATCAGATGACGTGGGTCAGTATTAGTTGATGATGATTGTATTGCCATTCGGTGCATCTTCAGAGCCTGAAAGGATCGACATGACCGTACTGATCGCTTCAGAATTCGAACGTTGCGGTGATTCCTCATACCTTATGGATGGTCTGTAGCTCAGTGCATATACATCCACATCCTCTTTCCTCAGCTCAGCAGCAGTGGAATGTGTGAGTGCCTCAATGGCCCCGGTCACTGTATAATACAGGTTTCTCTCAAATACATCTTCAAACGACGGCTCGATGACATTGATGATCTTGGCATCCCTTTCATCCTTGAGCATGGGCCTGAGTGTGCGGATGCCGAGGTACGTTCCCCATACATGCTCATACATCACCTGGTTGAATTCATCAAATGACACATCATACACAGACCGGTTCTCTGTGAAAATGGTATGGACAAGTATGATTCCATTCAATGTATTATAATCCTGCTGAATTTCCTCAACGGTAGCCACCCAGTCGATCTCTTTTGACTGTTCCAGAAGGACCACCTTATGATTGCCTTCCGAACGCTCCTGGAGCGCATTCAGAAGATTGTCCAGCTCCACGTGTTCAAGCCCTGCAAGAATGACATTTGCACCCTGCTCTGCCAGATGCATGGACAGTTCCTTGCCGAGCGGTGTGACAGCACTCGATACGATATAAGTTTTATCCTGCAAATTCATGGTTTCCTCCTGATTTCAAGCTTCCAATCTATATATATTGTAAACCTTAAGAGGTCACTTTACAAACAGCAGTATCTACATGGGGACCCGGTCTACTCTACAGTGATCTCGGCTTGTGGCATCGTATGCAGCTGCATTGCGTCGACATGTGAAATGACCGTATAGGTGCCCGCTTCTTCGAATGTATACTCGATGGTGTAGACCCCATCCGCATCATGCTGCGCTTCAATATTTTCCAGGCTCTCCTCGCCAGACTTCACTTCATACATCACTTTATCCGCGTCCGTGACATCCTCGCCGTTAGAATGTACGTGAGCTGTAAACTCGACCGCTTCACCAGCGTCAGCGCTCTCCGGCACTTCCAGATCGACTTCGAGCGACCGCACCTCATCCTCGCTCGGATTGTCATGATTCATTTCGCCTTCCATGTCCCCACCATTGCCACAGGCAGACAGCACAGCGAGGCTCAGTATCATTCCAAACATCAAAAGTTTCAGTTTCATGGGTATTTCTCCTTTATCCTTCTATATATGAAATCATAGCATGATTTCCTTCGCCCCTGCTTTTCCATTATTGACGGTTATATGGCAAAGAAATGACAAAAAGCCGATTTCCATCGGCTTTTCGATCATCGTATCTTTTTCATGAGGTTGGCCATTTCGATGGCACCGGTTGCGGTTTCCGCACCTTTGTTTCCGGCCTTGGTTCCTGCACGCTCGATTGCCTGCTCGATATTTTCGGTGGTGATGATACCGAACATGACGGGGACGCCTGTAGTGAGGCCAGCTTGGGAAATGCCCTTGGCCGCCTCATTGCAAACATAGTCATAATGCGTCGTACTGCCGCGGATGACACAGCCGAGTGCCACCACCGCGTCATAATTTCCCGACTCCGCCAGCGTCTTGGCTGCAAGCGGGATTTCAAATGCACCTGGAACGTAGATGAGGTCGATGTCTTCAGTATTCACATCGTGGCTGACGAGCGCCCCTTCTGCCCCGCTGACGAGCTGGGATGTGATGAAGTCATTGAATCTTCCGGCCACAATGGCAATCTTAAGGTCTGTACCAATCAATTTTGTGTCTATTCTATTCATATGTTTATGCCTCCTAGAGCAGATGTCCAAGTTTTTCTTTTTTGGTCTTCAAATAATCCTGGTTGACGACATTCGCCTGAACGATGTGGCTCTGCCGGTTCACCTTGATGCCTTCCTCTTCGAGCCCCTTGATTTTTCTCGGATTGTTGCTGAGCAGTGTCACCTCATCCAGCCCGAGCTGGTGGAGCATGGCCGCCGCCACATCATATTTCCTCAAGTCGGCATCAAAGCCGAGATGCTCGTTAGCACTCACCGTATCATAGCCCTGCTCAATCAGTTCATAGGCTTTGAGCTTGTTGATCAGACCGATGCC
The DNA here is from genome assembly GCF_000712035.1 of Salinicoccus luteus DSM 17002. GTDB lineage: Bacteria > Bacillota > Bacilli > Staphylococcales > Salinicoccaceae > Salinicoccus > Salinicoccus luteus. The sequence goes on along the minus strand of NZ_JONV01000010.1, from coordinate 118,661 downwards.
CCGGCCTTCCTGTCTCATGTACAGGATGATGCCATCCTGATCGTTGATGATGCGCATCGCACGCTCGAGCTGTTCCCCGCAGTCGCAGCGCTGACTATGGAACACGTCCCCGGTCAGGCATTCCGAATGGATCCTCACGGTCATATTGTTCTTCAGTTCGCCGTGGACAAGCGCAAGATGTTCCTTGCCCGTGTCATTGTCTACGAACCCGTACATCTTGAACCGGCCATAGTCCGTCGGCAGCTGGACGGTGCTCTCCAGGGTGACACCTGTGAACTTCTGCATATGCCGCTTCAGGTCTTCTATCGTTATCATTTTAAGGCCGTGCTTCTCCTTGTAGATTTTCAAGTCGTCCACACGTGCCATCGTGCCGTCATCATTCATGATTTCGCATATCACTCCGACCGGCACCGCCCCCGCCAGACGAGCGAGGTCCGTCGATGCTTCGGTGTGCCCCATGCGTTCAAGTACACCGCCGCCCTTTGCGACCAGCGGAAATATATGGCCGGGTGCATTGAATTGGGAAGGTGCAACATTCTCATCCGTCAGCGCACGGATCGTGTCATACCGTTCATGGGCGCTGATGCCGGTTGTTGTGGAGACATGGTCGATGGAGGCTGTGAAAGCTGTACCGTGGGGGTCGCTGTTGTTGTTGACCATCGGACCAAGGCCAGCCTTTTCTGCAATTTCCCCGGTTAATGGCGTACAGATCAGACCGCGGCCGTGGGTTGCCATGAAGTTCACTTCACGAGCTGTAATATATTCTGCAACGCCCACCAGATCCCCTTCATTTTCACGATTCTCATCATCCACAACAATGATCAGTTTCCCCTGCTTCAAATCTTCAACTGCAGCTTCAATCGTATCAAACATGGCGTTCACCCACTTCCTCGAGCGCGTCGATATTCAACGATCCGGAGGAGTGGAGCAGATGATCCACATGCTTCATCAGCATATCCGCCTCGATATTGACTCGTGCACCCGTGTCTTTTTGTGCAAGCGTTGTACGTTCCTGCGTCTCCGGAATCAGGTTGAGGATGATTTCGGACGATTTCAGATCGACGTCGAACAGTGTCAGACTGATGCCATCAACTGCGACAGAGCCTTTCTTCACCATGTATTTCATCAAAGTTGGCGGGCAGGCGATACGCATGACCAGCGCACTGCCGTCGTTATGGACGGAAGTGATTTCTCCCGTACCATCCACATGGCCGGAGACGATATGCCCCCCGAGCCGTGTGGACAGCGTCAGTGCCCGCTCAAGGTTGACGGGCATTCCCGCTTCCACCCTGTCGAGGCTCGTTATGCGCTTCGTCTCGTTGACCATCTCGACTGTGAAGCTGTCCGTATCGAGTCCCGTCACTGTCAGGCACGTTCCGTTCACACTGACTGAATCTCCAAGTTTCAGGTCATCGAATGTACCCGTAAATATTTCAAACACCGTATGTTCTCCTGTATCCGCCGCTTTCTTCACTTCGCCGATCTGTTCAATAATTCCTGTAAACATTATGCTCAAGCCTTTCTATAAGTTAATTTAAGGTCGGACCCGAGCTTTTCAACATCAACCATCTCAAGCTGAACCGCCGCTTCCATCGAAGCAGGTTGTTCCTTATATAGTGTGTGTCTTGATTCACCAAATATCTTCGGGGCAACGTAAGTCAATATCCGGTCGTATAGTCCCTCTTTTATGAAGGAAGTCAGGACGCGTGCGCCCCCTTCCACAAATAGGGATGAAATGCCTTTGCCATAAAGATCGTCCAGTATGGCTCCAGGGGACCATTCCCCCACTTTCACTTCACATATTCCGTCATGTTTCAAGTTTGTTTCATTCGTCGTATAGACGATCGCCTGTTTCGGGTGTTCAAAAATCTTCAGTCCATCAGGCAGTTCCCAGTCTCCTGCGAGCACCACCGGCACCGGCGATGCGCCGCCTCCTTCGATTCTTGCGGTGAGCAACGGATCATCATGGATGAGTGTGCCGCCTCCCACGAGTATCGCATCGTGGACATGCCGCTCCTGGTGGACATCGGTCCGTGCCGCTTCTCCGGTAATCCATGTGCTCGTTCCATCATCGAGTGCAAGCTTGCCATCCAGGCTCATGGCGCATTTCAACGTCACGTTCGGCCGGTGCCGTTCCAGATGACTGAAGAAAGGTGCATAGAGCTGATCGACCGCCTCGTCCGGCTGATGGAATACATTCACCCCGGCTTCGGCAAGCACCTGATGGCCGCTCACTTTCGGATTGAGGTCCCTGGCTGCGTAATGGACATTGCTGATACCCGCTTCAATGATTGCTTCAGTGCACGGGGGTGTCTTGCCATGGTGCGAGCACGGCTCCAATGTGACGTAGATGTCTGCACCCGCCGGTTCCTCGCTGCAGCTCGACAGTGCCTGCCGCTCTGCGTGCGGCTTGCCGTAGCCGAGGTGCGCCCCCATGCCGATCACTTTTCCTTCTTTGACAATGACGGCGCCTACTGCAGGGTTCTTCCCCGTCTGCCCCACTGTCATGCGGGCCAGATCAAACGCCATCTTCATATATCGATTCAAGTTTTTCCCTCCTGAACATAAAAAGCGCCAATGAATAGAATATCCATCGGCGCTGTAAAATTATATGCAGAAATAAGCATTGCTGACAATGCTGAATAAGCACTACTGTATGAAGGTATGACAAATAGCCCCATCTTCATAATAGGCTCTGCAATTCTTTCTCCCATCCAGACTCTCACTGTCGGCTCCAGACTTCCACTGGATCAGCCACATCGTCAGGGACGATGCAGGTCGCGGGCTTGCTTCAAAGCTTACCGCCGGTTGGGAATTTCACCCTGCCCCGAAAGAATGATTGTATTCAGTTGAAAAACTCTACCCTTATCATATGATATATATATTTTTTGTCAAGATGAATGCTCTGCTTCAATTCACTGCAAACACCATCTATGGGCGCCATTTCAAGCGTATCATCGATTTTACTCTACCTGATATTATTTTGAATATTATCTGTTTTCTGAGTATATGTTAGAATGATAGTGAAAATCGACACCATCTAACGGTGTCGGTTCAACTATGGGGAGGGAAGAAATTTGACCAATAACGAAGAATTGGATCGTGCAACTGGAGAAAGAACTGTAGACAAACTGGATTTTCGTCTGGGCCCCTTTGGGGCGGCAGTCCCCCTACTCTTTTTTGTAGTATGGGCGATAACCATCAGTGTAATGCAACTATCATCAGAGGTGGCACTTGTACTCGGCGCGGTGATCGGGGTGACCCTGGGGCTGCTTCTGTGCAAAAGCAAATGGGAAGACTACGCCCAGGGGCTGTTCGACGGATTGGCTCAACCGGTCGGTCTGATTGCGATGGTGGCTTGGTTCTATGCCGGCATGTTCGCACAGGTACTGCAGGTCGGCGGACTGGTTGAGGGCTTGGTATGGATTGGTTCGGTGACAGGGGTTGAAGGGGGCCTCTTCGTCGCACTTACCTTTTTATTGGCAGCTGTCTTTTCAACTGCTGTCGGCACTGGATATGGTACAACCGTTGCGTTCTGTACACTGATGTATCCGGCAGGGGTCGCTGTCGGGGCGGACCCGACATTCATGTTCGCGGCCATTCTGGCTGGCGCGGTATTCGGTGACAACCTGGCACCGGTATCCGATACGACAATTGTTTCTGCAACTACACAGAACGCAGATGTACCGGGGGTTGTGCGCAGTCGTTTCAAATATTCAATTGCTGCAGCGATTCCTGCCGCAATCCTGTTTGGCATCTTCGGAGGAGGAGGCGCTTCCACAACCGACCAGGCTTCAACCGCCTCCATATTGGATTCCGTCACGCCGGACGGATTGATCATGCTCGTACCTTTCGCTCTTGTACTCATCCTCGCCTTATCCGGCCAGCATCTCCTGACGTCCCTGACGTGGGGAATCTTATCGGCCATCCTGCTGGTCATTACATTAGCCCCCGGGTCACTGGGAGATATTTTAAGCTTTAACCCGGAGTCGGACACAGTTGTTGAAGGGGCACTGGTTTCCGGGTTGACTGGATATTTCAACATGGCCATCCTGATTCTGCTTATAGTCGGTGCAGCGCATTTGATGAGGCTCGGCGGAACGATGGCGGCGATAACTGAAGGCCTGGTCAAATGGATCAGAAACTCTGTCCGACGCGCCGAACTTTCCATCTGGACAATAGTCTCCATACTGAATAGTTCAATAACGATCAACACTGCTGCAGAAATTGCTGCGGCACCTTTCGTGAGGGAGATCGGGGAAAAATATAGGATCCACCGTTACCGCAGGGCGAATATGCTGGACGCTGTAACTTCAGCATTGGGATATATCTTCCCTTGGGGCGCACCAGTTCTATTGGGCTGGTCAACGATTCAAACAATAAGGAACCAATCATATGACTGGTTGCCTGTCGTTGAACCGACAGCAGTATTCCCATTTGTATTCCAGGGCTGGTTCCTTTTCCTCATCATGCTTTTCGCAGCATTGACAGGCTGGGGCCTGAGATATGAAGGGAAAAATGGTGAAGAATTGAAGGAGAAGCCTGAAGAGTAAGTCCTCCGGCGTCACGATGTTTTCAATTAAACGAAAAGTGGCACGAAGATCTATTGTGATCTCCGTGCCACTTTTTTGTGGGACATTTTAACTTTATACAGGATGCCCTTATTTCACATCATCAAAGATGAAGTCTTCATCCTGAATCGGCTCGACATTGAGCGCAATCACATAGCCGTCGCCTTTGACGCTGAAGAAATCATGGTTCTTCGTTGTCGTATCGAGGGCATTCTCGATGATCGGGTTGAACGACTTCTCTTCAAAGTAGGCATCGAAACCAAGGTTTGAGAGTGCCTTGTTCGCATTGTACTGGACATAGTTCAGGACATCCTCTGTCAGACCCAGGTTGTCATAGAGTTCTTTGGTATAGACTTCCTCATTCGCATAGAGCGCCTTGAGCAGTTCATACATCTCTTTGTCTGCATGCGCCTTCTCTTCAGCAGAGAGTTCGCCTCTGAGGGATTGTGCATCGAGACCTGTAAACACACCGTGGATTGATTCATCGAGAAGGATTTTCCTGATGATTTCACCACTTGTCGTCATCCTGCCCTGACCGGCAAGATACAGCGGATAGTAGAATCCGGAATAGAACAGGAAGGACTCGAGGAATACACTGGCGACACGCGCCATGTACTGGTCGTATACGGAAGCTTCCTTGCCATAGAGTTTATGGTAGTATCCGACAATCTTATCCGCCTTGTATTTGAGCTGTTCGTTTTCGATCACCCAGACATCCAGGAGTTCATTCGTGTCCTTGGATGACAGGAGTGTCGTGAATATATGGGAATAGGATTTTGCATGGATCTGCTCCATCATTCCCATGAAGGAGTACACTGCTTTTTTACGGAGATCCTCCGTATGAAGCATGATGAGCGGCATGCCGTCATCAGCCTGGTGGGTGTCCAGGCCTGTGAGCCCCGCAAGCACCTTTTTGAATGTGTCCTGTTCATCTTCTGTAAGGTTTGACCATGAACTCAGATCCTTGGAAACCTTGAATTCCGATTCCACCCACATCTGTGAGATGTTCTGACGCCAAAAGACATTCGTCATGTCGTCTTCTTTATTCCAGTTTACTGCAATCATTTTAATGACTCCTTTATCGTCGCTCGATTATATTACACGGAACAGCTTGTGCACTCTTCTACGCTGAGCAGTTTGTTCCTTGTGTAATAGAGGGATTTCAATCCTTTATGGTGTGCGTATATATACAGTCTTGCCAGTTCTCTTGTAGAAATGTCGGAATTCACATACAGGATTGTGCTGATGCCCTGGTCGATATGCTGCTGGATTGTCGCAATCATATCGAGCAGCTTCATCTGGTCCGTATTGAATGCACTCTTGTAGTACCACATCGTCTCCGGAGAGAGGAACGGCATTGGATAGAACGTTTCCGAGTTGCCGTAGGTCCGGCGCTCGATCGTATCCACAATCGGCATCACGGAACTGGTTGCATTCTGTACATAGGAGATGCTCTGTGTCGGCGCAATTGCCAGGCGGTACGCATGGAACAGGCCATTTTCCATCACTTCATCACGCAGTGCCTCCCAATCCTGCTGGCTTGGGATGTGGATATTGGAGAAAAGGGCCGCAACCTTTTCGGATTTCGGCTCCACCGCCTCTGAAATGTAGCGCTCGAAATATTTGCCTGTCGCATAGTCGGATTTCTCGAAGTCCTTGAACGTCTCTCCGCGTTCCTTGGCGATCAGCATTGATTTTTCAAGGGAATAGAAATTAAGCAGCATAAAGAATACATTGGCAAAGTCCCTCGCCTCTTCGGATTCATAGCTGATCTTGTTCTTCGCCAGGTAGCCGTGGAGGTTCATCGCTCCGAGGCCTACGGAATGCAGTTCATCATTCGCCTTTTTGACGCCCGGTGCGTTCGCAATCGCAGTGTCATCACTGACGACGGTCAACGCTTCGATGCCGTCATGAACGGAGTCGCGCACCTTGCCGGAATCCATTACATTGGCGATGTTCAGCGACCCCAGGTTGCAGGAGATGTCACGGCGGATTTCGTCATCCGTACCGTAGTCATTGATTGTTGATGTCTCCTGAAGCTGGAAGATCTCTGTACAGAGGTTGCTGATTTTGATCTGTCCGATATCCTTCAGCGGATGGACCTTATTGGCATTGTCCTTGAACATGATGTACGGATAGCCGGACTGCAGCTGTGTCTGTGCAATCGTATTGAGCATCTCGCGTGCATCCATCTCGCGCTTTTTCACCTTGTCGTTTGCAACGAGTTCATCGTACATCTCATCGAGGTTCATATCGTCCAATGACTGGCCATATTCGCGTTCGACCGTATGCGGTGCGAACAGATAGAATGGATCGTTGTTCTTGGCCAGGTCGAAGAACTTGGACGGGACGACGAGTCCGGTGGAGATCGTTGCAAGGCGGATATCTTCATCCGCATTCACTTTCTTCGTATCCAGGAATTCAGGCAGATCATAATGGAAGATGTTCAGATAGACTGCACCGGCGCCTGGTCTCTGGCCCAGCTGATCGGCATAGCCGAATCCGCCTTCCAGCGCTTTGGCCACCGGAAGTACACCTTTGGCCACGCCTTCGATGCCTTTTATCGCTTCCCCACGGGCACGCAGTTTGGACAGGTTGATTGCCACACCGCCACCGATCTTGGAAAGCTGCTTGGCTGTGGAATCGATGTAGTTGATGGAATTCAGGCTGTCATCGACTTCAAGCAGGAAGCAGGATACCATTTCGCCACGGCGTGCACGGCCTGCGTTCAGGAATGTCGGTGTCGCCGGCTGGTAGCGCTGCTCGATCATCGACAGGATGAAGCGTTTCGCCTGTTCCTTGTTGCCCTTCGCCAGGTAGAGGCTCACAATCACCACATGCTGCTTGTAGTCCTCCAGATACTGCTTCTTGTCATTCGTTTTCAATGTATAGTCCTTGAAGAACTTGCTCGCTGCCATGTAGCTCTTGAACTGGAATGGAATGCTGTCTGCATACGTGACGATGTCCATTACATCCTCTTCGGAATACTCCGCGAACAGGTCATAGTAGAAATCGTTGTCCACGAGGTAGTGCAGACGTTCGAGCTCGCTGTCGAAATGGATGGTCTTGTCCTTGACCTCCTCCATGAACACCGCCAGGGCCTCCTGGTCTTTATGCAGCTGATAAAAACCTGTTTCATCGCGTTTTGTCACTTCATTATTCAGTTCAATATGGTTGTATTTTTTCTCGTCCAAGACTTTCATGCATAGCCCCTGCCTTTTCAATGAATTCTTCTCTGTCTTTCTGGTTTCCATGAAGCTCAAACTTCATCAGCAATGGTACTCCGTATTCGTCACTGATATGCTCTCCGGCACGCGCAAAGTTGTTCCCCCAGTTCCGGTTGCCGCTTGACGCGACACCCACCATCAATTCGTGGTTCACTTCAAGAAACGACTTCACTTCATCGGGTACCCCGCCGAAGCCATAGGTTCCGGTAACGAGTATGAAGGGTTCCCGGATCTGTCCACTGCTGTTTGAAGCAGTGATTTCATAGGTGTCGTAGTGTTCAGCCACCCCGGAATTCCTGATGAAGCGTCTGGTATTCCCCGTCATGGAATAGAATGCAATCAGCATGCCAACGCCCCCTCATTTCTAGTCCTGCAAAATAAAATAATCGAACTCTCGTCCGAAAATCATGGGTTGCTTCTATTCTCTCTTTACACGCTTCTTAAAGTAAGTAAACACTATATATTGTGCCCTACTGAAAATTTACACACAATATATGTGTATTGCACGTTCTATAATGACATAATCATCCATAATTATCAATGGCATAATAAGACATTTCATTGGGAATAATATCACTTAAATATAGCCAAAGTCGCACCATATGTATGTTATACTATAGCAAAAATTCGACCAAAAATTTTTTGGTAAAACTCTGTCTTCATACAACTGTGAAATAAAAATTTCATCAAAAATTTTATTATGGAGCTGCATTTAAATGAGTAATACAACAAAGGGCATCATCGCCCTTCTCATCTCGTCATTGGGCTTCAGTCTCATGGCCCTTTTCGTAAAATACAGCGGGGATCTGCCGACGGTCCAGAAGGCGTTCTTCAGGAATTTCGTTGCGATGATCGTCTCCCTCTCCCTGGCATTATACTACAGGGAGAAGCTTTTTGGCCGCCGGGAGAACCAGGGGCTGCTGATGCTGCGTTCGACACTTGGTGTCACCGGTGTCCTGCTCAACTTCTTCGCAATCGACAGGATGGTGCTGAGCGATGCGGACATACTCAATAAGCTGAGCCCCTTCTTCACCATAATACTCTGCGCTGTTTTCCTCAAGGAATACATCCGCAAATATCAGATGATTGCCATCCTCATCGCCTTCATCGGTGCCGTCTTCATCATCAAGCCCTCCATGTCGAGTGAGACGCTGTATGCCGTGGTCGGGGTGCTCGGGGCACTGTTCGCAGCAGGAGCCTATACGGTCCTCAGGGTCCTTGGCAGCCGGGAAAAATTCTATACAGTGGTCTTCTACTTCTCCTTCTTCTCCTCGGCCGTCCTGCTGCCATTCTTCATCTGGCAGTATGAGCCGATGACTGCATCCCAGTTCTGGATGCTCGTCCTCGCCGGGCTGTCTGCGGCATTCGGCCAGTTCGGGCTGACCATCGCATACAGCTATGCTCCGGCCCGGGAGATATCGATATTCTTCTATTCCACGATACTCTATACGGCAATCTTCAGCATCGTCTTCTTCAATGAAGTGCCGGACATGCTGTCCATCTTCGGCTACATCATCATTTTTTCAGCCAGCTTCTACATGTTCATGAAGAACAGGCCGCCGAAGCACTCCACCATGTAACGACAAGAGCCGGCCATCGGCCGGCTTGGATTATTCCGTTTCGGTCATCTGCCTCTTGTATGCATTGATCGTCTCGAGAAACTCTGGGCAGTAATGTTTCAGTTTGTAGTTTCCGACCCCCTGGATATGCACCATATCCTGCTTGGTTTCGGGCACCTTCTTGGCAAAATCCCTGAGTACATTGTCCGTGAATATGGACGCTTCCTCCACGCCATGCTTCTCGGCAAGGCGGCGCCTCGTCTCCACCAGCTTTTCATACAGTATCTCATTCGGCGAGGAGGCTGTGCTGATATCCACCTTTTCATTAAAAAACCTTCTGAAAGGCACGGTATGGAGTGTGGCCGATCCATTCATCACTTTCCTGCTCCGGTCCACAATATAGAGCTGCTCGTCCCTCAGATGCACGTAGCCCCTGTAGATGAGCTCCTCCAGTATATGGTTGACTTCGCTCGTCAGATAGCTCTCCATCGTGCCGAATGCACTCAGTGTATCCAGGTTGAATGCCAGGACGTTTTCAGCCGCCTCCCCCCGCAGTATCTGGATGGCCTGCTCCTTGGTCACAGGCATCTCGCTCTGCGCCAGAAGGTTCAGGACAAGCTTCGCTTCGAGCGTCATGTCATATGTGCGTCCGGGATTCCGGCAGTTTGAGCACTTCCCGCACTCCACTACATATTCATCTGCATCAAAGTATTTGATGATGAAGCTGCTCAGGCACTTGTTCGTCCGGTTGTACTGGATCATACGGTCGAGCTTTGCACGCATGTGATCCTTGTACTGTTCCGTCGAGCTTGATCGGTCGATGAAGAACTGATGGAGGTTGACGTCACGCGGACTGGACATCAGGATGCATTCGCTGATCTCCCCATCCCGGCCGGCACGCCCGATTTCCTGATAGTAGCTCTCGAGATCGCCCGGCAGGTTATGGTGGATGATGAAGCGGATGTCGGGCTTGTCTATCCCCATGCCGAAAGCGTTCGTCGCTACAGCGATGTTCACTTCCCCTGTAATGAACAGCCGCTGGTTGCGGTTCCTCTCCTCTTTGCCGAGGCCGCCATGGTAGATGACATTTTCAACATCATGCTCTTCCAGGTGGAGCGATATCTTCTCCACTTCTGCACGTGTGGCCGCATAGACGATGCCGGGAGCACCGGGACGGTCTTTGATGTAGGATTCTATGAACTGCTCACGCTGATATGTCGGATTGACGCTGAGATGCAGGTTCTCCCGGGCGACACTTGTCGTATATACATGTGCCCCTTTGATGTCCAGAAGCTCCTGGATGTTTTCCTGGACTTCCTCCGTTGCCGTGGCAGTCAGTCCAACCGTAGTCGCCTCCGGCACGAGTTCCTTCAATACAGGGATGATGTTCTGATAACTCGGCCTGAAGTCATGGCCCCACTTTGAAATACAGTGCGCCTCGTCAAATGCAATCAGGGAAACGTCCAGCCGGCTGATCAGCTGTCGGAACTCTTCGTTATTAAAACGCTCCGGCGCCACGTAGAGAAACTGGTACCGGCCCGATTCGAGGCCCGACATCACAGTATCTATTTCCTTCTTTTTCAGGGTCGAATTCAAGTAGGCCGCCGGAATGTTCTGTGCATTCAACGTCCCCACCTGGTCCCGCATCAATGAGATCAGCGGGGAGATGACAAGCGTCAGGCCCTTCATCTCCAGACCCGGCACCTGGAAACAGATCGACTTCCCTGATCCTGTCGGCAGCACGCCCAGAGTATTGTGGCCGCTTACGACCGATTCTATGATTTCCTTTTGTTTAGGTCTGAAATTTTCAAATCCAAAATACTGCTTCAAAATTTTTTCCATATCAAAACCGATCCCACCGTTCACTGGTCATTACCAAAAGTCCATTATTTCTGATACATCATTATACCTTATTTTTCAGCCCAATTGTTGCTGGCGATTTAAATTTTGCCAGAAATCATCAAAAAAATCCCAGGGCCGCCGCCCTGGGATCGCACGCTACATCTTTTCTTTGATAAGCTCCTTCGACAGCTTGTAGTCGATGGCCTTGAACAGGCTTTTCACCCACAGGTGGTGGGCATACAGGTTCGCATGCGCATCTTCCGCCTCGATGCATTTGAAGCGTATTTTGGAGCCTGCACGCTTCTGGACGAGCTTGTGCAGATGATAGGATGGTATCGTACCGGCATGCGGTGCAGTCGTATTGTCATTGAAGTCGTTCAATGCAATGACAGGCTGGCCGTCTGCAATATATACCCCACCCTTGAGGCCCGGATGTTCGATGCCACCGGGAACCATGTCCACCTCATCACCTTCAAGGTACAGGGCCGCACGGTATTTCTCATTCCTCACCGTGTACTCATTGGCTTCGATGGCCCTATAGACTTCCTCCGGCACATCCGGACGCCTGACCACATGGTACGTGTCTGACAGATACACTTCAACGAGCGCATAGGTGTCGACACCCCAGTTCACTTCATTCTGCTGCTTAAGCATATTGAAAAGCTCATCATGCTGTGCAGTATAGTTGCGGCACATGATGACCTCATCACCGGACTGCAGAATATTCGATCCTTCGACTTTGATGCCGCCGGCAACAGCCAGATAGACCCTGTTCCCTCTTGTGGATTCTCCGAATACAAGCTCATCTCCACGATCGAACATATATATCCTGTTGATGAAGATGTTGCGGTCGCCGGACTTCGCCTTGAATTCCGCACCTGAGAAGGCGACGATGGTCGGCTCTGTGAATTTGATTGCCCCCGGGCGCAACGTCATTTCGATGGTCGGCTGATCGGGGCTGTTCCCTACAAGCTGGTTGGCAAGCTGATGAGCAAGTCGGTCGCAGGCTCCGTTGTATTCATTGCCCCTGGCGGAATCCTCGGGGTCCAGTGTCTGCAGAAGCGTCAGCATCCCGCTGTCCTGTATGATTAGACTCATATTGAAAACTCCATTCCTGTGAGAAATTCCCCGACTTCCTCTATGATGATATCACCGGGTTCAATGGTGTTCCTCTCTTCCATCACTCTGATGGGAGAATAGTAGAAAGTGAGTGTGTGCTCGGTCGTGACCATGTCCCTCAGATAGACGTGGTCCCCTTCTTCAAATGCCTGCTCCAGTTCCACCCGCTTCGTGGAATCGATCGGTTCCGGCTGCTGGTATGTGACATAGCAATCCCCATTTGCAAAAATCATGACTGGTTCCTCCTCAAATGTTCTCCTAATTATCCCTGTAGAAAATATCCAATTCACCCGCAACGAAATCGGTGATCCCACTGATGATGAACTGTACGATGATGATGGCTGCGATGACTCCGACAAAAGCGAGGAGCACCCCCACGATCTTGACATCATTTTCAATGAGGTATGTCACTACGAAATGGGTAAACATCACAATCGCAATCACCAATATTATTAAAAAGAGAGTTAACATGCCTTCACCCCGGAATATTCAGATTGATCCCCACCCATTCTTTCAGGCTGTTGATCAGATAAATTTTTATACTGCCGTTCTCATATTTTTCAAGGAATGATTCCAGGGAATAGTCCCGTTCTGTCAAAATTCCCTGTGCCATCAGGCACTGCCGCATCACGCCATCAAGCAGACCGCTGGTGACGGGTGGTGTATGGAATTCCCCATCCTCTTCAACGACCAGGTTGCCGATATTGAATTCGGTCAGTTGCTGATATTCATTATAATATAAAACGATGGGGAAATCATCGCTCACACTGTGATAATGGTGCCTGACCGTCGTTTTATTCGTCAGGAACATCGGGGATGCATTAATCGGCCCTTCCGCGAGCCGGGCATCTGCGTGCGACATATCTTCAACTTCTCCATGTGAGAGTGTCAGCCGGCCTGCGGCATCGGCGACTGCACGGAGCCTGCAGATGTCGTCCATCCCATTTAGGCCGTGCTTCTCAATGTATGACATGACTTCGCTCCTGAAGTCCGGCGGCGAGAAGGCAAGGGCACGTGCCGATTTCAGGACACGCTTCTCATGCAGCCCGAATCGCCTGACGGTCCCGGACTCGAGACGCATCGTCTCGATCAGCTTGTATCTTCCGTCTTCAAGAAAGGCAGTCTTGGCGACCATTTCATCATACTCGCTTTCGGGTATGGAATCGTAGGTGATGCCGCCGCCTGTGCCATATTCATATCGGCCCCCTTCGATATACAGCGTACGGATGGGGACATTGAATACTTGGGAGCCGTCCGGATGCATGATGCCGAGAGTGCCGCAATAGAAGCCCCTGGGCGTGCGCTCAAGTTCACGGATGATCTCCATCGTCGACTGCTTCGGCGCCCCGGTGATCGATCCGCACGGAAAGAGGGCTTCGATCACATCCGGCAGCCCTGTGCCTTCTGCCAGTTCCGCTTCGACTGTCGAAGTCATCTGATAGACCGTATCATAGTGCTCGATCGTGAAGCGTTCAGGCACATGTACGCTGCCTTTTCTGGCCACTTTCGACAGATCGTTGCGCAGAAGATCGACGATCATTACATTCTCCGCCCGATCTTTGCCCGAATGCTTCAGAAACTCAAAACTCTCCTGGTCCCTCACCGGGTCGTCATACCTTCTTGCTGTGCCTTTCATTGGCCGGGTCGAAATCTTTCCGGCTGCATCCACTTCGAAAAAGAGTTCCGGCGAGCAGCTCACGATTGCCCTCCCCTTCCAGTGGATGAACATCGTATAGTCACCATTGTTCTTTGCGATGAGCTGTTCGAACAGAGCATGGGCGTCCCCGGAAAAAGTGCCTTTGAGCCGGGTCGTGTAGTTGACCTGATACGTATGGCCGTCTTTTATGCTGTTTCGGATCTTTTCGATGTCCGCCATAATTTTTCCGGGTGGTTCTGTGAAGACGGGTTCCCCCATCATGTATACACCATCGCCATCATAATCCTTCAGGAACGCCGCCCTGTCCACCGGTGCTTCAAAGACGCCGATGATAAACGGGCCGCCCTCCTTCGCCTCGTAGCTGAGGGCCGGAATCACATATCGTGCCCCCTCAGCATGGTGCTGGGCGCGCTCCAGCGCTTCATCCAGCGACATGTATTGTTCAGTCATCACTTCGACAGGCTCCGTAAAATAAAATTCTTCCGTCCTGCCCGCCTTTTTAAACTTTACATGGACCTGCATCCATTTCACCTTCCTTCAGCACACTGATGAACCGTCCCAACTGCTCCCTGCCGTACTCGGAGAGGATCGCCTCGGGATGATACTGCAGTCCGTAGACCGGATAGCGCTCGTGGCGTATTGCCATCACGACACCATCCGTTGTCCGGGCCGAGACGATGAACCCGCGGGGCGCTTCCCCCGAGCAGACGAGTGAATGGTACCGGGTGACTGTAAAGGCACCGGGCAGACCGCGGAACAGCCCCTGGCCATCATGGTTGATTTCCGATATGTGGCCATGAATCGGGCGCACCCCGCGTCCGACCATCCCTCCGGCCATATGCCAGAGCATCTGATGGCCAAGACAGATGCCGAGTATGGGATACGCATGCCAGCACCCTTCGATGAAATCCATCACTTCCTGGCGGTCTGCCGGATGGGAAGGGCCCGGTGAGATGATGATGCCCGAAACGTCCTCCAGGCAAAGCTGACCCAGCTCATCCGGTGTCCGGACCATCACCTCCGTCACCTCGGAATTGTCCTCCAGATAATGGACAAGATTATATGTAAAAGAGTCGTAATTGTCTATCATGAGTATTTTCATCAGTACAGATTTGTCCTTTGTCTTAATTTCCTCCTATTTTACCACATTCGGATTTGTTTAAGAAAATAAGGATATACTCTCTATGACGGATGAAAAATTAATTTCATTGATGTAGAATGAATATTATTCCTTTTTTCGATTTTCGAAATAAAATCATCTCCATAAAAAACAATCAAAAGTAAGAAGGTTGAAATTACATGTCGGATCAAAACCAGAAAATATGGACAAAAGACTTTATACTCATCGTCATCGTCAATTTCTTCATATTTACCGCGTTCCAGATGACCCTGCCCACCTTGCCGCTGTTCGTCCAGGAAATCGGGGCGAGCGACCGCTGGATTGGAATTGTTGTGGGGATATTCACTTTCTCTGCACTGCTCATACGGCCGAGTGCGGGCAAGCTTCTGGACACGAAGGGCCGGGCACCGGTATTCCTGACTGGACTCGCACTCTTCGTCGTTTCCATGTTCTCCCTTGCCGCAAGCTTCACCATCCTCATGCTGCTGATGGTCAGAATCATCCAGGGGGTCGGATGGGGGCTTTCCAGCACCTCCGCCGGTACAATCGCCACAGACCTCGTGCCAAGGAAACGCCGTGGGGAAGGACTCGGGTATTACGGGCTGAGCGGTAACATTGCGCTTGCCTTCGGTCCGGCACTCGGGCTGTTCCTGGTCAACCACATCTCCTTTACGATGCTGTTTGCGATATGCGGCCTGCTCGGCCTCACCGCAATCATCCTCGCTGCCAACATCAAATACGACAAACCGGAGAAAGTCGCTGATACACGCAAGCAGAAGGAATCCTATCCGCACTTCGACATTGTAGAGCGGCGTGCACTGGCTCCCGCCTCACTGCTCTTCTTCATCACCGTGACATTCGGCGGCATCGCCACATTCCTGCCGGTCTATACGTATGAGAAGGGATTCGACTCCACCTACATCCAGTTCTACTTTGTCATATATGCAGCATTCCTGATGCTCTCCCGCATACTCGCCGGCAGACTGTATGACAGACATGGCATCACCATCGTATTCATCCCGGGCTCCCTGGCCATCATTGCAGCGATGATTCTGCTCGGCTTCCTGCCGACGCCGATATTTCTGTTCGTGGCAGCCGCACTCTACGGCTTCGGTTTCGGATGTGTGCAGCCGGCGCTTCAGGCCTGGGCGGTCAACCGCGTCGAGAACAACCGCCGCGGCATGGCCAACGCAACGTTCTTTTCCGCCTTCGATCTCGGTGTCGGACTCGGTGCCATCAGCTATGGCTTCGTTGCCGAGGCGTTCGGCTACAGCACCATCTATTTCTCCAGTGCGGTCAGTGTCACACTGGCACTCATCCTCTTCCTCTTCATCATGAGACGGTACAGGAAGGAAGAGATGAGATCAGCAAAAATTTCATAATTTTGTTTAGAAAAGCCAGTCCATGGGTATTTATTCTACTAGAAAGAAGTTTTATTTCTTATGTTAAAACAGACAATCAAGACACAAGGAGGAATTATCCATGGGTTGGATTATCACATTGATCGTAGGCGGCATCATCGGATGGCTCGCCGGACTCATTATCGGTAAAGACGTACCATTCGGCATCATTGGAAACATCATCGCAGGACTTGTCGGTGCTGCCATTGCAAATGCACTCGGCTTGAGCTTTGGACCGGAAGTCGGCGGTGTAAGTATTATCGGTGGTCTGCTCGGTGCAATCATTTTAATTCTTATTGTTTCATTCATTATGAAAGCACTTGGCGGCAACAGGGCATAATACGTGAAAAGACCTCGTAATTTACTTTACGAGGTCTTTTTTTCTGTGATTTCGTCTTTAGTATCCTTTATCAGCCAGCGCGATTCCTTGGAATCTTCCAGACGCCGCTGCTCGCTTTCTTCCTTCATACGGTCGAGTTCAATCTGCATGTGCTTATTCTCAAGCAGGAAGTTCTCCTGCCTGAGCCGTTCCAGCTCCTTCTCCTCCTGGAGCCTCCGGATTTCAAGCTTCTCCTTCTTCTGCCTATGTCCGACGTTGATGGCGTAGAGCGGAATGGAAAAGAAAAGTGCAACCGGGACGATTGTGACAAGAAACTCAAAAATACCCATTTGGACACCACCCTCGTTTGTTAGTTTCATTTTATCACATCCCCATAATCATTTTGAATATTTTTGAAAGTGCGAAGGAGATCTTGGAAAGTATCCCCTACTCTCATATAATGAAGAGAAAGAGGTGTAATTATATGGAAGTGAACAGAGATAATTTATTGAATGCATACGAACAAGGTTTCCTGGACCAGCATACTCACAAGATTGGCCATCATCCACCACGCATAATCATCAATTCCAAAGAGGAGAATGTACTCTCTTCCATGCTTGATGAAATGGAAGGCTGTACTTCGTTCTCCATATCCGTCGCCTTCATTACTGAAGGCGGACTGGCGACTTTGAAGACGGCGCTCTATGAACTTGCGAAAAGGAACAGGGGCGGACGGATCATCACCTCTACATATTTGAACTTCAACAGGCCCAAAGTATTCAAAGCACTGCTCAACATACCGAACCTTGAGGTCAGGGTGGCCGACAAGGAAGGTTTCCATGCAAAAGGGTATGTCTTCAAAAACAGCCACTATTCCTCCATGTTCATCGGCAGTTCCAACCTTACGGATGCTGCACTGAAAAAGAACTACGAATACAACCTCAAGCTGACAAGCCTTGAAAATGGAGCGGTCATCCAGCATTTCAACAGCCAATTCGAAAAGTTATGGGAAGAATCCACAACTGTAGATGCCGAATGGATCCGGCAGTATGAACAGACCCATGTTGAACAGCCGGAACAGCGGAAGGTGCTGGAAGTCATCGAAGATAGGTCCAGATATCAGCACAAAGCCCTGACCGGTCAGGTCATCCAGCCGAATATCATGCAGAAGGAGGCCCTGATCGAACTGGCCGGTCTGCGGAGAGCCGGAAAGGATAAGGGACTTGTGGTTTCCGCCACCGGTACCGGGAAGACATATCTGGCAGCTTTTGATGTGCAGCAGTACAGACCCGGTCGCATGCTTTTCCTGGCGCATCGGGAACAGATTCTGGAGAAATCCATGAACGACTTTTCAAACCTGCTCGATGCATCCCAATCAGAATTTGGAATATACAGCGGCAGTACAAAAAGGAGGGATGTGAAATACCTTTTTGCCACTGTCCAGACGTTGTCTAAAACGGCCAACCTGGAACAGTTCGATCCGGATGATTTCGATTATATCATCGTGGACGAAGCGCACCGCTCCAGCGCGGCGACATACAGGAAGATTCTCAATCATTTCAATCCGGAATTTCTGCTTGGCATGACTGCCACACCCGAACGGACGGATGACATGGAGATATTCAGCCTGTTCGACTACAACATCGCCTATGAAATCCGCCTCCAGCAGGCATTGGAGGAGGAGATTCTGGCGCCCTTCCACTACTTCGGCGTCACCGATTACGAGAAGGACGGCATGAGCATCGACGATACGACTGCGCTCGGACAACTGACCAGCAATGATCGGGTCGCACATCTTGTGGAAAAGATCGAATACTACGGCCATTCCGGCGAGACGCTCAGGGGGCTGATGTTCGTGTCCAACAGGAAGGAAGCTGGAGAGCTCAGCCAGGCATTGAATATGCGCGGCTACAGAACCCGGGCACTGACTGGTGATGATCCCCAGCAGGTGCGCCTGCAGACGATCAAGGAACTGGAAAATGGGCGGCTCGATTACATCATCACGGTGGATATATTCAATGAAGGCGTCGACATCCCATCCCTCAACCAGGTGGTCATGCTGCGTCAGACAAAGTCGAGCATCATCTTCATCCAGCAGCTTGGCCGGGGGCTCAGAAAGCATGATGACAAGGAATACTTGACGGTCATCGACTTCATCGGCAACTACAGGAACAACTACATGATTCCCATCGCCCTCACAGGCGACAGGTCATACAACAAGGACAGGCTCAGGAAATCCCTCATAGACCGGGATGCAATCAGCGGCGTCTCCACCATCAATTTTGAATCAATTGCCAAGGAAAAGATATACAGGTCCATCAGCACAACGACACTCAACAGCCAGAGTTTCCTGAAGGAAATGCACCTGTACCTTAAAAATAAAATCGGCAGGCTTCCCACGCTCATTGATTTCCATGATGATACGGATGTCATCGATCCACTGGTGATACTGCATAAGTACAGCCATTATCTGGAATTCCTGGTTAAAATCAAAGAGAAGGATCTGAGCATATCAAAGAATGATCATCAGGTTCTGGCTTTCCTTTCCAAGGAGATCGCTGATGGCAAGCGCATCCATGAGACCCTCCTGCTGCAGCAGGTCATCGAATCACCGGTCAATATGAGGGATTTCCAGTTGGATATGCATAGGCGGGGCTATCATATGACCGATGATACGATGCATTCGCTTCTTCGGGTCCTCACCCACGCATTTCACACGCAGCAGGACATAAAGAAATACGGTGAGCCGCTCATTGAAGTTGCAGGTGACTTCATCCATCCTTCCGATACATTCTCCAGTGCTCTGGAGAATCCTGTAGTCAGGGAACATGTCAGTCAAGTCATGGAACTGTCCCTTGCTCTCGGCAAGGAGTACGACCAATCGAATTCCCTGACGATCAACCGCAAGTATTCCCGGAAGGATGCCTGTCGCCTCCTCAACTGGGATAAGGATGAGTCCTCCACATTATACGGCTACAAATACAAGCACGGGACCTGTCCAGTATTCATCACCTATCATAAGAACGAGGATATTGAAGACACCATCAGGTACGAGGACCAGTTCCTTGACCCAAATACGCTCAAGTGGTTCACCCGCAGCAACCGTACACTCGAGTCCAAAGAGATTAAAACCATCCTCCACGCACACAGGCAGGGTGCCCCAATTCATATTTTCGTCAAGAAGGACGATGATGAAGGAACCACATTCTACTACCTCGGTGAAGGCCATATCGACTATCAGACACTGGAGGAGACAAGGATGAACGATGGCACGGGCAAACCTGTAGTGACGATGAACATGGTGATGGAGAGACCGCTCGATTATGATTTATACAAGTATCTTGAATCCGGTACGCATGCACAAAAATAGAACCCCACTCTGTGGGGTTCTATTTCTATTCCTCTTCATTATCATCATTAGACTGGTTATAGCCTTTGAGCAGCGCAACCTGTTTGATCAGATGGTTATCCATATCGAGTACAATCCATTTGTCTTCTTCCGTATTGACATAGTCATCCGTTTCGATATCGGTATTGACGCTCTGCAGCCAACCGCCGATGGTATCGATGTCGTCACTGTTGTCGAATGTGATGTCAAACTGCTCATTGAGATCATCGAGCAGTACGCGTCCATTTATATGATAGATGTTATCCTCGACCTTGACAATATCAGGTTCCTCATCCTCATCAAATTCGTCCCTGATTTCTCCGACGATCTCTTCAAGGATATCCTCCATCGTGATCATACCCGCTGTACCACCGTACTCGTCGATGATGAGTGCGATATGCACACGCTCACGCTGCATCTTCACCAGTGCGTCACTGATGCGGGAGACTTCAGTAAGCATCGGTATTTCATGTATATGATCCTCTGGTCTGACTTCTTCATCCGACACATGGTTCGTCAGAAACTCCCTCACATTGAGGAAGCCGATGATCTGGTCCTTGTCCCCACTCTCCTCGGTTACAGGGTAGCGGGTATAGTTATGCTCTTTGACATTTTCCAGTACATCTTCGATATTTACAGGGTCCGTCAGTGTGATCATCTGTGTTCTTGGCACCATGATGTCCTTTGCCAGCCTTTCATCGAATGAAAAGATGTTCTGCATGTATGCCAGTTCCGTCTGATTTATTTCTCCACTTTGATAACTTTGTGTCATTATAATCTTAAGCTCATCTTCAGAGTGGGCCTGTTCAACGGGCACATCCTTGAACCCGACGAGTCTGACGAGGAATCTTGCTGCGCCGTTCATCGTCCAGATCAGTGGTTTCATGATGACTCCGAAGAAATACAGGGGGCCTGAAAGTATCAATGCCAATTTTTCAGCATACTGGATTGCGACTGTCTTTGGTGCAAGTTCGCCGACAACAACATGAATGAATGTGACGATGATGAATGCCAGCGCCACGGTCAATACCGTCGTCAATTGATCAGGTACCCCGATCAGTTCAAAAAGAGGGTGCAGCACGACTTCGAAAGTCGACTCCCCGATCCAGCCGAGACCAAGGGCAGTTACAGTAATACCCAGCTGACATGCGGATAGGTAATAGTCGAGTTCCAATGTCATTTTGCGCACGCGGCGCGCTTTCCTGTTTCCTTCTTCAATGAGCTGATCGATGCGGGAAAGCCTTGCTTTGACGAGTGCAAATTCAGATCCTACAAAAAGCATTGTGAGTAATATAAGAATTACAAATAAAGTTAAGTTCCATATCGTGGTTATGTCCAATTAGTTCCCTTGTCTAGAAGGGATTCACCTCCGGTAATATATGACTACAATTTTCGCGTAAAGTGCTTTCTGAAACAGGGTAACGATTCTCTTCTAACATCTCAGTCGGCACATGAAATTTCAAATCCGCCTTCCCAATTGTAGTCACCTCCCAAAAGTTAATAATTATAGTCATTTTACCATAATCGGCTTTCCCCTTGCTACTACCAGTCACTTTTATTCCTAATATAATATGTAGGCTTTATGTCCAAGCGCCACTCCTGGCCTCCATGCTTTTTCGGACTTGCAGAAAAAATTGCGATCCGGAACTGATTCCGAATCGCATTTCCTATCGGCCTTTTGTAAACCCGAATCCAATTGTGCCATGTCCGGTGTGCACCCCGGCTACAGTAACCAGGGGTTCGACTACCAAATCGACCTGGGGCAATCGCTCTTTGATCTTCCTTTTCCATTCATCCACCAGACTCGAACTGCCGGCATGCACAATGCCGATTGTTTCCACCGCGTCTTCCTTTATGTGCGACTCGAGATTTTCAAGCACTGCATTGACTATCTTCTTTTTGGTACGCAGCTTTTCTCCGACGACGACCTTGCCATCATCGAATTCAAGTTTCAGATGGATATTGAGTACAGAGGCAAGCATTGACTGGGAAGCGGATACCCTTCCGCTTTTCCTCATCTGACTGAAGCTTTGGGGGAGGAGGTAGAGCTGGGTCTGTGTAGTCATCTCCCTGATCTCATCAACGACTTCCTCTATATCCTTATCCGACTCCCTGGCCTCCACTGCATGCTCGACCATCTGCTTCATCGGATAGCTGCCGATACGGGAATCGATGACATATACAGGCTTTGACATGCCTTCCGATGCACTGATCGAACTCTGGTATGTGCCTGTAAGCTCACTCGATGCGTGGATGGCTATGACTGCTTCATAGTCATCATCCGCTTCAAGTGCTTCATATATTTCCATGAACTCGCCGATGGTCGGCTGGGAGGTTTTTGCCCCTTCCCCGCTTTCCTTCAGCATGTCATATATTTCTTCAGTCGTCGCATCAATGCCATCCCTATAGGCGACACCATTGATGATGACAGACATTGGAAGCACTTTGACGTCATGCTTCTCCTTGTATGCATAATCGACACCGGAAGCGGAATCCGTTACCACTGCTATTTTTTTCATGTTTATCCCTTCTTTCACGCCACGTTATGTTTCAACCAGTGTAGCATTTACTGAAATATAATACTATAGCAAGTCTTTGAAGCGCTGGACTGCCTGGTATACTGCACCTTTCTGCTGCATCAGCTCTTCGTATGGACCCGATTCGATGATGCGTCCCTGCTCCATATAATGGATGAAATCGAATGCTTCGAGCCTGCTGAGATCATGCGTGCTTATGATGAGTGTCGGCTTTGAGAGTATGCGGTCCCATATCTTCTGCTTCAGACGGTCATCCAGCCGTGCCGTCGGCTCATCCATAATCCACAGTGGCTTGTCTTCAGCCAGCATGCGGATGAAATGGAGCCGCTTCTGTTCACCACCCGACAGCCTGCCGGTGAATTCGATGGCTGTCTCTGGTGCATAGTGCGCCATTCCCAACGCCTCCAGATCGTTTTCGGCTTCTGCCTGCGACCTTTCGACATGTCCGAACAGAGTGATGTTATCCATCACCGTCGCGTTGTAGAAATCCAGCTGCTGCGGCATGATTGAAGCATTGCCCCTCAATGCACTGTGACCTGCCTCTTTGTCCCCATTATAGAGGGTCACTGCCGGGTCTCCATGGATGACGCGTTCAATCAAAGTCGTCTTGCCGGAACCGCTGCTGCCGATGATGGCATGCTTCTCGCCTTTTTTGAATGTCACAGATATATCCTTCAGTACATCAAGCGATGCATTCGGATAACGGAAGTCCAGTCCTGCCACCTGGATTGCCGTCACTTCAGAATGCGCCCCCGTCTCCTCCTGGGGCACATCCGTTTCCAGTTCTGATACTGCCGCCCTCACCCTCCGGTATTGGCTAGCAGGATTCATTACGGGCATTGCCAGATCGAAATAGCTCAGGGCAATGAGCATCACCATCGGCACCCACAGCGGTGTATCTTCCTGGAGCATAAGGATGATCAGGATGATTGCTGAAATCTGGACCAGCTGGGCAATGAACTGCATCGCTGCTTCATACATGGCCACCTTGTCCTCATTCCTTCTGATCCTTTCCATATCAGGGGAGAGGCGCGCCTCTTCCCTCCCCGCCCTTTTTGTCACCCATAGGTCTGTATAGTCATGGATGAAGTGATAGAGCCTGCTGTAGAGGGCATCATCCGTGGCCTCCCTTGCTTCGAGCGCTTTCGACATCCGTCCTTCAAAAACCTTTGGAATGACAAAGAGCAGCATGAGCCCAATCCCGCCTGTCAGCACCACAAAAGCCATGCCGAAGTAGACCGAGAGCACCATGAGGAGCAGTGAAATCAGTACGGCAACGATGTATGGATAGATGATACGGATGTAATAGTTCTCCACCTGCTCGAAATACTGGTTCAGCTTCTGGATGAACTTTACACTGTGCGTATTCCGCCCGGTCCGGATCGTGCTTCTGAAATAGTCCAGTCTGAGCCGGCCGATCAGCTGGAAAGTCGCCTCATGGGAAAGGAGCCGTTCAATGTACTTGAAAGCCCCCTTCATCATGCCGAAAAGTTTGATGACTGCAATGATCAGTATGATGACGAAGAATGGCGGATCGAAGAAGCTCAGGCTGATCATGTACCCGCTGAGCCCGAACAGGGCAATGCCGACAAGACCACCGACAAGGCCAAGCATGATGCTGTAGAGTATCTGCTTCCTTTCATTTTTCAAGAATTCCATCATGACTCCCCTTTCGCGAGGGTGATCTGCCTGTTGCTGAATGTGTAGTGGCGGTCCGCGATTTTCAGCAGTTTCCTGCGGTGGACCACTGCCACGATTGCCGCCTCCTGCTTGAGTTCAGCCAAGTGTTCCATGATGAGCGCCTCGGTCGTGGCATCAAGGAATTCGGTCGGCTCGTCCATCAGGATGATGCGGGGCCGACGGATCAGCACCCTTGCCATCTTCAGTCTGACGATTTCACCGCCGGAGAGTGGGATGTTGTGGTTCACTATCGGTGTATGGATGCCTTTCTCCAGATTGTCGAGACTGTCCATCAGCCTGAGCTGATCCAGTATACTGATAACATCCGCCTCCCCATACTCACCATCTGAAACATATTCTTGGATCGTGGTGTCCGAGAAGTAGACCTCGTCCGAAATGTATCCGACATCTTCATCTGACAGAGCGACAGTACCCTTCCTTGGCCGATGCAGGCCAAGCAGCATGCGTATGAACGTACTTTTGCCGATGCCCGATGGGCCGGTGATGGCAATGAAACCCGTCTCCGGCAGTGCCATATCGACATTTTCGAGCAGCATATCCTGCCCATGGCCGATGGAGACGTTCCTTAGTGCAACGGACTCGGGCGCTGCATCAAATGTCCTGTAGTCGCTCCTGTCGGAATCGGTATCGAGCCATTCCTCTATGCGTTCCAGATGTCCCTGCGCGAGTTTTCCGTTATGGAACTCGATGCCGAGCACCTTCAGGGCATTGTAGAATTCAGGAGCGAGCAGCAGTGTGAAGAAGGCCGCATAGAAGGTGATACCATCGAAAATGATGATCTGCAGCCCCACTTCAAGTGCAATCAGTCCGATGCCGAGTATCGTGATGAATTCGAGCATCAATGTGGACTGGAAGGCATACTTCAGAATATGCATGGTCTCCCTGACATAGCGTTCGTTATACTGCCTGAGTCTTTCGATTACCGTATGCTCCGCCCCTGTATGCTTGACCGTATTCTTTCCCCGGATCAGATTGAGGAACAGTGTGCCGAGTTCATCGAACTGGGCGGCCTGCGCCTCGGACTCGTCCTTGGTCCGGAGCCCCACCAGTACATAGTAGAGGGGCACGAACGGCGCTGTGAACAGCATGATGAAGGCTGCATTCCTGTGGATCAGGAACATCGCAGCGATGATGACCGTAATTTTGACTGCCGTCTGGATGACGGTCGGAATGAACACCTTTTCAAATGGACGATACTTCTCGAGGTGGACGAAGATTGCATTGAGCATCGATTCCGAATGCTTCCGCGTCTGGTCACCAATCCTTGCCACCACCCTGTGCGCAAGCGCTTCGATTCTGCTATTCGCCACCCTCGCCCCGATTACTTTGTACAGTGCAGAAAGGAGTGCATAGAGGATGAAGAACAGGGCAATCCAGATCATTGCGCCAGCAGCAGGTGCAGCCCCCTCTATGACGATATCCTCAAGCGCCGTGGAGAGGTAGTGTCCGAACATGATGAATGCGAGCACCCCGAGTGCAGACATGAAGATATAGAGGATCAGGTATTTTATTGGCATGTTCAGCTTCATAATTTTTCCTTCCTATCGACAAAAAACGTGAAGATATACTTCACGTTTCCTCAGCCACCTATATAGCTCATATTGATTTTGTTCCGTTTGCGCCGGTTTTCCGCTGTAATTTCCGTCCTGAGGTCCGAATAGCGGTCATCCCTCTTGTTCCATACACCTGTCAGCACTTCAACCAGTTCGGCATCCGAGATGCCCGCCCGCATGATCTGTTTGATGTCGAAACCATCCACAGCAAACAGGCAGCCATAGAACTTGCCGTCTGATGAAAGCCTTGCGCGCGTACAGGTGGAACAGAAGCTCTCCGACACGCTTGTGATGAAACCGAGGTAGGATTCTGCATCCTTGTGGCGGTAGACCTTTGCGACTTCACCGTAATAGGCAGGGTTCAGAGGTTCGATATCGAACTCCTCCTCCAGCATGGCGAGGATTTCCTTTTTCGTGATCACCTTATCAAAGTTCCAGCCATTATCATTACCCACATCCATGAATTCTATAAACCTAAGAGTGACGGGCATTTTCTTGAAGAATCGGGCCATCGGCAGTATTTCATGTTCGTTCAGCCCTTTCTGGACGACCATGTTGATCTTTATTTCAAAGCCGAGCGACAGGGCGTACTCGATCTGCTCGATGATCCTGGAGGTCCCGATGCCGCGGTCGTTGATCTGGCCGAAGAGCTCGTCGTCCATGGCGTCCAGACTGATGTTGAGCCTTCTGAGACCCGCATCATACAGCTTCTTGCCATGCTTTTTGAGCAGCAGTCCGTTTGTCGTCATCCCGATGTCCTCGATGCCCTCTATCCTGTCGAGCCGGGCGATCAGCTCGTGCAGATCTTTCCTCAACAGGGGTTCCCCTCCTGTAATCCGGAGCTTTTTGACACCGAGGGAAGCATAGATCTTTGCGATGCGCTCCAATTCTTCAAAAGACAGGAGTTCGTCCTTCTTCATGAATTCGAAGTCGTCACCGAAAATCTCCTTCGGCATGCAGTAGCGGCACCTGAAGTTGCAGCGGTCAGTCACTGATATTCTCAAATCGCGGATTGGTCTGCCAAATTTATCTGTAATACTTTCTACCATAGTATTCCTCCTCAGTGAATGTCCGTCTTTCTGTTTATATTCATGAGTGTCCTGTTATCGATGTCATGAAGGCCTGCATCCACTTCGATTATTTCCCTCTTTTCAAATAAAGCGCGCATGCTCCGGCGATTTTCTTCCAGCAGCTGTCTGATGGTTCCAGCCAGTCCGTTCCCCTGGTACACCGCGATAAGCGGGTGGAGGCGTTCCGCTTCCTTCGTGACGATGATTGCCTCATCGTGGCCGGCCGCCCAGTCGTGTAGAATGCGCAGCCATGGTGGCGAAACATACGGAGTATCACATGTCACGACTAGCAGTCTGCACTCCGGAAAGGATGCCGACAGTGCATAAAGTCCCCCGAGGGGGCCCTGATCCCGGAATTCCGGGTGGTCTACAACTGTCTGATAGTCACTGAAACATGTTTTCAGCCGGTCATTCGTACTGACGACTATGCGATCACATACGCCGGCCGCCTCGAGGGCTCCGGCTGCATGTCTGTACATTGCCTTCCCCTCCAGTTCGAAGAATGCCTTGTCCTCTCCGAAACGTGTTGAGTTGCCGCCGGCCAATACGACGCCGATCGTCTCTGTCATCCGCCACTCACTGGTGGAATCAATGCAACCTCATCGTCTTCATTCACGACCTGGTCATCCTTCACGAATGACTCGTTGCAGGCCACCTGGAACACATCCCCTTCGAGTGATGGGAACTGCGCGTATATCGCCTGTTTCAGTTCGCCCGCCGTCATGGCGCCGGGCGTATTCAATGTGATGCGGCTTTCGCCGGTCTTTTCCTTCAGTCCTGCAAACAGCATTACTTTCATATCATTTCTCCTCCAAGCTTGGATGGTACTGGCGCTGGTCGCCCATCCATTCTTCTCCGTCTTCCCATACTTCCTTCTTCCAGATGGGGACGATCTCCTTGATGCGTTCGATCGCATATTCATTGGCCCGGTAGCTGTCCTTCCTGTGCGGGGCACTGGTCACAATGACGACTGCGATATCCGAAATTTCGAGCTTGCCGACACGATGCGCAATCGTCGTCCGGACACCCGGCCAGCGTTCGCTGATTTCCTCCCCGATCTGGGCGAGCTTCTTCTCCGCCATCGGTTTGTACGCTTCATACTCCAAATGTACGGTCCGCGTCCCTTTCGTCCATTCCCTGACATGGCCGGTGAACATGCACACGGCGCCCTGCTTTTCATCTATTGTATATTCGTGATACCGATTGATGTCAATCGGTGCTTCGACTACTTCAAACTGTTTCATCATCAGAACTCCATTCATCAAACCATTGGATAATATTACCCTCATCATACCGCATATCGGCATGCTTTAAAACATTCCGAATCCCTATTTTATCTACATTTGTGTGACCATCCGTAAAAGAGTGGATCAGTACGATTTTGGGATATTCCTCACGCTTGTATCCTTCTATCAACAATACATCGACGTCTTCTGACAATTGTGCAATCTGGGCGTCGAGGGACGGTTGCAGATTTTCTGTCCGCATCGTCATACCCGGTGTGTTGAGTATCGTGACATCCGCACCTTCCGAGAGGAACTTGCCGGTATCCGTATCTTCATCAATGATGCCCTCATCCAGATGGTGGTGCTTGATGACCGCGACACTCCTGCCCTGTGCTTTCAGCAGTGCCACCATGCGCCGGATCAGGGTCGTCTTCCCGGTATTCTTGAAGCCGACGACCTGCAGAATCTTCATAGCTCGAAATGTGCAGTGCCCGTCGTCATATCGGTCATCATGACTTTGACACCATCCCCTTCTGCGTATCCCCTTGTCCCACCGGGCAGTACGATGATGCCGTTGCTTCTCGCAATGGAAGTGACCGCATTCGATTTGTTGAATCCGGCCGGCCTGGCATATACCTGGCCGTCGCGGTAGTTGACCTCCGCCCGGACGAAGCGGGTGAATGGATTCGCCTTTTTGAAGTCGCCATCAAGCACTGCCTGCAAAATCGGTGCATGGATGCGGTCGTGCCCCATCATCTTCAGGAGGGCAGGCCGTGCGAAGAGTTCGAATCCCGTATAGCAGGCGGACGGATTTCCACTCAGGCCGAAGAGCGGTGTATCTTCAAGCATGCTTACCGTCGTGACACTGCCGGGCCTCATGCCGACCTTGTTGAACAGCTCCACAGCGCCCAGTGCTTCATAGAGCTTTGGAAGGTGGTCATAGTCACCGACGGATACACCACCGGTGGTGATGATTGCATCCACTTCCCCAAGCATTTCACGCACCCTCGCAAGAAGCGCATCGAAGTCGTCCGCTTCCAGGGCATACATGCGCCCCTCGATATTCATCCGTTTGAGCTGACTCAAGATCATCGGTCCGTTGGAATTCCGTATCTTCCCGGGCTCAAGCGGAGCATCGATGTCCACTAGTTCGCTGCCGGTTGCAAGTATCCCGACGACCGGCTGCCGGTATACCCTCACATTCTTGTAGCCGAATGTCGCAAGCGTGGCCACGGTGCCCGGGTTGATGAAGGTCCCTCGGGGCACGATGACCTCGCCCTCCCTGCATTCCTCGCCTCTGATTGCGATATTTTCTCCGGCTTCGAAGTTTTTCCTTACAGTAAATGTATTTCCCGTCTGGCGCGTCTGTTCAAACATGACCACAGCATCCGCACTCTCAGGCACTGGTGCGCCGGTCATGATGCGGAATGCCTCATTCGGCTTCAATTCATAGTCGCTTGTGGATCCGGCCGGCACCTCGGCGACAACTTCAAATTCGATTCTATTTCCCCCGGATGCCCCGGTGCTGTCTTCAGCGCGGATGGCAAAACCGTCCATCGCGGATTTGTCGAACAGTGGTACATCCATGGTCGCCTTCAGATCTTCCCCAAGAATACGCCCATAGCTTTCTGTATGGGATACCGTTTCCACGGCCAGGGGTTTTATGCGGTCGATCACTCTGTCCACCGCTTCCGTCACGGGGATGGGTGTGCGATTCAGGTTCATTTCATCACTACTTTCATCTTGTGTATTCTGTTATACTCATTGTACTAGAAAGGAAGATTCAAATGTCGGAATTCACTCATTTCAACCCGGAAGGCAGAGCCCGTATGGTCGACGTCTCGGATAAGGAGGTGACGAGCAGGACAGCCGTTGCCAGAAGCATCCTTGGCGTGTCGGAAGAGATTCATCAGGCGATTGCCGGCGGCACCGTCAAAAAGGGCGATGTCCTGTCCGTTGCACAGGTTGCCGGCATCATGGCAGCCAAAAATACACATCAGATCATCCCGATGTGCCATCCACTTCCCCTGTCCGGTGTCGACATATCGTTCTATTGGAATCTTGAGGAGGGGCATTTCCTCCATATCGAGGCGACCGTCAGGACGACCGGACGCACAGGTGTGGAGATGGAGGCACTCACTGCCGCCAGCGCCGCCGCCCTCACCGTCTATGATATGTGCAAAGCCATAGACAAGGGCATGGTCATCCATGATACGGCGCTCGTATCAAAAACCGGAGGAAAATCCGGAGACTACCATATGGACAAATAAAGCGTGCCCCAAGGGGCACGCTTTATTTGTTGAGTTCATGCACAAAATGGTTCAGTTCAGGCACAATCAGCCGCTCCATGCCGAGCTTCACCGCTCCCGTCGAACCGGGCAGTGCAAAGATTGCCGTCCGTCCTACGGTCCCGGCCACAGCCCGGGAGAGAATGCTGCGTGACCCGATATCTTCGGTGAAGCTCAGCATCCTGAAGATTTCACCGAATCCTTCAATCTCCTTGTCGAACAGCGGCCTCAGTGCCTCAATCGTCACGTCCCGGCGGGCGATGCCCGTGCCCCCGGTCGTGATGATGGCGTCGAGCCCCCGGTCCACCATATGATGGATGGCCTCGGTGATTTCTCCTGCATCATCCTTTACAATCCTGTAGTCCGATGCCTCCAGAACAGTATTGAGCTGCTCCAGATGATGCATGACCTCGCGTCCACCCTTGTCCGTATCCTTCGTCCGCGTATCACTGATTGTGATGACGCCCACTTTGATGTCCCGATCGATTCTGCCGATGATGCTCATAAGTATCCTCCTAGCCAAACAGTTGGTTGACGAGTGTCTTCGCCTTGTTCATTTCATCCAGACCATGGATCAGCATCCGTCCGTTTTTGAAGCACACGAAACGGTAGCCGTCATAATGGAATTCCTGGAAGTACGGCGTCCGGTTCACAGCCGTGCCAAGGTGGTCCACCGCATGGGCCACCGCCGCTTCGGTAATGCGGTCATCCATCACCTGGACCGTATCCCTTCCGCACAGGCGCATCGCCATATCGGCCTTCATATCGAGAGCCGGATAGGCCGGGGTTTCCCCGCATGTATCACAATGCGCTTCCTTCATGCCGTCGATGCGGTATTTCATATGATCCATATCCCATACATTTCCGATGCGCATATAGAACGGCGCTTCATACTGTTCCGTCAATATCTTCAGGGCTGTGGTGACCTGTTCGGCCACCGCCATCTGGACAGCCGGCGCTATGATGCCGGCCGTGTCGCATGTCAATGTCGTAGTCGGCAGCACCGGCACGAGACAGCGGTAGCAGGGTGTTGCGCCCGGTACAAAACCGCAGCTGCTGTAGGATGCTTCCACACATGCTGCATATACCCACGGCTTGCCGTACTTGTAGGCCACATCATTGATCAGGAGACGTGTATCGAAATTGTCGGTGCCGTCGAGAAGCAGATCCGCCTCCCCGGCGAGACTCTCGAGAAGCGGCCCGTCACAATGTGCGATATGGGCGTCGATTTCAAGATCCGGACGTATTTCCAGCAGCCTTTCCTTGGCCGCAATCACTTTCGGCTTCTTCTCATCCGCATCACTTTCCGTATACAGCGTCTGGCGCTGCAGGTTGGAATGTTCCACATAATCCCGGTCGATCAGGATGAGCTTCCCCACCCCTGCACGCGCCAGCAGTTCACTCGAAAGAGAACCAAGCGCCCCGGTCCCGACGATGAGTATCGTCCGGGACGCAATGAGGCGCTGTCCTTCCAATCCTATTCTGTTATAAAGCATCTGTCTGGAATAGCGTTCCATATTATCACTCTCATACCGGTTCATTTTTCTTAAGCGTACTATTCATGTAGAACATTGTAAACAGGGCGATGACACAGAAGACGGACAGGAGTATGAACCCCAGAGCGTAGCTTCCCGTCATGTTGTGCGTCTGATCGATGACGATCGGTGGGAAGAAGCCGCCGAGTCCACCCATCATGGCAACAAAGCCGTTGCTGATGCCTGCTTGTTTCGAAAAGTATGTCGGAACGAACTTGAATACGAGGCCGTTTCCGATGCCTGCACACACCGCCGCCAGCAGGCTGCCGACTGTAAACAGGAAGATGAAGTTATACGTGAACGCCAGCAGCAGACCGGAAAGTGTCAGGCCGATGAATGTGATGATCAGGGCATGCAGTGCATTGAATTTGTCCCCAATCAGTCCACCGACAGGTCTGAGCAGCGTCGCTATGATGATGAATACCGCCGTCCTGACGCCGGCATCAAGCGTCGTCAGACCGAACAGTGCCTCGTCTGTAAGAAATCCAGGCAGGAAGAGGCCGAAAGCCACAAATGCACCAAATGTGATGAAGTACCACAGGTTGAAGAAGTAGAACTTGTAGTCCCTGATGACTTCCCTGAACTGTTTTCCGAGTGGCAGGTTGACCTTCTTCTCCTGCTTGTCACCAAGTATGAATTGCAGAATGGCGAAGAGTGCCAATACGACGAGATATGTCTGCACTGCCGCCTGCCAGCCGCCGAAGGCGAGTGCCAGCGCCGGAGCACCGAAGCTCGTCACCGCAGTACCGATATTGCCCATGCCGTATACCCCGTTGACGAAGCCATGCTTCTCTTTCGGATAGTATTTGGGAAGACTTGTCACGCCGATGCTGAACGTCGCACCACCGATGCCGAGAAATACAGCTGCAATCATCAGATCCGTCGGTGTGGATGCGATGCTCAGGTAGAATACGGGAATCAGCAGGAAGATGAAGCTGAACAGGAATACGATGCGCGCCCCTATCTTATTGGCGAATATGCCGAAGGGTATACGCAGTATGGAACCCAGTATCACCGGCAGCGCAACGATGATCGCCTGCTGTTCGGCAGCCTCCGGTATATCCTCTACAATTTCCGGGAACAGTGGAGCCAGCAGTGTCCATACCATGAACCCAGCCAACAGGCTGAATGTCTGGAGGACCAGCTGTTTTTTGCCCATGTTTTCATTCATACGGACCAACCTCACTTACTTTAGATTGTGATTTTATTTACAAATGTATTATATAATCTGGATGGCAATCTCTGTAAGAAGGGAAAACCCTATATTTGCGGCTCAGCACGCCTCCATCATTCAGTAATCAGCGTATTCACCTGCTCCAGCAGCACTTCCTCATCGACTGCTTTGAGTACCCTGTCCGCCATAGTAAACAGGACGGATTCCTCTTTCACCATATGTACCATCAGCACCTCGTATGCTTCCATGACATCCTTGACCATTTCATTCATGCTCTCCAGCGACATTTCATTCATATCATGCATGGAATGATGGAAAAAGTGCTCGATATAGGCATCGATTTCCTGGTGCTCCTCTTCTATCGAAAGGATCGGCCCCTGCTCCATTCCGATATAGGCGCCGAGCATCGGAAAGAAGTACTGCTCCTCCTTAGCCTGGTGCCGCTTCAGGGGCTTTTCGAATGCAGTGAGCTTCTCCCTAAGGTCCTTTATGACCATCAGGCCTTCGAGACGGCTTTTGACATCCTCATGTTCAAACTTGAGCACCAGTTGGAACCAATCATTCATCAAGTACTTCAAATACCTGTGTTCGTTCTCCAATACACGCAATGCCTTCACTTTAAATTGAAACTGTTCCTGCTCTACCATTACATTCACCTACATTCAAAAATCTATCAGTTTTTTCTTCATGGCGTATTCTACAAGTTCAGGACGTGTGGCCAGACCAAGTTTCTCCATGATTCTCGCCTTGTGTGCCTCCACAGTCTTCACGGAAACAAACAGCATTTCGGCAATATCCTTGTTGCCATATCCTTTGGCGACAAGCGGCAGGATTTCAAGTTCCCGCTTGGTGAGGACGCTGA
Organism: Salinicoccus luteus DSM 17002; assembly: GCF_000712035.1. Classification (GTDB taxonomy): domain Bacteria; phylum Bacillota; class Bacilli; order Staphylococcales; family Salinicoccaceae; genus Salinicoccus; species Salinicoccus luteus. Next base: position 84,513 of record NZ_JONV01000010.1, on the reverse strand, counting down.
AGGGTTCACCGAGTTTCCCCGGAACCTCTTCATCGTTGAGGAGCTTTTCCATATTCTCGTCCATGAGCACCGGGTCGATGTACCTGTCCCCATCATGCACTGCCCTGATCGCCTTGATCAGTTCCTCATCCGGTGAATTCTTCAGAATATAGCCTTTTGCCCCGCTTTTGAAAGTATGCGTAATATATTCTTCGTCATCATACATCGTCAAAATGAGTATCTTTATATCAGGAAATGCATCATGGATGCGGCTGGCAGCAAAAAGGCCGGATTCTCCTGGAGGCATGCTGAGATCCATCAGGAGCACATCCGGCCCGAGTTCTTTCACCTTGTCAAAAGCCTGCCTGCCGTCAGCTGCTGTGCCGACCACTTCCATATCCGGCTGATAGTTGATCAGCATGCTGAAGCCTGTACGGACAACCGCATGATCATCAGCAATGACAATTTTCATGCTATCTCCTCCTAAACTGGAATGGAACCGAACACCCTGGTGCCTTTTCCGGGGGCACTGTCCACACTGACAGTACCGCCTACACTGCTGGCCCGCTCCGACATGCCGAAGAGACCGAGGCCCGTACCGATTGGTGTATCCCCAGTACGGAAGCCCAGACCGGAATCTTCTATTTCAAAGCTGATATGATGATCCGCCCCGTTGTCGATTTCCTCGAGCCTGACATCGACCATATCGATATCGGCATACTTGGCGGCGTTGAATATCGCTTCCTGGATGATGCGGTAAAGGACGGTCTCGACTTCCGGATTGAAGCGTTTTTGTCTGATGTCGAGTTCGCAGTTCACAGTGATGCCGTACTGCTTTTCAATCCACTTGAAATGCGTTTTGAGTGCCGCCTCTATCCCAAGGTCATCGAGGCTCGCCGGGCGCAGCTCCACCGAAATGTTCCTGACATAGTCGAGCAGACGACTCAGGGACTCTTCCGACTTCATCATCTTCTCGTTGAGCTCATCACGGTCCTCGATATACTTGAAGAGCCGCATTTCGAGAAGTACATTGAGCAGTTCCTGGGTGACGCCGTCATGAAGATCTCTCGAAATCCGTTTCCGCTCACCTTCCTGTGCATGGATGATGCGCTGCGTCAGTCTTTTCTGGTGTTCAATTTCCTGTGTCTTCAGCTGTTCAGCCAATGGGTTCAGGGTGAATACACTGATGTCGTTTTCCGGATCGATACGCTGGAAGTTGGCGATGAAAGGGACAACCTCCCCTTCCCTCGTACGCATATAGACCTGGAAGGATACCTTCTCATCGACATGCAGATAACAGTTGTTGCACTCCACACGCCCCCCGCTTGCATACATGCCCTGGCAATGCGTGCATATATGCTGGAACTGGCTCTTGTCATAGTTGGTGTCATCCAGAGTCTCTGCTGCATGTGCATTCATATATACGATTTCACCATCGTTATTGACGAACAGGATCATTTCTTTTGACTGGTGGAACATTGCCTCAAGCAAAGTGACCAGGCTGGAATTATTCATTAACCATCAGCTCTTTCAATATTTGTTGTCTGAGGGTCGTTTCAACATGGTGCTTGATCTTTTCATAATCCATTTCTGTAAACGCCCTTTTCCTTCTATTACCCATCAGCAGAATGCCTATAACCTCTTCGTCGTCATTCCATATGGGAATGGCGACAAAGCTCTTCAACCTTTCCATTCTGAGTATGGGATAGCGGAAAAGGCTGGTCGCTATTTCTGTATCTTCAACATCTTCTATAATCATGGATTTGCCGGTCTTCATCACGGCACCCGGCACCCCTTTGCCGCTGGGAAGCGCAATTTTCCTCCACCGGATGTTCGTACTGCCGATATTGTATTTCCACTTGACCATATATTGGCCACGTCTGTTTTTTACATCCGTCAGTGCCACTATATCGAAACCGAACATTTCCTTCATGTCCGTCAGGACAGTTTCAATTTTCTCTACCATCATACTACTCCTCCATCTCAAGGAGATCCCCTCTGCTATCTGTTCTTGCGGTAGACGACATAGCTTCTGCCCACATAGTTGAAAGGCAGACTCCATGCGTGCACGAGACGTGTCGCAGGCCATAATGCAAAAATCAGGAATCCAGTGATCACATGTATTTTAAAGGTCAATGGCACATCTGTCATCAGATTCGCATCTGGTGAAAAGATCAGCAGTCCCCGCAGCCATACAGAAATTGAGGCACGATAGTCGAAATCGGTGACGACTGCATTTGTCACGAGTGTGGCATATACACCGATGAAAGTGATGAACAGCAGGAGGAAGTTGACCATGATGTCAGATGCCGAACTCAGTCTCCGCACCGACCGCTTTGTAATGCGGCGGAAAGTGAGGATGATCATGCCGAGGAGCATCACGATGCCGAAGAATCCTCCAACATAGACCGCCCCCAGGTGATAGAGATGCTCGGTCACACCTACGGCTTCCAGCCAGCGCGCTGGAATCAGCAGGCCGACCACATGGCCGAAGAAGACGGGGATGACGGAAAAGTGGAACAGGATGCTTCCGACCATCAGCTGCTTCTTTTCGATGAACTCACTCGATTTGGCGGTCCATCCAAATTGGTCAATTCTATATCGCCAGATGTGGCCGACTACAAAAACCGCCACACACAGGTATGGGAAAATCACCCATAGAAATTGGTCAATCATTTTCCACGCCCTCTTTCTCCGACACTTCCACACACGTCTTGAATGTTTCCCTCAGCCCCTTGATCAGATTGAAATATGGACTTTTGTTCTTCTCAAGCGCCTGGATGATGTGGTAGGTGCCATCTTCAAGTACCATGATGAGCAGTGCCATGCTCTCTTTCGCCCGGTCGTCCCCACGCCAGTCTGCGGCATAGAGAAATTCGAGCATCAATGGAAGATAATCGCTCAGTTCGTTGTCCGGCATCTTCAGACCGAACATCTCATACAGCACTTTGAGCTTGGCGAGCATCTGCCCGCGTTCTTTCTGATCTTCAAATTTGAAGTACGTCATATACAGATTCGTATGCTTGTCGAAGTCGAATGTCTGCGTATAGACCTGCTGGATATCATCCAGGCCTATTTCATGCATATCCTCCCAATACTGCTGAACGTAAGGGTAGGCGGGGTGGCCTTCCCAGAAAGCCCCCTCGAATTCCCTTGGATGAAAGTCCAGTTTTTCAGGATATGTGAGCTGGTTTGCAAAGAATCCGAATGATTCCTTGTAATCATATAATTTCTCGAGATTAATCACGCCATATTCCCCCGTAGAAGTTCTCTTCATAGACTTCCTTACCAGATTTTGCTACTGATGCCTGTGCAAGGGATGGTCCACATCCGTCACAGTCCGATCCACCGAAACCGAAGCCGCTGCTGCCCTGTGAACGGTATGGGTCTGCATACTGCTCCCTGTGGGAACTTGGTATGACGAAGCGGTCTTCGTACTTGGCGATTGCCAGCAGGCGGTACAGAGATTTTGTTACATTGGCATTCATGCCGACACGTTCCAGCCTTGTTTCATCAAAATCCTTGCCGCTTGAGATGGCCCTCATATACTGTCTCATCATGGCCATTTTCTGAAGCGCCCCTTTGACAGGCTCCACATCTCCGGCAGTCAGCATGTTCGCTAGATACTGGAGTGGGATTCTCATTTCCTCGATTGCCGGGAAAATGGCATCCGGATTCTTGATGGAGTCCTTGCCTTCGAAGTAGTTCATGATCGGGCTGAGCGGCGGGCAGTACCATACCATCGGCATTGTACGATATTCCGGGTGGAGCGGGAACGCAAGCTTGTATTCCACTGCCAGTTTGTATACCGGCGAGCTTTGGGCCGCTTCAATCCAGTCTGCGGAGATGCCGTCGCGTTCCGCCTGTTCGATTACTTCAGGATCATTTGGATCGAGGAAGAGGTCGAGCTGCGCTTCATACAGAGCCTGGTCATCTTCGACGGATGCCGCTTCAAGCACACGGTCCGCGTCATAGAGCATAACCCCGAGATAGCGCATTCTGCCTGTACATGTCTCTGAACATACAGTCGGCAGTCCCGCTTCCACACGTGGATAGCAGAATGTACATTTTTCGGCCTTGTTGGTCTTCCAGTTGAAGTATACCTTCTTGTAAGGGCAGCCGGTCATGCAGTAGCGCCAGCCGCGGCATGCTTCCTGGTCGACGAGTACGATGCCGTCCTCGTCACGCTTGTACATTGCACCTGATGGACAGCTGGCCACACAGCTTGGGTTCAGGCAGTGTTCACACAGTCTCGGCAGGTACATCATGAATGTCTGTTCGAAGTTGAATTTGATTTCCTCTTCAATCTTTTCGATGTTCGGGTCCTTCGGTCCGGTAATGTGGCCACCAGCGAGGTCATCCTCCCAGTTCGGTCCCCATTCGAGATCCATCTTTTCTCCGGAAACGACGGAGTGTGCCTTCGCTACAGGGCTGTGCTCGCCCTCCTCTTTAGTGATCAGATCGTGATAGTTGTACGTCCATGGCTCATAATACTCCTTCATCTCAGGCATATCCGGGTTGTAGAATATCTTCCCGAGGGCGATTTTCGAAAGCTTCGTGCCGCTTTTGAGTTCAAGACGGCCGTTCTTGAGCTTCCAGCCGCCTTTATAGTGTTCCTGGTCCTCCCAGCGTTTCGGGTAACCGATTCCCGGCTTCGTCTCCACGTTGTTGAACCACATGTATTCTGCACCCGGTCGGTTCGTCCATGTACTCTTGCACGTTACACTGCACGTATGGCATCCGATGCACTTGTCCAGATTCATCACCATTGCTACTTGCGCTTTAATCTTCAAGCCAATTGACCTCCTTCATTTTTCTTACTGCCACATACACATCCCTCTGGTTCCCTATCGGTCCATAGTAGTTGAAACCGTAGCTTGTCTGGGCATATCCCCCGATCATCTGTGTCGGTTTCATGTGTATTCTCGTCGGCGCGTTGTGGCTGCCGCCCCTTGTATCCGTAATTTCAGAACCCGGCATCTCAATATGCTTGTCCTGTGCGTGATACATGAACATCGTCCCTTTCGGCATTCTGTGGGAGACGACTGCCCGTGCGTTGACCACGCCGTTGCGGTTGTATACTTCAAGCCAATCGTTATCATTGATGTCGTGCGCTTCTGCATCGAGCCTTGACAGCCATACTGTCGGGCCGCCCCTGAAGAGCGTCAGCATGTGCAGGTTGTCTTGGTAGGTGGAGTGGATATTCCACTTGCCGTGAGGTGTCAGGTATCTCAGCACAAGACTGTCGACGCCCCCTTTGATCTGCTTGTCCCTTGTGCCGAACACCATCGGCGGCAATGTCGGCTTGTAGACCGGCAGCGCCTCTCCGAACTGCAGGAACATGTCATGGTCCAGATAGAATGACTGGCGTCCCGTCAATGTTCTGAACGGCACGTTGTGCTCAATATTTATCGTGAATGGACTGTAGCGTTTGCCCGGCCTGTTGTAGCCCTGGAACACTGCAGTCGGCAGCACTTCCCGAGGCTGGGCGGTAATGTTCTTGAATGTGATCTTCTCATGTTCACGCTCGGCTGCAATATCTGTGAGCGGCATGCCCGTCTGATTCTGCAGGTTTTCATAGGACTTCCTGGACACTTCCCCATTCGAGCAGGAAGCAACGTGGAGGATGACATCGGCCACATTTCTTGCTGTGCCCATCTTCGGCAGGCCATCCTTGATTGTGCCATCGGTGTATACACCAAGCATGCCCTTCAGTTCCTCGTACTGGTCGCTCACATCGAAGGAAACGCCATGGGCACCGATGTTCGTCTTGAACTGCGGTCCGGCGGTGATGAATTTGTCATACACTTCCGTGTAGTCCCGCTCGACGATCTTCATTCCCGGCATCGTCTGGCCCGGGATGGCTTCGACCTCGCCCTTCGACCAGTCCTTCACATGGCCCAGGGGCTGTGCGATCTCCTGTTTCGTATCATGGGCCAATGGTGCTGTGACAAGATCCTTATGTTTGCCCGGTAGGTGCTCCTTCGCCATGTCGGTGAATCTTTTCGACAGGTCCTTGAATATGTTCCAGTCCGATTTGGACTCCCATAATGGATCGACGGCAGGGTTGAACGGATGGATGAACGGGTGCATGTCTGTACTTGACAGGTCGTGCTTCTCGTACCACGTTGCCGCCGGCAGTATGATGTCCGCATAGATTGGTGTCGCCGTCATCCTGAAGTCGAGTGCGATCATGAGGTCGAGTTTTCCTTCGACATCATCCCGCCATTCGATCTCTTCAGGTACGAATTCATCGTTCGGTGTGGCGAGCAGGCCGTTTTTGGCACCAAGCAGGTGCTTCATGAAATATTCCTGCCCTTTTGCAGAAGATGAAATCAGGTTGGAGCGCCAGACGAACAGTGTTTTTGGATGGTTCTCCTTTGCACCCGGATCTTCAATCGCAAATCGTGTTTCCTTATTCTTCAGTTGTTCGACAGCCAGGTCGATGATGGCCTGATCGGAGTCGTCTCCTTTGGCAGCGGCTTCCTTGGCAAATTCGAGACTGCTCTTATTGAACTGCGGATAGCTCGGAAGCCATCCGAGGCGTGCTGCAAGTACGTTGTAGTCCGCAGGGTGCCTGTAGTCGATCTTCTCGGCTGTCGGAGACTGCAGTGCGTCCGCACCGGCCTCTTCGTATCTCCATTGCTCTGTTGCAAAGTAGAACCAGCTGGTTGCATTCTGCTGGCGTGGTGGTGCCTGCCAGTCCTTCGCAAATGCGACATGACCCCAACCTTCATAAGGCCGCACCTTCTCCTGTCCGACGTAATGCGCCCAGCCGCCGCCGTTCTTGCCTTGGCAGCCGCACAGCATCACGAGGTTCAAAATCGCCCTGTAGATGGTGTCGGAGTTGAACCAGTGGTTGATGCCGGCACCCATGATGATCATGGAGCGGCCGTCCGTATCGACTGCGTTCTGTGCAAACTCACGGGCGATCTGGACGATGAGGGACTGTTTCACGCCTGTAATCTCTTCCTGCCATGCCGGTGTATAGATGGATTCGGCATCATCGTAGCCCCGCGCTTCATTTTCAGTGCCGAAGCGGTTGACGCCATACTGGCTCGTCATCAGGTCATAGATCGTCGCCACATAGCGCTCGGTGCCATCTGCAAGCTTCACTTTCCGTGCTGCGATCGGACGTTTGAATACACTGTTGCCGGCGTTGTCGAAGTATGGGAAGACGATTTCGATCACTTCAGCGTCATGTCCTTCGACGGTGAGCGCCGGATCGATGACGGTGCCGTCCTCCCGGTCGAGTGTGAGGTTCCACTGCTTGCCGTCCTCCCAGCGCTGCCCCATCGTACCGTTCGGTGCGATCAGCTCATCCGTATTGGCATCCATGATTACCGGCTTCCACTCTGCATGTGTCGATTCGATGCCCAGATCGCTTTCCCTGAGGAATCTGCCTGCCTTCAATGTATCCTGGAAATCATCCAGCATGATCAGGAATGGCATATCGGTGAAGCGCTTCGCATAGTCGATGAACATCGGCTCCTGCCTCTGGTGATAGAATTCGTCCAGGATGACATGCGTCATCCCCTGTGCGACTGCCGCATCTGTCCCCGGATTTGGAGCGAGCCAGTTGTCCGCGAACTTGACGTTCTCCGCATAGTCCGGTGCGACGGAAACGATCTTCGTCCCCTTATATCTCACTTCGGTCATGAAGTGGGCATCCGGTGTGCGGGTCAATGGAACGTTCGATCCCCACATCATCAGATAGTTGGAGTTGTACCAGTCCGCTGATTCCGGAACATCCGTCTGTTCTCCCCATATTTGAGGGGAAGCATTCGGAAGATCCGCATACCAGTCGTAGAAACTGAGCATCTCTCCACCGAGCAGAGTAATGAATCTTGACCCTGCTGCGTAACTGATCATGCTCATTGCCGGAATCGGGGTGAAGCCTGCAATGCGGTCGGGACCGTATTTTCTGATGGTGTAGATGAGCTGGGCTGCAATCAGTTGCGTGGCATCCTTCCATGTGACGCGCACATGTCCGCCCATGCCCCTGGCCTGCTTGTAGGACTTCGCCTTCTCTTCATCCTCAACGATGCTTGCCCATGCCTGGATCGGATCATCCTGCTCTTCCAGTGCCGTCCGCCAGAGGCGCCACAGCTTGCCTCTCATATAGGGGAATTTGATGCGCATCGGGCTGTATTCATACCATGAGAAGGAGGCACCGCGTGGGCATCCTCTCGGTTCATACTCGGGCATATCAGTACCGCAGGAAGGATAGTCCGTCTGCTGGTTCTCCCATGTGATGATGCCGTTCTTGACGAAAACCTTCCATGAACAGGAACCGGTACAGTTTACACCGTGGGTTGTCCTCACGACTTTATCGTGACTCCAGCGCTGCCGGTACATCTTCTCCCATTCCCTGCTCTTGTCTTCCATTATTGACCAGTTGCCGTTGAATTTTTCCGTCGGTTCGAAAAATTTCAGGCCGAACAATTTCTTCATCTGTGCCACTCCTATCAGAATATCTACTATGACTCTAAGATATATCCATTATCTGTCTATTCCTGAGAGAATGATATTAGGGAAATTCCTACTTTTCCCGAAAGCCCCCAAAAAAGATTGTGACAAGTATGTAAAGTTTTCAAATTTTCTGTGACTCCATGGTAAAATATAACGGCTGAGATAATTAGATATAAAAAACTGATATATATGGAAGGAGCTATTACTGTGCATAAGATCCTCGTGGTGGATGACGAACCATCCATCGTTACATTGATGAAATTCAATCTGGAGAAGGCCGGATACGAAGTGATGACAGCGGAGGACGGCCGGCAGGGCCTCGATCTTTCATTGACTGAAAAACCCGATCTTATTGTACTGGATCTGATGCTGCCCGGCATGGATGGCATGGATGTCTGCAAGACACTCAGACAGGAGAAGGTGGATACGCCCATCCTCATGCTGACCGCCAAAGATGAGGAATTCGACAAGATACTGGGGCTTGAACTCGGTGCTGATGACTATATGACAAAGCCCTTCAGTCCACGGGAAGTAGTGGCACGCGTCAAGGCGATACTGAGAAGGACGCAGACTCAGAAGGCAGCAGATGACGCATCTGCCGTCATCCAGCTCGGGGCACTCGAAATCCATACGGATACTTATGATGTATATGCCCGCGGGGAACAGCTCGTACTCACTCCGAAGGAATATGAACTGCTCCTCTATCTCGCAAACCATAAGAACAAGGTCCTCAGCCGCGATCAATTGCTGAACGGGGTGTGGGACTTCCACTATGATGGTGATACACGGATCGTCGATGTGCACATCAGCCATCTGCGCGAGAAGATCGAAGCCGACCCGAAACGCCCGGCCTACATCCGGACCATCCGGGGATTCGGCTATAAGCTTGAGGTTCCGGCAGAATGAAGCGCCTCTGGTTCAGGATTGCATCCGCCTTCTTCATCCTGATCCTCATTTTGATTGTCGTCCTCGGTTTTTTTCTGGCAGCTCTTTTGAAGAATGCCTATACGGATATGACACGCAGTCATCTGGTTGAAAATGCACAGATGGTCACACAGCTCATCGTGGCCTCAGACAGCTACTCTGAACGGGATGAGCTGCAGGATCTCATCCAAAACTTCGAACAGCCGATCCAGATGCGCTTTACAGTTGTGGATACGGGGGGTGAAGTCCTTGCCGATTCCGAAAATGACCCTGGAGAAATGAACAATCATTTCGATCGTCCTGAAATTCAGGATGTGCTTCAGCAGGAGGAGGAATTCGGAGAATCGATCCGCTACAGCACCACCCAGGATTTCAATATGATGTACGTTGCCCTTCCCCTTGTGTCCGAGGGGGAGACAGTAGGGGCAGTCAGAACCTCGGTGTCCCTGGAAGTCATCGATGACGCCATGAACAGGCTATGGTTCAGCCTGTCGGTCGCACTCGGCCTGATGTTCCTCATCGCTGCCATCGCGAGCACGATGCTTGCAAGAAGCATCACACGACCCATCGACAGCATCATGGACGTCACTTCACGCCTCAGGGAGAACGATTACAGCAGCCGGGTGAATACAGAGCCAAAAGGAGAAATCGGCGACCTTTCCCGCTCCATCAATGCACTTGCCGCCAGCCTTCAGAAGCAGATGAAAGAGATAGAGGAGAATGAACAGCAGCTCACGAGCATCATTTCGAACATGGTGAGCGGCGTCATGCTCATCAACCAGGACGGAAAAGTTGTACTGCTGAACTCGGCGATGGAAAAGTTCCTCTCCCAACACAAGGACAAGATCATCGGCCAGCCCTATGAAAAAGTCGGTGAACGCTTTGCGCTGAGTCCGCATATACGCACCGTCCTGGAAAGTAACGAAAAGGTGCACGAGGAAGTCCACTCCTACTATCCTCAGGAACGCATCATGGATGCCCATCTCGCCCCCTACTACGGTCAGGGATGGCAGCAGAGGGGGGTCATCATCGTCCTCCATGATATTACAGACATAAGAAGGCTGGAAAAGATGCGCAGTGACTTTGTCGCCAACGTCTCCCATGAACTGAAGACACCCGTCACCTCCGTCAGAGGATTCTCGGAAACACTGATGAGTGGGGAAGTGACTGATGAAGAAACAACCAGGCAGTTCCTCAAGATTATACACGATGAAAGCCAACGGCTCGACCGTCTGATCAAAGACCTTCTGAACCTCTCCAAAATAGAGAAGAAGGAAATGCCGCTGAGTCTTGAAACCGTCAATATGACAGCACTCGTCCACGAAGTCTCCGTTACACTGCAGGGGGCCGTCGAGGAGAAGAAGACAAGGCTGCTGCTCCCTGATCCATCGAAAGATGTGTATCTGCAGGGGGATGAAGACCGTCTCAGACAGATCATACTCAATTTGGTGGGCAATGGCATCAACTACACCGCCGAAGGTGGGACTGTCAAAGTCTCATTGAAAGAGAATGTAGAAAAAGTCCGACTCATCATCCAGGATGATGGCATCGGCATCCCGGAAGAGAGCCTCCCCCGCATATTCGAACGCTTCTACCGCGTTGACCGGGCGCGCTCCCGCCATTCCGGCGGCACAGGGCTCGGTCTTGCCATAGTCAAGCATCTGATAGAATCACACCATGGTAAGATAGAGGTGGAAAGCCGCGAAGGCGAAGGTACAACCTTCACCGTCACACTGCCAAAGAAGCAGGAGAATGAATAGGTGTAGATGAGTATTTAGGAGGCCACTCGCCGGTACTAGGAATACACAAAACACATGAAGACACCCCCGCTCCCAAAGGAAGTCGGGGGTGTCTTCATGCGTTTTTTATTGGTAATGCGCTTCCTTCACCCTTTTGAAAAGAATGTTGTTCTCAAGGTGAACATGGTCGAGGGTCCCTTTTTCAAGCTTTTCCAATCTTTGATAGACGAAGCGGATGATGCCTGAATCCCCTTCTGATGGTGTATAATCTTTCGTCAGTTCCCGAAGACGCCAGAAAGCTTCTGCTGCATTGCGGTGTTCATCCTCAAGCTCAGTTATATGGGGTTTGAGGGCCTCCCTCCTATCTTCAGACGGGTTGTTGAGGAATGATTTCAGCATTGGAAAGACATTATCGTCTTCATCCCTGGTGTGATCGAGCAACGCTGCCTTCAGATTAAGGAAGATGTCTTCCACATCCTCCAGATTTCCATCCTCCTTGACCATCTTTTCCACATAGGGTTCAAGTACTGGAAGCTCATCCTTCAGATCTTCATGATATTTTCTTTGTATATATTTGATGATGCTCTCTTCATCCATATATTTTATATCGATGCCATCCTGGTTTGCGGACCCCTCCCGGTTGATTTCATATAGCAGGTTTTCCAATGGAAGCTGGTGGGCAAGGGCAGCTTCCTTCAGGGTCCTGTTTCCGTCATTGGCAAAATCGATTCTCTGCTTCCTTAAAATATCCCCTGCTTTCGGAACTTCTGTTACGACGTCACCAAGCGTCATCTGACCAGTAATTGTTTTCATCATGCATTCCTCCTCATTTATTATAACCATACCTTCACACTGCGTTATTTAAACGAATTTGTTTACAGTTTAATGAAAGATCTCCAAGGGTATATTATAATCATCATATACGAAGATGCTGGAGGTTAGATGAATGAATGATAAAGTGAAAATGGCAGCCACGCTGCTACCCGTTATACTCGTCCCTCTTTTTAATGAAAGAAAACGGATTAAAGAGCATCCCGACATGCAGAAGCTCGGGGAGACATCGAGCACAGTCTACCATGTGGCCAAAGACAAAGGCAGCAGTGCAGCAGAATCGGTAAAGAATGTAAGCACATCCACATACCAGACAGGCAAGTCGGCGGTTTCCAAGGTCGGTGATGTCGTTTCCGACAGACGTCTGCAGCATACTTACAAGAAGGATCAAAAACAATATGAACAAAGCTTGAAGCAGGAAGAGTCCCTGCTCAAACAATTTGAGAAGGAAAAGGAGAAGCATAGGAAGGATCGGCTGAAGGAGCAGAACGAGAGCAGGATAGCCGTGCCAAAAATCCTGCAATCAGGCTCAGTGCCGGATGAGGAAGACAGGTCCCAATCAATGACGGTATCCGATGACTATAAAGAACCGGATACCAGCAGCCCCGAAACCCGGGCTGAGAAAAAATCCAACCCCGACAATTATGGAATCGCCACAGAATATGATGACGATCAATCGCACAACCGGGCAAGCCTGTCCGAAGATGACGAGGAAAGACTGGATATCGATATCCAGGGAGAGTCACATGATCAAAACAACAATGAACAGGAAAGGCTGGACCACATGAATCAGAACATCAACCACTGGATTGATAAAAAAGTAAAAGGGCATGAAGAGGATGAATACGAGAACGGAAAACTGTTTACAGAGCACAAGAACACTCTGGACCCAAGAAATGCAGAAGCACCGAACAAAAGGGCAGAGCAGGACGATTCACTTTTCAACCAGCATCGTTCACTCCATGAGTCCCAAATGTCCTCTATAGGCAGGAAGACGGGCGAACCGGGAGCAATCAGAAAATCCAGGAAACAAAAGAAACTTGAAAAGAAAATCAACAAACATAGAAGGAAACAATACAAACAGTAGCATCCAAAGCTTTGACCCCTATTATAGAGAGAGGTGACATACGATGAAAATCAACAATATCACCATATTCTGTGGTGCACACACGGGAGGTGACCCGGTATACGAAGAACGTGCCTATGCGCTCGGCCAACTATTGGCAGAAAAAGGAATCGGCATCATCTTTGGCGGCGGGGCTGTGGGACTGATGGGGGCTGTGGCTGATGGAGCACTCTCAAAAGGTGGCACTGTGACAGGTGTCATCCCCCAATTCCTTGTAGACCGTGAAATGGCACATCCCAAAGTCCAGCATATGGAAGTCGTAGAGAGTATGCATGAAAGAAAAGCAAGGATGGAGACGCTCGGCGATGCCATCATTACGTTGCCCGGAGGCGCCGGAACAATGGAGGAATTTTTCGAAATGTTCACCTGGGGACAGATTGGACTCCAGAAAAAACCGATTGGGCTGTTGGATGTCAATAATTTCTTTGATGCACTCACCCACCTTTTCGAAAAATTGATTGAAGAAGGATTTCTGGATGAAAAGTATATGGGCCAACTTTTCATCGGGGATGATGCCAATGAAATATTGAAAAGCTTTGAAACATACGAACCAATTGAAATAAGAACATACGAAACAGAAAAACGACGTCGTTAGGACGTCGTTTTTTTATAGTTCCAACTTGTACACAACATGCCGCTTCAGAGAATGGCCATCGGTAATCAAGGGATGCTCGAACTCCTCCACTCTGGTCATGCCGATTTTTTCCATGACATGAATCGAGGGCCAATTTCTTTTTGCTGCGAGCCCATAGATTTCTCTGATATCCGTATGGCGTTCTGCAAATTTGAGGACCCCGACTGCCGCTTCAGTGGCAAAGCCCTGGTTCCAGTGCTTCTTCATGAGACGCCAGCCAATTTCTATGCAAGGAAGGAATTCAAGCCTGAAAGGACCATCCTCCTCCAGCACCTGCATGCCTGTAAATCCGATGAATTCTCCGGTATCCCGCCGTTCCACTGCAAACAACCCAAACCCTCTATCTTCAATATCTTTCTGTGCATCAACGATGAACTGTCTGGATATCTCGTTGGACAGCTTTTCGGGAAAATACCTGCGTACATCAGGATCCTGGTTCATTCTGATGAAAGAATCGATATCGCTCTGTTGCCAGTCACGCAATATCAATCGTTTCGTTTTGATGTATTTCATGCTTATCCTCAACCATTCTCTCATTTATATAATGACTGTGTTCCACGGCTCCATCACATAAAAATGAAAGAGAAAGAGGGCAGGCATCCCTCTACTCCTCCACTTTCTCACTTTCATTCTCGAGTGGAGCATCCATCCTCTTGTAAGTGATGAGCTGCACCTTCACTTCTTTCTCATTGAAATCATAATCTTCCAGCTCTTCTTTCTGCTGTGTAGTGAATACAACATCCACAAAATCATTGGATTCTTTGAAATCATATCTCACATTGAATGTTTCGAATTCCTGATCTGCATTGGGCTTTTTTGAAACGAACCGGGAAGCATCCCCTTCAAAATCCCTGACTGCCATACCGGTGATCTCCTCTATTTCATAGCCCAATGCTTCAAGAGTCATTTCTTTTCCTTCAATGATATTGAATTTGTCTTCGTGCATAAACATCCCTCTCCCTAAAGTATTTATATCATATATTCCCTTTTGAGAGACGTTTAATCTTAGCGGCTATTCTTCCGAAGTGCCTTCCCCGGTTTCTTCTTCGGCCTCTTCTTCCTTGGATTCTTCATTACTGGATTCCTTTTGCTGCAGCTCCTCCAGTTCATCTTCCTTCGTTTCAATATTCTCTTCCAACTGGCTGTTTTCACTTTTGACATTCTGTATTTTATTTTCCAATGATTTGTTTTCCTCGTTCACTTTCTCCAGATCTTTTGCAGCCTGGCTTTCACCTTCTCCACACCCGGCGAGAAGCACCACCAGTGCAACAATGAACAGACGTTTCATTCGATCACCCTTTTTTCATCCTGATACCGATTATATCACTTTATGGAATTCGTGAAAATTTTAAAAACACCCCGGAGTTTTCCGGGGTGTTGACGGTATCTATTCGCTTAGAGTGACTTCGTCCAGCTGATAGATGCCGAGGGCATCCACTTCGAAGTTCTGTACATCTGTACGGACACCAGTCAGGTAGTTCTGGTGGTGGATATACGCCATAGGCGCGATGTCCACAAGCATTTCTTGCGCTTCAGTGTAGATTTCCTGACGGGCTTCAGGGTCAGTCTCCTGACGTCCTTCTTCGAGCAGCGCGTCCAGTTCATCATTGCTCAGGAAGGAACGGTTGCCCGGATCCCCGTGCATTTCAGAGTGGAACAGTGGATACATGCCGTAGTCCGCATCCCCTGTTACTGTAGACCATCCAAGAACGAACATGTCATGCTCGCCCTGTGCAGTTCTTTCAAGATACGCACCCCACTCAAGCTGCTCGACATTCAACTCGATGTTGAGCTCCTGCAGGGATTCCTGCAGATAGACTGCCGTATCGATACGCTGCGGGCTGTCATTTGTCCAGATTTCCAGGGAGAAGCCATCTTCATATCCAGCTTCCGCCATGAGTTCCTTCGCACGATCCATGTCGTAGGAGATGCCTTCGACACTTTCATCATAGCCGAATACATCCGGAGCAAGTGGCCCTTCTGCCGGGATGCCTACACCATCATATACCCCCTCGATGATTGCTTCCCTGTCGATGGCATAAGAGATCGCCTGACGAACACGTGGGTCATCAAGTGGTTCCTTTTCAACATTGAAGCCGATGTATGAGAGTGAAAGTGATTCTGTATTATCCAGATATGTTTCTTCGTGGGAGTCCACACGCTCCATGTTGTTGGACTCGACTGCACCTGCTACATGGCTGTCGCCAGTTTCAAGCTCAGCGATACGTGCTGCCGTTTCCGGTACCACTTTGAACGTTACCGTATCGAGTGATACAGGATCTTCATGGTAATCTTCATTCCTTTCGAGTACAACGTTCTCTCCAGCGGCGCGGGACTGTACCTTGAAAGGACCTGTGCCGATTGCGTTGTCAGCAGCATGCTGCCCCATGTTTCCAGAGATTGCGTCTGCAACTTCCTCATGCTCTTCTCCGCCATTATCACGCAGTTCGTAGTACTCCTCAAGCGTCATTTCTTCACCAGAGCCGGACAGTGCCTGCTCATAGTCTGCATCAATGACATCTTTGCTCATCATGCCGCCTGCATCGTGTGCAAGGTGTGCAAGGAGCGGGGCAAATGGATATTCAGTCGTAATTTCGACAGTATATTCATCCACCGGCTCAACATCTGTAATCATCTCATACAGGAACATACGTGGTGATGCCATTGCCGGGTCTGTGATGCGTTTCAGGTTCGCTTCCACAGCTTCAGCATTGAATTCAGTACCATCGTGGAACATAACGCCTTCCTTGAGAGTGAATTCCCATGTATTGTCATCCAGCTGTTCCCATTCAGTTGCCAGACCAGGCTGAACTTCCATGTTCTCATCAAGAACAGTCAGTGTGTCATAGATGTTTGAACGTACGTTACTTGACGGTACGTCATTGTTGCCGTGCGGATCCAGGCTGACGATGTCACTCATCTCGGAAATGACGAGATCTCCGCCTTCCCCACCTTCTCCGCCTTCAGTATCACCTGAAGATTCTTCTCCGCCGTCTGCAGAATCGCTCTCCGGATCGACATCACTGTCATCCGTACAGGCAGCCAGCGCAAATGATAAAATTAAAACCAGGCTCAACATTAGAAGCAGTTTTAAATTTTTCATTTTGGACCTCCTAATAATTTTTAATTAAATGCAAGATTTAATCAACTTCATGATACAGGAAGAGGGAAGCGCCTTCAAGATGAATTTTCCCACATTTTCAAATAATGGAAAGAATAAAAAACGGAAAACACAAACTGTGTTTTCCGCTTTTCAAATGAATTCACTTGCCTACAAAATACTCTAGTCGTTGATATTGACGTTTCTAAGGTCGAAAATATTGTAGGTGTCGATTTCAATACCTTCCACATTGTTATTGTATGCATTGAGGTTCTCCGAGTGACGGACGAAGATTGCCGGAGCCTCGTCCACAAGAAGCTGCTGGGCATCCTGATAAATCTGCTCCCGCGCTTCCTGGTCGGATTCACGCTTTCCTTCATCCAGCAATGCATCGAGTTCGTCATTTTCGAAGAATGATCTGTTACCAGGAGCACCGACCATGTCGGAATGGAATAGTGGTGAGATGCCATTATCCGGGTCCCCTGTCGAGTTGGACCAGCCAAGGATGAACATGTCATGTTCACCGTTGCCCGTCATCTCAAGATACGCACCCCATTCAACCTGTTCGATGTTCACATTGATGTTGAGTTCAGCCAATGATTCCTGTAGCCATACAGCCATATCCACACGTTCTGGATTATCGTCGTTGACCATCAGGTTGATATCGAATCCATCCTCATGACCAGCCTCTGCAAGCAGTTCCCTTGCCCGGTCCATGTCATATGCCGGACTTTCGAGGTCCTCGCTGTGACCCAATATTCCAGGTGCAAGAGGGCCGACTGCAGGTCTGCCTGAATCGTTGTAGACTCCGGAGAGTACCGCTTCCTTGTCGAATGCATGCGTAATTGCTCGTCTGACTCTCGGATCATCAAACGGCTCCTTCTGGGTATGGAAACCGATATAGTCGATGGACATTGAATCGGTTCTTTCCAGTGTTACATCCTCATTGCTCTCTACACGCTCAATGTTGCTGGACTCGACCTGTGCAATGAAGTCGGAGTCTCCCGTCTCCAGTTCTGCAAGCCTGGATCCCGTTTCTGAAACGACCTTGAATGTGGCTGCGTCGATTGTTGGAGCACCATTCCAATAATCTTCATATGCAGTTAGCTCGGTATTCTCACCCGGATTCCTGCTTTCAAATTGGAGGTAGTTTGTACCAACAGGATTCTGCTCCACCACGGTGCCGATGGCGCCGCCTATTGCATTGGCCGCTTCTTCATATTCATCCCCGCCCTCTTCACGGAGTTCGTAATACTCTTCAAGTGTCATATCGAGCCCTGCTTCATCAATCGCATTCTGATAGTCCTCATCAATGAGATCTTTACTGATCATCTTGCCCGCCCCATGCGTCAGGTTGTTCAGCAGTGGGGAGAAAGGGAACTCCGTTACAAGTTCAACAGTATAATCATCGATGACATTCACTTCCGTCACCATTTCAAGCAGGAAAGACCTCGGCGAAGCCGTTGCAGTATCCAGCAACCTGTCGAAATTCGCCTCTACAACTTCAGCGTTGAATTCACTGCCATCGTGGAAAGTCACACCTTCCTGCAGGGTGAATTCCCATGTAGTGTCACTCGTCTGCTCCCATTCGGAAGCCAGAACCGGCACAATTTCCAAGTTTTCATCCTGGGTCACGAGACCCTCATACATTGTATCCCGTACCTGCTCGGAAGGCACGTCATTGCTGCCATGGGGATCCATGGATACAGCATCACTCGGAAATGCCAGAACCATCTCACCGCCCCCACTGGAAGACGACTCCCCTTCGGCACCCCCTTCAGGTTCGACCTCACTGTCATCTGTACAGGCTGCCAGTACGAGAACAAACACACTGAGCAGCATCAACTTCCAAAAATTCCTCATCCTATTCCTCCTCTTGAAAAATCTCTCCCATCCAAATATGTAAGCTCTTTTTTGGGGTAAAACCATTTTATAACAGCTGTAGTATTCTTTCAATAAGGAATATTCTGAACTTTAAAAAATAATTCTGCTTTATTCAAAGAACCCCCTTTGCAGACGAAGAGAGATTTTGAAATGTTTTTACTCGCAGAAAAAAGCCCCCTCGATGCCAACAGGCGTTCAAGGGGGAAGATTGAACTTTGAGATATTAATCAGCTACTCTATTGTTACATTCCTGAAGTCGATCTTGTTGTAACGGTCAATATACAGTCCCTCGACCTCGTCCCGGTATGCCATCAGCGTTTCGGCCTGACGCATGAAGATGGACGGTGCCTCTTCGATGAGCACCCTTTGTGCTTCCTGATAGATCTCTTCACGCGCTTCTTCGTCGCTCTCCATACGGCCCGCTTCCAGAAGTGAATCCACCTCGTCATTTTCAAAGAAGAAACCGTTGCCCTGGGCGCCCATCATCGAAGAATGGTAGAGCGGCCACAGCCCATGGTCCGGGTCACCGGTTGCATTCGGCCAGCCGAGTATGAAGAGGTCATGATCGCCGTTGCTTATCGTCTCCAGATAGGTGGCCCACTCGAACTGTTCCACCGTCGCTTCTATATTGATCTCCTGCAGTGCCTCCTGGAGATACACTGCCAAATCCACCCTCTCAGCGAGATCATTTGTGAATATGGATATTTCAAAGCCATCTTCATGGCCTGCTTCTTTCATCAGCGCTTTCGCACGATCGACATCATGCCCGAGACCTTGCACATCTTCATCGTACCCGAGCACCTCCGGCTGCAATGGGCCCTCCAGCGCCCGTCCTGTACCGCCGAATATGCCATCGATGACCTCTTCCTTGTCAAATACATGGGAAATCGCCTGTCTGACCCTTTTATCGTCCAATGGCTCTTTTTGGTTGTTGAACCCGACGTATTCCATTGAAATGGAATGGAATGTATATATATGGGTCTCCTCGTTATTTTCAATCCGATCGATGTTCGAAGCTTCAAAACCATTGATCATATGGGAGTCGCCGGTTTCAAGCTCGGCTATGCGCGAGCCGGTTTCAGCAACATATTTGAATGTGACGGTATCCAGTTTTGCCGGTTCCCGCCAATATTCATCGTGCCTGGCAAGAACCGTCTTTTCACCAGGGTTCCTCTCTTCAAACTGCAGATATCCTGTACCTGTCGGTTTCTGCTCCACTATGGTACGCAGGTGCTCTGAAATTTCTTTTGAAACTTCTTCATACCCGGACCCACCGGCTTCCCTCAGTTCATACAGCTCTTCCAGTGACATGCCGCTCTCCGCTTCATCCAGCGCATATTGATAATCTTCGTCTATGACCTCCTTGCTGATCATCCCTCCACCATCATGCGTCAGGTGGGACAGCAGCGGAGCAAATGGATAGGCGGTTACAATTTCAACCTGATGTTCGTCCAGCACATTCACTTCTTCGACCATTTCGAATATATTCAGACGGGGAGATGCAACTGCCGGGTCGAGCACACGGTCCAGATTCGCCTTCACCCCCTCAGCATTGAATGCGCTGCCGTCATGGAAAGTGACATCTTCCCGCAGGTTGAAAACCCAAGTCGTATCATCGGTCTGCTCCCAGTCGGTTGCCAGGAGGGGTTCGATTTCCAGTTCGTCGTTCTGCGTCACCAGTCCTTCATAGATTGTGTCCCTCACCTGGTCGGATGACAGGTCGTTGCTGCCATGCGGATCCATGGAAACGATATCATTCACAGTGGCTATTGTGAAGTCTCCGCCCGCCTCCTGACCTGCACTCCCACTTTTGCCATCGTCCGGCTCGACATCACTATCATCCGTACATGCAGTGAGCAGAAGAACGGTCAGACCCAGTAGTATTCTCAATAAGTGTTTCATGGATTTCCTCCTCGTATCGGGATGCTGCTCCACGGTTCGTCCTCTGTTATCACGTCATCCCATAGTGCTTGCTTCAATATTATATTAAACGGAATTTTCATTCAATAGTAACTATTCGGAAATTAAAAATAAAAGCTGGGTATGGCGCCTTCGGCCATAACCAGCTCAATCCTTTTTCTATTGCTCCAATGTCACATTCCTGAAATCCGGCCTGTTGAACCGGTCGATATAGAGATCATTCACTTCATCCCTATATGCATTCATACTTTCTGCCTGACGCAGATAGACCATCGGTGCTTCGTCGACCAGCACTTCCTGGACCTCCCTGTAGATCTCTGCTCTTTCGCTTTCTTCCGTTGTCCGTCTGCCTTCTTCGAGAAGCTGGTCAACCGCATCGTTCTCATAGAAAGACCGGTTTCCCTGATTGCCTGTCATGGATGAATGGAAGAGGGGCCAGAGTCCATTGTCGGGATCGCCTGTCGAGTTCGGCCATCCCAGTATAAAGATTTCATGATCACCGGATGAGGCAGCCTCGAGGTACGCACCCCACTCCAACTGGTCCACTGTGGCTTCGATATTGATCTCTCTCAGCTGCTCCTGCAGGAATACTGCGAGATCGACCCTTTCCGGCGCGTCATTGGTGATGATTGAAATTTCGAATCCGTCTTCATAACCCGCTTCCGCCATGAGCTCTTTTGCCCGTTCCACATCATACCCGAGCCCTTCGATGCTTTCGTCGTAGCCGAGGATTTCAGGTTGCAGTGGCCCGTCCATGATCCTTCCCGTACTGCTGTATATGCCATCGATGACTGCTTCCTTATCCACCATATGGGAAATCGCCTGCCTGACCTGCCTGTCATCGAGTGGTTCCTTCGACGTATTGAAGCCGATGTATTCCATCGCGATATTATAGAGTGTATACATGTTTGTTTCTTCATTGTTTTCGATTCTTTCCACACTGGATGGCTCAAATCCGGCAACTACATGGGAATCACCTGTTTCAAGCTCGGCAATTCTCGAGCCCGTCTCGGAAACCACTTTGAATGTGACAGTATCAAGTTTGGCAGGCTCCTCCAGGAAATCATCGAATCTTGCGAGTTCCGTACGTTCGCCGGGGGTTCTGTCCACAAACATGAGATAGCCCGTTCCTACCGGATTCTGTTCAACAATCGCATGCAGGTTTTCGGAGATGTCATCGGATACGCCCTCATATGCTTCAGGGTCCGATTCGCGCATTTCATATAACTCCTCAACTGTCATATCAAGGCCAGCCTCTTCAATTGCATATTGATAATCCTCATCGATGACTTCCTTGCTGATCATTCCGCCGCCGTCATGGGCGAGATGGTTCAGCATCGGCGCAAATGGATAGGCAGTGACGATTTCCACCCGGTGTTCATCCAGAACATTGACTTCTTCAATCATTTCGAAGATATTCACGCGGGGGGATGCGATTGCCGGATCGAGTATACGATCCAGGTTCGCTTTTACTACTTCAGCATTGAATGCACTGCCATCGTGGAATGTGACATCCTCCCTCAGATTGAACACCCATGTCGTGTCATCCGTCTGCTCCCAATCGGAAGCCAGAAGCGGTTCAATGCCGAGTTCATCATTGTGTGCAACCAGTCCATCGTAGATCGTATTCCTCACTTTATCCGAAGGCAGATCATTACTGCCGTGGGGATCCAGGGATACAAGGTCACTTGCAGTGGAAATGACAAGGTCTCCCCCGCTCTCAGCTGCCCCTTCGTCTGAATCCGATTCCGGCTCAACATCACTGTCGTCCGTACATGCCGACAGAACGAGGAACAACCCAAGCATGAACATCCCCATAAATCTCTTCATCAAATCCCGCCTTCCACCTTCTGTTTATCTATTTAATCCATACTTAACAAACAGGTTTTATAGAGGTAATAGTACACTAGATTAAGAGGATGTTCAATACAGTTTTTACTGCCCCCTGTCAGACCTCTATCAAAATTACTCCAGCCAAGTTTAGTCTGCCCCTTAAATCCAATGTAATGTACACATTTAAAATAATTAAATTGATTGAATATACAGAATTTTGACAGTTACATCAAATATACATATCTTTCAAACAGATTTAAACGCAAAATATTAAATTAAATGAGTCATTTTACACAATTTTAAGAATTTTTCTTGATAAATACATGAAAGCCCTTTCATTTATTTCTTTAAAATATTGAAAAATTCACTTTATGACTGTATCATTATAAGAAGCAATTCAAGGATTTGTCATAAAATTCAATCAGAATTATTAGGAGGTCAATTCATGGCAGTTGCATCCAAAGAAAGAATCCGGGATACCAAACCGGTCAATCCACGGGTTAAAAGCATGAAGGATTTCTATAAGCGCCTGAAGAAGAACAAATCAGCCCTCATCGGTTTTTATATACTTGTTTTCTTCTTCATTGTATCGATTTTCGGTGCACTCGATGCAAACTACGGCTTTACAGGAATCAGTTCAAATGCAACCAGTCTGACAGAAAAATTGGAAGGTCCTTCAGCCGCCCACTGGTTCGGTACGGATCATCTCGGCAGGGACATCTTCATCAGAATAATCCACGGTATGTACATAACATTAGGGGTAGGGTTTGCAGCGACTTTCCTTGCCGGCCTTGTGGGTGTACCACTTGGAATCCTCGCCGGTTATTACGGCGGATGGCTTGATACGATCATCATGAGGCTCATGGATGTTCTACTCGCTTTCCCGGGCATCCTGCTTGCGCTTGCGATCGTCAGCGTACTCGGCGGCAGCACAATAAACGTAACCATTGCCATTGCGATCGGGGCCGTACCTCAGTTTGCCCGGATCGTCCGCGGTTCAACCCTTACAACAAAGAAACTGGAATATGTCGATGCAATCCGTGCCCTCGGTGCACGTGATGGCAAGATCATCTTCCAGCACATATTGCCGAACATCATGTCCCCAATCATCGTAAATACGACTCTGTTCATCGCTACAGCCATCCTTTCCGCAGCCGGCCTTTCATTCCTCGGCCTCGGCGTACAGCCGCCGACACCTGAATGGGGTGCCATGCTCAATGACGGAAGGAACTACATGTACCAGGCGGGACATATCACATTCTTCCCTGGCATGATGATCGTCATCGTCGTACTCGCATTCAACTTATTCGGAGACGGATTGAGAGACGCACTCGATCCGAAATTCAAAAAATAGGAGGCATCATATGACTACTTTTATTATTCGTAGGCTGCTACAGGCCATCCCCGTTCTCATTGGGGTGACAATTCTCGTATTCAGTCTGATGCACCTCACTCCGGGTAACCCAGCGGTTATTATGGCAGGAGAAAGTGCCCCTCAGGCAACAGTACAGGCAATCGAAGAACGCCTGGGTCTGAACGACCCGCTTCATATACAGTATTTCAACTTCCTGGGCAATGCCCTGCAGCTGGATCTTGGTACATCCATCCGGGACAACATCCCGGTATTCGACCATGTCCAGTCAAGGTTCCTGATTACATTGGAGCTTTCCGTATACTCCATGATTTTCGCGATAGTGCTTGGACTGCTGGCGGGCATCGTTTCAGCGGTACGCCAGTACACAATCTCTGACGTTGTCATCATGATTGTTGCCCTCTTCGGGCTGTCCATGCCGAACTTCTGGCTCGGCCTTATGCTCATCCAGTGGTTCTCCATCAACCTGGGCTGGTTCTCACCGACAGGCTGGGGAGACCCCGACCAGATTGTTCTCCCGGTCATCGCACTGGGTACTGCCGGTGCCGCAATCATTGCACGTATGACAAGGAGCAGCATGCTCGATGTCATCTCACAGGACTATATACGTACAGCCAGGGCAAAGGGCGTCAAGGAGCGTGTCGTCATATTCAGGCATGCGCTCAAGAATGCGATGATTCCGGTCGTGACTGTAATCGGTCTTCAATTCGGCTACTTCCTTGCAGGATCCGTCCTCACCGAGAGTGTATTCGCCATCAACGGTCTCGGCCGTCTGATCATCGATTCCATTCTGCAGCGTGACTTCCCGGTTGTCCAAGGGGCCATCCTGGTCATTGCCGTCACCTTCGTTCTTGTAAATCTGGCAGTCGATATTTCCTACAGGTTCCTGAACAAGCGGATTGACCTAAACTAAGTTAGGAGTGACACATGTGTCAGAAAATATTCTTGATATAAATGATCTCAGAACTTCCTTCTTTGTCGAAGGAAATGAAATAAAAGCGGTCGATGGGGTGACATTCCAGGTGCCCAAAGGAAAGACACTTGGCATCGTCGGCGAATCGGGTTCGGGCAAGAGCATCAGTGCCCTGTCCATACTTCAGCTCATCGAGAACCCCGGAAAGATCGTCGGCGGCAGCATCAACTTCAAGGGTGAGGAGCTTACGAAGGCCAAAAACTCCAGGATGAGGGATATCCGTGGCAATGAAATCTCCATGATCTTCCAGGAGCCGATGACTTCACTCAACCCTGTATATACAATCGGCCAGCAGCTCAGGGAGTCCTATAAGATCCACGAGGGACTTGGCAAGAAGGAAGGGACGAAACGGGCCATCGAAATGCTCGAACTCGTCGGCATCCCCTCCCCTGAAAAGCGCATCAACCAGTATCCATACGAACTTTCGGGCGGCATGAGGCAGCGTGTCATGATCGCCATGGCACTGGCCTGCAAACCGGAGCTGCTCATCGCGGATGAGCCGACTACAGCACTCGACGTTACCATCCAGGCTCAGATCCTCGAACTGATCAAGGAGCTTCAGGACGAAATCGGCATGAGCGTCGTCATGATCACACATGACCTTGGTGTCGTGGCTGAAACATGCGACTATGTCGCCGTCATGTACTGTGGCAAGGTGGTTGAGTATGCAGATGTGGAAACATTGTTCGCGAACCCGAAACATCCCTATACCGTAGGGCTGCTCAATTCACTGCCGCGCCATGATGTCGATCAGGATGAACTCGTTCCAATCAAAGGGAACGTTCCTGCACCGGATGAAATGCCGACGGGGTGCCGGTTCGCACCGCGTTGTCCGCACGCATCCGATATATGCAGCAAGCTGCCCGGACTCGAAACCCAGGAAGACGGCAATGATGTAAGATGCTGGATCTACACTGAAGAATGGGACGGCGAGAAGGGAGTAAAAGTCTATGACAGAGAATCCACTACTTAAAGTAGAGAACCTTAAACAATATTTCCCGATCAAAGGCGGACTTTTGGGACGCACCGTAAATAATGTCAAGGCGGTCGATGACATCTCTTTCACGATCGGCAGGGGCGAAACGGTCTCCGTAGTTGGGGAATCCGGCTGTGGAAAATCCACTACAGGACGCGCCATCCTCAGGCTTGATGAACCGACCGAAGGTAAAATCGAATTCGATGGCAAGGATGTGCTCGGCAAGAATGCTTCTGAAATGCGCAGCATGAGAAGTGAAATGCAGATCATCTTCCAGGATCCATATGCCTCCCTGAACCCGCGTAAGACTGTTCGTCAGACGCTTAACGAAGCCATGGACATCCATAATATCGTTCCAAAGAAGGAGCGCAACGACCGCATCATTGAACTTATGGAAACGGTCGGGCTCCAAAAGCACCAGATCGACCGCTTCCCCCACGAGTTCTCCGGCGGACAGAGGCAGCGTATCGGCATTGCCCGTGCACTGTCGGTCAACCCAAAGCTCATCATCTGTGATGAAGCCGTAAGTGCCCTTGATGTATCCATTCAGGCACAGGTATTGAACCTGCTCAAACGGCTCCAGCGTGAAATGGGGCTGACATACCTCTTCATCGCCCATGACCTCGGTGTCGTGCGCCACATATCGGACCGCATCATCGTGATGTATCTGGGCAAGATCGTCGAGATCGGTGATACGAAGAGCATCTTCGAGAACCCGCAGCACCCTTATACGAAAGCACTGCTTTCTGCGATACCGGTGCCGGATCCGAAGAAGAAATCGGAGCGGATCTTCCTGCGTGGGGACGTCCCTTCCCCGATCGATCCGCCGACAGGCTGCCGTTTCCATACAAGGTGTCCCTTCGCCACGGATAAATGCCGTGACGTGGTTCCGGAACTGGAAGAGAAGGATGAAATCTACAAAGGCAAACACAGCGTGGCCTGCCACTATGCACTGGATATTCAGCAGGGCAAGCACAAACCGAAGTACAATATGACGGATGTGCGCAAAAGCCTTGATGAAGAAGGCACGGATAACCAGAGTACGCAAAAAGAAGTGGAAAAGGCACGGAAATAAATACAGAAATAAAATAAAGCTCCCTCAAGATGAGGGAGCTTTATTTACGTCTAGAACACGAGTGCATCGAGCAGGAACCATGCCACCATCAATACATAGACGACTGCATTGAATACGGCGCTGGATAAGAAGGCGAGCAGTGAACCGACCGAAGCCTTCAGTGCCTGGTTGAAGTCCTTTGAATTCAGCGCTTCTACAATCAGTACCAGCACGAATGGAACGAAGATGATGCCGAACGGCGGGTACAGGAACATCCCGATGATCACGCCGACGATTGCGGCGTATTCCCCGCGTTTGGTGCCGCCATATTTTTTGACGAAATAACTGTTTGCGATAAAGTCGCTGAAAAGGACCAGGACCGTCAGAACGAAGACGATGAGCCAGAACATCCATGACAGGGTCTCGCTGTTGACTGCAAAGTGGTAGACGAGAAAACCGAGCCAGAACATCAATACGGACGGTACGACCGGAAAGACCAGCCCCAAAAATCCGATGATGAATGAAGCGATGACGATGAGCCACCATATGATTTCCATTATATTTCCCCTTTCCTGATTTCACTTCTAGTAAAGAAGAACAATACGAACGCTGCAAATACGAACGCTCCCGATACAAAGAATGAGTACTCCAATCCTACAACATCACTGGCCATTCCACCAAGCAGATTGCCCAGCAGCTGCCCGATGATCATGGCATTGGCGAAAAGCGTCGATGCATACCCCGGGAAATCCGGAAGCAGATCCTGGAAATAGCTGATGCCGAGACCGAGCAGCACGGCGAGGAATATCGCCAGCGGCAGCTGCCCGATTACCATCACTGTAAAATCATTGAAGATGCCGATCGATGCGAAGTAGAGGCTGCCGAGAAAAGCACCGAGTATCAGAAGTGATTTGGAACTGACCCTCCCTGCGATCATCCCCATGAAAATCATGAAAGGCACCTCCAAGCCGGCACATAGGCTGGACAGTATGCCCACACCCCGCTCCCCTTCTCCAAGATGGTTCGTCACATAGAGCGGCATGTTGAGGAGATACATCCATTGTCCCACATACAGCATCGTAAACGCTATAAATGGCAGCAGCAAAGCAGGCGTCCTGAACAGATTGGGCGCAATCTTCTCCTCATAGCTTTTTATATCAACAGCACTCTGGGGCACAACCTTCTTCTCTGCAGGACGGATCAGGAAAGACAGACCGAGGACAACGATGAACATGATCACAGTACCCGTAAAGAGACCATCGAAACCATAGATGCCAATCAGCACGGAACCGATCAGCGGACCAAACAGGAAACCGAAGGAGAACATGGATCTGAGCACGGTATTCGCAAGCACTGCGATACTCGATCTGTAGGCGTTGATCGATTCCCGCGCCGAGGCATAGAGCTGCGGCATTGCAGGCGCACCGAGTGATGCGAATAGGATGTAGGACAGGGCCAGAAGCCAGACATTGCCAATTATGAGATAGCTTGAAAAAGCGATGACCATCATCACCAGGGCACCGATGATGAGATACTTGCGGTCGAATGCCAGGCGGTCGCTTTTCCTTCCGATGAAAGTGTTCATCATGAAACTGCCTACGGCAACCGTTGCCATGAACAGGCCGTATGTGGCGGTCGGCATGCCGTGCGTCTCCGTCATGAAGATGACGAGGAAAGGGGCGGTGAGCGATACAGCCATGCCCAGCAGTGTCATGTTGAGCAGGAAGAGCCGGTAGTTCTGGATGTGAAAGAGTTTGCGCATTATCTTAACCATTCTTTCTATACATTTTTAAATTCTAGTTTGCATTGACGAATGTCCGCACCAGTGTCAGGAATGCCTTTACCTGGGGCAGTTCGAGCACACTCCTGTCAAAGGCGATATAAGTATCACGGGTGATTGGACGGTCTTCATAAAGCACTTCGTCGATATTGAATTGGGCACTGTCGAAGCCCTCCACCACAATTTCAGGCAGTACGGTCATACCGATGCCCTCGAGCAGCAAGGCACGGCAGGTTGCAATCTGGTCCACCTTGATCTGTGAATCGTATTTGCGGTTGAACCGCCGCTCGAAAAACTGTTCGATTTCACTGATGTAGATCGGATCCGCCTGAAATTCTATAATGGGAAGCCGCTTTTCATCATCCGTCGTTTTCGGCGTCACCAGATAATGGCGGTCTACAAACAGCAGTTCATTCTGCTTGTTCAGTATCCGGTTGCCCCGCACGATGCATATATGGAAATCATTCTGTTCGTTGATGATCTGCTGGGATGAACCGACTTTGATTTTGATGTTCACATTCGGATAGAGCTTCAGGTACTGGGCCAGTATTTCGGGGAGTATGGTGTGTCCGATCAGGGAGGAGACGCCTATGGAAAGATTCCCCTGTATGGAATTCTGGTTGATGCGTATGTATTCTTTGACCAGGGATTCACGCTCCACTACGCTGCGGGCGTGCTCAATGATCTTCTCCCCTTCCCCCGTCACATACAATTCCTTCTTGGTCCGGACAAATATCTTTACTCCCCACTCATCTTCAATGGATTTCAGGCGCTGACTCACAGCCGGCTGGGATATGAAAAGCTTTTCTGCAGCACGCCGCAGCGTCCTGGTCTCATCCAGTGTGACAAGCAGCTTATAATCATCGACTTTCATTCATTCAACATCCTTTCATCAATAAGAAAATCTTATCATAAATAAACATTTGCACAATCCTTGATTTCAAATAAGTGTAGGAAGGCTGCGCTTTGGGTATATGCCTATTGATTAAATCATTGTAATAGGAGGCAACACTACCATGACTGAAAAGAATAAGCATGAGAAAGTTGATGAAGCGGTTGAAGGGTATACCCTGGACCGCCAACCCGGTGTTGAGAAGGAGATGGATCCAAAACCGATATTCGATGATGACTACTATAAAGGCAGCGGTAAACTGAAGGACAAGGTTGCCATCATCACCGGAGGCGACTCCGGCATCGGACGCGCTGTTGCCGTGGCTTATGCCAAGGAAGGCGCCAATATGGTCATTGCCTACCTCGACGAACATGACGATGCAGACAAGACGAAGGAAGCCGTCGAGTCCTATGGTGTCAAATGTGAAACCTACGCATTCGATGTCAAAAAGAAATCGGAATGTGAGGATCTCGTCAAGTTCACGATAGACAACTTCGGCAAACTGAACGTGCTGGTCAATCATGCAGGCGTCCAGTACCCAACAGAGGATTTCCTCGATATCAGTGAAGACCAGATCAGGGAGACTTTTGAGACGAACATCTACGGCATCATCTTCATGTCCCAGGCAGCGCTGCCATATCTGGACAAAGGGGATGCAATCGTCAACACGACGAGTGTCACGGCCTATAGGGGGTCACCTGGACTCATCGAGTATTCGGCGACAAACGGAGCCATCACCTCATTTACACGCTCCCTGGCAGGCAACCTTGCCTCAAAAGGCATCCGTGTCAATGGCGTCGCTCCCGGACCGATATATACACCGCTCATTCCGGCAACATTCGATGCAGAGAAAGTCGAACAGCATGGCGGGGACACGCCACTCGGGCGTCGCGGCCAGCCAAGCGAACTTGCCCCAAGCTATGTGATGCTCGCATCCAATGATTCAAGCTATATGACCGGCCAGGTCATCCATGTCAACGGTGGAGACTATATGACCACTTAAACAAAAGCAGTAAGGGGACTTCTTCCCCTTACTGCTTTTCTACTGGTCGATTGTTTTTTTGCAGTGTTCCGCAAGACGCCTGAAGCGGTTGAAATCCACTTCAAGCTCCTGCATCACCTGATTCGCGACCGAATAGGCATAGTCGCGCTGATCCTCAGTGATATGCCCTCTTTTGACCGCCCGTTTTATATCCCGCTCATCAACGAGTTCATAGCGTCCGTCCGGCAGGGCGAGCACATCCAGATAGATATCCTTCCGCCTGGCATTACCAAGCTCCAGTATATGTTCGACATTGATATCAAAGTAGTACTGCAGCACATGATCATTGTCATCGTACATGACAGTAAGACTGTAATTCCCATCCCTCGGCATAATCTGCAGCCATTTATAGTGGTCATCACATACCCGGACCTTCTTATCCAGTATCGGCACCGTGAGTGGAGACCGCACTTTATGGATGTCGAGCAGTCCGACCAGCATTTCCTCACCGTCATGGTGGATGATTTTTTCCTTGTAGTCAGATCGGAGGAGACGTCTCCATCCTCTCTTATCGAGATATTTGGTTTTCATCACGTTCATCTCCTTCCCCCAATTATACAAAAATCGGGGAAAGAATGTGAAGGGATAAGGGTCTTAAATATTACAGGCTATTCGATGCCAATTATATTGTATTCCTGGGAAGCCGTGGGTGCAGCATTTCCAGGCTCTATCCATTCTTTAGCATCTGAATGGAACATCAGAATCCTGTTACCTTTCTCATTCAATCGGCCTTGATCAATCGCATTCAGTATTTCACTCTTCTCCTCACCAGTAACTTCCTCAAGGTCATACTTTGTAATGAGAGCTTCTGGTTCGATCTTCTGATAATCTTCGAAGAATTCATTTTTGTCATTTTCCCCAAGCGATATCACAAACATCTCCTCGCTGTTTCTCACATTGAGGAAACTTGTAATGCTTTGCTCTTCATTTATAGCATTAAGCAGCACCGGATTATAGATGGAGACATTCCCATTGTAGAATTCATTGTCGAATTCAACGTTGGCACTGAGAAGAGAAAAATTTCCGATGCCCATATATATAGGAATACCTTCATCAATTTGATGGGCCGCCCTTTGATATTCCTCTACGAATGCCGCTCCTTCTTCGATCGGTATATAACCTCCCGAGGTAGTTATTTCAACCAGTCTGACTTCGGAAGGACTCTCAATGTTATATAGCACATCATAATTTTTGGCATATTTACCATTGTTCACTTTTGTAAGAATATCTTGATAAGGTGCACTACCAGCCGTCAAATTATCAAACCTTCTATTGATATGAGACCCATCACTCATTCTATAGCTGATCTCCACCCAATCGGAATCTTCAATGCTGTTTTTGAGAGAGGGACCCTCTACAGCCTCCCTATGAAGCTGGGTTGCTTCTTCAATTACTTCTGTGTCACTGATATACAAATATTCTTCCTTCATCTGTCCACCGCTGCCCCCATAGCTGCTGTAACTACTGTTCCATGAACTGTTCAGGCTTACACCCTCGATCTCTGCTTCATCCGGAACATAAGAAACATATTGATTCCATCCGACGATGAAAATGATCCAGAAGATGATGAGTGCGATGGTGGTAGTGATGAGAGACCCCTTCTCACGCTGTATGCGTACAGTCCCCTGAAATGACATCTCCACGACTATATAAGCAAAAGTTGTACCAATAAGGAATGACAGAACGAAGATGAACAAACCATCCGGCAGTGTGAATGAGATGATCAGACCGACGATGAGCATGCCGGATATGGACAGGAACGCCACCAGCATGTTGCGTACCCATAAATGGTTGAACGTAGAATGCACATTTTCATTCCTGTTTCTGCCATATAGAAAATAAGATAACATGATAAATACCAGCGCAAGTATCAACCAAACGATCGTTTTCCATAAAATTACTCCGTCCATCATCTGCTGCACGGCAAATATCGGAAAGGTATTGTTTACGACCACACTTAAAAGATCATTTCCATTCCCGGTGGAGGATGTGGTACTCACCCCTTCGAAAAGCGTATCGGCAACTGTGACATTCAATCCCCAAAATATTACCGGCAAAAAGAATATAATTATTACGAGTTGCAAGTGGACAAAACCACTATTAACTAGAAAACCCGAGAATACGGAAAATGCGAAGACGACGAACAGTACAAAAAGGGAGTAGAAGAACCACTCGATGATATCCATAGTGCTGATGTTGAATGCCAGGAAATACCGTTCGAAAAATAGAATGATGGCTGTAATAGCCAGCGGGACGGCAATATATATAAGTCCGGCAACCAGTGCATGACTCAACAGACGTTCCCTTCTGATGGGTAGAGCATGCATGAAATCGAGCGAGCTTTCCTTGTTCTTATAACTAAATAAAAAGACTGTCAAGAATATGACATAGACCATGCCACCAGCCAACTGAAAACCACCCATCATATCCAGAGGGTTATCAGGGATAAAACGATCACTCCTCATTCGGATATTGGTTGAATTTATCCACAGCGCCAAAGGTTGAATCAGTATATTTCCGATAAGAAACAGTATGGAAAGCCAGAATACCGATCCTGTAAAATGATTGAGCAGTGTCCTATTCAACAATGATGTTGCTGATTTCATAGCCTTTTTCCCCCATTTCATAAGCGAATATCTCTTCCAGTGACAAAGGCAGGATATCGTACATCAACGGGTGATATTTCGTCACCTTCTCTTCAATGTGTTTCATATCCCCTTTGATGATGCACGTGATGACCCGTCCCTTCACTTCGCGATGGACGACGCCCATCTCCCTGTAGAAGCGTTCATCCGGAAGGGTATCAAAGGCGATCTGCAGCTTGCAGTGGGAGCCTTTGACCTCGTTCAGGTCGCGATGGAACAGAAGCTTCCCCTGATGCATGATGGAGACGGAATCGCACAGGTCCTCCATTTCCCTCAAGTTATGACTGGAGGCGATGACCGTCATTTCATGGTTCGCGATGTCCTGCATCATGATGTTCTTCACCTGGCGGCGAATGATCGGGTCAAGCCCGTCAAACGGCTCATCCAGCAGCAGAACCTTCGGCCGTGCAGAAAAGGCCAGAACAAACGATGCCTGCCTTTTCATTCCTTTGGAGAGCTGTGAAAGCGGCTTTTTCACATCAAGGTTGAAATGTTTTGAAAGCTGTTCAAAACGGCTGGTCGACCATCTGGGATACATCGATCTGTAGAAGCGTGCCATGGACTCCAGCGTGGCACCATTGAAAAAATAGGGGATGTCATTGATGAACAGTACATCATCCTTGATGTCAGGATTCTCAAACACGGGGACACCATCATACAGCACCTCTCCCGCATCCGGCTTATATATGCCGCTGAGCAGTTTCATGAAGGTGGTCTTGCCTGCGCCATTGGAGCCGAGAAGGCCATGGATGGTCCCTGAAGTGACGGTCAATGTAACGGTGTCGACCGCCTTCTGTCTGCTGAATGCCTTGTCCAGCTGCCTAGTCTCGAGATTCATCTTCTTTTCCCCTTTCCTCTTCCAATTGTTCAATCAGCTTGATGAGCTGCCTCTTGGATGCGCCAAGATAGAGCAGTTCACTGGTCACCTGTTCAAAATTACGGGTGAGCGACTCGATCTTCCTGTCATTTTCCTGGTCCCCCATCTTCCCGACGAAACTGCCCTTGCCGGGAAGGGAATATATATACCCTTCCCTCTCCAGTTCACGGTAGGCCTTCTGAATCGTGTTCGGGTTGATCGTCAATTCCTGCGCTAGACTTCTGACTGAAGGAAGCTTCTCATCCGGCTTTATGACGCCCTGTATGATGAGCTGCTTTACTCTATCGACAAGCTGTTCGTATATGGGCATACGGCTTTTAAGATCCAAATTGATCACCAGACTGCCTCCTCCCTACTGTATTAATTATAATAATACAGTTAGTGTGGTTAAAAGGCAACAAAAAAAACGCCCGAAGGCGTTGAAAAATCAGAGCGCGTGACCGGCGCCACCATCTATATTGACAGCATCCCCGCTGACATATGAAGCGAGGTCAGAACAGAGGAAGGTGATGACATTGGCCGCTTCTTCCGTGTCCCCGATCCTGCCGAGCGGAATATTATGCTTGTCGAGTCTTGAATATTCATCCCACGTCAATCCCGGCTCTTCATTCTTCCATCTTTCCTCTATCTGCTCGCTTCTGATGAGTCCGATACATACCGTGTTCACCCGGATACCGTACTTCCCGAGGTCCTTGCTCATCGCTTTCGTCATCGCCATGCCTGCCGCACGCGACACCGTCGTCGGCAGTGAGGAGGCGGGCGGCGTCTTGCCGAGGACCGCAGTGAGGTTGAGTATCGCTCCGCCCCGCTCTTTCAAATGCGGCAGTGCGGCGTTCGATATCCTGACCGCAGCCATCAGTTTGAGATCAAGATCCTGCTCCCAGTCGGAAACCGACACTTCTTCGAATGGTTTTGCGAAGGAGCCGCCGGCATTGTTGATGAGCACATCCAGCCGGCCGAACCTTTCAACCGTCTGTTCGATGATCTGTGATGCCGATGCATCATCCTTCACATCCGCAACGACATAGTCGACTTCTCCGAACCGGGAAATCTCCTCCCTGGCTTCCTTCAGCCCCGCTTCACCTCTCGCAACAAGCATGACTTTCGCCCCGAGCTTCACCATCTGCTCGGCCGTCTTGCGTCCAATGCCCTTGCTGCTGCCTGTAATGACTGCTACCTTTCCTTCATATCCGAAATCCATGCTGTTATCCCCCTTTGATTATTCGCCCAGGTTGACATTGTGGTAGATGTTTGAGACATCCTCAAGATCATCCAGTGCC
This sequence comes from Salinicoccus luteus DSM 17002, assembly GCF_000712035.1. Classification (GTDB taxonomy): domain Bacteria; phylum Bacillota; class Bacilli; order Staphylococcales; family Salinicoccaceae; genus Salinicoccus; species Salinicoccus luteus. Next base: position 49,180 of record NZ_JONV01000010.1, on the reverse strand, counting down.
TCAATCAACTTTTCAAACTGTTCCTGGGACTCCTCTTCCAATGATACCTCATTCTGTGCAATCATCGTCTGTTCAGCGACTTCGTAGTCTTCCACACCCATCTCATCGAGTGCTTCCTTGATTTCATGGAAGGCCTGCGGCGGGCCATAGACGACTGTAAAGCCGTTCTCCTCCGTTACATCCTCCACATCCAAATCCTTCTCCATCAAGTCCATCATCGTTTCCTCGGGATCAAAGCCTGTGAACACAAAAACCGATTTGGCATCGAACATGTAGCTTACCGCACCACTGACACCCATATTGCCGCCATTTTTACCGAAAGCGGCACGTACGTCTGAAGCGGTGCGGTTCACATTGTTCGTCAGTGCATCCACAATGATCATGGAACCTTCGGGACCGAACCCTTCATAGCGAAGCTCGTCGAATGCTTCATCGTCACTGCCCTTGGCCTTATCAATCGCCTTATCGATGATATGCTTCGGCACAGAATAGGTCTTTGCCCGGTCCAGTACAGCCTTCAATGCCTGATTGCTCTCGGGATTCGGTTCCCCCTTCTTGGCGGCGACATATATCTCCCGTCCGAATTTCGCATTGACCCGGCTCGTATCCTTATCCTTCTGTGCTTTCTTCTCTTTGATATTGTTCCATTTGCGTCCCATTGGTCATCTTCCTTTTTAGCTGGTTTATATCCTTTAATATATCATTTTATAACATTCATCGCCTATTGTTAATGTATTGGTAGAGCCTGAGCAACCTCTTGATGATGATCAGAAGGTTGATGAAGAGGTTGAACCCCATTTCCCTCGGCCTGAATTTCTTGTTCTTCATACGGTTGAAGTCATACATCGTAAAGAGGATGTAGAGCACGAGACCCACTATCGTAATCACCAGTGTCATATACGGCAAGTTGATGAAGAAGTTGAGCAGGGAGGCGAAGATGAGTATGAGCAATGCAACGAACAGGTACTTCCCCCAGTGGGTGATGTCCCTCAGGAAGAAGTAGCCTATGAATCCGAAGAAGACGAATACGATGATTCCAAGGAGTACTATACGGTAGAATATATCCGCCCCGAAATCCGCTATGAATGACTCGAACAGGCCGAATGATACCAGGCCGACCAGAAAGGCATAGAGATGACTTATGATCGGCCCGCTATGGTTGAACCCCCTGACGAAAAGTGAAAGCATCAGCAGGCCGAACAGCACCATCGAAGCAGTCGGCCGCCATTCCTCGGGCAGATACTGGCCGAAGTATGTCCCTATGCCGAAAATCACCCAGTAGTAAAGAAAATAAAGCCATACCAATCTATAGTCATGACGGTCCGCCATTCGAATACCCTCCATTTACTTTGTATTAATACAGTGTCTATACCCCAGATCGCCTAAAACAACCAGAGCAGGTTATCGTTCCATTACATAAGCCTCCAGAATGTATTAGTAATGTTTTAATTATATTACAGTTGTATTACATCGCCCTTTTTTCGTCATTAGTTTGCTAAGATATGTTTTGTAAACACAGACAGCCAACATTGAACTTAACATAAATCATATATATACTTACAAACACAACTCAGGAGGATCGACTCACTTATGAAAAAAGTCATTACTGCTTTGACGGCAACAGCAGCCCTTACTACATACGGTCTTTCAGACCAAGCGGAAGCATCATCCTATAAAGTACAAAGTGGAGACACACTTTGGAAAATAGCAAATCAGAACAGCGTATCCGTATCCCAGCTCAAATCCTGGAACAATCTGTCTTCTGATATGATCTATGTAAACCAGAGCCTCAAAACTAGCGGAAGCAGCTCAAGCAGCAGTGCTTCAAGCAGTTCAAGCTCAAACAGTTCTTCAAGCTCAAGCAGTGCTTCCAGCTCCAAAAGCGGTACATACACGGTCAAATCCGGTGATACGCTGAGCAAAATTGCTAGAGCACACGGCATGAACTACAGAACATTGATGAATATCAATAACATTTCTTCACATATCATCTATCCAGGACAGAAACTGTCTGTAAGCGGAAGCTCTTCCAGCTCTTCTGACAAGTCTTCCAACTCGAGCAGCTCTTCCAGCTCAAGCAGTTCTTCAAGTTCAAGCAGTTCTTCAAGCGCTTCGACTGGATCCTATACAGTAAAATCCGGTGACACGCTGAGCAGAATCGCTTCAGCTCATGGTACTACATACAGGAACATCATGAACCTCAACAACCTGTCATCCACAGTCATCTACCCGGGACAGTCGCTGAAAGTCTCCGGTACGGCTAGTTCTTCTGACAGCTCAAGTGCTTCAACCAACTCAAGCGCTTCTGAAAGCAGCAGCTCAGTAACACAAAATGTTTCTGCGCCGGCACCAACGAATGTATCCTACGGCAAGAACTACTACTACTGGGGAGACTGCACATGGTATGTATTCGAACGCCGCCAGCAGCTCGGCAAACCGGTAGGCAACAACTGGGGCAATGCATATGACTGGGACAACAAAGCAAGAAGTGCAGGCTACAAAGTGAACAACTCTCCATCCGTTGGTGCAATCATGCAGGCAAATGCATGGACCAACTTCGCCTGGGGCCTTGGCCACGTAGCAGTTGTTGAAAGGATCAACTCTGACGGATCCATCCTCGTTTCCGAAATGAACTTCGGCAGCGGCAAGGGCGTCAAATCCTTCAGGACAATCAGCTCTTCCCAAGTTTCAGGCCACAACTTCATCCACTAATAGAGGATCAAACCACAAAAGAGCGCAGCATACCAATGGTATGCTGCGCTCTTTTTCTATTCTCCGTTGAACGGACGGTTATGTGACCCCGGCGCTTCATTATTTATGGTCATCTCCACCTGGTATATCCGGTTCACCAGTGTATACAGCGGCGCTTGGGTGAGCAGATATACGGACCAAGGGGATTTCGGCTCAAAGTCATGGAGCGCCATGATGAATTCTTCACGGCCCGGGAGTTCCCTGAACTCCAGACGGGGCGTCTTGTTCGACATCCGCTTTGACAGGCCGCCTCCTTGTATCCTGTAGATTTCAACGCCATTGTAGCTTCTTTTTGCATCGTATTCCACAATCAGTGCAGGCGTATCCATCCTGGCAAATCGTATTTTTATGAGATGGCTGTCATATTCAACATTAATCAGATCATAAAGGATATCATTCAACCATTCAAAATAGTATTTGCCGACATCCTTGATGTGCCATCCAGCTGGAAGCGGAGCCCTCTGCACACTTCTGACGCTGTTGTAGTCGGAAGCTTTATATGAGAGGGTTTTTCCGTATCTCCTGATGGGCGTCTGGGTGATCCTGACTTCTGTACCGTAGGCGCCAAGCACCTCGGCTGTATATTCGCTGCTGACTTCATCCGCAACAAATATAATCTGTTCGACCTCCCTGATCTGGGATGCCCGGGCAATATTATCAGCCAAAAGTATATACAGGTCCTCAAATCTGCCCTGTGTCTGCCGGTTGAGCCTCATAATCGGATCCTCGAAGAATATTACAATATCGATTCCCCTTAAGGCCTCCTCCACTTCCGGAAGTATGAACAGATCCTTTTTCAGAAAAGTGATATCCAGATTTTTATCATCCTGGTTGGCACTCGAGAATGCATACAGATTGAAGGAGTCCTTTAATTCCCTGTAGAGATTCTGTCCGATTCTGCCGTTCACACCCATTAATAGGACATTTTTCACTTTATCACTTCCCTAGACAACTTATTTCCCTAAAATGACTCCTTGAATCCACTCTTTTTATGTGCAGCATATATTGCGGCAAGCAGCATTAGGAGTATTAATCCGATGAATAGGAAGGGGGTCTCGAAATACGTAGCGAATATCCCGGAAAGATAGGATCCCGCCACAGATCCGAGTGAGAAAAAGGAATAGAATATTCCATTTGCCTTCCCCCTCTCATGCATCTCCGTATTCTGGCCGATGATCTTGTTCATGGATGGAAAGATGAAGCTGAACCCAATTCCGTAAATGACCATCGCCGTATAGATGAGAGAGACTACAGGCACGAAGTGCAGGAAGATCATCGCTGTCCCCACAATGAATATTCCTGTGGAGACGAGAGCGACCGGACTATATTTCGTATAGATTCGGTTGGTTGGCGTGGCAAAGACAAGGATGGCCACGATTCCGAAGACACTCAGCATGGCTCCAGTCGTCTGGTCGGACAGTCCGACCGCCGCCACTTTCAATGGTAGTCCAAATGCTAGGGACCCGTTTGAGACCATCAGTGTAAAGGCCGATATATAGGCAACAATCAGAGATGGACGGGTAATGATCTGTCCATAGTTCGTCGCATAATGAATCTCCCGGCTCTGCTCTGTCGTGCTCTCCTTGACTGTCAGGAGGATCAGCAGGATTCCAAAGATGAATATGCCCGACATGACGAAATAGACCATCTCGTAACTTGTCCGGCTCGACACTATGCCACCAAGTGCAGGACCGAGGACTGCTGCTGTACCGATGGAGACGCCCGTCAGGGCCATCGACCGGCCAATGGCTTTCTTTTTGGATATATCTGCCACCAGGCTGAATGCGGCAGGTGTCAGCAATCCGCTTGAAAATCCATGCACCACACGGATGAGGATCAACAGACCCACCGAAGGAACTATAGTGTAGGTGAGCAGGATGATCACCTGCAGACCCATGCCCAGCAGCAGCATGTTCTTCCGTCCAAATTTATCAGAGAAAAATCCGCCAAAAACGTTTCCCACCATGTTGAACAGGGAATATATTGCTACTATGATTCCTGCCGTATATTCATCAGCACCTAGAGACAGCGCGAATGGGGTGATGATCGGCAGCTGGACAAACAGATCCAGAAAACATATGATGATTATGAGGTAGAGAAATTTGTTCATGACTCATGTCCTTTTTTCTTATTTATCTTACATACCATTATAAACAACTTTTTGATTTTGGGGGAATTCGATGACTCAAGCTTTTCTAGGCATTCTTGTTGTTCTTATATTGTTTCAGCTGGGCGCATTCGTCAAGAAGAAGGGCGATATGAAGGATACCCATAAGTTTTCTCTCCAGTGGCCGCTCTATCTGTACATACTCACTGTACTGCTCTCCACCATGCTCATATTTGCTGTAATATATTACATTTCTTCTGTCTATACCCCCATTCTTAAAGTGGGACACACGGGGGAACTGATCACTGACTATACATTCATGCAGATCCTCTACTACAGTGGGGTTACACTCCTGTCAATAGGGTATGGAGACCTGGTGCCCGTGGGCCCCATACGTTTCATATCCATATTTGAAGGATTTCTGGGCATCGTTCTCCCCACCGTCATCTTCATTAAGGAAATAACAAAAGACCGCAAATAGCGGTCTTTTTCACGTCATCTATTCAATTTCTGTTCGTACGCATCGATGATGCCGCTGACTGCACCATCTCCTGTGATGTTTGCCGCAGTACCGAAGCTGTCCTGAGCCATGTACAGGGCAATCATGAATGCAACGGCCGCTTCAGTGAAGCCAAGATTCGTCATAAGTACACCGCTTGCTGCCATGATGGCCCCTCCGGGTACGCCCGGTGCCGCAATCATTACAACCCCAAGCAGCATGATTGTTCCAAGCATCGTGAAGAAGCCTGGGAGTTCATAGTCCGGCAGTACCGACATGACTGCAATGGAACAGCTGACGATTGTGATTGTACTTCCCGAAAGGTGGATATTTGCACACAATGGAATGACGAAGTCTGCAATCCTGTTGCGGATACCGTTCTCCTTCGTCTGTCTCAGTGTGACAGGTATCGTTGCAGCACTGCTCATCGTACCCAATGCTGTAAAGTAGGCGGGCATCATCGTCTTCACCATCTTTAATGGATTCTTCCCGATTAATGCACCGGCTATCGTATACTGTATGGTAATCCAAACCCAGTGGAGCAGTATCGCCACAAGAAGCACAACACCGAATACAGCAAGCGTGTCAAATACCGTCCCCTGTGATGCCATTCCTGCGAATACACCTGCGATGTAGAAAGGAAGGATTGGAATGACGACCTTTTCGATCAGGAACTCAACGATGTTCTTCCCTTCTTCGAACCATCTCTGCATGAGTTCCGACTTCGTAAGTGTAATGACAATCCCGAAAGCAAATGCCAGAACAAGCGCTGTGAGGATGTCCATGAGCGGTGCGATTTCAAATTCGAAGAACGGTTCGAGCCCTGCACCTTCCTCAGGAACACTCCCCCCATCAGTGATGCGCGGCATGACCATCATTGCCACCAGATACGCCAGGATGCCGGCACCGAGTGTTGATATGTATGCTGTACCCAATGTTGCCCCGACCACCTTGCCGGACCCTGCTCCAATCCTTGAAATTCCGTTGGCGATGAAGAAAAGGATGATCAATGGAATCATGAAGAATATGAAGCTTCCCAGAATAGATTCCAAAGTAAGCAGCAGCCTGACCAAAAACGCCAGCACCGACTCCATTCCCCCTGATGCATCCACACCATAATACAGTGCACCGATTCCGATACCGACAACGATACCGGCAATCAGCTTGAGTAGTAGTTTCACTTAAAAATTCCTCCTATTTTCATTAATTCCACTCTTCATCTTACACTATACACCCCGGGAAAAAAACCAAATTGTGAATGCGCATTCAATACCTGTTCCCAAAAACTTTTTCATAGGCGACATACCAGTCGTCGTCATTATCATCCAGATGCAGTTTCCCTTTGAAAGTATATCCGTTCTTTTCGAACTGCTTCTGCATCCTTTCGTTTTCAAGGGAAGTATCCGTATGGATGGCTCTGATGCCTTCCGCTTCAAGCTGCGCTTCGACTGCCGCCATCATTTTGCGGGCAATGCCCCGCCCCTGCCTTGAAGGGTCCACTGCCATACGGTGCATCGCCTTGCTTTCCGTCCGCGGCACTTCCCAGTCTATTCTGTCATACTGCTCAGGATGGTCGTCATCCACGACGACGAAACCATCCAGGGCGCCGTCCTCTTCATATACATATAATGACCCCGCTTCCACATCCCTGCTGAAGCGGTTCTGATTGGGATAGGCCTCACTCCATTGTGTATTTCCCGCACCAACCATCAGCGGGACCACCTTTTCCTTTATCTCCATGACTCTTTCCAGATCTTCATGCACTGCTTTTCTGATACCCATAAAGAACCTCCTAGTTTTTCTATAATTCACCATTTTCTATTTTCTCATATCCATATTATAGTGTATAATGTGGATGAAATGAATACGAAGGGGAATTTTATAATTATGTTCAAATTCGACAAATATACACTGCCCTACCACATTACCAACATGATCTTCTATGTGTTTACACTTGCAGTAATCGGGTTCATCTATGTATATATATTCTACCCGCCGCTCTCCGATGTCGCTACACAGGAATTCTTTGCCACTTTCGGTTTGCGTGAGTTCGGTGGCCTGTTCTTCTTCCTGCTGCTGATCATTACACCACTGCTGGTCCTGTATGGTGCCGGCCATCATCTGTACAAGATTGTCACCTACAATCGGTCCGGCCGTACCGCTTCAGAATAGAAAAGGAGCCCTTCCGGGCTCCTTTATTTTTGCCATCAATTATCTGTTATCCACTTTTTCAGGATACATATCATGGTTCATCATGCGGTAGTCCGCCATTTCTTCATACTTCGTCCCAGGGCGGCCATAGTTGCAGTAGGGGTCGATGGAGATGCCGCCACGTGGCGTAAACTTGCCCCATATTTCGATGTACTTCGGATCCATAAGCTTCACCAGGTCGTCCATGATCATATTAACGCTGCTCTCATGGAATCCCCCGTGGTTCCTATAGCTGAAAAGATAAAGTTTCAGCGCTTTGCTTTCCACCATTTTGACATCCGGGATATAGCTGATATACAGTGTTGCAAAATCAGGCTGACCGGTTATCGGACATAGCGTCGTAAACTCCGGACAATTGAATTTGACGAAATAGTCCCGTCCCGGATACTTATTGTCGAATGTCTCGAGGACATCCGGATTGTAGTCAAAATCATACTTTACGTTCTGGTTGCCCAGAAGACTCAAATCCTGTGTATTTTCTTCACTCATCATTCCTGCTCCTTTTCATACATCAAGGGCCATGAGGCTTCTCCGGCCACATGGCCCTTCATGTGTCCTAGTTTTTTATAGAGGGTAGCTAAGGGACCTCTATATTGAATTTTTACTACTCACAGCCGTCTCTGCCACAGGATGCACCATCATCTCCACCCAGGTCGACAAGCGGCTTCTCCTCCTCGTGGGCCTTTTCGATCGCTTCGAGGAAGGCTTCCGGAGGTTGTGCACCGGATACACCATATTTGCGGTTGATGACAAAGAACGGCACGCCTTGGGCGCCCAGCCGAGTGGCTTCATTCTGTTCCGAGATGACCGTTTCCTTGTAGTCATTCGAACCGAGCATCTCCTCCACTGCCGTCGTGTCCATCCCGATGGTCTGTGCAATCTCCAGAATCACCTCTGCCCGGGCGACATTTCTGCCCTCTGTGAAATATGCATGGTAGAGATGATCCAGTGCTTCGCCGTCCTTCCCTTCCGCTTCCGCCATCTTGATCAGGCGGTGGGCGTCCATGGTGTTGGAAGGTACGACCGCATCCATATTGAATTCGAGTCCGGCAGCCTCTGCCGCCCGGCTGACCTGCCGGTTCATCTGTCTTGCTTCTTCCAGGCTCTTTCCGTACTTTTTGGCCAGCAGTTCAGCCATGCTCTGATCCGGTTCTGTGGATGCCGCCGGATCAAGGCGGAAACTCTTATGGACGACATTTACTTCATCTTTTGACTCGAACCGTTCAAGTCCCGCTTCAAAGTTGCGCTTGCCTATATAACAGAATGGACAGCCGATGTCCGACCAGATTTCAATTTCCATAACCCTGCCTCCTTCAATGAATATATCCTGTGCACATTATAACAATTCAAGGGCATCCTCTTCCTGTCAAATGCCTGCAGCCTTTAGACGCCCTGTTTGTTGCTCCACAGCAGCGTATGCAGCTGCGGCAGCACTTTCGTATCATTCATGCGTGGATCGGCCATGGTCATATCGACGAGATGCTCGTAGCGTTCAAGCAGTTTGAAGGTATGGCCTTCGACATTATCACCCAAGTATGGGTTGCCCACCTGGAGATAGAAATCCACATCCGGATATCTCCGGTGGACATCCGCTGCATATTCAAAATCCTTATCGTCGAAGACGACAACCTTGAGGTTGTAGTGGGCGGGGCCTTCATCCAGACCCGCCATCACCTTTTCGAGTTTTTCGAAATCGGTATTCATGCCTGAACTCGGCGGTTTCGGACTGATGGTCACATCGTCGACTTCTGCGAGCCACCCCTGGAATACCGTTCCCTGCGTTTCCACGGCCAACGCGATGCCACGCGACTTGGCCTTCTCCACAAACTCCTGCATATTCTTGAGCAGTGCCGGGTTCCCTCCGGATATCGTTACATGATTGTAGTTGCCCGGTGCAAGGTCATCCAGCGTGGCCAATATGTCGTCGGCGGTCATCATGCGGATCTTGTCCTTCTGACTGCCGTCCCAGGTGAATGCTGAATCACACCAGCTGCAGCTGTAGTCGCATCCCGCCGTCCTGACGAACATGGTCTTCTGTCCGATGACTGCGCCTTCCCCCTGGAATGTGGGACCGAAAATTTCAAGTACTGGCACTTTCATTATTTCCGACTCTCCTTGGGACGATAGATGACATAGCTTGTCGGTGTCTCCTGGAGATACACCTGCAGGCATACCGGCCGGTTCTCCAGGCCGCCGACAAATTCCGCCACCATCTCATATATGGTCTCCGCCAACGTCTCGGATGTCGGCGGCCGCTCCTGGAACCGTTCGTGTTCGTTGAGCAGTGTATGGTCGAATGCATCGCTGATCAGGGATTTGAGCGATGAAAAGTTGACCAGGAATCCAAGGTCATCGAGGTCGTCACCGGCAATCGTGATATTGACGAAGTAGGTATGGCCGTGGACTTTGCTGCATTTTCCCGCACGGTCATCAGGAATAAAGTGTGCCGCTGAAAAGTTCAGATCCTTGTTGAGTTCATATTTATAATCATGCTCGGGTGTCTTATAGCTCATCATTACAACTCCTTTTCGTTCAGATATGCATGCAGTCCTGCGTTTCTCAGGTTGCATGCCGGGCATTCTCCACACCCGTCTCCAATGACGCCCTCATAGCACGTCAATGTTCTATTTCTTATATAATCGAGCTGGCCGTATTCATCGGCCAGTGCCCATGTCTGTTTCTTATCCAGCCACATTAGAGGTGTTTCGATGACGAAATTCCGGTCCATCGCAAGGTTCGCAGTGACATTCATCGATTTGATGAAAATATCACGACAGTCCGGATAGCCGCTGAAGTCCGTCTCGCATACACCTGTAATGATCGTCCCGGCACCTGTCTGGTAGCCGAGGGCGGTGGCGAAGGAGAGGAAGAGCATGTTTCTGGCAGGCACAAATGTATTCGGCACGGCCTCATCCTCTGACTGGGCAATATCCATCCCATGCTCGGTCAGCGCATTCGGGCTCAGCTGGCCAAGCAGAGACATATCAAGCACATGATGCTTGAGCCCCTGCTCCTCTGCAATGCTCTTTGCCACTTCAATCTCTTTACTGTGGCGCTGTCCGTAATCAAATGTCACCAGTTCCACTGCATCATAGTTTGCCATAGCATGGAACATGCATGTCGTACTATCCTGTCCGCCGGAGAAAACAACGAGTGCTTTGTTTCTGTCCATTCATCATCTACCTCTCATCATTCGATATCCAATTATATGATTTTACCAATTTTCATGGTGAATTTCCACTCTTCGAACCTTTTATTCCTCATCCTTCAGGCTGAAAATTGTGTTTATCCCCGCACTTTTTAGGTTATGAAACTATAACTCGATTTACAAAAGAAGGACAGGAGAGATTTAAAATGGCAAATCTGAAAGAGATTTTTGAGGCCCAGGAAAAATATTATGATACAGGCAACCAGATCAAGGGGGACACCGGCAGATACGGCATGGTCGCAAGTGCCATCAAGGAAGCCACCCATGCCGGCAACCAGATGCTGGATCAGGGCGGCAACGCATTCGATGCACTCATTGCGGTGCAGCTTGCCCTGTCCGTCGTCGAAGGCATGAATACCGGCATCGGCGCAGGCGGCTTCATCGTATGCTACGATAGGGAGAATGAGGAGACGAAGGTCATCAACGCCCATTCCAGAGCGCCTGCCGAACTTGAATCGGATTGTTTCCTGGATAAAGAAGGAGAAGCCATTCCATTCGACAAACGGTCCACCCATGGCAGTTCCGTCGGTGTCCCCGGCATCATGAAAGGGCTCAAGCACCTGCATGAAAACTATGCCACCCTGCCGCTTGAGACATTGATTGGGCCAGCCATCGAACTGGCCGAATCGGATTTCCGTGTAAATTCGCTATGGGAACGTACACTCGACCTGTTCGAGCACCGCCTCGGGGAGGAAGCCCGGAAAAAATTCGTGCCGGGCGGCAAACCGCTCAGGGAAGGGGATACCATCACCCAGCCCGAACTCGCCAAAACTTTGAAGACCATCAGGGATGAAGGGTTCGACTCCGTCTATGAGGGCAAGATTGCCGACGCCATCGTGGACGCCGTAGAAGAACAGGGCGGTGTCATGACCCATCAGGATCTGATCAATTATCATGTCAAAATTGAAGAACCCTTATGGAGCCGCTATAAGGGATTCGACATCGCCATGCCTCCGCCGCCGAGCGGTGGCGGAATTGCCGTTGCCCAGCAGCTGAAAATACTGGAAAACCTTGGTATTTCACAATACGACCCGCACTCTCCAGAAAAGTATCACCTGCTCGCCCAGACAATCCAGCTGGCCCTGGCCGATAAGAATACCCATATCGGCGATGCCGATTTCCATGAACTGCCAATGGATGGACTGCTGAATGAGGACTATATTAAAGAACGCATCAAGTTGATATCGGAAGAGAATGAAGCAAAAGAATACGAAGCAGGTGATCCTTGGAAGTACCAGCCGGGCAGGGACGGCACGATTGAAACTGACAGGTACGCGGACAATGAAGGAATGGAAACGACGCACTTCACTGCCGTGGATCAGTGGGGCAATGTTGCAGCCTGCACCTCTTCCATAGAGCGCATTTTTGGATCCGGCATCATGGTACCGGATCACGGCTTCCTCATGAACAACGACTTGACCGATTTCGAAACAGAACCCGACAAGGTCAACGGACCGAATGGACACAAGTATCCGACAAGCTCAAAATGTCCGACGATACTGTTCCATGAAGGGCAACCGTTCTTTACACTCGGTTCCCCGGGGGCCCAGACGATTGTTGCCTCCGTCGCCCAAACCATCATAAACATCATAGACTACAACATGTCACTGGATGAGGCGATTAAGGAGCCGAGAATATATGTGACACGCGATCTCGCTACCCAGTGGGAGGATGGCCTTGAAAAAGAGGTGCTGGAGGCACTGGAGAAGCTGGGTTATGACTTCGATCAGTCGTACCGGAAAGAAACTGCGGATACGCGCCTCGGGGATGTACAGGCAATCATGATCGACCAGACGAACGGACACAAACTCTACGGTGCAGCCGACTCGCCACGCCCGGGAGGTGCTGAAGGTCTGTAGTCCGAACGAATTGAATAATTTTTGACAGGTGTAAAAAGTCCTTTCAAATGCATTGTTTAATTGATATAATAAACAATTGCATGAAAGGACTTTTATTCCATGCAGCTATCAGGTATATCCTGCAAATATAATTGATAGGTGGAAAAGACAATGAAATATCAAGTTTTACTCTATTACTACTACACAGACATTGAAGATCCCGAAGCATTCTCAGAGGAGCATCTTGATCTGTGCAAAGGAATGAACCTCAAAGGACGCATTCTCGTCGCCAATGAAGGTATAAACGGTACCGTCTCAGGAACTGTGGAAGATACCGAAAAGTATATGGAATACATGAAGCGCCATCCCCTGTTCGATGGCATCGTGTTCAAGATCGACGCCTCGGAAGGCCATGCCTTCAAAAAGATGCATGTACGTCCGCGTCCGGAACTCGTCAACCTCAGCCTCGAGGATGATATCGATCCGCGCGAACTGACAGGCGAGTATCTTGACCCGAAAGATTTCTATGAACAGATGCAGGATGAAAATACAATCGTCCTGGATGCAAGAAACACCTATGAATATGATGTCGGCCATTTCCGTGGCGCCATCCGTCCGGATGTCGAGGCATTCCGTGAACTGCCGGAATGGGTCAAGGAGAACCGTGAAATGCTTGAGGGCAAGCGCATCCTGACATACTGCACTGGCGGCATCCGCTGTGAAAAGTTCTCAGGCTGGCTGAAGCGGGAAGGATTCGACGATGTCGGTCAACTCCATGGCGGCATCGCAACATACAGTAAAGACCCCGAGGTCAAAGGACAGCACTGGGACGGCATGATGTATGTCTTTGATGAAAGACTGACTGTACCTGTGAACCAGGTGGAGCATAATATCGTCGGCCGCGACCATTTCGATGGCACTCCATGTGAACGTTATATCAACTGTGCAAATCCCGAGTGCAACGACCAGATCCTCGCCTCCGAAGAAAACGAAGCGAAGCACCTTGGCGGCTGCTCCCTGGAATGCACAAAGCATCCAAGAAACAGATATGTCATCGAAAATGATCTGTCGGCAGACGAAGTGAATGCCCAGATTAAAGTACTTGAAGAAGAGGCTTACGCCAAATAAAAGAAAATCCCTTCATCCATGAACAGATTGGATGAAGGGATCTTTTTATTGGAATTTGACGATGATACGGCCACGGACGCGGCCTTTAAGAATATCTCGCAAAGTGTCCGGCAGTTCTTCGAGCGATACTTCATGGGAGATATGGGTTTCCAGTGCAGAAGGTTTCATGTCCCCTGCCAAGCTTTCCCATACTTTCACCCTGCGTTCCATCGGATATTTGACGGAATCGATGCCGAGCCAGTTTATTGCCCGGGAAATGAAGGGCAGTACCGTCGTCTCCACTTCGATGCCGCCGGCCAGCCCGCAAGTCGCGACTGAACCGCCATAATCGAGGCTGCTCAGGATATACTGCAGGGTTTTACCTCCCACCGGGTCGATTGCCGCCTTCCATTGCCGCTTTCTGGTCGACTTCCCGTCCGTGTCGGTCACTTCATCACGATGGATGACTTTGGCCGCACCGAGGGATTTCAGGTATTCCGCTTCTTCCGTCCGTCCTGTGCTTGCGACGACATCGTAGCCCTTGTCGGAAAGCATATTGATGGCGAGGCTGCCGACTCCACCGCTCGCTCCATCGACGAGCACTTTGCCCGGGCCAGGTTCGAGCCCATTCTCTTCCAGCCTCTGGATGCACAACGCAGCCGTGAACCCTGCAGTGCCAAGCTCCATCGCTTCCTTCAGCGTCAGTCCTTCCGGCAGTGTCACGACCCATTCCGCAGGAATTCTCGCGACTTCACTGAAACCACCGCTATGCCGTGTGCCGATATAGTAGCTGGTGGCAATCACTTCATCCCCTTCCTTGAAACGCTCGTCTTCAGAAGAGATCACCGTTCCAGCAAGGTCGATGCCCGGAACCAGCGGGAATGTTTCAGCGATGCTGCCTGTCACCGCCACCATACCATCTTTATAGTTGACGCTTGAATAGGCAACTTTAATCGTCACTTCCCCATCAGACAAATCATCCATACCGATTTCCTTAATATCCATCACTGTTTCTTCGTCGACCTGGTCGACGACCAATGCTTTGAATCGCTCCATATGTAGCCTCCTCATAAAATGATAAAACTTCAATATTTTCCTATACCCGTTCTCGCACTATTTATGTAGGTGTCATTGTAAAAATTAAAGACAGCTCAACGCCGACTGTCTGGCTTCAATAGTTTCTATACGCCTGATACCGAATCATCGCTTTGCTCGCGAAGGAGGCGATCAGCTGCTGGAAAAGCATGCAGAACACCACCGGCATCGCGACTTTCGGCGGAAAATAGGCAGTGGCGATGACCACCCCTACCGAAATATTCCTCATCCCCACATTATAGGTGAAGGTCGTAACGATGGATGGTTCCTTCAGCAGGTAGTGTCCGGTAGCCAGTGCGAAGGCATACGCAGATAAAGTAATGAACAGGACAAGGAGCAGTATGCCGACGATTTCCCATGAAAATTCCTGAAGATAGGGGGCGATGACACTGCCGTTGATCATGATGATGAGCAGCAGGCTTATTTTTGAAAAAGGTGCCAGTTGCCTTCCCAATGTGTCCTTCACACTGCCGCGTGTCACTTCGTTCATCATGATGCCGGCCAGGGTCGGCAATACGATCATCCACAGCAATCCCATGATCAGGGCCCCGGAATCGATGGTAACGGCTGTGCCTGCAACTGCTACAAGTATGAGCGGCAGTATCAGCGGGGCGAGCAGTGTATCCAGCAGAATGATGGAGAGTGCAAGCGGCAGATTGCCTCGGGTGATGGTTACCCATATGACTGAAGTCACACCTGTCGGTACCGCCACCGCCAGTGTGAATCCGACGGTCAGAAGGGAATCATCCAGCAGGATAGTCGACAGCATATATCCCCACAGGGGCATCAGGATATGCAAGAACAGAATGCTCAGCAGTATCGCCTTCGGATATTTTGCGACCATTTTGAAGTCCTTGAAATCCATGCCCAGCGCCCCTGTGAAGGTCATGAAGGCAAAAAACCATGGAATCAGAAAGAGGAAGTGCGTCCCGACTTCGCCGAGCACCACCCCGATGATGAGACTGAGCGGCGTGAGGACCGCAATCCATTTTTGAATGAAAGCGTTGAAACGCGTCAGCATCGTATCCCCTTCTTTACAGTTTTATTATACTCTACCATAACGGCCACCCGCCGATAAGAGCGCCAATAAAAAGCTCAGTATCAATCCACTTTAGTAGGTTGATACTGAGCTTTTTAATTTGTATACTTTTCGGTTAATCCAATACTGCCATGACGAACCCGTCGTGTCCTCTGCTGCCTACTGTCTGAACTGCTGTCGCATCTACACGGGGATGTTCTGTAAGAATCTGCAGGAAACGCTGCATTTTGGGGCATTTCGCCTCTTCCTCTTCAAACGATTCCATGATCTTACGTTCCGTTACGATGACCGAGCCGCTCTTGGCCATGTTGATTGCCGCTTCAAGGTAATCCGGATAATGCTGCTGATTTGCATTGATATAGATGAAATCAAAGCGTGGATATCCTCTCTCAAGCAATTTCGGCAATGTATTTTCCGCCGGCGCCTCGATGACTTCAACCTTGTCATCCAGTTCAGCAGCCATAATGTGCTCGAACGCTGTTTTTGCATATTCAGGGTTGGACTCGATGGTGGCCATCCTGCCATCTTCCGGCAGTGCCTTACCCAGCCATAATGTACTGTAGCCACTCAATGTGCCTATTTCCAACACCGTTTTTGCACCTTTGATTCTCGCCAATAACTGAAGAAACTTTCCTTGGCCACTCGTCGCTTCGGTTCTTTCTTCTTCGTTTTCGAGAATTCCCGTAATTACCTCATCATCAGCATTCAGCTGGGAAGTAAAGTACGCGTCCACATCATTCCAAAGTTTGGACATGTTAAATAGTTCGCCTCCGTATTTTGTATACACTTAATTTATAGTACATTTCAATATTTTCCGAATATTTAAGAAATATACTATAGTTTTGCATACTACACTAAAAGTGTATGAATTGCAAACCTTTATTTGTACTTTTTCACTATTTTTTTGATTCGGCTGTCCGGACCATATTTGCTGCTTACCATCCTGCGCGCTTCGATCTGCGACTTTGCCCGGGCCTCCCTGGTATAATCGGCACCGTCTTTTTCGAATGTCACAATGAAGCATTCTGTACCACATCTCATGTGCTCGGCTCCTTTTTCTGGATATTCACAAGTCGTAACCCTTGTGTAATCCCTCCATTCATAATAGTATATTCAAATGCACTTGTGCATCAAACATTCAAATCCAATACATACAGGAGACCTATACATGGAAAACAACACCAACAGCCAATATGAATATCTATCGGATAATCCCGATATCAAAACCCTCCCGATCATGCTTTCGCTCATCATCGGGGCGTTTTTTGCGATTCTAAATGAGACACTGCTCAATATCGCCCTGACGACACTGATGACTGAATTCAACATCACGCTGCCAACCGTACAGTGGATGGCAACAGGCTTCATGCTCGTCATGGGAATCGTCATCCCTGTCTCGGCCCTTCTGCTCCAATGGTTCACCACCCGCCAGCTCTTTTTGGGCACGATGATCATATTCACCATCGGAACGACCATCGCCGCCTCCGCCCCGACATTCGGCATTCTTCTGACAGGACGCCTGATACAGGCCGTCGGTACCGGAATGCTGATGCCGATCATGTTCAATGTATTCCTGCTCATGTACCCGCCCCATAAACGGGGCAGAATCATGGGAATCGTCGGGCTCGTCATCATGTTCGCACCGGCCATCGGCCCGACACTTTCCGGCATCATCGTAGAATACCTCGGATGGCGCTTCCTGTTCATTACAGTCATTCCGTTCTCATTATTCTCCGTAGTGTTCGCGTACTTCTTCCTGGTCAATGTATCGGAAGTGACCCGGCCCAAAATCGACATCCCATCCATCGTTTTTTCCACTGTCGGTTTCGGCGCCACCATTTATGGATTCAGCTCGGTCGGAGAGAGTGAAGCCGGCTTCCTGAGCCCGGAAGTCCTTCTTTTCCTCCTTTTGGGGGTTTCCGGCATCTTCCTGTTTGCCTACCGGCAGCTGCGCCTGGACGAGCCCATTATGGATTTGAGGGTATTCAAATACCCGATGTACCGTCATGCCGTCATCATGTTCCTGATCATCATCATGACCATGTTTGCCTCGGAAATCATTCTGCCGATCTACATGCAGGGACCTCTGGCACTGAGTGCCGTCACTGCGGGCATTCTCCTGCTTCCCGGAAGTCTGCTGAACGGCGCCCTCTCGCCTTTCATGGGACAGCTGTTCGATAAGGTCGGTCCGAGACCGATGATGATTCCCGCGACGCTTGTACTGAGCGGCACCATGTTCATGATGAGCCGCCTGGATACCGACAGTTCCGTATGGATGATCGTCATCGGCTTCCTGCTGCTCATGGTTTCGGTTTCGGTCATCATGATGCCTGCCCAGACCAATGGACTCAACCAGCTGCCGAAACGGCTCTACCCGCACGGCACCGCTGTCATTTCCACCTTGCAGCCAATAGCCGGTGCCATAGGCGTTTCGGTCTTCATCAGCATTCTCAATGCAAGACAGGCCAGCTACCTCTCAAATGCAGAAACACCTGAGGACCCCGCAACAATCGACCTCGCCATGGTCGCGGGTGTGGAGCTCGTATACTTCATCGCCTTCATCGTTTCCATCATTGCGGCAGTGATGGCACTGCGTGTATATCGTGCCCGGCCGGACGACATTGCAGATACAAATGTCGAATAGAAAAAGTGCCCCACCAGTTATTTCTGATGGGCACTTTTCCTATTTATTCCAATATCTCCTTCACTCTGCCAACAGTGCCGTCCTCGAGCTTCACCTTAATGCCGTGGGGATGTGTTGACGAGTTGGTCAGCAATCTCGCCACAACCCCTTCGGTCAGTTCCCCCGACCGCTGATGCTGCTTCTGTACCACTTTCACCTTTACGCCTGGTTTAATATGCTCTCTTTTTGTTCCGTCCATTGATAATCTCCTTAATGAATGATATAGTCCTATTCCTTTATCGTCTGTCCACCATCGATGATCAGTTCCTCCCCGGTGATGAACTTGGCTTCATCCGATGCGAGGAACAATGCTGCGTATGCCACATCTTCCGATTCACCCAAATATTTGAGTGGCACAGCTGCAATCAGGGCTTCCCTGATATCGTTGTTGGATGTCAGATAATCCGTAGACGGCGTCTCAATATAGCCTGGATGGATGGAATTCACGCGTATGTGGTCTCCTCCAAAGTCCCTTGCCGCCCCTTTCGTCATGGTGCGGATTGCACCTTTGGAAGCGGAGTACGCAGTAAGCCCCCCAAGACCGCTGATGCCGGTCAGGGAGGAGATGTTTACGACTGCCCCCTGTCCATTCCTCTTCATCGCAGGAATGGTGTGCTTCATGCCAAGGAAGTTCCCCAGTGCGTTGACGTTCATGACTTTATCCCATTCTTCCACCGTCAGCTTGTTCAGGGTGAATTCCGTCATGCCCGTTATGCCCGCATTATTGATGAGGATATCGATTTTGCCGAATGCGCCGAGGGCTTCCTCCACAATGCGCTCCCAGTCCGCTTCCTTCGACACATCATGCTTCAGGGCAATCACCGCATCCGGGTACTGCCGGCTGATGTCTTCCACCACCGGATTGAGATGCGCTTCATTCATATCCGTCGCTACGACCTTCGCACCCTCCCGGGCGAAAAGTTCTGCCTCCACTGCCCCCTGGCCACTGCCTGCGCCAGTGATTATTGCCACTTTGCCGTCCAGTCTTCCCATGACTATCCCTCCTGATTTATCCCGTTTTCCGTCAGTTCGAATATGGCAAGATGCCATTATCGTCCATTATTTTCCTTTATCTCTTCATTCCCTTTATGAGGGGATATAATCTTCGTCCCCTGCCAATCACATATATTCATAAGGCAAATCATGAAAAATACAGAAAAAATGCATATAATATATTATAATTATTATTCGGGCAAAATTAAGGAGGCGGCATCATGACTGGAAAAACACATATAATGGGTGGCATCACAGCAAGTCTTGCGGTTGCCCATGCAGCGAATGAAAACCCGCTGATCATGGTCGGCGCCGGCATCGCCGGGGCGCTTCTGCCGGACATCTGCCACAGTGGGAGCAGAATCGGAAGACGGTTTCCCATCCTCTCCCGGATCATCAATCTACTGTTCGGCCACCGGACATTCACCCACAGCCTCCTGTTTCTGGTAATCGTATCGTTCCTCATCGACCGGTTCTTTCCAAACGATATACTGAAATATGGACTGCTGACAGGTATGGTGAGCCATTATATACTGGATATGGCGACAAGAAGCGGCATCAAGCTCTTCTTCCCGCTCGACCTCACCGTCCGCTTCCCCCTCACCATCAGAACCGGAAGCAAGGTGGAGAACCTGATTTTCAGCATTCTTGCGCTTCTGGCCTTCTACTTTGGATACGAAACGCTCGGATGGTTCAGGTTCTGGTAGCCATAAATTCATGCGCGCCTCATCAATACGATGGAAGGCGCGCATTTTTATTCATACCAGTTCCCAGTATTCCGGCTTTATTTGTCGATCGCCGCTTCCTTCTCCAGCCGCTCAGGCTGGATGTCGACCGTATCCGGATACTTGATGCCTGCTCCGGTGTTCAGTACCACGACTGTTTCGCCTTCTTTGATCCACTCCGTCTCCTTCAGCCTGCGGGCCGCTGCGAAGGCGGCCGCCCCTTCTGGACAGACGAAACTGCCTTCCAGGCGGGCCAGCCGCTCCTGCTCTTTGAGCATCACTTCGTCATCCACTGCGACGGCACAGCCATTCGTCTCATAGAGTGCATCGAGCACCAGGAAATCACCGAGCGCTTTGGGCACGTTGATGCCGAAGGCTTTGGTTTCGGAGTCGTTCCAGAATTCGGATTCCCTTTTTCCTTCCTCCCATGCCCTGACGATTGGTGCACAGCCTGTCGCCTGTACAGCGACGAGCCTCGGCAGGTCTCCCTCGACCCATCCGAGTACCTTCAGCTCCTTCAGTGCCTTATGGATGCCGATCAGGCCGACCCCGCCGCCTGTGGGATAGAGTATGACATCGGGCATTTTGAAGCCCAGCTGTTCAGCTATTTCCAGTCCCATCGTCTTCTTGCCTTCTATCCGGTACGGCTCCTTCAGGGTGGAAGCGTCGTACAGGCCATATTCCTTTACCGCCCTGCCGACAATCTTTCCGGCGTCGCTGATCAGTCCGTTGACGAGATAGAGGTCCGCTCCGGATATGGCGACTTCATTCCGGGTGATCTCCGGTGCATCTTCGGGCATGACGATTGTGGATTTCATCCCCGCCCTTGCGGCATACAGCGCCCAGGCCGCCCCGGCGTTGCCATTGGTCGGCATCGCCAGTTCCTCCACACCCAGTTCCTTTGCCTTCGATACACCGACGGCGGCACCCCGTGCTTTGAATGTACCCGTCGGCACCAGGCCCTCATCCTTTATGTAGAGGTGGTCCACGGCCATGTCGCGCGCCAGACGGTACAATGGAACAAGTGGGGTCATGCCTTCCCCGAGTGACACGACATTGTTTTCATCCTCCACCGGAAGCAGTTCGTGGTATCTCCACAAATCGGCCTTCCGATGCTTCAGCTGCTCCGGTGACAGAACTTTCCCGGCCCCTTCGAGATCGTAGTCGACAAGCAGAGGCGCTCCGCATGTGCACAGCTGATGCTGCGCCTTCGTGTCATAAGTACTGCTGCATTTTGGACAATAGAGATGCGATACATAACTATATTTCATCTGATCAGCTCCCAATCCATGGTGTATAAAAATAACTGCTTACTGCCATAATGTCTCTCCCCCATTATACCTTCATGGGAAGCCGAAGTTAAACATTTAAATCCTATACTACAGATATGGATTCTATTTCAACCATCCTTTTTCCCTCGCCTTTGTGATGGCTTCGATGCGGTTGTCGACATACAGCTTATCCAGGATGATGGATATATAGTTTCTGACCGTCCCATTCGACAGGTGCAGCTCCTTCGCAATGGCCTTCGTCGTCCTCCCCGCTTCAAGCAGCTGGATGATCTCCATCTCCCGCGGGGTAAGGGGATTGGAGGCTTCAAAAGCAATGTCTATCAGCTCGGGGGAATAGATGCGTCTGCCTTCAATGATATGTCTGATCGACTGGGCGAGTGTTTCACTGGAGCTGTCCTTCAGCAGATACCCACTCACCTGTGCCTTTTTCGCCCGTTCGAAGTAGCCGGGGCGTGCAAAGGTCGTAAGTATGATGACTTTGCATGGCTCATCCTTCAGACGTTCCGCAGCCTCCAATCCGGTCATCACGGGCATCTCGATGTCCATCAGGCAGACATCGGGAGATTCCCTGGACACAAGGTCCAGGGCTTCCGAGCCATTCGCTGCCTGTCCGACGACAGTCATATCCTCTTCAAAATCTAATAGCGCACCGAGCGCCCCCCTCAACAGGTTCTGGTCTTCAGCCAGCACAATGCGGATCATCTTCACCCCTCCTCAATCTCTTTCAATATTTTCGGTACTACGATATTGATTTCAAAACCACCATTGTTATTGACGATCTGCATCTCCCCATTCACAAATGACAGACGTTCACGCATCCCATGGATGCCATGGCCCGACTGGAAAGCCTCCTTGCTCTCTCCATTGTCCATGACCTTGAGCAGAATATCCTTATCCGTATCAACCAGCTCGATGACACATAGATGCGCCTGGCTGTGCTTCACCACATTGGTGACCGCTTCTTTCAGGCACATGCTCAGCACATTTTCGACGAGCACGGGGATATTGTTGAAATCCCCTTCTACAGTTATATCATACCGTATCTGGGCGGCATCCATCAGTTTTTTCACGTGCTCGACCTCATCCTCCAGATCGACATTCTTCATGTCACTGATCATCTCCCGCACCTCTTTCAGCGCCTGTCTGGACGTCGACTGGATGTCTGCGAGCTCGCGCTTTGCGGCATCTGAATCCTTGTCTATCAGCTTCTGTGACAGTTCGCTCTTCAGCCCGATCATCGACAGCTTCTGCCCCAGCGTATCATGCAGGTCACGGGCAATCCTGTGGCGCTCTTCCAATATCGCAAGTTCCGCAATCCTCATGTTGGCGTCTTCAAGCTGTGATTCCAACTCCTCCTGTTTCAGGCGGTTGTACTGGCTGATCGGCAGAAGGATGACGCCGAGGACGGTCATGATCAGAAAAGGCAGGTGGCTGAGCAGCAGCGTATAATTGTAGAAGAATCCGAAAGTGATGGCGCCTACCGTTGTCACCAGATGAATGACATACATCGAGATGAAGCCGCCCCTGTTCCTTATGTTTCCGACATAGAATGCGGTGAAAAGCGCAAAATAGACATAGCCATAGAATATGGTCATCGCGATATTGATGCAGAATTCAATGCTCAGACCTATGTAGATCAGTGGCCCCCGTGTATTGAACGTCAGCCAGTATACTGTAAAGAACAGGATGGTCAAGACGACACCGGAGACGATCTCCCATGAATCATTGGAGCGGAATATGAAATAGAACGGCAGGATGCAGAATATGATCCATATGTACAGACTGAGTCCGGTATTCTTCGGAAATATATGATACCAGTCGCGCATGAATGACCGCCTCCCTTCTCCTTATTTGTTCCAGTGTAACAGTTTTATGGAACGATGGGCCCATGAAAAATGTATAAAAATAAATCCCCCTAACTGATTAGGGGGATTTCATCTAGTCTGTACTTGGTTGGTGCTTTTCATTCAATTGCGCCTTCATCTCGCGGAAGGTCACAAATGTCTTCTTCTTCTCATCATACAGGCGGAAGCGGATGGATTCGAGGCTCGACTTCAGAGTGATGGTCGTCGCCTGATGCAGGGGTGGCGTACTCTCATGTGCTTTTTCCAGTGAATAGTTGGGCACTCTTGGCGCCAAATGGTGCACATGGTGATAGCCGATGCTGCCTGTCATCCATTCGAGCCAGCGGGGCAGCTTGTAGTAGGAGCTGCCGTCCACTGCCGCTTTTACGTAATCCCATTCGGATTCATTTTCAAAATAGGAATCTTCGAACTGGTGCTGGACATAGAAGAGCCAGATGCCGAGCATGCCTGCCACATAGGCGATTGGAAGCTGTACGAGCAGCAGTACATGCCAGCCGAGCGTAAAGCCGATCAGGCAGTAGATCGCAACAATCAGGCCGTTGATCAGATAGGTGTTCATGCGCTCCTTCTTCTTGGCGCCCTTGCGGTTGAAGCGGTTGTCCAGCAGGAACAGTGACAATGGTCCGAGGCCGAACATGATGAGCGGATTGCGGTACAGGCGATATTTGAGCCTTTCCCATTTGCCCGCCTCCTCGTATTCCTCAACCGTCATGACCCAGATGTCACCGATGCCCCGCTTGTCCAGATTGCCGCTTGTTGCGTGGTGGATCGAGTGTTCCCGCTTCCATTTTTCATACGCAAAGTGGGTGATGACTCCGGTGATCGTTCCGAATATCGTATTCCACTTCTTGCTCTTGAAGAATGACTGGTGGGCACAGTCGTGGAAGATGATGAATGTCCGGATCATGAATCCGGCAGCTCCGATGCTGAACAGCAGACTGAGCCAGAATGAAATGCTCAGTGACTGGTACGCCAGGAACCATAGTGCAAAGAATGGCAGAATCGTATTGAACAGCTGGATGATGCTCGCCTTCGTCTGTGACTTCGCGAACGGCATGACATCTTTTCTGAGCTGTGCCTGTTTCTGTTTTGACATGTTGACCAACCTCTTTCCTGTAATCTCGTTGACTTTATTTTAATATAGGCCAATAAGATGACGTAGAGGCAGGTGTCAGCAATAACACATGACATCTGTCATATATCGCATCATACATGGAGCACGGCCCGGAATCCCCTGGCACTGTAGTAGGAGTCTGCACCGTTATGATAGATGAACATCGCGCCGTAACGGTAATCACCAAACAGTGCCCCTCCCTGCCCCCTGATATCAGCAGGTGTCCGGATCCAGCTCGATGTCTTCCTGTCGACGGTTTCAATGGTCTGGAGCTGCCGATAATGCGCCTCATCCAGAAGTTCCACCCCCATCTCCTCCGCCATGCCGACTGCACTGTGTTCCGGTTTGTTCTTCTTTCTTGCCTGGAGCGCTTCATCATCATAGCAGACTTTCCGTCTCCCCTTCGGGCTTTCCTCTGAAAAATCATAGTATACTATCAAACCATCCGCCTCACCTGCTGCATCCGGTTCGCCGCCGGTCCGCTCCATCTCCCCGAGTGACCATAGCTTCCCCGGATGGGAATCAAGACGCGCTTCAACATCCTTCCAATCCAGACGCTCATGCCGATGCATATGTGATTCAAAACGCGTTTTCAATACACTCAGCAACTGCTGTTTTTCCTCATCCGACAACCTTTGATCCTCCTGCATATTCATTCCTCCCATCGATATCTCTGTACATGTACACCGCCTCATAAGGGGCAGAAAACCTCCCTTCAGATATTCCAATCCATAGGGAGGTCTTCCGCACTTATGAAATTCAAAGACGACCGGCTACAGCGCCTTGAATGCCTCGACGCCCGCTTCAGCAACTTTCACATCGTCCGGCACGCTGCTGCCGCTGACACCGATCGCTCCGACAACCTTGCCGTCCGCTTCAAGCGGGATGCCGCCGCCGAATACGACGATACGGCCCTGATTGGTCGTGTTCAGACCAAACAGCTCTGCGTTCGGCACCGTCGCCTCCTCCAGATTGGAAGTCGGCATCTTCAATGCCACCGCTGTCCATGCCTTGTTCTGGGCAATGTCGATGCTTGCGAGCCATGCATCATCCATGCGGTGTACCGCAACCAGGTTGCCCCCTTCATCGATGACGGAGATTACCATCTGTACACCGATTTCCGACGCCTTCTGCTCTGCGCCCTCAATTATCTTCTTTGCATTTTCCAAATTGATTCTACTCATTACGCTTCCCCTTTCAAACCTTCAGTTTTGAATCGAATGTGATGCAGCGCTTATGGCTATCAATACTGCAATGTCATCGTCTCCATCATATACAAATCAAAAAATTCAGTCAAATGGGGCGGGTTATTGTCTTGACTGCGACCACCCCTATGCATTTTATTCGTGTTCCATATCATCCAGCCGGCACATCAATGCATCATCGTGTGGGTGGACTTCGCTCTCGACCTGGATGGTCACATGACCGATCCCCTCATCCTCAAGCCTCTGCTCCAGTGCGTGCAGCAGATCACCGCTCTCCCTGATGGTCATGCCGCCATCGACTGTCACATGGCATGACAGGGCATTTTGTCCACTTGTGATGCTCCACATATGGAGATCATGGATGTCGATGACCCGCTCGTCCGCATGCATGACGCTGATGATATGGTCCACATCTATATTCACAGGAGTGCCCTCCATCAGTACGTGGATGGCATCCTTCGTCACACGCCAGCCGCTGATGATGATCAGCACCGCCACGATGACACTCGCCAGCGGGTCGGCCAGACTCCATCCGAGGAACATGATTAGGAGCGCAGCCACAATGGCTCCGACCGAGCCGAGCAGGTCCCCCATCACATGGAGGAAGGCCGCCCTGATGTTCAGGTTCCCCTCCGTATCACCGCCACGCATCAGTATCCATGCGACAATGATGTTGACCACCAGTCCCACTGCAGCAATCACCAGCATCCCTGCTGACGCAACTTCCGGCGGATCCATGAAGCGCTGGAACGCCTCATAGAAGATGTAGATGGAAATGAGGATGAGCGTCACGCCGTTGAAGATCGCCGCCAATATTTCGAACCGCTTATATCCGTACGTTTTGCTGTAGTTGGCCGTCCTCCGTCCCAGACTGAAGGCCAGGACCGCAACCCCCAATGCTATCGCATCGCTCAGCATATGTCCTGCATCCGACAGAAGGGCGAGGCTGTTCGTAAGCCAGCCGCCGACTGCTTCGACCAGCATATAGCCGGTAATGATGAAGAAGCTGGCCAGCAGAACCTTCCTGTTCGCTCCGTGCGAATGATCATGCGGCATATCCATCCCTCCTGTAGTGTCTTTTCATGTGCAATTATATCAGCATGGCCGTCTTTACACAGCGAATATGCAAACCCCCGGGTGCACGCTCTGGAGTTCTATGACCTGCAGTATGTTTCGGGTAAAGTATTTTTACACCCAATGATTGAAATTTGTGGTTAAATGGAATCATGACCAATCTTAAAAATGAAGGAAGTGGCAATATGGACACTGAAGAGTACATCAGACAGATCGACGACAGATGGCGGGATACTTTTCTAGAAGTCTGGAGAACCATCGGTGAAAACCTCCCTGGAGGATTCCAGGCAGAGATGCAGCACGGCATGCCGACCTATGTTATTCCAAAGGAGACGTATCCGAAAGGCTACCATGTGGATGGCGAAGCCCTGCCCTTTATAAGTGTCGCCGCCCAAAAAAGGCACCTCGCCATCTATCATATGGGGGTATACACCGATGATGAACTGTACGAATGGTTTACAGAAACATATCCAAAGCACATGACGACCAAACTCAACATGGGCAAAAGCTGTATCCGTTTTTCCAATCCGGACAGAATACCCTATGCACTGCTTGGGGAACTTGCAGGGAAAATGACCGCGGATGAATGGATTGAACTGTATGAATCCGGGAAGATGTAATGTACATGGAACTAGATAGGAAGGATGAGGCCTATGCAGAAGGCAGTTTTTCTTGATCGGGACGGAGTCCTTAACGAAGTGCTCAACCACCGGGTGAAGTTCGTGAACCGCCCCGAAGATCTCCACCTCCTTGAAGGTGTGGAGCAGGCCATCAGGCAGTTCAATGAGGGTGGCTGGAAAGTGTTCATCGTCACCAACCAGGGCGGTGTCGGCCTTGGCTATATGACTGAGGATGCGCTTGGGGAAATACACGACAGGCTCGTGGATCTTCTCGAGGCATCGGGTGCCAAGGTGGATGATATCGCCTACTGTCCGCACACGCCCCATGAAGGATGTGCATGCAGGAAGCCGGAAGCGGGGATGATTCTGGAGCTTGCAGAGGCGCACAGCATCTCCCTTGGAGAGAGCTACATGGTCGGCGACAGGGAGCCGGATATCCAGGCTGGCCGGAATGCAGGCACTCGGACCGTCTTCATCGGGGACAGGAAAAATAAGAAGATCGGCGCAGATCATCATTTCAGGGATCTCATTTCATTTTCCAACTGGCTGGTGAATGGAGAAGGGAGATAACATATGGAAATGTTTATGCTCGCATCCAGGGGGAATTTAACTTCCAAAAGGTTTCTAAGGAGGATATTATGGATTACATCTATCTGGGAAATTCCGGTTTGAAAGTGCCGAAGTATATTCTTGGCACCATCCCTTTCAGTGGGACGAACGGTTTTGAGCCGACCGGCAATATTGATGCAGAAGCTGCCAGACGCCATGTGGACATATGTCTCGATGCGGGCATCAACATGTTTGATACGGCCAACCTCTATTCTGAAGGGGATGCGGAAAGAGTGCTTGGTGAGGCGATCAAGGGGAGGCGGGACAAGGTGCTCCTGACTTCCAAAACAGGATTTGACCTGGGAGAGGACCCCAATGCCGGAGGCGCCTCGCGCATCAATATTGAAACGTCGATCGACCGGACCCTGGAACGGCTCGGTACGGATTACCTGGATATCTACTTTGTCCATCTGTGGGACGGACGTACCCCCATCGAGGAGACGATCGAAACGATGAATGACCTCATCAAGTCCGGTAAAATACGCTACTGGGGTGTTTCGAACTACAGTGGATGGGCCTTGGCCAGAACCTATACGATTGCAGAACAAAGGGGGCTCATTCCACCGATTACCCAACAGATCTACTATACGCCTGAAGCACGGGAAGCGGAATATGAACTGCTGCCTGCAGGGAGCGAGCTCGGCATCGGTTCCATGATATGGAGTCCGCTCGGTGAGGGGCTGCTGAACGGCAAGATCGACCGCAATAACGAAGCCCCTCCAGGCACCCGTCAGGGCGAAGGCTGGCCCGAGCCCTGGGTAAAGGATGAGGAGCGCCTTTATGATGTCATCGATGCACTCAAGGAAGTGGCGGAAAATCGCAATGCCACAGTACCGCAGATTGCCCTGGCATGGATCAAGGACCGCCCAAATGTGGGGCCGGTGGTCATTGCAGCAAGAAATGAAGAACAGCTCCATGAGAATATCGCATCATATAATATACGTCTTACGCAAAAAGAGCATGACAGAATTGAAGCCGCCGCCCGTCCTGAACCATACTACCCACTATGGCATCGTGCGATGAACAGCCTGGATAGGGGATCTCCGTCAGAAATCCCATACTTGGAGGGCTATAAGAAATCGATGGGACTTGAATAGAGACGAATAGCTCAAAAGAAAATTCCGGAGGTCATTTCCGTCCTCCGGAATTTTCCATGCCTCTATTCTCCAATCACCCCGCAGGCGATACGTTCTCCTGCATCGCCTGAAGGCTGGCTTTCATAGTCATCAGCACCGGAATGGATGACGAGTGCCGTACCGCCTTCCGGGTAGAGCGTAGTCTCCTGACCTTCTTCCATCGTCACCATATCTGCTGTGACTTCCGTGTTTATAGTGCCATCTTCAGCAACCTCTATGTTTTCCATGTCACCGGCATGTGGTCCTTCAGGATCGTCAAATCCATGGTTGGCATCTGTCGGGTTGTAGTGTCCACCGGCTGATTCGAAGTCGGGCTGCTCGCAGCTTCCCGTCTCATGAATATGGAAACCGTGTGTACCGGCAGGGAGGTTTTCTCCTATAAGCTCAATATTCACCCCATGCTCACCTTCACTCAGTGTAGCAGTCGCGGTCTCCTCCCCCTCATTGTTCATAAGGACGACTTCTTCTTCAGCGCTCTCATTCGTCTCCTCGGCGACATCATTCCTTTCTTCGTCAATCGTTTCATCCACCCTTTCCTGATCTTCCGCTTCCGGTTCCTCATTGCCGCCACAGGCTGCCATTACGATTCCGACTATCAGCGTCAAAAATAAAAGTTTCCAGATTTTCATGACATACCCCTTTACAATCTGTCTTATATATTCGATTCCCATAAAATATGAACCTAAACTCATTTCCCAGGCTGCCTATATTAAATGGCACCAAAAAAACGGTCATATCCGACCGCTTTTAAAAATAACTATTATGTAGATGTTACTCCTGGCTGTTTCCATCAGATCCGCCCTGGCCCTGCTGGTCCATCGTATCATTTATCGTCTGTTGCTGATCAAACTCATCGGAATCATTGTTCATTCCACATGCTGCCATCAATGTAGTCAGCATTACTGCCGCCACCAAAAGTCTAAAGCGTTTCATATGGACTCCTTTCCCTTTCTGCTATTTGCTCCATTCCCTGAATATCATACATTCAAACAGGGCAGAAGATGTTCTCCTGCCCTGATTTTACCATTATTCAGGGTTTTATCCACAGCATATACAGGCAGCCGGCCAGATGCCTCTCCTCCTTCATGATCTTCAAATCGGAACGCCTTACGATTTCTGATATATTCCTGTTCTGATGACAGCCGAGCACCTTCATCGAAACCGGGTCCACTATATTCAGCGCGCCTGCAAGCAGACGGTTCGTACTCTTGCCGTGCTCCATCATCAATATCGTCCCTTCCGGCCTGCACCACTTTCTGAAACTGTCGAGTACATCATCAGGGTGTTCATAGGCACAGAATGAAAGCGTGGAGACGATTGTGTCAAAACTGTTTTCATCAAACTCCAACTCCGCTACATCCGCCTCGAACAGGGTCGCTTCAAAAGGATAGGCTGATGCAGCTTCCTGTGCCGCATTAATCATTTTGGAGCTGAAGTCGATGCCTGTCAGCTCAATATCCGCTTCGTAGTATGGGAAATTCCCTCCGGCACCAATGCCTACCTCCAAAACCTTTCCTTCAGCTTCCGGGATGATGCGTGCACGGTATTTATCTGTAGGATCGTTGCCCCTTCTCTTGTCATACGTTTTTGACTGCCTGTCGAATTTCTTGACCATTGCCTGATTTTTCATGACACCCCTCCTCTTCTATTGGGAACGCATGCTTCACACTCATTTATGTAAACAAGGCTTTTAGTGTATTATAACACTTTTCGAACAATGAGTTGTCCATCCGGCATCGATACAATCATCCAAATGCCAAAACCGAGGGAATAATATTTTCATTTTAAATTAAAGGGGTGCAGAAATTCACTGCACCCCATTCTTAATATTTTATTTTTTGTTTTCTCTATATTGCATATAGACGACCTGTGTCACAAGGAAATCCTCTACGCCATACTTGCCGTCTGTACCCCCAAGGCCCGACTGGCGCATGCCGGCATGATAGCCCTGGACAGCTTCGAAATTTTCACGGTTGACGTAGGTTTCTCCGAACTTCATCTCATTGACAACCCGCATCGCTTCGTTCAGATCTTCCGTGTAGACGGATGAGGATAGCCCATATACTGTATCGTTGGCTTTTTCAATGGCTTCATCCAATGTGCTGAAAGTAGATATGGGCAACACCGGCCCGAATATTTCGTCTGTCATGATATCAGATTCATGGGTAACACCCGTCAGGATCGTCGGATTATAGAAGAATCCTGCGTCAACATCCGCGGCCTCGCCGCCTGTAACCACTTCAGCCCCTGCTGAGACAGCATTCTGTACCATTTCGTCCACTGTCTCAAGACGGTCCTGGTTGACGAGCGGCCCAAGATCCGCTTCCTTGTCCTTGCGTGGATCACCAAATGTCTTCGCTTCAAACTTCTCCTTGAGTTTACGGGTCAGTTCTTCGGCCACATTCTCATGTACATAGACACGCTCAGCATTTGTACAAGCCTGGCCATTGTTGGCAAGCCTCGAAGTCGTGATTTCTTCTGCCGCAAGGTCAAGGTCGGCATTTTCAGTAACTATGGCAGGTGCCTTCCCTCCGAGCTCCAGATTCGCTTTTGTAATGTTCTGAGCCGCTGCCTCCATCACTTTTGTACCTGCGGTGATGCTGCCCGTCATCGTCACCATGTGCACATCCTTGTGTGAAGCCAGGGCATTGCCGATTTCAGAGCCTGCACCTGTTACGACATTGTATATGCCTGCAGGCACCTCCGGCATCTCATCTACGATTCTGGTGAATTCCATCGTCGTGTTCGGCGTATGCTGGCTCGGCTTTATTACAACGGTACAACCCGTCATCAGTGCAGTGGCCACTTTCCGTGCCAGGATGAAGACTGGGAAGTTCCACGGAATGATGCCGGCCACCACCCCGATCGGTTTTTTGTAGACAAGGATGTTTTCATTTGAACGGTCACTCGGTACAATGTCCCCTTCAATTCTTCTTGCCCATTCGGACATATACTCGAAATAGTCTATTGCCAGATCCACTTCACCGCTTGCCAGTTCATAATCCTTCCCCTGCTCTTCCTGAAGCAGGTCGATGAATGTCTCCCTTCTTTCTGCAATCTTCTCACCCATTTTGCGTACAATTTTGCCCCGTTCAATGTTCGGCATCTGCTCCCATGCAGCCTGAGCCCGCGAAGCCGCTCCCACTGCCTTGTCCACATCTTCTGATGTGCCTTTTGGTGTCCTCGATATCACTGCCTCCGTTGCCGGATTGATGATGTCCAGCCACTCATCTCCGGTGGACGCAGTGTATTCACCATTTATATATAACTGATGCTCCTTCACAGTATCTCCTCCTAGAGTATTGTTGCAACACTCTTCCCTCCTGCTGCAGATGCGAAACAACACCAGATAATAGAAAAGGCCGCCGTCCCATGGGAGGGGCGGCAGCCTTTCCTTATATACAATTGATGAATCAACCTCTTACAACTGCAATCTCTTCATCTTCCATCTGTACTCTCACACTATCTACAATCTCTTCTTCCAGGATGAGATCGGTCAGCTGGTCTTCAATCTTATCCTGGATGACCCTGCGGAGCGGTCTCGCACCGAATCGTCTGTCATAGCCGAGTCTCGCAAGCTCACGCTTGGCTTCATCCGTGATTGAGATGCTGATGTCGTTCTCTTCGACAGTCTCCTGAAGTTCTGCAAGCATCAGATCGACAATTTCAATCAGGTTGTCTTCAGTCAACGCATTGAAGTTGATGATGGAATCGAAGCGGTTCAGGAATTCAGGTTTGAAGTAGTCGCTCAAGTTGTCCAGCGTCGATACCGATTCATGCTTGTCCGGATTGAAACCGACGCTTGCTGTATTCACACCCGTACCTGCGTTGCTTGTCATGATGATGACAGTATCCTTGAAGCTGACCGTACGGCCATGGGAATCTGTCAGATGACCATCTTCCATGATCTGCAGGAACATGTTCTGTACATCCGGATGGGCTTTTTCTATCTCATCCAGCAGAATGATGCTGTAAGGGTTCCGGCGGACTTTCTCCGTCAGCTGTCCCGCTTCTTCATGTCCGACGTATCCCGGTGGTGAACCGATGATTTTGGACACGGTGTGCTTCTCCATGTACTCGCTCATGTCGAGCCTGATCATCGATTCGCGGGAGCCGAAAAGCTCTTCAGCCAGTGCCTTGGTCAACTCCGTCTTACCGACACCGGTCGGCCCGACGAACAGGAATGAACCGATCGGACGGTGCTTGGACTTCAGTCCTGCACGACTGCGGCGCACGGCTTTGGCTACTTTGCCCACGGCCTCCTCCTGTCCGATGACCTTTTTGGCAAGCTCGCCCTCCAGGTTGCGCATCTTCTTCTGCTCATCAGCCTGCAGCTTCGTCACAGGGATGCCTGTCTTCTCTTCAACGATCAGTTGAATGTCTGAAACCTCGACATCGAGCACCTGTTCCTTGTCCTTGGCTTTCTCCAGCTGTTTTTCAAGCTGTATTTCCTGATACTTGAGGTTGGCTGCCCTTTCATACTCTTCACGCTCTGCCGCTTCCTCTTTTTCCTGGGCAATCTCATTCAGCCGCTGCTGAATCGAGTTCGAGTCACTTTCCGCATTGGAGAGATTCAGTCGTGAACCGACTTCATCCATAAGGTCGATTGCCTTATCCGGCAGGAAACGATCCTGGATATAGCGGTCGGACAGTGTAACAAATGCATGGATGGCATCATCGGAATAGCGTACTTCATGGAATTTTTCGTAGCGGTCCTTGATGCCCTGGAGAATCTGCTCCGCTTCCTCCAGCGTCGGTTCTTTTACGATGATCGGCTGCAGACGGCGTTCCAGTGCCGCATCCTTTTCAATCTGGCGGTATTCCTTCAATGTCGTCGCACCGATAATCTGCACTTCACCACGTGCCAGTGCCGGCTTCAGAATATTGCCTGCATCCATTTGTGAACTTTCTGCCGTACCTGCACCGACGATCTGGTGGATTTCATCGATGAAAAGGATGACATCCTTACGCTCCTGAAGCTCAGCAATCAGCTGCTTCATGCGTTCCTCGAATTGGCCGCGTATGCCTGTATTCGCGACAAGTGATGCCACATCAAGCACATAGACTTCTTTATGCGTCAATTTCGCAGGGACTGCCCCTTCTGTAATCTTGAGGGCAAGGCCTTCAGCAATTGCCGTCTTACCGACACCCGGCTCACCGATCAGTACCGGATTGTTCTTGTTCCTTCTGTTCAGTGTTTCAATGACACGCTTGATTTCCGTGTCACGTCCGATAATCGGGTCGATGTTGCCCGCTCTCGCTTCATCGGAAACGTTCTTGCCAAGCTGATCCAGCAGGCCGTTTCCTCCGCTTCCCTGTTTCTGTCTTGTCCGCGTCCCCGTCTGGCTGCCGCCATTTCCTTGGAAATATTTATCATTGGACCCTGAATTTTCGAAAGGAGACCCGGAAAAGAAATCACTGCCACCCATCATCTGGCCTCTGATTTCACGGAAACATTCATTACATAAGTGGACTTGCGTCTTCTGGTTATTGATGTTCATTGCCAGATTGACATTCGCATCATTGATACCACAATTTTGACATTTCATGAATAGTTCCTCCTTCAACTTATATATAAACTTACCTTCTAGTTTGACTTTATTTGACTATAAATTAATTATAAAACCTTTGAAACACTGATTCAATAATGTTGCTCACTAAGATGATTAAGGTCAGTATCTTCAAATCCACTCTTATTGACTATCTTTGACCTTAACTTTATTATACATTGACCTTCTTTGACTTTCAAGTATCTGACTTGATTTTTCCATAAAAAAACAGGGACTGATGGCCAGTCCCCGTACTATGTTTAAATCATCGCCAAAATGTATCGAGCCCCGCTTTATCTTCAATATTAAAATCGATGACCTTCTTCAGGAGATCATAGTCGACCTCCCTGTCCCAAGGCATGTGGAAAATTTGATTGGTATAACCATAGCCCGCTTCTTCCAGCGCACTGCTGAATTCTGTGATTGCCTTATTCTCGGGAGCAACCGACATATGCTTCTTCGCCACACTGAAACCGATGATGTAAGTACCGTGGTCGGTCAACATCGGCTGGTTCCACTTCACCACCCTTTCCATATGCGGGTATTTGTCATGCACCCATGAAAGGACATGTGCCACTTTCTCCCTGTGCTCCCTATTTTCGATTCCATTGAGGAATTCATCGAAAACCGTCATCACCATTCCCCCTATTTTAATTTTCCTTCATTAAATAGTTCATTTCTATTTATAAATATACCCTTTTAATGTTATAGTACACTAAACGTATATTTATGTAAGCGTTTCCATTATATTAAAGGGGTGTGTTGAAATGAAGAGAAATGTAGATCATGCAACAGAAGCTGTTTGGGCGGGAGAGAAGGCGTACAGGGTGCACGGAGCCAGCCAGGTGCCGGTTGTCAACAGCGTCGCCTATAACTATGATGACCTCGATCACTGGTATCAGGTGGCGATTGGTGAAGAAGAGGGACACATCTACGGAAGAAATACGAACCCGACCGTCGCTTCATTCGAAGATAAGATCAAACAGATGGAGGGCGCTGAAGCGGCAACCAGCTTTTCCACCGGTATGGCGGCCATCAGCAACACCCTCCACACATTCCTGCGACCCGGGGACCGTGTTGTCAGCATCAAGGACACGTATGGCGGAACCAACAAGATATTTACAGAATTCCTGCCGAAACTCGATATTGAAATTGAACTGTGTGAGACCGGCAATCACGAGGCAATGGAAACTGAAATCGGAAAAGGCTGCCGGCTGATCCATCTTGAGACGCCGACCAACCCGACCGTAAAAATTACTGATATCGAAAGGATTGCAGAACTTGCCAGAGAACAGGATGCCCTGCTTGTCGTGGACAATACATTTGCCACTCCAATTCTGCAGAACCCTCTGTCACTCGGAGCCGACCTTGTCATCCACAGTGCCACGAAGTTTCTGGGCGGACATGCGGATGCACTTGGCGGGGTACTATGCGGAAGAAAAGATCTTGTGGAGCAGGTCTTCCACTATCGTGAAATCAATGGAGCCACCATGGATCCCAATGCCGCCTATCTGATGATCAGAGGTATGAAGACATTGGATCTGAGGGTCTGGAAGCAGACGGAGAATGCAGGCAGGCTCGCCGAGTATCTGTCCGATCACCCTGCTGTAGCGGAAGTATTCTACCCGGGACTTGAGGACCATCCAAACCATGAAATCGCAAAAAAACAGATGAAAGGGTACGGCAGCATGTTCAGCTTCTCCCTGCATGGCGGCATGGATGCCGTCAAAGAAGTATTGCCGCGGCTTGAATTTGCCAACAGGGCAGCCAACCTTGGTGCCGTCGAAACGACAGTTGGACCGGCGCGGACGACGAGTCATGTGGAATCCACTCCGGAAGAACGGGCGGAACTCGGCATCGCTGAGGGACTCATCCGGTATTCTGCGGGCATAGAGTCATTCGACGACCTGAAGCAGGACCTTGAAAATGCACTACAGGCACTCAATGTCCACAATACCCCATCATAATCCATAACACCCGGCTTTTGAGCAACAATCCACAGATAAAGGGGAGAGGCCCATGTTCTCCAAAGAGGAATATGATATCAGAATGAACAATACTAAGCAAAAGATGCTGCAGTACGGGGTCGAGGGGCTGATTATTTCCAACCCCTCAAACATGTACTACCTGACGGGGTACGATGCATGGAGCTTCTATGTAAATCAGGTCGTCCTCATATTCATCGATATGGACGAACCCATATGGATCGGGAGGCAGATGGATGCCAGCGGTGCGGAAATGACAACCTGGATGAAGGAATCGAGCATCCGCTTCTATCCGGATGAATATGTACAGTCGACCATCAGGCATCCCATGGACTATGTCGCTGAAGTATTGGTCGAATGTGGTCAGGACGACAAAAAGATCGGTGTCGAAATGGATTCATTCTACTATACGGCAATGTGCCATGAACGGCTTCAGATCGGCCTGCCCAACGCTGAGCTGAAAGATACGGGAAACCTTGTAAGCTGGGTCAGGGTCATCAAGAGCGATACGGAAATCAGCTATATGCGCAACGCTGCCCAAATCGTAGAAAAAGCCATGCAGGCGGCATATGATACTGTCAATATCGGTGTCAGGGAGAATGAAGTTGCCGCCGCCATTACACACGCCCAAATCTACGGAAGTGACGATTTTGGAGGAGATTATACATCGATGGTACCCATGATTCCTTCCGGAAAACTGACAGCCAGCCCACACATTACATGGTCCGACAGAAGATATGATGAAGGCGATATATTGACGCTCGAAATCGCCGGATGCTATAAGCGGTACCACACTCCTATGGCCCGCACCATGATCCTTGGCAAAGCACCTGGTCATGTCCAGGAGGTGGCAGACGTAATCAATGAAGGCATCAATGAAACACTCTACCATATGACTCCCGGGACTACAGCCGAGGAGGTGAATGAGGTGTGGACCCGCACCATCGGCAAGCATGGTTATGTTAAGAATGCCCGCATCGGCTACTCCATCGGTCTCAGCTATCCACCTGATTGGGGAGAGCATACCATCAGCTTCAGGCCAGGGGACCATACCATGCTTCAGCCGGACATGACCTTCCACCTGATGCCGGGCCTTTGGTTCGACAACTTCGGCGTCTCCATTACAGAGTCCGTGCATATTACCGAGAACGGCGCAGAGACCTTCGCATCGTTCGACCGCAAAATTTTCGAAAAGGCAGTCGAATAGCAAAGGACCCCCTCCAGATAAAAAGATACTGGAGGGGGTCCTTTATTCACTCTTATAATTACAGGTGGATGGTTACATCAGCATCTTCACGCAGTTCTTCAATAAGACCTTGCGCTGCTTCTCCTTCTTTCGTCATCTTCACCTGATCTTCAAGCTGCGGTTTCACTTCTTCAAAGGAAGGTACTTCCCCTTCGCCCGCTTCTTCCTGCATGCTTGTCATCTCATCATACATCGTCTGGAGTTCTTCTTCGGTCGGTTCTATATCTCCAGCCTCTTCAGCAATCAACTTGTTGGCCTTCAATTCCGTCTCTAGCTGGGAGCGCACTTCCTCTTCGGACATGCCCTGCTCCCCCAGTGCCGTAAAGAACTCATCCTGGGATTCAAGACCATTCTGTTCAACCAACTGGTCCAGCGTTTCATTGACTTCCTCTTCAGGCACACTGACATCACTGTTTTCCGCTTCCTGCATGAGCAGCTCCTGACCAACCATACCTTCAACAACCTGCTCTTTCAGCTGATCCTGATCGACTTCCTCTCCGGCCATCTGCTGCTGCATTGCTACCTGCTGGAACTGTACAGTATAGAACTGTTCGAAATCTTCCTTACTTATCTCCTCACCATTCACTTCAGCAACAACATCCGGTACATCTTCCAGATCCGGCTCCGGCATTTCAGGGTGTCCTGCACTTTCCCCTTCTCCAGTCGCCTCTCCATTGCTTTCTGAGGCCGTCTCGTCGTTATTTCCTGATGCTGCTTCCTCCTGTGTTTCCGGTTCTTCATTTGTATTTTCT
The DNA here is from genome assembly GCF_000712035.1 of Salinicoccus luteus DSM 17002. GTDB lineage: Bacteria > Bacillota > Bacilli > Staphylococcales > Salinicoccaceae > Salinicoccus > Salinicoccus luteus. The sequence continues at coordinate 10,477 of NZ_JONV01000010.1, read as the reverse complement.
GCAGACTCATCTCCGCCACCACATGCTGCCAGAACAGCTATGGATGTGCCGAGAGATAAACTGAATAATAATTTCTTCATTAATGTCATTTCTCCTTCTAATACATATTGTCCGTTATTTTACCACATCCCTATCAAATGTAAATTTATAAGGTGTAAAACCTATCAGATCCATCTTAAAATGTGACTATAAATTGACTGGGGACAACGATAAGGGCATGCGCTTCTACTTCTCAAGAGCGAACCTTTCTTCCCACAAATCATTGTATAATTGATATCTAACAGCCCGGTAGGCCCACGCTCCTGTCCGGAACCTTGTCATTTCGGCTTCGAATACCCTTTCCGACTGGGCATCATGGGTCACTTCCACAAATGAACTTCTTTCCCCATCCTCGGCATGACCGAAGTCAATCAGTATGTTGCCACTGTTCTCCAGATATCTCGCACTGCTTATGATCCTTGTGAAATAATCTGCCCCGAGCTCCTCCCCATAGGTCCAGACTATTTCCGCCTCCAATGTCTCCTCATTGACCCTGTAATGGGTTGCGGCACTGTATTCTCCAGCCGACTCTTCATCCCCCCGGGTGACCACAGTATTATTATCAAACAACAATACATCTATCGTTGCCGGATTGTTGTCAAAGTCGGGCAGTATTGTGGCATCATGCTGGGCTGCGGGATATTTGAAATCATCATTCTCCCCTTCTATAAGATGCTCCGCCATTTCTTCGCTCCATCCTTCGGGGTGGGCCAAGATCCAGATGATTTCTTCCGTCTCATAATCAATCTTCATAACGGTATCCTGATGCCTCCCGGAAATGATGATGCTGTCATCGCTTTCATCATATACGACAGAGTTCTGATGGAACCAGTCCCGCAGACCAAAGTCATCCCTGACTTCGTATTCTTCATATACTTCCCTTGGAAACAGATCCTTCAGATCAATGACTTTCAGCACTTTCCCCGTCTTTCTGTCCACCTCTACCATCATGTCTTCCATGTATTCGCCACCCCCATCGTTAACGGTCATCAGGAGGTTTCCCGTCGGCAGTTCTGCTACGTCATGATGGATCAGAGTCGATTCCAAGTCCTCAGCCTCCTGCTCGGCCGCTTCTTCACTGATATCGAAAGCGTTATACAACTTGCCGATATAGTCTATTTCATACAGACGGTTATACGTACTTCCACTATTGTCATCTTTGCTCAAATAAAGCAGGTTCCCGTTATCCAACTCCTGCAGGATATGACTGTTGAAGCCCGCTCCATACCACCGTAGTCCCCATTGATATCAAATGCGAATGCATGCCTTGTACTCGGCACATAGAAAGTCAATTCATTTTCAGCGAGCTGCATCTTTTCAGGCTTGGCTTCTTTGATCTCTACTGCGGGCATGCCAGAGGGCAGGCGCCCTGTCACTATCGTCACAGTATTGGTCATGGTTTCCCCGGATTCCGTTTCCACAATGATTTCCACCGTGTTCGTATAGCTGGGATACAGACCCACGATGGGAAGCTCGTGATGTGTCCTGAACCCTTCGATTGTATTTGAAATATCCGTTTCACTGTCCTTTCCCAGAACGGTGAAGGAAACTTGGGCGCGCTCTTCCGTACCAAAGACCACCAGCGCAGATAGCGGGCTACGGCCATAAGGGTCCAGGTTCACATATGGATCCTCCAGTGTACCACCACTACTTTCCGCCAGAATATCCGCTTCCAGCCTCTCCTGTTCCTGGAGCAGCTCTTCCGCCCTTTCCGGCGGATAGTTGTAGTCCACCCCTTCTGCTGTATTGGGTCCTTCCTATGCTTCTTCTGTCTCCGGGTTACCATTGCCATTCCACAAAGTTATGAGTCCCACCGAAGCCGCAAAGACAGTAATAATGACAACAATTGCGATATTCGTTTTCTTCATATCCATAACCCTTTCAATCCAGACATAGATACTATATGTAACCGTCGTAATGGGCTTAACAAAGGACTAGAATAACCTCCAACGGTCCAGACCGTTGGAGGTTATTTTCCTTACTTTATACTATTCAACCGTTACAGATTTCGCCAGGTTGCGCGGCTTGTCGACATCGTTGCCGCGGTGAAGCGCTGCATAGTATGCGATGAACTGGTACACGACTACGGATACGAGTGGTGTAAGCATCTCATGGACGCGCGGGATGACGTATGTGTCGCCTTCCTGGTCCAGTCCTTCCATGGATACCATGCACACTTTGGCGCCGCGTGCTTCGACTTCCTGCGCATTGCCACGGATGTTCAGGTTCACCTTCTCCTGTGTAGCGAGTGCAAAGACCGGGGTATTCTCTTCGATCAGTGCAATTGTACCATGCTTGAGTTCCCCGCCGGCGAACCCTTCTGCCTGGATATAGGAGATCTCCTTAAGCTTGAGTGCCCCTTCGAGTCCAACGTAGTAGTCCATCGTCCGCCCGATGAAGAATGCATTGCGTGTCGTCTCGAGGTACTCGTTGACGATCTGCTCGATCATTGGTGCATCATCGATGATTGCTGTGATGGCCGTCGTGACTTTCGCGAGCTCCTGCATCAGATTGATCTCCGTACCTTTTCCAAGTTCCCTTGCTGCAACCTGGGCCAGGATGGAGAGGACGGCAATCTGTGCTGTATAGGCTTTGGTTGAAGCGACGGCAATCTCAGGTCCTGCATGCAGGGTGAGTGTCTGGTCGGCTTCCCTTGAAAGGGTAGACCCTGGTACGTTCGTCACTGTCAGCGACTTGTGTCCAAGCTTCTTGATTTCAACCAGTACGGCACGGCTGTCTGCAGTTTCACCGGATTGTGAAATGAAGATGAAGAGCGGCTTCTCTGACAGCAGTGGCGTATTATAGACGAACTCTGAAGCGACGTGGACTTCTGTAGGCACGCCTGCCCATTTCTCGAAGAATTCCTTGCCGATGAGGCCGGCATGATAGCTCGTGCCTGCAGCGATGATATAGAGGCGGTCCGAATCTTTCAGCTGGTCGATGATTTCAGGATCAATCTTGAGATTTTCATCTTCATCCTGATATTCTTGGATGATTTTTCTCATTGCTGCAGGTTGGTCGTTGATCTCCTTCAGCATGTAGTGGTCGTATGTGCCCTTTTCAGTATCGCTTTCATCGATTTCTGCGATATAGGAGTCTCTCTCAATCTCCTTGCCTGTCTTGTCCTTGATGATGATTTCGTCCCTTTTGAGCAGAACGACTTCGCCATCCATCAGTTCGACGAATTCATTTGTCTGCTGCAGCATTGCCATGGCGTCGGAAGTGATGACATTGAAGCCTTCACCTTTACCGAGCAGCAGCGGAGATTTATTCTTTGCCGCATAGATGACATCCGGATCTTCCTCATCCAGCAGTCCGATCGCATACGAACCATGGAGGATTTCCAGTGTTTTGGTGAAGGTCTCTTCAGTAGACATGCCTTCATGTGCGAACTTGGAAATGAGCTCCACGATGATTTCAGTATCTGTGCTTGAAACGAGGTCGACATCCGGGATGTGCTCCTGTCTGACCTGTTCATAGTTTTCTATGACACCGTTATGGACCAGCGTAAAGCGGCCATCCGCACTCTGGTGCGGGTGTGCATTCTTGACGTTCGGCACGCCGTGTGTCGCCCATCTTGTATGACCGATGCCCACTGTCGCATCAAAGCCCATATCGACTTTTTCCCGCAGATCCTTGATTCTGCCTTTTTCCTTGAATACCTTCACTTCATTGTCATCCCTGACTCCGATACCTGCAGAGTCATAGCCACGGTACTCCATCTTTTCGAGTCCATACAGCAATATTTCCTTTACATCATTATTTCCAATATACCCTACTATTCCACACATTTAAAAACGCCCTTTCTCTCTCTGGTTATCTTTCTTTTGGCCAGTGCTCTGTCCCGTTGGTCACCCAACAGTTTTAACAGCTGACCTCACGAATACTTCAGTATCCGGGACAGTATCCGCCGATGATCGATCACTGTCCTCCTCGTCAGCAAGCCGATGCTTGCCCAGGCGCTATTCCGATTTTTTTATACACCCTACCCTCCTTAGTCCTCACCATCCATATTGTAATCGATAAATGTCCATACTTCAATATAAATATGCGTTCTCCATATAATTTGGAATAAAAAACCTCCAAACCCAAGGTTTGGAGGTACTATGCCTTCATTAGTCGAGACCCATCTCTTTTTGGACCACTTCTGCGATGTCATTACTGTATTGTCGCGCCAGTTCTTCCGTTTCCGCTTCCACCATGACACGGACGAGGGGTTCTGTGCCTGAAGCCCTTACTAGGACGCGGCCATTGCCGTCCATCTCTTTTTCTACCGCTTCGATCTTTTCTGCGACAAGATTATTGTTCACTACGTTGTACTTGTCGGAGACACGGATGTTCACAAGTTCCTGCGGGAATGTTTCCACCTGGCCTGCCAATTCACTCAGCGTCTTGCCGGAGGATTTGATGATCGATGCAAGGTGTACGCCAGTCAGGAGACCGTCACCCGTTGTATTATAGTCCATCATGATGATATGACCGGACTGCTCTCCACCAAGGCTGTAGCCGCCTGATCGCATTTCTTCGACGACATAGCGGTCACCGACCTTGGTCTTGTCGCTCTTCAGTCCATGTGCCTCCAATGCCTTGTAGAAGCCGAGGTTGCTCATGACCGTCGATACGACCATGTCATCCCTCAGCATGCCTTCAGATTTCATATGCTGGGCCAGTATGAACATGATTTTGTCTCCGTCCACGATATTTCCTTTTTCATCCACTGCAATGATTCTGTCGCCATCCCCATCAAAGGCAAAACCGAAATCGCACGATTCTTCCTTTACGAGTTCAACAATCTTGTCGGGATTAGTGGAGCCGACACCTGCATTGATGTTTGTGCCGTCCGGGTTGCAGCCTACAGTGACGGTATCCGCTTCAAGATCCCCAAACAGGTAGGGGGCGAGGGAATAGGTGGAGCCATGGGCGCCGTCGAGTGCAATCTTCATGCCCTCGAAATCTTCATCGACTGTCGACTTGAGATAGCTGACATATTTCTGTCCGCCTTCATAGTAGTCCGATTTATTGCCCAGATCTGCACCTGTCGGTCTTGGGAGCGTATCTTCCTCCATATCCAGAAGTTTTTCAATTTCTGCCTCCTGGTCATCTGTGAGCTTGAAGCCGTCCGCGCCGAAAAACTTGATGCCATTATCCCCTACCGGATTGTGGGAAGCAGAGATCATGACCCCGGCGTCCGCTTCCATTTCCTTGGTCAGATATGCGACACCCGGAGTGGAAATGATGCCGAGCCTCATGACTTCCGCTCCGATTGAAAGCAGTCCGGCTACGAGCGCAGACTCGAGCATCTCACCTGAAATACGCGTATCGCGTCCAACAAGTACCGTCTTATTCTCGCTTTTTTGACCTGCCAGTACATAACCGCCGAATCTACCCAATTTGAATGCAAGTTCTGGAGTCAGTTCAGTGTTCGCTACACCTCTTACTCCATCAGTTCCAAAATATTTACCCATGACGTTCTCCTTTTTTATGCAGTATATTATCCGTTATCCTGTTCAATTTCTATATCCGCCTGAAGGACCGCAGGTTCTGTCCGGTCAACATCTTCAGGTACATCAATCTCCACGTCCTGTGTAGTGGATTCCGTAAGACCATCCACATCCACACCGACATTTATATTATCCAACTCCGCCAATACTTCTTCCGTACCATAAACTTCAATCGTGTCATAATTGAGGGACACGTTTTCCAGTGAATGGCCTTCTTCAACCTGGCCGTTCACTTCAAAGCTTACCGACACTTCCTTGCTCCGCTCCTCGACGTTGATTTCCACCCGTACATGTGTCGGATCGATACGGACATCGAGCTTGTTGAATTGCGTATCAAATACACTTACTTCCGCTTCTTCCACTCGATTTTCAGTAATCCTTGAATTATCGTTCAGCGTAGCCCGTACATATTGTATCCGATTCATTTCGCTTTCCCCACCCATCACCGTAACAGTTTCGGGTTCAATCTGTACAGATTCAAGGTCATGGTTTGGTCCAACACGACTTTCACTGACTTCCGCCTGAACTTCGAACGTCCGTGTCACCAGTTCCTGGATATTTACATTGGCGGTTTCTGGTACAACTTCAGCGGTCACGTTCTCAGGCAGACCTTCGACTGTGAAATGTTCTTCATATTCACCGACGCTCCGGTTCCTGAGATCGAGGAAGACATTGAAATCCCTCGTCGTCTGAAGCCTTCTTACATTCGATGTATTGCCATAGAGCTGTACATTGACCTGATCGGGAGCACCGGAAATATAGTGGTTCTCCTCGTCATAGAGGATTTCCACAGGCATACCTTCAATTACTTCAGATTCCGGTGCTTCCCCATTGGAATAGAGGAATTCATCGAACACATTATTTACTGAAAGGAACATGAACAGGGCAAGCAGCAGGGCAACAAATCTCAATCCCCATTTACTTTCTAGCAAAAAGACCGCCTCCTTCCTTCAACGGTGGGAGAATGCTCCAGTGTGTCTTAAGCAGTTCATCCAGTTCTTCGAGAGAGATTTCCTTCGTGAGCTTGCTCGCGTAGGTTACGGATATATTCCCCGTCTCCTCGGAAACGACGACCGTGAATGCATCGGTCACTTCAGACACTCCGACAGCTGCGCGGTGCCGGGTGCCGAGGTTCTTGGCAATCTTGCTGCTGTCTGATAGAGGAAGATAGCTTGCTGCGGTGGCGATCTTGTTCCCCTGTATGATCATCGCCCCATCATGCAGCGGTGTATTCGGAATGAATATGTTGATCAACAGCTCGGAAGTGATGTTTCCATTGATCGGAATGCCGGTCTCTATATAATCTTTCAGCCCCGTCTCCTTTTCAAATACGATAAGCGCACCAATGCGGCGCTTGGCCATGTAACGGACCGACTTCACCATGGCTTCCCTCAGTTTGTCCTGCTCCGTTGTGGAGCTTGCATTTCCATTCGTACGGAATAGGCTCCCCCGCCCGAGCTGTTCGAGTGCGCGCCTCAGCTCCGGCTGGAAGATTACGATAATCGCAAGGAAACCCCATTCCAGAACAGTATCGAACATCTGTGTTGTCGTTGTCAAATCGAAAAAGTTACTGATTGACCGGCCGATGAGGATAAGGAATATACCCTTTATCAGCTGGATGGCTTTTGTTCCCTTCATTACAGTAATCAAAAGATATATTACATACCATACAATCAGCAGATCGACAATGCTTGCAATTATGGTTGCCGTTGTGACATTCTCAAAAAAATTGTCTGTCTGCATAACGCGTCCCTCACTTAATCATTCATATAAATCCGAGTCTCTCTTCCAATTCTTCATGTATACTGGATAGGACTTTATCCTGTCTGATCATCTCCGGATCGGAATCAAGATTTTTAAAACCTTCTTCTGCGGCTCTGATATTTCCATTTCTATATTTTGCATAGCTGTTCAACAGCTGCATCAGCGGAAGTCTTGATTGTGATGCCACCGTTTCCAACTCTTCGACTTTTCCAAGCATGGCAAGATTCTTCCCCTCAAGCAGTGAAAGGTCATCCCTTCTGTAGTCGATGTTCAGCATTCTGGAATGCTTTTTGATTCGTGCAATAAAACGTGAAGATGTAAGATATTCCCCACACTCATGATAGCACTGTGCGATCTCAAAAATGATTCTGATGACTCCAAGGTCGAATTCGGAAAAATGGAGGATGGTGTACAGTGTATCCTCCAGCAGGTCGAGTGATGCTTCATGTGCTTCTTCTTCAGCCAGCAGCCCTACTTTGAGAATGACCGCATCGATATACGCCTGGTTGATTGATACAGTCGACAGCAACTCAAGTGCCCGATCAATATGTATCGTCAGCTTCCGCCTGTCCCCTGTATGCTTGAAATACTTGGCATAGAGTAGATGAACCCGGCCACTATCAGGTGCAGGAATCTGTTCGACCCCTTCGTATTCCTTCTCTATGAAATAATGGAGTGACGAATAGTCCCCCTGTTCAATCTTCTGTTCATAGTAGGCAATCTCCCTTAGAATCTCCACATCATTATACCTGAAATGAGAAACTTCCTGCATAAAGTCGTTGACCGAGCAGTTGAGCCTCTCGCTCAATTTTATCAATACATTGGTCGAAGGATGCACGCTTCCCTTTTCAATCAAGCTTAAATACGTCCTGGAAATGATGCCGTCTGCCAGTTCTTCCTGGGTCAGATTGTTATTATTGCGTATCTCCTTGATCCGCTGTCCAATCATAATGGTGCCCCTTTCACTTTCTTAACAGTTCCATCATACCAAATTGGCAAATATGCAACAAATGTTACAAGTGTGACCAAGCAAACAAAATCAATGTTCATTTAATTGACATCGCATTTATACTTAATCATACTATAAATATACATGATAAGGGGTGTTCTGCATGAAAAAATTACTGGTTATCGATAACCTGGCCCAACTGAAAAGCGTCAGCGACCCTTTTAGGATTGAACTGCTGACCATGCTTGCCGAGAAGCCGAAAACCGGACAGATGCTTGCTGATGAGCTCGACATCCCGCGGGCCAAAATCCATTATCATCTGAATGAGCTTCTTAAGAATGGGATTATTCATGTAGTGAAGACCGAGGAGAAGAACAGCATCATTCAGAAGTTCTATGAACCTGTGGCGAAAAAGGTCGTTCCCAATATAGACCTCCTGAGATACAGCGCCGATGAAAAGAAGAAAGACAGCATGTCATATAACTTGAGAATGAAGGAAGATGACCTCAAGCAGTTCAAAAAGGAACTGAAGAACTTCGTAAAGGACAACTCCGAAAAAAAAGGAGCCAAGAATACAAAGGACTACAAGGTCCAAATCATGCCCATAGGAGAAGACTAGATATTATAAAACTGCACCCCACCAGAGGATGCAGTTCTTTTTTGTCTATAACTGCTTTTTACCGAAGAGGGAGGCGGCAATCTCTACAGCCTTCTCTGCTGTTTTATTCCTGTCATCCAGAAGAGGATTCACTTCAACCAAATCCATTGACGTAATACTGTCGGAATCGTTCAGTATATCCATCGCCAACTGGGTCTCAGACAGTGAAAGACCACCGTCCACCGGTGTCCCTGTCCCAGGGGTTTCCATCGGATCGAGGCCGTCCACATCAAGGGACAGGTGGATGCCATCACACTTTGCAGCAAGATGGTCCAATGCCTCCTTCATTACAGCCTCAATACCCTTGGATCTGATATCCATCATGGTAAAGGTCAGGATACCATTATCACGGATATATTCCTTCTCCCCCTCATCCAAGTCCCGCATACCTATAAGCACAATATTTTCAGGTTTTACTTTCGGTCCTTCGTCATAGAGGTTGACCAGAGCTGCATCACCAATCCCACACGATATGCCAAGCGGCATACCATGAATGTTTCCGGATGGAGAGGTCCTGCTGTCATTCAAGTCTCCATGGGCGTCATACCAGATGACTCCCAGATTGTCATAGTGCCTGCTGATGCCTGCAAGCGATCCGATGGACAAGGAATGATCTCCCCCGAGTATCAATGGGAAATATCCATTTGAAATGGAAGCATCTACTGAGCCGGCAAGTACAGTATTGAAATCCTTTACAGCATCATAGTTCAACAGATTATCATCATTCTTGATGCTATGACGCCCTGCCTCGACCTTGAAATTCCCTCTAATATTTCCCTTGTCTGTCACAGAGAGACCCAATTGCTTCAATGTTTGGATAAGACCAGCATACCTCAAGGCATCCGGACCGAAATCCACACCAAGTCTAGGCTGTCCAAAGGCAGTTGCGGCACCAATAATATGTACATTATGATTCATAAAGATCCCCTTTTCCATTCAGTTCAGTCTCACAAATACTATAGTATACAACCTTGGATTTTTATGCAAATATTTATGAATAGTGAATAAAATTATGTGCACGAACAAAAAAGACACCTTCCAAAAGGAAGATGCCTTATTAGTGAGCCATAGAGGATTCGAACCTCTGACCCTCTGATTAAAAGTCAGATGCTCTACCAACTGAGCTAATGGCTCATGGCTGGGCTAGCAGGATTCGAACCTGCGCATGACGGTACCAAAAACCGTTGCCTTACCGCTTGGCGATAGCCCAATACTTTTAAAAATGGAGGGGGGCAGATTCGAACTGCCGAACCCGAAGGAGCGGATTTACAGTCCGCCGCGTTTAGCCACTTCGCTACCCCTCCGTGGTGGAGAATGACGGGTTCGAACCGCCGACCCTCTGCTTGTAAGGCAGATGCTCTCCCAGCTGAGCTAATTCTCCAATCAATGACCCGTACGGGATTCGAACCCGTGTTACCGCCGTGAAAGGGCGGTGTCTTAACCACTTGACCAACGGGCCAGCATATATATGTATTGAAACAAAAAAATGGCTCCACAGGTAGGATTCGAACCTACGACCGATCGGTTAACAGCCGATAGCTCTACCACTGAGCTACTGTGGAATAA
>NZ_JONV01000009.1 GCF_000712035.1 Salinicoccus luteus DSM 17002 | reverse complement strand
TGACATATGACAAAACGCTATGACATATGACAAAACGCTATGACATATGACAAAACGCTATGACATATGACAAAACGCTATGACATATGACAAAAAATGAAGCCGCCCATATCGGGCGGCTTCATTTTTCATCCAGCGCTTCTGCAATATATCGATAGGAATCCCTTTTATCCTCCGGCGAGAAGGTGATGGTGATGATCATGAATTCATCCACACCCGTCGCCTTCTGCAGTCGAGTGAGTGCGTCCACCACTTCCTCCGGGTTTCCAATAATCATCTTATCACGCATGGCTTTCAGCTTTCCTTCTTCCTCCTCCGACAATTCCAAGGCTTTCGCCTCTTCGATTGAAGGAATGCCCCGGGCCTCGCCACGGGACTGCCGAACCTGCCAGATGAGCCAGCTTGAGGCGATATCATGTGCCGCCTCCGTCGTTTCAGCACAGATGACAGAAATCCCCATAATCGTCTGGGGAGCCTGTCCTTTTTTGCGCGCTATGAAGTTTTCACGATAATGTTCAAGAATGTCTTTGCCATCTTCCTCGCTCATGAATTGCCCGAAACAGTAGGAGAGCCCCTTCTCTGCTGCGAACGCCGCACTTTTTCTGCTCGTACCGAGCATCCAGAGTGCCGGCTCGATCGGTGGTAGCGGGTTTGCAGCCAGTGTGGCAGCCTTATCGACATACCCGATCAGTTCATCGACCAAATCAGGCATTTTGAACACCTGCTGCAGGAACCCGTCGGATAGTGCCTCGGATGCTTCCGCTGGACCGCCCGGTGCCCTGCCGATACCGATATCCACCCGGTCCCTGAAAAGTGTTGCCAGCATATTGAAGTTCTCGGCCACTTTGTAGGGTTTGTAGTACGGCAGCAGGACGGCGCCGGAACCGATTCTGATTCTGTCCGTGTGGGCACCGATGTAGCCGAGCATCACTTCCGGCGCACTTGAAGCGAGATTCGGCAATGCGTGGTGCTCGGCCACCCAGAAGCGGGTGTATCCATGTTCATCCCCCACCTTGGCCAGCCGTCTGGATGCCTCAAGTGCTTCTCCCGGCGTCTGCCCCCTGGAAATCGGTGCCTGATCCAAAATACTCAGTTTCATATTTTCTGCTCCTTACACTTCCTGTAATGCCACCCGGAATTCCCCTGTCTGATTCTCCTCATACAGGTTGTCCAGGGAAGTGGAATAATTGATGATCGTCCCTCTGAAGTCCAAGCCTTCCTCAGGCACTCTGATATCGAACGTCCCCTTGTATAGCAGGACCGTAATGTCATGATACTCTGCACTTGTCACGTCAAAAATAATGGATATGACCTGATGCCCCTCTTCCGTCTTCCTGTCATAGTGCTTCACTTCTATTTCTGTATCATCAAGAACTATTGAATGAACCATGCTCTCATCCTTTTTTCCCAAGAATAACATAGCACAGGTCCTCCGGTGCATGCAGGTGCTCATCATAAACGAACCCCCGCCTCCAGATTATCCGGGGCGGGGGTGAATTTATTCGCTCTTTTTTCTTTTTTCCAGCTGGAACCCCAGAAATACAACGATGAGGATGACAACCAGATTCTTGAATACAAGCGGAATCGGGGAAATGTTGACGAGCGCACCCACTATCAGAGCAAGCAGTCCGTAGACGGGACGCTTCAGTGAGAATTGTGCCAGCACCGCACCGAATATTGCCGGCAGGACATATGGAAAGACTTCCTGGATGCTTGGGGGGATGACGGTGAGCAGCCATAGTCCAAGCAGGATGATCGGCACCAGTATGATCTTGTTCACGAGTGAAGCGGCACTGATTCCAAGCGTACCGACAATCTCCCCCTGTTCCGTTCCAGGCTCTACCTTCAGTGCATCCTGGCTTGCTGCCGCAGAAGGCAGGCACATATTTGATATATTTCCTGTAAAGAAGGCAATGTAGGTTCCCGATACACCGAGAATGGCAAAGTACATCAACGGTTCAAGTACCCATACAAATGCGATGACGGCCGCATATGCCAAAAAACTCTGAAGAATCAGGTCAAAACCGGGATGGTATCCCATGGCATAGGACAGGTAAAGGGGCAATGCGTATGATATCAGAATCCCGAGTCCCAACGTCACACGTCCCCATAGGTGGGCGGACGTATGGAACTCGGCCATGGTATTACTATTATTCATGCGGGACCTCCTAGATGATGAAATAGGTGACTGTCAGAGCGATGATGATGGAAAGCCCCAATGCCCACTCTTTCAGCCAGATGATTTTTTTCTTTTCAGCGATGAGATTCATCAGCAGTGACGAGAGGATGGCCGCTACGGCGGTCAGTGCCGGAACCAGTCCTTTGATCATCTCTGCACTTGTCAGGGAACCGAATATCGCGATCATCGCAATAAGTGCAATGACGGAAAGGTACTTTTTGCCGTTCGGTGTAGCGGAAATCTTCTCCTGGACAGTTCCCAGGGATTTATTGAAGAAAAGCGTAAACAGCATCCATCCTGAACCTCCGATACACAGTGTCCACACAATCAGTGTGAACACTTCCGGTGTAAAGGTGACACCCGTCAGCTCTGCGCCTGCCGACTCTGACGCCAGCGAGGCGCCGAGGGATTCGATCGGTGCAGAACCGATGACACCGATACGCATCATCGTCAATGGGTTTCCCAACAGGGATATCAGTGAGATGGCGACGATGACGATACCGAATGATGGGCCGATCGCGGTGATCGCCCCCGTCTTTATCGCTTTGTTCATTTCCTGGTTTGACAATCCAATCCCGGCCCCCGCCTTCCTGGCGAGCTGGAGAAATTTTATGCCCTGGAATACGACGACCCCAATGATTAGGGAGGCGAAGGCCCATATCGGCCAGCTGTTTGCGATGTGCATCGTGTTGTCCATTCTACCACTCCTTTACCGGCCGCTTTGCTGCAGTCGCCCGAGAACGACTTCGCCCAATGTTTTTGCGGAAATCAGAAGGGCACCTTCATTGGCCTCGAATTTTGGATGGTGGTTCATATACGGCTCCTCCACACCTTCCGGTTTGGCTCCGATATAGTAGAAGGCACCAGGAGTCTTTTCGAGATAATAGGCGAAGTCCTCGGAGCCTGACAGCGGCTTTCCGAACTCTACACCCTTCAGGTATCCTCCGACGTTCGGTTTCAGGATGCCCTCGATTTCCCGGGCAAGCTCCGGTGTGTTGTAGAGCACCGGATAGTCGTACTTGTAGTCAAGATCCACCGTAATGCCAAATGCACTTTCAAGGGATTCTGCAATACCTCTGATCGCCTCATATGCCGGGATCTTGTTGTCCTCGCTCATATATCTTACCGTCCCTCTCAGTGTCACGGAGTCCTGGATGACATTATAGCCTCCCGGTGCATCGAAAGATGCTACTGTAACAACAACAAGGTCTGCCGGATCCATCCGCCTTGAGACGACCGTCTGCACCTGTGTGACGAAGTGTGCACCAGCCACCAGTGCATCCTTTGCCGTGGATGGCATCGCTGCATGACCCCCTTTCCCCTGAATGGTAAGGTCAAAGTTCGAACGCCCTGCCATCGATTCTGCTTCTGCCAGGACAACTTCCCCAACTTCAAAGTTCGGGAAGATATGTATACCATACACTTCATCCAGATCATCCAGTATTCCCGACTCGACAATCCCCTTCGCGCCGCCTGGCGGCACCTCTTCGGCATGCTGATGAATCACCTTTATCGTTCCGTCCCATTCGTCCTTAAGCTCATATAGGGATTCAGCCAGAATCAGTGTATATGCCGTATGCATGTCATGTCCGCATGCATGCATGACTCCCTCTTTTTTAGACTTGAAAGGCACATCCGCTTCCTCCTGGATCGGCAGTGCATCGAAATCCGCACGGATGCCGATCACCCTGCCGGGAGAAGCACCTTCAATTTCCACAATCACTCCGTGACCGCCTCCAGCGCCCGTTGTCACTTTGACATCCTTGCCCTCATAGAAATCGGCGATGTATCTTGCCGTATCCTCCTCTTCAAAAGACAATTCAGGATGTTCGTGGAGATGACGTCTGATTTCAATCATCCTTTGTTCCTTCTCTTCAAGCTTCTGCAACAATTTTTCTTTGACAGACACAAAATCCCTCCATTTGATAGATATCTAAAAATTAATTCTTTTCAGTTATTATAGCACTATCCATTTTATGTATGAATGCAAAACAAGGATATAATTACACAGAAAAGGGGGGTATGCGGATATTTCAGCGTTTCGTCACAAAATGAAAGCACACCCGTTAGTCTGGTTCAGACAGGAATCAAAGAATTTTTATTTCATTATCCTCATTTATGGGTAAGTGATTTATAACTTGAATTGACAGGAGAGGATATAATGGCAAGAAAACAGAAGAACCGTCATGTCAGCCCCTCCCGGAATATCTTGTCCGGCGTGCTGTTCGGCATCGGGCTGATGGCACTGATTGACGAAATCATTTTCCACCAGCTGTTGCAGTGGCATCACTTCTATGATCTTTCCACACCGTTCATCGGTATATTGTCGGACGGACTGCTGAATGCATTCGCTTTATTTGCTGTGGTGGCAGGCCTGTTCATGTTTGCAGACATCCACCGCAGGCATATTGCCCATATGCGGACATGGACTGCATCGTTCTTTCTCGGCCTTGGGGGGTTCCAGGTGTTCGACGGGATCGTAAACCATAAGCTGCTGCAGATCCACCAGGTACGGTATGGTGTTGAAGTACTGCCCTATGACCTCGCCTGGAATATTTCCGGTCTCATTCTGCTCACCATCGGCACCATTCTGTTCTTCCAGGCAAAAAGACGCTTGAGCCTGAACGAGGGGGGATGATATGACGCACGCAAACTTCCTTCCCATTGAATTTACTGCTGGATTCATTGCACTCGCTGCGCTGCTCCTGTACCCGATTGCCATGCACATTTCGAATGGCAAGCACAGGAAATGGCCATTTCACCGCTATATTTTCTGGTCTGCCGGCATCATCCTCGCTGCGTTGACTTTGACCGGACCCCTCGCCCAACTGGCACATACAGACTTTACTGCACATATGGCGGGGCACCTGCTGCTCGGCATGCTGGCACCGCTCATCCTCGTATTCGGAAAACCGATGACCTTGCTCATGCGCACATTGAACGTCCCTGCAGCCAGGAATCTGAGCCGGCTGCTCAACAGCAGATACGTAAGTTTCGTCACCAACCCAATAATTGCAGCCACCCTGAATATCGGCGGGCTCTTCCTCATCTACATGACCGATCTTTTCACACTGATGCATACATCTGCATGGCTGTATGGACTAGTCCACCTGCATGTTTTCCTTGCAGGATATCTATTCACCATCTCCATCATCTATATCGATATCACGACGCATAGATACAGTTTCATGTACCGGGCCATCGTACTGGTCCTTGCGCTAGGTTTCCACAAAGTATTGTCCAAGCTCATCTACGCTGCGCCACCAACTGGAATCTCAAAGGACGCAGGCGAAAGCGGTGCTCTACTGATGTACTATGGCGGGGATATCATCGATCTTGGACTGATCGTCATCCTGTGCTGGCAATGGTATCAGGCGCATGCCCCCAAAAACGCAAAAGACAGCAGGACCGGTGTGATATAACGGTCCGCTGTCTTTTCCTCTATTTCTTAGGACACCCTCCACATCGCCTTCCCAGGCGCTTCTATGCCGAATATACGGCGGTATCTTGTTGAAATGAAAATTGCCAATCCCATCGCAATGAACGCAATAAATATTTCAAAAATGAAGATATATGAAGCGTCCAAATATCTGTTCATCAGCCCTGTCACAAAAGGCATCACGATGAAGGCGATGCTCGATGACAAGGTAACGTAGGCAGTGCTTGCCCCTTTCTTCTCAGGAAAGAATTCGGACATCAATGTCACCGCCAACTGGAACAGGCCGGATGTCGACAGGCCCAGCAGAAATGCAATGCCGACCAATAAGTAGTAGTTCGATACAAACAACAGCGACAGCAGAGCAACACTCGCAATAAAAGGATAGAGAATCAGCACAGTGATCGGCCGAAAGACTCTGCCCAAAATCGCAGAAAGCAGAATCACTGTAATGAACCCTCCGAAGCTATAGTAGCTCAGCAGGTTGATGGCTGTTGATTCACCAAGCCCGATGATATCCTCGGCATAGGTTGCCAGCCATGTCTGGATGATCAGTAGCAGGGAGACGGATATGAATCCAATGAAAATTACCGTGATGCCCTCTTTCCAGAATTTCGGCCGCTCCCTGAACGTCACTACGGGGATACTTTCCACTTCGCCTTCCGGGTTCGGTTTGACAATGGCCATATTGGCTTTTGGAAACCTTACCGTCATCAGGTGGACTGCATTGACCAGAAAGATGAATGCCATGATGAAGAAGGTATAGCCATAGAACATGTCACGCGCAATGAAGAACGTGATGATCAGGGGGAGAATCGTCGCCCCGATGGACATGAATGCCTTGACCAGTACAGTTGCAGAACTTGAGCGGTTCGGAAATCCTTCAATCAATGCAGGATATGTGCTTGTATCGAGTATGGAATTTCCCATTCCAGCAAGGAGTGCAAATGCAAAAGCCACCGCATATGTCGGTGATAAAGGAATGGCAATCAAAAATACCACATATAATATGCATGCTGTAATGACCATCGGTTTCCTTCCCAAAGAATCCGACAGACGGCCCGCAAAGGACAGTGCAAACAGTTTTCCGAACCCGATGGCAGAAATCAGGCCGCTGATCGATGCTGCATCTGCATCAAATTGAACGGTCAGAAAACTCATATGCAATGCGATGATGAGATTGATCATCCCGAGAAGGATGTAATTGATATACAGGCTAGTAGCCATGCGGATATTATCTTTCATTTTGGCTACCTCTTCTATGTATTTCCCCTATGTTTAGTTAATAATTAAAACACTATTCATCCGATATCTCAAGTAAATATTCAAAATTGTTTCATTTATATGTAAAAAAGACTCCAAAAGCTGAAGTCTTCGATATACTACCCTTCATTCGGATTGGAAACATATCTCGCATACTGTGAATCCAGCATGTTCGCAAGCAGCCTGGTCTCAAAACCGAAGGCCTTCATTACGAGCAGGTGCACCTTGGCCTGTGTAAGCGTATAGACGAACCACGGGAGTGTCGGCTCGTATTCATGAATTGCAATCAGAACTTCATCCGTATCCAGTACGCGCCGGAACTCGAGGCGTGCCCGTCCATCTTCCCTTGTCTGCGAGAATTTTCCTCCTTTGATATAGTAGAGTATGCGATCTTCATATGAACGCTCTTCTGATTTTTCCAGAACCAGAATCGGTGATTTGAAGAACGGCAGGGCAATCGATGTCTCCCTGTCCTTTACACGTGTACTGATGAATTTACCGCCAATCCGGGACAGCCAGTTCACGTAGTAGTCTGCCACATCATCAACCGACCATTGCTTCGGAATCCGGATACGCTGTACCGATTTCACGTCATTCTTCTCTATATCTTTTTTCTGTATGATTTCAACGCCCTTTTTTGAACTTGAATCTATCTCATCTTCAAGTGCGATGCGCACACTCTCCTTGAAAGTCGTTGGTGCATTGGAGATGCCTTCCACATAATTCTCATCTTTCATCACCATATTGTGTGTCAGACTTTCCAGCAATGGATAGACCATCTCCTTCGGCTTCTGTGCAATGAGCCTGACCCACAGCTTGGACAATGCGATCGGAATGATCGGCAGATCGATCATCGGCAGTTTCTTGTCCATCACTTCGGCCGTCTCTTCAAAAAGTTGTCTGTAGGACTTCTCTTCAGGGCCGCCGATATCGATGGACTCATTTTTATCGGGCGCTCTTTTGACCACACTCGTCAATCCTGTTATGACATCCTTCAGTGCGACGGGATGCGTCCGGTTATAGGCCCATGCCGGCAACAGCAGGCCAGGCAGCCGCTTCACCAGATTGTGGAGTATGGGAAATGAAGATCCCTTTGGGCCGACAATCAGGCCGGCACGCAGCGTCGATACGGGAATGCCGTAGGACCCGAGTATCTTCTCACATTCCAATCGGCTTTCCAGATGTTCAGAAAGCTTTTCATCATCTGGGATGATCCCGCTTAGATAGATGATCCGCTTTACGCCCTTCTGTTTTGCCGCCCATGCGAAATTGTCCGCAAGTATCGCATCCATGTCCTCGAATTTGGCCTGGGACAGTTTTGAGGAAGGCTGCATGGAATGGACGAGATAGATTGCAATGTCTATATCCTCCATTACATTTTCTATATCAATCTGGGAATAGAGATCCGCTTCCTTCCATGTCACATTCTCTTCATCTTTCTTGTTGTCCGTATGCCTAGAAATGGCAACGATTTCGTAATCCTTTTTAAGATTCTCCAGCAAGTTGCCTCCAATATATCCGGAAGCACCGGTCAGCAGTATCTTCATCAATACACCCTCTTCCTATTATCAATACGTACCTATACCCTGACAAAGAGGTTTATAGTCTTCTGAGGGGGTGCCGCATATAAAAAGAGTACTCCTTTTATGTTCAAGGAGTACTCTTTTGGGCGATATCAAACTGTTCAAGATACATCTGAAGGAACAGTTTCAGTTCCACTTTAATATACTGTATACACTGCGGAAATGATTCCAATCTAATTGCCGTAATCACATGAACAATAGTAACAGAGTATAGCCCAGCATACCGGAGAAAAAGGCCGGGAAACTGCTTTCCCGCTCCTCGGGCAGCTCTTCCTTCATTACATTGAGTATCACGCCGCCCGCCAGAAGGGCTGTCAGTATCGAAATGGCAAGGATATTAATTTCAGTAAATACGCCGATCACCCAACCCACTGTAATGGACAGGGCAAGCAGCCAACGGCCGTAGCGGTCATAATCTTCTTTGTGCGCCGCACGCAGTGCCTTGTCGTTTGTAATAAAGTGGATGCCCATGGCGATAAAATAGAACAGCATGCCCCATTCCGACTGATATTCGCCCCTGAGCAGCAGGTAGCCGATGATGGCGTTGTACAGCACGAAGGAGCCGATATGAACCCAGAATACACCGGCGGAAGCCTTGTATGTACCCTTCTCTGCGCCCATCCTCTTAGAATGCTTCGCGAGCTGTTCCAGGCCATAGAAAACGACAAGACCGAACAGGGCTATGATATAGATATGATTTTCAAGAAATTCAATGCTCTCAATTGTTCCTTCGAATGCTTCCTGATATTCCCCAAGTTCCGGCAGAAGATGCATGAATACATATGCTACGGAAATTCCGCCCGCAACGGATAGAAATTTACTCCTGGGGGCGACTTTGAGGAACTTCATCTGTTTAGATGTCAGATGGATAATTACAAAACCAATTGTGAATAGCAGGCTGAACCAGATTCCCATATCAATGCCTCCTTCTCCCTTCCTGATGCATTGTTATTCCCAATGCCTTTACTTCCAAACCAAAAACAGTCCAGGGATGAATATCGCCGAGGTCCTCTACTGCACTCTGTTCAGCGCTTCACTCAACCGCACCTGTCTTTCATTGATGTATTTGTAGTCGATGCCATGGAGAACGTCCTCATCGAATCCGTCGTATACATATGGGCTGAATACATCAATTTCACGTTTTACATCGTCTGTACTATTCATCGCAATATTTTCCAAAGACTCAATCAGAGCCTTCAGGATGGTTACGTCCTGCCGGCCATAGAAACTGATCTGTGACAGCACCTTATACAGCTTATCCTCTACACTGCTCCTTTTGGCTACAAGCCGTCCGATATGCATCTCATCATTGTAGATGACATGCGTGCCAGTATATTTGAAATTCTTTATCAATGCCTCGGACAGGTAATGAATGCACTGGACGGCAGTGTTGGGATCATTGATTCCGGGAGAAAGCGCCCTGATGGCAACATCTACGATCTTCTGTAGACCATAGTCCACATCCTGATAGACGATCCGCTCCTTGCCCAGTTCTATATTACCGACCAGACTATCCGGCACTTCAACATCGTCGTCATGATGGACGGTCAAAAGAATAGTGGAGGTCGTTACGAACTCACCAATCAGCTGATTGATATGGATTACCGCGCCATTTTCATCCGCCCATTCAAACAGTCTGTCATGGTTCATGAACTGGATGAATCCGAAACTCTCCGACTTGAATGATGTGACTGCATCATATTCGGTCACCATCTCCGGTTCGAGACTGCTGATCGCCACATGGTCCTGGCCGAGCCGCTTCTCTTCCCTGTCTATCTCATCCTTCACATCTTCCACGAGCGAGTTGATCAGATTGCTGACCTGTATGCTCGAAGCGACGAAATGTATAAAGTAGGCAAAGAAGAACAAGCAGAGTACGGCCAGCATGACCGCCACAATTGCTGAAATGACCTCACCTTCAAAAGTCGCCTGCTGCATGAAAGCCAAGGACAATATCGAATATAGAAAACCACCCATGAATACACCAAGCACGCGCATCGTCCTCCGGTCATTGACGAAGTTCGTCAGTACCTCGGCGAAAACTGCGAAGAATATGTAGTCAGCATCACCATGATGGTGGAGAATGTAATTGTCGTCATCGTCAGGAGTGCCCCCGAAATGGAACCGAGTATCTCTTTGGCGAAATCGACTTTAGTGGCGAGGAAGAAAGG
Organism: Salinicoccus luteus DSM 17002; assembly: GCF_000712035.1. Taxonomy (GTDB): domain Bacteria; phylum Bacillota; class Bacilli; order Staphylococcales; family Salinicoccaceae; genus Salinicoccus; species Salinicoccus luteus. The sequence continues at coordinate 257,729 of NZ_JONV01000009.1, read as the reverse complement.
CAGTTCAAAGTTGAGTCTCGGCAGCACCTTCATGTCCACATAAACGACAATCAATGCCAAGGCAACTGCCATTGAACAATAGAAGATCGGGATGACCCATATGCTGTTTCTTATCTTCTTCAGGAATTTCATTGTCTATCCCCATCTTTTGCAAATATTAAGTCAATCATAACCGGGATAATGGAATTACTCAACAAAGGATGGAAAGACAGTCTACAGAAGAATATGGCAGAGAAAAACCCGGCTCCATATTGGGAGCCGGGCCATTGATGTACCGGGAATTATTCAGTTACTTCGCGCTTGCGTACCGGAAACTTGAATCGGTGGGATGCACCATCTTCATTCTGGCGGTATAGGAAGCGGTCAATCCCCAGGCTTCCCGCCTTGTGTCCTCCGGCGAGTATAACCAGCCCGATGAGGATGTAGAGCGGATTCACTGATACTGTACCAGCAAACAGGAAAGCGAAGTTCATCATCAAACCGAAGAGTACCGCATAGGTCGTCAGTCCCCCAAGAAGCAATCCGAGGCCAACAAACAGTTCTCCCCATGGAATCATGACATTGACGATCGGCGCCATCGGCAGAAAGACATTTTCCACAAGGAATGTATACCATGGATAGACTGCATTACCGTCCGGACCCAATACAGGATTCTGTACTGCATTCTGCAGGTATCCCGAAGCGTCAAAGCCGTTCATCACTTTCCCCAGGCCACTTGTAAACCATCCAAATCCCAGGAATATCCTCAAAATAAGTAATACATATTTACTCGCCTTATGTTCCTTCAACCATCTGATCATTTGTATTTCCCCTCTCTTATTATCCGTTCTTTTCTATAGGTTTATTATATGTGATTTTTATCACATATGCAATACTTTATTGTTAATTTTTTCACATAAGTTATTAAAAAAAAGAATGAGCAACTGCTCACCCCTTTTCCTCCCACGCTTTTCACAACCCTATACAGAGTTCTTCCGCCTGTGACTGCTTCGCTTCACTCCCACCACATAGGCGACCCATAGTGTCACTGCAGTCATTACGATGAATCCAATATAAACCATCCAGATGCTGCTCAGCAAACCGGATTGGAACATTCCTGCAGTAAGGTTTGTCAGAGCATGCAATATGATGGCCACTGGAAAGAGCCACCACTTGCCTTCTTCCATCACGGAAACCCATACGATGACAGAGAGGCCAATGTGGACACTAATGGCAAAGACCCGTTCGACAATCGATAGTACATACATATAATTTGCAGTCCCTGTCACGGGTTCCAAGGCTCCCGCCGGCAGCCCATCCAATATGCTGCTGCCACTGTTGATGAGTATGCTGAATACAATTGCACTCACCATGCCAAGGCCGAGGAGGATCATCGCTTCCACCCCTCCATGGCCGATACCATAGGAAATGGCGGTATCCAGCTTTCGATACCTCCTCTTCATCAGCAGGAAAGCGACAAGTCTGCCTGTTTCCTCGAAAACCCCGGCAGCAAGCACTCCGTATAATACATATAGCCAGGGAGAGTTTTTAAGCAGCGGAATCTCTTCACCCATTTCAGAGCCAAGAACGAAAAAATGAGAAATCTGTTCAAGCACCATCGCAAAGATGATGAATGTCACTGCACCAATGATGATGGGAATCCATTGAATCTCAAACCAGCGTCTCAATATCAATATAAAGAGGAAGGACAGCAGAAATGCAGTGAGCCCCACGATGGACATGATGATGATTGTGCCTGTCGATACCATTGATTCCACCTACCGATCCACAAGTCTGTTCCCTCCACCATATCAATAAAACAAGCTTCAGGGAAATAGGGCCTCCGGCTTACCGAATAACCCGGGAAGCCGTTTTGTCCAGGAAATGTATGAGCTGGTCGTTGACGAAATCAGGTTTTTCCTGATGAACCCAATGCGTCGCATCCTCGACCCAGATAACAGAATTGCTGTCTGTGAACTTCAGGCTCTCCTCTGCCAGCTTGGTGGAAAGGAACTGGTCACCTTCTCCCCAAATGATCTTTACGGGCACTTCGATATTACCCTTCCGCACACTTTTCATGCTGAAGGGCATTGCACGATACCAGTTCAGCATGCTCGTCAACGTCTTGGGCCTTGCCCAGGCGATCTTATAAGCACCGAGCTCTTCTTCTGTGAATGTCCCTTTTTTGCTCGTCGTCCTAAGCGCCTGCTCCATATATCGGTAATCGTTCCTGCTCAAGATCTTCTCCGGCACTTTCGGGGTCTGGAAGAACAGCATGTATGAACTCCTCAGCCACTGCAGCGGTGTCGTCAGCATAACTTTAGGTAATACTGCCAGGTGCGGCATGTTGATCGCCACAAAGCCCCGGACCAGTCCCGGGCGTGTAGCTGCCAGATGCCATCCTACCGCACCGCCCCAGTCGTGGCCGATGATGGCCGCAGCCTTGTGCCCGAAGTGGTGGATGAGCCCGATGATATCATCCCTGAGCGTGTCGATGTCATATGACCGTACACCATCGGGCTTGTCGCTTTTATTATATCCACGCTGGTCGGGGGCGATGACCCTGTATCCCGCTCCGGCCAGCTCACGGATCTGTCTTCTCCAGCTGAACCAGAACTCGGGAAAGCCATGGAGCAGTATCACCAGATCCCCCTCCTCGGGGCCGGATACCGCAACATGGAGCTCTACTCCATTCGTCTTGATATGCTCGAAATCGATGTTCATCATGATAACCTCCGTCCCGTAGTATGAAGCTGTTTGCCAATCAGTTATTCATTCCCGGTTTCAGGCATCTTTATACACACTTTGGCATCTAGAGACAACAGGCTAGCCGGCCCCATCATTTCGATAATGCGATTTTTATATGTTCCAGATGATGTTCCTCATGCCATGCAAGTTTTGCCACTTTTGTCGCTACAGTAATCCTGCCGTTCGTCTCATGGATGAAATATCGATCCAATTGTGCATCCGTCAGGTTGCGCGCCACTTCTGTAATGCGTGCGTTCATCCCTTCGAGCATTCTGATGGATGCTTCCACCGGAAGCTCAGTATCCGGCTGTACCGCCCATTCTTCCTGGAGAAAGCCTGGCACCGTCGGTCCATCATCCGTCAGGGCCAGCTTCAGCCGCTGATACATATTCAATTGGGAATCCGCAATATGGTGGACAAGCTGTCTTACTGTCCAACTGCCCTCACGGTAGGTTTTTGAAAGTTCCTCTTCGCTCAATCCGTCTACAGCGTCCCTCAGACGCCCGGTATAGGACTCGATCTGCTCCGCCCATTCCTGTACATTTTCAAGTGTTGGTGTTTCTGGTACATCGAGTTTACCGATTGGAAATTTAACATCCATTAGAATTCTCCTCCCATAAAAATATCTTCCGTTTCAATATACTATATATTCAGCTTTCATTTCGGTTATACGCTCAAAGCAATAAATAAAAAAACTACCCGTTATCCACTGCACTCCCGAGCTTCTGGCGGAAGAGCTTGAGAAACGTCTCCCTATCCTCCCTGGAGAACGGTTTTGGCCCTTTCGTCCTCCCGCCGCCTTTGCGGATCATGCTGCCCATATAGCGCGTCTCAAGCAGATGATCGATATTCCTGGCGTCATATTCAAATCCTTTATGATGGAGTACTGTGCACCCCTTCGGCAGAAGCAGGGAAGCAAGCCCATAGTCCTGGGTCACCACGATATCATCCGCTGCCGCGAGCTGCACCACCTTGAAGTCCGCAGCATCCGGGCCCGCTTCCACATAGACAGCCCGGACATGATCAGGCAATTCCTGGGTGGAATAGTGCGACAGGCTCGACACCAATACGACCGGCACCTGCCTGTCCCCTGTTTCTTTTATGATGATGTCCTTCACTGGACATGCATCCGCATCAACAATCACTTTCATAGAATCACCTTTCCTTCATGACACCTTGGAGACGGAAGTAAATTGGAACAGGCGTCATCTCATCCGTACTTCTTCTGATGTGCCTTCTTCAGCTTGAGGTAATCTTCGTCCTCCCGCACCGTCTTCCATTTCTCTTCAAAGATCGCGGCCGATTCCGCCTTTTCCTCATCAATATCCCGTTCGTTCACTTCACCGTTCTTATCGTACTTTCTTCCACCTTTATAATTGGCATAACGGCGGGACCTTGTATACCCCATCTGGAGGAATTTCCTCGCCATGTCCATACCCACAAAGTCGTCCTTTTCCTTATAGTCCAGATACATCTGATAGATCTTATCCGAGGATTCCCGTGCAATCTCAGGCGTCTTGAAGCGCCAGTGCGGGAGTATTTCACTTTTATAGGGTTCCACCATCAGCACTCCCTGTTCGCCTCGTCCCACTCTGTATAGTTCAGGCTGTTCACGAAAGTCGATGTTGTCAAAATCCAGATCGTAGTCGAAAGCCATTCATATCCCTCCAACTCCATTTATCATCAGAAAAAATAATGGCTTCTTGACATATACCCTTGAGCTTACCGTTATGAATCCTTTTCCAACCTATCTATTTTAACGTCCAGGCCGAAATATTCATTTAAATATTTTTGATAGTTGCTTCTCGTCACTTCAAACTTCTCTTTCTCGCCATCCATCGTAATCGTGAGATTGCTCTCCGTCATCGATATACGGCCGTAGCTCTTGGGCATTGTGATTATCAGGTGTCTGGTAAAGATTGAATCCGGATGGTGTTGATTATAGTCCATATTGTCGTTGAAGTCCTCTGGCCTACGCGGTTCGAAATATCCTTTATACAGTGTTTCAAAAACGCCTGCATTTTCTTTCTGGACTTCAAACCCATCGTTTACTTCAACTGCACGGTACCGGCCATTCACATCATCGATTGTGATTTCCTGACCAATTGGACGAATCGGCATGGCTTTCACGGGCAGGTCGCCAAATCCGACATCAGCGACATACAGTGCGTCCGCCTTCACCAATGTCGACATATGACTGCCTTCCCGTGTCCATCCATCTGGATTTTTCACAGTGGCAGCAACATTATATGCCTCATATCCCTTTTCATTTAGGTAATATCTGAATAAAGTGTTCATCTCATAACAGAACCCCCCTCGGCCCCGTGTGATTATCTTCTCGGATAGATTGTCCAGTTCCACTGAAACAGGTACTTCATTCTGCACATCTATATTCTCAAAAGGCACCCGTTTCATATAACTCGAGATATAATCATCCAGTCTGCCGGATGGATGGCCCAAAAAACGATCCATCTCCTCAATCATAATGCCACCTCCCTAAATGTGGTGCATCCTATTTGAATATCATCAAAAACATCTATATGCCTATAAGCTTTGCGATGCCGTCAGGCAGCATCTCTGCAATATAGATATCACCGTGGACATCTACAGCGACTCCGTGCCCAAAGGTGCCCAGTGTCCGGCACCTGCCGATAAATGCATCATCAGAATTGAAAACGTGCAAGGACGGCACTTGATCTGTAACATAAATGAATCCCTCCCTGTCCTGGCATATATCCATTGGGTGAAATACATTTGATAGTTCTTTTAAATAATTGCCACTCTGATCGAATATTTGAACCCGATTGTTTTCACGATCCGCGACCAATACCCTTTCGTTTCGATCTAGCATTACTGCATGGGGGTACTGAGACTCCCTTCTCCTGTTCCAAGCCCACCCCAGGTGTTGATCCACTCACCATCTCTATTAAAGTGATGGATATGTGCATTGCCGTAGCCATCCGAAACAAAGAAGTCACCTCTTCTGGAAAAGGCGATATCAGTCGGATGATTGAAAGGTTCCATTGAAAACGAGCATGAATGGATCACTTCTCTGCAGCACGTATATATAGCCTTCCTCATCGCTCGAAACAGCCGAGACGTTATTGATATACTGTCTTGAAGAACCTTCAGCCCAGTCGCTCTCCACCCTATACTTCTTCTCACCCAACCTGAATATCATACCCGACATACCTTTATCCACTCCTCATCTGTACTTGGTTTTATTTCCATATTCTTGAGCAGCTTCTTCTATAGAGCATCTGTCAGTATTGACTTAACTTCATACTATCATAATGTGTAGAGGTGTTATCTATATACGCCCCTTGTCCAATCCCTCTGTAAAATTATAAACAAAAAAGCACTCCCCAATCTTTGGGAAGTGCTTTCCAATATATATATATTAACGTTTTGAGAAATATACAAGTAAATTCTAAGTGTACTGAATACATCTTAATCCATTTATATCAACGTTTTAGAAATTGTTATATGGATAAAAGTGTATGAATAAAGATAGAAAATGACATTACTTGAACCAATTTGAACCAACATGACAGATGTTAGTTGAATACAATTTAATTTATTCTTTGTAATACTATTCTTGTTACATTACATGATGTTTATCTTACCATGGGTATATCTAAAAAATATAAGCAACATTTGCGACTAAAAAACAGTAAAATCAATGTTTTTAGATAACCAATTGAACATAAACGACTTATATAACCATGAAGTCGTCACTGTTTCGTCACTGAAAATGGGGAACAGTTACATACAATTAACAATTGCAGTGAAATCTTTTAAACAATACCTTGCATTACAAGATTAAGCATGTTACGCTAAACATATATTGCAATACAAGGTATTTCTTTTTTAACCATAACCCTTGCATTGCAAGGTAATGAAAGAGGTGATAGAAACGTGTCAACAACACAGATGCTTAAAGGAATACTTGATGGCTGTTTACTTGCAATTATTAAGAACAAAGAAGTATATGGGTATGAATTAGCTGATAAGCTTGAAAGTTATGGATTTCATTCCTTTAGTGAAGGAACAATTTATCCATTATTATTGCGTATGCAAAAGGAAGAATTGGTAACTTCCACATTGAAAAAATCTACAGCAGGACCAAGAAGGAAATATTATTCTCTAACAGCAAAAGGAGAGAAGGAATTAGAAATGTTCATTAAACGTTGGGGTGATCTACAAACTAACGTGAATAATGTTGTATACCATGAATCAGGTACAAATCTTAGAAAAGGAGATGAAACGATTGAAAAATGAAATAAAACTTTCCGAACAAAGTAAAACTTTTATAGAAAATTTACGGGTCTACCTATTTTCTAGTGGAAAAAATTCAGATGAAATAGAAGAAATTATCCAGGAACTAGAAAATCATTTACATGAAGCGGAAAAAAGAGGAAAGCCGATTGAAAAAATTATCGGAAAGTCACCAAAAGAGTATATGGAAACGATTTCCAATGAAATGGCAATTGACTATCGAAATTGGTTTAAATACATTTTTCTAATCATTATTGGATCATTTTCTATTACAATTATTAGAGATGTATTAGAAGGAGAGCTCTCCTATTCCATCTTAGAGATTATTGGAAATCTTGTCATTACTGCCATATTCTTTTTCTCAGTACTAAAGGGTTTTAAATATATTTCCACCATGAAGCAATCTAACTGGAAACAAATAGGAATATTACTTCCTATAGTGATGTTACCAGGAGCTTTATTCTTTGGTTTGATCTTCTTAAATAGAACAGTCGATACTCCTATTATTAATTTTGGTAATACAGCGAGCGTGATTATTGGGATAATTACAGTACTTTTCATTATAGGTATGTCCCTTTGGGCCAAAACGTGGATTCTAATTGTTGTTGTTGCATTCATATCATTACCAGGTTACTTACTAAGTCAGACATCATTACCATATGAAACTCAACTCATTTTAGAATCAGTCATCATGTTCGGAGGTATTGGAATTTACCTTTTGATTGTGACTTTATTAGAGAAAAAGAAAGCATAAAGTGAAACTTCATTGATAGATAACGGTTATCCATTCCCTAATTTTTTAAATGATTAATTTCAGGCATTGCTAGCATCCTTTCACTCTCCTATTTTTGATTCGACACCAATAACGATGGGGTATTTTGAGGGGCTGGCAAGCCTTTACTTTTTTTGCAACCTTCTAACATTCAATTTGCATTACTCTTAATTTTTATTCTGTACTAAAAATTAATCGGAGTTTATTATGTATTTTCCTTTTTCCCCCTGTAATATACCTTGAAGAAAAAAGGGAGTGGTTTCTCCCTTTTAAATATACCCCCTTTCTTTCAGGCTAGTAAAACTATTATCACTATTTACTACTAAGTGATCAAGCACTTCGATACCTAGTAACTTTCCAATCTCGACTAATCGTCTTGTAACATTAATATCTTCCATCGATGGTTTGGGGTCTTATCAAGAGTAAATTACAAAAGAATCATTTAAATCAATACTTTCACTTTGAATACATGTATTTGAAGTGAAAGGTAATTATTTCAAAAATAGTAAAACTGTATCTTAAATTACTTAATAGTAACATAAGATACAGGCTGATTTTTATTCATTATTATTTAACTAAAGCACCCATTAGTTTAACAAAGAACCTAATACAAATGGCAAGATAATTAACAATATAGAGCTTGAAATGAGTGTCACTGTAATAGATTTCGGAAGTTTCATTCTACCTTCTCCTTTATACCATCCTGAGAATTGCAACTTATTCCTATACAAAACAAATATAAGTATTAAAATAGCAATTGCACCAAGCCAAGAATAAGATTCAGTTAATTCATTGAATTTATAAATATTTCCTACAACTAACCAACCCAATGTACCGAGCAAACCCAAAAGAAATATTATACGAAGTAGTTCTAAGAGCGTTCTCATTCGATTCTCCCCCATCTATTTGAAGTATTGCATCCGTTAGTGCAACAAGAAAAGTGCCTTTTTAGTCAAAAATTTACACTTGAAATCACAAATGGAATTATTTTAGACGGTTCTCCAAGGATTCGATTGCCAGTTTGATTGCAGTTAAACGACGCTCATTTAGTGTTTTTTGGGAACTACCTTCTTTTGCTTTTGCTATCTGTTTTTCTATAGATGGAATGATACCTTGTAGAATATCTTTAGAAGTCAAAATATCTTCTTCATCATAGGAAAATTCCCCCTTTTCCCAAGCGTCTTTGAGGCTCTCCAAACCAATTTTTACGGAATTCCGTCTCTTTTTAACAAGAGTTGTATTTGAACCTTTTTCTATCATACTATTATAAGCATTTGAAAGTTTGTTTAAAGTTGACTCCAATGATTTAATTGACAAATCCTGAATTTCTCGACTAACATTCTTCATATGCAAACCTCCATCTTCATTTTATTGGTAATCCGTTTTGTAGAACTAAAGGTAAATAATTCTCCAACATACATTTTACCAAAACATAATTAACCGTCTTCAACTCTTCTGCCCGTTAGTATAAGTGCATCCTTTCACAATCTGTCTACAGATTAATAATTAAAACTACTCTTTATTATATTGTCGTTCAAAAGAAAATTGATGAATATGCGAAAACACATTCACAAAAAACAACGCATGAAGTGCTCCTTAAAATAAAAACATCCTTACGTGATGCATATGCTCGTGGTTATATTGCAAATGATTTTGCTCGTTTAGTGAAAACCCGTGGAGAAAATCCACCGAAACGAAACAAAGCTTTATCTATTACAGATTTTAAAAAGCTTCGTAATTACGTTTTACAGCATTCAGAAGATGAATTTAACGTGCTTGTATTATTAGCATTAGAAACAGGTATGCGACGTGGAGAACTACTAGCAATACGACCAGAGAGCCTTTATGAATATGGCATAGAAGTTAGACATTCAATCAGTCCTACTTCTGACGATACTTCATTAAAGACACACAATGCAAAACGAGATGTTTCTATAAACAAAGAGGTTTATGAGCTTATTCGTAAAATTCCTGTGAAAGAAAATGGTTATATTTTTAGCTTTGGAGGTTTTAAACAATCCGAGCTATTAGGTGAATTATTACAGGGATTAAATATTAAAAAAACGACTTTTCACGGTCTAAGAGATACGCACGCATCATTTTTATTTGCTCAAGATATAGATATTGCATATGTATCAAAACGGTTAGGACACATTAATATACAAACAACACAAAATTATTATCTTGAATTAATGCCAGAAAAAAAAGCACCAGCAAGATGCCGATGCTTTAAATCTGTTAAGTGCTTTGTAATATTAGTTACTGATTTGAACCAACTTGCACCAAAAAACCTTTGCAAGCGTTGGTATATTAACAAACCTATTAACGTTTTGAGAACTGTGGAGAACGACGGGCTTTCTTGAGTCCGTATTTCTTACGTTCTTTCATACGTGGGTCACGTGTAAGGAGTCCAGCTCTCTTAAGCACGCCACGGTTTTCCGGATCTGCTTCCAGAAGTGCTCTTGCGATACCATGACGGATTGCCTGAGCTTGTCCTGTGAAGCCGCCACCTTTAACGTTTACCAGTACATCGTAGTTACCTTGTGTTTCTGTAACTGCGAATGGCTGATTCAAGTCAAGGATGAGACTTTCGAATGGGAGATAATCCCTCATGTCACGTCCGTTGACTGTAACATTGCCTTCACCTGGTACGAGACGTACACGCGCTACTGCATTTTTACGACGACCTGTTCCTGTATATTCTACTTTAGCCAATGAATTAACCTCCTATCCTTAACCGCGAAGTTCGTAGTTTTCTGGTTTTTGTGCTTCATGCTTGTGCTCGCTTCCAGCGTATACATGAAGTTTCTTGCCTTGTGCGCGACCGAGTCTGTTCTTTGGAAGCATGCCTTTGATGGAGTTCTCCAACAGACGGACAGGGTTCTTCCTTTTCAGTTCACCAGCTGAGATGGATTTGATTCCACCTGGGTGGCCAGTGTGTCTGTAGTACATTTTGTCCTGTTCTTTGTTGCCGGTCATTTGGATCTTTTCAGCGTTGATGATGATTACGTTATCACCTGTATCAACGTGTGGTGTATAAGTCGGTTTGTTCTTGCCGCGAAGTATGGATGCAACTTCAGAAGAAAGACGACCAAGTGTCTGTCCTTCTGCGTCGACAACATACCATTTACGTTCAATATTGGCTTCGTTTGCCATAAATGTTTGACGCATTTCCAGTCCTCCTAAATATATGAGTGGTGCTCTCATTCATGCTCTCTAAAATAAAAAAGCTTCGTTTGCTTTATATCGTTGTGCACAATAAGTTTCCGGGGCTTATCGTGGGGTGATATAAAATTATACCGTTGTCTATGATAACCTTAAAAGGGTATTTTGTCAATGTCTCAGCGGGTTAAATTATATTTTTCCAGTGCTTCATTCCGTGATGCTTCATCGAGGAAGACGCGTTCCAGGTAAAGTCCTTCTGGCGGTGCAGTCTTGGGGACGAGTGTCCTGTCCCTTGCCTCTATGATCTGAGGGGTGCGGGAGGCCTCCCAACGGCCCTGGCCGACCTCAAGCACATAGGCGACGAGGATTCTGACCATGTTGTAGAGGAAACCGGAACCGATGATCAGGAAGTCATAGCCGTTCTCCGTCTTTATCAGGTCGAAGCGATAGATGTGGCGCACCTTGTTTTCGATCGGTGACTTGGCGCTGGAGAAGCTTGTAAAGTCATGGGTGCCGACGAAATGCTGCATCGCCTCCCGCATCTTTTCTTCATCCAACTTATACGGATAATAGGTCTTCAGACCCCTTTCGAAAGGATCCCGGATTTCCCCCTGATAGATTCGGTACCGATAGGCCTTGCCTTCTGAATGGTGGCGTATATGGTAGTCCGGACTGATCCGTCTGACTTCGTGGATCGCTATGTCCCCTGGCATCGCACTGTTCAATGCATGCTGCCATTTCGGTTCAGGGATGTTCAGATCCGTATCGAAATGGAAATACTGCTCCCGTGCATGGACCCCGCTGTCGGTACGTCCAGCAGGATGGATTCTGACGGGAGTCTTATGCATCCGCTGCAGTATCTTTTCTATCTCCCCCTGGACTGTACGCCCCTCCATCTGGTATTGGAAACCGTTGAATCCGGCACCATTATAGCTTGTTCTTACTAGATAACGCATTCCTCTACTCCTTACTGTCTGATCATCCACAGGATGATGCCGAATATGATCATAAGAATCAGTGCGAAAGTGTCCTTCCACTGCCAGTTGAGCACACGGTAGTGTGTTCTGCCTTCCTCTCCCTGATACCCTCTCACTTCCATGGCAATGGCCATCTCCTCCGCCCTTTTGAAGGATGAAATGAAAAGTGGGATGAAGATTGGTGTCAGTGCCTGCAGTCTGGACATCAGGTTTCCGGTCATGAAAGTCGATCCCCTGGCACTCTGGGCCTTTATGATCTTCTCCGTCTCATCCATCAGTGTCGGAATGAACCGGAGGCTGATGGACATCATCAGCGCGATTTCATGCACGGGCACCTTGAAGACCTTCAGTGGCTTTGCGATGCGCTCGATGGCGTCTGTCAGTTGCAGTGGGCTTGTCGTCAAGGTTAGTATCGTTGTAATCAAGACAAGCATTGCGAGGCGTATGGTGATATAGACACCCCGAACGACACCTTCCGACTCTATTGTGAAGAAGCCGCCATCGACAAGCACTGTGCCGCCCTTCGTAAAGAAGAGGTGCATGAAGAAGGTGAACAGGAGAAGTATGAGTATCAACTTCAATCCATTGAAGAGGAAGCGGATGGACAGGTCTGCAGTTTTTGTCAGTACAGTGATGAAAACAATCAGCAGTATATAGCCGGTCCAGTGGTTGGCAAAGAATACAATGGCCATGAAAAGGACGACTGCCAGTATCTTTGCACGTGGATCCAGCTGATGGATAATACTGGATCCCGGTATATATCTGCCAAGCAGCATTTTACTAAGCATTGCCGGCCCTCCACTCCTCATAGAGTTCGGTGAACTGCTCCACATTTCTCGGTACGCTGTCGAAAATGATTCCTTTATTCTCAAGATCATGGGTCAGCTTTACAATATCCGGCGGTTCAAGCGCAAACCGTTCAAGCAGTTTTTCGTCTGTAAGAAGGTCGGTAGTCCTGCCTTCCCTCACCAGGTGGCCTCCGCTCAAAATCTTTACATATTCCGTATATTCATAAACATCATTCATATCGTGTGTAACAAGGATGACGGTAATGCCCATCTCCTGGTGGATCCGCTTAAAAAGCGCCATCGTCTCAATATGACTTTTCGGATCCAGCCCTGCCGTCGGTTCATCCAGAATGAGTACTTCCGGTTCCATGGCGAGTATGCCCGCGATGGCTACCTTGCGCATCTGTCCGCCTGACAGATCGAAAGGCGATGATTGGAACAGGGACGCATCAATGTTCAGCAGATCCAGATAATATTCTGCTTTCTCCTGTGCTACAGTTTCATCCATTCCCATGTTCTTCGGTCCAAACATGACATCTTTGAGTACAGTTTCTTCGAAAAGCTGATGCTCAGGAAACTGGAATACCATGCCCACATGCTTTTTTACCCGGTGGATATCCTTCTGCTTCGACTTCCTTCTCAACAGGATGTCACCAGCGTGCACTTCTCCCCTGCTCGGCAGCAGAAGCCCATTCAGCGTTTGGATCATCGTCGACTTGCCACTGCCTGTGTGGCCGATGATGCCATAGTATACACCCTCTTCAAAGGTCGTATTGATATCATTCAGTGCAAGATGTTCAAAAGGCGTATTCTGGTGATAGATGCTCGTCAAATTTTTGAAAGTGATCCTCATAGGCGTTCCACCAACTCGTCATATGATAAGAAGGAACCATCAAGCAGCCGTTTGGATATCTTCATATGGAAAGGCAGCACCAGGCGGCTTGCCAGCAGTGCATCCGTATCCTTGTATATTTCCTCCACTGTGCCTTCACTGATGATCTGTCCATCCTTCATGATGACTGCATGATCACTGTCTTCAATTTCTGAAAGATCATGTGTAATGAAGATAAGCGTCGTCTTTCCACGACGGTGGATGGTTCTCAGTATGTCGAGCACCTCCCGCCTGCCTTCCGGGTCGATCATAGAGGTCGCCTCATCGAGGATGAGTACATCAGGAGCCATTGCCAGGGCACTCGCAATGGCAACGCGCTGCTTCTGTCCTCCCGACAGCCTGGAGGGCTCATGGTCGCGGAATTCGAGCATGTTGACCGCCTTCAGTGCCTCTTCGGTCCGTCTCACCATTTCGTCCCTCGGGACCCCATTGTTCTCGAGACCGAATGCCACGTCATCTTCCACCGTTGCACCGACAAACTGGTTATCCGGGTTCTGGAAGACGATGGCAAACTTCTTCCTCATCGTAATACGGTTTTCTTCATCCAGCAATTCGCCATCGACCGTGATTGAACCTTCGTAATCATCCAATATGCCCATCAGGATTTTGACAAGCGTACTTTTGCCCGATCCATTATGGCCGATGATGGAGACCCATTCCCCGCGACGAAAGGTCAGGGAGATATGATCCAGGGCTTTATATTCACCTGTTCGATAGCTGTAGGTTATATCTTCAAGTCCAATCATATCTCCACCACCATTTTTATGTAATAAAAAAGCGCGTACCCTGCACATGGGAGTCGCGCGATAATTCAGTATTGCCTGCAGGGTACGTTGAGCTAGACAATATGGCCATACGGCCACATTATCGTAACACTCAGTCTGCTTTTATAGGATTACGCTTCTTCAGTTGCTGCAGCGCCTTGTACGAATTCGATGATGACGAGTTCTGCACCGTCGCCACGACGTTCACCAAGTTTCTTGATGCTTGTGTAGCCACCTTGACGATCTTCAAAACGTGGTGCGATATCATCAAACAGCTTTTGAAGTGCATACTGTGTAGTACCATCTTCGTTTGCGATTTCGACATTGCGTACTGTCTGGCCAGCACGGCGTTTAGACGCGAGGTCTCCACGTTTTCCAAGTGTAACCAGTTTGTCTACCACTCTGCGAAGTTCCTTCGCTCTCTGTTCAGTTGTTGTAATGCGTTCGCTCACGATAAGGGATGTTGCCAAATCACGGAGCATCGCTTTTCTTTGGTCGGACGTGCGTCCTAGTTTTCTGTAGCCCATTGCAATTTACCTCCTTTATCAGTCTTCTTTACGGAGCCCCAGACCGAGGTCCTCAAGTTTAAACTTAACTTCTTCAAGAGACTTGCGTCCCAGATTTCTTACCTTCATCATATCTGCTTCACTCTTATCAGTGAGTTCCTGTACGGAGTTGATGCCCGCACGCTTCAGACAGTTGTAGGAACGTACTGACAGGTCGAGTTCCTCGATGGACATTTCAAGTACTTTCTCTTTCTGGTCCTCTTCCTTCTCAATCATGATTTCTGCATTCTGAGCTTCGTCAGTGAGACCGACAAAGATATTCAGGTGTTCCGTCATGATTTTGGCAGCAAGGGATATGCCCTCCTGCGGAGATATTGAACCATCTGTCCATACATCGAGAGTCAGTTTGTCGAAGTTCGTCTTCTGGCCAACGCGCGTGTTTTCAACTGTATAGTTGACACGTTCGATTGGTGTGTAGATTGAATCTACCGGAATCACACCGATTGACATTTCGCTCTTGTTATTGCCCTCTGCGAGAGTATAACCTCTGCCGCGATTTGCGATCATGCGGATTTTTAACTGTCCACCGTTGGATACAGTTGCAATCTTCAGGTCGCGGTTCAAAATCTCGACATCGCTGTCATGTGTGATATCTCCAGCTGTGACGGAACCTTCTCCACTGAAATCAATTTCCAGTACTTTTTCTTCCTCGGAATAGATCTTGAGTGCAAGCTTTTTGATGTTCGTGATGATTGTTGTAACATCTTCCACAACGTTTTCAATTGTAGAAAATTCATGCAGTACATTTTCTATTTCTATCGTTTTGACTGCCGCACCAGGTAATGATGATAAAAGAATGCGACGCAAGGAGTTCCCAAGTGTTGTTCCGTATCCTCTTTCAAGAGGTTCAACAACAAACTTACCAAACTTAGAATCTTCCGATACTTCGACTGTTTCAATTCTAGGTTTTTCGATTTCTATCATTTGTCTACTTATCCTCCCTCTAAACGCCGGAAATATTATGCAGCCATGTGTTTTACATTACACTCGGAGTTGTCCTGTGACCAGTAATTATACACGGCGACGTTTAGGCGGACGGCAGCCATTGTGTGGTACAGGAGTGACATCTTTGATTGCTGTAATTTCAAGACCTGCAGATTGGAGTGCGCGGATTGCTGATTCACGACCTGCCCCTGGACCTTTCACTGTAACTTCGACAGTTTTGAGTCCGTGTTCCATCGCAGCTTTGGAAGCTGTTTCTGAAGCCATCTGTGCAGCGAATGGTGTAGATTTCTTAGAACCCCTGAAACCAAGTGCACCTGCTGATGACCATGACAGTGCGTTACCAAAATCGTCAGTGATAGTTACAATTGTGTTGTTGAATGTTGAACGGATATGCGCGATTCCGGAGTCAATATTCTTTTTCACTTTACGTTTACGTGTTTGTTGTCTACGAGCCATTTTTTCTCCTCCTTTTCCCTAATTATTTCTTCTTATTCGCAACTGTTTTAACTGGACCTTTACGTGTACGGGCATTGTTTTTGGTATGCTGTCCACGAACTGGAAGTCCACGACGGTGACGGATTCCTCTATAGGAAGCAATCTCCATCAGACGTTTTACGTTGAGGTTCTGTTCACGGCGAAGGTCACCTTCGATCTTATACGTATCAACGACTTCACGAATCGAGTTGAGTTCGTCTTCAGTAAGATCTCTTACACGTGTACTTTCAGATACACCTGCTTTTTCAAGGATTTCCTGCGCTCTTGTGTTACCGATACCGTAAATATAAGTGAGAGAGATTACAACACGTTTTTCACGTGGTACGTCTACTCCTGCAATACGAGCCATATGTTACACCTCCGATATTATAATTTTAGCCTTGCTTCTGTTTGTGCTTAGGGTTTTCACAGATTACCATTACTTTGCCTTTTCTGCGGATGACTTTGCATTTTTCACAGATAGGCTTGACTGATGGTCTTACTTTCATGTGTTTTACCTCCTTAGAATGTGGAGTCCATTATTTAAAACGATAAGTGATTCTGCCACGTGTTAGATCATATGGTGACATTTCGACTGTAACTTTATCGCCAGGAAGAATACGTATATAGTTCATACGGATTTTCCCCGAAACATGGGCGAGAATTTCATGCCCATTTTCAAGTTCCACTTTGAACATGGCATTTGGCAATGTATCAAGCACAGTGCCTTCCAGTTCGATAACATCTTGTTTACTCATTCAAATTCCCCCTTTACAGCATTCTAATCTCTATTAGAAATTCACTTCAGGTGAAGATAGGATTACACTTAACGCCAAATATGAACTTGGATATTTTTCGTTATAATACAAGCAACATTCACTCAGAAGTGTCTGAAGAGGTGAATATCCTTATATATTTTGCAGAATCTCATCAACATCGTTGAACACTTCGTCAATGTCCCGGGAGCCATCCACTTTGACCAGCACACCCTGTTCTTCATAGAAGTCAAGCATCGGTGCTGTCTGCTGGAGGTTTACTTCCAGACGATTTGCAACTGTTTCAGGGTTGTCATCTTCCCGCTGATACAACTTGCCGCCATCAAGATCACAAACACCTTCCTGCTTAGGCGGATTGAACACAAGATGATAGGTAGTGCCGCAAACTTCGCAGATCCGACGACCAGTCAGACGATTCATCAGTTCTTCTTCAGCAACTTCAACATAGATTGTTCTATCAATCTGTGTTCCAAGTTCCTTCATGATGCCGTTCAGTGCTTCCGCCTGCTCCACAGTACGTGGAAATCCATCCAATAGGAAGCCATCCTTTGCATCACTCTGACTCAAGCGTTCTTTGACGATACCGATTGTCACTTCATCTGGAACAAGTTCACCTTTATCCATGTAGGACTTGGCTTCTTTACCGAGTTCTGTACCATTTTTGATTGCAAGACGGAACATGTCGCCAGTTGAAATATGAGGGATCGGGTATTTCTTTATAATCTTGGATGCCTGAGTGCCTTTGCCTGCCCCAGGTAATCCCATCAATATAATATTCATACGCTTTTCCTCCTACCTGCGCTTTCTAAAACCGCGGTATTCTCTTTGGTTTGCTTGTGCTTCCAACTGTTTCATGGTTTCAAGTGCGACACCAATGACAATCAGAAGACTCGTACCTCCAATTTGAATCGCTTGCGGCAGATCCATGAACTTCGTAATAAGAAGTGGCAGGATGGAAATGCCGGCCAGGAAGAGTGAGCCTACAAATACAAGCCTGTATAGCACAGATGTAATGTAGTCCTGGGTATTCCTGCCCGGACGGATGCCAGGCACGTAACTTCCCTGCTTCTTGAGGTTGTCTGCCATCTTTTCAGGGTTGACCTGAACAAATGAATAGAAGTACGTAAATGCAATGATCAAGGCAACATAAAAGATCATTCCTATCCAATCGGATGGATCAGCGAATCTTGCGATCGTCTGAGCCCAATTGGCGTCAGGGAAGAACAGTGTCAGCGTCTGCGGGAGCATGAAAAATGCCATCGCAAAGATGACCGGAATTACCCCTGCCGGGTTGACTTTGAGCGGCAGGAATGTCGATTGTGGTGCCAATTGTGATGAGGTTCGCTGACGCTTGGCATATTGCACTGGGATTTTACGCACAGCCTGCAGTATGAACACAGCAAACGCTGTAATCAGTATAAGCATAATGATGAGACCAATCATCTGCAGCACTGCCATCGTTGTATCATCCGCACCGACAAATTTCTGCTGGTAGAGTTGAATGATTGCGCTTGGCAGCACGCTGAGTATACCTGCAAAGATGATGATGGAGATACCATTGCCAACACCATGTGTCGTAATCTGTTCCCCAAGCCACATCAGGAAGGCTGTACCCGTTGTGAGTACAAGTGCGATAAGCAGATATGACCCAATATTGCTATTATCCAGTAGCATACCTTCGAACATCTGGTTGAAAGCAAAAGACATTCCCAACGATTGTATGAACGCAAGTATGATGGTGAAATAGCGTGTAAACTGACTGAGCTTGCGTCTTCCAACTTCGCCCTGCTTTGCCCATTCAGCAAATTTCGGCACAACATCCATCTGTAGGAGTTGGACCACGATTGATGCTGTAATGTAGGGCATGATACCCATGGCAAGAATGGAGAAGTTCATCAGTGCGCCACCACCGAAGGTGTTCATAAGATCCAGCACGCCCTGTTGGCCTGCTCCCATATCGAACACACTTGGATCCACGCCTGGAACCGGTATATATGTGCCGATTTTGAAAATCACGAGCATTGCCAAAGTAAAAAGGATTTTACTTCGGATTTCTTTAATCCTAAAGAAATTGGATAACGTGCCGAGCATTAGATCACCTCGTAGCTTCCGCCCTGTTCCTCAATTGCTTTAGCAGCTGAACCAGAAAACTTATGAGCTTTGATTGTTAATTTCTTCTCAAGAGTACCATTGCCCAGTACTTTGATTCCAGATTTTGCATTCTTAACAATACCATTTTCTTTCAGCATTTCAGGTGTAACTTCAGTGCCGTCTTCGAAACGATTCAGATCGCTCAGGTTAAGCACTGCATATTCTTTACGGTTAATGTTCGTAAATCCACGCTTTGGAATACGACGGAACAGTGGAAGTTGTCCACCTTCGAATGTCGGTCCAACTCCACCACCGGAACGTGAATTTTGACCATTATGACCGCGTGCAGATGTCTTACCATTACCAGAAGACATACCACGACCTACACGATTGCGATTTTTACGCGCACCTTCTACTGGTTTCATCTCATGTAATTTCATCTTTGCACCTCCTATATCATAATATCATTATTTTTCTTCTACTGAAACTAAGTGGCTGACTTTCTCAACCTGACCTCTGAGCTGAGGTGTGTCTTCAAGCTCGACTGACTGCTGGAGCTTTCTGAGTCCGAGGGAAGCAACTGTTCTTCTCTGAGTCTCAGATCTCCCGATCAAACTTTTTTTGAGGGTGATTTTAACTTTAGCCATGTCTGTAAATCCCTCCTTAATTTTGTAGCTCTTCTACTGATTTGCCGCGCAATTTGGCAACTTCTTCTGCGCTTTTTAGTTCAGTAAGGCCTGTCATTGTTGCACGAACAACATTGATCGGAGTGTTAGCACCAAGAGACTTGCTCAGGATGTCGGAAACTCCTGCAAGTTCCAATACGGCACGGACCGGTCCACCAGCGATAACTCCTGTACCAGGAGCGGCAGGTTTCATGAATACTCTACCGGAACTGAAACGTCCAATGATTTCGTGTGGGATAGTACCGTCTACGAGTGGTACTTCGATAAGGTCTTTCTTAGCAGCTTCGATTGCTTTTTTGATTGCTTCAGGTACCTCTTGGGCTTTACCTGTACCAAAGCCTACACGTCCTTTTTTGTCTCCTACTACAACAAGTGCAGAGAAACGGAAACGACGTCCACCTTTTACAACTTTAGCGATACGGTTGATTGTAACAACGCGCTCTTCGAATTCCTGTACTTTCTCTTCTCTACGAGCCATAAATGTTATTCCCTCCTTCGATTAGAATTGCAGACCGTTTTCACGTGCAGCTTCTGCGAGTGCTTTCACACGTCCGTGGTATAGATAACCACCGCGGTCGAATACTACGCTTTCAATACCTTTGTCTTTAGCACGTTTTGCTATCAGTGTACCTACTTCAGCAGCTGCGTCTACATTGGATCCAATTTCTTTGTTGAAATCAGCATCTTGTGTAGAAGCACTTGCCAATGTCGTCTGTTGACTGTCATCAATCACTTGAGCATAGATATGCTTATTAGAGCGATAGACATTTAGACGTGGTCTTTCTGATGTGCCAGAAAGTCTGCTGCGCACGCGCTGATGCCTTTTTTGACGCACTTTATTTTTATCAATCTTAGCGATCATTGAGTTCACTCCTCACTTTAATTAATTATTTACCAGTTTTTCCTTCTTTACGGCGGACTTGTTCGCCTTTGTAACGGATACCTTTTCCTTTGTAAGGTTCAGGTGGACGTACGGAACGGATTTTGGAAGCAAGTGCTCCAACACTTTCCTTGTTGATACCTTCAACTTTTACGTTCGTATTGCCATCCACTGAGATGGAAAGGTCCTCGGAAGGTTCGAATTCAACCGGGTGAGAAAGCCCAACATTGAGTACCAATTTCTTACCTTGCATCTGCGCACGGTAACCGACACCAACAAGCTCAAGCTCTCTGGAGAACCCTTGGGATACTCCGACAACCATGTTGTTGATCAATGCACGTGTTGTACCATGGTTTGTGCGATGATCCTTGGAATCACTTGGTCTTACAACCTGAAGCGTATTGTCTTCCAATTCATAAGTCATTTCTTCGTTAAACGTGTTTACCAGTTCACCTTTAGGTCCTTTGACTGTAACTGTGGAACCATTAATATCAACTGTAACATCACTTGGTATTTCAATAATACGTTTACCTACACGGCTCATTTATTTGCACCTCCTGTTAATTCATTACCAAACGTATGCGAGAACTTCCCCGCCGATATTTCTTTTGCGTGCTTCTCTGTCAGTAAGCACACCTTCAGATGTAGAGATCAGTGCAATACCTAGACCATTAAGGACCTTTGGCAGCTCTTCTCTTCGTGCGTACACTCTAAGACCAGGCTTGGAGATACGTTTCAATCCAGTGATGACTCTTTCGTTCTTGCTACCATATTTAAGGAATACACGGATGACGCCTTGCTTATCGTCTTCGATATATTCTACATTTTTTACAAAACCTTCTGATTTGAGAATCTCTGCAATTTCCTTTTTGATGTTGGATGCAGGAATCTCCAGTGTTTCATGCCTCACGATATTCGCATTCCTAATGCGCGTCAGCATATCTGCAATTGGATCTGAGATTGTCATTACTAATTGCCTCCTTTCAATTTATGGCGATTACCAGCTTGCTTTTTTAACGCCAGGAATCTGACCTTTGTAAGCAAGTTCACGGAAACATATACGGCAGAGCTTGAATTTGCGAATAACTGAATGTGGTCTTCCGCAACGTTCGCAGCGTGTATATTCTCTAACTTTGAATTTTTGTTTCTTTTGCTGTTTAGCAATCATTGATTTTTTAGCCACAATTTCGCCTCCTTATAGCTTACTTTTGAAATGGCATTCCGAACTGAGTGAGTAGCTCGCGTGCTTCTTCGTCTGTGTTCGCTGTAGTTACAACAACGATATCCATACCTCTGACCTTGGATACTTTGTCATAGTCGATCTCAGGGAAGATGAGCTGCTCTTTTACACCAAGTGTGTAGTTGCCGCGTCCATCAAACGCCTTTTTGGAAATACCTCTGAAGTCTCTTACGCGTGGGAGGGATACTGAAACCAGTTTGTCCAGGAAATCGTACATTCTTTCCCCACGAAGAGTAACTTTGGCTCCAATCGGCATACCTTCACGAAGTCTGAATGTCGCGATAGATTTCTTAGCTTTTGTAATTACCGGCTTCTGACCTGTAATTGCTTCTAATTCTTCTACTGCAGTATCGAGAACTTTAGCGTTTTGAACTGCGTCCCCAACACCCATGTTTACTACGATCTTCTCGATCCTAGGCACTTCCATGACGGAAGAGTAGTTGAATTTATTAACAAGTTCATTTTTGATTTCTTCATTGTATCTTTCTTTTAAACGTGCCACTGTATGGACCTCCTTCCATTGCTAATTAATTTTTTTCGTATTTTACAGTCGGAATTTCTTTTCCTGATTTTACAGCAACTCTCACTTTAGTTCCGTCTTCTTTGATTTCATGACGGATGCGAGTGCGTTCTCCTGATTCAGGGTCAACGTGCATTACGTTGGATACGTGGATAGCCGCCTCTGTTTCGAGGATGCCGCCTTCAGGGTTCATCTGTGAAGGTTTGAGATGTTTCTTCATCATGTTGACACCTTCAACGACTACGCGGTCTTTGGCAGGGATTGCTTTGAGCACAGTGCCCTCTTTACCTTTATCTTTACCGCTGATTACAACGACTTTGTCTCCAGATCTTACGTGCATGGGAATCGCACCTCCTTGTTTAAATGTGGATTAAAGTACTTCTGGTGCAAGTGAAACGATCTTCATGAAGTTGCCTTCACGGAGTTCACGTGCTACTGGTCCAAAGATACGAGTACCTCTTGGGCCTTTATCATCACGGATGATTACGCATGCGTTCTCATCAAATCTGATGTATGAACCATCTTCACGGCGTACACCGGATTTAGTTCTAACTATAACAGCTCTTACTACTTCACCTTTTTTAACAACGCCACCAGGTGTTGCATTTTTTACGGTTGCAACAATGACGTCGCCAATATTTGCTGTCTTGCGGCCTGTTCCACCCAAGACTTTAATAGTCAGCACTTCACGTGCACCTGAGTTATCTGCCACTTTTAAGCGGGATTCCTGTTGGATCATGCGAATAGACCTCCTTTATCTTCAATTGTTTAGATGATAACTGATTCTTCAACAATTTCCACGAGGCGGAAACGTTTAGTTGCAGACAATGGACGTGTTTCTTCGATTCTTACGATATCGCCCATCTTTGCAGTATTGTTTTCATCATGCGCTTTATATTTTTTAGAGTATTTGACACGTTTGCCAATGATCGGGTGTCTTTTCTGTGTTTCGACAACCACTGTAATCGTCTTATCCATCTTGTCGGATACTACGCGACCCTGGTAAACTTTACGTTCGTTTTTACCTTCCACTATATGAGCCTCCCTCTGATATTATTGGTTTGCTTTTGCTTCGCTGAGCTCTCTCTCGCGGATAGTTGTTTTCATTCTTGCGATAGTTTTTCTAACCTCTTTGATACGAGCAGTGTTCTCTAGCTGACCAGTAGCTAGCTGAAAGCGTAGGTTGAAGAGTTCTTCCTTAAGTTCTTTGACGTTGTTTTCAATTTCAGATGTTGTCAGATCACGGATTTCATTAGCTTTCATTCGTATCACCACCTAATTCTTCACGTTTAACGATTTTAGTCTTTACTGGAAGTTTGTGGCTCGCAAGACGAAGCGCTTCTCTAGCAACCTCTTCCGGGACACCTGCAACTTCAAACATTACACGGCCAGGTTTTACTACAGCCATCCAGCCTTCTACAGCACCTTTACCTGAACCCATACGTACTTCCAATGGCTTTTTAGTATATGGTGTGTGCGGGAAGATGTTGATCCATACTTTACCGCCACGCTTCATATAACGTGTCATGGCGATACGCGCTGCTTCAATCTGTCTGGATGTAACCCAGGCAGTTGTTGTCGCCTGCAGGCCGTATTCGCCGAAACTCACTTCAGTTCCGCCTTTAGCGCGTCCCTTTGTATCCGGACGGTGTTGACGGCGGTATTTTACTCTTTTAGGTAATAGCATTGTTAATTTCCTCCTTTACTTTTTGTCATTCTTGACAGGAAGAACTTCTCCACGGTAGATCCATACTTTAACACCGAGTTTACCGTATGTTGTATCTGCTTCTTCATGTGCATAGTCTATGTCTGCACGAAGAGTATGCAGTGGAACTGTTCCTTCGCTGTATCCTTCAGAACGTGCGATATCTGCGCCACCGAGACGGCCTGAAACTTGAGTTTTAATACCTTTAGCTCCAGCTCTCATCGCTCTTTGCAGTACTTGTTTTTGTGCTCTACGGAAAGATACACGGTTTTCAAGTTGACGTGCAATGTTTTCAGCAACAAGTTTTGCGTCCATGTCGACTTTTTTCACTTCTACGACATTGATGTGGATTTTTTTGCCTGTCAGGTTTGTCAGGGCTGTACGGAGCTTGTCGATTTCGCTACCGCCTTTACCAATTACCATACCTGGTTTGCCAGTGTGAAGCGCGATGTTCACACGGTTGGCCGCGCGCTCTATTTCAACTTTTGAAACAGCTGCGTCTTTAAGATTGTTTTCGATATATTCACGAACTTTAAGGTCTTCGTGCAGCAGGTCTGCAAAGTCTTTCTCTGCGTACCATTTCGCCTCCCAATCACGGATGATGCCTGTACGAAGCCCAATAGGATTTATCTTCTGACCCAAATTAATTCCCTCCTTGTGATTTTATGCGTTCTCTTCTACTTTTGTTTCTTCAGTTTCCTGAACCTCTTCTTCTGCCGGTTCTGAAACTACAATAGTGATATGGCTTGTACGTTTGTTGATCTTTGTCGCACGGCCTTGTGCACGTGGACGGAAACGTTTCAATGTCGGGCCTTCGTTAGCATACGCTTCAGAGATATATAGGCTGTCGATATCCATGTCATAGTTATGTTCAGCATTGGCTACAGCTGATTTGATCAACTTTTCAACTACTGGCGAAGTTCTTTTGTTTGTAAGTTTAAGAATTGCGATCGCTTCTCCGACTTCTTTACCGCGAATGAGGTCGAGAACCATTCTCGCTTTACGAGGAGCAATTCTAACTGTTTTTGCGACTGCTTTCGCTTGCATCTTTCGTTCCTCCTTTATTCCGTCTTATCCCTTATCGTCTTGTTTTCTTGTCGTCGTTTCCGTGGCCTTTAAACGTTCTTGTTGGAGCAAATTCTCCAAGTTTATGACCGACCATATCTTCTGTAACATAGACCGGCACATGCTTGCGTCCATCATATACAGCGATTGTATGACCGATGAAATTAGGGAAGATTGTGGAACGACGTGACCAAGTTTTGATTACACTTTTTTTGTTATCTTCGTTGAGCTTTTCTACCTTCTTCATGAGGTGATCGTCAACAAAAGGTCCTTTTTTAAGACTGCGAGCCATTTTGGCGCCTCCTTCCAATAATGCGTGCGGATGTAGCATCCGCACACTTTGGTTTCATTTATTTCTTCTTCTTGCGTCCTCTTACGATGAGCTTATCAGAACGGTTCTTACCTCTACGTGTCTTCTTACCGAGGGTTGGTTTACCCCAAGGAGACATTGGTGATGGACGTCCGATTGGCGCACGGCCTTCACCACCACCGTGTGGGTGATCGTTAGGGTTCATGACAGAACCACGAACTGTAGGGCGCTGCCTCTTCCATCTGGAACGGCCTGCTTTACCGATGTTGATGAGTTCGTGCTGTTCGTTACCAACTGCTCCGATAGTTGCACGGCAAGTCGCAAGGATCATGCGCACTTCGCCAGAACGAAGTCTGACAAGAACATATTTACCTTCCTTACCGAGCACCTGCGCACGCGCACCTGCTGATCTTACCAGCTGGCCGCCTCTGCCTGGTTTCAATTCGATATTGTGGATTGTTGTACCTACAGGAATATCAGTAAGTGCCATAGCGTTACCCACTTTGATATCCGCATCTGGGCCACTCATGATTTCATGTCCTACTGTTACACCTTTAGGTGCAAGGATGTAGCTTTTCACTCCGTCTTCATAAACAACAAGAGCGATGTTTGCTGAACGGTTTGGATCATATTCAATCTGCGTCACGCGAGCAGGCACACCATCTTTGATGCGTTTGAAGTCGATGACCCTGTATTGACGCTTGTGTCCGCCACCTTTATGACGAACAGTGATCCTGCCCTGGTTGTTACGTCCCGCTTTTTTCGGAAGCGGCTGTAATAATGACCGTTCTGGTGTCGTTGATGTGATTTCTGAGAAGTCGGAACCAGTCATATTACGACGAGCGTTTGTGGTCGGCTTATATTTTTTAATCGCCATCTCGTTTTACCTCCTTATTGGTAAGTGCTCCTTAGAATATTTCGATAGAGCCTTCTTTAAGTGTTACGATTGCTTTTCTTCTTTTTCTAGTATAGCCGCTGTAACGTCCCATACGTTTTTTCTTCGGCTTATAGTTCATTATGTTCACTTTGTCGACTTTTACGTCAAAGATCTCTTCAACTGCATATTTAACTTGTGTTTTGTTTGCTTTTACATCCACATCAAAAGTGTATTTATCAATGGACATCAAGTCAGCAGAACGCTCAGTGATTACCGGGCGTTTAATGATATCGCGTGCATCCATTACAGAAGCACCTCCTCTGCTTTATTGATTGCGCCTTCAGTGAAAATAACACGGTTTGCAGAAAGGATGTCGAGTACGTTGAGCTCTTCCAGCGTCAGTACTGTGACTCCTTGCAGGTTGCGAGATGAAAGTTCAACGTTTACATCTTCGTTCTCGAGTACGAGAAGAACCTTTTTGTCTGCATTCAGATTTTCAAGGATCGCCATGAAATCTTTTGTCTTCGGAGTGTCGAGCGCCAGGTTGTCCACTACTGTCAACGCTTCTTCGTTGACTTTTGCGGATAGCGCTGAGCGAAGAGCCAGACGGCGCATTTTTCTAGGCATTTTGTAGGAGTAGCTTCTTGGCGTAGGGCCGAATACCACTCCACCTCCACGATAGTGAGGTGCACGGATTGTACCTTGACGTGCATTACCTGTTCCTTTTTGTCTGAATGGTTTTTTGCCACCACCGCTGACTGCGGAACGGTTTTTGACTGAGTGAGTGCCACGGCGCAGTGACGCGCGCTGCAGGTTCACTGCTTCAAAAAGCACATGCTGGTTTGGCTCGATGCCAAATATATCCTGGTTAAGTTCTATAGAATTAACTTTGCTTCCTTCTTTAGTTAATACATCTACGCTTGCCATGTGTTAAATCCTCCCTTCCTAAATTGCTATTATTTAACACCTTTTTTAATTGCTGATGCGATTTTTACATATCCTTTGCGTGGGCCAGGAACGTTTCCTTTTACAAGGATTACGTTGCGTTCTGCATCCACTTTTACAATTTCAAGATTCTGCAATGTGACAGTTTCTCCGCCCATGCGTCCTGGCAATGCTTTGCCTTTGAATACGCGGGATGGGTCGGCACCCTGTCCCATTGAACCAGGTCTTCTGTGGTAACGGGAACCGTGGGACATAGGTCCGCGGCTCTGGTTGTGACGCTTGATTGCACCCTGGAAACCTTTACCTTTGGATGTTGCCGTCACGTCCACCAAGTCGCCTGCTTCAAATGTATCTACAGTGACTTCTTGACCGACTTCGAATTCATCTGCTGCGAGATTTTTGAATTCGCGTACGAAGCGCTTAGGAGCTTTGCCGGATGCCTTGGCATGGCCGGTTTCAGCCTTGTTTGCATATTTGTTTGTTCTTGCACCTTCAAAGAACTCACGCTTGTCGTCGAAACCGATTTGTACTGCACTGTATCCATCAGTTTCTTCCGTCTTCTTCTGCAGCACTACGTTGCCCGCTGCTTCTACTACTGTTACAGGGATGAGTTCGCCGTTTTCTCCGAAAACTTGAGTCATTCCCACTTTTTTACCTAAGATTCCTTTGGTCATCGAAAGTCGCACCTCCTGCTATAATTTATAATTTGATTTCGATGTCCACACCAGATGGCAGGTTGAGTCCCATGAGGGCATCTACCGTTTTCGGTGTAGGGTTTACAATGTCGATAAGACGTTTGTGCGTACGCTGTTCAAATTGTTCACGGGAATCCTTGTACTTGTGTACCGCGCGGATTATCGTGTAAACAGTCTTCTCAGTTGGAAGTGGGATCGGGCCGGAAACATCCGCACCAGAACGCTTTGCTGTTTCAACAATTTTCTCTGCTGATTGATCCAATACTCTGTGATCGTACGCTTTCAAACGAATACGAATTTTTTGTTTTGCCATTATTTAACCTCCTTTTGGTCGTCATCATTGTTTGATAGACTTCTCCACGAAAATTCTCTTGCACGCTGCCATGGCAAAGCGGCCGGGCGTGTCAGTAACCTCTCGCTTCATCGATTAAAAACGTCCACCCCTGTATGTAAGGCGGTGAGTTTTATTAACATGGACAGTAACCTATCCATTTCAGTCCAACGTTAGATATATTACACGAAAAAAGTGAAAAAATCAATAGATTACCCAAGATTTTTTCACTTTTTTCCGCTGGACCTGCGATACGGTGTCCTATTATACAGTTTTCAGTTACAATTTACAAGATGTTTTTTATTCCGTCATGAAGACGAAATACAATATGAAGACTATAAAGAGTCCATACATTATAGGATGGATCTCTTTTCTTCTCCCCGCCATAATCATTGTAATCGGATAGAATACGAAGCCGATTGCAATTCCTGTCGCAATGCTGTAGGTCAGCGGCATCATGAACATGGTCAAAAACGCCGGAACCGCCACTTCGAACTGGTCCCACCTCACTTTGGACAGGTTTGATACCATCAGGGCTCCAACGATGATCAGTGCTGGAGCCGTCACCTCGGAGGTGAAAGTCACGATGAGCGGTGACAGGAAGATGGCCGACAGGAACAGCACGCCTGTTACGACGCTTGCAAAGCCTGTCCTGGCACCTGCTGCAACACCGGCGGTGGATTCCACATACGAGGTGGTGGTCGAAGTGCCAAAAATAGCCCCTGCTATCGTCGCAATGGAGTCGGAAAGCAGTGCCCGTCCGCCTCTTGGCAATTTATTATCCTTGATCAGGTTCGCTTGGCTGGCGACACCCACAAGCGTTCCGGCTGTATCGAAGAAGTCGACGAACAGGAATGTCAATACAACGATCAGGAACTGGATGTTGAATATTTCAGCCGGGTCCGAGAAGGCCTCGAAGGCTGCCCCGAATGTCGGCTCCATACTCGGCACCGATCCGAAGAAGCTTTCCGGCCGCGGCACCAGACCAAAAAGCAGGCCGAGGATTGCAGTAATGATCATACCGAAGAAGATAGCTCCCGGGACTTTTCTTGCCATCAGTACGGCTGTGATGAAAAGCCCTCCTACGGCGAGCAGCACCTTTGGATCATGAAGGGCGCCCAGACCGACAAGAGTCGCATCATTTGTGACGATGATACCAGCACCCTGCAGCCCAACGAAAGTGATGAAGAAGCCGATTCCCGCACTGACTGCCATCTTCATTTCCATCGGTATGGAATTGATGACATATTCCCTCAGGCCGCTGATGGTCAAAAGGGCAAATATCACTCCGGAGAACAGCACTCCGGTCAGCGCCGTCTGCCACGGAATTCCCATCGTCAGCACAACAGTGAACGCGAAGAATGCATTCAGCCCCATTCCGGGGGCAAGGGCGATGGGGTATCTGGCATAAATCCCCATAATCAGACAGCCGATGAAAGCTGCGAGCGCAGTCGCAACAAATATGGCGTTCATGTCCATACGCATAGAATCAGGTATGTCTTCGATACCCTGGAGGGATAGAACAGAAGGATTGACAGCGAGTATGTATGCCATGGATAGGAAGGTCGTCAATCCTCCAACTATTTCGCGTCGATAATTGGTACCGTGTTCCTCAAAGCCAAAAAACTTTTTCATAACCTACTCCATTCCTTGATTGAATTATTCAAAGCTATATAATCTTGATGATTTCCTTATCTTCGCCGCCCAGGAAATTGACGAGCATCCGGCGGGTGAGCGGGAGCCACATTTCAATGAGTTTCCCCAAACCGATAATGATGATCGCCGTCCCGATGAACACCGGGCCGCCCAGAAGATATCCGGCGACAGCGGCACCAAGCTCCATGATATTCCTTGCCATGGAAATTTTCAATCCAAACTTTTCGACAAGCAGCAGCATCAGGGTATCCCGTGGACCCGCGCCAAGATTCGGCGTTATGTAGAATGCTACACCGAATGCCATGACGAACAGACCCACCGTAAAGATGATGATATGCTGTGTCCACCCTTCAAACTCAGGAATGAGCCAGTTGAAGATATCAATAAAAACTCCCACCGCCACCATGTTGATGTAGACGCCAAGTTTCGGCAGGCGCCGTGTGATGACAGCAGTGAATAGGACGATTGTGGCTCCGGCAATGATTGCCCAGCTTCCTATTGTCAGACCAAAGGTCTGCCACAGTCCATAATGCAGCACATCCCATGAACTGAGTCCGAGGAGCCTTCCTTTTATTGTCAATGAGATTCCGAGAGCCAGAATCACCAGTCCCACGATATAGAACAGCCAGCGCTTTGTCAGATTCGTTATCACATGGCATCCCCTCACCTCTTATTATTTAAACTAGTTTACGCCTCTGTGAAGAAAAACGCAATATTGTTTGCCAATACACCTTCCACGTTTGAAATGGCATATGGAAGGGAAGGTTTGAAGTAATCAATTTTTGAAATAATCAATTTAAACGATTAACTTAAAATAGGAGGATTCGAAATGGAGAATAGATACAAGCTCGCAAGCGTCCTGATGTCTGCATCACTCGTAATGGCCGCGTGTGGCGGTGCCGATGAAAATCCTGATTCAGCAGATGTCGACGAAGTTGTGGAAGAGAACGAAGAATTCACTTCAACCGAGGAGTCTGCTGAAGAATCAACCGAGGAATCAACCGAGGAATCAACAGAGGAGTCCACCGAGGAATCCAGTGGCCAATCTTCAGGCAGCACCGGTGATACGATTGCCCCTGAAGACATCAATCATGATGCCGAAGAGGCAGTGGATGCTGCATCAGAAAACTTCGATGGAGAACTTGTGGAAGTCGAACTCGATGACGAGGATAACCAATGGATATACAAAGTAGATATGGAGAGTGAATCTGAAGAATACGAGGTGAAATTGTCTGTGGATGACCTTTCCGTAGTAGAGGAGCAGACGGAGAGCGATGATGACTTCGATACGGACGAACACTTCAGCTATGGCGATGCCGTGCCTGCAGAGGAAGCGGTGCAGACTGCCATGGATGAGACCAATGGTGAACTGGAAGGCTGGACCCTGGATAGGGATGACGGACAGCTGCAATATGAAGTGGATATGAAAAATGGTGATAATGGAGATTCTGATGTGACCATCAACGCCGAGAACGGCGAGATAGTGGAAACGGACGACTGATGAGAAAAGGCGTAACCAATGTGGTTACGCCTTTTCTTATGCTTCCACCAGCTGAATGAACTGGTTCATCTTTTTCTGATCGACATGATCCTTGATCCGATACCCCTCATAAAAGTATTCCAAGTATTCACGACCCAAGACCCTCTCAATATCAAGTGCCATGGCGGCAAGGTCAAAATACCGGTCCCTTACTCCAATTCCTATCATATCCACACTGCCTGTAATGTAATTTTCGTTTACTATTACATTGGAGAGTCTAAAGTCCCCATGGCTGAAAACCAGATCCGTATGGACGGCATCCTCAGAATAGACGAACGGACATCCCTCAATCTTCTGCTTATGCAGAAAACTCAAGTATCTGCCAATCTGCTTCAGTGTGGAAACGATGACCTCAGGCGGCTGCCCCTGTAGGAACTTCTCGGCATCCACGCCCGGAAGAGCCAAATAGAACATATAGGCACCGGCCTCTTCATATAATGTCACCGGCTTCGGCACACCATTGATCTTATTCAGCTCCATCCATAGCAGCCGTTTGTATTCCCGCCGTGTCCGCTTCACATCATCAATGTAGGATTTTGCAATCAGCGGTTCCTGCGGCTGGTACATATTGGGCGGGTCCTCCCCGCCGTATGTAAGCAAATGCACCCGGGCTTCCGAATCCCCTTCAAGCGGTGCCCAATCGTAATATTCTTCATATATTTCAAAAGTGTGCATCCAATGTCCCTCCATTCCCTTCCATTCTACTTCAATCATCCTTAAAATGTCATTAGTGATTCCCCTAATATCGATTGCATTATGATATGATACTACTATAATTCAAGGTGGTGAAAGTAATGGATCTGGAATACAGACTTAAGGAACTCAAAAATGAGTATGTACGCATCCAGGGTGATCTGGAAAAGCTCGAATCCACTGGCAACCGCACATCAAAAATGGAAGACCGCCTCACTCAGATAGAAACAGAAATTGCACAGACAAAAAAGGAAATCAGGAATCAGAAATAACCAATAGGAAGTGCCCGCAATGAAAAAAATGATCTTATTCATTATGATCATACAATTTCTCATATATTTTGGCTTCAGCATGATCATACCGGTCATACCGGAACTTGTGACCGAGCTCGGCGTGTCCACCCTGCATATGGGAGGACTACTCGCCGTATATTCCGTTGCCAGTTTTGCCGCCGCCCCCTATTTCGGCAAACTGAGCGACCGCCATGGCCGTCGCCCGATCCTGCTGTACGGACTGCTCGCCTTCAGCTTCAGCTTCCTACTGTTTGGATTGTTCATCGATGTGCTATGGGTGCTCTACCTGACCCGCCTGATTGGAGGGGCTGCGTCAGGGGCACTCTATACAGCAACGACCAGCATGGTGGCGGACCTGACGACGCGCGAAGAGCGTACACGGTTCATGGGGCTGATCGGCATGTCCATTGGACTTGGCTTCATTTTCGGGCCAGGTGTGGGCGGGCTGCTCGCCCAGATCAGCCTAAGCTTCGCCTACTACATGACAACCATCGTCATTGCAGGCGCATTGATATTCAGCGTATTTAAAATCGAGGAGACATACCGCCCGGGAGTCAGCGCAGGAAAAGACATCACTTTGCCGAGCGAGTATTTCCTGAAGCCTGTCGGCATCCTTCTGATATGCACATTCTTCGTCATGCTGACAATGAGTGGCATGGAGAGCACTTTCCAGCTGCTCGGCATCGATAGGATAGACATCACTCCTGCACAGATGGGCATCCTCTTTGTAATCGGTGGAATATTCAACGCCGCGGTCCAGGGCGGCTTCATCGGCCGTCTCAAAGATGGCCAGGAATACCCGGTAATGATTGCCGGGCAGATCATGACACTGGCCGCCTTCATCCTCCTGCCCTTCATGTCCAGTCTGGTTTTTGCCGGAGTGTGCATCATCCTGCTTATGACGGGGAATGCACTCGTCAAGACACTGCTCACTTCCCAGATTACTAAAGAAGCACACCAGGACGAAATGGGACGCATGACAGCTGCTACATATTCCCTCGATAGTCTTGGCAGAATATTCGGCCCGCTCGTCTTCAACCTGCTGTTCATTCTTACTGCAGGGCTGCCATTCTGGTTCGGTGCGGTAATGACTGTATTATCCACATACTTCATTTTCCAATACTTCAGGAAAAGGAGGACTCTCGCATGATTCTGGCCGTTCTTATACTGCTCATATATGTCGTCATCAGTGCAATTACCATATTGCTGCTCAGAAACAGGATTCTCGATGTACTGCGTGTCATCGCGGGCATCGCCTTCATGCTTATGATGACCCTGATCTCGCTTGATGCACCCAGTCCCGATGGTCTGCTGATTTTTTCACTTGCCATATGCCTGTTCATATCAATTGAAATCACCGGCTTCAAGGAAGCGAAAGGCGATCACGCACGCCTGTTCATGATACATGCATTTACCCTTATGATTTCCGCCGTGCTCATCATCATGCTGCTGACACTGTAATTAGGAAGAGAGGTGGACCCATGAGACGGGTCATACTTATTCTGCTCATACTGATGCAATTCATGTTTTTTATAAACTATATAATCAATGATGGGGTCATCTTCTTCAACATTTATGTATGGGCACTGCTTAATCTCATCTCCCTTCTGGCAGGGTGGAAGGCGGCCAAATCGGAGCCGAACCTCTATGAAAACCGCAATATCCACTTTGCCCTGTCGGTAACACTGCTGCTCATGTCGGTCATGTCCCTGATCTTCATACTGCTGATCGTTCTGACCCGCCCCTATTTCCTATAGCCAAGGCACAAGTAAAGCCAGCTTCCATGTGGAAGCTGGCTTTACTTATGGAAGCATCATTCTGCCTCTTCTTCATATATATCCATGCCATACCATTTTTCGGATATTTCAGCCAGTGTGCCATCGCTCCTCAAATCAGCAATTACTTCGTTGATATCCGAAATCAACTGCTGATTCTCCGGGGTGTCCTTGAATGGCAGGGCGACAGGCTGTTCCCCAAAAGGTTCCCCTGCTATGTCGAGCGCTATATCACGGTCATTGATCATTGCCAGCAGTTGTTCCCGTCCAAATAGATATGCATCAATCTTCCCGGCAATTACATCATTATAGACGACTTCGTTATTCTCATAGTCGATGATCTCGCCCCCATGGTCCGGGTATTCCTCATTCAGTACATTCTGGAAGTTCGTACCCAGTATCGTACCTACATCGGCCCCATTCAGATCATCAACGGATTGGATGGTTTCATTATCCTGGGCCACCGCCACCGCCGCCTTCGAATTATAGTAGGGGTCAGAGAAGGTATACTTTTCAGCCCTTTCCGGAGTCATGGCAAAATTGCTGGCCGTATCCACATTTCCCGTATCAAGATTGGCCAGCACGCCTGTCCAGTCCGTCATCACCCATTCTATCTCATAGTCCAGTTCATCGAATATCGCGTTGTAGATATCTGCGTTGAATCCCTTCACTTCCCCATCTTCCTGGAAGGAGAGCGGATAGCCATCAGGTGATGATCCGATTTTGATGACCTTGTCCCCTTCCGTCTCTTCCACACTCCCACTTTCTGCTTCATTTCCACACCCTGCAATCAAGAGCAGGACGAATGCCAACGGTAAAATCCATTTCTTCATAAGAATCCCCCTGTATGTAAGTTGTCATATAATCATAGACCCATAAAACATAGTTTATTACTATGGATTAATGGATACAAGTCTATCATGGCAGGACCTCTTTAACAAGGTGCTCTCATATAGGGAATTCAAAGGCTGCATATAAATTTTTTCTATAAGAAAGAGCGCCGTGTGGTTCAACGGCGCTCTTTCAAGGCTTTAAGTGTCTGATTCAATTTCACTTTCCCCTTTTGGAACATCGGCACACCGACTTCAGCAAGCGTATAGAGCGGACGGTGGATGACATAGTCGAACTCTCCGACTTTCTCGCTCACTTCCGTGCCCCATACCTTCTTGAACTGCCATAGGCCAAAATGTGGGGATGTTTCGGGTGGAGCAACACTGACACCGCCAAAGTCGTATGTTCTGGCTCCATTATCCCGGGCATACTTCATCATTTCGTACTGCATATGATGGTTCGGCAAGTATTCACGATACTGATCGGAAGAGGCCCCATAGAGATAGTATGCCTTGTGTCCAGACTGGGCAAGCAGGGCACCGGAAAGGATAACGCCTTCGGGATGCTCTTTCTTGATTTCTTCAATCTCGTGCTGCTGCTTCTGAAGTTTTTCCTTTCGGTTGTTTAGGTCGTTGATCTGGTTCTCCTTCTTGCTGCCATCCTTTTTCTTCATGGCTTTTTCCAGATCCTTCTCCACCTTCTCCATGTCCGCTTCCAGCGAAGCTGCGACTTCTGTAGGCATCAGTTTCACCAGGAACAGTTCCATATGGCCATTACTGTGCAAATTATCATAGAGGGATTCGAAATAGGTGATGTCCCGGGTGAGGAATCCATCCCGCTGCCCCGTCTCCTTCATGAGCCTGACGAAAGTTGGCAGATCTTCTCGTTCCGCTCTATAGACTCTGGTGCCCCGACGGATGGCATTGCGCACCTTTGTACGATTGTTCCTTTCAAAACTCTGCAGCAGTGCCTTGTCATCCTTGTCGATTGAAGCAACCATCGTCTGTCTGGGCTGTATATTATCCTTGCTCATGCCATCTTTGAGACCACGGTGCCTGAAACCGATTGATTCAAGAAATCCTATTGTATCCTGATGTGTTTCAAGTGGGAGGTCCGGGTCTATCTTTATTGCATAGGCCTTTTCATCCCTGGCTATGTTCAATGCCTCCTTCAGCATGAATTCCACAAGAAGCGGATCATGGTAGTCGCAGACAAAGCCTCTGGATATATAGCATAGCGTATGACTGAGTTTAGGCACCTTCTTGAACAGCAGAAGGGCGACACCGAGCGTTTCCCCCGCTTCATTGCCCACAGCAAAACGCCTGGAGTACCACCCAGTCAGATGCTTCGACTGTGCCCAGTCGGTCAACTGCAGCAGGTCTCCATGGCGGTGGCTTTCTACAAACTGATCGTGTTCGTCTTCTGTCAGGTTCAACAATTTAAGCATAACGGTCTCCATTCAAATAAAATCTGATATAATATTCCATGAAAGGTGGTCCTATCATGAGACAAGCTATTCTAATCTTTCTTCTGATCATCAATATCGTCAGCGTTTTCCAACTGGGTCAATATGATAGTGGGGATCTCATCGCCCTGATGAGTGCCAGAATCATCCTCGGCGTCATCACTATCATGCTGAGTATTGCATATATACTTGTAAGAGGCACAAAGTCGATTGCCATCCTCAGCATCATCACAGCGCTTTCGGCACTTCTGCACCTTGGACTCATCGTCTATATAAACTTATAGACGGCACCTTTGTAAATTGCCGATTCACCATCCATCGCCACTTCCAGGGTGATGGATGGTTTTTCATTTTCTGCGATGGTTATTGTCGTATGCGCATCCACTTCGCCTTTCCAGACACCGATGACGTCAAAGAAGGCTTCCCACACCTTCCCGTTCTTCACTTCATGATGGATGTTTATTTCCGGGGAAATAAACCCTCCCCTTAAGTTTCTGATCCGGTCCAAGCGTGCCGATTCCGCTTCCTCCCATTGGATGAAGAAGGGGAGGGTCTCCTTATCATCCAGGATATAGAGCAGTTTCCACCGGATGGTCTCCCCATTGGTTGTACGTTCCATATCCACCGGTCCGACAGTCCGGAAGCCTTTTGCCCTGTACCGGTCGGCAAGCTGGTGTATCTCTTCAGTGGCAAGCGCGCAACGGATGAATCCTTCCTCGTACTGCACCTGGTCAATCGTCTTGGCAAATGAATCCTCCGCCGCTTCCAGATGGCGCCTGAACCTCTCTTCATCGTCGATCGCCAAATACTCCACATACCTCTGGTCGAAATAGGACAACAGGTTCGCAGTGCCCAAAGGTTCATGTTTTCCACCGGAATGGATCGGCAGCACACCTTCCGTCCCGACTGAATCCAGCTGGTTGACAAAATGTATGATGTGATCGAATTTCACCATGCAGTTCACCTCTTTTCAACTATATCATATTACCATTAAATCATACCAAACACTAAAAAATACAGCCTGTCCATATGGACAGGCTGGGGCTCTATGCTTTGATGACGCCGGACGTATCATTCTCCAGGCGTTCCTTCTCCTTCTCGCGCTCTTCTTTTGTGACGATGCGCTTGTGTGTCTCATTATCAAAGAAGTGGCCTTTGTTCATATCAAATGCAAACTTCACGACATCCCCCGGTTCCAGCTCATTGCGTGCGTCGACACGGGAGATGAATTCCTGCCCCTCCAGATCGGAATACAGCATGATTTCAGAACCGAGGAGTTCACTTACTTTGACTTCCGCATTGAACGCGGAGGCGAGCTCGGATTCGACGAAGACCGCTTCCTCCCTGACATCCTCCGGACGGATGCCGAACTTGATCGGCTTGTTGTCATAACCTTCATTCACAAGCATGCGCCGTTTGAATTCAGGGATTCTGATCGTGGACTCACCGATCACAAGCTCTCCGTTTCTGATTTCCGCATCAAATACATTCATGGCCGGCGATCCGATGAACTGGGCGACGAACACATTCTCCGGGAAATCATAGACTTCCTTCGGCGAACCGACCTGCATGATGTCCCCCTTGTCGAGTATCACGATGCGTGAGGCCATCGTCAGTGCTTCCGTCTGGTCGTGTGTCACATATACCGTAGTCGTCTTCAGGCGCTTGTGCAGCTTGGTGATTTCAGCCCGCATCTGCACCCTCAATTTTGCATCCAGGTTGGACAGCGGCTCATCCATCAGAAAGACGCTCGCCTCCCTGACGATTGCGCGGCCCAGGGCCACACGCTGCCTCTGACCACCGGACAGCGCCTTCGGCTTTCGGTCCAGGTAGTCGGTCAGGCCGAGAATATCCGCTGCATGTTCCACGCGCTGCTTGATTTCAGATTTCGGTGTCTTTCTCAGTTTGAGGCCGAACGCCATGTTGTCGTACACACTCATATGCGGGTAGAGCGCATAGTTCTGGAAGACCATCGCGATATCCCTGTTCTTCGGTTCCACATCGTTCATTTTCTTGTCATTGATATACAGTTCGCCGTCGGTGATTTCCTCCAGGCCGGCGATCATCCGCAATGTCGTCGATTTCCCACACCCGGAAGGACCGACCAGCACGATGAATTCCCCATCATGTATTTCAAGATTGAAATCATCTACGACCGTCGGGCCCTTTTCATATGTCTTCTTTATATTCTTCAGCTTTAGTTCAGCCATGAGACCACTCCTTTAAGCCCACCACATGTCAGTCGGCGTTTCTCTTATTATAACACTCTGCAAGTTTCTTACAGCAGTCTGGAAGCCTTCCTCAATCGACATCAGACCATCTTCATGTTCAATGGATACAACATAATCATAGTCGTAGGTCCTCAGCGCACTCATCATGTTCGCCCATTCATCCACGCTGTGGCCCAGTCCGACACTTCTGAATGTCCAGCTCC
The DNA here is from genome assembly GCF_000712035.1 of Salinicoccus luteus DSM 17002. GTDB lineage: Bacteria > Bacillota > Bacilli > Staphylococcales > Salinicoccaceae > Salinicoccus > Salinicoccus luteus. Next base: position 218,573 of record NZ_JONV01000009.1, on the reverse strand, counting down.
GTTCCCTGATATTCCCGTATGGATTCATATCAAGATACCCATGCATATCCAGGTTGTCCTGATCGATATACGTATCCTTCGCATGGAAATGATGGAGCGCATTTTCACGTCCCAGTATCTTGATTGCTGCAACAGGGTCTATTCCCTGCCACCACATATGGCTCGGATCCAGATTGGCGCCTATATATTCATTCGTCGCTTTCCTCAGCTCAAGCATCGTATGCGGGGAATGGACGAGAAAGCCGCCATGGAGCTCCAGTCCGACCTTCACGTCGTTTTCTTTTGCGAGCGCCGCTATCTCCTGCCAGTATGGAATCAGCCTGTGCTTCCATTGCCATTGCTTTATCTCCGAATATTCCTCCGGCCAGGGGGTCACCGGCCAGTTGACTGCCGTGTCCGTTTCATTCCCTGCAGGCGTGCCACTGAATGTATTGACTACAGGTACATCCATCATGTTTGCCAACCTGATCGATTTCCGCAGTATTTCATCCGATTCCCTGCGGAACGCTTCGTCCGGGGAAATCGGATTCCCGTGGCAGCTGAAAGCACTGATGATGAGGCCGCGTGATGTGAATTTCTCCAGATATGCCTCTCTTGCCGCCCCGGATTCAAGCAGTTCGTCGACATTGCAGTGCTTGTCCCCAGGATAGCCGCCTGTCCCGACTTCCACCGCATCCAGTCCGGATGCTTTAATATAATCCAGCATTTCTTCAAGTTCCATGTTCTGGAACAGCGGATTGAATACTCCCAGTTTCATCTGTCTGCCTCCTAAAGTCTGATGCTCCTCTGCTCTTTCGAGCTCAGGTATATTGCTTCGATAATCTTGGATACTTCTTTCGCCTCTACTGATTTCACCGTCAGCGGAGTATTGTATTTGATGGCTGAAATGAAATTCTCCGCCTGAAGCCTGCTGTAAGGTTCATCCACTTTTATATAGTCGATGCGCATCGTCGTCATCAGGTCCTCATCAGCCTGGTTCACTTTCATATCGAACACATCGAGGCCCGCTTTGGCACCTGAAATGCTGATATGGTTCTCATCTTCCGGGATGTTCGCAGCCCAGCTCGTCTCAAACAGCATCGATGCACCATTGTTGAACCGTATGAAGGCGCTGACATGGTCCTCCACTTCAAAGGAATCCCGATTGAAATGTCCCCATTCGTTGACCGTATTCGTGCGGCTCAGCTGATTATAGGTTGAGCTGGAGACTTCCACCGGTTTGACATCACCCATAAGGTACATCGCCAGATCGAGGAGGTGGCATCCATAGTCGATCAATGCGCCGCCGCCCTGCAGCTCCTGGTTGGTGAAGACACCCCACCCCGGAACCTTCCGCCGTCTGAGGCCCTTCACACGGACCACCAATGGATTGCCGATGGTACCGCGTTCGATGATCTTCTTGGCGGCAATGGCCTCCTTCATGAAGCGGTAATGATAGGCGATATGGAGCTTCACGCCATTGCGCTCCTCCGCTTCAATCATCGCGTTGCACTCCTCTGTCGTCATCGCCATCGGCTTTTCACAGAGGACGTGCTTGCCATTGGTCATGGCATCAATACTGATCGACGCATGATATTTATTCGGCGTAGAGACGACAACAGCATCCACATATGGGTACATGTCCTCGACTGTGGAGCAGACTTCGGGGATATTGAGTTCATTCGCCACCTTCATCGCCCGTTCCTGATTGACATCCTGGACTGCTGTAATCTCCACTTCGTCGAATGTTCTGAATGTAGGGATATGGCGCCCGGTCGCTATTCCTCCGACACCAATGAAACCCAGTCTGATTTTAGACATTTGCAACACCTATTCTCCAGTAATGATTTTCTTCGTACGATCGGACTCAAAAGCATTCAGTATGATTTCCACGGATCTTTTTGCGTCCTCTGCCGTCACCGGCACCCGCTCTTCATTCACAAGGGCATTGATGAATGCATCCATGACCAGCGATTTCTTCTTCTGGCCCGCTTCATCATTTGTCTGTATGCCGCCGTAGTTCTCTTTGACGACCTCGCCGTCCCTGCCTGTGAAAATGAATGAATGCTCGGAATCTGCAAGCAGGCTGAGCACACCCTTTTCACCATAGATGACGGTGGAGTTGTCCTCTTCCCCGTAGAACGACCAGCTCGCCTGCAATGTTCCGACGATATTCGATTCGGTGCGCAGAATGCATACTGCATTGTCATCCACATCGGAAAAATCCTTCGCTTCCTTGGAAATGAAGCCGCCTACATCCACGACCTCTTCCCCGAGGAGATAACGCATGAGGTCCGCCTTGTGGACCCCAAGGTCCCCCATCGCGCCCATTACCGCTTCATCCACCTTGAAGAACCAGCTGTCTTTGCCATCGACACTCCAATCCTCCGGCCCGGGATGGCCGAACGCCGTACGGAATGAATAGATCTTGCCGAGTCTGCCTTCATTGATGTAATCGCGTGCCACCTGATGCTCTTTGATGAGACGCTGGTTATGGCCGACCATCAGCTGTCTGCCGGATGCGCTTTCCGCAGCAATCATGCGGTCCATCTCATCCATCGCAACACCCATCGGCTTCTCGCACAGTACATGCTTGCCTGCCTCAAGCGCCGCAATTGAAATCTCTGCGTGCATGTAGTTCGGCGTACAGACACTGACGGCGTCGACATTATCATCTGCAAGGAGCTCCTGATAATCCCGGTAGGCTTTCCCCCCGTATATTTTCTGCTGCGCCTCCGCCCGGTCGATGACCGGATCGCAGAAGGCAACCAGCTTCACGTTCTCGTTCTCGTCATATTCGGCAATGTGCCGCTTCACTCCGATGCTGCCGCATCCTATAATACCAACGTTGATCATGATTATTTCTCCTTTATTTCTTCCAGTGGTTCGTGGTTTCCGTAGTAGTGCTTTTTGCCGTGTACACTGCCTGCCCAGTTCACACCATTATTGATGACCTTCTGGACATTCTCATCATAGTAGGTCGGATGCGTCTCATGACCTGGGCGGAAATAGAAGATCTTTCCGTTGCCCCGCTTGAAGGTGCACGCACTCCTGAACACTTCGCCGCCTTCGAACCAGCTGAGCATGATGAGTTCATCCGGCACGGGGATGTCGAAATGCTCCCCGTACATCTCTTCCTCGGGCAGCTCGAAGTATTCTCCGAGACCGTCGGTGATCGGGTGTGTCGGATCCACCACCCACAGCCGTTCCTTCTCGTTCGCTTCACGCCATTTGAGATCGCAGGATGTGCCCATCAGCAGTTTGAAGGGCTTGGAGAAATGGGCTGAATGCAATACTACCAGCCCCATGCCGTCCCACACACGCTGACGCACCTTTTCTGCAATTTCATCAGACACTTCATCGTGTGCCTTATGCCCCCACCACACAAGTACATCCGTGTTTTCCAGCACCTCATCAGTCAGTCCGTGGTCCGCCTCATCCAGCGTTGCCGTGGTCACCTCATGCCCCTCGAGGAAACTTGCGATCTGGCCGTGGATGCCTTCGGGATAGATTTCTCCCACCACTTCGGATTCCTTCTCATGCCTGTACTCGTTCCACACTGTCACTCTCATCTGACTTCCTCCTTCTGTGTTGATCGGCGCTCTATAATGCGTGTAGGCACCGTAATATTCCTTTTCAATTTATCTTCATCCTTTATCAGGGTGATGATTTCACTGCCTGCTTCCTTCCCGAGCTCCTTCGGAAAGATATCGACAACGGTCTGCGGCGGCGCTGCAAATTTTGTCAGCAGTGAATCGCTGAAGGTCGCCGTCGCAACATCTTTGGGAATGCGGATCTTCATCTTATAGAGGTGGGAGATGACGCGGGCGTTCAGCACACCGTCCAATGTCAGCAGCGCCTCCGGGCCCGCATCTTCAAACAGGGAATCCAGCATACGGCCGAGAGCACCTTCCTCGTTCCCGCATTTGACCACCCTGCAGGAATTGGAAAGACCTGCTTCATGCATCGCTGCTTCAAACCCCCTGATTCTGTCCGTCGCAACTGCGAAGACGTCATTATCCACTATCATCGTGATTTCACTATACCCTTTTCGGATCAATAATTCAGTGATCGACACCGCCGCCTGTACATTGTCATTATCCACATATATGGCTTCTTGGTCGTTGTGTATATCCTTCCCTATCACTACGAAGGGGAACCCTGATGACGAGAGGAATTCCGCTACCGGGTCCCCCTCTTTGGAATAGAGCAGTATGAACCCGTCGACCTGCCTGGAACTGATCAGCTCCTTGACCTCTGCCAGAAGACTCGCATCATCCGTCGCAGAAGTGGTGAGTGTTGAGAAGCCCTTCTGCCTGCACGTCTCGGAAACGCCGAGATTCACTTCGGAATAGAAGGGGTTCAGGTTCACTTCGTGCATCCCGCTCTTGATGACCAGCCCGATGGTGTTCGCCTGATTGGTCACCAGGTTCCGCGCCGCAATGTTGGGGGCGTAGCCGATCTCTTCCATTATCTTTCGCACTTTCTTCTTTGTAGAGGCGCTGATGCCCTCATGGTCCTTTATTACCCTGGACACTGTAGAGGGGGAGACTCCAGCTATCCTTGCCACATCTTTTATCGTCACCATTTCATGATAATCCTCCTACTTACTTCACAGCACCGTCCGATACTCCTTTGATGATGTGCTTCTGAGCAATGAAGTAGCCGATTATGACCGGTATGATGGAAATCGTCAGGCCGGCCAGCGCCAAAGTCCACTGCTTCGTATACTGTCCAAAGAACAGGAACAGCTTAAGCGGAATCGTTTCATCCCCCTGGCCAAGCACCAGGCTTGGAAGCAGGAAGTCATTCCAGATCCAGATGACATTCAGGATCGCCACCGTCACACCAATCGGTCTAAGAAGCGGGAAAATGACATGCCAAAAAGTCTGCCACTTCGTTGCACCGTCAATTTTTGCCGCCTCATCCAAAGAGAGCGGTATATTCTTCAGCGCGCCATGGTAGAGGAAAAGCGAGAGACCGGAACCAAAGCCGATGTACATGAATATCAGTCCCCATTTGTTGAGGCTTTGAAGCTCACTGAATATCTTGACCAGCGGAATCATTACAGACTGGAACGGTATGAGCATCGAGGCAACGAACAGGAAGAATATCAGTCCGCTGACCTTGCTCTTGTTCCTGGATAGTGCATATGCAGCCATTGCTGAAAAGAATACTATGCACACGATGCTCAGCGACGTGATCAGGAAGGAGTTGAAGAATGTCCTGAGAAAGTCGAGTTCCTGAAAAGCCTGTACAAAGTTCCCGAAGATGGGTTCCTGCGGTGGTGCGAGCGTATTTTCAAACATTTCCCGCTTCGTCTTGAATGCATTGACCAGCATGATGTAGAAGGGGGACAGCCATAGAAGTGCGAGCAGAATGCCGACGATTTCCAGAACGATGCGACCGGTCGTCTTTTTCTTCTTCATTACAGCTCCACCTCTTTTTTCTTATTATAGTAGACTTGCGTCAAACTTAAAATTGCCACGATGATGAAGAAGATGACCGCCTTGGCCTGGGCCATTCCCATCGTATTCATCGCAAACGCCGTATCAACGATGTCCATGGCAATCATTTTCGTAGTGCCACCAGGTCCGCCGCCTGTAAGAGAGAGGTTCTGATCATAGATTTTGAATGCACCGGACAATGTCAGGAACATGCTTACCGTGAATGCCGGTGCGACGAGCGGCATCACTACATTCTTCAATTTCTGGAAGTAGCTTGCCCCGTCCATATCCGCCGCCTCGAGAAGTTCGTCGGGGATGCTCTGCAGATATGCAATGTAGATGATCATGATGTAGCCGGCCATCTGCCATACGTGCAGAATGACCAGTCCCCAGAAGCCAGTCGCAGGGGTTGCGAGCCATCCCTGCAGCATTTCAACACCCATGGCTTCTCCAAGGGCATTGAAGATGTTCGTAAAGACGAACTGCCAGATGAAACCGAGGATCAGCCCGCCGATCAGGTTCGGCATGAAGAAGATCGTTCTGAGCAGGTTCTTTGATTTTATATAGCTCGTTACAATCAGTGCCAGTGAAAAACCAACGACATTTATGATGATCACGGTCACGATTGCATATTTAAAAGTGAACCAGAGCGCACTCAGGAATGTCGGGTCGGACATCAGGCTCTTGTAGTTATCAAATCCTGTAAACACCGGTGTCTGTGCCATGTCGCCCGACCATTCTGTAAGGGAATAGTAGATTCCCCAGATGAAAGGAACGACCACGACAATCAGAAGTGCCGCCAGAACCGGGGCAATGAACACCCAGTACATGATATTTTTGGTTTTCATATTAACACCTCTTTGTAAGAAATAATGGAGCAATATAAGATTGCTCCATTATGATTTCATTTATCTATTCTCTTCCCAGTATGCTTTGGAGTTCTCTACCACTTCTTCCCATGTGATGTCACCGGAAATGTACTGCTGAACATTATCACCGAATGTCTCTTCAGAGAACCCGGTAGGATATCCAAGGAATACCCATCCACTTGTATTGCCCTCTTCGGAGTACTCATAGATCTCCTGGGACAATGGATCTGAAATCTGGCTTGTGTCGTAGTCCTTATATGCCGGAATGAAGTTGAAGTCGTTCAGTACAGCTTCCTTGCCCGCATCGGATGTGTACATCCAGTCAAGGAAGTCGACAGAGGCCTGCTGCACAGCATCATCCGCTCCGGAGTTCACTACCCAATACTGCGGCACGCCTACAGGCATTTTAGCCTCGCCGCCTACAGGAATAGGGATGATGCCGGAGTTCTCAGCCACTTCAGGTGCAATCTGTTCAATGGAAGGGTAAGCCCAGTTTCCCTGCTGGATCATGGCCACCTTCTCCATGGAATAGAGGGCTTCGACCTGTTGTGAATAGTCGAGGCTCAATACAGGCTGCTCGGAATAGTTCACCTGCATGTCGATGTAGTTTTTCAGTTCTTCCGAGAGTTCAAATTCAACCGTGTCGGATTCAAATGCTTCGATAACGCTGTCATTGAATTCAGGCGCGAGGAATGAACTGCTGGAGTGGTTTCCATATACCCATCTCTCTTTGCCCGGGAAGGCGAAGACAGCGTCCAGTCCAAGTTCTTCCTTCATACCGTCAAGTGTATCGACTGCTGCCTGCAGATCTTCCATCGTCGTCAGCTCATCAGGGTTGATGCCAGCCTCTTCAAAGATCCCCTTGTTGTAGATCAGTCCGTAGCCTTCGAGGTTGTAAGGGACACCGTAAACCTGGTCTTCCACTGTAACTGCATCAAGCGTACCTTCCAGCGCTGCGTCGACAGCTGCGGAATCTTCGATTGGTGCGATACGGTCCTTATGGTCTTCATAGTCCTGAGGTCCGCCGATATTGAAGATATCCGGTTCGTTGCCAGATGCAATCTTCGACTTCAATGTGGCACCGTAGTCGTTTCCGCCACCGACCGTTTCAACGTTGACTGTCACATTCGGATTCTCTTCTTCATATTGTGCCACGAGGGATTCGAACTGCTCCTTGAATTCCACTTTGAACTGATAAAGGTCAATCGTTACTGATTCGCCATCGCCGCTGCCCTCTTCGCCGTCCCCTGAAACTGAACCGCCAGCATCTCCACTGTTCCCACAGGCTCCCAGCATGAGAAGCAGGGCGAGAAGAAAGGCATAACTCCACTTCGATCTCTTCATTTTTCATCCTCCTTGTATGTAAGCGTTATCAATCGCTTGTACTTTTATTCTATATTCAGAATTCTTTTAAGTCAACAACTTTTTGCAAACGATTGCATAAATTATTCCTTTACAGCTAAAGGCTTTTGAAAAAATAATACTGCCCCTTCATGCAAACGATTGTCCCCAGCAAAAAACAGCACCCCGGCGATTACCGAAGTGCTGTGGTCTAGCGGTGATGTTTGATGACCTCGCGGGCAAAGTCGTTCATATCACCGACGTATTCAAATGTTCCCTTCAGTACGGGATAAATATTTTTTATGCTGATTTCACCCAGGGAGGATGCAATGAACGTTACAACATTCAACTTCCGCATTTTAAAGACCGCTCCGAAGAGCGTTGCCAAGTGGTTGATGTAGTCCGCCGGCTTCTTCGTGTCCTTTTCCGTGTTTTTGACACGATTGATATAATCGGCGGCCCTCGGAATTTCCTGGCCGATTTCCACGCCATCCTCGGCTGTAACATGATAGTGCGATTCCGTCATCTCTTCTATAGACCTGTAGGCCCGGCTGAGGATGATGTCCTTGAAGCCCGGTGACAGCAGTTTGGTCGCCAGCCCATTCATCTTCCGGGACAGGAACCTCTCGAGATACTGGGCACTATGGACCCTCTGATCAAACTGGTCGTCCTTTTCCCTGAATATATCATCCAGCTTCCCTCTCAGTTCATCGATTCCTGCATCGTCCTTCACACTGGCAAAATGATAGTATAACGGCTGGTCGAGCTGTTTCTTGAAGGTCACGTGGAGCTCCGTATCCTTGTCGTTCATCAGCGTCTTCTGCGCCCGCTCCCCGGAGACATCTACCAGCGTGTCGCTTTTGTTGTATACGAAAGTGACATGGATACCCCTTTTGGCAAGATATCGGATGACCGCTTCGTCCGCATCCCGTATCTTTGAGGAGAATACGTACAAAACATGCCTGATGCCCGTCTTGGCTATCAGCTTCCTGTACTGCTTCGGAGAATATTCTGTTGTTCCGACACCTGGAAAATCGAGGATCTTCCCCCGTCTTCCGTAGGGATGCTCCGTAATTGTGCGTGTGGCGTCAGTCTGTGTGGAGATGAAAGAATCAGCATCCGCCAAGCGGTTCACCAGGGCACTTTTGCCCGCATCCACCTGCCCAAGCACAGCAACGCGATAATCGATCGTCGATTCTATATATTCATGGTAGGCCATGACCAATGGATGGCTCTGTTCCATATCCTCACCTCGATTCAGATTGTACCTTCATTGTCAGCACCCATGTACCAGCTGATTGCAAAGCCCAGTATGGCCGCCAGTGCTGTCACTGCCCAGGACAGTACCGTGTCCGGAAGGCCCGGATAGATGGCAAAGACGGAGCCGATGACGAGCCCCAATATCAGCGCGTAGGTCAGATACGTAAAGTGCCTGAGCATATACTGGATGATCCGGCTGGCGACAAGCAGTCCGAGGAGGATGCCGGAGCCGGCGGCAATCAGAATCGGAAGAACCCCAAGATTGAAGCTGGTCAGCTCACTCACCGCATAGATGACGATGGAATAGGAGCCCAGAATCAAAAGAACAAGGGAGCCCGATATCCCCGGCAGCAGCATCGTTGTTGAAGCAAGTATGCCACTGATGAACATTTTGACGAGAAGCGGGAAAGTAATCGCAACGTCATTGATTGCCTGCTCCTCCCCCCTGCTTATACCCATAACAAGAAGCAAAGCCACCGCCATGAACAAAATGATGTAGTGGCCGGCCCTGAACTCGACTTTATAATTCGAAATTCTGAGCATCATCGGGACGACACCGAGTACCAATCCGATGAAGAACCAGTGTGTCGGCACTGTATGATTCCGCAGCAGATAGTCTATCAGGTTCGATAATGTAAGGATTGCAATTCCCATTCCGATGACCAGCGGCAGCAGGAACAGAATCGCCTTCCTATAGTGCTTTGACACGATTTTGCTGATGGCCCCGAGAAACTGATCATAGATTCCAAGCAGCAGGGCCATCGTTCCGCTGCTGACCCCTGGAATCAGCTCGCAGATGCCCATGAGAAAACCTTTAAATATATTTACCCATTTAACCATTTATTGTATCCCTCAACTTTTAATTTTTACCATCTGATTGTAGCATACCTTTGCATAGTAGTTGTCAAAGAGCATGTATATTGATTTGATAAACCGCTTTTATACTGATATAACTGTCTTAATACCATTTGGTTAGGAGCTGTCACAGTGAGAGATCTAGGAATTTATTTCGGTACCTTCGCCCCGTGTCATGTAGGGCACTTTGAACAGATCATCCGTGCAAAACGGGAGAACAGGCATGCCTTTGTGATTGTCAGCGGATACCAGGGCGACCGGGGCGACACCTACGGGATGACACTCGACAACCGGGTCAAATCCATGCGTCGGCTGCTTGGTCCTGATGACAACGTCACCATACTCAAGCTCGATGAAACGCATATTCCGAGATATCCGCATGGCTGGGGGCCCTGGCTCAAAATGCTTGCAGACACCATCCTCGAAGAAAAGGATTCGCTGCCCTTTCCCGTCGAGAGTATGACCTATTATGTCGGAGAGGAGGAGTATATCAAACCGCTCAAGGACTTCTTTTCTGATGAGTGGCCCCACATCGATGCATCCATTACGATGGTCGACCGCAAAATACTCGGAATCAGCGGCACAAGCATCAGGGAAGAACCCATACTGAACTGGGATTACGTCATGCGGACCTTCAGGAAGTTCTTTGTCCAGAATGTACTCATCATCGGAGCCCCGGGGACAGGCCGCACTTCGATGGTACAGGATCTGGCAAGACGCTATTCCACAAGCTACTCCGTGGAGTACGCAAAAACATACTGCCGTGAACATCGGATTGCGGACGATGAACTCGATGTAAAGGACTTTCATGCAATCGGCATCGGACAGTTTGAGAATAACAGGCGCCATATCCACTCCCCCGGTACGCGCAAAGTTTTCTTTGCGGACACCGACGTCATGACTACAAAAGTCAATATGAAGCGATACGCCGATGGAGAGGAATTCAACCGCCTGAAATCCGTCTTCGACTACTATATCCACCTCCAGAACTGGTCACTCATCCTGGTGCTGCCTCCGGAATCACCGAAAGGCGAGGGGGCCAAAAACCTCGATTCCAAAAATGAAATCCATGAAATGCTCATGGAAGAACTGGAAATGCATGACCTTCTCTCGATCACACATATTCTGGATGGCGAGTCCTATGGAAACAGGTACCAGGAAGCGCATAGGCTGGTGGATGAAATTTTGAAAGAGGGCAAGGATAATTGATGAAAACGTTTTAACGGATAATATTACACTCTTAAGTATATTTGCCCGCTTATGATTATGGAAAATACAGAAAACTTTGATATTATAGTGTACATCTATTCTATGGAGGCAGATATATATGGAACCAAACTTGCTACTCACACCCGGTCCGACGCCCATTCCCCCTCAAGTAACGCGTGCAATGTCAGATGGTATGATTGGACACCGCTCTTCCGATTTCACTGCACTTATGGAAAATGTGCAGTCCAACATAAAGACACTATTCGGCACAGATGATCCTGTCGCCGTCCTTACATCAAGCGGTACAAGTGCCCTGGAGGCAGCAATGGTCAATCTGGTGCAGCCCGATGAATCCATTGCAGTCATCGTCAGCGGCGCATTCGGCGACCGCTTTAAAAATATTGCACAGACATATCCATTCGATGTCCATGTTTTTGAAGTGCCATGGGGCGAAGGGGTGGACCTGGAAATTTTCAAGAAGTTCCTTGACGATAAAGAAAATATCAGAGCTGTATTCTCACAGGCCTGTGAAACATCAACAGCCGTAGTCCATCCAATTCATTCCTTAGGGGAACTGGTCAAGAACTACAATAAGGACACGCTGTTCATCGTCGATGGTGTAAGTGCAGTCGGCGGCATGAAGTTCGATATGTCCGCAGATGCCATCGACTGCCTGGTGACGGGCAGCCAGAAGGCACTGATGCTGCCGCCGGGAATCGCTTTCGTCGCCATGAATCATATGGCGCGTGAGCGTGCTTCCCAAAACCAACTGTCCAGATTCTATCTGGATATCAACAGATACTTTAAATCCCTTGAGGAGAACTCCACGCCCTTCACCCCTGCCGTTTCGCTGATACAAGGATTGGCACAGGTTCTGAAGCTGTATAAGGAGGAAGGTGTGGAGCAGATATATGAGCGCCACCTCAAGATGCGCAATATGCTGAGGGCTGGACTTAAGGCACTGGATTTCGAACTCCTCGTAGAGGAAACCCATGCCTCTCCGACTGTCACCGCCTTCAAGTCCGATGAAGCAGAGCTTTCCCATATCAAGGATGCCCTGAAAAAATCACACGGGATCACAATTGCAGGAGGCCAGAAGCAGCTTAAAGGAAAAATCTTGCGCATCGGTCATATGGGCTACATGTTCCCGAAGGACATGCTGACCGTCCTATCTGCACTTGAGGCCATCACAAGTGACTATCGCGGGAAAAAATACTATGGCAGAGCATTGACTGCTGCCCAGGAGGCATATTATGAATCAATATAAGGTACTCGTACTGGATCCAATCAGTGAAGACGGTATTAAGGAACTGCTCGATCACCCCAATTATGAAGTGGATATCAACACGGGACTCTCTGAAGCTGAAATCTTGGAGATAGTCCATGACTACCATGCCCTCATCGTCAGAAGCCAGACAACCATCACTGAAGAAATCATCCAATATGCAAGATCCCTGAAGGTAATCGCCCGGGCTGGGGTCGGCGTAGACAATATTGATATCGGTGCCGCCACAAAATACGGGGTCATCGTCATCAATGCACCCGATGGCAACACAATATCCGCGACCGAGCATACAATGGCAATGATGCTTGCCCTTACGCGGGAGATTCCGGCAGCACACAAGGAACTTTCAGAAGGCACCTGGAACCGCAAGGCATATAAAGGGACAGAAATGTATGGCAAGACACTTGGCATCATCGGGGTCGGAAAAATTGGTTTCGGCGTCGCCCGGCGTGCCCAGAGCTTCGGCATGAAAATCGTTGCCTTCGATCCCTACCTCTCAGAGGATAAGGCCAAGGAAGCAGACATAGAAAAGATGGAAGTTGAGGATATTGCAAAACACGCGGACTTCGTCACTGTGCATACACCCCTGACCCCGCAGACCAAAGGAATTGTAGGCAGGGAATTCTTTAAGCTGGCAAAACCGGAACTTAAGATCATCAATGTGGCAAGGGGCGGCATCATCGACGAAGAAGCGCTGCTTGACGCACTTGATGAGGGTCAGATAGATGGCGCGGCCCTCGATGTGTTTGAAGAGGAGCCTCCGACCAACCAGAAGCTTCTCGGTCACCCCCGCATTGTAGTGACGCCGCACCTTGGAGCCTCTACTGTTGAAGCGCAGGAAAAGGTGGCGCTCAGTGTTTCCCGGGAAATAATCGATATTCTTGAGAACGATACAATCGTCCACGCAGTGAACGCACCGAGGATGAGCCAGAACATCAATGAGGAACTCAAACCATTCATAAATATATCCAGCCACATGGGTGAAGTTGCGATACAGTTGATGAATCGGCCTCCTATGGAAATCAAACTGAAATACCACGGCGACCTTGCATTGGATGACACGAGCATTCTGACACGGTCATTCGTTGCAAATATGCTGAAGCCCCACCTCGGTGAAAACGTCAATATCATCAATGCACTCTATCTGCTCCAGGAACAGGATGTCACGTACAAGGTGGAGAAGAAGGGGCAGACGCACGGCTACAGCAATTATCTCGAAGCGGAACTGGTCAATGACGACGAAACGTTGACGATTGGCGCGAGTGTCCTGAACGGCTATGGAGAACGCATTGTGAAGATAAACGGCTTCCAGGTGGATATCAAACCGACGAGGCATCTCCTCTTCATCAATCATCTCGACCGTCCGGGCATCATAGGTGAAATGGGATATACTTTAGGAAGGTATAGTATTAATATCGCCAGCATGCAGCTTGGCCGGAAAGACGAAGGTGGTGCTGCACTATTGTCTCTGAGACTTGATCAAAGTGTAGGTGACGAAGCAATCGAAGAACTCAGAAAAATCGACGGCTTCCACAGGGTGAAGCAAGTCGATCTATCCTGAGAAGAGCACTGAATGCAAAAACCATCACTCAAGAGTGATGGTTTTTTAGTATGATTTCTTCCACTCCAAGAACAGAATCAACCATATGGTCGACACCCAAAGCTTCAAAGTTTGGAATGATCGCCCGTCCGGTGAGGCCGGTCAATGTAGCAATAAAGTCTGACCCGATCGCTTCAGCACAATAGTAGTCAGCCACCGAATCCCCCACGATGAAAATCTTATCATCAGAGAGGTTCCTTTGATTCACAGCATCCTCAAAATGTGTTTCATCATGCTCGTACAGACTCCATAAGTAACTGTATGGATGGGGCTTGGCAAGAGATCCCTCCGCCTGCTCCGTCGCCTCTGCGGCAAGCACTTCCGACGCGGTGGATATCCTGTTGTCACGGAATAGGTCCATAAGACGTTCCTGATGGAAGGGAATGAGCGTCTCCTGCCTCGGACGCCCTGTTGCCACACCGATTTCTACCCCTGCATCAAGCAGACGCTTCAGCATGCCCCTGATGTCTTCGGGAGCCACAATCCATTCTTCATCATTGATGAATCCAGGTTTGTCCGGTTCCTCCGCCTCAATGCCTGTGGAAGTTTTTACATCCTTGCTGCCAAGATACCATTCCTGATATTTATACTGGCCCGTTGCCCAAATTGCTCCCGACATCTCAAAAGCGGACGCGTCCGTTAAGTCCAGCTTCTCCCTGGCATATGCCATGAGTGCGTCATAGATTGAATCTTTCGTATAGATGTCACCTTTGAGGAAATCGACAACTTTGCTGTAATCCGCCTTCTGGGTGTCCATCATTCTGCCGACTTCCTGGATATCGGCAATATCCACATTTTCAAAATTGACCTGCGCATCTTTCATCAGCTCTATATAGAGGATTGAAAATGTTACAAAAAGCATATCCCAGTTGGAATTCAACCCCATCTGCTTGAACCGGTCAAGCACCTCGTCATTACTGAACACCTCAGCCCTTATATCCTTAATTTCCTGATCGCTGTAGTCCGTACGGAACTGATATGTATTCAGATTCAAATATCTTGGACTATAGAGCATCTCATGCACCGCCAGTGCAGATACATCAAAGCACCTTTCTTCACTTAAAAAAACACCATCCACATCAAATAGTACGACCGTCACACTGTTGTCCTCCCTGTTCATAATCGGTTTTTATAAGCTCCAGTTTCTCATACCAGCCGTTAATTGTCGATATTCATTTTGATAATTAGAAATTTTACAAATTCACTCTTCTACAGAAAGGTAATATTATACCATATTAATCGTTATACACTGCGAGTCGCGTGGTTTAAACCGCTTTCACTTAGGGAACAACGAATCATATGAGAAAACGCTTTTACGCCAAATATAACATTTTAACCCGGGTTAATTTTTTTATTCTGATGCATTTTCATATGTTTCATCCTATAATGTAAGTCGTAATATGAATGGTAAATATTACGTTAAAATCATTAATATAATGTTAAGGTACGTTGTACCTGGGTGGAGGAATATTTATGGAACTCAGTCCGATGGAAGTCATCTTTCTATTTCTCGGAGGACTTGGTATTTTTCTTTATGGTATCAAACAGATGGGGGACGGCCTGCAAGCTTCCGCAGGAGACCGGTTGCGTGAGATTCTGAACCGGATGACCTCAAACCCGATTAAAGGGATCATTGCTGGTATTGTCGTTACAATACTGCTGCAGACCAGTACAGGAACGACAGTACTGACTATTGGCCTTGTTTCTGCAGGTTTCATGACACTGCGTCAATCCATCGGTGTCATCATGGGTGCCAACATAGGTACCACAGTCACTGCCTTCATCATCGGACTGAAGATTGGCGACTATGCACTGCCGATTCTGGCTCTTGGGGCATTCCTCATATTCTTTTTGAAGAACAGCCCAAAATCCTATAATATCGGTCGAATACTCTTCGGTTTTGGTGCCCTGTTCTATGGACTTGACCTGATGGGTCAGGGTATGAAGCCATTGGCGGATTACCAATGGTTTACAAATCTAATGCTGGACATGTCTTCCAACTCTCTTCTTGGAGTTACTGTCGGTACAGTACTTACAGTCATAGTCCAGAGTTCGAGTGCTACCATCGGCATCCTCCAGAGTCTTTATAGTAACGGACTCCTGGACCTTAGCGCCGGTTTACCATTACTGCTCGGGGATAATATAGGAACAACAATTACTGCTGTCCTTGCAGCGCTTGTAGGTTCCATCGCAGCCAAAAGGGCAGCTGCCGTCCATGTCATTTTCAACGTGATTGGTGCAACGATCTTCATGATCATCATGCCACTTTTCGTTAACTTCATTTCATATCTGCAATCTGCAATGGATCTCAACCCGGAAATGACGATTGCTTTTGCACACGGTTTCTTTAATATCACAAATACACTCATCCACTTGCCGTTCATTGCCGCCTTGGCATGGATTGTAACCCGTATAGTCCCAGGAAGAGACTTCTCTGAAGACTATAAACCAAACCATCTGGATCCTCATCTTCTTAAGCGCTCGCCTGGCCTTGCCTTGCAGGGTGCCCAAAAAGAAGTGAAGAACCTTGGCAACCTTACACTCAGCATTCTGGATGATACGAAAGAGTACAGCGAAACGAACAACCCTAAACTATATAAACAGATCAAGGAGAAAGTGAATGTCGTCGATACGCTCCAGGATAGCCTGCGGTCATATATCATCGACGCATCAAAGTATGATATTTCTCCGGAAGACGCGGAAAGACAGTCAACCTTGCTTGAAGTGACGCGCATCTTCTATAAGGTAAGTGGACAGATCAATGAATATGCCGACCTGTTCAATAAGAAGCACCGCGAGAACATCGAACTTTCCGAACCAGCCCAGGAAGGCCTTGAAGACCTGTTCAACCATGTATATAAATCCTTCAGGAAGTCGATAGAGTCTCTTGATATATACAACCCGCAAGATCTGGAAGAGGTCATCAGACTCAGCCAGAAATCATACAAG
Source organism: Salinicoccus luteus DSM 17002 (assembly GCF_000712035.1). Taxonomy (GTDB): domain Bacteria; phylum Bacillota; class Bacilli; order Staphylococcales; family Salinicoccaceae; genus Salinicoccus; species Salinicoccus luteus. The sequence continues at coordinate 201,779 of NZ_JONV01000009.1, read as the reverse complement.
ATAGAAAACAAACTTAGAAAACAGCATGTCAAGCGCCTGAACAAAGGCATCTGCTCCACAGATGGTGGACTGCTTTATGTAGACCTCATCAGTACTTTGGAGCGCATCGGCTACAACGCAAGAAACATCTCAGAAACGAACCTGAGTGATGAAGTCGATGACCTTGCTGAAGATTTTACAATCTATGAATAACACAGAAAGCTGGATCAGCCAATGGCTGTTCCAGCTTTTTCTATACTTTCCCTTTTAATAATGCATTCCAGTACATGATCGGCAGCATATTTTTCTTGAACTGGTAGAACAGCCATTTGTCATCCGCCTGGTTAAGGAAGGTCGTCTCCTTAGGGATGTTGTCGTATCCGAATTCTGCAAGAATCAGATGTCCATATTCAGTCGCTATCGGACAAGCGGTTTTCCCATCATACTCATGTGAAGGTGTCTTGTCATCCATACGCTCCAGAAGGTTTTTAACGAGGATTGGCATCTGTTCCTTTACCGCACTGCCCATTTTGACCGTCGGCAGGCTCGAGGCATCACCCAGTGAAAAGACTGTAGTATAGGTGTTGTGCATCATCGTGTGGGGGTCTACACTTACCCATCCTTCCGGATTCAGAAGACCGGAATCTTCAAGTACCGAAGGGCCGCTCATTGGAGGGGTGATAACGAGCATCTCAAAAGGCACAACATGACGCTCCCCCGTGTCAAGGTTTTCAAATACAGCTTCCTTATGCTCTCCTCTAACCTCAACAAGCTCTTCCTTCATCTTGTAGTCTATGTTCTTTTCCTCCAGCCTCTCCACAATCTTATCGCTGTACTTCTTCACTTTGAATACCTGATCCCGTCCGCTGCGGAACACTATATTGACATCACGGTCATGATCTTTTACGTATTCATCCATTGTAAATACCGAATTTTCGGCGGAAACGCCACCCTTTATCCTGGACTGTGGCTTGGTGATTACAATGTTCCCCTCTCTGACATTCTGCAGGGTCTCATACGTATAATTGACATGTTCATATATATAGTTTGTACATACTCCGTTTTTTCCAAGCGACTCTCTCGCACCCTTTATTGCATCATAGTTCAGTTCTATGCCAAGTGCCACCACCAGGAAATCATATTCGATGGTATGTTTGCCCGCTGTCACTTCACGTTTGACGGGATCCACCTGCTCCACCGCTTCCTGAAGCCATTTAGCACCTTTTGGCATGACCTTATCCATGGATTTTTTTGTAGACTCGAGCTTCATCTCCCCGCTGCCGACCAGCGGCCAGCCCGGCTGGAAGTAATGGTGTACAGTGGGATCTATAATCAGTACATCGTTTTCCAGACTCTTGTCCTCACTCAGAATACGGCTTGCTGTGGAAATACCGGCAGTGCCTCCACCCAATATGACCAGTCGATAATGCTTTTTCATTCTTTCGACACCTCCATTTTTAAGTATCATTCCCCTTTCCCCCTTCATTTATTCAAGAAATGACTGGCAAATCTTTCCTGTTTTTTATACTATGTAATAAAGGAGGGTAATAATTTGAATATTGAGACACATTTGACAAACTTCAAACAAGAAATAGGAAAAGTGATTGTCGGCCAGGATGAAGTGCTCGACCTTCTATTCATCAGCATACTTCAGAAAGGACATGTATTGTTCGAGAGTGTTCCCGGAACGGGCAAGACATCATTATCCAAAGCGTTGGCAAAGACAATTGATGGCTCCTTCAGTAGAATCCAGTTCACACCAGATCTGCTTCCAACCGATATTACGGGATTAAACATCTACAGTCCGAAAACCCATGAGTTTGAATTGCAGATGGGGCCAATAGCTACCAATGTCCTGCTGGCAGACGAGATCAACAGGGCTACCCCCCGTACTCAATCCGCCCTCCTCGAAGTCATGGAAGAGCGACAAGTGACGATCGATGGCCAGAAAATAGAAATCGACGATCCATTCATTGTAATAGCCACGCAGAACCCGATTGAATCCACTCAGGGGACCTTCAGTCTTCCGGAGGCCCAGATGGACCGATTTCTGATGCGGATAGATCTCGGATATCCTTCACGGGAAGAAGAACTGAATATGATGGCATTGTATAATGGCCACTATCCCACTGAAGAAATCCACACTGTATTCAGCAAGGAAATGATTACCGATTTACAATCCCGGTGCTCGGCCATTACTGTGAACCACTCCACTATGGAGTACATGCTTGATATGATCCACCTCACGAGGCAGCACCCCCATGTGGATATTGGTGTATCGCCACGCGGTACACTCGCCCTGATGCATGCTGCGCAAGGAGTTGCACTGATTCAAGATAGGGATTATGTAACGCCGGAGGACGTGAAATATATCGCTCCATACATATTGGGCCACCGTATTGTTTTAAGCATTGAGGGCCTGACCCTTTCGGATCAGAAAACTGTCATACGAGAAATCATTGAGGGGACAGAAGTGCCAGTCGAATATGGAGTTCCAAGAAATGAATTATAAGGTTGATTATCAGCCTTCCAATGCGATGACATTTTTCATCGGGGCTGTCGCCATCCTTTTTGTATTGGACGTTTTCTATGGTATGCAGCTGAACCGGTGGATGACTTTATCCCTTGGCCTCTTCATGTCTTTTTTCCTGCTCAATCTCATCTATGAAAAAATGGTGCCTGATAAGATCACAGTCTCCATTTTGGAAAGGGATATACGTTTGTTCAATAATCAGGAGGGAACACTCCGGCTCAGAATTCATAATGAGGGATGGCTGCCTGTTCTGAATGGTTCGATTATCCTGGTTGCAGGTGATGACATTGAATTCTTCAACGATACATCATTAAAAATAAGACACCAGACCGAAACCCGTGCCGTGTTTACGGTCATGGCGAAAAGTGATATCACCATAGAGATCCCTTTCAGGGCCAGGAAGCGCGGAATAGTCAAAGTAATGGATACAAGAATCGAAGTGCCTAAAATATTTGGTTTTGATTCACTCAAGCTTACACAAAAAGGCAGGTTCCTTCATGAAATCCTGGTCTACCCTGGACAGCTCGACATACCACCTTTCGATATGAGAAGTAAAACCTTGCAGGGGCTCTTCATACAGAAACGGGCCCTGTATAATGATCCAATGCTCACCATTGGAACAAGAAGCTACCAGCAGACGGACAGCATGAAGGACATACACTGGAAAGCGAGCGCCAAGGCCGGGGGACTCCAGACACGCATCTATGAAAAAACGACCCATGTCTCCTGGCTGATTGCCATTAATCTTCGATCGGAAAAGACTTATGCCCCTCCTTCCAATATCGAAGAGAATATTGAAAAGATTGCGTATCTCACCCGCATGGCAAGTGAAGCATCCATCCCCTATAGTCTGTTTACGAATCTGTCCACCTTCGATTCCCGCACATTTCTCAAGTTGGAAGAAGGGACCGGGAAACTGCATTACAGAAAAACATTGGAGACACTCGCACGGATAGATGCATTATCCTATACATTGAGTTTCGACCGCCTGTTGAAACATATCCATACTCATGAGGCCCTCCCCTCCCATTTGCTCTTTACAGGCAGAACAGATCCGGCGATTGAAGATATGCTCAAGTCCTTCCGGGCCCGGGGCGTCGAAATATTCCAGATGGATGAAGACGATGTGCAACCGTATGCTTTTCCGATAAGGAGTGACGATGATGAGCCGAGCTAATTATTATTTTTCTTTCTTCCATAGCTACACAACCAATATGTTCCTCCTTTACTTCATCATATTCTTTCTGAATATCCATAACGGAAAACAGCCACTTCTACTGCCTTATATGATGGTCGTCCTGGGCGTTTTGACAGCTGGCTGGATCATCGTCCATTATTTCAGACTGCGATATATATACATTATACTGCCATTTGTTCTGGTCACTGCCACAATGCTTGGTTTCCACTGGTTATCGGCACTGGCTCTGAGCTTTGTCCCGATTCTGCGCTTCGAATATCTTTATGACGATATTGAAGATACGTTGGCAGCGCCTTCCATCATCATTACATTCCTGCTCCTCTTAGGCGTCAATATTTTGGGAAGCGGAGCCGATTCCTCCTTCCAGACAGAATACCACCTATTGTTCATCAGCCAGGTCCTGTTCTATTTCATCGGTCGGATAGTGCTTCTGCTGCTTGGAAGTCCGTATGTCCACAGGGGAAAATTCACTGTATTCCTTTCACTCTCAGGAATTTTTATAACGCTTGGCGTTATCCTCGCTATCGCTTATAGATACGCTGTTTTTTCCCTTAAGTATATCGTCATCGTATTGCTGGGTGGCATGGTCCAAATACTGAAGCCCTTTTTTGCATTCCTGGAAGATGTCGAGTTTGAACCGCCCCAGCTACCGGACAGTGAGAGGCCGGATCAGACAGAAGGGGAGGAGAGCGCTGAAATGGTCCAGGCAGAATCCACAGCTTCACAAATACCGGTCGATACAATCATGTCACTCATGCTCCTGTTGATAATCGGTATCGGTATTTACTATTTCTATAGAAAAAGAGAGGCCCCGGCTGGACAAAAGACAGAAAAAAATGAGAAGGAGGGAATGGCGATTGCTCATTCCTCCGTAAAGAAGTATTATGGAAAACCTGAAGTACCAAAAAATAAGGTAAGAAAGTTATATTACGGTTTTGAAAAATGGCTGGCTTCAAAGGGGCTGGGAAGATACAGGAATGAAACCATCGAAGAGTGGATCCGTCGATGTCGTCTGGAAGAGATTGTCGATTCCGACAAACTCGAGATATACCGCAGGACAAGGTATATGGATCAGGAAACTTCAGATGCTGATTACCAGAAGTATAAGTACGCAATAGATCATATGAAACAGGTAATTATGCAACACATGAAAAAACAGGAGTGAGACCGGGGTCTCACTCCTGTTGCCTTTAGTACTGGTTCAGGTACTGTTTGAGTTCCCAATCGGAAACTTGTGAACGGTACATGTCCCATTCGACACTCTTGTTGCCATGGAACTGTCTATAGATATGGCTGCCCAGTGCATCCATGACCACTCTATCCTCTCTCATCGCCTTGAGTGCTGTATAAAGCGTAGAAGGCAGGTCCTCCACTCCCACAGCTTCTCTTTCTTCACGGGACATTTCATAGATATTCTCGTTTACCGGTTCAGGCAGATCCGTTTTATTCTTGATGCCTTCAAGACCGGCCTTCAGGATGACGGCAAGTGCAAGATATGGATTGGCTGCCGGATCGACCGATCTTACTTCTGCACGTGTCGACATCCCGCGGGAGGATGGAATGCGGAGCAGTGGTGAACGGTTCTTGCCACTCCATGCGATGTAGCTTGGCGCTTCATATCCTGGCACAAGACGCTTATAGGAATTGACGAGCGGATTGCATACTGCGGTAAATCCACGCGCGTGCTTGAGTATTCCCGCCATAAAGTGCCTCATATCCTGGCTTAATCCGATATCGTCATTCTCATCGTAGAATGCATTCTTATCACCCTTGAACAGGGAAACGTTGAAGTGCATTCCATTGCCGTTCAGGCCAAACAGAGGTTTCGGCATGAATGTAGCGTGCAGGTTGTGCTTGCGTGCGACCGTCTTGACAACGAGCTTGAATGTTTGAATGTTATCACAAGCGGCGATGGCATCCGCGTATTTGAAGTCGATTTCATGCTGTCCAGGAGCCACTTCGTGGTGGGAAGCTTCTATTTCAAAGCCCATGTCCTCGAGTTCAAGCACGATGTCCCTACGGCAGTTTTCACCAAGGTCTGTCGGTGCAAGGTCGAAGTATCCACCCTGGTCATTGAGTTCGGTTGTCGGCTGGCCCTTTTCATCAAGCTTGAAGAGGAAGAATTCCGGTTCAGGCCCAAGGTTGAAGGCGGAGTAGCCCATGTCTTCCATTTCTTTAAGTACACGTTTCAGATTTGATCTCGGATCGCCATCGAATGGTTCTCCATCTACGTTATAGATATCACAGATCAATCTCGCTACTTTTCCTTTGCCTGCCGTCCATGGGAAGATTGTCCATGTATCGAGGTCAGGAACCAGGTACATATCGGACTCTTCGATGCGGACAAACCCTTCAATTGAAGATCCATCAAACATCATTTCTCCATCAAGTGCTTTGCTCAATTGGCTGATCGGCACTTCGACGTTCTTAATTGTTCCCAAAATATCGGAGAACTGCAGGCGTAGGTATCTGACATTCTCTTCCTCTGCAATACGGATGATATCTTCTCTTGTAAATTCGCTCATTGTACACGCTCCTGTAAATTATTGGAAAAACCTTGATAAATCCCCACGGTTCAATAGTGGTCTCTGGTATTCGTTGTGCTTGAGTATCTCCGGTGTGTCGACTTTTTGAGGTTCATTTAGGATTTCCCCTATCCTTTTCATGGTAAACCCTTTTTCCATGTAGTTTTGGATGGTAAGAAGAAGGTCCAGGTCGTTCATGGAAAAGACCCGATGGTTGCCGGGGGTCCTTTCAGGAGAAATAAGAGACAGGGATTCATAATATCTGATTTGCCGTGCCGTCAGACCAGTCAGTTTCATGGCTGATGACATCGGAAAGATAGCGGTGTTACGTCTCATCTGATCTCTATCCAAAATGATCACCTCTAATCATATTCATAATATTAGCACAACATTTTTCAAAAATCTAATCGATGTAAGATAATCTAACATGACTATGAAACTATAATAAAACATCGGAGAAAACAAGCTGTTTCTCCGATGTTTTTCTATTCGCGGTCAAATTTATGGCGATTCTTTTTGAAATTCATCGTCAATGTTTCCCGCGTGAGCAGGCTGTAGACAAGCGGTACGATGAGCAGGGTAAGGAATGTACTGGTGAACAGTCCTCCAATTACGCTGATGCCCATCGGCTGATTGATTTCTGCCCCCTCCCCGAATCCGAAGGCGATTGGTACCAGGCCGAGCATCGTTGTGAAAGCTGTCATAAGAATCGGACGTATGCGTATGTTGACCGCTTCTATGATCGCTTCATATGGGTTCATCCCACGCTCCCTCAACTGGTTGATGAAGTCGACAAGGACAATGCCGTTGTTCACAACTATACCGATCAGTACCAGCGCGCCTATGAAGACCGGCACACTAAGCGGCGTATCTGTGATCCATAGGCCGAACATGATCCCAATCGACATCAGGGGAACTGTAAACATGATGACGAATGGATACTTGAACGATTCAAACTGTGCTGCCATGACGAAATAGACAAGGATGACGGCAAGTACCATCGCCATCAGCATATCCATCACGGAATCTTCTATCAGTTCCTGATCTCCTGTGTATTGTATTTCACTTCCTTCACTGAGGTTGAGATTCCCGGCCGTCTCTTCAAGTTCTGCAGCAGCTTCCGAAAGGCTGCTGCCTGCCGCCACTTCCAACTCATATTGGTAGGCATGGAGACCATCAATCCGCTCGATTGCTGCCGGCGCAGCCTGGCGTTCAATATCCGCCACGTCTTCGAGTCGGACGCTCTCCCCTGTTGCTGAAGTCTGTATGGTCATATCGCCGAGTGCCCCCACACTATCTACATCTTCATCGGCAAGCTTGAGGGAGACGGTCAATATTTCTTCAGTTTCGTCTTCAGCGATATTGAAGACATCCACTCCTCTCGTGAAGTTCGAAAACTTCTCTGCCACTTCGGCAGCCGTCAGCTGATTCTCAAATAGTGCTTCCCGATCCAGATTGATCGCCAGTTCCTCGACCGTCTCGGTCAGATTATTGGAAACCTCCGCTACAGTATCCAGATCTTCCAGTGCGGCTGTAAGTGCTTCTTCATCGGCATTGAGATTCTGTTCGCTGTCATTCATCAGATTGAATGACAGCACTGAGGAGTCGGTACCGGTGGAGGTGGAAGTGGTCATGGAAACTTCCGCCTCCTCAATATAAGATTCAGCGATGGCCTGCAATTCCGGTCCGACCGCCCTCGCAATTTCATTTGTCGATCGGTCCCTTTCCTCCATTGGAACTGTCGTGACATAGATTGCCCCCTCCGATGTATCGGCAGAACTCGTGATGCCCCCATTGCTTGACACTCCGGCCATGCTCAGGTATACATCAATGTCTTCGATGGAAGAGAGATATGATTCCATCTCTCCTACTGCCTGTTCCGTCGTCTCCAGGTTGGTCCCTGCCGTCATATCGATATTCGCGGAAAAGAATCCTTCGTCTGTTTCAGGAAGAAATATCAATCCGGTACGATAGATGCCGAATACGCCAAGCCCCACAAGAATTCCGACCAGGAGGATGGTGATGATTCTGTAGCGCAGCACCTTTTTCAGAAGTCCATTGAATATCCTGTTGAAGATTCTTTTCCTATTCCCCCTCTCCAGATTCTTGTTCGGCCGCTTCATGAATTTGCTTGCGAACATCGGTACCGTAGTCAATGAAACAACGAGAGATGCAAGCAGGCTGAAAGCGATGGTCACTGAAAACTGTGTAAATATCTGACCGATGATGCCCTCGATGAATACGACCGGCAGGAACACAGCCACTGTTGTAAGTGTTGATGCAGTGATGGCGCCCGCCACCTCCTTCGCTCCCTCATAAGCAGCCTCCTTCGGTGACTTGTCCATGCCCAGGTGCCGGTTGATGTTCTCTATAACAACGATACTGTTGTCCACGAGCATCCCGACCCCGAGAGCGAGCCCTCCCATCGTCAGGAGGTTTAATGTGAAATCGGAAAAGTACATCAGTACAAAGGTGAAGATGACAGAGTATGGAATTGCGATGCCGACGATGATTGGACTTTTGAAGTTCCTCAGGAAGAGGAAGAGGACGGCCATCGCAAAGGCTGCCCCAAGGATCAGTGCCTGGGAAATGTCGCTGATTGAGCGGTTGATATAGTCGCCCTGGTCAAAGAGAACGTCCGCATCTATACTCTCGTACTTGGGCTGTTCGAGTGTCTCTTTGAGGGCGGCATTGAATTCCCGCGAGGCATTGGATGTATTGCCATCCGCCTCTTCAAGCACATTGACCAGTACGGAAGGCTGCTGGTTCGTTCTGGAGATCGTATCGCCACTTGTACCCACCTTCTCTATTTCAGCAATATCAGAAAGTGTGATGGTTTCGCTATTCGCAGGGTTGACCGTCACAATGAACGCCTCAAGATCGGAAATGGACTGGAACTGTGACTGTATGCGTGTAGTGATGCTCTCGGTCCCCTCGTCAACCGATGTTCCGGGCAGCGACAGATGGCTTGCTGCCAGTGACTGCTGGATGGCCGTCATATCCAGCTGATACTCATCCAGTGCCTCCCCATCCAATTTGATTTCTATGCTCTCAGTCGACAGGCCTTCGGCATCCACACTCGCTATCCCCTGGATACGCTCGAGCTCCACCGTCAAGTCCTCAACGAGGGACTGGAATTCAGCATCCTTTTCATCACTGCTCAAAGACATCTGAATGATGGGCAGTTGGCTCGGGTCGAATTTCATGAAACGGGGTTCCCCTGCGTCATCCGGCAGCTGGGCGGCACGAAGCGCCTGGTTGATTTCGTTTTCAACTTCATCAATGTCAGTGGCCCATCCAAATTGCAGAAAGATCAGGTTGGATCCCTCCTGTGAAGTGGAAATCATCGAATCAAGCCCCGGAGTCGTCGACAACTGATCCTCAAGAGGGAGGGTGATCCGATCATTTACCTCTTCTGGACTCGCCTGGCTATAGCTTGTAACAACCACTCCGATCGGAGGGTTTATTTCCGGTATGAGCTTGAGTGGTATATTGATTAGTGAAACAGCGCCTAGAATGATCACAAGCAGCATGGTGACCATAGTGAGTACGGGACGTCCAATCGAAAATTTAATCATTCCATTCCCTCCCCGGAATTGATATCCGTTGATTGAATATTACCACAATTAACTCCATCTGCCCTACTGCTTTCTGCCTATAAAAAAGAACTTCCGACGCCACGCCGGAAGTTCCCATCTAGCCTATTATACTTACTGCAAAAACTATCAGTATCACTACTGGAAGCACAAACCTCAGCATCAATATCCAGAACTTGTACAGTCCATACATTTTGCTGCCTTCATCCACATTCAGCTGGTTCATCGTCACACGCCGGTCGATGACAAAACCGACAAACAGCGTAGAGACAAGTGCCCCGATCGGCAGCATGATATTGGATACGAGGAAGTCCACATTATCAAAAATCGATCTTCCGAAAATGATGACATCGCTCAGCACACCATAGGACAACGCGGAGGGAATACCCGCCAGAAATACGAAGAAGCCGAAGATATATGCTCTGCTGCGCCGCTTGCTCTCATTTCCCTTGATTGCATTGGCCACATTGATTTCAATCATTGAAATTGAAGAAGTCAATGTAGCGAATAGGAATGCACCAAGGAATAGGATATAGAACAGCATGCCCAGTGGAATCTCCCCAAACACTTGCGGCAGGACGATGAATACGAGTCCCGGGCCTTCAGCCGCTTCCACACCAAGCGATGCAATCGCAGGGAAGATGGCGAATCCGGCCATGATGGAAATGACAACATTCATGATTACAATGGACAGTGCCGATTGTGTAAGGTTATGCTCTTCACCCAGATATGATGAGTAAGTAATCATCGTCGTCGCACCAATGCTCAGGGCAAAAAAGGATTGGCCCAGCGCATAGAGCAGCGCCGTAGAATCGATTTCGCCGATGTCCGGTGTCAGGAAGAATGCGATGCCTTCCATCGCTCCGGGAAGCGTCACTGAACGGATGATTACAATCAGGAACAGGACGAACAACAGCGGCATCATCACTTTGGATGCACGTTCAAGTCCTTCCTGCACGCCTTTGGCCACAATGAAGGCCGTCAGCAGGATGAAGACGCCCTGCGCCAAAACAACATAGAGCGGGTTGGCGATGATGCCTTCGAAGGCCGCCCCATAATTGTCAATCTGAATCAGATTGATGGCATCACCGAGCGCAACAACAAGATAGATCAGTATCCATCCTCCAATGACACTGTAGAAGGAGAGCAGCAGGAAGACGGCTATATTCCCAAGCCAGCCGAATACCCTATAGAATCTTTTGCCCCCGAGATATTCGAACCCTTCAATCGGGTTGCGCTGACTTGCCCTTCCGATGACAAACTCGGACAGCAGGAGCGGCATCCCAACAAATAATGTCAATATAAGAAATACAAGAAGAAACGCGCCGCCACCATGTTCGGCGGTCATATAAGGGAAACGCCACAGCGCACCAAGTCCAATCGCTGAACCTGCAGCTGCCAGAACAAACCCGATTTTGGAACCCCATCTCACACTATTCATAAACTAACCTCACTTCACTATTATTCACTTCATTCATTTTAAATAGAGTTCCTAATATAGTAGCACACCTGGAATGCATTTGAACACTCTGCCTCAGAAATTCCCGTTAAAATAATGCAAGGGGCGTTCCCATGACAGGAACGCCCCCTCGGCTGCTAGTTTGGATTGTCTTCCAGATCAGGCACCGGCTTTTCATAGTACTGCCTGTCTTTATTGGCATTGAAGTGGTCTGCTTTCTCCAGCTTCACATCGACTGTGTAGTCCGGCATCTTCGCATAGTTTTCATAGATGCCCTTAGGCACAAGATAGTTCCCCTCCGGGAACTGGATGCCCAGGTTCCCGGATTTGATATCGGCGCTTCTTGCGAATCCCTGGAATACACCGTTCTTATTGTAGAGGACAATGGCTTCACCATCCTGGATGCCTTCCCGTTTCGCATCTTCTCTGCTAATGAGCACGTCATATCTGCCCATCTCATTGAATGCGTCCGTATCGCCATAAACCATGGAGTTGAACTGCTTGCCCCGTCTCATCAAAAGCCTGAACTCACCGGCCTTCTTGTTGTTATCCGGTATGTCGATGCCGATGAGGTTCGCCCTGCCGTCCGGCGTCGGGCACACACCTCCCTCACATAGCCAGGCGCCGCCGTATTGATAGACGTCTCCGGCCTTCTTGAGGTGCTGCACCCCATCATACTGGGGATTGGCTTTGGCAATCTCTTCCCTGATTTCCTGTCCGGATGCAAAATCGATAAGCTCTGCAGATTCCGGCTTCACACGTTTGGCAAGATCCACATAAATCTGCCACTCGCTCCGCGCTTCCTCGATACGGTTCCGGTTCCCTTCGATTTCCGGGGAGAAATAGACCATCCGCTCCGTTGATGTGGACAGTCCGCCACCATCCTGTTCATACCGCGTCTTGGCAGGAAGGACGATTACCGTCTCTTTCGCATCAAGCAGCGTGGAGGTGTTCAGGATGATGTCCTGATGCACACGTACTTCCAGATTGGAAAGTGCTTCTGCTACAAAATCAGGATTCGGCATCGTCTCAAGGAAGTTGCCTCCTGACATATAATAGAGCTTCAGCTTCCTTTCATTATCTTCCGGCAGCATGGCATTTTCGATCGTGACTCCGACGGAATCCCCCGGCCATTTCGGCAATTCGAAGTTCCATATTTTTTCGATGCGTTCCCTATTTGCATCATTATAGTCGCCTCCGGGCAGAACGAATGGATCGGCACCCATTTCCCCGGAACCCTGAACACTGGAATGTCCACGCAGAGGCATGAGACCACAGTGTTCCCTTCCAAGCCAGCCACGCAATAGGGCGAGATTCGCCACTTGCGAAATGTTGTCCGTCGCATGCTTATGCATGGTCAGACCAAGCGCCCACACCATGACTCCGCTTTTCGAATTTGCAAGCAGTTCCGCAAGTTCTGTAATACGCTCCCGGCTGATGCCGGAGGATTCAATGATATGTTCCCATGTCTGGTTTTCTACAGTTTTCTTCAGTTCATCGTAGTTATTCACGTGCTCCTCTACAAACTGATGATTGACCGCCGAGCCGTGCTTTCCTTCTTCCATTTCGAACCAGTGCTTCATGACGCCATGCATCATCGCAATGTCTCCACCGATGTTCACTTCAAAGAAGTCATCCGCAATCTTTGTGCCGAACAGTGCGGACTCTGTCACGGAAGGCACCCAGTAGTTCTCCATCGCAGGCTCTTTATATGGATTGATGACGATGATCTTGGTGCCGCGCTTCTTTGCCTCCATCATATACTTTGTGGATACCGGGCTTGAGTTTGAAGCTACACTGCCCCAGAAGACCAGTACATCGGTGCCAAGCCAGTCCTGATAGTTGCATGTCGACGCCCCGACACCGATTGAGCGCTTCATGGCCGTTTTGCTCGGGGAGTGGCATATACGGGATGCGTTGTCTATATTGTTGGTCCCGAGAAACCTTGATACTTTGGCTGCTGTATAATATGACTCATTGGTGATGCCCCGGCTTGTAAGATAGAAGGCATACTGTTTGGGGTCCAGCGCCCTCATCTTATCCGCTACCGTGTCCATCGCCTCATCCCATGAAATGCGGATGAACTTGCGATCTCCTTTGCGGCGCATCATCGGATATGGGATGCGGCCCAGTTCCCTGAGTTCTGCACTTGTCATCTTCCTCAGTTCATCGATATCCTGGTGTAGAACTTCAGGTTTGATCGGCGGTGCGGTATTCAAACGGAGGACATTGAAGCGGGTGGTGCACATATGCGGTCCTTTCAGCGTCTGATCCTGCAGACCGGATACACCTAGAGCGCAACCATCACACACACCTTTGGTGATGATATTTTTGGCATAGTTGAGATTGTCTTTATTTTTCCATGCAATTTTGGCCGTGTCCCTGATGTGGTGCGGTTTCACTTTGGTCAGGCCGAACGGCACCGGACTCACCCACAAGTTGGGGTCCCATTTCTTCGTCTTGCTTATTGGACCTTGATGCAGAGTTTTTCCCATTACTACACTTCCTCTAAAGAATTGTCTTTTCCTATAGTTATTGTATCCCAATTTTCAGTTTAATCAATTCTCTTATGAGAATTTAAATTGAAAGTGGCAACAACTTCATATTCATGATTCAAATTGGACAAAATTGAAAGACATGCTCTTCATTATGAAGAATACATGCCTTACTAAAATGGCAAATCAGCAATTTCATTTTTATACTTAACATGTACTGAAGTTCTTTTCCCAACTACTAGTTTTCAATGGCAAGTTTCGGCTCGCCCTCGTTCTTTGCGGTCTTTTTAATTTTCTTAATATCTACCCTAATGAGCAGGGAAATCAGCAGGGCCACCACAAACATGCCTGCAAAGATGTATAAGGTCAGTGTATAGCTCTGTGTCGCCTCGTAGACTGTAGAGGAGATATACGGACCGACCAATCCTGCAGCTGCCCAGGCTGTCAGTATATACCCATGGATTGCCCCCAGCTGTTTCGTTCCGAAAATATCCCCTATATAGGCAGGAATCGAAGCAAAGCCCCCACCGTAGCATGAAATGATGATGAACAGCATGGACTGGAAAATCAGGGCTTGAGTAACTGATGGGAGGATCAGGAACAATGCGATCTGTATGACAAAGAACATTGTGTAGACATTGGGACGTCCCAGATAGTCGGACACCGTCGCCCACGCCAGCCTTCCACCACCGTTGAACACGCCCATCAACCCGACCATCAGTGCAGCTGCGCCCGCAGATAGACCAGCGATTTCCTGGGCCATTGGACTCGCCACAGCAAGAATTGCAATGCCGCATGTCACGTTTATGAAGAGCATGAGCCATAAGAAGTAGAACCTTCTGGTTTTGATCGCTTCATTCGCTGTAAGCTGCACCGCATCCTGTTTCGCTGTCTTCTCTTCTTCCAAATCCACACCTTCCGGCTGGTAGCCTTCCGGCGGCTTCTCCAAATAGAGGCTCGAGAGCAGCATAATTACGAAGTAGACCACAGCAAGCACATAGAAAGTCACTGCGATGCTGAATGATTCAATCATGAACTCCATTGCTGGACTTGCCAGCATTGCGGCGAAACCGAACCCCATAATGGCAAGCCCTGTCGCCATCCCCCTGCGGTCAGGGAACCATTTTACAAGAGTCGATACGGGAGTGATATATCCTATCCCAAGTCCAATTCCTCCCAGAACACCGTAACCGAGATATAATAGCCAAAGACTCTCTATCTGTACGGCAAACCCGGCAATCGCGAGACCGGAGGCAAAAAACCCTGTAGAAACAAGACCTGAGATACGCGGTCCTTTCGCTTCTACGAAATGGCCCATAAAGGCTGCAGACAACCCGAGAAACAGGATTGCCAGGCTGAACGTAAATGAAACATTACTCAAACTCCATCCCAATTCGGTCTGGAGTGGTGAAGTGAATACGCTCCATGCGTAGACAGAGCCTATCGAAATATGTATCCCCACTCCTGCCAATGCGATGAGCCAACGGTTTTTCTTTGTTTTCAATTGAAGCGCCCCTTTGTTTTAATTGTTTACAAAAAAACCTTTACGCTATAGAATATGTTTGGACTACTGTAAATTAATTTTCATTATATTATAAAGGGGAAGCGTTTTCAATAATATCAAAAGGAGGGAAAAAATTGAAGGCCACAACCAACAAAAAGATTCTCCGCTACAGTGATGATCAGATGGTGGAAGTGGAAGATGCTGTGGCAGAGGAGTTCCCTCTTACTATCTACTTGAACGATGTGGAATTTGCAACGCTGGTATGTTCCCCAGAACATCTTGAGGAACTGGTTATCGGCTTTCTTGCCTCTGAAGGGGCGATAAAACGGTTCAGCGACATAGAATCCATGAACCTGGACGACCACGGGGGCTTCTGCCACATCCGCCTGAACAGGGAAATCCCCACTGATCATTTCATCTATTCCAAACGCATCCTCGGATCCTGCTGTGGCAAAAGCCGCCAGTTTTATTTCCAGAACGATGTGGACACTGCAAAGGTTTCAATGGCCAAAACGACCCTGACCCCATCGCAATGCATAGAACTGATGCATGCCATGCAGGAGCGGAGCACCATATTCAAGGAAACGGGCGGCATACATAATGCAAGTCTGGGTACACCGGATAGTCTCATTGCCCATCGGGGGGACATCGGCAGACATAACGCATTGGACAAACTGTATGGCCATTGTCTGCAGAACCGTATCCCCGTCCGGGACAAAGTTCTTGTATTCAGCGGACGCATTTCATCCGAAGTACTGACAAAAGCCGCAAAGATCGGTGTCGGCATTGTACTGAGCAAATCAGCCCCCACAAACCTCGCGATACAGTTGGCGGAAGATCTGAACATTACAGCTGTCGGTTTCATCCGTGGCGATTCGTTCAACATATACAGCCATCCCTGGCGCATTAAAAAAGAGTCCGGCCTTTAAGGCTGGACTCTTTTCAATCCTTATAATAATCTTTATGGAAATCGCCTGCGTCCTTCTCCAATTTCTGATAATGCAATTCGACAATACGCCCTATCTTCAATGCCCATTCTATATCGGTCGCGTAAAGATGACTCCCTGGATTTCCCGGATTCCAGCGCATCGCATACAGTGTCTGCTGTCCCTGATCCAGATAATTTTCCCTGATGAATTCTGCACCTCCGATTACGGCAGCTTCAGGAGTAGACCACCCGGCACGTGCTGCATAGGCCGAACCCTCTTCGATTGCCTGGCGGTCGAAAGCACCGATGCCAAAGAAATTATAGTACATGTCATCCCCTACACGAATACCTTGAGCCAGCTGCGATCTCCCATTGCCTGTCTCGAGCTGGGCATGACTGATGAGATACAGGGCGTTTATATCATATCTTTCCTGCGCTTCAATGAACACATCTCCGCGGCCTTCAAGTATGCCTTTGCCTTCCAACAACCACTCCAGCTCTTCAGTTGTCACATCCACTTTTTCAGTGAGATTCAAAAATTGATATTCGGCAGGACTTCCATGGACTTTCATCGCATTTCTGATTTCATCGTTTTCAGCTTGGCGAATTCTGCCTTTTTCAAGCTTCAGATCCGCTGTACCATTGTTGATTTGACGTTCCACTGCTTCATCAAAATTATGGATATTTCCACCACCCTTGAACAGCGTCGTTTCTGATACCATGAATGCCAATAGAAATATGGCCATGACACCCAGCAATATAAGAACCGGAATATTTTCTTTCATCCTTCTATTCATCTGTCCACTTTTCCCCATCCGTTTCAATTGATCTCCATACTAAAATAAGCATCTGATGCATCAGATGCTTATCGTCTCGGAATGTGACTGGCGGACCAGACCATCAATCATGACACTCAGTCGTTCTTTCAGTGCATTATTGACCAGCTTGTATCCTTCGCTGGTCTTTTCAAAGTCTTCATCACATGTACACACCTGTAATGGCAGCACCATCGCATGTACGCCCCTCATCACCATCCGGAGTTGCGTCAAAGGATCGGAATTCCTCATGCCGCCACTGTTGCAGAAGAGTCCAACCGGTTTCATCTCAAATTCGTCTATCGACAGATGATCCAATGCATTTTTCAGCAGACCGGAAAATGAGGTATGGTAGTTCGGCGTGCCGATGACGATGGCATCTGCATTCTCAGCATGACGTTTCAAGACTTCTATATCTTCGGTCTTTCCCTGGCCGAATACAGGAATGTCCATTTCCCTGAGGTCTATATGGGTTACATCGTGTTCCGGCTGTTCCACAAGAGATTCGATAATTTTGGCAATCGAATGTGTATGCGAATCTGGAAAAGCACTTCCTGAAAGGATCAGTAACTTCATTGGAAAGGCTCCTTTATACATATATTTAAGCGTATATTATATGTTATCATCTGCCTGTCCTGAATTAAACCGCCTAAAGTTGTATAAAATAAACTGAGATTGGCTGCAGCCGACCTCAGTTCATCAGTTTATCGTTCAAATTTTTAAGTTTGTCTATCGTCTCTTGGTCCAGGTCATCAATATCGACCTGTCCGTCTATAATTGATTGAGCCTGATCAATGGAGATATCCACAGCTCTACTTATTTGGTAAGCTGTCAGCTTTTCAGTCATTAATTCAAAATTCAAACCAATATCCATGCATTCACCTTCCTCAACCAATTAATCAAACTAAAGTTAATTATATCACAGGAAGAAGATTAAACAATAAATGTGAATTGCATTTAAACACTTTCCTATGAAATGCAGGAAACATGTATAGTGAAAGGCTACATGACTACTGATTAAATAGTGCGCTTTCCAATACAGTGATCTTTGCTTTGATTGCTTCATCAAGCTGCTCTATTGCCAGTTCTTCGTTCAAGAGACCTTGCGCCGTTTCCATCGGAATGCCCAGGGCCTCACTCAATTGGTAGGCTGTCAATCTACCTTCCAATATTTTTAATTTAGTCTCCATTTGATCACCTTTTTCATGTAGTACATTAAGTATAGTGCCATTTGGGTTAAAAGCAATCATTTTTACACAAATCATATAAAATATTATCATTCTGTAAAGAAGTATTAATTAAAGTGAAAATTAAAAAATAGTGTAGTATGATATGGGCATTTTTCAATGGAGAAATCACATATTCGTTACCTACTTGGGTACATATACAAATGAGGAGTGAAATAGATATGCATGAATCTTTATTCAACAGACAAAAGCAATTTTACCAATCTGGAAAGACGCACAGCATCCCATTCAGGATCGAGTCGCTCAGGCAACTGAAAAGGGCCGTCCATTATTATGAAGACGCTCTGCTCGAAGCCATGAAAATGGACTTGAACAAAGGAGAAACTGAAGGGTACCTGACCGAGATCGGGTATGTGTACCATGATCTCAACCTTTCCATAAAAAATCTTAAAAAATGGGCGGAAACAGAAAAAGTAAAGACGCCAGCAAGCCATATCGGTTCAACTTCAAAGATCCATAAGGAGCCTTACGGGGTCACGCTTATCATTTCACCATGGAATTATCCATTTAATCTGGCCATCGGGCCTCTGATCGGTGCAATCGGTGCGGGTAACACCGCCATTCTCAAACCGTCAGAACATACACCAGCCATCAGCCGGGTGATCAGCGATATCATCTCTCTCGTTTTCCCCGAAAAATATATAGCTTCCGTAGAAGGGGGTATCGAAACGAACCAGAGCCTTCTCAATCTGCCCTTCAACTATATCTTCTATACAGGGGGGTCCCATGTGGGGAAGATCGTCATGGAGAAAGCAGCGCAGCACCTTACACCGGTCACCCTTGAACTGGGAGGTAAATCACCAGCCATCGTAACAAAAAACGCCAACTTGAAAATTGCTGCCAAGAGGATTGTATGGGGGAAATTCATCAATGCCGGCCAGACTTGTGTGGCTCCTGATTTCGTCTATGCACATGCTTCCATCAAGAAGGAACTGATTCGCCACTTGAAATACTACACCGAGAAATTTTATGGTGAGACTTTCAGGAATGGAGACTACATGCACATAGTCAATAAGGAACACTTTGACCGGGTCAAAGATCTGATACAAGGTGATGTAGTCCATGGCGGCCATACAGACCAATCCACACTTTCCATAGAGCCGACAATTATCGATAACGTGGATTTTGGACATGATGCAATGCAGGAGGAGATTTTCGGTCCTGTCTTGCCTGTACTCGAGTTCGATTCCCTTGATAAGGCGTTGCTCGATATCAGGGACCTGCCCGATCCATTGGCCCTGTATGTATTCACCGATAAAAAAACCGAATCTGCAAAGGTCATCCAATCTGTACCGTTCGGTGGCGGCGCTGTAAACGACACCGTATTCCACCTCGTCAATCCACACCTTCCTTTCGGTGGTCGTGGCAACAGTGGGATGGGAAGGTATCATGGAAAGTACTCATTCGAGACTTTCACCCATGAAAAAAGCATTCTAGATCAGACGACACGATTTGACTTACCCTTCAGATATCCCAATGCCAAGCTTTTCGGTAAAATGCTCAAGTATATTTGGCGATAAAATAAAGGACACCCCTCAGGAACCTGCTTCATCCTGAGGGGTGTTCTTTTAAGTTTCAACACGACTTTTGTATCTACGTATTAATCGGCATGCCGCCTGTCACTCCGAAGATCTGGCCGGTGATATAGCTGCCGCTGTCTGAAGCGAGCAACACATAGGTGTCGGACAGTTCAACAGGCTGACCGGCACGCTGCAATGGTGTATTCTGGCCAAATTCCGGGATGTTGTCCGGCGGCTGGCCTCCTGAAATCTGCAATGCTGTCCATACTGGTCCCGGTGCCACCCCATTTACACGGATGCCTTTTTGCCCGAGCTCCTGAGCCATCGAAATGATGAAGGACACCTGTGCGCTCTTCGTCATTGCATAATCCGCCAGGATGGATGCTGGACTGAAAGCTTGTACGGAGGTTGTTATAATAACACTGCCGCCTTCAGGAAGATGATCCAGTGCTTCCTGGAGCATCCATACGTTCGAGAATACATTGATGGTGAAAGTATCCTGAAGCTGCTTTGTCTCCAGTCCTTTTATATCATTTATATACTGCTGCATTCCGGCATTCATCACCAGAATATCCAGTCCACCCAATTCTTTGGCTGCATCATGGACAAGCTGCCTTGCAAATGATTCATCTCTCAAATCTCCTGGCAGGAGCACCGCTCTCCTCCCAGCCGATTCGATCACTTCTTTAACCTCCTCGGCATCCGACTCCTCGTCTGGAAGATAGCTGATGGCAACATCCGCACCCTCTTTCGCATATGCAATGGCTGCAGCACGTCCGATTCCGGAATCGCCTCCGGTGACTAGCGCCTTTCTTCCGGTCAGCCTGTCACTACCTTTATAGGATTCCTCTCCACAATCAGGTACCGGGGTCATCTCATTCTGTACACCCGGGTACGGCTGTTCCTGTTTGCTGAATTTATCATCAAAATATTTATACTTGGGATTATTCAAGTTCTCCATAATCCTACTCCCCTTCCATCTTGTTTATACCTACTTATTGCGCATTTTGGGAAGAGTTAAACATATTTTTGTTTTCAATATGCTTCAGCCGAATATAGAAACCAACGGCTGCAGAGGTAAGACCAATGGAAATGCCGACCCAGAATCCGTAGACCTCAAGAACAGTTCTGGAAGCCAACAGATAGCCGGCCAACATGCCGATCAGCCAGTAGGAAACGATGGCGATGACTGAAGGCAGGATGACATCCTTATATCCTCTCAATATCCCCTGGAAAGTCGCCTGCAGCGCATCGGAGAACTGGTAGACGATGGCGAAAAGGAATAACGGCATTGTAACGGCCACAACTTCAGGGTCGTCCGTATACAGGTATGAAATGGGCTCCCTGAAAAAGTATAGGATAGTGGAAGCCACGCTCACCAATCCAAGGCTTGAAATGACTCCCATCATTTTATAACGCCTTGCATCCTCATGGCGTCCACCTCCAGCACTGAAGCCTATAACGATGGTCATTGCCATGGATATGCTGAGCGGCAGCATGAACAGCATCGTAGTAAAATTGAGTACGACCTGGTTGGCTGCAATGATATTTGTGGTAAACATCACTCCGATAAAAAGGGTCATCATGGAAAAGATGCTGGTTTCTACAAATATAAGGACTCCAATCGGCACACCTACGGCCAAATGGTGCCATATGGTCTCTGCTGAAGGCCGCGACCATCCTCTGAATATGTTGAACCCCTTCAGTGGAGTGACCTTCATAACCATGAGGATCATGAGGAGAAACATGAGCCAGTAGGTAATGGATGTTGCAAAACCGGCACCGACGCCTCCGAGCTCAGGAAATCTGAAGTTCCCGAAAATTAAAGCATAATTGAAAAATATGTTCAAAGGCAATGATGTTGTTATAACGTATAGCGATATACGTGTAAGGCCTTGTGCATCAACGAAGTTGCGCAATACGCCGAAAAAGAATAATGGCAGCGCACCGGTGGATAGAGCGACAAGGTAGTAGTAGGATATCTGGTGGACGGACGCTTCCAGCCCCATGATATCCAGTATATCATTTAAAAAAAACATGCCGATTAATAGGATAATGGCCGTGAGCCCCACTGCTACATAGATAGCTTGCTGGACATTGTGCCGTACCGCCTCTTTCTGACCCGCACCCAGCAGTTGGGCCACGATGGCCGTGACGGCCAACAGTATCCCATTGATGCCTGTGGAAACAGGGGCCCAAAAACTGGATCCGATGGCTACGCCAGCCAGGTCGTCCACCCCTGCCCTCCCTGACATCATCGTATCGATCAGGTTCATGGAATAGAGGAGCACCTGGGTGATCATGATGGGCCACAATATTCTGATGAACTGTTTATACATTTCTCTTATGGAATCTGTATGGTACATGTACTCACCTTTTCTGGATGTTATAAATCCACCCTGAGCTGCGGCTCCGGGTGGATTTTGAAAGTTATAGGATCATGCCGGCAAAGAACCCTGCAATCAGGACAGGTATATTCAGAAATACGAATGTTGGGACGCATGTATCCCATATATGATTGTGCTGGCCGTCGGCAGCAAGTCCAGCCGTCGGTCCAAGTGTCGAATCGGAGGCTGGCGAGCCAGCATCACCCAAGGCACCGGCGGTGCCAATGATTGCAATGATAGCCGGTATCGACAGTCCAAGTTCCATGCCCATCGGAATGAAGATGCTCGCGATGATCGGAATGGTGGCGAACGAGGAGCCGATTCCCATCGTCACTACCAGACCGACAAACAGCATGGAAATGACCACCAGAACCTTCTGGTCCGAGAGGATGTTCGCTATGCCATCGACGAGCGGACTCACATGCCCAGTTTCTGAAATGACAGCTGCAAAACCATTGGCGGCCAACATAACGATGCCGATGTAGGCCATCATCTTGATACCATTGACCAGTTCATTATCCAGCCTGCTCCATTTGAACTGGAAGGACAGGAAAAAGACCATTATTCCCGCCAATGCGCCAAATATCATGGAATCCGTCAGAATCTGGACACCAAACGTCGCCACAATTGCAATCACAGCAATGGAGACTGTTTTGACACTCACTTCTGCAACGCCTTCGGAAGCGATATCTTTCGTTTCATATCGTCGGTTCTTCCTATAGTAGAATAACGCCAGAACCAGGCCGACGACAAAGCCGCTCGCAGGAATGACAAGTGCAGGCGCCACTTCCCCGAAGGCGATATTCATCCCCGCAGACTCGAATCCTGTCACAATCGTATTCTGGAATATTTGGCCAAAGCCGATTGGAAGAAGTACATAGGGGAAAGTCAGACCAAAAGTCAGTACCACTGCAATGAGGCGCCGATCGAAACCGAGTTCATTCATCAGGCTGAGCAATGGTGGAATGAGAATCGGGATAAATGCAATATGTACCGGAATGAGGTTTTGACTCATGATCGATACCGCAAGAAGGGCAACTATGATTGATACCTTCGCAATGATACGCGCTTTTTTGGACTGCTCTTTCTTCAGCGCTTTAATTATGAAGCCTACCAACACTTCTGTAATGCCGCTATACGCAATCAACGCAGCAAATCCACCGAGGAGCGCATAGCTGAGTGCAATTTCCGCTCCACCTACAATACCTTCCGTAAATATGGTGATGACTTCACCATATCCCAAACCTGCAACCACTCCGCCAGCGAGTGCGCCGATAAATAGTGCCAGCACTACGTTCAATCTGAAGAGACTTAATAAAATCATTACAAAAACCGCTATCAGGACCGCATTCAAACAGAGTCACCTTCCGATCATTAGAGTTTTACAACATTGCAATACTAAATACTTTGCCGCCATTTGTCAATACAGCCATGTTTAACAAGAGGATAATGGGGAATTATTCCTGTGAATCGTTAATATCAATACACTTAGGAGGAATCACGCACATGAAACCATTCATCAAACCGTATACAAATGACGAAGCACTCCAAGACGATATTAGTAAACTCACTTCCAAAGATGTAAGCGCAGATGACATCTATGTCATCTCCCACGACGATGACCGTACCAAACGCATTGCAGACAACGCAGGCGTCAGCACGGTCGGCCTGAGTGAAATGGGCGTCGGCGAAGCAGTAAAATCTACATTCGAGAAAAAAGGCGACCTTCTCCGTAAACAGCTTCAGAATCTCGGTTTTTCAGAATCCGAAGCTAAGAGCTATGAAAGTGAAATGGATGAAGGAAAGGTATTCCTGATTGTTACAAACAACGACAGTGTCGAACAATATCTCGCCTAGAGTAAAACCGTTTCCTTTCAGGAAACGGTTTTATTTTATAATATATACAGTTATGGCAATTACTATGGAAACAAATAGTATGATTCCAAATGGCCTTGATGTACGGCCAGCCATATCCCTCATATTGATGTTCAGTCCAAGTGCAATCATCGCCATCGTCAGCAACAATGTAGTCAGATTGGAGATAAGAGTCATGAACCCTTCAGAAAAACTCACAATATCCCCCAATACATAACTATTCACCAGACTCATCACTACGAATCCGATGAGGAAATATGGAAAAGCCACTTTGGCCTCTCCTGTCCTGCTCTGTTTCCGCCTCATATACCAGATGAAGATAAAGCATAGGGGCACAAGCAAAAAGACCCTTGAAAGCTTGGCGAGCAATGCGAACGCCAGCGCCTCTTCACCAGCTGGCTCTGCAGCAAGCGCTACGTGCGCGAGTTCATGCAGGCTTAAACCCGACCATATTCCATAAAGCACATCATCCACCGGCAGATAGGGACGGACGATGAGAAAGAAAACTGAGAATACCGTCCCCAGCAGTGCAATGATGCCTACACTCACCGCAGTGTCTTCATCCTTCGCTTTGATGATGGGAGCAACTGCAGCAATGGCAGCAGCACCGCATACACCCGTCCCCACTCCAAGCAGCATGGAAAGGGTCATATCGGCTTTGAAGATTTTCGTCAGAGTATAGGACAGGAGGATGGCCAGAACAATGACAATCGCTGATTTCATCAAAAGTGGCAGCCCCTCACTGAATACAGTATCTATATTGAGTTTCAGCCCATACAGAATGATTGCTGCACGTAGCAGTATCTTTGCTGAAAATTGTATGCCCGATCTCAGCTTGTCAGGGTAGCCAAAAATCTGCCTGTATATGAATGCAAGGATAATTGCAGTCGCCAGTGGCCCAATATAGTTGAAACCCGGCAATTGGGCGATTCCGAAACTGAGTACTGCTATGCAGAATGTAAAAAGAATGCCATACCAAAATTGTGGCTTTTCAACTCTCATAATATACGCCTCCGTACCTCATGATAGAGTGGTAGGAAGCATAAGTGAAATAGTATATAATAATATTATTTATAACTAATAGGTTATGGAAAGGGTTTTAACATGATTAATCAGACAGCAAGGGTATTCGTCGCAGTTGTTGAGGAAAGAAGTTTCACACGGGCGGCGAATATGCTTCACATGACCCAACCCGCAGTTTCGGACTACATCAAACAGCTTGAGGAAGAGCTTGATATTACATTGATTGAACGGTCGACCCGTGGAATTAGACTGAATCCAGCAGGAGAGATATATTATCATCACGTCAAAGAGATGATATCTCTCGAAGCAAGGATGCATCACCTCATCCACGACCTTCAGGAAGAGACGAAGGGCCCGATTCAGATTGGGGCAAGCTACACTTATGGAGAGTATATTCTTCCCTCCATACTTGCGAAACTTGTTAAGAAATATCCGGGAATAATACCTGAGGTCCATATCAGCAATTCGGCAGCCATTATGCAAGGTATAAAATCCTCTAACCTTGATATAGGCATTATTGAAGATGAGATCACCGATCCCAGAGTCAACATTACCCGGCTTCTCAAAGATGCCATGTACATCATAGGGGATGCCGCCTTGCCCGCTTCCCCCTCCCTCCAGACACTGGAAGAGAGGACTTGGCTGATCCGCGAAGAAGGCTCCGGTATCCGGCATTTTCAGGAGCAGGTTTTCGAACGTCTCGGCATTCGTCCCAAAACAATCACCTTGAGCAGTACCCAGGCGATCAAGAATGTTGTAGCAAGCGGCATCGGCCTTTCACTGCTGTCGAAGCACACCATCCATCATGAACTCGAGACTGGAAGGCTGCAGCACATCAATTATAATGATATGTCACTCGACAGGTACTTCTACCTGCTCACACCGGACGTCAGATTCCAATCGACCAGCACACTCGCCCTGCTCAATCTGCTTAATGAAACGAGTATTGAGTCCCATGAAGTTTCAAGTTGAGCGCATCAGGAGATCAACTTCAATCCAACTACCGCAAAGATGATGAGCATAATGAAGAAGATGCGCTTCCAATCCTTCGACTCCCCAAAGAACACCATGCCGAGCAGTGCCCCACCAGAGGCCCCGATGCCTGTCCATACCGCATAGGTGGTCCCCATCGGCAATACTTCAAGTGCGAGCGACAGGAAGAAAAAGGATAAGCCGAAAAATATCAGCAGTAGAATGAGTGAGAATAAGGATTTGTCCCTATGCAGTTTATTTATCGATAGTACACCGCATACTTCAAACAGTCCTGCTACAATAAGTGATACCCATGCCATATTCATCCTGCCTCCCTGTCTGCATTGTCATCCGTCACGACTTTCAATCCGATGACACCAACAAGTATGAGTGAAATTAGAACAATCTTAAGGGGAACGAAAGGTTCGCCGAAAAGAATGATTTCCGAAAACACCGTTCCGAACGCACCCAGACCGACAAAGACGGCGTAAACCGTGCCGACCGGCAAATATTTGCCTGCATCTATCATCAGATAGAAGCTCAAAAAGATGGCAACCAGGGTGCCAATCCATTCATACCATGTCGTTGAATGAGTGAGGCCAATCACCCATCCCACTTCAAAAATACTTGCGATTACAACTTTGATCCATTGCCTCGTCATATTCTACCTCCTGTGAAATTAAAAAAGCCCGAAAGAGAATGGCATTCTCTCCCAGGCTTTTATCCTTCCGTGTCATGAATAAACTTCATGTGCCGCCTCTCGGACCAGGCCCATCTTCAAATGTCGGAACCCTAGGCAACCTTTTTATATGATTATGTATATGGTAACCCAAAATAGGGACGAATTTCAAGGCTGACGGTATGAAAGCACATTAAGTGGGTAAATGGTTAACATGAATCCACAATTGATTCCCAATATGAAGGAGTAGATCGAATGCTCATCGTAATAGATGTCCAAAATGATATTTTCGACGAAAGGGGAACAGGATACGCAAATTCCACAAAAGAAGTGCGGGACGGCATTGAAGCACGTATCCGGCAGGCCATAGATAATGGCGAATCCATCCTATATACACGCAATCTCTATCCGGAATTCGAACAGGATAAGCGGAGCCTGGAAAGTATTCGTTTTGACGAAGAGATTTTCCCACAGTTCCGTGAGCTGCTTGAAACCCACGGGGATGAATATGTAAAGACATTCTATGGCATCCCTCCCGAAGAAGCGAGAAAGATACAAAAAAACTATGGAGATGAAGTGGAGACCAACCGGACCATTGAATTTGTCGGTGCAGAGACGAATGTCTGCGTCCTCGCAAACATCATGGTCATCCAGAACATTTTCCCCCAGGCGGATATTACGCTCAACAAGGATCTATCAGCCAGCACTGATAGAACACTCCATGACAAGACAATTGATGTCCTTTCGAATATGAATGTCTTCATTATAGGAGAGGATGAATAACGAAGAAGCACCCCCGAAAGTTGGTTGCGGCACGACTTTCGGGGGCGTTTCTCATCATTGAGGCACTTTTTTCGCCACCATGAGGTTGAGCCACTTGAGGAACATGGCAATACCAAGTAATAATCCTACATAGCCCATTACCGGATAAACGGTCCCCACGAGGTCAGCAAAACCGACAAAGCTGAGGATGTAACCCAGAATCAATGCTATTGGCAGCATAATATTGTAACGGCGGCTTTTCGGTTGGCTGAATCGTACGAGAAAAGGATAGAGCATGCCGACGGCTGTATTATATATGACCAGCAGCATCGCTATCGATAGTAGAAATCCGAGCACTGGATGGATTTCAGTGGCCAGAAGCAGCATCGGCAATTCGAATTCATTGACCTGGTCCATACGTGCCAACAGGCCATTATTGATGAGGAACATAAGCAGGATGATAATGATGCTTCCTATAAGCCCACCCAACCCTGCAACTTTCCTTGAACTGGAATCGGATCCCATCATCGTCAAAAAGCTGAATGCTACAGCGATTGTAAAGCCACTATATGTAATCGCATCCCACCACCATGGTCCGAACGTGGTTTCACCAGGCTGTGCATACTGATCCACTTCGCCGAGTGACACGGCTGGATTCAGGAAATTGACAACAGCAATGATGACCACGAGTGCAAGCAGATACGGTGTAATGGCCCCCAGCGCCAGTACAATTCGGCTGAAGCCCATATTCAATGTGATATAGACACCGATGATCAGTACCAGCGAACCGATCCATGGTGCTACGCCGAAACTTTCATAAAAAGTCGAGCCTGCACCTGCAAACATGATCACGGCTACTCCGTATAGGAAAAACGCAAGCACAATGTCG
Organism: Salinicoccus luteus DSM 17002; assembly: GCF_000712035.1. Lineage (GTDB taxonomy): Bacteria > Bacillota > Bacilli > Staphylococcales > Salinicoccaceae > Salinicoccus > Salinicoccus luteus. Next base: position 173,393 of record NZ_JONV01000009.1, on the reverse strand, counting down.
ATAATCCGACCGAATGTATTGCCAAACATGTTCAAGAGGGAATCCACATGGGATTCCGCCTTGATATCAAAGCCGACATCCGCGGTCCACTTGCCTGTAAAAAGAATCAAAAGACCGGAAAGTAATATTGCAAAGACACTCATTGCTCCATTATTGGTGAAAAACTGTAGTATCTCCTGTCCAGTGGAGAACCCTGCCCCCACTACTACCCCCGTATAGGCGAAGCCTATTTTCAAGGACTGTCTGAAATCCTGCAATTTGACCACTCCAAATTCTCCAAAAATTTTAAAAACACAGTAACTTCATATTAAACTTATTGCGTTATATTGGCAAATGAAGAAAGTCTCTGCTGCAGCAATTCATATTCATCACTGCCAGTCGAGCGCGTCAAAGAATGTGCGGATATCATCAAAAAGCGCCTCCTGGTCCCTCCCTCTCGTCATCAGATGACCACTATTTTCATAAGACTTGATTTCCTTTCCACTATGGTCGATGTTTTCATATATACTCTTAGCGCTCTCCATATATAATTCTGCATCTTTTTCTCCATATTTGACCGCTACGGGAACATCGATATGCCCCAGATTTTCATGTACTTCATCGATCAGCTTCCGGAAGTCCTCAAGGCTGCCCATCGGATGATCCCTGTAGTAGTCGACTGCTTCCCTGACCTTTTCTTCATCTTCCCCCATAAACTTCAAGAAATTCTTTGTATAGCTCAACACCCTCCTGTTTATATCTTGGACATCCTTGCCCTGCGGGACGGACATGCTTACAGCACCATTGATGGCTTCAAGCTTTTCTGCTGCCCTGAGGGCCAATACACCCCCAAGGGATACACCGCCAACTGCAATGTTTTCGTACCCCTTATCCTTGAGGAAACGATATTCATCCAGGACATCCTGCCACCAGTCTGAGGGACCGGTTTCGACGAGCTTTGAAGGTCCCATGCCATGCCCTTCAAAACTCGGGACATGGACAGTATATCCATGCTGGTGAAGGTGCTGCGCCAATGGCTTCATATCCCTGACAGTACCTGTGAAAGAATGCAGCAGCATAACTGCTCTGGTACCACCTTCATATTTTAGAGGTTCGGGTTCCACAATTTTCATCAGCCATTCCCCTTTCGTTCATCTGCAGTACGGCGGTATATGTATTCCGCTTCATGCTGATCCAGTCCGTAGTTCTTCTTCAGCACTTCGATTACTTCGCCTCTCGTCTTCCCCGCTCTTCTGTCTTTTGAAACCTGGTGATAAATTTCTTCAGCATAATTATGTGAAGTCATGCTTTTTTTGGTCCTGTTCAGTTGAAGGCGGCTCCAGACGAAAAGAAGAAGTGCCACAAGCATCAAAAGGACGATAAGAATATCGTACATATGCATCCTCCTTTTACGTTATTTAAATTTTTAAAAGTATTTGACAAATTAACTGACCTTATAGTAACATAGTCCCTAATCAAATATTTGCTTATCCAGAGTGGTGGAGGGATTGGCCCTGCGAAGCCCGGCAACCTTTTAGGTAAGGTGCTAAATCCAACAGGTACGTTCCTGAAAGATGAGTGACTCGAGAGTCTCCCTTAATCTTTGGGCAGGCTCTTTTTTATAATATATCACTGGAGGAATGAATAATGACAGAGAATCATCGTTTCGAAACAAAACAGCTTCACGCCGGACAAGAAGTGGACCCTACTACAAATTCACGCGCGCTTCCCATCTACCAGACGACTTCCTACGTATTTGATGATACTAAGCATGCTGCAGAACTGTTCGGCTTGCAGGATGTAGGCAACATCTATACCCGTATCATGAATCCGACAACTGCCGCTTTGGAGACACGTGTTGCAGAACTTGAAGGCGGCGTCGCCGGCCTTGGCGTTGCATCCGGCATGGCTGCCATTACATACGCCATCCAGGCTGTAGCAAGCACCGGAGACCACATCGTCTCCTCCGCCAGCCTGTATGGGGGGACCCATACACTATTCACCCACACCTTCAAAAAGTTCGGTATTGAAACGAGCCTTGTCGATGCGAAAGATCCTGAAAATGTTTCACGTGAAATCAAGGAGAATACAAAGGCTATCTTTGTAGAGACCATCGGCAATCCGGAAGGCAATGTAGAAGATTTGGAGGCATTGGCGAAAATCGCGGAGGATAATGGTATACCACTTATCGTGGATAATACATTCGCTACTCCGTACCTCTGCCGTCCGATCGAGCACGGTGCACATGTTGTTGTTCATTCAGCCACAAAGTTCCTTGGCGGCCACGGCACTTCCATCGGGGGCGTAATCGTCGATGGCGGAAACTTCAACTGGGACAACGGAAAGTTCCCGGGTCTCACAGAACCGGATGCATCCTATCACGACCTTGTTTTCACTGAAGCATTCGGGCCTGCTGCCTATGCATTCAAAATCCGTACCACCCTGCTTAGGGATACCGGAGCAGCACTTTCTCCATTCAACGCATTCCTGCTCACACAAGGGATTGAAACATTGTCGCTCCGGATGGAAAGACATGTGGAGAATGCAAAAGCGGTTGCAGAATTCCTGGAAAACCATGAAAAAGTGGAATGGGTCGACTATGCTGGACTCGAATCCAGCGAGTATCATGAGCTCCAGAAGAAATATCTGCCGAAAGGTGCTTCCTCCATATTTACATTCGGTGTCAAAGGCGGGTATGAAGCCGGAAAGACGTTCATAGAATCCCTCGAACTCTTCTCACTGCTTGCCAATGTCGGAGATGCCAAGTCACTCGTCATCCACCCGGCTTCCACAACCCACTCCCAGCTTAAGGAAGATGAACAGCTGGCAGGTGGCGTAAGACCGGAAATGATCCGTCTGTCTGTCGGATTGGAGCATGTGGATGACATCATAGACGATCTAAAAAAAGGTCTGGATGCGATTTAAATGCCTATTAAAATTATTGAAGGGCTCCCGGTCCGGGAGCGCCTCCATAAGGAAAATGTATATACTATAGAAGCAACCCGGGCGCATACGCAAGATATACGCCCGCTTCGCATGCTCATTTTGAACTTGATGCCGAAAAAGGAAGAAACGGAACTTCACCTTTTGCGTCTGCTCGGGAACACACCGCTGCAGATCGATATCGACTTCATGTATATGAGCACACACCACAGCAGGAATACGCCGACCAGCCACCTCCAGAAGTATTATCATAATCTGGAGGAGGTACGCAATCGACGATATGATGGCATGATTGTCACAGGAGCACCGGTGGAGAAACTTGATTTCGATCAGGTGGATTATATCGAAGAACTGCGGGATATCATCGAGTGGTCGAGGACCCATGTGTTCTCCAGGTTCTTCATCTGTTGGGGAGCACAGTTTGCCCTCAACCACTACTTCGGCATACAGAAATCCATATTGCCGACCAAACTGTTCGGAGTATTCGACTACAACAACCTGATCCCTACCCATCCGCTTCTAAGGGGATTTGATGATGTCTACCAGGTCCCCCAGTCGCGGCATACACAGATTGATATGGAGGCGATAGAGAATATTGACGATTTGAATATACTCACATCACATCCGCAGTTCGGACCGGACATCCTGAGTACAAAAGATCAGCGAGACCTGTTCATATTTGGCCATCTGGAATACGAGCGGGACACGCTGAAGAATGAATATGACCGTGATCTGGCAGGGGGGCGCGAGATTGCCCTCCCCCACAACTACTTCCCCGAGGACAATCCGACGGCCACACCAATATTCAGTTGGAAAAGCCATGGACATCTTCTTTTCAGCAACTGGATCAACGAAACCTACCAGAACACCTATTATGACCTGACAGAATTAGAATAGCCTGCGATAACATCGCAGGCTATTCTTTATAGTTTATGGGAGAGTGTGTAGTTCCTGAGGTTTTCATGTTGCCGTTTTCTGGAGAGTGCCATGAGGTGCCTGAAAAACGAATCTGCATAAACCTCCAAGCTCTGGTCCTGTAATCTTCCTACATTTTTACAAACGACCTGTTCTTCCCGCGTTTCATCAAATACAGGAATGTCATTTTCCAATTTGTATTCGGCAATATGGCTTGCAACTTCCATTCTTGCTTCAAATAATGCAATCAGTTCTGCATCCAGCTCATCGATTCTATGCCTCAATTTTTCATGTTCATTCATGGCCATCCCTCCTTAATTTTATTGTTGGACGATCTGTTTTCCAGCTGCTGTTTTCTTTTCGATGTCAAGCAGCATATTGACTGTCTGCATCAGTTCTCCGAATTCATCTGGAGTCAGGCACTGTTGTCCGTCGCTCCATGCATTTTCAGGATCTTCGTGCACTTCTATCTGAAGACCGTTCGCCCCCGCCATCACTGCTGCTTTGGCCATTGATGGGATGAGGTGCCTCACACCCGCTGCGTGGCTAGGATCAATGACGATAGGCAGGTGGGACTCTTTCTGGATGACCGGCACCGCCTGGATGTCCAGTGTATTCCGTGTGGCGGTTTCGAAAGTGCGGATTCCTCTTTCACAGAAGATGACATTGTCATTGCCGCCCGCCATGACGTATTCTGCAGACATCAACCATTCTTTCATCGTTGCCGACATGCCACGCTTCAGCAATACCGGTTTATCCGTCTCGCCGATTGCCTTCAGCAAATCGAAGTTCTGCATGTTGCGGGCCCCCACCTGGATCACATCCACTGATTCGACGAAATCATCGATGTAGTCGGTGGACATCAGTTCAGATACGATTGGCAGTCCTGTTTCCTCTTTTACGACGTTCAGGATGCGCAGTCCTTCAAGGCCAAGGCCCTGGAAAGCGTATGGGGACGTCCTTGGTTTGAAGGCGCCTCCGCGGAATGTATTTGCACCTGCTGCTTTAAGCTTCTTGCCAAGCGCAACCATATCGTCTTCGTTCTCTACAGAGCATGGACCTGCACATACCATGAAGTTTTCAGCCCCAACTTTGACACCATCGATGTCAATCACACTGTCGTCTTCGTGGAACTGCCTGTTCGCCTTCTTGTAAGGTGCCTGGATACGGTGGACAGCATCCACAATCTTGTATTTTGCAAAGTCATTCTCCGTCACTCTTGAAGTATCACCAATCAATCCGATAACTGTCCGGTTCTTGCCGTCCGAACGGTTCACCCCGAAACCAGCTCCTTCTATATTCTTGACCAGCTCCTGGATTTCCTGCTCTTTTGCATTATGCGCAACATGAATTATCATAATAAAAAACCTCCCAATAGAATTTGTATAACAAAACCGCCACTTATTTATATAATAAGTGGCGGTGGAATTTGATAAAAAGATATACCTGAACCCTAGCCACTTATTTATATAAATGGCTAGACATCACAAAATGCTTTAGCCATCACTGATACAAACAAATTTGTTTTACGTTTGTACGCAATGATGGGTACAAACGGTATCAAAAATAGCTAAAGTAAAATCGATTATGTTGTTGTTGTTTAGTGAGTAACATATAATCGCCTCTTTTGAGATGTGTTGAGAGTCATTATATCCCCCTAAAATTATTTTGTCAATACAGAATTGTCAGAAATATCGATATTGCTTTAGAAAATAATTATGTTTATACTACTCTAATACGAAGAAAAGTGGAGGTAGAGGAATGAATATTGTCATAGTTGGCCTCGGAAACATTGGTGGTTCGTTCGCCTTGTCCCTAAAGGAAAATGCAGACGAACACACTGTATATGCGATTGATGTAGATGAAAGTACACTGCAGCATGCTGAACGGGAAGGCATCATCCATCAAGGATTCACCGAACCCGAAGAAATCCTGCCCCATGCAGATCTGATCATTTTTGCAGTATATCCACTCATACTGAAAACATTGGTAGAAAAATATATACCCCTCCTAAAGGAAAACGTCATTCTGACGGATGTCACCGGTGTAAAACGCTCAATAATCGGACAGATCGAACCGCTTCTGCCCGAATCAGCAGACTTCGTCTTCGGCCATCCCATGGCCGGCAGGGAGAACAGAGGATTGAAATACGCCAGTGGCGAAGTCTTCAAGGGCGCGAATTATCTGTTTACATTGACAGACAGCAACAAGGATTCAAACATTGAACTGCTGACCTCCCTCGTCAAAAGGATGGGATTCAAGAATGTTTCCTCCGTAACGCCCGAGTTCCACGATGATGTCATCGGTTTTACAAGCCAGCTGGCACATGTCATTGCGTTGTCTCTCATAAACAGTGATGATGTACAGAGGAACACAAAACAGTATACAGGGGACAGCTACAGGGATCTGACGCGCATCACCAATATCAATGAAAACCTATGGCCGGAACTGTTCATCATGAACAAGGACTATCTGCTCGACCATATCGATCGCTTCAAATCACAGATGGACCTCCTTAAAGACGCGATTGAAACGGAAGATGTCGATACGATGAAGGAAATGATGATAGAAGCCAGACGCAGGTATCATGACCTGCATAACCTTGAGCTTCCGGATTCCGAATAGCATCCATATGAAAAACTGCCCCCAGTATTGGACTCTGTCCAACACTGGGGGCAGTTCAACAAAGAATGGCTTTTTCTGATCAGTACACTTTATCCCCATTGAAGATTGAGTTTTTAACCATTACATAATCTACTGTGCGGATCGCATCCAGGCTATCGCCCCCGGCATAGGAGATGGAGGATTGAAGATCCTGTTCCATTTCCTTCAATGTATCACTGAGGGAGCCTTTGTACTCGACATACATCTTCTTGCCTTCCACATTCTTCTTCTCGCCCTTCTGGAACTCTGAAGCGGAACCGAAATATTCCTTATATTTCTTGCCGTCCTTCTCCACAGTTTCCCCCGGTGACTCCTCATGTCCCGCAAACAGCGAACCGATCATCACCATGGAGGCCCCAAAGCGCACGGATTTGGCAATGTCACCATGCGTCCTTATGCCGCCGTCGGCAATGATGGGTTTTGAAGCTGCTTTTGCACACCATCTTAAAGCCGCCAGCTGCCAGCCTCCTGTGCCAAATCCTGTTTTTATCTTCGTAATGCATACCTTCCCGGGTCCAATGCCTACTTTTGTAGCGTCCGCTCCTGCATGCTCAAGCTCACGGACTGCTTCAGGTGTACCCACATTCCCTGCAATCAGGAAGGTTCCAGGCAGGTGCTCCTTGATATACTGGATCATCCTGATGACGCTGTTCGAATGTCCATGGGCGATATCTATCGTAATATAGTCAGGCACAAGGCTTTCTTTTTCCAGCTGATCGACAAAGTCGAATTCCTCTTCCTTGACCCCAACACTGATGGAAGTGATCAGCCCCTTGCCCTTCATCGTTCTGATGAAGTCCATGCGTTTCTCCGGCTGGAAACGGTGCATGATGTAAAAATAGCCTTCCTGTGCCAGTTTGAGGGCGATTCTATCATCAATGATTGTCTGCATGTTCGCAGGGACAACAGGCAGTTTAAATGAATGCCTTCCCAGCTTTACGGATGTATCACATTCTGATCGGCTGTCCACTATACATTTATTCGGAATCAACTGTATATCTTCATAATCAAATACATTTTCCATTGGAATTCTCCTCATAATACGAATATTTTCTCAAAATAACTTTATTAAGTTCGCCATTCGGTAGTTTATGATATTTGCAGCCTAAAGTCAAGGTACATATCATATATAACATACAATGAATATTTGTATGTATTTATGCATTAATTTAAATAATTATTTGATTTTTGCTTATATTCATGTATAATTGTCGTTAAATACTTTTCAGGGAGATGATTACTTGGGGCGGCGAAGCAATTAAAACTCATCAATTTTTATGGCAAGAATTTTTTGAAGGAATATGACTTCGATAAAGATCAGCTGGAAACCCTGATCGACTTTGCGGAACACTTGAAGACAAAGGAAAAGCATGGCATTCCTCAGCGTTTCATGAGCGGCAAACATATTGCTCTTATCTTCGAGAAGCAGTCGACACGTACACGCTCAGCCTTTACAGTGGCAGCGAGCAAACTCGGGGCAAACGTGGAATACTTAAGCAAGAACGACATGCAGCTCGGGGCCAAGGAATCTGTCGAGGATACGGCAAAAGTACTGGGATCGATGTTTGACGGCATCGCCTTCAGGGGGTTTGAACAGTCAACCGTCGAGGAGCTCGGTGAGCATGCCGGCGTCCCCGTATGGAACGCCCTCACAAACGAATGGCACCCCACCCAGATGCTGGCTGACTTTCTGACGATAAAGGAACACCTCGGCACATACCATGGAAAAACAGTCACTTTTGTAGGGGATGGCAGAAACAACATGTCCCATTCTCTTCTCGTGACGGGTGCCATCCTTGGAGTGAACATCAATATCGTGGCGCCCGAGTCCCTACAGCCTGCACTTTCAGTGCAGAAGTTGGCCAAAGAGCTCCAGCAGCAGTCGGGAAGCCGGTCTCTGATCACTTCAGACGTTGAAAAGGGCATCTATGGAAGTGACGTCATATACACTGATGTCTGGTGTTCCATGGGGGAAGAAGATGCACTTGAGGAACGCTATGAACTTCTCCATCCATATCAGGTCAACCAGCAGATGATGGATATGACCGGGAAGGAAAACACCATTTTCCTCCATTGTCTGCCTGCAATTCATGACACAACCACCGATGTAGGCAAACTCGCCTATGAAAAATTCGGGGTGGATGGACTCGAAGTGACCGATGAAGTATTCAGGAGCAGCTATTCAAAAGTCTTCGAACAGGCTGAAAACCGCATGCATACAATCAAAGCACTACTCGCTGTAACCTGCGGCGACGTCTACTAGGAGAGCAACTTCACAGTTGCTCTTTTTTTGATGTGTAATATATACGCGCACGGGTATATAAGGAAGAGAACCACTTGGTCTTCATATACCTCTAGGGGTATTTGACAAAAGCAATTCCACCCTTTATAATGTTCATATATCAAATAAAGAAGGTGATGTTGTTGGGTACACTGGAAGAACAGACGGTCTACGATAAAGCTATAATCAATCGCATTAATCGGCTTCAGGGCCAAATCAACGGTGCACTGAAAATGATTGAGGAAGGCAAGGACTGCAAGGATGTCGTCACCCAATTGAGCGCAGCGAAAAGTGCACTCAATCGTACAATGAACGTCATCGTCAGCGAAAACCTTGTCCAGTGCGTGAGGGAGACCATGAACAATCCGGATGAAGATACAGACGAACTCGTCAAAGAAGCAGTTGAATTGCTTAATAAGAGCAGATGATCCCATCTGTTTTTATTTATTTTAAAAAAATACCCCTACAGGTATTTGACAAATTGAAAAAGCATTGTTATTATACCCCTATAGGTATTAAAAACAGGAGGATGATTTAGCAATATGAGTAACACACAAACAAAGTATCACATTAATGATGCCGACCAACTGGTCGAGGCAAATGAATATCTATTGGATGTAAGGGAACCTTTTGAATATGAAATGGGACACATTGCTGAGGCAGACAATGTATCCGTCAATGAAATTGAAGAACGCCTTGAAGAACTTCCAAAAGACAGGAAAATCCATGTATACTGCCAGCGCGGAAAACGCGGTGCAAATGCAGTTGAAATACTGAAACGCAATGGTTTCGACGCAGTGAACCTTGAAGAAGGCTACTCTGCATACACTGGTAAATACAACAGTGCAGACGAAGCAGTAGACGAAACTGCAGAAGCATCAACTGAGAATGTTGAACTTGATCCAAACCGGGTAAAAGTCGAAGCAAGTGGGCTCCAATGTCCAGGCCCTCTCCTTAAGGTCAATGAAGTGATGGGAGAACTGGAGCCGGGACAGCAGATGGAAATCACGGTCACAGACTTCGGTTTCTGCACGGATGTCGAAGCATGGGCACGCAAGACTGGAAATACCATTCTTAAAAATGAAAAATCAGAAGATAAGGTTGTAGTAGTGATGCAGAAGAATGCACCACAGGCCAAGGCTGCCGGCGAAGGCCATCAGATGGTCGAAACAAAAGATGGCGCAACAATGGTCGTATTCAGTGGAGATATGGATAAGGCACTGGCGTCATTCATCATTGCGACCGGCGCAAAAAGTATGGGCAAGGATGTCACCATGTTCTTCACTTTCTGGGGACTCAATGTCATCAAAGACCCGAATGCACCGAAAAAGAATAAATCCGGCCTGGATAAGGCATTCAGCATGATGATGCCAAAATCCGCTTCCAAACTTCCAATATCCAACATGAATATGTTCGGCCTGGGATCCAAAATGATCCAATATGTAATGAAGAAGAAGAAAGTTGACGCGCTTACTGAAATGATCGAAAAAGCGGATAAACTCGGCGTCAAAATGGTCGCCTGCACAATGAGCATGGATATCATGGCCATTGATGAAGATGAGCTTCTCCCTAATGTCAATTTCGGCGGCGTAGGCACCTACCTCGGCGATGCGGAAAACGGCAACCTGAACCTCTTCATATAATTGGACAGGCTGTCCCGCGCATCTACAACAATCAATCAAAATTTCAAGGAGTGTATTTATAATGTTCTTTAAACAATTCTTCGATAAAAAACTTGCACAGACTTCTTATATGGTAGCTTGTCAGAAGACACAGGAAGCAATCATCATCGATCCAAAACGTGTCATTGATGAATATGAGGAAGTGGCTAAAGCTGAAGGCTTCAACATCACCCAGGTGACGGAAACGCATATTCACGCAGACTTCGCTTCCGGCCTTCGTGACGCTGCAGAACGCTTCAATGCGACAGCATACGTATCTGACGAAGGCGACGAGAACTGGAAATATGAAAATATGCCGGAAGATACCGTATACCTCAAAGACGGCGACATCATCAATGTCGGTAATGTCGAGCTGAAAGTCATCCACACACCAGGCCATACCCCGGAAAGCATCTCTTTCGTGCTGACAGACCGTGGAGGCGGCAGTGATGAGCCGATGGGTATCTTCACTGGGGATTTCCTTTTCGTTGGGGACATCGGCCGTCCAGATCTGCTTGAAGAAGCAGCAAAAATGGAAGGCACAACTGAAGAAGGTGCCAACGCAATGTTCGATTCCCTCAAGAAGATGAACGACTATCCTGACTTCATGCAAGTATGGCCAGGCCATGGTGCCGGCAGTGCGTGCGGTAAATCCCTTGGTGCAGTGCCATTGTCCACTCTTGGATACGAGCGCAAAAACAACTGGGTGTTCGAATACGAGGATAAAGAAGCCTTTATCAAAGAATTGACGAGTGACCAGCCGGAGCCGCCAAGCTACTTTGCACAGATGAAGAAGGTCAATAAAGAAGGCCTGCCTGAATTCAAAGTGAAGGAAGTCGAAGTAGGGACACCTGATACGCTTCCAGGCCAACTGTTCGATCTCAGAAGCAAGGAAGAATTCAAAAAAGGATTTAAAAAAGGCGCAATCAACATCCCATACAATGAAAAATTCCTTCAGTTTGCAGGATGGTATGTGGATTATAATCAGCCGATGACAGTCATTGCGAATCCGGAATACAGCAGAACCCTTCAGGAAGATCTTGCATCCATTGGTTTCGACAACCTTAAGCTGATCGTCCCTGAAGACAAAGCGGACAAGTACTTCGATGATTCCTACGAAAATGTAACACCTGAAGAATTGGTCAAAAACCATGAAGATAAGCATATCCTGGACGTCCGTTCCACTTCCGAGTATAAGGAAGGCAACCTTGATAATGCACATCATGTCCACTTTGGTCATCTCGACGAAAAAGAAGTGCCATTCAACACAGACGACACAATTTATGTCCATTGCCAATCCGGTGTACGTTCAGCCATCGCAATGAGTGCACTAAAAGCGCGCGGCTTCGATAATGTCGTCAATATTGAAAAAGGCTATGCCGGCATTAAAGAAGCGATGAATTAATGGACATCACTTTCATCATCACAATCTTTCTGATCGGATTCATCGGTTCCTTCATCTCCGGGATGGTAGGAATCGGTGGCTCCATCATAAAGTATCCGATGCTGCTTTATATTCCATCCATGCTTGGAATCGCTGCGTTCACCTCCCATGAGGTGGCAGGCATCAGTGCCGTACAGGTTTTCTTTGCAACGATTGCCGGTGTATGGGCATATAAGAGCAGTGGTTATTTGAACATGAGATTGATCGCCTATATGGGCGGAGCCATCCTAATCGGCAGTCTTCTGGGCGGATACGGATCAGAATTCCTCACCGAGACACAGATAGACATCGTATATGCAATACTTGCAACAATTGCTGTAGTCATGATGTTCCTGCCAAAAAAGGAAGTGCCATTCAATCCAGGTGATGACCTTGATTTCAATGGTCCTCTGGCAGCTGCGCTCGCATTCATTACCGGTGCTGCAGCGGGTATCGTCGGTGCTGCAGGTGCGTTCATACTCGTACCGATTATGCTTGTAGTGCTTAAGATACCTACCAGGGTAACCATTGCCACAAGCCTTGCCGTCACATTCATTTCCTCCATCGGCACCACAATCGGTAAAGTCGTGACGGATCAGGTACTTTATGGTCCTGCTGTCATCATGATCATAGCCAGTCTCATTGCGGCACCTTTAGGTGCCAAGGCAGGGCAGAATATGAACACGAAGGTTCTTCAATGGATGTTGGCCCTACTCATTTTGGGGACAGCAGTAAAGATATGGACGGAAGTCCTCATGTAGATATATCATCATACACTAAAGGCACAGTGCAGAAATGCACTGTGCCTTTTTTAGTCTATATTATCGAAAGCTGAGCCTATTGACTGTTCCGTCATCGGACCAATGTACTTCGACTCGATGTATCCATCTGAATTAATGAAATAAGAGGTAGGTATGCTCTTGACTTGGTACATTTCCGTCACTATTCCATCTTCATCAAGTGGTATAGGGAAATTCAGTTTAAAGTCATCGTGGAATGTTTCCATGTCTTCCCTGTTGCTTTCCTGATGCACCATATTTACTGCAATGATTTCCACATCATCATTATGAGATTCATAAAAATTGACCATATGGGGCATTTCAGCCTTACAGGGCGGACACCATGAGGCCCAAAAATTCAACATGACCGGCTTGCCAACTTCACTGAGCGTCACTTCTCCCCCCTCAAGTGTTCCAAGGGTAAAATCAGGCGCCCTCGCACCGATTTCAAGACCGGCTTCCGGATTTGAATCAAGGTTCCCGGTCACTCCCATACTGTTCGATAATGCCTCATAGAGTGTAAATCCAATCACTCCAAGTAATATGGTGATAATGATGACATGACGCATCCTACTCATCATCATCTCCCTTGTTCGCCGATAACAGTACATATATAAGACTTATGATGATCCACCATTGGACAATGCTTATACTTAAGGATTCAGGGCCACTATATATGAAGAACCTTCCCAACAACTGCATTATGAATACCGTTACCGTAACGAACATTATAACCCTGAAACGCCTCCACATAAAGTAGATCAGCACCAATGCAGCAAGCGTTATTATAGCCAGGGCGATATAAGGCCATTGGGGGAGGGTCCTCAATTCCAGTACGCCATAGAAAGCAAGTAGGGAGACCGAGAAGATGCAATAGGCCTCCACATAAAACAAGCCCCGGGATCGGTAGAAGAGGTAGAAGAAAGTTACTGCCAGAGCCATTAGAAGACCATCAGGACCCCCATCGAAATAAAGCACACCCATTGGATTATTTATAAACTCAAACCAGTTGAACGGTATGTATGTAAGCTTATAGACCAAAAACAGGATGATGATAGCATTCGTCCATTCGTTGAACAGCCTTTTCTTATCCTCAGATTCCCATAACATCAAGTAGGTGACGATGAAGGATAATAAAATGGCCATATAGACCGAAGGTATGGATATGCTGCCGATATCAAACGTTTCAAACATGCTATCAATCCAATTCAAATAGATTTAAAGACGCTTATAATGATGCCATGAATTTCGATACATTAAAAGCTAATTGCACTTTATCGCTTCAGAAATTTCATCAATTACCTAATGCAGCCGGCCAATCGCCTGTTTCACTATGACATCATATATTCTTGTAGGGAACACCCTGCTTAGGAAGCCCAAGAAAAAAGAACCCTTGGTAGTCCGATAAATGGGGTTTACGCTCTCTTCAAGCAAGGCTTTGATCATCACATCCCTGGTGTGATCCAAATCTGGAGCACGGTCAAACGCCTTCAGCATGAAATCTTTCAAATCACGCATCTGAGCACGATAATCCGGGGATTTAGACGCCATATAATTTTCATCCAGTGCCACCTGTCCAAAAGCTGTTTTTACGACCCCCGGTTCAATCATCACTACGTCAATTCCCAAGTGCCCCACTTCCTGTCTTAATGCCGTTCCAATTGCTTTAATACTATGTTTGGTGGCAGCATAGTAGCCCATCCCTGCACTCGAAACGTGTGCAGCTGAAGAGCTGGTCAGCACAATACGCCCCCTCTTTTCCCGACGCATCGACGGCAGGACAGCCCGAACCGTCTCGACGGCTCCGAAGACGTTGACTTCAAATTGTCTCCTAATTGCTTCTTCAGGAACTTCTTCAATAGGTCCATAAACACCAAAACCAGCATTCACCAGTACTGCATCAATCGGGCCGTATTCTTTCTCAATCGCCCTCCGGACTCTTTCTATTTCAGCAGTCTTTGTAATATCCAGTGGATAGACCTTGGCGCCTTGTCTGGCAAGCACTTCTAGAAGATGCGTTCTCCTCGCACTTACACATATGATATGATCTGTATCCTTCAACAGTTTCATTGCCACGGCCATGCCAAACCCGCTTGATGCCCCGGTAACCCATATCACTTTTGTCATAATTCAACCTCACTCATATCCGGTTGGATTCTATTTTTTGAACATGCTGAACAGTTTGCTGAAGTAGCCGCCCTTTTCTTCATCTTGTTTATCTGACTGAGGTGCCGTACCTGCACCTTCTTTTTCTCCATCTTCTTCCGAAGCAGCATAGTTGCTCATATCTACATTGGAGGCATTACCATTCTCCGATTCTTCAATATCACTCGTATAAATCGTTCTTCCTTCCGGATCCTCAGTTTCCTCCTCATCAACTTGTGGAGCCTCCTGAGGCTGGACTTCTTCAAAGACTTCATGGTTATCGGAATCGTCACCTTGCTTCCATCCTTCATTTCTATCTTCTTCGCTGTATTGAAGTGAGAGCGTCTGGGAATACTTCCCATACTCATCCAACCTTTCCACCAGTCTATGTACATTATTCTTAAGTTCCCTGTTTTCCTGCTGCATCGTTTCCAATTTATCCATGACAACACCCAGCATCTGATTAATATCGCTATTGGTAACGTTGGCAGGCATGTGCTGGGAATTCTCGGTGACAATGCTTGGAACTTGTTCTATGATTTCATCTGCAGCCGTTTCCAGAGTATAGCCAGGCTGCTTCGCTAGCTTAATGAATGCTTTCAGGACTTCTACATCCCCTTGTGAAAACAACCTTCTATTATGCTCATCTTTGGCTACTTCATACTTTCTGTCCTCGAGCAGCCGGACATACTTTCGAACATTCTGATCTGATAACTCCACCTTATCTTTCACTTGAGCAGTGGTGTAATATACTGCTTGATTAAGTTCTTTCATAATATACCTTCTCCCATAAAATAGTTACCGTAATTATAACATTATTTACACGAGTGTCTACCATCCATAAAAGTAATGATACATCAAATTGAATCGTTAATATATCGAAGGTGCGAACGCCATAACGAAAACTCGAAAAACCTAATTTGTAGCACTTATTAAGCGTTATTAATGTGTTATTAATCAATTTTTGATGCATTATATTAATCAGCTGAAAAAACAGCCCTTATAATTATATTGCCATACTATTATAACGTTAATATTATCTAATATACAAGAGATAGCAGCCGCCCAACGTATTTGTAAATATCAGATAAATAAGATTGACTTTATTAATATAAATCTGTATATTTGTTTAAACTGAATTTTTATAAGGTGACATGTTGAAGAGAAGAGTAGGTCTGACTCGTTTATAGAGAGTCCCCGGCGGGTGGAAGGGGATAATGGAGAGGATTGAATATGGTCTTGGAGTGTCAGTGGCTGCTTCCCGTTACAGAAGCCCAGTCTTCAAAAACTGGAAGAGGTAGAGATAGCGATATTTCTATAAAAAAAGGTGGTACCACGTAAGCTTGAGCTTTCGTCCTTCTGACAGATCAATTCTGCAGATGGGGGAAAGCTTTTTATATTTCAATACTAGGAGGAATACCATGGAGACCAAACTTGCACAGATAGGAATGAATACAGATATCACTGGAGCTACAACAAGTCCAATCTATACAGCTACTGCCTATAAGCATGATAGATTGGGCATGTCGACCGGTTACGATTATACAAGAACGGCGAATCCAACACGCTCACATTTTGAAGAAGCGTTTGCCCAATTGGAAGGAGGAACCTCCGCTTTTGCAACTTCCAGCGGCATGTCGGCCATCCAACTCGTCTGTAACCTGTTCAAACCGGGAGATGAGGTACTTGTAAGCTTCGATCTTTATGGAGGGACCTTCCGAATATTCGATTTCTACGAAACGCAGTACAATATAAAATTCAAATATGTCGATTTCGATGACATGGAGGATGTTAAAAATCATGTCAATAATTCGACAAAGGCATTCTTCATTGAACCGATTACAAATCCTTCAATGATTGAAGTGTCACTCGAACCAATCTACGAGCTGGCTCATGAACTTGGAATAATGACTATTATAGACAACACTTTCCTCACGCCATATTATTATACCCCTTTATCAGATGGAGCGGATGTCGTACTGCATTCGGCCACAAAATATATTGGCGGGCATAATGATGTTCTGGCTGGAGTAGTTACAGTAAAGGAGGAAGCTCTTGGAGCTGTCCTTGCCATGCATCACAATATGATTGGGGCAACACTTTCACCATTTGATAGCTACCTGCTGCTGAGAGGATTGAAAACTTTGCATCTTAGAATGGATCGTGCCACAGAAAACGCACGGAACCTCTCTGAATTTTTTGCTGGACATCATGCAATCGATGAAGTTCTTTATTCCGGACGCACCGGCATGCTGAGTCTAAGGTTGAATAAGGAATATGATGTGGGCACCCTGCTTGAAAATATAAAGGTCTGTACCTTCGCAGAAAGTTTGGGAGGGACAGAAACCTTCATCACCTTCCCCTTTACGCAAACCCATGCAGATATGCCGGATGAAGAACGTTTAAGTCGGGGCATTGATGAACAATTGATCAGGCTTTCCGTAGGTATAGAAAATATCGAAGACATCCGGTCAGATTTGACACAGGCACTTACCAAAGCAAAAAGAGAAGCATGACGATTCAGAACTTATAGCTGAAACTTCAATCTTCAATAATGAGAAATTGGAAGTGAGTATCGAATAACTCTATTCGGAATTATGTAGACAGTATAAAAAGCACGCTCGACCGAGCGTGCTTTTTATGTGTAGCTTTGTTCAAATTCCATCTTGTCAATCAGGTAGTCTATCTGTTTTTCGGTCCTTGATATGAGTGCACTATCCAGAATGGGTTCGGCGCTTTCCTTGTCAATCTGATTATCCAGATAATAGACACCTTTAAGCGGGACACCCTTCAGGGTAGAAAGCAGGGGTTTTAATGTATATTCCATTGCAAGCAAGTGGGAGATACTCCCTCCTGACATTATAGGCAGCACAGGAGTATCTCTCAATACATCCTGCGGGAGTATATCAAAAAGACTTTTCAGCACACCCGAATAAGCAGCTTTGTATACTGGGGAACCTACAATGACACCTCTTGCATTATGAATGTCTTCAGCAATATCAGTGACTGCTGGACTATTGAAGTTACCGAACATCAAATCTTTGGCCGGTACTTCCCGCACCGATACATGGCGGACGGACAAGCCACGTTCCGCCAGTATAACACCGATATATTTCAGGACACTTTCAGACCTTGAGAACTGGGAGGGACTGCCTGAGACAACCACAACATCATACATATAATCATCCTTTCTAGACCGACAGTCTGTAATGTTTGAGTGTATCTTCCAAAGGGCCTATACCCACTTCTGTAACGGCATCATACCGGTTGCCGAAACCCACTTCCACCACAGGCACATGGCGTATTCCATATTTTACATCAAGAATGTCCCTTAGATGGTCATTTTCTGTTACGTCTATAGCCTGATAATCGAAACGATTTTCTTCCAAATACTGCTTCACTTCTTCACAGTAGGAGCAGCCCTGCTTGGACCAGACCAGCACATTCACTTTTCTATTCATTTTACTTCCTCCTTATCCCTTTTTTGGACCTCGCTTGTGTAACGGTTCTCCTTGAATCCGAGTCCCAGATTTTCTCTCAGTGTATCGCCGATATATTGCCGTTCATAATATCCTCTATCCTCCAGTATGGGAAGCACATTTTCAATGAATTCGTCGAACTGCCCATCAAATATTTGAGGGTTCAGCATAAAACCGTCGGCGGCTCCTTCTTCTATCCATTCAATCATACGGGAAGCGACATCTTCATAGCTTCCATAGAATGGATCCTTTGGAGAAGCGACCTGCAAAGCAACTTCCCGAAGCGTCAATGCTTCTTTTTTTGCCTTCTCTTTAATATTATCAGTCGTTGACCTGAAACTGTTCTTTCCTATCTCTCCAATATCGGGGAAAGGTCCATCGAGAGGGTGGACAGAAAAATCATAATGATCAAAGAACCTTCCGAGCACTTCCAGCGCCTTATCGATGGATATCAGATTCTTAATCTTTTCATACCTTTGTTCAGCTTCCTGTTCTGTCGGAGCAATGATTGGAGAAAGTGATGGGAAGATGAGAATATCTTCTGCTTTCCTTCCTGCTTCTATCGCCTTATTTTTTAACGTGCTGTAGTATTCTTGATTTTTTTCAATACTATTGGCGTGGGTGAAAATTGCTTCTCCATACTTCGCTGCAAAATCTTGGCCCGTCTTGGATGCTCCGGCCTGGAAGATGACAGGCTGTCCCTGGGGCGACCGCTGGATATTCAACGGCCCCTTCACTTTAAAGAATTCTCCTTCGTAGCCTAGCGTATGAAGTTTCTTTTCATCCAGAAACTCACCCGTTTCCCGATTTCTGACAAAAGCATCATCTTCATAGGAATCCCAAAGCCCCTGTACCACTTCCACATACTCGCTGGCCATTCGATATCTAAGGGAATGCTCTGGATGATTTCCTTTGTTGAAGTTGTCCGCACTACCTTCCAATGGCGATGTAACGACGTTCCAACCGGCCCTGCCGTTACTTATATTGTCAATACTCGCAAATTGTCGCGCCACATTGTACGGCTCACTGTATGTGGTGGATACCGTACCGGCGAGTCCTATCTTCGAAGTCACAGGTGCCAATGCCGAGAGCAGAGTCAATGGTTCAAAGCGATTGAGGAAATGAGGTATGGACTGTTTGTTGATATGCAGACCATCTGCGATGAACATGAAAGCAAACCCTGCATTTTCCGCTTTTTGTGTCACATTCAAATAATGATTGAAATTGATACTGCCATCTATTACAGCATCCTCTGACCTCCAGGAGGCGGGATGTGATCCCGGCCCCTGTACGAGCACACCCAATTTTATTTTTTTCTTTGTCATGCAATCACCACTTTCATATTTTTGTATCCCTGTCTGCAGACTATTACAGAAAATCGTCCATATGAGTCAGGAACCCCTTCAAGCATTTAAAATGACGTTATAACATCATTTTATAAATTGACCCTTCATGACATATAGGGTTGAGGATGCCTGTAATGCATGTTCAGACTTCATAAGGTCTGTTGATCCTCGCCTCATACCATCGCTGCACCCAACTGTATACGATCGTCATACCCCAATAGATGATGCCGACTGCCAGATAGGCTTCAAAAAATTGTAGTGTTGCTGTAGCAAGCAGTTTCCCTTGTGCGAGCAACTCGGTTACACCGATTGTGAAGGCCAAAGAGGAGTTCTTTATCAAACCGATAAACATGTTTCCTGTAGCTGGCACTGCATTTCTTACTGCCTGCGGCAGAACAATGCCCCATACTGCCTGACGATACGTAAGGCCAGTTGATATCGCCGCTTCCGTCTGTCCCTTGTCCACAGATATCAATGCTGCCCTGAATATTTCCGCCAGATATGCTGAAGTATTCAGGCTGAAGGCAATGATGGCTGCATTTACAGCAGATAACGAATTCAGCCAGGGGAACAGCTGGGGCAGGCCGAAGTAAATCATCAACAGCTGCACGAGCACAGGTGTCCCCCGGAAGAAAGATATGTAAAGTTTGGAGAGTTGAAGTAACACAGGAGTTTTGTTGACGAGAAGCAGCGAAAGCACCACACCTATGGCCACTGCAATGATCATCGATACAATTGCCAAGTATAGTGTGATTGGTATATATACCAGCAGTTCCGGAATGATTTCAAGCATATAGGCTAAATCAAAATTCATTATAGTTCCTCCCTTCCATCCATCTAAGCCATTACCAGTGCGGGCTCTTCTTTATTATTCTCTGTAGAAACCTGTCTGCCATATTTGCTGAGGAATCTTCTCGTCCGTTCATGCTGCGGGTTATCGAATATATCTTCCGGTTTGCCTTCTTCGACAATATAGCCGTCTGCCATGAAAATGACTCGATCTGCGATATCTCTTGCAAAATTCATTTCATGTGTAACAATCAACATCGTCTTATCCTTTTGAGCAATATCGGAGATGACATTGAGTACCTCTCCGACCCATTCCGGGTCTAGGGAGGAAGTTGGTTCATCGAAAAGGATGGCATGTGGATCTACAGCCAATGCCCGGGCAATACCAACCCGTTGCTGCTGTCCGCCTGATAGGGATATCGGATATGCTTCCTGCTTATCAAGAATCCCCACTTGTTCCAGAAGATTTTGTCCAACAGCATCCGCTTCTCTTCTGCGATACTTTTTCGTGGCCGTCAGTGGATACGTGATATTTTCCAACACTGTTTTGTTTTTGAACAGATTATAATGTTGAAAAACCATGGAGGTCTGCATCCTCAACTGGTTCACCAAGACCTTTTTCGGCTTTTCTGCATCAATGGAGACTTCTCCCACTTCAATACTTCCGGCATCCGGCCTCTCAAGGTAATTTAGGCACCTGAGCAATGTTGATTTACCTGATCCTGAAGGACCGATGATGGCCACGGTTTCCCCTTCGTTTACTTGAAAACTTATATCTTTCAATACTTCGTTGTTATTGAATGACTTCTTCAATCCAGAAACTCTGATCATATACGAACCCCTCCAATCCATACTTATTTAATATGATTAATGTTTTTAAGTATAGCACCCTGTTCCGGGCACTTCAAGATGATGCTTATAGGGATTCATTCCTCTTCTTATAGATGGTTTCTATATAAATGAAAGAGGGTGCACTCCAGGCCTTTCGGATGCCACCTTCCGGATGATGGCGGTCATTTCATCAAAGCCGTCAATGTCCATATCGTTATGATGAATCAGATCGGTCTTTAATGAAACATTCGCCAGAGTCGGAACGTCGATTGCTACAAGCGACCCTTCTTCCAGTTCCCTATGTACACTGAGTTCCGGAAGAAAGCCGATGGCTGCCCTGTTCAGAATGATTCCTTTAGCAGATTCCATACTATCCACTTCATACTGTATATCCGGCTGTTCCCTGAGACTCAGAAACAGATTATGGACCATTGTCCAGTCGAGGGAGCCGCATTCAAAAAACACGATGGGTGTTTCAACCAGCTGCTCAATATCAATCGTCCCTCCATCTGCAAAAGAATGGTCTGAAGGAACAATGAGGCGTATGGGGCTTTCAATCATCCTTTCTGCATTCAATTTCGTCTGGGAAACATTGCTGGCAAAGCCGTAATCAGCATCCCCATCCGACACCATCTGTGCAACTGTTTCACTCTTCTCTGTCATTATTCTAAACGTCCGGTCCGGAAAACGTTCTTTGAACACCGGCATCAGTCTTGGAACCAGATAGAAAGAGACAAGGCCGGAACATGCGATGGTTATCTCGTTCTTCTCTTCCATATTCTGAAGATGTGCCTTGCCTTTTTTCATGGTACGTATGATATTTTCCGCAAATGGCAGAAACTCTATTCCCTTGTCTGTAATGATCAGTTGTCTTCCAACACGTCTGAACAGTTCTGCATCCAATTCCCGTTCGAGAGATTTGATTCTTGATGTGACAGAAGGCTGGGAAAGAAATAATGCCTTGGATGCTTTATTTATACTTCCAAAATGATTGACGAAAACAAAAGCTTCTATATTGTCGATATTCATATGCATCCACTCTTTTCATAAAAAATCACAATTGTTTAATATTTTATATCCTATTATATAGATATGATTTAAAAAAGTAAACAGCACAATGGATTATCTATATAAACAAAAAAATAGCAGAACCGAAGTTCTGCTATTTTTTATTTGCATTATTTATCGCTTCCATTGCCTGAATAACACTTTTTCTGAAGCCGTTATTCTCAAGTTCCATCACACCCTGTATGGTGGATCCTCCTGATGTAGTAATCTGATCCTTCAGAACTGCTGGATGGGATTCTGTTTCCAACACAAGTTTTCCTGCCCCCACCACAGCCTGGGCTGCCAGCATATAGGCCTGTTGACGTGGAAAGCCTGCGCTCACCGCCTTGTCCGCCATTGCCTCTATCATCAGGAACGTATAGGTAGGAGAAGACCCCGTTAACGAAGGTGCATATTTCATCAAAGGTTCCTCTACCCATGCCACCGCAGCAATCCGGTTAAATATTTCGTTAAGGGTTCCCTTGTCTTCATCCGAAATATGGGCGTTGGCTGCCATTACCATCACGCCCTCCTGGACAGATACGGCGATATTAGGCATATTCCTTACAATCTTATGCTGTGAGAGGATCGTCTCCATTTCATCAATTGATACACCTGCCGCGATGGAGATATGGATTGCATCTTCTCTTGTGTAAGCTCTCACTTCGTTAAAAACATGAAGTGTCTGATCCGAACTTACACCATTGACGATAATATCGCATTCGGACAGCAGACTATAATCGGTACTTACTTTTATTCCTTTTCCTTCATTGAATTTCTCAAGCTTCTGCTGGTTCCTGCCTGTGACAATGATGGCGTCCTGCATATCCGGATTCTTCAGAAGACCTTTAACGATGTGGTTGACCATCTTCCCAGCACCGATGAATCCAAGTCTGTAACTCATATGTACTTCATCCCCTTAGGCTTTATTGAACATTTTAACACGCCCGCAAGCCGATAGCTTATAATTTGTATAAAAAGTGCCAGGTGATATAATAATCCCCAAATGAGTATGCATCCAACAGGAGGGGCATCAATATGGCGGAGAAGGATCTGATCAAAGAAAATAACAGATTACATGAAAAACTGGATCCGAGGTACAAAAAGGTTTATGAAGATATCCACGTGTATATCCGGGTGAATACCAGTGCCCAGAGCCAGGAAACAGAGGCAGTGCTCAATACATTTCTGAAAAAAATTATTCAAACTCAGAGAGAAGGAAGAAGTATAGAATCTGTTACTGGAGAAGATTACAAAGCATATGCCGACAGACTGGTTGAAGGGCTTCCCAAGAGGAATTTGTGGAGATTGGCAGCTTTTCTCGCCCTCATCTTAGTAGGATTGAACCTTATCTTCGACTATCTGATCCAGATACTCTTCAGGCTGATTGACAGTGCTGCGCTGGCTACCACTGTGGTGGCCGTACCATTCATCCTGGAAATTATCATTACTGCGTCTCTTGGTATCGGCTTTATATACACTTTATTTTATGCCTTTCGGCAGGTTGCATTCAAGGATTGGCCCTTCTGGAAGGAATACGGCCTCTATTTCCTTATCGGGGCAGGCTTCTTCCTTGTCTATCTCCTCGTCGATGCTTTCCTTACTTCAATCGATAACGGCCCCTCATTCGAAATGAACATGTTTTTAATAGTATTGCTCGGCGTTATACTGACAATCCTTGGCTTCATGGGATTATTGAATAGAAAATAACGCCACGCATTACTTATAGTTATAATGGTTAGCGTTATAAACAGGAGTATTACTACTTTCCGGATTTTCAACTAGGGTCCTCCAAGCCCCCTCATTCTGAAAAATTCCATGATATTCAAATATTAAAGGGGGGTGTGTTTCACAGGAAACACTTTATCCATAAAACCTTCATATGTCCTCCGTTTCATCAAGAAAGCCCTGCAATCATGATTGCAGGGCTTTCTTCTAGCTGAGCAGTGCGCCTTCTTCCTGAGGTTTCAAATTCAGTTTATCAGAAACAACTTCATGTATTTCCTTGAATTTCTCAGGCTGCTCCGAAAGATTGATGCCATAGGAAGGCACCATTTCCTTTATTTTATCCTCCCATTCAGGAAATTCCCGAGGGAAACAACGCTGCATGACATCGAGCATGACATCAACGGAAACGGAAGCGCCAGGAGAAGCACCCAAAAGTGCTGCAATGGAACCATCCTCAGCAGTAATGACTTCTGTACCAAACTGGAGTGTCCCTTTTCCGCCTTTTTCAGTATCCTTGATAACCTGTACACGCTGTCCGGCCACTACGACATCCCAGTCTTCACTCCTTGCTGACGGAATAAATTCTCTCAAATCCTCCATCCTGTCTTCATTCGATTGCAGGACTTGCTGAATCAGGTATTTTGTCAGACCCATCTCCTTGGCACCTGCGGAAAGCATAGTAAAGACATTATTCGGCTTCACTGAACCGATAAGATCAAAGTAGGATCCGGTCTTCAGGAACTTGGGAGAAAAGCCCGCAAATGGGCCGAAGAGCAATGATTTCTTGCCTTCTATATAGCGTGTATCCAAATGTGGCACCGACATCGGAGGGGCGCCAACCTTGGCTTTGCCATATACTTTCGCATTGTGCTTCTCCACAACTTCAGGATTCTGACAGACCATGAAGATTCCACTGACCGGAAAACCACCTATATTCTTGGATTCCGGTATTCCTGTCTTCTGCAGCAATGGCAGGCTCCCTCCGCCTGCACCGATGAAGATGAACTTCGAAGTATGATACTCGATTTTTCCTGTTGTCAGATCTTTGACTTTGACCTGCCATTCTCCGCCTTTTGTCCGTCTAATATCTTCTACTTCGTGTCCGAGATTGAGCGCCACGCCCTTTTCTTCGAGAAGTTCGAATAGTTTGCGCGTCAGATTGCCGAAATTGATATCTGTACCAGTTTCAATACGGGTTGCTGCAATCGGTTCTTTTGAGTTGCGCCCCTGCATCATCAAGGGAATCCATTTATTCAGTGTCTCTGCATCATCTGCGTACTCCATCCCTTCAAACAATGGACTTTTAGATAACGCTTCCACACGTTTTTGTAGAAATTGAACATTTTTTTCGCCTTCTACAAAGCTGAGATGGGGGACTGGCATGATAAAATCCTGTGGCTTCTCCATCATGCCTTTTTCAACAAGATGAGACCAGAATTGCTTAGATAGCTGGAATTGTTCATTAATGCGGATTGCCTTTGTCACGTCCAGGGAGCCATCAGCCTTCTCAGGTGTATAGTTCAGCTCACACAGGGCCGAGTGGCCGGTTCCAGCGTTATTCCAGGCGTCAGAGCTTTCCTGGGCTGTTGAATCCAGCTTTTCAAATACTTCAATGTCCCATTCCGGCTTCACTTCTTTCAGAAGTGTACCTAACGTTGCACTCATGATTCCGCCACCAATAAGAATGATATCAGTTTTGTTCATTACACTGTTCATAATAACTCCAAAGCTCCTTATCAAAATTCAAGTATATGGATGTCCCAGGCCAAGTAGTATACAAGTTCTCCAGGTACACCTTGATTCTTTAATGCAGCCATCTTCACATGAGATGGTATAATGGTTATTCAGTTGTAGAAATATTGGTTATTATTTGTTAATTATACTCCTTTTTCTACAGATGTAAAAGGGTTATGTATTAATATGACATACATAAAAATAAATGTATCATACTATTTAACGGGAGGAGAAACCATGAAAAATATACGCCTATTCATAATTACGCCCACCGTGCTTTTTCTGTTCCTGATTATGATCACCGATCTTGGAAATGCCATCGGCGGTATCTTCATCTATCTGCTGGTCATGTTCTCACGTTTCCTGTTCGACAGGTTCAAACAAAGGAAAGAGAATCACAATAGAGGCTCTGGAAACTGATGTTCCAGAGCCTCTTACAACTAGTCCACTTTATCATTTACATAGTCGACAAATGCATCTACGTCACCTTCAGTGACTTCAATCATCGCGACTTTCCCCATTCCTTGGGGGAATTCTATAAATAGGGTATTATTCTCGATTATGGCACGGACGATATCCTGATAGCTGAATACTCGCTTATACGATTCGCCGTTCATATCGACATTCATGATCATACGCTCGCTTGTCGTAATATAGGCACCTTTGAAATGGGTCTGTTCCCCAACTTTATAGATGATTGTGCCTTCTATTGCCGGCCCCAACTTTTCTGTTGGATACAATTCATCCGTATCTATTTTTGTCAAACTCACTTTATCACACTCCACTATCTGATTCTCCATCATTCATTATAACACTCGGTAATCTCAAATTGCCAATATTGAGTACTAATCATTATGGATCTGCCATTGCTTTCTGGATGCAATTGCCATGAGCCGCTCATCCGGCTTCACTGCTACCGGCTTCCCTACGAGTTCAAGCATCTTAAGGTCTGCGTAACTGTCACTGTATGCTTCACTGTTCTTCCAGTCCACTTCTTTTCCAGAAAAGTGCTGTCTGATGATGTCTATCTTACGGTCTGCGTAGACGCGTTCAAAACGGGATTTGTAGTCCAGCCGCTCTCCAACATAGTTTATCTTCGATCCTACTATGCAGTCTATGTCGTATCCCTGGAATATCGCTTCAAGCAGTGGGATGAAGGCACCTGATATCAGCATGACATAGTAGTTGTCACGTTTCAGCTGCTTGATTTTTCGTATCAATGGCTCCCTCAGATCATCTATCATATCACCGGCAACCTCGTTGAAGAATGATTCTATCTCTCTCCTGGAGTTCTTCTTGAAGGAGAGGATATAGTACTCCATCGCTTTACTCTGCATCGTCGCTTTATTGACAAGTTTGAGCTTGTAGAAGAAATATATAGGCGCAAACTTTCTTACAAACCGTTTATAGTTCCTTTTATATCTCGGATGGCGTTTCAGGCGCTCCATCAGAATATTAAATGTTTCGTACGGATACAGGGTCCCATCAAAATCAAACAAGGCCACTTTCATATTACATATCCTTCCTTACTGGGATGGTTCTTTTACAGTTATTTATACTATATTCTAACATATTTCCAATACGATTGGTTACTGGTTGTTTCACGGGAAACATTACAGCATATGCTGGGTGGTCGCACTCAACTCTTCAAGATACAGCCTTGCCATACGGCTGAGCTCGACCTTCTTATTGACTACCCAGCCCACCTTGATTGTATCCTCAACCTCCAGGGGCACCTGTACGATTTCAGAACTGTCCAGGTCTTCGCTCAATATTCCTGTAGATATGGTATAGCCATTCAGACCGATAAGCAGGTTGAACAAAGTCGCCCTGTCACTCACCTGTATGCTTTTGGGCCTTGGTATCGTACTGAATACCTCTTCCGAATAGTAGAAAGAATTGTATTCCCCCTGTTCAAAGGCTAGACGCGGGTAGGGCTCCAGATCGTCCAAGGTGACAGATTTCCTCGTGGCCAGCGGATTTGTCTTGCTGATGAATATATGGGGGTGGGCTTCAAACAACTGGGTGAACTCCAACCCTTTTTCCTTGATCAGCTGCACCAGCACCTTTTCATTGAACGCACTGATATAGAGCACTCCGATTTCACTGGTCAAATTTTTTACATCATCTATTATTTCATATGTCCGCGTCTCCCTGATGGTAAATTGATACTTATCCCCACCATATTTACGAATCATCTCCACAAAAGCATCTACAACGAATGAATAGTGCTGTGAAGAGACCGAGAATAGCTGTTGTGAAGGTTCCGTATCGAAATACCTCCTTTCGAGCAGTTCAACCTGTTCATTGATCTGGCGGG
The DNA here is from genome assembly GCF_000712035.1 of Salinicoccus luteus DSM 17002. Taxonomy (GTDB): domain Bacteria; phylum Bacillota; class Bacilli; order Staphylococcales; family Salinicoccaceae; genus Salinicoccus; species Salinicoccus luteus. The sequence goes on along the minus strand of NZ_JONV01000009.1, from coordinate 145,329 downwards.
CATAGCTCAAAAATTCTGCTCCATCCGGAGAAAGCGATATTCCTGTAGAGGTTCTTGTGAACAGAACGATACCAAGATCCTTTTCCAGTTCTTTGATTGCTTTAGACAGTGTGGGCTGTGATATATACAGTCTTCTGGCCGCCTCATTGATCGATCCGCTCAACACCACTTCAATAAAGTATTTCAATTGGTGCAACTTCATAAAACCCCTCCTGGATATAGCCTCTAGTTATAACTAATTATAAAAATAAACCGTTACTCTATATCTTATACACATGATAGTATTTAAACAATATCAATTTGAAAGAGGGATTAGATGAGCACATTGAAGACAAAGAAAATATATAGGGCGGATCATGTAGGAAGTCTGCTGAGGTCTGAGAAAATCAAGGCGGCAAGAAAGCAATTTTCGGAAGATGCAATAAATGCCGGGGAACTGAAACGCATTGAAAATGAAGAGATTGCACGTATTGTTGAAAAGCAGAAAGAACTTGGCCTTGAAGCTGTCACAGACGGAGAATTCCGCCGCTCCTGGTGGCATTTCGACTTCCTCGAAAACCTTACAGGTGTTGAGGGTTACTGGTCCGGCGATGGCATTGCATTCAAAGAGAAGACGACTAAATCAAGGGCCATTAAAGTGACCGGCAAACTGGACTTCAACGACCATCCAATGCTGCAGGATTTCAGATACCTTAAGGAACAGGCCGGGGAGCACACTGCCAAATTCACAATCCCAAGCCCGAGCATGCTGCATTTCCGAGGCGAAGTAGACCCCTCTGTCTATCCTGATGAGGATGTCTTCTTTGATGATCTGGCAAAAGCCTATAAAAAGGCACTCGATGCATTTTACAAGGCTGGCTGCCGATACCTCCAGCTCGATGATACGGCATGGGCCTACCTGTGTTCCGAAGAGCAGAAAGAGCAGTTGAAAAACAAGGGGCTCGATCCGGACCATCTGATCGACAAATATCTTGAAACCCTCAACAAGGCTGTGGCCGACCGTCCGGATGACTTCAAGATTACAATGCATATCTGCCGCGGGAACTTCCGCTCCACTTGGATTTCTTCCGGAGGATATGAGCCGGTTGCAAAAGAAATTTTTGGCAAACTGGATATCGACGGATTCTTCCTTGAATATGATAGTGATCGTGCCGGTGATTTCAGACCCCTTCGTCATGTGAACCGTAAGGACCTCTTCATCGTCCTTGGACTAATCACTTCCAAGCATGGTGCACTCGAGGACAAGAATGAAATCAAGAAAAGAGTCGAGGAAGCAACGGAGTATGTCCCACTTGAACAGCTGGCCCTGAGCCCACAATGTGGTTTTGCCTCCACTGAAGAAGGCAATCTGCTGACCGAAGAGGAGCAATGGAACAAACTGAAGCATGTAGTCGAGATTTCCAGGGAAATCTGGTCCTGATAAAAGAGAGGGAGGAAGCCTATGCGTACAGTCCAAGTAGAAGAAGTCATCAATCAGAGCAGATTCAATAAATTTCATCTGCTCGTTTTCCTCTGGTGTTTCTTTGCAATTTCATTCGATGGTTTCGACATTGCACTCTATGGCATCGGACTGCCGTTAATGATGGATGACTTTGGTCTAAGTTCGGCAGAAGGTGGGGCGATCGGCAGTTATGCACTCATCGGAATGATGCTGGGAACATTCCTGCTCGGCTCTTTTTCCGACATACTCGGGAGAAAGAGAATCCTTGCGCTCTGCCTGGCACTCATAAGCATTTTCAATATGCTTGCCGGTTTTGCACCAAATGTCGCCTTTTTCATCATCATGCGCTTCATCGCCTCCATGGGGATGGGCGGACTGATGCCGGTCGTCATCTCCTTGATGACCGAATATTCACCCAAGAAGAACAGAGCCATGACAGTCGCTGTAATGTATTGCGGCTACTCCATCGGAGCCATCTTGGCTTCCCTGATTGCCATGGGTCTTCTGGAAACACTCGGATGGCGGTTCATGTACTGGCTCGGCGTGCTTCCTCTCTTTACGCTTCCTTTCTTTATGAAGCACTTTCCGGAGTCCCTCTCATATTACATAGCAAGGGGGAGAGGCGACCGGGTGGCACATATACTGAACCGGGCTGATCCTGGGAAGAACTACAGTTCAACAGACCGTTTCGAGTATACAAGAGCTGCAAAAACAGCCAAGGGAGTTCCCGTAGGAAGATTGTTCAGGGACGGCCGTGGGCGTACTACAGTGGCCTTCTGGGTTATGGTATTCAGCTGCCTGATGATGATCTATGGCCTGAATACATGGCTGCCGGCCATCATGCAGGAATCCGGGTTCGGCATCGCTTCAAGCCTCTCCTTCGTCATGATTCTGGCAGTGGGGCAGATTGTCGGCTCATTGGCAGGGGGCTATCTGGTGGACCGGATCGGCCACCGCAACGTGCTTCTATCGATGTACCTCATCGGCGCACTGACTTTCATCGCACTAAGTGTGACACATGAACCTATAGTACTGTATATACTCATTGCAATCGGAGGAGCCTGTACCGGTGGCACACAGAACCTCGTGAATCCATATATCAGTTCGTTCTACCCGGCTGATATCAGGGGGACCGGGCTGAGCATGGCCGTAGGCATTGGACGACTGGGTTCGATTTCGGCACCGCTTCTGATTGGATTTGTACTGATGACGAACATCGCCCCCCAGACTGCCTTCATTGCATTTGCCATTCCAAGTCTTGTAGGCGGCGTATTCCTTCTGCTCGTCCAGGAGAGGCATGCCAACCATGTACAGCAGAAACGGGGGAAAACGGCCACCACTGTTCCAAAAGCCAGTGTATAGCCTTCTCGAATGTAAAAACGCGCTTCGGCTGAATCAGTCGAAGCGCGTTTTTAATGTCATCCCATCTCCCGTTTTTCCCTTTTTCTGAGATCAACGAACTCTTTTGTTTCAGCAGCAACCACACCAGAGAGCAGCACCAGCCCGATAAGGTTCGGCACTGCCATCAGACCGTTGAAGATGTCTCCAAGGTTCCACACGGTACCGAGTGACATTGTGGCTCCAGGAATGATTGCCAAAACGAATATGACCCTATAGAGCAATGTGAAATTATCTCCGACAAGATAAGTGAAACATTTCTCACCAAAGTACCCCCAACCGAGTATTGTTGAGAAGATGAAAGTGAGCAGCGTGACAGCAACGATGATATCCCCGAATCCTGGCAGCAGCTGGTCGAAAGACTGTGCCGTCAATGCGGCTCCCTCTGTCCCACTTGTATAGAGACCCGCCATCGTCAGGGACACACCGGTAATCGTACAAACGATGATGGTGTCGATGAATACCTGTGTCATGGATACCAGTGCTTGACGGGGCGGCACATCCGTCCGTGCTGCGGCTGCTGCGATGCCGCCAGTCCCAAGACCGGCCTCGTTTGAGAAGAGGCCGCGTGCGACACCCATTCTTATGACCGTACCCAGGGCACCACCTGCAACGGCATTTCCAGTAAACGCATCCGAAAAGATCAGACCGAAGGCAGCAGGTACTTGGTCGATATGTAGTACAAGTATCAGGAGCCCTGCAATCAGATAGAGCGCAACCATGAATGGAACGAGTATACTGGCCGTCTTTCCGATGCTCCTCACGCCGCCGATGAGAACCAGCCCGATGAGAACCGCAAACACGATTCCTGTGACCCATACTGGTATATTGAATACATCCAGTGCGACACCCGAGGCAGCATTCGCCTGTATCATATTGCCGATGCCGAATATTGCCGCAAATACTGCAAAGAATGCAAAGAGTACGCCAAGCCATTTCTGTCCGAGCCCATGTTCAAGATAATACATCGGACCGCCCGACATTTCCCCTTTAGCATTCTTCTGACGGTATTTGACCCCGAGCACCCCTTCGGAATACTTCGTCGCCATACCGACAAGTGCCGTGATCCACATCCAGAATACCGCTCCCGGCCCCCCAATGACGACAGCAGTCGCGACCCCGACCACATTACCCGTGCCGACTGTTGCAGCAAGCGCCGTCATCAGTGCCTGGAAATGGGTGATATCCCCTTCGCTTTTCGTATCGGCCTTGCTGAAGACAAGCTTCAGTGAATAAGGCAGCATCCGAAAAGAGAAAAATGCAAGCCTTATCGTCAAATAGAGACCTGTACCGACCAGAAATATGATCAGAGGCAGTCCCCATACAAAGCTGCTGATATCTGCTGTGAAATTTTCAAATCTCTCTCCCATAATGATCCCTCCCCCTTAATAGCTTTCAACTATAATTTATAAGAATTTTCAGATAATGTCAATGGTATGTCCCTCTGAGAAAACCACCCTCGGAGGGTGGCTGCTGTATAATCATATATCTGCGGTCTTTTTGAATTTGTCCGATTCTTCCTCCATTTCATCCGCCACTTTGGCAAAGTCACTGTTATAGACAGGGAAATTTCTGAAGAAATAGGCACCGGCAAGACCGACCATGCCGGAAACAACCGCAACAATAACTGCATAAAGCAGTACCTGCATTGCCGGATTGTAACCGAACAATACAAGCAGTCCGGCTGTCGGCGTTGCAGTTCCCGGAGCATTATTGACAAGCCCCGAATAGGCAATGATCACACCACTCAACCCGCCCCCGATGAAGTTGGTTATGTAGATGGGAAGCGGATTTGCCGAAATGACATCAGCTTTGGACAACGGCTCTATAGCGACCGACAATACGGATTTCGCATTTCCAATCTTCAGCTTGTGGAAGAGTGTACTGTTTATGAATGCTGAACCGAATGCTGCAAGACTGCCTACAGCCATCGGTACACCCGTAAGACCGAGCAGCGCCGTCAGAGCCATTGAACTCAGCGGTGATGTACCTACTACGGTAATGATGCCACCGAGCATCAGCCCCATGATGATCGGACTGGTTTCTGTAGCCACTTCAATGATGCTTCCTATTTTGAGCAGTGATGCATCCACCATCGGAGTCAGCACGACACCAATCAGCCGGGTGAGGGGCACAATCGCAAGGACCACAATGATGAAGTCCAATCCATTCGGAATCTTCTTCTCAAGATACTTGACCCCAAACGATATGATGTAGGCCGCAAAGAAGCTCGGTATCAGGCCGATGCCTCCACATGAGACGGCAATGATTGCAGAATTGAGCGGGTTTACACCCATCGTCAAAGCCACGAGGAATGCAACGATGACCCCGCTCAGGAGTCCGGCTTCAGTTCCTGCCTCCTGAAAGAACCCCAGGCTGAATATGTCTCCTATGACAAATGACTGAAGTGCTTCCACCAGGAAGGTGGCGATGGCTGCTGCAGCGAGCGCACCCATGGCTTTATCCCCGTGGGGGGCGTAGTAGGTGAATAGGGTGAAAAACGCGAGTAAAAGTATGAGTAATCCGATACCAATCAACTGTTCCATATTTTCTCTCCTCTGATTCATTTGACGCCCATGGCTGAATAAATGCTTTTTTGTATTTGTATATTGGTTTTCTTATTCCATCAGGTAGGACAGTGCGGCGCTGCCGATTGCCTGTGCTGCAATCAGCATGGAGCGCTCATCAATATTGAATTTCGGGTGGTGGTGGGGGTAGGGTTCCCCCTCTGGCGCTGCACCAATATAGATGAAGCAGGAAGACAGTTCCTTAGTATAGTAGGCGAAATCCTCCGATGGTGGCTGGGGACCGCAGCGCTCTACTGACGAGATCCCCGGTATACCCGCTTCCCTGATGGATGCGGCAACTTTTGCGGTCAATTCCGGGTCATTGTACAGCACCGGGTAGTCATCTTTATATTCGAGTTCATTGACCACTCCGAATGTTTCTTCCAGACCGCCTGATAGGCGTTTGATCTCTTTTTCTATTACCTGTTTCGTATCATCACCCATTGCACGTACATCGCCTTCGAGCGTCACTTCATCCTTGATGATGTTGAACTGGCCCTTCCCATCAAATGAACCGATTGTTACCACACCGGACTCAAAGGGGTTCAACCGCCTAGAGACGATGGTCTGAACCTCTGAGACGAAATGGGCACCGGCAACAATCGGGTCATTTGCCAAATGGGGCGAAGAGCCGTGACCGCCGGAACCTTTGATTCTCAATTTGAAGTAGGCACGGCCAGTTTGAGCTTCCTCTTCCCGGTAGAACACTTTCCCTGTTTCCATATTGCTCATTACATGGGCGCCAAGGACATTGTCCACTCCCTCCAGGACCCCGTCTTCAATCATCTGGATGGCACCACCCGGTGGTGTTTCTTCGGCATGCTGGTGGATGATGACTACACGGCCTTTCCATTCATCTTTGAGTTCAATCAGGGTTTCGGCCAGGAGCATCATGTATGCAGTATGCGCGTCATGGCCACATGCGTGCATGACACCTGCGTTTTTCGAAGCGAAAGGCAATCCCGTTGCTTCCTGAATCGGAAGTGCGTCAAAATCGGCTCTCAGTGCGAGGGTCCTGCCCGGCCTGCCGGAATCAATGGTCACTCTGAGACCATTGCCCCCAACTCCCGTCTCCACTTCCACATCCTCATCTTCATAAAACTGCGCAATATATGCCGCTGTTTCCGTCTCCTGAAAAGAGAGCTCAGGATTTTGATGAAGATGTCTGCGAATTTCGACCATACGTTCATACTTCTCTTCCAGACGTCCAATCAGTTTTTCATTCACCATACCGCACCTCTTTTAGTATTTTGTATTTTCAACTGGAGTATGCTTCTACTTTACACCTATTGATCATTTCTATTCAAATGAATATATGGACCATCTGAATAATTGCATAAAATAGTTACAGAATTGTTAACGCTTTCATCAATTCCTGAAAAGAAACCGGAATAGAGTTCCGGTCCTTTCAAGATTACTCATTCACTTCAAAAGCGGGTTCCAAGTGTCCTTCTTCACTCAATTCCGTAAGGAAATCATGTACTTCCTGGGAAGTGAACGCCTCCTCTACAGCCTGGATCTCCTCCGAATCCTGGTTGTCTTCACGTGCTACAAGCTGAATCGCGAAGGTGTTATCCTCATCCTCTTCAAGCAGTACAGCATCTTCCGGTGTCAGATCAATGCTGGAAATATATGTCGGATAGTTGAATACAAGCGGTACTCCGTCTTCATATGCACCAGTCAGGTTGAGCAGGTCGATATGTGTAAACTCAAGGTTCTTCGGATTCTCTTCGATATCTTCCACTGTCGCAGTATGCTCTGCATCAGAAGCCAAAGTGATGATGCCCTGCTGGTCGAGTATCATGAGTGCCCGTGCTTCGTTTGTGGCATCAGATGGAATTGCCACTTCGGCCCCATCTTCCAGTTCATCTATGGAATCATAGACAGGGGAATAGAAGCCGACTATGGCGTTATATACAGGCTGAAGCGCAACGAGATTGCCATCGCGTTCTTCATTGAAGATTTCCATGAACGGTTCATGCTGTGCGAAGTTCGCATCGACTTCTTCATTCAGCAGAGCTTCGTTATACTGGATGTTATCTGATACTTCAACCAGTTCTATTTCATACGGGTCTTCAATGACGTCACCTGCTATCTCCACAACATCCGTCATCGGGGGCAGGTGGGAAGCCACCTGTACGACAGTCTTCTCCTCTGAACCATTGGAGCCGTTATCCTGCGACTCCTCTGTACCACTTTCTTCTCCTCCACACCCTGCAAGAACAAGGGCGAGGCCACTTAACAACAATCCTTTTTTAAACATTCATTTCATCTCCTTTGGAATATTCATCTTTTATCAAGTTTTCTGGCGATCCTGAGTCCGAACCATTGGGCCAGGATGACAAATATGATGATCACTACAATTGCGGTATACATAATATCCGTCTCATAACGCTGGTATCCATAACGGATGGCGAAATCTCCTATACCGCCGCCGCCGACGACCCCCATTATGGTGGAATAGGATATGAAACTGACGAAGGCGGTGGTGAAACCGATGATCAGGGAACTTCGCGCTTCCACATAGAGAAACTTCCATACCAGCTGGGTCGTCGTTGCCCCCATTGATTCCGCCGTCTCCATCACCCCTTTGGGTACGTCATGGAGGGACTGCTCGACAAAACGTGCATAGAGGGCGATGGCAATCAGCATCATCGGAAATGATGCCGCTACAGGATCTCCTGTTGCACGTCCATAGAAGAAGCGGATCAGCGGCTGCATGACGACAACGAGAAGCAGGAAGGGGAATGACCGGACAATATTGACAAAGATGCTTGCCAATTGGTACAGAAGCTTGTTCTCCATGGGTTTATTCCTGGAGGTCAGAAATAGGAGGGTACCGAGGGGAAGACCCAGCAGAATCGCTGCCACCATGGCGAAAACCATCATGATCCCCGTCTCATAGAGGCTCTCAAACAATCTTGGAGCATATTCAATCACACGTTCCATATAAAGGCTTAGATTAATCACCTTTCAACACTTCCAATACGCGTTCATGATAGGATTTTCCTGACCGGCCATCATCCTCATGGACCACATCAATCGTATCTATCAGCCTGCCCCGGTCCAGTACAGCAGCACGATGACACAGCGTTTTGATGACATTGAGTTCATGGGTCACGATGACGACCGTCATGCCGTACTCATTCTGTGCCTTGTGCAGTACATCGACGATTTCATAAGTCGTATTCTCATCCAGCGCAGATGTCGGTTCGTCACACAGGAGGATCTTCGGGCGGGTGATAAGTGCCCTGGCAATGCCCACACGCTGCTTCTGCCCCCCGGACAGTTCCGCAGGATAACTGGAACGCTTGTCGGCAAGCCCGGTAAAAGCCAGCACTTCGTCTATGGATAGTGGCGTTTTATATTTATGTAGTGTCAAAGGCATCCTTATATTCTCTTCGACCGTCCTATTGCTCAACAGATTGAAGTGCTGGAAGATCATGCCGATACCCTTCTGATGGGTTCTCAAGCGTTTCCCAGCCAGTTTTTTCACTTCCACACCGTCGACCCGTACATCCCCCGAGTCGGGCATCTCCAACGCATTGATGAAGCGCATCAAAGTCGATTTGCCGGCACCACTCTCCCCTATGATGCCGAATATCTCCCGCTCTTTGATTGTGAGAGTTACATTATCGACAGCTTTGAAGGGACCATCCTTACCTGTAAAAGATTTTGATACCTCTTTCATTTCTATCAACTTCAGGACCTCCGTAATACAATCAGCACAGGCATCATATCTGTCCAAATTCCTCAAAAGCCAATGATATCATACCTCTGCATCTAAAATGTCAGTATATTAAAAATACCCCTCTAGAATAACATGTCCGGAGGGGTTAATCATCATAATAATCGTCAAATTCTATATAATAGTCATCCTGGTACTGCCTGTTATATTCCTGCAGTTCCTGTGCGAAGGCCTCTATGTCTGGGATATCTTCGAAATCGATGGAGAACCACAGCACTTTTTCAACTGAGGCCGATTGTGCATCGATGGTGACAAGTGCTCCTTCATCGTCATCCTCCACCAGTTGGATGACCTGATATTCGGAAGGATGGGCACCTTCATTCGTTGTGACATGGATGAATTGTCCGCCGACTTCCGATGCAGCAAGGGCCTTGGCCTCCCCTTCTGTCATGAGCGCCTTCTCCCCGGAATCTTCAGGGCTCTCTTCAACCCGCTCCTCAGCAACTTCCTCCGGGGGCAGTTCCCTTGATTTCATATCAACAATGCTGCCATCTTCCTGTTCCATGGTAATCTCATATTCGAAATTTTCATCTGACACCCGGACAATGTAGTGCTGACCCTTGGTCTCGACCGCTTCAATCTCACCGCCGTACCGCTCCATGATCATCGCTCTGACTTCATCTTCTCCAATGTCATCGGACTCGGACTGCACCATTGCCGCCACAGCAATCAGTATGGCCAGTACAACTGCTCCAGCAGCAATTAGGAGTTTAGTTTTCTTCCTCATCATTTCCCCCGCTTTCCATAGTCAGTCTGAAGGTCGTGCCAACGTCCACCTGGCTGTCGACGGAAATGTCAATGCCGTTCAACTTTGCGAGTTCACGGGCTATCGACAGGCCGAGACCCGAGCCGCCGGTCTTTCTTGCCCGGGCCTTATCCACACGATAGAAGCGTGTGAAGATGTGATCGATATCCTCCTCAGGGATTCCGATGCCCCTGTCTTTTATCGCCACTTCAACCGACTGTCCATGGTCATGCACTTCGACTGCAACTGCATCCGAACTGTACTTATAGGCGTTGTCAATGAATATCTTCACAAGCTGGTCAAACGTATTAACGTCAACATGGGCGAGCACCGATTCATTATCTGTACGTACATCGATCTCCCGTTGATAGACCGTCTCCAGCCGTGCCGCAATATCCCGAATCAGCTTGACGATGCGCGTCGGCTGCCGGGAAATCTCCTCCCTGCCTGTATTCACCTTGGCAAAGCTCAACAGCTGTTCCGTCAGATATTTCATCCTTCTTGCTTCATCGCTGATGGCATGGATACTCTCGTCCAGTACATCCTCTCTGGTCTTGCCGAAACGTTTAAGCATTTCGCTGTATGAACTGATGACAGTAATCGGTGTCTTCAGCTCATGGGAGGCATTCATGATGAAGGCCTGCTGGTTTTCATCATGGATCTTCAGCTCCTCCATCATGTTATTGAAGGCTGCAGACAGTTCCTGAAGCTCCTTCGTGTCCTTCCGGTCGACTTCCAGCATTGAATACTTCGATGTGGTCTCTGTCCTGTTCATCCTGTCAACCAGCTTGTTGATCGGCCGGGTTATGAAGTTCGTGATGATCCTGTTCAACAGGAATATGACGATGAAGATGATCGCCGTCGACAGCAGCAGAATCCATCGCAGGATTTCGAAAGTTTCATGCAGGAACTGGACATTTTCATAGATCTGCAGGTCATATACCTCACCATTCTCCCAAATGATGGGCAGGGAGACCATCACAAAATGATGCGCCTCATGGTTCATCGCTTCTGCATACTGTGAGGTACTATATGGCATGGATATGTTGGCATACTCAGCTTCCGTCGCAATCCTGACCACCGGGTTATTTTCGCTGTCGATGACCGTCATATAGCCATCTGAAAGCAGATGTGCCTGGAGTACAGCTTCAGCATTGATATCATTATCATTGGCATTCTGGATTTCCTGCATGATATTGAAGCCACGGTTTTCAAGCTGTCCCATTTCTGCATTCAATGAAAACTGCTTATATGAATAATAGACGAACAGGTTGATGATGATGACCACAATCAGGGTCATGACGGTCGTATACAACTGAATTTTAGTCCCGAGTTTCATCACTTCAGTCCTTCACTATATAGCCAATACCCCTGACACTTGAAATGATGGAGGGGGATTCGCGATCGAGTTTCTTGCGCAAGTATCTGACATAGACATCTACAGTGTTCGTATCACCATAATAGTCATAGCCCCACACCGCCTCGATGATCTGCTCCCGTGACAACGCCTGGTTTTTGTGTTCGACCAGAAAATGAAGCAGATCGTATTCCTTCTGGGTCAGATAGATCGGTTCATCATCTATATACACTTCCCGTGCCATCGGCAGAATCTTGAGGTGCCTGTACTTTATTTCCTGGAAGTCGGCATTATTTGACAGGCTTCTCTGCTTCAGCTGTGCCCGGATGCGCGCAAGCAATTCCTCGATTTCAAAAGGCTTGGTGACATAATCGTTTGCCCCCGAGTCGAGGCCACTCACTTTGTCCATCACTGCATCCCTTGCCGTAAGCATGATGATGCGTATTTCATCGTCCTTCTGACGGACGCGGCGGAGCACTTCAAGCCCGTTCAGTTCGGGAATCATGACATCCAGAAGAATCATGTCAAAAGATTCCGCTCCGTACTTTTCCATCGCTTCTTTTCCAGTGTAGGCAATTGCGACTTCGTACCCTTCATATTCCAGCTCCAGCTGGATGACACGGGCGATCTTGTCATCGTCTTCGACAATCAGAATCTTTTCCATAACAGCACTCCCCATTACTTTGATGCACGATGATTACTATTACACCAAGTATAAAACAAAATGCCCGAGTTTTCGTTATAGAACGATTAAAATTCAATTAAAAAACCCGGGAGAACTTCTCCCGGGCCACCTGTCCCTCAATCAGTCATCGATTTCAGTTACTTCGCCAGTTCGTGCATCGATTTCCACTTCATACTCTTTTCCCTCTGTTTCCATTTCCACTTCATATTCCTTGTCATCGTCATCAAAATCCCATTCCTTCACTTCACCGCCGACTTCATTCTGGGCAATCTTCAGTGCCTCTGTGGAAGAAATGAGCCCGTTTCCGGCAGACTGCTTCGGCTGGTCCTTGCCGGATTCTGAAGATGTCCCTTCACTTCTGTCATCGTCATCATCCCGGCCGTTGTCGTCACTATCGTCGTCCCGGTCGTCCTGGCCTCCATCATCATCGTCCCTGTCGAATGATTCCTCAAGAACTGTCAGATCGTTGGCATCGATATCGACGTCATATTCCTCATTGCCGTTTTCCAGCTCTATTTCGTAGTAGTAGATGCCGTCATCCTCTTCGAGCTCCACTTCCTGCACCTTGCCGTCAAAATTCTTCTTCGCTGCATCGACCGCTTCCTGCGCGGTCTTCTTTACATTGCCTTCAGCTTCAGCGCTCATCACAGCAGTCGTGCCTTCCGTACGATCGTCTTCCCAGCTCATATCCGTTTCTGCATTTGCACTTGAACACGCACCCAGTACGAGCGCTGATGCGATACTTCCAATCAGCAGATGATTTTTTTTGATTATCATTCATAACGCCTCCTTAATGTTTGTAACCTCATTATAGGAAGCCATCAATAGAGGACGGTTAATGAAAAATTAAAAGATGATTAAAGCACTGCTGGATTTCTTTTAATGAAACACCCCACCAGACATTTATACAAGCTCCAGCCTTTCCTTGTAGCACTTCCTGCAGACGGGCACATACTCTTCGTCTCCAATCTGTATCGTTTCGCCAATGTTGGTCGGCACGCCATTCAAAAGCCGCATATTGAGCGTCGCCTTCTTGTTGCAGAACTGGCAGATGGTCTTCAGTTCGTCAATAGCATCGGAAAGTTCCAGCAGTACCCGGCTGCCCTCGAACAGATGGTTGCGGAAGTCCGTCTTCAGTCCGAAGCAGATGACCGGAATATCGAGCACATCGGCGATGTCGCTCAGTCGGTGGACGTCCGCCCTTGAGAGGAACTGTGCCTCATCCACCACGACCGCATGCACCCTGTCCTTTTCATGGATTGCTTTCACCTCTTCATAGATGTTTTCTGTAATGTACTCGCACACCAGTTCAAGGCCGATCCTCGATTTGATCCTCTTATGGCCGCTCCGGGTGTCTATCGGGGTGGAGTAGGCCAGGCACTGTTTGCCCTGGGTCGTATATTGGTGGTGTGTTGTGATGATCTGATTGCTTTTGTTGCTCTGCATCGTTCCGTATCGATAGTATAGTTTTGCCACATGGATTCCAACTTCCTATATGTATTCCTATCATTTTAGTATGAATGGTTGACTTTAATACTTTTCCTCTATAGTATTACTAATTATATTCTGACAATTAACCCCTAGGAGTGATGAGATGGATTTCAGTATTCTGAACCAGAGCCCTGTGCTCGATGGCCATACAGTCGCAGCTTCCCTGCAGGATACCGTAGACCTTGCCATCCGGGCGGACAGCCTCGGATATCGGCGTTATTTTGTCGCCGAGCACCACAATGATGAGAATCTTGCAGGCACAGCACCGGAAATTATGATATCACACCTGCTCGCCCATACAGAACAGATGCATATCGGTTCCGGGGGAGTGATGCTTCAACATTATAACCCCTTTAAAGTTGCAGAACAATTCCAACTTATGCAGCACCTGGGCGCCGGCCGCGTAGATCTGGGGGTTGGGAAAGCACCTGGTGGACTGCCGTTGTCGACACAGGCATTGCAACATGGACTGCGCGAAGATGCCATCTCCTTCGACAGGAAGTTCAGGGACCTCAAGCGGTTCCTGTCCCAGGAGCCCACGGAGGAATGGGATGGGTTGAAGACCTCACCGGACACCTCCCATCCGCCGGATCTTTTTCTGCTAGGCTCGAGTCCCTCTTCAGCGAGGTTCGCAGCAGAGGAGGGTGCCCATTTCATCTACGCACACTTCATCACCAATAATGAACGGCTGCTCGAAGAAAGCATCGGAACCTTCCGGGCGCACAATGGGACAGGGAGGTTTATCGCCGCGCTTTCCGTCATCGTTACGGACGACACCTCCACCCAGGAGAAAATCATCAGCCGGAACAGGATCTTCAAATTGACCTTCCAGGACGGCAGGGTACTCCGCGTGGGGAGCGAGGACAAAGCGGATGAACTGCTTTCGACGACTTCTGGACAGGTGGATGTGGAAATCATCGAACCGCATATCGTCGCCGGAACGGCAGCGGAAGTCCTCTCGACACTCGAGGAAATAGCATCCAAAACGGGAATCGATGAACTGATGTTCCACCTGCCGACGCATGATGCAGCCCTACGGCATGAGACGATTCAAGCACTGGCGCCCGTACATACAATACATGATGCACAAAAATCCAATACACTTTAAACTCCTCATGAACAGACGGCCTTGTCGGCCGTCTTTTATTTTTGACTAAAGCACTATGATATTCTATAATATTCTAATCCTAGCAATTCAATAAGAAAAGGAGTCTTATAGATGACCACAAGAGTTCAACCCGTTAATGAAGCAAGGGATCCGGTAAGACGTGATTCACTTGCTTTGAGTCCGCCCCAGAAAGCACTGGTTGGCGGCGGTATTGCAGTCAGTTTTGTACTATTTCTATACTTGGCGGCCACACAGTCGATGATGCAGCCCATGCTGATGATCATTGGCCTGCTGCTCGGTTTCACACTATTTCACGCCCGGTTCGGCTTCACTTCGGCCTTCAGGCGCATGATGTCCGTGGGCAACGGACAGGCGATGCGTGCCCATATGCTGATGCTGGCTGTGGCAGTGACGTTATTTGCACCCATTCTGGCCTTCGGCACGTCCTTCTTCGGCCAGGATGTCTCCGGCTATGTTTCTCCGGTCGGTGTAAGCCTGCTTGTCGGTGCGTTCATGTTCGGCATCGGCATGCAGCTTGGCGGCGGCTGTGCATCCGGCACGCTCTATGCCATCGGGGGCGGCCGTACCGTCATGTTCATCACACTGATATTCTTCATTGTCGGTGCAACAATGGGCGCATATCACCTGCCATTCTGGACGGAGGAGATGCCTTCATTCGAACCCATTTCACTCGCAACATCCACCGGCCTCGGCTATGGGGGTGCATGGATTGTATCCCTCATAATATTCGGTTTGATTGCACTGGCCACGATCATCATCGAAAAGAAGAGGAACGCGCCAAAAATGGCACCACTTCCTACTTCACGCGGATGGAAGCGTCTGGTCAGGGGCTCATGGCCACTGTTTGCTGCGGCCATCGCGCTTGCGGTGCTTAACGCACTGACACTGATGACACGGGGTCAGCCATGGGGCATTACTTCCGCATTTGCGCTATGGGGATCCAAAGTGGCGAATTTCTTCGGTATCGATGTCGCAGAGTGGGGCTACTGGCAGGGAGCGAATGCCACTGCACTCCAATCCTCGATATTCGCCGATACGACGACCGTCCTCAACTTCGGCGTCATCCTGGGTGCATTCATTGCATCTGCAGCAGGCGGTCTGTTCAAATTCACGAAAATCACCTTGGGCAACTTTTCAGCCTCCGTCATTGGCGGACTGCTGATGGGCTATGGTGCCCGTCTTGCATTCGGATGCAACATAGGCGCCTATTTCGGAGGCATCGCCTCCTTCAGCATGCATGGATATATCTGGGGCATACTGGCGCTTGCCGGTACATTCCTGGCACTCTATCTTCGTCCTCTTTTCGGACTTTCCGTGCCAAAATCCAATGACTCCGTATGCTGATATGAGAGCAGGGTGTGTCTGTAAAGATGCACCCTGTTTTTTACCATATTCAACGCCCTCCTGATGATTAGAAGCAGCACATATAGGATAGAGTATATGGGATAAAAACAATAAAGGGGAATGTCATAATGAGAAATCATACGAAACAGTATATAAACGGCGAATGGGTGGAAAGTGCAAGTGGAGAAACAATCGATGTCATCAATCCGGCAAACGGTGAAGCCTTCGGCAAGATCGCCAAAGGCAATGCTGAAGATGTCGACAGGGCCGTAGAAGCCGCACACTCCGTCTATCTTGAATTCCGCCATACACCTGTAGAGGAAAGACGTGAAATGCTGGACAGGATTGTGAAGGCGTACGAAAATCGCAAAGAAGACTTGATCGAGGCGATTACAGATGAACTTGGTTCCCCGCTCGAGATGTCGGAAAAGACGCACTATCAGGCTGGGCTCAACCACTTCACAGCCGCAAGGGATGCCCTGGATACATTCGAATTCGAGGAGCAGCGCGGTGATCATCTCGTAGTCAAGGAAGCGATTGGGGTTTCAGGGCTCATCACCCCGTGGAACTTCCCGACGAACCAGACGGCACTGAAACTGTCCGCTGCCTTTGCAGCAGGCAGTCCTGTAGTGATGAAACCTTCAGAGGAGACACCTTTCGCAGCCATCATCCTCGCTGAAATCTTCGAGGCTGCCGGGGTGCCGAAAGGCGTATTCAACCTCGTGAATGGCGACGGCGAAGGTGTAGGGAACCCGCTCAGTGAACATCCGAAAGTCCGTATGATGTCATTCACCGGTTCCGGTCCCACAGGTTCCAAAATCATGGAGAAGGCAAGCAGGGACTTCAAGAAGGTCTCTCTCGAACTCGGTGGAAAATCACCGCTCATCATCCTCGATGATGCGGATGTCGAAGAGGCCGCCAAAATCGCCGTCAAAAAGGTCGTCCATAATACCGGCCAAGTATGTACGGCCGGCACCCGGACTCTGGTTCCGGAATCCATGAAGGAGGCATTTCTTGAAGCTGCGAAAAAGGAAATGGAGCAGGTGAAAGTCGGGGACCCGCGTAAAGAGGGGACTGCTGTCGGTCCTCTGGTCAGCCGTAAGCAGTTTGATACTGTACAGTCCTATATTGAAAAAGGGACAGAGGAAGGTGCAACACTCTTCCACGGCGGCGCCGGACAGCCGGATGGCCTCGACAAGGGATTCTTTGTAAAGCCGACCATCTTCTCCGATGTTGAAAATGATATGGTCATCGCACAGGAGGAGATTTTCGGGCCGGTGATGTCCGTCATCACCTATGAAGACCTTGATGAAGCGATTGAAATTGCGAACGATACTAAATACGGCCTTGCAGGCTATGTCTATGGCGAAGATATGGAGACCCTCACGGACGTCGCCCGCCGCATCGAAGCGGGCACAGTCGAAATCAATGGTGCAGGCGGACGCAAAGACCTTCCATTCGGCGGCTATAAACAGTCCGGTATCGGCCGCGAATGGGGCGACTACGGCATCGAGGAGTTCCTCGAAGTCAAAGCAATCAAAGGTTATTTCAAATAATTTTCCAAAAATACCCCAATCCTCCCCGGATTGGGGTATACATATGTATAGGATAAAGGGGGATTGAATTGTGAAAAAACTGATCAACGACAAGGAACGCTTTCTATCTGACATGCTTGACGGTCTGAAGCACCGGGACCCGGAGATTGAGATCATCGAAGATACCGTAGTGGTAAGGAAAGAGAAGAAAAGCAGCGGTGTAGCACTTGTTTCAGGAGGGGGCAGTGGACATGAGCCTGCCCATGCAGGATATGTGGCACAAGGTATGCTCGATGCCGCAGTCTGTGGCGAAGTATTCACCTCCCCGACACCGGATAAGGTGCTTGCCGCGATAAAAGCGGTGGATAATGGAGATGGTGTCCTGCTGATCATCAAAAACTACAGCGGGGATGTCATGAATTTCGAAATGGCGCAGGAAATGGCGGAAGCGGAAGGACACAATGTCGCTTCAGTGATTGTCAGGGATGATGTTTCAATTGATAATGAAGAGCAGAGACGTGGTGTGGCCGGAACTGTAGTCGTCCATAAATACGCAGGCCATCTCGCAGAACAGGGTGCTTCGCTCGATGACATCGTAGAGAAAGTGAAAGGGATGATGTCCACACTCTATTCCATCGGCATGGCCATCCACCCCTGCCTTGTACCGACGACCGGAGAGTACGGCTTCGATCTCGCAGAAGATGAAATGGAAATCGGTATCGGCATCCATGGGGAAAAAGGCATTTCCCGGGAAAAGGCGGAGGGCGTCGACAAGATTGTCAATCGGCTGCTTGATGAACTATTCAAGCATACCGACGGCTCCCGCCTGATTGTTATGGTCAATGGCATGGGGGCAACACCGGAAAGTGAACTCAGCATCGTAACAAAGTATGTGATGGAGGCATTGAATGACCGTGGCATCACAGTCTCAAAGCTGCTTGTCGGAGACTACATGACAGCACTCGACATGCAAGGGTTCTCATTGACCATACTTGATGAAGACGATGAAATCCTTGAAGCGCTCGAGGCAGATACAGGATCCAAGTATTTCAAATAGGAGGCAATGGAAATGAACGCCGAAAAATTACTTGAACAAATGCATGGGTTAAAATCCATCTTCGACGAAAAGGAAAGCGAACTGACGGGGCTTGATCGTGAAATCGGCGATGGGGACCACGGCGTCAACATGAAGCGCGGATTTTCAGCGGTGAATGATAAAGTTTCTGCCGGTTCGACACAGGATATCCTCAAGCAGACAGGCATGACGCTGATGAGCTCCATCGGGGGTGCGAGTGGGCCACTTTATGGCTTCAGCTTCGTCAAGATGAGCGAGGTGGCCAAAGAGGAAATAGACGGAGAAAACCTGATGGAAATGCTGGAGGTGTTTGATAGGACAGTTGCTGAGAAAGGCAAGGTGGAGGGCGGCGAAAAGACGATGTACGACGTCATTTCGAAATCCGCCGATCTGTTTCGGGAGAAAGGGTCACTCAGCCTGGAAGATCTTCAGCAGCTGGCTGAGGAGACGAAGGATATGATTGCGACAAAAGGACGTGCTGCCTACTTCAAGGAGAAGTCCAAGGGGACGATTGATCCCGGAGCACAAAGTGCCGTCTATATCATTCACGCACTGGGAGAAGGTGTTGAAAAATGACTGAGATCCTCATCATCAGCCACAGCAGCGAAATTGCAGAAGGCACACGTTCCCTCGTTTCCCAGATGGCAGGCGATACCGTCATCCATGCCTCGGGGGGCGTCGATGGCGGCATCGGCACAAATGTCGACCAGATCAACGATATGCTTGAAAAAATAGGGGATGATACCGTCTGTTTCTATGATATCGGCTCGAGTAGGATGAACCTTGAAATGGCCGTAGAAATGTATGATGGTCCACATCAACTACATATTTCAGAATCACCAATAGTTGAAGGCAGCTTTCTCGCTGCCGTTGAGAACAGTGTAGGTTCCTCGACGGAAGATATTCTCGAAAAGCTCAAGACCATGAAAAAGTAGAGACTAATACTGCTCCCGCAACCATCGATAGGATTGCGGGAGTTTTTCATTTTCTGATTTCATGATAGATATTCTCGAAGTCAGACCTGTCAAAAATCACCGGCACAGGATAGAGAGGATTCGCTTCATGATAGGCATTTTCCACCATATCAGGAATATCCCTCTCTTTTATTCCTTCTATCCTGTCCGGCAGACCCATCTTTTCATTCAGCCTTCTGACTGCTCCAATGAACGCCGCCGCCTTCATCTGTTCAGTATCCGTCAAGCATCCAACCCTTGCAATATCCGCCAGTTCTGAAAGCGGTTTGTGCACCGCATTCCCGTAGTATTCGAGTACGTGCGGCATTATAACGGCGTTAGCCAGACCGTGAGGGATATTATAAAACCCGCCCAGGGTATGTGCAATCGCATGGATATTACCGACATAGGCACGCGTGAATGCCAGTCCTGCCTTCAAGGCGGCCTGCTGCATGCCTTCCCTCGCCTGCAGGTCATGTCCATTGTCATATGCTGCTTCAAGATTGCCGAATATGAGCGCCACTGCCTCTTTGGCATATGCTTCCGTTTGCCGGGTGCTGCTCCTGCCAATATATGATTCCACTGCATGGGTCAGTGCATCCATCCCTGTCATTGCAGTAACCCCTTGAGGAAGGTCCAATGTAAGAAATGGATCGATTATGGCCACATGAGGAATAAGCGAAGTATCCATCAGAGCATATTTGTCCCTCGTGTCCCTGTTTGAAATGACAGCGGCCAGAGTACCTTCACTTCCTGTACCGGAAGTGGTCGGCACCGCAAAAAAAGGCGGCATGTTCTTCCTCACCTTAAAGACACCACGCATGTCGGATAGAGTTTTTTCAGGCCGGGCAACTCTGGCACCCACACATTTTGCACAATCCATTGCCGAACCGCCACCGAAAGCCACAATCCCTTCACATTGCTGGTCATGATACTGAAGCACTGCCGCTTCCACGTTCTGAACATCGGGGTTGGACGCAGTATCACTATAGACGGTACAGCGGATGCCCCTCATTTCAAGCTGTTCCATCGTCCTGTCCATGAGACCCGTTTCCAGTATCCCCTTATCGGTAACGATGAACAGCCTTCTTATGCCGGCAGCACTGACGAGCCCAGGCAGACGGTCCAGACTGTGTACTCCTTCAAAGACCAATGGGGTTCTCCAGGGCATATATTTTATGGTGGGCTTCATGACCTTCTGATATGTTCGGTAGTACAGATGCCGCATGTTCCTCCGCCTCCTGTTGTTTATTCCCTTTTCATTTCCCTATATTTCATAGGTTATAGCATTCAATATCCCAGTCCATTAGATTATTGGTGAATTAAAAAACCAATCCATCCAAAGCAATGCATTGGTTACTGTTTCCTATTACTCGGCTTCAGAGTTTCCTCGAGTCGGAACCGGGACATCAAGCCTGCGATGAATGGCATCAGTGCCACCAGTCCGATTGCCCATGTAACACCCATGAAGTCCGCAATGATGCCCGCCAGTATTGCACCAAAAGCATACCCGCTGTCCCTCCAGAACCGGTATACCCCCATGGAGGAAGCCCGCCATCCCGGAGCGGCAACATCACTGATGGCCGCCTGCAGTGTCGGATAGACCATCGCTGTTCCGATACCAAGCAGTATGGCGCCTATCATCCAAAGGGGATAACTCTCTACAGCCAGAATGAACCACAACGCGGCAGCCTGCGTCCACATTCCGTAAGTGATGAGTTTTTTCCGCCCCAGCCTATCGCTCAACACTCCGGTAAAGAGCTGGAAAACACCCCACGCAGCAGGGTATACAGCTACAATCGTACCAATCTGGCTGACACTCAAGCCAACAGTCGTGAAGTAGAGGGGGAAGAGCCCCCATGCCATACCATCCTTCAGGTTGGTGGACATGCCTGCAAAACTTGCAGTTGAGAGGTTCCGGTCCTGCCATGTAGTCTTCTGGAAGACTGTTTTTGCCGACAGATCGTTCTTTTCTCCACTCGACTGTTCCATCTGCACCTTCAGATGACCTTCTGTATCTTTTATAATCAAGGCCATAAAAAGACCGACGAGGCCAACCGCTATACCGATATAGAAAGGCTCAGGCCGTAATGAGTAGGTGGAAGCCACATATCCTGATACAGCCGCCAGAATGGCCACCCCGGAGTATCCTGCAAATTCATTCAACCCTACTGCCGTTCCCCTCTGGTCGGCCTTGGATAAATCGACCTTCATATTCACCGTCATCGACCAGGCGAGCCCCTGATTGATGCCGAGCAGCACATTGGCCACAACGATCACCCACCAGGCATGTGCAAATATGATCAGTACAGGGACCAGCAGACCGATGACCCATCCTGCCAGCAGCACTTTCTTACGTCCATATCTATCTGCAATACTCCCCGCAAAATAATTGATGATCGCCTTGGAAAAGCCGAAGCTGATGATGAAGCTCAGCGCAGCACTCGTGGAGGCAAGCCCGAACTGCTCTTCGCCAAGCAGAGGCAGCACTGTCCTTTCTATCCCCACCATGGATCCGACAAAGAGGTTTGCCACCACGAGGAGTATGAATTGTGAAAGATTATTTTGTATGCCTATTTTGGGCTGGTTCATTTCATCCTGTCCTCCGCTTTCAAGATTCCAGTTACATTTATGCCAAAAGATGTTACCACGGTAATCAATTTCTGTAAAAGGTGTTGCCTCAAGGTATAGCAATGAAGCGTTTGTCCAATTATGAAGTTGTAATCACCCGGCTGATTTGTTATTATATATAACGTTGTGCTTAAAATCACTTTTTACACTGGGACTATTACTGATAATTATTATACAAATATGCAAATTAAAGGAGGACTTCTGTCCAATGGAAAACTCTACACAACCCAGCGGTAGAAAACTATCCAAAGTCTTCATCTATGCCTCCATAATCGTCGGCATCATGGTGATATTGGGGGCCATTTTCCCGGATCGCTTCGGACAGATTACTGGCAGCGTCGGATCGTGGGTCATTGAATACTTCGGCTGGTACTATCTGATCATCACCACATTGATGGTATTCTTCTGCATCTTCCTTGTCTTCAGTCCAATCGGCAAGCTGAAGCTCGGAAAACCTTATCATAAACCGGAATTCCGGACCATCTCATGGCTCGCCATGCTGTTCAGTGCGGGGATGGGGATCGGACTTGTATTCTACGGTGCAGCGGAACCGATCCAGCATTATATGGGGCCGCCGACGGCTGATCCTGAAACGGATGCCGCCATGGTGGAGGCATTGCGCTCGACGTTCTTCCACTACGGTTTCCACGCATGGGCGATGTATGGCGTCGTGGCACTGGCTCTCGCGTATTCACAGTTCAGGAAGGGTGAGGTCGGACTTCTGTCCAAGACTCTGAGACCGATACTCGGAGACCGTGTCGACGGTCCGATCGGCATTGCTGTGGATGTGCTTTCCGTGTTTGCCACCATCATCGGTGTCGCCGTATCCCTTGGTGTCGGCACACTGCAGATTAATGGTGGATTGAACTACCTCTTTGGTCTACCCATCAACATCATGGTTCAGGGCATCATCATAGCAGTCGTTACACTCCTGTTCCTGATCAGTGCATGGAGCGGACTGAGCAAGGGAATCCAGTACTTGAGCAACCTGAATATGGGCCTTGCGGGTATTCTTCTCATTGCCGTACTCATCCTCGGCCCGACAATGATGATTCTCAATATGATGAATACATCCACAGGTGCCATGCTCGATACGTTCCTTTACAACAGTCTTGACGTCGCACCCCTGAACCAGCAGAAAAGCGAATGGCTCGAAGTGTGGACCATCTACTACTGGGGCTGGTGGATGAGCTGGAGTCCTTTCGTCGGCATATTCATAGCAAGGGTCTCCCGAGGACGGTCAGTGCGTGAATTCGTATTGGCAGTGCTGCTTGTCCCGACACTCGTCAGCATCGTCTGGTTCAGTGTGTTTGGTGTCACAGGCATTGAAATCGGAAAGACTGCACCAGCCATCTTCGACATGAATGTCGAAACGATGCTGTTCGGCATATTCAATGAACTGCCAATGAGCATGGTGCTGTCAGTCCTCGCACTGCTGCTCGTTTCATCATTCTTTGTAACTTCCGCCGACTCTGCCACGTATGTGCTCGGCATGCAGACGGCATTCGGCTCTCTCCAGCCGTCCAACAAGATAAAAATCGTGTGGGGTATTGCATTATCCTCCATCGCCTTCGTCCTGCTTCTGTCAGGTGGAGATACAGGCCTTGCCGCATTGCAGTCGGCAGCAATCATTTCAGCCTTCCCGTTCAGTTTCATCATCATTTCGATGATGGTGTCCTTCTATAAGGATGCAGACGAAGAACGCAAGTATCTCGGGCTTTCCATTACACCGAACAGGCAGCGCATGAAGGACTATATAGAGAAATCCAAGCGCGAACGTGCAGAAGAAATAAAAGCCGAGCAGGAAGCAGACAATCAGAATCAATAGTTTCCTGGAGAAGCGCCGGACACCCGTCCGGTGCTTTTTTGTATACCACTCACCTGCGCCTTATCATTTTACAAATCATATCGTTATCACTGATAATGGTATACAACCAAATGACCTTATGTAACATTCCTTTCCATTTGCATTGGAGTGGTCATCAGCAGCCAGCGTTACATCGTCACCGGCTGAAGCAGCGGCATCAATTAAAATCAGAAAGAGACAGAAAGGAAGGGGACAGGGAATGCGCAGGGAAACAGATCCAAGGAGCCGACGAAAAAATGAGCATGTCAGGCATGCCCTTGAACAGGCTTCACAAACAGCCTTTTCCGACTTCGATAATGTCCGCTTCGTACATCAGTCCATCCCTTCTATCAATATGGAGGATGTGGACCTTTCCACCCGCTTTGGACCTTTTGTGCTTCCGCGGCCTTTGTACATCAATGCGATGACCGGCGGAAGTGAATGGACACGGGAAATCAACGGGAAGCTGGCAGAAGTGGCCCAGGCCACAGGCCTGCCCATGGCGGTCGGTTCCATGCATGCAGCACTGAAGCACCCGGAACTGTCGGATTCGTTTACAATCGTCCGGACCAGGTATCCGGAGGGCATCATTTTTGCGAATGTAGGAGCAGATGTCTCCCTGGACGGTGCAAAACGGGCCGTGGACATGCTCGAGGCGGATGCACTCCAGATACATATCAATGCGCCGCAGGAGCTCATCATGCCCGAGGGAGACCGCAACTTCAAATCATGGCGGGGCAATATAGAAAGCATCGTCAAACATATCGATGTCCCGGTGATCATTAAAGAAGTGGGGTTCGGCATGAGCAGAGAAACATTGCAGACGCTGCAAGATATCGGCGTCCAATATGCAGATGTCAGCGGCAAGGGGGGGACCAATTTCGCATCCATAGAAAATGTCCGCCGTGAAAACAAGGACATGGCCTACCTGGGCGGTTGGGGGCTCTCTACAGTCATCTCCCTCCTTGAAGCCCAGCCTTTTGAAGGGAATATGCATATACTGGCAAGTGGCGGCATCAAAACACCACTCGATGCCATGAAATGTTTGGCTCTCGGGGCTAAAGCCGTGGGCATGTCCAGGCTGATGCTGGAACAGGTCGAGCACCATGGTGTCGAAGTCGCCATCGACCATGTGGAGCAGTTCCACCATCAAATGCGTAAGATTTCCATCATGATTGATGCAAAAGATATCGGAGAAATTACCAGCCGTCCCCTCATACTGAGCCCTGAAATCATTTCATGGCAGGGGCAACGCGCGTTGGATAAGTGAGGAATAAGAGATATGACAAAGACGATTACAATCATTGGGGCAGGCGTTGCAGGTCTGGCAAGTGCAATCCGGCTTCAGCATGAAGGCTTTGAAGTAAGAATACTGGAGAAGGAAGCCACACCCGGAGGCAAGATGAACCGCATCGATGTTGACGGCTATAAGTTCGATCTCGGCCCGACCATCGTTATGATGCCGGAATTGTACAGGGAAGTCTTTGAGCTTGCCGGGCGGGACCCAGAAGACTATATCCCCATGCAGCGGCTCGATCCCATGTACAGCGGATATTTCGATAACGGCCGGAAGCAGTACCAGGTGACTAATGACCTTGTGAAGAATATAGAAATGTTCGAGGAAATCAGTGATGAGGATGCCGAAGGATTCATGAGGTACCTGAGTGACCTCTATCATCGGTTCAATATCGCCAAAAAACATTTTCTGCAGCGCCCGTTCAGGAATAAAAAGGATTTCTACAACCCTTTCATGATTGGACAGGGCATGAAGCTGAAGACATTGAGCAATGCCGAGAATCTGATGAAGAAATATATCAAGGACAAGCGCATGAGACAGATGATCAGCTTCCAGACCCTCTATATCGGCATCTCCCCTTTCAAGGGACCTTCACTCTATACGATTATTCCAATGATAGAATTCCTCTACGGCGTCTGGTTCATTAAAGGCGGCATGCGCACAATGGCTTCCGGTATGGAGCGCCTGTTCATGGAAATGGGTGGGAGCATCGAATACGAGACGAATGTGGATCATATCGTCATAGAAGACAATAAGGCCATCGGTGTATCATCAGAAGGCAAGTTCATTCCGTCCGACTATGTAATGTGCAATGCAGACTTCCCATACGCAATGAAACACCTGGTCAGGGAACCAGAAAATAAAGGAAAATATCAGGATAAGAAAGTCGACAGGATGGACTATTCCTGCTCATGCTTCGTCCTCTATCTCGGGATGGATAGAAAATATCCTGAAATTGACAATGTCCATAATTTCGTCTTTTCGGAAGACTTGGACACGAATATCAATCAGATTTTTGATGGGGATATGCTTGAAGACCCCTCCCTCTATATGTATATCGCTTCCAAACTTGATGCATCACTTGCCCCTGAAGGCAAGGATGGCCTATATATTCTGATGCCTGTCTCCGACACTGCCACGATGAAATATGAATGGACCGATGAAGTGTCTGAAATGTACCGGAATAAAATCATCCACAAGATCAAAATGCTGCCTGGGATGGAGAACTTTGAACAGGAGATCGTTTCCGAAAAGATGATGACACCCCGGGAATTCGAAGGCCGCTTCAATGCCTACAACGGTGCGACATTCGGACTCCGGCCGACGCTCGTGCAAAGCAACCACCTGAGGCCGCAAAGCAAAGCAACCCATTGCGAAAACCTTTATTTTACAGGCAGCAGCACCCACCCCGGGGCTGGAGTGCCTATTGTACTTCTGTCTTCGAAAATTGCCGTTGGAGAGCTGTTGAAGGACGAAAATCACTGATAGGAGATGCTAATATGAACCAAAATTACACCCCCTCACTGGAAAGTGATTACAGGCTGTGCCAGTCCCTGATCAAACAGCACTCCAAAAGTTTCTATTATGCTTTTTCCACTCTGCCCAGGACAGATGCAAATGCCGTATATGCCATCTATGCCTTCTGCCGTATAGCGGACGATGCCATAGACCAGGCAGATGATGCGGAGACTGGAGGCGCCAATCTCAGACAGCTTAAAGCAGAGCTTGATGCATTTGTTTCAGGAAATGTACCCCAAGCTCCGACGTGGCGCGCGCTCGGTGACGTTGTAGAGCGCTATGATATCGATGAAGCCATGCTTTATGCCCAAGTCAGGGGGCAGGAAATGGATATCCATTTCGAGCAGCCGAAAGAGATGGACGACCTGATCCATTACAGCAGCCATGTTGCAGGATCGGTAGGAAAGCTGCTTCTGCCGATCCTGAGCGATGATCTCTCCGAGGAACGGAAGGCGAATGCAGAAAAACTCGGCATCGCCATGCAGATTACCAACATACTGCGGGATATCGGTGAAGATATAAGGGACCATGGACGTGTCTATATCCCCGCCTCCCTCCTCAACGAATACGGCTGTTCCATGACACAGCTTAAAGCACAAAAGATAGATCAGGCGTTCATGGATGTCTGGGAGCATCTGGCGAAAGAAGCGGAAGCGCTCTATGATGATTTCAGAAAAGAAATCCTCCATTATAAGGAGGATTCACAGCTTCCGCTTCTGGTTTCTCTATCTGTCTACCGTGAAATTCTGAATGAAGTGAGGAGCAACGACTACGACTGCTTCTCAAAACGCAACGCTGTATCCATGGCGAGAAAAATGAAAATCAGGAACGAAGAAATACAATTTCTCAAAAGTATCAAAAATGCATAGGAAGGGGGGAGGGGGATGTCCAAAAAAAGAACAGTTCTTATCATCGGAGGCGGACTGGGTGGTCTATCTGCGGCGATCACACTGAAACAGGAAGGTTTCGATGTCAGCCTATATGAAAAGAACGACCACCTTGGAGGCAAGCTGAACCGTCACGAACAGGATGGATTCGGTTTCGATCTTGGACCATCCCTCCTGACCATGCCGTATATTTTCGAACGCCTTTTTTCAAGAAGCGGGAAGGATATGAACGACTATGTCGAAATCGGGGAAGTGCCGCTGCAATGGCGCGCCTTCTTCACTGATGGCACCCATATAGACCTCTATGGCGACCTCGAAAGGATGGCACGCGAGAATCCTCAATTATCCGCGAAGGATATGGCAGAATACCGCAAGTTTCTGTCCTACGCCGGAAAGATCGATCGCCTGACCCTGCCCGGCTACTTTGAAAAGGGATTCGATGATCTCCGCTCCATCATAGGGTACCATGGCCCGCTCGCCGCCCTGCGCGGCTTCGACTATTTCTCCACCATGCAGCAGGGCATCAACAGGCATGTCAGCCATCCGCATATGCAGGATATGCTGGGTTATTTCATCAAATACGTCGGCTCAAGTGCCTATCGGGCACCGGCTGTCCTGAATATGATGGCCCATATGCAGCATGAACAGGGGGTATGGTACGTCAAAGGCGGCCTGCATAAGCTCGCCGAAGGCATCACGCAGCTGGCACGCAATATCGGTGTTGATATACATACCGGTCAATCGATTAAAACTGCTGTCACGGAAGGTACAGGACACATCCAGCATATCGTTTTCGCAGATGGCAGCAGGAGGAGTGCAGACTACATCGTCTCCAACATGGAAGTATTGCCGTTCTATCGCCATGTGCTGGATCACCCTCCACGGAATTTGAAGAGGCTCGAGGACAGGTTCGAACCGGCAAGCTCCGGTCTTGTACTGCACCTCGGCGTCGATCGCACCTATCCCCAGCTTGGCCATCACAGCTTCTTCTTTTCGAAGGATTCGAAGAAGAACTACAGGGAGGTATTTGACGACAAGGTGCTCCCGTCGGATCCAACCATATATCTAGTCAATACAAACAAGACGGATTCCAGCCAGGCTCCGCCCGGCCATGAAAACCTGAAGATACTTCCTCATATTCCGCCTTTGCAGGAAAAGGAATATACCAAGGCGGATTACCTCGCCTTCAGGGAGACTGTACTTGATAAGCTTGAGAATATGGGACTCTCCAACCTGCGTGAGCATATCGTCTCCGAATACATGCTTACTCCCCATGATATCGAATCCCTTTATTTTTCAGACCACGGAGCCATCTACGGCACCGTCTCCGACCGCAAAAAGAACAAGGGTTTCAAGCATCCCAAGAAGGCAAAGCATATTGACAACCTCTACTTCGTGGGCGGTACAGTCAACCCTGGCGGCGGCATGCCGATGGTCACGTTAAGCGGCCAGCAGGTTGGCGCAATGATTGCAGACAGAGAAAGAAGCGGGGAATAGCATGGTTTGGCATTCCATGTGGCTCTCGATTCTCATGCTTTGTCTCATCTCAGGCTATATCCTTTATAAGAACCCAAGATTCATTGGCAGAAGCCGGTCAGATGACAATATCAGCATCATCGTTCCTGCCCGTAATGAAGCCCATAACCTCCCAAAACTGCTGGATAGCATCCACAGGCAAAGGAGCGTTCCCTTGGAGGTTATCGTTGCAGACGACGGCTCGACTGACGATACCCGGAAAATAGCTGAAGCAGCCGGTGCGACAGTCATTGATGTGCCGGAGGGGGAGTGGCAGGGCAAGAGCCATGCGTGTCATCATGGTGCACAGCATGCCCGGTACGGCACCCTTGTCTTCATGGATGCGGACACTTCATTTGCCGATGACGATTCACTTTCCCGCATCAATGCGCAGTATCAGAGGCAGGGCGGAAGAGGCGTCCTTTCCATCCAGCCATTCCACCGGACGGAAAGGTTCCATGAGACATTCTCTGTCATCTTCAACATCGTCACTGTCACAGGGGTGAATATATTCTCAGCTTTTTGGGGCCGGACTCAAACCAGTACGGTATTCGGCCCGTTTCTCATTACAGGGCGGCAGGACTATGCTGCTGCAGGCGGGCATGCGAACGCTAGGGAGACAATTATAGAAGGCATGGGCATTTACAGCGGCTACCATGAAAAGGGGCTGCCGACGACTCTGTATCTGGGACATGGCGTGTTACAGTTCAGAATGTATCCGGAAGGAATGTCCTCCGTAGTCAAGGGGTGGAAGAAGCATATTGCCTCGGGGGCCGAGAATGCTGAAGGTCGGGTGATGGCATTGATTATGTTATGGCTCTGCGGAACACTCATTGCACCTGCCTATCTGATTTCTACAGCCGTATGGCATTTTGAGGCCGTGCTGCTTCCTCTCATATCCTATTCCCTATATGCACTGCAGTTCAAATGGATGGGCAGACGGTTGATCCGTTTGCCATGGTATAGCGCTTTTCTGTACCCCATATATTCCTTCTTCTTCTTCCATGTATATGGGATGTCCTTCATACAGACGCACGTGAAGAAAAAGATAGAATGGAAAGGTCGAAAGATTGAATTGAAGAAGCGGAAATGATATTGCCCGGGAAATAAAAAATGGAGGGTCCTAGGACCCATTTTTCTTATTCTCCTTGAAGCTTTGTGCGCCTTTGAGGATTCCGATAATACCGTTTGTGCTATAGCTCAGATCCTCAGTAATCGTCTTGAACGTAACATTCTTATTCCCGTCTATATGATAAAGAACGATATCATCATCCGTAATCTTATCCGATTCAGAAGCGTCGATTTCAGTGATTTCATTGCCATCTATGAACTGATTGAACCAATAGTATGTGTAGTCCTCATCAAACAATATATGGTGGCGGATTTCGGGTTCTACACGCCGTCTCTTCTTTTCACTGTCAATGGGATAGGGGAACATTTTGACATTCTTCAGTCCGAATTCCTGTGACATTTCATTGAAAGCCAAGTGGTTGAAAGTATATGACCGGGTCGTCAACAGACATTGCTCATAAGGGGTGAGGTCTGTCTGTACCCTTTCCCCTTCAGAAAGCAGGTTGCCATCGAAGGTTTCCAATCCACGCTCCTTTGCCCGCTTTGGATCGGAATTGAGCAGGTCGGATATGAGTACAGGAATCTCGTGTGCCTGGAGACGTTCGGCAAGCTCAAGCGAAAACCTGTTTTCCCCAATGATTATGACACCCGGGGGTGCTGTACTCGAAAGTTTCAGGAATCGGCTCAGTGGCCTGAAGCTAAAGCCATAGATGACCACCGTTACAAAGACGAATCCAAAAGTCACCGGTACGATATAATTTGCCATCTCCACCTCCTGGGATATGAACAGTCCCGCAAAGAACTCTGCCACTGCCAAGGCAACGATACCCCTTGGTGCAACAAAGGAGACGAAGGCACGCTCTTTGAAGGCTATCCCGGTATTTATTGTAGACAGCAGGATATATGCAGGACGCACAATGAGTATCATGACAATACAGAACAGCACCAACTGCCAGCTGATGACTTCGCTGAGCACTTCCCGTGTCAATGATGAGGTAATCAGTATGAAGACTGTGGAGACCAGTATGAGTGTCATCTCATCAATGAAATGATCGGACTCCTTATAGATCAGACTGTGGTTTTTAAGCCGCGCCATGACAAGCCCAAAAATGGTGACGGCGAGCAGTCCCGATTCATGAAGCACTGCGTCACTGAGGCTGAAGATGAGTAATATGAAGACGAATTGGACCGGGGCCATTAGGTTCTGTGGAACGAAATCCCATTTTATCAGCCACCTGAAAAGATAGGATGAACCGAAGCCAAGAATGAAGGCCACCGCAAATCCGAGGACATACTCCATGAAATACCCCAATCCGAATCCGCGATCTATCATCTGGAAAACATAAAAGGCAAAAAGGGCGAATAATGGACCGACAGGGTCCAGTATGATGCTTTCCCATTTCAAAATGGAGTTTACAGAATTCTTCACCTTCGCCTGCTTAAGCAGGGGTTGGATGACTGTCGGACCTGTCACGATGAACAGACCGGCAAGTACGAATGATATGGATAGCGGCAGGCCCAGTATGAGGTACATGGCCAGAGTACCCATCAGCCAGGCCAGAACAGCACCAATGCTGACAATTCTGGCAATCGCCTTGGAAACGCCGGGCAACTCCCGGTAGTCGAGGTTACTGCTGCCTTCAAATAGGATGATTGCAACGGCAAGCGATACAATCGTACTGAAGAGCTCGCTGCCCATCAACTGTTCCGGATTGACCAATTGGAAGATGGGCCCGACGAGCAGTCCCGCAATGGACATCACTACAATTGCCGGCCATCTGATCATTGCCGCCAGCCACTGGCTCAGTATGCCGAGGCCGATGAACAATACGATCATCAGCATCAATGGCACTTCTATATTCATTGCATTCACCCTTTCTCTCAAAAAACAGATATATAATCTACTGTAAAAATACAGCAATATCGTAAAAAAAGACAGATACAAACCCTGTGGTGGATTCGTATCTGTTCTTTACCCTATTATTTCTATTTTACAATCATTACAGGAATATTCGCGCGTTTCGCCACTTTATGGCTGACGCTTCCAAGCACCATTTCCTGCAGACTGTTCAACCCTCTTGTGCCGAGCACAACTACATCGTATTCCCCGGAGTTCGCCACCCTTACTACGGTCTCCTTTGGTTCTCCATGTTCAAATGCCGTTTCGTAAGTGATGCCGGATTCTTCGAAAAAGTCGGTGATGTCCGATATTTTTTCCAACCGTTCCCTCTCCAGGCTCTTGCTGTTGGATCCGTGCAGCACGTCTGACTTGGAATCCGAATATCCGATCACATTCAAAATGGTGACTTTTGCCCCTTTATTGTAGAACTTTCTGATTTCCTGCGCTGCCCTGAAGCTGTTCTCTGAACCATCCGCAGCGAGCAATATTGAATTGTACATCATTGATCCTCCTATACCAGTTCTTCTTTATTGATCATGCTGAGTTCATTGATGATTTTACGGCTGTCCTTGTTCAAGTTTCTGATGTAGACCTGATTATTCTTCCGCCTCATTTTGGTGATCATCGTATCGATCGCGTCGACACCTGAATCATCCCAAATATGGGCATTGGTAAAATCAAGCTCAATCATCCTGTCTTCATCATCGAGATCAATCTGGTTCATCATCGTATCTACAGAGGCAAAGAAGATCTGACCATCGATGCGGTACTTCACTTCATTCCCTGATTCAGTCCTATCCACTTCTACATTGGAGATTTTCGTTGCAAAAAAGAGGGCACTGAGTATGACACCTGCAACCACACCGATGGCCAGGTTGTGTGTCATCAGAACGATTGAAACGGTCACGACCATGACGACGACATCAGTTCTTGGTGCTTTCGTCATATACTTGAATGAACCCCAATCGAATGTTCCAATGGACACCATGACCATGATGCCTGCCAGAATCGGCATCGGCACCTGAACGACGAGGTCACCGAGGACGATGATGAGGAAGATCAGCACCATCCCCGCAGTAAAGGTGGACAGGCGTGTCGTTGCACCAGACCTTACGTTGATGATGGACTGGCCGATCATTGCACAGCCACCCATGCCTCCAAAGAAGCCGGCGATGACATTGGATACGCCCTGACCACGGGATTCGCGGTTCTTGCTGCTGTAGGAGTCCGTTGCATCATCGACGATCTTCGCGGTAAGCAGACTCTCCACTAGACCAACGATTGCCATTGAAATGGAGAATGGCAGGATGATCCGGAGTGTTTCCAATGTGTACGGCACATCCGGAATGATGAAGTTTGGGAGTGAACGCTCGATGGCCCCAAGGTCGCCTACAGTCCTGACATCGGCCCCCATATACAGGTATATCGCCGTCAACACGACAATCGCGATGAGTGGTGCCGGTACCGCCTTGAAGAAGCGCGGAACCACATAGACGATGAGCAGTGTCACCCCTACATAGAGGTACGTCGAAATCGAAATGCCGAAGATATGCTCAATCTGCGACATGAATATCATGATGGCGAGTGCATTGACGAAACCGAGCATCACCGATTTCGGGATGAATTTCATAAGCTTCCCAACCTTGAGTATACCCAGGATCAGCTGGATCAGACCCATGAGCAGGGTTGCTGCCAGCAGATATTCGACTCCATATTCTCTGACCAGTGGTGTAACCAGCAGGGCGATTGCCCCCGTTGCAGCGGATATCATGGCTGGGCGGCCACCCAGGATCGAGATGGATACTGCGATGATGAATGAGGCATACAGTCCGACCATCGGATCGACTCCTGCAATGATCGAGAAGGCGATCGCTTCCGGAATGAGGGCAAGCGCCACTACAATACCGGCAAGAATATTCGTTTTTGGATCAGTGAGCCATTCTTTCTTAAAAGTCTCTATCATTTTTTACGCTCCTATTTTATAATCATAGAGCCTATTATAATCACTGAAGTTTCAAATGTATACCCCTTTTTGAAATTATACGTGATATAGTTGAAATCTAGGAGTGTGTAATATGAAATATGGATATGCACGGCCAGTGGAACTCATCGATTCCAGGGATGCGCAGGAGCAGAAGCTGGCAGAGCATGCCGAAAAGCTGTACCTGGAAGACCACAATAACAATAAAAAACGGACACAGCTCGATGCCCTGCTGTCAGTAATGAAGGCCGGGGACACCCTTTATGTGACAGATCTTTTCATATTGGCAGATTCCACAAAACAGCTTGTCGACCTGGTCAATGCAGCGGTGGATAAACAGGCCAGCATCATTATACTGAACAAGGATCTCACCATCGATTCGAAAACGCCACTCACTTTCAGCGAATCGCTAAATCTCATTTCCGAATTCCAGAGTGATATCGTCAAGTTCAGAACCCGTCTCGGTATGACTGAAGCCTCATCCAAAGGCAAGCAGATCGGCCGCCCGAAACGCAGCGATGAAAACATCAAAAAAGCCATAGAGATGTACATGTCAAAAGAATATACGCTTGATGAAATCAAAAAAGAGACGAATATCAGCCGGGCGACACTCTACCGCCACCTCGACCTGTAGATGAAGAATGGAAGACGGACACATTGTCCGACTTCTATTCTTTTTTTATATGTCCCTGGATCACTGCACTCTTCCCCTGATGCATTTTTCCCTCATTGCGACGGACAATCGCTTCCTTGAGTGACAGAACCTCCACACCGTGCTTTTCAAGCTCCTGCTTCAGATCTCCCACATCATAAAGCATATGGATGTCCTTTGGCCCACCTGTCTGGAACTCTATCTGCCTCTTTGAATACAGTTCAAAAACGATGTCTCCACCCGGCTTTACCGTCTGTACCATGTTTCTGATCATTTCCTCTTTTCCGTCCGTTGGAACGTGCCCGAATACATTGATGCTGATATCATACTCACCGCGTGGAAGTGCATAAGGTTCCGTAATATCCACAAGACTTGTGCCAACAGCCACTCCCGCCTCCTGTGCCAATCTCCGGGTTTTATCTAGACCCACCCGTGAGTAGTCATAGGCAGTGACATCATATCCAAGTTTCGCCATATATACACCATTACGTCCCTCACCTTCGGCGAGCATGGCAACTTTTCCGTGACCTCTTCTATCAAACACCGACTTTACCCATTCATTCGCTTCCTTCCCATAGATGTATTCCGCATCGTCGAACTTCTCATCCCAATGATTCATATGCGTTCTTCCCCTCTCTTTTTCTGTTCCCTCATCAATCCTTATCGGTCCCGAGCCCTTCCTAATAATTGAAAGTAGTATAGACCAAAAGGAAAGGGGGAATCAATATCTTTGAATACATATCCCCGGACCTCTAGAATATTAACCGTGAAAGTATTTCAATTGGAGGAATATCAATATGAAGAATGAACAGATTGTTCTCGCTAAACGGCCGGAAGGTGTACCCGGTGATGATGTATTCAGGTTCGAAGATATCGATGTGAGGGAGCCATCCAATGGGGAAGTACTGATCAAACCATTGTATATATCCGTTGATCCCTATATGAGGGGCCGTATGTCCGATGCCAAGTCGTATGTTGCCCCCTTCGAGCTCGACCAGCCCCTTCATGGGCATGTGGTCGGTAAAATAATGGAATCGAAGAATGATGCATTCACAGAAGGGGACCACGTCGTCGGCATACTGCCATGGCAACGTTATATCACCGTTACAACAGACAATATATCAAAGATCCAGAACTCTGATGTGCCGCTCCACCTCTACTTGAGTACACTCGGCATGACCGGCCAGACAGCCTATCATGGCCTGTTGAAAATCGGCCAGCCAAAAGAGGGGGAGACGGTCGTTGTTTCCGCCGCTTCCGGTGCTGTTGGTTCAGTTGTTGGACAGATTGCCAAAATAAAAGGTGCAAGGGTCGTCGGCATTGCCGGCGGAGAAGAGAAGGTGAACTACCTTACTGAAACGCTCGGCTTCGATGCCGGAGTGGACTATAAGGCGGATGACTTTGCTGAGGCATTCGAGGCTGCGGTACCGGACGGTGTCGATGTCTATTTCGAGAACGTAGGCGGGGAAGTCTCAGATGTTGTACTCCAGCACCTGAACACATTCGCACGTGTGCCGGTATGTGGTACCATTTCCAGTTACAACAACAGGGAAGATGATATCGGTCCGCGCATCCAATCGATACTCGTCAAAACGCAGGCGTTGATGCAGGGCTTCATCGTCGGCAATTACGCAGATGACTTCGAGTCTGCAGGCAGACAGCTTGCCGAGTGGGTACAGGAAGGCAGGATCCATACAGAAGTGACTGTAGAAGACGGGTTCAAGAATATTCCAAATGCATTCCTTAACCTCTTCGAAGGCAAGAACTTGGGCAAACAGGTGGTAGAAATCGAAGAATAGACAAGAAGACGCACCTTCGGTGCGTCTTCTGTTGTTTTACATATAATCAATCACTGTCCCACTTTCCAAAGAGCGGGGGACATCGATGACCCTTTGATTGAGCGACCCGCGAAAAGGGATGTTCGGCCGGTAGAGCCGGTCTACGAAAGGGCTGTCGACCAGTACATCTATCTCTTGGAGCATTGAATACCGTCTTTGATCATTCGTCAGGTATTCGAACATGAATCCGCTCCATACCCAAATGGACTTCGTCCTCGCGAAACGGGCACGGAACCGGCTGATGATTTCAGTCGCAAGTGCCATATTGCAGAAGGGTTCACCACCCAGGATGCTGAGCCCTTCGATATAGTCCGCTTCGCAGTATGAAAGGATGTCTTCAATGGCACCGTCCGTACACAGTTCTCCATACGTGAACTTCTGGGCGTGCAGGTTATAGCATCCGGGGCATTTGAAGGGGCAGCCTGAGAGATAGATGCTGCATCGCACCCCCTCACCGTCGACGAAGCTGCGTGGTTCCACTTTGGCAAGATGGTATTGCCCTTCATAGATCTGCAAAGCCTGCATCATGAATCACTCATATGCTTGACGCGGGCCTTGATTTCCTTGTGCCGTCCCTCGATCGTCGGTCGGTTTACAGGATTGCCGAGATAGCCGCATGTGCGTTTGACGACATCCACGGTTTCTGGATCCTGGTTGCCGCAGTTCGGACATCTGAACCCATTTTCCGTCGTTTCGAAGTCGCCGTCATAGTGGCATTCATAGCAGTGGTCAATCGGTGTATTGGTCCCGAGGTAACCCACTCTGTCATAGGAATAATCCCATACCGCCTCCAGCGCTTTGAGGTTATGTGTCATCTTCGGATACTCGCAGTAGTGGATGAAGCCGCCACTCGCAATTTCA
This sequence comes from Salinicoccus luteus DSM 17002, assembly GCF_000712035.1. Taxonomy (GTDB): domain Bacteria; phylum Bacillota; class Bacilli; order Staphylococcales; family Salinicoccaceae; genus Salinicoccus; species Salinicoccus luteus. The sequence continues at coordinate 107,864 of NZ_JONV01000009.1, read as the reverse complement.
GGGTAGTCCTTTTCGAAATCGATCTTCTCAAACGGCGTTATGTCCTTACGGACATCATAGTGGAATGAGTTCTGGTAGTATCCCTTATCCGTTATATGCTCGATATCACCGAACCTTTTCTGGTCCAGACGACAGAAGCGATCGGTCAGCGACTCACTTGGTGTGCCGTACACACTGAAGAATATGTCATAGTCGTCAGTCCACTCGAACTGGTACTGCTTCATCTCCTTCAGGATCTCCATAGTGAACGCCTTGGCCTTGGGATCATCTTCCCAATCCGGCCCATAAAATACCGTCGCCGCTTCGTAAAGGCCGATGTAGCCCATGGATAGCGTGCAGCGCTCCCTGGTGAAGACATCCATCACATCCTCTCCCGGCTCAAGCCGGATACCGAAGGCACCGCTCTTATAGAGGATGGGGGCGTTGTCGCTGACTACTGATTTGAGACGTTCGACCCTGCTCAGAAGGGCATCATGCATCAGCCACATCTTCTCATGGAAAATCTCCCAGAAAGCTTTCTTGTCTCCCCCTGATTCGATTGCAATGCGCGGTACATTGAGGGTGACGACACCCAGGTTTGCGCGTCCGCTGTTGATGAGGGCACCGGACTCATCCTGCCAGCTCGGAAGGAATGAACGGCAGCCCATCGGTGCCTTGAAATCACCGAGCAGCTCCACTGTCCTGTCATAATTGAGAATATCCGGATACATCCGTTTCGCAGAGCATTCCAGGGCCAGCTGCTTGATGTCATAATTCGGATCCTCCGGAAAGAAGTTGACGCCCTTTCGGATGGAAAAGACCAGTTTCGGGAAGATCGCCGTAAATTTCTTGTCCCCGATGCCGTCAAGACGCGTATTGAGTATCGCACGCTGGATATGCCTGCTGTATTTGTCGGTACCTAGCCCGAAGCCGACTGTCACGAAAGGCGTCTGGCCATTTGATGTATATAGGGTATTGATCTCATACTCGAGACTCTGTATGGCGTCTTTTATGTCCTTCTTCACACGTGCCTCAACATATGCTTCAATCTTGTCCCCATGCACGTACTCTCGAGCCACGGCACGATGATGGTCTTCATTTTTCTGTGCATATGCGCTCAACACCTCATCAATGCGATCGACCGTACACCCCCCATACTGGCTGCTGGAAACATTTGCGATGATCTGTACAATCTGGGCTGTTGCCGTCTGTATCGATTTCGGGGAGACCACTTTCGCATTCCCCATCTGGAACCCCTTCGCGAGCATTCCACGGATATCGATCAGGCAGCAGTTCGTCATCGGCTGGAAGGGGTGGTAATCAAGGTCATGGAAATGAATGTCCCCTTCAGCATGCGCTTTTGCGACATGTTCCGGCAGCATCCGCTCCAGTGCAAATGATTTGGCCACAACTCCGGCGGTGAGGTCCCTGAACGTGTTGAACGTCCTGCTGTCCTTGTTTGCGTTCTCATGCACAATCGATGGATCGAATTCCAGCAGCTGTGCAATATCTTTATCCAATGTATACATATGACCACTCCAAACGCTATATATTGTGCTTAAACTAGAAAACTAACACAATATATGGTTTGTTTAATTATTTGGAATGCATTGTCTAATTTCCGACAAAAAGATATGAATGATTATTGAAATATTAAAAATACGCCTTCCCATCTGGGAGGCGTATTCCTATCAGGAGAATATCCTGTCTATCTTCTCGATCTCCGACTGTGTCAGTTCGACTTCCGCAGCTTTGGCGTTTGACCTGATCTGTTCACCATTCTTGGCCCCCGGGATGAGGACATCGACAGAAGGCCGGGTCAGATAGAAGGCCAGGACGATGTGGGCAACTTCCTCCCCTTTTTCAGCCGCAATCTCCTTGAGCTGATCGACTTTCTTCAGGTTTTCCCTGAACTGGTCTTCCTTATAGAAGGGCAGGTTCGCCCGGAGGTCCTCGAACTTCGTATTCTCGTCATATTTGCCTGCGAGGAGCCCTGCAGCCAGCGGGAAGTATGGGATGAAAGTGATCTGATGGTCTGCCGTATATTTCAGCAGGTCCTCCTCGGCAGAACGGTCGAGCAGGTTGTACTGGCCCTGATAGACATCCACATGACCGTCCTTATCCGCTTCCTTCAGCTGTTCATAAGAGAAGTTGGATACACCGATGGCACGGATCTTGCCTGCTTCCTTCAGTTCCGCAAGTGCCTGGATCGCTTCATCCTTCGGCGTCTCCTCATCCGGATAATGGATATAGAAGAGATCGATATAGTCCGTCTGCAGCCGCTCAAGTGCTTCATCCACCGCCTGCTTGAGGAACTCTGGTGAATTGTCGAGGATCGTATTGCCATCTCCGTCCATCCGATGGGCGGCCTTTGTCGCCACAACGACATCCTCACGCATGTATTCCTTCAGTACTTCGCCAATCAGTTCCTCAGAACGTTTCGGCCCGTACATATAGGCGGTATCGATCATGTTCACACCCGCGTCGATGGCATCCCTCACCACCTGGCGGCCTTCCTCTTCGTCGAGATCCTTATACAGGTTATGCCCACCGACTGCATTGGCACCGAGCGCAATCGGGTACACTTTGATTCCGGACTTTCCAAGTTCAACATGCTGTGTCATTTTCAAAAACTCCTTTTCATGAGGCTTCACCCCAATCATAGTCATCGGGTATGTCTTATTCAAATCTAGTGCTCAAAAAAAGCCGGAACACTGGGTGCCGGCTTTCGGAATCATATTATGCTGTTACGGGTGTCAGTCCCTTGAAGTCCACAAGCTGGTAGGCCGCCTCGACATCTATATCACTTGGAGGGTCTACATCATTCAATTCATAGGGCACACCGAGTGCCTGCCATTTGTGTACACCGAGCTGATGATAGGGAAGGATTTCGAACTTCTCGACATTATCCATGGAATTGATGAACCTGCCGAGGTTGACGAGATCCTCCGCATCATCCGTCAGACCCGGAACGAGGACATGCCTGATCCAGACAGGCTGACGATGCGCCGCCAGCATTTCTGCAAATTTGAGTATATGGGTATTCGGCCGCTTCGTCAGGCGGATATGCTTTTCATTGTCTATATGCTTCAAGTCGAGAAGTATGAGGTCCGTGTATTCGAGGAGCGCCTCCATTCCCTCCTTGAAGGTTTCCGAATCATTTGCGCATCCCGCAGAAGTATCGATGCATGTATGGATGCCTTCAGCCTTCAGCAGTTTGAACAGTTCGGTCAGGAAAGGCAGCTGGAGAAGCGGTTCCCCGCCACTTACGGTAACGCCCCCGCCTGAAGCTTTGAAGTAGGGGATATAGGGTCTGATCTCTTCAACCATCTCTTCTGCCGTCACCACTCTTGCGGCGCCCCGTGTCTTCCATGTATCCGGATTGTGGCAGAACAGGCACCTGAGCACACACCCTTGTGTAAACAATACGTAGCGCAGACCAGGTCCGTCGAGCGTACCGAGACTTTCTACAGAATGAAGATTCCCTTTGATCATAATAAACCCCTGCCTCTTTTAATGATTTCTACATTCTTTCGTGGAATGTACGGGCGATGACATCAAGCTGCTGCTCGCGCGTCAGTTTGATGAAGTTGACGGCATATCCGGATACCCGGATGGTCAGCTGCGGATATTCTTCCGGATGATCCATGGCATCAATCAGCGTCTCCCTGTTGAACACGTTGATGTTCAGGTGGTGGCCGTGCTGCATGGCGTAGCCATCAAGGATGCCGACCAGGTTCAGCTCCTGTATCCGCTCTTCCTTGCCGAGGGATTTCGGTACGATGCTGAATGTGTTTGAGATGCCATCCCTGCAGCTGTCATACGGCAGCTTGGCGACGGATGAGAGGGAAGCGAGCGCCCCTTTCTGATCCCGCCCATGCATCGGGTTCGCACCCGGCGCAAACGGTTCACCGGCTTTGCGTCCATCCGGTGTATTGCCTGTCTTCTTGCCGTAGACGACATTTGAAGTGATGGTGAGGACACTCATGGTGTGCTCCGAGTCGCGGTATGTCCTATGCTTTCTGAGCTTCGCCATGAAGCGTTCCACGAGTTCGATGGCGATATCGTCGACCCGTGCATCATTGTTGCCGTATTTCGGGTAGTTCCCTTCGACTTCAAAGTCGACCGCAATACCTTCTGCGTTACGGATTGGTTTCACTGTGGCGTACTTGATGGCAGACAGTGAATCGGCGACGACCGACAGCCCGGCGATGCCTGTCGCCATCGTGCGGTGGACATCCGTATCATGCAGTGCCATCTCAATCCTTTCGTAGCTGTACTTGTCGTGCATATAGTGGATGACATTCAGCGAATTGATGTAGACCCCGGCGAGCCATTCCATCATTTCGTCGAATTTTCTGTCCACCTCACCGTAATCAAGCACTTCAGAAGTGACAGGGGAGAATCCAGGAGCGACCTGAACACCGGATTTTTCATCCCTTCCGCCATTGATGGCGTAGAGCAGTGTCTTGGCCAGGTTCGCCCGGGCGCCGAAGAACTGCATCTGCTTCCCGATCCTCATTGCGGACACACAGCATGCGATGCCGTAGTCATCACCATAGCTCTCCCGCATCAGATCATCATTCTCGTATTGGATGGAGCTTGTCTTGATGCTCATTCTGGCACAATAGGTCTTGAAGTTCGCCGGCAGCTGTTCCGACCACAGTACTGTGAGGTTCGGCTCCGGCGCCGGTCCAAGATTGTCGAGTGAATGCAGGAAGCGGAATGAGTTTTTCGTCACAAGTGCCCGGCCGTCGATGCCGACGCCGCCGATGGATTCCGTCACCCATGTCGGATCTCCCGAGAACAGCTCGTTATAGTCCGGGGTACGGGCGAACTTCACAAGACGGAGCTTCATGATGAAGTGGTCGATGATCTCCTGTACCTCTTCTTCAGTCGCAGCACCCGCTGCAAGATCGCGTTCTGCGTAGATATCGAGGAAAGTGGACGTACGTCCCAGACTCATCGCAGCCCCGTTCTGCTCCTTGACCGCTGCAAGATAGGCAAGATATGTCCACTGGACCGCTTCCCTGAAATCCCGTGCCGGACGGCTGAGGTCGAATCCATATATTTCCCCGAGTGCTTTCAGCTCACCGAGCGCACGATACTGTTCCGACATCTCCTCCCGCAGACGGATGACATCTTCCGACATGACGGTCGTCATGCTGTCGAATTCATCCTTTTTCTCCTTCATGAGGAAATCTATGCCGTAGAGCGCCACTCTCCGGTAGTCTCCGATGATGCGCCCGCGGCCGTATGCATCAGGCAGTCCTGTAATGATGCCCGCTTTTCGGCATGCCAGCATCTCCTTAGAATAGGCATCGAATACGCCCTGGTTATGCGTCTTGCGGTAGTCGGTGAATATGCTCTCCGTCTCCTTGTCGAGCTCATAGCCATAAGCCTCGCATGCCGCCTTCGCCATACGGATGCCGCCGAATGGCTGCATGGAGCGTTTGAAAGGCGCATCGGTCTGCACCCCTACAATCGTTTCCAGCTTCTCATCCAAGTAGCCCGCACCATGGGAAGTGATCGTCGATACGGTCTTCGTATCCATATCCCACATGCCGCCACGCTCGCGTTCCTCTTTCGACAGTTCCAGCACCTGCTTCCAAAGACGTTCCGTCGCCTCCGTCGGGCCGGCCAGGAATTCATCCGTTCCTTCATACAATGTATAGTTCAGTTGGATGAATTCCTTGACATCCACCTTCCTGTTCCAGCGTCCTGCTCTGAAGCCTTCCCATGCATCTGTTCTTTGAACCTTTTCCTTCAACATGAACATCCCTCCAAATGATTGTTCAATATATCACAATTAAAGTATATCACTAACGTGAATTAATTCACATATAAAATGAAAAAAGATGTGTCAATTCTGCGTCGATGATACTTTATCCATTTGTATATTTTTCTGTAAATATGAGACAATCAACCCAAATCCACAGGAGGGCCTCGTTATGACACGTTGTACAAATTGCGGCACACGATGGACATTCAAGGAGAAGTTGAGGAAGTCTTTTTCATTTGATAGGGGGATGCCATGCCCCCATTGCGGGGAAGCGCAGTACCTGACTTGGCATTACAGGAAGAAAAGCAGTCTGATCACCTTTTTGATGCTCCTATTATTCTTCCTGCCCACCTTTTTCAATGCATCTTGGCAAGCCCATGTATCTGTCCTTATTCCAACATTGATTGTCGGTATATTCTTGCAGATCCACACCTTTGAACTCACCGATAAGGATGATGGGGATTTTTGGAATGTATAATTTTAAGAGAACAAAAAAGCTGCCCCTGGAGGCAGCTTTCTGTATATCCATGAACACTATCCACTTTCTCCAAACAGCTGCTTGCTCCTCCAGCCGCCGAAATTGTAGTAGGCGAATGCAAATGCGCTGCTGAGTATAAAACTCATTCCCATGCCGATACCGATGCCCACTTCTCCAAACTGGGAGGCGAACAGGGCGGTCAATGGATACCGCAATATCCAGAAGGAGATGATATTCAGTGCAAGCACCTGGTACATCGCTCCGGAAGCACGCACGATACCATTGAGTACGAAGTTCAGTCCAAGGAATGGATAGCAGAGCGCGACGATACGCAAGTACCGGGCTCCAAACTGCACCGCTTCCTCATCCTCTATGAAGAGGCGCATGCCGAATTCCGCAAAGATGATGACGAAGACTGCGACGGCCACCATGAGTCCGAAGTTGTAGAGGGCGGCATTTTTCGCAATCTCTCTGACACGTGCCCAGTCGTTGATTCCGATGTTCTGCCCGGCCATGCTGTTCACTGCGGTACCGAGTGCCATTGCAGGCAGCATGATCAGGCTGTCGAGCCGCTGGGCGGCACTGAAGCCCGCAACCGTCTGGCCGCCGAACTGGGTAACCACACTGAGGATGGCGGCGACACCCGCATGGATAACGGCCATCTGCAGCCCGGCAGGAATGCCGAGGTTGAAGATCAGGCGGACTTCCTTACTGGAAGGCAGCTTTGGCTTTGTGAAAGGAATCAGGTTGTGTTTCACCGAGTAGTAGACGCTGTAGAGGAAAGCAATGCCCTGCGAGGCGACCGTCGACAATGCAGCACCCTCGATGCCCATGCCGAACCCAATCAGGAACACAGGGGCCAGCGCCGCATTCAGTATGACCGCGACAAATACGACCCGAAGCGGCGTCTTGCTGTCGCCGACTGCCCTGAGGACTGTATTCATGAAGTTGTATGCAAAAAGAAAGAACATGCTCAGGAAGCTGATCTGCAGGTAGATTCTTGCCTGACCGAGCAGGTCTTCCGGTGTTCCGATCAGCAGCAGCAACTGTTCCGCGAAGACGAAACCGATGATTCCGAATACCAGCGCCATGCTTGTCATCGTAACGATGAATGCATTGAGGTAGGACCTGAATCCCGCTTCATTCTTTTTGCCGTACTGCTGGGAGAGTATGGTGAGTGCAGCGTTGTTGAGCCCCAGTATGAATGATAGGACCGTAATCAGTATCGTCGTTGCAACAGCGACCGCCCCGAGTGCCGATGCACCAAGTATGTTCCCGACCCAGAGGCTGTCTACAATCTGGAATGACGTCTGGAGCAGATTCGTCAGCATGATCGGTCCGGAAAATATAATCAGCGACTTGAGTATCGGTCCATGTGTAAAATCCTGCTGGTTATGTGCCATTATTACACCTTCTATTTGTATGATGATAAGTATTTGATGTGTCGTTTATATGCCATTATACAGTTGTACCGCCAAATATAACGCCACACCCCATATAATGACTGCAGAAATCTTATTGAGGGCATTCAGGAAGATGCCCTTCGTATCGAAGTTTCCGACTGTCCTTCCCACTACCGCCAGTCCGATGAACCACAGCCAGGAAATGACGATGCAGGACGTGGTGAAAGCCACCTTCTCCAGCCCTTCATAACTGAGTGAGCTTGTACCGATGACGCCAATTGTATCTATGATGGCATGTGGATTGAGCAATGAAACGGACATGGCGAACAGGACCTGCTTCTGCATGGACATCGCCGCCTCCTTCTGACTGAGGTTCGCCGGATCGCTCCTCCAGATCGACCATCCCATATATAGCAGGAAAATGATGCCAAGAGAGAAGATGACCGTCTGCAAGATCGGCATGGTCAGGACGATGACCGACACGCCCAATACAGCAAGCAGAATCAGCAGTGTATCACACAATCCTGCAGTAATGATGACCGGAATCGCTCCCCGCAGTCTTGGCTGGGATGCGCCTTGATTGAATACGAATACGTTCTGTGCGCCGAGGGGGAGGATCAGTCCGAATGCCAGTATAATGCCATGCAGCAGTGCAGCAGTCATATCCATTCTCCTTCATTTCTGATTATTATTGCCCAGGAAATTGAAAAAAGCCATTCCATTATATCGTGGAATGGCTCTCATGACCATATTTCAATCTCTACCTACTTTTCCGGATGATGCTGGACGAACACTTCATAGATGGAAAGTTCAGCGCCAAGAATCGGGTTGTCTTCCGATTTTTCTTCAGAACCGCCGGAGGCATGCGCCTTCTTCGTCGCACGGCTTTCCCTCCAGGCATCGAAGCTCGCATGGTCTTCCCATGTCGTACATACTTCGATGACGTCATATTCATCCGTATTCTCCTTTGTCAATACTTCCATAAGGATGAATCCATCAAAAGTATGGACCGATTTTGCCGTCGAGAACCGGGGCGCCACTTCATCCACTCTTCCCTTTTTGACACGTATCTCGTTCACTGCTTTAATCATATGATTGTAGACCTCCTTGTGATTTGAACCATCTTTTCCCATCAAATATATCATGTATGACCGGGGAGCTTACAGAATAAACCTTTATTGAAGTATGGTATGATCAGGATGAATGCTACGCTTTATATCTGAAATCAAAGGGGATGATTTTCATGGATAAAAAGCCAAAAGAAGAAAACAAGAATGCATCCTACGTAGGGGTCGGCATTGCACTCGGTGCAGGCATTGGGACGGCCGTTGGTGTTGCGATGGATGAAATTGCGATGGGCGTCGCTTTTGGCAGTGCATTTGGTGTAGTCCTCGGAGCAGTACTTTCGAACATGAACCACAGGAAGAAATAGTACAAAAAACTAATGAGAATACAGAGGTGGCAGCATGATTCTTAAAGATGCAGAAGGAAAGTATGAAATCATTCTGGGAAAGGAAAAGGCAGCAGTCCAGCATGGGTCTGAGGAGACCTACTATACGGTCATTGAAAGCAGGGGGGAACTGGAGAACAGGGGATACTGTGTGCTCAATAACATCTATGTCAACGAAGGCATGGAATCACCCTTTGAAGCACGCTTCCTGAATCGCCAGTCCAATTTGTCGACAGTCGATGGCTTCAAGGCCATTCGTGTAATGAAGGCATCATCCGGTCCCTATTACGTCATCCTGACCTTGTGGAATGATGAGGAGGCCTTCCATGACTGGCAGAACTCCAAACAGTATGGGCAGACACATAGAAAAAGGGGAACGGAATCCGGGGTCGACCGCGAAGTGGTCGACCGGGAACAGTCTTTCAACGTAAGGTTCCAACTGGAAGATATATAGGAATATGAAGCAGTGGTGCAGCCCATCACTGCTTCTTCATATTGAAAACATAGGCTCATTTATGTAAACTTGGTTATTGCATTCAATTTGCCGATAACAAATTTTCCAATACTAGAAAAGAAGTGTCTTATTATGAAACGTTTCCTAAACCAGATACCTGTCTCAATCTGCGGCCTGATACTCGGTCTTGTATCGCTCGGCCATCTCTTCTTCTCCATACAGCGCACTGCCATCGGGTGGGCGTTCACTGGCATGGGCATACTGCTGATGCTCCTGTTCTTCATGAAAATCACCGTTACGGGCAAAGACACCCTGAAAACACTCGATAATCCAGTCGTGGCAGCCATATCACCGACATTCCCCATGTCACTCATGGTCCTCTGCAATACCCTCGGCCATTTTACTGTAAATGCTCCACTTATATTCGTTGTATGGTGGCTTGCCATCGTTCTCCACTTTGGACTGATGGCTTTCTTCGCCCTTACCTTCGTCGCGCCGAACAGGTTGAAGTCCGAATATATCAATCCCGGCTGGTTCGTCACTTTTGTCGGCATCGGCGTCATACCAACCACTTCAAGCAACTTCGGAGTGGAATTCGGCCAAATTGTGATCTGGATCGCTCTCACGTTCTACCTCATCCTGCTGCCGCTTGTCATCATACAGCTGATAAAGCAGCGTATTACGCGTACCACATTGCCACTCGTTGCCATCGTCGCGGCACCGGGTTCGTTATGCCTGACCGGCTACATCTCCGTCATGGAACATCCTTCTGAAATGCTCGTCTATTTGCTGCTCATCCTGTCCCAGGCAGTATATTTCCTGATTGTCATGATGCTCCCCAGGATTATGCGTTTCAGGTTCCACCCAAGCTATGCCGCCCTGACATTTCCAGTCGTCATTTCTGCTACGGCAATCGTCTATACACTGCAGATGACGGATGGCAGCAGCCTGCTGAACAGCATACTCGGATTCCTTTCCACCATCGAACTGGCACTGGCTGTCATCATCGTCACCTATGTACTGATCCGCTATTCGATTTTCATCGTGCAATGCTATGCAGACAACAGCCAGTCATATAACTAGGATCGCTGTGCGAGGACAGCGATCCTTTAATTTTCAATATATAATCATGTCCGGGGTTCTGATGTGAACTGGGCCTTGATCAAATAGGAGACGGGGTTTTCTTCAAAAAGGGCTTCTGCACGGACATCCCCGTCATTCAGCGCCTCAGGTACAACACCCCGTACTGTAGATGTATTATCAGTATACTGCATAATACCGATGACCACTTCCGCTTCATCACTGAAATCAACGGACTCGCCAAGTTCAGTGCTGTATGTTCTGCTCATGCGCTCCATATCAACCTCCTCACCAAATTCAGCATCAAGCTCACTTGTACTATAGACTCCGCTATCCATATGTATGATGTTGATTGATTTCCGATTGTTGTCTCCAGCCTGTCCCTGAATGGATAAATAAAGCCTTCCATCCTCTGGGCTACTTCCAGTTTCCTCCGTCCTTTCCGTACTATGCATCATCAGATACTCTTCCTGCTTTTCTCCATATACATACTCTTCAATCCAAATATTCAAATAAGGTTTCTCCAGATTTTCATGCTCAATTCCGTAAACGAATGTCTCCTCGGACAGTGCCGATATCAGCTGCTTTTCATTTTCAGAAACTTCAGCTGTCTTCATCGTATTGACTGCACTCCCACATCCAGCCAATACCATCACGACCATTCCAACCAGTATGTGCCTTATCCTCATCAAGTACTCCTTTCAACTTGTTATCTCCTATGTCCCAGGCATGGTAAACTACTAATAAGAATATCCTATCATTGGAGTGAAACAGATGGAAATGACGATTACAAGATGCACGGAAAATGAATGGAAACAGCTGCAGGAGATCAGCCGCATCACGTTTGACGAAACGTTCAGGGCACAGAATAAACCGGAGAACATGGAGGCCTATCTTACACAAGCGTTCACTGAAGAGAAGATCAAAAATGAACTTTCCGAAGAGAACTCCCAGTTCTTCTTCATATATGCAGGGGACAGGCGCGCCGGCTATCTGAAAATAAATGTTGGAGATGCGCAGACCGAGGAGATGGGCAATGAAGCTTTGGAAATCGAACGAATCTACATACTTAAGGCTTTCCAAAGCCAGGGTCTCGGCCGCATCCTATTCGATAAGGCTATGGATATCGCCGATGAAATGCAGGCCTCGAAAATATGGCTGGGTGTATGGGAGAAGAATGATAAGGCGATAGCCTTCTACAAAAAGCTGGGTTTCTCGGAGCACGGCAGCCATTCCTTCTACATGGGGGACGAAGAGCAGACTGACATTATTATGGTGAAGCCGTTCGCATCATAAATTCGAAAAAGGGGTGTTCTGATGTATATACCAAAGTACTATGAAGTCACTGATCTGGCCGAAATCGAAAGCTTTGTCAGAAACCATCCATTCGGTACAATCATATCGAATGATAACGGCCGGCCGATGGCCACTCATGTTCCCATGGAAATGAGCCGGAATGGCGGTGGCCATGTCATTACCGGACACGTCGCAAAGGGCAATCCGCAGTGGAAGACGATTGATGATAACGCCGATATACTGCTCATATTCCAGGGCCCCCATGCATATGTTTCCGCTTCCTGGTATGAAACGGAGGAGGTTTCGACATGGAATTATCAATCCGTCCACATCTATGGCTCTGGAACATTGCTGTCAGAGGACGAATTGGAGAATGATCTGATCCACCTGCTGGACCTTTACGAAGGACATCGCGATAGGGGCAGGACATGGGATAACCTTTCAGACAAAAGCAAAGCCCAGATGAAAGGCATCGTCGGATTCAAAATAGAAGTCGATGAAGTCCAGGCAGCCTACAAGATGAACCAGAACAAGAGTGGAAAAGACTATGACAGTGTGATGGCCCATCTGGCTGAGGGGAAGGACCAGAATGCCCGCCGCATTTCAGAGGAAATGAAAAGACGCAAAAAATGATATTTTTATCCTTTATTATTTGACCAAAATTGACCTTAATGCTATAATGTAAATGCAAAGTCGGTAGGGTGTGAATATATCCGGGGCTTTGCATATTATCATTAAAGGAGAGATGTGAAATGGCTTTTGAAATGAAACCTTTCAACAACAGCTTTTTTGATATGAGTCCTAGCGATATGTTCAGGGATGTTGGCCGTCAACTTTTCACACAATTCCCTGAAAACACAATGAAATCCGACATCCGTGAGTATGAGCACTCCTATGTTCTCGAGGCGGAACTGCCTGGTATCGAGAAGGAAAACATCAATATTGAATACAGTAACGGTATACTGTCGATTTCAGGTGAACAGTCCATCGATAATGAAGCCAAGGATGACCAAGGGCGTGTCATTCATCGTGAACGCAGCTACAGCACCATCAAACGCCAGTTTGCTTTCGATAACATCAAGGAGGACGGCATTTCAGCCGACTTCAACAACGGGGTATTGAAAATAACCCTTCCAAAAACAAATAGGGATAACCGCTCGAAACGCATTGAAATCAATTAAATGACAAATAATCAGAAAATAGGCATGAACCTTTTGGTTCATGCCTATTTTTATTGGTATAATAAGGAAAACTCACAGATTAAGAGGTGATGTGATGAACAAGGGATGCAAATTATGCCACTCAGACACTAGCATTTTCAGCCATCAAAAACTTGGTGACTACCACTTCTGCACTTTCTGTGAATATATTTCTAAAGATGAAAACGGTATTCTTTCTGAACAGGAGGAACTCAAAATCTACAACTCCCACAACAACTCGATCGATGATCCTAAATATATCGATTTCTTCTACGAGTTTCTCTATGATGCGGTCTTCCCTTATGTCAATGGCGGGGTGCATGGTCTTGATTTCGGAAGCGGACCGGCCCCGGTTCTTGCCCAGATACTCGACCAAAACCATGATTTCCATATGGATATATACGACCTGTTCTATGTCCCGGAAAGAATCTATGAAGGAAAAAAGTACGATCTGATTACTGCCACTGAAGTGGTCGAACACCTGGAAGACCCTCTCGAATACTTCCACCAGTTTGCTGATCTCTTAAAACCTGAAGGGGTTTTAGCTGTCATGACCCTTTTTCATCACAACGACATGGACCACTTCAACAACTGGCACTACATGCGGGATCGCACCCATATTTCTTTCTACACGCCAAAAACCATGCATTATATCGCCAGCAGGACAGGATTGAAGATCATCCACACCAACAATGTCCGACATACGACGTTCATGCTGGACTCATGAAGCGCATCTGCTATGAAAATGAATGTAAATTAATGAATCTGAATGCACTGCGCCAAATCTTCCAAAATTCAAGTATAATGGAGGGTAATATCTGAACAGGAGTGTGTGTTATGGTAAATACTTTTGGTAACGGTTTCAAAACCCATACGGTCGGCGCAGAAAGGGATATGGAAGCGAAATATCTCAATCTGCTGTCGGAAAAATTCAATAGTGAAGAAAAAGTCGTCACGGAAATCATCAACCTCGAGTCCATATTGGACCTGCCGAAGGGTACTGAGCATTTCGTCAGCGACCTGCATGGGGAATTCCAAGCTTTTCAGCATGTGCTGAGGAACGGCTCCGGCAATGTCCGGGTAAAAATCCGGGATGTTTTCAAGGACAGGCTGACAGATGACGAAATCAGTGAATTTGCGGCACTCGTATATTACCCGGAGGACAAATTGAAGCTGGTCAAGAACCAGGTGGGTTCGAAAGAGGCACTGAATGAATGGTATAAAATAAAGGTTCATCATATGATCGAACTGATATCTTTCGCCTCTTCCAAGTACACACGTTCAAAGCTGAGAAAAGCTTTGCCGAAACAATTTGTCTACATCATCGAGGAACTGCTTTATAAGAGTGATGAGGATACGAATAAAAAACCGTATTATGAAAAGATCGTCGATAAAATCATTACACTCGGCCAGGCTGAAAAGCTCATCATAGGCCTCTCCTATACCACTCAGCGCCTGGTGGTGGACCATCTCCATGTAGTGGGAGATATCTACGACCGGGGACCGGAGCCTGATAAGATCATGGATACTCTGATTGACTACCACTCTCTCGACATCCAGTGGGGGAACCACGATGTACTGTGGATTGGTGCATATGCCGGATCAAAAGTATGCCTTGCGAACATTCTCAGGATTTGTGCACGCTATGACAACCTTGACATCATTGAAGATGCCTACGGCATTAATCTCCGTCCACTTCTGAACCTGGCTGAGAAATATTATGAAGACAATCCTGCCTTCCATCCGAAACAGCATTCGGAAAAGGTGCTCACAGAGCAGGAAAAACTCCAGATCACAAAAATCCACCAGGCCATCGCCATCATCCAGTTCAAGTTGGAAAGCCCAATCATCAAACGCCGTCCGTATTTCGAAATGGAAGAGCGGCTTGTCTTGGAGAAAGTCGATTATGACAAGCAGGAAATCACAGTCTACGGCGAGACTTATCCACTGGAGAACACCTGCTTCTCGACTGTCGATCCAGAGGATCCAGCGAAACTACTCGAAGAGGAAGAAGAAGTCATAGACAAACTCCTGCTTTCCCTCCAGCAATCCGAAAAATTGAAGCGCCATATGAACTTCCTGATGAAAAAAGGCAGTCTCTACCTGAAATATAATGGCAACCTGCTGATTCATGGATGTATTCCTGTAGACGAAGAAGGAAATATGGAACAGATGGAAATCGATGGCAACATCTATGAAGGAAGAGAGCTGTTGAACCAGTTCGAGGAGCATCTCCGCAAAGCCTTCAAAGATATCGAATCGACGGATGATCTATCGACGGACCTTGTATGGTACCTCTGGACCGGCAAGCATTCCTCCCTGTTCGGCAAACGTGCGATGACTACATTTGAACGCTACTTCATCAAAGACAAGGCTTCGCATAAGGAAGAGAAGAATCCCTACTATCATTTGCGGGAAGATGTTGATGTATGCAGGAAGATGCTTGAAGAATTCGACCTCGATCCGGATCAGGGCCATATCATCAATGGGCATACGCCCGTGAAGGAAATCGACGGAGAGAATCCAATCAAGGCGGACGGCAAGATGATCGTCATCGATGGCGGGTTCTCCAAAGCGTACCAGAAGACTACAGGCATCGCTGGCTATACATTACTATACAACTCATACGGCATGCAGCTCGTCGCCCACCAGCACTTCAATTCAAAAAAGAATGTACTGTTGAACGGCGCAGATGCGCTCTCCGTGCGTCGCATCGTTGATGAGGAACTTCAAAGGAAGAAGATACGCGATACCAACATCGGTGCCAGATTGCAGGAAGAGATTGAGATGCTGCAGGCACTCATGTCTTATCGTTACATTAATTAAATAAATTACATTTTGTAAGCAAATATAGTGACAAATACGATCAGGTTTGAGAAACTTGCAAAATAAGAAAAGGAGATGATTCAGATGATTCATTATCTATTTAATGCCTATATCGGTAAAAATATGATTGAAGGTGGACTGACAAAAGTTGAAAATGAGGGACAGATGGGTGAAGATTTTGAGCAGGAGTTCAATGTTGAACCTGCGCAGATGAAACTCGCCGGCTACTTTGAAGCCATCGGTTCACTATTCCTGTTCGCATCCTTCCTCGGCAAGTCGTTCACACGTATTGGGTCACTTATGATCAGTTCCGTACTCGGGGTGGCCATCTTCAAACACCTTAAAGCCGGTCATGGCTATGAAGGCAGTAAGAATGCCCTCAAGTTCTTCAGCTTGAGTCTTCTCAGCTTCATCGAGACTTTCAAAAAGAAATAGCTTCACCCTCTTTGGATGAAAAGCCGGCTCTGGGCCGGCTTTTTTGATGAGCATTATTATTTTATACGTTCGTGCCGGTCTGTATAATATATGATGCTATAAAAAGAAAATGTTGTCGGGAGGGGATGTTTCACGTGAAAAAAGGATTTGCTGTGCTTATCATCATCGGCCTTATTGCGGCTGGCCTGTTCATAGCAGATAGTCAGACTGAAGATGGCCTATGGGAAACATTGGAGTACCACCTGCTTCCCGACCCGATGGCAAATAACACTTATGATGCCGGGGAATGCACCTACCATGTCTTCGAAAAAGTGAAGGCACAAGGGGATATGATAGAAACCAGTTGGCGAGATGCCGACCAATGGGCAGAAAATGCAGCAGCTGATGGCTATACAGTCAATGATGAGCCAAAAATAGGTGCCATTCTTCAAACTGAAAGAGGGGAGCTTGGACATGTTGCCTACATCGAATCCATCAATGAAGATGGTTCGATTCACATCTCCGAAATGAATTATACCGAGCCCTATGAAGTAACCCAACGTACCATCACGTCAGATAATACAGACCGCTATTCCTACATCCATCCAAAGGAGAACCCGCGTCCAAAAGACTTGGAAACGCAGTCATAATCCAAGAATCCTCTTTAATATAACGCTATGTGTTATAAATAATGTAACACTTGGCGTTATAAAAATAGATTAAATCGTTAATATGTAGGCATTCCAGCGTGTTATTCAAACGGTATTCCAAAGCATCCATAACATGCCCATTATACCTCAGGGCAGCCTGCTCAAATTTTTCCCTTCCTCTTCAAAGGTTGCTATACTTCCATTGTACTTGGAATTAAACAGGAGGTTTTTATAAATGAATGAAGTCATAGAGACACTAAAGAGTCACCGTTCCTTCCGTTCATATAAAGATGAGACGGTTGACGAACGGCAATTGGATGAAATAATCGAAGCCGTACAGGCTTCACCCAACTGGGCCAATGGTCAGCAGTATTCCATCATTGCTGTAAAAGACCCTGATCGAAAGAAGAAGCTAGCAGAAATGTGCGGGAATCAGAAACACATCGAGGAAGCGCCTGTATTCCTGATATTCTGTGCGGATTTTTACCGTACATCCATTGCCAGCGAGATGGAGGGACAGCCTTTGAACATATCTGACGATATCGACTCCCTCATTGTAGGAACAACGGATGTCGGCATCGCTCTCGGAACCGCCGTCACGGCTGCTGAATCACTCGGACTCGGCACTGTGGCCATCGGAGGGATACGCAGGAAATCCGCTGAAGTGATTGAAATGCTTGAACTGCCGGAGTATGTCATTCCAATATCGGGCCTGTGCATCGGACATCCTGCTGAAGACCCTGAACAGAAACCACGCCTTCCGAGAGCGGCTGTGTATCATGAAGAACACTATAATCATGAGCTGAAGCCACTGCTTGAGAAATACAACAGCATGTATACACAATATCTCCAATCAAGATCAGACAACAACAGGATTGGTACGTGGACGGAGTTCGTCGCTATGTTCTTCAGTAGACCGTACTACCAAGGCATTGATGAAATGCTCAACAGACAGAAGTTCCCTGGTGGAAAGAAATAATTCCATACTATAATTTTGAATAGTGAAGCCGGAGAGATTGTTCCGGCTTCACTATTGTTAACTTTTTCGACACTTATTTGAGAATCAAATCAGAAAAGGATATGCCATAGAAAATTCAGGAGATCTTTTGCAAACAAATAAATCATCATTACAAAAAAACTCAACCCAAATACAATAAGAAAAATACTTACCATAAAGAACGGAAAACGCAAACTTCCGTACTCCTTGAACATCGTTATTCTCCTTTCGCGCATCTGTATCAGACAAAACCCTCTTTAAAGGGGGAGCTTACACCATTTCTTATAATATGGGGAGAAACCTTATGTTACTACCGTAAATCCATAGTTTAAATGGAACTGAAAAGTCCTTTCTTGGTATCGTTCCTCGTGTTACACAGGCATTACCGTCATCATTTCCTCTTCCGCCGTTTCGGCTTCAATGCCTGCGGTCCATGAGTTGCGATAAGATGTAGGAGTGGGCGCCATGCATTGGTGTGCTGCTGTGTTCCCTTCCCTTCAGCGATCCGCTTGAGTTGCATGGCATAGTAGACGTTCCCTACAGCCGGCCCTACCTTTTCATCCAATCCCTTTATGCCTGTAGTGAGGCGCCTTGTCGTTATCTTCTCGTAGTCGCCTGACATGATCCGGTTCGGAAGAAGGGGATCCAGAGCCATGGGCCTGGCAATGCCGATCATATCTGTATGCCCCTTTTTAAGAGCGGCCTCCATACTTTCTTTGGACCTGAAGCCGCCTGTAACGACTACGGGAATATCGACCTTCTCCTTCAGTTTTTGGGCATAGTCCAGGAAGAACACTTCCGAATCCGTACCCGTCGACATTTTCGGCTGTTCATAATTTCCTCCTGAAATTTCAATCAGATCCAGACCCATTTCTGACATTTTCTCAACAACAATGAGTGATTCTGCCTCCGTAAGACCATCCCGGTTGAAGTCGGAAGAATTGAGCTTCAGCGAAATGGGGAAAGCTTCCCCCAAAACCCTACGCATCCCCTCATAAATTTCGGCCAGGAAACGCATTCGGTTTTCAAGATTGCCACCATACTCATCATCCCTCCGATTATCATGGGGCGAGAGGAACTGGTTGACCAGATAGCCATGGGCACCGTGGATCTGCACGCCGGTAAACCCTGCTTTTTTGGCGATTTCTGCGGTATGAACATATCTTTCTACAATACTTTTGACTTCATCATTCGCCAGTGCACGCGGCGGATTAAATGCACTCCTCAGCGCGTCACCCATTGGAATGGCGCTTGGTGACACAGGCTCTTTGGACATGGTTTTCGGCGACTGCTTGCCGGGGTGGTTGATCTGCATCCAGAGATGCGTATCGTCCTCTGTGCCCTTTTCTGCCCATCTCTTCAACATATCCATATCTTTCTCATCCTCGATGACGACATTACCTGGCTCCCCGAGGGCATTGCGGTCTACCATTACATTCCCCGTCACGACTACACCAGCACCACCCCTGACCCATTCATGATACAGTCTGATGTGCTTCTCTCCAGGCTGATTGCGACCCTTGGCCATCGTTTCACTCATGGCCGACTTGAAGAAACGGTTTTTCAGTGTGACGCCATTCAGTTCCAATGGTTCTGATACTTTCATAGTTAATCCCGACTTTCCATTCTTATTTATTTCGTTTGTGCCACCTCTTCATGCGTAGCTATAATAGGAGATATAAAGTCCTTTTCCCCATTGCATGCATCATAACCCAAAGCTGATATGACAATTCCCATATTAAAAATATCAGGTGGAACTTCCAATAAAAATGTAACATCAGCAGTGAAAGGAACGTGGAAATGATGATAGGAAAATTGAATGATGTAATCGACTATATAGAAAAGAACCTTTCCAATGACCTGCAACTCAGCGATGTTGCACGCTATGTCGGGGAGTCGGATTACCACTTCAGAAAGCTTTTCTTGTACATCACAGGCATGCCACTCAACGAATACATCAAGAAAAGAAAGCTGTCCATGGCGAATCAGGACCTGGTTCAGGGGCATAGTGTAACTGAAGTCGCCTTCAAATACGGCTATAACTCTGTCGAGGGCTTTTCAAGAGCCTTCAAATCCTGGAGTGGCATGCTGCCCTCCGAAGCCTATAGGAAAGGTGCCATCACATCATTTCCCAAGCTTTCATTCTATATCGATGTTAGAGGAGGAGAAAATATGGAAGTGAAACTAGTAGAAATGCCTGCTTTCACAATAGCCGGGGTGGAAAAAAGGGTCCCAATGCAGTTTGAAGGGGTCAACGATTCCATCATGGAACTTGCGAAAAGCATTACAGAGGAACAAAGGGACGAAATGCGACGAATACAGAACATTGATCCGCAGGAAATCGTCAATGCGTCATATGATGCCGCTGAGAAATTCATGAAGGAAGAAGGGGAACTGACCCATATGATTGGTGTACTGACGACAGAAACAGATATCAGCGACAATCTGGATAGGAAGCATGTGGAGGCCTGCACATGGGCTGTTTTTCCCAACGAAGGAAAATTCCCCGAGACAATGCAGGAGACGATGGCGCGGACCCATTCCGAATGGCTGCCTTCTTCCAACTATGAACTGATCGAGGCACCGACATTCTCGTTCACCCAAATGAGTACAGAAAAAAAGGACCACGCATACAGTGAAATATGGCTGCCGGTAAGAGGAGTTCAATAAACTGAAAGGAGAGACCATCTGAAGAGATGGTCTCTTTTATAATGCAAAATTCTTTTATTCTATATTTATATAATTATAAATGTTTGAATTTTACAATATCAGGGAAACAGCATATAAAACTGAGTTGGAAAGGGGTATTGGAATGCCAGATTCTTTTGAGATTACATTGAACGGCAGAAAACAGCAGGCTGCAAAGGATAACACCGTGCTCAATTACCTGAAGGAAAACAATGTTGAACCGCCCAACCTCTGCTATCATCCGAGCCTCGGTGCTCTGGAGACATGTGATACATGCATAGTCAAAGTGAATGGCGAATATGTACGCTCCTGTTCCACGGAGTTGAATCCGGGGGATGTCGTGGAAACATTCGGTGAAGAAGTCCATGAGGCACAGCTTATTGCTATGGACCGTATTCTGGGAAATCATGAACTCTACTGTACAGTCTGTGATTTCAACAATGGCAACTGTGAGATACATAACACGGTCAAGGAAATGCGGATCAGCCACCAGGAGACGCCACATGAGACCAAAGGTGCCGAAGTAATGCGCAATGCTTTCTACCGGTACGACCCAGACCAGTGCATCCTGTGCGGCCGCTGTGTAGAAGCCTGTCAGGATCTCCAGGTCAATGAAACACTGTTGATCGACTGGGAGCTCGAGAAGCCGCGTGTCATCTGGGACAACGATACGACAATCGATGAATCTTCGTGTGTCAACTGTGGACATTGTTCCACAGTGTGCCCATGCAATGCCATGATGGAAGTTGGCATGGAAGGCGAAGCGGGCTTCCTGACAGGCCTGGCGCAGGAGTCCTTCAGGCCGATGGTGGATATTACGAAAAATGTGGAAACTGGATACGAATCCCTCATGACCATTTCCGATGTGGAGGCGCAGATGCGGGAGGACCGCATCGAGAAGACGAAGACGGTATGTACGTACTGTGGTGTCGGGTGCTCGTTCGATGTCTGGACGAAAGGCCGCGAGATACTGAAGGTGGAACCGCAGGTCGAAGCGCCGGCAAATGGAGTCTCCACATGCATCAAAGGAAAGTTCGGCTGGGACTTTGTGAACAGTGAAGAACGCCTGACCAAACCACTCATCCGTGAAGGCGATGCATTCAGGGAAGCAGAATGGGAGGAAGCACTCGACCTCATTGAAGGCAAGTTCAAAGAAACCATAAAAGAGAAAGGGGCCGATGCCTTGGCCTTCATCTCATCCTCCAAATGTACCAATGAGGAATCATACTTGATGCAGAAACTTGGACGGGGTGTCATCGGGACAAACAATATCGACAACTGTTCCAGATACTGTCAGTCTCCTGCCACTATGGGACTATGGCGTACAGTCGGATACGGCGGTGACTCTGGAAGCATTACGGATATCGCGCAGGCGGAACTTGTAATTTCAATCGGATCAAATACGGCAGAGTCGCATCCGGTTCTCGCCACACGCGTAAAACGTGCCCAGAAGCTGCATGGACAGAAAGTAATCGTCGCAGACCTCCGTGAACATGAGCTGGCCAATCGCGCAGACCTATTCGTCAGACCGGCCCCGGGCAGCGATCTGATATGGCTCTCTGCAGTGACCAAGTACATCATCGACCAGGGCTGGCATGATGAATCATTCCTTCGCGACCATGTGAATGATGTTGAAGAATACATCGAAAGCCTCGACAAATATACACTCGACTATGCTTCAGAAGTGACGGGCATGCCAAAAGAGCAGCTGATCGAGATCGCAACTTCCATCCATGAAGCGAAAACGACCTCTATTCTTTGGGCCATGGGTGTGACCCAGCACGGGGGCGGCAGTGATACAAGCACAGCCATTTCCAACCTGCTGCTCGTGACCGGCAACTACATGAAACCGGGGGCAGGCGCCTACCCGCTCCGCGGTCACAACAATGTTCAGGGTGCAAGCGACTTCGGCAGCATGCCGGACCGCTTCCCCGGCTACCAGTTTGTCTCGGATGATGAAGTCCGTGCACGTTTTGAAGAAGGCTGGGGCACAAAAATACCAACAAGCAAAGGGCTCAATAACCATGAAATGGTCGAAGCCATCCATGAAGGCAGCCTGGAAGTCCTCTACCTGAAAGGGGAGGACATGGGCATCGTCGATTCAAACCTCAACCATGTCCATTCGGCCTATGAAAAACTGAAGTTCTTCGTCGTGCAGGATATATTCTTCTCGAGGACATGCGAATATGCAGATGTCGTCCTTCCAGCCAGTCCAAGCCTGGAAAAAGACGGCACGTTCGTGAACACGGAGCGCCGCTTCCAGCGTCTCTATAAAGTCATGGATCCGCTCGGCGACTCCAAGCCGGATTGGCAGATCATCACAGAAATCGCCAACCGCATGGGTGCAGGATGGAACTATACCCATCCAAGTGAAATCATGGATGAAGCCGCTTCCCTGACCCCACTGTTTGCTGGTGTCAGCTATGACCGACTTGAAGGCTATGACAGCCTCCAGTGGCCGGTGGCGGCGGATGGTACAGATACGCCGCTCCTGTTTGAAAAGGAATTCCCGCTGCCTGAAGGCAAAGCGCGCCTGTGGCCGGTGGAATGGACGAAGCCGCTTGAGTTCAAAGAAGAATATGACCTTCATGTCAATAATGGACGCCTGCTGGAACACTTCCACGAAGGCAACATGACATACAAATCCGAAGGCATCACCAAGCGGACACCTGAAGTCTTCCTTGAGGTGTCACCGGACCTTGCTAGGGAGCGCGGGCTCGAAGATGGCACAAAAGTACGTCTCACATCTCCATACGGCAGTGTCAAAGTACGCTGCGTCGTCACCGACCGTGTCTTCGGCAATCAGCTGTATCTGCCGATGAACTCCAACGGGGAAGGTGCAATCAACTATCTGACAAGCTCGCATTCCGACAAGGATACGGATACACCTGCCTATAAGGAGGTTTCTGTGAAGATGGAAGTCCTTGAACCGAAAGGCGACAATCCGCTGCCTAGAATCAACCACCGCAACGGCAATCCACAACCGCAGATTGGCGTACGCGTTGAAGAGAAATGGGCAAGGGACGACTATATATTCCCAGGAGACCTTGTCAAAGAAAGAAGGGCGAATAAATAATGGCGAAAGCGACAAAAGTCATTCATAAAATGAAGATCGACCCGGAAGTGAAGCATGAGCAGGAACTCAGGGAATTGGAGAACCTGCTCCTTGAGCACAAGGATACACTCCATGATATGTTCGACATCGCCGATAAGCTGAAGGACCGGGAAATACTCAATATGATCAGCAGTGCCCTCGGTCAGAGCGATAGGGTCATCCACCGGATAGTCACAGCAATCGATGAATCCGAAACGCCACAGTCTATGAAGAATATGCTGCTGCTGTTCCAACTGCTTGGAACGATAGACATGGAACAGATTGAACCCATCGTCCTTAAAATCAACAGCGGAATCGCCAGGGCCGCAGAATATGAACACGAGAAGAAACCCGCCGGCTATACTGGACTTCTCGGTGCATTGAAAGATCCCCACGTAATAGAAGGGCTGAATGTTCTCGTAAAGATTGTCAAAGGCATGGGAGAAGGAAAAGAAGATGAGGAGAGAGTCGAGCCTCAGAAAGACCGTCTTGAAAATCCAGAAAAGGAAATGAATGAGGAGCCAAAAGATAACCAGGAGAAAAGGTCCTCAGCATCCAGAAAGAAAAGAGCTGCTTCCTCCTCAAGACCGGCAGCAAAATGGTATGCCTTGGCGGCAGGTGCCGGCGCGCTCGCCATTCCTTTGCTAATGAAAGGCCAAAAAGTCAAAAACAATTCCCCTGTCGAATGACAGGGGATTGATTTTGCAGTTTAAAAACCATTGGAAAATAATTCAGACCAGGGTGATACGGATGAAGATATACACTGTAGGTCATTCGACCAATACAAAAGAACAGTTTATTAATATGCTGAGAAAGGCGGATATTCAGTATGTAGCGGATGTCCGCGCATTCCCCTACAGCAGAAAACATCCACAGTTCAATGGGGATGAAATGAAGGCATGGCTCCGGGAAGAAAAGATGGACTATGCGCATTTCCCAATGCTCGGGGGTAGAAGGGGGACATCTGGAGTTGTCGGCAGCGATTTGAACAGCGGCTGGGACAACCGGTCATTCCACAACTATGCAGACTATACCCTGACGGATGAGTTCAAAGAAGGCATGGAAATGCTGGAAGCCAGGGCCAGGGAGGACAATGTCGTCTATATGTGCTCGGAAAGGCATCCTGCACGATGCCACCGTCTGATCATAAGCAACTGGCTCGCTGCAAACGACTGGGAGGTGCAGCATATCATCAACAACTCCAAAAACGAACCTGAACTGGTCAGCCATGAACTGGGAAGATGGGGCGCGGCACCGATCATAGAAGCCGATGGCACCGTAGTCTACCCCCAGGATGTCTGATCTATTCGGAACCGGACAGGGACTGGAAATAGGCATACTGCAATTTCTTTACCTCTTCAGCCAGAGTTTCATCCGGGCCTTCCACTGTAATATCCTCCACGACCTCTTGAATCGACAGTCCTTTCAGCCGTCCGGAACCGATGCCCAGTTCTTCCTGCCAGCCCTTCAGCTGTCTGGTTGAACTGGCATAGACAATCCGGCCCAGGCCTGCCAGAGCATGGGCGGAGGCGCACATGGAACAATGTTCACCTGAAGTGTATACGGTCGCATGAGGACGATCCGCTTCGTGCATGTTATTGACGGCCCATCGGGCGATTGCGAATTCCGGATGCTGTGTATTGTCCCCTCCAGAAGTCCGGTTATGATCTTCAAAGAGCACTTCGCCGTTCTCGGATACAAGTATGGATCCGAACGGGGCATTTCCTTCTTCCAATGCTTTTTGGGCCAGTTCGATGCACCGTTTCAAATATTTACGATCCGTTTCAGTAATCATGATTCCACCCTTTCCAACATTTTTTCATCTGGTCACTTCAATCATAGTCGGGCCCCAGTACACCGTCAAACAAGTACGCTTCCAATTGAAATTATTTTCATTATATTCTTCTTTCTCTATAATTACTGGTAATACATCCAATAGGAGATTAAATATGATCAAATTTGAAAATGTGACAAAACGCTATGGTGATAAGGTTGCAGTGGACGATGTGAGCTTTGAAATCGAAGAAGGGGAAATTTTTGTCCTCATCGGACCTTCAGGCTGCGGCAAGACGACGACTTTGAAGATGATCAACCGCCTCATTCCATTGAGTGAAGGCTATATCTATTTCAAGGACAGGCCGATCAGCGACTATCCTGTTTACGAAATGCGCTGGGATATCGGGTATGTACTCCAGCAGATTGCACTCTTTCCGCATATGACAATCAAGGAGAATATTGCGCAAGTACCGCAGATGAAGAAATGGCCGGATGAAGACATCGACAAAAGGATAGATGAACTGCTTACGATGGTCGGACTGGAGCCGCCGGAGCAGTACAAGAAGCGCATGCCGGCTGAACTATCCGGCGGCCAGCAGCAGCGCATCGGCGTTATACGGGCACTTGCTGCGGATCCGCCAGTCATACTTATGGATGAACCATTCAGTGCACTCGATCCCATCAGCCGCGAGAAGCTTCAGGATGATCTCGCAGATCTTCAGGAGAAGATACAGAAGACGATCGTATTCGTAACGCATGATATACAGGAGGCACTGAAGCTTGGAGACCGCATCTGCCTCCTCAAAGAAGGTCATGTCGAACAGATCGACACCCCCGAAGGATTCATGACCAACCCGAAAAATGACTTTGTCAGGGAGTTCATCGGTGACCTTGAATCGTACAGGATGCAGCAGGTGACGGTGGGAGATATCGCTAAAGATCATCCTCCCCTCCATCCAGGGGAGCGGGGAGACTACCCGGAAGTCTCCCATGAAGCTTCCATACAGGATGTGTATAAATACTTATCAGAACATGAAGGCATTCTCGTCAGAGAGAATGATGAAAGAAGAGTGCTGAAG
This sequence comes from Salinicoccus luteus DSM 17002, assembly GCF_000712035.1. GTDB lineage: Bacteria > Bacillota > Bacilli > Staphylococcales > Salinicoccaceae > Salinicoccus > Salinicoccus luteus. Next base: position 81,219 of record NZ_JONV01000009.1, on the reverse strand, counting down.
CATAGGGATATCTTCAAATACCTCGATACCAGTCAGCGGGGTGACGACCGATGAATACATTCTTCGAAACTTTGAATGCAAGAAAAGGCGAACTGCTCACAACACTTATCGAGCATATACAGATATCCTTCATCGCGCTGCTTATTGCGGTCATCATCGGTGTGCCCCTCGGCATTATGCTGACAAAAACGAAAAAGTTATCCGAAGTCGTTATAAACATAGCAGCAGTGCTCCAGACCATCCCTTCCCTTGCGCTGCTCGGTCTGATGATTCCATTATTCGGCATCGGTAAGGTGCCCGCCATCATTGCACTGGTCATCTATGCACTGCTGCCGATCCTGAGGAATACCTTTACCGGCATAGACGAAGTCGACGATTCGCTTGTCGAAGCTGCCAAAGGAATCGGCATGAAGCCGATGCGTCGCCTGACCAAAGTCGAGCTTCCGATTGCGATGCCCGTCATCATGGCCGGCATACGCACCGCAATGGTACTGATCATCGGTACCGCGACACTCGCTGCACTCATCGGGGCTGGCGGCCTCGGTGATCTGATTCTGCTTGGAATCGATCGGAACAACACGTCACTCATCATCCTCGGTGCCATACCAGCAGCCCTGCTTGCCATCTTTTTTGATATAGCGCTTCGGGTGATACAGAACCTCTCCTATAAAAGAATCATCATTACACTCGGCACCATACTGGTCGCAATGCTGCTGATTTCCGCCGCTCCGCTCCTCGCACAGAGAGGAGATACGATAACAATCGCAGGGAAGCTCGGCACCGAGCCTTCAATCATTACGAATATGTACAAAATCCTCATCGAAGAGGAGACGGATTATACGGTGGAGGTCGAAGATGGTCTCGGCAAAACGTCCTTCCTGTTCAATGCATTAAGGTCTGACGATATAGATGGGTATCTCGAATTTACAGGAACGGTCCTCGCTGAGCTGACAAAAGAAGAACTGGATTCCAAAGAGGAAGAAGCGGTATATGAACAGGCCAATAGAAGCCTCGAGGAACAGTTCGACATGACGCTGCTTGAACCGATGGAATACAATAATACCTATACACTTGCCGTGAAACGTGAATTCGCAGAAGAGAATAGCCTGGAGACGATTGGAGACCTGAGAAGCATCGAAGACGAGATCAGTCCAGGATTTACATTGGAATTCAACGACCGTGAAGACGGCTGGCCGGCAATACAGGAGGCATATAGTCTCGACTTCGATAATATCAGAACCATGGAACCAAGCTTAAGGTACCAGGCGGTGGAGGGCGGAGACATCAACCTTGTCGATGCCTATTCCACTGACGCGGAACTGAGACAGTTCGACATGGTCATCCTTGAAGATGATCGGAATGTCTTTCCTCCTTACCAGGGCGCCCCCCTCTTCAAGCAGTCATTCCTCGATGAACACCCTGAAATCATCGAACCATTGAATAAACTCGGTGGTATGATCAGCAACGAGGAAATGCAGGAAATGAACTACAGGGTGGCAGTCGAAAGTGAAGACCCTTATGTCGTTGCAGAGGATTACTTGGAAGAAGCCGGTCTGATAGAGTAGAAATTGAATGGACAGTACAACTGGGCACTGTCTTTTTTTAGGAAAACCAAATACCTTTCACCCAGTAGGGTAGAAGTAGAGTATAAAGGTATAAATAAAAGGGGGAGTCATAATGTCAGATGTAAAATCCGAAGTGGAGAAATTGGATGGCTGGGCACTCGAGGGAGAAAAGATAAGCAAGAAATTTAAGTTTGCCAAGTATTTGGATGGTATCGATTTTACAGAAAAAATAAGCATCTATGCTGAAGGGACCCAGCACCACCCAGGAATAACAATCAACCATACGACAGTCACAGTGTCTTGGACGACCTTCTCCAAAAAGGAGTTGACTGAAAAGGATATTGCCGGAGCCAAGGCCTGTGAGAACCTGTATCGCCTTTTTGAGCAGACAAAGAAATAGATACCATCATAATGCCCATGGGAGCTGACTCCCATGGGCATTATCTTTTCAAGGGCTTTTGAAGAACAGTCTTCCATTTTAATTTGTAACGCTATGCGGTACTTGTTAAACACCTCTAAATCAATGTTCCTACATAAAATATAACGTCTATATAATGTGATTTTTGGCAGCTTATCCATTGGATTATGGAAATCCAAATTGTGCTTCTCCATTAATTTTGTTACTATCAATAGGTTATTTATTTATATGAACGTAAATACAGTGGAGATTATATCCCACGCACAATAAGGAGCAGATCAATGAAGGATTCTTCAAATCCTGACAGTAGGAAGTTATCGAATGTCTTTATATACTCAGTCATTATAGTCGCATTATTGGTAGTTATTGGTGCAATCAACCCAGAGCGGTTTGGGGCAGTGTCAGGTGCCATAGCAGATTGGGTAAGCAACTACTTCGGATGGTATTACATGATCATCACATCCGCCATGTTGTTCTTTTGTGTTTTTCTGATCTTCAGCCCCATTGGGAAATTGAAATTGGGCAAGCCGCATCATAAGCCGGAATTCAGTACCCGTTCATGGTTAACCATGCTTTTTAGTGCCGGGATGGGCATCGGTGTTGTATTCTACAGTACGTCCGAACCCATTGCGCACGTCATCGCGCCCGCAACTGCCGAACCTGAAACAGAAGAAGCCATACTCGAGGCCATACGTGCGACCATATTCCACTGGGGTGCACATGCATGGGGAATGTACGGCGCAGTTGCTCTGGCCCTTGCCTATTTCCAGTTCAGAAAAGGCGAATCAGGATTGCTTTCCAAAACGCTGCGTCCGATATTAGGGGATAAAGTCGACGGACCTTTAGGTGTCATCATTGATGTGCTCACCGTCTTCGCCACAGTAATAGGGGTTGCCGTGTCGCTTGGCGTCGGTACTACACAGATTAACGGGGGACTGAATTATCTGTTTGGCCTCCCGATCAGCCTGAGCATGCAGGGCATCATCATAGCTGTGGTGACCATCCTCTTCCTCGCCAGTGCATGGAGCGGCTTGACAAAAGGAATCAGATATTTGAGCAACCTGAACATGGTGTTGGCAGCTATATTGCTTTTGACTGTTCTCATACTAGGTCCAACAATGCTGATATTGAATATGCTGCCGACTGCTGCTGGGGAGTACATCAACACATTTGTAGCAAGAACCCTTGATGCAGCGCCGCTGAGCCATCAGAAAAATGACTGGCTGCAGGCCTGGACAATCTACTACTGGGCCTGGTGGCTGAGCTGGAGTCCTTTCGTTGGCATCTTTATCGCGCGTGTCTCCAAGGGACGCACAGTCCGTGAATTCATTATGGCACTTCTCATCGTACCGACCACCATCGGCATCATCTGGTTCACCGTATTTGGCGTCACCGGCATTGAGATTGCCGACAAAGTGCCATCCATTGTGGAACTTGGACCGGAGACGCAGCTGTTCGCCATTTTCAATGAACTGCCGCTCAGTGTACCGCTTTCCATCATAGCAATCATATTGATATCGTCATTCTTCATCACATCTGCCGACTCCGCCACGTTCGTATTGGGGATGCAGACATCGAATGGTTCACTGCGTCCATCAGCAAGGATAAAAATCGTGTGGGGGATTGCCCTGTCATCCATCGCCTATGTCCTTCTCCTTTCCGGAGGGGAGACAGGGCTCGAGGCCCTTCAGTCTGCAGCCATCATTGCAGCATTGCCATTCAGCTTCGTCATCATCATGATGATGATTTCGTTCTACAAGGATGCCGATGAAGAAAGAAAATATTTAGGTCTTACCATCACTCCGAACAAACATCGCATGAAAGAGTACCTCAACAGGGAACAGAGGGAGTACCAGGAGCAGAAGGAAGCAGGCATCGATGAAAGGGATCTATAGTTTGAGATAGAAAGGAGCAGAGAAAACTCTGCTTCTTTCTATATTAGTGAGACATCATTTTATCAACTTCAACAGGGTATTGGAATATTCAGAAATAATACAGTCACATCTCCATATTACAGATATCGGTGTATATTGTAACCTGCTTATTATGTGGCTGTAACCACAGTGGCGGATAAGCGTGTTATAGTGGGTCTTGTGCTTGAGAAAGCAGGACATCAAAACGTGATGCACCCCAAAGATGACAAACAATCGATTGATGATATAAACCCATTTATGGAGGATGAAAATTTCTATGAAGAAAACAATACTGACGACAACACTCGCACTTGGACTTGGCGTATCCGGCATCGCAGCCGATCAGAATGCAGAGGCTTCAGAGGTCAATAAAGCTGAACTCGCACAGATGGCGCAGAACAATTCAAGCGCACTGAACAATGCACCGATCCACGAAGGTGAATACAGCTACAACTTCACCGTCGACGGTGTAAACTACAGCTTCGAATCCAACGGTACACACTATACATGGTCCTATGGCGGCTACAGCGTAGAGACGCCAGAGGCTGCTGAGACAGCACCACAGGAGGCCCCTCAGGAGGCGGCACCGCAGGTGACTGAAGCAGCACCAGTTCAGGAAACTGCGCCACAAGTGACGGAAGAAGCACCGCAGGAAGAAGCACCGCAGGTCGTTGAAGAGGCGCCGGCACAACAGACGCAGCAGGTCGAGGATGTACAGGCAGCGGCGCCTGCAGCTGACGGCTCCACGAAGGAACAGTTCCTCGCAGCAGGCGGTTCAGAAGCAATGTGGCAGTCCATCGTAATGCCGGAATCCAGCGGCAACCCGAATGCCGTCAATGAACTGGGCTACAGAGGCCTCGGTCAGACGAAGCAGTCCTGGGGCACCGGTTCCGTACAGGAGCAGACTGAAGGCATGCTGAACTATGCAGAAGAACGCTACGGCTCCGTTGCAGAAGCCATCGAATTCCGTGAAGCAAACAACTGGTGGTAAGATCTTCGCCCGTATCTACTCCCTTATGAATTGGAAATCTCAATTCATAAGGGAGTTTTTTTATTAAATTATCCAATAATTTTTTACTGAATATAACAAATTTTATTAAAAGTGATACCATGGAGATATACCCATTCTCAGTGTGCTCTCTTTTCATTGAAAATAGGAGGCCCACTGACTATGTGCAAGTCTCAGAATAGCTGACTCATATAATCGCTTACGGGAGGGGATTAATCGTAATCCATATCAGTCTTTTGCAATCTGCTGCCTAGACATGACGTAAAATTACAAAGATGGGAGAATACATATGGAACTTACAGGCACATTGATAATAATACTCGCAGTTGCCGCATTGCTCATCGCTGGAGCCATTGGCTGGTATCTGTTCATGAAGGCCAGGTACCGTACCGTTCCTTCCAACGAAGCACTCATCGTTACCGGACCGAATCTCGGGGATGAAACCAAAGAGACGAATATATATAAAGACGACCAGGGCCGTTATATGAAGGTCATCCGTGGCGGTGGCCACAGGCTCAAACTTTTCCAGACCGGTACGAGAGTATCCCTGAAATCATTCCAGCTGCAGATTTCAACACCAAAGGTCTATACACTTGAAGGGGTGGGCATCTACGGTCAGGCTGTCGCAACTGTAAAAGTGGCCGATGACCTGGATGGCATCGTAAAGTATGCAGAACAGTTTCTCGGTAAGGACCAGGAGGATATCGAACATGAAATATCCGAAGTCCTGAATTCAAATCTGCGAGCGATCCTGTCCAAGATGACAGTGGAGCAAATCAACAAGGATCGCGAGAGCTTCAACGAGCAAGTGCGTGAAATCGCCCAGGACCAGCTGAACAGAATGGGATTCAAAATCACTTCACTGGGCCTATCGGACTTGAAGGATGATGAAAATTATCTTGAAAACCTCGGCCGCCCGCAGATAGCCAGGGTGAAGAAGGAAGCAGAAATCGCAGAATCCGAAAATAGGCGTGAAACAGAAATCCAGCAGGCTAAAGATAATGAAGACATTTCCAATGAACAGTACAAGAGAGAAATGAATATCGCCGACAGCCGCAAGGAAAAAGACTTGAAGGACGCCAAGATACTTGCTGAAACCGAGAAGGAAAATGCAGCAGCCAGAGCCGCCGGCCAGCTTGAAGAGGAAGAGAGGCGCCTGGAAGTGGAACGTCAACGTCTGGAGATCCGCGAGCAGGAGAAGCAGAATGAATTGAAGCTTCGCCAGATGGAGCGTGAAAATGATGTGGCGCTTGAGAAGCAGCAGGTGGAGGTCCGCAGACAGCAGGCTGAAGCAGACTACTATGCACGCACCAAGGAAGCTGAAGCAAGAGCCGAGGCACGCATGGCCGAAGGTAAGGCCGAAGCGGAAGTCATCAGGGAGAAGAGCATGGCAGAGGCTGAAGCCATTGAACGCCGTGCCAAAGCAATGGCTGAGCACAAAGACGTCATCATCCTGGAACAGTTCATTGAAATCATGCCTGAATTCGCCAGAGCCGTCAGTGAATCACTGGGCAATGTGGAATCCATCCGCATTCTGGATGGTGGCAGTGGAGACCAGCTGAATTCATTGCCGAACACAGTCACAGGAACCATGGCCAAGCTTCAGGAAAGCATGGGACAGATGACCGGTTTCGATCTGGAAAGTTTCCTCGGAAACCTATCCAACGACGAAAAGAAAGAAAAGGATCAAGAGCCTGCTGACACACCTGAACAGGATAGGGACGATTATTCCATTTAGCATCAGGTGCATTATTTACAACAGGAATTAAAAACAGGGTCGGGCCATTATTCATAATGGCCCGACCCTGTTTTTAGCATATCCATTTTGTTTCTGCCTTTAAAGATCCAGCAGCTACATCCTGCTCCAATTTAAAGTCAATTGAAGTTTCGCATAAACGCACTTGGAACTTCCGATTCGAAACGTAAGGACGCTCCAGTCGTCGGATGTCTGAAAGCCAGGACATGGGCGTGCAGCCCCATCCTCCGAATCGGATTACTGCAGGAGCCATACTTTTTATCCCCCACGATGGGATGACCAAGTTCCTGCATATGAACACGAATCTGGTTTTTACGTCCCGTATCCAAATCGACTTGCATCAATGATAAATTTCGATTGGACTTCAATACTTTATAGTGGGTTACAGCTTTCTTCCCATGGTTTGGATTTTTGCTCGACCGCACAGTGAGCGTTTTATCTTCCGTCAGCCAGGAAGTGATCGTCCCATCCTGCTCCACCCTTCCTTCGACCAGTGCGATATAGGACCGCTCCGAAATGACGTCCTTCCACGCATTCTGCAGCTTTTGCTGCACTTTTTTGCTTTTGGCGAACATCATGACTCCCGAAGTATCCCGGTCCAGCCGATGGACGACGAAAATCCGGTTTTTGGGATGACTGCGCTGTACATGATCTGCGAGCTGACGGTAGGCAGTCATCTGATTCTCTTTCTCCGACGCAATCGACAGCAGACCCGCTTCCTTTTCAATCACAATCACATCATCATCTTCATGCAGAATTTCGATTCCTTTGATTTTTACATTTCTGGCACCAAAATGGGATTGAATTTCAACCCGGTCTCCAGGATGGAGAGGCGCATTAAACTGGGTCGTTGCTTCACCGTTTACATACACTTGGCCGCGGCCCAAAATCCCCTTCACTGACTTGCGACTGCGTGAAGGCATCTTTTCAAATAGATATTTCAATAGTTCTGTTGATTCCTGTACTTTCCATTCTGCATCCGGTCCGCTTGACTGCTTTTTATTTTTCATTAAAAAAACTTCCTTTACTTCGTTCTCTTTTGATTACTGTCTTCTATTCATTCTAAACGACTGATGATCATTTGGAAAATATAAGTACGGTTCTGTAGAGTAATAGAAAATGGGTAGACTATAGTATGTATTCTAATATTATCAGGCGTTCCATATTCCATAAAGCTGGAATCGGATGTTCATTAAAGACGAAGGCGGAGATATGATGAAGGAATTTTACAGCGATGTTATTCAATATAGAGGCACACATTATGATTTTGGCTATTTCCAGGGAGAACTGCTTAAAGCATCCCTGATTCTGCCCAACCGTGAAAAACAATGGGAATCCCGTAGAGATCGGCATTTTCTAATCAATCCTGAAGAATATAAAAGTGTAATTTCAAATTTTTCACCAGCCATACTGGAGGAAATTCATGGACTTGCTGATGCACTCGAGATGGAAATGGAGAAGGCATTCCGGCTATTCGGCGGTTATTATTTGGAATATACACGAAGCGGCTGTTCTGTTTTCACCGATGCCGACTTCATGGTCCGCAATTACGACAGCCATCCGCGTGGATATGAAGGGCGTTATCTGTTCTACGCACCCACTGACTCCGGATACGCTGTAATCGGCCCCTCCATGCAGATTACGGGAAGAATAGACGGTATGAATGAAAAAGGACTTGTGATGGGCTACAACTTCACCCACAGTAAAAATTCAGACGATGGATTCATATGCAATATGATTGGCCGTCTGGTACTAGAGACATGCGCAAACGTGGAGGAAGCCATATCTCTATTGAAAGACCTTCCTCACAGACACTCATTCAGCTATATCCTTTTGGATGCCGAGGGTGAATCCTACGTCGTTGAAGCATCGCCGAGGAGAGTCGCCGTCAGAAGATCCAATGTATGCACAAACCATTTCCACTTGTTGGATGAAGAGAACCGTTATCGCCAACAGGAAACACGCGAGCGGGAAGAAACGATACAGTACGAGCAGCAGCAAGCGACCAACCCATACCAGGCTTTTAAAGTAATGAACGATCCCGCACATGGCGTATTTTCCAACAAATATGACGCTTCAGCAGGAACGATACACACTTCCGTCTATTTTCCAAAAGAATTGAAAGCATGGTTCGTGATAGGTCCAGACAAGAAACCGGTCATCTTTGACTTCAACAAATGGCTGAAAGGCGACAATGTCAACGTCAAGCAAATCAAAGGAACTCTTGAGTACCACCGTCCCTTTGTGAACATGGGTTAAAAGATTCCCAATCTTTGAGTAACTTTCATATCGGTACTGGAAAATTTAAATCTACTCAAAAGTCCTTCGTGTGACGCTTTATACGTCCCCAGTAACGATAAGAGACCCAGGTTAAAGTCACTACTGCAATCCACGCAACAATCACTATCACGCCACGGAACACTGACGGATTCACTGCAAAGGCACCTAAAGCCACAAGAGAAACCTGCCCGGGGATGGAGGCCAGAAGAGTAGCGGATATGAATGCATACTGCTTTATACCCAAAGCTCCAGCACCATAATTCACCGGCCAGTATGGCAGGCCGGGCATCAGTCTCACCGTACACATGGCCCAGAATCCCGCATTGCGGAGATAATTCTCTACAAGGGAACCATGGCTTCCCAGGAGTTGAAAGGTGATACGTTGACCCAGTGTACGCGCGAGCCAATAGCCAATCCAGGAGCCAAGCATCACTCCAGAGAGGGAGAGCACTGTCCCTATAATCAGACCATAGAGTGAACCGGCCACCAGGGCAGGTACCGTTATGGGGATGGGGGTGATGGCAAATGCTGCTGTAATACCTAGGAATACCAGCCAGCCGGCCCAGCCATAGCTAAGAATAATCTCCCTCATCTCCTCCGGTTCAGGCAGATTCAGATTGAAGCCCGCCCATAACAATGATGCACCCAATACGATCAGAATAATCAAAGACAATATCGAACGTAGACGGAAAATGCCATTGCGCTCTTTATCCAAACTCATAAATTCCCTCCCTTTGACTTAGGCTTGAAGCCCCTTGATGTTCAGTAAATTTGAGTTTTTAATCATATCATTATATGATCAGTTTTATTTATGATAACTCTCATTCCTGATGACCTTATTCACCCTGAATATCTGTTCAAGCAGCATGACTTTCATCATCTGATGAGGGTAGGTGAGGGCGCCGAAACTGATTGCCTGGTCGGAACGCCTACGCACACTTTCTCCAAGGCCATTGCTGCCGCCGATGATGAATACGACATCACTCCTGCCGGTATTCATCCATTTTTGATACTCTTCTGCCAATGCTTCACTGGTATACGCTTTGCCTTTAATTTCCAAGGTGACCACGTGCTGTGTATCCTTGATTTTGGATAGAATCTTCTCAGCTTCCTTCTCCTTGATAATTTCGATATCTTTAGCACTTGCATTGTTCGGCTCCTTTTCATCGGGGATTTCAATGAGTTCGAGCTTTGCATAGCCGCTGATACGCTTTTTATACTCCTCAACAGCCTGCTTCCAATACTTTTCTTTCAACTTTCCAACACTGATCAGTGTGACTTTCATTTTAAATCATCCTTTTGTACGAGCTATAATAGCTTGACTATAATTCTGAATTGTTAAATAATTAGAGTAACTTTATACACATAAAGTGAGAAGGGAGTAATCATATGTCAAATACAACTTACAGTATACTGAAATTCCGGAACTTGGACGAGCTTCGGAGGATAATCGATTACGCCATCAAAGACGGAAAAGATTTTGATTTCAATTCAATAGAACCGATACCGGACGCTCTGAAGGTAGAGCACATCCCCTATCAGGATGCCGCCATTGGCTCCTACTATAACACCCTCGACAGGGAAGAGCAGGTCTCTCTCATTGAAGATCTCAAGGATAAGCATTATACGAATGTCGAGGAGATTATTGCGCAGGCAGCCGCTCAGGAAAAGGAACAGATTCTGGTGGCAGAGGAACGCATAGACCTGGGGCAGAAATATTATGAGAATATAATGGAATATGGCTATCCTGACTTCTTCGAATGGGCGAATGATCACTGGAATACAAAAGGGAATGCGATAGATACGGTGGTCGACGAGGAAAACCTGGAAATTTCATTTTCCACTTCTTCGAGAGCCGTCGAAAATTTGATGAAGAACCTTTATGAGAAAACGGACGTCCCTTTCATCTATCAATACACCAATGATACGTTTACTGTCTATGGGGAGATGTGCTGTGATGAAGAAGGTATAAGAAATAGTCAGATTGATGAGAAGTCGGTAAAGGAGATTTTTGCTGAAAGAAACGCCGGTTAGTTTGACTTATCCACAGTATTGTAGATGAACTATAGTGAGGATATTCACAGTAGTTCATCTATTTTCATGCATAGACTAATAGTTATCCACATTTTTTTAACATATCCACGGATAAATACTCATTATTCATGAATATTACTTTTGTTTACTCATTAAATCCACATAAATATAAATAAAACAGCCAGTTTTACACGACTGACTGCTTACTTATCCACACTTTTTATACTTTACCCACATTTATGACTATTTATCCACAGAGTTTTCACACATTTCCGTGGATAACTTTTATATCTGATATATCTTTGTCGGTACGGCTTTGTCTGTATCGCTTATCGTTACATGGTTGTCCGTATCGATATCATATTGGTTCAGTACCTGCTCGACGCTCATCTTCGCCAGTTCCTTTATATTGTTGTCCAAACTCAGATGGCTGAGATATATGCGTTTTGTACGGTCGGTTATAACGTCACGCATGGCGTGTGCAGCATCCTCGTTTGAAACATGTCCGACATCGGATAGTATCCTCTGCTTGGTCACCCATGGATATCTGCCCATTCTGAGCATATCGACATCATGATTGCTTTCAAATACAAAACAGTCACTTTCCTTGATGATACCCTTCATCTGATCGGAGACATAACCTGTATCGGTGATGATGGAGAGTTTCCTGTTGTCTTTCATGAATGTATAGAATTGTGGATCTATGGCGTCATGGGAGACACTGAAGGATTGTACATCCATGCCGAGCAGTTCTTTTTCCTCCAAGGGATTGAAGTGGAACTTCTTGTCGCTATGGACTTCGATATCCTTGGCTTCTATCCTCTGCCACGTCTTCTCATTGGCATAGATTGGAATGCCATAGCGTTTGGAAATGACTTTGAGACCTTTGATATGGTCACTGTGCTCATGGGTGATGAGTATGGCATCGATATTCTTCAAGGAAGTATCCAATGTATTCAGCGACTCCTCTATACGTTTGCAGGAGAGTCCCACGTCTATGAGCAGGCTGCCTTTTTCAGTTTCTATATACGTGCTGTTCCCGGTGGAACCGCTGGCTAACACGCTCATCTTCATTACTGTCACTCACTTTCGATAATATCTTCTGTTTCACTGATGGCATCGACATAAATTGCCTTTTCGACACCCTGATCTGTAATCTGGAGTTCCCATTTCGGTCTGAGAAGCACCTGGTCATCATCGCTCAGGATAATATAGTAGCCGAGTCTTGCATTTTCTATCACTGCTTCCTCGGATATCCTTTGCCGCATATAGAGATCCGACACAACCTGTCTTGGATTTCTGACTGCAATCGGGGAAGTAAGGCTGTTTTCACGCAGATTTGTGATGTAACCCTGCTCATATTCTATCGCTTCCGTACCATTCCCTCTATATATCAAACGTGCCGCTTCATTGTTGAAAATCGGATAATCACCATAGTATTGGTTGAAAAGCATGGCGTTGTCATTGCTCATTATGTCATCATACTGGTAATTTCCGCCCCTGTAAACCTGTTCTTCCTTATGCCTCCGGAGGGATTCCGCCGTCATTTCGAGTGTACCGCTTCCAGCTTCAAAATCCTCCTGGATGATGTAGCCATCATTGATAATTTCAACACTGGCTTCAGAGACTTCTTCGACTTCGTTGAAGTCCACTTTCTCACCAGCGAGTATATTCAGTTTTTCAGGCTGATGCTCGGGAAGCTGTGTCAGGTCGATATTGGTTTCTTCAAGCACCCCTGGTGAATTTTCAATTTCCCTGATGTCCTCCTGCTGCTTGTTGTAGTACATCATGAGGAGGGCGACGTTGATGAGCAGAAAAACGAGAATATAGAGAGACTTGGTCAATTTCCAATCCATTACTCCAGACCCCCTTCATTGAACCGCATCCATTCCCCGTCGTACTTCACATACCATTCTGGTAAGAACTCGACCACATTGAGTTCCGTCTGCGACTCCGAGAAGCGCATATCATAACCGATGGTGATTTTCGATATTTTCTGCAGGTCGATGTCTTCATTCAGGGCAATCTGATAACGGACATCTTCAATACGGGCAAGTGACTTCGTTTCTTCACTTGGAATCTGTGCATTGATGTAGAGCAGGGGCCGTTCGTATTCGAACAGTGCATTGCTGCCATATTTCGTTGTGACGGTATGGGCAATTTCATCACTGAACACGGCGTAGCCATTCAATGTATACCGGTATGTCGACTGGCTGCCTTCCTCATCATAGTCGAACAGCATATGTTCCGGTGCTAGACCTATATGGGAATTGAGGAAATTGAAACTCCGCTGGATGGTCTGATGGGGGTTGCGATCGGACGTCAGGGATTCATCCAGATTGGTGTATACATAGTTGTAGGTTTCCGTGTTGTAGGTCGCCAGACTGTTTTCCCCTTCGTATACATACACATCCTCATTCTGGGTCACGCTGATTTCATCTTCCATGAAAAGCAGGTCATTGACCGTGTCTATGCTGATCTGTGTCGAAAGAAAATTCTCTATGCTCACTTCCCCCGGATCATCCGGTCCATATATGGCTGTCTTATTATTGGATGTCTGCTGGTTGGTGATGATGGAGGTGTAGTCTTCGAAGGAATTTTCATACTCATTGACAATGGAGAGCAGGTACGCGCTGTCTATATTCGTCTGGGCTACCGCCACACGATCCAGCGCTTCATTCAACAGATAGAAGGTGACCTGGGGGGAGGCGATGTCCACGACGATACGGTCGAAGTTGTAATCGGGCAGAGTGCCTTCATATGTGAATCCAAGCACCTGGAAAAGAGACTTGGAGGGTATTTCTGAGGGATAGTCGACGATCAGAAATTCTTCATTACCATTCTCCTTCACTGCAGGCTCCAGACGGTTCATATTATTGTAGACATCTATACCTTCGATTTCGGTGCCATCCAGAAATTCTCTGACACCTACCACAGCATTTTCTTCTATCGTTCCTCTGACATTTTCTCCATCCACCCAGATGAGCTGATAGGCGCGCATGACGCTGTCGAATGGAACAGGCTCCCCCTGGCCGATATTGGAGGTGGATTCGATTGTCGTATCAATCTGTGAAAATTCCGGCTGGTAGCTCCATACCATATAGGTCAGTATGGCACTGCTGACAACAAGAAGAAAGAGGAGAACCGATTTGGCTGTTTCCCTATACATCCCAATCATCCTCCTCGAGCGTTTCGCATGGCAGATTGATGAATATCGTCGTGCCTTTGTTCTCAACACTGTTTGCCCATATCCTGCCATCATGTGCTTCCACTATTTCCTTCGAAATGGCGAGCCCGAGTCCGGTGCCGCCCATTTTGCGGGCCCGGCCCTTATCCACACGATAGAAGCGCTCGAATATACGCTCGACCTTGCTCGCCGGTATGCCGAGTCCATTGTCTTTGATCTGGACCGTCATCCTGTTGTACAGACGGTTCTGTTTCACATGGAACTCCACTTTTTTGTAATTGCTGTTCGAGTATTTGATGGCGTTGGAGATGACATTATCAAGCACCTGTCCCATCTTGTCCATGGCAATCTCCGTGAAAATCGGAGTCTCAGGAATATTGCGGACAAACTCCACATCATCCTTATGCGTCATCTCGAAACGGTCGATGATCCGGTTCAGGAACTGGTTGAAATCGACAATTTCACGTTCCAGCTCCTCTGCCTCATTGTCCATTCTGGAAAGCTGCAGCAAATCTTCTACGAGGCGGATCATCCGATCCGTCTCCTCGCGTGTCACACCCAGGAATTTCGGTGCAAGCTTTTCATTCCTCCATGCCCCTTCCTGGAGGGCTTCGATATAGCTCCTCATGGAAGTGAGCGGAGTCCTGAGTTCATGGGAGACGTTTGCCACGAATTCCCTGCGCTCATTATCTACACGTTCCTGTTCGGTTACATCATGAAGTACTGCGATATATCCATTGATGAATCCGGTATCCTTCACGATCGTCGAGAAGCTTACCCGGATCGTCGTCTCCTCGTCATCTTGATCGACGAAAATCAGCTGGCTTTCATTCATCTCCTGGATGTCTTCAAGCGCCATATCCTCCTCCAGTTTCAAAAGTTCCAGCATGTCCTCTCCATGGAGATTCTTACCCGACATGCCGAGCATATCCAGAGCCATCTCGTTGACGACACGGATGCGTCCTCTGCGGTCTGTGGCGATGATGCCGTCCGACATGTGGGTGATGACGGAATCCAGGCGCTTCTTCTCACTTTCAGTATTCGCCTGTGCCTCTTGGACACGCTTCGACAGGATGTTGAAGGAGCCTGCGAGTTCGCCGATTTCATCACTGCTGTAGATTTTTACGCGGGATGTATAATCACCTTCCGACATGAGGAGCGCCTGATTCCGCATATCTGTAATGGGCTTTGTAATGGTCCGTGCAATGAAGATGCCGAGGATGCTTGTGATGATCAGTGAAATTACAGTGGCAATGATGAAGGTGTTGTTGATCGCCTCCAGCTGCTGGTATACCGTTTCTATATTCGAAGCCGTATATATGGCACCGAGGATCTGGTTGTCCTGTATGACCGGCTGGTTGAGCAGCCAGACACGCTGATGGTTCTGTTCCACATCGACATAGATCTCCTCATTGCGCGTGCCGGTAGTGATTGCTTCTTCGGTGAGCGGGGCATTGATCCTCGAACCGATGCTCGATTCATTGGAGATTCGGCTTGTGCCCACGAGGACATTATCAGAGTTCACATATCTGATTTCCTCGATTTCCGGCCTGTTTCCATAGTCGGAAAGCAGATTCTGAATCTCTTCACGGAACTGTTCACTATCATCTCCATACTCGGTGTAGAGTTCGTTGATCCTCGTATCTATGAGACTCACCTGTGTCTCGATGTTGTCCTGGAAGTTTCCGGTCAACTCTTTCTCAAGCGTATTCGTAAAATACAGACCGATGATCTGCATGCCGATGACGATGAGGAGCACATATATGATAACAAGCTTTATATGAAGAGACTGCAAGTTTCTGAAAAACTGCTTCATCAAAAGTTAACTCCTTTATTCGTCACCTTGAATGTAATATCCGACACCTCTTCTTGTCATCAGGTATTCAGGATGGGATGGATCTGCTTCGATCTTCTCCCTGAGGCGTCTTACAGTTACATCGACTGTCCGTACATCCCCAAAATAATCATAGCCCCATACCGTCTCAAGCAGATGTTCCCGTGTCATGACCTGCGAGAGGTGCTGTGCCAGATAGTTGAACAGTTCGAATTCCCGGTGGGTAAGTTCAATATCCTTGCCGTGCTTCTTTATGGCATAGGAGTCCGGAAGGATCGTGATATCCTTTATCTGGATGTTGTTGTTTTCCGGTTCCTTGTCCTTTACTCCCGTATCGCTCTTCCTTCTCAAGTTCGCTTTCACCCGGGCGATCAGCTCACGTGTCGAAAACGGCTTCGTCACATAGTCATCGGCTCCGAGTTCCAGACCGAGCACCTTATCTATTTCGGAATCTTTGGCTGTCAGCATGATGATCGGCATATCGTGCGTCTTGCGGACTTCCCGGCATACTTCCATGCCATCCATGCCCGGCAGCATGATGTCGAGCAATACAATATCCGGCACGACTTCAAGTATCATTTCCAGTGCATCGATTCCATCGTAGGCACAATGCACTTCATATCCTTCCTTCTCGAGGTTGAACTCCAGTATATCCGCGATGGGTCTCTCGTCATCCACTACGACAATCTTCTTCGGCATTTCATTCCCTCACTTTCCTTAGGTGCCTATTTCCATACTCATATCCATTATAAATGTATCACTTTTCCATCCTTATTTCCATTCCACCATAACAAAAAAGCCACCAGCATAGTATGCTGACAGCTCCTGAAGTACGGTCCCGACGGGAATCGAACCCGCGATCTCCTGCGTGACAGGCAGGCATGTTAACCGCTACACCACGGGACCATGGTGATGATATTAGAAAGTGACCCGTACGGGATTCGAACCCGTGTTACCGCCGTGAAAGGGCGGTGTCTTAACCACTTGACCAACGGGCCGCATTGGATGGTGACTCTGAACACAAAGGTTATTATAGCATGATATAAATTTCATTTTCAACTGTATTTTAAGTTTTAAAGAAAATAAATGGTCTTCTTGCTTTCATCTTTTCAAAGCAACTGAATTTTTAGTTTTAAGCACAAGTTAATCAAATGCTTAATTTCTTGTTAACCTCCATAAATAGCCATGGATTTGAGATGCTGTAAATCATAGTAAAAAACTATATTTTATCGTTGACATGAAATAATTTATCGGATATGATAATCCTCATAATTAATTATTTTCAAAAAATTCTATCTATTATAGAAGGATTCTATAAGCAAACTAAAGGTTTTCTATAAGAGAAGAAAATACTGTCAATGAAATTTTCGACAGAATTTTTTGAAAAAATTCTTAATATAACAAGGGGGTTAATAAAAGTATGACAGAATCAGAGCTCACTTATGAAAGTTTTACAAATGATCCTTTTCAAGATTTAATTCCTGCAGACCAGACCAAAGGCGCATCACAGATTTTAGAATGGGCATATGGAAACTTTGGTGACTCTATTATTTATTCCTGCAGCTTTGGGGCCGAAAGCATGGTACTCATCAATTTGATATCCAAAGTGAAAAAAGATGCTCAAATCGTGTTTTTGGATACCGGGATCCACTTCCAGGAAACTTATGACCTGATTGACAGAGTTAAGGAAAGATACCCTGAACTGTCCATCAAACTAAAGAAACCCGATCTTACACTTGAAGAGCAGACAGAAAAACATGGCGAATCACTCTGGAAAAGCAATCCGAACCAATGCTGCTTCATCCGTAAAATAAAGCCGCTTGAAGATGTCCTGTCCGGTGCATCAGCATGGATTTCCGGTTTGAGGAGGGAACAGTCGCCAAGTCGCCAAAATACCGATTTTGTCAATAAGGATGAACGCTTCAAGTCGATTAAAGTATGCCCTCTCATCCATTGGACATGGGATGATGTCTGGGATTACATCCAGAAGTACGACCTGCCTTACAATGAACTTCACGATTTTCAATATCCAAGTATTGGATGCATACCGTGTACCTCCCAAGTCTCATCTTCAGGTGACTCACGTGATGGCAGATGGGCCGGCTCCAGTAAAACTGAATGTGGACTGCATACCGCAAGTGACCATTCCAAATAGGAATCAACCAGCTTGAAAAAGCATATTTTTTTGCAGTTAAAACATAGTTTTATGGTAGGGATAATATGTATATGTCCTCCATATTAATTAAAAAGACAGATAGGATGAGGTGATTTTCCTTGCATCTAACCGTAACCAATAGCCCGTTTAATGAAGAACAGACTGAAAAGATCAACCAGATACTTCCTACACTGACAACAGAACAAAAAATCTGGTTCAGTGGATACCTCACTGCAAACCAGCAGGCTGGAATTAAAGAAAATGTTGATGCACCGTCCCAGGAAGTAGCAGAGTATCTGCTGAATACGAACAGCCCCTCTAAAACCCGGGAAATAACCATACTGTTTGGTTCTGAAACAGGTAATGCACAAAGTTTGGCGGAATCATTGGAAACCAGACTAAAAGAGAAAGAGTTTACCGTAAAACTTTCCTCCCTTGAAAATTTCAAACCAAAAGATTTAAAGAAAGTGGAGGATCTGTTCATAATTTCTGCTACACATGGTGAAGGTGATCCACCTGAAAATGCCGTTTCCTTCCATGAATTCCTCCACAGCAGAAAAGCGCCAAAGTTAACGGACTTGAGGTTTTCAGTCCTTTCACTCGGAGATGCGTCCTATGAGTTCTTCTGCCAGACCGGAAAAGATTTTGATAAACGTCTTGAAGAACTTGGCGGAGAAAGAATTGCTGAAAGAATCGATTGTGATTTAGATTTCGATGAACCTGCTGAAGAATGGATGGGAAATGTACTGCTTAAACTGACGAATTCGTCAAATAATGATTCGACTGTTTCAATTCCAGAAATAGATGCGCCGGACTCTGAAGCAAGTCCTGTATATTCCAGAACAAACCCATATATGGCTGAAATTCTGGAAAATTTGAATTTGAACGGACGTGGATCCAACAAAGAAACCAGACATATTGAGTTATCACTCGAAGACTTCAATATACCGTTTGAGCCCGGTGACTGTCTGGGTGTGTATCCTAAAAATGACACAGCACTAGTGGATATGGTAATAGAAAAGCTTGGTTGGTCTCCAGATGAAACGGTTTCTGTCAATACACAGGGAAAGACCCTTTCCATCAGGGAAGCCTTTACCACCCATTTTGAAATTACCAGATTGACGAAGCCTCTTTTAACCAAAGCTGCTGATATTTTCCGAAATCAGGCACTGACGACAATGGTTGAAAATGAAGCACTACTGAAAACATATTTGGAAGGAAGGGATCTTCTTGACCTCATCAGTGATTTCCCTCCCCAAGACCTTGTTCCAGACAGTCTGGTTAAAATTCTCAGAAAGATTACTGCGCGCGAATATTCAATTTCAAGCAGTTACAAAGCCAACCCTGAGGAGGTCCACTTGACTGTAGGAGCTGTACGGTATCAGACACATGGACGCAATCGTTCAGGAGTATGTTCCGTACAGTTTGCAGAAAGATTGGAACCCGGAGATACCGTGCCGGTCTATCTCCACCACAATCCAAACTTTAACTTTCCTTTTGATGGGGAAACACCAGTCATTATGGTTGGCCCCGGTACAGGTGTCGCTCCTTTCAGATCGTATCTTGAAGAAAAAGAAGAATTGGAAGTGGGCGGGAAAACATGGCTATTTTTTGGAGAGCAGCACTTCACTACCGATTTCCTTTACCAGACCGAATGGCAAAAGTGGCTGAAAGAGGGAATTTTGAGCCGTATGGATCTTGCTTTTTCGCGTGATACTGGCGAGAAGATATATGTTCAGCAACGTATTCTTGAAAACAGTAAAGACTTTTATCAATGGTTAAAAGATGGTGCCTCTCTCTTTGTTTGCGGAGACGAAAAAAAGATGGCTAAAGATGTTCATGAAGCAATAATCGCTGTCCTTGAGAAAGAAGGCAACATGAGCCGTGACGAGTCAGAAATATATTTGAACCAGATGAAAAAAGATAAAAGATACCAACGGGATGTTTATTAGAAAGGGGCTTTAGAATGACTGAAGATAAAAGTTCAACGCTTATAGAAAAATTAGATGAAATGGAACGCATTAAAATAGAAAGTAATTATCTCCGTGGAACGATTACAGAAGAGTTAGAGAATCAAATAACCGGTTCAATTTCAAAAGATGATACAAAATTACTTAAATTTCACGGCAGCTATCAGCAGGATGACAGGGATATTCGCGATGAACGTCGAAGACAGAAGCTGGAACCTGCATATAGCTTTATGATCAGAGTACGTGTGCCCGGTGGGACATCCACTCCTGAACAATGGTTGGCAATGGATGATATCTCCAATGAATATGCAAATGGGACATTAAAACTGACAACAAGGCAGGCATTTCAGTTCCATGGAATATTGAAAAGGAATCTGAAGCAGTCAATGAAGAACATAAATGATTCCCTGATGGACTCTCTTGCTGCCTGCGGGGATGTAAACCGTAATGTAATGTGTAATCCAAATCCATACCAGTCGGAAGTCCACCATGAAGTAAATGAGTTGGCCGGCGAAATAAGCAATCATCTCTCGCCAAAAACCGGTGCCTATCATGAAATATGGCTTGATGAGGAAAAAATTGTAGACACCCACAATGATGAGGAAGAGGTTGAACCAATTTACGGGAAAACATACCTTCCACGCAAGTTTAAAATTGGTATTGCTGTCCCCCCATCAAATGATATCGATGTATATTCCCAGGACTTGGGATTTATCGCCATCATAGAAGATGAAAAATTAACAGGGTTCAATATCACCATTGGCGGTGGTATGGGGATGACTCACGGTGATACCGCTACATACCCTCAACTCGGAAGAACGATAGGATTTTGTTCAAAAGATAGAGTGAAAGAAGTTGCAGAAAAAATCGTCACGATTCAAAGAGATTTTGGCAATCGTACCGAAAGGAAAAATGCAAGGTTCAAATATACTGTGGACGCAAAAGGTGTGAATTGGATAAAAAATGAATTGAACGGCAGGCTTGGATGGGAACTTGAAGAAAATCGCCCCTTCAAATTTGAAAATAATGGAGATAGATATGGCTGGACCAAGGGTAACGGAAAATGGCATTTCACCCTCTTTATCCAAAATGGTCGTGTCAAAGATACAGAAGATTACAAGTTAAAAACTGCATTGAGAGAAATTGCAGAGATTCACACAGGAGATTTCCGTCTGACGCCGAATCAGAACTTGATCATTGCAAATATTACAGATCATAAGAAGAAACAGATCTCAGGGATCATTTCAAAATATGGTGTAACTGAAGGAGAAAGCTACTCAGGGTTAAGAAGAAATTCTATGGCGTGTGTCGCTTTCCCGACATGCGGGCTGGCAATGGCGGAATCAGAACGCTATCTGCCTACACTGATCAACAAGATAGAAGAGATTTTGGATGAAGCAGGCCTGAATGAAGAAGAGATTGTAATCCGCATGTCCGGATGTCCAAATGGATGTTCCAGACCAGCCCTTGCAGAAATTGCTTTTATAGGAAAAGGCCCGGAGAAATACAATATGTATCTTGGCGGGGGATTTGCAGGAAATCGTCTGAATAAGTTATACAAAGAGAACATTGGTGAAAAAGAAATTCTGAACAGCCTGCGTCCGATAATTCTGAAGTACGGTAGAGAAAGAATGGACGGAGAACATTTTGGAGATTTCGTCATACGTGCCGGCATCATTGAGGAAGTACATTCCGGCCAGGATTTCCACAGTTAATATATTAAAAATGAGGTGATTTCATGGGAAAAGTATATTTGGTCGGAGCCGGACCAGGAGACCCGGATCTGATTACAGTAAAAGGCCTGAAGGCAATCCAGCAATCAGATTTCATTCTATATGACCGTCTGGTGAATAAAAAATTGCTGAATCATGCCCCGGAGACTGCGAAACTTGTTTATTGCGGAAAAAGTCCCAATCACCATTTCATGAAACAGGAGGAGATCAATAATCTCCTCGTTTCCCTTGCGTCCAAGGGAGGCACAGTGACCAGGTTAAAAGGCGGCGATCCATTGATTTTCGGCAGAGGCGGTGAAGAAGCAGAGGCGCTTGCAGAGAGCGGTGTGCAATTTGAAATAGTGCCAGGAATCACATCAGGAGCAGCGGCACCCGCATATGCTGGAATTCCAGTGACACATCGTGACTTCAGCTCTTCTGTCGCTTTTGTCTCAGGGATGGTTAAAAAAAACGTCGATGTGGATGAATATTGGAAACATCTCGCTTTAGGACCAGAAACACTCTGCATTTATATGGGTGTTAAAAACCTTCCGGATATATGCAGACTGCTTGTGAAACATGGTCGACCGTCGGAGACACCGGCAGCCCTGATTCACTCCGGAACAACCGAAGCACAGGAGACAGTTACAGGAACACTCGAAAATATAGTGGAAAAATCATACGAAATTAAGAATCCGGCAATGATTGTCGTTGGTGAAGTAGTGAATCTCAGAGATAAGATCAGCTGGTATGAAGAATCTGCTAACCGGGAAGCATTATCCCAACTGGCTGTTTACGGATGACGGAGGGATTTGAGTGAGAGGTATTTTATATGTCAGTCACGGAAGCAGAATTTATGAAGCGCGAAAAGAAGCAGAATCATTCATCCATTCCGTCAGAGCGCAGATTGATGTTGAACTTCAGGAAATATGTTTTTTGGAGCTGGCAAAGCCCGATTTACAGCAGGGCGTGAAAACACTCGTTGATCAGGGGGCAACGGAGATTTCAGTTATTCCTGTGCTGCTTCTGAGCGCCGGACATTATTTCAGAGATATACCGGAAGAAATGAATACTATAAATGAAAAGTATCCCCATATAAAGTTTCTATATGGCAAACCACTTGGTGTGCAGTCCCGTCTGACGAACATCTTGAAAGAAAGGATACAAGAGACGGGTATCCGGGCAAATAAAGACGCCAAAATACTCGTGGTCGGCAGGGGCAGTTATAATCCCCAGACTGAAATTGACATTTCTTCGATTGGCAGGGAGCTCAAGGAATCTACAGGATTCGATTATGTTGATGTATGCTACCTGGCGGCGTGCAGACCTTCATTTGAAGATGCGCTGCAACAGTCGCTTGAAGCAGAACATTCACAAGTTTTTATCGTCCCATATTTATGGTTCACCGGAGTGCTTGAAAAATACATTGAAGAGAAGATACAAAATCATAGTACAAATAAACAAGTAGTGCTCTGTCATCATCTGGGAAACCATCCTGCTATGCAAGAAGCACTCAAAGAACGGGTTTATGAAACATTTAAATATCCACTTCAGCTATATATCAGCTGATTAAAAGTATTTCATGTAAAGGATGGTTTCAAATGTCTTTTGTGCCATTAATGATAGATGTTACAGACAGGCAGATTGTTATTGTCGGAGGTGGAAAAATTGCAGAACGCAGAGTCTATGCTCTCATAGACAAGGGGGCCGTCCTGAAGATCATCAGTCCGACACTCTCAGATTCACTTCTCTCCTTATGGAATGAGGGACGGATAGCCTGGGAAAAAAGACCATTTGAAGAAGATGATATCAATCATGCTTCTCTCATCATCGCCGCAACAAATGATCGTAAAGTCAATGATTCCATCAAGACTATTGCCCCGAAGGACTCTCTATTGAATATGACCGGTGAAGCTCGGCAAGGGAATGTCATATTTCCCAGCACGATGAACCGGGGCAGACTGACGATTAGCGTTTCTACAGGCGGAGCCAGTCCGATGCTCGCATCGAAGATTTTAAAGAACCTTGAATCAGAATATGACAATCGATATGAAAGCTATATTGATTTTTTGCATGAATGCAGAAAACTATTGAAAAGATCAAACATCGGGCAAGATGAAAAAAATAAAATGCTGAAAAACATACTAGACGAAAAATATATGGATACTGAAAAACAGTTGGAAACCGTCGAATGGTTAAAAGAAGAATATGAATAAATGGAAGGGAGCAACGTCATGCAAAAACTCATTTTATTTGCATTGATTGGATTTTTTGCCCAATTGATTGACGGATCGCTTGGTATGGGGTTTGGAGCGTCCTCTTCATCATTGCTATTGGCAATAGGCATTGCTCCTGCAATTTCTTCTGCCACAATTCATATTTCACAGATCGCTACTACCGCAGCTTCAGGTGTTTCACACTGGAAATTCGGTAATGTCGATACAGGATTGATATTGCGGCTGGCAATTCCGGGCGCTGTTACCGCATTTTTGGGTGCAGCTCTTGTGAGTAATTTAAACAGTGATTTTATAAGGCCTTTCATAGCAATATTCCTGCTTGCAATGGGAGTATATATTCTATATCAATTTTTATTCAAAGAACAGCTTCATATCAGTTTTAATAAGAGAAAACCGTCCAGTTTCTTTCTTATACCAGTAGGTGCAGTTGCAGGATTTCTTGATTCGATTGGAGGCGGGGGATGGGGGCCGGTAAATACTCCCCTCCTATTATCAAGAAAATCAATTGAACCGCGGAAGGTTATAGGTACGGTATCGACAAGTGAATTTATAGTCACAGTCTCTGTCTCCATCAGTTTCTTTATTTTTCTTGGTCTGGGTCAGATCAGCTGGCAACTTGTCGTTGCACTTGGTTTGGGCGGCGTCGTTGCTGCACCTTTTGCCGCATGGCTTGTAAAGGTGTTGCCCATCCATCTTCTGGCAGTCTTTGTTGGAGGGTTAATCATTTTCACCAATGGCAGCATATTACTCGGAACCTTTGTCCAAAATGAATTCTACGTAAATTCTGCGAAATTGATGATTTTAATGTTGTGGATTTCAATGATTATTTTTGCATTATCCCGCAATAGAAAATTTTTAACAGAAAGAAAACATAAGGAAACGAATGAAGTTAATCAGGTTCATCAATAATAGGAGGTTTTTCAAATGACAGTAACAAAAGAGATTCATGAAAAAATCATCGCACCGCATGGCGGGATACTCGTCAACAGAGAAATCGAAGACGAGCGGAGAAAAGAATTGATAGAAGAGACGGAAGCAATGAAATCCATAGTCTTGAACCCATGGAGCATATCTGATCTGGAATTGATTGCAATCGGAGGCTTCAGCCCGCTTACTGGTTTCATGGGAGAAGAAGACTATAAAAGTGTTGTCGAAGACTTAAGACTTTCAGATGGACTTGTCTGGAGTATTCCAATAACACTTTCTGTTGCTGAAGAAGAGGCCAGTCAGCTCGAAATCGGTTCAAATATCGCATTATATGGGGAAGACAACCGTTTATATGGTGTACTTGAACTTGAAGAGAAATTCACGTATGACAAAGAAAAGGAAGCACATCTGGTATACGGTACAACAGACGTCGACCACCCCGGTGTCAAGAGAGTTTACGAAAAGGGTAAAGTGAATCTGTCTGGTCCCATTCACCTGATAAATCGGCCGGCTCATGATGAGTTTGAAGATTTCCACCTTGACCCTTCAGAAACAAGGATAATGTTCCAAGAATTGGGATGGAAAACAGTCGTAGGTTTCCAGACACGAAATCCCGTACACCGTGCCCATGAATACATTCAAAAAGCAGCACTGGAATCAGTAGATGGGCTTCTTCTGAACCCACTGGTGGGGGAGACAAAGGCAGATGATATTCCAGCTGATGTCCGGATGGAAAGCTACCAGACCATACTTAAATATTATTATCCAAAAGACCGCACGAGACTGGTCATCTATCCAGCAGCTATGCGCTATGCAGGTCCACGGGAAGCCATACTTCATGCGACAGTCCGGAAAAACTATGGCTGCACCCATTTCATAGTGGGAAGGGATCATGCCGGAGTTGGAGATTACTATGGGACATATGAAGCGCAGGAACTCATCTCCAAATATGAAGAGGAGCTCGGCATACAGATTTTTAAATTTGAACACTCTTTTTATTGCACATCATGTGAGAATATGGCGACAGCCAAAACATGCCCGCATGACAAATCGTCACACGTTCACTTAAGCGGCACTAAAGTCCGGGAAAAACTCCGTAATGGAGAACAATTGCCAAAAGAATTCTCTCGCTCGGAAGTAGCAAACGTACTGATAAAGGGACTTCAGGAGAAATAAATATTTTAAGGAGTGTTAAGATGAGCAGATCCACCAACCTGATATGGCATGACTCAGAGGTATCCAAAGAACAGAGGCAGTTAAGAAACAATCATCAAAGTGTTGTAATCTGGTTTACAGGTCTCTCTGGATCAGGAAAATCTACAATTTCTGTAGCTCTTGAAAAAATACTGCATGAAATGCATATTCAATCCTATCGACTCGATGGAGATAATGTCCGTCATGGTCTGAATAGTAATCTTGGATTCAGCCCCGAAGACCGAAAAGAGAACATTCGTCGTATAGGAGAAGTCGGGAAACTGATGATCGATGCCGGACTGATTACATTAACAGCCTTTATCTCACCATATCAAGAAGACCGTGACTATGTAAGAAGCATACTTGAAGAGAAAGAGTTTATAGAAGTGCATATAAAATGCAGTTTAAAAGAATGTGAAGCGCGTGACCCTAAAGGGCTCTACCAAAAAGCACGTGCAGGTGAAATTAAAGAATTTACAGGAATCAATGCACCGTATGAAGAACCGACAGAACCGGAAATAGTGATAAATACCGAAGAACAATCCCTGGAAGAATCTGTCGATATCATCCTTTCTTATTTAAGGGAGAATAGCTATATTTAAATTAACGCATGCTCTTATCTTATAAGAAAATACTTGTAGTAATATCTGGTCATTTCAAAGTAAACTCCCATTTAAATAAAAAGAAGGCAAACACCAAGTGGACTGAACCCCGTCAAGTAGACAGTGAAAAAAAGAAATGGTTATGGTTGGCACAGCTCAGATGAGCTGTGCCATTTTTAATGTGATGCGTTCGGTGTTGAAGAATGCGATGAAGCGGTCGATATCGCGCTTCAGTGCTTCGAACGTCTGATACTATCGCAGATGATACATTTCACATTTGATGATGCTCCAGACCCCCTCCATCGGTCCATTGTCGATGCATCGGCCGACCCGGGACATGCTGGAGACGAAACCCCGGTCCTTAAGCATCTTCTGGAATGTACGGCTGGTGTACTGGAATCCCCGGTCGCTGTGGAGCAGGATATTCCGGGCGTCTGTCGTCTGCGCAGCCTGATGGAAGGTATCGAATACCAGCGGGTTATTATTGGCATGTCCCACCACATGGCTGATGATGCGGCCACTGCCGAGGTCATAGATTGCACTCAGATATGCCTTCTGTCCATTGGTCAGCCTGAACTCCGTCACATCCGTCACCCATTTCTGGTTCGGGCCTGCGGCGTCGAACTGCCGGTTCAGAATATTCTCGGCCGTCATCTGCGGGGTGGACCGGACATACCGTTTCGGCTTCCTTCGGATGACGGCCTTCCATCTCATCTGATCCATCAGCCGGTAGACCCGCTTATGATTCACCCGGAGCTTCCGGATCAGGCGCAGGTAGATGTAGACTCGGCGGTAGCCGTAGGTCCGGTTGCTTCTGGTGAAGATCTGTTCGATTTCATGTTTGAGCTGCTTGTCATCCCTTTCATACTGCGGTGTCCTGCGGCGGATCCATTTATAGTAGCTGGACCGGGAAATCTCCAGCACCCGGCACAGCCAGGAAACGGGAAACCGATGCTTCAATGCCTCTATCGTCTGGTACGCCACTTTTTGTCTGAGTCTTGTCGCATCAGCTTCTCTTCGATCTGTTTCTGCTTTTTTAGCACTTCATTCTCCATTTCGAGCCACTTGTTGCGGGCCTCCAGTGCTTCGATTCTGGCTGCCTGGGCGTCTGATTCCGACAGGGCAGCCGTGGGCTTTCCGCGCCCACGGCCATCCACGAGTCCGGCATTGCCGTGCGTTTTGTACTTCTGCACCCAGCCATATACCTGGGCATATTTTACGTTGTACCGGGCGGTGGTCTCCTTATAGTTCAGTCCATTTTCCAGGCATGCGTTGACAATCTCCACGCGTTCTTCATAAGTGGTTTTTCTTGTCTTCATTGTGTACACCTCAGGTCTTGGCGTGTAATCCGCCAGTGGTTTACCTGCAGTATACCGCATTATCCAGCCTCTGACCGTCTCATGGGCGGGGATATTATACTCTGCGGCCGACGCGCGGGGCGAATACCCTTCGCTTTCATGCATCCGCACGATCTCTCGTTTAAAACACTCGGAATATCGTCTGTTTGACTGCTTAGGCAGCAGCGCTTCCAGACCGTGCTGCTGATACCCTTGATAATATAGATTGAGTGTGATCGAATTCATATCGAGGTGGAGTGTGTCCACCACGGATTCGAATGATGCACCGGAATCATACAGTCTAAATGCTTCAAGCAGTTTTTCTATGGACACTTTTCTTTTTTTGGGCATAAGAAAACCCCCTTCAAAGTTTTCACTTTTTCAAGTGTCTACTTTGAAGGGAGCATACCAAAGTTTCATTTGGGTTTGCCTTCTTTATTATTTAAGTCCAGAAATTCTTAAGCAGATTAGTCTGATTGCGGTCCGGCCCTACTGAGAAGATGGAAACACTGACACCTGTCAGACGTTCGATCTCTTCAAGGTAGTTTCTTGCATTGTCCGGAAGATCTTCCATGCGTTTCACACCGGTAATGTCTTCCTGCCACCCGGGCATTTCCTTGAAAATCGGCTTGGCACGCTCAAGCGCATCCAATGTTGCCGGATATTCCGTGATTTCTTTCCCGTCTATTTCGTATGCTGTACAGATCTTGACCGTATCGAGTCCACTCAGTACGTCGATGGAATTGAGTGACAGGTCGGTGATGCCGCTTACGCGTCTTGAGTGGCGGACGACAACGCTGTCGAACCAGCCCACACGGCGTGCACGGCCGGTCGTCGTTCCGTATTCACGGCCGACTTCCCTGATATGATCGCCGCTTTCGTCGAACAGTTCTGTCGGGAATGGACCATCACCGACTCTTGAAGTATAGGCCTTGCATACGCCGACGATGCTGTTGACGAATGTCGGACCGACGCCGCAGCCGACTGTGACATTGCCGGCAACCGGGTTGCTGGATGTGACGAACGGATATGTACCGTGATCGATATCGAGCATGACCCCTTGGGCCCCTTCAAAAAGGACCTTCTGATTGGCCTGAAATGCATCATCAAGCACTTTTGCCGTGTCCGTCACGTAAGGTGCCAGACGCTCGGCCGCTTTCTGGTAGGGTTCAAAGATTTCATCGAAAGTGAACCCTTCACGGCCATACAGTGCTTTGAACATATGGTTCTTGATCTCGAGGTTCTCTTCAAGCCTTTTTCTGAACACCGTTTCATCTATCAGGTCTGCCATACGGATCCCGATTCGCTGCACCTTGTCCACGTAGCACGGGCCGATGCCGCGCTTCGTCGTGCCGATCTTGTTGTCTCCACGGGCTTCCTCTTCCAGCTCATCCTGCAGGAGGTGGTAGGGGAGGATGACCTGCGCACGGTTCGAAATCCTCAGATTGTCGACAGATATGCCGCGCTCGATCAGTCCATCAAGTTCCTTGATGATGGACAACGGGTCGATGACGACACCATTGCCGATCAGTGAAATTTTATCATCATAGAATATACCTGAAGGTACGAGATGCAGCTTATATGTTTCTCCACCGAACTGGATGGTATGGCCTGCATTGTTTCCTCCGGAGAAGCGCGCGATGATATCCGCGTCTTCTGACAGGAAGTCTGTAATCTTACCTTTTCCTTCGTCGCCCCATTGCGTTCCGACTACTACTGTTCCAGACATATGTTTGCCCCCAATTTTTTCATTGAAATACCGTAATCATTCTATCAATAAGAACAAAGGAATGCAATAAAAATACGAACGTTTTTATAATGGTCATATAAAAACATTCGTAAATTTAGTTGGGTGGGATATACCCATCGTCATAACCCCTGTTATCCTGATCGAAGAAACTGCTGTAGGATTTGTTGAATATCAGTTTTACAGTTCCCGTTGGACCATTCCTGTGCTTCGCCAGGATAATCTCTATCTCATCCTGCTCCCTCTGGGCGCCTTCTGCGTCCTCTTCGCCATCTCCCCGGACATAGTAGTCCTCGCGGTAGAGGAAGGCGACGATATCGGCATCCTGCTCAATCGATCCAGATTCCCGCAGGTCACTCATCATCGGACGCTTGTCCTGGCGTGTTTCCACACTTCTTGAAAGCTGGCTCAGGGCGATGACCGGACATTCCATCTCGCGTGCCAATGCCTTGAGCATACGGGAGATTTCGGAAACTTCCTGCTGACGGTTGTCACTTCTCTTATTGCTCGACCCCTGGATCAGCTGGAGATAGTCGATGATCACCATATCAAGCCCATGCTCCTGTTTCAGACGCATGCACTTGGAGCGGATATCGTTGACCCGGATGCCCGGCGCATCATCGATGAATATCTTCGATTCAGCGAGACTGCCGATGGCGGTCGTAAAGTTGTCCCAGTCATCATGA
The DNA here is from genome assembly GCF_000712035.1 of Salinicoccus luteus DSM 17002. GTDB lineage: Bacteria > Bacillota > Bacilli > Staphylococcales > Salinicoccaceae > Salinicoccus > Salinicoccus luteus. The sequence goes on along the minus strand of NZ_JONV01000009.1, from coordinate 50,656 downwards.
TTGAGATTCCCTTGACGCAGTTTCGTCGCGTCGATCATTCCCTGGCTTGAGATCATACGGGACACCAGCTGGTCGGCCCCCATCTCCAGCGAGAAGATCGCTACAGTATGCTTTTCAGCAGAGGTGCCGACATGTCCTGCAATGTTCAGGGCAAAGGCCGTCTTACCCATGGAAGGGCGGGCAGCCAGTATGATGAGGTCATTCCGGTTGAAGCCCGATGTCATGAAATCAAGATCGCGGTAGCCTGTCGGGATTCCGGTCGTCGTATCCGTCTGACCGGCTCGTGCCTCGACCTGCTCGTACACTTCATGGACAACGGATTTCATCGATTTGAAGCCTTCGTTGCGCCGGTTTTCGGAGATGGACATGATTCTTGATTCGGCTTCCGTCAAGAGATCCTCAATATCCGCCTCCTCGGAAAACCCTTCATTCGCAATCTCTTCAGCCGTCTGGATCAGCTTCCGTTTGAGGGCATACCTCGCTACGATATCCACATAGAAACCGACGTTGCGGCTTGTCGGCACGACGTTGGAAAGTTCCGCAAGATATCTCGGCCCACCGACGGAATTGAGCACTTCCATGCTCTTCAGCTGATTGATCAGCGTAACCACATCAATATTCTGATGGTTCTCACTCAAGATTCCCATTGCCCGGTAGATGTGCTGATGCTCTGAACGATAGAAATCTTCCGGCTCCAGCGTTTCTGCTGTGGAAATGAAAATTTCGGGATTGATCAGAATGGCACCAAGGACAGACTGCTCCGCTTCCATATTATGCGGCATCTGTTGATGTATATCCAAAATCAATCCCTCCCTGGATTTCTATTGCTCAACAACATGCACCTTGATTTCTGCATGGACTTCCGGATGAATTTTCACATTCATCTTATGGTATCCAAGGCTCTTCAATGGCTGGGACATGTCGATCTTTCTTTTGTCGAGCTTGATGCCATGCTGCTTATCATAGGCTTCCACGACCTGCTTTGAACTGATGGAGCCGAACAGGCGGCCGTCCTCACCGGACTTCGTCTTGATTTCAACTTCCTTCTGTTCCAGTTCCTCTTTGAGCGCCTTTGCCTCTTCCAGCTCCTGCTGGGCCTTTTCCGCTTCTCTGTCCTGCTGTTCTTTCAGTTTCTTCAGGTTTGCCGGCGTCGCTTCCTCAGCCAGTCCTTTCTTGAGCAGGAAGTTCTGTGCATATCCTGTAGCGACTTCTTTCACTTCGCCTTTTTTGCCTTTGTTCTTGACGTCATTCAGAAAAATCACTTTCATTCCGCTTCACTCCTGTTATAAAGTATTTCATCTATCACTTCGACGAGCTCATCGTAGAGTTCGTCCATTGTCTTGTCGGTTACACGCGTCGCTGCATTCGACAGGTGGCCGCCCCCGCCGAGGGCTTCCATCACAAGCTGTACATTCATCTCGCCGAATGAGCGCGCGGAGATCCCTATGGATTCATCTTCCCTTGTAGCCATTACGAAGGAGGCCTGGACACCCTCAATCTGCAGCAGCTGGTCGGCTGCCTGGGCGACGGTGACTGGATGATATGTCATGGACTGGTCTGCTTTCACGATGGCAATTCCATTGTCCATGATTTCAGCCGATTTGATCAGGTCGCTCCTCGCAATGTACGTATCGATATCATCCTTCAGGAATGTCTGCGCGAGGACCGGATCCGCCCCGTTGCTTCTCAGGAAGCTTGCGGCATCGAATGTCCGCGATCCAGTACGGAGCGTATAGTTCCGAGTATCCACTATGATTCCTGTAAGCATGATCGTCGCTTCCAGACGGGAGAGCTTCTTCTCCTTGTTCTGATATTCAAGCAGTTCCGCCACAAGTTCACTTGCACTGGAGGCATACGGCTCCATATAGACGAGCAGGGGATTGGAGATGAAGTCATCGGAGCGTCTATGGTGGTCGATGATGACTTTCCGCGTCGCCTTGTTCAGGATCACTTCATCGAGCACCATGCTCGGGCGGTGGGTGTCCACGACGACGACTGTGGTCCTTGGATTCATCTTCTCCCAGGCTTCTTCCGAAGTTACGAACATCTCCATCAGATCTTCGCGTTCCTGCAGTTCCTTCATCATACGCTGCAGCGTTTCATCTATATCTTCGTCATTCAGCACGATATGCGCCTCGATGCCGTTCATTGAAGCAATCTTGGCGACACCGATGGCCGAGCCCAGCGAATCCATATCCGGATGCTTATGTCCCATGATGAGCACATTATCCCCTTCGAGAAGGATGTCCCTGAGGGCATGCGAGATGACACGTGCCTTCACGCGCGTCCGCTTTTCCATCGGGTCCGTCTTTCCGCCGTAGAATCTGGCATTGCCGTTCATCGCTTTGATGGCCACCTGGTCACCACCGCGCCCAAGGGCAAGGTCAAGACTCGACTGTGCCAGTTCCCCGACTTCTATATAGTCATCCGAGCCTTCTCCGACACCAATGCTCAATGTAATTTGGGCGCCGAGTTCCTGTGAGCGGTCCCGTACTTCATCCAGCAGATTGAAGCGTGTCGACTCGATGTCCTTCAGGCTCCTTGAATTCAGCAGGATGATGAAACGGTCCTGTGAGAACCGGCGTATATAGATATGATGCCGGTTGGCCCATTCATTGATCGTGTTCGTAATGCTGTTGTTGAGTTCACTCTTAAGTGCTTCACTCATGTTCTGCGTCACTTCGTCATAGTTGTCGAGGAACAGGATGCCGAGGACGGGCTGCTTGTCTTCAAGTTCCTTCTCACGGTTCCGCTGGTTTGTGATGTCTATCAGATGAAGTGCCTGGTGCTTTTCGTCCCAATAGATTTTATAATATTTATCATTATATGTCGATTCCGTCGTACTGATGTTATTCGCCTTCAGTGTCGTCATGATGTTCGGGAAAAGCCGGTTGATTGGCGCGTTCATGTTGTCTTTTGAGATTTCCTTGCACATATAGTCGTTCATCCACTCGATTTCATCATCATCGTTCAGTATGATAAGCCCCATCGGCAATTCATCAATGGCATACTGCTTGCTTCCGGCAATATCCACCACCATCTGGCGGAACCGGTTTTCATTGATCGCAAAAGAGCGGTAGAGGTACATGAATAGAAGTGTCATGAGAATGGTACTTACGATCAGAAAGAGCAAGCCAATTCTGAAATGGTTCGTCAGCACAAATATATTCATTACTAGAATATGAAATGCTGTGATGGCGAAAGGTATGAAGACCATTTTCTTGTCCAGCACATTATACATCCTCGTCACTTCCTTTTCGTCTGTAGTAGAGTCCTTAGCCTGAAGATCATTTCAAATATGCCGATCAACAGGGTGAGCGGCCTCAGAATCGCCAATGGAACCAGCAGCAGTATGGAAAGCACCATATTCAGGTTCCTTTCCCTGAAGAAGAAATAGCTGAAGCTGAGACCATGGAGGAAGAGGGCCCATTCAAGCACAACCAGCAGATTGCCCATTGTAGATTGGGCGGTTGTTCCCTCGGTTGTAAAAAATGATACTATAAACACGATCAAAAATAAATATAGGATGAAGCGTGGAAAGGCCCAGTCCTTGAATGACCGGTAGTCCCACAGCCTTATTGACGAGGATTTGAACAGCACCCGCTGCATCAGTACAGTATAGAGGGCAAGCATGAACGAAATCACCGTGACATAGGCAGGCAGGTTGATGAATATCTGATCCATGGAAGCGCGCATGATATCGGCATCAAATGTGGATGATGCGAGCGTGCCGTACATCTCTATCTGTTCCATGTACCAGTTGCGGAAATCCAGATAGATGTTCGAGAGGGGCTGGATGAAGCCGAGCCCCTGCAGCAGGTTCAATCCGCCAATGATGCCGAGCATCAGTGTAAACGTCACATAGAAGAGCGTAAGCTCCTGGGACACCTCTTTTTTTAGTGTCCGGTGAACTACTGTAGCCACTATATATAATACCACAAACCATAGCCATGCATCCGGTGACAGAAGCAGGACTGCAGGTATGAGGAAACTGATGAATGTCAGCCAGAAATGATAGTTCGACCGATGTTTCAGGTCAACAAGGAAATACACGGCGAACGGCAGCAGGACCGCGCCGAAAAGAAGGCTGATGTCGGCAAGTGTGATGAAGAGAAACACCACAAGCAGTACGAGCATCAGTTGAAGCATTGATACTTTTTTATCCAATTTTTCACTCCTCCAACCATAAAATAAAGCTCCTAAACGAATAGGAGCATCCAGTACTGTTTATTATAACGCTTCAAGCTTTTCCTGACCACTCATATACGGTCTGAGCACTTCGGGGATGGTCACTGAGCCGTCCGCATTCTGATAGTTTTCAAGGAGTGCAGCCATCGTCCGGCCGACTGCAAGCCCACTGCCATTCAGCGTGTGCAGAAGCTCCGGCTTTGCACCTTTTTCCCGCTTGAATTTAATATTTCCGCGCCGGGCCTGGAAATCGGTCATGTTGGAGACGGAGCTGATTTCCTTGTAGTCGTTGTAGCTTGGCAGCCATACTTCCACATCATATGTCTTGGAAGAGCCAAAGCCGATGTCTCCTGTACACAGCAGCACAGTGCGGTGCGGTATCTCGAGCAGGTTCAATATGTTTTCAGCATGGGTGGTCATCTCTTCGAGGGCGCCCCAGGAATCTTCCGGGCGCTCCACACGGACCATTTCCACCTTGTTGAACTGGTGGAGGCGGATGAGGCCGCGTGTATCCCTTCCGGCAGAACCGGCTTCACTTCTGAAGCAGGCTGTCTGTGCAGTGAACTTCACCGGCAGTTGGGCATCCTCCAGCGTCTCGTCCTTATAGAAGTTCGTCAGGGTGACTTCGGAAGTCGGAATCGTGTACATCTCCATGCCATCGATCTTGAAGAGGTCCTCCTCGAACTTCGGCAGCTGTCCCGTTGAATACATTGCTTCGGCACGGACAATCTGAGGCGTCATCATTTCCCTGTAACCATTTTTGTTGTGCACATCGAGCATGAAGTTCATCAGGGCACGCTCCAGGCGGGCACCATCACCGGTATGGTAGACGAACCGTGCACCGGACACTTTCGCTGCCCGTTCGAAATCGGCGAGTTCCAAATCCTCAAGGATATCCCAATGGGCCTTCGGTTCAAAATCGAACTGGCGCGGGCCCCCTGTCCTGCGTATTTCAACATTCTCCGTATCGTCCGCACCTTCAGGCACATCATCATGTATCAGGTTCGGCACACGGCTCATCCTGTCTTCGAAATCCGTTTTGATGTCATTGAGCCGGGCATCGATATCCTTGATGTCTTCCCCGACCTGGCGCATGGCCTGGATGGCGTCGTCTGCATCTTCCTTGTTGCGCTTCTTCTGGGCGATTTCCTCGGAGACCTTATTGCGCTTGCTCTTCAGTTCCTCGGTCTCCTTGATGAGTTTTCTCCGGGACTCATCAAGTTCCAGTATTTCATCTATGACTGCAGGATCCACCCCGCGCTTCTGCGTCTTTTCCTTCACCTTTTCCACTTCATTGCGAATCAGTCTGATATCCAGCATAAGCCTAACCTCCATGTTTATAGAAATAAAAGATACCACGCCCCCGGAAAGGGACGTGGTATACGCGTTGCCACCCTAATTTGATGCATAAAGCATCATCTCATCAATTTAACGGTACGGGGTACCGGCCACTCTTATGGAAGGATGGAAATTCATATTCCCCTGTGGCCATTTTCACCATCCATGGCCTCTCTGCAGACAAGTGGAACACTACTGTTTCCTTCAAGCGGCTGATATTCAGCTTGCTACCATTCTATTATGAATATCCTGAAAATGCAAGGCACTGCCTACAGGGTAAGGCCTGGACGCTCATATACGACTTTGCCTTCAGCAATGACCGTATGCGCATGGTTGACGCCGTAGTGATAGGGGATATATTCATGATTGGGTGCATCCCAAAGCACTATATCCCCAGGGTCTCCCGCTTCCAGCGTGCCCGAATCCGCACCGATTGCGTGGGCCGCATTCACCGTTACGGCGTTCCAGATCTCATTCGGCGTCATCTTCAGCTTCAGGCTCGCAATCGCCATGATCATCTGGAGATTGTCCGTCACACAGCTGCCGGGGTTGTAGTCGGTCGCAAGGCTCACAGCGCCACCCTGTTCAATCATGCCACGGGCATCGGCGTACTGATCCTTCCCAAGATAGAAGGTCGTGCCCGGCAGCAGTACCGCAACCGTCCCACTGTCCTGAAGCATCTTTTTGCCTGCATCACTTGCGGCGACGAGGTGGTCGGCACTGATGGCACCCTGTTCAATGGCCAATTCCAGACCGCCGAGCGGATCGATTTCATCCGCATGGATTTTGACCTTCATCCCTTTCTCATTTGCAGCCTTCATATATCTTCTCGACTGTTCGATCGTGAAGACGCCCGTTTCACAGAAGATGTCCGCAAAATCGGCATAGTCCTTCGCCTCATCCAGCAGTCCGATCATCTCATCCAGGAAAGCCTCACCATCAGCGCCTTTCGGGATGGCGTGCGGACCAAGGAAGGTATGCCGCATCGTAATGGGGAATTTCTCGGATATTTCCCGGGAAACTTCGAGCTGCTTCAGCTCATTTTCACGATCCAGTCCGTAGCCGCTCTTGCTTTCGATGGTGAGCACACCATGCTGGATCATGCGGGTGATGTTCTTGGATGCCTTATCCAGCAGTTCCTGGTGTGTGGCTTTCCTCGTCTGCTCAACTGTATTCAGTATGCCGCCGCCCTGATCAAGGATCTTCAGATAGTCGACCCCCTGACGTTTGAGCGCCATTTCATGCTCTCGCGAGCCCCCATGTACCACATGCGTATGCGGATCGACGAGGGCAGGGGAGGCGATCATGCCGCCGGCATCGATGATCTCCGATGCTTCATAGTCATCGTTCTCCTCACCTCTGTAGACGACCCTGCCATCCTTGAGGACGATCATCGCCTGATCGATGATTTCGAGTGCATCCATCTCTATGCCTTTGAGTGGCCCGTCACTTTTCTTCGGCAGAATGAGTGACTTGATGTTTCTGATGATGATATCGTTCATTACTGATTCTCCTTTAGCATTGGAATATTGACGCCTTTCTCTTTTGCAGTATCGACCGCAATGTCGTATCCTGCATCGGCATGCCTGGCAACTCCCATGCCCGGGTCGCTCGTCAGCACACGTTCAAGGCGGCGCTGTGCATTTTCGGTACCATCCGCAACGACCACCATGCCTGCATGCAGGGAATAGCCCATGCCGACACCGCCACCGTGGTGGACGCTGATCCAGGAGCCGCCGGCTGCCGTATTGACGAGTGCATTCAGTATCGCCCAGTCACCGACTGCGTCACTGCCGTCCTTCATGCTTTCCGTCTCCCGATTCGGGCTGGCGACTGATCCACTGTCGAGATGATCACGCCCGATGACGACCGGTGCGGAGATTTCGCCATTCGCAACCATTTCATTCAGGGCGAGTCCCATCTTGGCACGTTCACCATAGCCGAGCCACGCGATCCGCGCCGGCAGCCCCTGGAAGGCGATTCTCTCCTCAGCCATATCCAGCCAGCGGAGCAGCTTTTCATTCTCCGGGAACAGCTCGCGCATCTTCCGGTCCGCGGCTTCGATATCCTTTGGATCTCCGCTCAGGGCCACGAAACGGAAAGGGCCCTTGCCTTCACAGAAGAGCGGACGGATATAGGCAGGAACGAATCCCGGAAAAGCGAAGGCATCCTCCGCACCCTCGTCAAAGGCGACCTGCCGGATGTTGTTGCCGTAGTCGAAGACGATCGAGCCGTTCTTTTGGAACTCAAGCATCGCCTCCACGTGATTCGCCATGGAACGGGAGGAGAGTCTCACATACTCCTTCGGATCCCGCTCCCGCAGCTTCGCCGCTTCTTCCAGGCTGTACCCTTCAGGGATGTAGCCGTTCAGTGGGTCGTGGGCGGACGTCTGGTCGGTCACCACATCTATTTTGAAGTTGCGCTGCAGTATTTCATGGTGGATCTCAGCAGCATTTCCAAGAAGACCGATGGAGAGTGCTTCACCATTGTCCCGCGCTTCCTCAGCCATCCTCAGTGCCACGTCCAGTGAATCCGTCTTCGTATCAAGGTAGCGTGTATCGATACGCTTCTGGATCCTTGTTGGATCGACTTCCACACATATCGCGACCCCTTCATTCATCGTCACGGCAAGCGGCTGGGCGCCCCCCATGCCCCCGAGTCCCGCGGTCAGGGTGATCGTTCCGCGCAGTGTACCGTCGTAGTTCTGGTTCGCAAGCTCGGCAAACGTCTCATATGTCCCCTGCACGATGCCCTGGGAACCGATATAGATCCAGCTGCCGGCCGTCATCTGGCCGTACATCATCAGCCCTTTCTTATCCAGTTCGTTGAAGTGGTCCCAGTTTGCCCATTTCGGCACAAGCACCGAGTTGGACATAAGGACGCGCGGCGCCGCCTCATGCGTTTTGAAGACCGCCACCGGTTTGCCGGACTGGATCAGCATCGTCTCATCCTTCTCGAGGGTACACAGCGTCTCCTCGATGGCTTCAAACGCCTCCCAGTTCCTTGCCGCCTTGCCGATGCCGCCGTAGACGACCAGATCCTCCGGCCGTTCCGCCACTTCAGGATCCAAATTGTTGTACAGCATCCTAAGGGCCGCCTCCTGCTCCCATCCTTTGCATTCCAATTCCAGCCCTTTTTTCGCAACGATTTTCCTAGCAGTGATTTTTCTAGACATATTCTGCCACCCCTTTGATTTGTTTGAGTTCGTCCGATAGTATTTTTATGTCTTTACTGAAATTGCGGTCCTGGCTGATGAAGGCCACGTGACCGCGGTATGTGTCGAATTTCTCCCGTGTCTCCGGCGACAGCTTGTCCTCCCCTTTGATTTCGACAGCTGTCAGTGCGATGAACAGTTCAATCGCCAGCACATTCCTGACATTCTCTATGATGTCCCGTGCGTGACGGGCACCAATCGTCCCCATGGAGACATGGTCCTCCTGATTGGCGGACGACGGTATGGAGTCGACACTCGCCGGGTGGGCGAGTGTCTTGTTTTCGGACACGAGACTCGCTGCTGCATACTGCAGTATCATCGCTCCGGACTGCAGTCCCTCCTGCGGGCTGAGGAATGCAGGAAGGTCTCCATTAAGCGCAGGATTCACAAGCCGTTCGATGCGCCGTTCCGATATGTTCGCCATTTCGCTGACACCGATCTTGAGCAGATCCATCGCAATCGCAATCGGCTGTCCGTGGAAATTGCCTCCTGAAATCACTTCATCCTCCCCGAAAATCAGAGGGTTGTCATTGGCTGCATTCATTTCGATTTCGAGCTTTTCCTTCACATAGGCGAGTGTCTGCAGTGAGGCACCATGGACCTGTGGGATGCACCTGAGGGAATAGGCATCCTGGACCCGGACCTCGCCCTGGCGCGTCGTCAGCTTCGAACCTTCGAGCAGGCCGCGCATCCTTTCGGCTACTTCCACCTGTTCCTTGTACCCCCGCGACAGATGGACCTTTTCATTGAATGCATCCGTAATGCCGTTCAGCGCCTGATGGGTGAGGGCGGCGATCCACATGCTGTCGTCCATGATCTTTTCCGCTTCGATGTAGTTTACCAGCCCCTGGGCCGTCATCGGCTGGGTGCCATTGATTAGTGCCAGTCCCTCCTTAGCCTCCAGCCTCAGCGGTCGGATGTTCAGTGCATCAAGCACTTCCTCCGATGCCCGCAGGCGGCCTTCATAAAATACTTCCCCTTCACCGATGAGTGCGATTGCCAGATGGGCGAGTGGGGCGAGGTCCCCGGAAGCACCGAGTGATCCCTGTTCCGGCACTTTCGGAATGATCCGCCGGTTGATGAACGTCTTCAACTGGTCGACCAGTGCGACTGTGACGCCGGAGTGGCCTTTCAGCAGGGTGTTCAGTCTCAGCACCATCATCGTCAATACCGTCTTTTCCGCAAACGGCCTGCCCACCCCGCACGAGTGGGAGCGAATGAGATTGACCTGCAGTTCGGCCGTCCTGTCCCCGGAAATCCTTACATCACTGAACAGGCCGAATCCGGTTGTGATCCCATATATCGTCTTCTCCTGTTCGATGATGTTTTCCACTGTTCTTCTTGATTCGCGTACATTGTGATAGGCTGCCTCCGAAATTTCGACCGTGCTCCTGTCATCTTCGAGGAATGCCTTCATCCTGTCGATTGTCAGGTTCTCTCCGGTCAGTGTTAGAACTGTCATATTTACGCCTCCTTCAAGCATTAAAAAAAGACACAGCCATCCCTTTGGGATGTTCAGTGTCTCTAATAGCTGATGTCTGTGACATGATTATTCAATTATCTTCCTAGATATGGTTGATTCCAAGACCGAGTGTCTCATGCTCCTTGCCCTTTATGGGCGCACCGATGGTGCCATAGAAGCATACGGCGATCCATTCCCCCTCGGCATCCTCCGGGTACGGACGCCCCCTGACGACCGAAAAGGACAGGCCTACAGTACGCATGACTTCACCCACACTCAGTTTGCCGCGAGTTACTCCTTCGGCCGCTTCGATGATCGCATGGTAGAGTGCATGCGTCTCCCGATACATTTCCCCATCGATCAGCCCGTTACGTTTTGCAGCCGTCTCCACGGACGAGATGACCTTCTTCAGATCCATCGATCCGACTTTTCCTGTAGTCACTCTGAAAGGTTCGTACTCCGGCATCAGTTCGATTGCCGTATCGCTACCCATCAGGGCGACGAGTGTCGCATATTTGCCAAATTCGCGCTGTTGATTCGGATTCATTGATCTACCTCTTTAAAATCGATCTATGGTTATTTAACTGATTGACTAATGACTACCCTTATTATAGCGCTTTCATGAAAGAAGTGCAATTTGTCATTCAATAAAAAGACCCTGGCCAAAGGCCAGGGTCGTAATCATCCGGGAATTACCGCTATTCTTCGGCATCTTCCCTTGGTTCAGTATCTGCAGCCTCGGAATTGTCGAGCTCGAGTGTTTCCTCTTCAAGCTCTTCCTTGACCTTGGCCACCGTCGCCACGTGCTGATCTCCTGTCATCTTGATCAGTCTGACGCCCTGGGTGTTCCTGCCGGTCGTGGAGACTTCTTCCATGACCAGACGGATGATGACCCCATGGTTCGTGACGATCATCAGATCTTCATCACCGTCGATGGCGGCGATATAGACAAGTTTTCCGATGCGTTCCGTAAGGTTGGCCGTCTTCACACCCATGCCCCCGCGTCTAGTGATTCGGTATTCCGCCTCAGGTGTGCATTTTCCATAGCCATTGTCGGTTACAACAAGGATGGACTGCCCTTCGGACAGGACGTCCAGTCCGATTACGTAATCCTCTCCGCGCAGCTTGATGCCTTTCACTCCTGCAGCCGTCCGGCCCATCGTCCGTATCTGTGCTTCAGGGAATCGGATCAGGTTGCCGTCCCGCGTTCCGAGGATCACTTCCTTGGAACCATCCGTGAGACGGACAGCGAGCAGTTCATCATCGCCCCGGAAGGAGATCGCAATCTTACCATTCTTATTGATGCGTTCGAAGTTGTCCAGCGTCGAACGTTTCACAAGTCCATTCTTCGTGGCGAATACAAGGAACTTATCTTCCGTGTCCTCATCCTTCACCCCGATCATGGTGCTGATGACTTCACCCTTGTCGATTTCCAGCATATTGACGATCGGTATGCCTTTCGACTGGCGGGAAAGTTCAGGGATTTCGTAGCCTTTCAGACGATATACCCGGCCCTTGTTCGTGAAGAACATGATGTAGTCATGGGTGCTCATCGTCACAATCTGGCTGACGAAGTCGTCTTCGATCGTGTTCATGCCCTGTACGCCGCGTCCACCCCGATGCTGTGCCCGGTAGGTGGAGGATGGCAGGCGTTTGATATAGTTGTTGTGACTGAGTGTCACGACGATCTGCTCTTCCGGGATAAGGTCTTCATCTTCGATGTCGGACAGGCTGCCGAGCGTAATTTCGGTCTTGCGCTCGTCACCGTACTTCTCCCTGATTTCAGTCAGTTCCTCGCGGATGATTTCAAGCAGTTTGTCATCATCTGCAAGTATCTCCTTCAAGTACTGGATCGTCTTCAGTATTTCATTGTACTCATCCTCGATCTTGCCGCGTTCAAGTCCTGTGAGGCGTCTGAGACGCATATCAAGGATTGCCTGGGACTGACGCTCAGACAGGTTGAACTCTTCCATCAATCCATTCTTTGCCGCTTCATCATTCTGTGATCCGCGGATGAGTGCGATGATTTCATCGATGTTATCGAGTGCAATCTTCAGTCCTTCCAAGATGTGGGCACGATCTTCTGCACGCTTCAGGTCGAACTTCGTCCGTCTTGTGATGATGACCTTCTGGTGTTCAAGATAGTGGGCGAGGATTTCCTTCAGACCCATTATCTTCGGCTGGCCTTTAACAAGTGCCAGCATATTGATGCCGAAGCTTGTCTGCAGTGGTGTCTGCTTGTAGAGGTTGTTCAGGATGACGTTGGCATTCTTGTCCTTGCGGATTTCTATGATGATTTTTACGCCTGCCGACAGACTCGTTTCATCCCGCAGATCGGTGATGCCCTCGATTTTCTTTTCCCTTGCAAGTTCAGCAATCTTTTCGACCAGTCTTGCCTTGTTGACCTGGTAGGGAATTTCAGAGACCACGATGCGCTCCTTGCCGTTGCTCATCATTTCAATTTCACAGCGTGAACGCATGATGACGGAACCGCGTCCTGTCTCGTAGGCCTGTCTGATGCCGCTTTTTCCGACAATCAGGCCGGCAGTCGGGAAGTCCGGGCCCTTCACATGCTCCATCAGTTCGGGCAGGGTGATTTCATTGTCTTCAGCATATGCCAGCACCGCATCGATGACTTCCCTCATATTGTGCGGGGGAATGTTCGTCGCCATGCCGACTGCGATGCCACTGGTTCCATTGACGAGCAGATTCGGGAATCTCGAAGGGAGTACGACGGGTTCGCGTTCATTGCCGTCGTAGTTGTCCTGGTAGTCGATGGTATCCTTGTTGATATCACGCATCAGCTCCATGGAGATCCTGCTCATCTTCGCCTCGGTGTAACGCATTGCTGCAGCGCTGTCGCCGTCCATGGAACCGAAGTTCCCCTGACCGTCGACGAGCGGATAGCGGTAGCTGAAGTCCTGTGCCATACGCACCATGGCATCATATATCGAGGAGTCGCCGTGGGGGTGGTATTTACCCATGACATCCCCGACGATTCTTGCGGATTTCTTATATGGCTTATCGGACGTCATTCCATTGTCATGCATGCCGTACAATATTCTGCGGTGGACCGGCTTCATGCCATCCCGCACATCCGGCAGCGCTCGGGATACGATGACACTCATCGCATAGTCGAGGAAGGAGGTCCGCATCTCTTTGCTTATATTGGTTGATTTCAATCTGTCCGTACTATCACTCATTCAAAATAACCTCCACTGATTAAACGTCAAGATTTTGGACGTATAATGCATTTTCTTCAATAAAGTTTCTCCGGTGCTCAACGATGTCACCCATCAGCATTTCGAACGTCTGGTCTGCATCGACCGCATCTTCAAGCGTCACCTGGAGCAGTGTCCTGAAGCTCGGATCCATCGTCGTTTCCCACAGCTGATCTGCATTCATCTCACCAAGACCCTTGTACCGTGCCAGGGAAATCTTCGGCGTGTCACTGAGTTCATTGCGCAGGGATTCAAGCTCCCTGTCATCGAATACATAGTATTTGTTCTTGCCTTGGGTGACTTTATAGAGTGGCGGCTGGGCAATATATACGTAGCCCGCTTCGATGAGCGGTTTCATGAAACGGTAGAAGAAGGTCAAAAGCAGTGTCCGGATGTGCGCACCATCGACATCGGCATCCGTCATGATGACAATCTTGTGGTAGCGCGCTTTGGACAAATCGAACTCTTCTCCGATGCCGGTACCGAGCGCCGTAATCATGGACCGGATCTCATTGTTGTTCAGAATCTTGTCGAGACGCGCCTTTTCAACGTTCAGTATCTTACCGCGGAGCGGCAGGATGGCTTGGGTGGTGGAGTTGCGTCCGGCCTTGGCGGAACCGCCGGCGGAATCCCCCTCGACAATGAACAGTTCGCTCTTTGCAGGGTCCTTGCTCGAACAGTCGGCCAGTTTACCCGGCAGGCTGGATATTTCGAGCGCGGATTTCCTGCGCGTCATCTCCCGGGCCTTCTTCGCTGCCACCCTTGCACGCTGGGCGGTAAGGCCTTTTTCCACAATGGTTTTGGCAGCGGCCGGGTTCTCGAGAAGGAAGCGTTCGAAACCTTCACTGAAAAGCTGATCGGTGATCAGCCTTGCCTCCGAGTTGCCGAATTTCGTCTTCGTCTGCCCTTCGAACTGCGGGTCCGTATGCTTGATGGACACGACAGCCGTCATGCCTTCGCGGACATCCTCGCCGCTCAGACGGTCTTCGCCATCCTTGATGATGCGATTATTGAAGCCATAGTTGTTGATGACTTTTGTCAGTGCCCGCTTGAAGCCGTCTTCATGTGTGCCGCCTTCATACGTATGGATGTTATTCGCATAGGACATCAGTGTGGAGTTGTAGCCGTTGTTATACTGCAGGGCGATTTCCACTTCCACTTCGTCCCTTTCGCTGTGCATATAGATGACTTCATCATGCAGTATCTCGCGCGTCTCGTTCATCTGCTCGACATATGACTTGATGCCGCCCTCATAGTAGTACTGGAAGGAGACGTCCTCCTCGCCCCGTTCATCGAACAGGTTGATTTCCAGCCCCTTATTCAGGAAGGCGAGTTCCTTGATGCGTTTCTGAAGCACTTCGATATCGTATTCCGTCGTCTCTGTAAATATTTCATCATCCGCCTTGAAACGGATTTCAGTACCTGTCTTGTCCGTCTCGCCGATGACCTTCAGATCAAAATCGGGTACGCCCCTCGTATAGCTCTGGTGATGGATCTTTCCGTCGAGGTGCACATAGACCTCAAGCGTCTTACTCAGCGCATTGACCACGGAGGAACCGACGCCGTGCAGGCCGCCGGACACTTTGTATCCGCCGCCGCCGAATTTACCACCGGCGTGGAGGACCGTCAAAATGACTTCAACCGCCGGACGGCCCATCTTCTCCTGAATATCCACCGGAATGCCCCGGCCGTTGTCGGTCACCCTCACCCAGTTGTCCTCTTCGACTGTGATGTTGATGCGGTCGGCGTGACCTGCCATCGCCTCGTCGATGCTGTTGTCCACAATTTCCCATACTAGATGGTGCAGCCCCTTTGAAGCTGTTGAACCGATGTACATTCCGGGGCGTTTACGTACCGCCTCCAGTCCTTCCAATACCTGTATCTGCTCGGCGCCATACTGTTCCATATTCTTTTCAGCCATATTATCACCTTCCATTATACTTTCACCTTGCCATCTTCTATGCCAAGTGCCTGCATCTCATCCATAATCGCATGGTTGATGTCGCTGATCGACGTTGTTGTAACGAACGTCTGGACCCGGTTGCGTATCGAGGTCAGGAGATGGGACTGCCGCGTCTCATCCAGTTCACTCAATACATCATCCAGAAGCAGGATCGGGTACTCCCCGATTTCCTCATTGATCAGTTCAAGTTCGGCCAGCTTCACCGACAGGGCGGTCGTCCGCTGCTGACCCTGTGAGCCATACGTCTGGACATCAAAATCGTTGATATAGAACGCAATATCATCCCTGTGCGGGCCGATCAGGGCCTGGCCCCGTTCAATCTCCCGGTCGAGCGTATCTTGAAGGAGCCTCCTGAGCTCCTGCTCAAGTGCACCCACTTCGGTCGCTTCGTACTTTATATTCGGCTTGTATCTGACAGCCAGGATTTCCTGGCCGTTCGATATATCCGAGTGTATCTTCCGGGCATACTTTTCAATCGTATCCACGAATTGCTGCCTCTTTAAAATAATTAAACTTGCATAGTATGCAAGTTGTTCATTCAATACATCGATCATGACCCGATCGACATTCTTCTGTTTTAGGTAGTTGTTCTTCTGGGCCAGGACCTTCTGATAGCCGCTCAGCATATTGATGTACACTTTTGAAATCTGGCCGCATTCCATATTGATGAATTTGCGCCTGATCTGCGGGGACCCTTTGACGATGTTGAGGTCTTCCGGAGCAAAGAGCACCACATTCAAGTGTCCGATATACTGACTCAGCTTCGATACTTCCATATGATTGACCTTCGCCCGCTTGCCCCTGCTGCTGACACTCAGGGAGAGGGGCAGATTGCTGTAGGAAGTCGTTATATTGCCATTAACGAATGCCTCATCCTGGTTGAATCGTATCAATTCCTTATCTTTTGAAGTCCGATGGCTTTTCGCCAGCGCAAGGAAATAGATCGATTCGAGCAGGTTCGTCTTGCCCTGGGCATTCCGTCCGATAAAAATATTAAGTTTTGGATGAAATTCGAGGTCCAGTGTTTCATAGTTCCTGAAATTCCCAAGATGTATTCGGTTTAAGATCATCGGGAATATTCTATCCTAAACTGGCCGAATTCCCCCAGATCCACTTCGTCACCTTCATGCAGCTTCTTGCCTCTGCGGTTTTCCGGCTCTCCGTTCAATAGCACTTCATTCTCCTGCAGGAACCATTTGGCCTCTCCGCCGGTCCCTATGATGCCTTCGTGCTTCAGGAATTGTCCTAATGTAATGAGTTCGTCAAATCGGATACTTTCCATGCACTCATCCTCCTTAATCTCACTACTATATTATACTACATTTTCGGATAAATTTCACTCCAAACGCCCAAATAAAGCCATAGGAGCGTTCAAGGGCGCAAATAAGGTGTTTCCCCCTGGAAATATAAAAAGCGACTGAGACCCCCTTTTTTTAGTTTCTGGGGCTCAGTCGCAGATTTCACTCGATATTAGTATGTCCGGATTGGCAGGATCAGCTGGACGACTGCATCCGATTCAGCCGCCTTCAGTGTGAATGGACGCATCGTGCCGAAGAATTCGATGACGACTTCATCATCATTGATCGCTTTCAGCGCATCCATCATGTATTTGGAGTTGAAGGAGATCTTCAAATCTTCACCTTCCACTTTTCCGGTATTGATATCTTCATGCACCGTACCGACTTCCGGTGAGTTGGATGACAGCGCGACACCGCCATTTTCCACACTCATGCGGATGACATTGTTGCCGCCTTCACGCGCCAATAGGGATACACGGTCGATCGCATGGTAGAACTCTCCATTGTTCACCGTGACCTTCGTTTCGTAGTTCTCCGGGAACAGGCGGGACGTGTCCGGATAGTTCCCTTCAAGCAGCCTGGAGATGAAGCGCATGTTTCCATAGCTGAACAGTACCTGGTTCTGTGAGAAGTGGATCTCCACTTCATTATCGGAATCATTGATGATCTTGTTCAGTTCCGTCAGTGATTTCCCCGGGATGATCGCATGCATGCTGTCCATCCCGAACTGGTCGCCTTCAAGCTTCCTGAGGGCGAGCCTATGGGAATCCGTGGCAGTGAACTGGATGCCGCTCTCCTGAAACTGCCAGTTTACACCTGTAAGTACTGGACGTGTTTCAGAGAGGGAAACTGCGAAGTTTGTCTGGTTGATGATGTTCTTCAGAACGGTTGCTGGCAGTATGATGCTTTCCTCATCGTTGACTTCAGGAAGCAGCGGATATTGGTCCGGATCGTTTCCACTCAGATTGAATTCAGACTGGGAAGCTGAAATCTTTGTCTGGAATGCATCGTTCGTTTCAAGTTCTACAAAATTGCCGGACAGTTTTTTGATGATATCCACAAAGAATCTTCCTGAGAGTACAACGGTACCTGTTTCATGTATTTCAAGAATTTCTTCATTATCAATTTCGGTGGGAATGGTGATTTCAATAGAAATTTCAGAATCACTACCAGTAAGAAGCAAATGATCCTCTTTCACTTCAATTTTTATGCCATTGAGAATCGGCAATGTCGTCCGGGGAGAAATTGCCTTGAGACAATGATTCAGCTGTTCGATGAAATACTGGCGGTTAATACTGATTTTCATAAGTTAATGACTCCTTATATATATTGATTAGTATTTTAAGTAATAACAGTAGTAAGGCCTGTGGATTTGTGGATAAGTTCATTGAGGCCAGACCAGGCGAGTTATCCACATGTTGGTAAACTGTTTGTTACAGTGTAACATTTATCCACAGTGTGCACATCTTTAATTGATACGGTTTTCTACCTCTTCCAGCTCCTGTTTGAAACGTTCATCCTCTGTAATCATCTTCGAAATCTTTTCATGGGCATGGATGACGGTGGAATGGTCCCGTCCGCCAAAAACCTCCCCAATCTTCGGCAGCGAATAATCGGTGAGTTCCCGGGCGAGATACATCGCAATCTGTCTCGGAAAAGCAATCGATTTTGTCCGTTTTTTGGAAGCGAACGATTCGATCTGGATATCATAGAATGAAGCGACCGCCTCCTGGATATCCGTAATCGTAATCTTCTTCGATTTTGACTGGGTGACGAGATCCTTGAGTGCTTCCGAGACCATTTCGGGCGTCAGGGGCTGGTTGACAAGCTTGGAGTACGCGGCCACACGGGTCAGGGCCCCTTCGAGTTCCCGGATATTCGTATGGATGTGATTCGCGATGTAGATCATCGCCTCATTCGGAATCTCCACTTTTTCCTCTTCACACTTCTTGCGGAGAATCGCAATTCTTGTCTCAAGGTCGGGTGGGGTGATATCAGTGATCAGACCCCATTCAAAGCGGGATCTGAGCCTGTCCTCGAGCGTCGGGATCTCCTTTGGGGTACGGTCGCTTGAGATGACGATCTGCTTGTTGTCTTCATGGAGCGCATTGAACGTATGGAAGAACTCCTCCTGCGTCGATTCCTTGCCTGCAAGGAACTGGATATCATCGATCAGCAGTACATCGACATTGCGGTAGCGGTTCCTGAACTCCTCGGTCTTGTTGTCACGGATCGAATTGATGAATTCGTTGGTGAACTTTTCGCTCGACAGATAAGCTACTTTCGCGTTTGGCCGATGCTCGAGCACATAGTGGCCGATGGCATGCATGAGGTGGGTTTTGCCGAGGCCGACACCGCCATAGATGAAGAGCGGATTGTAGGCTTTGGCCGGGGCTTCGGCCACGGCGAGTGACGCTGCATGGCTGAAGCGGTTCCCGTTTCCGATGACGAATGTTTCAAAAGTATTGTTTACATTGAGCTGGTTGTTCACGGGGACTTCAGGTTCGGGCGCCGTCCTTTCCGGAAGCTTCGCCGGTGTCTCCTCTTCCTCGGTGACAATTCTGATCTCAGGTTTTTCTCCCATGACCTCGAACAGCTGCTCCTGGATGAGTCCACTATAGTTCTTTTCAAGCCAGTCCCTCTGAAACTGGGTATCCGCTTTGATCACAGCCGTTTCATTGTCCAGGTGGATCATTGAAGTATCCTGGAACCAAGTCTGGTAGCTTGCATTGGCAATGGTCCCTTTGATGCCTTTCAGCGTATTCTCCCAGATTTCCTTAATACTACTCATACGATTGTCCTCTTTTCCTATTCACATAATCACAGTGTGTGGATAATCATTTCCACAGCGTTGAATAACTATCCACAGGTTACTCACATTCTGTGGACAAACCTTGTTGCCAGGACGCCTTTTCCACAAATTTATATTCAAAATTATAACGAAAAACATTAGGAATATCAACAGTTTCAAAAAGATATGCACAATATCGATAGTTATCCACAGGGTATCTGTAAACACTTGTGAAACTGGGGATAACCTATTCAAAAGGGTGTGGAAAAGAAATATCCACAATATAGTTATCCACACACATTGTCAACAGTGTGGGTTATCCACATTACGGAGTTCTCAAATCCAGGTGAAAAATGTATTGAAATCTGCAAGGGCATCTGTTATTCTTTAATAGTTACAATTCTAAAAGCTATACACAGGCAATAGGTATCATGGAGGTGTATTTAATATGGTAAAACGTACTTACCAGCCAAATAAACGTAAGCACAGCAAAGTGCACGGTTTCCGTAAAAGAATGAGCACAAAGAACGGCCGTAAAGTATTGGCCCGTCGTAGAAGAAAAGGTAGAAAAGTACTTTCAGCCTAATCCTCAAGATCATCTGAATAGGTGATCTTTTTTTGTGTAGCAAGGCAGCTTTACATTTTACCACTTGCGCCGGAGGCCGCCGGATATTGCTGGCGCCAGTGCTGAGCACAAGGGGACTTTTCAATGTATATGGCGTGCTATAATGACGGTGGATTTTATATAATGAAATATCATATGTGAGAGAGCGTACTAATGATGAAAAAGAGATTCAGAATTAAAAAAGAACGTGATTTCCAGCTCGTCTTCAAAAAGGGCAGGTCGTATGCAAACAGGCAGTTCGTCGTATATCTGGCCGACCATCCGAAAACCGATCATATGAGGCTCGGCATCAGTGTGTCCAAACGACTTGGCAACGCTGTAAAGCGCAATAAGATCAAGCGGCGCATACGGGTCTTCTTCCATAAGCACCAGGAGCGGCTGAAGCCGAGGGAGTATGTCGTCATTGCCAGGCAGCCGGTCAGCGACATGGATTATCATCAGATGGAAAAATCATTATTGCACGTGCTGAAAATCGCAAAATGTATAAAATGATACGGGGGTTACCGCCATGTACAGAGTTTACACAGATGAAACTGTTGATCGTGCAATCGCCAAAGGCCTTGAAGAACTGAAAGTTACGGAAGCGGATGTCAAAATCGATGTCGAAGAGGAAGGGAAGAAGGGGCTTTTCGGCTTCGGCAGAAAAGATGCCGTCGTCAGACTGACCATCATAAACCCTGAACTCAAGATGTACGAATCGATTGAAGCCCTCATCGCAAGGGATGCGGAGAAGACGGACAGCATCGTCGCTGAAGAAGAACCGGAAGATGATGGGGCACCTGATTCCGTCACTGAACCTTCCGATTCAATGGAAGAAAATGAAAATGAAGAAGCGGATGTCATCGATACGGAGGAACTCGAGCACGTTCCTGCCCAGGATGATGCCATGGATGAAGATGTGCGCGTCCAGATTCCCATCGAAGAAGCGGCGGAACAGACAAGAGCCTACGTGGAGCAGATCATCCAGGACATGAATATAGAAAGAACGAGTGAAGTCGAAGTGGCTCAGAATGAAGTGCGCATCGAACTGTTCTCGCCGATGGCAGCCAAGCTGATCGGCAAGCGCGGCGTGACGCTAAATGCATTGCAGGAAGTGGCACAGCAGTTTTTCAATTCGATATACAAGAGTTACGGTGTCATCACACTGGATGTAGAGGACTATCGGGAGAAGCGGCGTGAAACACTCGAAAATCTTGCAGTCAACATGGCGAAGAAGGCAAAGCGGACAGAGGGGCCGGTGAAGCTCGAACCGATGCCTTCCTTTGAACGGAAGATCATGCATCACGTGCTGAGCACTATTGAAGATATTGAAACGTATTCGGAAGGTGCAGAACCGAACCGTTATATTGTGATAGAAAAGAAGTAAAGGAGCATTGCATCATGCAATTAGAAACAATATCCAGCATCTCCACTCCGGTGGGCGAAGGTGCAATTGCGATTGTGCGTCTCTCGGGCGTGGATGCAGTGGAAATCGCAGACCGTCTTTATAAAGGCGCGAACCCGCTGGAATCGGTGGATTCGCATACAATCAACTACGGCCATATCGTGGACCCGGATACCGGGGAGACCGTGGAAGAAGTCATGGCGGCAGTCATGAGAGCGCCCCGCACTTATACGCGAGAGGATATCGTTGAAATCAATTGCCATGGTGGCGTACACACGGTCAACCGCGTGCTCCAGCTGACACTGAAGCATGGGGCCCGCATGGCGGAGCCGGGGGAATTTACGAAACGCGCCTTTCTCAACGGCAGAATCGACCTGTCCCAGGCTGAAGGCGTGATGGATTTCATCAGGTCCAAGACGACGGAAGCATCGAAAGTTGCGAACCAGCAGATGCAGGGCAGGTTGAAAACGCATGTCGAGGGGCTGCGCCAGAGCATCCTCAACATACTGGCACAGGTGGAAGTGAACATCGATTATCCGGAGTACGATGATGTCGAAGAGGCGACCACTTCATTCCTCGAGGAGGAGGCCCAGAAGGTCAAGGATGAGATCAGGAAGCTGCTGAAGAGCAGTGCCCAGGGAAAGATCTTGCGGGAAGGCTTGAGCACTGTCATCGTCGGAAAGCCGAATGTCGGGAAAAGTTCCCTGCTGAACTATCTGATTCAGGACAACAAGGCCATCGTGACCGATGTGGCAGGAACAACACGCGACATACTGGAGGAATACGTGAACGTCAACGGCATTCCGCTCAAGCTCATAGATACGGCAGGTATCAGGGACACCGATGATATCGTTGAGAAGATCGGCGTCGAACGCAGCCGCCAGGCACTGAAGGAAGCGGAGCTCATCCTCTATGTATTGAACAACAATGAACCGCTCACGGATGAGGACATAGAAATCCTCGATTCGATGTCGGATCAGAATGTCATCAATATCGTCAACAAGCTGGACCTCGAACCGAAGCTCGATGTCGAAGATCTTCAGTCGAGGTATCCGGATATGCCGGTAGTCAGAACATCCATCATCAATGGAACGGGTGTGGATGACCTTGAGGAACGGATTGCAAGCCTGTTCTTTGAAGGTGAAATCCAGTCCGTGGATTCCACCTATGTATCGAACAACCGTCATATCCACCTGCTCGAGCAGGCGGCATCAGCGATATCCGATGCGATAGACTCAGCCGGAATGGACGTACCGGTGGATATAGTACAGATCGACCTTGTCAAAACGTGGGAACTGCTCGGAGAAGTGATTGGGGAAGATGTCAGCGAACAGCTGATCGACCAGCTCTTCAGCCAGTTCTGTCTTGGAAAATAAAAGGAGGAGAACTATGACAGATAATATGAAATACGATGTTGTTGTCATCGGTGCAGGCCATGCGGGCGTAGAAGCAGGGCTCGCTTCTGCACGAAAAGGGCTGAAGACGCTGATGTTGACAATCAACTTGGACAATATAGCGTTCATGCCCTGCAACCCTTCAGTAGGGGGACCTGCGAAAGGGATCGTCGTCCGTGAAGTGGATGCACTCGGTGGACAGATGGCAAAAGTGATCGACAGGACGCATATACAGATGCGCATGCTGAATACCGGCAAAGGACCGGCAGTCCGTGCCCTCAGAGCCCAGGCCGATAAAGTGCTCTATCAGCAGGAGATGAAACGTGTACTGGAGGACGAGCCAAACCTTGATATCCTTCAGGGCATGGTGGATGAAATGATTGTTGAAGACAGTGAAGTCAAAGGTGTCAGGACGAACATCGGCACCATTTATGAAGCAAGGGCCGTGATAGTCACGACAGGCACCTTCCTGCGTGGGGAAATCATACTCGGCGACCTCAAGTATTCCAGTGGACCGAACCACCAGATGCCTTCGGTGCCCCTTGCGGATCAGATGAAGGATCTCGGTTTCGAGATCGTCCGCTTTAAGACGGGAACACCGCCGCGGGTCAATTCGGACTCCATCGACTACTCCAAGACGGAGATACAGCCCGGAGACGATGTACCACGTGCCTTCAGCTTCGAAACAACTGAATTCATCATGGATCAGCTGCCTTGCTGGCTGACCTACACTTCGGAAAATACGCATATGATCATCAATGACAACCTGCATCTTTCTGCAATGTATTCGGGCATGGTCAAAGGCACAGGACCCCGCTACTGCCCATCCATCGAAGACAAGATCGTGCGCTTCAACGACAAGCCACGGCACCAGATCTTCCTGGAGCCGGAAGGCCGGAGCACGAAAGAGGTCTATGTACAGGGTCTCTCGACGAGCATGCCGGAGAATGTACAGCGCGAGATGCTCTCATCCATTCCAGGACTTGAGAATGCCAGGATGATGCGTGCAGGCTATGCCATCGAATATGATGCGCTCGTTCCGACGCAGCTGTGGCCGACACTTGAAACGAAGAAGATCACGAACCTCTATACTGCCGGCCAGATCAACGGAACCAGCGGTTATGAGGAAGCGGCCGGACAGGGACTCATCGCGGGCATCAATGCAGCGAGCAAACTGCTCGGGGAAGAGGAGCTGGTACTCAGCCGTTCCGATGCCTACATCGGCGTCCTCATCGACGATCTTGTGACGAAAGGAACGAATGAACCGTACAGGCTGCTGACGTCAAGGGCGGAACACCGTCTGCTTCTGCGTCATGACAATGCAGACATGCGCCTGACGGAAATCGGCCATCGCATCGGGCTCATTTCAGATGAAAGGCTTGAGGCATTCGAGACGAAGAAGCGGCATATCGAAGAGGAATTCGAGCGACTGAAGAAGATCCGCATCAAGCCGAATGCGCATACCCAGGCCATTGTGGAGAAAAGGGGCGGTACAGCACTGAAGGATGGGATTCTTGCCATCGATCTGCTCAGACGTCCTGAAATGGACTATGCCTCCATCATGGAAATACTGGAAGAGGAAACGACACTCACCCAGGAAGAATATGAGCAGGTTGAAATTCAGGTGAAATATGATGGCTACATCAAGAAGTCACTCATGCAGGTAGACAAGGTGAAGCGCATGGAGAAGAAGAAGATACCTGCGGATATCGACTATGATGCGATCCACTCGCTCGCCACAGAGGCAAGGGACAAGCTGAAGACCGTCAAACCACTCGATATCGCCCAGGCTTCCAGAATTTCAGGGGTCAACCCTGCGGATATTTCGATCCTCCTCGTCTATATTGAACAGGGCAGCATCCAGCGGGTGGAAGCATGAAGGAAGCCCAATTCATAGAGGCACTGCGACAGCAGGGCATCATATTGGACGATAGCCAGATCGCCCAATTCAGAAGATACTTCGAAATGCTGGCCGAATGGAATGACCGGGTGAACCTGACTGCCGTAACTGATGAAGCAGGCGTCTATCTGAAACACTTCTATGATTCGCTGACGCCGCTCTTCCATGTGGATATTCCTGAAAATGCAAGCATATGTGACGTCGGGGCGGGGGCGGGCTTTCCAAGCATCCCGCTGAAGATCGTCAGACCCGACCTTAAAGTGACGATAGTGGATTCATTGAACAAACGCAT
This sequence comes from Salinicoccus luteus DSM 17002, assembly GCF_000712035.1. GTDB lineage: Bacteria > Bacillota > Bacilli > Staphylococcales > Salinicoccaceae > Salinicoccus > Salinicoccus luteus. Next base: position 25,586 of record NZ_JONV01000009.1, on the reverse strand, counting down.
ACTGTTCCTGAATGAACTGACGGCAGAGCTCGATCTGGACAAGATCCATCTGGTCCATGACCGGGCGGAGACATTTGCACAGGGTGCCCAGCGTCATATGTTCGATATCGTGACGGCCCGTGCCGTCGCCCAGCTGAATGTGCTGGCGGAGCTCTGTCTGCCACTCGTACGCACAGGGGGCAGGTTCATCGTATTGAAAGGCAGAAAGGGCATCGAGGAGCTGGAGGAAAGCCAATTCGCACTGGACCTCCTTGGAGGTGAGCTTGTGGATACCCACAACTTCACCCTTCCGGAGGAGGACAGCGAACGCCATATCCTCGAGATCGTGAAGAAGAGGAAGACTCCGAAGAAGTATCCGCGAAAGCCGGGTACACCAAACAAATCTCCATTAAAACAATAGGCAGGTGGTGCACGTGAAAAAACCATTTTCAAGACTTTTCGGCTTGATAGACAAAAGTGAAGATCAGCAGGAGAATGTATCCCTGCAACACTTGCCGATGGAAAATATCGTACCGAACCGTTATCAGCCGAGGACCGCATTCGACCGCGACCGCATACGTGAACTGGCGGACTCCATAGAGGAGCATGGTCTCCTGCAGCCGATCACTGTCCGTCCGATAGAGGAGGGCATGTTTGAAATCATTGCAGGGGAGCGCAGGTTCAGGGCGCTGAAGATGCTCAACCGTGAAGAAGCGGAGGTCATCGTGAAATATCTGACCGATACCGAATCCGCAGCGATTGCACTGATAGAAAACATACAGCGGGAGAACCTCTCCAGCATAGAAGAGGCGAAAGCCTATAAGAAGCTCCTCAAGATGGACGGCATCACCCAGAAGAATCTTGCGCAGAATCTCGGCAAGAGCCAGTCCTTCATCGCCAACAAGCTGCGTCTCCTGAAATTGTCCGATGAGGTGATCGAAGCCCTCCAGAAGCAGGAGATCACCGAACGCCATGCAAGATCCCTCCTCAGCCTGGAGGATGCGGGTCAGGAAGAGATGCTTGAAGACATCAGAAAGCAAAAAATGACGGTGAAAGAGACGGAGCACGCAGTCAAGAAGAGGCTGAAGCACGTCAATGATGAACTGGATTTCGATGAGGACATGTCCTTCATACTGAACGACCTCAACCGCGAAGTGGACAGGCTGAAGGACAAGGGATTCAATGTATCCTATGAGTCGGCCGATGAGGATGCGTTCCATGAAGTGACGATCAAGATCTATAGATAGACACTCACTGTGTGGGTGTTTTTCTTATGTTACAATGGGCAGGTTGGCTGATATAATGACAGCATGTGATTTTATACTTATGAGAACCCTGCACTGGAGGTAGTGGCGCATGGCAAGGCAAAAAGGACTGGGAAAGAGCCTGGGAAAGGGACTGGATGCTTTATTTTCCAGCAGCAAGGAAGGTGAGACGGTCATCGAACTCAAAATTTCCGAAATCAGAAGAAATCCCTATCAGCCCCGTATGGAGTTCAATGAGGAGAAGCTCAGGGAACTGGCGGATTCCATTGGAACGCATGGCGTAATCCAGCCCATCGTGGTGAGGAAATCGGTCAAGGGCTACGATATCGTGGCAGGGGAAAGAAGGTACAGGGCATGCAGTATGCTCGGCAGGGAAACCATTCCCGCAATCGTCAAGGAGATGACGGATACCGAAATGATGGAGCTTGCCATCATTGAGAACCTGCAGCGTGAAAACCTCAACCCCCTGGAAGAGGCGATGAGCTACCGCCAGCTGATGACCACCTTGAATATCACCCAGAATGAGGTCGCTGAGCGGCTGGGCAAATCACGGCCCTATATCGCAAATATGCTGAGACTGCTCAACCTGCCGAATGCCATCAGACAGATGATCAATGACGAGATGCTCTCAGGCGCACACGGAAGGACACTTCTGGCACTCAAAGACCCCCTCCAGATGGAACGCGCCGCAAAACACGCCATCGACGAAGGATTGAGCGTCAGAGCCCTCGAAGCCCATGTCAAAAGTCTGCAGGAAGGGCCTGTCAAGAGAAAGCAGAAGCAAGACAAGCCGAAGTTCATAGAGAAGCATGAGACGATGCTTAAGGAACAGTTCGGAACGGCAGTAGAGATAAAGAAGAAGCGGAAAAAAGGAACGATATCATTCGAGTTCAGGAATGAAGAAGAGTTCAAACGGCTCATCTCCATGCTGGAAGACAAGTAAACTGGAAAGTGAAGGTGGAAGCAGTGTTAGCGAATATACTGATGACAACAGCTGATGAATCGTTCATGTTCATCAGTGAAATTATGGATAATTTGAGCGAACCTGAGCTGTGGATAAGCATCGCTTCAAAGGTGATACGGGCACTCATACTGCTCATTGCGGCGATGATTCTCGTCAGAATCGCCAACAGGATGATCGAGAATTTCTTCAAGGTCAAATCGAAGTCCCGTATGAAAGGGAACAACAAGCGCAACCAGACGTTGATCAACGTGCTGCAGAATGCCGCTACGGTATTCATATGGTTCGTCGTCATCATGATGGTCCTTGAAACGTTCAGCCTGCCTGTAAGGACGCTCCTCGCCGGTGCCGGAGTCGTCGGTCTGGCAATCGGTTTTGGTGCACAGAGCCTTGTGAAGGACATGATTACGGGGTTCTTCATCATTCTCGAGAACCAGTTCGACAAGGGCGACTTTGTCAGGGTGAACACTTCCGGTACGACGGTCGCCGAGGGTGAAGTGCTGTCCCTCGGCCTTCGTGCATCCAAAATCCAGGGATGGGAGGGCGAACTCTTCATCATCCCGAACGGCACCATCAACGAAGTCGTCAACTTCTCCCGCTACAATGCGATATCCATGCTGGATATGAATGTTTCGGTGGAAGAGGACCTCGATGCAGTCGAGGATATATTGGAGCGTTTCTTTGAAGCCCGTTGGCAGGAAGAGGAGATGCTTGTCTCCAAGCCCGAAATCCTTGGGCTGCAGGGCATACAGAATGGTGAAGCCATCATCCGGGTAATGCTCGAGACACAGCCGATGGAGCACTTTGGGGTGACACGCCGCATGAGAAAAGCGATCAAGAACCATCTTGAGGACAAAGGCATCTATATCTCCGTACCTAAAATGGACATACAGGATTTTGATGATAAAATGGCTAAAGATGAAGGTGAGTAATCATGACAAAAGAATATGGTCTGAATGATATCGTTGAAATGAAGAAGCCGCATCCGTGCGGCAGCAGGCTGTTCTCCATCACCCGCATGGGGGCGGACATCAAGATCAAGTGCAACCAGTGCGACCGGGTCATCATGATGCCGCGTCGTGATTTCGAAAAGAGAATGAAAATGGTAAGAAAAAAATATGAAGCATAAAGGTGATTATAAATGGCTCTGACAGCAGGGATCGTCGGGTTGCCGAACGTCGGCAAATCGACATTATTCAACGCAATAACCAAAGCAGGTGCACTCGCGGCAAACTACCCTTTCGCCACCATCGATCCGAATGTCGGCATCGTTGAAGTGCCGGACGAGAGATTGAATGTACTGACTGAAATTGTCGAACCGAAAAAGACCATTCCTACAGCATTTGAATTTACAGATATCGCAGGCATTGTCAAAGGTGCATCCAAAGGTGAAGGACTGGGCAACAAATTCCTCGCCCACATCCGCGAAGTGGACGCGATATGCCAAGTGGTACGCGCATTCGATGACGAGAATGTCACACACGTATCCGGCAAGGTCGATCCGATTGATGATATCGAAATCATCAACATGGAACTGATTTTTGCGGACCTGGAAAGTGTGGAGAAACGGATACCGCGCCTCGAGAAGATGGCGAAGCAGAAGGATAAGGATTCAATGGCTGAACTTGCATTGCTTTCCAAGATCAAGGAAGGGCTTGAGAACGACCGTCCGGTCAGGGCCCTTGAATTCACAGCTGAAGAGGCGAAGCAGGTCAAGAACCTCCATCTGCTGACGCAGAAGCCGATGCTGTACGTTGCGAATGTGGCCGAAGAAGAACTCGGCAATCTCGAACAGAATGAATACCTGAAATCCATCGAAGCATATGCAGAAAAAGAAGGCTCTGAAGTCATCGTGATTTCTGCAAAAGTGGAAGAGGAGATTGCGGTGCTGGATGAGGATGAGAAGGAGATGTTCCTGGAGGATCTCGGCATAGAGGAGTCCGGACTGGATAAGCTCATCAAAGCCGCATATAACCTGCTAGGTCTGGCAACATACTTTACAGCAGGCGTCGAGGAAGTCCGGGCATGGACCTTCAGGGAAGGCATGTCGGCGCCCGAATGTGCGGGCATCATCCACACTGATTTCCAAAAAGGCTTCATCCGTGCAGAGACGGTAAGCTATGATGATCTGGTGGCGAATGGCAACATGGCGAAGGCCAAGGAGGCGGGCAAGGTCCGTCTGGAAGGAAAGGACTATCTCATGAAGGACGGGGACGTCGTCCATTTCAGATTCAATGTGTAAAAATGATTGTAAAAAGAACCGATCACTGGTATAATATCGGATTGTGAGTAATGAAAATTATTCCTTGCTTATTTCTACGGAAATGGGCCGCTAAAGACCATAAGGAGGTGTAGAAGATGAGAGCATATGAAATACTATATGTGATTCGCCCAAATATTGAAGAAGATGCGAAACAGGCGCTTGTTGAGCGTTTTGACAACGTTTTGACTTCACAAGGTGCGGAAATCGTCGAATCAAAAGAGTGGGGTAAACGTCGTCTTGCTTATGAAATCGAAGATTTCAGCGAAGGCTTTTATCACATCATCAAAGTGAATGCTGATGTGGAAGCCACAGATGAATTCGATCGTTTGGCCAAAATCAACAATGATATCATTCGTCATATCATTGTGCGCGATGAACAAGCTGAAAAATAGTAATAATACAATGGAGTTGATTACATGCTGAACCGTGTTGTATTGGTAGGGCGTCTTACGAAAGACCCCGAACTGAAAGTCAGTCAAAGTAATATATCTGTAGCGACCTTCACTCTGGCAGTCAACCGTCCGTTCACAAGTGCGAACGGCGAACGTGGGGCTGACTTCATCAACTGTGTCGTTTTCCGCAAGCAGGCGGAGAACGTTAATCAGTACTTGAAGAAGGGCAGTCTGGCGGGAGTCGACGGCAGATTGCAGAGCCGTTCCTATGAGAACAAAGAGGGTCAAAGAGTATATGTGACTGAAGTAGTGTGTGATAGTGTGCAGTTCCTGGAACCTAAAGTACAAGGGCAAGGCAGTAATCAACAGTATAATAATTCCGCAGATAGCTATCAGAATGCGTACGGTAACCAGTCCACTGGTTCAAGACCGGCACCTCAGAAATCCAGACAGGATTCAAAAGAGGAGAATCCATTTGCCAATGCAGACGGACCGGTTGACATCAGTGATGACGATCTACCATTCTAATCCATACCCCAAAATCGGGTATGAACGATAGACGTGTGAAAAGTGTGTGTGTGCATGTGTAGGATATAGTGTGTGTATCCTATGCCCGAGGCATTCCGGTTAACCCGGAATGCCTTTTTTAATTCACAATAATCGTCACCTGGCATATTCTCTAAGGGAGGAGAAATGTTTATAATGACAATTAAGCATACATTTAGATTGGAGAGCTTTTATGAAAAAGGGTGCTTTGGCATGGATAGGCATGGTGTGCATGCTTTTAATAATGATGGGGTGCAGCAACAGTGCAACAGGGAACAGTGGACAGGAGGTCACCATCTCGGCAGCGGCAAGCTTGAGCGATGCGATGGAGGAAGTCGCAGCACTCTATGAAGAAGCGCATCCGGATGTAGACCTGTCCTTCAACTTTGGAGGATCGGGTTCCCTGCAGCAGCAGATCTCCCAGGGCGCACCGGCCGACCTGTTCATTTCGGCGGCAGAGGATAAGTTCCAGCTGCTGCTGGATGAAGGAGTGATAGATCCTTCAGCAAACACGGAATTCCTCGGGAACTCCCTTGTGCTCATCACCCCTGAAGACGGGAAGGCACTTGCCCCGGAGGACCTCAATCACATTGGGAAGATTTCTATCGGCACACCGAGTGCTGTCCCTGCAGGCATGTACGCGAGGGAAGCATTGGAATCCCTGGACATCTTCAAGGAGGTAGAAGAAGATATCGTCTATGCAAAGGACGTGAGACAAGTGTTATCTTATGTAGAGACGGGGAATGTTGAAGCAGGAATCGTCTATCATACGGATGCCCTTTTAAGCAGTAAGGTGAAGGTTGTCCATGAATTTCCGGCCTCCCTCCATACGGCCATCACATACCCTGCAGGTGTGGTGGAGGATTCCCCAAATCATGAAACCGCTGTGGAATTCTATGAATTCCTTCAATCTGAAGCGGCTCTAAAGGTGTTTGAAGCATATGGATTCACTGTTCAGTAACATTACATTTGAAGAATTCCTGGATCCGATCCGGCTGTCGATCCGGGTTTCCATCCTGGCCTTCATCATCGTTCTCATTTTAGGTACGCTCATGGGCAAATGGATGGCGGACAAAAAATTTCCCGGGCAATCAATTGTCGAGACCCTCATCATGCTGCCGCTTGTACTGCCACCGACAGTCATCGGTTTTCTGCTGATCGTGATCTTCGGCAACAATAGTCTGATCGGTGGCTGGATCACCTATATTTTCAACCAGCCCGTCATCTTCACCTGGTATGCTGCGGTAATCGCAAGCGCTGTCGTCGCCTTCCCCCTGATGTACCAGTCTGCCAAAGCAGGGTTTCAGAATATTGATAGAGATATTGAAGAGGCGGCCAAAGTGGATGGGGCGACCAGTCTGCAGACATTCTTCAGCATCTCCATCCCTCTTGCCTCAAAAGCCTTGATGGCCGGAGGTATACTGAGCTTCGCCAGGGCGCTTGGAGAGTTCGGTGCCACGCTGATGTTCGCCGGGAACATACCGGGCAGGACACAGACTGTGCCTACAGCGATATATATCGCTCTGGATTCCGGAAAGACGACTCTTGCCTGGATGTGGGTCATCACCATCGTCGTCATCTCATTCATCATGCTCTTCATTGTAAGGACGAAAAGCAGCAATGCTTAATTGTGTGATTATAGAAAACAATTTGTGCATCACTGATTGACAATAAGCATGGAAATGTGTAAAATATACCATGCACATACAAAAACACTTACACACGTTCATCAGGAAATAACTAAAATTATAGATGTGAATACGCGTCTGCAGTACCACACACTACTGCATAGCAATATTCAATCTGTAGAGGAGGATAACTCATGGCAGGTCCAAGAAGAGGCGGTCGTCGCCGTAAAAAGGTTTGCTACTTCACAGCCAATGGCATTACGCACATTGACTATAAAGAAGTAGATCTCCTTAAAAAGTTCATTTCAGAACGTGGTAAAATTCTTCCAAGACGTGTAACAGGTACTTCTGCGAAGTATCAGCGCCAGCTTACAAAAGCAATCAAGCGTTCACGTCATATGGCATTGCTTCCATATGTGAAGGAAGAACAATAATAATGTGAGTGAAATCCCCATCCTTAATTGGATGGGGATTTTTTGCGCAAAAAAAGGCCCATGGCCTGAGCCATGGGACCAAATGAATATATTATAGCCTGTCTCTATCTCTGTCCAGGCGGTCGTCATCTACTCGCCCTCTGTCATTTGTTGTCTCGTCAATGTCCACATCTTCACGGCGAACGTCTTCGGAAACATGCTCTGTATCTCTGACTTTATCTTTCTTTACGACGACTTCTTCATTTACGACATCTTCTTTTTCAACGTTTACACGCTCTTCGTTGACCGGTACATTGATGGAGTCTTGGTCATTTGTGTCGATGTCTCCTGCAGGACGGTCTCCATCCACGGGGCGCCTCTCTACTGTGACCTCTTCACGTTCGACCGGCACATCGAATTCCTGGTGGTCCGTCTCAACGTGCTTGTCGACATTCACTTCGCCTGTCTGAACCCTCTCTTTGTCTACGTTCAGCCGTTCTTCGCGGAGCTGGATTTTCTCTTCGTCTGTAAGGTCATCCCGGTCTGCAAACTCATCGGTATCGTCGGCAGGACCACTGGTATTCAATGCGCGTTCATCAACGCTATAGCGTCCTGCCCTGTCATCCAATGGTGCATCCCGGTCTGTATTGACTACATTCTGGTCACGTCTTCCTTCGACCATGTCATCGTTGATTGCCCGGTTATCCCGATCAGCATATTGATAATCTTCTTCGATTTCCGGACGTTCAGCACCATCGACGTAACGGTTTTCACCCCGTTTGCCGCCATCTGCTTCAGTTGTACCTTCGTTGTGTGCGCTGCCTAGGGCGGAGCCTGTTTCCCTGTCGACTTCAGGGCGTTCGGCACCATCGACGTAACGGTTTTCATCCCGCTCATCAGAACCGATGCCCCCAGCTGCCGCTGTAGCACCGGCTGCTCCGGTCACACCGGGGCTATGCGCACTGCTAGGAGTGGATCTTGGACGCTCTGCAGAGTCACCCTTATCCACCCTGTCCTCATCATCTTCGAGCAGTGGATCCTTAGGATAGTCAGTGGTGTCCCCTTCAATTTCATCGTTGACATAGAGAAGAATCTTACCGCTATCCAAGGCTTCCTTATACTCTTCCTCTTCCTGTGGATTCAGATTGAGGCCTGTCATTACCCGTTCCTCAGGCTCTTCTGCACTGAACCAGGAAACAATCTTATCCCAGGTGCTTCCTTCGGAAGTCTTGTAGTTCACATCAGTATAGTTCAAGGAAGAACCTTCAAGCTCTTCTCTGGAAACTACAGTAATTTGATTTTCGGCTACACCTTCGGACTTAAGCTGTTCAATTCTTCCCAACATTTCCTGTTCGCTCATGTATGATTCAATCTTACGCATAACTCATACCTCCATTTTGTTTGATGATTGGGTCTCGTTTCATCTCTAGAAAATGACTGATCACAGCGCGCATGCATCATCCTAATACGTATTAGATTTATACCCATGTGCATATTTAATAAACTCTCCTGAAAAATTTAATGGACGTCCTGACAGGGCTGTGGAATAATAATCTAAAAAGGGTGGAAATGATTGGAAGATATCTCAAGCAAGATTAGAATAAGAAGAAAAATGATGTCACTCTCCCAGAGGAGACTTTCTGAAGGCATTACTTCCCAGTCTGCCATATCCAGGTTGGAAAATGGGCAGTTCACCATACGTTTGGATGAATTTCTGGCTGTGATGGAACGTCTTAATCTGAGCGTACATGATGTATTCTGCAACGGGGACAAGACACCGGGCCTTATTGTACGGGAACGACTGGATGAGGCAAGAAGAAACCAGGATTACATAAAGATGACTGAAATTCTGGAAAGCGAGAGAAGCATGTTCTGGAAGCAGTCACCGGAACTTGAAGGCTATAGGTCTTGGCATCTGGGGCTTGTGAAGCAGTCAAAAGGAGAATACAGGATGGCGCTCCGTCTGATCAGTACAGCGATAGAAAAGAATCAGAGGAATGAATGGATGTATGAAGCGGTCGCAGAGATGCATCTGGCCAAAGGGATTATATACAGCAAAATGAAACTAGAAGCAATTGACTCGTATAAAGAAGCAGAAACATATTATGGACACTCAGGTAAAAAGTCATTTAAGCTGATAGTAAAGATTCTCTGCAATTTGTCTATCAGCTATTGTAGGTTAAACAATTACGAGAAGGCGATGAAGTACTCCGATAAAGCTCTGGACATACTACAGAAAAACGAATCTACATATCTACTTTGTGAAACGTTATATAACAAAATGATGGCTTTGATGGTGTTGGGATATAGAGACGAAGCCATAAGGATGATTAGCCAATTGGAGTATCTTTATAGTTCACATCAAAAGCTTGATATGTTGGAAAACTTAAAAAGTTATTCCGGAGAGAATATTTCATCATAAAAGCTATCTTAATTGGTTTATACACATTAAAGTATGATTAATGCTGATATATTGCATACATATAGAATGAGAGGAAGACAGATTATGAAACATATTTTAATGGCACTGGTCATTATTTTAAGCACTGCCAATTTTGAGTCTAGTAATCAACTTAATGCAGCCAAAAAAGGCGACTGCCTGTGTCCAGAGTATATCTTCTAGATGGGGACGAACAATAGAGGAGTGAGCGAGCTGGATAGTCCTCTGGCGCGATTGATGCTCTTGAACCAGTTTAAGATTATGAGTCTCCTTGACTCTGCAAACCGGGAGTCCTATTGCTACTACATGGATATTCTTACTGAAGGAATACAGAATAAGTATCCCCATGTCACGGAAATGATCAGCCGGGATGAGGTGACGATGGATGTATCCGGGGAGGTGGATTTGATTCTTGAAATCTTCAACAAGGTGGAAAGATCGATGGGACAGTTGTCCGAAGAGGTGCAGGATGAACTGTCTGCAGGTTATCATGTCCACTTCAATGGGTTCGATAGCGGCAGTAATGTAGAACATCACCATTTTACATACTGTAATTTTTTGAACCGACATGGCGAGATTGATATCCAAAAAAGGGAAGGTAACACATATAATTTATCGCTGCATCATTATAGGCAAATGATTCTTAACCACAAATCGTATGAATATATGGACCTTCTATCGGTTGATGAGATTAGGGGGGTCTGTATTGAAAAGGGACAGGAAATGGAAATGCTCAGGCCGAAGAATCTGAATATTACTGATGTTGGGGGCTTGAATACACTGCAGGTGGTGAAGGAAAGCTGCCTGGGTGTAAAGGAATAGTTATTAGTGAACCGCAGAAAAATGATCTGAAGCCATGATATGCCGCTTCAGATCATTTTTTCTTCGACTCTATTCAGGGTCTTTGACCTTCCCTTTGAAATCCGCTTCTGCACTTTCTTCCCTTTCCTGCTGTTCTTCCCTCCGTTCCATGAGATCCAGGTCTGAATAGAACATCAGATAGTTTCCTTCACTGATTTTGAATAAGTATCTCTCTATTTCATCTTCATCCAGTTCGTAGTCGTGGAGGAATCGTTCTGCCGGCTCGTTTCTAGCCAGTATCTCCTTCAGTCCCCTGTCATCCGTCACATGGATATGATAGACGACTTCTGTGTATTCAAGGGCTTCGAATTTTTTATCATCCCGGCCCATAAGATGGATATCCTCTTCATAATATCCTTCGGCCTTCAATTGTGTAATGCGGTCGAGCACCGCTTCCTGACTATCATACAGTTCGAAATAATTCATGATGAACCTCCTTTTCATAAATATCTTCAATTTTAGATAATATTCCCTCTTTGGCTGCTTCAAAACCCTCCTCATACACTTGTTGAAATTTTCTGTATTATTACCATTGTCGAAAATACATTGTTTATACCGGGCTTTTTTGCTATCATAAGTAATTAATTATTTTATTTCATATAATCATAATAATATGGATTATGAGTTTCTAGGCTTTACCTTAAATAAAGCTGCTATGAAATAACAATTGGATATCCGATTATCGGCTGTATCTTCATTGTTCCTATCATATGTTTTTTTTAAGGTGCACTATTTTAAAATAGGAGGCAATAAGAATGTGGGAAAGAAAGTTTGAAAAAGAGGGTTTGACGTTTGATGATGTGCTGCTGGTACCGGCGCATTCAGAAGTATTACCGAAAGAAGTGGATCTGTCCGTACAGCTGTCCGAGAGCATCAGACTGAATATACCGGTTCTGAGTGCAGGCATGGATACGGTGACTGAATCTGCCATGGCGATTGCGATTGCCCGTCAGGGCGGCCTTGGTGTCATCCACAAGAACATGTCGATTGAACGCCAGCGTGACGAGGTCGAGAAGGTCAAGCGCTCCGAGAATGGTGTCATTAAAGACCCCTTCTTCCTGACGAAGGAGGAGCAGGTGTTTGCAGCAGAACATCTGATGGGGAAATACCGCATTTCCGGTGTTCCAATCGTCAACAATCCCGAAGAGAAGAAACTGATCGGCATCATTACAAACCGTGATCTGCGTTTCATCGAAGACTATTCAAAACCGATTGATGATGTAATGACCAAAGAGAATCTCATCACGGCTGAAGTCGGCACGACACTGGATGAAGCGGCACAGATTCTTCAGAAATACAGAATTGAAAAACTCCCACTTGTCGATGAAGACAATATATTAAAAGGGCTCATCACAATAAAAGACATCGAGAAGGTCATCGAATTCCCGGGTGCCGCCAAGGACAGCCAGGGACGCCTGCTTGTGGCGGGTGCCATCGGCATCGCCAAAGAGACGGACAAGCGTGCGCAAGAACTCATCGCAGCCGGGGTGGATGCTCTGGTCATCGATACGGCGCATGGACACTCGGAAGGTGTACTCAATGCCATTCGTGATGTCCGCGATAAATTCCCTGATATCACGCTGATTGCCGGAAATGTGGCAACAGCGGAAGGTACGAAGGCACTGATCGAAGCAGGTGTCGATGTAGTCAAAGTCGGCATCGGTCCCGGGTCCATCTGTACAACACGGGTGGTTTCAGGTGTCGGTGTTCCCCAGATCACTGCAGTCTATGATGCAGCGAGTGAGGCAAGGAAACATGGCAAGACGATCATTGCAGATGGCGGCATCAAGCTGTCCGGCGACATCGTCAAAGCACTTGCGGCCGGAGGGCATGCGGTAATGCTCGGCAGCCTGCTGGCAGGTACGAGCGAATCTCCGGGAGAGACTGAAATCTTCCAGGGCAGAAGATACAAGACATACCGCGGCATGGGTTCCCTCGGAGCGATGGAGAAGGGCTCCAAAGACCGCTATTTCCAGGAGGATTCCGAAGCGAAGAAATTTGTTCCTGAAGGCATTGAAGGACGTACAGAGTACAAGGGTCCACTCAGCGATACAATCTATCAGCTGATGGGCGGCCTGAGATCCGGCATGGGCTATACGGGATCCCAGAACCTTGAGGCTCTGAGGGAGGACTCCCAATTAGTCAAGATTACGGGTGCAGGATTGATTGAAAGCCACCCGCACAATGTCCAGATCACCAAGGAATCCCCGAACTACTCTAGATAAGATAGGAGCACGGTTGAAAGATGGAAATGGCTAAAGAGCAGGAACTTATACTGGTTATCGACTATGGCAGTCAATACAACCAACTCATTACACGGCGCATCAGGGACCTTGGAGTCTACAGTGAACTCCATAACCCGAGCATTACAATGGAAGAAATAAGAGAATTGAACCCGCAGGGCATCATCCTCTCAGGCGGACCGCGCTCCGTCTATGCGGAGGATGCATTCACTGTGGATCCGGAAGTATTCGAACTTGGCGTACCGGTGCTCGGCATCTGCTACGGCATGCAGCTCATCACACAGCTGAACGGTGGGGAAGTCGTCCCTTCAAATGAGAAGGAATTCGGTCCGACTGAAATCAGTCTGGATGTCAGCGCCCCACTATTTAAAGGACTGGCGGAAAATGAAACGGTTCTGATGAGCCACAGCGACAAGGTCACCCATATTCCTGAATCCTTCAAACAGATCGCCTATACGCCCCTGTGCCAGTATGCAGGCATCAAGCATGAAGAGCAGGAAATCTATGGCGTGCAGTTCCACCCGGAATCCAAGCACTCCAAAAATGGCGATACATTCCTCAGGAATTTCATCCGTGACATCTGTGGGTGCCACGGAGAATGGTCGATGGACAACTTCATCGCCATTGAAATCGATAAGATACGCGAGGAGGTCGGCGACAGGAAAGTGCTGTGTGCAATGAGCGGCGGAGTGGATTCATCCGTTACCGCCGTATTGATGCACAGGGCAATCGGTGACAACCTCACATGCATCTTCGTCGATCATGGTCTGCTTCGGAAGGGCGAAGCGGAAATGGTCATGGAGCAGTTTGGTGAAGGATTCAATATGAATATCATCAAAGTGGATGCGAAAGACCGCTTCCTGAATAAACTTAAAGGCGTGGCCGATCCGGAACAGAAGCGGAAGATCATCGGCAATGAATTCATCTATGTATTCGACGATGAAGCGTCCAAACTTGAAGAAGTGGACTTCCTGGCACAGGGCACGCTCTACACGGACATCATCGAATCCGGCACAGAGACGGCAACGACGATCAAATCGCACCACAACGTCGGCGGGCTGCCTGAAGACATGCAGTTCAAACTGCTCGAACCGCTCAACACACTGTTCAAGGATGAAGTACGTGAGCTCGGCATAGAGCTTGGCATCCCTGAGCATCTTGTATGGAGACAGCCGTTCCCGGGTCCTGGCCTCGGCATCCGCATCCTTGGGGAAATCACAGAAGAGAAGCTGGAGATTGTGCGCGAAAGCGACTGGATCCTGCGGGATGAAATCAAGAAGGCAGGACTCGATCGTGAAATCTGGCAGTACTTCACAGTCCTTCCCGACATCCGCTCCGTCGGTGTCATGGGTGACTACCGTACGTACAGCCACACCATCGGCATCCGAGCCGTCACAAGCATCGACGGCATGACGAGTGAATTCGCCAAGATCGACTGGGACGTATTGGAACGCATCTCAAAACGCCTCGTCAATGAGAGCGAACAGATCAACCGTGTTGTCTACGACATCACAAGCAAGCCACCGGCTACAATCGAGTGGGAATAGCTGGATGGAATTAAAAGCACTCTATAACGTCAGTTGTTATAGAGTGCTTTTGTTCTATAGTCATGAATTTAATAGTGTATTACAGACAGGACACGCCACGGGGAAACTCTCCTGCGGCGTGTCTTGTTATCTGTCCAAACTTAAGATTGGACTATTTCTTTTTATATGACCAGGACCATGTTTCTCCGTCTGAAGAGAAATGGTATACATGTTTGTGTTCATGGTCGTATAGATGGAAGTCGTAGGCGCCCGGTTTCACCGGCTTTTCATTCAACTTCTCTGGATGGTTATGGGCCAGATAAATCAGCTCATCATCGGTAAAATTCTTTGAAGGTTCATATGACCATTTCCAATACGTACCATCATAGGAGAAGTGGAATTCATAACCGTCATGGAAAAAGTTGTAGTTATACGGTGCGTCCTGTATCGGAGCTGCATTTAATGTTTCAGGTGAATATAGTGCCAGTTCAGCCAGGCGTTCTTTTTTGGCACCAACTTCCTCTTGGGTCATGTCAGTCTGACCGTTATTCTCTCCCGCCTGAAGCTGTTGTTCCTTTTGGTATATTGCTGCGACTTTTTCATTGAATTCTACTTGGGACAAATCGCCGAAATCCTTTTCGTAAGCCAAATCGTTAATTCTATCTTGAGCTTCTTGGGACATCCACGCAATCTCAAACCCTGTGTTTGCCCATCCGTCACCATCCGGATCAGTTTCTGGAGGGAGTATTTCGCCCCAGACAGTCTTCGCACCTTCTTCTTCATCCACGTCATCCGCTTGTGCCGTGCCGCTCATCCCTGTAAATACCAGTGTACTTGAGACCAGTAGTGAGCCGAGTAAAGTTCTTTTCTTCATCTTAAGAACTCTCCTTTCAGAAACGATTGGTCTTGCTACCATGAAACTAACACAGGCAATTAAACGTTTCAAATGTACTTAAAATTCAAAATGTTCAATATTAAAGAAGGGAGAATAGAACTAATAGCGGCGGAGCCATACTCCAAGTCATATACAAGGTGTTCTTATTTTTTATTTTATAGTATTATTTAACCTAGTGTTACAGATATTGGTGGATTGAAATGTATGCATCACAAAAATATATGACTATCATTGGAGGCCGACATGCGTAAAATTGCCTACTACTTGGCTGTTGTACTGTTCATCATGCTCATACCCGTATCCCGGGTGGCTGCAGATACTGAAGAGGAAGCGACTCAGGAGAACCCGCAGGAACTATCCACTGAGGAACCGATGGAGGAGCCGACCTTCGAATCTTCTACAGAAGAATATACTGATGAGTACTATGAGGAATGGACAGATGAGACATATGATTACGTTCCTCCTCAAACGGAAGAGACGTATGAAGAATGGACAGAAGAGTCCTATGAAGATTCATATGAGCCGGAACCGACTGTTGAACAGACAGTGGAGCCGACTGTCGAGGAATTCACTCAGGAGATCATCGAGGAACCGGTCGAAGCACCAACAGAGGAGCCGGCTGCAGAAATGGAACCGGTGAACGTGGATATCAACCAGTCTGAAGTGACGGAGTTTTCGATTGAGGGAAAGGTAATGGCAGATGCCAAAGGTGTGGCGGATGTCACGGTCTCCCTCTCGGGAGAGAAGGAAGATGAAGCGGTGACGGACGCAGAAGGAAAATTCCAGTTCCAGGAAGTGCCGGCTGGAGACTATACACTTGAAATCGATGTACCTGAGGGATTTGAAGCGGCTGAGACGGACAAAAAGTTGACTATTGAAGATAAAGGAAAGAAAGGCATCGTCTTTGACCTTTCAGAAAAGGATGAACCGCAAGCAGAGGATCTGGATCCGGAAGAACAGGTGTCTGCCGGTGAAAATTTAGAAGAGCCGGGGATGAACACGATGCTGGTGGTTATAGGAAGCGTACTTCTGATACTCGGTCTGTTGGTGTATGCAATCCGGTTGGTCCGCAACAAGTAGTGATGTAAGAAAGTCTGACATGTGATGTCAGGCTTTTTTACATGGATTTTGAACATTCAGAAAATGGTTATATAATGTCCTCATACTTAATTTGGGGGAATGATCATGGATACGATTTTTATATTTCTTTGTACACTTCTGGTCTGGCTGATGACGCCGGGATTGGCACTGTTCTACGGAGGTCTCGTACAATCCAAGAATGTACTGAATACTTCGATGCACAGTCTGGCGGCTATTGTCGTCGTAACTTTTGTGTGGGTGGGCCTCGGGTTTTCATTAAGTTTTGGGGGAAGCAACCTGTTCATAGGAGACCTTTCCTATATAGGCCTGACAGGAGTGGGGTATGAACCGAATGCCGCATTTTCCGAAACGATTCCGTTCGCCTTGTATATGCTGTTCCAGCTGACCTTCTGTACGATTGCAGTCTCCATCCTGACAGGGTCGGTTGCAGAACGCATGAAGTTCGGACCATTTCTACTGTTCATGGCCCTATGGGTCATTCTTGTCTACAGCCCGGTCGCGCACTGGGTATGGGGTGGCGGATGGATCCACTCCATCGGAGCAATCGACTTCGCAGGCGGGACGGTCGTCCATATCTCATCCGGTGTATCAGGACTGGTACTTGCTCTGATGCTCGGCTCAAGAAAGCCGGACAATAAAAAACCGCCACACAACCTTGTCATCACGATGGTCGGTGCCATCCTGGTATGGTTCGGATGGTTCGGGTTCAATACGGGGAGTGCATTGACATTTGATGCCATTGCGATGAGTGCTTTTGCAAATACGGTTTTGGCATCCACGGCCGGTATTGCCGGCTGGGTGCTGGTGGAAAGGCTCATGAAAGGCAAGGTATCACTGATCGGGACACTCTCAGGCATGCTTGCCGGACTGGTGGCCATTACGCCGGCGGCTGGATTCGTCACCTATGGCGGAGCCATGGCACTTGGCCTTCTGGGCGGCGCAATCTGTTTCTTCGCAATCACAAAACTGAAAGTGCTGTTGAACTACGATGACGCGCTCGATGCGTTCGGACTCCACGGTATTGGAGGCATCGTCGGTGCAATCGGCACAGGAGTCCTGCAGACAAGTGCCGTAAATCCTGGGATTGCAGATGGCCTCCTTGCAGGTGGCGGGTTCACGCCTGTAGTTGCGCAGATTGTTGCAGTGACCGCCACCATCCTGTTCAGTGCTGTAATGACATATGGAATCGCCAAGGGCATCAGCCTCTTCACGACGCTCCGTACGGATGAGAAGGAGGAGCTCGATGGACTCGATGTGGTCATTCATGGCGAGAAGGCATATGAATATTCCAACTCATAGAAGCGAAGGAGATATAAAATAGGGGAGAAGTGTTTCATCCATCCAACAAGGGGTAAGATATAATCAAGACTGATGGTAGCATCCCCCTCAACTGATACAGTGCCGCTTTAAATAGCGGCATTTTTTATATGTCTTGCATTCTGAAGGGAAATATTTACATTTCACAATTTATGAAAGCCTTTACATTGCTGTCTATACATGTTATAGTTATGGCGATAAATCAACATTAGAAGGAGTGTGGAATGAATGGCAGTGAACCGGGATGATGTCAAAGCCATTATTGACGCGGTTGGTGGCAAAGAGAATGTCAATGCAGCAACGCACTGTGTGACGAGGCTGCGGCTTGCTCTTGAAGATGAATCCAAAGTGGACAAGGAGAAGCTGGATTCAATCGATCTGGTCAAAGGCTCTTTTGCTGCGAACAACCAGTTCCAGGTGGTCATTGGCCAGGGGACTGTAAATGACGCTTTTAAGATTTTTGAGGAGGAGACGGGCAAAGGCGGCGGCTCGAAGGATGAAGTGAAAGCGGCAGCTGCCCAGAAGATGAACCCGATACAACGGTTCATCAAGATGCTTGGTGATATATTCATTCCTATTCTTCCTGCAATCGTTACAGCGGGTCTGCTGCTTGGTATAAACAACCTGCTGACAGTGCAAGGACTGTTCTGGGACAATGATTCCGTCATTACCCGCTTCCCGGGCATAGAAGGTATTGCGAGTATGATCAATTTCATTGCGGTTGCGCCATTCATCTTCCTGCCGGTGCTGATCGGCTGGTCTGCCATGAAGGTATTCGGCGGGAACCCGCTGCTTGGTATCGCCCTCGGTGTCGCATTATGTCACCCTGATCTTGCCAGCCAGTATGGATTATTCGATGCGGAAGCCGGTGAACTGGCGGATATTCCGACGTGGAACTTCTTCGGTCTGCAAATTGAACAGCTGAACTACCAGGGCCAGGTCCTGCCGGTTCTGGTGGCCGCATGGCTGCTTGCGAAAGTGGAGAACTTCCTGGATAAGCGGATCCATGACATGTTCAAGCTGCTTCTGGTCGCACCGATTTCACTACTTGTAGTCGGCATACTTACCTTCACACTGATCGGTCCTATCACTCTGTTCCTGAGCGGCATCATTTCTGACAGTGTAGTGTGGTTGTTTGAATCAGCGGGCATCCTGGGTGGTGCGGTCTATGGACTGTTCTACGCACCACTTGTCATAACGGGTCTGCACCATATGTTCCTGGCAATGGACCTTCAGCTTATCGGGACGACCGGTGCCACCTACCTCTGGCCGATACTGGCAATTTCAAATATTGCCCAGGGCTCCGCAGCCTTCGGTGCATGGGTGATCTATCGTCAACAGAAGAAGAAGAAAGAGGAAGGTTTGGCGATGACCTCCGGTATTTCCGGTTGGCTGGGCGTCACTGAGCCTGCGATGTTCGGTGTCAACCTGCCGCTTAAATATCCGTTCCTCGCAGCCATCCTCACTACAGCATTCGTCGGCGGACTTTTCGGGATGAATGGCCTGACTGCAGCGAGTGTCGGCGTCGGTGGGGTGCCGGGTGTCATTTCGATTACGGAGGGCTTCTGGCTGCTCTTCACCATAGGGATGGGTATCGCGATTGTCGTTCCATTCCTGCTTACACTCCTCTTCTCCAGGTTTGCAAAAGAGAAGACGAAAGATATGGTCAAAGATTAAATCAAGCAAAAGGAGTTTTTTAAGATGGCATCTACAGACTGGAGAAAATCGGTGGTCTATCAGATCTATCCTAAATCTTTCAACGATACGACTGGAAGCGGAGAAGGAGACATCAGAGGCATCATAGAGAAGCTGGACTACTTCACGACACTGGGTGTGGATTATCTCTGGCTCACACCGGTCTATGAATCCCCCATGAACGACAATGGCTATGATATCAGCAATTATTATGAAGTGAACCCCCAGTTTGGAACAAAGGAAGACCTTGAGGAACTGCTGGAGAAGGCGCATGACAAAGGTCTCAAAATCATGATGGATATCGTCATCAATCATACGTCGACAGAGCATCAGTGGTTCGTCGAATCGAGGAAATCCCGGGACAGCAAGTACCGGGACTACTATATCTGGAAGGATGGCACATACGATACGCCTCCTACGAACTGGGAATCGAAGTTTGGCGGGAATGCATGGGCATATGATGAAGAAACAAATCAATACTACCTCCGGCTCTTCGATATCACCCAGGCAGATCTGAACTGGGAGAATGAAGACATGCGGCGGGATATATATGACATGATCAATTACTGGATAGATTTCGGTGTGGATGGTTTCCGCTTTGATGTCGTCAACCTGATATCCAAAGGTGAATTCAAAGATTCCGATGGGCCAGGGAAGGAATTCTACACCGATGGCCCCAAAGTCCATGAATATATCAATGAATTGAACCGTAATACTTTTGGAGACAGGGATATTATGACGGTTGGAGAGATGTCCTCGACTACCATTGAACATTGCCTGAAATACACCAACCCGGAACGTGACGAATTGAATTCCGTGTTCAACTTTCACCACCTTAAGGTCGACTATCCCGGCGGGGAAAAATGGACGCTTGCAAACTTCGATTTTCTGGAACTAAAAAGGATATTGATGGAATGGCAGGTGGCTATGGATGAAGGTGGAGGTTGGAACGCCATCTTCTGGTGCAACCATGACCAACCCCGCGTCGTATCCAGGTTTGGTAATGATGAAACCGAAGAAAACAGGGTGTTGAGCGGGAAAATGCTGGCGATTGCACTTCATGGGCTGAAAGGCACACCCTATATCTACCAGGGCGAAGAGATCGGCATGACGAACCCCGACTTCAAACGCATCGACCAGTATCGCGATGTGGAGAGCCTCAATGCCTATTCGATCCTGAGGGAGGAAGGGATGGATGCTTCCCTTATACTGGATATTCTGGCGACCAAATCGAGGGATAATTCCAGAACCCCCGTGCAGTGGGATGATTCGAAGAATGCCGGATTTACAGAAGGCGTCCCATGGATAGAAGTGTCTGACAGGTATGAAGAAATAAACGTTGCACGTGCGCTTGAAGACAGCAGTTCCATTTTCTATACGTATCAGAAGCTGATTCAGCTGAGACATGAACTGGATGTGCTGACATACGGCATTGTGGAGCCCCATCTTATGGAGGATGAGGACCTCTTCGTCTATGAGCGTCTATATGAAGGGGACCGCATCACTGTCATAGCCAACTTCAGGAATAAGGAAGTGCCGTATCCGGAAAGCATTGATTCAGAAGGGGAGGTCCTTCTGTCCAACTATGGGGATAGGAAGGGTGTTCTGAGACCTTTTGAAGGCATGATGATATATGGACAAAACAATTGAAAAAGGATATGATGTATGTAATTTAAATACATCCGGGAAAGCGGTAGGGTGAGTACTATGAATTTGAACAAATACAATCATATTTATCAGGTGCTGTCGAGTGACATTGCAGAAGGCAAGTACAACAAAGGGGATGTTCTGCCTTCTGAGCATAGGCTGGTCAACATGTTCGATGTATCCAGAGAAACAGTCAGGAAGGCTCTGAATCTACTGCAGGAGAATGGGTATATTCAGAAGATGAAGGGCAAAGGATCTGTAGTCATCTATAATCCTTCCATGGATTTCACCGTTTCCCATCTTACAAGCTTCAAGGAAATCCAGCAGCTGAAGACAAAGCAGTATTCCACTAAGGTTGTGGAGCTCAAGCAGTATCCTGCTGAAGATTTCCCGCGTGTAATGGAAGCACTGAAACTTCAGCCAGAGGAGAAGGTATGGCGTCTGATCAGACAAAGGCGTTTTGAAGACAGGACGCATATCGTGGATATAGACTACTTCATCGTAGAGATGATGCCTGGCTTGAACGAGGAGATCGCAAGCGATTCAATCTATGAATACATTGAAAAGAGGATGGGCCTCACAATCGCCTATTCGCATAAGGAAATTACATTTGAACCGATGAATGAACAGGATCTTGAACTGTTCGGCAATGTGATTCCTCCATACACTGCGACGGTCCGTTCAGTCGTCCATCTGAATGATGCCAGACCATTCCAGTTCAATGTCTCCAAGCACCTGGCCAATGAATTCAAGTTCGTCGATTTCTCCCGCCGCTTTCATGGTGAATAGTGGTTTAATCTTGCATTGGTCCATGGATTTTGATATTATATAACATGCCGTGCTAAGTGGGGAGGTAGCGGTGCCCTGTACCTGCAATCCGCTCCAGCAGGACTGAATTCCGCTCCGAGGATACTCGGTGTGAGGACTGCCTCGATCTCACCAGTGTTGAGATCCCGGTCCTATGCAATAGAACGTCACGAACCATGTCAGGTCCGGAAGGAAGCAGCATTAAGTGGCCCATTCTATGTGCCGTAGGACAGCCGGGGTTGAGCTGGTGGATCGAGTAACGCTTGTGCCGGGTGTTCGAAGAGCGGTGCACGGTTACATAGCAGATGACTGCATCTTATGATGCAGTCATTTTTTGTTGTCTGGAATTAGGGTGGATAGCTTATATATGGTATAATAAATAGCATAAATGACTCAGTATGGAGGTGCCGCTGGATGGAATATCAAGCCTTGTATCGGGCGTTCCGGCCGCAGACATTTGAAGATGTGGTGGGGCAGAAGCATGTCACGAAAACGTTGAGAAACGCAATAATCAGAGATAAGGAATCCCACGCATACCTGTTCAGCGGACCCAGGGGAACAGGAAAGACAAGTATTGCGAAAATCTTTGCCAAGGCACTCAATTGCCGTTTCGGGGCTGAAGGGGAACCATGCAACGAATGTGATATTTGCATGAGCATTACTGAGGGTAGTGCAAATGATGTAATAGAAATTGATGCTGCCAGTAATAACGGTGTGGATGAAATCAGGAACATACGCGAAAAAGTGAAATATGCACCGTCTGAAGCAATGTACAAAGTGTATATCATCGATGAGGTGCACATGCTGACTACGGGTGCTTTCAACGCTCTGCTGAAAACCCTTGAGGAGCCGCCGGGCCATGCGATCTTCATTCTGGCAACGACTGAGCCCCATAAAATTCCTGCAACTATCATTTCAAGGTGCCAGCGCTTCGACTTCAAGGCGATCGAGCTGAATGAAATAGTGGAGAGGCTTAAGTATGTGGCAAAGAGTGAGTCTCTGGAGTACGAAGCGGATGCCATAGAGTACATCGCGAGGACTTCCGAAGGCGGAATGCGGGATGCGCTCAGCATAATGGACCAGGTTATTGCCTACAGCAATGATGCAATTACCCTGGACGATGCCATTATGATTACGGGAGGCATCAAATCCGAGGAGCTGAATGAATGGCTGAAACTGATTGACCACCGGGACTCAAGGGAAGCGTTCATCAAATACCATCAGTTCATCGAAGAGGGGAAAGATCCGACAAGGCTGATCCACGAGCTCGTCTATTACATCAGGGACATCATTCTGATGAAGCATGATGGAGAAATCGATGAGGATGTCGCCTTTGCCCATACCGAGGACAAGGTGCTCTACGAAATGATTGATGTATTGAACGATGCGATGGTCATGATGCGCTTTTCAGTGAATACGAGTGTTCATCTCGAGGTGGTCATCGTCAAGCTGATCCAGGTGCTCAACCGAAACGATCGGGCCGTGGAACCGCAAGCGGTGGATCTTTCACATATTGAACAGAAACTGGCGGAGCTGGATAAGAAACTCTCCAATTATTCACAGGCATCGAGTAACCAGGCGCCGGAACCACAGAGGAGTACGGAAAGCCAGAGCCGGTCTTCAAAAGGCTTTTCCTTGAGACAGATTGAAAAAGTACTGGATAATGCTAATAAGGAAGACCTGGTGAAGCTCAAGGATGATTGGCCGAAAGTCTATCAGCATGTCGAGGAGAAGGGGTACCATGCTCTCAGATCCTTGATTAAAGACTCGGAACCTGTTGCTGCCAGTGACACACATGTCCTTCTCAAGTTCAAAAGTGATCTGCACAGTGATCTGATCAATAAGGATGAAAAGAAGCGACAGGAGCTGGAAGCGGTCATCCCTTCCATCATTGGGAAGGATGTAAAAGTCGTTGGCGTACCCGATTCGAGCTGGCTGCAGGTAAGACACGACTATATTCAGGAAAAGAAGGCGCATAAGGAAAAGAAATCTGATGAAGATGATAAGAAGCCTTCTGATGTCGCCAAGGAGATCTTTGGAAGTGACGTTGTAGAAACGCGCTCATGATATCTGTTTATAAAAGAAGCAATTTCATATATACTATATAGAAGAAAAATGAAAACTGATTTGGAGGAGAATATATATGCGTGGCGGAATGAACAATATGCAAGGCATGATGAAGCAGATGCAGAAGATGCAGAAGAAGATGCAGGAAGAGCAGGAAAAGCTGAAAGAGGAAAAAGTAGAAGGTACTGCTGGAGGAGGCATGGTCAAGGTGACCGTTTCAGGACACAAGGAAGTGCTTGATGTGGAAATCCAGGAAGAAGTGGTAGATCCTGAAGACATCGAAATGCTCCAGGATTTGATTGTTGCTGCTACGAATGAAGCAATGACGAAAGCGGATGAACTCTCAAGCGAGCGTCTTGGTCAACATACCAAAGGTATGAACATCCCGGGAATGATGTAGGATGCATTATCCAGAACCCATATCAAAGCTGATCGACAGCTTCATGAAATTGCCGGGCATTGGGCCGAAGACTGCCCAACGTCTGGCATTTTATGTACTCAATATGAAAGAGGACGACGTTGTCAATTTTTCACGGAGTCTAATGGAAGTAAAGAGAGACCTGCAATTCTGTTCTGTTTGTGGCCATATCACGGACATCGATCCCTGCTATATATGTCAGGACAAGAATAGAGATCGCTCCATAGTCTGTGTAGTGCAGGATACAAAAGATGTCATTGCAATGGAGAAGATGCGTGAGTATAAGGGCCTGTACCATGTCCTTCATGGTGCGATCAGCCCGATGGATGGCATCGGACCGGAAGATATCAATGTGGCCACATTGATCGAGAGACTGAAGGATGACCAGATAGAAGAGATCATACTGGCAACAAACCCCAATATAGAAGGGGAGTCTACAGCAATGTACATTTCCCGTCTGGTCAAGCCGATCGGTGTGAAGATCACGCGCCTTGCGCATGGACTTCCGGTTGGAGGGGATCTGGAATATGCAGATGAAGTCACGCTTTCAAAGGCGATAGAGTACCGTACGGAGCTATAGAAGAAACCAGGCCATTGAATGAAAAGGTGGCCTGGAAAACTTTTTTTGAAAAACCCCTTGCATTCTTTAAGTAAACCCTGTATAGTTATTTCTTGTCGGACGAAACGCAAAACCGACACAACAAACGTTACTATTAAGTTAAAAAAGATATAAAAAAGTGTTGCATCGCTCAGGTCAACATGCTATAATAGTAAAGCAGTCAAAAACAGAGAACATTGAAAACTGAATGACAATATGTCAACGTTAATTCCGAAAAAACGAATGCTTCGGCATTCAACTTGGGCGACAAGTAAAACCGCAACGGAGTCAGAGAACTTCCAATTATGGAGAGTTTGATCCTGGCTCAGGATGAACGCTGGCGGCGTGCCTAATACATGCAAGTCGAACGCGCGGATCAGGAGCTTGCTCCTGTGACGCGAGTGGCGGACGGGTGAGTAACACGTAGGCAACCTGCCCATCAGACCGGGATAACCACGGGAAACCGTGGCTAATACCGGATAATCCTTTCCCACACAAGTGGGAGAGTTGAAAGGCGGCCTTTT
>NZ_JONV01000008.1 GCF_000712035.1 Salinicoccus luteus DSM 17002 | reverse complement strand
GCTGCTGGCACGTAGTTAGCCGTGGCTTTCTGGTCAGGTACCGTCACCCGACGGGCAGTTACTCCCGTCGGCGTTCTTCCCTGACAACAGAGTTTTACGAGCCGAAACCCTTCTTCACTCACGCGGCGTTGCTCCGTCAGACTTTCGTCCATTGCGGAAGATTCCCTACTGCTGCCTCCCGTAGGAGTCTGGGCCGTGTCTCAGTCCCAGTGTGGCCGATCACCCTCTCAGGTCGGCTACGCATCGTCGCCTTGGTGGGCCGTTACCCCACCAACCAGCTAATGCGCCGCAGGCCCATCCACCAGTGACAGCCAAAAGACCGCCTTTCAACTTTCCTACTTATGTAGAAAAGGATTATCCGGTATTAGCCACGGTTTCCCGTGGTTATCCCGGTCTGATGGGCAGGTTGCCTACGTGTTACTCACCCGTCCGCCACTCGCGTCACAGGAGCAAGCTCCTGATCCGCGCGTTCGACTTGCATGTATTAGGCACGCCGCCAGCGTTCATCCTGAGCCAGGATCAAACTCTCCATAATTGGAAGTTCTCTGACTCCGTTGCGGTTTTACTTGTCGCCCAAGTTGAATGCCGAAGCATTCGTTTTTTTTCGGAATTAACGTTGACATATTGTCATTCAGTTTTCAATGTTCTCTCGAAATCACTCTTATAATACTACCTTACTTCTCAAAACTATTCAAGCGTTAATTTTACACTTTCGAATATTTTTTTGAAATAAAATGTTTTGTTGTCTGTATCGGCTGTTGGTGTGTTCCTCAAATCAGCGACTTTCATATCATACCAAGTTGGCTGTTCGGTGTCAACGACTTTCGAAAACTTTTTTAAATCTTTTCGTTTGCGTATGTTGTTCACCAAATGCTAAATATTAGATTATCATAAATGCTATAACTTGTATATAATGAATTTCAGAGGTGAAATGTTTTATGAAGAAACCAGGAAACAAAATACTGCGTATCCGTGGCTATGCACTGGCCCTGATCTTTATAGGTATGGGAACAATGTATCTCGGCGTATTCTTCAGGGAATACCAATGGGTTTTCAGCATCTTCCTTCTTATAGGACTGCTGCCGATCCTTCTGAGCTTCGTCATCTATTTCTGGGTGGGCTTGATCAGTACGCGTGCAGTTACTGTACAGTGTCCGAATTGTGAGAAGCATACGAAGATATTGGGACATGTCGATTTTTGCCAGCACTGCAAGGAACCGTTGACCATCGACAAGGAGCTGGAGGGGGAGGAATTCTCCCTGGACTATAATGTGGAACACCGCAGGAAAAAGGCAATCGAAGAAAAAGAATCTGAACAGAAAAAATGAGCAGGGGTCCACTCCCCTGCTCATTTTTTCTTTTTGGGCTATTCCGCTTTGCGGCACTCCGGACAGACACCATAGATTTCAAGCCTGTGATGACTGACATCGTACGAGGTGACTGACCCTGCAAGATGTTCCACTTCCTCCAGGCCGGGATAGTGGAAATCCGTGATCTTCCCGCATTCACTGCAGATGATATGATAGTGCGTGTCCGTAATGAAGTCGAAACGGCTTGAAGCATCTCCGTAGGTGAGCTCTTTTACAAATCCCGTTTCTTTGAAGAGTTTCAAGTTATTATATATAGTGGCCACACTCATATTTGGATATTCATTAGAAAGCGCCTTGAAAATATCATCAGCAGTCGGATGTTCTTCTGTTTCTATCATGTACCTGAGCACTGCTTTTCTCTGTGGCGTAATACGAACACCGGTCTTTTTCAGCGCATTGATCGATTCAGTGAACTGGTCATGGGCATCCATCATCTTCATATTGATACCTTCCTTCTATAGCAGACTACTGTAATATAGATATTGTACTTTGTACTGAAATTGTTTGTCAAATCACTTTCCATCAATATCCTTTTTTATTATCGATGATATTCATCATCGATTCCTTTTCTTCCATATACTGCAGATTGTGGGCGAAGATTTCGAACCCCCGCTTCAAGTACCCTTCCGTCTTCGATGACGCGTGTGGTGTAATCGTCAGGTTGTCATACGTATAGAAGATATGATCCGACGGCAGGGGCTCCTCATTGAATACATCAAGTATCATATGGCGGATCATGCCCTCTTCAAGGACATGGGATATCGTTTCATCCGTCATGACGTCTCCACGCCCGATATTGACGAATACTGCTGTCTCTTTCATTCTACCAAAAATCCCGGCATCAAGCAGTCCTCGCGTCTTATCGGTGCTCGGCAGAATATTGATGACGATATCCGCTTCACCGATGTGCCCCTCCAGCTCACTGATTGCATAAGTATGGTCGAAGGCTTCCACCTCGTGTCCCGTAGTGTTGTAGCCGGCGACTTGTGTACCGAATGCCTGAAGCACTTTCGCCAGGTGCGAACCGATGCTGCCGGTACCGAGAATGTGCACGACCTTATCATATATCTCCTCTGTCTTCGCATTCTTCCTCCAGTGGGCATTTTCCTGATCCACCTTCAGCTGATGGAAATCCTTATAGAAATCGAGCAGCAGACCGACCGTATACTCGGTCATCTGTATCTTGTGTATGCCTTTGGCATTTGTAATATGCACGTGCTCAAGTGCTTCCAGCGGCAGATCATCGAGCCCCGCACTCATGACCATCATCCATTTGAGGTTCTTGAACAGGCGGACGTCCTCCGAATCAAAATTGGAACCGTAGGTGATGAATATCTCACACCATTCCTTGTCCGCTTCCGTAAGATCTCGTGTCTTTGAAAAACGGTACTCCATATCCGGGTAGTGCTGATTGATGTGTTCGATCATATGCGGCTTCAGATTGACTGTCGATAGTATATTCCTCATCTATGCTTCCTCTTCCAGATGGGACTTCAATTCATCAATGTGGTCCTTGGCCTTGACGTTGTCCCACCTTTTCAGGATATTGCCGTCTTCATCGACCAGGAATGTCGTCCTGACGATGCCTTTCGACTCCTTGCCGAAAACCTTCTTCATCCTATAGACCCCGAGTGCTTCTGCGAGCTTGAAGTCCTCATCGACCAGAAGATCGAAATTCAGGTTGTTCTTCTCGATGAAGTTCTTATGCTTCCTCTTTGAATCTCCGTTTACACCATACACCTTTACGCCGAGTTCATTCAGATGATTCATATTGTCCCTTAGATCACACGCCTGGGTCGTGCACCCTGGTGTATTGTCCTTCGGATAGAAGTAGATCACCGTCTTTCCTTCGAAGTCCTTATTGCCTACTTTCTCCCCATCCTGGTTTTCCAATTCAAATTCCGGAAATTTCTCCATTTGTCTGCCTCCTTGGTTGTATATGTATATATTGATAATACCCAAGTTTATCCCTGCTCTCAATAGAAGGATCTTCCTTAATTATGTTCCCGGGATGTGGTAGAATACTCATTGTGAAAAATTACTGACTAAAGGATGGGAAATATGTACAGTCATGAAAAATCTCAAACACTTCAAACTCAGGCAGAAGATGTGATCCTCGGTGGAGTGAATTCCCCTTCCCGATCATATAAAGCTGTGGGTGGCGGCGCTCCGGTAGTCATGGACAGGGGCGAAGGCGCCCATTTCTTCGATGTGGACGGCAACCGCTACATCGACTACCTGGCAGCCTACGGCCCGATCATCACCGGACACGCCCACCCCCGCATCCACGAAGCGATTGCAGAACAGAGCAGCAAGGGCATCCTGTACGGTGCGCCGACGGAGCTTGAAATCAGTTTCGCAAACAAGATCAGGGATGCGATTCCTTCACTCGAACGCGTCAGATTCGTCAACTCCGGCACCGAAGCCGTAATGACGACGATCAGGGTGGCAAGGGCATATACATCCAGAAACAAGATACTCAAATTTGAAGGATGCTACCACGGCCACTCCGACCTTGTGCTCGTTGCAGCCGGTAGTGGCCCATCCCAGCTTGGCACACCCGATTCCGCAGGCGTGCCGAAAGGGGTCGCAGAGGACGTCATCACTGTGCCTTTCAATAATCTGGAGGACTTCAAAACGGCCATTTCCCACTTTGGTGATGAAATAGCAGCTGTCCTCGTCGAACCGATCGTCGGCAACTTCGGCATCGTGGAGCCCATGGAGGGCTTTTTGGAGGCAGTAAATGACATTGCGCATGATAACGGCTCCCTCGTTATCTACGATGAGGTCATCACTGCGTTCCGCTTCATGTATGGAGGCGCCCAGAACCTTCTCGGTGTTGAACCGGACCTGACTGCCCTCGGCAAAATCATAGGGGGCGGCACACCGATCGGTGCCTACGGCGGCCGCAGGGATATCATGGAAAGCGTCGCTCCGCTCGGCCCCGCCTACCAGGCCGGCACCATGGCGGGGAACCCGCTCAGCATGGCAGCGGGCATCGCCTGTCTTGAAGTGCTTGAGAAACCTGGTGTATATACCGAACTGGACCGTCTCGGCGCCATGCTCGAAGATGGCTTGATGAAACTGATAAATAAATATAGTATTAAGGCAACGATAAACCGCCTCGTCGGTGCGTTGACAATCTATTTCACAGATGAAGAGGTCACGAACTATACAATGGCCGAGGCAAGTGACGGCGAGGCATTCTCAAAATTCTTCAATGGGCTGATCAGACGCGGCATCAACATCGCTCCGTCAAAATATGAAGCCTGGTTCCTGACGACGGAGCATACTGAAGAAGACATCAGGGAAACATTGTCCATTGTGGAGGAAGTATTCAAAAATGAATTTTAGGAGATGGTGCCGTGCGATTTGGTGCTAGAGTATTCAAAACCGGTGTAACAGTCATACTTACATTATTCATCACCAACCTGCTTGGGCTTGAGCCTTCGCTCATCGCAGCCATCGCTGCGGTATTTGCCCTGCAGCCGAATGTCCACCGGTCTGTCATGCGGACATGGGAGCAGTTCCAGGGCAACGCGCTCGGTGCCGTATCGGCCATCACCATGGTGCTGCTCTTCGGCAACAATGTCATCGTCATCGGACTGACCGTCATTCTGGTGCTCGCCATACTGCTGTTCTTTAATCTGCAGAGCGTCTCCACACTGGCTGTCGTGACGATGATTGCAATCATGGACGCCCCGACACTCATGGAAAATTCTACGACCATGGACTTCCTGGAAGCGGCCGGCATCCGGTTTTCACTCGTCATGATCGGTGTGCTGTCGTCCCTCGTGGTGAACCTGCTGTTCATTCCACCGAAGTACGAAACGAAGATGTATCACAACTGCTTCAACATCACGAGTGACATATTCAAATGGATCCGGCTCGAACTGAACGCCGTCAGCGAATACCAGGTCGTCAAAAAGGATATCGAATCGCTGCGGACACGCGTCGTCACCCTGGAGACGATGTATCTGTGGTACCGGGAGGAGAAGAACTACTTCAAGCGGAGCAGCTTTGCCGACGCACGGCGCAAGATCCTGTTCAGACATCTGATCGCCTCGACCCGACGGGCATTTGAACTGCTGAGGAAGCTGAACCGGTATGAAAATGACTATAATCATCTGGATGATGATTTCAAGTATCGCATCCGGCATGAGATGGATCAGCTCATGGCCTACCATGAACAGATCTTCATGAAGATCACTGAAAAGATCAGGCCCGAGGCCGCATTTGAAACCTATGATAACGACGAGCAATTCGAGCATTCCATGATGGATGATTTCGTCCGCCTCTATTATGAAGCGGATACCCTGGAAGAGAAGATCCAATATGAGAATATACTGGAATTCATCTCATCCATACACGAATATTCCAATTCATTGGACCGCCTCGACCGGCTCGCTTCAAGCTTCTTCCGCTTCCACGCGGATAAGAACAAGATCAACATACAGGACGAGACACTCGATATATAAAAACAGGTGCAGGGAAATTCCCTGCACCTGTTTTATTTCCAGCCGTTGTTGTCCGCCGGCCTGCCCCGGAACCTGCTGACATGCGGGTTGCCTTTGACGATGAAGCGGTATGGATAATCCACTGCTTCCTTTTTGTTGTCGATGCCTATCCTTTTCGTCTCTTCGATTTCGAGCGGGATCCTGCCGGGCCTAAGAGTCAGGATGCCGTTGTTCAGTTCCATGCCATTGTGCAGTTCACGACGGATGCCGAGGGACTTGGTCAGCTTGCCCGGGCCATCCGTGAGGCCGGTCTCCCGGCCCCGCCTTTCAACCATGATTTCCCTGCCGGCATGGGGTTCGATGCCCCGGATGAGGATACCTTCCGGATGTGCCTTATCCTTCGTCAATATATTCATGCAGTGATGGCCGTGCATCGTATAGACATACAGGTGGCCGAAGTCGTTGAACATCATGCTGTTCTTCTTATTCTTCCTGCCGCCGAATGTATGTGCAGCCCGGTCATCCACCCCAAGATATGCTTCCACTTCTGTAATGAATCCGCTTGTTTTAACACCGTCGATACAAGTGATGATTTCGACACCGAGCAGTTTTCGGGCAGCGCCCAGTGTATCATCAGCCAAAAATCCTATGTCCAATGTATCAGCCATGATGACACCCTTCACTTATAGATTCTGGATACTATAGAGTTTATAGTATTCCCCTTTTTTCTTCATCAATTCAGCATGCGGCCCGGATTCCCGGATCTGTCCATCCACCATGACGAATATGCGGTCCGCATGGGTGATTGTCGAAAGGCGGTGCGCGACGACGATCGTCGTCCGGTTCTCGGAGAGCTCGAGCAATGTGTCCTGTATGATGCTCTCACTCTCGAGGTCGAGTGCACTCGTCGCTTCATCAAGGATCAGAATCGGCGGGTTCTTCAGGAAGACGCGTGCAATCGCAATCCGCTGCTTCTGCCCGCCCGAGAGTTTGACGCCGCGCTCGCCGACCTCGGTATCATAGCCCTCCGGAAGTTCCATGATGAAATCATGGGCGTTTGCCCGTTTGGCAGCCCCTATCATTTCCTCTTCCGTCGCTTCCGGGCGGGCAAGCAGGATGTTTTCCCTGATTGTGTCGGAGAACAGGATGTTATCCTGCATGACGAGTCCGACATTATTCCTCAGGGATTCAATCGTATAGTCCCTGATATCTGTCCCATCGAGCATGACTTTCCCCGAAGTGACGTCGTAGAACCTTGGGATGAGCGTCACAAGGGTGGACTTCCCACCTCCGCTCATTCCGACGAATGCGACGGTCTCTCCACTCTTGACGTCAAAATTGATATGTTTCAGCGCACTGGTGTCTTCACCGTTGTACCCGAACCCGACATCCCTGAATTCGATGTTGCCGTCAGTATGTCTGAGTTCGCGCGCACCCGGCCGGTCTTTGACATCGTATTTCTCATCGAACAAATCGAACACCCTGTCCATCGACGCGATGCTCTGCGTCAGCGTCGTGGAGGAGGAGACCAGGCGGCGCAGTGGCCCGTACAGCCTGTCGAGATAGGCGATGAATGCAGCCAGCGTCCCGACGGTCAGGTTGCCCTGGATGACCTGGTAGGCGCCATAGCCGACCACGAGCAATGGACCGATATCGGTGATCGTATTGACGACCGAGAAGCTTCTTGCGGTCCACTTGGCGTGGTCTGTCGCCTTGTTCAGGAAATTGCCGTTGCGTTTATTGAAGTGCTCTGCAGCGTGGCTTTCCACAGCAAAGCTTTTGATGACATTGATGCCCTGTATGCGCTCATGCAGGAAGCCCTGGACTTCCGCAAGTGCCTGGGACCTCTCCCTGGTGAGGCTGCGCAGTCTCCCGAAGAAATACCATACGCCGAAAATATAGAATGGAAAGACGATGATAGATACCAGCGTCAGTTCCCCATTCAGCGAGAACATGATGGCAAGCGCGATGATGATCGTCACCAGGTCGAGCCATATGTTCATCAGCCCTGTCATGATGAAATCCTTCGTCTGCTCCACATCATTGATGACACGGGAGATGATCTCCCCCACTTTGCTGTTCGAATAGAACTTCGCACTCAGCATCTGCAAGTGCCCGTACATCTTCTTCCTTATGTCATAGAGTATCTTGTTGCTCGTCCACTGGGCCAGATACTGCCTGAAGTATTCGACAGGCGGCCTGATGATGACGAATATGAAGGAGAAAATCAGGAGTACCTGGATCAGCATGTTTATCCTGTCTTCTGTCGTCAGCCCATCGGGCATAATGATGTCATCGATCGTATACTTGATCAGAAGCGGCAGCAGCAACGGGATGCCGAATTTCAGTATGCCGATGATGATCGTCAGGATGATCAGCCATTTATACGGTTTGACGAATTGCATATAACGTCTAATCACAAAAAAACTTCCTTTTCTTACATAAAAAACAATCAACCGGTTAAGTTGATTGATTTTTAGTATGATTTGTAATCATTATTGAAACGGCCCTGCCAGACTTTAATGAAGTCGGGAGCAAACGGCCCCTTTTTCCTTTCGATCCATTGCTGAAGCACATCCACATTATGCCTGAGTATCTTGTCGATATCCTCCGGATATTTCATCCGGCTCTTGTGAAGCTTGTATTCATCTTCATCAAGCAGATGATACTTGCCGTCCGGATAGACTTTGATATCCAGGTCGTAGTCGATATATTTCAATGCTTCTTCATCATAGAGGAAAGGCGATGACAGATTGCAGTAGTAGTATACCCCGTCTTCCCTGAACATGCAGATGACGTTGAACCAGTAATCGACATGGAAATAGACGATTGCCGGTTCCCGGGTGACCCAGGTGCGCCCATCACTTTCCGTGACGAGTGTCCGGTTGTTCCCTCCGATGACGACATGGTCCGTCCCTTTCAGGATGGTCGTCTCGGACCACACCCGGTGAATGCTTCCGTCATGCTTATAGCTCTGTATCTTGACCTTGCTGCCTTCTTTCGGTATGGATTCCAAACCCATATTCCACACCACCTTTAAAATAATACTTTTATATTATATCATAGGTGGGAATATATTCACATTCTTTCGCCCGGGACTTCAAATTGTTCGTATATCCTCTGCATTGCCCTGCTCATCGGCAGGTTTCCCACATCCTCCAGCGATATGAAATCAGGATGCCGGTCCCGGGTATGGAGCACATATCCCTCCATGTACCATACCTGATGGGTGAACACATGCTTCCCGCTGCCGATGTGCACTCCGGATGTATCGATGGACAGCCCGAGATCCTCCTCTATCGCCTCGACCGATGTATCCACATCATACTTGGGCAGTTCATACATGCCCTGGAGCAGTGTGCCCTCCTGCTTCCTCAGCAGGATCTCGTTCCGGTCATTCAGGATGAAGTACACATTATAATAGATTTCGTTCTTCCTCTTCGCCTTCTTCTTCACCGGCAGCTCCGATACGATGTTTCGGCTGTAGGCCTCGCAATGCTCCTGCACCGGACACATGATGCATTTGGGCGCCCGCGGGGTGCAGATGGTCGCTCCAAGTTCCATCAGTGCCTGGTTGAAGTCACCCGCCTCAAGCGGAATGATCTCCTCTATCCGTTTCTTGATGTCCTTTTGGACAGAAGCCTTCGTCATGTCCCGATCGTCAGCATCAAGCCGAGAGATGACACGCAAAACATTTCCATCCACTGCAGCAAGCAGGTGGTTGAAGGCAATGCTCTGCACTGCACCGCCAATATAGGGACCCACCCCCTTCAGACTGAAGAACGTCTCCGGACGCTCGGGAACGATGGAATTATAGTTGTCCCTGACCTCTTTCACAGCAGCCTGGAAATTACGGATCCTGTTGTAGTATCCGAGCCCTTCCCAGTCCTTGAGCAGCGCCTCTTCATCCGCTTCTGCAAGGCTGTCTATATCCGGATATTTTGTTACAAATTTCTCGTAATAGGGTATAACAGTAGTGACCTGGGTCTGCTGGAGCATCACCTCGCTCAGCCATATCCGATACGGGTCACTTGTCTGCCGCCATGGCAGCGTTCTTTTGTTGGACTGGTACCAGGCCAACAGGTTATGATTGAATTCTGAACTTTCCAGCATGAATGACACCTTCCTCTGCTTGATTATTCCACTTGAACGGGGAGAATGAACATGGATACTTTAACACATACATTAATGGGGGGTACAATCGTCGGTCTTGCTGCCATCGATCCTTCCATCGACCCCATTTCCGTCGGTTTCATTACAACTGTAGTCGGTGCTTCGCTTGTACCTGATATAGATACGGTCATGAAAATGAGAAACAATGCAGTCTACATTACGCATCATCGGGGCATCACCCACTCGCTCCCGTTTACATTCTTCATCTGGCCGGTACTGCTCACGGCACTCAGTGTGCTGCTGTTCGACCTGCCTGCACTGAATATGTACCTGTGGATCCAGTTTGCGGTCTTCCTGCATGTATTTGTGGACATATTCAACTCGTACGGCACCCAGGCCCTTCGACCTATCAGCCATACATGGATCCAGCTCAGCGTCATCAACACGGTGGATGTGCCGATCATCGTCATGCATGTACTCTACTTCGTCCTATGGTATTTCGGGGCGGCGCCGGTGCCGCTGTTCATCGCCCTCTACATGGTGCTCTTCATATACTATACGATACGGTTCATCATGCAGCGCTCCATTACGGCAAGGGTCGACAGGCGGCTGCCGAATGAATATGTAACACGCACATTCTGCATGCCGACCATCCATTTCTTCGAATGGCGTATTGTTGTAGTGACGCAGACCGCCTATTATGTCGGACGCAGTTTCCGCGGGAACATCATATTCTATGACCGCTTCAACAAAAGCGGTCCGTTGGATGAGGAGAAGTTCCAGAGCATCAAGGAAGACCCGAACTTCAAGGCCTTCACCTTCTTCTCATCGATATACACCTATGAAACGCAGGAGATATCCGAAGACCAGGAGGAGATCCGGTATATCGACCTGAGATACCTAAAGGAAGGCCACTATCCATTCGTGTGCATCATGCTGTTGGACAAGAATACCAACGAAGTGCTGCACAGCTACACGGGATGGGTCTTCTCGGAAAGCAAGCTTCAGAAGAAGCTGCTCGACAGCTGACAGAAAGACAAAGCGACTGGGCTATGCGCCCGGCCGCTTTTTTAGGTGGTGGTATATCGAAAGCTTCATTTTGCTGTAGTATTCGAACATCCACAGGTAGAGCAGGATGATCTGTGCGAAAAACAGTATGTCATGTGGCAGACGGTTGATATTCCACGAGATGTGCACCGAGTTTGCCTGGAGGCCGTTGATGACATAGTAGAACGGATTCAGGCTGAGCAGGTGCTGCATCCACGGGACAAGATTCTCGGGCAGATACAGAACCGGCACCGAGATCACCAGTATGATGAACACGAAAATATTCACTGTTCCAATCCTGTCCATCTTCACTGAAAGGTATATCAGTGTAAAGGGAATGATCAGGAGTATACCGAGCAGTACATAGTACAGCAGGGTGAATATGTCTATCAGCCAATCATCGACGACCAGTGCGGTGAGTGCACTGTACAGCACGACATACATGAGGAAGATGAAAGTCTGGAATATGATCGTTGGAAGTATCCGCATATACAGTGGTATGTAGTTCACCTTGAGGACGGAATCCTTATAGAATGCCGTATTCTTGTTCAGCACGGTCATGCTGAACAGCCATACGGATGCCATCAGCCCCACCATTGTATACAGGTACTCCATGACGCCCCCGGCATCCATCAGCGGCATCGACACAAGCAGGAATACGAGCCCGATCGTATAGATCAGAAGCGGTGTCAGGTTGTGTGTGGAAAAATAGGCCGTCTGTTTGAAGAAGTGGCGGAACAGATATTTCATTTTGTAATTCATAGCACCTCTCCTAACGCTGTATATATAGCCATGTCTGATTTGATGCATCGAGGATCATATAACCATTTGGCAGCCTGAATATCGCATCTTCTGTCTCTATGCCAAAAACCTCGTACATGCCCTCTATATTCCGGGCTGGGAAAGACATCGAGAATATAAGACCGTCCCTGAACTGGTACGAGATCGGTATGCCTGAGAGTTCAGCATGCCTGGCACTTGAGGCGGACAGGTTCATGTTATCAGTCACTGCACCCGACTCCCTGTTCATGAACATTGAGTAATAGAGATAGTTGTTCTCGAACACTTCATCAGTGTAGGGCAATAGCGCCTCCAGCGTCGTCTCAGGGTACAGGCTTGCCGGGTTGAAGTAGATGAAGGAGGAACCATCCATCTCCACTGTCGCACCGCCGTCTACGATGGTGTATGTCCCATCCTCCCTGTCACTCACCTGGAGGAGCGACATGTATGGATGGCTTTCCCCATTGACCTCAAGGCTCCCTTCGGTGTTTACAGCGTAGGCGATCCGGTCATCCTCTTCCGTCTCCGGGACGGCGACAGTCTGATCCTGTCCCGTATTTGCCGAGCCTGTAAACGATATATCCATGAATATCACGACGCTCGCCATCAGCATCGTAAACATCAAGAGAAGTGAAATGATGACCTTCCTTATGTTCAGCCCGTCAATTGGGCTCGCCTGTTTCCTGCTGAGACGCTTCAGGCCATGTGCATACCGTCCATACTCATTTACATTCCGCTTCCACTCGAGGTCGAACTGTGCCTCTTCATCCACACTCTTGAGCTGGCTCTTCTTTTTCATATAGGCATTATATTGAGCAATCCCCTGTTTGACACTGCCGTCGTAGCGTATCTGTCCATAGCTCAGCCACAGAAAATAGTTGGCCAGTGACTCGATCGGTTCTATGCTGCTCTCAAGCAGCAGCACCCCGCGCTCCCTGTCCTCCTGTCCATTGATCGTCTCCTTGAACACAGCAGTATCCCGGCTTTTCAGATGCCGGTACATGTTGCAGTAGACGATGATTTCAGCATCTGTGAACTTGGACAGTTCCAGCAGCACCAGGGCAATATCCCTTCGTGTCAGCTCCCTGACCGGGGTCGACCAGTATTTTCTGAACAGCGGCAGGGCCATGATCTGCCCGACCGCTTCCTCCACGTCCTCAGTCCGCATATATTCATCCAATATTTCAGAGACGAAGATGTTCAATGGATGCGGGTGGTTGATGTGGTCGAGGACATCCAGACTCAGAATCGAGCTGTCGGTCTTTATTCTCCCCTCTTTGGGGTCCAGGCTGCCATTGACCATCTCTTTCAGATAGTGCAGCGTCCTGTAGTCCGAAAGGATGCCGAGCACCTCCCCCTTATAGAGGTGGAAGGTGACATCTTTAAGCAGCAGACCCTCCTCCCGGCCGAGCATCCGGTCGGTGAATTTCTTCGATTCCTTGGCATATGTCAGGTTCAGTGCCCTGAGCAGAATGATGTTCTGCATTCAATCATCCCCTCTTGTTCAACTGCAGCATGCTTACAGGAATGGCTGTCTCTTTCTCTTCTCCTCCGACGAAGAATCCCCAGACAAAGGTGCCCTTGATGTATTCCACTTTGAAGTAGTGGTTCTCGTTACTGATCACCTTATAGATCTTACCCGGTTCGATCAGCGAGAGGTCGATGAAATAGCTTTCGGCTATGAGCACCTGGCGCTCCAGGACCCTGTATTCATTTTCGACGCCCATCATCTCCGCTTTTCTCATCGCTTCCCGCTTCTCTGCAATATATGCTTCAAGTTCACGTCTCGTCATAGTGTTCAAAGGTCTCATCATCTATACCGCCTAACTTTTCTTGGATCAGATCATAGCCGTACCCTTTTCTCATGAGCGCCTGTATCAGCTTCTGCTTCAGGGCGTGGCCTGTTTCCTTTTTCCGATATTTATTTAAGTACTTCTCGAAATCCTTGTCGAAATGCGAAGCCTCATCGTAATCATCTTCGAAATCGATCATCCCGACATGCTCCTTGTCATAGCCTTTCTGGTACAGCTTCTCAGCCAGCTTCATTTTGAACTGGCGATAGGATCCCTTATGCCGCTTCAACTGCTTGTCCTTGAGCTTGTTCATCCGTTCGGCATCCACTTCCCTGCTGAAAGCGTCCACGTTCTCCCGGATGACCCCCTCATCGATGCGATGCTTCTTCAGCTCCCGCTCCAGTGCGAAAGGACCCTGGTCCGTCGTGGCAACCATGGTGTTTTTCAGCGCTTTGGCATAATTCGCATCATTGACATATCCTTCCTCCCTGAGTCTGAGGATGGTTTTGTCGATCATTTCGGGATGGTAGTCCTCTGCGAGGTACTGCCTCATCTCCGATTCGGAACGCAGCTTGTAGCTGATATAGCCGAGCGCCTTGACATAGGCCTGATCATACTGGATGGCCTCGAGCACCTGCTGGTATTCATCCGCTTCAAGCTGACGCTCCGGAATCAGCCGGTACTTCACCACCGACTCCTCATGCGCCTTGAATGAAGAGCCGTCATCCATGTGTATTTCATACATGCTGTTCTTCAGGAGCGCCACTTTCTTTATCTGCATCTGATCCCTCCTAGTCAAAAAGATCTGTCGCAAAGAATTCGCGCAATGCTTTTGAACGTTCCCTTCTGTGACGACGGTGCTCCGAACGCTCTTCGCCTGTCTCATCGAGCCATTTCAGGCGTTCGTTATCGGGAATCAGTTCAGGCACTTCCATGGGATTGAGGTCATCATCCAAGGCAACGAAAGTGAGGAAACTGAACGCCGCAAGCTTCTTGTCGCTGCCGTTCTCAAGTGTCTCCTTCGATACTTTGACCAGAATCTCCATGGACGACTTCCCCGTATGGGTTACGAGCGCCTCCAGGATGACCACATCCCCCAGGTTGATCGGCTCCAGAAAATCGACCGAGTCGATTGAAGCCGTCACGACCTTCGACCTCGAGTGGCGGCGTGCAGCAATTGCTGCAACATCATCTATGTATGCCATCAGCCTGCCGCCGTACAGTGTATGATGGTTGTTCGTATCCGGCGGCATGACATTCGAAGTCTTCACCGTATAGGATTCCGACATTTTCTTTTCCATAATTTATCCTCCATTCCAAGCACTACTATAATAGCACATTTTCGGCACTAAAAAAGAAGGGATAATGTTATCCCTTCCTGAATTTTTCCTATTGGAAACTGCTAATCCTGACGCTCCAGCGCCTCTTCCGGTGTATCAATCACAAGCGCATCCTTGCCTGGGAGCGCCTTGGACAGGAAGTGGTGGAGCACCAGGGCAAATGCAAAGATGGCAAAGAGAAATGCCAGCATTACAAGAAACATCATTGCAAAACTCATGAAAACCCTCCTTATGGTACTTTTCCTATTAATTATATTTTAACACAAAAGACGGCGCTTGTACTATTGTAATTTAAAACGCCCAGTTGCCTTTTTCAAATACTTTCTCTTCCGTGCCATCTTCAGTGATGCCGTATATATCCAGTTCATCGGAACCGATCATGAAGTCGACATGGGTGATGGAATCATTAAGGCCTGCCTCTTCCAGCTCTTCGCGGGACATGGACTTGCCGCCCTCGATGCAGAATGCATAGGCACTGCCGAGTGCGATATGGCAGGACGCATTCTCATCAAACAAGGTGTTATAGAATAATTTACCCGCATTGGAGATCGGTGAATCATCCGGCACAAGTGCCACTTCACCCAGGCGCCTCGCCCCTTCGTCCGTATCAAGTATATTCTTGAGCACTTCGTATCCCCTGCCCGCTTCAAAGTCCACAACCCTGCCGTCCTTGAACGTCAGCTTGAAGTCATCGATGACATTGCCGCCATGGCTGAGCGGCAGCGTGTTGGAGACATGCCCATCCACGCGTGTCCGCTCCGGTACACTGAAAACCTCTTCAGTCGGCATGTTCGCTATGAACTTCTCGCCGTCCGCATTCAGGCTGGAGGCGCCGGCCCAAAGGTGCCCCTCCGGAAGCCCGATTGTAAGATCCGTCCCGGGCGCTTCGTATCTGAGTGCCGTGTATTTCTTCCCATTCAGGTAGTCGACTTTCTCGTGCAGCGTTTCGTCATGCTTCTGCCATGCAGATACAGGATCTTCGAGGTCCGCCCGGACGGTATAGAAGATGAGGTCCATGAGCGCGTCGACTGCCTCCGCATCATCCCTGTCCGGAAATACAAGCTTCGCCCAATCGACGGAAGGGTATCCCGCTACGCACCAGCTGTGGTAGTCCGACTGGATACGATTGGAGAAATCTTTGAAGGCCCGGCCTGAGGCCACCTGCATCGCCTGCAGCTTCTCAGGATCCACATCCTTCAACAGTTCCGGGGAAGAGGACGTGATGCTCAGGAATCCGGCCTTTTCATCGGAATAGAACATCCGTTCATCAATCGCCCACTGATGGATCGTACTCAGCTCCTCCTTCGACTGGTGCTCTGCATGCAGCTGTGCCAGCCTGTCGTCGGAGAGTACGACTTTCACTTCCTTGGCCCCTTTCAGGTAGGCCTTCTCTGTTACGAGCCTGATCAGCGGCAGCGCGTCCTGTGCACCCCTGATGAATACCCGGCCATCCGGCTGGACATTGAGGCCCACATCGACCAGAAGGTCTGCATATCTTGCAAGTTTCGTTTCGAATTGTGCCATATGTAATCCTCCTCTATTTCCTCAATTTTGAGAGTTCTTCGATGATCGCCGACTGTTCAATGGCCGTTATCTGGTTCCTGCCCGTCACCATTTCATGGATCTCCCTGATCTCCTCCGTGTTCTCATCATCGAAATCATCCGCATTGAAAAGCCCCTTGTTTACAACATTCAGCGATTCTTCTATCTCTTTCAGCATATCTGCCTTATTCATTTGAATTCCTCCATACCAATATATTAAATACCATTACAATAGTACCAAAGTTCATAAGATAATAAAATTTATAATCCGGTTATTCGATGAATAAAGTTTGAAGATAGTTTAAAATGGTTATAAGCAACTATAAATCACATAATAAAGGAGAATTCTACATGGAAAACAAATTGATACCTGCCGTTCTCATTGGAGCGATAGTAGGTGCTGGAATCAGCCTGATTGACAAAAATACAAGACAATCCGTACTTAGCCGCTCGAAGGACTTGAAGTACTATGCCCAGAACCCTGATGAAGCGAAGGAAAAACTTTCTTCGGATTCCGGCCAGTCCTCCAAACTGCAGTCATTGAAGGATGAAGCAATGTTCTGGAAGGAAACAATCGAAGAGATCAGACAGAACAATCCTGAACTTGAACAATCCATCAAGGATGCCAAAGAAACATTCCAGAAGAAGCGTGAACAGAAGCAGTTGAATCAATAATTATACGGAAGGGCTGACGTCGGTTGGCCCTTTTGTTTATAAAGGAGTGAGGACATGGCTAAAAAACCGACCAATTCGGACTATCTGAACCAGGCGAAACAGGACAGCAAGGAAAGCAAAGCGAAAAAAGCAAAGAATGCGGAAGGGGAGACCTTCGTCGAGGATGTGGAATTCAAATCCAAGACTTCCAAGAAGCCTGATGAGGCCTTTTATGTATCGAAGATCAACAAGCCTGCCAAATACAAGGAAGATCCGAACTTCTTCCAAAGTCTTATGTTTCAGTTTTCAAAGGATAATACATCCGGCATGGCGGCACAGCTGGCATACTACTTCCTGCTTGCGATCTTCCCGCTGCTGATCTTCCTGCTGACGCTGGTCCCGCTGTTCCAGATCGATCAGCAGATGATCACCCAATTCATCCAGGATTATGCACCATCACAGATTTCCGGTATGCTTGAAGGCATCATTTCCGACGTCATGAGCGGTTCCAACGGCGGCCTGCTCTCCGTGGGTCTGATTGTAACATTATGGTCTGCATCGAATGGTATGACAGCACTCATGAATGCCTTCAATGTCGCCTATGATGTCGAAGACAACAGGAACTTCTTTGTGGCGAAGTCATTATCCATAGTATTTACGATCATTCTTTCCCTATCTGTACTCCTTACTTTCGTACTGATCGTATTCGGAGAGCAGATCGGCAACCTCATGTTTGGAACCATCGGCCTCGACCAGCAGTTCCAGACGGTTTGGAGCTGGATCAGAAGCCTGCTCCCTGTACTGCTTGTGTTCATCGTCTTCGTCGTCATCTATACGACGGCACCGAATATCAAGCTGCAGGTCAAGGCGGTCATACCAGGCGCCATATTTACGACAATCGCCTTCCTGCTCGCATCATGGGGATTCAGCATC
The DNA here is from genome assembly GCF_000712035.1 of Salinicoccus luteus DSM 17002. Taxonomy (GTDB): domain Bacteria; phylum Bacillota; class Bacilli; order Staphylococcales; family Salinicoccaceae; genus Salinicoccus; species Salinicoccus luteus. Next base: position 325,451 of record NZ_JONV01000008.1, on the reverse strand, counting down.
TACACTTCAAATTTCAGTAACTACAACGCGACATATGGTGCTATCTCTGGTGTCATCATTCTGATATTATGGTTATATATCACCGGGATCATCATCATACTCGGTGCCCAGATCAACGCCATTATGCATAAGCGTGCAATGAGAAAACAAAGAGAGGGAAATGCGAACAATGAGTCTACTGCATGATCTGCTTGAATTCAACGAACAGTTTGTAAACAGCAAGGAATATGAAAAGTATGTAACCACCAAATCACCGGACAAGAAGCTCGTCCTCATCTCCTGCATGGACACGCGCCTTACGGAGCTGTCTACGAAGGCACTTGGTCTGAAGAATGGGGACATCAAGCATATCCAGAATGCCGGTGCAGTCATCTCCCATCCATATGGGAGTACGATGCGCAGCATACTCGTCGCAGTCTATATGCTTGGTGCCGACGAGGTCATGGTCATGGGACACCATGACTGTGGCTTTGGTGCCCTGAAGCCAGAACCGATGATCGACAACATGAAGCAGCGCGGCATCTCCGACGAGACTTTCGAGACGCTCGAACACTCGGACATAGACATCAGGAATTGGCTGAAAGGTTTTGACAGTGTCGAAGAGAGCATCACCGAAAGCGTCGGAAAGATCAAGCACCATCCCCTGATGGTTGCAGATGTGCCCGTCCATGGTACGGTCATCAATCCCGAAAACGGAAAGGTCGACCTTGTCGTCAACGGCTACAAAAGCTAGATGGACCAATCCCCTGACTGGGTATATATCGCTCATACAGGGGATTTTTTCTGCATTAATTAACTGATTATTCAGTTTAAAAGGTTTGAATTTTCTTCTGAAAAGGGTATAATGTAACCAAAGGAGGGGATAATGATGACAATGAGCAAAAGAGGTAGTCAGAACGTTGATGTGGATCGTATGATCAACGAAGGCGGTGGTGGATTCCTGCACTACTTCGATGAAGAACATCATGAGATTGAAACTCCCCACCCGGATGACACTGATGACGCTGTGTCTCATCCAGAAGAGAACGAAGCTTCACCAGAGTATAAAGAAGCCGGCTGATGGCCGGCCGCCGGGAGAAGGATGTCCTACCGCAAAGAAGCGTGGCATATAGCAGTATGCCATGCTTCTTCTTATTTTAGTCTTCTACGAGAGTGAGCAGTTTCGGCCCTTCTTTCGTAACAACAATCGTATGTTCCTTCTGGGCGACATAGCTGCCGTCCTTTGTCTCAAATGCCCAGTCGTTCTTGCCATCTGTGACAAAAGCGGCTTTCGAGGAAATGAAAGGTTCCACTGCGATGACCATGCCCTCCTTGAGCAGCTCACTGTTTCCTGGTTCGTAGTAGTTCATTATGTGCTTCGGCGCATCGTGAAGGCTCTTTCCCACACCATGTCCTGTGAGGTTCTTGATTACCGTCAGCCCGTTCTGCCTCGCCACTTTATGGACGGCACGGCCGATCTGGCTGACTTTGGTGCCGGGCTTGATCTTTTTCAATGCTTCCTCGAAGGATGCCTCGCACACATCAACGACTTTCTGCTTCAGTGGATCTGAAGATGTACCCACCACAAAGGAGATTCCGGTATCTGCGAAATACCCGTTTTTCTTCGCGGAGACATCGATATTGACGATATCCCCTTCATTGACGACACGATTGCCTGGGATGCCGTGTGCGACCTCTTCGTTCACACTGATGCATGTGTATCCCGGGAATTCATATTCACTGATCGGTGCACTTTCGGCGCCCATTTCTTCAAGGAGCCTGCCCCCCAGATCATCGATTTCCTTCGTCGTCATTCCCGCTTTCGTCGTTTCAACAAGTGTTTTCAGCACTTTGCCGCAAATCTGCCCGATTTCTTCGAGCTGCTTCATTTCTTCATCAGTTTTAATGATCATTTGCTACCCTACTTACTTTAAAAATTTTTCTTCTATCGATTATTATAACAAACTCTTCGTGCTATACTAGATTGTATACTCAAAATTATTGAAAGAAGCATGAATATGAAATTTGACATCCGTAAAATAATTGGTCCAAGAATCATAAAAACAGGACTATCGACCTTTCTGACGGCCCTGATCTGCATGGCACTCGACCTGCCGCCGATATTCGCCGTCATCACGGCAATCGTTACGATCGAGCCGACGGCATATGCTTCCCTGAAAAAGGCATATGTACGTTTCCCGGCGTCCATCATCGGTGCCTTCATTGCGGTGACCTCCCTGTATATCTTCGGCGAGAATGCATTCACCTATTCCCTGGCGGCGACACTGACGATCCTCGTCACATATCGGCTGAATCTGCATTCGGGGGTGCTCGTTGCGGCCATCACTGCAGTCGCCATGGTCCCCTCAGTACAGGATGCCTATGTCTTCAATTTCCTTTCCAGACTGGCAACCACAACCATCGGACTTGCGACAAGCACACTGATCAACTTTCTGATACTGCCGCCGAAGTATGCCGGGCAGATCGAGGAAATCACAAAATCGACGACCAGACAGACCCACAGCCTGCTGATCCAAAGGCTCGGGGAACTGATTGCCGGCAAGTACGAATCCGACAAGAGCGAGAGGGCCTATACCAAGGTGCAGAACGCCATCACCGATGCCGAAAAACTGCTCAAATACCAGCAGGATGAATACCGGTACCACAAATCAAATCGTGAAGAGATGCGCCTGATGAACCAGCTGGAGCGGGAGCTCCAGTTCAAAAAGCTGTACTTCACCCACCTCGGCAACCTGATCTACCTGCCCGAAGACATCTCGATGAAATTCACTTCCCAGGAAACAGCGGCAGTCGAAGAGATCATCGACTACCTCAACCGTGATCTTGACGAGCTGACGATGACCAACTCCGCCGTCCGCTTCATCAGACGCCATATCAGGAATCTGGATGAAGAGGCGGACGCCTTCAAGATTCATATCCTTTATGAAATCATCATCATCTATCAGATGGTGGTGCAGCATCATAAGGCAGGCTCAAGTGCGAATAAAAAGGTGCCGACCAACAGCCGGCCCAAGAATAAGACTACATGAAGTCGTAGATCGTCAGGTTGCGGTATGTCCTGTCGGAAAGCTGCGACACAGTCACCCCGATGAGCCTGATGGGCACATCGGGGTCTTTCAGTTCATGGTAGAGGCTGTAGGCATAACGGTACACCTCATCCTCCGTAAAGACCGGATTGTTCGTCATCATCTGCCTGGAATGCGTGACATAGTCCGCCGTCTTCATTTTAACGGTGACCACCTTCCCTGCATACTGCTGCAGTTCGAGCTTGTCACTCACCTTCCGGCACAGTTCCCCGATCACCTTCAGAATTTCTTCATCATCATTGATGTCGTAATTGAAGGTCGTCTCTTTTCCGATCGATTTTCTGATCCGTTCCACTTTGAGTTCGGAGGTGCCGATGCCCCTCGCCTTCTGATGGAGACTCGTCCCCTTCTTCCCGAACTGCTGGACGAGCGAAGCTTCACTCCATTGGTACAGGTCCTCCCCTGTATGGATATCCAGTGACTTCATCTTTTCTTCCGTCACACGCCCCACTCCCGGAAATTCCCCGATATCCAGTCCGAACAGGATATCCTGTACATTATCGTAGTGGATGACCGTCGTACCGGCCGGCTTGTTCATGCCCGAGGCAATCTTGGCCAGATATTTATTGTATGATATGCCGCTTGATGATGTCAGGCGTGTCGCATCAAAAATATCCCGCTGTATATCCAGTGCCACCGACTGTGCAGAGCGGTCCCTTGAAACGAGGTGGGTGATGTCCAAGTACGCCTCATCGAGCGACAGCGGCTCCACTATTTCGGTATAGGACAGGAAGATGTCCATGATCTGCTTCGAGACCGCCTTGTACTGGTCGAATCGCGGCCTGACGTATATACCGTCCGGGCAGAGCTTGTATGCCTGCTTTGTCGGCATCGCCGAGTGCACACCGAATTTCCTCGCTTCATAGCTGGCTGTCGCCACTACACCCCGGCTTGCGGACTTGCCGCCGACGATGACCGGTTTCCCCCGGTATGACGGATTGTCACGCTGCTCCACCTGGGCATAGAACGCATCCATATCGATATGAATGATCCTTCTCTCCATAGCATCCACCTGTTTTAAAATTATTTGTCCAAATTATAACACAGAACGAACAGATGTTCCTATTATGAATCTGCTGGATTGGCTTCATACATCGTCATGCCGACTTCCGTATCCTCCACATACTCCATATTCCGATGCTTCATTATAAGATACACATAGTAGAAGTCGCCTGCACATGCCCCCGTGTGGAGCGCCAGCAGATATTTGTAGGCCCCGTGGGGCACTGTGAACATCATCAGCAGCATCACGGAAGTAATGACGACGAACGGCATCAGGACCGCGATGACAAACTGTCTTCTCGTAAATACCTCCCCCGGCGCCGTGGCATAGAACATGCCCGATTTGTAGCCGAACCGGACTTTCCCTTTCGGATGGAAAAGTTTGAAGAACAGGCCATGGATGCCTTCGTGCACGGTGATGATTGCAAACAGGATCGCCATGATCAGGAGGACCGCACCGATGATGCCGAAGGACTCCATTCCAATCAGGGCGGACCCTGCATCATCGGCCAGAAACAGGTCCAGCAGATAGAACACGATGAAGGATAGAACGGTGATCGATATGGACAGGATGTTCAGCGCCTTCATGGCAGATGTGTCCTTGAAGATGTCGAGTACATATTTATTTCCCAATATCCTCTCCCCTTTCAAAAGCACTGTAACACAACCGGCACAAATAATGTTAGACTATCCTATAAATGATATCGTCCAAACAACTGACAGGAGTGAATCGAATGGCAAGTTTTACAATCGTCGGCGGCGGCATCGCCGGTGCTTCGACAGCCTATCATCTGGCACGGAAAGGCCACTGGGTCACGGTATACGACCGTGCCGATACCGGTCAGGCGACGGACGCCTCGGCCGGAATCATATGCCCCTGGGTCAGCCAGAGGAGAAATAAGAAGTGGTACCGCCTGGTCAAGGAAAGTGCCAAATACTATCCAGATTTCATTGCAGGGCTCCAGAAGGAGACGGGCCTCGATACCGGTTACCGGCGGGAAGGGTCGATCAGCCTTTTCAAGGATGACCACATACAAAACCTCGCCTACGACAGAATACGTTCAAAACAGCCGGATGCTCCGGAGATGGGCGAAGTCCGCATGGTCTCGAGGGAAGAAGTGAAGCGGATGCACCCGGATCTGACAGACCTCTATCCCGGCGTATTCGTAGAAGGCGGCGGCCAGGTGAAGGGAGCCAGTCTGCTCAAGGCGCTGAAGGCGGGGTTCCTGAAATATGGCGGCCATTGGATCACTGCAGATTTTGATGCCGAAAAAGCCGAAGGCACCGTCATCTATGCAACAGGTGCGTGGGGCATCGAACAGGATACCGATCCTAAAATCCGCCACCAGCGGTCTGAAGTGCTGCACTTCAGACTCAAGGATGGAAAGAATGAAAGCCACACCCCGGTCGTCATGGCCCTGGGTCCAATCTATATCGTCGAGATGGGATTGAACCAGTACGCCATCGGTACAACACACGAGGATACAGAAAGCTTTTCAGCAGAACCTTCAGAGGAAAACTATGAATATCTGCGGGGACTCGCCCACCGCTACTTCCCCGACTCCGAAATCGAGGATGTCAAAATGATGGTCGGACTCAAGCCCTATACACGCGACTTCCTCCCCTTCCTCGGACAAGTGGAAGAAGACGTTTTCGTCATCAATGGCATGGGGGCAACCGGTCTGACAGCGAGCCCCCTCGTCGGCCGGGAAGTCGCCAGGCATCTAAACGGTGAAGAAACGATACTCGACTTAAGCGACTACTCGTATATCTAAAGGCAGATGCACTCTGCCTTTTTATTTCCTGTGGATTTGTGCGAATAATGAAAGAACTTTGGCAAAGCCTCCGCATCTGTCATATAATGAATGAATATACTGGCTGCCCCTATAATACATATCCATCGTGAAAGCAGGTATTACATTGAATATACTCTACAATCAGACCATACTAAGGAATTTCTTCTACATATATGCCGTCCTGTTCATCCTATTCCTGATCTATTTCTTCAGTGGCGTCGGGGTGCTCGGAAGACTCGTGGACTATCTGGCCGTCGGCGTACTGATCGTCTCCTGGCTCTTCAGTTCCAGGCTGTTCAAACTGATCGGCGGCCTCTTCATCATTGCCGGGGCCGCCTTCACCCTCACATCCGGCGGGAGCATCGGTACGATCATCAGCAACACGACAAGCAACCTCCCCCTCCTGCTCTTCTTCAGCACCCTGCCGTGGATCGGCACGGTCGTTAAGGTCGGGGGCCTGGACGACAGCATTACGGAAATGATACAGGACCAGGCGAACAGGGTGGAGAAGATCTATGGCAGAAGCGTGATCACCTCCTACTTCCTTGCGGTATTCCTGAACTTGTCGGCCATCTACATCATCCAGCAGGTTCTGCGTGAACTATTCAAAAAGACGACGGTCGGATTCAGGAATGAATTCATCATCAAATCCACCCTCCGGGCATTTGCGCTTGCCGTGATATGGAGTCCGCTCGAAGTCATCGTCGGCCTGACGGTCGACTCGACGGGCGTCTCCTACTTCACGCTCCTGCCATGGCTGCTGGTGACATCAGTAATCGTCGGTCTGACCGAAGTCTTCCTGACACGCCGCGAGTTCAATGACATCACACTTGATGCCCCATTCAATGAAATAGACCGCCAGGCACTTGGGCGGTCCATCATCAAAATGGTCATCCTGCTGATCAGTTTCCTCAGTGTCGTGATGCTCTTCAACACGAACTCGGATCTTGGGTTTGTCATGACCGTGGCACTGATCATCATCCCGTTTTCCTTCGTCACGGCATTCGTCATGAAGCGGTTCCCCATATTCATCAGGACGGGATGGGCCACATGGAAGAACCACAACAACCACCTTCAGAATTTCTCCGTGCTCTTCCTGTCACTCGGCATCTTTTCGGGCGGCTTCAACAGCAGCAGCGTTCCTGGGATGATGCAGCAGGTCTTCGGCTATGTCGATTCATTCCTGATACTGATCCTCCTGCTCATCATGGTCGTCATCTACGGACTCGCCATGTTCGGTGTCCATCCCGTCGCTACACTCGCCATACTGGCGGAAGTGCTCGTCCCGGTCATGACCCCGGAGAATGTACTTTCCATCGGCATCGCCATGGTCGTCTGCGGCATGGGCATATCCGCTGCCGCCCCGTACGGCATCAACGCCACGATGACCGCCCAGAGCATGGGCATCAATCCCTACAGGATCACGAAAATGAACATGGGCTTCTCGCTCAGGATGGGTCTGACCGGGATACTGATCGCAATGATCGCCCTTATGATATGAAAAAGAAGCATCCATGGAGGCATTGCCTCCATGGATGCTTCTTTTTACGCCTGTACCAGGTAATAGAAAAGTATGGTGAAGATGAACAGCAGCAGATAGCCGAATATCATAAGGTTGAAGAGTCCCACAATACCGAGTATGATCATCTGCCATCTCTTATACACCTTGATGAATCCCAACAGCTTGTATCCGATCAGCATCATGAACGGAATCACATAAAGATAGGCGAAGACCAGTATGCGCCGGGCCGCATCTTCACTGACATCCATTATACCGATCAGAACCAGGCTGATGAGGAACAGCACTGTAATGAATCCGAAATATCCGAGGATGCCTCTTCTTGTCCTGGCTTCTTCCCTACGCGCCATCAGATATGTAGAAAGCAGTATGCCTGCTATGTATAGGATGCTCAAAAAATAAATCATGCAGCTTTCCTCCTTTTCAACGGGCCGCGGTGGCCCGGGCATGGATAATCCAGTACGATTATACCATTTTCACAATTAAAAACGGAAAGCATGGATGCTTCCCGTCCGTTCAGTCGTTTTTTATTTTGTTGTGCCTTTGAGCTCCACTTCGATGCCATCACGGGACATCTTGGAGTATGGGCATAATTCATGCGCATCTTCCACATATTGCTGGGCTTTGTCCTGCTCCACTCCATCGAATTCCACTTCGATTTCAGCTGAGAGCTTGAAGCCGCCATCCGATTCGTCCTTCAAGAGTCTTGCTGTTGCTTTGACCACACGGTCGGTATTTTCCTCTTTTGCCTTCTTCAAAACACCATCCAATGCACTGTTGAAGCATGCACTGTATGCCGCTGCGAAAAGCTGTTCCGGATTCGTTTCCTTAGTGTCTTCTCCCGACATCTGCTTCGGCTGCTTGACATTCATTGAAAATGACTTGTCTTCACTGTGGACTTCTCCATCCCTACCGCCAGTGTTGATCATTGTTACCTCATATAAAGGTTTCATTAAAGCTCAACTCCTTTTGTAGTCTATCTACATTGTATGGGATTTTCGCCGGACTATCAAATAAACGGCTTCGGATCATTCACATGCAAAGCCGTCCCGGTCGCCATCCATCCGCAGCATATAGGCAGGATGCCCTTCAGCAACACCCTCCGGGTGGACCTCCCTCAACTCTGTACAGTTTTGGAACGCTCCACCCCCCGTTTCGGATTCCGCTCCGTCTTCCCCGGAGTCGTATGGACGCTCCAGCGACCATATGCCAAGGCCTTCCGACTCAGCTTTTTCTTCCGCCTCCTCCAACAGGTCCAGATGGGTAGTGTTCGGCGGATTGATGTATTTGACCTGGGCCAGACCTTCCCTCACAAGGATTTCATTGACCATCTCCCCATCTGCATAGACATAGGCCAGATACCTCTCGTAATGATCCTGTCTCGGACCGACATCGAATTCAACTTCGATTTCATCCGCATCTTCGAGAATCTCTTTGGTCCGGGCTGATGCCTCTTCCCCGAATGGCTGCTCCCCGATTCTCGGGTGGTTCGTCTCCGGCGTATCAATGAGCAGATATCTGAAGGAGGCCGCTTCCCCCTCAAAGTGGAACTTTGTCGTATCGCCGTCGATGAACGAAGCCACCTCTACCGGAATCCTGTCTGCACTCCTCTCTTCAGAGCCGAAAGTTTCATTGATTTCCCGAACCGGGTTCTCAGCGTTATCCATCATAAACAGCGGGATTATCATAACTGCAAGTGCAGCAAGCAGCGTGATGGCGGCATACCTCACATATCCCTGGGCATTGTCATTTTTAGCTTTTTTGACGATGTACACCAATAGAATGCCCACTGCAGTCAAAAGGAGGTATATGCCCATCACCACGAATCCCATCCCAAGGCTCAGACCGGCATCCATCAGGGTCGCCATGAGGGCAAGCACAGAGGCGATCGTCATCATCATGAGCGACATCTGCCATGTCTCCCTGTACTTCCCCCGTCCGACATATTTGAACAGGCCCACACCAAAAACGACTACAGCCGCCAGCGCAGCCAGAAATGATAATATAAGAAATAACAAATCCATAAAATCCCTCTAATCCATGTACTTATATCAGCTACTATAACATGGGATGCATCCGAAGAGTGACAGGGGTTGCCATGAGGTGTGTGACCACTCTAGCTGGACGTTTCTGCGGGTCGCATTCCTTCGTCAGGTCATAGAGCGGTTTGAAGTAGTCATAGGCACCCTCTTCTTCAGAAGCCGGCTCGTTCGCAATGCTCCAAAGGACGACGGAAGCATGGTTCTTGTCGCGCTTCACGAGAGCTTTGATGACTTCCCTGTCGGCGAGGCGCATCATCTCTTCAGAATGCTTGTAGATGATTTATCATATTTCAATATTTATTTATTGATAATCGATAAATAATATATTATTATAATTGTATAACAACTTGTGAGGTGTATGAAATGGAACGTGGATCGTCATTATTCCTGAAAGCAGCTGTCGCCCTGATGGCCCTGCCCGTCCTCGGGGGTGCCGGGTTCGCAATATACTTTCTGCTGCGAAATCCATTCAATTCCGAGTATGCAATGATACTCTACCCCATCGTCATCGGCGTACTGCTGACAGTCATCCCCTTCATATTCGCGCTGTATCAGTCTTTCAAGCTGCTGAACTACATTGATGGCAAAAAGGCATTCTCAGACCTTTCCGTCAAAGCGCTGAAGAAAATCAAATTCGCCGCTTTTTCAATCAGCCTGATCTATGCAATAATCCTGCCCTTCATCTATATCGTCGCAGAAATTGATGATGCACCCGGCATAATCCTCATGGGGATGGTGCCCATATTTGCCGCCCTCGTGGTCGGCGTCTTTGCTGCGGTTCTGCAGAAGCTTCTGAATGAAGCAATAAATATCAAATCCGAAAACGATTTGACGGTCTGAGGTGTAATGATGGCAATCAGAATAAATATCGACGTAATGCTCGCCAAAAGAAAAATGAGTGTAACGGAACTGTCCAACCAGGTGGGCATCACCATGGCAAATCTCTCAATACTGAAAAATGGCAAAGCCAAGGCAATCCGCTTCTCTACACTAGAGGCATTGTGCAGGGCGCTCGAATGCCAGCCCGGGGATATACTTGAGTATGAAGCCGATGAAGGCGCAGAAGAATAGAATCAGCGATCCGTTGAATGATGAAGAGCCAACAAATTGTGAGGTGAATGAAATGAAGCGAGGATTATCCCTGTTTTTAAAAGCAGCGCTGATACTCATGGCTCTGCCCGTACTGGCGGGGGCTGCGTTCGGAATATACTCCCTGTTGAGAAATCCGGTCAATCCGGATTATGTCCTGATGCTATACCCTATATTCATCGGCGCCCTCCTGTCGGTCATTCCCTATCTCTTCGCACTATACCAGTCATTCAGACTGTTGAACTACATCGACCGGGATGCCGCATTTTCCGGACAATCCGTCAGCACCCTCCAAAAGATCAAGATTTCAGCGTTTCTTTTCAGTATGGTGTATATACTGATAGCACCGTTTGTCTATATAACGGCGGAAGTGAGTGACACACCGGAACTCATCATCATGGGCATGGTCCCGATATTCGCGTCACTGGTTATTGGAGTGTTTACTGCTGTCCTGCAGAAGCTTCTGAACGAAATAATCAATATCAAATCTGAAAACGAACTGACCGTGTGATCATACGATACGTTTATGGACAACTCTGCTGAAAAACTCCAAAATATACAAGTACACATAAGAATACTCCCTTCAAAATGTACATTTTGAAGGGAGTATTCTTATGTGTGACTTCAAATCATGGGATAATCCTACACTTTTTTCAACTCCGCCTCTTTCTGTTTTTCGATTTCCATCCTTTTCAGTTCACGCCTCAAAATTTTGCCGCTGATCGTGGTCTTCGGCAGTTCCTCCATCACTTCGATCTCCCTCGGTGCCGAGTGCGCGGCCAGATTGTTTCTTACAAATATACGGATATCTTCAAGAAGGCTGTCGGACTGCTCGTACCCTTCCCTGAGGACGATGAATGCCTTGACGAGCTCTCCTCTTACAGGATCCGGCTTCCCGACCACTCCCGCTTCCTGTACAGCTGGATGCTCGATCAGCTTGCTCTCCACCTCGAATGGCCCGATACGCTCACCGGCAGAGTTGATCATATCGTCGTCGCGGCTCTGGAAGAAGACATAGTCCTCATCGTCCTGGTATGCCAGGTCCCCTGATACATACCATCCTTCATATTTGAAATAGGAATCGAACTTGTCCCTGTTCCCCCATATCTCCTTCATCAGTCCCGGCCATGGTGTTTTGACTGCAAGCTGTCCGACAGACCCCCGTGGCAGCTCGTTCCCCGCTTCATCGAGGATGCCGACTTCTATGCCGGGAAACGGCCGTCCCATGGAGCCGGGCTTTATTTTTTCACCCGGAAGATTCACGATCAGGTGCGCACCCGTTTCCGTCATCCACCACGTGTCATGTATTCTGACACCGAGACGTTCCCACGCCCAGTATATGACTTCGGGATTCAACGGTTCACCAACGCTCAGAATGTGCCTCAACGAGGACAGGTCGTAGTCTTTCAGGACATCCCCCTGGGAGAGGAGCATTCTGAAAGCCGTCGGCGCACTGTACCATACCGTCACTTTCAGGTCCGCTATCAGCTGATACCAGTTTTCCGCTTTGAAACGCCCACCCTGGATGACGATCGTCGCCCGGTTCAGCCATGGGGCGAACAGGCCGTATACGCTCCCTGTCACCCAGCCCGGGTGCGAAGTGCACCAGTATACATCATCGTCCCTGATATCAAGCACCCACTTCCCTGATTCATACTGATGGGTCATGACACGGTGCGCATGCAGCACGCCCTTTGGCTTTCCAGTGGAGCCGCTTGTATAGTGGATCAGCATGCCATCCTCCAGATCCACCCATTCCACCTGTTCTCCGCCGTTCTCCACCGGTGCCGCTTCGATATCCTCGGCATACAATATGGTTTCCAGCGAAGGGATGTCATTTTGCGGCACACGGGAAACCATGTCCCTGTTCGTAATCAGCAGCGTCCCCCTGCAGTCGTTGATCCTGTCCCTTACCGCGTCTTCCATGAAAGCTTCGAAAAGCGGTCCTGCAATCGCGCCTATCTTTATGGCCGCCAATATCGATATGTAGCATTCAGGCGTTTTGGGGAGGAAGATGAAGACGCGCTCGCCCTTTTTGACCCCATTGCTTCTCAGAATACGGGAATAGTGGTCCGTCTTCTCCTTGACTTCCCTGAAGGTCATGGACGTCCTTGTCTCCCCATCCACATAGTGGAGGGCAACCTTGTCCCCATATCCGTCCTCTACATGACGGTCGATTGTCTCATAGGCGATGTTGACCTTTCCTGTCTCCCTGAAGCGCAAATCCTCTCCCGCCTGATGCCAATCGTACGCGTGGCGTATTTCCTCATAGTTGGACAGATTGTATGTGTCCTCTATTGGATTGATGACTTCTGAAATTCTCTGTGACATGGTATGCACTTCCTTCCTCATGAATTTATCCGCTGTTCATACTGTGTCGACTGGTTCAGATCCAGGCTGCCCAGTATTTCTTTCTTATACTCGGCCAGCTGTCTGCTTCCCCGCTCTCTCGGTCTTTCCTGTTCAATCGGAATCACCCTGTCCATCTCTCCCGGCTGTCCCCGCAGAGTGATGATCCGGTCACAGAGATAGGTCGCTTCGTCAATATCGTGTGTCACCAGAATGATTGTCGTCCGATACTCCCTCCATATTTCCATCAGGAGATCCTGGAGCTGCATCTTGGTGAATGCATCCAATGCACTGAAAGGTTCATCCAGGAGCAGTATCTCAGGGGAGGTGACGAGTGCCCGTGCAATGGCGACACGCTGGGCCATCCCGCCAGAAAGGGCTCTTGGATACAATGCTTCGCTCCCACCGAGGCCGACACTTTCCAGATATCTCTTTCCTGCCGCCTCTTTCTGGTCCCTGCTTCCCTTCAGGCCAAAAGTGACATTCTCAAGGACGGTCAGCCAGGGCATGAGACGCGGCTCCTGGAAGATGAAGCCGGTTGTATCCTCCACCTTCCTCGAGACATTCCCATTGATTTCTATCCGTCCGTCATACGCATCATCCAGGCCGGAAATCGCCCGCAGAATCGTGCTTTTTCCGCAGCCGCTCGTACCAAGGAGCCCGATAATTTCACCCGATTCCGCAGTGAAAGATACGTTTCTGACCACTTCCCTGCCGTCAAAAGTCCGCCCGACATCCTGTAAGTTCAAGTTCATGCGATCCCTCCTATGATTTGACCATGCCATCCTGCCAATGCAGGGCACGCTGCTCCACAATCTTCAATATCCAATCCGTCAGCTTTCCTATTATTGCGAACAGGATGATGCTGGCAATGATGATTTCCGGTGAAAGTGTATTCTGTCCAAGTACGAGGAGGTATCCGAGACCGGTGCTCGCCCCCATGAGTTCAGCCGCGACCACGAACATCCATCCCAGTCCAAGTCCACTTCTGAGCCCTGTCAGAAAAGAGGGCATGGATGCCGGAAGGATGACCCTTCTGATCAGCTGGAAAGTATTCAGTCCATACATCTTCCCGACTTCAATCAATTTACGGTCGACCCCGGCAATCCCACTGACTACATTCAGATAGACGGGAAAGAATACGCCCACAGCGATCATGGTCACCTTGGACGGCTCACCAATCCCCATCCAGAGTATGAACAGGGGCACCCACGCCAATGAGGGGATGGAACGGAAAGCCTGGATCATCGGATCGAAGATCTGTTCCGCCTTTTCATAGAATCCTACAATCGATCCCAATACAATCGCCAATAGCGTCCCGATGATAAATCCCGCAAACACCCTGAAAGTCGTAATCCCGACATGGCTGTACAGGCTCCCGTCCTGGGCCATTTCCCTTATCGTCGAAAGGATCGTGGACGGGGCCGGCAGCTGGTAGGCGGGGAAGACGCCAGTGCGGCTCAATACTTCCCACACTGCAACAAGGAGAACGGGCAGCAGACTGCCAAGCAATATGGCCTGCAGCCTTTTAGTATCCCTCTGCTCCCGCTTCCCTCCCGTACTGCTTTCATCTGCAACTTGCCTCCCAACGAATCGGCCAGCGCTTTTTTCCATCATCTCCACTCCTTTAGTCATCTATTCCGCACTTTCTATCGTCTCTTCGGCAAAACTCGGCTCAATGAGGTCTGAGACCAGAGCCTCTATATCCGCATCAGGATCGATTACGTCCACTTCCTGCAGGATATTGCCCGATTCGACCAACGCTTCCTGATGGACCGGTCCCGGAACCGGGTTTGAAAAATCATTGCGTTCAAGCTGCAGTCTCGCCACTTCAGGCTCGATCTGCGCTTCCTTCACCATTATTTCCACAGCCTCGTCGGGATTTTCCTGAATCCATTCCCTGGCTTTTTCATACACTCCGATGACACGATTCACATATTCCGGATGATCCGCCGCGAAGTCTTCCCTTACATTCAGGAAGCCGTATGTATTGAAATCCGGGTTGCGGTAGAACAGCTCTGCCCCCGATTCCACTTCCAGGCGGGCCATATGCGGGTCGAGTCCTGCCCATGCATCCACACCCCCGTTTGTCAGTGAAGTGGCGCCGTCGCTGTGCTGAACATTTACAATCTCGACATCATCCTGGGAGATGCCTTCTTCATTCAGGGCCCTGAGCAGGAAGATGTATGGATCGGTGCCAAGTGTCGCAGCCACCTTTTTGCCCTTCAGGTCTCCTATGTCCTCAATGCCGGAATCCTCCGTTTTCACAAGAGCTGTCCATTCCGGTTTGGAGGCGATATATACATTCTTTATCGGTGCGCCATTGGCCTTCGACATCAGCGCAGCGGCGCCGGCAGTCGAGCCGAAATCGACACTGTCGCTATTCAGGAATTCAAGCGCCTTGTTGCTTCCATGGCTCAATGTCCATTCCACTTCTATTCCTTCCTCTTCGAATTCCTCTTCTGCCCATCCGAACTCTTTCAGCACGAGGCTTGTAGGGGAATAATATGCATAGTCCAGTCTGATCTTCTCTGGCGCGCCTGAAGACTCAGCCGACTCAGCCTCTCCTGAACCACAGCCGGCAACCACGGCCACCAGGGCGAGCACGATGAGTGCCCACACCCTCTGATTGAATATTGATGATTTCATTTTTATGACCTCCATTCTATATTTCACATGCGTATGTGGAAATCGTGCCCCGCAGACGCTGTGCCTCTTTGTATGTGCAACGGTTATGCACCACCTGTATGCCCCCGTCCCTTGCGATTTCCGCAGCTTCCGGAGAAACGACGCCTTCCTGGAGCCAAAAGACTCTCGGGTTCACTTCGAGTGCTTCCTTCGCTATTTCAATTGCCGCTTCAGGACTTCTGAATACTTGGACGACATCGATGGCATCGGGAACGCTTGAGAGATCCGGATAGGCCTTTTCACCGAGTATTTCCGTCTCCCTCGGATTGACTGGAATGATCCGATAGCCGAGGCGCTGCATCTTCCGTGCAAGACGGTAGCTCGGTCTGGCTTCCTTGCCGCTTAATCCGACCACTGCCAGCGTCTTCTGCCGTACCGTTTCCGCCCCGTCCTCCCCGATGACCTTCTCCGTCGGAGAGTCCAGTGCCCATCTTATGACACCTTCGTCATTGATGACTGCCGCATCTGTTGACCCATCGCTGATTCCGGTGGCCTTCTTCAGCGCCTGTCCCAGATCTTTTGTGATATCCCTTACGGATTCAATGCCCACCGACAGACGGATGAGCTCTTCCAGCACACCGGTCTCCTCAAGCTGTTCCTTCGTCAGCTGCTGGTGGGTCGTGGATGCCGGATGGATGATCAGTGACTTCGCATCGCCGACATTTGCAACATGGGACCATAGCGAGACATTGTCGATCAGTTTCTTCCCTGCCGGTTTTCCGCCCCTGATGCCGAAAGTGATGATTGAACCATATCCATTCTCGAACTGCCTCTTCGCAACATCATGCGACGGATGGTGCTCCAGACCAGGATATGTCACCCACTCGACCGCCGGATGCGCCTCCAGGAAGCGGGCAACCTCCTGCGCATTTTCATTGTGCCTTTCAACACGTATATGCAGAGTCTCCAGCCCCTGAATCAGCTGGAAGGCATTCTGTGGGCTGAGGCTCGCCCCGAAGTCCCGCAACAGCTGCACGCGGATTTTCGTGATGAAGGCAAGGGTTCCGAAATCCACAGCATAGCGGATGCCGTTATAGCTTGTGTCGGGTTCGGTGAATTCAGGGAACTTTTCGGTATTCCAGTTGAACCGTCCACCATCGATGACCACACCGCCTATTGAAGTGCCGTGGCCGCCGATCCATTTTGTTGCCGAGTGGACGACGATGTCCGCCCCCCATTCAATCGGCTTGAAGACATGTGGTGTGGCGAACGTATTGTCGACGATCAATGGCACGCCGGCTTCATGCGCTACTTCGGCAACTGCGGCGACGTCAAGGACCTGAAGTCCGGGATTGCCGATCGTTTCGGCGAATACAGCCTTCGTCCGCCCTGTGATTGCTGCCCTGAAATTCTCCGGGTCGTCAGGATCAACGAATTTGACGGTGATGCCGTATCTGGGCAGAGTGACCGCAAAAAGATTATATGTACCGCCGTAGAGGTTCGAACCTGCCACGATTTCATCCCCTGCACTTGCCAGGTTCAGTATCGACAGTGTGATGGCCGACATCCCGGAAGATGTCGCCACTGCCGCCACTCCGTCCTCAAGGAGTGCCATCCGCTTTTCGAACACTTCCACTGTAGGATTTCCGATGCGTGAGTAGATATTTCCCGGTTCATCCAGAGAAAACAGGCTCTCTGCGTGATCCGTGTCGTGAAAGACATATGATGTCGTCTGGTAGATCGGCACCGCCCTTGCGCCTGTTGTCGGATCCGGCGCCTGTCCGCCATGGAGCGACAGCGTCTCCAGGTCATAAGTTGCATTTTTCTTCTTCGTCAATATAATCTCCTCCTGATTGTAATAATAAAAAAACTCTCTTCCTATATAAGAAGAGAGTCTCCGCCTCCTCTTATCTTTCAGGAAAATCTCCTGCAGGAATTAGCACCTTATCAGACTCGATTGCCTGATGGTTGCCGGGCGTCATAGGGCCTGTCCCTCCGCCACTCTGGATAAGTGATAGAACTATATTATCGATAATGTATACTACAATACTATGGATTGTTATATTTGTCAAAACATTTTTCAAATTTAAAATACTTTATTTTCCACTACTTTTCATGCCGAATATTTTACGCCCAAGCTGGGTAGGTGGTGGGAAAGAAGGGAGGTGGCGACAGTGGCGGATATGATGTCTGCAGAAAAGAGGAAACGGACGATGAGCCGGATCAGGTCCCAATCGAAACTCGAGAACAGGATTACGAAAGCTTTGTGGGCTGAAGGCTACCGGTTCAGGAAGAATGTGCGCACATTGATGGGGTCTCCGGATATCGCAATCCAGAAATACAGGGTGGTCATCTTCATCGACTCCTGTTTCTGGCATATGTGTCCCGACCATGGCAACTGGCCGAAAAGCAATCAGGAATTCTGGAACAGGAAGCTCGGGAGGAACATGGAGCGCGACCGGGAAGTGAATGCCTATTATCATGAAAAAGGTTGGCATATTATGCGGATGTGGGAACATGAATTCAAGGAGGATTTCAAGGGAGCCATAGACAGGATGACGGCTTTCATAGAAATGGCAAAAGCCGAGACCATGAGAGGGAAAAAATAATACCCGGAATCGTCATTTCGTTATTGACAATTCCGGGTTAACATTGTAAATTTGAATATGTAGTTTTTAAATCGTGACTCCGTAGCTCAGCGGGAGAGCACTTGCTTGACAGGCAAGGGGTCGGTGGTTCGAACCCACTCGGGGTCATTATCAAACATCCAGTCAATAGACTGGATGTTTTTTTATTTATGGGCAAGCAGTATTCTCGAAGCGAGGCCCAGTATCGGCAGTTCGATGATGGGACCGATGACGAGGGATAATGCGATCAGCGGATGCTCGGGAAATGCAGTGATGGCGATGGCGAGTGCAAGCGGAGAATTGCGTGCCAGTGTCATCATGACCAGACTGACGGATTCCTTCTGGTTGAACCGGAACAGCCTCCCTGCGGCATTCCCGACCACGAAGGTAATCACAAAGAACAGCAGCAGTGGCGGCAGCAGCAGGAGCACGACATCAGAGTTCTCGAGCAGCGTATCGCGTTCCGCAGCGAACATCGCAGTCACGGCAAGCCCCAGAAAAATGACATTGAAGGTGTCGAAGAAGCCCTCCACCCCGCTCTGTTGAGGCAGGAAGCGCTTTGTCAGCAGTGCAAGCACAAAAGGGATGCCGACCACAATCAGCACACTCTGTATGATGCCCGAGAATGACAGCCCGATGCCCTGTTCAAATCCAAAGAACAGATAGAGATAGGCAGGCAGCAGTATCAGCTGCAGAACCAGGTTGATCGGAAGCAGGGACGCCGACAGCACCGTATCCCCTTTCGCGAGGCCGGTGAATACAAGGTACCAGTCGGTGCACGGGGTCACCGTCAGCATGACGAACCCGATCCATATCAGCGGATGGTCGGAAAGGAAGACCATGCCGATCGCATAGGCTAGGAAGGGAGTCCATAAAAAATTGATGCCGAGTGAAACGAGTACGAACTTCACCTTTCTGAATGAAGTGAATACACGTTTCAATGGCATCAGTAGAAACAATCCATACAGCATGAGCATGAGGAACGGGACGATGAAGGTGCCGGCATGCTGCTGGATGGTGTTGATGCCGCCCAGCAGCATGCCCATAAGTATGGCGATAAGCAGGATCAGCGGCTGATATTTTTCAAGGCTGTTCATGGCGCCCCCTATGCCAGCAGATTGGCGACATCCCAGGATTCCCGTTTATAGACCTTGAACATGAAGTACATGAGGACGAGAATCCCGAATTTGAGGGAATGGTCATCCAGATGACTGTCCGCCAGGATGAGGGTCTCCCCGCTCGCCACATCCTCCTTCACCGTCGCAATATGGTCGCCATGGAAATAGACTTCCATGTCTCCACTCCAGTTTTCCTCGATGCTCATGAACTGGTGGTCTATCCGGCCATCGACACGGAAGTGGAGCAGGCTCGTTCCGGGTCTTTCCTTGAATACAAGCTCAAGATCATCCGCCACGATGATGTATTTTGAAATGTTCATATCCCTGAATTTGCGCTTCTTCAATCCCAGTATGAGGGAATCACCCTGGGTGGATGTGTAAGAATAGGTGTTCCGCTTTTCACAATTCCTTAAGACTGCCTTTTCAACATAACCGACTGGATCATCATGATCATTTTCTATCGCTACCGATTTTCTGTTTGAATCTACGGAAAGCTTGAATTGATATTGCTTCATAACTGCCTCCTCCATAATCTATCCACCCCACCCATGCATATGTCTATACTGTTGAATCCGTTTTTCTTAACAGGGCGACAAGCTCCACATGCACCGTATGTGGAAAAAGGTCCACAGGCTGCACGCGTTCGAGTGTGTACCCATATTCCCTCAACCATGTGATGTCGTGGGCAAATGATTCCGGGTTGCAGGACACATAGACGACCCGATTGGTCCCGAGACGGCCGATTCGGCGCATGACCTTGCCTCCTGCTCCGGAACGCGGCGGATCGAGCATGAGCAGGTCCGGCCTGCCCCATGTATCGAGTACCTCATCCATGCCGCGCCTTGCGTCCTTCGCGAGGAAATATGTGTTGTCGAGCCCATTGTCCTCGGCGTTCCTCTTCGCGGACTCGATTGAAGTTTCAACGATTTCAATGCCTGCCAGCGCCTCGACCCTTTTGGCAAAAGGCAGTGAAAATGTACCGACACCGCAGAACAGGTCGATCATCCGTTCCTCGGATGTGACTTCGGCCATCTCAATCGCCAGATCCACCAGCTTCTCCGCCTGGAGCGGGTTCGTCTGGAAGAAAGTATCAAACCAGATCCTGTATTTGTAGCCGTACATTTCATCATTGATATAGTCACGGCCATGGAGTACGTGCGTCTTCTCCGACTGAGCCATATCCGCCCAGTCCCTGTTCTCCATCCACATCAGGCTCTTGAGGTTTTCAAACTTTGATGTCAGCCGTCCGACGAGATCGTCCACTGCCGCCTGGTTCTCCTCCGGAGTGCCGGTGGAAAAAATGGCAAGCATCAGTTCCCCGGTCTTCTGTGACTGTCTTGTCATGAGGTTTCTGAGCAGTCCCTCATGCTTATCCTTGTCATATCCGCTGAGTCCATGGTCGCGGGCCCATTCGGAAACTTCAAGCATCGCCTCCACCATCTCGTCTCCAGCAATCAGACACGTATCCAGATCGATGACGTTGCGGAAATTCCCAAGTTCATGCAGGCCAAGGGCACAATCCTTGCCAAAGGTGAACTCCATCTTGTTGCGGTACTCCCACGGTGTTTCCATGCCAAGCGCATCCGCCACGACAGCGGAGTCGAACCCCTGATCCTCAAGGAATGATTTCACTTCCTCTGTCTTATAGGCCAGCTGCCCTTTATACGTCCAGTGCTGCCACACACATCCGCCGCACTTCTCGAAATGCGGACAGGGCGGCGCAACCCGTTCCGGATGCTGGGTGACGATTTCATCCGGCAGTACACGTGCAAGCTTCCTGTCGGGATTCGGGACGGTGACCTTCGCCTCCTCCCCGATGAGTGTCTGGGGGACGTTCAGCTTCAGTTTCCGCGGGTTGCTGCCGCCGGCATCACGCCATACATGTCCCATCCCGGACCCCTTCTTATCAAGCTTATCTATTTTTACATTGTGCGTTTCGAATTCTTGATTGGACACAACAGCATCTCCTATCCTTATCTCTTTATATTCATTCTACATTATCCATGATCGCAATCACAAATGCTCCAAATATTTTAAAGAGATTATACCGTTTTCGCAAGGTGGGAGGATGACTTTATACCCATACGCTGATCAGAAATCCCACCGACAGCCCGAATATTCCGTGGCCAAGCGTCCAGTAGAGCCAGGCCATGAAATCGTACGGCGCAGGCGGCGTCTCCGTCAATGCACTGAGAAAGTAGAGGATGCCTCCGCCCACAGTAAAAACAAGGATATATGGCCATATCTCCATCTCCCACCCGAATGGAATGAGCAGATAGTATAGTATGACCGCACTCGCTATGCATGTGCCATAGTGGAACAGTATGCCTGTAATCTTTTTGTCGCTCCACCGCTTAAGTATCGGAATATAGTCCATGTTATAGAGCAGTATGTCCGCTTTGCTGCCCGTAATTCTGCAGATGACCTTCATAACCGCTGCCAAAATCACCCCCGAGATTGCACCGATCACCACCAGCTTCAAAAAAGTCCCCATCCCATCACTCCAATCCATGAGTACCATTGCCATCAAATAAAACACTGGAAAATGTTCATAGACACTATACCCATTGGAAAAGATCATTATACTCCCCAGGAAAAAATAATGGATGGGTCAGCTGAAACCTCTAAATGGCATTCAGAGAATATTCATGACAAAATGGAATGAAGAGGTGATTGTAATGGCCAACATCGGACTACAGGAATACGCGGATGCGATCAAATTGAACGATCCATTCGAACCGAAACTTGCTGAAACGACGGACAGGGAAGCTCTGGTGGATGACGTGCTGGTAATTCTGCGCAATGAGCAGGCGGGCACCCAGGACATCGACATCCCCACTGACTATGAAGCGAAAAGGCGGCTCATCCGGGCGCTTCTCAACATCCGGCAGCCGAAGCCGCTGAACAGGGAAATGATGCTGAAGCTGGACACACTGCTTCAGATTGAAAAGAGGGAAAAGCAGACCGTCGCTGCCCACGAACTGCCTGTCATCAGCCAGGAGTATCCAGAAACGGATGTGTCTGGGGCGGACAGGATGGCCCTGTGGCAGGGCGATATCACTGCCATTGAAGCCGATGCGATTGTGAACGCGGCGAATGAGAAGCTGCTCGGATGCATGCAGCCCCTGCATGACTGCATAGATAATGCCATCCACTCAGGTGCCGGTCCCATGCTCCGGGATGACTGTGCGGAAATCATCCACCGCCAAAAATCGGATGAGGAGACGGGCAATGCCAAAATTACACGCGGATATCATCTGCCTGCCAAATATGTCATTCATACAGTCGGCCCGGCCCTCGGCCAGGACGAAGTGCTGACGGAGGCCCACGAAGCCGCACTCGCTTCAAGCTACCGTTCCTCTCTTGATCTTGCTGACGAAATGGAGGATATCCGAACCGTCGTCTTCCCTTCCATTTCTACAGGCGCCTTTGGCTTTCCGAAAGAGCGGGCGACCGAAATTGCCCTCGAAACGGTGGCCAACTGGCTCAAGTCGCATGATCATCATTACGATATGATCGTCTTCAACGTGTTCAGCGAAGCCGACAGACAAATCTACGAAGCTGCAATCCAGCCGTAAAAAGAGCGGAAGGTCTTCCGCTCTTTTCTTATGTCCACTCCTCAATTGGGCGCAGATGTGCTTCGATTTCTTCCCGCTGATCTTCCAAAAACGGCGGGAGGTCGAGTCCTGTACCCAGTTCCTCCACTGGGCGGTCTGCGGTGAAGCCTCGCCCTCCAGGACCGACGATTTCGAACATGATACCATTCCCCTCCCTGAAGTACAGGCTTTCAAAATAATAGCGGTCCTTTACTCCTGTCGTCATATAACCCGCTTCCTTCAGTATCCGGTCCCATTCATCAAGCGGGCGCGCCTGCGACTCGATCGCAAGATGGTGGACGCTCCCCCGTCCCGCACGCGCATTGCCGCCCGACTCCGACCTGATCAGGATCTCCCCGAAAACCTCATTGGTGACGGCTTCAAGCAGCGTTCCGTCCTGTCCTTCATCGGCAACCGAGTAGCCGAACATATTTTGGAGCATGGAGACGATGCTGTCCTTGTCCTCCACCGTGATCTCCACAGCGCCCATGCCGAGGATGTGGTGCGCTGCGTCTATTTCATTTTCATCCCATGGTTCCCAAGCCTCAGGAATATCCTTATTTTCATGGTTGATCAGAATCAGCGACAGGCCATCCGGGTCCCGGAAGCGCAACGCCTCTCTGCCGGCATATTGCACTATGCCATCGTGCCCGATATCATAGGAGGCAAGCCGCTTCCGCCAGTATTCCAAGCTTTCGTAGGAAGGGACGAGGAGGGCGATTCCGGATATCATATTGGTGCCCGGATGTGTGCGGCCGATATTCGGAATCTCAAAGAATGTCAGATCATTGCCGGGACTGCCTTCAGTATCCCCATAGAAGACGTGGTACATCCCCACATCCCCCTGGTTCACCGAGACTTTGACCCGTCTCAGGCCGAGCACTTCCGTATAGAAATGATTGTTCTCCTTGAGGTCTTTCGTGAACATCGAAATATGATGATGGCCTGATATCATGCCTTTCCCCTGCTCTCTTTGGCCAGCCTTTCCACTGACATCCATGGACGGCCGCCTTCCCAGTGCAGATTGATCGGAATCTTATAGGCCTCGGTCAGATTTTCGCTGGTCAGTACATCCTGCTTCTTCCCCTGCGCGATAATCCGGCCATCCCGAATCAGCAGCACGTGGGAGATGGCGTCTGTAATCTCCTCTATATGGTGGGTGACGTACAGCAGCGGCCGCGTCTCCTCGGCCACCTGCTCCGTCATCGCCAGTACATCCTCCCGTGCCAGCACATCGAGTCCTGCACAGGGTTCATCCAGAATCAGCAGTTCCGGCTGGCTCATGAGGGCACGCCCCAAAAGCGCCCTTCTCTGTTCCCCCTGGGAGAGCACAGAATAGCGCTGGTCCGATATGTATTCCAGCCTGAGTTCCTTCAGGATGTTTGCCGCACGCTGTGCATCTTCCTCTGTGATCTCCTGATAGATGCCAAAAGAGGCGAATTTTCCGCTCAGTATGATATTCTCCACCGTCTCCCGGTTCATAGTCTGTGCAAATCTGCCGAGGGCATTGCTGACGAATCCGATCTTCTTGCGCATTTCAGGCAGGCTTGCCTTGCCGAATTCCGTCCCCAGTACGTTGGCCCGTCCAGCTGTAGGATAGTTGTACCCCGTGACAATATTCAACAGGGAGGTCTTTCCGGAGCCATTCAGACCAAGGATTGCCCAGTGCTCCCCTGGATGCACTTCCCAATTGATGTCCTTCAGGATTTCCTTGCCGTCCCTTCTCCATGATATATCTTCAAGCTTGATGATCTGGTTCATATGGCACCCCTTACATACTTAGTGTATTTGATTGTCAATATACACAAAAAAGACGATAGAATCCAATCTATCGCCTTCATCACTATTATTCTATCAATCCCATGCTCAAGTAGCGTTCGCCCGTATCCGGCGCAATCGCCACGACGCGCTTGCCTGCACCGAGTTTCTTCGCCACGCTGATTGCTGCAAAGACGGATGCGCCGGCGGAAGGGCCTACAAAGATGCCTTCTTCCGTTGCCAGCCTGCGGAACATGTCGATCGCATCCTCGTCGGCAATCTGGATGATCTCATCATATACATCCGTATTCAGTATGTTCGGGACGAACCCCGGGCTTGTGCCCACAAGCTTGTGCTTACCCGGTTCTCCTCCTGAGAGTACAGGGGAGCCCTGCGGTTCCACAACAGTAATATGGAGATCCTTGAGATGCTGCTTGAGCACCTCGCCGGTGCCTGTAATCGTGCCCCCCGTGCCCGCTGTCGCCACAAAGGCATCGAGATCATAGTCGAAGTCCTCCAGAATCTCCACCGCCGTCGTCGTGCGGTGGATATCCGGGTTCGCATAGTTTTCAAACTGCTGGGGGATGAAGCTGTTCGGGATTTCCGCCTGAAGCTCCTTGGCTTTCCTGATGCACCCGGGCATCTTTTCATCTGCAGGTGTCAGTACCACTTTTGCACCGAATGCTTTCAGCAGATTGATCCGTTCGCTCGTAGAGCTGTCAGGCAGGACGAATATGGCTTCATATCCCTTGGCTGCTGCGTTCATCGCCAGACCAATTCCGGTGTTGCCGCTCGTCGGTTCGATGATCGTGCCGCCCGGCTCGATCAGCCCATCTTCTTCTGCCTGCCTCAGCATATTGTATGCTGCACGGTCCTTCACACTTTTGCTGGGGTTGAACATTTCAAGTTTCACATAGACATCCGCTGCCCCTTCGGGCACCAGCCTATTCAATTTCACTACAGGTGTATTTCCTATCACATCAACAATACTATCGACCCTATCCATATGGATGCTACCTCTCTTCTCTATTAATCCTATTTCATTAGTATACTATAACATTTATGTCTTGGGGGTCAAAGAGAGGCGCTCCCTGAATTCACTGATATGGGTGGGGGCTATCGTACTCGACTTCCGTCACTTCGAAATTGAACCAGTTGAAGTCTCCAGCATCCAATTTCCAGATCACTTCACCTTCAGTCGGGACCCTCACCCCTTCAAACTCCCTGTACGACTTCAAAGGGATCGCCCATGTCTCAAGACGCGTCTCACCATCGAATTCCCCATACCGTTCCGCCTCGAAGTGCGTGGGATCCCCCTCACTGTTGAAGGTGAACACACCTGTTGCTGAAATGTCGCCATATGTCATGGTTGCCTCCGCATTGTTTTCATCGATATGTTTCCATATTATATAGTCATTCAGCGCAGCACTCGGAAACCATATCGTTTCCGCCAAGTACCTCAGCATCGTCCCCTGATCGATTTCGGGGCCGCTCGAGTCGGCGACTGTAAACATGGAAAGCACCTTGATCATCATATTCCCCCGGGCATCATCATACTTGTCCCTCCCTGAAATGTGGATGAAGGGCGCCATGCGGATATCCGCCTTCCAGATGAACCCCGGCTGGTGGGGAATGAAATACTGTTCCGCCCGGACAGGCATCCATGGCTTGTCTTCAGCCAGCCGCATCTCTGCATTCTGCCTGAGCCGCACCGCCTTTATATCCCCACGCGCCATGGTGCCGGAATTTCCAAGCCATCTCCGGACCGCATCAGGCAGCCCTTCGAGGTCTGCTTGCGATATCTTCCGGATATCTTTTTCCACCTTTTCAAAAAGTGCTTCCACTTCCTTATCGACCTTCCTGTCAAAAAGCCTCCTGACGGCAAAAGAACCACCGAGAAGCACGATTGGAAGTGCCCCGATGCCGATCAACGCCTTTGTTTTGGACATGATGGATCTCCCCTTTATGAAAGTCATTTCAACTCCGCCCCTCTGCCATAAGTGCATGGATTCTGCGGGCAGTATTCACGTTCCTTACAGTCATCATCTTAGATACTTTGGTCTTTGCAAGTTTCGCTAGCCCGATTCTTGAAAAGCTCTTTTGATTCACCGAGAATCTTCTTTAATGATCCACACTAGAATTAAATCTAATACATAAACTATGCTGTTAGTATTAATAGATATTATAATAGATCAAATTCATTATAATTTTTGGTATAAGTTGCATATAGGAAATAATTTCAGTTCCTCTTGAACTTCAGAACTTAAAGAGTCAAATACTGCTTTTGCCTTAATTTTACTTTGCAACAATACTTCACAAGCAAAACGCATACTGTTGTCATTATTATTTTCCGCAATTTCCAAAATTTCTAAAATAGTTAAGATCTCATCCTCATTTAGTTCCCCATTTCTTCTTAAATTGATTTGAAATTTGTTAATCTTTGCATAAGAGTCTTCGGGATTGTCTTTTAAAAACCTTGTTACCAGATCATTAGAAACTTCTATATAATCTTGATTATTGTTCACATCAAAATTCCAAAGAAAATCCATAGCAATATGCATTGTATAGGGAGAATTAACATCATGATATTTATCTTCATAAGATTTTTTAACAATATCGAAATTAAAGTTATTAAACTTTTTTAATTGATCTAACTTTTCATTAGAATATATACTTACTCTCCAATACTCTTCTTCTATATCTATATCATTTATTTGTTTCTTATTATCTTTAGGTAATAATCCATTTAAATTATTCAATGTCTCTTCACTGAAAAAGTTGATATATTTATTATTTTTAGCATCATAAAAGACAATTACTTTTAAGTCTTTTGATAGAGTTATCGCTTTTACTGAATAGTCTTTTGTATTCATGTTCTCATTATTAGTAAGCATATTGTGCTGATTATGTTTAAATATTTTTATTGCAGCATTAAATAGATTCTCAATATTTTCTTCTTTATTAAAAGTATAGTCTTTATTTACCCCAATACTTGCAAAAACTTCAGCTATTTCTTCAAAAGCAGTTATATTTTCTTCTATGTTCAACAAATCTTTTTTACTTTTTATGTTTACCCCTTGAATAGACTTGCTGAATGGCAACTCATTATAGTCACGTATATATTTTAGAACTTTCAAAGCTTTTATAAATTGCTCTAAATTTCCAATTTTCTTCAATGAAAATTTACCTTGGAGTGATTCTTTATCCAAGGTAATATATAAAGAATTTTCAACTAAGAAGATTAGTTCTTGGTTTTTATTAATGATTTTGTATTGAATATTTAAAATTTCTTCTCCTAATTCAACTTCTACTTCTGTCGATGATGCTATTTCTTTTAATTCCACCACTGTTAAAGGTGTCTCTTGACCGTTATTTATTCCATAAAGATACGCAACTTCATCAAAAAAGTTAAAATTATCTTCTCTTTGCAACAGCCCATAATCTATTTTGTATTCATCAAATTCTTTTTTTAAATTTGTTTCAATATATGCTTTTGGTTGTTTTTCTACAATTCTTAAAAACTTTTTACATATATATTCCAAACCTCCATTTTTAACTTTTTTGAATAAAATACTTGTAGAACTTTCTTCTCTCAATCTAAGGTTGTCTAACAAGACTTTTAAGTCTAATGGAGCTAAGATTCTATAATATGCTTGCCTTTTAAATGTATTAGGATTAATTGTTACTACAATATAAAGTACTCCATTTCCATTAGCGTAATAGACTTCTAAATCTTCTTTTTTTATATTGTGTTTTATTTTATTTTTCTTTATTTTTTTTTTGAATGTTTTTGTTCCTTTGATTTGTAGAGGAACTATTCCTATAAATTCCTCTTTTTTAATCTGCTTAGAATACAATGTTATATCTCCATCGAATGCCAAACCCTTATCATTCCACTGCACATTACTTATTAAGTGGAATGGTGGTTTTAGAATCTGTTCATTTACTTCTGTACAAGCAAGATGTTCAATAATAATGTTATCCAAAGGCTTCTCCTCCTCAATATTCATACTAAGAACTGAAGTTATGTTTGTATTAAAAATACATTATTTTTTATTAGGGTAAAGATGCTAATTAATTTCACTAATTTTTTGAAAATTAACAAAAATAAGGTGTGCAGCGTAAGTCTAATACCTATCATATGAATCCCTGTAATAATTTTAATTGCTTAAGAACTATAAAATGATTTCTATTTTTTATAGTTCTTTTTTTGAGTATTTAAATATTTTCTGTATCTTAAGTATTCGTAAATATTATTTTTTACTATAAAGGTTAACCCTGAATTTTTCTGTAATTCTATATATTCGTACATACGTTTCCCAATTAATTGAGGAGATTGAGAGAGAGTTGAATATAAGCTTTCCATCTTACTATCTACTGCTATATACACATTTAACTGTGAGTATCTTTCTTTTAACTTTAATAACTTTACATAATTTAATATATTAATATTTTTATCAGAATTGAGGGTTATTCTACCATTTAAATAATCTATTTTAAACTCAATACTGTCACCAATCTGCTCGTTGTATGGCATTGTAATCGGAGACAAAGTAGTTTCTCCCTTTCCTTCATAGGACTTATTACATGCTGTACACGAAGGTATGAGATTCATTGCATTCATAGATAGAAAAGGAAACTTAGACTTTGGTAAAAAATGTTCTACACTGTTATTAGATATAGAAATCGTCGTATCGATGTCACAGTAAGGGCATACCATTATTTTATTCTCTTTTTTGAAGTTTTCGTGAAACGTTTTCCTTGTAAACTCCCCCTTACCTATTAATGCCCATATATCCACGTTATCGAAAAATGCAGTATAGTAAAACTGATTAAATAATATTTTGAATGTCTCTGGTATATTTTTAATTTCAAGAGAATAACATTTTTGATGTACTTTGTTATTTTGATTAATATAAAGTCTATACAACTTTAATAGATCTAATAGCCCCTCTTCCTGAACAATTTTGGCTACTAAATCAAATAGAACTATTTTAGAAACCTTTTTTTTCATTAAATTAGAAATTAGCTTTTGCACTTCTAAAGACTGGTCCTTATATGTATTCGTGTATTTCCATAATTGCTCTTCATTTATATTTAATGGCTTTTCACTTTCCAATTCAAGTCTTTTTAAATCTAATATAATTTTAAAAATTGGTCTTATCACTAATTTTTCAAACTCTAGAAGGAACTCATCATTTTTTTTGTTTTCAATCTTCCACATCCTTATCTTCATCCAATCTTTCTAAATTTTCGTTTTCATCCAATTTACTCAATAAAATATTAAAAACTTTTAATTTAGTATATGACTCTCCTAAGTAATTTAGTATTTTCTTTAGTTCCTCTTCATTAGCTTTCGCAATTTCTTCCCATAAAATTTTCTCAATGATATTCAATTTTTTATTGTTTTCAAAAAAGATGTTATTAATTTCTATTTCTTGAGCTAGGAAAGTATTAATGTCTGATTCAAGTTTTGTAAAACCATTCTTATTTGATAATAATATATTTTCAGGGAACACAGTATTTATAAATTCTTGGCTATGAGTTGCTATTATAAAATGAACTTTATATTCGCTAAATAACATTTGTAACATAGTTATTATTTGTTTTGACCAGGAGGGATTTAAATGGAGTTCTGGTTCTTCAATCAAAATTATCGCATTATCGCTCACCGAAGATAAGATTGAAAGAATTCTGATAAATATCATTTTTTCACCAGAACTCATATTTCCTAATGAAATAGCGCTCTCACCTTTTTGAAACTTTATATCGTTAATATATATTAATCCTTTCTCTTCATATTCAATTAATTTATTATAGTTTCCTATATTTATATTTAACCAAATTGCCTCAGGATCATTATTAAATAATTGTGAGGTAGAATCTTTTATAAACTCTTCTACTTTTAAGTATTCTTTATAATTACTTAGGGATTCTTCATCTTCTTTTAAAAATTTGAATAAACTTATATTTTCTCTTAATCTTATTAATACTTGACCTCCATATTTCAAATTCATACTTTCTAAAAAGTTACTAGATTTATGACTATCCTCTAAAACAATCTCTATAAAGCGACTAATTCCTTTAGAAAGAGAACGAAAATTATAATGATTTGCTCCATATATACTTGCTATATCATAATAATCAACCAACCGATCTCCAATAGTATTATGGTAATAATCTTCATATTCATTATGTATTGAAAAAATAGATGCTATTACTTTAGTTGGCAAAAACCTACGAATTTCATCATACGTAATATTTTTTTTATATTTCTTTTGATTATTTTTTACCACATATTCTCTTTTTCTTATGTCATACTCTAACAATAACGCATCAGAAATATACTCTTCTATGGATACAAATATATTTTCATCTTCTTTTTTTAAGTTTATTAAACGCTTATTGTTATCAGAGGTACGATAATAGTATTTTAGATTAAAGTCTGATGCAATCCTGTTATGATACCTATGCAAATTCTTGAATATGTTGCTAATGAAGCTCATCAATGTCGTTTTACCAGTACCATTTTCTCCAACGAGTACTGTAAAATTATTTTTCTTAAAATAATTATGATAATAATCTGGGTATCCATCACTTGGAATGAACTCAATATATTGATTTTTTAACATTTTATAATTCTTAATATACAAAGATTTGAGTTCCATAAAATCATCCTATACTTTTAAATTTGTCATCAGTCGATTAAAAATCATGCTTGGCATTTCTGACAGAGTATTATGTAAAAGGGTAAAATTTAATTTATAATATATTAACCTTTTATATAATTATGAGAAGAACCTATTACATTAAATATAATTATTACTCCATTCTAGCGAAAGAATTACCCTGTACTATACCATTTCCAATGCTTAGACTTCCATAGTTGTTCTAAGAAACTACTGATGTAAACACAGATTATTAAGCTGATTGCTCTATTGATTCCCCGGCCCTGCCACGCTTCTGCGACTGCGATATTGAATACTTCCGCCCTGTCCTCTGAAATTTTCCGTGTCACATAAGTGCCGACTACGGCATCATCAGCTTCAGCAATAAAGCATTCGGCTGTATCGAGATAGGATGCCACAGCCTCCTCAGACGGGTCCGCCAAAAGCAGCAGCGCCATCGGCGGCGCCTCGCCCGGTGCAATCTTCCGTATCCTCATCTAATCCTCCGTCCCGACCGTCAGCCGAATTCCTTGCTGCTGACCTTCTTTACGAGTCTGCAGAATGCCTCCCATTCTTCGGGAAACATGTTGCTCCCGCTCTTATAGAGGTTCCGTCCGCTTTTGTGGACGACGATCTCCCACTGCGTGCCGTCCAGTATATATGGCTCATGATAGCTCCGCTTCCAATTCAAGAGATTCACCGCTTTCAACTCATCTCTTATCCTCTCCATCTCAGACGACTCGAACCTTGCATAATGGATCTCCATCGGTGTCAGAAGCCCATGCTCCCACTTCACAAGATTCCTTTCAAAATTGATGGTCACTTTCGTATCACCGCTGAAATGGCTGCCTACTGTCGCTTCGAGCACTTTAATGCGCCTGTATGAATAATCGACGGACTCCTCTCTCGTCCATTCGTTTCCACAGCTGTTGCAGCGATAGTCGGGCATCCGCGATTTTTGGTATGACGCATAATGGGCATCCGCCCTTAAGATGCGCCGGGTCTCCCGTGCTTCACATTCCGGACATTGATAGTAATTGATCGCCATAGTATCATCCTTATCAATATATATTCTTCTTCATTCTAAAGTCTTTCCGTAATGTGCCACTCTGCTGCGTGCCAATAGATCACCCAGATGCCGTCCGTCCTCCCGCGCCAAGGCCATGAATATGAGTACGAGAAAGAGTCCCAAAGACAATGTCAGAAACAACATTGAAGATGGTGTAGT
The DNA here is from genome assembly GCF_000712035.1 of Salinicoccus luteus DSM 17002. GTDB lineage: Bacteria > Bacillota > Bacilli > Staphylococcales > Salinicoccaceae > Salinicoccus > Salinicoccus luteus. The sequence continues at coordinate 292,945 of NZ_JONV01000008.1, read as the reverse complement.
GTAGTCATGATAGATGCCATCAATCGTACTCATATGCCCAAGCTGCCAAGGCAGGAACTTGATTGTATTCCTGATGATGGCGCCCGTTATGGGCGAACCCCCATAGTGTACTTTGATGCCCGATCTCCGCTTCCCCCACGAGGCGAAGGGTGCTTTCCCTTCCATGAAGGAAAAGATGATTATGATCGGAATCACTGAGGTGAAGGTAGAAATAAGTTGGGATTCCATGTGTGTATATTCCGGGAATGTATCCAGAACAACTGCAAAAGTGATGAGATTGAGGATGAGCAGCAGAATCAGATACCCACATATGAAAAGCCAATCAAAGAAAAGCGCTTTGATCCTCGATAAAGTCGACGGTCTGATCAGACCACTGTCACTTCGTCCTTTTGTCATGTACCCACCCTGTTTCATTCTGTGGCATTTATTCCAGACAGCTATTTTTCTTCTGAAGGTTCTGCATGTGATTCTTCCTTCCGTACTCAGTCTAGTGAAACACGACTCTCATTTTATTTACATTTTACCATATTTTCATTATCTTATGAGATTCCAGAAAAATATAGACCAATATTATATGTATTCAAACTGATGTCACTCCTTAAGGTTGTACGAAAAGAAGACTCAAGGCAGATGCCCTGAGTCTTCCGATATTGATCGTATTTTTGATACTAAGCCACTGGCCCGGGGAACACGCTTCGTCAAGAGTGCTGCGTCTCCATCTCTTCTTCCGACAGGTTCTGCTCGAACTGGTCGATCAGTTCCCGTGCCTCGTCCGTCGCCTTCGTCTGCATCAGTGCATTCCGTAGGGCACTCGCGCCCCGGAAGCCTTTGATGTATATCTTGAAGAAGCGGTGGAGTGCCGTATATTTACGGAGGCCGAGATGCGCGTACTCGTCATGAAGATCAAGGTGCAGCCTCAGAAGGTCTAGGAGTTCGCGGCTTGTATGGTTCTTTGGTTCCTTCTCAAAGGCGAACGGATTCTTGAAGATGCCCCGGCCGATCATGACGCCATCAATGCCATATTTCTCGGCAAGTGCCATGCCCGTCTCATAATCCGGTATATCTCCATTGATCGTCAGCAGCGTCTCCGGAGCGATTTCATTCCTCAGCTGCTTGATTTCAGGAATCAGTTCCCAGTGCGCATCGTATTTGCTCATTTCCTTGCGTGTACGCAGATGGATCGACAGGTTCGCAATATCCTGCTCCAGCACATGCCTGAGCCATGTCTTCCATTCATCGATCTCCGTATAGCCGAGGCGCGTCTTTACACTGACCGGCAGACCGCCCGCTTTCGCCGCTTCGATGAGCTCAGCCGCTACTTCGGGACGCTGGATGAGCCCGCTGCCCTTTCCGTCTCCGGCGACGTTCGGGACAGGACATCCCATATTGAGGTCGATGCCCTTGAATCCCGCTTCAGCCATACCGATGCTCATTTCTCGGAAATTTTCCGGCTTGTCCCCCCATATGTGGGCCACGAGCGGCTGTTCATCTTCTGTGAAGGTCAGCCGCCCCTGGACGCTCTGCCTGCCCTTCGGATGGCAGTAGCTGTCCGAATTGGTGAACTCTGTGAAGAACACATCAGGACGTGCCGCTTCCGCCACCACATGACGGAAGACCACATCCGTCACTTCCTCCATCGGCGCCAGCACGAAGAACGGGCGCGGCAGTTCCTTCCAAAAATTATCTTTCATATCAAAATTCAATCCCTCTCATTACGGTATATCTCATCAATCATTCATCATCTTATAAGAACATAAGTAATTTTACTCTCTTAAGTCTTCCATATCAAGAGAGGAATCTTACGGAAAAAAGAAACCTGGAGATGGGAAAAAGTACTTCCCCGCATCCAGGGCCTATATGGAATATATACTGGTTTTAAAGCTCATTTTTATCCATTTCTTTTTTCTCCATATATTCTTCACGGATTTGTGATAACAGTTTTCCAGTTTCTTTGTGTCTCGCAAAAATACAAGTACGGGTACTTATAACAAGCATAGATGATTAAACCAAAACCCGTGCTTTTCTATTTGGCAATTTACTTGCTTTTTTGTTTTAAGTCAATTGCTCTTTCTCGCCGTTCTTTAAAGTGAATAGGCGGTTCGTTATTTATTGTTAATCGTTCAATTGCTTCGTCTAATATGGCAATTTCATTGTCGTAGTCTTTTAATTTTCGATAAGCCATTGCATATGATTTATATAGGACTGGAGCAGAATAGCCATTATAACGAGATTTATCGAATAGCTCAATTGCTTTTTCGATGTTTCCTTTCTTTCGCTCTTTATCACCTTGTTCCCAATAAGGATGGCCTTCATCAAAGCCCTTTGACCAGTCATGCAAATTCCGTATATCTTTCAGTAGAACCCGATGATGTACTGGTTGAATTTCAATTTCTTCTGTCAACTCGATTTCTATATCGTCAAACTTTTCTTTTAATAGCTTCCACACATCTATCAGATGATACGTTGGAACGTTTCTTCCAATCTTTTCCAATGCTTTCTTTTGTTCTAATTCATAATTCGTTATATAGTCATCCCCGATATATATCCAAGCGGTAACAGATTTCGCATATTTGGTTTTTAGTATTTTAGTTCCATTAAATTCTAAAAAGGCTTTTGTTTCACTTAGATAGTTGTCTAAATTTCCACCATATATTGCTTTGGTGTGATGAATATTCCTATAATCGAAGACTATCCTCTTTAGATTGTTGTACTTCACTTGATCAAAGGCTCTAGGTTTTATTCCAAAGTAATGTTCTTCAATCTCACTTGGGTAAAGATAAGGAGCTGTTTCAAATTCTAATTCGGGTGTTTTGGGACTCCTATCGTACCCATTTCCCCTATTCGTCATCAAGGGGGTAATTCGATTGGTTAATCGGTGGTTAGTGTCATTTAAGATTCGTGTCATTTCTTGAGACTCTAATTCTATTGCTTCTTCTTCGGTTAGATCCGTTTTTACAAAACGAGTATCCGTGTCATACATTTTTCGGATTTTTTCAGCTTCATAGGTTCGTTCATGATACCTTTTATATCTGTCTTTACGCCCTTTTCCCACATAAAATATCTCACCCGTATCTTTAAGGTACCAATGATACACATAGTAATCCTTTGCGGCACTTCCAGTTGAAACTCCCACAGGGGATGAAGATATAGATATGCCTACATCAAAATCCTCATTAATCTTTGGGCTTATCGGTTGAATCGGTTCCCGTATTTCGTAATTTTCTTCACTTTGCTTCTCTCTGTTCTGTCGTTTTGTTTCCTTTTTTCCAAAAAACAGTTTTCTAAACAATCCCATTAAAGCCCCCCTTATTTAAGTCCACAACTCCTAGTTTTATTATACCAAATTATAGAATCTTACTATAAAATCTACTCTTTTTAGGCGTTGGATGTAACGATTTGGCCCATGGATTAAACATGAGTCATATACAAGGTATATTAGGCCTAATTTTTCCTAAAATCTCTTCCCACTTTGCTTGTTAGGATATTACAAAGCTACTGTTAGACCACGGAGAAATAATAGGGGGGTACATGGACGGAAAAAAGATTCAAAATTAGATAAGTATTGACTTTTATTAAAATTCGTTTGTCAAAATAAGCTAAACAGTTCTTTCTCAACCATGTAACTCAAAAAGACTTCCAATGGTGTCCGGTAGTTCAATGATTTTCTTGGGATGTGGTTTCTTCTGGCGGCGACCGATGAGACAAATATCTGATTGACCGTATTGAAAACCATGTTTTTGGGTAGCTCACCCTTTCTGAGCAGTCCATTAAAATACTCGTTCAATCCTTGTTGCGATGGTGTTCCCGGATCAGCAAAGTAGATGGCCAGGTCATTCCGGTTGCTCATGGACTGCCAGTTGGAGAAATCCTTGCCATAGGCGAAAGTGATGGATTTGAAAATATTTTTCGGTATCTGATAACACCTTGTGTTGATGGCTGCCTCAATTGTCTGTGCCGTCCGGCCTTCAAACTTTAATGTGATGATGACTTTCGATAACCGTGCAATCAACGTGATGACGGCACTCTGATGACGGACACCGACAATAGTATCCCATACCAGATGAACGAATTCTTCATTGAATGCCGGATAGTCATTTGTTCTTTCAGAGATATTGCGTCTGAACAGCTGACTCGCCCATCTCATCGGCCGATGATGACATCCGGTGCCCAGCCTTCGGCCACTTTTTCTTCGACATATGTCTGCTGGTCTTCCGGCAGCCCAGGCTGTTTCCAGCCACAACGTCGATGATAGTCCATCGCAGTGTGTCCGTCCCTGAAATATGAGACAACATTGTGGACTGTCTAGAGAGCACGGCCAATCTGTCGCGCAATCTTTAAAACTGGGATATTCTGATGGAAATAGGCTTCTATAATTACTTGTTAGTCTGTGATAATATGGGTGGCGGTCATGCATGATCACTCCTATGATTTCTTTTGTCAGAAAATCAGTTTGAGTGTACGATGTGTGACCGTTTTTATGTGCCCTGGCTTAATTTTAAAGTCATCGCTATTAAAAAAATCATTAGTTTATCTTAAAGTAAGTCACCAATTTGATTGGTAATTTTCAATTTCACCTACCATAAATTCAGATGTTTCTCCATTAATGAAGGACTGTGAACTCGTCTGAAACCTTTTAGAGCTAGTAGTTAGAAACAATGCTTTTTTAGCTCTGGTTACACCAACATAATGTAAATTTAGAGAGTCTTTATAAGCTTCTATGTCCCTTTTCACAATCCAATCATAACTCGGCAAAATAAATTGATATAAATCCAAATGAATAACAATATCAAATTCTAAGCCCTTTGATTTGTGAAGGTTCATTAACTGGATTTCATTATCTCTTGCGGGAATAAAATCATATAAGAGCTCTTTATTTTTCAACAAATGTACAAAGTTAGCTTTTGCTCTGTGTATGTCCGCATGCGGATATATATGTGTAGCTATTTCACTAAATATTTCGATTAGCTCTTTATATTCAACCCTATCTCTATTGTAATATTCACTCAATTTTTGCTTAAAAATCTTGACTAATCTTGTCATTTTTTTGATTAAAAGATTTTGTTTTTTGTTCTCTCTATCAAAATAATTATTCACAAAATTATACACGGTTTTGTTCTTATCAAATACTAAACTTATTAGTTTTGACAATAATACTGAGCATGAAGTCTGATCTTGATCTAGAATATTTTTTTTGTAAAATTTATTTGGTATGTCTAAGTTGTATAAAAACTGCTCTAGCGTAATATCTTTTGCTGCCAAAACTCCGATAGAGGAATTTTTATTAATATCAAATTTTTGTTTCATGTCTTCAATTTGATTTTCAAACCAATTCCCAATATCCCTCTCTGTACCGTCGATATGAATTTTATAGACGCGACTATTTCCTAATGACTCTTTCTCTTTATATCCCAATAACTTTCTACTATATAAATCAATTGAAGGATGACAACGATGATTAATATCCATAGGTAATTTATTAAAATTTTCATTTGTTAACAGTTCTCTTAAAAAATCAGCACTTTTATTCGCAAACCTAAAAATAGATTGATTGACATCACCTATTGCCCAACATTTGACTCCAATTTCCGAAATTCTCAAAAACAATTCATACTGGTCTTTTTCAGAGTCTTGGAATTCGTCAATAAACAAATACTTAAACCTCGATTTAAAGTAGTTTCGACAAGATTTAGAGCTTAAAAATATTACATTTGAAATTGAGCTAACTAGCCTTAAATCAAATGACCCCGTTTGAAATTGTCCAGAGATAAATTCTATATATTCACACTTAATTTCGTCGATGAGTTTAAAGTTTTGCTCTTCTATCTTTTCAATTGCCATTTCCTGATATCGTTCCAACACTTCATTTACATTACTTAGAATATCTTGCACATATTCGTCTTTATTACCATCAAATTTGTCAATAACAATATCCTTCGGTGGAGTTCCAAAAAAACGTTTTCCAAATGGAATAAGTATATTTCCAATATAAAAGGAGTCAATAGTTCCGAAAAATGAGTTCAATACATTGATACCTAAATCACGAGATTTTTGACTTAACTCATTACTAGCTTTGTTTGTAAATGAAATTGCCGCTACTCCTTCATACCAATGTAAATCCTCAGTTACTCTAAGGATTTTCTGAGCAATTGTGGAGGTCTTCCCACTACCCGGTCCAGCTACCACAACACAGTTTTCATTACAATTCAAAATTTGCTTTTGTTGTTCTGTTGGATTATACACGTCTTAACCCCTCGATTTTTTCTTTACACTTATATAAAGGGTCAGTTAGTTGTACATCTTTAATATATGATAAACACTCTATATAGTTTTGCACAAAATGGAACATAAAGGTTGACTTCTTCTTTTTCATAGCTTCAATGACTTCTTCGTCTTCATACTCTTCATCTTCCATCTCAAAGTATTCCCGTATATTTTCAGAGACCTCCGCAGAGGCGTTATACAAATCTTCCTCTAAACCTATTTTGGCTAAATAAATATTATGACTAACTAGCTCATCATAATATTGTTTATACATGCTTTCTCGATGCTCCTCAGTAGGTGTTGGGATCCCTGTTAAATGTCTTTCAGTGGCTTGTATTATTTGTTCTAAATGACTTAAATCAACTTCTCGGTTTAACTCTTTTCTCAAATGTGCAAAGTCTAGTGCTCTCTGAATTCCAGCAAGTCTATACACTACTTTTGGCTCTTTTTTCTTTCTAGTGACCTTAAAATAATCATTATCGGTTCTCACAAACCAAGGAATATCCAATATTTCGAAAAGTTCAATATAACGTTTAAAACCCACTCCTTCTACAGATAAAATACTTATGTTCAACTTATCCAAATCAATTCCCAATTGTTGAGCTAGAGCTTTATAAAAGATAACTTCTGATGAACCTTCTACCAATAAAACACAATCACTAAAGTAAACTTCAGAAGAAATAACATTTAGTCTAAACTCTAACTTTTTTATTTTCTCGGCCACTTCGTCTGAAGTTCCACCTTTTGCAGCCACTGTTGATTTATCTAATGAAGTGTACAACCTAACGATAGACGTAGGATTGAAATCTGTTGCAATTGATGGAGCATGTGTTGTTAATAACACTTGTGTATCGATATCATGCACTAAATATTCAGAAAGTTTTCTTTGTTGATGTGGATGTAAATGCGCCTCCGGCTCTTCTATACAAAAAATCGACACCTCATCTAATTGGTCTTCGCTATATTGTAATTGATTCATTGCTGACCACAAAGCAATAAAAGCCTGATTTTTCCTGCCTTCTCCACCAACTTGTATGGATTGCTCATTAACATACGAGAGAAGCTGTACTTTTTTGAATAAATCATTGTTTTTAGGAATATCAATTCCCAGCTTAATTTCTTGAGAAATATGGTGCTCTGCAAGATTGTTTAATTCATCACTTACTCGTGTACCAGCTGATTGAATATACGAAAGACTATCTATTTCAGATTGAACATTGTTCATTAATTGTACAACTTTACCCAGTTTTTCATTATCTCTAGTAATCCGCTCAGCGGTTCTATTACTCTTTAACGCTTCCAATAATTTGTTTTTTTCGCTTTTTAAGAAATTGTCTACATTACGGCTAGCCTTTATATACTTCATATTTAGCACTTTAAGATAATGTCTACCTTGCAGTTCTTCAAGTAATTCAAGAGAGGGGCCTGCTTTAATAGTGTAGTCCCTAACTCCTTTTTCAATGTCTCTAGTAGCATAGTAACTTAAAAACATACTATTATTATCATCATCAATGTATTGTCCTAACTTTGCGTAAATACAATCTTCGTCGATTTCAGCAAAGTACAGTAATATTTCAAAAGTATCACAGTTATTAAATGCACAAAAATCTTCATCAGCTGGCTCAAGATCATTTTCAGATAAATTTTTATCTAGCAATATTCTTATAGCATCAATAAGGTTAGTTTTCCCTACATCGTTAGCTCCAATAATAAGTGATTTTGAGTTAAGTGTAATTTCCGCATCAGCAAAGTTACGAAAATTTTTTAGAACTACTTTCTCTAATTTCAAAATCATACCCCTTTCAATACATTCTTTCGAGATTAACTATCCCTTTTAAAATGTTTTTTTGCGATGTAATCCCACTACACTCTCGATATGGTTCGTCTGCGGAAACATATCTACGGGTGTGACAGGACTGATGTCATAGCCTTCTGCGTTCAGATACTTCAGATCACGCTGAAGGGTACTCGGGTTGCAGGATACATAGATGATCTTCTCGGGCTTCACTTCGACGAGCGACTCGAGGAATTCTGGGTGGCACCCTTTTCTCGGCGGGTCGACAAAGACGATGTCGGGATTGACCCCTTCGCTGACGAGCTTCTTCATGACCTGCTCGGATTTGCCGAGATGGTACTCCGCATTGTCCACACCGTTGAGCTTCGCATTCTCCTTCGCATCTTCCACGGCGGATTGGACGACTTCGATGCCGATGATCTTCCTGGCTTTATCGGATGCGCACAGACCGATGGTGCCGATGCCGCAGTACGTATCGATGATGGTTTCATCACCTTTCAGGTCGGCGACTTCGATGGCCTTTTGGTACAGCTTTTCCGTCTGGGCATGGTTGACCTGATAGAATGATTTTGCGCGGATGCGGAAGTCCTTGCCAAGCAGCGTGTCGGTGATGTAATCCTTGCCGCGGAGTGTGATGGTCCTCTCCCCGAAGATGACATTGGTCTTCTGGTCATTGATGTTCTGGACGACACTGGTGACCATCGGGAACGCTTCGATCATCTCGTTGATGATGTTTGAGAAGATGTTCTTCTTGCCGTTGGTGACGAAGGCCACCTGCACTTCACTGTCATCATGATTCGACCGGATGACGACATGGCGTACAAGTCCCTTGTGCAGTGCTTCATCATATACGGAAACGTGTTCCCGGTTGAACTGTTCCTTTATGAAAAGCATCAGTTTATTGTGGATGTCCTTCTGTATGATGCAGTTGTCTATATCGACGATGTTGTGGCTGCGCGGGCGGTAGAATCCCATCTCGATCCTGCCATCCTTGAACTGGACGGGAATCTGCGATTTGTTGCGGTAGTTGAATGGGTTCTCCATCGCCATGACATCCATGGTCTCGCGGTCGAGCCTGCCCATGCGGTTGATGCTCTTGTCCACGGTCCCCTTCTTGAAGGCCTGCTGCTCTTTGTAGTTCAGCGGCTGAATCTGACAGCCGCCGCATTCATAGTAGTACGGGCATGGTGGCGTAATGCGGTTTGTGGCAGGAGCGAGCAGCTTCTCGCTTTTACCGAAGCCGAATTTCTGGTTTACCTTCAGCACCTTGAACTCTATCTCCTCCCCCTTCAGTACATTGGGGATGAAGATCGGATAGCCGTCCACTTTGACGACTCCCTGCCCTTCATGTGTATAGTCTTCAACGGTTGCGGTCAAATAGTCATTCTTCTTGACTGGGGTCATGTCCTTCCTCCTTGGTCAGATCGATTTCGTACCAGCTGAATCCGTCCCCGATTATCTCCAGGTGGCGGATGTTGCTGTCATTCTGAATATATTCTTTCGCCTTCGTGGCGGTTTTCATTCTGTATCTCCCGCTGGGGATGATGGTCATCGGATTCTTGTACTCGAAGTCGGGGCCTTCCATCATGTACTCCGTCACGATATCCCGTACACTCTGCTGTGATTCATGCACGACCTCCGCTTTCCTTAAAAATGAAGTATAGGCGGCCCTGTAGTTGTTCGCCGGCACGATGAAGCAGTCATCCGGCCGGACAGGTTTTCCATTATACATCATTTCGACGACCCGTTCTGAATCATTGAGCTTTTTCGCCTTACCGCTGTACTTTGGTGGCTGTGAAATATCGAAAGTATACTCAAGGTCGAAGAATGTATCGAAGTTGTAGCTTGGAAAGCCGTTTTTTGAACTGTTCGGCTTCAGCAGATCATCGCTTTCAGCAGGCTGGTTGAACTGGGAGGCGCTCCATTCCAGCCATTCCTTCAATATCCGGCCGTCGACCTTGATGAGCACCATCGTATTGGTGTGCTTGTAGAGGTCGATGGCTGAGGACAGTGTGACCTCCCCCGCTTCAATCACGGTGAAGTCATGGGCGCCATCCCGCCCCGCCTTGGTGGCTGCATTGAAGCCGAGTACCGGCAATGCTTCAACCTCTCCCCTGTCCATCAGTTCCAAGGCATACTTTTTTCCCGCTTCAGCAACCGCCTGCACGGCTTTCGACGGCACCACCCTGGAAAAATAGGTGTGCCACGTCTCTTCTATATGACCGATCGGCTCCGATAGGTAGTCGAGCACCTTCTGGTGCATCGGGAGATAGCGGGCCTTCAGCGATGCATCCATCTCTATGGAGTGGGCTGCAATGAGCTGTGCCCCGGCATCCCTGATGTGCCATCCCCCATCATATTCAAGTTCGAATGTAAGCTGGCCGAGATGGCTCGCAGAAACACCCGGCTGAACCATCGGTTTGCCGTTCACCGCCCCCCGCCTGAAGTCGATATTGTCTATTTCCGCTTCAAAATCGGGGTCGGGGAAGAATTCGTGGGTATGCCCGAATACGATGCCGTCGATATCGCGGATCATGGTCATGAGGAATGTCTGGTTTTCACCATAGCTTCTGACATGCTCCGGATCCTTGCTCATGCCGGAATGGGACAGCAGAATGATGATGTCCGCCCCCTGCGCCTTCACTTCTTCGGCAATCCTCTCGACGGTCAGGCGCATATCGTCGACAGTGACCTGCCCTTCAAGGTGGAAGGCATCCCACTTCATGATCTGTGTGGGCACGACACTCAAAAAGCCTATCTTCAGCGGCCCGTGCGGCGTCTCCGCTTCAACAATCACATAGGGTGTGATGTGGTCTTTTAGAGGGTGCTGCCTGAAGTCCACATTTGCATTGATGATTTCTGTCCCGACCTGACTGTAGACGGTCTCGAGGTAGTCGAGCCCGAAGTTGAATTCATGGTTGCCGACGCCGATGACATCATAGACTTCATTAATCATCTGCGGTGCAAAAAGCGGATCTTCACCATCCCTGTGCCTGTAGTCATAGTCGCTCCAGACATCCCCCTGCAGCATGTCCCCGTTATCTACAGTCAGAACAAGCGCTTCAGGATGGTCTGCCCGATACCTTTTAATGTGCGACTGCAGATGAAGCAGGCTAGACGATTTCTCCGAGCCGTCAAAATAGTCATATGGATAGAATGCGCCATGTATGTCTGTTGTTGCAAATATCGTCAGTTTCATAAGCCACCTCTGATTCATTAGTTCATTCCATTATATCAAATGCATCCCTCCTTTAGGCTTGAAGCGGAAAATTTCGGGTATACATAGTAAAGAAAATCTAATGGGAGTGGTGAATTTATGTATGAAGACCTGAAAGGCAAGACAGCACTGGTTACAGGCGGATCGAGCGGAATCGGCAAGGCGATCGTCGAGAGATATCATGAAGAGGGCATGAATGTAATGTTTACTTACCATAGCGGGGACGATGAAGCGAATGAGATCGTCGATGCACTGAATGATGGCGGCACAGAGTCCGTGGCGACGATGAAGTGTGATGTCACAGAGGAGCAGGAGGTCGTCGATGCAGTGAAACAGACGATTGAAAAGTTCGGCGGGCTCGATGTCATGGTCAATAATGCGGGCATCCAGAACGATGTGCCAAGCCACGAGCTCTCGGTCGATGAATTCGACAAGGTCATCAATACGAATCTCCGGGGCACATTCATCGGTGCCCGCGAAGCTTTGAAGCACTACCTGGATACGGACAAGAAAGGCAGCATCATCAACATCTCAAGTGTCCATGAAATCATCCCTTGGCCGCACTATGCCCACTACACCGCAAGCAAGGGTGGCGTAAAGCTGCTGACGCAGTCACTCGCCCTCGAATATTCCGGGCTCGGCATACGGGTCAACAACATCGCTCCGGGCAGCGTCAATACACCGATAAACAAAGACTTCTTCTCCACACCGGAAGAGAAGGAAGGTGCCGATGACTTCGTTCCCATCGGCTATGTTGCAGAACCTGAGCACATTGCCAACATCGCAGCCTTCATGGCTTCCGAACAGTCCGTATACATCACCGGACAGTCGATCGTGGCGGATGGCGGACTGAGCCTGTATCCGTCCCATAAGAACCCTGAATATGATTAGCCAAAAAGAAAGCTGGATGGTCCACTTGAACTGGACCATTCAGCTTTCTTTTTCCGCTTCCTTGCGCTCTTCCTTTTCTTTTTGGGCCTTTTCCCTTGCCCGTTCCTTCTTCTCTTCCTCTTCCCTGCGCTCCTGCTTCTCCTCTTCGACTTCCTCCTCCAGCTCCTGCATCTCTTCCTGATACTCCTGTTCCACCTCGGACGTAGATGGCAGGAACGGTTCCTTGTTGTGGTCGGTCCGCTTGCCGTAGCGGATCATCTCATAGATCAGCAGCCCGTTGTTCGGCATACCGTTCACCGTCTTCATCGGTACGGCATCAAACAGGACGAAATAGAATATATAGAAGATGAACCGGTTCCAGAAGGTCGCCTGCTCCTCCATATAGCCATTCGCAAGCAGTGCATTGATGGTGAGGCCGAGTATCGCATTGACCAGGATCGGGCTCGCATAGACCATGACGTACGCGAACCTGCTCTGGTTCGTCAGTTCATCATAGGAGAACCAGCTGTACAGATGGTAGTGCTTGCGGACATCCAATACCCCTATCTTGAATAGTCTGGGGCCTGAACCCAGCGTCAGACGGCTGTTCTTCGCACCGAAGATGAAGCCGGCGACCACATACCCCGTCTCCCTCAGAATGACGACGACGGGCAGTATGATGAATGCGGAAATGATGAGTGATATCAGGTCGGGTATGCCAAACATGAAATGAACCTCTCTTTATAAGACTTTGATTATTTTCGCACGTGCAAAGCACTTGGCATATCCTTCTACCCACTCCTGATGATCCAAAGCGGAAGTAACGAAAAAGTAATCGGAATGAAATATTCTCAGATCTCTTCCTGCCCCGCGATATGCTGGTCATAGAATGCCACTGGCACCCGGATTTCCAGATGCTCCTTCAAATTGGTGAAGTGGGCGGGCAGGATGCCCCCGAACTCCCCATCCAGGTTGAGCTGGACCTCTTCAAACGAAGAGATGTTCACTTCCTCCGCCTTGAAGAAATGTACTTTAGGATGCTTCAGGTGCTCTCCCCGTGTCGCCAGGGTCATGATGTGGCCGATTTCCGCAATGCTCGCCTCTTCAACGATGATCAATGTGAACTTCCCATCATTCAGCCGTGCGTCGGGCACAAGCTTTTCGAAGCCGCCGATGGAATTCGTCAATCCGAGCAGGAACAGCATCACCTTTCCTTCGAATACCTTGCCATCATATTCTATCTTCACGTTGCTGCTTCTGATTTTCGGCAGCATCTCTATCCCCTTTACGTAATACGCCAGAGGACCGATGATGGACTTCAGCTTGCTTGGGGCTTCATAGGATACTTCTGTAATCTTCCCGCCCCCTGCAATATTGATGAAGTACTTGCTGTTCATGAGGCCGATGTCGATGCGGGCGGACTGGCCGCTTATGATTGTTTCCAAAGCTTCACGTATCGTAGGCGGGATGTGGAGTGCTTTCGCAAAATCATTCACCGTCCCCATCGGAATGATGCCGAGCGCCGGTCTTTTGTCATATGTGGCCATGCCATTGACCACTTCATTCACAGTACCGTCGCCGCCTGCCGCAACAATCAGGTCGAATCCAAGCTCACATGCCTTTGCTGCAGCGCGGGTCGCATCACCAACACACGTCGTAGCGTGTGTACTTGTGATATAGCCATTGACCTCCAGACGCTCCAGCACTTCTGCCAGCGATTCCTTGAATGCTTCCCGTCCCGAAGTGGGATTGTAGATAATTCTCGCAGTTTTCATTTCTTTCTCCTATTGTTGTGTTTTGTATATGAATAGAACAGATAGACACTCAATAAAAAAACGACGACCTGAAGTGTCCGGATCAGTGTCCAGTACCCGGTCGTGGAAACAAGGATCATCAATGCAATCAGCACACAGTTCAGAATAAAGAGGAACCTATACAATATCCATGTCCCCCTCCCGGTCCATGATCGCATTGAACAGCCCGGCTTTTCTCAGCTCGTACTCCGCCTGGTCCATCCTCTGCTCCAGATAGGCCTTTTTAAGCTTGCGGAACTGTTCGATATACCGTTCATTCTCATTGAGGCAGTCCCTGCAGTAGAGGATTTCGTCCTTTCTTTCCGATTCATGATGCATCAGAATGAAATTCACCTCGAAATCGTCCTGATTGTCACGCAGGACGACCTCTTCGATATAGTCGGAAGAAAAGCCGCTCACTTTGTCATACCCCTCCTGGACCATACCGTTTGCCAGCATATTTATATTTTCTTCATATTTCATCAATAATAGGACATCGACTTCCCCGGGCAGATCCATCCTCTGGATGCTCGTGGACCCGACATGGTGGATCTCCTTCACACTCGTCCTGAAGTGGTTCAGGATATCCAGTGATGCCTGGATATAGCATTCCGATGCCTTCTTGTATACAGTAGTTGTAGTCATCAATAATCATCCTAAATGTGTCATTCATTAAGTATTTTGTGTATAATAAATTTGAAAAATTTAATTTTCAACATTATATCACATTTGACGTACAGTATGTGCAGACATTAAAGGAGGGCATCATGAAAAAAGCACTGATAACCATACTCATCATCATCTTCGGCATCGGAATATACATGAATTTCGGTATGAATCAGGGTGCAGGGGAGAACGCATCCATCGCAGGCGAATCTGCATCAACAGCAACCGATGAACCACCATCCGAAGAAGCGTCCGCTGAGGAAGCGGCCGAACCAGCCGAGGAGCCCACTACCGACAGCAGCGAAACCGTCTCATTCAGTCAGGAGGCGCTGAACGAAATCCATGAAGCGGCAGTCGCAGAGAATGAGCCCGTAATCATCGATGTGGTCGTCCCTTCATACTACACCGGGGACTTCATCAATGTGCTGTCACAGCAATTCGGCACCAGCCACATCGAGTTCAACCGGATCGACCTCGATTCCGCATCCCCTGAACTGGAGACGCTGACAGTGAGTGAAAACAGTGATGCTGTCATCATCGATGCCCTGCAGATCAGCGACTATAACCGGGAGGTGCTGCCTGAGCGGGATGCCGACCGTCTGGAGAATGCATATATGAACCTATATGATGCAGGCAAGGTCGTCTACCTGCTGGGGAATCCCGACGCCCACCAGCATGAAAATCTTGCCCAGGTCCTAGAAGAGGAAGCGGAATATTTCCCGCAGAATGACTACTACTACATCGACAACCGGGGCATCGAGGTCGAAGACGCGTACTACGACTACGATTCGGAGATGCTGACAGCACCGGTTGAAGCGCGCATCGCGCAGAATATCCATGAATATATGACCGAATAGAAAAACCTTGGGTGGCTGCACCCAAGGTTTTTTAAATTGCTGAAATGAATGATTCTATCTCTTGTCGATCTCTTCAAGCAGTATCTGGTTGACCATCTTCGGATTCGCCTGGCCTTTTGATTTCTTCATAATCTGGCCGACGAGGAAGCCGATTGCACGGTCCTTCCCGTTTTTGAAGTCTTCGATCGACTGCGGGTTGGCATCCAGCACTTCCGTCACCATGCCGGTGAGTACTGCCGGGTCGGAGATCTGTTCCATGCCGAGGTCCTTGACGACCTTCTTCGCATCCCCGCCTTTTTCGACGAGTACGTTGAAGACCTTTTTCGCCTGTTTGCTTGAAATCGTGCCATCCTCGATCAGTTTGATCATGTCGGACAGGTTTTCCGGCGTGAGTGCCGTCTCACCGAGTTCCACCTGCTGCTTGTTGAGGTATTCATTCACCCCGCCCATCAGCCAGTTGGAGGCGAGCTTCACGTCCGTCTGATGCGACTCCACCATCTCGTTGAAGAAGTCGGAAGTCTCCTTCTTGAGCGTGAGCACATGGGCATCATAGGCAGGAAGGCCATATTCATTCACATACTTCTCCTTCAGGGCATCAGGCAGGAGCGGGATGCTTTCCTTGATCCTGTCCTTCCATTCCTGGTCGATGTGGATTTCCACAAGGTCCGGTTCCGGGAAGTACCTGTAGTCATCGGACCCCTCCTTGACACGCATGAGGATGGTCTCCCCGCTCTTTTCATCGAAGCGGCGCGTCTCCTGGGGAATCTCCCCGCCTTTCATCAGCACTTTCTCCTGGCGCTTCTCTTCGAACTCCAGCCCTTTTCTGACATAGTTGAAGGAGTTCAGGTTCTTCAGCTCCGTCTTTGTGCCGAATTCCTCCTGGCCATACGGTCTCAGGGAGATGTTGGCATCACAGCGGAGTGACCCCTCCTCCATCTTGCAGTCGGAAACGCCGGTGTATTGAATGATTGCCTTCAGCTTCTCGAGATAGGCATACGCCTCCTCAGGCGTCCTGATGTCCGGCTCGGAAACGATTTCGACAAGCGGTGTCCCCTGACGGTTCAGGTCGACCAGTGAATGGTCATCCTTATGGGTCGACTTTCCGGCATCCTCTTCGAGGTGCAGGCGGGTGATGCCGATGCGCCTTGTCTCCCCGCCCACTTCGATTTCTATCCAGCCATTCTCACCGATCGGCTGGTCGAACTGTGAAATCTGGTATGCTTTCGGGTTGTCCGGGTAGAAATAGTTCTTCCTGTCGAATTTCGTCACGTCCGCAATATCCATATTGAGTGCCATCGCCGCCTTCATGCCGAAGTTGACCGCTTCCTTGTTCGGAACGGGCAATGTACCCGGGTAGGCAAGGTCGATGACGCTCAAGTTCGTGTTCGGTTCAGCACCAAAGTGTGCAGGTGCATCCGAGAACATTTTCGTGTTCGTTTTAAGTTCAACGTGGACTTCCAGTCCAATGACCGTTTCAAAATGCATTATTGCACCTCCAGTTGCAGCGACTTCAGTTCTTCTTGAAGATTGAACTGTTCTTCGAATTTCAATGCCGCATTATATATTTTCTTCTCATCAAAGTGATTTCCTATGAGCTGCAGCCCGATTGGACGGCCGGATGCACTCAGGCCACTCGGGATGGAAAGTGCCGGCATTCCTGTCAGGTTTGCCGGGATGGTCAGGATGTCATCCTTGTACATCTCCAGCTGATCGTCGGACTTCTCTCCGAGATCATATGCAGGCGTCGGCGTTGTTGGACCGATGATCAGATCATATTCATTGAAGAGATCCTTCATCTCACGCTCTATGACACCGCGCAGCTTCTGGGCACGGATGTAGTGCTGATCGTAGTGGCCGGCACTGAGTACGAATGTTCCGAGGAGTATGCGGCGTTTGACTTCTTCACCGAACCCTTCTGCACGCGTCTTCTTGTAGTGCTCTTCTAGTGTTTCGGTTCCTTCAGCCTTGTAGCCGTAGCGTATGCCGTCAAAGCGGGCAAGGTTGGAACTCGCTTCACTGGAGGCGATCAGGTAGTACGCACTGACCACATATTTGGTGTGGGGAATGGATACTTCCTCCACTGTCGCACCGAGGGATTCGAATGTTTCAGCCGCCTTCCTGACGGATGCCTCCACTTCGTCGCTGATGCCTTCCCCGATGAATTCCTTCGGGAGGGCGATCTTCATGCCGGAAAGGTCCTTGTCGATGCCGTCGAGGAAATGGTTGTCCATGCCCGGCTTGCTTGTCGCATCCTTGGTGTGGGAACCTGAAATCAGTTCGAGGATCTTCGCATTGTCCCTGACATTCCTTGTGATCGGTCCGATCTGGTCAAGGGAAGAGGCGAATGCGACGAGGCCGTACCTGGACACACGTCCGTATGTCGGCTTCATGCCCACGACGCCACAGAATGCTGCAGGCTGACGCACGGAGCCGCCTGTATCGGAACCCAGGGAGAACGGCACGAAACCCGCCGCCACTGCTGCTGCGGAACCGCCCGAGGAACCACCCGGAACGGCATTGAGATCCCATGGGTTGCGTGTCTTTTTGAAGTAGGAGTTCTCTGTGGAACCTCCCATCGCAAACTCATCCATGTTCTGTTTTCCCATCATGACTGCATTCGCATCGTTGAGCTTTTCCATGACCGTTGCATCATATACCGGATTGAAGTCTTCCAGCATGCGGCTTGCGCATGTCGTCAATACATCCTTGGTGCAGATGTTGTCCTTGATTCCCATCGGAATGCCGAACAGCGGCCCTTCCATCCTATCTTCCGCCTGAAGACGGTCGAGTGCTTCAGCCTGCTTCATCGCATCCTCTTTATTGACAAACAAAAAAGAACCGATTGTCTCATCAGACGCCTCGATTCTATCGAATAGCGCACCCATCACTTCAGAAGGTTTGATTTCTTTGGATTGTATCTTTTCATACAGTGTCTCCACTGTCATTTCATGAATGTTCACACTAGCCCTCCTTATAACATTTTTGGCACTTTGAAGTGGCCGTCTTTTGTAGATTTGGCATTGCTCATCGCTTCATCCTGTGACAAAGGTTCACTCGGTGTATCGTCACGCATGACATTCGTCAGGTCCAGTGCATGGAACATTGGTTCCGTCTCACCAAGATCCACTTCGTCGAGAAGGTGCGCGTAGTCCACAATCTTGTCCAGTTCCTTCGTGAAAGCTTCTGCCGCCTTCTCATCTTGTATTTCGATACGTGCAAGATTTGCCACGTGTTTTACCGTATCCAGATTAATCTCAGACATCCTGTTCCCTCCATTTCTAATAAAGAACATATAAATTTTATCAAACATTGTCCTAAAAATCTATTCCATCCGCCTTTTTACGGTTCATTACTGTAAAAATGGAAAAATAGTGTAAAATTGTTTTCTTTATTTTCTAAATATTCTTTTTAATGTGTTGCCTCTATAGTATAATTAAACCGTGTAAATTTATACCTGGGAAATTCCCTTCGCCACGGGGGTTGAGTCCGTTTCAGGACCGTAATTTCACGAAATCAATTTGCAATGCAAGTCCAGGTTTTGTATTGTGTCTAAGGGGAGGAGATAAAAAATGATACTGAATTCAGCACAATTTACATTCACGGCTGGATGGCAGGAGTACATAATGATGGCACTGTACTTCATCGTTCTGATTATTATAGGGCTGTATGCCTATAAACAATCAACATCGGACCTGAGCGGTTACATGCTCGGAGGCCGTAACATCGGTCCTTGGGTTACTGCACTGTCCGCAGGTGCATCGGACATGAGCGGTTGGATGCTCATGGGTCTGCCAGGCAGCATGTACAGCGTAGGTCTATCCAGCATCTGGATCGCCATTGGTCTCACAATAGGGGCATACATCAACTACTGGGTGGTCGCACCGAGGCTGCGTGTCTATTCGGAGGTTTCCGAAGACTCAATCACGCTTCCGGACTTTTTCGAAAATCGTTTCAAAGATAACCGCCACATACTGAAGATCGTTTCTGGTCTCGTCATTGTAATATTCTTTGCAGTCTACACAGCGAGTGGAATGGTATCCGGCGGAAAGCTTTTCCAAAGTGCATTTGACCTGCCTTACCACTGGGGACTCTTCGTCACCGCTGGTGTGGTCGTCATCTATACGTTCGTTGGGGGATATCTGGCAGTCAGTCTGACCGACTTCTTCCAGGGTACAATCATGTTCATCGCAATCGTACTGATTCCAATCGTGGCATGGTTGAACCTTACAGGACAGGGCGTCGAGCCTTTCGTCAGAATCGAGGAACTCGGTGGCCTGGCAGATGTCAACTATCTGTCATTCATCAGCGGGGTTTCAATCATCACCATACTGAGCAACCTGGCCTGGGGCTTTGGCTACTTTGGACAGCCGCACATCATCGTGCGTTTCATGTCCATCAGATCCCACAAGCTCATCCCGAATGCCCGTCGCATCGGCATCATCTGGATGTCCATCGCTCTCGTTGGTGCATGTCTGACTGGTCTTCTCGGTATCGCATTCACTGATGCGACAGCCAACGATGTGTCGGACCCTGAGACAATCCTTATTCTCATGAGCCAGGTGCTCTTCCATCCGTTGATCGGTGGATTCTTCCTGGCAGCAATTCTTGCCGCAATCATGAGTACGATTTCTTCACAGCTTCTCGTTACTTCCAGTTCACTGGTGCAGGACTTCTATAAGATCATGCGCCGCAAGACGGTTGGTAAAGAGACGAAATCAAAGGAAGAACTCGACAAGCACTTCGTGCTTCTTGGACGTCTGTCCGTCGTACTCGTCGCAATTGTGGCAATCATCATTGCATGGGATGATGAATCCGTCATCCTCAACATCGTCGCCAATGCTTGGGCCGGATTCGGTGCAGCATTCGGACCGCTCGTCGTCCTTTCACTTCATTGGAAAGGCCTGACACGGGCAGGTGCAGTTGCAGCGATCGTCGGTGGTGCCGCCACTGTAATCATCTGGATTGCAGCAGGCACTTTCGGTACCGGCCTTTACGAAATCATCCCTGGTGTCATCGTATCCACGCTTGCAGCAATCATTGTAAGTAAGATGACCCAAGGTACGGGCATCTCCAAAGAGATGGAAGCCGAATTTGATGAAACGACAAATATCCTTAAGCAGCGCAGATAAGATCATATGAAAAGGAGCATCCCATCGAGGGATGCTCCTTTTTTGTCGATGCTAGTCGTAGATGTGCACGCTGATCTCCTCTTCCTCGTCTTTGGTGATCAATGCGTATGACTGGTTCTTATCTTCGATTGAAACCTCGACCTCAATGTTCCTGAAATGCTCAGACACGAGGTTCCTGACATACTGTGTCAGGCCGATGACCTCGCCCCTGCTGCTGTACTCCAGGGGAATCTCTATCGTAAGCTGCTCAAGTGTCCCATCCACGAAGTATCCGTGGCCGATTGAAGTCGTGAAACTGTCGAAGTATGATTCCAATTTCCTGTTGAAGTTCTGGTATTCACTGTTGATCTCTTCACTGATTGCACTCGCATCAGAAGAAGGGAGGAGCACATAGTTCTCATTGACCTGCTGGAAGCTCGATATTTCGTCCTCCCCGCCTTCCACTACTGCTGTCGATACGAAGTTGCCTGGAGTGATGGCCGTGTCGGTGGACTGTATGAAAATGCCGAAAACGATCCTCATGTCCCTGTAGTCTTCATTGGCCCGTATGCGCTCAAGAATTTCCTCGGCCATCTGCTCCCCTTCCTGCCTGACTTTCTCCGGATCGAGCGCTCTTGTGAATGTCGGTCCATACTGCTCTTTCTGATACTGGTATTCACTGTTCATCGCCAGCCCGATCGTCATCCCACCGAATTCAAGCGCCTCTTCATCTTCGGTCTGCACCATATAGTTCTGTTCCAGTATATGGGACAGGTACAGCGGTGCCTCCTCGGCAATCACTTCCGGATCTGTTTCCCCCTCAACCGAAGGGTTGAGCCCAAGGTTGCTGAATGCATTGTTCTGTGCCTTCTCCTCCTCGGACATCTCCTCGATCTCTTCCACAGTGTAGCTGCGGCCAAGATAGCCGCGTACCATCTCTTCTGTGAACACCTGTCCCTCCCGGAATACATATTCGTCCGGGCTGAATGATCCTTTGCTCAACTCAAAAAGGCCCTTTTCGAATGCTTCAATGTTGTAGTTCGACACCATGTTGGAACTGGTGAGTCCGCGGGATGGTGAAAGTTCGTAGGGGATGACTGTGCGATAGTGTTCCACTTCATCGCTCGAAGTCACCATCTCCTCCTGCTCTTCCACCGGCACCGTTTCCACTTCGCCATCGCGTTCCCCCTGATCCTGGTTCTGCTGCACGGCCTCCTCAGAGCCGCACGCTGCCAGAAGGAGCATTAGAGACAACAGCGATACTATATGTTTTTTCTTCATGGCTACTGCCCCATCTTCTCTATGAATTCATTTTCGTTCCAGACCGTCACGTCAAGGGACTGTGCCTTTTCAAGCTTGCTGCCGGCTTCCTCCCCTGCAACGACGACATCCGTCCTGCTGGAAACGCTGCCGGTCACTTTTCCGCCAGCGTTCTCTATCATCGACTTTGCTTCGTTCCTTGTCAGCTCTGAAAGCTTTCCGGTCAGAACGAAAGTCATTCCCTCGAACGCGCCGCCTGAGGCTTCCTGCATCTCCTCCGTCATATTGACGCCGTAGCGCTCCAATTTGCCTATCAGATCCTTGAAATCCGGGTGCTGGGTATAGGTGACGATGGAGGCTGCAATCTTCTCACCGATTTCCGGGATTTCTATGAAGCGTTCTTTCGGCTGCTTCATGATCTCCTCCATCGATCCGAATTCCTGTGCGATGAGTTCGGACGCCTTCGTGCCGAGAAACCTGATGCCGAGGCCGACCAGGAGCTTCCTCAATGGGTTGTCCTTGGAGTCCTCGATTGCTCCGAGCAGATTTTCAACCTTCTTCTCTCCCATCCGCTCGAGCGGAATGAGCTCCTCATATGTCAAAGCGTAGATATCACCGACATCCTTAATGAGTTCGGCCTCAAACAGCTGGCGGACCACCTTTTCACCGAGGCCGTCGATGTTCATGGCGCTTCTCGAGACGAAGTGGATCATGCCTTCGACGAGCTGGGCCGGGCAGCCGGGATTAATGCAGCGGATGGCGACTTCATCCTCCAGCTTGACCGTATCATGACCACATCCCGGGCACTTGGTCGGTGCTTCATAGACCGCCTGATCCGTCCTTTCCTCAAGTATCGGCCGGACGACTTCCGGAATGATATCCCCTGCCTTCCGGATGATCACCTTGTCATTGATGCGGATATCCTTCTCCTCTATCAGTTCATGATTGTGCAGGGAGGCTCTTGCAACGGTCGTTCCGGCCACCCTGACCGGCTTTAGTATCGCAGTCGGTGTAATTGCACCGGTGCGTCCCACCGTCAATTCGATGTCGATCAGATCCGTGACCACCTCTTCGGCGGGGAACTTGTAGGCGATCGCCCATCTCGGCGACTTCGCCGTGTAGCCCAGTTCATCCTGGCTGCTGAAGGCATTGACCTTGATGACGATGCCATCGATATCATACTCAAGGTCATTGCGGTGGTTCTCCCAGTATTCTATGTACTCGAGAACGTCGTCGATGCTTTCGACGAGCTTCCTTTCCCTGTTGGTCTTGAAGCCGGCCGCGTCCAATTCATCCAGCGCTGCACTCTGCGTCTCCGCCTCAAGCTCCGTCAGATCATTCACGCTGTACAGGAAGACCGAAAGGTTCCGCTTGGCCGCAAGTTTCGGATCAAGCTGCCGCAGCGATCCTGCCGCCGCATTCCTCGGGTTCTGAAATGGTGTTTCCCCATTCTTCTCCTTCTCTTCATTGAGCTTTTCAAAAGATGATTTCGGCATATATGCCTCTCCCCTGACTTCAAAGGAGAGCGGCCGATCCAGGGTCAGTGGAATTGCACGGATGGTCCGGAGGTTGGAGGTAATGTTCTCACCAACCGTCCCGTCACCACGGGTCGTCCCCTGTACGAACCGTCCCGATTCATATTTCAACGAAACGGCAAGACCGTCTATCTTGAGCTCGCACATGTATTCCACTTCCCCCACAGCTTCCCGGACCCGCTTGTCGAACGCCCTGAGACCCTCTTCATTGAAGGCGTTGGCCAGGCTGAGCATCGGTGTATCATGGGCCACTTTCTCAAATCGACTGAGGACTGCACCGCCCACCCTTACAGTCGGGGACGTATCCGTCTTGTACTCCGGGTATTGTTCCTCCAGGGCGATGAGTTCATGCAGCAGCCTGTCATACTCGCTATCAGGAATGGTCGGATTGTCGAGCACATGGTATTCATAGTTATAGCGGTTCAGCTTATCCTGCAGTGCCTTGATTTTCTCTTCCATTGGATCCACCTACTCCTTCTTTTCAATCGGTGCAAAATTCGCAAGCAGTCGTTTGACGCCGACTTTGGTGAAGATGATGTCCAGTTCCTGGCTGTCGCCTTCCCCTTTGATTGCCGAGATGATGCCATCTCCAAACTTTTTATGCTCGACCTTGTCTCCGATGGAGAAGCTGACGCCGCTGTTGTTCGTCACTACACGGCTTCTTTTCGGCGCCTGTTTCTTCCGGCTATTGCTGGTGAAGAAACCATTCTGTTCGAATGAACTGCCGCCATCCATCAGTGTTTCCGGAATCTCCGCCAGGAAGCGGCTCTGCATGTTCGTCTCCGTTTTGCCGTAGATCATGCGGCTGTTGGCCCGTGAGAGGAACAGCTGGTCTTCAGCCCGGGTGAGTGCCACATACATCAGACGTCTTTCCTCTTCAAGTTCCTTGTCATCGTAGGCGACCCGTCTTGAAGGGAAGATGCCTTCCTCGAGGCCCACGATGAAGACAATCTTGAACTCGAGACCTTTTGAAGCATGCATCGTCATGAGTGTCACCCCACTGTCGTCTTCGACACCGTCCTGGTCGGACACAAGTGCCATGTCACTCAGGAATGTGAAGAGCAGATCATCAGAAATCTCATTATCCCTGTCGAATTCGCTTGTGACCGTCTTGAATTCCTCGAGGTTTTCGATACGGCTTCTCGACTCGATCGTCTTCTCCGCCTCAAGCATTTCCATATAGCCTGTCGTTTTCAGCACTTCATCCACCAGTTCGGTGATGGTGATGAATCTGGCCTTCTGCTGCAGCTTCTCAAGCAGATCGACAAGACCCATCAGCTTGACGACAGCCGTCTTCGGGATGCCGATGAAGTCGGATTCCTTGATTGCCTCGAAGATGCTGATGCCGGTATTTTGTCCATGTGCCTTCAGTTTATCGACCGTCTTCGGCCCGAGGCCCCGCTTCGGTGTATTGACGATGCGCTCGAAACTGATATCATCGTTCGGATTCAGGATGACCTTCAGATAGCTCATCAGATCCTTGATCTCCTTGCGGTCGTAGAATTTGATGCCGCCGACCATCTTATATGGGATGTTCGATTTGACAAGTGTATCCTCTATGGCCCTCGACTGGGCATTCGTCCGGTACAGGATCGCCATGTCGCTGTAGCTGTATTTGCCTGAGAGATCCAGTATGTTCCTGACGACCTCCTCGGCCTCGCCACGTTCCGAGTCGGCAACGAGGTTCTGAAGCTTCGGTCCGCCATCCCGGTCGGTACGGAGCGCCTTCGGCTTGCGCTCCGTATTGTTCTTGATGACGGCATTTGCCGCATCCAGGATATTCTTGCTTGAACGGTAATTCTGCTCCAGCTTGATGACGACCGCTTCCGGGTAGTCATCCTCGAAGTTGAGGATATTGGTGATGTCCGCACCCCTGAATTTATAGATGGACTGGTCGGAATCCCCCACCACGCAGATATTGCGGTATTTCGCCGCAAGCTGTCTGATCAGACGGTACTGTGCATGGTTCGTATCCTGGTATTCGTCCACATGGATGTACTGAAAACGGTTCTGGTAGTACTCCAGAACCTTAGGCTCCTTATCGAACAGCTCGATTGTAAGCATGATCAGGTCGTCGAAATCGAGGGCACTATTGCGGTAGAGGATCTGCTGGTAGTCATGATAAATTTCACTGTACAGCGTATCCGGGTAGGCCGCTGCATCCCTGATGCTCTCCTCCGGCCGGATCAGCTGGTTCTTCTTGTCGGAGATGAAGCCGATGATGCCTCTTGGATTATGCTGCTTTATGTCCAGATTGCGCCGCTTCAGTATATCTTTGACGACGGATTTCTGGTCCGTCGGATCGAGGATGGAGAAGCTGTTCTCATATCCCAGGTGGTTTATATTGCTTCTCAGTATCCGCACACACATGGAGTGGAAGGTGGAGATCCACATATTCTCCGCACCTTCCGATACCAGTGCAGCGACACGGTCCTTCATCTCCCTTGCCGCCTTGTTGGTGAATGTGATGGCCAGTATGTTTCTTGCCGGCACTTCCTTCTCGCCGAGCAGATAGGCGACCCGGTGCGTCAGCACCCGGGTCTTCCCACTGCCTGCCCCTGCCATGATGAGCAGCGGCCCTTCGGTCGTCCGGATGGCTTTCTTCTGTTCTTTATTCATCAAACTTAGATCCATTATAAAAACTCCAATTTATTTAATGATTGTCCTGAGTGCTTTCTTCGGGCTGTCGTAGATGACATTCCCCACGACGATGGTGTCGGCGTACTGTGCCATCTCTTCGGCTTCCGCCTTTGAGGAGATGCCTCCCCCATAGATGATGTGGGAGTGCTCTGCATTTTCACGCACGGTCTTCATGATCTCCGCATCTCCGTAGGTGCCACTGTACTCAATATATATATACTCGGTCTGATAGAGCTTGTCCATCATATTGATGTAGTGTGGAAGCACCTCAGGCGCCACACGTTTCCCTTCCGCCTTTTTGAAGGCCTTGCATTCCGGGTTCATGATGATGTATGGAAGCAGAGACACCTCATCATAATCAAGCAGATGCCCATACTCCGACAATGCCTCGAGCATCAGTCCATGCTGCCACTTGATGTCGTCCGTATTGAACACTGCCGGAATGAAATAGTGGTCGAATCCGGGCATAACGGCTTCGGTCGATGTCACTTCCAGTGCGACCGGTACAGAGAATCGCCGCACCCGCGCCATCAGGTTCAGCACATTGTCCTCCGTGATGCCGTCAGTGCCGCCGATGATGACGGCGTCCGTATCCGACTCGCAGATCCGGGTCAGGTCTTCGTCGCTGATCTCCTTTGCAGGGTCCAGCTTGAATACATGTTTGCAATCTTTAAGCATTTATAAAACTCCCATCAGAATTCATAAGGATATTATAGCATTTTTAGCATGCTGCTGTTTTATTATATATGCGATTTTTACAAGACTTCAAAAGCAAAAATGACCCGCCCGGCTGATGCCGGTCAGGTCATTCTAATCGATGCCCAGGTATTCCTCAAGGGACAGGCCGCTTTCATATATCGCTTCTGCTTCGTCACCGACATATCTCAGGTGCCACGGCTCATACATGTACCCCGTGATATGCTCTTTCCCTTCGGGATAGCGGACGATGAACCCGTACTCATGGGCCACATCCTTCATCCATTCGTACTCCGGCGTATCACCGAACTCGACGGTAAGGTTGGAGGCACTGTCAGCGGAGCCGACATCGACGGTAAGCCCGGTCTGATGCTCCGAATGCCCGGGCCTTGCGCTGTACTGGTCGGCCGCTTCCTGCCCGTCACGGGCGACATACCTGTTGTACAGCTGCTCCTGATACTGGTAGGTTCTGAAATCGCTGACCAGCACAAAGTCGAGCCCACGTTCCGCCCCGTCACGGAACATCTGCTGGTAGGCCTCTATGACTTCCGGCTGGAGCCCCGGGTTGTAATCGGCCGGCAGAGGAATTTCCTTATTGACGACCAGAATATCATCAACGTAGGTGACGCCATCGATGACCTCGATATCCGGGAGTGCCTCGAGCTCTCCTATTTCAGCCACGGCATACCCTTTTTCAAAAGTCCCATGCGCCTGTGTTTCTGTTTCATCCAGGGTGATGCCACACCCGGCCACAACAAGGACCAGTACAGGCAGCAGACCCAATTTCATACTTTTGTACATTAAACCGCTCCTTCAGCAATCGGTAGATTCATCTTATCACATTCCCGCCTGCTGTTTTAAGAGAATTGCGGCTATTCCAGTCCTGCCCTCTGGAAAATGATGTCCACGCGTTTCAAGTGGTGGTTTTCATCGAAGCACTCCTCTATCTCCTCTGCAGTCAGAAGGTCCTGGATGCGCGCGTCCTCTTCCACCAGTTCCCTGAATGGTACTTTCGTCTCCCACGATTCCATCGCCTTCGGCTGGACGAGATCATATGCCTCTTCACGCACAAGACCTTTGTCGATCAGCGTGAGCATGACACGCTGGGAGTAGACGAGACCGAAAGTCTTGTCGATGTTCGCCCTCATGTTGTCCTCGAAGACCGTGAGGTTTCTGATGATGTTGGTAAACCGGCTCAGCATGTAGTCGAGCCCGATCGTCACATCCGGCAGCATGATCCGCTCGGCCGAAGAGTGCGAGATGTCCCGCTCGTGCCATAGCGGCACATTTTCATAGGCCGTTGTGATGTAGCCGCGGATGACGCGGGAGAGCCCCGTCACATTTTCACTCCCGATCGGATTGCGCTTGTGCGGCATGGCACTGGAACCCTTCTGCCCTTTGCCGAACGCCTCTTCCACTTCCCGTGTTTCGGTCTTCTGCAATCCGCGTATTTCCACCGCAAACTTCTCGATTGATGTCGCAATCAGGCCGAGTGTCGCTATGTAGTAGGCATGGCGGTCACGCTGCAGCGTCTGGGTCGATACTTCAGCCGTGTCGAGTCCGAGGTGTTCGCATACATAGCTCTCCACTTCCGGTGGAATGTTTGCGAATGTGCCGACGGCACCGCTCATCTTGCCGACCTCAATCTCCTTCCTGACATTTCTGAAGCGTTCGAGGTTGCGTTTCATCTCAGTGTACCAGAGCGCCATCTTGATGCCGAAGGTCGTCGGTTCCGCATGGACACCGTGTGTACGTCCCATCATCAATGTCGTCTTATGTTCCCGCGCCTTGTCGGCCAGAACTTCAATGAACGCCTCAAGGTCGCTCTCCAGCAGCGCATTCGCCTGCTTGACCAGATAGCTCTGGGCGGTATCCACGACATCGGTGGAGGTCAGTCCGTAATGCACCCACTTCTTCTCCTCACCGAGCGTCTCGGACACCTGGCGTGTAAATGCGACGACGTCATGGCGCGTCTCCGCTTCAATCTCCTTGATGCGGTCCACGTCGATCCGTGCATTCTTCCGGATTTCCTTTACTTCATTCTTTGGTATGTAGCCGAGCTCCGCCCATGCTTCTGACGCAAGGATCTCCACTTCCAGCCATGCTCTGAATCTATTTTCTTCTGTCCATATCTTTGACATTTCCTCACGGGAATAACGAGAAATCATGCATACACGCTCCTTAGTTTTATTTCCTTTCCATTATAACAAAACGCATGAAAAAACGAACAATTTTTTGAAATAAAATAAAATTGTTCGAAAAAATAGGTGGATAAATGAATTATCCGCCTATTCCTCAATCTTTTTTCCTTCAAATACAATTTCCTGATGATCGACGATGCGCTCTCCATTCTGCTCGATGAACACGGGACGCTCCATGCGCCGGACGGGCTGGTAGCCTTCCTCCCGCATCCGGGCAAGGCACGCCTCCAGGGATTCGCCATCTTCCACTTTAAACTTTTTCTTTTTCGACATTTCTCTCACTTTCCGATTCCTCAGCTTCGGAAATTTCCTCCAATACTTCTTCTACATTTTCAGGCTCATAGCTTCTGAGGCGTCTGCGTCTGACACCCTTCGTCCAGAAGCCGCCATTGATGTTCTTCGGTTCATGCGTGATGATGAACGCCCGTTCGTCGAGCTCCTTGATCGTCGCAATGAGCTTGCGTTCATATTTTCTTGGCGTAAGTATCTGCAGCGTCATCCGCTCTCCATCCCGGCCATATTGATAGCCATGCGTGACCCCGTAGCCCAGATCCCTCAGGTTCTTCGGGAGATCCTTGTCTATTTCGGATGTGATCACGTTGACGACCAGATAACCGAGGGCGAGCTTCTCCTCTATCCTGAGGCCGACGAGTATGCCGACCCCGAAACCGAATGCGTACGCGACGACGTTCTGGAACTGGTCCAGGTTCTCAAGCACCAGGCCCAGTCCAATGACGTACACGAAGGTTTCCAGGATGCTGAATATTGCTGCTGTATAACGGTATCCCTTGAGTGTAGAGATGGTACGCAATGTCAGGAAACTCACATAGACGATGTTTATGACAAAGATGACGAGCACCATCAGCCACGGGTTTTGTGATATGGCTGTTATCATTCGATTCTACCTTTCTTTCTGCTTGAATATAGCTGTTCTGCCCAGCAGGGAGATCCTAGTCCTCCTGCTTTTCTCCATAGGCGGGCTTGTTGTAGCGGTGATAAGGAAGATCCCGTTTATGCTGGGTCTTCTTGTACCATCCGATGATGGTCTCGTAGTCTTCGTCCGACACTTCCCTGCCTTCGAGGAAATCGTCAATCGCCTTGTAGCTGACACCAAGCGCCTCTTCGTCGCTGAGCATCGGCTTGTCATCCTCAAGGTCGGCTGTCGGTATCTTGTTGGCGAGGTGCTCCGGTGCTTCAAGATATTCAAGAAGCATCTTGCCCTGACGTTTGTTCAGGCCGAACAGCGGGACGAGGTCGGCTGCACCGTCGCCGAACTTCGTATAGAAGCCTGTGATGGCTTCGGCCGGATGATCCGTCCCCAGCACGACACCATTCGTTGTTGCAGCCACGGCATACTGCGCCTTCATCCGTTCCCGCGCCTTTTCATTGCCCTCGAGGAAGTCCGTCAGTTCGTACCCGGCTTCCTTCAATGAAGCGATGCTGCGCTCCACATTCGGACGGATATCGATGGTCGCGGACGCTGTCGGCTGGATGTATTCAATGGCATCAATGGCATCCTGCTCATCGTTCTGCTTGCCGTACGGCAGGCGGAGCGCATGGAACTCATAGCCGCCCCCTTCGACTTCCTCATTCAGTTCATCGACTGCCATCTGGGCCAGTTTTCCGAGCAGGGTCGAATCCTGGCCGCCCGAAATGCCGAGGACGAATGATTTGATGAATGTATAATTTTTTACATAATCCTTCATGAAATCGATGATTTCCCTGACTTCTGTTCCAGGATCGATTTCCGGCTTCACATTGAACTGCTCAACAATTTCTTTCTGTAATGTTCTCATTCCTACATCACTCCAATGTTTTATTACTTGATTCCTCGATGAGGTCCTGCTTGATCTGCCACAGTTCCCTTGAGAGATCGACCGGATACTCCTCCGGATTGAGGAAACGCTTGTACTCCTCCCACAGCAGACCGAGGCGCTCTTCATGGCGCCGTTTTATCGTGTCGATGTTCTCCGGCTCATACACGCACTCCCCATCAATGAAGATGTCCTTCATCAGCTCCACCGCTCTATAGGAGCGGATGAGCTTCCTTTTCATCGTATGGATGGGGTGGAACATGAGCAGGGGCTCATCTTCCTTTATCTCTTCCCCAAAATGCGTAATGTATTCACCTTCCGACATCCCTGTATTTTTGTTGATGATCCGGTGGATGTTCTTTTTGCCCGGTGTCGTCACCTTTTCCGGGTTGCCTGAAATTTTTATTCTGTTCTCAAGCTCCCCTTCAGCGTTTTCGATGGCCACAAGCTTATAGACCGCGCCGAGCGCCGGCTGGTCGTATGCTGTAATCAGCTTGGTGCCGATGCCCCAGCTGTCGACCTTCGCCCCCTGCGACAGGAGCGACAGGATCGTCACTTCGTCCAGGTCATTCGAGACGATGATCTTCACGTCATGGAAACCGGCATCATCGAGCATCTTCCGCGCCTCTTTGGAAAGGTATGCGATATCGCCGGAATCGAGGCGGATGCCGATGAAGTTGATCCTGTCGCCATACTCTTTGGCCACCTTGATCGCGTTCGGCACGCCGGATTTCAATGTATCAAACGTATCGACGAGGAAGACGCAGTCCTCATGGGAATCCGCGTAGGCCCTGAAGGCATCGTAATCGTCGCCATATGCCTGGACCATGGCGTGGGCGTGTGTACCGCTGGCATTCAGGCCGAAGAGTTTCGCCGCCCTGACATTGCTTGTGCCGTCGAATCCACCGATGATTGCCGCGCGGGCGCCCCACAGTGCAGCATCGAACTCATGGGCCCGGCGCGTACCGAACTCCATCAGTGTGCCGTCAGGCACAATCTGGCGGATGCGGCTCGCCTTCGTTGCAATCAGCGTCTGGAAGTTGACGATGTTGAGCAGTGCGGTCTCGATGAGCTGGGCTTCGATGATCGGCGCCTCCACCTGGACGAGCGGCATATTGGCGAAGACGAGCTCCCCTTCCTGGATGGCGCGCACTTTCCCTGTGAAGCGCAGTTCCTTCAGGTATGCAAGGAAATCCTCCTCATAGCCGATCGACCTTAAATATTCTATGTCCGATTCCGTAAACTTCAGGTTCTTCAGGAAATCGATGATGCGCTCGAGCCCGGCAAAGACGGCATATCCATTGCCGAACGGCATGCTTCTGAAATACAGGTCGAACACGGCGGTCCGGTTCTCCAGGCCCTGCTCCAGATAGGTCTTGCCCATATTGATCTGATACAAATCGGTGTGCAGCATAAAACTGTCATCTTCAAATTGATACATTTTTTACAGTCCCTCCATGAAGTGCTCCAAATCAGTTATAATCATTCTAACACAACCAAATTCTATACCAACATAATATCATTGGAGGAATATCATGAAATTTGCAAGTTTCAGGGCACGCTTCATCATCCTGTCCCTGATCGTCTGCATATCCGGCTTTTCACAGGGGATGCTCCTCCCGCTGATCTCCTTCATCCTGGAGAACCGGGAAGTGCATGCCACACTCAATGGACTGCATGCCTCAGGTCTCTACATAGGCGTACTCGTGTCCGCCCTATTCATCGAAGCCCCGCTCAGGAAATACGGCTTCAGACCCATGATCATCGCCGGAGGCATCATCGTCGGCATCTCCATGCTGCTGTTCCCGGTGCTTGATTCGATATGGATATGGTTCCTGCTCCGCCTGCTTGTCGGCGTCGGCGACAATGTGCTCCACTTCAGCACCCAGACGTGGCTGACACAGAGCACTCCGCAGCACAAGCTCGGCCGTGTCATCGCCTTCTACGGCCTGTTCTTCTCGTTCGGCTTCATGATCGGGCCGAAGGTCAGTGAACTCGTAACCATCTGGGAACCGCTGCCGTTCGTCGTCTCCGGTATACTCACCATGATGGGCTGGCCGCTCATCTTCCTGCTGAAGGGGGCTGAAGACGCGATGCCGGTCGATTCCGGAGTGCCCATCACGCTATTCAACACCTTCCGGAATTTCAGGGCTGTGCTCGCAACGAGCTGGATCGCTTTCCTTTTCCCGATGCTGTTCGGCATCTTCGAGTCGTCGCTCAACAGCAACTTCCCCGTATTTGCAGTCAGGAACGGCTTCGCCCTTTCCGACATCACCTGGATCCTGCCGGCCTTCAGCTTCGGTGCGATTCTCCTGCAGGTGCCGATCGGTGCGCTCGGGGACCGGATTGGCCGCAGCCGGCTCATCACGGTACTTCTCGTGCTCGGGGCTGTGACTTTCCTGTTCATGGAACTCTACAGCAGTTCGTTTGCCATGCTGGTGCTGCTGTTCATACTCGCCGGCGTCTTCGTCGGCTCCATGTATTCTTTAGGCATCAGCTATATGACGGACATTACACCAAAATCGAACCTCCCGGCCGGCAATCTGATGGCCGGCATCCTGTTCAGCCTCGGCAGCATCATCGGCCCGGTCATCGGCGGATACATCATCACCGTGACGGATGGGAACTACTACTTCAGTTTCTTCACCATCATCATCGCCATCATCACCCTGCTGAATATATCATTTATGTATAGGCGGCGGGATATGGCATAATGGATATGAAGAACATAAAACGGAAGGGGGATTATAAATGAACAATGCACTGCTCGTGATCGACTATTCCTACGACTTTGCTGCACCCGACGGCAGGCTGACCGCGGGAGGTGCCGCCCAGGCGATCGAGCCGGCCATCGTGGATCGGATCCGTGCCGCACATGAAGCCGGAGAACCGATATTCTTCATGATGGATCTTCATTTTGAACAGGACACGCTGCACCCGGAAGCGAAACTGTTTCCACCGCACAACATAGAAGGCACGGAGGGCCGCGCGCTGTACGGCAAAGTCCGGGACGCCTATACGGAAATCATGGATGCACCGAACGTCTTCTTCATCGACAAGCGCCGCTACAG
This sequence comes from Salinicoccus luteus DSM 17002, assembly GCF_000712035.1. Taxonomy (GTDB): domain Bacteria; phylum Bacillota; class Bacilli; order Staphylococcales; family Salinicoccaceae; genus Salinicoccus; species Salinicoccus luteus. Next base: position 259,161 of record NZ_JONV01000008.1, on the reverse strand, counting down.
CTCCTTTGCAGGTACACCGCTCAACCAGCTGCTCCAGGAGCGGGACATCGATACCGTGACTCTGACCGGCCTTGTGACCGACATCTGCATCATGCATACGGCGGTCGATGCCTACAACAATGGCTATGGCATCGTCGTTCCCGCCTCATGCGTCGCCTCGTTCAACGGCCCGGCACATGAGAGCGCACTCGATCATTTCAAAAATGCACTTGGTGCCACCGTAGAACCATAGAAGGATGAATACTTCAATGGTAAAATGGGAAAAGTAATAACATACCAAAAGGAGAATGAAAAACCATGAGCCAGACCAAAATTTTCGGACACCAGAACCCGGACACCGACACGATCACTTCCGCACTCGTCACAGCGGACATCGAGCAGAAGCTCGGCAATGATGCTGTTGCCTGCCGCCTCGGTGAGATCAACCCCGAAACGCAGTATGCACTCGACCATTTCAGCGTCGAAGCGCCTGCACTGCTTGAATCGCTCGAGGACGATGCACCTGTCATACTGGTGGATCACAATGAGTTCCAGCAGTCTGCAGAGAACATCGAGAAGGCCAACATACTGAAAGTGTTCGACCATCATCGTATAGCCAACTTCCGTACGGAATCACCACTCTACTATCGTGCAGAGCCTGTCGGCTGCACTGCGACAATCCTGAAGAAGGTATATAAGGAGAATGACCTCGATATCTCCAAGGAGATGGCGGGACTCATGCTTTCTGCGATCATTTCGGATACGCTGCTGTTCAAATCGCCGACAACGACCGAGGAGGACAGGAAAGCTGCCGAAGCGCTCAAGGAGATTGCAGAAATCGATCTTGAGGCGTACGGCATCGAAATGCTGAAGGCCGGCGCATCCACAAGTGACAAGTCTGCCGAGGCGCTCATCACCGGAGACGCCAAGACGTTCGAGATGGGAGAACGGACGACACGCATCGCCCAGGTCAACGTCGTCGATGTGGACGAAGTGTTCGAGCGGAAGGAAGAACTTGAATCCGCCATCAATGAACAGATTGAGAAGGACGGCTACGATCTTTTTGTACTTGTCGTCACGGATATCCTGAACTCGAACTCCAGGGTTCTCGCACTTGGTGCACATGCAAACTCCATTGAAAAGGCGTTCGATGTTGCCCTGGATGAGAATTCAGCGGTTCTGGAGGGTGTGGTATCACGCAAGAAGCAGGTAGTGCCGCAGATTACAAAAGCATTGTCATAAGGAGGCATCAATATGCTGAAAAAGGAAGATGGCAGACTTTATCTGGAAGAAGGACATGAAGTGGTTGCAGAACTCATCTACAATGACCATGAGGAGTACTATGATGTGACCAGCACGTATACGAAACCGAGCCACCGCAACAGGGGGCTGGCGAAAGACCTTGTGGATGAAGTGGTCGAAATGGCCCGCGAGGACGGCAAGAAGGTACAGCCGACATGCCCTTATGTGGCCTATGCCATCCGCGACTCAAAATATGATGATATAAAAATAAAATGACATCAGAAAACCCCGCCACAATCAAATGTGGCGGGGTTTTCCTATGGAAGGCAATTCCAAAAAATAGTTGAAAGAATGAAAAAATGGTATGAACAAATAATAGCACCAGTTTTCTGAAAAATCAATATTATCAGCATAATTTTATCGATTAAATATTTTACTTATTACACTCTCTTTTCCTTCCGCAAGACGTTCGCTTGAACATTCATCTTCGATACGATAGTCCAGTTCCTCCGTCGCCCTTGAAAATGATACCTCATCGATATAGTTCGTCAGCTCCGCCTGGTCGTAGCATCCGGGATGGACGATTTCCTGGAGTGTGTGATCGACGATCACCCGCTCAGAACCACTCGTCCGGTCCGCCAGGGGCAGAAACAGCAACGCTGCCGCAATCAGTATCAGAGCCAGGACAACCCATAATCCTTTTCTGTTCATTTAGATGAATCCGACAAAGACGCCTTCCGGTGCTTCCAGTTCGCCTTCCTGCCGTTCGATGGTGCCGTCTTCATTCACCTTGAACAGTACAAGGTTATGTGAGCGTTCATGGGCACATACCAGATATCCCCCGTCCGGTGTAAGGTTGAAATCCCTTGGCCAGTCCCCATTTGTAGACTCGATCTGGAGGCGTTTCAGCGCCTTGCCTTCCTCAATGATTTCAAATACAGCGATGCTGTCGTGACCGCGGTTGGATACATAGATGTACTTTCCATTCGGATGCTTGCGGATGGCAGCCCCCTGGGAATGTCCATCAAATGATTCCGGAAGTGCGGAATACGTTTCAACCGGGAAGAATTCCCCAGCGTGATAGTTGGCGACGATCACTTCATTCGAAAGCTCGGTGAAAATATATGCATAAGTCCCGCTGTCATCGAAGACAAGATGTCTTGGGCCACTGCCTGCGGCCACTTTGCATTCCGACACCTTCTCCAATTTGTCATCCTTGATCTCAAGCGTTACAATCTTGTCCGCTCCGAGATCCACTGCTGCGATGTATCTCCTGTCCGGCGTCTCGGTGACGAAGTGGGAATGAGGGTTGTCCTGGCGCTCATGGGGTCCATCCCCCTCCACCTGAAAAATATCCAGACGCTCTGACGCTACGCCGCGCTCATCCACACGATACAGACGGATTTCCCCGGACAGATAGACCGCATCCACTATATAATTCTGATCTGAAGTGAGCGTCAGGTGGCATCCTGAAGCACCTTCCTCCAGACAATCCTCGATGAAGCGCAGTTCCCCCGTCTCCATGTCGCTGATTTCGAACGTGGCGATTCCCGCCTTCGTTTTTCCTTTCTTTATTGCATATATACGATCGTTTTCAATATCCAGATAGGTGGCATTCGGAGATTCCGCCGCCTCTTCTACGGCAGTCAGTTTCCCCGTTTCCACATCCAGATTGAACTTGTATATTCCTTTGCCATGCTCTTTGGTATAAGTGCCGACATATCCGATCATGCTGATTCCTCCTCCGTCTTTTTTCTATTATAGTAGCACACCATCTACCATACCCTAAATGAAAAGATTAAAGCCCCTTGAAAAAGCGAACATATGTTCGTATAATTGATGGTGACAGAGGAACAGATCAGGGAGGGGATGCAGATGGACTACCGGGATATGCCAATGGACGAACTCGACTCCAATATTCCACAGGGGCGCGGGATGATCAAATGGGCACCTTTCGCCACCATGCCCGAACAGTTTGAAAGGGTGGCGCAGATGGTGGAGGACCAGACCAGGATTGAGCGGCCGGTCCTGTCCGATGACCGCCTGGATGAAATGAATCGTGTCCTTAAGAAGGCACTTCATGAAAAAAGATGTGTGACGGTCGAATACTACTATGACGGATTCCGTTTTCAGGTCGATCTCAGGCTCGTCCAGGTCGATACATGGAGCATGGTACTGATCGGACATCATCCGGAGGATGACACGGAAATGACTTTCATTTCATTCATCGATATTCTAAATATCGTCATGCTGTAGCGTGACATCAAAAAAAGCCATGCAGAAATTTCTGCATGGCTTTCTCTAGCGTTCCAGGAAGAGGACCGGCTCCTTCTGGTAGTCGGTTGCCATCATCAGATGATAGGCAAGCACTGTGGTCGTTATTGCCCCGACGCCGCCCGGCACGGGAGTGATATAGGAAGCCTTGTCCTTCACCGCTTCATAATCGACATCACCGACCATCTTCCCTTCATCATTGAAGTTGATGCCGACATCGACGACGATTGCCCCTTCCTTCACATGCTCGGCCCCGATCAGGTTGATCGCCCCGGCTGCACTGACGATGACATCCGCCTCCCGGCATTTGGCGACCAGATCATCCGTATACAGGTTGCATGTCGTCACTGTCGCATCACGGTTCATGAAAAGCAGTGACAGCGGCTTGCCGACTACCGCACTCGCCCCGACGATGGTGACGTTCTTCCCTTTCAGGTCTATATCATAGAAATCGAGCATCTCCATCACACCTGCAGGTGTGCATGGCTCAAGCCGATTCTTTTCATCGGTCAGGACCTGGCCGAGATTGAAAGGGGTCATTCCGTCAATATCCTTCATCGGGTTCATCAGTTCCACCACCCGCTTCATGTCTATGTGCTTGGGAAGCGGCTGCAGCAGAAGAATGCCGTTTATAGAATAGTCCTCATTGATCTCCCTGAATTTTGTCAGAAAAGCCCTGGCTGAAACATCTTCCGGAAAATGGAACTGTTCCATATCGATCGACAGTTTCTCGAAACGTTTCATCGCCGCCCGCTCATAGGAGATGGAATCCGACAGGCCGCCCACCCTCACAAAAGCGACTTTCGGTTTGATGCCATGCTTGTGTGATTCCTCAAGCGCATATCGAATTCCTTCAGATAAATGTGCTGCAACTGCTTTGCCATCCATAATCGTTGTCATAAAAAGCGCTCCTTTTTACCCTTTTTATCCCAATATACCACAATCCAATATGAATCATGTACTCAAAACCATGGCCTTTCCGACAAAATAAAAAGCCGCCCGATGGGCGGCAGATCCGTTACTTGGTTTCACGGTGGATTGTATAGCTATTGGATCTTGGGCAGTATTTCTTCATTTCAATACGCTCAGGATTGTTTCTTTTGTTTTTAGTCGTAATATAGTTACGATCTCCACAATCAGTGCAAGCCAAAGTTACATTTACTCTCATCAGTTACGCCTCCTTTACTCATTACCTGTTCCGCTTTGCGGTGAGGAACATCCAAATCGGAATAATGTTGCTATTATACCATGTCCAGGGACGTGTTGGAAGCTGTCCCGGACTCCATTTCAACTGGCCAGTTGATCATCCCTAAACGGGATGAAACGATGGTATTCAATGATAACAGGTTCCTCATCAACATTGAACCGCCTTAACCATTTTAAAGGTTTATCGATATTTTTTCAACACTTTTATAGATGGACGGCCAAAATTTAAGATTGCACTTGCCTAATCGAAATCATTACGATATAATTTTAAATCGTAATCATTACGCTATGAAGGAGCACTTTATGAAAAAATACCTATTCTTGGGGCTTATGTTCGTTTTTACAATGATTCTCGGAGCATGCGGCAACTCAACTACGGAATCCAATGAAACAGACAGCAGTTCCCTCACAGTCTATACGACCGTCTTCCCATTGAAGAGCTTTGCCGAACAGATTGGCGGAGATGCGGTCACAGTCGAGACCATCTATCCGAATGGCGCCGACATCCATACTTATGAACCGACGCAGAAGGATATGCTCGAATATGCAGAAGGCGATCTTTTCATCTATACGACCGACACACTCGATCCCGTTTCGGAAAAGATCAGGGGCGCAGTCGAAGAACACACTGTATTCTTCTCTGCTGCCGACGGCATATCCGAGGAAGCATTTGAGCATGACCATGCGCACGAGCATGAAGATGAAGCAGGTCATGAAGACGAAGATGGACACGACGATGAGCATGGACACGAACACGGGACAGACCCCCATATCTGGCTCGATCCTGAGCTCTCTGTCGAAATGGCAGAAGCCATCAGGGACCAACTTGTGGAAATGGACCCGGACAATGAGTCGGCCTACACCGAAAACTTTGAAGTACTGAAAGAGGAACTGACGGCCATCCACACGGAACTCGGGACCATTACAGAAGACCCTGTCCGCGATACCGTCTACATCTCCCATGAATCCATCGGCTACCTTGCCGACAGATACCACTTCGAACAGGTCGGCATATCCGGGCTGAACAACCAGGAGCCTTCCCAGCAGGAGTTGACACAGATCATCGAGGATATAGAAGCGCATGAAATACCATATATCCTATATGAACAGAACATCACTTCAAAAGTGACGGACACGATACGTGAAGAGACCGGCACCGAACCACTCGAATTCCATAACCTGGCGGTATTGAATGATGAGGATGACCCTGAGGCAACATATCAGTCCATCATGCAGGATAACATCGAAGTACTGGATCGTGCGCTGAACGAATAGCACAGGGACAGTTGACGCCATACCACAACACCAAAAAAGGTGACCCGAGGGTCACCTTTTCTCATGCCATTACGTATTTTCCGCTTCTATCTCATGCTTGAGCTTCTCAGTGAATTCCTTGATCTCATCGACATCCTTTTTCAGGAAGAAGGCGAGGATGGCCACCCCGACTGTTCCGACCACAATAAGTACAAGAATCAATTTAAGCAGAAAACTGAATAAAGATTTTATGAATTCCATATTGACCTCCATGAAGTGTTTTATTCACTCTACCCCGGGACTAAAAAATTTATGCAAAAAGTTCAGAAACAGGGTTGCTATTTATCTGAAAATTCAGTATTATAAAAATTAGTTAATCACTATTAACTAACCTATTCCATTTCCTTAAAAATTTCTCCTATTTTTCCTGCATCCACCCGGGTGCAGGTTTTTTGTTTTCTAGCCTTCAATCACTTTGATATGCACCTTCCGGTCCCTCGGTCCGTCGAACTCCGCGAAATAGGTGCTCTGCCAAGTGCCATAAACGACCTCGCCGCCCTCTATGATCAGTGTTTCACTGGCACCCGTCAACGAGGATTTCATGTGCGAATCCGAATTGCCCTCTGCATGCCTGTACTCCTTCTTGTTATCGAATGTCATATTCATCCCATAGACGAGATCACGTGTCACATCCGGGTCGGCATTCTCGTTGATGGTAATGCCTGCTGTCGTGTGCGGGGTGAAAATCGTCATGATGCCCTGCCTCACTCCGCTTTTCGCGAGCGCTTCTTCGACAAGCGAATCGATATTAATATACTCTTCTCTTACCTTGGATGTTACAGTAAATGTAAATAGCATATTATCACCTTTAACTTTCTTCTGTATGGGTACTATAATACTAAAGATTGATGAAAGGGGAAATGCAAATGCCTTATACAATGAATGACTATCCGGATTCTTTGAAGAACATGGAGAAGCTGGAGCGTAAAAAGGCGATTGACATCATTAATGCCCTGCTTGAGGAGGGCTATGACGAAGGGCGTGCCATTCCCATCGGTACCGATCAGGCGAAGGAATGGTATCAGGATGCCTCCCAGAAGGAACTGGATGAACTCAAGAATGAAAAGGTCACCGACCATGAAGATGATCCGGGCAAGCAAGGCGGCAAGATTGCCGACAACGACGTGGAAGTCTTCTTTGAGGATGATGAATGGAAAGTCCAGACCAAAGGGGCAAAGCGTCCGAGCAACACGTATGACAACAAGAACGACGCCACCAGACGGGCGAAGGAGATTGCCGAAAACCGCGGTGCGGAAGCGATCATCCATAATAAGAATGAATAGAATAAAAGTCCTCGGCACCTCAAATAGAGGTGCCGAGGACTTTTCTATACCTGCCGATTCAGATCCTGTCCGCCATCGAGGCCGACCTTCTCCAGAGTCAGCCCCTCTCGGGTGAAATCGACGTCCAGCATCAGTGAGGTCAGATGGATGATGGAGTCGATCGATGGCGTCTCTACATCCACCGCTTCCGCAATGCTCCTCCACAGGACGAGGCCGTACCCCACATCTTCCACAACATAGCGGTTGTTCAGGGTGACCGGTCCGACGAGATCCTTCAGTATGGGACTTTCGTTGTACTGCTCCTTCAGTGGCTTGTCCGGTTCGAAATAGGTACTCCTTTCGGAACGTGCGGATTTATCCAGCACCTCGAATCCCAGTGCATCACATATCCTCTGGCGCTCCCCATCTATCGCCTCAATCACTTTGACCGTATGGTGCGTCACCCCATCACGATAGAGATAGAACTCGTCACCATGATTGTCTATGAACCCCGTATTCAATATGGAAGGAGCCGGATGGCTCTCCGGGTTTCCATTATTCAGAGCCGTTTCGATGATGTTCTCGGCTGGTACGAGCGTATCGTAGAGTACTGTCAGCTTTTTCATCATCTGTTCCGTGTCACGGCTTGGATATGCACTGAAAAGATTATGCTTGCTCCTCAATATGATATCCGCATCATTTTCTTCATAGTCATATCGTGCAGCGTATGTCAGGGACATCGATTCGCCCATCAGAACGGATGCGTCCGGGCGTTTTTCCTTCAATAGATTGCTCAGCACCATGCTGTTCATTGCACTCGCGCCATTGATGAAGACCATCTGCCCATCTTCCAGGTATGGAATGAGCTCTTCGAACATCTGAGCGAGAATATGGGTCGGCAGGCAGGTCATGATCACTTCCGCACCTTCCACCGCTTCGAGCGGATCCTGGGTGAATTTATGGAAATAGAGTGCCTCCCCCTTAAAATTGACTTTACCCTGCATGATGTCTTCATGAGGATCCTTCAACGCCTGCAGAGAGTGATACAGCGTCACTTCATGACCTCTTGAAGTCAAATCCGCCGCGGCAACAACTCCCCCGTTACCTGCACCAACTATGGAAACTTTCATTTAATTAGAACACCCCTTAATTTGTATAGGGGATATTATACTGAAAATTCCGATATTAATCCACTATAAAGGCCCGGTTCCGAAAGAACCAGGCCATATCTCTATTTTGCAGGACTGCCATTTTTGATCAGTTCGATGGCCGGAATATCAGCAGGGGCCCAGTCGAGGGCCTCTATATCCCTGCGCGGCAGCCATTTCATGTCAATGTGTTCGAGCAGCTGGATGTCACCCGACAGCTGTTTCGCATAATAGGTCGTCAGTTCGACCGTGCCGAAATCATATTCATGCACTGTCGTGGTGATCCGTTCCCCCACTTCTATTTCACAATCCATTTCTTCCATCAGTTCGCGTTCCAAGGCTTCCGCCGGTGCCTCCCCCTCTTCGACCTTGCCTCCTGGGAACTCCCACATCAGCGCCAGGTTCTTGCCTTCCGGTCTCTGGGCACATAATATCTCATCCTTTTCGTTTACTATGACAGCGCCAACGACTTTGATATATTTCTTCATGATATCCTCCAAAGATTTTATAATACGCCCATTATAACAAAAAGACTGCGCGGGTTCCCCCTTCGCAGTCGAATTTCACATATAGTATATGGTATTATTATCTTGTCCTAAAAAAGGCCCGCCTTAAATTTGCACAAAAAAAAGACCCTCTGCCCAAAATTATTAAGAGGTCGGGTGCATTCAGGGCAGAGGTAATCCAATTAAGGGTAAGGAAAAAATGAACTTACTAGAAGTTGCTAATAAACACCGATAGGGGCTGGCCTGCCATCAGGAAGATAACCGGAACCTTTACCAAAAGTTCCAACTTCTTCATAGCCACTCTTTACAACACTCGCTTCTGCTGTAGGAGTATTGACTGCCGATAATGAGCCTAATAGAATAGTACTCACAATCACAGCGCTGATAATCTTTTTCATGCCATCACCACCTTCGATGTTTATATATATAGTATGCACCATTCTAAATATTCTATCAATATTCACATATGCAAAAATTGTGAACATTTACTTATTCGGGAGGATACTTATGAGATATTACGAACGCTTCAAGGAAATCCGACAGCAAAAAGGTCTGACCCATAAGGAGTTATCAGAAGGAATATGCGGAATGACGACGATATACCGGTTTGAACGGGGAGATACTGCGATTGCTGCAGAAGTACTTTACAAGCTGTGCCAGCGTCTCAGTATCAGCATGCAGACCCTGTTCATAGATGAGGACTCGGAATATGCGCTGATCGACTACTATCTCGAAAAACTGCGGGACTATGTCTACTTCAAGCATCCGGAGATGCTCAAGCTGACGCTTCAGGATGCAAAGAAGACAATCAACGAAAGACCCGGTTTCGATCTGAAATACCGCAACTACGACCGGCTCTATCGAACATATACCGCAATCGACCTGAGGAATGATGACAAGTATGCACAGGCTGAAAAAATTCTCCTCGAACTGGTTGAGGAAACCAAAAATGTCCAGTCTCTGGAACTTGAAGTCATTAACACGCTCGGGGATCTCTACCTCATTATGGACCGCTATGAGGATGCCCTCACCCTCTACCAGAAACACAGGAACCGGATTTTCGACTTCCCACGTGTGGATGGTTTCGAGAGGTACATGATCAAGCAGCTCCATTACGGCTATGCAATATGTCTCTACAACAGCGCCTCATATGTGCAGGCATTGGAAGTATGCTACAAGCTGCTCATCAGAATCCAGGAGAACAACTCCATGTTCTATCTGGGCAGGACACATCATCTGATGTCACTGATTTATGTTGCACTGAAAGACCCTGAACCGGCAAAGGAGCACCTTGCCAAATGCGAAGCTGCCTTCCTGCTGGAAGACCTGGACGATAGTATGGCGTATCATATACAGATTGCCAAAGAGGAAGTAAAAGCGCTGGAGTAGACATCTACTCCAGCGCTTTTCATATGGAGCGCCTGAACCTGAGTGAAGTCTGTACTTCCCCAGTCCCCGTCCTCCGGGATTTCTGCTCGATATACTCGAATCCCCTGGTTTCGTAGAACGGCTGGCCATGCACATTGCCTTCCTGTACAGACACCCACTGCTCCACCAATCCTTTATTCCTGTGGTCCTCCGTCAGACGATGAAGAAGCATTCCACCGATGCCCATGTACCTATGGTTTGCATCGACATAAAAGACATATATTTCTCCGCTGCGGACAGACGTCCTGCCGCCGCCGATCACACCGACAACTGCGCCATCCAGCTCGGCAACGTAGCTGTAATGGCCTCTGGCGATATCCTGCATGACCTTTTTTTCGTTATACCAGAAACTGACGGTTTCATGCTGATGGCTTTCAGAGATCAAGCCCTCCACCGTCTGCTTCCAGCCGGTGCGGCAGATCCGGGCAATGGCCGGAGCATCCTGTGTTTTGGGCCTGCGGATACTGGGTTCCATGGAAATCACTTCTCCCCCGGAGGGTCGGGCACATGTACTTCCTGGTCCACTTCGACATAGTTCACTTTATCCAAACCTTCCATCTTCTCCGCCTCGGCTTCCGACATGGATATGACATACACCTTCATCAATGAAAACCGCTGCTTTATATCATCACGCTCCAGACCGACCTCATCGAGATCCGCTTCAGTCAGCTCCCCACTGACACCGACCAGGTAGTCCGTCTTTTCTTCCATGCCATCACACCCCACCATCATAAGGATTGATATGAAAAATACCAAGCGGATGCGCTTCTTCATGGCACCACCCCTATTTCTTTTCGAGCATCTCCACAATTTCATCTTTGGACAGCTGTGCGATATTATTCTGCATGTTTGCAGGCTGCATGCTTTTCTCGGCAATCTCCGGAATATCCCCACGGCTGATGTCGAGGTCCTTGAAAGTCATCGCAAGCCCCATCTGACGCTTCAGTGCATTGAACGCCTCGCTCAGTGCCGCTGCATCATCAAAACCGATGTCTCTGGCATGCTGATGAAGTTCAGGGTTCGCTTCTGCGTTGATTACAAACCATGCATCCATCGTAAATGCACACGCCTCCCCATGCGGCACGCCGTAATGGGAGGTCAAGTAGTAGCTCGTTGCATGCGAGCCGGAAGTGCCGGTCTGGCTGAATGCCATCCCTGCAAGCATGCTTGCGAGTGACAGGTTCTTGCGCGCCTCCCTGTTGGATGATTCCGTGTATGCAGCAAGCAGGTTTTCAAATGCGAGCTTAGATGCACGGATCGCCAATGCATCGGATACGGGATTGTGCTTGACCGAACCCAGGCAATCGAGCGCATGGCAGAGGATGTCTATCCCCGATACCGCAGTGACGCCCGGGGGACATGTCAGTGTCAGCTCGGGATCGACCACGGCCGTCTGCGGATAGAGTGCCGGGCCAATCAATGGCACTTTGAGTTCCTTTTTCTTGTCACTGATGATGCTGGCTGCAGTGACTTCGGATGCTGAACCGCTCGTCGTCGGTATCGCTATGACCGGCAGGGCCCGTGTAAAGTCATCATGTTCAAGCAGATCTTCCATAGCGATATCCTGCATGTATGCAGCCGCCGCCGCCTTGGAGGCATCCATCGCGGATCCGCCCCCAATCGCCACTACCGCATGGGCATTGTGCTCATTCATCGCCTCGACGATCGCACTGACATTCTCAAGACTTGGATTCGGCTCGATATCCGAAACGAGCGCTTTGACCCGTTCTCCAAGCTGGGTGTTGATGAACTCCGTCGTTCCATTTTTTATCTGGGAGTTTGACGATACGACTATGAGGCGCCTGTAACCTTTGGCCTCTGCGATTTCATTAATCTGGGAAATGATCCCTTCTCCGAATTTGATCTCGACTGGATGGTGAAATGTAAACATCATGCTCCTCCTCCTATTCATTCTCTCCCCCATTATATACTAAACTGGTAGAGAATATAACAGGGCACCTCCAAGAGGTGCCCTGTGTGAATCTATAGAAGACGCTTCATTTCTTCAGCCACATGTTCGACTTCCGTACCGACGACGACCTGGATGTTGTTCTTGCCAGGTTTCGCGACGCCATGGGCACCTGATGATTTGATCTGTCCTTCGTCGATCAGGGACTCATCATGGACGTTTACCCTGAGGCGTGTCGTACAGTAGTCAATCGTATCGATATTATCTTTTCCACCAAGGCCGATGAGAATCTGGTCGGCCTTGCGGGAGTACCTGTCGTCATGGGAGGTCTTGAGGTCCTCCCCTTCTTCGGCTCCAGCCGGTGCTTCCGCGGAAAGTACCGCATCATCGCGTCCTGGTGTCTTGAGGTCCATCGCTTTGATGATGACCCTGAAGATGAAGTAGTAGAGGACAAAGAACACCAGACCCTGGACGAGCAGCATATATGGCTGGTTGGCGATCGGCACCTGTGTACTCAGCACAAAGTCGATGAGTCCCGCGCTGAAGCCGAATCCGGCCGTCCATTCGAACAATGCTGCAATGAACAGGGAAAGCCCTGTCAGCAGTGCGTGCACCAAGTAGAGCAGTGGTGCAAGGAACATGAATGAGAATTCAAGCGGTTCCGTCACACCTGTGAGGAATGCCGTCAGGGATGCAGCAAGCAGGATTGAACCCGCCGCCTTCTTGTATTCCGTCTTCGCCGTATGGTACATGGCAAGCGCCGCACCCGGCAGGCCGAACATCATAATAGGGAAGAACCCGGCCTGATAACGTCCGGTGATGCCTTGTTCACCGGCATTGTCCCAGAAGTTGCCGATGTCGTTGATGCCCACCGTATCGAACCAGAACACCGAGTTCAATGCGTGGTGCAGGCCTGTCGGAATCAGGAGACGGTTGAAGAACCCGTAGATGCCTGCGCCAAGGGCCCCCATTCCACTGATCCATTCACCGAAGCTGAACAGTCCGTTGTAGAGCAGTGGCCATACGAAGTAGAGTATGCCGCTGAGCAGGATCATGACAAACACTGCGATGATCGGAACGGCACGCCGTCCACTGAAGAATGCCAGATAATCCGGCAGTTTCGTACCACTGAAACGGTTGTAGAGCGCTGCACTGATCAGCCCTGTGATGATTCCGAGGAATACGTTGTTTTCAATGACGCCAAAAGCTTCCCCGACCTCTTCGACTTCAACACCACGCAGCAGTGCCACAGAATCTGCACTCAGGAGATTCGTCACGACAAGGAATGACACGAGGCCTGCGAGTGCCGCCGCCCCGTTCTTGTCCTTCGACATGCCGAAGGCGAGCCCCACTGCAAAAAGAATCGCGAGATGATCGAGAATTGCACCGCCTGCATTGATGAACATACCAGCAATGGCGCTGCCTCCTCCCCACCCCTCAGGGTCGATTGCGTAACCGATGCCGAGCAGTAGTGCTGCAGCCGGAAGCACTGCGACCGGAAGCATGAAAGCACGTCCCATATTCTGTATATAACGTAACATGTAAATCCTCCTTCACCCTTTTTATGTAAATGCTTACATCCAATATAGCACATGCTTATGCATCAATGTATAGGAATTTATTTGGAATATACTATAATAAGATTACAAATGGTTATGGAAAGGATGAAAAAGTTTATGCAACTCCTGATTAAAAATGCATGTCTGGCAACACATGAAGAGATACTGGAGGACCACTGGCTGCTGAGCACTGATGGGAAGATAGAAGATTTCGGCCCGATGGACAGCTGCCCGGATATCGGGGAGGCCCTCGATGCCAAAGGAATGAATGTACTGCCCGGTGCCATAGAGATGCACATCCACGGGGCGAACGGTGTGGATGCCATGGACGCTGACATGGAATATATCGAAAAGATTTCCGAACATCTGCCCCGGACCGGCTCGACATCCTTCCTCGCCACCACCATGACCGCACCGATCGAGGATATCGAACGGGCGCTCATGAACCTTGCAGACTACAAATATGTTTCCGGTGCCAGAATGCTCGGCATCCATCAGGAAGGCCCGTTCATTTCGATGAAGCATCCCGGTGCCCAGGACCCCCAGCATATACTCGCCCCGGACAGCGAAGCCATCCATCACCTCCAGGATATTTCCGGGAATCAGGTCCGGCTGATCACCTATGCACCAGAAGAGGATGCGGGAGAATTCCTCGATGCATTGAAGGCGCTCGACATCATCCCTTCCGCGGGCCATACCGACGCCACATATGAGGCGCTGAAAAAGGCGCAGGACAATGGCCTCACCCATGTGACCCACCTCTACAACGGCATGCGGGGACTGCATCACCGTGAACCCGGCGTCGTCGGATTCTCCTACATGGAAAACGCCTATGTCGAACTGATCGCCGATGGCATCCACTCGAGACCGGAGATGGTGAAGCTTGCATTCGACGTCATCACATCCGACCGGCTCGTCATGATCACCGATGCCATGCGCGCCCAGGGACTGCCGGATGGCGAATACGACCTCGGCGGCCAGACCGTCCATGTGGCTGGTGACGAAGCCAGGCTGTCCGACGGTACACTTGCCGGCAGCGTGCTCACCATGAAGCAGGCGGTCAGAAATATGCGCGCATTCACAGGGTGCGGATGGCAGGACATCGTCAGGATGAGCGCCTACAACCCTGCAGCAGAACTCGGCCTGACGGAATCAAAGGGCGTCATCAGGAAAGGTGCCGATGCCGATCTTGTCATCTATAATGAAGATGCCGAGCTGAAGCATACCATCATTGGTGGAGAGGTGTATGTCTGATTCGATTGGGGGTAACGGGCTGAAGTAGTTTCCAGTCGCAGCATTTCCGATTGTGAGGCGACATCTACCACCCCCGCTCCATAGAAAAGGCTCCGGAATATCAAATCCCGGAGCTTTTCCTATTCCCACCACTTGTCGCGTTTTGCATATGAAATCGAAAGGGTTCTTCTTTCCTTTTCCTTGTGTGCCCTGTGCCTCTCCTCGAGCTTGACCCGATCATCACTGAGCGTCCGTATGAACGATATCATCAGCATGATGAATATGACAATCAGCGGTGCGCCGGCTACAATAGAAGCCGTCTGCAGCAGTCCGAGTGAATCCTCACCGCTGATGAGCATCAGTGAGAATGGCAGCACGGACAGTGCAAACGCCCAGAACAGGCGGTTCCATCTGTACGGCTCCCCGTCGACTTCGGACTGCGTCGTCGCAGAAAGGATATAGGAACCGGAGTCGAATGTCGTTGCCAGGTAGATGAGTGCAGTAATCACGAACACCGCCGTCGTCAACTTGCCGAATGGCAGCTGGCCGATGACCGCCATGATCGCCGCTTCCCCGCTTTCGTTATTGAGCACTTCCGTGACGGAGATTGTACCCGAGAGTTCAAGCCACAGGCCGTAGTTCCCGAGGATGCCGAAGAAGAGCGCACAGCCGAGCGTGCCATACAGCAGTGTGCCGAGCACGACCTCCTTCAGTCTGCGGCCTTTTGAAATCCGCGCAATGAATAATCCGACGAATGGTGCATAGACGAGCCACCATGCCCAGTAGAACACGGTCCAGCTCTGCGGGAAGGATGTTTCCGGCACATCACCATAGCCGCCGAACGGCTCAAGCCATGTAGCCATCCTGAAGAAGTCCTGGATCATGAGCCCGACGCTCGAAACCGTCGTCTCCATGATGAACACGGTCGGTCCGACGATGAAGACGAACCCGAGCAGTATGAAGGTCAGCCACAGGTTGATGTCGCTGAGCACCTTGATGCCGCGCTTCAGTCCCGAATAGGAGCTGACCGCAAAGATTACAGTGGCGGCAACCAGGATGCCAAGCCGCAGGGCCGACCCTTCCCCATCGATGCCGAACAATGATTCCATGCCTGCTGCAATCATCGGTGTCGCAAGGCCGAGTGTCGTACCGGCACCCCCGAGCAGACCGAAGATGAACAGCACATCGATCAGTTTCCCGGGCCACCTCGTCGTGTATTTTCCGAGCAGCGGTTCACATGCCAGACTGATCTTCAGAATCGGCCGCTTTTTGACATACAGGGAATATGCGATCGGCAGGGCCGGCAGCACATAGATCGCCCATGCAATCGGTCCCCAGTGGAATATTCCGTATGTAGTCGCGTAGTTGATCGCCTCTTCACTTGCGGGAACCAGGTGGAACGGGGGTGCCTGATAATAGTAGACCCACTCGATGACACCCCAGTACAGGATGCTCGAGCCGATGCCTGCACAGAACAGCATGGCAGCCCAGCTGAATGTGCCGAATTCCGGGTCATCGGATTCCTTTCCAAGCGTCACCTGTCCATATTTTCCGAATGCGATATAGAGGACAAAGAAGAATACCGCAAGACCGACAGCCAGATACACTGCGCCGAGCCCCGTCGTCACCCACTCATTCATCTGCAGGATGGTATTGCGGCTTGCCTCGGGAAATGCAATGAGCGGGATGACGACCGACAGCAGAATCAGCAGTGATGCGATGAACGTCGGCCAGTCCATCAATCTAAATTTCTTCACATTTTCACCTCGTGTAATTTTATACTACCGTCTGAAACGACTGTATTATATTAACACACTGATGAATAGAAGCAAGTCGACAAAAAAAAGATGGACCCGTAGTCCATCCCTACTCCTTCATATTATAGCGGTATCTCTTGAAGCGGATCGTCAGCGGCAGGAAGACTGCCATATAGATGACCAGCAGCAGAATGCTCAATGCGACGGATATGGGTACCGGCCACCCCATGATCGGAATCAGCAGGAACACCATCATGGCCAGGCCGATGATCGCAATATAATCATACAGGATCGTCAATGTCGACGGCTCCAGATATTCCCGGCATCTGGGACATCTGATCCGCGTGCGCGGCTTCAGCGCATATCCCAGAAGCTTCTCCCTATACGTCCATTCATGACTGCAATACGGACACTCGCCCATTTCCACCACTCCGCTCATAAACTGTAGATCCATTATAAATGAAAGTATCCCAGCAGACAAACCCTATAAATGTAAGCGCTTGCAAATATCTCAATATTGGAATAAAATGAAGTTACATTAAACAGGGGGTATGCATAATGGTATATGAGTTTCCAAACAAAGAGAATGCACAATACAAAATCAAGGAGCAGTATGAGAACTTCATCGGCGGGGAATGGGTGTCACCGGTAAACGGAAAGTACTTCGACAACGAGTCTCCGGTCATCGGCAAGGTCGTGTCGAAAGTGCCACGCTCCACAAAGGAGGATATCGACAAGGCGGTCGAGGCGGCCCATAAGGCGCAGGAGGAATGGGGAAAGACCTCCCCGACTGAGCGGAGCAACATCCTGCTCAGAATTGCGGACCGTATCGAACAGAACCTCGAAGAACTTGCCGTACTTGAAACATTCGAGAACGGCAAGGCCGTCAGGGAGACACTGAACGCCGACCTGCCGCTCGTCGTCGACCACTACAGATATTTCGCCGGTGCGATCCGTGCCCAGGAAGGTGGCATATCACAGCTTGATGATGATACGGTGGCCTACCATTTCCACGAGCCGCTCGGTGTCGTCGGCCAGATCATTCCATGGAACTTCCCGCTTCTGATGGCGACATGGAAGCTTGCCCCTGCACTTGCTGCAGGGAACTCCGTCGTACTCAAACCGGCGGAACAGACGCCGACGACGATACTCCATCTGATGGAGCTCATCAGTGACATCCTTCCGAAAGGCGTCGTCAACGTCGTCAACGGCTTCGGTTCGGAAGCCGGCCAGGCACTGGCGACACACGATAAGATCAACAAGCTCGCCTTCACCGGAGAGACGACGACGGGTCGGATCATCATGCAGAACGCCAGCCAGAACATCATTCCGGTCACACTTGAGCTTGGGGGCAAATCACCGAACATCTTCGCCAAGGATGTCATGGACGAAGATGATGGGTTCCTTGATAAGGCAATCGAAGGGCTCGTCATGTTCGCATTCAACCAGGGGGAAGTATGTACCTGCCCTTCCCGCGCGTTGATTCATGAGGACATTTTCGATGAATTCATGAAACGCGTCGTCGAAAGGGTCGAGAAAATCAAAATCGGCAACCCATTTGATGAAAATACGATGATGGGCGCCCAGACATCGAAAGAACAGAAGGAAAAAATCAGTTCCTATCTCGACATCGGCAGAAAAGAAGGTGCCGAAGTGATGACGGGTGGAAACATCAAGGAAGTGGATGGGGAGATCGAAGGCGGCTACTATTTCGAACCGACCATCTTCAAGGGTGATAATAAGATGCGGATATTCCAGGAAGAGATTTTCGGGCCTGTCCTTGCTGTCGCAACATACAAGGATGATGACGAGGCGATCGCCATTGCCAACGATACGCTGTATGGTCTCGGCGCGGGTGTATGGACCCGCTCCCAGAACAAGGCATACAGATTCGGGCGTGCCATCCAGGCAGGCCGCGTGTGGGTGAACACATATCATGACTATCCTGCCCACGCTGCATTCGGCGGTTATAAGATGAGCGGTATCGGCCGTGAAAACCATCTTATGATGCTCAGTCATTATCAGCAGACGAAGAACCTTCTCGTCAGCTATGGCGAGTCAGCAAAAGGATTCTTCTAAATGGAAAAATTAAAGGCCGTTGACGCGACAGAAGCGGCCAGATCCCTCATACGGGATCTGAAGGAAGAGCACGGGAATCTCATTTTTCACCAGTCCGGCGGATGCTGCGATGGGTCCAGTCCGATGTGCCTGAAGGAAGGCACCATGATCATCGGTGATGCGGATGTAAAGCTCGGGGAAGTCGAAGGCGTCCCCTTCTACATGCACCATCGCCAGTATGAGTACTGGAAGCATACGCGCCTTACCCTGGATGTCGTCGAGGGGATCGGCGGCATGTTCAGCGTGGAAGGGCCGCGCGGCGTGCGTTTTCATATCCGGAGTGAACCCATCAAATGAAAAAGGGTCTGTACACTTGTACAGACCCTTTTTCAATGTCAATTACTCATCGAATTCATAGTAGTCGGAAAGGATGTCCTTGATTTTGATTTCGTCCTCGGACTGGATCAGCTTGATGTTTGAAACGACCTTGTCGCACCCTTCACTTGCCAGTTGGCTGTTCAGTTTCTTGATCAGGTTCATCAGTTCATCGATGCTGCCTTCGACTGTCGTCTCCATCGGTCCTACGAAATGTGTCAGACCGCTCTCTTCAATGATTTCAATCGCACCGCCCACATGACTGTAGAGGTCATTCGTTTCCGGATGGTGAGGAAGTAGCTGTACACTCATAATATAGTTCATCAATAAGCCTCCTCTTTTAAATTTAGTTCACTATTATGATACCATTATAAAAAGTGCTTTTAAAGAAACTCGGTACTTAGACAAAAGGAGCAGTTGGATGAACCGAAATACAATCAAATGGTTGAACTTTACGCTGACAGTCATTGCCCTATTCGCAATATATGTCTTTCTTGACGGCATCATCGACCCATCCATGCACGGCCTGATGATTGTCGGTCTGATCATCATCGGCATGGTTTCCCTCGTTCTTGTCCTGCGGAAGGAAGGCGGGGGGTGACACCACTCCATCAGCAATAAAGCCCACCATAATCATATGGTGGGCTTTATTGTGCGATCATTGCTAGCCGAGTACACGCCACATGTAGAGCGTGGCATATGCACCATGTCCACCCCACTCATCCGTAACAGCCTGGATATATGCACGGTCCGGCTTTTCCTCGAGGTTGTCAGTCATCCGGATGGCATTCTTCAGGCCTGCGTCCCCTATCGGCACGGCATTCCTGAATTTCAGGGTACGCATCAATACCGAATTGGCACTCCACGGCCCGATGCCCTTGATGCTTGTGAGATGGGCGAGCGCCGACTCGTAGTCATCCATTCGTTCCAGGAATGCTTTCGACAGTGTCCCCGCCTCAATGCCATCGGCACATCGATGGATATATTCCGCTTTCCTGTAGGATATCTGCATGCTGCGCATCGATTCCGTATCCAGCGCCAGGATTTCTGCGGGTTCAGGCATCAGCCAATAGCGTTCCCCTTCGAACGCGATATGGTGACCGAAGTGCTCGACGAGCCTCCTTTTCAGCGTGAAGGCAAACCGCATGTTGATCTGCTGGCCGAGCACCGACCAGAGCAGCCCCTCCATCATGTCTACAGTACACGTCATCCGATAGCCGTACAATGTTTCGACAACAGGACCAAGGCGGCCATCCTGACGGGCAAAGCGATAGAAGGCATCCAAGTCATATTCAAGGTCGAACCATTCGATGACGTAGTTCCGAACAGTAGATTCCGGCACACCTTCATTCATGAGGATGGCCACCTCGACCGAGTTCGCCTCCGATCCTTCCGAAACCTCAAACAGCACACGCAATCCATCAAGCACCGCCGCTTTCCTGATTGTCCCCGCCTGTGCACGGTACAGGCAGTCATCCTGCTGGGCCATGAAGTCATAGGCCAGTCCGTAATCGAACGGCCCGTTTGCCCGAATCATCATTGGCCGCTTCTCCCCCAGACCCGGTCCCCCTGCCTCGGTTCGCCTGAAGGGGAAAACTGGATGCGTATCGATTTCGATGTATAGGGGTCCCTGCCATCCATGACATGGAAATGGAGGTGCGGCGTATCGGATGCACCACTGTTGCCGCATTGTGCAATGCGCTCCCCTGTTTCAACCGTATCCCCTTCCTTCACTGTGATTGAATGCTTCCTCAGATGGGCAAGCAATGAATATTCATTGTAGCCATGGGAGATGATGATGTGATTGCCTTCAGGTACCGACATGTTCGGATAGTGCGGCATATTATCCTCTATATCATCCACCACCTTAACGACTTCCCCACCTCTTGGTGCAACGATACTCGCCCCGAATGCATGGTAGGCCTCAAGCATCTCCTCGTCCCCGCCATGGGCGGCGCCATCCACCTTCCGGATGAAGTCATAAGCATACCGCTGGTGTTCATATGGATAGTGGTAGTTCAGGAAGGCATCGTTCCCGCCCCACAGCACAAACCACTCACCTTCAAAGGGCAGACGGTACGTGTTGATCGTCACTTCCCGGTCGGAAGTGAACCGTTCATACACATCAAACTGGATGCCGATGATCTCCCCTTCACTGTTGTAGGCGACGGTGATCATCCTGTCGTCCCCCGCATTCACCCACTGGTATCTTTTGATGCCCGGTTCGAGCTGGTTGGAATGCTTCAGATTAAAGCTGCCGGCGTCGCGGCCAAACTCCGCCGCCGCCTCCCGGAATGCATCCACCCCCATCTGAAGCTGGAAATCCTGTACCGTCTGTCTGTAAATCCGTTCAAAGTTTCCATTGGAAAAATGATAGCCGAATTCCTCCGGAAATACGCTCTCCTGTGCCATAATGATTCTCCCCCTTACGGTTTGATGCGCTCTATGATATCCTCCGTCTGCATTTCAATTGAAATCAGATCGTTCAGGCGGTAATCGTCATAATCCTGCATGATGACATGCGCTTCATCAATGCCCATCGCGCGGGCAATCTCCCTGTCCATTCCACTGTCCGGCTCCCTAGTGCTGACGAATACGTAATCGGCCTCGTAATCCTCAAGCTCCCCGAGCGAGACTTCGACGGGCCCTTCCTGCAGCTCTTCTTCAAGCGGATCGTCCATCTGGAAGCCAAGGACATCATATACCGCTTCCGTGCCGAATGCCGAGTGCCTGCCATATATGTAATATGAGTCCGGCCCTTCCACCAGCACCAGCGCCTTCTTGTCCATCGTCAGACTGCCGACTTCACGCTGCAGCCGGGTCGTCTCCTCCAGCCATTCATCCCCGAGCGCCTCCGCTTCCTCCTGTCTGTTGAGTATGACACCAAGGTTGTACAGGTGGGCCAGGTAAAGCCTGTCCCTGAAGGGGCTGAAT
Source organism: Salinicoccus luteus DSM 17002 (assembly GCF_000712035.1). GTDB lineage: Bacteria > Bacillota > Bacilli > Staphylococcales > Salinicoccaceae > Salinicoccus > Salinicoccus luteus. The sequence continues at coordinate 236,977 of NZ_JONV01000008.1, read as the reverse complement.
GCAGAGGTGCTGTAGTTGATCTGCACAGTCGGTGCAATGTCCTGGTATTCGAACAGATATTCATCCGGCGTAAACGTGATGATCAGGTCCGGATCCAGTGTCTTCAGCGCCTCAATGTCCCCATGCTCGAGATATGCCACATCCTCCCCGAGGGCCTCCTCGGCCAGACGCGTGCCGCGGACGACATCGGTCACACCGGCAACATTGCCACCGAGTAGGCTGGCATTGCCGGCATCAATCGCCCGGAGCAGCACCACGCGCTCGGGTTCGGCTGGTATTTCAATCTCCTCCGTATGCTCCGTCATGACCTGCCGCACTGAGCCGTCCTCGGAAACACCGGTTTCCCTGAAGCTGCTGCATGCCGACAGGATGCCAAGGAGCAGCACCATCAATACAAGTCTTGTTTTCATCGATTCATCCTCTTCCTCTGATTCCTCCCCATTATACACGAATGGATTTTCCAAAGAAAATGAACCGGAACGCAAAAAAATCAGGCATACACCTGATTCTTCGCTTTCACATTAGACGACCTGCTGGTCATGGTTGATCGACGCCTCGGAATCCAGCTGCAGCCGGCGGGCTCTATGTTTATAGAGGAAATTCAGGAACTTGTCCAATTTCCCGTCCGAGACGCTCTTCATGCTAATGACGATTTCCTTGCCGATCCATATATGGATGATGTTCCCCACCATCAGCAGGTTTTCAGTGCTTATCCCTGTAATCTCCTTGTATTCCACCTGGTGGTGTTCCACTTCATCCGCTTTTCTTATATTGACGAACAACCTGTGTGTGGTTGGAATGATTGCACCATAGAAGGAATGTTCCCCGTCCTTCTCATATTCAACGGTACCGACCAGTTCCGGTCCGATGACTTCATCCTTATACAGCTCCACATCTTCCAGACTCTTCAATTTTCTATGCATGTACCATCCCCCCTTAATCCTTATTATTTCCCTTACCCGCTCCAAAGAAATAATAAACAATTCCCAATTTTGAGAATATCAGACCAAGGATCATGCCGATGATGCCGCCCATCGTGTTCAGAATGACGTCATCCACATTGGATATTCTGCCGATCGGCAGCATATACTGCAGGAATTCTATGAAAATGGAGAACAGACAGGCAATCACCGTCGTCAGGAATTCACTCTTCGTAAAAATATACAGGAACATGCCGAGCGGGACGAAAAGGAGGATGTTCATTCCTATGGAATTGATGATTGCATAGTCCGTCGCATACTCGAACGTATCGATGATGCTGTAGAACGGGACGAACTGGGTCACCTTCTCGGGATTCGAACTCGGCAGCAGTGTGAGCAGCAGAATTCCGATGACGGTCATCATCAGCCCCAAATAGAGGATGAAGTCCATCCGCCGCTTCATGCTGTCGAGTCTGTAGCCCGACTTTCTGTGGATGATGAGGGCCATCGCAATGACCAGTATAAAGAGCAGTATGAACACCGGGATGACCGGCTGAAACGCTTCGTATAATTGACGCATAATAAATTCCTCTTCACTTTATCCAAATTGTTGTTCCGTAAATATCCGGTACATCGCATGCTCCGCCATCAGTTCCTGGTGTGTGCCTTCACCGGTGATGTGGCCGTTGTCCAGAAAGAAGATGCGGTCCGAATTGACGACGGTCGACAGCCTGTGGGCGATGACGAGCACCGTCCGGCCCTCCATCAGGTCATCCAGTGCCTCCTGCACAAAGCGTTCGGATCTTGAATCGAGGCTTGCCGTCGCCTCATCAAGCATCAGCAGCTTCGGGTTCTTCAGGAAGGCGCGCGCAATGCCGATGCGCTGCCGCTGGCCGCCGGACAGCTTGATGCCGCGCTCCCCGACCTCCGTATCGAGCCCATCTTCAAGGGCGCCGATGAATTCATGCGAATAGGAGCGTCTGACTGCCAGCTCGACGTCCGCCTCCGTATATTCATCGGGTGCCAGGCCATAGGTGATGTTGTCACGGATCGTTCCGGAAATGATGGCACTCTCCTGGGCCACATAGCCGATGTGCCGCCGCAGCAGGGAAAGCGGGATATCCCGTATGTCGATGCCATCCACCATAATCCGGCCGGCATCAATATCATAATACCGCTCGATCAATGCGAATATGGTCGACTTTCCGCTGCCGCTCGGACCGACGAACGCCACTTTTTCATTATTCCGCGCTGTGAAATCGACATGATGCAGGACCCTGTTTTCAGCATCATAGCCGAATGACACGTCCTCGAACTCAAGTGTGTTGAAGTCGAGTCGCTGATCGAAGGCCGGATTCCCGCCCTGCTCCTCCTCTTTGCCGAGGATCATGATGAGGCGTTCCGTGGCGCCGAGCGCCTTGTTGTATTCCGTAAAGAACATGGCGAACATCGTCATCGGCATGATGATCTGGAACAGGTAGAGCAGAAAGGCCACCATCGTGCCGATCGTAAGCGTCCCCTCCGAAACCCTGAGTCCGCCGTACGCGATGATCAGTATGATGACAAACATCATGATGGTGCTCATGATCGGTGACAGGAAGGCGTTGATCGCCGCCTCCTTCATTCCATATCCGTAGAGGGTGCGTATCCCCTGCCTGCCCTTCTGCCGTTCGAACGCCTCCCCATTGAAGGACTTCACGAGACGCATCTCACTGAGCGTCTCTTGGATGATGCCCGTAAATGCTGCGGTCTCATCCTGCAGCACCCTTGAAATCCGGCTCATCCGCCTGCCGAGCGGGAGGATGATGACAATTGAGACCGGCACAGCAATAAACATGATCAGCGACATGCGCCAGTCGAGGATGAACAGTATCACCACTGCACCGATGACGGAGATGATGCCGCTGATCAGCTGTGGGAAGTGGCGGGTGATCAGGTCCTTTATGATGGCTGTGTCATTGACCACCCGGCTGACCGATTCGCCGCTTTTCGTCTGGTCGAAGTATCCGATCGGCAGCTTCAGGAACTTGTCCCACACATTCTCCCTCAGCTTCAGTATGATCGTCTGCCCGATCTTTGCCAGAATATAGTAGGCCACACCGTCCAGGGCGGCGCTGAGTACGAACACCATTATAATCAGGGCAATGAGCCCTGTCGAGAACATTTCCGTGTCGTATCCATCTATGAAACTCTGCGTCAAAAGCGGTACGATCAGCGAACCGACGGTCCCCACCAGGGTCAGTATAATCCCTGCCACAAACAATCCGCGATTCAGTTCGGTCCGCTTCAGGAGACCCATGAAATCATTGAACGAAGCTTTTTCGTCCATATTGCCTTTATCCATCAAATCGCACTCCCATTTTCTTTACAGTATATAATATCGCACGATAATGCTCTATGGTAAAATAAAATCATAATGACGAAGGGGGACACACCTATGACACTGGAACTGAACGGCCTGTCCAAAAGCTTCAACGGACAGGTTGCCGTAGACGACATCAATCTTAAAGTTCCTGCAGGCAGCATGTACGGATTCCTTGGAGGCAACGGGGCCGGAAAGACGACGACATTCCGGATGATTCTCGGCCTGCTTCAGCCTTCAGCAGGCAGCATTACCTACAACGACAAGAAAATCAACTATGACGTCACGAATGAAATCGGATACCTCCCCGAAGAACGGGGATTGCATCCGAAACTGAAGGTCGATGAGCAGATCCGCTATCTCGGACAGCTGAAGGGCATGTCGAAGCGTGACATCGATACGAAGCTCACCGAGTGGCTCGAGCGGTTTGAAGTGCCGGAAAACCGGAGCAAACGCATAGAAAAACTATCAAAGGGGAACCAGCAGAAGATCCAGCTGATCGCCTCGATCATCCACGACCCGAAATTGATCATACTCGATGAACCATTCAGCGGTCTCGACCCGGTCAATGTGGAAATCCTCAAGACCGCAGTCAAGGAGCTGAACCGGCGGGGGGCGACCATCATCTTCAGTACGCACCGCATGGAGCATGTCGAGGAGCTGTGCGAATCACTGTGCATCCTGAACAAGGGGAAACAGGTGGTCAGCGGCAATATCGACCAGATCAAAAGCGACTTCGGACAAAAAGAGATCATCATCGAAGGCGACCATGACGTCGAATTCCTGCGGAACATGCCCGGCGTCCTCGACATGAAGCAGATACGCAGGAAAAGCATCCTCAAGATCGAGGATGAAAAATATGCAGAGCCGATCTTCAATGAAATCGTCAAGCTCGGCTATTTCAAAAGGTTCCAGGTCAATGAGCCATCCATCAATGACATATTCATTTCGAAGGTGGGACATGAACTATGAGTAAATTTCTAGCCACTTTTTCACAGACCTACCTGTCCAAAGTACGCGCCAAATCATTCATGATCAGCACCGCAATCATCGTCCTGCTGATTTTCGTCGGGGCGAACTTCGACAAGATCATCAATATTTTCGATTCGTCTGAAGAGATCACCACACTCAAGGTCGAAAGTGACGATGCGTTCTATGCCCAGTTCGAGGCGGTGATGGAACCGATTGAAACGGATTTCGACGTCGCACAAAACGACGGGGAGATCGGTGATGCTGAAGCGCTGCTCCGGGTGGACGGGACAGAACCGCTCGCCGTCACGCTCGAAGCCGACCAGGAAATTCCCGGCGACCAGATGACCGACATCGAAATGGCACTCGGCCAGGTGCAGAGGATGATGACCATCCAGTCACTGAATCTGACGCAGGCGGAGGCGGAACGTCTGAATGCATCACCGGACATCACCTATGATATCGCCGGACAGGACGCGGAAGACGGAGAAGCTTCCGAAGAGGCCTCCGAAGCCGGCGGTGAAATGCCGGACATCAATCCACTGAATACGGTCATATTCTATGTAACGGTCATCGTCATGTTCTTCATCATCATCAACTATGCGAGCCAGATCGGTACCGAAGTGGCCATGGAGAAGACGTCAAGGGTCATCGAGATGATCGTCTCGAGCGTGGCCCCGGTCACCCACCTGCTGGCCAAGATCAGCGCGATGATTTCAGTCAGCCTGACACAGCTCGCCATTTTCATCGCTGCGATCCTCATTGCGATACAGCTCTTCGATTTCAGTGAAATCATCAGCGATTTCGGCCTTGAGGCAAATGACCAGACACTCACCATGATCATCTACTCGGTCATCTTCCTGATTCTCGGCCTCATCCTCTACCTGTCGATTGCCGCGATGCTCGGTTCATTCATCAGCCGGATGGAGGATCTGCAGCAGGCACTGCTGCCGGTGACCATGTTCTCTCTCATCGGGTTCTACATTGCCATCTTCAACATCTGGGGCAGTGCGGACAGTCTCCTGGTCAGAATATCCAGCTACTTCCCGCTCTTCACCCCATTCGTCATGCCGCTCCGTTCGATGCATGAGGAAACGGGACAGGCGCCGCTCCTGATCGGAGTCGCCATACTCATCGTATCGATCATACTGGCCATACTGCTTGCAGCAAGCATCTACCGCAACAGTGTGCTGTCGACATCGAACGGCATCTTCAAGAACCTGAAGCGGATACGGAAGGAATAATCGCAGTCACATACCAAAAAGGCATGTCCCCTCCTATAGGTGGACATGCCTTTTTTTACCATTTCATATGCTTGAGCTTCCCCTTTAGCCGGTCTCTTGCCTCCGGCGGAACCGGCCACTCTGAAATTTCCTCCAGCAGCGCATCCCGGCTTCCGTGCCCTTTCACAAAACCATTCAGGCGTGCAGCGAAGGTGGAGCCGGTCAGGAGTGACGCATCAGGCGCCAGGTCCCAAAGCTGTTCGAGCGCTTTCGGGTAGCGCTTCAGATAGTATTTCTGATGGCGTTCCTCCGCCAGGGTGAACCCATCGAACGGCGCGATCTCCGTTTCGATGGAGAAGCCGAGTTCCTCCTCCATCTCTCCTTTGACCCGCTCCACTGCAGCTTCCTGCGTTTCGTTATGGAAATGCAGCAGCGAAATGTATTGGCGCCCCCTGTATGCGTCCCTGTTGGGATAATGGTTGCGCCAGAAGTGGCGGAGGATCTCCCCGTAGGAAATGACGGCAGGATCGAAATCCACTTCGATCGTCTCCGTATGATCCCCCATCTGCCTGTAGGTCGGGGCTTCCGTCGTGCCGCCCGCGTAGCCCGTCCGTGTCCGGATGACGCCGGGCAGTGCTCCGAACCGTGCATCGGGCCCCCAGAAGCACCCCATGCCGAAGGTGGCCGTCTCCAGTTCCGCTGCGTCAAGGCCGGCTTCAACGGCCGGCAGCTGCAGATGCTCTCCAGTCATATGCCAGACCTCCCCTATTACAATGCTTCGTCATCCGCAATGACGGTCACGTCATGATGCCGTTGCAGGATGGTTGCCGGAAGCTCCTCGGACACTTCACAGTCGATCATGCACGCCAGCGCCTCTTCCTTTTCATCCCCGGAGACGAGGAGCACTATGGACTTGGCCTCCATGATGGTATCAAGTCCCATCGTAATCGCCTGCCTCGGCACCTCCTCTACCGTATCGAAGAAGCGTGCATTATCACTCACCGTCGTTTCCGTGAGGTCGACGACATGCGTCCGAGAATCAAACGGCGTGCCCGGTTCGTTGAAGGCAATGTGGCCGTTCCTGCCGATGCCGAGCACCTGGAGGTCGACCCCGCCAAGCTCTTCGATCACCTGCTCATACCGCTCGACTTCCGCATCCAGATCCGGCGCATCCCCATGGGGGATGAAAGTATGCTCTTTCGGGATGGACACCCGGTCGAAAAATATCTTGTTCATATACTGGTGGTAGCTCTGTGGGTGGTCATCACCAAGCCCCACATACTCATCGAGGTTGACAGTATAGACATGGGAAAGATCGACCTTGTTCTTGTTCAGCATGTCCACGAGGTAATCATACATCTTCTCCGGTGTCGATCCTGTAGCAAGCCCGAGCACCACACGCTCTGACTCCACGATTTTGTTGAAGACGGTGCGCGCCGCCCGCATGCTCATTTCATCATAATTTTCTACATGTACTATTTTCATGGCTTGTCTCCTTGTTTAAACGATGTGATTATATGTTGCCCAATATGATGCCTACTGCTTTATTTATATCATCCTGGGACCAGCTTGAAACATTGAGTTCCGTCCCGATCTCGTGATGGGCCGGAACGTGGATGAATCCGGCAGGGATGGACTGCCCCTTCTGCCTGGTATGATTCAGCGTCGTATACATCAGGTTGTTGCAGAGGTATGTGCCTGCAGAATTCGAAATCCTGGCAGGGATGTGGTTGGCCTTCAGCGCCTTCTCGAGGCGCTTGACCGGCAGCGTGGAAAACAGGCCATCCGGCCCCGCTTCGTCTATCTTCTCCCCGTCGGGGGTGAAGCCTTCATTGTCCGTCCTGCCGTCCACACAGTTGATGGCGATGCGTTCGATGTCGACCGTATGCCTGCCGCCCGCAAGGCCCAGGTTGACTACGACATCCGGTTCGAATACATCGAGGTCGCGTGTGATGAGGTCGTTGATCTTATCGAATGCGACCGGGTAGACCCGTCCGACGACCCGGTAGTCGCCGATGGTCTCTCCGTCGAATACTTTTACAGCCGTTGCGGTCGGATTCTCCTTGAACTGCAGAAAGGGCTCGAATCCTGTCAGTAGCAGCGTCTTCATGCAATCATCCTTTCATGAACCATATGTCTTTCCACTATACCAGATTATAATAAAAGCTCCCATCTAAACGATGGGAGCAAAATATTATTCCAATTCTTTCAGATACGGGAAGCTGCTCGGGTACTGGAAGTAGCCGTCCAGTTCATCATTGATGCCTGCGAGCAGCACCGAATGGTAGATCGGTACGAGCGGTGCCTCGTCTATGATGATCTGCTGCGCTTCAGCATACTGCTGCATGCGTGCCGCTTCGTCCGTCTCTGTCCGCGCCTCATCCAGAAGAGTGTCAACCTCTTCATTTGAGTATCTTGTACGGTTGCCCGGTGCCCCATGGTTGTCGGAGTGAAACATCGGATAGAGTCCATAGTCCGCATCAAGCGTCACCGTGCCCCAGCTGCCCATGAACATGTCATGCTGCCCATTGGCTGTATATTCCTGATAGGCGCCGGATTCCATCTGACGGATTTCAAGCGTGATGCCGAGGTCGGAGAGTTCCTGCTGGATGAACGTTGCGATATCGGCAGTCGTCCGGTCACGCACGATGATTTCTGCTGTAAATCCATCGCTGTAGCCGTTCTCATCGAGCAGCGCCTGTGCGGCTTCCTTATCGTACTCGATCGGATCGAGGTCATCACTGTAGCCATTTACAGTCGGGTTCAGAGGCGTCTCTGCTACAGCTGGTATGCCTTCCAGCATCTCATTGATGATGGCCTCCTTGTCGATCGACATCGCAATCGCCTGTCTTACAGCCGGGTCGTCGAATGGTTCTTTTTCAAGATTGAAGCCGAGATACGACATGCTTGCACTCTCATGCTGCTCAACCCGCGTACCATCGGCACCGTCGATCTGTGCCACGTCACTCGGATTCACCGGATAGATGAGATCCGCGTCGCCTGTCGAGAGTTCCGCAATACGCGTACCGTCTTCAGGCACCGCCTTGAAGGTCACGGAAGACGGATTTGCCGGTTCGCCCCAGTAGTCCTCGTTGCGGCTCAATGTGATGTGGTCGCCCTCTACGATCTCCTCGAACTTGAAGAAGCCCGTTCCTACCGGATTGGCATTGACTTCAGTCAGCGGATCTCCACCTGATTCCATGCCTTCATAGTCGCTGTCGATGACTTCCTTACTGATCATATGGCCACCCGGATGAGCCAGGTGCGCAGGCAGTGCTGCAAACGGCCCTGCCGTATGTATATTCACAGTGTAGTCATCCACCACTTCCACTTCTTCGATTTCGGTGAACAGGAATTCAAGCGGTGCCCCAACTTCCGGATCACGCACACGATCCAGATTCGCTTTGACCACTTCAGCATTGAACGGGCTGCCGTCATGGAATGTCACATCTTCACGCAGTTTGAATTCCCACGTTGTATCATCCAGCTGCTCGTATGACTCCGCGAGTCCCGGCTCGAGTTCCAGATCCTGGTTCAGTTTGACGAGCGTTTCGTATATGTTGATCATGACATACAGCGAATATCCATCATTCGCCGCATGGGGATCCAGTGAATTCGGCAGTGCCTGCAGGCTGAAGGCGATATCCTCACCTGAGGATTCAGACGCTCCCGTTTCTTCCGTGTCCTCTTCGACATTGCTGTCGTCGGTACATCCCGCCAATGCCAGGACGCATATGAATAAAAACAAATATAATTTCTTCATCTTTCACCCTCCCTTTATTTACTTATTATACCTACATTCAATGTAGGAAATAAAGGGCAAATAAAGCGGAATTCCCGCCCATTCGGCTGAAATTCCGCTAAAAGTGTAAAACATCCTACTTTTTCCTGTAATCTTCATTCTTGATGTCTGTCACGAACATGTGCCCTGGATTGTGGGTGATCATGATGGAGGGCCTGGCATTGAGTGCCGCATTCTGCGGCGTGACACCGCATGCCCAGAACACAGGCTCTTCATCAGAATCGATATCGATCGGCTCACCGTATTCCGGTGCATTGATGTCACGGATGCCGATTTCAGACGGCTCCCCGTGATGCACCGGGCGGCCGTGCATGTCCGGAAACTGTGCAGTCACATCGGATGCCTTTTCAACAAGCTCCCTTTTGAACGGCCGCATGGATACGACGAGTTCCCCACTGAAGATGCCGGCGGGTTCTGTCGGGATGTTCGTCCTGTACATGGCGACGTTCTTCTGCTCCTTGATGTGCTTCACTTCAAGTCCCGCTTCAAGCAGCGCCTGTTCAAATGTGAAGCTGCAGCCGATGAGGAAGGTCACGAAGTCATCCTGCCAGTACTCTGTGATGTCTGTAACCGTCTCCTTGAGCTTCCCGTCCCTGTATATGTTGTACTTCGGCACATCGGTACGGATGTCGGAGCCTTCGGCATAGCTGCTTTCCACTTTGCCATCCTCCATCACCTCGATGACGGGGACGGCCTTCCTGTTCCGCATCGCATAGAGCAGAAAATCGAATGCATAGGATTTAGGCAGAATGACGATGTTGGCCTGCACATTGTCCCCGGCGGCCCCGGATGTCGTCCTGTCGAATGTTCCATTCCTTATCTTTTCACGCAGTGCTTTTGCTTCCATGAACATTCCTCCTTACTGGGTCCAGAGGTCCTGCAGACCCTGCAGCGACATGAATCCGGCAATCAGTGTGATGATGACGGCGACGATGCCGAAGATGATCATCCACATCGGGTGCTTGTAGTCGCCGACGATCTTCCTGTTCCTCGAGGCGATGAGCACCGCGCCCAGCGTCAGCGGCAGGATGAGTCCGTTGAAGGCCCCTGCAAGAATCAGCAGCACGACCGGACGGCCGACGAATGTAAAGATGATGGTCGAAATGACGATGAATGAGATGATGACGATATTGTTGTAGTCATCGAATACACGGTGCAGCGACCTCAGGAATGAGGCGCTCGTGTAGGCGGATCCGATGACCGATGACAGTGCGGCTGCAACGAGTACGACACCGAATATCTGCATGCCGATGTCACCGAGCGCAATCTGGAAGACGGACGCCGGCGGATTCTCTGGGTTGAGTGCAACCCCTCCGGAGACGACGCCGAGCACAGCCAGGAAGAGCAGCGTACGCATGACCCCTGTCGTGAGTATCCCGAGGTTCGCTGCTGTACTGACGAATCCGAGGTTTTCCTTGCCGGTCACGCCAGCCTCGATCAGACGGTGGGCGCCGGCGAAGGTGATATAACCACCGACCGTCCCGCCGACGAGCGTCACCACCGGCAGGAAGAGCGTCATCGGCTCCTCCGGCATGACTGCCCGGTAGGCCGCTTCCCCATAAGGGGGATTGGACCGGATCATGACGAATGCCGTGATGGCGATCATGAGCACACCGAGGATCTGGATGATGACATCCATCACCGCACGGCCATTCTTGAGAAGGAAGACGATGATTGCGATGATGCCGGCCAGCGCTGCACCAATCCTGGGATCCCAGCCGAAGATGGCATTGAACCCGAGGCCGGCACCGGCGACGTTGCCGATGTTGAAGGCGAATCCGCCGAGCACGATCAGGAAGGCGATCAGATAGCCGAGTCCCGGGAACACCTGGTTCGCGACATCCTGTCCCCTTTTGCCGGAGATGCTCAGTATGCGCCAGATATTCAGCTGGGCACCGATGTCGATGATGATGGAGGCAAGGATTGCGAAGGCAAAGCTTGCCAGAAACTGTTCTGTAAATACGCTGGTCTGCGTCAGAAATGCAGGCCCGATGGATGATGTCGCCATCAGGAATATCGCGCCGAACAGGAGACGCCGCTGCACGCCGGTCATTTTCGGTTTTTTATCCATATCCTCAAGTCCCCTCTACATTGTTTGTATGGTGATATCTTCTTTCCCGAGCGCACTTCTGATTTCCCTGACGAATTCCAGGGCTTTCGGTCCATCCCCATGGACGCATATGCTGTCGGCTTGGATATCGATGTCACGGCCGTTGATGCTCTCGACTTTGCCCTCCTTGACCATGCGGACGACACGGTCGACAGCCTGCTTTGTATCGGTGATCATTGCGCCCTCCTTCTTCCGGCTGACGAGCGTGCCGTCATCCTCGTAGGCACGGTCGGCGAACACCTCGTGGCGCACTTCGAGGCCTGCCGCTTCCCCGGCACGCACCAGGTTCTGATTGGACAGCCCCATCAGCTTGAGTTCCGGATTGTAGTCCTTGACTGCTTCAGCAATCGTTTGGGCCAGTTCCGCGTCTTTGAATGTGGCATTATACAGTGCACCGTGTGGTTTGACGTGGTTCATCCGCACACCCTCGACACGGCAGAACCCGTCGAGTGCACCGAGTTGATAGAACATCATGCTTCTGACCTCCGCCATCGACATATCCATATACCGTCTGCCGAATCCCATGAGGTCCGGGAATCCCGGATGGGCGCCGACACCAGTCGACCCGCTCTCCCTGATCATACGGATGGTTTCAAGCATGACCGAGGGGTCGGCCGCGTGGAATCCGCAGGCGACGTTCGCCGAAGAGATCAGCGGGATGATCTCTTCGTCATTGCCGATTGTATAGTTGCCGTAGCTCTCCCCAAGATCTGCATTCAAATCTACTGTGTACATGGTCATTCCCCTTCCTGTCCGATAATGTGATTGCGTGGAAGAAACTTGATGTCCACATCGTTCTTCCTGTAGTTCGGGTGGTTCATCAGGTAATGCTGGAAATCGAGATTCGTATGGATCGGTCCGATGACCGTCTCATCCAGCACATGGGTCATCCTCCGTATCGCCGCCTCCCTCGATACCGCATGGACGATGATTTTGCCGATCATGGAATCATAATGCGGCGGAATCATGTAGCCCGGATAGACGTGGGAATCGATCCGCACGCCCTGGCCCATGCCGAAATGAAGCGTCTCGATTGTGCCCGGGGCGGGCATGAAGTGCTCTGCGGGATTTTCCGCATTGATTCGGCACTCGATCGCAAAGCCGTTGATCGAGATGTCGTCCTGCGTGAGTTCAAGCGGCTTCCCCTGCGCCACCTCGAGCTGCAGGCGGACGATGTCCACGCCGGTGATCTCTTCGGATACCGTGTGCTCCACCTGGATCCGCGTGTTCATTTCGATGAAATAGAAGGCATCCTCCTCTTCGACGTAGAGATACTCGACCGTTCCGGCACCCCTGTAGTTGAGTTTGGCAACGGCTTCAGCCGTCCGTTCCGTAATATCCCTTCTCGATCCGTCATCCAGAATGGCGGCCGGAGCCTCCTCCACCAGCTTCTGGTTGTTCCGCTGGATCGAGCAGTCACGCTCATAGAGATGGACGGCATGCCCCTGCCCGTCCCCGACCACCTGCACTTCGATATGGCGGGCCTTCTCGATGAATTTTTCGATGTAGATCCGGTCGTCGCCGAAGGCATTCTTTGCTTCTTTCTTCGCTTCCTTGTACATCTTTTCAAGCTGCGCCGGCTCATGGACGAAGCGCATGCCCTTGCCGCCGCCGCCCGAGACCGCCTTGATGACGATTGGATAGCCGACCGTTTCCGCAACGGATTCGACTTCATCGAAGCTGTCGATGACCCCGTCGCTTCCGGGGATGACCGGTACGCCGGCATCCTTCATCGTCTGGCGTGCCTCCGCCTTGTCCCCCATCCGGGAGATCGTCTCCGCGGTGGGTCCGATGAAAGTGACGCCGATCTCCTCCAGACGTCCAGCAAACGTTGCCGATTCCGAGAGGAAGCCGTACCCCGGATGGACGGCATCGGCACCACTCACTTCGATGGCCGCAACGATCCGCTCGATATCCAGATAGCTCTCGGTGCTTTTGGCCGGGCCGATGCATATCGCTTCATCCGCAAGCGCCACATGCAGGCTGTCCCGGTCTGCAGTGGAATGGATGGCGACACTCGGGATGCCCATCTCCTTGAGTGACCGAATGACTCTGACTGCAATTTCTCCACGGTTTGCTACGAGAACCTTTTCCACGCTAGTCCTCCTTCGGCCGCAGAATGAAGAGCGGCTGGTCATATTCGACGCTCTCTCCATTTCCGGCAAGAATTTCTTCCACCGTGCCCGCTACATCCGCTTTGACATCATTGAACACCTTCATGGCTTCGATGACCCCGAGTGTGTCCCCTTCCGAAACTTCATCCCCGACGGATACGAACGTCTCGTCACTGTTCTCTTCCTTCTCGATGAAGAACGTGCCGACCTGTTTGGCACGGATTGTATGTCCCGACGCTTCTTCACCGCCAGCCTCCGGCTTTGGTGCAGCCTGTTGTCCGGCAGCAGGCGCATCGGCCACATTCGCCTCCAGATGGATTTTGAAATCCCCATCCTTGATCGTCAGCACCTTCAGGTTCTCTTCCTTCAGCAGCTTTGCATATGCTTTCACTTCTTCTATATCCAACCCGATCACCTCTCCATTATTCTTTTTAGCTTGCCTGCAGTCGGTCTGACGTGAGACCTGAAGTCATTGTTGACCTCAAGATAGCCGCCGTCCCTTATCTTTTTCATTTCTTCACGGTAGAGTGCCGTCGCCTCCTCTACCGATATCTCTTCAAACCTGACGGTATCCCCCGGATGCTTCTGGACCAGTTTCGGGATGTCGACACGCGCCACCGTGCCGATGCGGGCGTATCCCCCTGCCGTCTGCCTGTCGTTCAGGAGCACGATCGGCTTGCCGCCTTTCGGTACCTGAATGCTGCCGAGCTGGGTCGGCTCGGACAGGACATCATGTCCACCTTCAGCAACGAGCTCCGGTCCGTCGAGCCGGTAGCCCATCCGGTCGCAGTCCTTCGTCAAAGTATACCCTTCACCAAACAGCTTCTCCCGCATCTCTTCATTGAAGCGGTCATACTGCTGTCCGGGAATGACACGGACCGCTTCCTCCTCTTCGATTGCGCTGATTCTATAGGGGCGCGGCGCCGATGCCGCATCCCCGATGCCGATTACATCACCCACCTCGAGCGTACGGCCACGATAGCCGCCGATGCCGCTTCTGACATGCGTCGAAGCACTGTCGAGCACCAATTCCACCTTGATCCCCCCTGAGACCGCCAGGTATGTCCGCGAGCCGTTTTCAGCAGCACCGAACTCGATCAGGCTGCCCTTGAACACGGGAATCGGCACCCCGATGGAGAAGGGCGTCCCGTCAATCGAAAGTGCCATATCAGCACCCGCAGCCGCAATGACCGTATCCTGCATCACTTCGAACGAAGCGCCCCGGAAAGTCATTTCGAGGCCGGGCGCATTCCCATCATTGCCGAGCAGCTGGTTGGCCAGCATGAAGGCACGGTAGTCCATCGCACCAGCCGGTGAAAATCCTTCCGCCTGGTGGCCGTACCGTCCAAGGTCCTGGACCGTCGTGTAGAGTCCCGGATTTTTCACTTTAAGCACCATCATTGGCCCCCTTTCATTTCATATTTGATTTCGTAGTCGCCGGCGGCAATGTCATCTTCAATGCGCCTGTATTCCGCTTCATCGATCGGACGGTAGATGATGCGGTCACCCGCCGCGTAGAGGATCGTCTCCTCACGCCCCGGATCGAACAGGGGCACCGGTGTGCGTCCCAAAAGATGCCATCCGCCCGGGGATTCGAACGGATACATGCCCGTCTGCCTGCCCCCGATGCCGACCGAACCGGCTGGTATGCGAACCCTTGGTGTCTCCAGCCGCGCCTTATGTAATTTCTCATCCAGACCACCGAGATACGGAAAGCCCGGCATGAAACCGAGCATGTAGACGAGATATTCCCTGTTTGCATGCAGATCGATGACTTCCTGTTCCGACAGGCCATTCTCTCCGAAATTGCCGAGGTCCGGCCCGTACTCCCCCCCGTAGCATACCGGAATCTCGATGACCCTGTATTTGATCTCCTCTTCGAGCAGTGCCGCCTCATCGATGCCTTCAAGCGCTTCCTTCAACGCCCCGGCATCGGTCTTGAAAATGTCGAAATAGATGATGAGGCTCGTGTATGACAGGACGATCTCATCGATGCCCTCAATTTCCATTCCCTCAATATGATGGCGCAGCGCCACAAGCTTCCGGTTGATCTGTTCGTCGATCTCCTCACCCATCTGGATGGTCAGTGCATTTTCGGCAAACTGTCTGATCTCCATTTTTTCACCCCTCAACTGAATATTCCCACTTTTATTATAAAGGTTCATGTATTATTATCAAATACAAATAGAAAAAAGGAGAATGAGCGATGACAAATGACTTCCTCGGCAAGATGGCGGCTGAAACACTTGATAGTGCATCAAGCAGACGGCTCCATGCACGCATACTGGAGATTTCTGAAATCGGACGCACGGAGAATCAGGGTTCGAAAAGAATGGGATACTCGGAAGACGAACTGGCGGCAAAGGACAGGGTGGCAGACTGGATGGAGGAGATCGGCATGAGTGTACGCACCGACGGTGCCGGCAATGTGTTCGGAAGATATGAGGGCCAGGATGACTCCAGGGTCTTCATGGCCGGCTCCCATATCGATTCCGTGCCCGACGGCGGCCACTTCGACGGTGCTGCAGGCGTCATCACGGCACTTGAAATCGCAACACTGTGGCATGAAGCAGGCTACACGCCGAAGTATTCCTATGAAGTCGTCATCTTCTCGGACGAGGAAGGCAGCCGCTTCGGCAGCGGACTGACCGGCAGCCGTGCATTCATGGGAATGCTCACCGGAGAGGAGATCAACAAGTACCGCGACCCTGACGGTCAGACGATCGATGATGTCCTCGGAAACATCGGCTCCGACAGGAAGGCGTTCCTCGCGGCCGAAGGGCTGGACTACAATATCGAAATCTATGCCGAGGTGCACATCGAACAGGCAAAGCAGCTCGAGCAGAAGGATCTGCCCATCGGCATCGTAAGCGGCATTGCCGGCGCCACACGGACGAACATCACCTTCCGCGGCGAAGCGGGACATGCCGGCAGCACCCCGATGACTGAGCGCCGGGACGCCCTCGTCAAGGCATCCGAGTTCATCAGCACCCTGCCGGAGGTCGCCAAGGGCATCAGCCAGGAAGCCGTCGCCACCGTCGGCAAGATGGATGTGAAACCCGGCGGCGTCAATGTCATCCCGGGTGAGGTGAACCTCGTCGTCGATGCACGGGACATCGATACAGACAACCAGGCCAGGCTGATCGAAGCCGTGGCAGAGCATGCAGAAGAAACCGTTAAGGACAGTCCAATAGGCGTTGAGGTCGACCTCACGACACGTGTCCTGCCGATTCCGATCAATCCGGAAGTCATCTCGAAGATGGAGGCATCATTCAAAAGGCAAGATCTGCTTCCGGTCCACCTGCCGAGCGGTGCGGGGCACGATGCCATGAGCATCGGGACCAAGTTCCCGATCACCATGCTGTTCGTACGCAGCATCAAGGGCATCAGCCACAATCCGGAGGAGTTCACCCATATCGAAGACCTGAGCCGGAGCGTCCAGGTACTGAAGGACTTCTTTGAGAACTACTAGAAGACGACAAAGACCGCATGCATTGGCATGCGGTCTTTACTATTGCCATCTATTCGGATTCGAGCACGCGCCGCAGGACACGATTGGTCAGGTTCGGCACCACTTCGAGCGAGTAGGTCATCTCCATCCGCTCAAGCCGCTTGTGTCCATCTTCGCCATATGGTCCGATGTTGATTACGGGGATATTCAGATCGGCTACATCCTGGTAGTCGACGAACAGTTTCCTGCCCCATGAAGGAGTGTTGGCGACCATATCATCGATTTCCGACATGTCGTCGCTCATCGCCACAAAACTCATGTCGGATATGTGTGGGAAGAAATTCCTCGCCACGATCGGATGGTCATACTCCGGCTGCACCGCTTCAATCGCACCATCCAGTGCATCAAGCAGCCGGCGCTCGTTCTCCCGCTCCCCCGTCAGTGCGACCCGCGGGGAGTAGAGGGACGAGTAGAAGACGATGATCGCCGGGCGCTTGTCCGGCATGAACTTCCATGCCTCCTCGACGACGCGGGCCGCAAGCATGCGTGAATCGAGGCTTTCATCCTCCTCAAGCGCGGCCTTGAAATCCTTCATATGCTGCACATATTTTTCACCATGTGCCTCCCTGAGCAACGTGTCCATTTCATCATACGTATAGACCCTCGGCTCCCAGCTGATCTCCCGCCCCGGACGGCCGCTCGCCTCTTCGTATTTCCGGTAGCGGGTCCGGAAGGTTTCAAGCGTATTCCGGAAGGCCGTCTCCGCCTGTGCCTTCAGCAGCCCGAGCACCTTCTCCGGCGACCAGGAATGGACGAAGAAGTTGTAGTACACATAGGATGCCAGCGCCGTCTGAACGGTGTAGGACGGTTTCAGGTCGGTCTGCTTGAGTGACACCGGCGGCAGGGTCGCCTCCCCGAACGCCACATCGCACAGGTCCGGGTTGTAGCTGATCTGCCGTGTCAGTTCTGCTGCGATGAAGTTCGGGTCGAGCCCGTCGAATGCCGAGCCGACATGTGTCTCCTCCCCGGTGATGAAGAAGGATGGGAGCAGTTTGCCGACCGTCCCCTTGTATATGTAGCGGTTCCCGTCCCCCTCGTGGGCCGGTGCGACGAAATCGCTGTTGATGGCGGCGACGTACTCGAAGCCCTCCTCCGCCTCCCAGCGCTTCAATGTCTTCAGGGCCGAGAGGATGCCGTGCGATCCATCCTCCTCGTCACATTCGGCGATGAAGACGATGTTGCCGTCGAGCTGTTCCGGATGCGATGCATAGTGGGTGAGCAGGTAGAGGTTGCTTGCCACCCCGCTCTTCATATCCAGTACACCCCGGCCAAAGAGCCAGTCCCCGGATTCCAGCTGATTCCGTACATCCTCATGCACTGATTCGCCCTCAAGATGCGCCATCCATTCATCGGGGCGGAATGCCAACTCCTGCTGCGCGCCGAAGTCCGCCACACCGACCGTATCCATGTGCCCCATCAGCACGACCGTACGGCGGCTTTCCCCTTTCGTACCCCTGACATGCGCCATGACATTGTACCGCTTCCGCTCATCATTGACCGTCGGTTCCATGACGAGCTGCGACGGGTGCGCCTCAAAATACGGATGGGCTAGAAGCATCCCGTGAATGGATGCAGCAACCACCCGCTCTCCGTCCGTATTGACCTCACTCCGTATGCCGACGAGCCGCTTCGTGATTGCCAGCAGCTCCTCCCGGCAGTCCAGCCTCTCATTACCTTCTTCCATGAATATGCCTCCTTCTATGTATCGGTCCGTCTTTCATTTCCATGAATCAATTATATCAATCCCCCTCCGCCGCTGCACCAGTGAAATACTTCCCCGATTCCCAATCCCAGCCCGCTTCCATGTGATTTCCACCCTCCATTCGGGTAGACTGGAGGATAGAGGTGAAACGCATGTCAATGATACGAATAAAAGGCGCCAATCAGAACAACCTGAAAAATGTGAGCGTCGACATACCAAAGCATCAATTAACCGTATTTACAGGACGGTCGGGTTCGGGCAAGTCATCCCTTGTGTTCAATACGCTTGCCGCGGAATCGGAACGTCTGCTCAATGAAACATACTCAAGCTACATCCAAAACCAGATGACCCACTATGAGAAGCCCGATGTGGATCAGATAGAGAATCTGCCCGTCGCCATGATCATCAACCAGAAGCGGCTCGGCGGCAACTCGCGGTCCACGGTCGGGACGATTTCCGACATATACTCTTCGGTACGCCTCCTGTGGTCCCGCATCGGTGAGCCGTTCGTCGGCTACTCGAATGTATTCTCCTTCAATAATCCGGGCGGCATGTGTGAACAGTGCCAGGGGCTCGGCTATGTGGAGGACATCGACCTTGAGGAACTGCTCGACTTCGACCGGTCCCTCAACGAGGATGCGATCAAGTTCCCTTCCTTCAGGCCGGACAGCTGGCGCGGGAAACGCTATCTGTATACGGGGCTCTTCGATAATGACAAGAAGCTCAGGGACTACACCAAAGAGGAGATGGACACCTTCCTCTACACGAAGCCGACGAAGCTGAAGGATCCGCCAGACAACTGGCCGCGGACGGCGAAGTTCGAAGGTCTCATCCACCGCTTCAGGCGTTCATTCCTTTTGAACGACAACTTCGAGAAGAAGCGTTTCCTGGCCGATGTGGAGCGTGTCGTCACGAGCCGCAAATGCCCGGAATGCGAAGGGAAGCGGCTCAACAGGAAGGTGCTCTCATGCAAGATCGACGGCCTCGACATTGCAGACTTCACGGCCCTGTCCATCGAGGAGGCGATTCCGTTCCTGAAGAAGCTGGATGATCCGAAGTCGGAATACATCATCCGTCCGCTGCTTGCACAGATGGAATCCCTCGCCTATGTCGGACTCAACTACCTGACATTGGACCGCGAGACACCGTCGCTCTCGGGCGGGGAATCACAGCGCATCAAGCTGATCCGACACCTGAACAGTCCACTGTCGGATCTTGTCTACATCATCGACGAACCGAGTGTCGGGCTGCACCCGGAGGATATCGAGAAGATCAACACCATCATGCGCTCGATACGCGATAAGGGCAACACCGTCCTCGTCGTCGAACACGATCCGGATGTCGTCCGGATAGCCGACCATGTCATCGATATCGGACCCGGTGCGGGCCAGCATGGCGGCGAAATCATATTCACCGGCTCATACGAGGAACTGATGGCTTCAAGCACACCGACCGCGACCGCCCTCGGCAGGACGCATGGACTGAAGGCACGTCCCAGGGAACCGGAAGGCTTCATCAGCCTCGAACACATCACGAAGAACAACCTCAAAGATGTCTCGGTCGACATCCCGAAAAATGTGATGTCGGTCATCACCGGTGTCGCAGGCTCAGGCAAGAGTACACTCATCAAGGCCGGCTTCAAAAAGGATCCGGACGCGATCTTCATCGATCAGAAGCCGGTGCACGCTTCCAACCGGTCCAACCTCCTGACCTATATGGACCTCTTCGACGACATCCGGGCATTCTTCAGCCAGCAGACGGGGCTCAGGAAGGGCATGTTCAGCTACAACTCAGAAGGTGCCTGTCCGGAATGCGGCGGCAAGGGGATACTCAAGACCGAGCTTGCCTTCATGCCGGACTTCTCACAAGTATGTGAAGTTTGCCAGGGCACCCGCTACCGCCCGGAAGTCCTCGAGGCGAAAGTCGATGGCTACTCCATCGCAGACATCCTCGCCCTGACCGTCGAGGAGGCGCTGGAGATATTCACGACGAATACCCGCGTCATCAGTCGCCTGAGGAACATCCACGATACCGGCCTGCACTACATGACGCTCGGCCAGTCCCTCGATACGCTCTCGGGCGGGGAAATCCAGCGTGTGAAACTGAGCCGCCACCTCGACAGTGACGCCAGCGGAAAGGTCTTCGTCTTCGACGAACCGACGACCGGCCTCCATGAGGATGATATCCCGACCCTGCTCGACTGCTTCAGCCAGCTCATCGAACAGGGCAACACCGTCATCCTGATCGAGCACAACCTGACCATGATGACCCATGCCGACTGGATCATCGATGTCGGGCCTGGCGCCGGCATGCGCGGCGGGAACATCCTCTACAGTGGAGCACCTGAAGGTCTTCTTGATGTAGAAGGATCGGTCACCGCCAAGCATATCAGACGGTATATAGAATAGGAATGACCCGAAACCAAAAAAAGCATCCGACATACCCGTCGGATGCTTTTTCACGTATTCATCTATCCTGCCTGTTTGACACTGAGCACGGTGATCGTCACAAGGATGATCGCCATGCCGAGGATCTGTATGATCGTGAGCTGATCGCCGAGCAGCAGCACACCAAAGAGCGACGCCGTCACCGGCTCCACCATGGCGACCATCGAAGCCGTCGTCGGCGCCGTCCGCCGGACACCGATGACATAGATGATGAACGATACACCGGCACCCACTGCACCAAGCAGCAGGAACCACCATATGTCCCCGGAGGTCAATACACTCAAAGCCTCACTGATATCTATGAACCATACCAGGATGAGACAGAATGCGAAGAAGGCGATGGCAAGCACCGTCTGCGGGCTGCCGATTGCGGAAGCATTCTTGAAGCCGAATATGAACAGGGCATACGACAGGCCTGCAGCGAGTCCTGCCGCTACACCGAATATGCCGGTCGACACGGATGCCGGATCGTAGACGCCCGTGAGCAGGACGATGCCTATGATGACCGAGGCGACACAGAGCCACTTGAACCATGTCGACTGTTCCATCCTGAAGAGGAAAGAAATCAGCAGGACGAAGATCGGTGCCGTATACATCAGTGTCGCCGCAACAGCCACACTCGACTCCTGGATCGCGAGGAAGTAGAATGTGAAGTTCCCTGCGACGCCGATGCCGCCGACCACCGACCAGAGGTGGAAGCGCGGTGCAGTGATCCAGTTCTGCCTAAAATGGATGACGAACCATACGAAGAAGAATATGAACCCGACCGCCCCGCGGTAGAATGAAATCACAAGGGGGTCCCATCCCTTCTCCATCAATATATCCGCAATCCCCCCGCTGATGCCCCAGAACATGGCCGCCAGCATGACGAGCACGATGCCGGTGTATTTCATAATTGCGTCCTCCTGCCTTCCATTGATCACCAACCTGCAGTGTCAAATAGTCTGTGTTATCGCGTACCCGTAATTCAGCCGTTCTACACTTATGAATTGAAGGTTCGAGGATACAGGGAGGCAGCACGCAAAAAAAGGATGCGGACGCTTATCCTTCAAATGAAAACACCGTGGGACTCCTGTCAGGGAGACCCACGGTTTTCATTTTTCTACATGGTTTGATTGATTGAAGACACCCGCTTATGGATGAAGGCGAAAGCAAGCAGCACGACGGTGCATCCCAGGAGCCAGATCGCAATCATCATCAGCCCGATACCCATCCATGCGTTATTGAATGATGCGATGATCGAGCCGATGAGTGTGAATGCCGCAAGTGCTGCACTGACGATGGACGGCAGATATGTCCGGCCTTCCGCATGCATATAAAGGGTGGCAAGCCCGAACATCAGGAGATAAAGGATGGTCAGGGTCGCTGTATTGACCATCCGATCCACCACCGCTCCAGGCTGGAAGCCGCCTTCTGACTCCGGCAGGTCCATAGCGAGCGGCACCATTTCCTCTCCGTCATGGTCTGCAGTCATCAATTCGTATGATGCCGGCGCACCAGGCCAGTTCGGCTGTGCCAGAAAAGCAATCCGATCTTCGTCATGGAAGAACGCCGGTGAGGTGACGGAGGCACCATAATCCGTCACCTGCTGCGTGTCGCCACTTCCCATATCCATGAGGAAGAGTTCGTAGATGTACGTTCCCCCCTCTTCCTCGTTCACCATTGTCGTATAGGCTGCCAAGTTCCCATCTGGGGAGAGCTTAACATTAAACACCTCGCCCGGGAGTGGATCTCCCTCAAACGGCTTTTCTTCCCCGGTTTCAATATCATATGTCCGCAGCGCTGCACCCCGCATGCCATCTATAAAATGTAGTGTGCTGCCATCTTCTGATATATTGAGGCTATTCATATCCAGGGCATCTTTGTCGGTCAGCTGTTCATGTTTGGTACCGTCAGCACCGACCCGATACAGATCCCTGAAGTTCTCCTTTTCACCTTCCCGCGCCAGCAGATCTTCTGCCGGCATGCCGATATAATAGAAGGTTTCACCATCCGGCGACATGACCGCTTCAAATACATGCATGTCGGAGTCAGTCAGCTCCACCGGATCCGCACCCCGCTCAGGCAAGTAACGCAGCGTCTGGATTCGATCCTCGACGATGGCGATATAGAACAGCCCTTCCCCGTCAGGTGTGAACGTCGGATGACTGTGTTTTTCTGCTTCGGGAGATGTGAGTTGCGTTGTACTGCCATCCTCCAAATTCCCGACATGAAGCGACTCCCTGCCCTGGTCGAAATAGGAAAATGCCAACTGTTCATCATCCGGAGAGACGTCGATGGCTTCCCCGAGGCCCGTGTGATGGCGGGTTGGATCATTGTCACTCAACATACTGTAGGCAACCGATGCAGCGAACAGTACGGCCACTGCGCCGATCAGCACCAATAGCGTCTTTTTCCTACTGATAGTATCCCCTCCGTCAAATGATTGTAGTCTATCTCATAGCGGTTTCCAAAAATGAAGAAGCATCCGTGTTCATGAATATCTTCTCGCCATGATGGAATGACTATTCTAATACTCATAGCCTCCGAGTCATAACCCTTTCGTAGTTCGCGGCATCGGTATCGCCCTCGGTACTGATGAACAGGACATTTGAAGTGCCATCCAGTCCGAGCCGTTGGCTTTCCTCCTGATATTCTTCTTCCGTCATCAATCGATGGAATGCACCAAACGGTGCGGCACCGGATTCACCGGAGACGATGCTTTGATCGTCACCCTCAGGTCTTCCAAGCAGCCGCATGCCCCTGGCACTTGTCTCATCCCCGCAGCTGATGAAGGCATCGGCTGAGGCTTTCAGTATCTCCCAGCCCTGGATGCTTGGTTTGCCGCATGCGAGACCGGCCATCATCGTGTCAAGGGCGCCCGTGACCCGCTGCGGGTCTCCGGAAGGGTTCTGGATCGAGCGATGGAAGCAATCGGCCTGGTCCGGCTCCACGACGACGATCGTTGGACCTTCTCCACCAGTCAGGTTGAAGAGCGCCGCTGCCATCGCACCGGCGAACGAACCGACACCGGCCTGCAGGAACACATGTGTGATGCCATGGAAAACATTCTTTCCAAGCTGTGACTGCACTTCCTTGATGATCGTCGTGTAGCCTTTCATGATCGAGAGGGGAACCTCCTCATATCCCGGCCACGCCGTATCCTGAACCAGCACCCAGCCGTTCTCCTCCGCCAGTGCGGCCACCCGTTCCACCGTGTCATCGTAGTTCATGTTCATGATTTCCGCTTCTGCCCCAAGCTCCCGTATCGCTTCCAGACGAGAGACTTCCGATCCTTCCGGCATGAACACCTTCGCCTGCTGGCCGAGCAGTGACGCCGCCCACGCAAGCCCCTTGCCATGGTTGCCGTCCGTTGCTGTCGCAAATGTGGCGGTGGGATGGTTTCGGAGGGCATCCTGAAGGGTGTGATAACCATCGAACTCCATCCCCTCATGATCCCTGAAATATTCAGCCACCGCATGGATGCCGCCGAGCCCTTTGAAGGCGTTCAGTCCGAACCGCTTCGATTCGTCCTTCACATATATTTTCCCGACGCCGATGCTGTCCGCCAAATCATTCAACTGGACCAGCGGTGTCTCATCATAACCCGGCACACTCCCATGGAACATCTTCACCGCTTCCAGCCGTTCCGGGTCGAAATGTTCAAGGAGCAGCGGGTGGCTGCCTTTCTTCTTGAAGCCATTCCATACCATCTGCATATCCATCCCTCCCCTTTTCCTCAATGATAACAGAAAAAAGGACCGGGTTTTCACCCGGTCCGATCATTACCATCAGTACATGTCGATCGTATTCTCTTTAAGGTTCCATACGGTCATCTCACACTGTACTGCCCCACGCGCCTTCAGTTCGATATTCCTTTCATCTACTTCAGGGAAGAAGCGGGATGAGCACACTTCCTCCCCGCCATTGACGAAGATCTCCACCGAGGAGCGGTCAAGGAATATGCGGAGGTTCCCAAGTTGTTCCAGCTGGAAGGCACGCTGCTCGCGTCCCTCCCCCGAAAATTTCCTTCTTTCGATGATGAAGCGTTGACCATCGTAGACGACCTTCACATCATTCCTCAGAACCAGCTCAAATCCATCCGTGATGTCATTCTTGAATTCCACACTGATTTCACTGAGCGGTTCGATTCCGGCATGGAATGAGGTCTCGGGATTAAGCATGACCGCATGACTCACCCTCTCATCCCTCAGCTTTTGAAGTTCCGGAGCAGGGGCCTGAATCACCCTGTCCCCTTTCATTTCAAGCACCCGCGGAATCGTCAGTCCATGGATCCAATTCTTCCCGATGGTCGGCTGATCCTGTTCATCATCATCCGTGATGCCCATCCAGGCGATCAGGATGCGTCTGCCCGATCCATCAGTGAAGGTCTGCGGCGCGTAGAAGTCGAACCCCCGGTCGAGCTCGGTAAAATCTCCGTGGCTGTAGGTGTACATGGATGAATCGAAGGCTCCGGTGAAGTGTCCGGCCTGAAAGAGGTTATGGTACTTGTCCCCATCCGCTTCAAGCCCCTGTGGGCAGACGATGAGTATGTCCCTTCCATCCAGTTCAAACAGATCCGGACACTCCCACATGTAGCCGAAGTCGCCGAGCCCGTTGATGTTGCTGCCGGCGATCGGTCCGATGAAATCCCAGTCCACCAGGTTTTCAGAAGCGGCGATGACAGCTTCACCGTGCCCTTGTTCATTCTGTGCACCGAGGATCATCAGCCATTGCCCATCCGTTTTCCACACTTTCGGATCCCGAAAATGCGGGGTGTACCCGTCAGGCAGATGGAGCACAGGGCCCTTCTTCTCGAAATGGATGCCGTCCTCCGACACAGCAAGGCACTGGTAGGTCGACCGTCTGTCCTCGGCGTCCTTCACATTGCCGGTGTAGAAGAGGTACATCTTCCCGTCATGCTCGATGGCACTTCCGGAATAGCATCCATGCTTGTCATACCACGCATCCGGCACGAGTGCCGCAGGCTCCAGTGTCCAGTTGATGAGGTCCCTTGATGTGTAATGGCCCCAGGCCTTCTTTCCATGTGTCGTTTCAAACGGGTTCCACTGGAAGAAGACGTGGTAGGTCCCATTGAACTGTATCAGACCATTCGGATCGTTCAGCAGCCCGACAGGCGGCATCAGGTGATAATCGAGCCGATAAGGATCCATCTCAAGATTCTGTACATTATCGCTGATTTCGGCATCGATATGTGTCTGGTAGTCACTTTTCTGGTCCATTCCAAAACTCCTTCTACTCTTCAGTGATTTCTTCCGCCTTCTTATCGGAATAGCCGAACAGCCATGTCAACGTGAAGGCCACGCCGATTGCCACAACATTGACGAGGATGTACATGAAGATGTTTTCATTCAGATAGAGCAGCGTTCCCGGGATGACGGTGATCGCCATGCCTGTTCCCGCCAACCCTGAGATGGAGGCCACGAACCCGCCGGCGGCACCGCCGATGAGGCCCATGACGAACGGCCAGATGTAGCGCAGGTTCACACCGAATATGGCCGGCTCCGTAATGCCGAGGAATGCTGAAAATGACGACGGCAGCGCAAGCGCCTTGAGCTTCTTCGACTTCGTCTTCAGGCCGACGGCGAGTGTCGCGCCACCCTGGGCGGCAACGGAGGCTGTGATGATCGCATTGTACGGGTTGACGCCAAGCTCATCGAGCAGTTGGATTTCAAGCAGGTTGAAGATATGGTGCACACCGGTGATGACGATGATCTGGTTCAGACCACCGATCAGTATGCCGCTGATTCCGAAAGGCCAGGCGAGTACGGAGAGCGTCACATCCAGGATGACCCCTTCCAGCGCGTGGAAGATCGGACCGATCAGGAAGAGCGCCAGCGTGATCATGATGAGCAGCGTCAGGAACGGCGTGACTATCAGGTCCAGCGACTCCGGTGTCCTGTTCCGTATGAAGCGCTCCACTTTGGCCCCGATGATGCCGGCGATGAAGGCCGGCAGTACGGATGCCTGATAGCCGACGACGGGAATGAAACCGGCGAACATGATCGGCTCGACACCGCCGCCTGCAACATCCCATGCATTTGGCAGGGATGGACTGACGAGCATCAGACCAAGCACAAGTCCGATGATCGGCGTCCCGCCGAACACGCGGAATGTGGACCATGCCACAAGTGCCGGCAGGAAGATGAAGGCGGTATCCGTCAGTATTTCAGTAAACAGGATGAAGTTGTCCGAGATGTCATC
Source organism: Salinicoccus luteus DSM 17002 (assembly GCF_000712035.1). GTDB lineage: Bacteria > Bacillota > Bacilli > Staphylococcales > Salinicoccaceae > Salinicoccus > Salinicoccus luteus. The sequence goes on along the minus strand of NZ_JONV01000008.1, from coordinate 209,613 downwards.
GGCCGTCATGCCGAACAGGGCGAGTACCTCCTCCTGCAGGACGAGTCCGCGCAGACCCATGAAAAGACCGGTGGCAACGAGGATCGGGATGATCGGTACGAAGACATCACCGAATGCACGGATGGCCCGCTGGACGACATTACCCTTCTTGGCCCCCTCCTTCTTCGCTTCCGACTTCGTGGTGCCTTCAAATCCGGATTTGACCATCTCATCATGGATCCGGTTGACCGTGCCGGTCCCAAGGATGACCTGGTACTGCCCGGAATTGTAGAAGGCCCCTTTCACCTTGTCGATGTTCTCGACCGCCTCCTGGTCGATCTTGGTTCTGTCTTCTATGATCAGTCGCAGTCGTGTAGCGCAATGGGCGACGGAAGAGATGTTCTCCTCTCCGCCTACAGCTTCGATGATTTCCTTGGCGATTCTGCTGTTATCCGACATTTCAACACTCCTTTTATCTTAATTATCTGAATTAGGGAATCGATTCCACATTTGTGGAAGAAAAAATGAAGGCGCATGATTCCGCTTTCATTCTTACTATATACTATCGCGCTCAACCAACTTAAAGTCAAGCACTTTTTTTTCTGAGACGCCCTTTTCCCCCTGCAGCAGCTGCATCATCGTGCGCGCCGCAACACTGCCCGCCTGCTCATATTCGTATTCGATCGTCGTCAGGGCGGGTTCGATGAAGCGTGACGTTTCGGAAGCGCCGATGCCGACGATCGCGATATCCCCGGGGATATCATAACCGTGGCGCCTGATGTACCGCCATGCCCCGAGCCCCATCCTGTCGGTCGCTGCAAACACCGCATCCACCTTCCTGGATGATGCCTCCAGCATCCGTGACGCCGCTTCATATCCGGATTCGATGGAGAAGTCACCGGTCTCCAGCCAGGCATCCTCCACTTCAATGCCGTGCTGTGCCATCGCTTCCAGGTATCCCGCTTTCCTCTGCACGCCGACTGACCGGTCCGCCTCGTCCACACCGATGTAACCGATCGACCGGCGTCCTTTTTCAATCAGCAGCTCCGTCATTCGGCGTGCTGCAGCATGGTCATCGAAGATGACGGACGGCACGCCGGACATCTCCTGGCCGACCACGACCACCGGCACTTTGGATGTTTTGATTTCATCCATCAGTGCCTGGTCCACATTCGTCGCGATGAGGATGATGCCATCCACCTGCCGGTTCTGCAGCAGACGCAGATGCTCAATCTCCTTCTGCCTCTCCAGATCCGTGGTCGTCAGCAGGATCTGATAGCCGATGCCCTCGAACACGCTGTTCATGCCGTTCACTGTCCGGGAAGAGGTATCCGTGCTGATCTTCGGCAGGATCACCCCGATGATCTTCGTCTCCTTCGTCCGGAGGGACTTCGCATGCTGGCTCGGGACATAGCCCGTCTCCTCGATGACATCCATCACCCTTTTCCGGGCCTTCTCGCTGACATACCCCGTACTGTTGATCACCCGGGACACCGTCGTCCTTGAGACACCCGCCATTTCCGCTATATCGTTGATGGTTATCATTAGCCTTCACCTGCACTTCTCTATCTTCTACTGCCTTCATCATAACCGATATCGCGTCCATTTTGAATCCATTGCTGATGGTTTTTCTTCATCTGGCACCGGATTGAAAAAAGGCGGAGCGCAGTACGCGCCCCGCCTCCGTCTTTGATGCATGGATCTGTCATGGGACTCAGAAAAAGACAAGACCGGCTACCAGCCCGATCACGAACAGCAGAATGAGCAGGCCAAGACCCTTCCAGCCGAGACTCCCTGCCATATCGGCCAGACTGCCGCTGCCTGCCCGATCGGAAGCATCCTTCAGATTCCCTGCAGGATTGTTTTTCAACTCTTCCTGTCTTAGTCTTTCTCCTCTTTGTTCGGAAGTCTCTCTGTCCTTATGCATAATACAAACACCTCCTATGATAAATTCATTATCAGTATCCTCTTACCCAAAATTCATTAAACACTTTTTTCAAATGAAAGGAGATGCTCCTCAAATATATTAATCATCAACTATAGACGGGAAGACGATCCTTCTTATCAAATCTATAAGATATAAAGCAGGACAATAAACACCAAACTCAGAAATCAGGGTATAGAAAAGAAACTATATTGACCTCTGAGGATGATGGAAATGTTGGTATTATTTAGTTTTTTAGGAACTGTATTTGCTGTTATTGCGATTGGGTATTTAATTCAAACTGACAGATGGAAACAAAAATAGTCGAGACTGTAGTGAACCGAAGAGTTGAACATTAATTAAGCAATATTTTCAAGGGCCTGTCTTCTGTATATAGCAGAAAACAGGCCTCTTAATTTTGTTCTGGCTTTCCTATGGGTGTAGTAATCTATTATCTTCATTCCAGCGACTCCAATATCTTTCTCATCTTCCTGCGCGCCTCCGCCCCTTCCGGAATCGGATACTGCGGGAAGACATGGTTCATCAGCGGATACTCGTAATACTCATGTTCGGCCCCGGCATCCCGGAGCATGTGCGCAAACTTCCGTGCATCAGGGAGGCATATTTCCCGTTCCCCGACGAACATGTAGAGTTTCGGCAGGCCCTCAAGCGGTCCATTGATCGGGGAGACCCTGTAATGGGCCGGGTCGTAATTCCCCGCCCAGATCCGCCCGATGACCTTCAGGTTCTCGGGCTTCAACATCGGATCGAGCTTTGCATACTTGTCCATCTCGGGATGCTCCAGCGTGACATCGAGCCAGGGCGAGATGACGATGAGCCCCTTCGGCATGGGCAGCCCCTCCTCAGACAGCCATTGGGCGAATCCGATCGCAAGGCCACCCCCTGCAGAGTCCCCCATCAGCACCGGCGGTGCCGCCGACTCGCCGAGCAGCTTCTGATAGAGTGCCGCGACGGCTATGTATGCCCGCTCAAACGAATGTTCCGGCGCCTTCGGATAGATCGGCACGATGAACTCGAGGCCTGTGTCCTGCACCATGCGGTCGAGGAACAGCCAATGGAATATCGACGGCTGATGGATATAGCCGCCGCCATGGAGATAGAGGACCCGGCGGTGCCCCCGCCTACGGCGGGGACGCATCCTGTACACTTTCATCCCCGCTTCCTGGAAGGGTTCGATTTCCGACCGCATGATGCCTTCCGGGATCCTGTGCTCCCTGCGGTTCTCCCTGAAGTTTCTGGCAAGCATCTCCGCATCGACATCTTCGAGGTCGAAGTTGACGATCCTGATGATATCCTCGGCCAGCCTGCTCCCGACACTCCTGCCTTCGATGAGGACCGCCCGCCCTGCATAGGACAGGACGCTTGCCCCTGCGAGCACTAGAGAGGCCTTGAGCATTTTATTCATCCAATCATTCCTTTCAGATCATGTTGCTTCCATCAAACTGGTCGTGCCGAATATGCTACAGGTGGAACCGGCGACCAAGCTGCGTCATGAAGGCCTGGTTGGCGAAGACCAGCATCAGCGCAAATGTCGCGACTGCATACAATGCCGCAACGAGGCTCGGCCACAGTACCGTGGCCAATCCCGTCAGGTAAAGGACCGCGGGCACGAACCCGAGCCCGATCATCATCAGCAGAAAGCTGACATAGCCCGTCCACTTCAGGCGCACCGTCACCATGATGATTGTAATCACCAGGATGCCCGCAATGATGAGGGCCGGCACGACATAGTCCACCGACCACTGCACGGCGCCCGACATGGCATCTATGACGAGCAGCACGATGGTCAGGCTGATGACTTGGGCAGTGATCTTTCCGCCAATGTGCGAGGCCGAGAGGATCGTATGGCTCAGCGATACCAGCGCATAGAATACGGCGACCGCCACATAGAACACCCACAGGAACTGGGGAACGACGATGAGGTTGATGAAGAAGCAGACGAGTACAGCCAGGAGGCCGATGAAAATCGCAAGACGCGATATGCGGGCGCGGATCCGCTGCTGCTTCCTGTCGTAATCGGGATACCAGCGGATGGCCGCCTGTGCTTCTGATACTTCCGTCTGACACAACGGACACCGCCTGTGCGCCGTCATGACATCACATTCTGGACAGCGGTTCATCGCTCCTCCCCCCATCGATTCGAATAGACCATGACTTCAAGCCCCGTCATCTGCCGCAGCCGCCGGAAGAACGACCGGATGATGGTACTCTCCTCGATCGACCGGGCGAATGTCACGGTCAGCTGGTCATTCAGTGTGCCGACCCCGCAGTTGATCGGGCTTTTCCTTGTGGGATAGAGGATGATTTCCATCCGTTCCACATGTGGTTCCATTGACTCGGGCAGAGCGATGTTCCCGAGATTCGAGAGCGTCATCGTCTTGGCCCGTTCGCCGATCTGATTGAACCCGAAGCGCATGATGGGATATTTCAGGAGGACCGGCGTCGCACGTATGAACAGGCTGCTCTGGAGGGAGACGAAGCGGTTGATGCCCTGCTGCAGGCGCGCCTTATCCGTCTTTTCCACGAGCTGCTCCGTCACTGTTCTGATGATCTCATCAAACTGCATATAGCCATCCATCGGCACACCGATATTGGCCACCGAAAAGAAGTTCCTCAACGTTTCGGAAGGAAACGCCCTGCGCAGGCTGATGGGCAGCGCAACGACCACATTCCCTTCAGGGGATCCCTGCCGGATCTTCTCTTCATGAACGACATCGATCAGGACACTTGTGAGCAGGCCGGTCAGCGATGTCCCCCGGCTCTTGGCATACCGGTTGAGGGCGGATGCATCGACCACGCCGTGTACGACATGGATGCCTGGCGGATCGAGCGTCTTCCCTTCAATCTGATAGGCCTTCTGTCCCCGCTTCTCCGGCCGCCTGACCGAGTGCGATGTCGCATACCTTTCAAAACTGTCCTCCATCTCTTCACGTTTCGGCGAATCCTCGGGCCTAAGCACCTTATCATCCGCCGTGACCTCATTACCCTTGAGGCGCAGATACTGGTAGACCAGCGTCTTCAAGAATTCCATCGCACCCCCGCCATCGGTCAGGGAATGGAAGATTTCGACCGAAACCCGGTGCTCATAATAAAGGACACGGATCAGATAGGCATTGTTCTCCTTCCTGTCGATCGGAGCACAGGGATGATCCACCTCCTGCTTTACAAGCAGCTGTTCATCATTGTGCTCCATGAAGTCCCAGAACAGGCCCTTGCGCACCCGGACGGTGAGCGTCGGAAAGCGGACCGCCACGATATCGAGCGCCGACTGCAGACATTCCGGATCGACCTGCTCCTTCAGGATCATCGCCACCCGGAAGACCGACGAGTTCGTCGTATCGGAGACCGCATGGAAGATCTTGCCCGTGTTGTCTATCCTGTACCATTCATCCATGAGTCCGCCTCCTTTATCATTGGTTGTCCATTTATTGTATCATCTGCCGGGAAATTTTGATGCCGGCCGACGCTCCGTAAGTTCCCGCAGAATCCTCTCCATCCACCCGTAAAGGCCCCCTTGCTTTTAACCGGCATCATTTTCATAATGAAGGTGAACCTGCATATTTTCGGAATAGGAAGGTGAAAAAGGATGCCCCGGAAAAACCGTGCCTCAGACTTCTTTGCACTGGCATTGCCCTTTGGCATGATGGCAGGCACCCTCATCGGCATGATCGCGGGTCTCGTGATCAACGCTGAAATTATGATCTATACTTTGGCTGCCGGAACAGTCGCAGGCTATATGACCGGCCTGTTGGTCTACCTCATACTTCATCACCGGCTCAACAGCAGGGACCAGTCGGATCTATGAACCGAGCCAGCGGCTGATTCACCTGCGCCCGACCAGTATTTCAAGGTCGATGGTCACCGTCTTCTCCGCGGCGATGAAATCATCCAGTTCACCGGGCGCATGGTTCCATGCCAGCGGCGACATCTCTATCAAATGTTCGAGTGCCGCACGGTCGAGCGTCACTTCATCCGTCACACGCCGCCGCTCCACAACCTCATAGTTTTCCTCGAAAAGGGATACGGTGCCGGTGTTGTCGTATGTCTCCCTGTCGGTGTCCCTGTACAGCGCCTCACGCAATTCCTTGAGATATCCGGACTCCGGCACGACCTTCACGACCAGCCCGTCCGGTGAGAGGACGCGGTTGAACTCGGCATAGTTTGCAGGCGACAGGATATTCACGATCGCATCCATGCTTCCGTCCCGGATAGGCAGCTTCGCTAAATCTCCGACGAACCATATGGAATGAGGGTAATGCTTCGCCGCCAGCATGATGCCCTCCTTGGCGATGTCGACGCCGATGCCGACACCATCCACGCCATCCAGTATCCGATCAAGGTGCGAGCCTTCCCCGCTGCCTGCATCAAGCACCAATGGCCTGCCCGGAAGCCGTCTGATGATCCCCGATACTTCCTCATGCATCTGACGATAGAATCCGCTTTCCAAAATGAACGCCCGCCGATGCTGGAACAGATTTTTATCATATTGTGTCTTCACCGGCCGGGTCATCATGTTTACATAACCCTGCTTTGCGAAATCGAATGAATGATTGTTTTCGCACGCGAGGCTTTTTAGTGCTTCAACATGCATTGCACCCCCGCATATCGGGCAGCGCAGCATGCCTGCATGCCCTTCAACCAGTGCGGCCATCTGTTCCTTCTTCTTCATGTTTCTCCTCCTGCTCCGTCATCTCTGTTGCCTTAATATTAGAGGTATTGTATTGAGAATTCAATTGTACCGCGGCAATTCACACAGCCGCTTACGGAAATCATTCCACATATGCAAAAATCATGACAATTATTTACATACCATTGTTTTGCAACGTGCTCTTGTCTATTCTGAAATAAAGGGAGAGATACATATGGAATACTTGGAAATTTTACTGCCCATACTTTTTTTCACACTTGTCCTGATATATGTCAATCGCTCACACCGATTCAACACCAGTGGAAAAAACGCTAAAAATTCTCCTGCAGACATATTCCTTAAAGGCATACTCGGTATTGAAGTCATTGTATTGATCATGATTCTGTCATTACATTGGTACAGTCTATAATCATTCGACTCCTGTGAAAATTAATGAAAGAAGGTAATCAGATGAAAAAAGTGTTTGTCACTTTATTCGCATTTTCAGCTTTGGTATTGGGTGCATGTTCAGATACCAGTAATGAGCTGGAGGGAGAAGTTTTCAGTATTTTTTCATGGACGCCTGTTATTTCTCCCGAAGACATCGCTTCAGACAACTTCAACCCTTCTTCTAGTTTGGAATTCGATTTCAAATCATCGGATACGGTCGAGGTAAGATCAGGAGGAAAGACATTTGAAGGAGATTATTCTTTGGAAAATGATACATTGAGTCTGGATTTGAAGAATGAAGATGATGAAGCGTCATTGGCAATGGAATTCAGGGATTTTACCCGACATGAACAGAATGAAAAATTATATACCGGCACCATTTCGAAGCTGGATATTAAAACGGGTGGACGTCATAGGGTAGGCAGCAATTTTTCCCTGGATGGATATGTGGGGTTCTATAAAAGCAATTAAAACTTCTTGAATAAAATTTTTTATGAGACTGAAGGGAGAAGGTACCATCCATTTCCTTAAAACCAATCTATTAAGTCTGATCCTCGGCCTTCTGTTCCTCGGCGGCATCCAATTGATGCTCAACACCTATCGGCTGTCTAGGCTGGTCAGTATCGGGATGGACACAGTCATCATCCTCTCGATCATCCTGATGTTCATGCTCCTGCTGATTTCAGGCGTCTGCATTTATCTGTTCCAAAGAAATACAGGCAGGATGATCTACCTTTCAGGCATCCTATGGTTCCCCTACTACTATATCGGACTGCAGATATTCAATCACCTGCTTCCCATCACAGATCGGGGCGATGTCCCGCCGCCCGTAGTGGGGCTGTTCATGCTCGCCGGCATGATGATCTTTCCGATATATATCCTCTCTTCCCTCCTGCTGTTTAATGTGATGCACCAATCTGCAGAGTCAAATGATGCGAAACCTGCCACCTGATGAAAAATAGGTTCTTTGCTGCTCCGGACACGCTGGTCCGGGGCATTTTCTTTATAGGCATAAGATTTGAACCTTACACTTATCTGTCCTACACTTTAATCAATCGTGCACGATTAATTATTTGAAGGAGGGGTATATTCATGGAAGATATCAAACTCGCCAACCAACTGTGCTTTTCCGTCTACAACACGAGCCGGCTGTTCACGAAGTTCTACCAGAAGGCGCTGTCGGAGTTCAACCTGACCTACCCGCAATACCTGGTGCTGCTCGCCCTGTGGGAAGAAGACCATCAGACGCTCCATCAGATCGGCAGACGGCTGCATCTCGAAAGCAATACGCTGACCCCCCTGCTCCGCCGTATAGAACAGGCGGGCTGGATCATCCGCGAGAAGTCACCGCAGGACAAGCGTCAGCTCGGCATCCGGCTGAAGGACAAGGGACGCGATGCACAGGAGCCGATCCAGCAGGCCATCGCCGAATGCCTTGGCCATGAACACCTGGACATTTCCGAGTACCGGGAAGCACATGAAACGATTGTGAAACTCGAAGAGACGCTGCGCGCAGCGCTGGCTGAAGACACGGACAAACCAAAAGGTAAATTCAATGGCCTGATGTAATCACGATGCCACATCAAATGATGTCAGGCTTTCCCCACGCATTCAAGCGGCGTCATCGATCTGCTCAAGTTCGAATTGCTGTAATAATGTAAACAAAAACAGTCTGGAATATATTTTCCAGACTGTTTTCATGTTTCCACTACATCCCCAAGTTTCTTCATCTGATGATCCAGCACCCGCTTCATGACAGTCTTTACCCCCTTCAACACAAGCTTGTACCTACGGCTCTCGGTGTCGAAATGGCTCGTCACCCTGACCTTCGTAACGCCACTTTCCAAAGGTTCAAGCCTGAAGTCCGAGATGATGTCTCCCTGCCTAAGGGCAGTCTTCACCTTGATGTACCGCTCCACTTCATACTCGATGATTTCCGACCGGAACTGATATGTCCGGTTCAGCACCTTCATACGCGTCCTGAACTTTGCTCCCGCGCCGCGTTTCTCTTCTGTCAGGTATTCATTCCCTTCGAATATTGGGCTCCAGGATTTAAGCTTTTCGTCATCATTCACCACTTGGAAGATTTCTTCCGGTGTGGCATCCAACTCCCCTTCATAACGGTACAGTTCCATATGCATTCCTCTTCTCACATTGATTAGTCATCACTTTAAGCTACGTTCAGCCATTTCAAGCAGTTGTTCCTCCATCTTATGGAAATCGAGTGAAAGGTCCAGTGTCTCGATACGTATATTTTTACCTTTAATCATATACGAGTTGTTTGGCTGAACAGCTGTATTGGTCTTGGCATACAGCAGTAATCCACTGACCGTCTCCTCTTCTTTTTCATTATAGTTTTCCAAATAGGAAAATATCTGATACATGTTGCCCGATAGATGCTTCAGGGAGGATTTTTCATTGAAACTTGTCATGTTCTGCTGATAAAACTTTGTATCGATGATTAGGGTATTGGCCCCTTTCTTTAAAACAACGTCAGTTTTCATGACAGGCAATCCTTCTGAATACCCACCAGCTGTATCCCAGTTTATTTGCGGCCTATAGACCTTATAATCTGTTTCCTTCCTGTAGAAGTTGAACACAAACTTTTCGAATAGAGAAGATAATTGCTGCTCATCCTTAATTGCCTGTTGATTATGGGAGTAGCCATCCTCCCCCACCAACAACCCTTCATAAAGGTATTGGCACAGGTCAATTGGCAGCTGGTAGAACATGTTTTGGTTCGTAAACCGTATATGACTCCATAACTCAGAATTCAACGTAATTTCCTCTACACCTGTAAAAAAGACAAGAAGATTTCTCAACTTCTTTCTATGTTCAGTCCCAGTGTCTCCGTGTATCGCAAGCTTCAGAAGAGCTGATTTGAGGATCTGGTTCAGTAAATTGTTCTCAGTAAGTTCGTCGTACTGTACCGCAATCTTATGTTTCAAGGTGTTGGAGACGCCCATCGTTTCCCCAATATCAATTTTCCCCCGGATGAAAGTGGAATCTTCTTTGACTTCCCTGTATTCCTTCCACATTCCACGCTTGACTATTTTGGTAGTGCTGATGATCAACAGTTCTGTATAAAGTTCAGTCAGGTTTTTGAATGTTTCAGTTGAATACGATGATTCATCTTCTATTTTCAATGAACGGTAAGCATAGCTGAGCATATAGAATATGTTTCTGATTGGAATGCCGGTCGGGTTATTCATCCAGGACATCCTTCAATTTACCGTATTCAGCCTCTACGATGTCCAAGTCGTCAAACCAATATTCTTCGAGCTGGGGCTTTATTTCATATTCCAATATTTCGTATAGGGCATCCCTTGTATCTTCCTTTAAGGACGGGTCGATGAAATAGCTGTGTCCTATTTGGAAACCTGGCCCGAATGTGTCCTTTATCTTCACATTCAACTTTTTGACTTGTGGGATGAAACGGTTGATCAGAAAGGGGTTCTGATAGATTTCAATGAAGCTATAGAATGTCGGTGTGTCAAATGCAGGTTCCAGATCGAAGAAGGCGAACCTCCTTCTCAATGCGTAGTCGAGCATCGCCAAACTTCTGTCAGCCGTATTCATTGTACCAATGATATAGATATTTTTAGGCACATAGAACTTCCTATTTGAATAAAGCAAATTAATTTCTTGCCCACGTTTGTCCGACTCTATCAACATCATCAATTCGCCAAAGATACGGCTCATGTTCCCACGATTAATTTCGTCGATGATAAAAAAATAGGGCCGATCATCCTGGGAGGCTTTCTCGCAGAAATCGATAAAAGGCCCGGTAGATAGAGAGAAACCTTTTCCATCTCTCTTGGGGCGGAAGCCTTCTACAAATTCTTCATAGCTATAACTTTGGTGGAATTGAACAAAATGAATTCTCGAGTCGTCCGCTTCACCCATAAGAGAGTATGCTAAACGATCTGCAATGAATGTTTTGCCTACTCCTGGTGCACCACGCAGTATCAAATTTTTCTTACGTTTCAAAATCGATTGTAGACGATTAAGATCAGCCTCATTCATGAACACTTCTTCCAGAAAATCTTCATTTACGTAGGGGGTAGTACCCGTATATTCTTCAGGTCTGGTTTTTAGAAACCTTATAAAACTTTCAATACTGATAACAGCATTGGAAATATGTTCTTGATAGATCCCTTCACTCTGCTGAAGAAGAATTTTTTCTTTAAGCTCTTCTAGTGTTTCAGTATTAGTTTCATTAAAAATAGAAATCGAAAAATCTTTTTCAAAATCCAATAAAGTAGCGATTCTTGATTGTACTTCAGATATATCGAGATTCTCTCCATCTTCTTTCTTTTGGGTCAATAACCACTCCTCAAACTCCTGTTGTAGAACCGAGAACTCCGTCCCCCGTTGTTTTATTCTATTTTCAAACTTTAAGATCCAATCCGGATATTTGGTGAAATCAGTCAAAGTCTTTATAGTAATAGGGTCGTCCAACTTCCACTCCCCTTTTTCCAACCATTTCACCTGTCGGGTATGCTTGTATTCTTCCAATTGATCATCATACACATACTCTCCCGTAATTCTACCCTTCCCTATAATTTTTCTAGTGCCTTCTTTAACATATACGATGTCTCCAGGCTTCATTACTCTGGCAAAATCCCATGTAGCGAGCGAGTTGTTCCAAGGGGAATTATTCAGGTTCTCATAATCTTTCATGTAGTTTTTTATTTCATTACGGTTATTAAAATTACTAAGATCCCCCAAGTAACCCCAACCAATGGCAATATAACCTTTTTCATAAAATGTCTCCCAGTATTCAGCTCCCCGACCAGGTTGAAGCATCCAATATCTTATGTTCTTATCAAGTTTGAATGTTCCATGTTCGTCCTCTGGAAACTTTCCTTCAGGATAGTCTTTATAGTATAAAAACTTTAGGTAACTTCGCAATAATGCTCCCAGCTCAGGAATCCCGCCCATATCTTCCGGTCTACTTCTTATATTACTTTCAACTTGTTCTCGCGCTATTTCGCTCCTATATATTAGTGCTTTATCTCTAAACTTACTTGGATATCTCTTATTTGCTCCCGAAAGTATCTTTTCAACATCTTCTTCATTTTCCCCCGTTATTGACTTATATATAGGCAGAAACTCCTCATAAATCTCATAATTGAAGAAGTTATCCTTCGTGTCTGATTGTATATTGTACTTCTTTAGCTTTATCCCCAATTCTTCCAGATATGGACTATACCAAGAACCCACTTTCTCTCCTGCGTAATCTTTAGCCCAGCGTTTATACTCTTCCTTCATATTCATAAACACTCTCCTTATACTATCGAATATAGCTTGATTTCATCATACCATCTTTCCCCTAACTGCTCTAAGTGTCTGAGTGCACATCATTACCCATCAATTTTCATGAGTGGTAGAATGAATTCTGCACCACAAACCAGAAAATGTAAGGGGTATAGATATGGAACATTTGACTAGTACATTCAAACTATCCAACGGAGTCGAAATCCCGAAGGTCGGTTTCGGCACATGGCAGACGCCGGACGGCGAGACGGCAGTGAATGCCGTCAAGCAGGCGCTCGTATCCGGCTACCGTCATATAGATACGGCAGCGGCCTATAAGAATGAAGGCAGCGTCGGCAAGGCGATCAGGGAATCGGGGATTGCCCGTGAAGACATCTTCATCACCAGCAAGCTGTGGAATGAAGACCGTGGCTATGAAAATACGAAGCAGGCCTTCGAGAATACACTCAAAGAACTGGGCACGGACTACCTCGACCTCTATCTCATCCACTGGCCGGCGAACGAAAAGCAGTTCGACGACTGGAAAGAGATCAACCTGGATACATGGAAGGCGATGACCGAGCTATATAAAGAAGGAAAAATAAAGGCCATCGGCGTCTCCAACTTCATGACGAACCATCTGGAGGCACTCCTTGATGCGGAAGTGAAGCCGATGGTCAACCAGATCGAATACCACCCGGGCTACACTCAGGATGCGGTCGTCGACCTCTGCAGGAAGCATGACATCCTGGTCGAAGCATGGAGCCCGATCGGTTCCGGCCGCCTGCTCGAGAATGAAGACCTTACAAAGATCGCCGATAAGTACGAAAAGTCCGTCGCACAGCTGTGCATCAGATATGTACTGCAGAACGATGTGCTGCCACTGCCGAAATCCGTCACCCCATCCCGCATCGAAGAGAACACAGACATCTTCGATTTCGAAATCATGGAGCAGGACATGAAGACGATCGATGCGATGGAAAATGTCGGCTTCTCCGGCATGGACCCGAACGATGTGGATTTCTAGACCCAGAACATCATAGTCAGAGCCTCCGGCCAATCTATTGGTCCGGAGGCATTTTTATTTGAAGCTGGCAGACGATGAACGTTCCAGTATTGAATTTTCTCAAATATTACAGTCATATCTCCACATTACAGACACCGGTGTATTTTGTAATATCATTATTATTTGCCTGTAACCACAGGCGGGAATACACGTGTTATAGTGTGTCTTGTCTTGGAAAAAGCAGGACATCAAAACGTGATGCACCCTGAAGATTAAAAACAACCGATTGATAAATAATATACCCATTCATGGAGGATGAGATTTTTTTATGAAGAAAACAATACTGACGACGACACTCGCACTTGGACTTGGCGTATCCGGCATCGCAGCCGACCAGAATGCAGAAGCTTCAGAAATCAATAAAGCTGAACTTGCGCAGATGGCGCAGAACAACTCAAGCACACTGAACAATGCACCAATCCACGAAGGTGAATACAGCTACAACTTCACTGTTGATGGCGTCAACTACAACTTCGAATCCAATGGTACACAATATACATGGTCCTATGGCGGCTACAGCGTAGAAACACCGGAAGTGGCTGAGGCAGCACCACAAGAGGCGCCTCAACAAGCGGCACCGCAGGTGACTGAAGAAAAAACACAGGAAGCTGCGCCACAACAGCCAGCTGAAACGGTAACTCAAGAAGAGGCACCTCAGGTTGTTGAAGAAGAGCCGGTACAACAGACACAGCAGGTTGAAGATGTACAGGCAGCAGCACCAGCAGCGAACGGTTCCACTAAGGAACAGTTCCTCGCAGCAGGCGGTTCAGAAGCAATGTGGCAGCACATCGTAATGCCTGAATCCAGCGGTAACCCGCAGGCCGTCAATGAACTCGGCTACAGAGGCCTTGGTCAGACGAAGGAATATTGGGGCACTGGTTCTGTAGAAACACAGACTGAAGGCATGCTCGACTATGCTGTTGAACGTTACGGTTCCGTAGAAGCAGCAATCCAATTCCGTCAAGCGAACAACTGGTGGTAAGATCTCCATCCCATTCAAAATCCGCATCACCTCTCTGAGGTGATGCGGATTTTTTTGTTATCCAGCTGAAAAATATAATATGAATATTTTCATTCCTGATGTAGTGATATAATTGAATCAATGACTACGTGGTACGGAGGTGATGCAGATGCAGGTGATCATTTCACATGTGAACACCGATTTTGATGCGCTTGCTTCATTGATTGCAGCAAGCAGGCTCCATCCGGACGCAGCAGTCGTCATCCCGAATGAACAGACCGCTCCTGTCAGGCAGTTCCTCGCCATCTACAGGGACAGCTTCGACCTGATCGAGGATACGCATGTCGACTGGACGGAAGTGACCGATATGATCCTGGTGGATGTAGCGTCCATATCAAGGCTCGGCAACCACACCGGCAAACTCGATGAAGGACAGATGACCATCACCGTCTATGATCACCATACGCCGGGCGAAAATAATGTCAAAAGCAATCATGAAGTAATAGAACCGGTCGGTGCGACGGTGACCCTGCTGATCGAAGAGATCATAAAGCGGGGGCTTCCCGTGTCGCCGCTTGAAGCCACCCTCTTCGGCCTCGGCATCTATACGGATACAGGCGCCTTCACATTCCCGAACACCACCAGCCGGGACTTCATCGCCGCGAGCTTCCTGCTGGAACAGGATATGAACCTAGAAGTGATCCAGCGGTTCTCCGACTATAAGCTGAACCCCGACCAGCAGCACCTATTGACCCAATTGTTCAGCGATGCAAAGACGATCGATCAGGATGGGCTGACGCTGATCGTCAGTGCCCACCAGATCGATGGCTTTCTGATAGAGCTTGCGACGATCACCGACAAACTGCTCGAACTGAGCGGCGCCGATGCCGTGCTGACTGTGGTCAAGATGGAGAAGCATGTACACATCGTCGGCCGCGGGAATTCGAACAGAATCGACCTGCGTCCCCTGCTTGAAGCATTCGGGGGCGGCGGACATCCCCGGGCGGGTTCGGCCACAGTCCGGAAAAGTGAACTGGAGGATGTGGTGGCACAGGTGGATGATCATCTTGACCTTATTTTGAAAAAGGCGGTCATCGCCCGCGACATCATGTCGCATCCTGTCGAAACCATTACGCCCGATACCAGAGTCGAAGATGTCGAAAGTCTGATCGAACAGCGTGGATACTCCGGGTGTCCCGTCATGGAAGACGGCAGTCTGATCGGCATCATCACGCTGCGGGATATCGACAAGGCGAATCGTCATAATCTGGGCCATGCTCCCGTCAAGGCATTCATGCGTGAAGACCCGGTCACCATCAAGCCGGATACTACCATGGAGGAGATCGAAGAATTGATCATCACCCACAATATCGGCCGGCTGCCGGTGATGGAGGATGGGCAGCCGGTCGGCATCGTCACCCGGACGGACATCATTCAGGTGCTGCACAGCTGACTTGTTTCCCCGATAGCGAAACGGATACCTCATAAAAAATTGCCCACGCTCCAGTTTTGGAGCATGGGCAATTTTCAATTCATTCTAAAATTTCCTCCACTTTTTCCAGCAGGAATACTTTGATGAAGAGGAATGCCGTGATGATGATGGCGATGTTCACCATGAAGGCGCCGCTCGCCGCCCACTCGATGCCGAACAGGCCGTTCAGCAGGGAATAGACCGAGACGAGGATTGCGATGCCGAACCCCTGTCCCAATGTCGACGCCATTTTGAATATAGCGGATGCGACACCTGTCTTATCCGATGGCAGTGAGGACACTGCGGTATCCAGTGCAGGGGTGGCGAACAGTCCGACGCCCGCACCAAAGAATGAAAATCCAATCAGTGCGCTGATGATGAACCCGAGCCCATCGAAGAACGTCAGCGTCAGGAAGACCACGCCGACCGAAAGCAGTACCGGTGCGGCCATCAATGCCTTCTTCGGTCCATACTTGGCGATGCTCTTCTCCCCTACCCGTACGAGCAGCAGCAGAAGGATCACGTACGGCAGTGTCACCAGTCCCGACTCGAATGCAGTCAACCCAAGGTTCGACTGTGTGTAGATGTTGAACACTGCGATGCTCCCGACGGACATGTTCAGCAGGAAGTTCCCTGAGGCGACGCCCGTGTAGGAGCGGTTGGCGAAGAGCGAGAAGTCGATGAACGGCTTGTCCTTCTTCTTCTCGACCCTGTAGAAGACGAATGCACTGGCCAGGACCACCGCAATCAGTGCAAGCGAGATGGGACTGAGCCATCCGACTGTGTCACCCTGGGTGATGAACACACTGAGTGCCGCCATTAGGATGGTGAAGAGCGCAAGTCCTGCATAGTCGAATGACAATCCACCTTTTGGCAGTGGCACAGTGTGATGCCTCAATTCCTTCAGGAGGAACAGCGCAAGGAGCGAGAGTGCAATGGAAATGATGAAAATCCACTGCCATCCCAGATAGGTGGAGACGGCGCCGCCGAAGAACGAGGCGAATCCGGTACCACCGAATGCACCGATGGACCACCAGCTCAATGCACCGCGGCGCTTCTCCCCTTCAAATATGCTGTTGAGTATGGAGATCGTCGCCGGCATGAGCATTGCGGCGGAGAAGCCCTGGATGACACGTCCCGCCAGCATGATGTAGGCATTGCCGGTGATGATCAGCATCACGGAACCGATGATGCTCAGTATGATGCCGATGAAGGTGAACCGGACCTTTCCAAGCTTATCCGAAAGGTTCCCGGCAGCCACCATGAAGATGCCGGTGATGAGCGAGGTCAGGCTGATCGACAGGTTGATGATACCCTGTGATGTGTCGAAGGTGTTCTGCAGATTCGGACCCAGGTTCAGGAAGGTCTGGGCAAACAGCCAATAGGTCAGGATCGCAAGCACGATTCCGAGGATGATCATATTGCCTGAACGTTTCGTCACTTCCCCGGCTTCATTATTCATTTCCGGCACCCTTGTCCAGGTTTTCCAGACGGCTGAGTACAACCCCACCCAATGATTTGGCACAGATCAGGAGACTGTCCTCATTGACTTCAAATTTCGGATGGTGGTTCGGATAGGCGGTCTCCACCCCTTCCGGCTTCGCCCCGACGAACAGGAATACGCCCGGTATCTTCTCCAGATAGTAGGCGAAGTCTTCGGAGGCGGACTGGGGTTCAGGGTTTGTATACTTGTCGAAATATGTCCCCTCGGACGCCATGAGGATCTCCTCCAGGAACTCGCATTGTTCCGCATGGTTATGGGTTACAGGATAATCATAGACGTAGTCCAGCTCACATTCGACATCAAACATGTCTTCAATGCTCTGCACGGCCTTCTTCATCGATTCGTAGAGGAACTCCTTGCTGTCAGTCTCGAGATACCGCGCTGTCCCCCTCAATGTGACGCTGTCCTGGATGACGTTATAGCCGCCCGGTGCATCGAAGGCCGTCACGGACAGCACCGTCGAATGCATGGGATTGGAAAATCTAGAAATGATCGTCTGGGCATTGGTGATGAAGTAGGCGCCAGCAACGAGGGCATCCTTCGTCGTATGCGGCATAGCACCGTGGCCGCCCTGCCCTTTTATCTTGAGGTCGAAATTCGAACGCCCGGTGAGTGCATTCCCCTTCACGAGTCCGATTTCACCCTGATCGATCGTCGGCAGGACATGGATGCCGTAGATTTCATCCAGATCGTCGAGTTCACCCGATTCCACGATGCTCTTCGCCCCGCCCGGCGGCACTTCTTCAGCATGCTGGTGGATCAGTTTGATCGTACCGTTCCATTCATCCTTCAGCTCGATCAGTGTTTCACCCAGTATCAGGAGATACGCCGTATGCGCGTCATGTCCGCATGCATGCATTACACCGTCATTTTTGGATTTGAACGGCACATCCGCCTGCTCCTGGATCGGCAGTGCATCAAAGTCCGCACGCAGTCCAATCACCGGACCCTTGCCCTTCCCTTCGATCTCCACGATGATGCCATGGCCATTCCCGACTTCGGATTTGACCGTCACATCCTGATCCTTATAGAAATCGAGGATGTACTTTGCCGTCTCCGCTTCTTCAAACGACAGTTCCGGATTCTCATGCAGATGGCGGCGGATTTCCACCATCCGTTCTTCCTTCTCTTCCAGCCTCTTGAATAACTTTTCCTTCAATTGCATCTTAATGACCCATTTATTAAAAAATTCACATTAATCTTCACTACCATTAATACATATTTCAGCTTTCCATACGTGAAACAAATATGAAATTTTAATTATAATTTTCAATCGACATCATTACTGCAGATAGAAATCGCATTCTATTGAATGATTATTCAGTCAATAAGTTATATAATGGGGAGTATACATTTTAGAAGAGAGGGATATTTATGCGTTTTGAAACAAAAGCCGTCCATGCCGGACGCAAGGTCGACCCCGTCACAGGCGCGGTCACGACACCGATCCACCTATCCACTACATATGAGCGGGCTGAAGATGGTTCCTATACGGATGGCTTCATGTACAGCCGGGGGGACAACCCGAACCGCCGGTCGCTGGAAGCATGCCTCACGGAACTTGAAAATGGATATGACTGCGTGACGTATGCTTCAGGCATGGCGGCGATCGCCTCGGTGATCGAATCCCTGCCTGCCGAGAAATCCCAGCGCATCGTCATGGCCGATGATATGTATTTCGGCGTCCGCACACTGATCGGCGAGACGGACATCGGCAGACGGTATGACATCGTCACAGTCGACATGACCGACCTCAACGCCGTGAGGGAGACTGTCGAGGAGGCGGATACCGGACTCGTCTGGATGGAGACCCCGTCCAATCCGCAGATCAAGATCACCGACATCGAAGCCGTCGTCGAGATTGCCACAGAAGCTGGCGCCTACACCGTCATAGACAATACAGCCGCAACACCGATGCTGCAGAATCCGCTCGCCCTCGGCGTCGACTTCTCGCTCCATTCCGTCACGAAGTACATCGGCGGCCACAGCGACCTGCTCCTCGGTGCGGTCGTTGCGAAGGAAGACACTCAGATGCTCACCAACCTGCGCAACTGGCAGCATGCCAAAGGGGCCGTACCATCTTCATTCGACTGCTGGCTGGCCCTGCGCGGTGTGCAGAGCCTGTCTGCACGGATGCGTGTCCACTGCGCCAATGCCAAAGAGATTGCCGACTTCCTAAAGCAGCATGACAGGGTCGAAGCCGTCCATTATCCAGGCCTTGAAAACCATCCAAGCCATGAGGTCGCCAAGAAGCAGATGAGCGGTTTCGGCGGACTCTTGTCGTTCCAGGTCAAAGGCGGAGAAAAGGAGGCGCTCACAGTCGCCAATACTGTCGAAATCATCACGCAGGCCACGAGCCTCGGCGGCACACACACCTATATCGAGCACCGCTACTCCGTGGAAAAGGAACTGACTCGCGCACCCGAGAATCTGCTCCGCCTGTCCGTCGGCCTCGAAAATGCCGATGACCTGAAGGAAGACCTGGATCAGGCGCTGAGTAACATATAGATCAGACAATTGATGCAATTCCGCTAGATGAAAAAAGGACGAATGGCCCATCACCAGAAAGTGGATGGTCTGCCATTCGTCCTTTAGTATGTGTGTCCATGAAATGCATGAAGAAGTTCTTCTATTCCACCTTCTTCTTCCCGAAATAAAGGAGGCCCATAAGCAGTCCGATCAACAGCATGACCGATGCAAAGATGAGAAACGGTATCGGGCCGAACTGAAAGACGAGCGGCGCGGATAATGCGGTGACGAGGCCGCCGCCAAGGAACGGCTCGAACACAAGCTGTTTGTAGCCGAAACCTTCAAGTGCGGGAGATTCTGTCTCAGGGTCCGCCACGCGGATCAGCATCAGACCGGTGGCGGTAACACCCGTCGACTGGCCAAAGTCACCGATGGCCCGCTCAAGCCAGTAGTCCGGCAGCATCCTTGGTCCGAAGACGAAGAATCCGAACACGTTCCACAAGATACCGAATACAGCGAGCAGCAGGAACGGCACAAGATATTCCCCGAGGACCGCCAGTGAAACGGTCGCAATGGCACTGATGATGAGTATATCGAGGGCAAAGCCCTGGATGCTTGTAATCATCTGCCTGTCGACGAGACGGTGCTTGTCATATTTGTCCACGAAGAACTGGACGGCCAGTCCCCCGAACATCGCTAACGGGAACAGCGGCACATATGTCATGAAGTCCGAGCCGAACAGCGCAGCTTCGAGCCACGTGATGCCTTCCAGCAGAAGGTAGCCGATGAAGATGGCGAGTCCGACGATGGCGAAATGGAATGTAAGCGTCTCGATCGATTCGGACCTGACCGTCTTCTTTGGTCCGGAATCGCGGCCTTCCTCCTCGACGATGCCCGCTTTCTTCGTCGCAGACATCCCTTTTACATTGCTGATGATCTTCGTCTTGTCCCTTCGGACACCCCAGTTGATCAGGATGATGCCGATGATCACCCCGCTCAGGATTCCGACAGTGGCCATACCGACAGCGAGGTCATAGGCTTCCGGGAATCCAAGGTCCGCGAATGTCTCCTGCAGCCCGGCAGCCGTACCATGTCCGCCCTCGAAGCCGATTTCAATGAGTGCACCGACAAGCGGCGGCATGTCATAGAACGGCACCAGGATAAGCAGCGCCAGCAGGAGGCCGATGACATACTGTCCCCAGCCAAGGGTCCAGCCGAATGCCAGCTGCGGTCCCCCGACATTCCAGATCCTCTTCAACCCCGGCAGGACAGTACCGATGAACAGCGTCGCAAAAACGATGTTGATCATGAGGCCGGGAAGTGATGACCAGACCTCCATGATCTCTTCAGTCAATATCCCCGTTGTCCAGAACGAGTCTTCTCCGACGAAGTTACCGGCGATCCGCCCCAGTACTCCCGGGCCCAAAAACAAGGCCACAAATCCCCCGATGACCGACGCTGGGAGGAAAAGGTTCTGCATCAACTCCACACGCATCCGGATCCATTTTCCGAGCAGGAGGAAGATTCCCAGGATCAGCAGCGCAAACCCTATGTGTTCCGGACTCATATTTCCACTCCTCTCAAGTATTTCTTAAAAAACACACACCTTCCTCTATTTACCGTCCATAAACAATAGTTAGTGTTATCCCCCCTCTTCCCAACAATGATAATATGGAAACGTGAAACCAATGACAAAACGGAGGGGTTCTGTGAGTAATCATCGTTCCAACGGTAAAATCGATCCCGAAAATTTCGGGGAGGCTTTCCTGAATGAAAGGCCGAAGTCCATATATGACCAGTGCATTGCGGACTTCAAGCACATCATCACCCTCGACCAGTTCGAGAAGATGGTGTATGGATACAACCAGGGGGTTGAGCAGTATAAGCTGGAGCACGTCTCCCATCTTGGGGAGCACCGGCACTATCTGTGGCGCGATCAGAGTGGCAAGAAGGGACTCAGCGTCTATTTCGACTCGGCCGACCTGATCCACCGGCTCGTAGTGCATGAATATAAGACGTTCCCGAAAACCGACGGCACACTGTCCGAGATCTCCTACACCATGCCGGTGAATGGCGACTGGCTCGTCTTCTGGGGCGGCGCCAATGAATTCATCAACTACCATTACGCCTACCCTTCCCAAAGATATGCGTACGACCTGTTGATCATGGAGAAGGGAAAGACCCATAAGGGCACACCGAAGAAAAATGAAAACTACCATGCCTTCAATAAGGACATCATCGCCCCCGCCGGTGGCAGGGTGGTCAAGGTGCTCAACAACATACCGGATAATGTGCCGGGTGTGATGAATGAAAAGCAGCCCGCCGGCAACTACATCATCCTCCAGCATGCCAAAAAGGAATACAGCCTCCTCGCCCACCTGAAGGAAAACTCGATCAAGGTCGATAAGGGAGATATCGTCCAGGCGGGAAATGTAATAGCGAAATCCGGCAATTCCTCGGAAGCGCACATCCACTTCCAGGTGATGGACGCCCCGAAGATTCATAAATGCAAGTCCATCCCCATCCGCTTCAACGATCGGAGCAGCCTGGTCCAGGGGGACATCGTCAGCCAGAGGCTGAATGACAACGCAAAAAGATTCGATCCGGATGCACTCGGACCTGAAGGCAGTCCCCTCATACCGGAGTTTCTGACAAGAATATTCAAATGACCGGAAGGAGCAGATGATATGGAAACCGTATACTTGGCTGGCGGATGCCTGTGGGGCGTCCAGGCCTTCATCAAGACTTTGCCCGGCGTCATATCCACGGAAGCCGGCCGGGCAAACGGCAGCAGTGACACAATCGATGGTGCATATGACGGATATGCTGAATGTGTAAAGACGGAATTCGACCCCGCAGTCACCTCCATCGACCAATTGATGGGTCACCTGTTCGAGATTATCGACCCCTACAGTGTAGACCGTCAGGGTGAGGATGTCGGCAGGAAGTACAGGACTGGATTATATAGCGAAGACCCGGAGCATCTGGAAGAAGCGGAAGCATTCATAAAACAGAGGGATGACCACGCACAAATCGCCGTCGAAGTACTCCCTCTCACCAATTATGTAAGAAGTGCAGAGGAACATCAGGACCGGCTGGATAAGTACCTCAATGACTACTGCCATATCCCGAAGGAATTATTGACGAAACACCGATGAGTGTCTCCGTCATTACTGGAGGGAACCTATCCTTTCTCCCCCACTGCACTGGATTTATAAGACTTATGGTGTTATAATACAAGCAACAAATAGGATGCTGTACATGAAACACCGAACCCCCAATCTATGGCAGTAGATTGGGGGTTTTATTTGGTACATCGATTATGACATCTGGTAGGGCATTACGATGAGAAAATCCTTCTAAACCAATTTACATAGGTCTATTTACTTGCTGAGCTTATTTATCAGATACTGGTTTAAAGAAACTCCTTCCAATTTAGCCGCCTGGCTTAACTCCCTATGCAGACTCTTCGGCATACGGACCCTTAAATTTCCACTAAACTGTTCATCACCAATAGGTTCCGGTATCTCTTCCCCATTTTCCATCATATCCTCAATGAAACCTTCCAGCACTTCATATATAGCTTCATGCGTATCTTGGAAGGAATCCCCGGTTGCGATGCATCCGTCGAACTCCAACACTCGAGCTGCATAATAATCTCCAGATTCATCCCGGATGGGCTTAATAATAACGTTGTAAGGTTGCTCCAAATAGTAGTTTAAATCTTTCTTCTCTGCTACACTCATATGCTTCCATGACCGTAAAGTGGATTGAAGTGTACAAATAAGGGAACTAATCTTCCCCTATCCGCTTCAACAGTTCTCTGATCAGATAGGGTTTTAATGGTTTTTGATATGGCAAAGGCCATCTTTCTCCTGTCATCTTGTTCTTAAAGATGTGATGACTTCCCTTTACCCTCACAAGTTCATATCCATAAGCCTTTAACACCTTTTCAGCTTCAGAGAACTTTATATTATTCGGCTGACGTTTCATCTTTTCAATCAGCTTTTCCACTCCAGCCATGTGTCACCTCCTTCTCGCTCACTATAATGGTACCATATATGACACCATATAAAAATAAATTTGATGCGTAATTGTTTGTTATCCTTTCATGACCTGTTTGCCCCAACAACCCCAGGGGTAAATTTCGAGTAAATGAAGGAGGATGAATAAAATGAGTGGACTTGGTGGACTGAACAAATCACAGAATGGTGTGGTCATCGGACTTGTACAGCTGCAGTTGCCGGTGACTGAAACGAAGGCGGACCTCACGCAGCAGACGGAGAAGGTTTGTGAAATGGTCAGGAAGGCGAAGCGGTTTGCTGCACCGATCGACCTGGTGGTCTTTCCGGAATATATGCTGCATGGCCTCTCCATGAGCATGGACAAGGAGATCATGTGTGATGTGGATGGCCCTGAAGTCGAGGCATTCAAGGATGTGTGCAGGGAGAATGACATCTGGGGCTGCTTCTCCATCATGGAGTATAACCCGGACGGTAATCCATACAACACCGGACTGATCATCGACAACAAGGGAGAAATCAAACTGAACTACCGGAAGCTGCATCCATGGGTGCCCGTTGAACCTTGGGAGCCGGGAGATGTCGGGCTGCCGGTATGTGAAGGGCCGAACGGCAGTACACTTGGACTCGCGATCTGCCACGACGGCATGTTCCCGGAAGTCAGTCGTGAGCTGGCGTATAAAGGTGCTGACATCATCCTGAGGACGGCAGGATACACTGCGCCGATCCGTCACTCCTGGCGGATCACGAACCAGTCGAACGCCTTCTGTAACCTCGCCTATACCGCATCGGTCGCCATGTGCGGCACCGACGGCACGAACGATTCCATGGGCGAAGGCATGATCGTCAACTTCGACGGGGTGCCGATGGTCGAAGGCAGCAACCGCCCGGATGAGATCATCACCGGGGAAGTCAGACCGGACCTCGTCCGGGAGGCGCGGACGGACTGGGCCGTCGAGAACAACATGTATCAGCTCGGACACCGCGGCTATGTCGCCGTCGAAGGCGGCATCACCGACGCGCCGTACACCTATATGCAGGATCTGCAGAACGGGGAGTATAAATTGCCATGGGAAGATGACATCGTCCATAAGGATGGGCAGGCCTACGGCTTTGAGAAACCGAGAAAAAAGTAGAATCACATCCAATATAATCACATGTCACCGGAAGTATATCCGGTGGCATTTTTGTTTCTTCCCCTCCATGAAAGGCTTCATTGTACTTTTTCGCATTTACAATAATTTGAATATTCGCTACACTCTAAAGTAATACATAATAAGAAGGGGGAACTTCAATGAATGCCATACTCGTCGCAATCATCGGCCTCGGCGTCTTCGTCCTGGGCTACCGCTACTACTCCAAATTCATCGCAGAACGCATCTACCGGCTCGACCCCAACTATATGACACCGGCCCACAAGTACAAGGACGGCGTCGACTTCGTACCTACGAACAAATTCGTCCTCTGGGGCCACCACTTCACATCCGTCGCGGGGGCGGCACCGATCCTCGGGCCTGCCATCGCCGTCTACTGGGGCTGGCTGCCGGCCTTCCTGTGGGTCATCCTCGGGACCGTATTCGCCGCCGGTGTCCATGACTTCGGAACGCTCGCAATATCCGTCAGGAATAAAGGCCAGTCGATCGGTACGATCGCAGAAAAGTTCATCGGCCGGCGCGGCAAGATACTGTTCCTGTTCATCATCCTCACACTCGTGCTGATGATCAATGCGGTATTCGCCTGGGTCATCGCAAACCTGTTCATTACATATCCGGCAAGCGTCCTGCCCGTCTTCATCCAGATTCCACTCGCGATATGGATCGGCTACGCGGCATACAAGAAGAATATGAAGATGCTCGTCCCTTCACTGCTCGCACTTGCCGCCATGTATTTCGTCGCCGTCATTACGGCGGAAGTATCCTGGCTGCAGATCGACCTCGTGTCCTATATGGGTGGTGAGGAGGCTGCGGGACTGTTCGGCCTCGGTGCCGTATCGACGGCCTTCATGGTCTGGATTGTCATCCTGCTCATCTATGTCTATATCGCATCGACTCTGCCGGTATGGAAGCTGCTCCAACCACGGGATTTCATCAACTCCCACCAGCTGACCGTTGGGCTGCTCATCCTGTATGCAGGTCTGCTGCTGACGAATCCAACGATTAATGCACCGGCGACGAACGCCGATGCGGACACTTCCTGGCTGCCGCTGCTCTTCATCACGGTTGCCTGTGGTGCAATCTCCGGTTTCCACGGACTCGTATCTTCGGGTACATCATCCAAGCAGCTCGATAAGGAAACGGATGCCCGCTTTGTCGGCTACTTCGGTGCCGTCGGCGAGGGGATCCTTGCACTCATCTCCATCATCGCCGTCGTAACGCTGTTCAGCAGTGTGGATGACTTCTCTGCCACCTACTCGAGCTTCAATGAAGCCAATGCAACCGGCCTCGGCAACTTCGTCGAAGGGGCTGCGATTCTTGCCGGCGGCCTCGGCATCCCGGCAGCTGTCGCGACAACAATCGTCTCCATCATCGTCGTCAGCTTCGCTGCTACAACGCTCGATACGGCAGTCCGCCTCATGCGCTACATCATTGCTGAAATCGGCACCGAGTATAAAGTACCGTCACTCACGAAGAAGCATGTGGCAACAAGCATCGCCGTCGTCTCCACTGCCGCACTCGTACTGATTCCGGAAGGGCCGAACGGATTCGGTTCCGGCGGCTATCTCATCTGGCCGCTGTTTGGTACATCGAACCAGCTGCTTGCGGGCATCAGTCTGCTGCTGATTTCCATCTGGCTGAAGCGCCAAGGCATCAACTACGCCGTCACGCTCATCCCGATGATCTTCCTGATGTTCATGACACTCTATGCCATGTTCGTCCAGGTGTTCTTCGAATGGGCCTGGTACGCCGACGGCTCGAACCTGCTGCTGTTTGTCTTAGGCGCAATCATCTTCGTCTTTGCCATCTGGATCGTCATCACATCCATCCAGGCACTCTCCGGCAAATTCGATGATGAACTCGCGAAGCACCGCAATGACGAGTAAGGAGGGATAGCCCATGCTCGAAAATATCAAGAAGCTGATCCGGTACTACGAGGAAGTGCTCGAAATGCCCCACCGTACGGAAGTCGCCAGGGAGCTGAGGGACCAGGATGACCTCTTCCTGCTGCTCCTCTACTCCGAGATGATCGGCATACCGAATCCAGTCTACTACTACACGCTGGAACTGTACCCGCACATCATCGAGGACTTCCACGACTGGCATCTCCGCATGGGGATGGACAAATCGCCCCTTACCGGCATCCGCTGCTGCTGACTATACTAAAGGAGCATATCCATGAGCATTCATACAAAGAAGATCCTGTTCATCGGTGGCAAGGGCGGCGTAGGAAAATCTACGTCCGCTGCCGCCATCGCATGGCGACTCGCAAAATCCGGGAAGAAGACGCTCCTCGTCTCGACCGATCCGGCCCATAACCTCGGGCACATCTTCTCGCGTGACATCGGTGGGGAAACTGTACAGATTACAGATAACCTCCATGCGCTTGAGATCGACCCGGAGCATGAGACGAAGAAGTATATCGACTCGGTGAAGGAGAACATCAAGGGCACCGTCCAGTCCAGCATGATCGAGGAAGTCAACCGCCAGCTTGACACCGCCCAGGCCTCACCCGGTGCGGATGAATCGGCGCTGTTCGACAAGCTCGTCTCCATCATCCTCGAGGAGGAAGCCGAATACGACCACCTCGTTTTCGACACTGCCCCAACTGGCCACACCATAAGGCTTCTCACACTGCCGGAGCTGATGGGCGTGTGGATCGAGGGATTGCTGAAGAAGCGGCAGAAGACGAATGAGAACTACACCCAGCTCTTAAACGACGGGGAGCCGGTTGAAGACCCGATCTATGATGTCCTACTCACCCGGCAGAACCGCTTCTCACGGGCACGGGAGATCATGCTCGAGTCCGGCAAGACGGGATTCATATTCGTCCTGAACCCCGAAAGGCTGCCGATACTTGAAACCAAGAAGGCTGTAGGACTCCTCGACAAGTATCATCTGCATGTAAAGACGCTCATCATCAATAAGGTGCTGCCCGATGAAGCCGACGGCACCTTCCTTGCCCAGCGACGGGAGCATGAACAGCGGTATCTGAAGGAGATTGAAGATACCTTCACGGATCAGAACCTCATCCGAGTGGCCCTGCTCCCCCATGACATCACGACCATTGAGGAGCTCGACCGATTCAGCGCGTATTATGAGATGGACTGAGAAGATAAAAGGAGCCTCCACCACTGTGGAGACTCCCATATGTTGAATCTATTGGAGCAGAGCAATCTGCTCCTTTTTTATGGACTTTAAATGTAATGGTTAGCTTCAGTCAGAAGCGGTAAAAGTATAATAATCACTATTTGGAGGGATGAAGATG
Source organism: Salinicoccus luteus DSM 17002 (assembly GCF_000712035.1). Classification (GTDB taxonomy): domain Bacteria; phylum Bacillota; class Bacilli; order Staphylococcales; family Salinicoccaceae; genus Salinicoccus; species Salinicoccus luteus. Next base: position 181,438 of record NZ_JONV01000008.1, on the reverse strand, counting down.
AAGCGTGCTGAGGATATTGAAATCATTCCAATAAAGGTCGAAGACGACGGCAAGATACCCAACCACCCCGACTTTCCCCTGCTGATCTATAAGAATGTGTTTGAAGATGGTGATGATATTCTCACCATCCTCAACGCCAATGGCTGGTCCGGGGAATGGCTCGGTTCCGTCCACCCTTTCCACCACTACCATAGCAACACCCATGAAGTGCTTGCGGTCAAAAAAGGACATGCCACACTGCAGCTTGGCGGTGAGCAGGGTGAAGTGGTAGAAGCGGAGAAAGGCGATGTCATCATTCTCCCTGCTGGTTATGGTCATAAGAAGTTAGAAGCAAGTAACGATTATGCGAATTACGGTGCCTACCCCGGAGGCGCCAGTTTTGATATGTGCTACGGGAAACCTGAAGAGCGGCCTGAGAAGGTGGAAAATATTAAGCAGGTTCCGATGCCTGGATGTGATCCTGTGTTTGGTATGAATGGATTATTCAATTATTGGAGGAAAACTTTACTTTAATCAAGATAAGAGCCTAAGCCTTAAACCAAAATAAATTTCCATATTGACCCCTTTAATATTTATTGTATCATTGCAGGGACAAAATCCAGTGCAACCTTCCGAAGTCTTTACAATTATATGGTAAGCTATGAGTAATCCACTATCTTTTCAGAAGGAGGAAATTAATTTGCCTAAAGTATATATTATCAATACTAATCAATCCCACAATCCTAAATGTGAGGACGAGATGTTAAGAGATCAGAAGTGCTCAGCTTATTATAATCCTTGGAAATATTATATTGATACAATTGAAGCTAATGATTTGGTTTTTTTATATTCAAGCAATGTCGGTATAATTGGACGAGGAATAGCTACTGGGATTATTGAATTATGTGATTATGAAGGAAATGAGAATGAAGAGCATTATATGCATCTAAATCGTTTTGAAAAATTAAAGGACCCTTTAAAAGCCTCTGAAGTAACTTCTATCATAAGAAAAACAGCAGGGAATGACTTTGATATTAGATGGAATCAAACCATGATACTAATTGCACATCAATTTGGTATCAAAGTGTGGCAACATATTACTAAAAATTGCTTATAAGTGGCTCTCACAACGAGAATTTAGGTTATGCTAAACTAGTTTAAATTTTTTTAAACCCTCCCCTTGATTAAAATTAAATAAAATTTTTAAACTTCATCTTTTTGTTAGAGTGTGGAATTAACTACAAGGAAAACTACTATCTCAATATTAAACATACTATTTTTTTTAGCCAAAATAACAGTAATCTTATATACTAATCTTCCTCTGAAAGTGTTAGTCCAGTAATCTCAAAAGAAATATCATTTTCTCCATCTATAAAAACATCTGTATGTATATATGAACGAAATGATTTTTCCAAGCTATTACTAGAACCTCTAGCTCGCACCTCAATTAAAGCATAATAATCACCCTCGATGTGATAATGGGAAAATTCAACTGGTAGTATATTATTAATGGTTAAATCAGTAATTTCAAAGATTCTTATTCCAGCACCATAGGCCTCTAGATCTTCTATCCAGTGCTTATATTGTAATAAGACTTCATTTACATTATTTTGTAAAAACTGTTTTATATGATGAGACTCCTCTATTTCTTCCAATAAAGAAGGAGAAGTTTTTTTAGAAATAGAAATTAAATGTGAAGTTATGTCTTCAAGGTTATCAAGAATTCTAATTGGCTCATTAAATTCATTTTGATATTCTTCCTCTAAGCTCTGATCAAAATCTTTATCTTTTGAAAAGAGCATTATTTCATAGTTAAGATGATTTTTTTTATAATCAATAATATTCTCCCATAAAATTGCGTCTTTGAATCCTTTATCTGACTGCCCTTTCTTCGCTTCAAAAGGACTTCTCTTTTCTAGAGCTCTATCAACTAATGAATGAAAAGATGCACTATACATGCTCATATTAGTCAAAATTGCATATTCATTTGCAAGTGTTTCCCGAATCTTTTCAAGTGCTGTAAGCGTGTACTTTTCTACATCAAACATTTCATCACGTTCTATTTCTATACCTGGTAATTCAGTGTTTTTGATAATGTTCTGTATCTTGATAACATTAGAATCATAGGTTTCTATGTATTGTCTTCTAAGTTCCTCTAAGGCAATATCTGGTACCACTAAGACTACTAATTCAATAAGGTTCAACTCTACAAGGGCTTTCTGTATTTTATTAAGACTACCTGTTAATTTATTTGGAGACTCAAATTCAAGACTCCCCCTTAATGTATTCGTTTCAAAGACTATACAAAGATGTTTGTTTAAACCTTTAGATGTATTGGCTTCATTATGGTTGTAAATATTAACATTAGCTTCAGAGTTCTGCTTCACAAATATTCCTCCTCTTTATAGGATAGAGAATTTTAAAACTTCACCTTTTGACTTTTATAATCTAATCTAGTCATATTTATTCATAATTCACGAGTAACTGTAATTCTTCAATTTTATATTCATCCCAAAAATACATGTTAAATGAATTTATTTAAAGTAAAATACTACAATTCTAGTCTTTCCACCAAACAGTAACAACTATAGCTTTATAACTTTTTAGTGAAAAGACTAGTAATAATAAAAATGTTAAGTTCTAGTTGCAATTCATATAAACATCTTTTGAAGCAAACTTTTCTTTTTTATTTTTAGAAGCGTTAATTTTTGTGTATTTCTTTCTAATATTTTATCAATAGTATTAAATAGATTTGAAATTTTTATTTGTTCCTCTTTTTTAGGAACTAATATTGTAAAGTTCCTCAGCCTATCTAAAGCTAACTTGGGTTGACTACTTGTGGTCTTCTCTCTATTTATATAAGTTTGTATCTTATTACTCTTCAAATAAGTATATAAGAAGTATTGAGAGATATTTTCTTCGTAATTTGTTATTTTATTGCAGTTCTCAGTTAAATTAGCATCTTCAAGACTCTGGTCAACTATACATACTTTACCCAATGTTCCTGCTATAGAAATAATAAGATCTCCTGATTTAACTTTATACTTTCGAATCAAAAGTTCTGTTTCTTTTGATAAATATTGAATATTTTTATAAGAAACATATTTGTCAGTCATATCTGAAACACTAATATAAGGTACGTTATCTTCTCTAACTGAAGTTAATTCATGTCCTTTGGGAAGTCTTTTTCCTGATTCCACATCACTTAATTCTTTAAGTTTCTTCTCTTGCCACTCCGGATAGTCATTACCATTCTCATCTTTGAACCTTAATTCTTGGGAGAAAATCTTTTGCATATACCCCTTCTTCTGTTCTTCCAATAATTCAAGCTTCTTCTCTTCCAACTCAATCAGTCGATTTAGCTTGGTAAATAAAGCGCTTATTTTATCCTGCTCTTCAATACTTGGATACTTCATTTCCAATTTTTTAATATCGTTATTATACAAATGTACTACTGTCTTACCTTGAGCATATTTAGCCAACTCAAATTTGTATTTACCATTAATCATTAGTGAAACAAAGTGGCCCTTCACATCTTCCTTTGGTGTCAATATATTTATATCCCCACCTGCTAATACATTGTCAACACCTACAGAACTAGCAGTAGCGATATCAATCGATGTTTCCCCCGAAGAAGGTATCAACACATCATTGAAAAAAGCATATTTCAATCTATTTTTTGGTAAATTTGTTTTACTATGAACTTCATTAATCTCTTCATTATATTTAGTGTAGAGCTCACCATATAATACACAAGAAGCTCCTTCATCAGATAAATCTGATTTGGATATGCCTTTTCCTTTTGAGAAACTCATTATTTCTTCCAGTTTCCTCTCTTCCCATTCCCCACTAAACTCTGGAAACCTCAACTCAGGTACATTCTGTTTACTCATCATACAACACACCCAGTTCTTTCAAATATCCATTAATTTCTTTTTCAAGTGTTTCGATTTCTGCATCGATTTCCTTTATGTCCTTCTGGACCTGCTGGAGGTCGACGGGTTCTTCTTCTTCAAAAGTATCGACGTATCTCGGGATGTTCAGGTTATAATCGTTCTCTTCGATCTCTCCGAGTGTTGCAACATAGCTGTATTTGTCTATAGTTTCCCTGTTACGGTATGTTTCGAGGATTTTCTCCACGTCTTCATCCTTCAGATGATTCTGGTTTTTGCCTTTTTCAAATGCATTTGAAGCATCGATGAAGAGGACATCGTCATCTGCCTGCCTATTCTTCTTGAAGACAAGGATGCATGTCGGGATGCTGGTGCCGTAGAAGATATTGGCTGGAAGTCCAATGACGGCATCGAGGTAGTTTTTATTTTCAATCAGATACTTCCGGATTGTACCTTCTGCTGCACCCCTGAAAAGGACACCGTGCGGCAGGACGACGGCCATCGTGCCGTGGTCATCGAGGTAGTGCACCATATGCTGGATGAAGGCGAAATCTGCCTTTGATTTCGGTGCGAGCTTGCCGTAGTCGCTGAACCGATCGTCCTCAAGGAATGAAGCATCTCCGCTCCACTTGGCACTGTATGGTGGATTGGCGACGACGGCTTCGAACTTCATATCACCGAATGCCGGCTCTTCGAGTGTATCGCCATTCTCTATGGAGAATGCCTTGTAGTTCACATCATGCAGAAGCATGTTCATTCGGGCGAGGTTGTATGTCGTACTGTTGTACTCCTGGCCATAGTAGTGTCTGACATTGGCATTCCTGCCGACACGGAGCAGGAGGGATCCGGAGCCGCATGTCGGGTCATAGACGTTTCTAAGGTTGTCTCTGCCGGTCGTCACGATTTCAGCGAGGATTTTGGACACTTGCTGTGGTGTGTAGAACTCCCCCGCCTTCTTGCCTGCTGTGGCGGCAAACTGTCCGATCATGTACTCATACGCATCCCCGAGCATGTCTATTTCGATATCACTGTGCACAAACGGTAATGTATTGAGATTCAACATGACTTTGGAAATGAGTTTCGTCCTGGCGGAGACGCTGTTGCCGAGACGTGATGATGTAAGGTCCATATCATCGAAGAGGTGAGTGAAATCATCCTCACTCTGTTCTCCGAGCGTCGATGCTTCGACGGCTGAGATGGCTTCAGAAAGCTTCTCGATGTCGAAGTCCCCCGCTTCAATCTCCCTGATCATCGTGCTGAAGAGATAGCGCGGCTCGACGACGTAGCCGATGCGTGTAGTGAGTTCTTCCTTCAATGCTTCCTGCATCTCTTCATCTTTCCAAGCTTCAGAGTAGGAGATATTATCCTCTCTCAGCATATCGTCGACTTCCGCTTCTGTCTTCTCAGACAGGAATCGGTAGAAGATGAGTCCGAGGATATAGTTCCTGAACTCACTCGCATCCATATTTCCCCTCAGATCATTGGCAATGCTCCATAATTTCTTGTGCAGCTCTGCCTGCTGCTGGCGCTGCTTTTCGGTTACTGTCATCATCTATGTGTTTCCTCCTGTATACTTATCCTGTTATTCTGCAAACCCGAACTTGCGGGTCGTCTTCTTGATGAAGTCGATCACCTTGTCGACCTTCTTCTTGCGTTTCATGAATGGACCCGACAACTCCTTCGAAATGTCCTTACGGTACAACTGTCCGCTGAACTGGTACTCGGTCAGGAACTGGAGCAGCTTTCCATGCTGCATGTCCATCTCTTCCGAGAACTCCTTGAGCACCTCATTCTGCTTGTCCTCTTCGAAATCGAGATAGACCTTATCGATATTCGCATCCTTATCAAGCGTCGGTACGACCTTGTCTAGGAACTCCCGGATGAGGTCGGCTTTGAGCCTGAGCTGCTCATCGTCCGCACGGTCAAGCAGCATCTTGATGTTCTTGCGCTCCTGTGCCTGCTGCTTTTTATCTTCAAGGTCGATGTTGCGGAGCAGCATGCGGATATAGTGGACGTTGATCTTGTCGTTGCGGATGAGTTCAATCTCGAAGTCGATGTCATTGATGACAGACACCTTCTCTCCTTCACTCTCACCGCGGACATACCGTTCATAAAGGTCGACATACTGCCCCTTGTAATCTTCATAGTCCTGTTCCGACATGCCGATTTCTTCCCGTGTAAACTCGAATGCTTCAAATGTCTTAAGCTTCACCAGTGCCCGGCCAAGTGCCCTGAATGCCAGGATGAATGATTTGATGATCGTTTCATCCTCAAGCACCTGCACATCACCAGGGTTCGGTGCAATGGCATGCATTTCATCTAGCGCCTTTTTGAACTCGTCCAAATACTCCTCATACGACTTGCTCAAGACGGTGTCCGTGCTGTCGGTCTTACTGAAGAGCTGGATGGCATCATCGGTCGCCTTCTTGAGGTTGCGATAGACGACGATATTGCCGAAGGACTTCTTCTGCTTCTCCACCCGGTTGGTGCGTGAGTAGGCCTGGATGAGGTCATGGTGCTTTAGGTTCTTGTCGACGTAGAGGGTGTTGAGCTTCCTGCTGTCGAATCCCGTCAGGAACATGTTGACGACGATCAGGATATCGATCTGTTCAACCGCCTTCTCCCCTTTGATCCGCTTCGACACATCCTCGAAATAGCTGCCATACGTATCGATGGAGAAGTTCGTGCCGAACTGTCTGTTATAGTCGCCGAGCACCCGGTCGAGCTGGTGCTTCGCGGCTTCTTTCGTGTCGCCGTCCTTCATATCCTGGTTCGTCTGATACGTGAAGATGGTCGCCACGTTGAGCGGACGTTCCGCTTCTTCGTTCACCTTCTGGAACATATCGTAGTACTTCATCGCCATGTCGATGCTCTGGGTGGCGAAGATCGCCACATATTCCCGGTCCTTCGTCTTCCTGTCATGAATCTGATGGATGTGCCGGGTGACGAGTTCAATCCGCTTGTCCGCCATCCATATTTCATCCGTATCGATCTTCGACACATACTGTTCATCCATCACCTTGAGTTCATCATTGATGGTGCTGATGTATTCCACAGAGAAACCGAGTACGTTGCCGTCTCGTATGGCATCCTTGATCAGATAGCTGTGCAGGCACGTATCGAAGATGTCCGCCGTGCTGCGTCCATCCTGACTGCGGTTCTCCTTGAAGCGCGGGGTACCAGTAAAGCCGAAGTACTGGGCATTTTTGAAGTGTTTGCGGATTTCCATATGCATGTCACCGAACTGTGAACGGTGGCACTCATCGATGACGAAGACCACCTTGTCCGTCCGGTAGTCGTCCATCACCGGGTGGTTGGATTTGATGGCATTCGTCATCTTCTGGATCGTCGTGATGATCATCGGCTTGCTTTTGTCACCGAGCTGCCTGAGCAGATGCTTCGTGTTGTCCGTATGGTCCACGGAGTCCGGTTCGAATTTTGTGAACTCCTTTTGCGTCTGGGTGTCCAGGTCCTTGCGGTCGACGAGGAAGATGACCTTCTTGATGTCCGGCTCCTGTGCCAGCAGCTGGCTCGCCTTGAATGAGGTCAGCGTCTTCCCGCTGCCCGTCGTATGCCATACAAAGCCGTTCCTGTCGGTGTTGAGCGCACGGTTGATCAGAGCTTCAGTAGCATACACCTGGTAGGGACGCATGACGATGAGGTTCTTGTCCGGCTCATTGACGATCATGTATCGGGAAATCATCTTCGCCAAGTGTGTTGGTGCCATGAAGCTGCCGATGAATGCATCAAGGTTCGTGATGCGGTTGTTCTCCTCATCCGTCCAGTAGAACATATGGCTCTTCATGATCTCCTTGTCCCCGTTGGCGAAGTATCTGGTGTCATTGTAGTTGCTGAGGAGGAATAGCTGCGTATAGCGGAACAGACCTGTGTAGTTGTCCCGGCGGTACCGCTTCACCTGGTTGAATGCCTCGTTGATCGCCACACCCCGACGTTTCAATTCGAGCTGCACCACAGGGAGACCATTGATCAGCACCGTCACATCATACCGTCCTTTGAACCTGTCCTCCACACTGATCTGGTTCGTCACCTGGAAGCTGTTCCGTGCGTAGTTCTTCTGGTCGAAGAACTCGAGATAGAGTTCCGTCTCGTCATCCCGCTTCAGCACAAACTTATCCCTTAGGATCTTCGCACTGTCGAATACACTCTTATTGTTGATCTGCGTCATCAGACGGCTGAATTCCTTGTCGGAGAGCGGCTCTGCCTTCAGCTTCGCATGACGCCTGTTCAGGATATCCCTGAAGTTCTGTTCCAGTGCCTCGTTGCTTCTGATCGGCACCCGTTCATATCCAATACCCTCAAGACGTTTCATGACCTTCGCCTCAAGAGTATCCTCTCTTTCGTAACTCATATGTCATTCACCCATTCTTGTCTATTGGAAGTTGCTTCCATTATACTATAGATGCCCCTCCAAAAAGAACATGTCGGTTGAATTTAATACAGACAGCCACGTTAAAGGTGGCCGTCTATTCGATGTTACATTTCCTTATCCATAAAATCAGGATTCCAGATGACTTTGTTACTTTTCTTATGTTGAGCCTGTTAACTTAAATTTGTGTATATTTTATTAAATGCTTTACATAATAACTCAGCATTCATCATGACTATTGATATATAAACTTTAAAAGTAAATAATCTTAATCAAAGTATTGCAAATTAATTTGGTTAAAATAGCTTAACATACTTGATAAAATCACTATATCTGTTCAGTTAAACCCATTTCAATCTATACTTTTCTATACGCCACTAAATAATTAAAATTAAAAACACTCCACCTTAAATTTAAATAGTGTGGTGATTAATTTCATATATTCTCCCTTTCTTTCCCACCTAGCTATTGGAGTTATATAATAATACATATAAAATAATGAATGACATAATAGCGTTAAGCTTATTCCGATAACACTCACGCTTACAGCACTGATAGAGTTTTGATTTTACTTAATAAATGGGGTCTATTAAGTAACCAATACTTTCTATCGCCCTCTTCCCTTTTTATGTATAATATACTTCAAGTATATTTAATTATGTTGTTTTAAGTGTTGTCTCTATATTTTTATCGATTTAATTACATAAGGAGGGTACACTTTTGCCAAATGAAATTAAGTTAAAGGATTTATTTGTTGGAGATATAGACGGAGAAGTGGAATCAACAAGAGAGGATTTCGAACAATTATTTTATACTAAAAATAGCAAATTCAATCATATTATTAATTCGGACAGATTTATTATTTCAGGAAGAAAAGGGACTGGTAAAACTATTCTTTCTCAATATATATTTAAACAAATGAATAAGAGGAAAGGTGTAGTTTGTAAAATATTTACTCGTCATGATTTTAAATTACAACAACTAATAGATTTGCAACACAGATCTCTACAAAGAGATGAAATCAATCATTTTTGGAAATGGCTATTCTTAATTCAGTTAGGGAAAAGTATTTTAGAAATTGATAGAATTAATAAATGGATTCCTTTTACTTCAGAGTATAAATTAAAACAGTTTTATTCAGAAAAATATCCAGAAAATTTATTTAGATTAAATGAATATGATACCTCAAAAACTCAAAATACAACATTAAAAGGGCAGAAAAAGTTAATGAGGGACACCATTGGAGCATCTATAGAAGATACTCATCAAACCAACAAGAGCTTTATCAAAACAGAATACTACGAACTAATTTCTTTGTTAGAAAAAATGGTATTGAATTGTATGAAAAAAAATAAAGATTCGGTTTTAATTTATGATGATTTAGATGAACTAGAAGATAGAATAGGAGAAGACTCTAGTTATTATAAAGTATTAATCTCAATGCTTGAGACAATCAAAACTATTAATTTAGAAATCAAAAAAACAGGGAGGCAGAATTCTAAAATTATTGTAGTGTTACGAAGTGATATAATAGATGACCTTCATAAATACTCCAGTAATTCGAATAAGTTAACAACGGGAAGTAAAACTGATTTGTATTGGATATCAAAAAACTATAATAAGCCGGAAGAACATCCCTTAATGGAAATGCTGCTAATTAAAATTAAAAATTCAGTGCCCGCATATAAAGGCCTAGACAATAGTAGTTTATATAAACGATTATTCCCTAGAAAAATTGAAAATAAAGAAGTCATCGACTACCTTCTCAATTACAGTTTTGGAAGACCAAGAGATATAATAAGGTTTCTAACATTAGTAATGGAGAGTTTTCCAAATGAGCGATCTTTTCATCCTAGTTTTTTTAAAGAATGTGCTCAAGACTATTCAAAGTGGTTTTACAACGAATTAGAAAACGAAATAAGTATAAGCAAAGATAAAGATTTCTTACTAGATAGCCTTAGGTTAATAAATGATTTGAAGAAACGTACCTTTGACATAGATATGATTGAAGATTTCTTTCTAAAAAATCAACAAAACTATGCCAATATTACTGATTTGAAACTTTCATTAAAAAAACTATATAAATACGGAGTGATTGGTAATTCTTGGATTCATAGAAGGAGACCAAATAAGAATGTTTATCACTATGCATGGGGCTATCGAGATGATGCAGATAATGAACCTAACTTTTCCCAATCATTTGTAGTTCATTATGGTTTAAGAAAGTTTTTCTCACTATAGACTAAATAAAAAAGGATGCTGTTTTACAGCATCCTTTTTTCATGGCTCTTACGTCCATAGATTATTTCTGAGCTCTTAGTGTCTCAATTTTTTACATAAACTGATTAGCATATGCTAGAAAACACTTGATTTATAAATTATATATCCTCTCCTGCAGTAAGTCAAACATTTTTTCAGTTAATTGACATGTATATTTATTTCCAACAATTTTTTCAAATTCAACACTTCATCAACTTAATAAATTATTTATAATATAGAAGTATAGAGTTTTTAACATATATAGTTAAGTATTTATATGCTTTCATAAGTACTCAGTGAAAGTTATTTTGCATTCGATGACCACTAAACTTACCAATACGAATGAACTAAATATAAAAGATAATAAAATAAGCAGTGAGTTGATTGCTAGCTATATTTCTTATGCGATAGTAGGACTAATATTAGAATGGTGTCAAAATGAATATGAATATTCTCCAAAAGAAATGAATAGGCAACTGTTAGAACTTATGAGAGTTTCACCATATAAAACCTTTAATACAAAAGCTCGTGATTTATATAGATAATACTCATATATTAAATTGACAAAAAGACAAAATATCTATTATACCTACTATTGTAGAAAGGTTAATCACTTTTTAAGGCTTGACCAGTTTTAATTGAAGTCCATTTCTACATTCATATATCAAGTAGTTGGACTTAAAAATAAAAGACTAAAAACTGCATTATAAACTGATACACTGAATCTTATATGCTTGTTAGAATATGCCGTCCTGTTAATATTTAATAACTGACTCCGAAGGAAAATGGTTGATCACAGGGAATAGACAATAAATTTTTACTCGGATAAACAAACTAGAACTCATGGAGATATAGAAATTTTAGTTTTCGGGAAGATTAAGAGATAATTATCGGAATATTTATATAAAATATCCTTGGTTTCGCTTCATTGAGTTCCAATTCATTCGTAACCAAAGGGGCGAGGGTGGCCAATCCTTCAGCTATAGCAAGCTGCGCCACCGCCATACCCATTTCTTCATTTACTTCTTCTATACTGTTGAACCTGACAAGATGGTTGAATTCATGTTGGATCAGCATTTTGATATCCGAATTTCTTAGGCGTTCTAGTCCTAAGTAGAGAAAGGGACTCTCACTTGGGAGAGCAGTACCATCTACGTGTCCTAATCCTACTAATAAATAGACATCATAGTAATCTGCGAAATTATAGTAATCTGCAGAATCAGATATTATCTCCTTAAGTTCTTTGACTGGATGCATTTGTATTGCGACCTCAGCTTCTTTGCTTAAAGTTTCTAAATCCATATCTCTGACCTTGTCTTTGATGGACTCCATATCCATCATGTACAATGTCTTAAATGTCGTACTGAGAGGTCTATGGTAAAAGTAGAATATTCCATCCATGCATCAACATTACCTTTTGTCTCAATATTGCTCAAAGCATGATTCTAGACCCTGGGTCAATCACTTTTATTTTTTACACAATACGTAACCTGTGGTTCCATTATTTTTCGTCCTGCCGCTTATAGCAACATGTGTCGGATAGCCTTTATCAGTATTGGTTATGGGCAGGACCCAGATCAAACCCGTGTATCTATGTACACTTTCTTCCGATACAACAATGGCGGGTCGATATTCTTGCTGCTCATGTCCTTTCGCTGGCGACATATTAATCTTTATAATATCTCCAGCCTTAAAAAAACGCTGTCATATCCATCCCTCCAAAAATAAAATCTGTACCCTTTTGCTGAAGCATGAGTACAGACGCATGATTTTTAAGCTGATCAATAGATCACCATTCTTCTTTTCCCATCGGCTCCGTTTCCTCCCAAAGAGATTCAGTTTCAGGCTTCTCACCTTCGTAACCGTCAAATAACTTTTGGAACGGAGTCAGTTTGTTCTTCGGTACCAAAGAAATCCGATTTGGTTCCACTTCCAGCTCAAGCTCGGTGTCGTTTACATCAAACCCTGCTTCATTCAAGATCTCGCGAGTAAGTTTGACGCCTTGGCTATTGCCCCATGGACGGATTCTGGCTTCACGATGCAGTACTTTGCGTTTTGTATCATCCATACTGCTCGACCTCCTCGAGATTGTTTAGTATTTATAGTATATTCGATGTGTAAATATAAGCCAATTGAGAGCCTTGATTCGTCATTCATTTACAATTGGGGCCCATAGAATCTTTATTATGAACATCATGATCTGCTTAAATCACATCTTGTCAGGATTCAGGTTGATAAAGAATGGGCCCCGCTCATTCATTCTGGAGTAGGCGCATAAAAAGACAGGTATGTATAAACAAGCTATAATCCCTTTGGTAAATCAGGATCTATGGCCACAGTCGTTGGGGTTTATCCTGTATGTTTCGCGAAATGAATAGGACTGAAGGGATGTTAAATGACAATGGTATGCTCCCTTCAAAGTTTTCACTTTTTCAAGTGTCTATTTTGAAGAGAGCATACCATTTTTCTGAAGGGGCTTTTAAAGATGAATATATTATCTTTTAAGCTTCAATATTCTTATTTTTGTTTTGATCTGATTCATTCCGGCCGACCAGGCGGATTAGAGCCTTCATAGGATGCACCACTTCCATACTCTTCCAGCTCCGGTGCATCTGTTTCATATAGTTCCATGCTCGATTCTCCACCATATTGTTCAATCAGGCTCGTTTCTTTATCTGGGTGCTCTTCGAGTATATCTAATTGATCACGGTACAAATAATCGATTTCTTTTAATCCATCCAGAGGTTCAGGGTTATAGAAACGCAGCAGATCTTTCATCAGAATTTCGTTGGAATGGCTTAATTCTTCTCTCGCTTCGTCTCTATAGCGATAAAGTTCTTCCAATTCTTCTTCGGTAAATTGCTCCTGCAATGCCTCACCTGTCTCTGTATCATAGATTTCCTGTTCAAAGAAAGTATATTCAGGCGTCACTACACGTCCATTTCTGAGTGGGACGGTATCATCGTGTTCTTCTGATAAAATATCCTGCCCCATAAATAAATAACCATCTGTTTCCATGCCCAGTAAATGCATTAAGGTTGGAAGCATGTCCACCTGACCACTGTATGTGTCAAACACTTCACCATTTCCAACACCGGGAACATGCATGATGAACGGCACTCTTTGCATTTGAGTGTCATGGTATTGATTCCACTCCTCCGGATCTTCACCCACTAAAGGTGCCAATTCCGGGTTTCTCATATCAGAAATACCATAATGGTCACCGTACATGACTATGATCGAATCTTCATATAAGCCGCTTGACTTTAAGTAATTGAAGAATTCCTTCAACGCCTGGTCAGCATAATGTGCTGTGACGAAATAATTGTTGATTGTATCATCCTCTGTCTGGGCAGCTGGAAACTCCACATTTTCCTCATCCAATGGATATGGGAAGTGATGAGAGACGGTGAGGAACTTGGAGTAGAATGGTTGAGGGAGCTGTTCAAGATACTCTACCGAATCATGGAAAAACAATTTATCTTTCAAGCCATATTCCATTGATCTGTCCCCGGACACATCATAAAACTCGGCATCAAAGAAGAAGTCATAGCCGAAACTTTGGTAAGTATCCGTCCTGTTCCAAAAAGAGCCAACATTCCCGTGAAAAGCAGCTGAGGTATAGTCCCCATGCTGGGCCAAAATATTTGGCGCTGAATGAAATGTATTTGTGGATCCCAATGATTGAAAAACACTGCCTTTAGGGAGACCGTACAGTGACAACTCACCTAAAACTTCAGCGTCTGATGACTTGCCCTGGCCGGTCTGATGGAAAAAGTTTTCAAAACTGTATGAGTCTTCATTGTCAAAGATGCTTGAAAGAAATGGCATGACTTCGTGAGTTTGACCATATTCATCTTCCAGTTCGTAATCAATTAAAAACTGCTGCACACTTTCCAATCCAATTACAATCACGTTGCGGCCCTCTGCCGCCCCAAAGTATTCTGGATTTGGCGCTGCATGGTTTTCGGCCGAAAAGTTAAACACCTTCCCTAAATCTGACTCGTCAGCACTCACGCGCATCTGGCTGTTTTGAGATGATTGGAAAACATCATAACCGGTAAAGAAATTCAAACCTAAGTATTTAACTATATAATTCCTGTCAAAAGTGCGCGTTAATAATTGAGGGCGGTCAATTTCCGCCAATATCAGGTTCCCTACCAAAAGTAGGACACCCACTAATGTAACCATGGCTTTAGTACGCCTCTTATGTTCTTTCTTATCTTCAGCGAGCGGTGCCTCCTTTTTATAAAAGAACAGATAGACAAACAACATGATATCGACCCAGTATAAAAAGTCCCAAATCCTCATCATTTCAAATATGGAAGCAAATAAGCCGGTGGTCACATTATTAGTGCCCGATACAATATTAAATGTCAGAAAATCAGCGAATTCCCTGTAATATAGTATGTTCGAATATAATAATAAAGTCATTAAGAGTAACATTATGAACATTGCCCATTTTCTTAAACTTGGACTACTGAAAAATAGCGCGATGGACAACAATATGATACCGGTAGCAACCGGGTTGATGAACAATATGATGTGTTCGAATATACCTGATACGCCCAGACTGAATTCAATCCAGTAAGCCATGTATGTTTTCAACCAGAACAAAAAAAGGAACAGGATGAAATATCCATAGCGTCTATTCAATAATTCTTTTATATTTGACATATTTTCACTTCCCTATTCTCTACCTTGCCTCTTAACCTCCAATGGTTCATAAAGGTTCCATATGAATCATTCATAGTGAATTAAGGTAGCGTGAAATATAAGAAAACCCCTTAAATAGCGTGGAGGGTCTAGTGACGGGCAACAAGTAAAATTGAAGTGCCTCAACATCAATATATGGACAGTTGCTCCATCCACTTCATTGAGGTGTCACCCCTTGTGCAGAGCCTGTATTGATGATTCTTATCTTTACACTTACAGCCTCGGATTTTTACAAATCCTTTACGAACTTTATCAATACTCTTTATTATAGAACAATATGTAGTTTTTAAGCAAAAAATACTCGTTTATCAACAATGCATTTACAGTTATTTAATAAAATAAATCAGTTTCCTATAGAGCGGTTTGCTGTATTGTTCGGTTATACCGCATGAAATAGCCCCCAAGGGATCATTAAAAAAATAAGACCCTCTACTCCAGTTCGATTGAGATAAGACGAGAAAACCAAGTTGAATAGTTAAAACGCAATAGAATATGAAAGGCTGCCGCAAGACATTACGACCATCAAGGAACTCGACCAATTCAGTGAGTATTATGAAATGGACTGAAAATAAAAGGAGCCCCTGCCACTGTGGAGGCTCCCCGATATAGAAGTTGTTGGAGCAGAGCGATC
Source organism: Salinicoccus luteus DSM 17002 (assembly GCF_000712035.1). Lineage (GTDB taxonomy): Bacteria > Bacillota > Bacilli > Staphylococcales > Salinicoccaceae > Salinicoccus > Salinicoccus luteus. The sequence goes on along the minus strand of NZ_JONV01000008.1, from coordinate 165,573 downwards.
TGCTCCTTTCTTATGGGCTTTTACTGAGAATGGTTAGTCTCAGGCAGAAGCGGTAAAAGGATAGCAATCACTATATGGAGGGATGAAGATGAAACGCGCTGAAGATATTGAAGTGATTACAATCAAGATCGAGGACGATGGCCAGATACCCAACCACCCCGCCTTTCCCCTGCTGATCTATAAGAGCGTATTTGAAGAGAGTGATGACATTCCCGCCATCCTCAACTCCAATGACTGGTCCGGTGAATGGCTCGGCTCCGTCCATCCTTTCCACCACTACCACAGCAACACCCATGAAGTGCTTGCGGTCAAAGAAGGACAGGCCACACTGCACCTCGGCGGTGAGCAGGGCGAGGCAGTGGAAGCTGAGAAAGGCGATGTCATCATCCTGCCTGCAGGCTATGGACATAAAAAAATTGATGCGAGTGAGGATTATGCAAACTACGGTGCCTATCCAGGCGGTGTCGACTTTGATATGAACTATGGTAAAGCAAAAGAAAGGCCTCAAACAATCGACAATATCGCACAAGTTCCACTCCCCGATTACGACCCCGTATTCGGTCAGGACGGTCCGCTCTTTTATCGTTGGAGACGCTGATGCCGAGATGAAAATAAAAGGCATATAAGTTTGAACATCCTGGTTTTAGAGAAGATATGTAGGAAATTATTTAAACCGAATAGGAGCTGTTTAAAAATGAAAACGAATTTTGATTTGGTTGTAGTCGGCACAGGTTCTGCTGCATCCACTGCAGCAATGGAGTGCAGGGAAGCGGGATGGGAAGTCGCCATGATAGACTCTCGCCCCTTTGGAGGCACTTGTCCTTTGCGAGGGTGCGACCCTAAAAAAGTTCTTGTGGGGGCAGCTGAGATGATTGACGGGGTGGAAAGAATGCGCGGCAAAGGGGTGGCTCATGGTGCCACCATCGACTGGTCCGAATTGATGGCGTTCAAGCGGACATTCACAGAACCGGTGCCTGACGGAACAGCCAAGAAGCTGCACGAGGCAGGTATCCATACGTTTCATGGACAGGCTTCCTTTGTAGATGAAGAAACGATTCAAGTTGGAGATAATCAGCTTACAGGCAAGCACATTCTGATTGCGAGCGGTGCAAAGCCGGTCGAGCTGCCAATCGAAGGGATCAAGCATCTGACATATAGCGATGAATTCTTAGAACTGGATGAATTGCCTTCAAAAGTGGTTTTTGTCGCTGGCGGATATATCTCATTCGAGTTTGCCCATATCGCAGCCCGCGCCGGTGCCGAAGTGCACATCATCCAACGTGGGGAGCGACCACTTAAGAACTTTGAACCGGAGCTCGTCGATCTGCTGGTGAAAAGTTCTGAAGAAAACGGTATTCAAATCCACTTGAACACAGAAGTCAAATCCATTGAAAAGACGGAATCTTCCTTTACGGTCGAAGGCACGCAAGGTGAGTAATCCTTCAAACTGGAAGGCGACCTCGTCGTACATGGCGCAGGCCGCGTCCCTGAAATCGATGATTTGGATCTTGAAAAAGGAAATGTAGACCGGGAGAAAGAGGGTGTCTCCGTCAATGAGTATCTGCAAAGCATCAGCAACGCCCGTGTCTATGCGGCGGGAGATGCAGCAGCGACAAAGGGACTGCCCCTGACACCGATCGTCTCCATGGAATCCCAGGTCGTGGCTACCAATCTGCTCAACGGAGATCAACGGACATCGAACTACGAAGTAATGCCGAGTGTTGTATTTTCACTGCCAAAACTCTCGGCAGTGGGATTGTCGGAAGAATCGGCCAGAGATCAAGGATACAATATCAGAGTCAATAAGATCGATACTTCGGAATGGTATACTTACAAGCGGACAAATGAAAGGTACGCAATGGTTAAAATCATCATCGATGAAGATAAAGATCAGGTGCTCGGTGCCCATCTGCTCAGCCGGGAAGCGGATGGACTCATCAAACATTTCGCCACTGCGATTCAATTCAAGCTGAAAACAGAGGACCTTAAACAGATGATTTATGCCTACCCTACTGTTGCTTCTGATCTCTGTTCCATGCTTTAAAAAATTGAATCTGTTCCATATAAATAAATCACCAAACACAAATCTCCCCCAACCTACTTTTACAGATTGGGGGGATTCGTGTTTTATTTCTGCAGATCAACCAGCCGCTTCTTCTCTTCCAGCAACTCCTTGAACTCCGTGTCCAGTGCTTCTGTCGACCCATCTGCCATGTCACTCAGTACTTTGGAGATTTTATTTTCAACCACCATCAATGCGTCTGCACTCTCATCTTTAGGACGGACTGCCACGTTCTCCTTCAATGTCTTATCTTTAATGACATATTCCTTATCCGATACATTCTCCTTGAACCGTCTGTCGTGACTGATGGTGACGACAGCGTTCGGGTAGTTTACAACCATCGATTCCAGAGCCTCGACTGAATTGATGTCCAGATAGTTGGTCGGCTCATCCAAAATCAGAATATCCGCGTCCATGACCAGTATCTTCACCAGCTGGACTTTAATGCGCTCTCCGCCACTGATCAGTCGAACCGGCTTATGCACATCATCCCTGCGGATATTGAGCCGGCCCAATATGATCCTGACTGTTGTTTCATCATAGATGGCAGTATCCATCACATTCTCAAGTAGCGTCCTTGATTCATCCAGCCCTTCCAGGTTCTGATGAAAGTAGCCGATATTAAGCTGTGCTTCATACTTTGAGCAGATATGGTTGATCAGCGTTGTCTTGCCACTGCCATTCGCCCCGCTGATGGCGATCTTTTCTCCATTGCGGATATATAGACCGGGACCTTGTATCAGCATCCTGTCGCCGATGCTGACATCGGATTCAAAACGGATGATCATTTTGTTGCCGTATTTATTCTGCGTGTCGCTATGGAAGATGATGTCCTTCTGCTCCACCGGCTTCTCCTTCTCTTCCAGTTGATTAAGACGTGAGGCCATCGCCTTCGATGTACTGTGCAATTTCTTCTGCAGTTTATTATAGTAGGGGCTCGATCCACCATCACCATGGTCCACCCCTTCAGCGACATTCGACCGTGCCGCCTGGTCGCTTTTGCGCTTGATCTTATCCTCCAGTGCTTTCTTCTCATTCACGTACTGACGATATTCCTCATGCTCCCGTTTCAGTTTCTCTTCTTGGATTTGCTTGAATTTCGTGTAGTTCCCGGGATACTTCAATAGCGTCTTCTGTTCGATCGACCAGATTTCAGACGTCACCTGATCGAGGAAATGCCTGTCGTGCGAAATGACGACTACAATACCACCGTATCGTTTCAGTTCCCCCGTCAGCCATTTGATATTATTTTCATCCAGATGGGTCGTCGGCTCATCGAGCAATAGTATCTCACTGTACTGCTTCAGCCCATCCATGAGATATTGCTTGGTCGTCTCTCCCCCGCTTTTGGCAACTTCTGCTTCTTTAATCTGGGGGACGTAGCTGACATCGTCATGCGTCTCCAAAATTCTACGAAACAGTGTTGTCTTTCCTGACCCGTTATCCCCGATCAGACCGATAATTTTCGGATCGACGACTCTCAACTGGTCGACATGCAGGAGCTGTTCTCCTTCGACTTCCAAGGTAAGATCATTGATTTCCAACATAAAAAAACACCTCATTTCCTGTCGGAATAAGGCGCAAATATCCAAAAATGGGTGCAGAAAATACACATACCTGTCCACTTTATCCGATATAACCCTTATCCCGACATAAATTTCCATCACGAAATAAACCATGACGTATTATGTTGTCGTTTAGAATAAGGATTATTTTCTCATCGGCCTAAAGTTCACCCCTTTAACTTGTTGGTGCAATTTTATCATTTTATTCAGTTTTCGGCAATGACTGTGGTCCGCGCCATTCTTTACAATCTTATTGTAATGGGTGATCTGGACCCTTCAAATCCAGCACCATCAAGTGTTCATCATAATACCTTTCGCCATCATACATGGCTTTCGGTTCCGTGCCGTATACTTCAAAGCCGAATGACGCATTGAATGCCATGGCTCTTGTATTTTCAGTAACTACTGAGAGCAAATATATCCATGAGCCAATTGATAGCCTTGCTTCATCATTCACAATTGAGACCCATACTATCTTTAAGTATATGTAAATTATACTTGGCCCGACATTTTACAGATATGAGTATCATGCTCCATTTAAATCGTATTGTGGTAAGCTATTGTATTTTATTCTTTAATCATAAACGAGGGTGTCATTGAGAAATCAATTTGAAAAAGAATGGGGCTCTCGTTATTCATTCTTGAGTAGGGGGATAAATAGTCGGGTATGTATAAACAAGCTGTAACACCTGCGGTGAAGTAAGATCCACGACCATAATTGTTAGGAGTTATCCTGTATATTTTGCGAAACGAATAGGACTGAAGGGGATCAAATGAGAATCCGGATGAAAGACTTTTTCAAAAAGCTGGTCTACTATTCCTTAAAAGATAAAGTGTTTGATATGGCTGCACAGCTTTCTTATTTTCTGCTGCTCGCGATATTCCCATTTTTGATTCTGATATTCACCCTGCTGCGATTCTTGCCGATTTCAACCGGTTCAGTTCTGGATTTCATCGCCCCGTATGCACCAGAGGGGGCGATGCGGCTGATTGAAGACAATTTGTATCAGGTGCTTGAGGTTACAAGGGGAGACTTGTTGTCGATCAGTATGGTAGCGACGATATGGCTGTCTGCAATGGGTGCCAGTGCATTGATACGGACATTGAACAGTGCGCACCAGGTGGAAGAGAGCCGGCCTTTCCTCAGGGCTCTTGGTGTTGCAGTGCTGCTCACCATCGGTATGATCCTCGGTGTGATCTTTTCTCTAATATTGATGGTGTTCGGAAGAGAGATCGGGTTGTCCATTACTTCCCTATTGGGGGTCGATGCTTCTTTCCTGCAGGATTGGAACACATTCCGCTGGACTTTCAGTTTCATTATATTAGTAGGCCTGGTGGCAGGTCTGTATTACTTTGTGCCGAATAAGAAATTACGCTTCCTCCACATCCTTCCCGGCACATTGTTTGCTGTGGCTGGATGGCAGCTGGCTTCGCTCGGGTTCTCATACTATGTGAGCATCGCTGATTATTCCCTCATTTACGGAAATCTTGGAACCATCGTGATTATGTTGATCTGGCTGTATTTATCTTCCCTGATCGTTTTAATAGGCGGGGAAATCAACGCCATCATAAGCGATAATAAGAGAGAAGGATAAAATAATTTAAGATCCTAACAAAAAACGATCTCAGGGGATCTGTTGCTCCTGAGATCGTCTTTAATTATGGGGCAGAATTTATATTTCAGACCCATCCTTTACTATTTTGCGCGGTTCAGATACCAGCTGCCCAGTGTCAGGTAAGCTGCGAATGTTGTCCATAGTGTATACGCCAGCAGGATGATGCCGGCCAGTCTGCTTACTTTGAAGAATTTCACTAATACAGCGTACATCGTAATCCAAATCATAATACTGTTCACCAATGCCAATTGACGTTTTCTGAGACGGAAGAATAGGAAAGACCAAGTGTAGTTGATCATGAGATGAACCTTGAAGAGCCTGCTTGCCTTACGGTCCCCTTTTCTTTTGACGAGGGCGTGAGCCAGTCCCATCGTCAGATAAAGGAAAGTCCACATGGGGGCAAAGATTTTACGTGGCGGGGCAAATGGAGGCTGCTTAAGCTTCTTGTATTGCCTTGGTGCCGATTTGGTAGATAATTTACCGACCGTCTTGCCTAATATGAGCGGAGTGACAAGATGAAATACAAACTGGATGATTGGTTTCATGGAATCTCCTCGTTTCGTAATTTGATACCAAGTATATACCATATTCAGGTTAAGGTAATATTGATACACATCAAAATACAATAATCATCAATGATGCAAATGGGGAAATAAAAAACCTGACAGAAATATATTCTGCCAGGTTTTACACATTCAATTGATTATTTTATTCTCCCTCAAACTTATGCTTAGCGAGCTCCCGTTCATAAATGAACAACGCATTATTATCATCCTTAATCCGTTCAAGATAGTCGATATGACGTTCGAAAGTGGATTCTTCCTCAACTTGCTCATCCAGGAACCATCTGATGAAAGATAACGTGGCATACTCTTTCTCTTCAGTCGCGATATCAGAAATGTTGTAGAAGGATTCCGTGACTTTTCTCTCCTGATCCAACCCCGCCTTAAAAGTATCCAGGATGGAATCATAATTCACCCTTGGAGCTGGAATTTCTTTAAAGACGGCATGAATTCCACGGTCATTCAAATAATCATAGAGTTTCATACCGTGGAAACGCTCCTCTTTGGCCTGCTGGATATAAAAGTTCGCGAAGCCATCATAACTTCTGGACTCACAATACGCGCCCATAGCCATATACTCATGTGCTGCTGCAAATTCATTATTCATCTGATCATTCAATGCTTCTTTGAGTTTTTCCGATAACATGTTATACACGCCTCCCTTTGGGTTGCTTATTTATCATTACCCTCTCATCACGGAATATATCATTTGAACCATCAGCAAAAGCAATACTATGACGTCTAGACATGAAAAAACCTCCCAAGTCCACAGATTTTTCATTTCATCTGTAAGCTTGGGAGGCAGTACCTCATATGAATGTCTGCTTCTTTAATATAAGCAACCTTCTTCATGGGTGCTTTGGAAAATCATTCGGCGCCTTATTCTGAGCCTTCACCAGCTTCAGTGATCCTATAGATCTTACCGCCATCAGTACTTGCAATAAGCGCGCCATCCTCGGTTACGAGAATATCACGGAAACGTTCGCCTTCTTCAGTCAACAGATGCTCTTCTCCAACGATGGTGTCATCTTCAATAACGACACGTACGATATAATTCGGTGCTAAACCACCGATGAACAAGTTGTTCTCCCATTCAGAAATTGCGTCGTTGTCATAGAATGACATACCACTTGGTGCACTTGTCGGATCCCAATAATATCTTGGTTCAACAAAGCCTTGCGCTTCGTGCTCTGAAATGCCATCATTGATCAATTCACCACTGTACTCGATACCATAGGAAACGATTGGCCATCCATAGTTGTTGCCTGGTTCAATGATATTCAGTTCATCCCCGGCCTGTGGACCGAATTCAACAATCCATAGGTCCCCTGTTTCTGGGTGGAAGTCCACACCTTGAATATTACGGTGACCATAGCTGTAGATGCCATCCAGTGCGTCCTCATCTTCGATGAACGGATTAGACTCTACTGGTTCCCCATCAGGTGTAATGTGGATTACTTTACCCAAGTAGGCATCCAAGTCCTGGGCACGTTCACGGATTGGATCATCGGAACGTTCACCAGTCGTCAGGAACAGGTTGCCATCATCGTCAAAGATGATGCGTCCACCATAGTGTAATGTACCTTCATATGCTGGTGTCGCCTGGAAGATCACTTCAAAATCTTCAAGTGCGGTTTCATCTTCTGACAACATACCTTTACCGACGGCCGTTACAGTACCCCCTTCGATATCCTGAGAAAACGTCATGAATACTGTTCTTGATTCGTCAAAATCAGGTGCAACCGTTACATCAAGCAGACCACCCTGGTCTTCGCTGTTCACTTCCGGTGTCCCTTCGATTGGGTCGGAAACAGAGCCATCTTCAAGGTTTACGATAAGAAGTTCTGCTGAATCCCTTTGTGTAACAAGCAGGCGGTTCGTATCAAACTCCACCATACCCCAAGGTACGCCAAGACCTTCTGCAACAACTTCCACATCAAGTTCTGCTTCAGTCTCTACTTCAGGTGCTCTTGTCTGTTCTTCAAATGCTGGTTCAAAATCAGTAACCTTCGGTTCAGTTTCTGCTGATTCAGATTCTCCGTCTGCACTTTCATCACTTTCTTCTGTTGATTCTTCGGAATCTTCACCCTCTTCTGTTGTTTCCTCCGATTCTTCTGTTGATTCTTCAGTCGTTTCTTCCTCTGAGGAGCCACCATTGCCACATGCTGCCAAGGCCAATACGAAGATCAGCATCAGAAGGAACGTTAATCTTGACCATGAAATTTTCCCCATCGTTTTCCTCCCCTTTATATAATATTGAACTGAATATATTAAAACCCAGTCCATAATTCCCAGCATCAAAAACGATTCAGACTTTCATGTCATAACTGAAGTTATAGATTTCCTTATATACAATTTTATCACAATTATCAGATAACTTTAATGATGAACTTACTTTTTTCACTATAAACGGAATTATACTCTCCTGGTTTAGGTACTGGTTCGCACTATTATAATTTAAAAACCCAGTCTATCTCTCATCAAGATAGCCGGGATTTAAAATTAGTTATGCAGAATAGAACCTAAAATATATGCACTTGATAGTCAAAATTGACTAACTGGCCTCAAAGGACTTGGTTACAGTACAAAAACTCAATAGGTTTTTAAAATATTGTACTTAGATAATTGTACGTGTTTTTATATTGTCGATCTGTAGTGAAATCAGCTCTATCTTTTCTTCCTCCAATGTTCCAATAAACGGTCGTTATTTAATAGTATATTAAGTTAAATCTAAAGCGACATGCTTATCACTTTAGGAGTTAATTTGCACTGATTTAGGCGATAATTCAGAAGCTCAGCTAATCTTTTAACGAAGACAACTGGGCTTTAAAGTTGGTTATGCAAAATAACACTTAAAATATATGCAATTTACCGTCAAAAATGACAACATGCTATCGGTGGGGAAATATATACTTAAAACAGTGAAATACAAAATATGTGCTAATAAAAAACATGAAAACTATAAAATTTATAAAAGTATCATAGAAGATTTGAGATATGGGTTATTGAAAATAGAAGATAAAATTCAGAGGCATAAAAATAATGAAGTAAGCTTTGACTATGAGAGGTAGGTGAATAGTTACGGGAGGCTTAAGGATAATAACTATGAGAAATTCCTAGATATTAAAATTAAATTAATCACCCTGAGCACAAGAACTTCATGTGAATGTCGTGTTATATTAAAATTGCTACATTATCGATAAAACTCTGAGAAATAAATCTAGTTATTAAGCATAATAAATACTAGCAAAACTAAAATGGTTCATAAAGGAGAATGTAAGTTGTCAAAAAAATATTTTGGAAAAAGACCAAACTACTTTTATAAAAATGGAGAGATGAGATTAAATGCTAAAATAATAATGAATAATATTATCTCAAAAGAGATTCCTTCAAACATCTTACTAGATATCAACATAGACCGTATACTCTCTTTCTTTGATGATATTTATTTTGAAGAAAAAGCAGAGTTATTTGAGGTCGATGATAGTACAAAACTGATAACAGAGGTTAAAATAAAAGCAGGGGAGACACCAAGTTACATATTTGATAAAGGAGTAGAATCTATATCTTTTATAGATTACAAAGATTCGAATAAATATAGAGAGATTCGAATTCCAAACTTACTTTATTATTTATCATTTATATATAATGCTTTATTAATCAGGGAAAAATTATACAATGCTATATACAAAGATATTGATTATAATTATTCTAATTCAAACATATTAAACGATCAAGAATTATATCAATTCATAAATTATGATGAAATAGCTATTGAGAACGAATACTATTATAGAAATTTGAGGGAGAATAATAAAGACTTTAAAAACAATTTAATGAAAGAGAATTTCGCAGAAGGTACCCATATATACTATCTTACTACAGACATCGAAAGCTACTACAACAATATTTATTCGCATCACTATAACATGTTGAAAACACAGTATCCTTATAAGGAAGTTAAAGATTTAATAAAGTTTCTTGAGTATCTTGATATTTATAATATGAGAATTAACCATAACCAAACAAAAGGGATAATCACAGGCCCTCTTTCCTCCTATATAAGTGCAGAATTGTTAGGAATTTTTCTTGATAGTAAAATACATGAAGTAATTAATAAAAACAAGAAAACAACATACATTAGGTATGTTGATGATATGACTTTTTATTCAAATGATGTGGCAGAACTGGAAGTTATATTAAGAGAAGTTCAAAATATATTAAAAATATATAATTTGAGTATTAAAGAAGAGAAAACTAAAATTGATAAAGGATTTAAGCCTAGAAAAGAAAGTAGAATATACGAAATATTCCAGGAATTTCCTCATCTAGAACATAAATATGAGAAGCAAGTAAAATATGATGATTCAATTTTTTATAAAGTAAAGAGATACATAGAAGTTTATATTAGCCAAAATAATTTCACTCAACTAAAAACATTCCTGAGTCTAATGATATCTAATTTTAAAGATACAGAAGTCCTAATGGATAGAGATATACTTATTCAATTTGTAAACTATTTCTTAAAATTAGGTCATTTATATAATAACCTTCAGTCTAGATCGTACAAGTTAATAAATGAATTAATAAATCATTCTTCTAATAAAGACAGAGAGGAAGTAAAACAGATACTCAAAGACAACACCGAACATATAAACAACGTGCACCATGATACAATAGCTCAAATTTGGCATTATCATCTACTAAATAAACTTTTAAATTATAATGAAAAAAATATAGAGTTTAATATGTTAATTCAATATTATGAAAGAGATAAATTCAAGACTGATATTAATCCTTTAGTTTTGATTGAGTTTGTAACAAAGAGTAAAAAAAGAAATAAAAAAATTTTTGATTATGTCTGGTGTAAGTATCTTGACAGCATTGAAAATACAGATGCTTGCAAAGACACCATATCTCATTCAAAATGGTGGATTGTGCTTCTGACATTAAGATATAAAGGCGACTTTAAAATTAATAACTTAGATAATCTCTTTTTCAGTAAAAAAAATATTAAGCAAATGAAGCATCTAGGTGTTTATGAAGATTTTTTCAAAACTACTTAATTTTGCTTACTTTGATTTTTCCGTCAAGTTAAATACCTTTACCTTATAGTGTCACTTTCGATATTATTTTATGCTAAACTATATTCAATTTGAGCATGATACTGCAAACCTGCACCATAATTCTTCTTCCACTTGCTCGTCTGCTCGTATCCCTTTAAAGTAGAAGCTATCAATTATATTGAGTTTCTCATCTACTATTACATCTGTCCTAGCATCCTCTCTGATATTCGAGGTGTTCCAATCCAGGGTATTTACTTCTATCCCCTCCATGACTTCAATTGTCTGGCTATATACTGATTGAAAGTCTTGGGGCACTTCTCGGAATTCCTCGGGTATCTCATAAGTTTCATAAAAGCGTTGTGTGTGATCTAGCCTATTCTGCAAAGTGTTCATATTTTCATTATATGTTTCTTGAAGCTTCATTAGCTTATCGTTTTCACTGTAAAAGTCTTCAAAAGTTTCATCTTGAATATGTAACAGATCTGAATAGTAATCATCAGCATAGGAAAGATAAGCAAGTTCCTCGCTTATATATTCGGTATACTCCTCCCTCGATATTTCCTCTTTAGAATTGCACCCGGCAACAATGACTATTAAAAGTAAGAAACTAAAAGTGATAACTGATTTTCTCAAAGTGTGTCCCCCTCAGATAGTATTTATTACAATTATATCCATGTGAAGAGAATATTTCTATACCCCCTGTGCTTTTCTAATCAGTATGGCCTAATATCATTTTTGTGTGATTAATGTAGACCCTAAATAGACATTACAGGATATTTCTGGTGTTGGATTAGGGGTCTTCTAATCACCCTCAGAAAGTATTTTTATATAGTTTGATTTCTCAAAATGAGAAGGGTAGATCTGTTGGAAAATCAGAGTTGCTATGACAGATTTATATAAGTGCATAGTTTTAATAATATTGAGGATTTCAGTCACTATTTACAAGCGAAGTCAGACACAAAGGTTTTCAAGCTAGGGTAACAGTATAATCATGGATTACCGATTATAAATTGCTTCAAAATTACATCCATCATTTATATATATAGCTAAATCCTTAAAAATTGTAAATTTCCATTTTAATCTAAAACGCTGTATAATAAATACTATATAAATTAACGAAATACAAAAGTGGGGTGACCAGGATGAAAACTGCGAAATTATCAGATATTCGTGAAAGAAATGCAAAAAGAAGGTCACAAGCAATCCGGGCAGCAAGGCGTGTCAATCCCGATTTCATGCCTGGTATGCGTACAATCGATAGGCCACGTAAGAACCCACAAAAACAGCGCATACTTGAAGAAATGCAGGAAAGAGAATATGAATTACAACGAAAATGATGCTAGAGCTGATATGGATAGAATTTCGTCCGAGACTGAACTTTACGATCGCATGATTCAAGTAGCCGCGATTATCACAAAGCTCATGGAAGGCCATGTCAAAGTCAGTGACTTGCCAATTATTGTCGGTGGTCTTTCAATGGAAATTTATACAGAAAGTAAATATACGACCCATGATATTGATTTTGTAACTTCGGCATCCAAAGAAATGGAAGAAAAGCTATTAGCCATCGGCTTTGAGAATAGCGAGCGCGTTTTTCAGCACAAGCGCCTGAACGTGGCCGTCGATATTGTCGACAGTGTATTGGAACCATCCGACTATGATGGCCTGACCAAATTGGAAGTGGATAATGATAAGTATATTTATGTCCAATCAATAGAAAGTATTCTCTATGATAGAGTCCTGGACTACGAAAGAGTGGATAATGAACTATATAGCGTCTATCTTATTTCGATTGCATATGATGAAATCGACTTTGACTATTTGAAGCGTGAAGTGAAAACTGCTGATCCCGATGCGCTTATAGCACTTGAAAAATGGATTGAAAAAGCCTTGGAAAATTAAATTAAGTATAATAACAGATTACAACCGATGCGGACTTTGAGCTGCCCCCGGAGGCTAGATTTTAGGTCTGACTTTCGGGTGACACCATACTTGCCATGTCGGTTGTTTTCTAAAATACCTATTCCTTCGATGATTATAGTGAATACAATAAATCACCCCCAATCCATTTAAATGGATTGGGGGTTTGGTATGCCATGTTAATCACAATTTCTGATTGATTATTTTTCTTCTATCTTGGCTGGCAAATAAATAGCTAATCTCTTAGAGCGAATACTGTTCGCCATCGTCCGGTACGAGCAGATTATCGCTCATCCCTTTTTCTTCTGCATAGTCCTTCAGCTCCTGCCTGGATAGTGCCCAATGGTTCACTGCTTCCATGTGAACGGAGATGATCGTGGCTTCGGGTGCAGTCTGGTGGACTTTGAGTACGTCCTCACCGTCCATGACAAGGGAGCCACCCTCGAGGAACTGGTTGTCTCCGGCGTTCACTACGATGACTTCGGGTTTGTGGGTGTTTAGTGTCTTCTCCACTTCTTCGTACCATACGGTATCCCCGGCTACATATAGCGTCTTCTCCTCTTGATGCTTGAAGACGACACCGCATACGGATCCGGCAATCTCCAATATCTCTCCCCTGCCATGCTCGCCTTTTGTCTTGATCAGTTGGATGCCCTCAAATACTGTATCTTCCGCGAGTACTTCTATATTCGTAAAACCGGCATTCCCGACCTCTTCCTTATCCGCTTCATTCTGGGTGAAAAGCTTGATGTCCTTCGGCAATGCATCCTTTGCAGCGTCATCCCAGTGGTCGAGATGTGTATGGGTGACGATGACGGCACCCACACCGCTGATTACTTCTTCTATGGATGTCGGCAGGCTGACGAGCGGATTGTTCTGATCCTGCCGCGCAGAGTTCGGGAATGGCGGCAGTGTCCCCTTCTCCGCCAGGAACGGATCGACCAGGAACCTCTTCCCTGCATAGTCCATAACGAGTGTGGCATTACGTATATGTTGAATGTTCATAACAGCAACTCCTTTAGTTTGATTTATCCCCAGTGTATACTGATACCACTTCTGAAATAAATGGACTCATGAAAGTCTTTATGCCATTTCACTTTAAAAATGAAAGGAGCAGACGCCTATGCTCGACGATACAGATTCGCTCATTCTGGATGCGCTTCGGACAAACAGCCGCATCACGATGAAAGAACTTGGTGAAAAGGTGCATTTGAGCGGCCCTGCGGCTTCGGCCCGGGTGGAGAAGCTGGAAGATGCGGGAATCATCGAAGGATTCACCATCAAAGTGAACCCGGAAAAGATGGGCTACCCGGTCCATGCCTTCATCACCATATTCACAAGCAGCTCTTATCATACACCCTATTTGAACCTGGTGGCGGCCAACGCACAGTATGTCGTCCGAAACCATAAGATCAGTGGGGACGGGTGCTATCTCCTCGAATGCCGCTTCCCTTCAAACAGAGTACTGGATGAATTCCTCGTCCAGCTGGAATCCCATGTGAACTACAAGCTCTCCATCGCCATCAATTGACGGAAGTACAGAGATGCCTTTTCTTCCACAATGCACCCATGGCGCATACCTCTAAATATTAATGCCTGTATTTATTTGGTATGATACCAGTATCACTAAATTTCCAAATTTTTAAAGTCCATATATAAATGAGCAGCAGTTATTTTCTATTTTAAGGAGATGTCTTGAATGCCACAAAAAAGCGTATTGATCATCGGCGGCGGGCTCGGAGGGTTATCAGCCGCCATTTCCTTGGCACAAAAGGGATATGATGTATCGTTATATGAGAAGAATGCACACTTGGGCGGGAAACTGAACCGTCTGGAGCAGGATGGCTTCGGCTTTGACCTCGGCCCTTCCATTTTGACGATGCCGAAAGTATTTGAAAAACTCTTTACCGCAAGCGGAAAGAAGATGGCGGATTATGTGCCGACGGTCAAGCTGAATCACCAGTGGCGCTCCTTCTTCCCGGATGGTAATGTCATCGACCTGTATGAAGATATGAATGACATGCTGGAAAAGAATCCATCATTGGATAAAAAGGACATCAAGGAGTATGAAAAACTGCTCGCCTACTCCAAGAAGCTGTATGATACGACCGAGCAGAGCTACTTCAAAGGGGTCGATGATAAGAAGGACATCCTGAAGTACCAAGGGGTGTTCAGCACCTTGAAGGGCTTTGACCTGTTCTCGACGGTACGCCAGGCGATCGACAAGCGGATCAGCAATAAGCAGCTGAGCGATATGCTTTCCTACTTCATCAAATATGTCGGCTCCTCCCCCTACGATGCACCGGCTGTATTGAATATGATGATATATATGCAGCATGACCAGGGCGTATGGTATGTACCGGGTGGCATGGACAACCTGGCCAAAGGGCTCGTCCAGCTTGCCGAGGAGGTCGGTGTGACGATCCATACAGGGCAGCATATTTCTGAACTCCGAAATTCAGAAGGCAGGATCACCGGCGCCGTACTGGATGATGGTACACAACTGGATGCAGACTATTACGTATCCAATATGGAGGTCATTCCGACCTACGAACAGCTGATTGGCGGACATGAGGACTATGTCCGGAAAATCAAAAAGAAATTCGAACCTGCGAGTTCCGGCCTGGTCATGCACCTCGGGGTCAAAAAAACCTACACCCAGCTTGCCCACCACAACTTCTTCTTCGCAGAAGATATGAAGAAGCAGATGGATAAGATATTCCATAAGCATGAACTGCCGGATGATCCGGTCATCTATCTCGTGAACGTCAATAAGACGGATCCGGACCAGGCACCGCCGGGACATGAGAACTTGAAGGTGCTCCCTCACATCCCATATATCCAGGACGAGCCATTCACGGCTGAAGCCTACGAACGGTTTGCAGAACAGACGCTGATCAAGCTTGAACGCATGGGCCTCACGGATCTGCGTGAGAATATCGTGACAAGAGATGTGTGGACGCCGGAGGACATCCAGCGGGTGTACGGCTCCGACCGGGGGGCAATCTACGGCACCCTCTCCGACCGCAAGAAGAACAAGGGATTCAAGCATCCAAAGCAGAGCGAACACTATGACAACCTCTACTTCGTCGGGGGCACAGTGAATCCCGGAGGCGGCATGCCGATGGTGACATTGAGCGGCCAGCATGTCAGCGACCAGATCGTCCAGAGGGATTCGATTGATGAGTGATGTCTCCTTCTGAAGTTTGTGCGTGATTCAGGACACTGTCGCAAATGACGCCTGCGAAAATGAAAATGCTTAGGAGGTTCGGCCATGCAAGTGATCTCATTGTCCCTGTTCTGGACCATCGTCATAGACATAGCCGTCTGGTTCTTCTTCCATATGGCCATCTCCGTCCTCTGCCTGAAGCTTCCGGCCACAGTATTCCAGAACAATGCCTTCTGGTCCCGCATCTATCGGTGGGAGAAATCAGGCGAGATATGGCAGCAGCTGTTCCGGGTGAAGGCATGGAAAGGCAGACTGATCGACGGGGCCACCCTGTTCAAAAAGGGATATCAGAAGAAATCACTGCATGGCACGGGCAGGGAAGACCTCGAAATGTTTGCCATGGAGACAAAACGGGCTGAGCTGTCACACTGGCTGTCGATCGTGCCCGCCCCGCTCTTCTTCATGTGGAACCCACCGCTCGTGGGCTGGCTGATGATCGTATATGCGGTCGCCTTCAACCTGCCCCTCATCATCACGCAAAGATACAACCGCGGAAGAATCAGAAGAATGCTGTCGTGACTCGGGAGAGTTTTAGAACCTTCCGGGTCCTTCATTTAAGAAAGAGGTGTATGCATGACAAAGAAAGTGATCGTCATTGGTGCAGGTGTGGCAGGACTGGCAAGTGCCATCAGGCTGCAGCACGCCGGCTATCAGGTGGAGATCCATGAGAAGGATGCTACTCCGGGTGGAAAAATGAACCGGATCGAAAAGGATGGGTACCAGTTCGACCTTGGGCCGAGCATCGTCATGATGCCGGAACTGTACCGTGAAATATTCGAGCTTTGCGGACGAGACCCCAACGACTACATTCCAATGGAGAAGTTGGACCCCATGTACCGGGTGTACTTCAGCGACACTCCGGATACACCCATCGACATCTCCTCCGACTTGACCGAGTTGACCAGAATGATCGAGTCCATAAGCCCGGGGGATACGGAAGGCTTCCTCAGCTATATGCATGATATCTATAAAGGATATATCTTCGCCCAGGACAACATTCTCGGACGGCCTTTCCACAAAAGAAGCGACTTCTATAACCTTTCGATGTTGAGGAAGGCGCCGAAAGTGAAACTGGTAGGTACAGCGGACAACTTCATCGGAAGGTATATAAACAGCGAACGCCTGAAGCAGATCATGGGGTTCCAGACATTGTACATAGGCGTCTCCCCCTTCACCGGCCCGTCCTTCTATTCGATGATTCCGATGATCCAGTTCCTGTACGGGATATGGTTCATCAAAGGCGGTATGTATACGATGGCAACGGCCATGGAACGGTTGTTTGAGGAACTTGGCGGGGAAATCTTCTATGGAAGCGCAGTGCAGGAGATCTCCATCGATGCCGGACGGGCGACCGGCATCAAGGTGGATGACAGGAAGATCGATGCCGACTATGTGGTCTGCAACGCCGATTTCCCGTATGCGATGAAAAACCTGGTGAAAAGCCCCCGCGCCAAAGGGAAATTCACCGATCGGAAGATCGACGGCATGAAATATTCCTGTTCCGCCTTCCTCCTCTACCTGGGTATGGACCGGAAGTATGATGATGTCGAGCACATCCATAATTTCATCTTCAATGAATCACTCGAGAAGAACATGAAGGACATCTTTGAAGGTAAAAAGCTGGACCATGCTTCCTTCTACGTCTATATCGCCTCGAAGCTCGATCCGACACTCGCACCGGAAGGAAAGGATGGACTATATATCCTGATGCCGGTGTCCGACCTCGGTATGGCGGACTATGAGTGGAACGATGAGACGATCGAATACTACCGTACATACATTTTGGATACCTTGAAGCAGATACGCGGGTTTGAAAATGTCGAGCAGGAGATCGTTGCAGAGACACACTTCACACCACTCGATTTCGAGTCGAGGTTCAATGCATATAACGGTGCTGCTTTCGGGCTGCAGCCCACCCTTTCCCAAAGCATCCACAAGCGGCCGCAGAGCAAATCACCAAGCTGTTCCAACTTGTATTTCACAGGCAGCAGTACACATCCGGGGGCAGGCGTCCCAATTGTACTGCTGTCCGCCCAAATCGCTGCCCGGGAACTCATCCAGGACGACAAAGGCAGCCCATCCACTGAATGATATGAAAGGGGATGACGCTTATGATGGTCAATCTTATACTGGGGCTTCTGGCGATTGTTGTCGGGACACTCATGTTCTGGTCCCTCCCCCGCCCGTCAGGCCGGGGGGAGGGTGCCGAATACCCTTTCGTATCCATCATCATTCCGGCCAGGAATGAAGCAGAAAGGATTTCCGCCCTGCTCAGATCCCTGCAGGAGCAGAATTTCAGATCATTTGAAGTTCTGGTCATCGACGATGACTCCACGGATGATACAGTTTCTGTCGCATCGGCTTTTGATGCCACAGTACTGCGTAATGAATTCAAGGAGGCCGGTGCAGGGAAATCGTCAGCCTGCTGGCACGGTGTCCAGCATTCGAAAGGGGAATGGCTCCTTTTCCTCGATGCCGATACACGCTTCAGCACCCCCGACAGCCTTCAGGATCTGTTGACGCTTTATCGACGGAAAGGGGCCCGGGGCATATTGGCCCTGCAGCCCTTCCACCGCATCGAAGCCATGTACGAGAACCTCTCAGCCATCTTCAATGTGATTGTTGTTGTGGGAATGAATGTATTCACCGTCTGGGGGAAGCGCTTTAAACCTGCAGGGTCGTTCGGTCCCTGCATCCTTTCCAATAAGGACGACTACCTTTCGACAGGCGGGCATAAAGCCATCCAGGATGCCCTTATGGATGATCTGGCCCTCGGTCAGGCGTATCTTAATCAGGACCTGCCTGTCTATTGTCTCGGGGGACGCGGCGTCATATCCTTCCGCATGTACCCGGAAGGGTTCAGAAGCCTTGTTGAGGGTTGGTGCAAAAGCTTTGCGCTCGGTTCACAAGCGACCCATCCTGCCGTCATGCTGATGACCATCATCTGGATTTCCGGCAGCTTCATCAGTGCCGGCGCATTGGTTTCTTCACTTATCGCAATGGACCCGGTGCTGATTGTGCTCACTGGGGTGGTCTATCTCCTCTATGCCCTCCAAACCATGGTTTTCGCCCGAAGATGCGGCAACTTCAAAAGGTATATCTTCATCTTCCATCCCGTCCTGTTCGCCTTTTTTGCCGGTGTATTCGTATACTCCATCTTCCGGGTCCATGTACTGCGTTCGGTGAACTGGAAAGGTCGGAAAATCAACGTCAAATAATGCTAGAAAAGCGAGGTCAGTCATGTTCAAAACCATCTTTGCAAAATTACTGAGACTCTTTCCAAATAAGGCAGCAAAAAATCCAATGATTGATCATCAGCCTGTAGAAAGCAAGAAGGATATCATGGTGGAAACATCCATTGGCCTCACCGCAATAACGCTGTATTATCCATTGGAGGCAGAACAAAAAAAGCACCCCGTCTACATCAATTTCCATGGGGGTGCCTTCATAATGAACGATAAGGATATGGATGACCCGTATTGCCGCTACCTCGCCAATGAGACGGGATGCGTCGTCCTAAACATCGATTATGTGAAGGCACCGGAGTATCCATTCCCGAAAGCGATCGAACAGAGCTATGAAGTTTTCCAATGGATGAAGGAACACGCCGATGAACTGGACATCGATACTGAGAAGTTGATGGTGGGCGGCCAAAGCTCAGGCGGCAACTTTGCAGCTGCATTCTGCCTCCTACTTGAGGAGAAAGCGGAAAAGCAGCCGCTTCTCCAAGTTCTGTCCTATCCGATGCTCGATTTCGTCACACCATATTCAGAGAAGCCTGAACCAAATAAGTTGCGCGCGCAATTCCCACAGGCTGCACACTTTTTGAACATATGCTATGTGCCTGAGAAGGAAATGGCGAGGGACCCCCTCGCCTCCCCTGTCTTTGCCGATGTAGACGACCATTTGGCTCCTGCCCTCATCCTCATTGCCGAACATGACGCCTTCAGACCGGAAGCCGAAAACTATGCTGAAAAATTAAAAGCTGCAGGTGTAAGCGTCCAGGATATCCTTTTCACAGGCTGTGGCCATGCCTTTACGCATTTCGGACCGAAAGAAAAGGCCCAGGAGGCTTGGCAGCTGATTGCACAGAACATCAGAAAAGCTGTCGATCATGAATAGTCTTTTAACTTTCTCCAATGAAGATTCATTGGATTGATCTCCAAATAAAATAAATGATGAAGCCATTGTTTATCAATGACTTCATCATTGTACCTCCTAGCACTCTTACGAGTGTTTTATGGAGGTTTTTTATTGGGGTAGAGGAAGCATCACTACTACATCCAATCAATATTGATATAGTGATCAGCAAAGTACCCGTTGCTTTAAAAAACCCCTTCTGCATTTAATAACCCTTTTATAATTTAGTTCTATTAAATACTAGTTCTTTATTATTTTTCTTCCCATAGATGGTAAGCCTGATTAATTTACTGCCATTCAATTCATTGGAAAGTTCTTTATGAACTCCATGAAACCGAAATAACCAAGTAGACCCAAACCAAGGCCAACAACAATAATAATAATGATGAGATACTTAGTTCTATTATCCATTATTTCACCCCTTAGGCTTTCAACATGCTAAAAATTATATCGGAGTATATGGATGGCTCTCTCGTCAAATATTACTTGAAAAAGTGGTGCTTTGAAAAAATTATCGTGCGCACTGCAAGCACTATAATATTCATAACAGGAAATGAACGGAGCAGCTTTTGTCTTTCTTTTCACACGCCAAATATTAGCGTGGCAAAAATATTGTAGGCGATTGGAAACAAAAATAAAATGATATTAGAAATAATGCCAATCCTTGATATTTGATCCTTTCGATAGCCATATCCGACAGCTCCAACAACTGCGCCTATAGGGCATAGAAATAGTGGCAGAATCAGAGGTGAGCCTTGGATTTTTTCATTTGGTACAATTTCGAGAAAGAAGTTCAAAATGAGTATTGATAAGATGAGTGGGATTAACACAGACACAACTCCAAAAATATTCACTGTCCCGTTCTTCATTGAAACTCCCCCACTTTATCCAGCATTTAATTCAAATCGAAGATTATATCTATCTGGTCCAGGGCATCAACCCTACCTGATATAGAAATTGCTGTAGAGTTCCTCACCAAATGGGTTGATCTGCTCATGAGTTCTGTAAGAAGAGAAATTGAGATACTTCCCATTCATGAAGAAAGGCAACGTGGTGAAGACGTCGAATTCATACTGGTTGCCATTGGTGAAGGCTTCATAGATGTCCTCATACTCCTCCATGAAATAGTCCCTGGAAATGATCATCGATGGCCGGTACGCCTGTCCTTCCACTTCAATCTTATCCTTGAAGCGCACGGCAATGACTTTATCATTACTTGTCTCCGATAAATAGGCCCTCCCTGTATAGATCATCACCTTTTCCTTATCCAGCATGTCTTCATAGAACACATTGCTGCGGATACTTTCAAACATTTCCCTGATGGGGATGTCACCGCCTGCACTTTGATTGATCACTCTGAAGCCTGGGTCATCTGCAAAGAGTTCGGCATGTTGTTGGAGCGTCCTCAGCCTGTGGACAACTCCCTTCTTCTCTCTGGACTCCCCTTCTTTCTTAACCTCCGGCATCAGAAGCGTTTTTCTGCGCTGCTTCTGGTCAACAGCCTTTTGCTTCAGTGGGGTGAGGGGGACAAACCCATTCACTCTGGATATTCCTGAAATAGTTCTGCCGCTGTCGAAGTGTTCTGCATAGCTTTCTTCAGGCCTTTCCTTCCTGTCCTCCACTTTATTATCCGGATGATGACTGCAATGTTTTGAATGCAGGTTGACCACTCTTGACTGATTTACAAATGTCGGCTGATTGACATGCGTTTCTTTAATTGAACGGCAAGTGATTGGTGCATCGCACCCTTTAGTTGCACATTTAAAATGACGATTACTTTTGACTTTATCAGGATAGAGGGACTTCGCCATCAGCGGCGTCACTTTCAGATTATCCTCACCCCGTAGGGAAGTCAGATATTCTATTGCCTCCTCATCTGTAGGTATTGCCATCCGTATAAGACCACTGTCCATGCTATATCACCTCGTTGTAATGAAAATCATTTTTCAGGCTTCAATATGGTCCTCTGGATCATGCCTCCACCCATGGAATCATTCCGTTCAATAAGAATATAAGTCTGACCATCGATCAGGAATCTTCCTTTTCCTTGATACTCTACACTTCTTCCCTCTTTAACCAGCTCATGTTTTACCGCTTCCACATACTTCGACTGGTCGGTATACCGCTCCTCCAGATCCAGAACAATCTGCCCCTTCTTATATCCCATCAGCCGGTTATAGCCAAAGAGGACAAGACCAAAAATGAGCAGGAAAACTATCAACTCCATTTGAACCCCTCCTATTAAAATTTACTGAAAGAAACAACTTCCACTTCTCCAGACTCCGTCAGAAACTGTCTCAGAAGGTGGAGGTGTGCGGCGCCTATATAAAGCAATACCCTATCATGACCGGCCTCGATCAGTTCCATGACATTCTTATAGATGATCAGGTTGCGCTGGTACCACCATCGCATCCAGTCTATACCTACGTACTCCGTACCCACACCAATTTGGGCCAACTTCATATAAGCCTGATGATTATCACGGATGTTCGAATCTGCATTGATCAGCCTGAGGTTCTCTATGATTGTATTATTATTTTCAATACGATCACTTTCCATGAACATATCATAGACCGTTTCATATGTATCCGGCTGATGGACTTTCGACCACTCGATCACATCGCCCATACCTCTGTTACCCACCGAATCCATCCAGTCTACGGCATTGATTTCAGCCAATCCCAATCGTTCACCCAACCGATACATGACTTGATGGACTTCATTGGCTTCAAGTGAAAGCGTCCCGGCCAAATATGATCTGTATTCATCATTCAGATGCTTTTGCTTATCCTTGGTGATTTCCACCGCCAGGGCAGTCGGTTTGAAGCGAGCGAGTATATCTATCAGTGTCTGTATCTGATTCTGGTCGTTCTCTTCGTCAAAAGTATCTTCGTGGCTCACCATATCGAGTTTTGACGCGAAGTGATAGGTGCCCACCAATAGGACTTTTGGTTTCATATGGATGCTCCAATCCCTGTTGATTTCTAAGGCTGATTCCTTCTCTTCAATCCATCCCTAATTGTATTTTGCCTCAACCGCTTCAAAGACGTTCCTCATGTCTTCTCCATCGACCTGATGCTTTGTGATTTCATCACAGGTAAACACTTTGCCTGCGACAAATACGGTATCGATGTCGAGTATGTTCTCCAGGCGCTCTATAGGGTTGCTGTTGAGGAGCAGGTATCCTTCGTCTTCACCAACCACCTTCTTTGCTTCAATAGTCGCCTTCTTAAGTATTTCAAAGTTTTCCAGACCAAAGTCCCTGAACTCATTCAACTCTTCAACCATGCTGAGACCGGGATATACCCATGTTCCTGCCGGGGCATCGGTACCGATATATACTTCCCCGCCCATTTCGAGGTACTTTTCAGTTATCCGCTTCACCTGGTCATACTGCCATTTTTGGCGTTTCCGGAACTCCTTATTAATCTGGTCATCGATTGAACGGAACTGTGCATCAATGGATAACATTTCATCCAACCCCAACAGTTCCATCTGCCGGGATGCATCCAGTTCAGGCGGGTTGAATACCCGCCCCTCAGCCAAATGACGATACAGCGTCAATGTCGGTACGATCTTCACTTCATTCTCCATCATGTAGGACAGCAGATCCTTCAATTTATCCTCATCCATAGGTTTTCCGGCGATGGCATCAAAGTCCTCATCTGAAAGCTGCGTATGGTAGCCGGGGAACAGGTGATGGATGATGCTCGATGCATGTTCGAGCCACTTCACTCCGTATTCTGCCGCCTTCATAGCATCGATGGACTTCTTGTGCAGCAGGTCGGCTGCCACCTCCAACCCGAGCGCCTCCCCCTTTTCAACCACTGCTTCGAGAACATCCGCCTGAATATTCCCGTAGACTTTAATGAATTTCGCCCCCTGGGCATGCAGTTCTTCGACAGCCTCTACAGCTGTATCTATATCATTGGTGGATACAGTGCCATAGGACGTCGGGCCCCATAGACCCGGGTCCCCATCGATGAAACGGTATGTTGCGTATGTATTTGGAGCCACATCATCCACCACCTGGATGAGTTCATAATTGCCTCCCGTATTTCGGACAGAAGTGACACCGCTGGCCAAATAGTGTTTCGCACTGAGCGGCGAAATATGGGTATGCATGTCGACCAGCCCGGGCATCATGTACTTGTCTGCCCCATCGATCACTCGATCGGTTTCCGAAGGGATTTCCATATCCCTCACTTCGATCTTTCCATCCTTAAGATCAATCCAGTTGACACTGTTTATTTTGATCATCTTAACTGCTCCCTACTGTTTAAAGATTCTTCAAGCATTGCAGCATTCCTAACTCCTACCTACACACCTTTGATATGAATGTTTCGAGCGCCTTATTGTAGATTCCGGGCTGATCAAGGTGTACAGCATGTCCCGCGAAAGGAATTGTCGCAACATGGATGTTGGGATTCATTTTTGGATATCTGATGGTCCCCTTCACTTCATGCATATTCTGCTCCCCCACTATATACAGGACGGGCATATCGAGCATGGAGAGGTCCGCCGTTTCGTCGAATGGATACCAACTCCCCTCCTGGGTCAGCCGTAATAGTTCCCGCCAGTTACCTTCGTGGAGACGATCAAAGTAGGCAGCCGTATCCGAATGCTCCAGCATCTTCTCTACATTTTCCGCATCCAGACGGTTCAGTTCCTCCCAGTTTGACGGCTTTTCCGCCATGATGCCGGAGAGTGTCAAGCTCTTCGTCTTTTCAGGATATTCCTTGGCAAACATCAGCGCTGCCAATCCACCGAGTGAACACCCTGCAATGTGTGCCGACTGGATCTTCAAATCATCCAGTGTTTCAGACAGATCGATGGCTGTTTGGGCAAAGTAGTCTGTAAAGTCTTCCGCGACGGATTTTCCATGGCCACGGAGGTCGGGGAGAATGACCAGATTATCTTGATTAAAGTATTCTTTCTGTATTTCAAGTTCAGTTTCTCCTGTCTGGAGTCCGGTGTGCAGAAAAACGACAGGCTCTCCTTCACCTGAAACGTCGGTATGCAGAATCATGGATGTCGCTCCCTCCTCTTCTTTAGTGACATGGGTACTGTCTAAAGGATGACTCCTAATTTATCATTACAAGAAATGCGATGAGAAAGATGACATAGATGCCCATAAATCCGAGTGATAATTGTGCCAGTCTTGTCTTGATCGAAAGTGCCGGCATGAATCCAAGTCTGATGATGTTTACTCCGAGGAGTATAATCGCAAGTAAGAAAGATGCCAGGGCGATAAGGAATACGACCTGTTCCAAGTAGTTTCCCCTTTATGATTTTGAAAGTAAAAGATATAAATCACGCTCTATAGGTCAAGTGACCGACTTCAGTAGATCCACAGAAAGAAAACGACAGAGGAAAAATTCGCCAGGAAATGAGCGATTGCACTGACCCAGGCGTTATCAGTCCTGTAGAAGACGATGCCATATAAAACACTGTTGATGAAGACGAAGAAGATATCATATACCACAACAAGTGGACTGGCGAAGACGATATGCCCAAATGAAAAAAGCAGAGAAGTAAGCAGTAATGCAGGGAAAATCGGCATCATTTTGCCCAACTGCTTTTGAAAGAAAGCCCGCCAGGCAATCTCTTCACCCAATGCGAAGAATGCCAATTGAAAAATCAACAGAAACAACAAGTTCCATGAAAGGAAGGCTTCTGTCCTTGAAACGACATGCTCGAGGTAATCGGGGAGAAAAATCAGGGCGATGCCGATGCTCAATGCATTCATGATGACCGGAAGGATGATCCAGAACCAGATCCCCTTTTGCTTCAGGTCACGTCTTATGGCTCGTATATCCAGTCCACTATTGCTTTCAGATCTTCTTTCCCTCCTCTTATGAAGGAAAAAGAAAATGACTCCAACAATGACCGCCGCCCCTGCAATTCTTGTACCAAAGAAATTGGCAAATGACAGAACTGTCATTACAATGACGCCAACTAAAGCAAACTTGCCTATATTCTTCATTTTCCCACTCTCCTGTGGTGAAACTTCAAATTTTGAAAGCCGAAGTTCCAATCGTCATCTCCCTCGACAATAGAACAGTCGCATTCTTACTTCATGGTATTGTCCCCCTGTTGCCGCTTCGAGTGAATCCACCCTCAATTTATTTTTCTGGATGTAATTATTTGGTATGGTAACAGTATAACAAATTTTCTGATTTTTTATCTCGTGATTTCCTATTTCACATAAATCAAAAGGAGTGCTGTTCATTGGAAAAGAAAAAGTTCACAGAGCTTGATGTTGAGAAACTTAATATTGTCGACAGCAATGGCAAAATCAAAATGACGCTTTTCAATCAGGAGAATATCCCACCAGTGATTTTAGATGGTCAAGATATCATGCCGGGACACAGAAAGGATAATCCGATAGGAGTTTTTAAATTATGAATGAAAAAGCCACATATTTTCTTAATATATTGGTTGGCATTTTCTTCTTTATTTTTTATATTACAATTGTTAATGCCATACTTAATCAAGATATTCTTAGTTTCCCCTTTGTCATACTAACAATATATTTTTTTATTTCTATCTTCACACTAACTCCAGTTAGTACAGAGCTTGGAGAAAAGACTAAAGATTGGAATGCTATTATTGCTAGTTATTCAATGATTGTTGCCTATTTGATATCTCCAATATGGTTATTAATAAAATCTTTCAAAAATTAGAAGTAGTTTTTTGTATAAGAAAATTATGCTTTCTCTATGGAAGGGAAGAGAAATGTGGCGGGTTGATCTTTGGCAGTGAAGCGGATGAAGATGGCAACCCATCAATGACCGCTTCCCTTACCTTCGATGAGTACAGGCAGGATCAAGTGGTACAGATGAGCTACATAGAGGAAAAAGGACAGACCCAATACGGATTTTCCGTTTTTGATAGACCCAATCGGCCACTTTCACATATCGTCAAAGCACATCGTGAGATTGAATCATCTGATATGAGCGATGAGGAGAAAGAGACCGCGTATAAAGCATTGTATAAAGGCAACGCACCACGTGCCTTCATGGGTAAATCCCAAAATGGTGATGTATCCATGAAGCTTATGGATTCAAAAGGGAAGGATCGGATCCGGATGGTCATAGATGAGAATGATGAGCCCAGGATGGAGTTCCTGAACGCACATGGGGAGGTTACTTATAAGCTTCCATAACTCGCTGATCAGTTGCCCTGAATCCACCTTTCATTTAATGTCTTAACTTCTCGAACCTATTTCGATTTGATGCCCGCTCCACAGAGTGGGATGATTATTTTTTCGTCCGGATGTTTTTCATACTTGAGGTAGCCGGCATAGTTGACTGCTGATGTCACTTCCACATAGAATCCTTTTCCACTCAGTTCAGCTCGTGCATCGAGGATTTCATCCTCTTCAATCTCAATGAACGTACCATTCGTATTTCTTACAGCTTCAAGAATCTGCTTAGATCGCGCTGGTGCGGCGATGGCAATCCCTTCCGCCAGCGTCCCTTCATTGACGACGGCCTGTGCAGTCTCCTCACCGTTCCGGTAAGCCTCAGCCAGGGGCGCACAGTGCTTCGCCTGGATGGCGATGATCTTTGGCATCTTCTCAATCAAATCATTTTCATAAAGCTCTTTAAAGCCGTAATAGACACCGAGGAGCAGTGTCCCATTCCCCACCGGAACAATAACTGAATCGGGCACGCCGTTCAGCTGTTCGTAGATTTCGTAGGCGTATGTCTTTGTGCCTTCATAGAAATATGGGTTGTACACATGACTGGCATAGAAGACCCCCTCTTCATCCACAGCCCGTTGGGCTGCCGCGGCAATATCCTCACGGGTACCATGGACCGCCTTGATCGTGGCCCCATGTGCCTTCACCTGATCGATCTTCTTCGGTGATGTTGTATCACGCAAGTAGATGTCACAGGCGATATTGCAGCGTGCTGCATAGGCTGCGATTGCTGTGCCTGCATTGCCGCTGCTGTCGGCGATCACCTTTTTCACACCCAACTCCTTGGCCAGTGTCATCAGAACGGCTGCGCCCCGGTCCTTGAAGGATAACGTTGGCATCATGTAGTCGACTTTCACATATGAATTTGGGGTTTCAGAATCCAGGACAATTAGAGGTGATTGGCCTTCTCCCATCGTGACGCCTTCCCATGTTCTCGAATCCTTTTTGAAGGGCATGGTTTCAAAATAGCGCCATAACGAGTCCGGATAGGCATTCCAGGCTGCAACATCAATCTTGGGGGTTTCCTTCGCTATATCCAGTACGCCTCCACATTCACATTTCCATAATGTCGGAGTAATCTCATACTTTCTACCACAGCTGCTGCAGATGAATTGTTCCACACTCCTCAACCCTTTCAAATAATAATTTATATTAATTAGACTTTTTTATATGCCTCATGCAAAAAAATATACTTAGATGTATGCGATGGCATCTGCTTCAATTTTGAAGCCAAAATGGAGTTCATTCGTCGGTATCACAGTACGGGCAGGCTTGTGCTCGCCGAAGAATTCCTTGTAGACGCCGTCCACCCTATCCCACAGCTTCACATCCGGAATATACAGGTTCATGCGCACAATCTGCTCTTTACTGCTGCCGGCCGCTTCCAAAATGGCTTCCACATTCCTAAGTGCCTGCAGTGTCTCCTCTTCAATCGGTCCAAACTTCTTTTCCCGGGTTTCCGGGTCAACCGCGAATTGTCCGGATACATATACGGTATCCCCGTGTATCGTCACCAAAGCATAATGTCCATTCGATTTTAAATTTCCCACTTCAAAGATCTGCTTCATGATGACACTCCTATTTTCATTTATTTTTGATTTCATCCAAATAGCTGTAGACGGTCACTTTGGAGATGCCCAGCAGAGAAGCAACCTTCTCAACCGAACCTTTCATCAGAAAGATGCCCTTTTCTTCCATGAACCGCATCAGTTCCACCTTCTCATGGCGCTTCATCGCCGGATGCACACTGGTTTTAATGATCTGCTGGATCAGCTGGTCCACTATTTCTTCGACATTCTCGACGTCATCATCCTTTTTGGCCTCTTCCACCGTGGGCACGGCCTGTACAGGCAGAAAATTATCCATGAACTTCTGCATCTGGTTCAGTGCCTCGATATCAAAATTCACACAATAGGCACCAATGACCTTCCGATTGGAATCACGTATCAAAGAAGTCGAGGAACAGATGGTCCGCCCATCTTCAGTTGTGAATGTATAGCCTGACAGATGATCCTCCTTGAAGTCTTCAGCCTGCAGTACCGTCTTGACCAGGTGATCAAAAGATTGACCGACTTCCCTTCCCGTCACATGATTATTGACTGTAAACATCACTGAATTTTGCGGATGGGTCAAATCATGGATGACGACCTCACAGTTTGGTCCGAACATTTTTGCGTTGGCTTTCGCAACCGGGATGAAACTTTCTAAAATTCTCTTGGATTCCTCCATATATATCTCCCTCAGCTTTGAATTCAAATTTATTATATAATTTATTATATGTATATATAAATAAATAGATTTTTTTATACAAAAGAAGAGAGAAGACGGCTGCCTCCACCGCTTCTCTGCACATCCATCAAACATCTAATCCTTTATCTCCTCGACCATGCTGCCGACGGATGAAAGACGGCCTTTATGGTCTTTGTAGATGACATGCTTCCTTTCGAGCTTTGTTGGGGAGTCGACACCGGCAGCTGCGGCCATATTAAACAGTCCTGCACGAAGTGAGGTGACATAGTTCGTCACACGATAGAGCTTTTCATCGACGATCAGACCCTCCTGCAGCTTATCATCCGTCGTCGCCACACCGACCGGGCATGTATTCGTATGACATACTTCAGCCATGATACAGCCGACACTGATCATAAAACCGCGGGCGACATTGATGAGATCCGCCCCCATCCCAAGTGCGATGGCTGCCTTGTCGGGCGTAATGAGCTTGCCGGAGGCGATCAGTTTGACGCGGTCCCGGATACCGTATTCACGGAGCAGATCATCGACAATCGGCAGCGCGGTCATAATCGGCAGACCGACGGAATCCGCAAGCTCCTGATACGTCGCACCGGTTCCGCCCTCCCCTCCATCAATCGTGATGAAGTCCGGTCCTTTACCGGATTCCTTCATGGTCTGGACCATCTCTTCCACACCCTCGATATCTCCGACCACAATCTTCATCCCCACCGGCTTTCCGCCGACTTCACGCAGTTCCTCTATGAAGTCGAACAGCTTCGGGAAGGAATCGTATTCGATGAAGCGGTTCGGGCTGTTGACCGTCTTCCCCGGTTCGATCAGCCGGATTCTTGCGATCTCTTCAGTGACCTTCTTCCCTTCAAGGTGGCCGCCCCGCGTCTTGGCCCCCTGGGCGAGCTTGATTTCAAAGGCCTTCACCTGCTCCATCTCTGCCTTTTCCTTGAATGCCTCCCAGGAGAACTCTCCGGCCGGGGTCCGGACGCCGAACAGTCCCGGCCCGATCTGCATCATCAGGTCGGCATCACCCGCCAGGTGATGGTCGGATATCCCGCCTTCCCCCGTGTTCATCCAGGTGCCGCCGGCAATCCCGAGTCCTCTTGACAGTGCGGTAATCGCCCGTTCGCCGAGGGCACCGTAGCTCATCGCAGACATGCCGACCTGCCCCTTTAGATGGAAGGGCTGCCGGCATCTGCCTTCCCCAAGGACAATCGCGTCCTCATCCCGCAGAAGATATGGGTCCGCCTGCGTCTCTTCCCGGTGCTCCTTGCGGGAGAAGAGCCCTTCATTGTCGATGATGTATTTGTAGGTATTCGTCTTCTCTGTATTATCAATCCGCATTTCACTGGAAAGCTTGGGGAACAGGCTGTTCCGTATCAAATAGCCCTCTTCCTTGAAGTCCCGGTCGGAACCGAAGCCGAGCAGCCGTTCATTATATTTCCCTGCCTTGACCACGTTCTGGAACTCGAGCCTCGAGAACGGCTCCCCTTCATTATCCTCTGCGAAAAGGTACTGTCTCAGTTCCGGACCGACGTGTTCGGAGATATACCGGACCCGCCCAAGCAGTGGAAAATTGCGCAGGATCGCATGCTGCTTCTGGCGGTCATCCTTCTGATACATATATGCCATATAGGCAAGCGGTGCCGCGACCGAAGATGTCATAATCGCCGACGGCAGATATTTCGTTACTTTTCCCATATGAACCACCCTTCTTTTTATTTCCTCATTCATACTTTATAAAGAACTCAAAGCCTCTTCTATCTCCGTCTTCCCTTGGGCCACTTCAAAGGCCCTGTTGAATGTATGCTTATTGCCGAGTGCTCCCACAAGGACGGCAGCCACATCTTCATGGGGTATTTCATCACTGTCTGCATCCACTGTCTCTCCTGCCTCGATCGTGCCATTCCCCGGCTTGCTGACTGTCTTTACCGTCCGGATGACCGTATAGGAGAACGCGCTCTTTTTGATCCATTCCTCCGGTTTGTGCTTCCCGCCCGTCTTCTTTGATTCTTCGGACTCATCCAGCCGGACGGGGCTCAAGTAGACGATGCGTTCGACCTTCTCCCGCTGTGCGGCTTCAAGCGATTCGATCACGGCTTCATGATCCACCAGTGTACCTTGGTTCTCACCTGCGCCCTGGCTCGCCCCTGCAATGTAGATGATCGCATCGACACCTGCGGCGCCTTTGCCGACCCCCTCATCTTTGGAGATGATCACTTCATCCGCCCCAATCATCTTCAGCTCTTCCGCCCTGTTTTCAGCTTCCGCAACCGTCACCACTTCATGGCCTTTCGCATCAAGCGCCTTCAGAACATGCTCACCCAGTCCTTCACTGCCGCCAAAAACAAATACCTTCATCCAATACCTCCCTTCTGCCGATATGTTTATTCTCTAACTTCCCTATCCAAAATTAATGAAACACCTCATGTTGATTGCTGAACTGCCGAATCAGAAAAATTGTCTCCTGCATTTAGCAATATTAAAATTCTGTGCAGTTTCTGTGGAGTTTAGGAATATCGGTTTATATGCAAAATGGGTGGGAATCCAACTAATGCAAGCGCATTTAATTCTTATAGGAGGGATTTTTCTATGGCACATGAAAAGCACCAGCAATTGATTCAAACCCTGCATGAATGTCTGGAAGCCTGTAACCACTGCTACGATGCCTGTCTGAGGGAAGAAGATGTAAAAATGATGGCGGAGTGCATCCGATTGGACCGTGAGTGTGCGGATATCTGTGCATTTCTGGAGCAGTCACTGACAAGGAACTCACCATTCTCTTCAGATCTTGCATCCGTTTGTGCAAAAGTCTGCGAAGCATGCGGAAACGAATGTAAGAAACATGACCACGACCATTGCCAGAAGTGTGCAGATGCATGCTTCAAATGTGCGGAAGCGTGCAAACAGATTGCATAGGACGGAAATCAAAAAAGGAAGGGAAACTTGGGGTTTCTCCCAATTTTCCCTTCCTTTTAAATTTATATTGGCATCTGAATCAATGATGGTCCGCATGTGCTTCTCCTCCATCATCCCGGTTTTTAAGGAATACATATTCCCCAACGAAAATGACGATGATGAAAATGAGCGAGACGGCAACAATCAGCCAGTCATTCATCAGCTTGACCCAGACGAAGGCAGCGAGCACTATTCCATCAAGAATGAAGGCTGTAATGAGGATCCATGGCTTGGCATCGACCTTTTCCCTCAGATGTCTGAATACGCCCCAATGCACAATCATATCCATCACGAGATAGAGTATGGCACCGACCGAGGCGATGCGGCTGAGGTCGAAGATGACTGCGAGCACCATCGCAAGCACAATCGTGTATACCAGCGTGTGCTTCTGGATGCGTCCCGGCATGCCGAAGTGCTTATGTGGAATCAGCTTCATATCCGTCAGCATGGCAAGCATGCGGGAGACGGCGAATACGCTGGCAATGATGCCGGATACTGTCGCAATGATCGCAATGGCGACGGTGAACCATACACCGTAGTCGCCGAATGCCGGCCTCGCCGCTTCAGCAAGGGAGTAGTCCCTGGCTGCAATAATCTGGTCGAGCGGCAGATTGCTGGATACCGCCCATGCGACCAGCAGATAGACGAAAAGACTTATCGAAATCGATATGACGATCGCCCGGCCGACATTTTTGTTTGGGTTGACGATTTCAGAACCGCTGTTTGTGATCGTCGTAAATCCCTTGAATGAAAGGATGGTAAGTGCTACAGCTGCAATGATGCTGGCAATTGTGGCATCTTCAGTGCCTCCACCGCTTTCGGCCGGCGTGACGGAAAATCCGGCGACCCACAAGCCGCCCATCGCGAATGTGACAAGACCGAGAATTTTAAGCAGGGAGACGATCGATGTGAACGTCTGTATGAAGCTGTTGCTGGCAATGTTGACCAGGAATGCGAAAAGCAGGAGACCCACAGCGAGCACGGGCACCAGATAGCTGTTTGCATCCATGTCGAATATCTGTAATGTATAGGTGCCGAAAGTACGCGCCACAAGACTCTGGTTGATGACCATGGAGACTGCCATCAACATCGCTGCAGAAGCGGTGATGGTCCCCTGGCCATATGCTTTTGCCAGGAACATGCCGATGCCCCCGGCTGACGGGTACTCATTGCTCATCTTCACGTAGGAATAGGCACTGAAGCCCGTCACGATGCCACCAACGATGAACATAATCGGAAACCATGTTCCGGCAAGTACCGCAATCTGACCCAGCAGTGCAAATATACCGGCGCTGATCATCACGCCTGTACCAAGACCGATTGCCCCCGTCAGGGATAGGCTGTTCTTTTTATAGTCGCTCATTATCCTCACCTCAGAAATAGTGTTGTCTGAAGTATATGCCCATGTTTTATGCAGTTATTGTGCAGTTTTTGGAGTATTTCATATAAATATTGATAATTCGCTCAGCATAATGAACGGAGGACCTATAGAATCTACTGCTTCACCCATTTATAGCCGACGCCCCATACTGTATGGAAATAATCGTCGATGGGGAAACCCGCTTCCCTGATCTTCTCCCGGATGTTCCTCACATGGGAATCGACCGTCCGTCCTTCGGTCTCCGAATATATCCCCCACACCAGGTCGATCAGATGCTCCCTGGAATATACGCGCCCCGGGTGCTCCATGAGCAGTCCGAGCAATGAGAATTCCTTGGGGGTCAACTTGATATGCTGCCCCTTATAGGATAGTTTAAACCGCTCCTCATCCCAGAGCAGACCATCCACTTCCACACGGCTCGCTGGCTCCACCCGCCTCAACAGGGCATCCATCCGTGCAGTGAGCTCTTCCTCATCGAATGGTTTCGTTATATAGTCGTCCGCCCCAAGCTTCAGACCTTTGACGATATCCGTCTTCTGTTCCCGTGCCGTCACCATGATGATGGGCACATCTGAATGTTCACGGATTTCCCGGCATACCTGCCATCCATCGATGTCAGGCATCATGATATCGAGCAGCACGATATCAAATCGCTCCTGACCGATATATTCGAGGCCTTCTTTTGCCCCTAAGGCCTTCTTGCAGTTATAGCCATAGGGACTCAAGTATAATGACAGTAATTCGAGCATCCGCTCTTCATCATCAACCAATAGAACCTTTTTCATAATCTTCCTCCTTCGGCAACGTTATTCTGAAGATAGTGCCCTCGCCCACCTTGCTTTCAACTTCCAGCCTGCCGTTGTGCAAAGCGACAATCTCTTTGGCGATGGTAAGCCCAAGACCGGATCCGCCCTTCGTACGGGATCTGGATTTTTCTGCACGATACAGTCGCTCGAATATATATGGAAGATCTTCCTCGGCAATGCCGTCCCCTGTATCCGAAACAAGCGTCACTATTTCATTTTCGGACGGAATCACTTCCAGCCTGACATGATTTCCGTGGGGCGTGTATTTAATGGCATTATCCAATATATTGAGCAGCACCTGCTGAATCCTTTCCGGATCAGCCTCGATGGCCACATTGTCCGGGCAGTCATATGAAAATTTTATATGCCGCTCTTCAATTACCGGGCGGACCCGATCCACAACCTTTTTAATCAGTACATCGAAGGCCACCTCCTCCTTTTTTATGACGAAGGCATTCTGGTCTATCTTGGCCAACTCAAATAAAGTCTTGACCAGCCCAGACAGATGGTCCACCTCTTCCTGGATCACTCCGATATACTTCCTCCGGTCTGCGGCTGACTGGGAATCCCGGCTGATGATGTCTGCATATCCCTTCAGATAGGTAAGCGGGGTGCGGAGTTCGTGGGAGACACTTGCCAGAAACTCATTCCTTTCACTCTTCACCCGCTTCAAATCCTTCGACAGCCGAGTGATGGCAGTCGCCAGTTCCCCGAGTTCGTCATTCCGGTCCGTGGAGAGCGCCACTTCATGATTGCCCCCACTCATTGCTTCAGTGGCATGCTTCATTCTGACCAGCGGCTGGGTGATCACCTTGGACAGCACCATTACGGTGACTACAGTCAGTATGACTGTCACCAGTCCGATGAAAAGGAATTGCCGGGTGAGATTGCTGATGATCTCCTTGATATGGTTGCTGTCGGCAAACATGAATACGTGCCCACTATGCTTCCCATCCATGATGATTGGGCTGTCGGTCGCCACATACTGCTCATCCGCCCAGTCCGATTCCAGTATCACGCCCTCATCCGGCACTCGGCCCTCATCCGTATGTTCGATGACTGCCTCCACTTCCGCCCCTATGGCGTCGGAGCTCCTGATGACCTCCCCACCCCGGTCCGTGATTGCCACAATTAAATCAGATTCGGATTCCATGATGACGACATGATCTAAAGTCGTTGATGTATAGTTTTCCTCCAGCACATCCCGATGGGTATTGCCACGTGCCAGCAAATCCCCCATCACTTCGTCGACGCGGTCATTAACGAGGTTCGTATAAAGTATGGAAAATAAAATGATTTCAACAGTGATGATGACTATAAAAAATAACAACCCTATTTTCAAAGATAATTGATTTCTCATCAAAACCGTCCCCCCTTCGCCAATAATCCTACGGGTGCTCCAACAGAATAAAAACATGACTTATGCCTGCTTGGTTTTCTCAGTACTGTCAGCATACCTTATTATCCTGTACATCTTCCATTTCTCCGCCCGTATAATCAATGGAATGAATCTCTGGAGCAAGTAGATTTCATCCAAATTTCACTATATCTGCACGTAAACTGCACATACTTGGGGTAAGCTTCCAGCATCTTAAAAAAATTGGAGGAAAATTGGAATGAGACAATTTCAAAAAGTTTCTTTATCAGGCGCTATGATTTTCACATTGGCTATGGGGATCGGTACAGGAGCAGCAAACGCAGGTGGAACAGAGGATGCCTCCCATGCAGATGGAAGTTATTACTACTATGAAGTGGATGCACATGGAAACAAAACGCATTACATTGAGGGTTTGACTGAAGGGCAACTGGAAGATGAACTGGGCTATCCTTATAACGGAGAGCGCAGCCATTACTACTATGAAGCCAATGAAGAGGGAGAGCAGACGAAGTACATCAACGGTCTGACAAAGGAAGAGCTGAAGGAAAGACTGCATCAATACAATATGCAGGCCGGTTTCCACTCTGATGGACATATGAATATGGAATCCAAATCACATTCCGGCGGGCACATGAATCATTCCGCTGAAGAAATGTCGAGTTCCGGTGAAGTTCCTGAAGAGCTGCAGACAGCTGAAAATCCCACATATCCAGTAGGAAGCACAGCAGTTATCCAAGCCGATCATATGCATGGCATGGATGGTGCTGAAGCGACCATTTCCGGCGCTTTCGATACCACCGTGTACACTGTTTCCTATATACCGACAACAGGGGGCGAAATGGTTGAAGACCATAAATGGGTCATCCATGAGGAACTGGTCGATCCGGGTGGCACACCATTGCAGCCGGGTGATGAAGCAGTCATGGAAGCCACCCACATGGAAGGTATGGAAGGTGCTGCTGCTACTATAGATTCCGCTGAACAGACCATCGTCTATATGGTGGACTTCACAACTACAGATACTGGCGAAGAAGTACAGAATCATAAATGGGTGACGGAAGGCGAGCTGTCACCTGTCAATAAATAGTTTTTAAATGCTTACAAGTACCAACAAAGACACCCTTCCTCTTTGATTGGGTGCCTTAATCGTTTGTATACGAAGCAGTTTCGAATCATATTGAAGAATAACTCCCCCTGATCCGCAGCAGCGGACCAGGGGGAGTTATTCTGCTTCCATTCACCAAAAATATTCATCATTACACTAAGCCAGCACTATCCATAAGCAGATATATACCGGTGACTACCAGAATAACATATGTAAAGATGCGGAATCCCTTCTGGTTGATGTATTTGAACAGCCTCTGTCCCACGAATAGTCCCATGAAAACCAGAGGCAGTCCCCACAGGCTGGCTATCCACACCGTCTGACCAGTGCCAGCGAAGACAATCTGGATGATCAGGCTCACAGTATATATGAACAGATAAAATGCAAGGGTCGTCCCCCTCACCTTCTCCTTCAGACTGTCTGTGCCTGCAAAGTACAGCAGCAGCGGTGGACCGGGCATGCCAATGCTTGTGGTAAGCGCGCCCGCAAGGCCGCCTGCAAAAAAGTCCCTGCCCCTGTTTCTGTCAATCCGGAACTTGCATATCAGCAACAGCGTCAATCCGAGTATGACTATCCCGATGACGCGTTTCAATCCATCGATATCGACCATCAGAAAGATGGCGATTCCGATGAACATCCCCACACTGCTTCCTATGATGAATCGCTTGAGCACTCCGTAATCAATGTCTCTCCTGATTCTTCGAATCAAAGCTGCTGAAATGATGAGGGATAGAACCAGATTGATCTGGATTGCTTCAGCCGGTTCGAATATCAGCAGCAGAAAAGGTGTCGCAAGAATCGAAAAGCCGAATCCGGTACTTGTCTGCAGTGTAGAAGCGACCAATATGATTATGATGAATACTGCTACCTCCATGCGTTCGTCTCCCCAGTAAAAAGATAATGCTGACATACTACCATTTCTTTCGTTCTTTAGCACCCTGCAGTAAAATCCTTTCCTCCTGGAAGCCACTGGAGGTCCCTTTAAATTCTACATATACCATCTTCATCCCACTTTATAATTTTGGACTTTACTCCTCATCCAATCAGTTCTGAACTGTAAATTTCATACTGTCACAATTTTGCCATTTATCATTTATGAGCCTGGAAAACGCTTACCCCCCGGCGTATCAGAACCCTTGGCCGCCAAGGGATTCAGTGATAGTATTCTGTAAATTAGGACTATAAATAAAACTATTGTAATTTGCCATCATTTTCTAGTATTATGAATCGGTGCTACTCAAGCGCCATATAAGGAGGGTTATTATGATGATCGGTAAAAAGCTGAATAAAATTAATTTTGAAAAGATAAAAGTGTCCATGACGCCCACGATTACATTGCAGACATTGATGAATATAGCTGCTGTCATATTGGGGGCTTTCCTCTTTTCCATCGGTGTGAATCTATTCATGATTCCGGGAAATCTGGGGGACGGGGGCGTATCAGGACTGGCCATCATAATCCTGTATG
The DNA here is from genome assembly GCF_000712035.1 of Salinicoccus luteus DSM 17002. Taxonomy (GTDB): domain Bacteria; phylum Bacillota; class Bacilli; order Staphylococcales; family Salinicoccaceae; genus Salinicoccus; species Salinicoccus luteus. The sequence continues at coordinate 126,865 of NZ_JONV01000008.1, read as the reverse complement.
CGTTTGAGATTTCCCCGGCAATTTCCACACTCGTACTCAACGGCATCCTGCTCATTATTGGATTCAGATTCCTGTCAAGACGTGGAATGTACTATACAATATTTGCAGTAATCATGATGTCCGTGTTCCTGGGAATTACGGAACCATGGGTCGTGCAGACGAACGAAGTGATGCTCAATGTCATATTCGGTGGTCTATTCCTCGGACTGGGCAATGGACTTGTCATCCGGATCGGAGCAACAACAGCAGGGTCTGCGATACTCGGCAGGATCGCCCATAAATATCTCGATGTGAAAATATCGAATGCGGTATTGCTGTTCGACCTCATGGTCATTACACTCGGCTTGACGGTACTGACAATTGAACAGGTACTGCTCACCGTCGTTGCCATGTATATCAACGTGAAAGTCATGGACTTCATGATAGAAGGTATGAATCCGAAGAAGGCGATCACAATCATTTCACAGCACCCCGAAGTGCTGGGCAAACTGATCAACAGTGAAATTGGCCGCGGTGTCACCATGATGAATGGTAAAGGATTCTATTCCAGGGAAGAGAACGACATCCTCTATGTCGTCATCAGTAAATCCAAATTGACCCGGCTTAAACGTCTGATCCAAAAGTACGATGAAGATGCCTTTGTTGTCGTCAACGATGTGAACAGCGTACTTGGCAGTTCATTTGTATAGAAAATAGATGAAACAGGGTGCAGGATCTCCAAGAAGAGATGCTGCACCCTGTTTTTTCATATATTGTCTAGAACGGCCCCCACTGTATCAGGTGGGCAATCACAAGGGCGATTGCGCCGACGCCGTATGCGATGAGGAGGAAGGGCCAGATGAACTTGAGCCAGTCCGTATACTGGACCTTGGCAATGACGAGGGCTGCCATGAAGTAGCCTGAAGTCGGATAGAAGATGTTCGAGAAACCATCGCCCAACTGAAATGCGAGCACCGCATTCTGCCGGGTCATCTCCGTAATGTCCACGACCCCGACCATGATCGGCATGGTGGCAGCCGCCTGTCCGCTTCCCGAAGGAATCACGAAGTTGAGCAGACCTTGCGTGATCATCATCATCACCGGCACAAGGTTCTCGGGAATCGCAGTGATGAGGAGACTGATTCCATAGACGACCGTATCAAGAATCTGACCGTCCTCAAGCACAATGGATATCGCCCGGGCGACCCCAACGATGAGTGAGCCGAGCAGGATATTCCTGATGCCGTCATTGATGGATTCGGCAATCTTTGACGGTCCCATTCCGGCAATCAGACCGCTGATGATACCAGCAAACAGATAGAACCCGGCGAGCTCCGTGAAATACCAGCCATGTACAAGCACACCGTAGAACATGCCGCCGAATGATAATATGAAGGCTGCTGTAGCGATTTTCGTACGGGTACTGATTTCCTCCTGCGGATCTTCATCCGACTCCGTGATGAACTCGGAAGCCGGTACATCGTTCGTCTGTAGCGTCTTCGATGGGTCCTTCTTCACCCTGTTGGCATAGCGCAGCACGAACAGTATGCCGAGGACCAGTATCACACTCAGGAGTATCGCCCTATATCCCATGCCGGAATATAGGGGCAGTTCGGCGATCGCCTGTGCCGTCCCCAGGTTTGCCGGTGCTGTCAGGGCGACGGCGAACCCTGTGACGGTTGCTACGAGCGTCGTTGCCGCTGCAGTGATCCTGTCGAAACCGAGTCTGAGGAACAGCGGCAGCAATGCCGGCAGGAAGATCAGGGAAGATTCGATATTCCCTGTAACTGCAACAAAGATGGCAAGCGGCACCATCACTGTCGGGATGATCAGAAGACCTTTGTTTGAAAATGACTTCGAGAGATAGTTGATGATCAGCCTGATGATGCCGGCATCCTCCACTATCTTGAACAGGGCACCGATTGCCATGATGCCGAAGATGATCTCTATTGTCGCGATGACACCGCGCGGTACAGCGGTCATATATTCCATGAAGCCGACAGGTGTCTGTTCCACACCGCCATACGTCCCCTGTACGATCATGTCCACGCCATCGACCGTTTCACGTTCGTAGCTGCCCGCCGGAACAATGTATGTAGCAATCACGCCGATGGTGATCAGGGCGAATAGGATGACGTAGATATGCGGCATGACAAACCTATTCTTTTTGGATGAATCCTTTTTTGCCATTGAATTTTCTTCCCCTTTCCTCAATTGGATTGATGAAAATCATGTTTACCAATAATTTTCATAATATTCTATATATAACAAGCTACTATAGCTTCAGAGTAATGTAAATATGCGTCCCATAAGTAAAGGTGTCTTTTGTAACCACTCATTTTTTTCGAAGAATCTGTCCCAATATGAAACATCCCCCTGCCGAGCGGCAGGAGGATGTCCGATGCCTCTATTCTTTTTTACCGTAGAGCTGCCTTCATGGAATGGAGAACCCTATATCTCGATGTCCCAGTTCTCCCGCTCCTCTTTGCGCATGTTCTCTGCAGTCTCTTCAGGATATGCGGTGCGGAACTTATGGTGGTCCTTCGGAATGACTTCGACCATTTTGTCGATCATCATCTGCGGATCATTCTGCTGGTCGAGCCCCTGCTCGCTTTCCTTTAGGTTTTCGACGGAAGTATGATGCTTTTCGGAATCGAACCATTCCCACTTCTCTTCCACGGCGCGGTCATTGAATCCGGTGTCAAACGGTCCCGGGTTGATTGTGGCCACCTGCACGTTGAATTCTTCCATCTCCTGCCTCAGCGACTTGGCGATGGCTTCCAGGGCGTGCTTGGAGGACGCATAGAGTCCCTTGTAGGCAGAAGCCATCGTACCGGCCATGGAGGACATGAAGACGATCTTGCCCTGCCGCTTTTCGACGAAGTGCTCTGCTGCGATGCGTGCAGTCTCGAGTGTACTGAAGACATTCACTTCGAACAGCTGCCTCAATGCCGACATCGGCACTTCCCAGATCGGGCCGCCTTCATTGACTGCAGCATTGGCGACGAATACATCATAGTCATAGCGTTTCATGCGCTCCCGGTCATCCGGGTTGGTGATGTCCATCTTGAGGATTTCAAGGTCGACACCTGTCGCTTCTGCCGCTTCCTTCAGTCCAGTGATCTGAGGGTGGTTCTCTACAGCGGCGATGACCTTATGCCCTTCTTTTGCCAGTCCGAGTGCCGTCCCCTTGCCGAGTCCGGAGCCCGCACCTGTAATCATGATGGTTTTAGCCATTTATAATTGCCTCCTTGAATGCTTTGTTGATGATGGTTCATTTTTCCCCTCTTATCACCATCCTAAACGCGCCCGGGGCCTCATGAGGAAGTGGCAGTGTTGCCAATTATGGACCATAATGAATTATTTCTTCAATTAGAACGATGATATGGAGCCCGGCGATGCATTCAAGGAATTCTCCGGCGCCATCTCCCTCGGCCGTTATCAGGAACAGCAGGATGTCGCCAAACTCGTCAGCTTCTTGGCATCAGAAAAAGCAGGCTATATTACAGGACAGGCAATCGTCACAGACGGTGGACTCGTATACAGATAGAAATGATTTACAAAAAGGCTTTGGAGCACATCAAATGCTCTAAAACTTTTTTATCATGCCATTCAATCAGCAAAATCCCCTTTGACAATCCTTCATACCAGTAATATCCTTATAATAATCAAAATTCATCAGAATATTTTACACAATCTGATGATGTCCATCACAGAAATGAGGAATAGCAATGCTGTCACTTCTTGGTACGGCGGTGAATGCGCTGGCCATCATCACCGGCAGCTTCATCGGCCTGTTCTGGCGCAACATCAATGAGGATATGAAGACCACCATCATCCAGGGGCTCTCGATTACAGTGATCGTCCTCGGTATCGACATGGCACTGGAAAGCAATCGGATCATCATCGTTGTGGTCAGCATTGCGCTCGGTGCAATGCTCGGGGAGAGATGGCGCATCGAGGAGCGGATGAACCGCTTCGGCATATGGCTTGAGACGAAGACCGGGGCGAAGGAGGGTGGCGTGGCAGCGGCCTTCGTCACGGCGACACTCGTCTATGTGGTCGGTGCCGTCGGCATCGTCGGTGCACTGGACAGTGGCCTCCGGGGCGATCATACGGTACTCTTCACAAAGTCGCTGATCGATGGCATCATGTCCATCTTCCTGACTTCGGCACTCGGCATCGGCATCATCTTCTCCGCCGTTCCGGTGTTCCTGTTCCAGGGCGCCATCACGATATTCGCCGCCCAGATCGACCGCTTCATCCCACCGGATCTGATGGACCAGTTCATCATCGAAATCACCGGCGCAGGCGGCGTCATGATCATCGCCATCGGCCTCAGACTCCTCGGCATCCTGAACATACGGGTAGCGAACCTGCTTCCGGCGATACCGATCATCATGCTGATTGTGGCCGTCCTGTACTACTAGACACCCGCAATCTGATTCAGCACCTTACATACCTCCTTTTGAAGCCAATCCGATCCTTCTCGACCTGCTTCTGGATGTTCCCGTAGGCATCCAGTATGGCAGGTTTCTTATTTTCCCTGATCACTTCGACCGTCCCGACCCTTCTTGCGGTTTCGACCGCTTTGTCATGCAGCGGCAGGAAAGATGCCGCGACTGTATAGATGAAGTTGTTCATGGAAGCTTTGGCCCGTTCGGGCGCATCATGGATTTCCTCCTCCGCCCTATCGAGCATCCCCGATATCTTGCCGGTTTCGAACGCCTCATCCTTCCGGCTGCCGAGCAGCCAGCAGTAGCAGCTCCACCCGGCCGACATCTTCATTTCCTCCCCGCTGTCGATCCATCTGTCCGCCACTTCCTGGGCGATATCCGACTCGGACAGGGTGACGGAGACGATGTTGTCGGAGATCATATAGAAGTAGGCGCCATCGATCCACCGTTCGTAGTCCGCTTCCGTCATGGCTTTCGGATCTGCGATGATGCCCGCGAAGTACATGGCATCATAGTTGCCCGTCGCATACAATGACTCAGCAAGCGCCTGATCGGTCTTTATTTTCTTCGACATCGGTTTCATGGCCCCTGTCGCCACCCCGAAAACCGGCTCCTTGGCTCCATTCGACATATACATCTTTCTGGTGCGTTCCTTTCCCAGACCTTCAAGCTCCTGCATGACAGTATCGAAATCCATATTCAGCACGTCCCTTCTCATATATGCCCATTGTACCATCCTTCATTTTAAAATGTCACCATTTAACCGAACATATGTTCGTGTTATAATGAGTGTACGTTCGGGTGATACGAAAAATACAGGGAGCCGGAGACGGGGGATGCCTCCAGTCTGTGGACCCTCACCATTGGAGGTCAGGACATGTTTTATAATCTGATATATTTTGATGAAAACCTCTATGACACATACTATACATTCGCCAGCGCCGGCCAGGCGGTGCAGTTCAATGAAATCGAATCCCAGACGGACAAGGGGGGTCAACTGGGATTCAATGACACGCATGTCGGTCTTGGAAAAACTTCAGTCATAAAGGGGGAAATCATCAACAATGCCGCATCGAAACTGATCAGCCTGGAACGGAGCCTCGTGGATAACGACTTCTATGTGGATTTCGAGGGGGAGACGCCTTTTAGGCACATCGGGGACTTGAGCCGCCGGATGATCTTCAGAGCCGCCCTTCCGCTTAGGATCCATGCATCCTTCGATATGTATGAACTGACGAAACTGATGAAGGACAAGCTGGAAGAAGCCGGATTTATGGGAACGAAGTCCGATGACGTCGAACTGTTCAATATGGTGTTTGATTTCGATAAGATCAAACTGCCCGTCTATAATGATGACATGGACACTATCATCTTCAGTAGACTCCATAAGGACTGCCTGCTGATCGAGGAGAATGAACTCGGGGAGTTGGAGGAGGACAACATCATCCTCGCCAAAGTAAAGAAAACGCATGAAAGGCAGTTCACACTGTTCGACCCGCTGAAGGACTTCATCAATCTGAACACGGAGTTGCAGAGACGCCTGGAACAAAGCATTGGAGATAAGGGCATCCTAGCTCCAATCACCGTCTCCTCAGAAGCCATAGAGATTGAAATCATAGCAATATACAGCTGAAGACACAAAAGAAAATACTTTTCTTTAATTTCCCTGAAAATGATGTTTAATATTTTTCGCATGTGGTATAAAGAAACTGAAATTAGCACTCTATATATCAGAGTGCTAAAACTGATTATATGGTAAAAGGAGTGATTGATGATGTCTGGATTGATTCCGTTCAACAGGAAGAAACGCGACCTCACGAGCGCAACCACTGCGAATCCTTTCAACATGATCGATGACTTTTTTGAAGATTCCTTCAATGACCTATGGACACTCAGAAGGAACCTGGCCACAGACCCGTTCAAGGTCGATGTCAGGGAAACGGAGAGTGAATACCTGATTGAAGCCGAGTTGCCGGGTATAAAAAAAGAGGATATCGACCTGAGCCTGAATGACGGCAGGCTGACCATTTCTGTGGATAGAGAAGAACAGTCTGAATCGAAGGATGATGACACATTCATTCACAGAGAGCGGCGCTCCAGCTCCATGCAGCGTTCCCTCTACCTTGCTGATACCGATCCTGAAGGAATAAGTGCGAAGCTCGAGGAAGGGCTGCTCAAAATTACCGTGGCCAAAGTGGAAATGTCTGATGATGTCCGTAAAATTGATATAGAATAACTTTGCCGGGGGTCGTGTTCTCCTCAACTCACTGGACTGAGCCCAGTACAGCAGACAACTAGATAAGGATAGTATTGGCACAGCTTAGATGAGCTGTGCCATTTTCGGTTTTTGCGCCTGGCATCATCGAAGCACCCGCCGTCGGCATCGGCCCTCCAGGAATGCGACCACCTGCTGCTCAGCATTAAGTGCGTAATTTCCTGCAATAGACCAGGAGAGGACTCCGTTTACATGGAATCACCTTTCTGGCCCATACGATACCTTGGCTGAGAGTAAAAATGGATTGCCCTCGCACTCTGTATCTATACACAAAGAGAAACAAAGAGCCGGTCCAGGAAAAATCCTGAACCGGCTCTTTAATCAGTCACTCTATATTATATTCTGTCATCTCTTCTTGGATCATCTGTCAATCCATCCTTCAATGTCTCGTCTTCATCTCTCAGGCCGTCTCTGCCTGTACGACCTGTCGTGCGGCCTGCCGTTTCTTCGTCGATGTCCACATCTTCACGGCGGACATCTTCGGAGACGTGTTCAGTGTCTCTGACCTTATCCTTCTTGACGACGACCTCTTCGGAAACGACGTCTTCCTTGTCTACATTGACGCGTTCTTCATTGACGGGCACTCTGATGGACTCATTGTCATCAGTAAGGTCCCTATCGCCTGCCGGCCTATTGTCATCGACCGGGCGCCGTTCAACTGTAACTTCCTCACGTTCTACCGGAACATCGAATTCCTGACGCTCTGTTTCAGTATGCTTGTCGATGTTGACTTCACCGGTCTTGACGTTTTCCTTGTCGACGTTCAGCCGCTCTTCATGAAGCTTGAGTGACTCCTCGTCTGTAGTGGCATCCCTGTCATCGCGCTCAGCATATGCACCTGTAGTGCCTGCTGCCGGTCCACCTGCAACGCCTGTGCCCTGTCCTTCGACAGTGGCTGTGCCGTCAACATAAAGGAGAATCTTGTCTGCATCAAGTGCTTCCCTGTACTCCTGCTCTTCTGCAGCTGTCAGGTTCATGTTGTTGACTGCCTGTTCCTCAGGTGCGTCACCTGTAAAGAAGGAAACGACTTTGTCCCAGGCACTGCCTTCGGAACTCTTCACTTTAACACCGGAATAGTCGCCAAATGCGCCACCGGCTTCAAGGTCTCTGTTGGATACGATTGTTATCTGATTTTCTTCTACGCCTTCGGTCTTCAGCTGATCGATTCTGCTAATTGCTTCCTGTTCAGTATTGAATGTTTCGATCTTACGCATGATTATCCCTCCGTCGTTCATTTGATTTATTGTATTGATTACCGTCTCGATTGATTGACCATGTCAGCAACATGCTTCAAATCACGGTCAATCTATCGATACCCGTGCATGGCTTTATTAAACATGACAACATTTATGGAAAGTTTGTGTCAACGAGTGTAATCGCTTGCAGATTTTATTAGAAGGAATAAAATGGAAGTATGTAATCCAATTATTCGTAAGGAGAGATATGAATGGCAAAACTGGAAGGTAAAGTCGCGATTGTCACAGGTGCAGCATCAGGAATGGGCAGATCGATTGCGAAGCTCTATGCAAAGGAAGGCGCGAAGGTGATCGTCGCCGACTACAATATGGAGGGGGCCGAAGCGGTCACGGCCGAAATCATTGATGACAGCGGTACTGCGAAAGCGGTCAGCGTCAATGTAGCGGACAAGGATCAGGTGGAGAAGATGATCGATACAGCAATCAGTGAATATGGAGAGCTGGATATCCTCGTCAACAATGCAGGCATTATGGACGGCTTCGAACCGGTCGGTGAAATCACTGACGAGAAGTGGGACCAGATCTTCGACGTCAACACGAAGGGTGTCATGCGTGCAATGCGCAAGGCGGTGAACTACTGGATGGAGAACGAGAAGGAAGGCGTCATCGTCAATACCATCTCCACAGGTGGCCTGAACGGTGCACATGCGGGTGTGGCATATGGCGCATCCAAGCATGCCGTGGTGGCACTCACGAAGAACACCGGCTTCATGTATGCGAAGAACGGCATCCGCGTCAACGGCATTGCGCCGGGCGCAATCGAGACGAATATCGGTTCCAGCATGAAGGGCGCCAGTGAATTCGGCATGCAGCGTGCCGGCATGACGCACGGCCTGTCACCGCGTACCGGCCAGCCGGATGAAGTGGCAGAAGCGGCCCTGTTCCTCGGATCAGAGGCTTCAAGTTTCGTAAACGGCACCGTGCTTACAGTCGATGGCGGCTGGACAGCAGGGTTCTAATAATAAAGGAAACTTCCCACATACTTTAAATGTTTATACTACTCCCCACCTGGGCCCAGGTGGGGAGTAGTTGTTTACTGGGTATATACCGGCAACCCCGCGATTAGATTTAAGCATATAGCTGCTGATTATTCATAGGTGATTGAAATGGCTGATAGCCACGGAGACTAGTACGAGGAAAAAGAAGGGACAGATGATCACCGTTTCCATCCCCTCTTTCAAATACTGCGTAAGTATACTCATTTTCAATGCCTATAAACCCAAATAGAGAATATGGCGTATAGTATCAAGATAAGAAGAACTTGCTTTTTCTAACGAAAATTCTTCGTTTAAAAAACGATAACAAACAACAAAATAATACTAAGAATTAAAAAGACCAAAGCTAAAACCCCAAAAGGAATCCCAAAAAATTTATCCAAAAAAGACCAAACAAAATCTCCTTCTTTATTTTTAGACTTGTCTTCCATATCTTCTCCTCCTTTTTTCAGAATATCATAATATTTATTCCAATTTCCTTTTAGCGTGAACCAATCACAATCCTAAAAACCCAGAATCTGGAGGTAGAAATTTTGATACCTCACGGTATCCGCCTACCGGTTTTCTAGTTTATTCAGGGTCCCTTTACAACAAAATTTTTCTCCGCATAAATGGATCTCTGCAGTTTATTTTGAATACAGGCGCTGAAATGTCCCAGAAAAGTCCTCATGGCGATAAATGTTAGGACCACCCATACCAGACCGAGAAGCAAAGAAGGCTTATTCAACTCCCGCATGCGCTCCCCTCCTAAAGGTTCCTAATCAAAGTCTAACATATGAAGCCTTCCCCAGAATCCGCCATCCTTAACTGCCCCCTCAGATTCTGTTAGAATGGATTATTATATGATATCTACATTTAAAAGGACTGAAGGTGTAATTTATGACGGAAACAGGACTGGTGCTTGAAGGCGGCGGCATGCGGGGCCTCTATACCGCCGGTGTGCTGGAATATTTCATGAGCAAGGAACTTTATTTCCCATATGTCATCGGTGTCTCTGCAGGGGCCTGCATGGGTGCTTCCTACCTTGCAAGACAGCGTGACCGCAACCGGCGGGTCAACCTGGACTTTGTCGAGGACAAGCGCTACATCTCCCTCTCCAACTACATCCGGAAACGTGAACTTTTCGGCATGGATTTCATTTTCGATGAGATTCCGAACAACCTCGTCCCATTCGACACCGATACACTGCTTGAAAATCCGGAGGAGTTCGTCATCGTCACAACCGACTGTGATACTGGTGAACCCGTCTATTTCAGGAAGCAGGACTATGATGCAGATTCCCTTCCGATACTGCTCCGGGCATCAAGCTCGCTCCCATTCGTGGCATCGAGTGTCCACTACCGCGGCCGGCAGCTGCTCGATGGGGGCATCTCCGACCCGATTCCGATCAAGAAGGCGGAGCGCGACGGCTTCCGAAAAAACATCGTCATCCTCACCAAGCCCCGGGGCTACTTCAAGAAACCGAGCCGGATGCCGAAGATCATCAAGTACAGGGACCATCCAATCATCAATGACAAGCTTGGTGTGCGCTACAGGCACTACAATGAAACACTCTATGACATCTCCAAACGCGAGCGTGAAGGCGATGCATTCGTCATCAGCCCAAGCAGAAGCCTCAAGGTCAGCCGGACCGAGCGCAACAGGGAGCGGCTCCAGGCACTCTATGAACTCGGCTGGAATGATGCGAAGGCGCAGTTTGAAGCACTGCAGGAATTTCTCGAACAGCCGGCCGGGCAGCCAATGACAAATTCAAGATAATGAATAAAGGGAGCTGGGTTTCCAGCTCCCTTTATTCATAGTTTGATGTGCTTCATTTCAGCAATCACCCTGCATGTCGTTTCAATGCCACTGAAGAAATGCTCCACCACCAGGTTCTCGTTCGGTGAATGGTTGGCTTCGTCGACGTTGGCATATGGGACGATGACCGATGGGGTACCGAGCACCTTCGTCCAGACGGCATCCGGCAGGCTGCCGCCCATACTTGGCTGGATGAACGCTTCCTTCCCGAATGACGCTTCGGCCGCCTTCCGGATGGGTTCGATGAACGGCAGGTCGACGGATGACCTGGAAGGCGACATCTGCCCGAGCTTCTTCACTATGACATCCGGCGCATGTCTCGCGACATGGTCCCGGATCAGTTCAAAAATGACATCCGGATCCTGGTCCATGACGAGGCGCATATCAATCTTCACTTTGGCATCGCCCGGAATGATCGTCTTCGCACCTTCCCCGCCGTAGCCGCTGGTGAAGCCCGAGATGTTGAAGGTCGGCTCGAAGCACAGCTTCCTATAGTACTCCGTCTTCGTCAGTTCAATGCCACTATGGCCGACATTCCTCCGCACTTCATCCAGATCGAAGGGCAGCGCTTCAATCAGTTCCATCTCCCGTTCAGTCGGTGCCTTCACGGTGTCATAGAATCCTTCGATCAACACCTGTCCATCCGCGCCACGCATCGTATGGAGGAGGTCCATCAGCTTCCATGCCGGATTCGGCACGATGTTCCCTTTATTCCCGGAATGGTTGTCGAAGGCCGCTTCGCGTGTTGCGAGCTCCACATACAGCATCCCCCTGACACCAAGGAGCACGTAGGGATGACCGTCCGGCAGCATCGGCCCGTCGGAAGTATAGACAAGATCCGCTTCGAGTTTCTCCCTGTTCTGGGCCACGAATGAATCAAGGTTCACACTGCCGATCTCCTCCTCGCCTTCAATCAGGAACTTCACATTTACCGGCAGGTCACCTTTCGCTTCAAGATAGGTCCGGATGGCCATGATCTGTGCCATGATCTGGCCCTTGTTGTCCCCGGCCCCGCGGGCATATATCCTGCCGTCACGGATTGTGGGCTCAAAGGGTGGACTGTGCCATTCCCCGATTGGATCCGGCGGCTGGACGTCATAGTGCCCATAGATCAGTATCGTCGGTGCATCATCCGACACGTGATATTCCCCGTAGACGACCGGATGGATTTCCGTCTCCATCAGCTCGACATGCTCGATGCCGGCACTCTTCAGCTTCTCCATCATCAGCTCCGCGCACTCCCTGATGCCCTCATTTTGTGCACTGATGCTCTTCTGCTCCAACACCTCGAACAACTCATCCAGATAACTTTCCCTGTTCTTTTCAATCACGCTTCTGAAATCCATTCATTCTCCCCCTCGTCTGTGATATGTATTCTTCATAACAACCTGTACCGGCAAAATTAAAGGGAGCCATCATTTTCCTCCGCATTGCAGAAATACTGGTCAGGAAAATACGGCTCCCTCCATTCTACATCGCCATGCCGAATATTGTAAGAATCAGGGCAATCCAAAGCACAGCGGCCAGCACAAGGAAGAAGATGCTCCATTTCGACACCCTGCCATTCTCTTTTGCTTCTTTGCGCAATTTCCCCATGAAGAGGATGGTGAACAGAAGCAGAACGATGGCACTGAATATCATTCTGATGACCATGAGATGTGCGCCTCCTTATATAATACTCTACCTTGTGCTATACCCGTCCCATGGCCGGTGTATGCTTAAACAATCAAGAACCGATACCGATTCGATGTAGATTTCAAGTCCTCTCATAAACAGTAAAGAAGCATCTGTCCAGTTGAGGACAGATGCTTCTTTTCTACATTGCAGTAAGACCGCCATCGATGATGAACTCGGAACCGGTGGAATAGCTTGCTTCATCACTGGCCAGGAATGCCACCATGTTCGTCACCTCTTCCGACTGCGCCGTGCGCTTCATCGGAATCTGCTTGGCGAATTCCCGGATCTGTTCGACCGCATCGCCTTCTGACACCATCGGTGTTTCGATGACGCCGGGATGAACCGAATTGACCCGGATGCCGAGTCCTCCGAGCTGGATGGCTGCGGCTTTCGTCAGTCCCCTGACTGCGAATTTTGAGTCGGTATAGCCCGGCGCACCGCCGACGATGCCATTCATGGACGAGATGTTCACGATGGATCCACCTTCCGCCTTCTGCATGGAAGGAAGAACAGCCTTTATTCCAAGGAAGACGGAGACCTGGTTGATGTCGATGATCTTCCTGTATTCTTCTTCCGTCATTTCAAAGATCGACTTGCTCATGCTGATGCCTGCGTTATTGACCAGCACATTGACTGGTCCGAAGGCAGACTCGGCCTGAGCGACGACCGCCTTCCAGCCATCTGCGTCCGTCACATCGTGCTCGACGAATACCGCATTTCCGCCAAGTTCTTCAGCAAGCGCCTCCCCGGCTGAGGTATTGATGTCCGTAAATACCACTTTTGCACCTTCTTCGATGAACCTGCGGACGTGGGATTCCCCCATGCCCCGTGCACCACCTGTAATGATGGCGACTTTCTCTGATAATCCTCTCATGATAACCCTCCTCTAAAAATGATAGTTCAACTATCATTTTTATTATACTACTTTCTTCAGGGATGGGCTATCAATTGCACATGTATTATAATGGTTACAATACAGGAGGGAATGTCATGTCCAAACAGCAGATCAACAGGGAGAAGCGGTATCGGGCCATCATCGACTCGGCAGAACAGCTGTTCACAAAAAACAGCTGGGAGACGGTGCAGATGCAGCACATTGCTGATAAGGCAGGTATTGGTGTCGCCACACTCTTCAGGTACTATCCGAAGAAGGAGCTCATCATCATCGCAGTTGCGGAACAGCTCCTCTTACGCGAACTCAGATTCTTCCATGATATACAGACGAAAACACTGTCCGGCCTCAAAAAGATTGAGGCAATTTTTCATCAATATAACCGTCTGAAGACACCCGCAGCTATAGATGAAGCAAAGTTCATCGACAGATTCGATGCCAACATCAGTGACATCGAGGATTATGGGACTGCCGCCGCCAAATATTTTGAAATCCGCAAAGAGATCGCCGTCATCGTCAAAAATATCGTACAGGAAGGCCAAGCAGACGGTTCACTTCCACAAGGGGCATCCGTGACGGATGAGGTCATGACCATGATCAACAATTTCGGCCTGTTTGCGAGAAAGCTTGCATTGATGAGGGACATCCTGGAACTTGAGACCACCCCTGATGCGAAGCAGCAGCTGACGATCATGCATGACATGTACATGGCACGCCTCAGGGGGTAATGCCATCAGTCTTCAATGATATCCTCCCCCGCTTCACGTAGTTTCGCAAGTCCTTCATGCATCCGGTCGATCTCCTCATCCGTATGCCGCTCCCAACGGCCCAGCTCCGCCACAACCTTAAGCGGCGACTTCGAGCGGTAGGACCGGGTGGGATTCCCGGGGAAGCGTTTGTCCGTAAGGTTGGGATCATTCTCATACGGGCCGGTCGGTTCGACGATATATATCCTTTCCGCACCCTCGCCCTGTGCAAGTTCTGCGCCCCACTTGGCGGCATCCAGTGTGGCAGTGAAATAGACATGGTTCAGCCCCCTGCGCCTGAAGTTCGATTCAAACCCCGGACTCAGCATGTCTCCGAGGGCCAGCTCACCTTTTGTACCATGGAAGAACGGTCCCTCATCCAGCATTTTTTCCATCATCTTCAACACTCCCAACAATAGTATTTTAAATCTGCCAATAGTATATACCGATTTCCATTACAAGTGCAGTCTGTAATTTACTTTTTACATGATGTATAATGAAGGTGGAAGGAACGATAATAAAATCAAAACACATGTCCACTCGAATAAAAATATTTATATGCCACATATAAAGCGCATCCGGTCAAAACCGGGTGCGCTTTACACTTAAATCATGAATGTCCAAAATGCCAACTCTGAATCACTCGCTCCGGTCCAGCCTCTCATTGATCTTCTTCGAATCAAGGATTGCAAAGACATATTGAACCCCGATGATGATCATCATCAGAACAAATGTCATCAAAGCAAATCCGATCATTTCACCCGTCGACATTCCGATCCATCCATTGAAGACCGCCGCTGCTGTAAATCCGATCAGCCCGACTGCCACCTGTGCCGATACGCAAATCATTTCAGGAACATTCAATGTGTAGAGCACTGAGACTGCGCCGATCGCAGCTGAAGCGACCCACACGCTGATTACTTCTGCACTACCTTGTGATGCGTGACCGAAAGCGATATTGACGCTGTACATGAAACTTCCGATCATGAGCGCCCGCATGATAAACCTCATGAGATTTATAGTTATCATCATTTCCCCTCCTATATTCCAAGCATGTTTTTCAACTGGGGTACGTATCTCCTTGAGATGCTCACCTTCATACCATTTGCCATCCTTGCAACCAGGTTCCCGGAAAAAGAAGGCTCGACCCGCTGGATCATCTCCATGTTCAACACCGAGGATTTGGATACTTGCACGAACTTTTCTTTCGATAGTTCCCCCATCAGTGAAGAGAGGGTTTTCGAGGTTTTCAGTGCTTCCTCCTGCGTGTACAATGTCAGCTCTTTCCCATACACTTCAGCAAATATGATCTCCGATTTTTGTACCATCACATACTCCTCCGCCTGTTTCACCACTAATCTCCTCCTGTCACTGGCCAAACTGTTCAGGTGCGACAATATCCTTGCGCCGAGCGTTTGGGACCGGCATTGAATGACGATGTGATTCTCATCCAGCTCTTCATCCAACGTCAACTCGACCCTGTAGTCCTCACTCATTCCCATCTCTCCTTCTTGGTGAATGCTCATAGACCTTTTCATCTTCCACTGCTGCTTCATGTCTTAAGTATAAAAGGAAATGCCGTTCCCATGTGGATTTTTTCCATGACCGGTATCATATACTTCCCAACCGGATATTTCCGTTCTACCCCCGATTCCATAATCACCCCGCATTACACCTTTTATTTTAAATTCTTTAAGCGGCTCTGATTGGTTCACTATAAATAAGCCGGAACAGAAAATGCAATCGCGTAAACTCCATGTGATAGCATTTCATTTTTTCAGCATAAAGTGGAATAATGATAACAAGAATATTTAATTACGTTTTAACGATGAAAGGGGTAGAACATGAAATATATTATGGGGGTAATGGTTACTTTCGCAGCCGTCCTGATGCTCAGTATGGACGCTGAGGCGAACGAAATCACCAATATGCATATGGAAGTGGAGATCAATCCGGACGGTTCGGTGACGGTGACGGAGACGCGGGAGGCCGATATGACGGAGGGCACGGAAAATTATATGGTGTTCGATGATGATGATATGAACGGCGTCGAAGTCACCGATTTCTCTGTCGAAGGCTTTACGGAAGAAGAGAACTGGGATATGGATGCAGGCCTCGAAGAGAAGGCGGGCCGGTACGGTATGATCGATACCGATGACGGGACAGAGCTCGTCTGGGGGATCGGCGACTACGGTGAACAGACGTATGTCGTGAACTACACCCTGGAGAATGCGGTGCGCAATCTGAAGGATGGCCAATCCCTGTACTGGAACTTCGATACATTCACCGAGCTGCCGACGGATAATTTCATAATGGATGTGACATCGGATGTCCCGCTCAATGATGAAGACATCCGTTATTGGGGATTCGGCTTTGAAGGCGATATCGTTGCGGTCGAAGATGGCATCCGCTGGACTGCCGGGGAGACATTGACGAGCGGCAATGATGTCGTGCTGCTGATGCATTTTCCTGAAGGAACGTTCAATACGGACGCAACAGATGACGGGACACTCGAAGAGGAGGCGGCAGCGGCCATGGACGGCTCAATCTACGATGACGGCAGCCTCAGCGGCGGGACCATCACCGCAATCGTCGGTGCGTTCGGTGCTGCTATCGCAGCCATCGTCACCTTCTTCACAAAGTACTCCAGAAGACAGACGAAGGGCGGACATGTGGATTCAGCCCACCACATCAAGCGGAGGAATAAAGGGCGTGAAACCAAAAGGCCGCCTGAGATCGAGGATTACGCAGCCCTCTCCTATGTATTCAAGCATCTGCAAATGAGCTACTTTGAAGATATATTCCAGGCATACTTGATGAAGTGGATGGATGAAGGAAGGATCACGATTGAAATCGATCGGAAGGACGGCCAGAAGCTTGATGAAGGGAAGCCGCAAATCATCATACATGACTATCAGAAACTGATAAAAGGGTACTCCTACTCCTTCAAGGAAGTGAGTGAACAACTGAAGGACAATGATCTGGAAGGCAGCTATGAACCGCTGTTATGGAGGATGATGCTTGATACTGCGGATGAAGGTGTCATCGGGGAAAAGGCATTGAGGAAATGGTCGAAGCAGCATGCGAAGGAAGTCGGCACGGTCGCCGATGAAATCGTGGAGTATTCAAAGCGCTGGCTCGAGGCGCATGGCTATTTCAAGTTTGAAAAAGATAAAGTGTGGGGGATTACGGTACCGATAGAGGCGCCGACTGAAAAAGGCGAGCATCTGCTCGATCAGCTCTCCCAGTATAAAAATTATCTGAAGGAGGATTACCGCCGGATTTATGAAGATGATGACACCTACAGGACCCATATCATCTGGAGCCTGCTTGTCGGCGAAGGCGATGACGTCAGGAAGCACCTGTCCAAGCTCACTCCGAATGAGCAAATTCAGACAGCATATCCAGTGATGATCCATTACTACTTCGGTTCGCATCTGACAGCGCAAAGCTGGTCGAAGGGCCTCGGCCAGGGCGGATTCAGTTCCGTCAACTCTTCCGCCGCGTCAGGCAGCGGAGGATCGACCGGGATGGGCGGCGGCGCTGGTGCCGGCGGCGGTGGCGGTGGCGGTGCCCGCTAGATAATGAAGAAATAGAAAATGGCCCAGCTTGCTTCGCAGTGCTGGGCCTGATTTTTAGGGGCTCTACTCAGAGTGATTTCTATGAGAATGAGGTCCTATATCACGCAGCCTGGACGAATCAGCTTTTCAGGCTGTCCACATACTGCTTGCCTTCAATGAGTGAGAGGCCGAGGGCTTCCCTGGCCCGCTTGATCGCCTGGGTTTCCTTCCCCTCATTAATGAGACGACGCAGTTCATCATTGACCGGATTTTCAGGCATGTCATACTGCGCTGCAATCTGCTCCAGCATCTGCTGCGTATTCCTAATGCGTCCTTCCAGCCTGTCTATTTTGCTCATCAGTATAAACACCGTGAACAATAGAATGGCCACTACGCTCAAAAGCATGGTTTGCATATCCTTCCCTCCCCTGGGATCAATCAGGATTGAAGCTATCATAGTGAATCCCGGCACCATTTTATCACTAATACCCGACGCCTTGAATAAATTCCCTTTTTCTTTCAGGAAAGGGCTGGATTAAAACCCGGTGATTCCACGATATCATTGGTCCCCTCACTTAGGCACCGGCTCGCTTGGCCGGTCTGTCCTCCCGTCATGCTGAACATAGCCGGACACTCTTTAAGCCATTGTGCTATCAATGATTGTCCTTTGATTATATTGAATGATTTTGGGGAAGATGTAGATAAACAAAAAATTGGAAGGTGACATGATGGGCCACAGAAAATGGTGGGAAGACGCAATCATCTACCAGATCTATCCGAGAAGTTTCAGGGATACGGATGGAGACGGGATCGGAGACATCAACGGCATATTGGAAAAACTGGACTATATTGAATCACTGGGTGTGAACACGGTGTGGATCAATCCGATGATCCTGTCCAACCAGGAGGACAATGGATATGATGTCATCAGCTATACAGAAGTTGATCCCCTCTTCGGTTCGGAAGCGGACGGGGAGCGGCTGATCCGGGCACTGAAGGACAGGGGCATGAGGATCATATTCGATTTCCCCCTGAACCATACATCCGACCAGCACCCCTGGTTCCAGGAAGCATTGAAAGGTCCAAAGAACCCCTACCGCGACTATTACGTATGGACGGACGGCAAGGACAACCGGCCATATCCGAATAACTGGACGGCCGCTTTCGGCGGCTCCGCCTGGAGCAGGGAGCTCAACGGCAACCAGTACTATCTGCATCTCTTTAAGCAGTCCATGCCGGATGTAAACTGGGATCATCCGCCTTTACGGAAAGAGATGGCCGAAGTGCTGAAGTATTGGATCAAAAAAGGAATTGATGGTTTCCGGCTGGATGCGTTCATCTATATCGATGTCGACAAGGACTTTCCGGAACACCCTGAGGAGATGGGCCCGGGACAGGACCTCAATGAAAACGGCGGGAATATCCCATACTATTTAAGTAAAATGAATGAATCGATCAAAGAAGCGGGAGAGGATGTCTTCCTTGTCGGAGAGGCTACAAGCGCAGATGCCGAACTGGCACAATGGTACACGGACCCCGAGAACAACATGGTGGATAAAATCATCACGATGCAGTACTTTCCGGAAAAAGAGGATGAGAAGGATGACGCCGTGCCGGGGGACAAACAGCATGCCCCACTCGATCTGAAGGCATTCAAGGAAGTCCAGAAGGCATTCCAGGCGCAGGAAGACAAGGGCGGTCCGGTCCTATTCTGGACGAACCATGATATGCCGCGCTCCCTCCATAAATTCGCCAGCGCGGACCCGGAATTCCGGGACAATGCGGCCAAGATGATGGCTGCGCTGCTGTATCTGCAGAAGGGAATCCCCATCATCTATAACGGGGAAGAGATCGGCATGAAGAACACCGCCTTTGATGATCCGGGCAACATACCGGATGCCGGGGTGATGGACTTCTACCAGGAAGCGTCCAAGGCCGGCTGGGACCATAAGAAAATCATGCGTCATCTGAACCTCACCGCCCGGGATGTCAGCCGGGGCATCATGCAGTGGGATGACAGTGAAAAAGTCGGATTCACAGACGGACTTCCGTGGACGCTGTATAACCGTGAATCCAAATATAATGTGGAAGACCAGGAGAAGGATGAAAACAGCATCCTCCACTTCTACAGGAAACTGATCGAATTGAAGAAAACTGAGCTGTTCCAAAAAGGCGCCTATGAAATGCTCGAGACGAAGGACACCCTCTATGTCTACAGAAGGACTTTGGATGAGAAGGAAGCCCTCGTCTGCTGCAACTTTTCAGAAGAAGCGGACACAATCGAAATCGCAGAAGAATGGAAATCAGATCACATAGTCCTTGAAAATGACGGCAACAGTCTGGAAGACGGCAGATTGCACCTCTCCCCATATGGAGCCGCCGTATTTATTAAAGATGAATAGACCAAGCGAGATAGTCCCCTTTTATAGGGGGCTGTTTTTTTATTTGCATTCCCCAGAATATGATGCCCAAGTTAATTTGATGCAGAATTATTGTATGGTAGTCTATACAATATATGGATAATTGAATATTGTTCTCTTCTTATAATGTATATTGGGAGAAGAAAAAGTCTATATGAGATGGAGGCATAACACTATGGAAATTACCGTAAAACGCCGCACTTGGCTACTCGGGATACTTATGTCAGTGAGTCTGAAATTCAACGGAGAACCCGTGGCTTCCCTCTCTGGGTTTCAGGAAAAAACAATAAGCATTCCTGAGCCGGAGGGCCAGTTGGAGTATATACAACCCATGGACCGCAGTCACCAGGTTCATGTCAAGGACGGGGACATCATTACACTCAAGGAGACCCCTTTAAATAAAACTTTGAATATCCTCTTTTTCACCACCCTCCTCTACAACATATTTGCCAACAGTTACGTTTTGTATACCGGTAATTTTTTTGATCATCGGCTGTCGGGAATGCTGGCAATCGCTTCTTTCATTGTATTTATTGCAGTTGGAGTGATTTCCCTTTTCTTCAATTCCTATAGACTCGTTGTCGAGAATAAATCTGAGCTGGCACAAGCAGAATAAATTAATACATCACATTTAAGGAGCGTAAACCATGGGGCAAAAAACTATATTATTTCCTATTGATAATTTTAGCTCTCAACGCCCTGCGCTATGGAATATACTTAATAGAAGACGGAGTTGAACCCTATTCTTTAACGATGTTCATTATCAATCTCATTTCATTAATCATAATGCTATTCTATAAAAACAAACCATCATCCAATAATGATGATTTCATACGTAATAGTCCTGAATGAAAGTTGAAAATATTACCTTACCACAAAGCCCTTCTAGCTGATATTGGCGAAGGAAGCCCTCGTCTGCTACAACTTTTCAGAAGAAGCGGACACGATCGAAATCGCAGAAGAATGGAAATCAGATCACATAGTCCTTGAAAATGACGGCAACAGCCTGGAAGGTGGAAGACTGCACCTCTCCCCATATGGAGCCGCCGTGTTTATCAAAGATGAATGACCCTGATGCCCCCTCCTCTTTTGTGTTTGATATAAAACAAGGAAGCCTGGTCTTATCGACCAGGCTTCCTTGTTTTTTCTTACTTATTCACTTGCCTGCAGCCACTCATCGATTGTGTCCTGATTCTCATCAATCCAACTTTGGGCAGCATCTGATGGATCAGCACCATCTTCTATTTCTAGCATTACTTCTTCCATATCTCCAGTTTCCCAATAGAAATTATTCAAAATTTCATAGGCGCGTGGTGCATCTTCTTCTAGGCCTTCACGTGCCAGCGTGTTGATTGTTTCAGCTTCCCCGAATACACCTTCTGGGTCTTCAAGATACTTGAGGTCATATGTCTGGAACTTCCAGTGTGGCGTCCATCCAGTTACGATGATTTCTTCACCGTTGTCAATTGCTTGACCCAGTTCAGTTGCCATCGCTCCTGAAGAGGAAGTCTGGACTTCCCATCCTTCGAGGTTATCGTATGTTTCCACTGCGTCTTCTGCTGCCTGTACGACGCCGGCTCCCGGTTCGATGCCAGTGACCTGCTGCCCGGCTTCATCGGACAGGTCTGCGATGGAATCTACAGGGAAATCTTCAGGAACGACAAGGCCAATCTTTGCACCTTCAAGGTTTGGACCCAGATCGTCCAGGCTTGACTCATGCT
This sequence comes from Salinicoccus luteus DSM 17002, assembly GCF_000712035.1. Taxonomy (GTDB): domain Bacteria; phylum Bacillota; class Bacilli; order Staphylococcales; family Salinicoccaceae; genus Salinicoccus; species Salinicoccus luteus. The sequence continues at coordinate 105,090 of NZ_JONV01000008.1, read as the reverse complement.
CATCGTACAAATCTCCATGAGTCAGGGGCACCCACGCTGAAACCATTGCATCAGTATCTCCTGATGCGACGGACTGCCACATTACTGCGTTATCCAGCGGAGTGATCTCCACGTCGTATCCTTCAGTTTCGAGGACCTTTTGGATTACGTGCGTTGATGCGATTTCGGAATCCCACTCCACATAAGGGATTTCGATGGTTTCCTGTCCGAGTTCAGTGCCGCCTTCACCGTTGTCGGCTTCTTCGGTCTGCTCTTCTTCGCCGCCTCCGCCACATGCAGCAAGTACAATTGCCGTCATTGAAGCGAGGAGCAATAAATAGATTTTCTTCATGAACCATACCTCCATATAAATTTATTTTAAAAAAATTGTTACTGAAGTCATTTGGCACTTCGTGCCTGGGTGAAACGGTCAATGATGATGGCCAGGATGACGATGCTGAGCCCGGCAACGAATCCGGTTCCGACGTCTGCACGCTGAAGTGCACTCAATACATCCCTTCCAAGTCCTGGAGCCCCGATCATGGAGGCAATGACCACCATGGATAATGCGAGCATGATCGTCTGGTTTATCCCCTGCATTATGGAAGGCTGGGCAAGCGGCATTTGAACTTTCAACAGTTTTTGCATGGTCGTCGTTCCGAATGCATCACTTGCTTCAGTCAATTCAGGGTCAATCTGCCGGATGCCCAAGTTCGTCAGTCTGATTGTCGGCGGTGCAGAGAAAATGAATGAAGCGAACACGCCCGGCACCATGCCGATGCCGAAGAATGCGACTGCAGGTATCAGATAGACGAATGCAGGCATCGTCTGCATGAAATCCAGAATAGGCTTCATAACCGCTTCAAAACGATCGCTCCGGGACATCAATATGCCGAGCGGAACTCCCAGCACCACTGAAATCAGCGCACTGATCAGAACAAGCGTCAATGTACTCAGCATGTTGGACCAAAGTCCCTGATCATATATGAATAAAAGGCCGAGCGCGACAAGTATGGGTGCAGTAATCGTACGCTTCATGAAGAGGAAGGTAAGCACCATTACAGCGAGTATGAATATGACAGGAGGGATCGCCGTCAGTATGTCGATGATGAAATTCATCACGGAACTGAGTGCAATCTCGATCGGATCGAATATGAACTGGAAAGTATCCGTCAGCCAGGAAACAAAATCCGAAACCCAATCGTCCACCGGGAAATTAGGCATGAGATTCTCAATCATCAGACTCCACCCCACTTCCTTCAGCCAATACTTTGTAGACGGCACGGGAACTTAAAGTGCCGACGACCTTATCATTCTCTTTAACTGCAATGACTTCTGCACCCTCTTTAAAGTAATTGAAGGATTCAGTAAGCAGTTCATGGGATTCTATCGCATCGTCCAGGCTGTATGCAGCAGCATCGTCCGTCGTATCCATCAGATGCTTGATCCGCAATACTTTCGCATGGTTGATGTCCTTAACGAAGGACTTGACATAATCATCCGCCGGCGATGTGATAATATCCACCGGTGTACCGATCTGGGCGATTTCCCCATCCTTCATCAGAGCGATTTTGTCCCCGATGTTGAGTGCTTCATCCAGGTCGTGGGTGATGAAGATGATTGTCTTCTTCATATCCTTCTGTATATGTACGAGCTCCTGCTGCATTTCTTTCCTGATCAGGGGATCCAATGCTGAGAAAGCTTCATCCATCAAGAGGATGTCCGTGTCATTCGCAAGCGCCCGGGCAAGACCGACACGCTGCTGCATCCCCCCTGATAATTGTGCCGGATACTGATGCTCGTATCCGTCGAGACCGACCAGTGACAGGGCCGACTGTGCTTTTTCAAGACGTTCCGATTTCGGAACTTCCTTGACTTCCAGACCGAATGCCGCATTTTCCAGTACAGTCTTGAAAGGAAAGAGCGCGAAATTCTGGAAGACCATGCTGAAATTCTTTCTCCTGAATTCCCTCAATTCATCCTTGTTCATTTCCGACACATTCTCGCCTTGTACGGTAATCGTTCCTGTGGAAGGTTCTATCAAACGGTTGATCAATCTGATGAGCGTGGATTTACCACTCCCGGAGAGTCCCATTACGACGAAGACCTCCCCTTCATCGATTGAGAAATCCACTGATTTTACAGCCACCGTCGAGCCTGTTTCAGATAAAATATCCGCTTTGGATTTCCCTTGTTCCAGCAGGTTTTTTACTTTATTATCATATTTCCCAAATACTTTGGTCATATTTGATATTTCAATTACACTCAAAAGATCTCCCTGCTTTCTCTTTATTAATCTGTTTCTTGAAGCTATGTATTCCATAATTGAAAAATTATGGTTCGAAGCGACTTCAACTATATAAGCCTATCATTTACTTCATAAGGATGTCAAAGTTACTTCCAATATGAAAGTTGTAAACCTATTGTAATCATGTACTTTTTGAACCTCTCCCCCTTGGATAATTCCAATGGAAAAGCTAAAATCTCCATCAATATTGATGGAGATTGCTTCATCCCTATTCCTTCGGTTCCAGATCTTCAATGGAATCGATATCCATGTACTCAGGCACTACAAATCCGTTCTGGGCACCGACCAGATTTTCACCCAGGTCGACAAATTCACCTTCGTATTCCTCATAAAGGTGACCTTGTGTTGAAGGGAGCCATGGTGAAATCGTGGCATCTGCGCTGCCGCTTGCGATGCTTTCAAACAGTATTGCAGGGTCGACTTCCGTTATCGCAATATCGTACCCCAGGTCGATGAATACTTGTTCGATGACCGCTGCTGCAGCCTTTTCTGATTCCCAGGGCATTGATGCGAGCTCGATTTCCTTGCCATCCACTTCCTCGACGCCTTCAGTCCACTCCTCTACCATATCCTGGTTATCCTCCAGCCATGAAGCCGCTGCAGTTTCAAAGTCCGATTCTTCTGCGTCAAACATGACCTGTTCCAGATCTTCAATTTCCCAGTTGAAGTTATCAAGCAGCTGATATGCATTCGGCATGTCCTCCTCAAGACCGAGGCGCGTGAGCGTATGTACTGATTCCACTTCCCCCATTTCGGCCTTCGGATCATCCAGCATCTTCAGGTCGTACTGGATGAATTTATGGTGCGGTGTCCATCCTGTCACAACAATCGGATCCTCGTTTTCGATGGCATCCTGAAGCTCCGCCATCATCCCGGCAGTCGAGCTTTCCTGAAGTTCCCATCCTTCCAGATTATCGTATGACTCCAATGTGTTATAGGCTGACTCCGTTATCCCTGCTCCCGGCTCAATCCCAGTAATGGTGTACTCCATTTCTTCACTGTAATTTCCACTTTCCCCATTCCCTGCCGACTCATCCTCAGCTCCATCATTGCCGCATGCAGCAAGGAAGACAATCGACGAAATGCCGACCGTCATCAGGCTCTTCAATAATTTCACAAATCACAACACCTTTCCTGAAATAATAAAATTTTATTAAAAATTGACATTAGTAAAGGTTAACATAGACGGAGGATAATTCAAGATGGCCTGGAAAGCCAATATTATTAAGTCTTCCATAATATCTTCGCCATAATTGACGTGCGTCAATTTTTATTTCCCTCTTTTGCCTCATAATAGTAAGTGAGATAGGAAGACACTACTAAGGAGAGGAAGAACATTATGAAGACGAATCTTAAGACGGAAACATTCACCTGCCCAAGCTGCATCAAGAAGATTGAAGGCACATTGAACAAGAGTGATGGTGTGGACACAGCGAAGGTGCTGTTCAACTCCAGCAAAGTCAAAGTGGAACACGACGAGAACAAAATCAGTCCTGATGAAATCAGGGGACTCATCGAAAAGCTCGGCTACGAAGTCGAAAGCGTCAAATCAAGCTAATAATCCATATCAACTAAGTGAATGGGAGTGTAGAAACTCCCTTTTCCTTTTTGGCTCGATGTGCATTCTGGTTTAGGAAGAAGAAGCAAGGGAAAATTATAAGTAGTAGAGTCCTTCATCAGGACAGATCATAAAAAAGGAGTGTTCTAAATGAAAGGTTGGCAATTCACAAAAACGCATGAACCGTTGGAATTGGTCGAAAAGGAAAACCCGAAAGCTGAGAAAGACCATGTAGTCATCAAAACAGGGGCTGTAGGCCTCTGCCACTCTGATGTGGGAACGATGGAAGATGAGGGCTGGATGGCTCTAATGAACGCCCCGGTCATCATGGGGCACGAGAACGCAGGGACCATCATCGAAGTTGGTGAAGGTGTCACGGATTTCAAGGAAGGCGACCGTGTAGCCATTTGTCCGACCGGCCCATCAGGTCTGGCCCCCGGTTACGCATATGACGGTGGCTTCGGTACCCATATCCATGCCCCTGCTTCAGACCTGGTGCCGGTCCCTGATGAATTATCCATCAAAGAAGCGGCTTCAGCCACAGATGCCGGAATGACTTCTTACCATGCACTCTTCAACAGAGGCAAGGCGGAAAAGGGTATGAAAATTGCACTGATCGGTATCGGGGGACTTAGCCAATTTGCCCTGCAGGCAGCTGTCGCTAAAGGCATCGAAGACATCTATGCAGTCGACACTTCTGAAAAGGCACAGGAACTGGCCAAGAAAATCGGCGCCAAAGAAGTGGTTTCCGATATCTCAGAACTGGCCGATAAGGAACTCGACCTTGTAGTGGATTATGCCGGATTTGACGTCACCACTTCCAAAGCTTTGGAGACGGTAAGACCCGGTGGTACAGTCATACTCGTCGGCATGGGTAAACTCCAGACGACGATCAATGTAACAGACTTCATCGTGAACAGGAAACAACTGCTGTCATCAGTTGGCGGAGACAAGGAAGATATCGCAGCCATCTATGAACTGATGGCAACAGGCGGTCTCTCCCCTAAACTCTCTGAAATCACCTTCGATGAAATTCCTGAAGGAATCAATAGACTTCACCACGGTGAAGTTCAAGGGCGCCTGGTCGCCGTATACGATGAATCTTAATCACATGCTTGAAACCGGACAGGTCGTCCGGTTTCTTTTTTATATACTTCTTTTGATTGAAGTCTCCTAAAAAACAGCAAAAATACGCTTTCGCGATTCTTCCACTGTTGATTTAAAGCTTAATTTTTGTGTGGTAACCTGTACGGTAAAGGAGTGGATACCTTATGGAGATTACCGTAAAGAGAAGGACTGGGATACTCGGTGCCCTCACACCCATCCCTCTGGAGTTTAATGGAGATATGATAACTTCGCTTTCTGGTTTTCAAGAGAAAGTCGTATCAATCCCGGTGTCAGAAGGAACTTTGAAATATGTGGAGTCGCTGAATCGAAGTGGCCAGGTTCGTGTGAGACAAGGGGATGTCATTACGATAAGGAGGACCACTTTGAGCAAGGTGACACATTTGCTTTTTGTCATCACACTCCTTTATTTCCTTTCAGCCAATATTTATATCCTCGTCACTGGTGCACCATATGACCATGAATGGGCAGGGCTACTGGGGTTGTTGCTGGCCATTGCCTTCATTGTTGTTGGAATCACTTCTCTCTCCTTCAATACTTATAGGCTGGTTGTCGAGAAAAGATCATAGCCGGTAAATGCATAGAAAAGTACTGTCTCATCAGTAAGGCGACTAAATCATGAATAAGAACCTATACTATTTCTTATTAATCATTTTAAGCCTCAGTATCTTACGTTAGGGAACGCACTCTATAGAAAATGACCCCAACTTTCATTCTTCAATATGGTTCAGTGCAGATCGGCTTTCACTGTCTACAATGCTTTTTATGAGTTCAAAATCTCAATAGTAAGGAATTTACAGATAAGAGTCTTTCATGAAAACTTGAAAAGCTTACACCCATCGAAACTGTTTTACCTAATTTTCACAAATAATTAATTTATGATATAGACAGCAAGATTTATCAAAAAATACACTTCTCAACTTGTTATGATTAATACATAGAGGAGTGACATGATGGTAAACAATCTACTCATACAAGAATTAATAAAGTTTATCGAAGATAATCTTGATATGGAGCTCTCACAATCCGTTCTGGAAGAAAAATCAGGGTACTCCAAATATCATCTGCACAGGATTTTTAAATCTGAAGTAGGGATGTCACCATCGAAATACATCAGAAACAGGAGAATGGCTACCTCATCTGTGCTATTACTTTACACAGAAGTTGATATTCTTGATATTGCTTTGGGCTTTCAGTTTAATTCACAGGAAGCATTTAGTCGTGCGTTTAAAAACGTATATAGTCTATCACCTGGAAAGTACAGGAAACTAATGTCCAAAATGATTATTAAAAAAGGAGCGTCAGAGATGGAAAAAGAAAGTAATATAAAGGGATGGATGCTAAGTGGGACGCATCCACATAATTACGAAATGGGATCGATAAGAAAGTATTCCACCAAGGTCAATCAGCTGGCTATTTACAATCCAAAACTGCTGCAAATGAAAATGAATTCGCAACGATGATGCAAATGTTTAAAGCTGACCAGTTTAAAGGAAAAAGACTGAAACTATCAAGCTTCATCAAAGCCGAAAACGTAGAAAACTACTGTGGAATGTGGATGCGTGTTGATGATTCTTTAGGAGATGTACTTCAATTCGATAATATGAGCGACAGACCCATTACTTCTACAACTGATTGGAACTACTATTCGATAGTACTGGATGTTCCTGAAAGCAGTGGCTCCGTTTCTTTTGGAATTTTACTAGCGGGAAAAGGAAAAGTCTGGGCAGATGAGTTTCAATTTTCCATCGTTGATGTCTCTACCCCAACTACGAATATGGATTTAAGTCATACAATATTAGAAGAACCGACTAATTTATCTTTTGAAGATTAGGAGGCAAAAAGTTGTTAAAAAAATTTATGGTATTGACTCTATCCATCATGAACACACTTACGATCTTATTAGGGTTAGGCCCTGTGTTTGGAGAAGATGAAAACAAATAGCTTGGATTATTGTAGAACTATGTGAATTTAACAAATCAATTCTGTTAAGAAAATTGAAATCGAAAAACTCGGCTACGAAGTTGAAAGCGTCAAATTAAGCTAGAAACTCACGTCAGAGACCGGACAGGATGTCCGGTTTTTTTGTTTACCACTAACTTAAGACCAATTTTTGATTCATATAAATAAGATAGACTCTATCACACATATATACATTAAATAGCCCTAGACATTTGTTATGCATAATTCATAGACTTTCATAGTATAATTTCTGTTTAACTTCGGTCTAGGGGCTCTGCAGTTGAGAAGACCAAGGAAAGTATCAATTACTTCTAAATTAACCCAGTATAATTATTTTAAAATTAATCCCAATATTTTCTAAAATTAGAGTATACTATATGTAACTATACACACAATATGAAAGTAGGTTATGTTATTGAAGAGACTTTTGATGCTAGTGATGATCTCCCTGTTCCTCGTTGCGTGTGGAAATGAAGAAGTAACCACGGAAGATGTGGGCGATGCTAATGCCAGTGAAACTTCTGAAGAAACAGCAAAACTTAAAGAAGAAAACGAAGAGCTAAAACGTAAAAAATTAGAAAAGGAAAATGAAGAGTTACGTAAAGAACTTGAAGAACAGAAAGAATCGGAGGGTGAAGAAAACGATAAGGAAGATAGATCAAACTCCTCCAAAGATGCACAAGAATCTGAAACCGCTTCAAAAGATTCAGATGACAATCCTTCGTTAAGTGAAAATAGAGCAGCCCTTGATTTCGATATCAACTCCTCCGAGGTGAAATCCCAGCTAATCGGAACCACTACTGGTAATGCGGATGGGACGTTTGCACAAGATGCAATTATCCCAGGAATGTCACAAACAGAAGTGGAAGAAAAATATGGCCCTTACGATTTTACACTCTATACTAGCGGGGCTTCTCCTGCATTCTATGGAAACTTGGCAGTAGTATATGAACACCTTGTTCCATTCGGGCCAGGTAATGATGGGTCAGATAATACGATTGATCCAGACTATAATTATGTAGATTCTGTTTACTATTATGCAGGCATCCCAGAAGAGGACCTGTATAAAGCATTAGGGGAACCAGAAGGTTACGATGATGGGTCTAAGACACATAATGGGCTTCCGTACTACAATTATGAAGGAGAGGGCGAGGATGGCCGATATTATATTACAGGAGCTACTACTATTGGTACGCCCAACGGTAAAGTAATCGGTACAGTTAAACGCAGTCTATTTGATGAAAATCCTCATGCTGAAGATGAGGAATCTGAAGAAATTAGTGCTGATGACTTTATAACATATGAAACCCTCATCAATGAGTATCTATATCGACTGGCCGCCTACTACAATTACACTTTAAATGATGAGGAAGATGATATTTTCTATTACCTTAGAGAAGGAACCCCGGCTTATGATAAAATCACCTCAAATAAATCAAGTGGAGATTATAAAGACCATACGACCTATGAGGTAACTTTAAATGATGTCAATGATTTGGGAGATGGCACAGTAGAATTAGACGTATCTAGAGTTTACTCACATGCCAATTCAAACGGCAAAAGAGTTTCAAATGTCAATTACATTATGAATAAGGAAACCTTTGCAATCATTGACTACGCACAAGTAAGTGACACTAGCTATTAAGTGCATATACAGGAGCAAGACCAGCCCTGTTGAAATCAGTGGATTCATCGAAAAACTCGGCTACGAAGTCGAAAGCATCAAATCAAGCTAGGAATGAATACTAGAAACTGGACCTGCCGTCCGGTTTCTTTTTATTCCACCAACTTATCCTTTTCAACTATAAAACGCAGGAGAACACTGCCCCGGAATTCTGGGACAGTGCTCTTAATCCATCAATTCTAACTGTAGCGTTCCTGCAATTTCTTTTCCTTCGGTAGGCGTTCCTTGATCTTTCTGAGCCGCATTGCGTTCAGGATGACGAGCAGGATGCTCACTTCATGGATCAGCATGCCGCTGGCGAGATGGATATAGCCGTACAGTACGCCACCAAGCAGGAGGCCAACAGTGAGCAGTGCAATGGCTGTGTTCTGCAGCATGACCCTGTAGGTCATTTTGGATATTGTGAACCCGTGTGCCAGCTGTTCCATCCTGGAGCCCATGAGCACGACGTCCGCAGTTTCCATTGCGATGTCCGTGCCGCCATGTCCCATGGCGATTCCTACGTCTGCGAATGCAAGTGCAGGCGCATCGTTGATGCCGTCGCCGACCATCATCACCTTACGGCCGCGCTCCTTCTCATCTTCGATATACTTCATCTTGTCGTCAGGCATGAGTTCTGCGTGGAAGCCGTCCAGTCCAAGGATGTCGCTGACCTTCTTCGCCGAGTGGTAGTTGTCCCCCGTCAGCATGACGAGTGAACCGACGCCCTTGTCCCTGAGTGTCTGGATGGCAGTGAAGGCATCCTGCCTGATCTTGTCCATGATGGAGACGATGCCGACGATCCGGTTGTCCCGAGCGACGAATATTGCGGTGTTGCCTGCCTTCTGCCGGCCGATATATTTTGCTTCAGTATCCTTATTGAGCTCAATATTATAGTCTTCCATCAGCTTTTTGTTGCCGATGATATATTCCGCACCTTCGAATATGCCGCTTACGCCTTTACCCTTGATGGCTTCCGCGTCTTCGACAGTGCTCTTTTCGACAGGGATGGATTTCGATTTCGCTTCCTTGACGATGGTCTGCCCAAGGTGATGCTCACTGACCATCTCAACATTTGCGACCTGTCTCAGGAAGGACTCTTCTTCCGTCCCATCGAAAATTATGATGTCCGTGACAGTCGGCCTGCCTTCCGTCAGTGTGCCGGTCTTATCAAAGATAACCGTATCTACTTTCGCGAAATTGTCGATGACTTCCCCGCCCTTGATGAGGGCGCCGTTCTTCGCGCCGTTGCCGATGCCTGCAACATAGGCGACCGGTGCACCGATGATGAGTGCGCCCGGGCACGCGATGACGAGGAACGTGATGGCGAGGTGCAGGTTCCGTGTAAGGAAATAGACGACGATTGCGAGTACGACGATGGCTGGCGTATAGTATTGTGCGAATGTGTTGAGGAACTTCTCTGTGCCACTCTTCTTTTCCTGCGCCTCTTCGACCAGTTCTATGATTTTGGAGAAGGTCGTATCCTCTCCGACTTTCGTTGCTGTCAGTTCAATGTATCCACTGTCCAGCACACTGCCGCTGAAGACCTCCGCGTCTTCTGCCTTGAACCGCAGGTTGGATTCTCCTGTAATGGCTGCTTCGTTGATGTGGGCCTGTCCGCTCAGAATTGTGCCATCGACCGGCACTTTGCCGCCCGGCCGCACGATGACATGGTCGCCCGCTTCCACTTCGTCCACATCGAGTTCCATCTCTTCGCCATTCCGTATGACTATTGCCGTTGCCGGTGCCATGTCCACGAGGGACTGGATGGAGCTCCGCGTCTTGTTCAGTGTCCGCTTCTCGAGGTACGCCCCGAACAGGAACAGGAATGTGACGATTGCCGCCTCCGTATATTCCTGGATGAACATCGCCCCGATGACTGCGATGGTGATGAGGAGTTCGATGCTGAAGCTCTTCATTGTGAGTGCCATCCATGCCTTGTTGATGATCGGGCCGATTGCTGCGATTGTTGCGACGATGAAAGTAATATTTGTGATTTCACTGTAGCCGAGTATTCCGGCCACTATGCCGATTGAAATCAATGCGCCTGAAATGTACATCAATTGGTTTAAATGCCTGTTGAACCACTTGCTCATAAGTGCCACCTCTTCCTTTATTTTTAAATCCGTGCTTCCTGTTACTTATAATTATAGAGGCAGCACGTGAAATAAAAATTGACGGCCATCAAGTATCTGGGATAAGTGGAGGGGCATTCAAAATAACCTTGGATATGTCAGCATCGCTTGAAAAACGCATAATGAAAACCCTCCTTAAAACAAGGAGGGCGGATGCGCTACTTCCAATAGTCGTTTGCCGCTGCAACTGTCTGATAGTGGATGGCGATCACCTGGGAGGCCAACGTCAGGCTGTCTGCATTTTCTGCATAGATGCTTCTCAGCTTCTTCCTAACCTCTGCATCCGGCTGTGTCAGTGCAACCCCTTTGCGTGCCAACTTGATTGCCAACTCATATCCTTCCTGCGGTGTATCCGTCTTCAAACTGGGCAGCCACTCTTCCATAAGACTGATTCCTCCTTAATATGATGTATGACTCCCTTTGATTATAAAATAAAAATGGTGTAAATGTAATGTATTGTTTTAAAAATACCTTATACTGGAACTGTTCCACCTCTACCCGGAGGGGCTCCGATATGTCCACATATGTATTCAAAAAAGAAAACAGCCATTATATAGAACGGCTGTTTCCTGAGGGTAGATTCTACTCAAGAGTTCATTTCTCTACCCTTCTTCTCCATTCCCTGCCTGCTCCAATGCTTCTGCGACTTTGTCCTCCGCCGCCTTGAAGTCATGATCCTCCGATGGCTGCGGCTCTCCAGTTTCGGCAATATGCTTGATGTTTTCAACCTGGAACTGCCACCCTGTGAAATCCTGAGCCACGGGTCCGAACGCATAAGGCAGTTTCTCTTCGAATACAAGCTCTGTATAATAGCCGGAAGACTTCAGCTGCATATCCACTTCCCCGATATCCCATGTGAACCTGAGCCGCTCCGGTGCTTCATGGAGCAATACATCCATCTCTTCATACTCTCCATCCCCCAGATCGAACAGCAGCTGGTGGTTGTTTCCATCCTGTCTGAAGGACAGCTGTGGGAACCACTGCCTAATGCCCTCTGTCGTTCCGATGTAGTTGAACACCTGCTCTCTCGTCGCATCGATTTCCGTCCGTATCGTCTGATAAGCGTTGTCCGCATCCTTGTGATAGAAGATTTCCATTTTAGACCTACTTTCGAATGGTATAATTACACATAACCTATACCCTATAGAATGGAAGTTAAAGAAATAACCATCATTTGGGCGTCACTACCGTCTGAAGCCGCCTTCGCTGTTGATCACCTGTCCGGTAATCCATGCACCTTCCCTGCTGTGGAGGAACAGGAGGAGATTGGCGACATCAGAAGGCGTGCCCCACCGCTTGGCGTTGAAGCGACTTTCAATCTCCCTGTAGAGTTTTGGATCTTCAATATAGCCTGTATCCGTCGGACCTGGGTTCACGGCGTTGACACGGACATCCATCCTGCCCAGGATGTGGGAAACCTGCACCGCCAGATTGGCGACTGCCGCCTTCGATACGGCATAGGGGATTTCATCCGTCATTGGACCCAGCTCCTGGCCAGAGGTGAACAGGGTGATGCATCCCTCAGTGTCTTCAAAGTGCTTCCGGAACGCCTGGATCAGCAGCATGCTCGAAGTGACATTCGTCATCAGGTGGTTGTTGATCTCGTCGAAGGTCCAATCCTCCAATTTGCACTCTGTACTGTATGCATGACAGAGTATCATATGGCTGACTGTTCCGTGCTTCCCAAGTTCAGCAAGCAGTTTTTCCACCCCCTCCTTCGTCGAGAGGTCGGAATCCTTCAGCTTTGTGATTTTTTCCATTGACCCCTTTTTGCCTGCATCATCATAGCCGATCGCTTCGTCGTATTTGGTGGATCCGTGCGCGTAGACCTCGTAACCGGACTCCGCAAACTTCCGGGCCAATTCGCTTCCGATGCCGCCCGGCCTGCTGACGCCGGTGATCAATATTCTTTTATACATAGATGTTTCCTCCTTATCTGTTAAATATGTCATCATTTAAACAGCACTAAATAAGTAATAGTTATAGTAGATCCTATAGAGCCACTATAAGTTATATCATGCGAAATACAAATCGTTCTCTCAATTGAATAAAAAATAAAGCCTGACTAATCTCTCCAGATAGTCAGACTTTGCTCATTCTCTTGCCAATCCCAAATTAGCAATGATCTCCCTTTCTTGCATCTCATTTATAGCATCCACTCGCCCGCTGATGAAAAGGGCATCAACCAATACCCAAATCCCTGTTACAAATAGGGACAAACCAAGTGTTAACAATCCGCCGATTATAGTTGCTGCCGCCAGAGCTATGCCGTAACCGATATCCCCCATATAAAATCTATGACCTCCAAAGCCGCCCAAGAAGAACCATAAAATAAATGCTATACCCTTACTTTTTTGTGTTTTATCCATCTCACTACTGAGTATAGTGAGATCCTTCGTACTCATTTCTCTCTTTATATGTAAATTTGACATACCGTTTACCTCCTTATAATAAATTAGCCACTTTTACAAAGTATACCATATATGTATATTGTAAAATATATTTATTTGTCTGGATATTGTAGAAATCAGTTTGGCCTTCATTCATGAGGGATTTTAGTTATACCTTTGCTTTATAAACAATCCATAAAAGAGCTCTCTATGAAAAGGAGTACTTGTAAAAGAGGTCACTTTCATAGGGGGCTTATAATTTCTATTTACTTTTTACTAATCATTCTCTTTTGGCCATTTTTAATTCATGTCTCATGTCCGGAGTCGGGGGTGAGCCGACTTTGGAGAACATTACGAGTGCGAGTAATGAGAACAGGAACCCTAGTATCAGTTCGTACAGTTCGAAAGAAATGATGACACCACAACTTATGGAGAAATACAATGCCGAAATCGAGAAGATGGCAAAGCCTGTACGATTTATGAAGGGAAAGCCTAACATGATGCTTTTCTCTTAAAATTTTACAAACGATACCTTCTGTTTTAACATTATAATGTAATTATATACTGTATCGTAGCCGCTTTATGACAGCCGCAAGTCATGTTGAGAATCGGAAAGAAGGGGCTTTATGAAAACAAGACATGTTGATATTTATAGTTCCGGTGGCCATTCCATTGAATATTCAATTGCGGGTGCCAATCAGGAGCATGTACTTCTGCTCCACGGCGGACATTCCAACTGCCATGAAACTTTTTCCTTTGACGCCCTCGTGGAAAAGGGATTTACTGTCGTCCTGCCATCGAGGCCGGGATATGGAAAGACTTCCAAAGAGATCGGCGGTTCTCTGGCTGAAGCAAGTGCGCATTATATCGACCTTCTGAATCATCTTAGGATTGAAAAGGTGCATGTCATCGCCGTGTCCGCCGGCGGTCCATCCGGCATCCACCTCGCAGCGAAATATCCCGATAGAGTAAAAACACTCATCCTCCAGAGTGCCGTCACCAAAGAGTGGTTGGCAACTGACGATGCTCTATACAGGATATCCAGAATAATATTCCGTCCCCATGTTGAAAAGGCCACCTGGAAGTTGCTGTCGACATTCAACAATATCTTCCCCACCTTCGTCTATAGGCGGATGTTCCCTTCTTTCAGTACACTTTCGTATAAAGCAGCCACCGCTAAAATGGCTGAGGGGGATATAGAAGCCGTCCGAGAGATGAATGCCAGACAGACTTCCGGAGAAGGATTCCTGCTCGACCTGTCACAGACGGGGCAGATCACCGAGCAGTACTTGCAGAATATCTCCTGCCCCACTCTGATCATCCATAGTAGGAATGACGCTTCTGTCCCAACTGATCATCCAATTCATGCTCATGAAAATATACCGGACAGCCGGCTGATTATGACAGAGTCATGGGGGCATCTGATTTGGCTCGGCAAACATGCAGAAGAAATCGATGAAGCTGTTGTGAAGTTCCTGGAGCATCCGTCGGGAGGATGGGAATGATCATCAGCTGGAGCGCCGGCATCAATCGATAGTGCCACTAGCAGCGGCCAGCTTTTCAAGAATATTCTTGGATATGCTGGCCGTTGCACTGTCATCTGTTCTTCCCGGCTTTCTTTGGGCAGCCATAATGTCCATGCCCTGCACGAAGTGTATACCTATTTATCCAACCTTTCACTTCTTTAGGATTACAGAAAATGAATGGATATGTCCTATTTTTCCATAAACTTCTGCTCCTCGATCCGGCTCATGTACTGGAAGGTCATCTCGAGATCCTCATCCTCCACTTTTTCTGCCAGCTGATCAAGCAGATGCTGGTTGATCCGGGCGTCGGTCACTTCTCCGAACTCATCCTGGATCTTCTTGGCCTGTTTCATGATCTTCTTGTGCTTCTTTGAAGTCAGGCCACCGAAGTAGCGGGCGGCATATCTGAGTTTCTTCGCACGCTTACGGATGTCATGCACCGCTTCATAATCGGTCATGTCGACATTCTCATAGTCCTCGGCAAGCTTCTGGCTACGCTTCTTCAGCCGTTTGCCGATATACGCATCCCAGTCGCCGTCGATTTCGAAATAAAGTTCATGAATGGCAGAATCGGCGCTGTCAATCGCCGCCTCCGCAGTGCGGATGTTCGTCTTGTTGAATGTCCGGCGCATCTCCCTGGCGCGTTCCTGATGGAGGTATTTGAACATATCCCTGTAATGGTCGCTCAACTCCGGCTGACGCAGTGCAATGTCACTGCATAGTTTAATCAATACATCCAATTCCCTCAAAGGTCCGTATATTTGTGCGAGATCCTTCAGTTCGTGATTGAGCTTGCGATACTCCTCCTCACTGAAAGTATGCTTCAGGAAATTCAGCAGGCTCCGTACTTTTCTCGAGCTCACCCGCAGGGAATGTGCCGTCTTCGGATTATATGGATTGTTCCCGTAATCCGTATAGGATTTCTTCAGTTTTTCTGTACGCTCGTGCAGTACATTTTGCAATGCTTCCATTCTCCTCACTCCCTTTCTTTTTCTATACCCTCCCTCTTCCTGCAAATACCTTTATTTTTATGATCTGAATACTGCTTCCCTGTCACCCTGCCATAATGCATCGTTGACGCACATGGAAAATATTGCTACGATTGACTTAATAGTTGTAATATTACAAATTCAAATACTGTATGTACCACTCCCCGCCCAAACATAGCAGGACTGATCCGCCAATCCCGACTACATAATATGGACTGCATATCGATTCATGGATATCCGGACCATATTAATAAAATTTAAGGGGTGGAGTGATGAAGCAGTTTCTTGTACGTTCCAGTTTGATGTTCGGCGTGTTGCTGATGATTGTCGCGACACTATCCCAAGGCGTCCTCGCAGCAGACTATGAAGCGGATTATGGTACCGATAATAACGTTGCAGAAGCAAATGGCGGCATGGTGGTTTCAGCGCACCCGCTCGCTTCCAAAGTGGGTCTGGATATTCTTGAGTCGGATGGCAACGCCATCGACGCAGCAATCGCGATGCAGTTTACATTGAATGTCGTGGAGCCGATGATGTCCGGCATGGGCGGCGGTGGCTTCATGGTCGTCCATGACGGGGCGACGGGTGAAACGACCATCGTAAACAGCCGGGAACGGGCACCGGCCGGTGCCACACCGGATATGTTCCTCGGTGATGACGGAGAGCCGATTCCTTTTGAGGAGCGTGTCATGCAGGGGACTTCCGTGGGGGTTCCGGGCACACTGAAAGGCCTGGATACCGCGCACCAGATGTGGGGCAGCATGGCGATGCCGCAGCTGGTCGAGCCGGCAACCCATCTCGCAAGTGAGGGCTTCCCGATCGATGATGTCCTTGCATTCTCCATTGAGGACAGCCAGGAGAAACTGATGGAGAGTGCAGCGAGTGAAGTATTCTTCACTGACGGCGAGCCGCTTGCCGAAGGGGACACCCTCATGCAGGAGGATCTTGCCCATACACTGCAGCTGATCAGCGACAATGGCATCGACTATTTCTACAACAGTGAGATTGCCGAGGCGCTGGCGAATACCGTCCAGGAGTTCGGCGGTTCGATGGAGAAGGATGATCTGATGCAGTATGATGTGACGGTCGACGAGCCGGTCTGGGGAGAGTTTAAAGGCTATGACATCGCCACGATGCCGCCACCGAGCTCCGGCGGCGTATTCCTCCTTCAGATGCTCGGCATACTGGATGGTTTCGAACTTTCCCAATATGACATAAAGTCCTGGGAGAAATACCACCTGATGGCGGAGACGATGCACCTGTCCTATGCGGACCGTGGTGAGTATGCAGGGGACCCTGAATTCGTCGAAGTACCGATTGAAGGACTTCTCCACCCGGATTACCTCGAAGAGAGACGGAACCTGATCAGTCTCGATTCGGTCATCGAAGAACCGGAACCGGGCAATCCGTTCGACTACCAGGGCGGCATGGCGGACTATGATTCCGTCGACCAGCCGGGGGATAAAGTCGACGGACAGACGACACACTTCAGTGTCGCCGACCAGTACGGCAATGTCGTTTCCTATACGACCACGATCGAGCAGGTATTCGGCTCAGGCATCATGGTGCCTGAATATGGATTCATGCTGAACAATGAACTGACGGACTTCGATGCAGAACCGGGCGGTGCCAATGAAGTCCAGCCGAACAAGCGTCCGCTGAGCAGTATGACGCCGACCATCGTCTTCGATGACGGCAAACCGATGTTGACCGTCGGATCACCGGGCGGACAGACGATCATCACTTCCGTCCTGCAGACCATCATCAACAACTTCGAATATGAAATGGAACTGCAGGCGGCGGTCGAAGAACCACGCATCTTCACGAACGGCATGGAGAACTACACCTATGAGGAAGGTGTGCCGAGTGATGTCATCGACCGGCTGAACGGCATGGGCCACAACTTCGGTGACGCACCCGAGTCTCTCGGCAACGTCAACAGTATCCTGATCGACCAGGAGAACGGCACCTTCAGAGGGGTCGCCGACAGCAGCCGCAACGGGGCCGCCTTCGGCCTGGAGCCTGTAGGGCAGTAGGATTATTGCGAAATGATTTCAGGCAGACCAAAAAGCGCATTACCCGTCGGTGGGTAATGCGCTTTTCATTTTATTTCTGTACGTCTTTCAGGAAATGGAAGCTTGCAGGATGCTGTCCATATCCTTCAATATCCGCCCCGAGCCCTGTGAGCAGGGACGGGTGATAGATCGGAATGATCGGTGATTCGTCGAGGATGATCTGCTGGGCCTCTTCATAGAGCGCCAGGCGGCTTTCCTCATCCGTTTCCGAACGGGCTTCATCAAGCAGTGCATCGACTTCCGCGTTTTGATAGCGGGAACGGTTGCCCGATGTGCCGATATTTGAGGAATGGAACAGTGCATAGAGGCCATAGTCCGCATCCAGCGTCACCGTACCCCAGCCGCCGATGAACATGTCATGGTCCCCGCCGCCGACATAGTCGAGGAAGGCCCCGGATTCGAGCTGGTAGATTTCAAGCTCTATGTTCAGGTCCGCCAGCTCCTCCTGTATGAATGCTGCCATATCTGCAGCCGTCCGGTCCATGACCGTAATCTCGGCAGTGAAGCCGTCGGCATACCCGCTCTCTTCGAGCAGGGCTTTTGCCGCTTCCTTGTCATTCTCAACGGTGTCCAGATCTTCGCTGTGTCCAAACACGGCCGGCGCAAGCGGTGTATCCGCCACTTTCGCCCGGCCCACCAGCATCTCGTCGATGATCGACTGCTTGTCGATGGCCATGGCGACTGCCTGCCTTACGGCCGGATCATCGAATGGTGCCTTCTCCGTATTGAATCCGACATACTCCATCCGGACACTTTCCGTTTCGTTCATTTTTGTATCATCCGACTCATCGATCTGTGCATAGTCGTTCGGGTCGACCGGATAGATCAGGTCGGCCGTGTCCGTCATGAGTTCCGCGATGCGGGTCGCATCTTCAGGGACTGCCTTGAAGGTGAAGGATGACGATTTGGCCGGCTCTCCCCAGTAGTCTTCATTGCGCGCGAGTGTCACGTAGTCGCCCTCTGAAATCTCCTCGAATTTGAACGGCCCTGTGCCGACCGGGTTGCGGTTGACCTCGGTCAGGATCTCTCCACCCTCTTCATACTGTGCGTAGTCCGCTTCGATGACAGACGGGCTGATCATGCCGCCCGCCGGATGTGCCAAGTGCGACGGCAGGGCAGCAAACGGGTGGATGGTCTTGATATGTACTGTGTTTTCGTCCACCACTTCAACAGAATCTATCAGTTCAAAGAGGAATGCCACCGGTGCGCCCACTTCCTCATCCCTTACGCGGTCGAGATTCGTCTTGACCGCTTCAGCATTGAACGGGGTGCCATCATGGAATTCGACGCCTTCCTTCAGTTTGAACTCCCACGTCACATCATCAATCTGCTCGTAGGATTCCGCAAGAGCGGGCTCGATATCAAGCTCCGGTGTGAATCGGACCAGACCTTCATATATGTTCACGTTCACGTGGTTCGACGGCTGGTCATTCGCCGCATGCGGGTCCATGGAATTCGGGGTCGCGAGCAGGCTCATGGTGATGTCTCCGGATGTTTCCACATCATCTGCATTCGCCTCACCGTCTCCTTCCGTCTCCTCTTCTCCATCACTGTCATCTGTACATGCAGCCAGCACAAGTACGAACAGTACCGACAACATCAAAAACAAATACTTCTTCATCTCTCTGCCTCCATTCATTTACCACCATTATACATAGTTATACACTCGGAATGAAGGTTAAAGTTTACTTGTCTGATAGGATTTTAATCAGTAGATGAAGTGCACAACCGTGAGGATGAACATTGAAATGCCGAGGCGTATATGGAGTTTCCGGATTCTGATCCTTGGATCGACCAGCAGGCGGTACCAGCCCGAGAGGACGAGAACGAACAAATTGATGGATGCGAGGAAACCGGTCAGTATCTTCATGTTGCCAAGATCAAATCCATATAGAGCAACCACCGCCCAGGCATGCAGCAGTATGATCAGAAACGCCCCCGTCCCCACCCACCGGTGGTATGGCCGGATCCGCTTGGACATTGTGGCGAGCCTGATCTTCGTCTGCCTGTTTTCGATGTTCCGGATTGTGGAGAAGACCGCGTTGCGGGTCCAGTTGAAGATGAAGAACAGGAAGCCCGTGAAACCGAGCAGGATATGGATGTAGGATGTATGGACCGCCACACCCGAAGCGACATTCCATATCGCCCAGACGAGCAGCAGCCCATTCAATAGAAACCAGATGCTCATGTATTCTCCTCCATCATTTTTTCTCTCCATACTCTACCATATTTCCTCCCCGTAACCATCCTGCCGAAACAGGAAAATTGAAAAGATGGAAAGTGGATTGGTATAGTATATCCTGTTGCATCAATCAAGAAATATCAGGAGGCTTCAACACAATGAACGAAAAGTATGCACCCCTGTTCGAGACCGTTCCATTGCCGAACGGCGTCGAGCTCAGGAATAGATTTGTATTGGCACCACTGACACACGTTTCATCGAACGATGACGGCACCGCATCAAACGCGGAAATCGACTATATCGGCAAACGTTCCAGAGGCATGGGGCTGGCCCTCACTGCCGCTTCCAACGTGACGGACCTCGGCAAGGCCTTCCCCGGCCAGCCGTCCATCGCCCATGATTCGGATATCGAAGGTCTGAAGAAGGTTGCCCAGGCCATGAAGGCGGACGGTGCGAAAGCCGTCGTCCAGATCCACCATGGCGGCGTACAGGCACTACCTGAGCTGACGCCGGGTGGCGACTCTGCCGGACCGAGCCCGATCACCATGCAGAGCTTTGGCGAAGCGGAACCGCATGAGGCACGTGAGATCACCGAAGCGGAGATCGAGGAGACGATCAAGGCATTCGGCGAGGCGACACGGCGCGCGGCAGAGGCAGGGTTCGATGGTGTCGAAATCCATGGCGCGAACCACTACATCATCCATCAGTTCGTCTCTCCCTACTTCAATAAGCGGATGGACAAATGGGGAGAAGACCGCTATCTGTTCGCGATGGAAGTCGTGGACGAGGTGGTCAAGGCAGCCAGGAAACATGCGGACGACGACTTCATCATCGGCTACCGCTTCTCCCCTGAGGAGCCACAGTCCCCGGGGATAGACATGGAAATCACCGAAACGCTGATCGGCAAGCTGGTCGAGAAGCCGCTCGACTACCTCCACGTCTCGCTGTTCGATATACATTCGGAGACACGCGACGGCAAGTATGCAGGCATCGAACGTGTCGAACTGCTGCACAAGTGGATCGGTGGCCGCATGCCGCTGATCGGCATCGGCTCCATCTTCACACCGGACCAGGCACTTGAAGCCGTTGAAGCGGGCAATGTCGACATGATCGCCATCGGCCGTGCCGCCCTGCTCGACCATGAATTCGTCAAGAAGACGGAAGCTGGCAGGGAAGATGAAATCATCAATGTGTTCGACCCCGAAAGAGAAGATAAGCACGAACTGCCGGAGCCGCTGTGGCAGCAGTTCTATAAAGGATTCTATCCCGTACCGCGCACGGACCAGTAGAAAGAAGTCCCCGTATCCATGATACGGGGACTTTCTATATGCATCACTTGCGCCGCCATACTTCATAGGTATGCGGATATTTATTCTTCCCATCGACAGGCCCGTCCCATGATTCTACACGTTCGAACGGGCTGTAGTCGAAATCTGCCGGAAAATACGTATCTCCTTCGAAAGTGTCATGGATGACGGTGCGATAAAGTACATCGACCTCATCCTCAAACATCTTGAACAGTGTACCACCGCCGATGATGTAGAGATCCTCCCCGTTCTCCTCTTCAAGCGCCAGTATCTCCTCTTTGGAATGTACGACGATGGCGCCCGGTGCCTCGTAGTCCGCCTGCAGTGTGAGGACGATGTTGCGTCGGCCCGGTAGCGGCCGGTTGGGGATGGTCTCATATGTCTTTCGGCCTGTGACGATATCCCCCTGCATCGTCACATCCTTGAAGAATTTGATGTCGGCCGGGAGCCGCCATGGCAGCGCCTTATCCCTGCCGATCAGTTTGTTTTCGTCTTCCGCCCATACGTAGGCAAGCATCCTACCCTCTCCTTATAGTGACAATTTCACTTCTTCATACTTATCATCATTCATAATCTTTATATCCGTCGGTGTGATCTTCAGCACTTTGAGATGTGGATTGTCCTTGGAATCGAAGAATTCCGCATCGGCATCTTCCCACACCCAGTCGATCGTCTCCTGGTCATTGATGCGTTCGACATCGCCATATACTTCAACGAAGGCGTGACTTGGGGAGTCATGGAACCCAAGCAATACATGCGCTTTCGGGTTACCCCCGAGTTCATCATATTTCGGCGACTGGTCATTCGTCTTCGCATACAGCGTCAACCCATCATTATAGAACCACATGTAACGAGCATTCGGTTCATTATTCTGTGCTGTCGAGAGGACACCGATCTTCGATTCATCCAATATTTCAGTAATGCGTTCTATCGCCTTCGATTGTTCCATCGTATCACCTGTCCTTATTGTTGATTTATATATATCCATATCCTGAATCACGGCGTTTGAACCATCGAAGTTCGATTTCCTGGATCAAAGAATCATTTCGCAAGGTCCGCTTTGGCCGGATTTTTTGGCTTTTCGCGCTTCTTTGCCATTTCCATTCTGTCATTATAGCCCCATACATAAGTGAGGCCGAAGGCTACGAAAAGGGTGATTGCTGTGACGAGGATGGCGTACCAGAAATTCGCGGTGATGCCGTTGTCCGGATCTATGAACGATGGCAGTCTGCAATAGGATGATTGTTCATACCCCTCTTTCTAACACAGAACCCCTGATGCTGTCGGCATCAGGGGCGTATTCATTGCTTATTCCTATCGATTTTCTGCAGGTCCCCCCGATCCGCTGCGCACCTTCATGAAGATGACGATGATTGCGGTGATCAGCAGTATGATGGATCCGATGAGGAGGACGATATCCAGGCTGCCATACTCACCGGCATTTTTCGTGTATATGCCGAAGTATGGCCAGATGATGATAAGGGGATACAGCCAGTCTCTGAAGTAGATTCCGATGGCAACACCAATCAATGTCGCCACAGCCAGTATGAGGAGCGTCCATCCAAGCTCACCCATTCCAAAGAGGCCGTCAAGGTTGTACTTCTCCGTCAAATTGAAGATATTGACGATGGTCGCCACCGTCACCCATGCGAAGTAGATGGAAAACGGCAGCCGATCGAACCAGTGGTAGCCGGTTTCCGTCAATGTGGTATACATTTCCGCCAGCGTATACAACAGAGCGATGATCACAATGACGGAGGCGAATATCCACTGCTGCGTGAAGACGATGATCCACAGGGCATTCAGCATGAAATTGACGATCGGCCAGAACTTCAGGCGGGAGGCCACGGATTCCTCCCATGTCTTCGCAAAGAATGCCTTGATTATCCAGATGAACAGCAGAATATAGATCAGTCCCCAGATGGAGAATGCAAATCCTGCCGGCTGGATGATCGTTTCATTGTTGTTGGCCACCCCGCCCACATTGGTGGTGGTCAAATAGTTTACGAATATCATGACGATGAATGCGACAAGGTACCCGGTCGCCCACTTCTTCTGTCTGGACATATGACTTCACTCTCTCTATAAGTAATAGTGTCCTTATCTATTCTCTCTATAGCGGCCAATGAAACATTCTACTTCTGCACACCTTCTTAAGCTCAGTTGCAGGACGTTCAGCATCTTCACTGTAATCGGTGCGCTTGTTGCATAGACGACCCCACCGACAAGCATGGTAACCGTAACATCGCCCCCCGTGGTCACTGCCCATAAAAATGAAAGCACCATGCCAATAAAATCGGGAATATAGGTCCCAGCCCATATGTCCGAACACTTTCATCGCGAACTTCCATACCCAGCATGAAGAGCAGAGGGAAAATGATTACATCAGGTATTTTCAGCCTGTATGCCACGAGAGCTCGAACGAATAGAGTATTCAGCGGGAGCCCGCTGACTACAGGAAATGATACATCTCCCTTTTCCGGCTATCAAATATCGGTACTGCCTTACGGATCCGTGCCACTTCATTTCCATCCAATTGACCGGTTACGGCCGCATCTCCGTGATCCGCAGCCTCATCGACGACTTTGCCGAAGGGATCGATGATCATGGAACGGCCGGCGAACTCCTGATCACCAATCTCCCCGTATGTGTTCGATGCGATGAGGTAGCACTGGTTCTCGATTGCCCGTGCTTTGATGAGCACTTCCCAATGAGCCTTGCGCGCCATCGGCCATTCGGCGACGGTGAAGATGGAAGTCGCACCCTTCAACGCCAGGTCCCGGAAGAGTTCCGGGAAGCGGAGATCGTAGCAGATGACGAGGCCGCAAGTATTGCCATCGAGCGTAAATGTCTCGACCTTGTCCTTCCCGCCCGTCAGATATTCCGGTTCGTTCAACATCGGAACCAGATGCATCTTGGAGTACTCATATACGAGTGCTCCACTCCGGTCGACGACAAATGCAGTGTTGTACACCTCATCCGGATCATCCTTGATGTTGGCGACGGAACCTGCGACGATGTTCACATCATATTCCTGTGCAAGTTCGGAAACTACATACTGCGCAGGCTCGAGGTCCTGGCAGGCGTGCTTTTGGATATTTTCAAGGTCATATCCCGATGTCCACATCTCAGGGAGCACAACGACGTCGGTCCCCTTGAGTTCTGCCCGGTCAAACTGCTCCCTGACCCTGGCAATGTTCTCTTCGACATCTCCGAATGCCACCTGATACTGCAATGCTTTTATATTGATATCCACCACTCCCATCATTCTATTTTCTTCAGCTGTACAGGATATTCCGCAACGATGGTATCCCCTGCTTTCATTTCAGTAGGAACGCCCTTCACGTCTTCCATATCTTCATCAAGCCCCAGCATCATTGGGGACGGATTCCAATAGATGCGTGGGAGACCGTCATCACCCATGATCGGGAGGCTTTCCGACAGCAGCTCATATTCTCCGGCTGGCACATGGGTGCCGACCGTGTGTGTACCGGCCGGAATTTCGATATATTCTTCCCCATCCATTTCCATCATATCATTTCCCACTGGCGTAATCGCCAGCTGGCCGTCCCTGGATGCAAACGTCAGCGTATAACCACGCGCGAGATCGACCTGTGCCACCGGTGTCCGCACACCGACTGGGATTTCAAGCAGCCGCACGCCCTGATCATCCTCTATGACAAGGGCCCCTGCCTCATCCTGCAGCAGGACATCATACCTGCCTGGAGGAACATCGGTTCCGACATCATATGTACCTGCTTCAAGCTGCATCTCCTCACCGGTATCATCCTGGATGCCGGCCATCTCCGTGCTCTTGGTGAATGGGAAGCGTTCCGGAAGATCTTCCGTCATCAGTATATTGTTTTCTTCATAGGCTGTGACGGCCGCCCCATCCGCTTCAAACGCTTCACCATCATATTTCTCCGGCATGAGGCCTCCATGGCTGCATCCAGCCATGAGGACCACCGCAAACAGCCACCATCTCATGACTCCATCCCCTTATAGATCCTCAAGTAATGTTCATATGTTCCGAGCGGTCCGATTGTGGCCGATTCCGCCCCATTTTCAAGAAGCTTCTCCAACAAGGCGGCCTTCCGCTCCCCCGAAAGCTCGGCTGCCGGTATACAGATCCGGCTACCGTTCAGATGGATGGTCCCCTCGGGCCATGGTTTCATAGCCTGGAGGACTGCATCCGGCACTGTGGCCTTGATGTATTTTTCCGTTTCCTTCCTGCGGTCGTACGTGTAGGCAAGACGCCGGCCATTCAGAAAGAATATCTGATCGGCGTAGTCATCAAGGTTATCCAGAAGATGACTCGCAACAATGATGATCTTGCCCTCCGCCTTCACCTCCTGGAGGATGCGGCTCACGAGCTCTACATTGATCGGATCGAGACCGTTCATTATTTCATCCATGAACATGATCTTCGTGTCTGCGGCAATCATCATTGCAAAGCAGAGCCGCTGTCGCATGCCGAGGGAATAGGAGCTGACCTTGTTGCGGACATACCCCTCCATATTCAGCCGCTGGATGATGCCGTCTATGTCCCGCTCCTCCCTGTTCCAGATATCCCTATACATCTGGATATGTTCGTAGCCGGAAAAGTTTTCGTAGAGCTCCGCCTGGTCCGGAAAGAATGTGATCTGCTCATGGAGCGCCCTGACGTCCTTCGCAGTATTCCTGAAGTTTCTGCCGTCAATCCTTATTTCACCCTGATTGATCGGGATGAAACGGATGATCGCATTGAAGAGCGTGGTCTTTCCGGTACCATTCGGCGCGACGAGGCCGATGATTGTGCCGTCCGGAATGCTGAAACTGATATCTTCAAGGACGGTGTGGCTGCCATAGCTGATGGTCAGATCCTTAATTTCAAGTGTCATCAGTGCCTCCTCCTTTCTAGTTTTCCTGAACGTGTCGGAATGAGTCTGAATATGAAGTGGAATGCGAGCTCGACCAGCATATAAAGCACTAGAAGACTGATGAGGAGCTTCGGCACATCCACCCTGCCCGCTCCAGCCCATTCCCCTTCCAGAACCGGAAGTATCTGCAGATAGAGGAACGGGTTCCAACTGCCGAGCGGCGGGATGATCGTGAAGATATAGGGAATGAAGAATATACCGATCACGAGCGTGATTGTAAGATAAGTGTTCCTGAACATCCAGCTGAAACCAGTAGAGACCTTCAGTATGATGTAGCTCGCAGCCATGGTGAGTGCCACCACGAGCACAGTGTATTCCATTATGCTGATGTACTCCAGTTGGCTGCCGCTGTAGAGCGGCACAGGATAGAGGAGCGTCCCGGTGTCCACCGATGCGCGGTTGATGATGTAGGAGACCACAAGACCGATGAGGATGGCAATCCATATCAGCACCCAGCTGATGATCGACCGCATCCGCCATTGTGACTTCCATGTCAGCGGAATCCCCTGCGTGATGCTCCAGTTGTATTCCTGATCCCTGCTGAACCGATCCGCACCGAAGACTGCAGCGACGATATAGATGAAGACGCCGGCGAGTATATTGATGAGACTGTAGAGCACAAGACTCGGCGACATCGGATTCCAGTCGATCGCCACATCATTTTCCTTGAGGTAATTCAGGAATTTCAACCTGTTCTCAATCTCCCCCTCATCGGGTATGAAGCTCAGCAGCAGTTCCTGTGATTCGAAATCGTCCGCTTCATGGAAATGAAGCTGGTTCTCCGACATCTCTATCCCCTGATCGACGTAGTCGCTGACGATCTCCTCAAGCCCTTCCACCGTGTTCCCCTCCTTTTCGGAGAGGATGAAGCGCTGCATGCCGAGGATCTGCTGCTGACGGGCAAGTCGGTCGTAAATGTCCTGGCCGGCCTCAGTCTCGAAGTGCGCCTCAGGAATCGCATGGAAGAGGCGCTGCGTCTCGTGATACTCTTCCCTGGCCTCCTCCACAGGAAGCTTTATTGTACGATCCTGATAGAGGGTCGAGTATGTGGCGAGGAACAGCAGCAGTGCCACAAGCAGTATCCGCACCTTCCAGTCCCGGAGGACTTTAAGCACTTCCCATTTGAACAGCCGCATCACCGCACCTCCCTTTCGAACTTCTGACGATGCATCCACCCTGCCGCAAGAGCCGTGAGCATCTCAAGCACCAGTATCGATGCCCCGATCATGACCACGGCGCCGGTGAAACTGTAGGCATCGGTCATGGCGAGGAAGTTCCGTTCCCCGCTCAGCACGAGACCCGTCTCAAAATAGTTGTGCAGGAAATATTCCCCTCCGATGCCGAAGATGGCCTCCTCTCCCGTGCCGCTGTAGATCCGGTTGAAGCCGAGGATCACAAAACCGATGAGCATGACGAGGATATCGTGCCGGAAGGCAAGGGACAGCAGTGCATTCAAACGGACGAAAAAGTAGATCAGCAGCATGATGAGGATGAGCGACATGCCGATGAAGGTGCCGATTGTCTGAGTGGTGAAGTTCGAGTTCTCCCCACGATAGCCCTCATCGTATTTATAGGCACCCACTTCAAGCCCCGGCGAACCGAACCCGTACATTATCCCGGCAGCCAGGAAATACACCGCAAGCAGTACGGAGAAGATGGTCGCGAGTATTATGGCAAGGGAGACCGACTGATGTAATATGTAACGGCGCCATCCCATCGGCTGACCTGCTTTGAGTGTTCTGTGCCGCCGGTCATCGACGAGGATCTCACTCGCCACGAACACCGTGATCAGCAGCATGATGAGCGGTCCGTAATTGGCGAAGAAGCTATACAGCTGCTGGAAGGCCGTCTTCCTGTCGTACATATGGAGCGTAATCCCCTCATGATCGGCAATGCTCCGCATCTCCTGGAAGAGGCGTGTCTGATGATAGCCCATCATCTGGAGGTCGCCCTCGTACTTATCATTCAATTCCTCCCATACGGCGTCCATGGCGAAATCCGGCAGCCCTCCCGCGGTCATCTTGGCCAGCATGGCGACATCACCATTTTCAATAGCGCTGTGATGGCCGAAATAATCTTCATACTGCTGCTTCGCAGTACTGTATGTATCGATGCCGGTCATGCTGTTCACTGCAATGTCCCCCGACTCGAGCCGGGATTCCTTCATCCCGTAGGCCGCCGTCATCTCCAGGCGCAAAGTTTCCCTGTCGATCGTCATCGGGTGCTCCTGGCCCGGCATATAGAAGAAGAGGTGGACGAATATGGCGACGAAGGAGAGAATGAGCACAAGCCGGTTCTTTCGATTCCGCCATGTGCGTTTGAATGTCTCCCTGAATACTGATGCAAACATGGCAACCCATCCCAGTTCATTTAAAATATTTTAATATTCTGTAAAAATAATCCTTTCTTTATGATATATTTTCAATAGACATTGCGCAAGGGTAAATCAGCCGCTATGATTAAATGAAAAAGGGGTAAAGCCATGATTGAACTTTCTGCAGGCAGGGACATCGGCTACGATGATATTGAGCAGCTCTACAGGAGCAAGGGGCATACAGCCTATGACAAACGGATGGGTGCACTCTTCGAGGCCGTGATGGCTTCCGACTATCTCGTCACGGCCTGGGATTCTGGACAGCTCATCGGTCTGATCCGGTCCTCCGGGGACTTGATGTTCACCCAGTATGTCGCGGACTTCGTCATCCACCCGGACCACCAGTCCAAAGGGGTCGCCTCAAAACTGATGGACGCCTATCTGGAGGCGGCTGATGATGTGGAGAAGGTCTATCTGATGATGCAGGGGCCGATCAGTGCCTTCACGAGGAATTGGCTGATACATAAAGGATTTGAAACGAGGGGGAGCGACCCTTCGGCCATCTACCTGAAAATGAAGAGG
Source organism: Salinicoccus luteus DSM 17002 (assembly GCF_000712035.1). Classification (GTDB taxonomy): domain Bacteria; phylum Bacillota; class Bacilli; order Staphylococcales; family Salinicoccaceae; genus Salinicoccus; species Salinicoccus luteus. Next base: position 76,076 of record NZ_JONV01000008.1, on the reverse strand, counting down.
AAATGAAGAAGACCCCGCCTTGGCGGGGTCTTCTTCTATATGAAATAGTTGCCGAGCACGCTGTTCACATCGTGCACCACGACGAATGCGTCCTCATCATACCGTTTGATGAGGCGCTTGAGCCGTGTCAGCTGGTTCTTGTTGATGACGACATACAGGATGTCCTTGTCCTCCTGTGTATAGAAGCCGCGGCCATTCATGATCGTGACACCGCGTCTGATTTCGCTGTTGATCATCTTGCCGAGCCGCTCGGGATGGTCGGAGATGATGGTGATGGCCTTCTTCGGGTTCATACCTTCAATGATGAAGTCCATGACCTTTGTTGCGATGTATAGGGCGATGACCGTCAGCAGCACCTGTTCGAGCGTCATGACGGTCAGGCCGATGGTGATGACGACCAGGTCGAAGAACAGGAGCGCGTAGGATACGTTGATGTCCATATATTTATTGACCAGCCGGGCAAGGATCGTCGTACCTGCCGTCGTTGCGCCGATCCGGATGATCAGACCGATGCCGAGCCCGACGAACATGCCGCCGAATACCGTGTTGACCAGTATTTCATCCGACTGTACGTGCCAGGACTCCGTCACCCATAGGAAGAATGACGTCAGGAATACGACGACGATCGTATAATACATCGAACGCCTGCTCAAATACTTGAAGCCGACGGCGAGCAGGATGGAGTTCAGCACCAGGTTCGACAGGGCGGGAGAAATATCAAATGCATAATAGAGGATGATTGCGAGCCCGGTGACGCCGCCCTCCCCGAGATTGCCGGCAATCATGAACGAATTGACCCCAATGGCAAAAATAAAAGACCCGATGATTACCGTAGCAATATTGATCAGGGTCTGTTGCGTGATCCTGGGATCGAATGAAATTCTTCTTTTTTCAAAATCGATGCGTTTGAGCCTTTCTCTGATCTTCACAATCATCCTCCTCCTCAATGTTTTTATCCACCGGTATATGATATACGATTAAGGGAAATATTTCAACATCCCGGGCGGGATCATGTCACTCTGCATGACTTTCAGGTACATTGATGCGGATGCAGGCGGGGACCACCTCGATTTCCATGGCTTTGAAGGACTCGGCATCCCCATCGATATCCATCACTTCCAGCCTGTCGGTATCGAGGAACAGCTTTTGGGTACGCATGTAATGGACATTCCTGTGTGCGGTGATTCTGCCCCGGAATGCCGCGATGATGATTTCAATGATCTCCTTCGGCGTGGAGGGCTGGATGTTGATGATATGGAGCTGATGGTCATCCACCCTCGCCTGGGGCAGCAGCCGGTCGAAGCTGCCGACAGAGGAAGTGTTGGCAACAATCGTCAATATCGAATCGCTCATCACCTTCTCTTCTGCCGTGTCGATGGTCACGCGGTAGTTCTTCATGGTGAAGAGCGCCCGCAGGCCCGCATAGAGATAGGCGAAAAGGCCGAACCTGTTCTTGACGCTCGAGCCGACTTTTGTGAACGACTCCATGAAATCACCCAGTGCAATCAGATAGGCGGCATGCCGGCCGTTGAACCTGATGACGTCCGCCTGGATGGGCTGCTGGGGCTTAGAGAGGTTTTGGATCGCTTCATTCATATCGAGGGGCAGGCCGAGGGCCCGTGTATAGTCGTTGACCGTACCGGCCGGAAGGATGGACAGGGAGGCGTCCGAGCTGCATTCGACCATTCCATCGATGATTTCACCGATGGTCCCATCCCCTCCTGATGATACGATGAGATCGGCATATTGTGATGCCTCCATGGCGAGCGCCTTCGCATCCGATCCATCCGTATATAATATTTCGACATCATAGCCCTGGCCCTGAAGGGCACGCAGCACTCCATACTCGATCGGCGGCTTTTTCTTCTTTCCTGATTTTCTGTTGATGATTACCGCTGCTTTCTTCATACATTTCCCCTATCTCCATCTGGTTTCTCCAATCATATCGGATTGAAACGGCACTGTCGATGCTTGGATTTATTATGCATATAAAAAGGACACCCAGCATCAGCTGGATGTCCTCGTCCTGCATTCATTTCATTCAACGTTTATGGAGATAGGAAAAATACTGTCCTTTCGATTACAGGCGGTCGGTGTCATCGGTCCTTCTGTTGCGGACGTCACCTTCGTCTGTCGTATTCGTCAGATCGTCGGGATCGTTCGTTGCAGTACGTGTGTCTCCGGCAGTTGTCCTCGTGCCCGCTGTGTCACCGGCATCAACCGGCCTATTGGAAGGCTTGTCGTCGGCCATGGCACGGGGTTCAGCATCATTATCAGGTGCTGCTGCATGGTTTGCAGCATCCCTGTCAGCCGCTGCCGTATGACGTGCACCATCGTCCGTAATCAGACCGAAGAATTTCAGGCAGTACAGCGCAGACAGACCTACCAGAATGTAGACGATCTTGGAGAGGATGGCGTCCTGACCGCCGAATATGGAAGCGACCAGATCGAATTCGAAAAGCCCGACAAGCAGCCAGTTAAGGCCACCAACTATGAGTAGTACAAGTGCAATGATATCCAATGCTTTCATGTGCGCTTTCTCCTTTCTCATCGTTTGTTAGATTGTTCCCCCTATAGGGATATCTAAACATTGCCGGGCGTTGTATTTTGAAGTAAATGGAAACAGCCCCGGTACCCGGGGCTGCTCTCATTCTCCTATGATGTTCTTGTAGACTACGCCTTCTTTTGCCACAACTTTGATGTTGTCATTATCCTTCAATGCACCGATGTTCTCCAATGGATTCTCCTTCGAGAAGATGAAGTCGGCGACATAGCCCTCCTTGACGAGGCCGATGTCGGTATACCCCATGCATTCCGCAGCCGTCTTCGTCGAAGCGGTGATGGCATCAATCGGCGTCATCCCGCATTCGACCATCAGTTCAAGCTCCCTCAAGTTCGTACCATGCTTGAAGACGCCTGCATCCGTACCCATGGCGATCTTGACACCGGCTTTATATGCCCGTGTGAAGCTCTCCTTGTGGATTTCGATGACCTCCTCGGATTTCTCGACGGCAGTCTTCGCCATCCCGAGCTCCTCGGCGAATTCGAGCACGGATACCGGGGCAAGCAGTGTAGGCACGAGGTATGTACCCTGGTCCTTCATCATGCCGCAAACTTCATCATCGAGGAAAATGCCATGCTCGATGGAATGGATGCCTGCTTCCACACACTGTCTGACCCCTTCCAGGCCTTGGGCATGGGCCATGACTTTGACGCCGTTTCTGAACTTCGCCTCCTCCACGATCACCTTCAGTTCCTCGAGCGAGAACTGGGTGAACTTCGGATGGTCGGTCGGGCTCGATACACCGCCTGTGGCGTGCACCTTGATGATGTCGGCGCCTGCCCGCAGCATCTCACGCGTCTTCTTGCGCACTTCCTCCACGCCGTCACAGATACCGTGCGGCATGCCCGGATGTGGCTGCATGAGGTCCGTCACGACGCCTGAATAGTTGAAACCGTCGCCGTGTCCCCCTGTGATCGTCAGTGCATTGACACTGATCTGCATGCGCGGCCCCTTGACCAGCCCATCCTCTATCGCCTTCTTGAGTCCGAGGTCGCTGCCGAGTGCGTCCCGTACCGTCGTCACTCCTGCATTCAGCGTGCGGTTCAAGTATTCCATCGCTGCATAGAAGTTATAGGAGAACGGCGTGACGAGCCGCTGTTCCAACGGTTTGAATTCCGTCATCATATGCACGTGTGCATCGATCATGCCCGGGAGCATGTACTGTCCCGCACCATCCAGCACTTCTGCACCCTCTGCTGCCGATTCCTCGGCATCGATGGCCTTGAATCGGCCGTCCTCCACAAGTACATTCGTATTCTTGACCAGTTCCGAACCGGTACCATCTATCAGATTGACATTTTTGATGAAAAGCTTTTCCATTTCTACACTCCCATTTCTTTTGTTTTAATTTAGATCAGGCTCATGACGAAGCTCGCGATGAATACGGAAGCGACCGTTACAGTGACGAATCCGCCGATCAGCATCGGTGTCACCAGCTCCTGGAAGAGCCTGTTCTGATCTTCGAGGTTGTTCGTTTCACTCCGGGCCACCTCTTCACAGATCAGGTAGTCCCCGGGGAATCCGATCAGCGCCGTCAATGCGACGGGCACACCCTTGTAGGGATGCCAGCCGACCAGCTTGGATGCGATGAAGCCACCCGTGATGATGCCGAATATGCCGAGGGCAAGAATCAATGCCACAGCCGGAATATTGCTCACCACATCCTGCGGTGTGATACCGCCCATCGTGCCGATGATGACGAAGATGAGCGCGACCATCATGAAGCTGAATGAGTTCGCGGACTCAAGGGCGCTCTTCGGCAGGAGATTGAGGTTCAAAGCCAGTATGCCGAACAGCAGACAGAACAGCGTATAGTGGATGCCCGTGACATCTCCGAGGATGACCCCGAGCATGCCGAGTACAAAGATGACGAACAGTTTGATCGTATTGTTCTTCATCAGGCTGAAGCGGGAAATGCCCCGTTCCTCCTCAAAGCCGATGCTGTCGTCTGCAGCTGTCCGGTTCTCCGCCATGAAGGCCTGGCCATACCGCTTCATGAATGCGGTCGCAAGCGGCATGCCGATGACGCCCTGGAAGGCCTGCACAAGCACAGGAACCACGACCAGGCTCGTGAGCCCGAGGTTCGTCAGCGTTTCATTGGTGATCAGAAGTGCCACGACACCGCCTGAAATCGGACCGACGCCGCTCGCGGCCGTGGTGAAGTCGAATACAAGCGTCACGACGACGAGCACCAGTGTGAGCGCCCCTGCGAGGCCGGACAGGGCGATGATGACCGCCCGCCACTGCTTTTTAAGGATTGAGAATCGCATGAGCGTCCCCATATGTACAATAAGGGGGCCGATCAGTATCGCCCCGAGTGCCGGAAGCGTGGAAAGTTCGAGAATATTTTCCGGGAAAATCCCCGTCCATGTAAGTATCAAAAAGCCGAGCATCGCTGTCATCAGCATCGGGATCCGGGCACGTGTATAGACCGAAATCAGTTCCCCGAGTGCAATCAGTGCAAACAGCATGACCGTGGCAACAATGGGTTCCTGCAACATATGTATCACTCCTAATCGTCTACGATGTAGGTAGTATACGCCTTCCCCAGGATAAAATAAAGTAATTTTCAGAAATAATCAATCATTCTGACAAATAAATCGTTTCCACGAAAAAAGAGACAGCCTCCTGTCTCTTCCCGGTCTTACTTATTCCCTGCTGTCGAACGTATGATTGGCAATGCCGAGTGCCCGGAGCATCGCCGTCTTCTTGTAATGGTGATCCTCGAACTTCTCCAGTATTTCCGAGACCACCTGCACACCATCGGCAATATATTCCCCCTTGTTCAGCATGATGCATTCAGCGCGCGAGCCGGCCACCACATCCGAGATTTCGGAGCGCGTCGGTATGCCCGTCTTCACAAGCGATTCCACCACTTGCGTCGCCCATACGACAGGCACATGGGCGGCTTCGCATATCCAGAGCAGCTCTTCCTGAATTTCGCTCAGCCGTTCGTAGCCGATTTCGACCGCAAGGTCACCGCGTGCCAGCATGACTCCGAACGGCCTTGCCCCTGCTGCACGCTGTATGATGTCAGGCAGGTTCCTGATGCCTTCCGGCGTTTCTATCTTTGCGATGCTCGGTATATTCTTCCTGTCGTCAGGCAGCCGCTCTGCCAATGCTTCTTCTATGAGGTCGATGTCTCCGGTATCCTTGATGAAGGAAAATGCGATGGCATCGGCATGACGGGTGGCGAAATCGAGATCCTTAAGATCCTTTTTCGTCAGGACAGGCAGTTTGAAGTTGAGGTCGGGCAGATTGATGCCCTTTTCCGTCTTCACCTTTACACCGCCCTCCTTCACCGTCCGTTCCACTTCACATATGATGCCGCCGTCCGTCTTCTCCACAGCCTCGGCTTCGATATGCCCGTCATCGATCTTGATCTTCTGCCCCGGCTCCATCTTTTCGATCACTTCCGGTACGGAAGTATTGAGCGCAATTTCAATATTCTTTGGCAGCGTCATCGATTCCGCATCCGACAGCAGGAAGCGTTCCCCCACTCCGAGCTTTGGATTGCGCATCGACGTCAACAGGTGTTTCGTACGTATTTTGGGGCCGCTGATATCCATCAGTATACGGCAGTCGAGTCCGGTCTCCTCCTCCGCTTTCCTGATGTTCTTGATCATGCCCGCCCATGTGTCCGCATCATCATGGGCACAGTTTATCCGGGCCATGTTCATGCCGGATTCAATGAGGGTCCTGACCAGTCCATAGTCGCTCCCGGCGGCGGATGGCATCGTTACAAGGATGCGTGTATCCCTGGCGTTGCGCGGTGGACCGAAAATATCATCAGAATTCCGCCTGAGGGCCAGGTTGCGGTCCAAAAAGGAGTCGGAGGAGCGGTAGTCGACATCCCCCACATCTTCATCCGCGATGTAGCCGAGTGTACGTGTGACCGCGTTCAGTGTCCCGAGTACATCCGCCTCCAGGCGCCCAAGTGACGAAACACCCCAGGGAATCAGTTTTTCCTGCAGTTCCCTCATGTCCTTCCTGCGGAATGCCATATAGTAGGCCAGATTCCTGGCACTGTCCCTGTATCCTTCACGTATCGGTATCCTGTCCCATTCGTCAAACAGCCAGCGCCCCTCCTGCTCTACAGAATCCCTGATTTCCATGACTTCCTCAAGCAGCGGGAGTGCTTTCTTCCTGTCCATTCCAATCACCTCTTTCCGATAATCATGAGTATTTCTTCCCTATACCCGTTTGAGTGCAATCTATTATTGTATAATAAAAAAGCCGCTTCAGACCATGACGGTCGGAAGCGGCCGGAATTTCAGAACCCAAGCCTGAACATCAGATGCAGGGCCTGAAGATAGCCGATATGGAAAATCATCCAGAGCGCAAAGCCGATATAGCCATTCAGCTCCAGATTCTGCACGGAGAGGCTGGAGAGCACGAAATAGAGCAGCGTCACAACCACCCATACCGTCACCAGCCCCGGCATATAGAGATGCGGCTTATCCACGTACAGCCATTTCAGTATGATGGCCAGAATGACAGAGATCATCAGATGGAAAACAATCTCCAGAAACAGGCCCGGACTCCGGTCGAAAATGAAGTCCACGTTCAAAAGCAAGGTCATGATTTCTATGCCTGCGCTGGATTCCACATACGCAGACACAAGAAGAAGCAGCACCCCGGAAATGAAACCGGTGATCAAACCTGACACTAATATTTTCCTCATGATCGCTGTCCTTTAACCAGTATAATATTCGCTCGATTTTACACATCAAGTATATCATATGACCCAGATGAATTTAAGACTGTTAATTATTTCAAAATACCTATATGCTAAATGTCGAACCAAAGGAGGATCCCTATGAAAATTCTATCATTTGAAGAAGAAGCCCGGCACCTGACCTTCATCGTCGATTTTCTCAAAATATTCAATGCCGACCTTGAAACGAGGCAGAGCCGAACGGCACAGGGCATACTGGAAACGCGGTATGACATCAATGAGAATATCTCCAATGTCGTCGATTTTGCCGACGGCAACGTCATGGAGTTCGTCCAGATGCTGCCGGAAATCAGAAGAACCGAAATGAACTACAACTATATAGAAATGATGCGCGAACGCACAGAGCGCATGATACCAAAGCCCTACTTCGGCAAGATCACCGTCGACGGGGAGCCGATCTACATCGGCACCGGCACAATAAAGAACCGGGACAACGACATACTGATCTACGACTGGCGCACCCCGGTTGCGAGCCTGTTCTATGAAAACACGACAGGCGACCTGTCATACCGCATCCCGGACGGCAGCAGGATAGATGCGACGGTCGAACAGAGGCGCCAGTTCATCATCGAGGACAGCCGCCTCCTCAACATGTTCGACAGCGACGTATATATCGGCGATGAAATACTCCAGCGCATGATCACCGACTCCTCCCAGTCCAAGCTGAAGAACATCGTCTCCACCATCCAGCAGGAGCAGAATGACGTCATCCGTCTTCCCCTGTCGCAGGATACGCTGGTCTATGGACCACCGGGCAGCGGAAAGACTTCCCTTGCCATGCAGCGGATTGCGTTTCTGCTGTACCAGCACAAGGAGACCCTGAACCCTGAGAACATACTGCTCATTTCACCGAATGAAGTGTTCAACGACTATCTGTCGGACGTGCTGCCCGAGCTTGGCGAAAACCATGTGCGCAACACGACGTTCTTCCGCCTCATCTCGCACTTCCCCTACTTCAAGGGAAGGAACTTCGAGCATGTCTATGACAACATCAAACGCCTGAGGCAGAACGACGAAGGGCACGACATCTATGAATTCAAAAACTCCCTCGAGTACTTCAAATCCCTTCATGGCTTCATGAAGCACCTTGAGACCGACGGCATGGAGTTCAGGACCCTGCAGGGCGAAAATGGACTGTTCGCGAGCAAGGAGCATCTGGTCCACATCTTCTACAATGAACTCGGCGGCCACCCCATAAGCAGGCGGCTCTCAAAGATGCAGGAAAGGCTGCTCAGCCAGTATACCGAGGAAGTCAAAAGACTGACGAATGAAAGATACAGGGAACTGCGCGACAGCAACAAGTACATCGGCGAGGCGCATGAACTCAAGAAAGAGGCACATGACTTTGCCAAGAAGCAGCTGAAGACCGTGCACCGCCAGGTCTCCCTGTTCCGCTTCGTCCACTTTGAAAAGCTGTATGTAAAATCGATATATGATAGGAAGTTCCGCAACCGGACGGTGCGCTCCATCAAGGAGAATGACTTCAAGTATGAAGACATCGCCCCCCTGCTCTACTTGTACATCCACCTCCTCGGCAGACACGACAGGCAGATCCAGCATGTACTGATCGATGAGGTCCAGGACTATTCGAACATCCAATACTATGTCATGCGCCATTACTACAGGAAGGCGACATTCACGAGCCTGGGCGACCCGAACCAGCAGATCCACCCCGGCAGGAAGGATACACTGGTCGCCAGAAACCATGTCCAGAAAAAGCTCGAGCGCTCCTACCGGTCCACCAACCAGATCAATGCATTCCTGAACAGCATCATCCCGGGCTCCATACAGTCCGCCTCCGTCGACGGGGATGAGGTGCAGAAACTGCACACCGATGATGAGATCGGCTATGTACGGGAAATACTCCGTTCGGGAGCATACCCGCAGGTCGCCCTCATCACCCCTTCAAGAGACGCAGCCGACCACTATTATGCACAGCTGAAGGATGAGTTCCCGCACATGAAGAACCTCGGAGAGACCGATACACTCTACAACCAGTCGTTCATCATCCTGCCCTACTACCTCTCAAAAGGGTTCGAATACAATACGGTGATCCTGACGGATGCCCAGTCCTACAGCGACTCGAAGCATATACTGTATGTACTGGCCTCCCGGGCAACAAGGCATCTCCACCTGCTCAACCCGACTGAATAGTACGAATATATTAATCCTACTTGAAAAGTAGGATTATTTTTTTTATAATGAGGCTACTTGTTTAAAAAAGGAGCTGTCATTAAATGGATGCATTACTTGTCGTCATAAATATTACTGCCTTCCTGCTGCTCATCGGTGCCCTGGTGTTCCTCAAGCGGCGGAATGTAAAATTTTCCCACCGTGTGATGATCGGCCTCATCTTCGGCCTGTTCTTCGGTGCCGGACTGCAGCTGATCTATGGTGTGGACGGTACGGTCATAACAAATACGATGGACTGGGTTTCCATCGTCGGCAGCGGATTCGTCCGGCTGCTGCAGATGATCGTCATGCCGCTCGTCTTCATTTCCATCCTCGGTGCTTTCGCAAAGATGGATGTAAAGGAGAAGTTTCTGAAATCGGGCATCAAAATCATCGCACTGCTGCTCGGTACCACCGCGATTGCTGCCGTCATCGGCATTTCTGCCGCCCTTATCTTCAACCTTGATGCTTCAAGCCTCAACCTGGGCGAAGCTGAAAATGAACGGGCACTCTCACTCGAGAGCACCGCTTCTGAAATCGAAGACCAGACGCTTCCCCAGCAGCTCGTATCACTGCTGCCGGCCAATCCTTTCCTTGATTTCACAGGGGACCGGGCCACTTCCACCATCGCAGTCGTCCTCTTCGCCATCTTCATGGGATTCAGCTTCGTCCGCCTCATGCAGCGCAATCCCGAGAGTGGCGAGCGGATCAGAACAGGCATCATCGCCCTGAATGACTGGGTCATGCAGCTTGTCAAAATCATTCTGGCCCTGACCCCTTACGGGATCCTGGCGATCATGGCCTCTACTGTAGCCACTTCAAACTTCCAGGCCATATACGATCTTGGACTGTTCGTCGTCGCTTCATATGCTGCACTGCTGACGATGTACCTCGTCCACCTGCTGCTGATCGGGCTGACAGGCCTGAATCCGCTCCAGTACTTCAAGAAGACAGCGGAGGCACTGCTGTTTGCCTTCACTTCCCGTTCGAGTGCCGGCACACTGCCGCTCAACATACAGACGCAGCGGACGAGACTCGGCGTACCGGCAAGCATCGCCAACTTCTCGGGAAGCTTTGGACTGTCCATCGGGCAGAACGGATGTGCCGGCATCTACCCGGCAATGCTCGGTATCATGATTGCACCGGCGGCCGGTGTTGAAATCAACGCGCAGTTCATCATTACGCTGATTGCCGTGACGGTCATCGCCTCCCTCGGCATCGCGGGTGTCGGTGGCGGTGCAACATTCGCAGCAATCATCGTCCTGTCAACGATGAACCTGCCGATTGCCCTCGCCGCCGTCCTCATCTCCATCGAACCCCTGATTGATATGGGAAGGACAGCCGTCAACGTCAGTGGTTCGATGACGGCCGGAACGATAACCGCAAAGACGAACCGATCATTGGACAAAGATGTCTATGATGAAAAACGCTACGATGAACTCACAGCAGAAGCATAGTTTTTACCGGCACTTGGAGTGCCGGTTTTTTAATGAAATTTTTTAAAAATAATTTCATTTTTAACTGCTTCTCTATTGGTATTACACTACACTTCTCCCCATTCAATCAGTAGTATCAGCGCTTCTCTGATATATGAATTAACGGAAAACGACCGATTTTAATCCGCATAAAATCAACAATAAATTCTTCTCCCCCGATTTTTTCAAAAACGCCCCATCCACTGCCACTTCCCCTTTTCAATGCATTCTGCATGGAACACTTAAAAATAAATTACCCTTTATCCCGAGTTTTTCATAGCATTTCACTTCTTCTTTGCTATAATGAAAACATAATTAAATATTCACACATTAACAATCGGGATGGAGGTTAAATTATGAAAAAATATCTATTTCTTATTTTAGCGGCAGTTCTTGTACTGAGTGCCTGCGGCGGTTTCCAGATTGGAGATTCCGAAGGCTCAAACGCTTCAGAAGAAGACAGTGCATCAGGCGAGACGGAAGGCAGTGATGCTGAAGGCTCGAACGGTGAAAAGGTTACGCTTGATTTCTGGTCATTCTGGGGCTCTGAACAGAGGCGTCCGGTGATCGACAAGATCATCGAGGACTTCAACAGCTCGCAGGATGAAATCGAAGTACAGCATACCTATGTCCCTTGGGGGGACATCTGGACCAAGAACCTTGCAGCCATTGCTGCCGGCGACCCGCCGGATGTCATCATCAATGACATCAACACGGTGAAGCTGAGGGCACAGGAGGGGCAGATGGAGCCGATCACGGAATTTGTCGACTCCGATGTCGAGAACCGCTTCTACGACCAGATGACGGAAGCGACGATGTATGAGGATGAGATGTATGCCCTGCCGTTCAACACGGATACACAGATCCTTTTCTATAATAAGGATCTGTTCGAAGAGGCCGGCCTGGATCCGGAAGATCCGCCATCCACGTGGGCAGAGCTTGAAGAGTACGCTGCACAGCTTGATGTCGAGGAAGGCGGCAGCTACGAACGTATCGGCTTCTATCCGCTGATCGGGGCAGGTTCTGATGTATGGATGATGAATGCCCTCGGTGAGAACTACATCAGCCCGGAGGGTGATGTGAAAATCGATACGGAACCCGTCCATGATACATTCAACTGGATTCTTGAACAGAAGAACAAATACGGGGAGAATACGATTACTTCAATCAACTCCCAGTTCGAAAACGCTCAGCAGGACCCATTCATGGCCGGCAACATCGGCATGATGGTACAGAACGCCAACTACTACGTCCAGCTCAGGGATTTTGGACAGGATATCAACTTCGGTGTTGCACCTCTGCCTGAAAAAGAAGAAGGAAACGGCCATACTTCATGGGGCGGCGGCTTCGTTGCCGAAATACCAAAAGGCGCCAAGGACCCTGAAGCCTCCTATAAGTTCATCGAGTTCCTGACGAACCATGATTCACAGCTCTACTGGGCGGAAAACAACTTCGACCTCGTCGCCCATCAGGAGGCTGGAAACTCTGCTGCAGAGAGTGAAGAGTTCAGTGAAGCAGGACGGGAAGTATATTCCCTCATGGTGGAGAATATGGACAACACACTGCTTACACCCCAGCCGCTTGTAGCTCCGGATTTCGCAAGCACGGTGAACCCGACATTCGAATCCATCATCAGTGAGAGTACAACTGTCGAAGCGGGACTGGAAAAGGCACAATCAGACCTTGAACGCATAGTTGAAAATAATAGATAGGTGATTCGATGTATAAAAAGAAAGAGAACCTCTACGGCTATATTTTCATACTGCCGTGGATCATCGGTTTTTTGGGGCTGACACTCGGCCCCTTGCTTTTTTCTCTTGTGGGCAGTTTTACAAACTATAATGTGACGTCACAGATGGACTTTGTCGGATTCGCGAACTATAAGGAGATGTTCATGTACGACGACCTTTTCTGGACATCGCTCTACAACACCTTGTACTTCGTCGCCTTCTCCGTCCCTCTGACGACGATTGCGGCGATACTGATATCGACACTGATGAACCAGGACATTCCGGGGATGCGCATATTCCGCACCATCTATTACCTGCCGGCGATCCTCTCCGGTGTCGGGGTCTATCTTTTGTGGATGCAGCTGCTCGATCCGTCGACGGGACTGATCAACCAGTTCCTCGCCCTCTTCGGCATCGATGGTCCGAACTGGCTGTTCGACGCCGAATGGGCCAAGCCTTCCCTCATCATGATGAAGCTGTGGAGTGCCGGCGGCAGCATGCTGCTGTATCTTGCTGCGATGCAGGGGGTCTCCAAAACACTCTATGAAGCGGCGATTATGGACGGGGCTACACGCGTGCAGATGTTCTTCAGGATCACCCTGCCCATGGTGACACCGATCATCTTCTTCGATATCGTGACCAGCACGATCGGGTCCTTCCAGATTTTCCAGGAAGCCTATGTAATGAGTGCGGACAATGCAGGGGCACCGGAAAACTCGCTGCTGTTCTACAACCTCTACATGTGGATCAAGGCTTTCAATGTATTTGATATGGGCTATGCGATGGCCATGTCGTGGATACTGTTCATCATCGTACTGATTCTGACCATCATCAACTTCAAATTTGCCAGACGGTGGGTCCATTATGAGGGGGATTGATTGAATGTATAATTCCAATAGAATGAAGTTCTGGCGGGCCTTCAATCTCGTTCTTCTGATTGTCGGCAGCCTATTCATGATTGCGCCCCTGTTCTGGATGATATCGATAGCACTCAAATCGATGGAGGAGATATACCGCGGGGAATTTACGTTCATCCCACAGGATATCCAGTTCTCCAATTTCGTTGAGATATTCGAAATCGCGCCGTTCTTCACCTACTTCATCAATACATCCGTCATTACGGTGCTTGTCGTACTGGCGAACGTATTTGTGAATGCATTCATTGCATACGGATTCGCGAAGATCAACTTCAAGGGCAGGGAGGTCCTCTTCATCTTCGTCCTCTCGACGATGATGCTGCCGGGGTTCATTACACTGATTCCACAGTACGTCATCTTTGCGGAACTCGGTCTTGTGAACACCTACTACCCGCTGGTGCTGCCCTCATTCTTCGGCAGTGCATTCAACATCTTCCTGCTGCGCCAATTCTTCAAGGGTGTGCCAAGCAGCATGATCGAGGCGGCCAGGATGGAAGGCGCAAACCACTTCCAGATATTCTTCAAGATTGCACTTCCGATGATCAAACCGGCACTGTTCACAGTGGCGATATTCTCTTTCAACGGCGTGTGGAACGACTTCCTCGGACCGTTGCTGTATCTGAATGATGAGTCCCTCTATACGCTCCAGCTGGGCCTCCAGGTATTCAAGGAGCAGTCGAGTACCCAATGGAACTACCTGATGGCCGGTTCACTGCTTGTGCTCATGCCCGTCATCATCCTGTTCTTCTTCTTCCAGAAGTACTTCATACAGGGATCGAACATACTCGGTCAGACGGACGAAAAATAGGACGCCCTCCTGGGCGCCCTATTTTTTTGTTATACTGGGGGAAAAAGGAGCGGAACTATGAAATCCATCACCCCGTTTTTGACATTTGAAGGCCGTGCCGAAGAAGCCATGAAGTATTATGAGGAGACATTCAAGGACGCGGAGATCCGTCTGATCCAGAGGTACGATTCGACGGACGCGAACCTCGAGGGCAAGGTGATGCAGGGGGCCATAAGGATACAGGACCAGCTGATCATGATGATGGACAGCCAGGTCCCGCATGAGTTCACCTTCACGCCGAGCATGTCCTTCTTTATTGAATGCGAAACCGCCCAGGAGATAGAACTCTACTACAGGAAACTGAAAAAGCAGGGGGCCATCCATATGCCCCTCGACGAATATGGGTTCTCCAGACAGTTCGCCTGGCTTCAGGACCAGTTCGGTGTGGCATGGCAGCTCAACCTGTCATAGCAAAAAGCCCCCCTGGTGACGTGTACGTCACCAGGGGGGCTTTTTTCATATCTTATGCAGTTCTTCTGCCGAAGATCCGTGCCAAAATGGACTTTCCACCGCTTTCCTCTTTCTTCTTCTCTGAGAGGTAAGTGTAGCTGTCAGCAATCTTCTTATATTCTTCCATACGCAGGTCTGCTGAAATCCGATCAGTTGAAAACATCCAATTCCTCCTGTCAATCTGTAATTTTATTTTCAAGCCTTTTAACAGATAGCATTTATCTCAAATCAAATATAACACTGCATAAAGGCTTCATCAAATATAATGTGATTA
Source organism: Salinicoccus luteus DSM 17002 (assembly GCF_000712035.1). GTDB lineage: Bacteria > Bacillota > Bacilli > Staphylococcales > Salinicoccaceae > Salinicoccus > Salinicoccus luteus. The sequence goes on along the minus strand of NZ_JONV01000008.1, from coordinate 60,910 downwards.
AATTATCAAAGTAAATCTATTATAAATTTTTAAAAAATTATATTAAATATATATTCATATGTAATTAAATTTCTTACCACATCAACAATTAAGATAATTCATGCTCTGCCATGCATCTTTATTCCAATGGTTCCGCTTTCCTGTTTGTTTTATGTATACTTGGGGTATTTTCCTAATACAACGTATGAAAGGAAGGCGGACGAAAATGAAAAAGTGGATGATTTCCATGGGAATGATCATGATGCTCATTCTTGGCGCTTGTGCGCCGGAAGGCACCGGGGATACAGATGCTCCAGTGGACGAGGATGAAGATACAGCCAATCCGGAGCAGGATGATGGGGACCGTGACGAGGCTGCTGAAGACCTGGATGAAGATTTCCAGGATGATGAAGAGGATGACTAGCCATCCCACTTTCAGTCACCATGCTGTATAATTGATATACCGTCCCTAAGACTCAAAACGAAAGGGAGTATATCCATGTGGTGGATAATCATGATTGTGCTGATTGGTGTTGCAGGTGGCTTCGGCAGCGACTACTTGAAGCATAAGCGTAAAATGGAACAGATCCGGCTTGACGTCCTCGATAAGGAACTTGAACTGGAGCGGATTAGACAGGAGAATTTCCTGCTTGAAAACCACTCCATGAGGGAGGAGCTTGAACGGATCCGCATTGAAAACCGGCAGCTCTATGAAAAGGATACTGACCGTCGATGGCTTATTGAAGAGACGAAGAGAAAAGAGGAATGAGCATGATGCTCATTCCTCTTTGTATTCCATATCGATATGCGGAATGCCGTCTTCAAGATGAATCTCGGAAGTCGTCCTGAATCCGAACGACTGGTAGAATTTCTCCAGATGTGCCTGGCCATGCAGATAGATCCGCCCACCGTCAAAATGCATTTTTATATAATCCATGGCCTGCCTCATAAGCACCTGTCCCGTTCCATTGCCACGATGGTCCGCCCGGACGATGACCCGGCCGATTGATACCGGATCCCCCGGCACGATTCGCGAATAGGCGATGATGCCCGTATCATCTGTTCTATAGATATGCATGCATTCCGGGTCCAGACCATCGATTTCCTGATAGGCGCATGCCTGTTCCACCACGAATACGGAAACTCTGAGCCTGTATATCTCTTCAAGCGTATGGACATCCAATTCTTCAAATGATTTAATGTGCCACATCAAATCCCCTCCCATCCGAATCTATTCAAATCATATCATAAAAAAACCGATGCCGGAGCATCGGTTTCCTTAACTTCCTATGCGAATTGGGCGTTGAGTTCCCGTGCACATTCACGCACGCTCTCAAGACCTTCTTCAATGATTCTTGCTGCTTCCTGAGGCATTGCATTATGCCCTTCGATGATGACTTCATCGATGATTTCCATGCCGAATACGCCGCCGATGACATTTTTCATGTAGTTATGGGACATATCCATACCCTGCATTTCAGGAGCACTGTACATGCCGCCACGCGCGTTGAGAAGGATGACCTTCTTGTCAGTCATGAGTTGGGCCATTGATCCGTCTGCATTGTATTTGAATGTAAAGCCTGCTGAGTATACATAGTCGATAAATGTCTGAAGGCGTGCCGGGATTGCGAGATTCCACAGTGGGAATGCAAATACGATGACGTCAGCCGCTTCGAATGCGTCCATCGCCTTCTGTTTTGCATCCATGAGACGCTGTTCGTCCGCATCCAATGCTTCATCATTCTGCATCTTGCCGAGTGCAGTGAACAGTTCATGACCGATATACGGCATATCTTCCTCGAATATGTCGTATACATTGATGTTCATGTTTTTATTGCCCTCCACGGACTCCATGAATGCATCATACATTTTTGTAGAGATGCCGTCCGGACGGTTGTTTGCTTTTACTACGAGTACATTTTTCATTTATGATCCTCCAATAAGATAATGTCTGTGTTATCACATAATCAATATAATAACAAAAAGTAAGTGGCTTGGGAACATAAATGCTCACAAATCACAAATTATCTTCAATTGAAGGGGAATTCCCCAATCAGAGCTGCAGATTGTTCTTGTTCTGCAGAATTGCCACGCTCAGAATATGGGGGATCTTATGCCTGCCGTCGGGGAAATTATCCTCAAGGTAGCTGCTGATGCGGTTCAGTGTGTTTTTCCGCTGCTTCTCCTTGAAGGCGGCAAGCCAGGAGACGGAGGACAGCCGCCCCGCCCACTCTTCATTTGTAAATTTGACTTCGTAGTCCACCTTATAGAGATCCATCAGATCGAACTTGGCATACTTCCATTCGTCGAACCATTCCACGGGGAAGCTGTTGATCATCTGGGTGGCCATGTCCTTTGTGCCCGCCGGTCTGATCTGCTTGTCCGTCGAATAGGACTGGATGATCTTCATGGATTCCTTGACGATCTTCGAAGCGGAGGTAAAACCGGAATCCATGATGACCAGATGGCCGCCGGGTTTCAGGATGCGCCGCACTTCATCTATCGTCTTCTCCCGGTCGAACCAGTGCCATGCCCGCATCACCACGACGATATCATAGCTGTTTGAAGGCAGACCTGTATCTTCCGCGTATTTCTGTACAAAATTAATCCTCTGATCATCGCCGATATGTGTCCTTCCCACTTCAATCAATTCAGCCGAAGGTTCCACAGCATCGACGATGGCTCCCCTGTCGCTCAGCATCTTGCTGAGCAGTCCAGGTCCCGCCCCGAGATCAGCCACTTTGCTGCCTGCGATTGCCACACCACGCTTCTCCAATCCCTTGATCAGGCTGTCAGGGATGTCATCCCTGTACTTCAGATAATTTTCAGCGACATTGCCAAAGTTTACATTCATTTCTTTCCCTCCATGAGCTGGATGTATTTGATACATTGATCAATTTGCTTATCAAGATTCTTAAAAAAAGATTAATTCCAATCCACTCCGGGTAAAGCACAAGAAAGGAGAGTGGATATAAATATGACTAGATCCGTACTACTTATAGTAACCAACCACGGTACAATCAACAACGATGAAAACAAACCCACTGGGCTATGGCTGGGTGAGGCTGCAGAACCGTATCATGTCTTCCAGAGTGCAGGTTTCAAGGTTGACATCGCATCCCCGAAAGGCGGTTCCGTCCCACTGGATCCAAACTCTTTGAACGGCGAGCAGGACGAAGGGAACAATGAGGTCATCAGATTGCTCCAGAACACCAAACGCGTGAAAGATATGGTATATGAAGGATACGATGCCGTCTTCTTCGCCGGTGGACACGGCACAATGTATGACTTCCCCAATCAGCCCGATATCCAGAACATCCTGGCATTCTTCAAGGATGACGGCCGCATCATCAGTGCGGTATGCCATGGTCCCGCGGCATTCGCCGATGCCAAGACCAAGGATGGCAAATATGTTGTGGACGGCGTCAAATTGACAGGCTTCACGAATGAGGAAGAAAAAGCCATGGGACTTCTGGACGATATGCCGTTCGCACTGCAGTCGAAGCTTGAATCCCACGGAGCGGGATTCGTTGTCGGAGAAGCGATGGAGGAACATGTCGTTACAGACGGAAACTTCATCACCGGCCAGAATCCGGCATCCGCAGAAGCTGCAGCGAGAGCTGTCGTCAACAGGCTGAAGTAGCACACTCCCCCCGGATGACCGGGGGTTTTTCTAATACATATGCCTTACACTAAAGATACTATATAATCATCTTAAAATGAACATCCAAATCTGCCCATTAAAAGGGAGCATCTTTTGATGCTCCCTACTTGTTATCCAATACCCTTTTCATCTCCTGCACTTTGCCCACGTGCATCGCTTCATGCAGGATGATGAAGGCGAACTGCTCCCTGCGGGTCGTCATGCCCATGAATTCCCTCGGAAGATCTTCTTCGAGAACCGCTTCGTCCAGATCCTGAAGTCGTTCAGGCTGTCCTTTGAGCAGTGCTTCGATTTCATCGGTCCCGGGCGTGTCTCCATCAAAATCATCCGGGCTTGTACCAAAAGCAAAATATTTCTTATACCGCTTATGCGTATCGGTGTTCTTGTCCGTCAATGCGGCAGTCACCATTTCCATCATCGTAGCGATATGCCCGAGCTGCCAGTGGACGCTGTTCGGAAATCCTTCCGGAATGATATGCATGTCTTCCTCTTTCATCCCATCGAATAGATCAAGCGTCCATCCTCTCGTCTTTTCCAGTTCAAACAATAGAAGTTCCTTGCTCATAAAAATCTCCCTTCCTGTTTTTATTCATTATTCCTCTACCCTGATTCGGGAATTTCATTCATGGTCCCCACCCTGAAACTCTGGACCGCTTTGATGGACAGCCGGTCCCCTTGAAAGTTATATTCGACATAATAAACAATGGAGGTAAAAATATGACACGCCTACTGCTGAACCTGGTGCTCATGGGCATCATCACGCTCGCAATCTACTGGCTCATCACTGCATTCGTGCCGACGATGGGCACCTACGCCATACCGATCGCACTGCTTCTCGGCATCACCCTGGGATTCTTCATCTATATCACAATCGACAACAGGATTGGATGAATCCAGGCAAAATCCTTGATTGTTTCGAAAATCGGAATATAATAGTAATATTGATTTTAAAGAAACAGAGGTATTTGCATGGAAACATCCGAAAGACCCACGCCGGACTACCGCCTTATATTCATACTGCTCTCCGGCGCTTTTGTCGCACTCTTGTCCAATACGTTCCTGAATGTCGCCCTGCCATCCATCAAGGATGACTTCGGCATCACCACTTCCACAGTACAATGGGTCTCTACAGCATATATGCTCATCAGCGGAATCGTCATACCGACGACCGCCTTCCTGATGCAGAGATTCAGCGCAAGGAAACTTTTCCTGGCAGCGATGCTGCTCTTTCTCTCCGGCACGCTGATCGCAGGCTTTTCGCCCGCCTTTTTAGTCCTGATCCTGGGCCGCATGATCCAGGCTTCCGGCTCGGCCATTCTCATGCCCCTCTTGATGAACGTCATGATCACAAGTTTTCCTCCGGAACGCCGGGGGACTGCGATGGGCATGTTCAGCCTGGTCATGTTCTTTGCACCGGCGATCGGCCCGACCCTTTCCGGGTTCATCGTACAGAGCTACTCCTGGCATTACCTGTTCTTCATCATGGTACCGGTACTTCTCGTTGTGCTAAGCATCGGATGGTTCAAGCTGCCCGAGACGGAGACTGCATATTCCACCAGGATCGACATTCCATCCGTCATACTGTCGACCCTCGGGTTCGGCGGCATACTGTACGGCTTCAGCTCCGCAGGAAACAGCGGATGGCTGAGGGCTGATGTCATCGTCGCACTGCTCATCGGCTTCATCAGCGTGTTCTTCTATATCCGGAAGCAGACACGCATGCGTGAACCGATGCTCAACTTTTCGGTATACAAATTCCCGATGTTCACACTGTCCTCCCTGCTGATCGGCACAATGAACATGGCCCTTTTCTCCGGGATGATCCTCATGCCGATATACCTTCAGGATATCCAGGGGATCTCCCCGCTCGAAACGGGTCTCCTGCTTCTGCCGGGGGCGCTGATCATGGGGTTCATGAGTCCGGTCTCCGGAAAGCTCTTCGACATGTTCGGCCCGAGGAACCTCGCCATATTCGGACTCGTCCTGACCGTCTCGACGACATTCTTCTTCAGCCGGCTCACTTTTGATACGAGCTATACGTTTCTGATCATGCTCTACTCGGTCCGTGCATTCGGTATGACGCTCGTCATGACACCGGTGATGACGAACGGAATGAATCAGTTGACGCCGAAGCTTACACCGCACGGCTCCTCCATCAACAGCATGCTGAACCAGGTATCCGGCGCCATCGGCACGGCGCTCCTGATCACCATCATGCAGAACACGATGAATGCAAGGCTCTCGGGTGTCTCCCAGCCGGATGCGATGATGATGGACCAGGCGATGCTCGACGGCATCAACTTCGCTTTCCTGATAGCCACCCTGCTGCTCGCAATCGCGCTCATACTGTCGTTCTTCCTGAAACGCGTCACGACCGATGAAGTCCTTGGGGACTCGATGACGAAAGCACGGCCGATAGAGACCGCAGAAGAGAAATGAAAAAATCGCTGACCCATTTTTATGGGTCAGCGATTTTTTTAGTCATGTGACACCGGCTTCCTCAGTGTGAATGAAAGCAGCAGGCCGATGAGTGAAATGATGGCCGCTGCAAGGAAGGCCGTGTTCACCCCATCTATCATGCCCTGCATCCCTTCTGACGGGTTGGCGGTATGGGTCATGATCGATACGAGCAGTGCCGTGCCGACCGCCCCTGCAATCTGGCGCATCGTATTGTTCATGGCTGTGCCGTGCGGTACGAGCTTTGGAGACAACTGGTTCAATCCGGCTGTCGTCACGGGCATCATCACCATCGCCACGCCGAGCATTCTGAAGACATTGACGGTTGCCAGGTAGGTGAAGGTGGTATCCACTGTAATCATCGTGAACAAGTATGTCGTAATCGTCACGAAACTGAGGCCAATGATTGCCAGCCATCTTGCCCCGAACATATCGAACAGCTTTCCGGTGACCGGACTCATCGAACCCATGACCAGCGCCCCCGGCAGAAGCATCAGTCCGGATTCAAGCGGTGTGAACCCCATCATATCCTGCATCAGGATCGGCAGGATGACAGCCCCGCCAATCATGGACATGAAGACGACCATGCCGAGACCCGTCGTCAGCGCGAATATCTTGTCCTGGAAGACCTTGAATTCGAGAATCGGCTGTTCGAGCTTCTGCTGGCGCATGATGAACAGGAACAGGGTCACTGCGCCCAGCGCGAGTGAACCGAGCACCGGTGTGCTCAGCCAGCCGCTGCTGCCTGCGATGCTGAAACCATAGAGGAGCCCGCCGAAGCCGAAGGTGGACAATATGATCGATGGAATGTCGAGCTTCGGATTCGTACGCTCCGTCACATTCCTAAGTATGAAATAGGCGACGATCAGGTCGATGATGACGATCGGTATGATGATGAAGAAGAGGCCTCTCCAAGGGTAGCTCTCGACGAACCAGCCGGACAATGTCGGGCCGATGGCCGGCGCGAAACCGATGACCAGGCCGAACATGCCCATCGCCGTGCCCCGTTTCTCAAGCGGATAGATCAGGAAGATGATCGTCTGCATCAACGGCATGATGATGCCTGCCCCCGAGGCCTGGAGTATCCTTCCGACAAGCAGGATCTCAAATCCTGGTGCGAGTCCGCAGACGAGTGTACCGAACCCGAAAAGGCCCATCGCCGTAAAGAATAGTGCCCGTGTCGTAAACTTCCCGATCAGGAATGCGGTAATTGGAATCATGATGCCGTTGACCAGCATGAATACCGATTGGAGCCACTGGGCGACATCCGCTTCGATCTCCAGATCCTCCATGATCGGCGGTATGGCTGTAGCCAGCAGCGTCTGGTTCAGGATGGCTGCGAATGCGCCGGAAATGAGTACAGCCATCAGCGGCAACCTTTTTATGGGCGCTGAAGACTGCTGTGCACTAGCTGACATAAAAATCCTTCTTTCTATAAATAAAACGAAACAATATGATATTTTTCAAAAACAACATATATAATACTGCCTCAACGAGGAATAAATATCAACTACTTTTGTTCGGCGGCATTGCGGCTGATGCCGGTGATCACCTTCACCGCCTGCTCCATATTATCTACTGAAATATACTCGAATTTTCCATGGAAGTTCTCTCCACCGGTGAAGAGGTTCGGTGTCGGCAGCCCCTTGTAGGACAGCTGAGAGCCGTCCGTACCGCCCCTGACCGGTATGATGACAGGGGTGATATCGAGGGCTTCCATCGCCTGTTTTGCATATTCGACGATCTCCATATGCGGTTCGATCCGATCCCGCATGTTGTAGTACTGGTCATTCATGTCCAATATGACACGGTCTTCTCCGTACTGTGCCTTCAGTGCATCGGCATGGGAGGCCATCTGCCCTTTACGGTCCTCGAATGCATCTTTGTCGAAGTCGCGGATGATGAAGTTGACTTCCGTCTTCTCCACATCCCCGGTGATGTTGATCAGATGGAAGAATCCTTCATACCCTTCCGTATGCTCGGGTGAATCTTCAGCATTGAAGCGGGTGATGAATTCGGCAGCCATGCGGCCTGCATTGACCATCTTGTTCTTGGCTGTGCCGGGATGGACGCTGTTGCCGATGAAGGTCACTTTGGCCGCTGCTGCATTGAAGCTTTCGTACTGCAGTTCACCGAGCGGTCCCCCATCCACGGTATAGGCGAAATCCGCACCGAAACGTTCGACATCGAAATGGTGGGGGCCACGTCCGATCTCCTCATCCGGAGTGAATGCCACCCTTATCTTTCCGTGCTTCACTTCCGGATGGCCGATGAGATATTCCATTGCCGTCATGATTTCTGCGATGCCCGCCTTGTTGTCGGCGCCAAGGAGTGTCGTCCCATCCGTCGTAATGAGCGTGTGGCCCCTATAGCCTTCAAGCTCCGGGAACTGCTCTGGGGTGAGTGTGACTCCAAGCGCTTCATTCAGCACAATATCCCCGCCTTCATAGTCGACCACCTTCGGATTGACACCCCTGCCCGTAAAATCCGTCGCGGTATCCACGTGGGCGAGGAAGCCGATGACCGGTGCCCCATCGGTATTTGCAGGCAGTGTTGCCATCAGATAGCCGTTCTCATCCGTTTCCACTTCCTCCATACCGATCTCTTTCAGTTCTTCCTCAAGCAGGCGGATCAGATCCCACTGCTTGTATGTAGAAGGTATGGAATCACTTGAGGCATCGGACTGTGTATCGATTTTGGCATATTTTGAAAGTCTTTCAATCAGTTGAGTACGCAATTCATTCATCTCCCATGTTTTTTCTTCATTTTACCATACCATCCGTCCGTTCTTTTAATGAAAGGAAAGATTCAGTGGTAGAATGGAGGCAATATGATAAGGGAGGAATCTTATGGAACTCGGAATCAGTACATTTGCAGAAACATTGCCGGATCCGCACACCGGGGAGACGATCACCCATGCCGAACGGCTGAGGGATATCGTCCGGGAGATCGAGATGGCGGACCAGGTCGGACTCGATGTCTATGCCGTCGGGGAGCACCATCGCTCGGACTATGCCGTCTCCGCGCCTGAAGTCATCCTGGCAGCAGGCGCCGCACGCACCAGCAGCATCAGACTGTCCAGCGCAGTGACGGTGCTTTCCTCGGACGATCCTGTGAGGGTGTACGAACGGTTTGCGATGCTTGATGGCATCTCCCGCGGCCGGGCGGAAATCATGGCCGGCAGAGGATCCTTCATCGAATCGTTCCCCTTGTTCGGATATGACCTGAATGACTATGATGCGCTTTTTGAAGAGAAGCTCGACCTGCTGCTCCGGCTCCAGAAAGGCGGTCCCATCCATTGGAATGGGAGACATCGTGCACCGATCAACGGACTCGAAGTATTCCCAAGGCCGGAGCAGGAGACGCTGCCCATCTGGATCGCCAGCGGTGGTACGCCCGATTCCACAGTCAGGGCCGGCAGGCTCGGACTGCCGCTCGTACTGGCCATCATCGGCGGACGGCCACAGAATTTCGCACCCCTTGTCGAACTGTACAAGCAGACGGCGGCCCAGGCCGGCCACCGAATCGAGTCGCTCGGCATCGCCTCCCACAGCCACGGTTTTGTATGGGATACGGATGCTGAGGCGGCGGACCTGTTCTTCCCATCGACCCAGCAGGGCATGAACAGGATCGGCGCTGAGCGCGGCTGGGGCAACTACACACGCCGGAGCTTTGATATAGCCCGGTCGGATAAAGGAGCGCTCTACTGCGGCAGTCCCGAAACCGTCGCCAGGAAGATCATTGATTTGAGGAAGCATGTCGGCATCAAGCGGTTCCTGCTTCATACACCGCTCGGGACGATGCCCCATGACCAGGTCCTGAAATCCATCCGACTGTTCGGCGAAAAGGTGGCGCCCATCGTAAAGGATGAAATTGCACGATGGGAAGGAAGATAGAATACAAAAATGCATCCCTTCAGCGGAAGGGATGCATTTTTCAGGAAAGCACCTTCAGATCATCAAATCCATATACCAGTTCGACATGGACAGAATTGCCGATGGCCGTCTCTTCCTTGCCGATCTTGTGTCCTCCGAGCTTTTCATAGAACCCGCGTGCAGGATTGTCTTCAAGGACGGATATGACCATCTTTTCAAATCCGCGCTCCAGAAGGTCTGCAGCCACCGCGCCGACCAGCTGCCTGCCTCCACCGCTCTGCTGGGCGGATTCATGGATGTAGATGGCATAGAGTTCCCCGTCATACCCCACATATTCGCCTGAACGTTCAGGGCCGCCGATCGCAAAGCCCACAACTTCACCGGAACCATCCTCAAGGAGGAATATCGGATTCTCCTCAATTGCACGTGTCCATACTTTTTCACGGTCCTCATACTTCAGGTTCTCCAGATAGCCTTCATCAATGATGCCACGATAGGTCGTGCGCCAGCTGTCGACCTGCACCTTCGCAATGGCAGCCGCATCATCGGCCTCGGCCTTCCTCATATTGAATTCCATATTCCCATCCCCCTCAGAAATTTATAATAGATCGGTCTTCAGCCGGCTGTTCAGCCGGTGGCGTTCAACCGCCAGTCCAACCAGACGGTCCAGCAGTTCAGGATAGCTGATGCCCGATGCTTCGAGCAGTTTCGGATACATGCTGATGCTGGTGAAACCGGGAAGCGTATTGACCTCATTGACGATGACCTCGCCATCCTCAGACAGGAAGACATCCACCCGCGCCATGCCTTCGCAGTCGAGTGTCCTGTAGACTGTGCGGGCAGTCTGGCGTATCTTTTCAGCAATCGGCTGTTCGAGCTTCGCCGGGATTTCCAGTGCCGCCCCGCTCTCATCGATATATTTCGATTCATAGGAGTAGAACTCGGTATTCGCAACGATTTCACCCGGTACGGAGACGGTCAGGTCCGTATTGCCGAGGACGGAAACTTCTATTTCGCGCCCCTGGACTGCACTTTCGACCATCACTTTCGTATCGAATTCGAATGCCAGTGCGAGGGCTTCATGGAACGTCTGCTCATCCGTCACCTTCGATACCCCAACAGAAGAGCCCTGGTTCACCGGTTTGATGAACATCGGCAGGCCGAGATCCGCTTCCACTGCGGCGTAGTCCACCGCGTCCTTCTCCCCATGGTGGAAGACCACCCAGTCGGCCACATTGATGCCCTCAAGCTTCAGGAGACGCTTTGTCATATCCTTGTCCATGCAGACCGCCGAACTCCTCACGTTGCAGCCGGCATAGGGGACGCCGATCATTTCAAGCACGCCCTGGATGATGCCGTCCTCCCCGGCCGTTCCATGCAGTATCGGCAGTACGGCATCTAAGTGGTGCGTCCCCTTTTCGGAGACGAACTGCTGGGACGGCACAATGGACAGGCGGACGCCATTATCCCCATCGGTCAGTGCTTCAATCCGCTCGGACTGGTCCGCAAGAATCCACTCCCCCTGCTTTGATATATGGATCAGATGGATATTGTACTTTTCCCTATCGAGTGCACCCAGTACACTTTCGGCAGAACGCATGGACACTTCATGCTCCGTCGACTGCCCCCCATATAAAATTCCTAAATTCAGCTTTTCCATTTTAACACTCCCAGATCGAGATTTTCTATGTTTGCAAGTCTCCATGATTCATCAATGGAATGGTACTCCTATATTATCACAGAGCACCCGCCACTTCCCTCATTTACATACGCCCGAAAAGAAAAAGTTCAACTGTCCGACGAAATATATTGACAATTCAAAATTTAATTGATAGGATTGGACACAACTTAAAGGAATTGGGTGATTCATATGGACAGCATGTATTATGAAACTCAATTGAATACCTTTTTCTTCAGCTATTTTAGATAGCGTCTATATTCCATCGTGGATATAGGCGGACTGTATCTATGATGGCTGATTTGAATGGAAATTTTCATTCTTGGCCATTTATGAAATCTAAATGGCTGAGATTTTTATTTTTATGGACCATTTGGATTTCTCTTGTATATAGAGCAGTCCGGATGGTCTTTTATTTTATAGATTGGGAGTGGTAGGGATGCTGATCGGATATCAAGGTGTAGAAGGTTCATATAGTGAAATGGCGTGCGGGACTTTTGCAGAGGACGAATCATACGAAATGAAGGGATACCCGACCTTCAAGGCGCTTGTCGACGACTTGATGCGGGACAGGGTCGATTATATCGCCCTCCCCGTCGAAAACTCCACGAGCGGTCCGATTACACGGACGATCGACCTGATGAAATACTTGGAAGTGGATGCGGTGGAGGAGATCTATGTCAAGATCGACCATGCACTGATTACCAGGAAACCGGTGGCCATCGGGGACCTGACGGAGGTCTATTCCCACCCCGAAGCACTCGAACAGTGCTACAGTTATCTGAGCAGCCACCCGCACCTCGCAGTCCGGGAATATTCGGATACAGCGGATGCGGTCAGGATGGTCAAGGCTGCCGACGACCCGACTGTCGCCGCAATCGCCGGCAGCCATGCTGCAGAGATGTACGGCATGCATGTTGTACGGGAGAACATCAGTGACAATCCATACAACACCACACGGTTCCTCTTCTTCAGAAAAGCGGAGAAGCCACGGCTGAAAAACACAAACAAGACATCACTCTACATCGAGACGGACCACAGCACCGGATCACTGAATGGAATACTCAACATCTTCAGCAGTCACGGCATCAATCTGCTGAACCTGACTTCACGGCCGATACAGCACAAGCCATTCTCCTACGGCTTCTTCATCGATGTCGAAAAGGGCACTGACGGCGCACTGCACGATGCCCTAGAAGATATAGAAGCTGTCAGCAGGTACATCAATATTCTCGGCACTTACCAGAAAGGGAAGATCCCCTCCTACGAGGGCGCCCTCATAAACGAATAGGAACCCATCCCCTTTCTTGTGTATAATGGATTCAAATACACAGGAAAGGGTTTAAATATGAAGGACAACAATGCCCAGAAGCTGATTATGGTCTCCATTGCAGGCGCCCTTGCATTTGCAGCACTCGGCATCATCTGGGGGCTTTATGCAGAGAGCCAGATGATTCAGTTCGACGGCTACTACTCATTCATCAGCGTCCTCCTGTCGACGATGTCGATGATGGCACTCCGCTTCATTTCAAAGGAGGACCCAGAACGCTTCCCCTTCGGCAAGGAAAGTTTCATCCCGCTGACCATCGTCATCAAATATTTCGGCATACTGGTCCTCATCCTCATCTCCCTCGTCCAGGCCTTCGTCGCCCTATTCTCTGGCGGCAATGCCATGTCGATGGGATCAGGGGTGCTCTATGCCTTCATATCAGCCGTCGGATGCTACGCTGCCTACTACTATTTCAGGTCGAAGGGCCAGGGCGACGCACTCATCGCCGCCGAAATGAACCAGTGGCGTATGGATGCCCTGCTCAGCATCGGTGTACTCGCCGGCTTCATCATCGGATGGCTCCTGAGCCTGACCGTGCTGGATACGATTGTTCCCTTCATTGACCCCGTCATGGTGATTATTGTTGCCGGATACTTCATCAAAGTCCCCCTGTCCGAGCTGTATGCAGCCCTCAGGGAACTGCTTGAAATGGCACCGCCCCGCCCCATTGCCGAGGCGGTCGAGACGCAGGTCCTTCGCCTCAGCAGGATTCACGGATTCGATGATCACGCACTCAGACTGCAGAAGATGGGCACCAAGCTCTATATTGAAGTTGACTTCATCGTCCCCATGGAGAATGATCTCACCATATATGAGCAGGACGAAATCCGCCATGAACTGAAAAACGGGCTCCGTGGACTCACACTCGATCCGTGGACCACGGTTGTATTCACACATGAAAGCCAATCACAGCAAAAATCCCGATGACAGTGTCATCGGGATTTTTCAGTCTGTTCTAGCTGTTCCTGTACTTCAGCTTGTAGTAGAGATAGTACAGGCTTGGGGTTGCTATCAACGAGAGTATTGTGGAGAACGCAATACCTGCGATGACGGTTACCGCAAGCGGCACGAATAGTACGTCGCCGCTGAATGCCACTGGCGTCAGAGCGATGATGCTCGTGATCGTCGTCAGCAGGATCGGCTTGAAGCGGGCGCGTCCACTTTCATATATCGCTTCGTGTATGTCGAATGCATCACTCTTGCGCCTGGCTTCAATGAAGTCGAGGAGTACGATGGCATTCCTGACCACGATACCGGACAGTGAAACCATACCCATGATGCCGAGGAAGCTGATCGGCGTCTGGGTGACGAACAGGCCGATGATGCCACCACTGATCGCAAGGAAGATGCTGAATACGATGATCAGCGGCATGACGATGGAGTTGAACTCGATCGCAATGACCAGGTATACAAGGACGAGTATGATGCCGAACAGGATGCTGATTTCAACGAAGAAGTCCGTCTGGTCGGAAGTCTCTCCGCCGATGACCAGCTCGCTTGAATCAGGCAGTTCTCCGCGGAACGCTTCGATCGTCTCTTCCGCAGCCGCTTCATCATCTGCATAGACCTTGAGCTCGACCATGCGGTCCCCATCAGTATGATGGATGTACTTGGAGCTTTCCGTCTCCGTCTCTTCGATGAAGTCGGAAAGCGGGAATGTTTCCGGCTGTTCTCCGGTCATCTTGATGATCTCCACATCTTCGATGCTGTAGTCATTCGAATACTTCAGCGTCGTTTCCCGGTTTTCACCATCGACGATGATGCCCTGGATCGGTATGCCCTCAGACAGCATGTTCAGTTCATTCTTCACCTGGGAGATGGAGACATCATTCTCTTCAAGTGCATCGTAATCGATGCTGTAGTTGATGGTGGGTACCAGATCCCCGATATTCGTCGTCACCAGGGCGCCCTCATCCTCGAGTGTCGCCTGGAGACTGTTGGCCCCGTCATTGAGCTGCTCGAGATCCGATTCATAAAGCTCCACTGTGATCGGCGCACCGGCTGGCGGCCCCTGGATGATCGTCTCCATGAATACCGTCGCTTCCGGGAAGGCTTCCCTCAACGGTTCTTCAAACTGGTTGATGGTTTCCGAGGCACTGATCTGCTCCTTGTCGATCTGGAGCGCAATCTGTGCTGTATTGGAGCCCGTCTGATCGAGTGATGCACCAAACAGATTCGGCAGCCCCGTGCCTGTAAACAGCGAGGCCGCTTCCACATGCGGCATTTCATCCAGCATGTAGTCCAGCACTGCGTTCGCGTCTTCATGCGTCTGGTCTATCGTCTGGTCCTCGTCGAAGATCAGGTCGACGGTCACTTCAGAACGGTCCGCTTCCGGGAAGAACTCGAACGGTGTGAACCGTATCAGCCCGAGTGACAGCACACCGATGACCAGTACCGTAAGGAATGTGATGAGCGGCCGCCTGATGATTGCAGGCAGCACCCTGTCCGCGTATAGATTGCCGCCTTTTGTGAACAGCTTGCCCAGCAGGCCCGGATGTTCAGGCACTTTTTTGCGCTTGAGCAGATACCTCGCTGCCGGTACGAATGTCAGTGCCAGCACTGTGGATACGACCATCGTAGTGATCAGTATGCTCGGCAGTGCCTTGATGAAGTCCCCGTTCGCACCGGAGAGCAGCAGCAGCGGCGAGAAGGTGAATACGATCGCCAATGTGGAGGCGACGACGGAGGGTGCGACTTCCTTCACGCCGTTATAGACGCCATCCAGACGGTCATCGCCCAGTGTGAACCTTCTTTCGATATTGTCGTTGACCACAATCGAATCATCCACCAGTATACCAAGTGCGATGATCAGACCGATGACGGAAATCTGGTTCAGGTCCACACCGAACCATGGCACCGGTATGAGACCGATGATGACGGACAGCACCACCGTCGTCATTACAGTGATCGATCCGAACAGGGATAGGCCGAGGGACGCACTGATGATGACGGCAATCAATGCGAGGGCCAGTGACATATAGAGGCCGACGAATATTTCCTCCACATTTTCCCTTTCTGAAGAGATTGTTGTGACATCGATTGAATCAGGAAGGGCGGATATGCCCTCGTCCATGACTGCTTCAACATCTTCCGATACCGAAGGGACATCCTCACCGCTCGACAGGAAAACGGTAAACGAAATCGCCGGCTCCCCTTCATACTCGACGATATCTTCAGGCTTCCCCGTCACCTCTTCGATTCCAGCAATCTCTGGAAGGGCGGTGCTGTCCGCCCCCACCCTCACCTGCTCGAGGACGGAGAGCGGCGGCGCGTCCTCAAAGGACAGCCGGATGATGTTGCCATCATCCTCTTCCTGCCCCAGGATGACCGGGTTCAGCGAGTTTTCTATTTCCCCGAGTATTTCATTCGGATTGACCTGTGCTTCCGCCATGGCATCCCGGTCCAGATTGATTTCGTACTCCTGATCGGTATAGCCTTTGACGGTGACATCACTGATGCCCTCCATCTGGGAGACTTCCCTTTCAAGATTCTCGAGATCACTTCTTATTTCATCCAAGTCTTCCTGCCCGCCGCCATGGAACTGGTAGCTCAGCAGCGGGAACGTATTGCTGATGGACTGGACTTCCGGTTCAGCCGCATTCTCCGGCAGGTCGCCGGAAAGACCGCCGACGAGGTTGTTCACTTCATTGAGGACATCCTTCGTTTCCACCGCATTCGAAACTTCCAATGTCAGTACCGAGACATCATCCTGGGAGACGGACGATACGCTGTCGACTCCGTCCACACTGAATATTTCCGCTTCGATGATATCCGTGATGTTCGATTCGACATCACTTTTGTCGGCTCCGGGCCAGGCTGTTGTCACGTTCACCAGGTTGACTTGGGTCTCCGGTATTTCACGCTGCTCAATCGTTAAAAATGTATAGATGCCAAAGACTGAAACTGCAAATACCATGATGATGAACAGGAGGCTGCGCTCCATGATCATTCCGAATGCTTTCTTCATCCATTTTCCTCTTTCCTGCATGTTTATGTTTCTTCAAGTCTTATATATCATACGATTTAAAAATGAAGTCTGCCAGAGGACAGACTCCATCACAATTCACTGCTGTAGCTGAAATAGATGCCCACAACAAATAATAGGAATGCCGCCATATAGCCCAGAACTGCATATTGGTCCGGTATGACCGTCTGCAGGCCGACCATGGTCAAAAATCCCAGCAGATAGCATATGCCCGCTGCATACTTCATTTCAAGTCCTCCAACTCCGCTGCATAGCCTGATGCCTCCACTACAGTATGAGTGACAGTATGAACAGCACAATCAGGACGACTACAACGATATAGATGATATTTCTCATACTCTACCTCCTCCGGATACGCAATTAGTACACTATACCCGGAGTTTGGAAGAAATAGCGTCCATGGCTCAATTTATTCATCCGCTTCAAGCCATATCGTCTTTTCCTGGAACGGAGTGCGCTTTGCATTGTCCTTCACCACGTCGGGTTCACCGAGGAACACAAGGCCCAGGATCTCCTCCCGCTCGTCCAATTCGAAATACTCCTTGACCTTCGGTGTATTGTATATCGGTCCGCTCCTCCATATCGCGCCGAGGCCCATTTCGTGTGCGGCAAGGAGCATATTCTGCGTCGCTGCTGCCACCGCGCAGACATCTTCGGTGTAGATCGCCTTCGGGTTGTCATCCGGTGAAAGTGCCACGACGATGACCGTCGGTGCGGCAAAGGGCTTTCTGCTGATTTTTTCTATCCGCTTCATCCCCGCCTCGGATTCCGGATCCTCGACACGGCCATGTGCCACTTCCTTCAGCACACGGGAAAGCGGCTTTCTGCCCTCTCCGCTGAGTACGAAGAACTTCCATGGCTCCGTATGATGGTGGTTCGGCGCCCATGTTGCCGCTTCGAGCATCCTCTCGATCTTATCCCGCCCCACCGGGGTATCCTTCAGTTTGGGAATGCTGCGACGGTTCTTTATTGCTTCAAAGACTTCCATTTCCATTGCTCCTATACTATGTATTATAATGACTAATTATAGGTTACCAAACTTTGATGATGCTTTACAAAGCAAATGACAATAATTATCAATTACAATTTCCAGAAGGAGGCCGCATTTTGATACTACTGCTGATACTCGGCATCTTTGCCGGCATGCTCGTTCCGCTGCAGACATCCGTGAACAGCCGCCTGTCCCTGTTCACTAAGTCATTGATACTCGCTTCCTTCTACTCGTTCCTCACCGGAACGATCCTCCTGGCCATCGTCAATCTGATCATGAATCCTGAAAAACTGGCACCCGGCTACATATTCTCCAGGGACCTTTCATACATATGGTTCACCGGCGGCATGCTCGGTGTCGTCTATCTGACGGGGAATATGGTTCTTCTGCCAAGGATCGGGGCTGCACTCACCGTCATCATGACGGTGGCCGGCCAGATGGTCATCGGGCTCTTCATCGATACGTTCGGCTGGTTTGAAGCACCCGTACAGCCGCTCAACGCCTACCGCATCATCGGCATCATCG
Organism: Salinicoccus luteus DSM 17002; assembly: GCF_000712035.1. Classification (GTDB taxonomy): domain Bacteria; phylum Bacillota; class Bacilli; order Staphylococcales; family Salinicoccaceae; genus Salinicoccus; species Salinicoccus luteus. The sequence continues at coordinate 42,426 of NZ_JONV01000008.1, read as the reverse complement.
TAATGATCGGCGGCATCATCTTCATGAACTATAAGAAGCGGAGTGCCCGCATCGCTGAAAGCCGCTCGAATGGATGGCTGCTGCTGGGGCTCTTCACCGGCGCACTGCCACCCATCCAGACCGCAATCAACAGTGCACTCCGGTATGAAGTCTCCTCCTTCTTCCTCGCCTCACTGATATCCTTCGCAGTCGGCACACTGGCACTGCTCGTCCTCTCCCTCGTAATCGCCCGTCGCCTGAGCCTCGCCTTCTTCATTGAAGGCGCCGGCCGCCTGAAGTGGTGGTACCTCGCCGGCGGCCCACTCGGTGCCGTCTATGTCACGACCAACATCATACTGATGCCCCACCTGGGAGCGACACTGACATTGATGAGCGTGATATTCGGCCAGATGCTGATCGGCCTTGCCATCGACCATTTCGGCCTCTTCGGCATACACCGCCACCCGGTGGACGCAAGACGGGTATTTGGTTTCGTACTGATCCTCACAGGCATCATACTGCTGCAGATATAAAAAAGGAAGCGGAGTATCCTACTCCGCTTCCCTGTCTGTTGATTCGTCGTTATTCATCCTGTAAATGAAATAGCCAAAGCCGCCCGCTGTCGCCAAAGCAATGAACTGTACCAGAAAATCTGCCAGGTTCGCCTCCATCTCGATCGCCCCTTCTAAAAAATGTTAAACGAATTATAGCATATGGTGAAAGTGTTTTCACTAGAAAATATTCATATCCTAAAAATTTTTATCGGGCCGGCTTTTTTCCGTACCTGTTGTCCCCCTCACTCGGCATGAGTGAGAATACGAGACCGATGATGTTGACGGCTGCCATGACGGTGATCGCCGTTATTTTCATCCACTTTTTCGTAAACTTCATGAAGACGATCGGAAGAAGGAGGAAGGAGAGCATCTGCGGCAGCTGATACCACCCTGTAATGCCTGCATCCTGATACCGCCGTGCCGTAACGCTCAGGGAAGGAATCATCACAATTGCCGTGAATGCCCCGTCCAGCGGATTATCCCCCTTCCCCTTTGCGCCCACCAGTGCACCGACGGCCGCCATGATGAGGCTTGGAATCCAGTATTCCCTGCGCGTCGCCCTGCCCCTGAACTGGAATGCCTTTTTGAAAAACCGGATCAAATATGTAAACAAGATCTTCCACTCCTTCTGATTTTATTCATTCCGATTATACATCACTCTGCAGCAATGTTTCCATTCCGGGAATCAGGGGCATATAGGGGTGACACCATACAATGGAAAGGAATTTCAGAATGAAAAGGATTCTCATGGGCACCGTGTTCACCATCGCAGGCATTGCGCACTTCCTGAAACCGGAAAAGTTCGCCAATATTACACCGCGTATGCTTCCATTCAGGACATTCATCGCATATTTCACCGGAATGATTGAACTTGTATTCGGCCTCCTTCTGCTGACGAAGAAAGCGACGAACTGGCAGCTTGGGGCCATGCAGAAGTTCCTCTGGGCGGTCTTCCCGGCCAACATCTACATGTATACGCACCAGGATAGGCTCGGCATCTCCCACCTGCCGGACTGGGCACTGCTCGGCAGACTTCCCCTTCAGAAGGTGATGTCCGATACACTTGAAGACATGAAAAGATAGGGCACAGTCACATGTGCCCTATCTTTTTCCCTGTCCCCTTCGTGAGGGCCATTATTTTTTCGGGATAGTCCGTCATGAGCGTCTGCACGCCATGATCGATCAGCTTTTCCGCCTCCCACATCTCATTGACAGTCCATACCCGAATCCGGTCCTCTATGCCGGCAATCCGCCCCGGCTTTTTCAATATCGATTTGTAGCCGACATGCAGCGCCTCAAGCGACAGATCTTCCATCTGGTCTATCGGCCATAAGGGCACTTTGCTCGTCAGCCAGGCAATCCGGGCTTCAGGATCGATCGCCTTCATCCGTATTATGCTCGGCAGATGGAATGAAGAGTAGATGACCCTGTCCGAGCAGCTGTACGCCTCCACTATGTCGTGGACTTTCCCCTCTATCCCTTCATACTCGAAGACATTGGTCTTCAGCTCTATATTCAGCTCAATATCATGATCGACAACCAGTCCCATGACTTCCTCAAGCGTCGGAATCCGTTCCTGCGTCCATATCAGGGGGTCATACTTCTCGAAGGCCCCGAAGCTGGATCCTGCACTGAGTCCCCTGAGTGTCTGGAAACTCATGTCCTTGACTGCGCCGATCCCGTCGGTTGTGCGGTCGACATGCTCATCGTGGATGACGACCACTTCCCCGTCCTTCGTCAGATGGACATCTATCTCCAAACCATCCACGCCGGCATCGATCGCCTTTTGGAATGCCAGCATCGTATTTTCCGGATATTCCCCCATAGCGCCTCTGTGACCAAAGATTTTTGCATGCATCCGTCTTCCTCCCGACCAATGTTATCGTGCAGGGGTGCCTGCGCAGCCCTTCCGATGCTCCGTATACGTTCACAAACCTTCTACCATACACATACCCGCCGAGGCAGCGTTTCTCACTTCCGCTTCCCTGAATCAGTGGAGCCCCTCTTCTCATCTCCCATTTAATCACAGATCAGACGTCCATAATGGAAATTTACATAATCTTAAAGAATATTTACCTGTCTTTAACCATTCTTTCCATACAAAAAGGACGGGCGTCTCCGCCCGTCCCCGCCGCATGCATCAGTCCATGAGCGACCTGATGCGTGCAGCCTTTCCCTTTTTGTCCGCCGCCTTCGTAATGCCGCCGCCCACGATCACGACAGCAGGATCGAGCGGCAAATAATCCGCCAGGTTATCCTCATTGATGCCCCCTGCAACATAGATTCTGAAACTGGAGGACTCAAGGCCGGCAAAACGCTGCTCCGTCATCGCCGAGTCGCCCTGCTGGTCCTTGCCGATATGGGCACTGACCGAAGCGGCGCCGATCGATTTGAGCATTTCAAGCACTTCTGGACCGGAATGGTTCAGAAGATCCACAACCACTTCCCTGCCCTCTCCTGCCGCCACTTCAAGACAGTCCATAATGGTCTTCCTGTCCGCAAACGACATGACTGTGATGATATCCGCCCCGTATGAGAAGGCGACTTCGCTTTCACTTCTGCCGGCATCACATATTTTGATGTCGGCGAGTACTTTTTTATCCTTATACGCATCCTTGATGTCGCGGACGATGCCGAGTCCGTACTCCTTGATGACGCCTGTGCCCACCTCGATGATGTCGACATGGTCCGCCACTTCCTCCAATGTTTCAAAACATTCGTCATAACTCATTCTATCGAGCGCAATCTGAAGTTCCATGATATCCTCCTTACCGGTCTTTTTCATATTCCTGATAGGCGCCCTGATCATCAAAACTGAAGATGTGGCTGACCCTCCTGTTGAAGATCCCCGTCTCTACAACACCCGGGATGGCGACAAGGTTATTATGAAGCCGGTCCATATCCTTCGGATCACTGAAATGGCAGTCCACGATGTAGTTGCCATTATCAGTAATGAACAGGCCGTCCGCCCCGGTACGCATTTCAGTCCGGGCACCAAAGTCCTTTTCGATTATCCCAACTGTCATTTCATATAGATAGGTATTGATCTCAACCGGAATCGCAATGCCATTGAAATCCTCCACCTTCTTGTCCTGATGGGCGATGATGACGATCTGATCCGAGAAGTATCCGACCTGCTTCTCCCTGAGCAGTGAGCCGCCGCCCCCTTTTATCACCATGAGCGCCTCGTTGAACTGGTCCGCCCCGTCTATCGTGACGGGCATCCGCTCTGCATGGTGGACGACGGCGAGCCCATGGCGTTTCAGCTGGTCTTCGGTCTTTTTCGAGGTGGGGATGAAGGCGATACCCAGGCTGTACCTGTCGACGTGTTCCTTTATATAAGGGATGTATCCTTCGATCGTCGATCCGGATCCCATTCCCACCACGCTTTCATCTACGAGAAATGCATTCAGTGCATCATAAACCTCATTCATCTTTCATTCAGCCTCCTTCAGCAAACATGTCTGGAATAATGAATACTATGGCGGGTACGAAAGCGACGAGCAGCAGTACAACCAGTATGATCAGGAGATATGGGATGACGGCGGCAAATGAACGCTCCACCGTCAGCCCTCCGATCTTGCTGGCAATCAGCAGGCACAGGCCATACGGCGGTGTCGCCAGTCCGACCGCCAGTGTCAGAACAACGATGATGCCGAGGTGCACCGGGTCTATGCTGAATGCTTCTGCTGCCGGCAGTACGATCGGAACGAACAGGATCATGGCCGGTATCGCATCCATGAATGTGCCCACAAGCAGGAAGAACACGATGATCAGTAGCAGGAAGAGCCATTTCGCCCCGATGTTTTCCGTGAAGAATTCCTGTGCCAGCGTGCCGAGACGGTAGTAGCTGAGCAGTTCACCAAGCGCACTCGCCGTGGCCAGCGCAAACAGCGAGAGGGCGCTGAGTGACAGTGTATCAAATATGATCTTCGGCAGATCCTTGAGCCGGAGCGTCCTGTAGTAGAACATGCTGATCAGGAGCGCATAGATCGAAGCGATGGCCGCCGACTCCGTAACGGTGAAGACGCCCGTCGTGATGCCGCCGATGATGATGACGATCGTCAGCAGGGCGGGAAATGCAACGAAGAATTTTTTCATCAGCTCTTTGAATGGTACCCGCTTGAATGTCGGATACCCTTTTTTGACGGAGATGAAATATATGAATATCATCATGCCGAGACCAATCAGGATGCCGGGAATGATGCCGCCGAGAAACAGCGCGCCGACGGATGCATTCGCGATGCCGGCGAATATGATCATGGGGATGCTCGGCGGAATGACCACACCGATCGTGGAGGAGGCTGCCGTCACGCCGACGGCAGTCTCACGGTCATACCCGTTCCTGAGCATGCTCGGTATGAGAACCTTCCCGGTCCCGGCGGTATCCGCCTGTGCAGCACCTGACACACCCGCAAACATCATCGATACGAGTACGTTTGCCTGGGCAAGCCCGCCTTTGAGCGGACCGACGACCGCCAGTGCAAGGTCGATCATCTTTTCGGATATCTTCCCGGAATTCATCAGGTTGGCAGCCAGAATGAACAGCGGTACGGCCAACAGGACGAATGAATCCAGTCCATTCAGCATCTTCATCGGCACGATGAGCCCCGGAATGTCGGGAATCGTCATGATGCCGAGCAGAGCCGTAATGCCGATGACGAAGGCGATCGGCACACCGATCACCAATAGTAGTATGAAGACGGCAACAAGTATATAGCCCACTAGCTATCCAGCCCCTTTCCATTCAGATTCCTCAAGTAGCCGAAGGCCCTGCCGATATGCCCCGCCGAATACAGCAGCATCGTCGCCGACATGATCGGCAGCGACAGCCACACGTATCCCTTTTTGAGGAACGGCAGCGTCTCCCACGTGTAGTTCCAGAAGTGGCTGAGGATGACCACGCCATACACCAGCAGCACAACGTTGAATGCCAGCAGCAGGACATCTATGAAGATATCCAGGTAGAGCTTCATTTTCCGCGGCAGCTTCATCTGCAGGAAGTCGAACGTAAAATGCTCCTTCCGGTTCACCATCACAGCAGCCCCCATGAATATGGCCCATATGAAGCTGTAGTTCGCGAGCTCCTCCGTCCAGATGACCGACCACCCCATGAAGCGGGTCAGGATCTGGATCAGTGTCGCAAGAAAGAAGACGAGCAAAAAGAATACCCCGAGTCCAATCTGCACTTTTTCAACCGATTGTATGATTGTTTTCATTTTTCCACCTTCCACTACCCATATTATTTATTCGAGGCTTCTGACTTCCTCGAGCGTCTCTTCCATGTCCAGTTCCTCTGCAAGTCCGTCCTGGATTGGTGCTGCAATCTCCTTGAACGGCTCCGTGTCGATCTGGTTGACCTCTGCCCCTGCTTCCAGTGCAATTTCCTTGTACTCCTCCTCCTGGGCCATCAGCGCCTCCCTTTCGGCTTCGACGGAAGCTTCCGATGCCTCAAGCAGAATCTGCTGGATATCCTCAGGATACTTGTCGAACCGTTCACCATTGGCCAGCAGGAAGCGTGTCGTGTAGTCATGGGCCGTTTCGGTGATGTATTGTCCGTTCCGCGTCGTGTGGTGGTTCTGCTGGACGAAATATGGATAGGCATTCTCGGAGGCGTCCACTACATTCTGCTGAAGTGCCTGATACAGCTCACCCCACGCAACGGAAGTCGGAATCGCACCTGTCTGCTGCCAGAAATCGGCCACCACGCCGGAAGCCTGCGTCCGTATGGTCATGCCGTTCAGATCGGACATCTCCTCAAGCGGCTTCTTGCCGTAATAGTGCCTGGCACCTGCGGACCAGTAGCCGAGCATCTTGAAATCATTGTTCGATTTCTCGTTGACCATCTCGGCAATATCCGCACCGACCGGTCCATCCACCACCCGCTCCCAATGGTCATAGCTGTCGAAGAGGTAGGGCAGTGCGAAGAAGTCGAACTCCGGAATCCCCGTCTGGGTCATGAACCCCGGTGAAACCAGGACGACATCGGCTGCGCCGATCACCAGCTTCTCCACCAGTTCCGATTCTGCAGTGCCGATGGTGCCTGCATGGACTTCCACAGTGATTCTGCCGTCCGACTCCTCCTCTGCAACTTCCTTGAATTTCAGCAGCCCGTCGTGATATGGATTCTCCGTTGACGTCTGGTTGTGTGCAGCAATGATTTTGATCGGTTCCCCTGCCCCTGCATCCGGTGCGCTTCCGCTGCTGCACCCGGCAAGGATGACCACTATGGCAAGCAGTACTGATGTGATGATTGCTCTTTTCATTCAATACACTCCCCTATTCCAGATTAAAATGTTTCGATTTCAGCGCTTCCCTGCTTTTGCCTGATGCTGCATTAAGGTGGATGACCATCGCATCCAAAATCAGGTGCATCGACTGGTCGAACTGGTTGCCGAGCGGCTGGATTGTCGGTATGTCGTTGTTCTTGGTACTCGCTTCAATGAAGAGCACACTATCGAACTGCGCCTTCAGTGCCTCGTCCGGGGACGCTGTAACGAGTGCGCTTCTGCCACCGATATCAGCCACCTTATCCATCATGCTTCCGATCGTCCGCCCTTTTCCCGAACCGCTGAGCACAATCAGCAGATCCCCCGCCTCAAGTGCCGGGGTCGTCGTCTCGCCGACGACATGGACCCGGTAGCCGCTGTGCATCAGGCGCATGGCGATCATCTTCCCGACAAGCCCGCTGCGGCCGTTGCCGTAGATGAATATGCTCCCCGCTTTTTCCACTTCCTGTGCGAGCTGCTCAAGCTCCCTGCTGCTCACCCTGCTGCATACCTCTATTGCTTCTTTGGATACTGTTGAGAGAATTTCATTGATCTTCATATTGTTTCACCGACTCCCTTTCTATCAGATATGGTTGGAACCTTTCTATTCCTGATGCATTTTTGCTGCCGTTCATCATTTCAAATAGTGCACTGACGGCGGCGGTACCGATTTCCACTGCGGGCTGGGCGATGACGGTGATGCCCGGATTGAAGAAATCCGCAAACTCGATGTCATCGATGCTGATGATGGACAGCTCCTCGGGGATCAGAATATTCCTCTGCTTTGCCATCTTCAGCAGTTCGAACAGCGCCAGGTCATTGGCGACGATCAGGGACTCAGGCAGACTGCCCTGGGCAGCCGATTGATCCAGTGACGATACCATCCCCTCCTTCTCCACCTGGATGGATATCGGGCGGATGCCGTATGAACCGCAGAGCTCAAGATATGCATCATACCGCTCCTGCCTTGCGACGATGGCTTCGACAGGCTCGGTCAGAAAACCGATCTCCCGGTGTCCCCTTTCTGACAGGTGGTCGAACGCCATCATGACCGACACCCTGTTATCCAGCATATGGGACTGGATCGGCACGTTTTCTATATACCGGTCGACGAATACGACGGGATACCCCTTTTCGGCAAGTTCCATAAAAAGCGCTTCATTTTTGGCGGTGGGGATCACCACCAGCCCATCGACCTGCTTGGCCATCAGCATGCGGATATAATCCGCCTCCTTATCGGAACTGTTGTCCGTGTTGCAGACGATGACATGGTAGCCATGTCCATGCGCAAAATCCTCAATGCTCCTGATCACCCGCGTCGAGAAGTTGTGCAGTATATTGGCGACGATCACCCCGATCGTCATCGTCCGTTTGTTCTTTAGGGATTTCGCTATATGATTCGGGCTGTAGTCCAGCTTGCGGACTGCCCGGGCAATCCTCTCCCTGGTGTCCGGCCCCATCTTCGTAAAATGACCGTTCAAATAATGTGATACGGTGCTCTTGGAAACATTCGCCTCATGTGCGACATCATTGATGGTGACGTTTTTCATGTAACACTCCTCCGGTTTGGTAAACCGTTTCACTAAAACGATTTACTAAAGTATAAAGGACATGAAAGCGTTTTACAACCATGAATTGATCAAAAACTGAAAATTCATCCCCTTTCGGATATCTGCATATCTGTTGAGTTTACCGGTGGAGTAATGCCATAATGAAAGGGCGGAATCCTGTTATACACCGTGTAATTCAGGGAATAGACAGATTGATGGATCAATATACCAAAGGAGTGGAATTCATGAATCAGGAACAATTCGACAAAGTCAAGAATGGAAAAGGCTTCATCGCAGCCCTCGACCAGAGTGGCGGCAGTACACCAAAGGCACTGCTTGCATATGGTGTCCAGGAGGATGCCTATTCAAGCGAAGATGAAATGTTCGACCTTGTACATGAGATGCGCACCCGCATCATCACTTCCCCTTCATTCAATGCGGACCAGATAATCGGGGCCATCCTGTTCGAACAGACGATGGACAGGGAAATCGAAGGCAAGTACACTTCCGAGTATCTTGCCGACAAAGGCATCGTACCTTTCCTGAAAGTCGACAAGGGTCTTGCTGATGAAAAGGACGGCGTACAGCTCATGAAGCCGATTCCGGACCTCGACAAACTGCTTGAACGTGCAAACGAAAGAGGCGTATTCGGTACGAAGATGCGCTCCAACATTCTTGAGCCGAATGAAAATGGCATCAAGGAAGTTGTAGACCAGCAGTTTGAAGTGGGCAAACAGATTCTGGCAGCCGGCCTCATGCCGATCATTGAGCCCGAAGTCAATGTCTACAGTGACAACAAGGAGAAATCCGAGCAGATCCTTAAGGAAGAGATTGAAAAGCATCTCGATCAGCTGACGGATGATCAGCAGGTCATGCTGAAGCTCTCCATCCCGACAAATGCGAATGAGTACAAATCACTCATTGAGCACCCAAGGGTCCTCAGGGTCGTTGCACTGTCCGGTGGATATTCCAGGGATGAAGCGAATGAAAAGCTCAAGAAGAACGAAGGCCTCATCGCCAGCTTCTCCCGTGCCCTCGCTTCAGACCTGAACGTCAACCAGTCTGATGAAGAGTTCGACAGGAAATTGAAAGAGGCTGTAGATACGATCTACGACGCTTCCGTCAATAAGGAATAGGCTTGTGGCGCCCCTTCCCATGGAGGGGCGCAATTCTTTTTAATTTATTTTGCATTAAGGGTAGACAGGATGCTCTGGATGATGTATAGTAACTGTAATAAGATTTTTAAGTAATGCAAAGCAGTATCTAATTCACATGTTACAAAGAGTAATCGTGATTTGGCCGGTACTTTTTGTAACGTGTGAATTTTTTTATGTGTTAGTGCGCTTAAGATATTATTAAATTTATTTTTGGAGGTCATTTATATGACACAAGGTACAGTAAAATGGTTCAATGCAGACAAAGGTTTCGGTTTCATCGAAGTTGAAGGCGGAGACGACGTATTCGCTCACTTCTCCAACATCGAAGGCGAAGGCTACAAGACTCTTGACGAAGGTCAAGCTGTAGAATTCAGCGTTGAAGAAGGTCAGCGTGGACCACAAGCTGTTAACATCGTTAAACTCTAATAATATTTTAGATAATATTTTAGTAAGTTTATGTTAATGGAAAATCCCCTCTCATAATGAGAGGGGATTTTTTGTGGGCAATTCCAGATTCATGTCACATATGACCAATTTCCATTCTTTACGTATAGAACAGCACCCCGGGGCTCACTTTGCCCCGGGGTGCTGTTTTCTATTATTTTTACATTATGTTCCTAGCCCTTCGTCTGACCCATGCCTTCCACTACATACTTGTAGCTTGTCAGTGCTTCCAGACCCATCGGCCCTCTGGCATGGAGTTTCTGCGTGCTGATGCCGATCTCTCCACCGAAGCCGAATTCTGCACCATCTGTAAAACGGGTGGATGCATTGACGTACACAGCGGCTGAATCCACATCGTTCAGGAAGTCCTGGGCGTGCCCGTAGCTTCCCGTGATGATTGCATCGGAGTGCCCGGAAGAATACTTTTCGATGTGCACGATTGCATCTTCATAGTCCTCCACCACTTTCACGGCGATTTCATTGCCGAGGTACTCCTTCTCAAAGTCCTCTTCTTCTGCCGTTACCGCTTCATTGGTGATGCTGCAGACCGTCTCGTCTCCATGGATGATGACGCCCTTCTGCACCAGGGCATCAGCAAGCGCCGGCAGTGCTTCCTCAGCAATGCTCCTGTCGACCAGGAGCGTCTCAAGCGCATTGCAGACCGAAGGCCTCTGCGTCTTGCCATTGATCAGGATCGATTCGGCCATTTTGAGATCCGCCTGTTCATGGACATAGAGATGGCAGTTCCCCGTACCCGTCTCGATGACCGGCACAGTCGCATTTTTGAGCACCGACTGGATCAGGTTCGCCCCGCCGCGCGGAATGAGACAGTCCAGTCCTTCATTGAATTTCATGAATTCGGCAGCCAGTTCCCTCGACGGGTCAGTGATCAGCTGGATGCTGTCGGCAGGGATGGACGATTTGGAGAGTCCCTCCTGCAATACCTTGACGAGCGCCTTGTTGCTGTTGACTGCTTCCTTGCCGCCCCTCAGAATGACGCTGTTGCCCGCTTTCAGGCATAGGCCTGTAGCGTCGACGGTCACATTCGGACGGGATTCGTAGATGATGCCGATGACGCCGAGCGGCACACTCCTCTTGCTGATTCTGAGGCCGTCCTTGTTCACCCACTGGTCCTGTGTCTTCATAATCGGATCAGGCAGGGCAGCCATCTGCTTGAGGCCATCCTTCATGCCTTCTATGCGGGACTCATTCAATGCCAGGCGTTCCACCATCGCATCCTGGTATCCCGCCTCCTTGCTGTGCATCATATCCTTCTTGTTCTCTTCAAGGATGAATGCCTTGTTCGCTTCCAGTGCTTCCGCCATGGCCAGGAGTGCTTCGTTCTTCTCCCCTGTGCTGCTCTTGCGCAGTGCTTTCGCTGATGATTTCGCAGCCATTCCCATATCTTTGAGAATGTCGTTCATATCGGTTGTAATTTGAACCATCATATCTCCTCCCCTTGCAATGCTGTCTCAAGTATGTTCTTCTTAAATAGCGTGCCTATTTCTTCCCCTTCGAGTATGTTGAATATCAAGGCAGGATTCTCCGCGCTTGTGATGATCATGCTCTTATTGTTTTCTATTAAGTATTTGGCCGCCTTAAGCTTCGTTTCCATGCCGCCTGTGGAGAACAGCGAACCTGTACCATTGGCCATGCTCAGTATATCCGTATCCACCTGGCCGACAGCTGGGATCAGTTTGGCGAATTCGTTCGTGTGGGGATTTTCATCATAGAGGCCATCGACATCGCTCATAATGATCAGCAGGTCTGCATCAACGAGCTCAGTGACGATCGCAGCCAGTGTATCATTCTCGCCGAATCTTCTGTTGTAGGTCTTCTCATCCACCGATATCGCATCATTTTCGTTGATGACCGGTATGATTTTTCTTTCAAGGAGTGAGTTGATTGCGGATTTGCAGTTTGTATAGGAAATCGGGAAGTCGATGATATCTCGGGTCATAAGGATTTGTCCGACATATTGATCGTAATGCTGGAAGAAGCGGCTGTAGAGGTTCATGAGGGCACCCTGCCCGACTGAGGCCAGTGCTTGTAGATCTGAGGTTTTTTCAGGGTATTCTTTCATGTTCAATGTGCATGCACCCACACCGACAGCGCCTGAAGTCACGAGTATCACTTCTTTGCCCTGCTGCTGGAGTGCTGAACAAACAAAGGAAAGTCTGTCCAACTTATGGTAATCAATTTCATCGGTAGTCTTCATAATGGAATTTGTGCCAATTTTAATAACGACGCGTGTACTGTCTTTTAGAAAATCTCTATTCATCTAACCCCTCCTATGAGTGTGTGTAAATGATAATATCTATTAATTATACATAATACTGCATATAAATCCACCTTTTTTCCGAAATTCTTCAAATTATTTCAATGAAAACGTTTCCTTTGTGCTTTTACATAAAAAAATGACCCGGAACATCGAAGTTCCAGGTCATATATCCTTCTTCTATTCGTTCAGCGCGTCATGGATTTCTGCGAATTTTTTGGCCGAGTACTCACTCATGCCCCGGTCCTCCACATCCTCCACATAGAGACTCATAATCATGTCCTTACTGTTCTGGTCATATCCGATGAACCAGCCGGTCTCTTCGCCCCGGGTATCCTGTGATGTTTTGTTTTCACTCGTTCCAGTCTTGCCGGCGAATTGTGCGTACGGCCTTTCGACATCGTCCGGGTGGTTCAGCCTGACGACATCCCGCATGGCTTCTTCAAGATAATCCAGATTCTCCTGGCTTGTGATGCCTTCAATCTGCACATTCTCTTCAGACTCCATCAGAACATGCGGTTCATAGATATCTCCTCCGTTCAACACTGCACCATATATTGCAGTGATCTGGATTGGCGAGATCATCAGCTCCCCCTGTCCATACCCGGTATCTGCAAGGAGTATATCGCTCTCTATCGTGCCGTCATTGGAGACTTGGCTCGTATAGATCGGATAGTCCGTGTCGTACTCCTGTCCGATGCCAAGCGCCTCCATGCCACTCACGAACTGCTCGGCCCCAAGTTCAAGTGCTGTCCGGGCAAAATAGATATTGTCCGAATAGGTCAGTGCCTTCTTCAGGTCGAATGACTCATCCATCACATGGTAGCGGTTCACCTCATAGCCGCCCCATGATTCATCCTGCTGCCAGCCCTTGCCTGTAATCTCCATCTTTTCGTTCTTGTCGAAGTCATCCGAGTTCATTGCAATAATGGAGGTGAGGATCTTCTGCGTCGATCCGGGTGATGTTGCCCTGTTGAATTTGTTCAGCAGTGGATTATCCTCATCCGTTTCAAGCGCTTCATACTCCTCCTGAGAAATGCCGTACATGAAATCATATGGGCTCGGACTCGGATAGCTGACGGTCGCCAGCATCTCCCCGTTGTCCGGATCCATTGCGACACTGGCTCCAGAATCCTCTTCAAGATGGGAATAGATCGTCGACTGGAGGGATCCATCGATCGTCAGATGGATATCCTCCCCATCCTGTGGTTCTGCCTTCATGAGTTCCTCCACTGTATTGCCGGATTCATCGACGATTGAGACGGTATGCCCCTGTTCAGGGCTCAGACGATCTTCATATAGCCGCTCGGCGCCCCTTTTGCCGATCATGTCGCCGGAAGTGTATTCATCCCGCTCTTCCAGTTCTTCCGCCGTTATCGGACCGATGTAGCCAAGCAGGTGGAATGCAGCATCCTCGAGCGCATACTCCCTGGCCTCGGATTCCTGGATTGTCAGGCCGAGATCCTGGAATTCCTCCCGTGCCTCTTCGTCAAAACGATGGGTGTCCTTCACGGGAACGAACATGCCGTCCTCGATCCAGGATTCGTTGAATATATTCCGGAGGCTTTCCTCACCCATATCCAGCGCTTCCCCGGCTTCAAGCAGCTCCGCTTCATCCAACCGGCCGGCTATGTAGCCTACAGTTTCCTTCGTTCCGTTGAAGGCAAGCCTTTCTCCGTTGCGGTCCAGTATTTCTCCCCGCTGGCCTTTGGAGACATCAATCCTCAATTCATTGTCGGCCAGACCCGGGATGATCATATCCGGCGTCCATTCAATGAACCAGTCATTCTCCTCTTCATTGTATGACAGGTCGATCGTGTACTCCCTATTCATTTCTCCATATCGGGTATCCAGCACAAGGTCTCCTGTATACCGCTTCTCCTGGTCATTCTCCTCATTCGACTCCGCACCTTCGATGTTCTCAAGCGTTGCGGTCTCCACGCCCAGGGATTCGTACAGGCTTCTGTTGCGTTCAACGACTTCCTCCTCCGGGTAGTCATCTTTTGCAGATGCACTCAGAAGTGGATATATTTCCTCATAATTTTCATTCTGATAAGCTTCCGTGAACCGGTCGAGCGTCTCCTCCTCCGATTTCTGGAACAGTCCAGAGGTCATCAGAAAATAAAGACCCGCAGCAAGAATCAGCACCGCCGGTATGACCCATATAAATTTTTTCATCTTCACCTCTCCAAACTTTCATTTTCCTCATTATACCAATCATGACCACACCACGAAACCGCAAACGTGCCCCCATTCCAGTGACATGGTACCATAAGGGTACTATTAAAAATCGAGGGGATGCATATGTGCCTGATCATTTTTCAAAAAAACAGTCATCCGGAGTATAAGCTCATCGTCGCGGCGAATCGGGACGAATTCTACGAGCGGCCGACCGCTTCCGCCGGATTCTGGCAGGATCACCCTGAAGTGCTCGCTGGCAAGGATTTGAGCAAAGGCGGCACCTGGCTCGGACTCACAAAGAGCGGCCGGTTCGCTGCCGTGACGAACATCAGGAAGCCTGGGATGGATGGCACCGACAAGAAATCCCGGGGTGCCCTTGTGAGCAATTACCTTACCGGTGACATGCCGCTGGAACAGTACCTTCAATCCCTGGAAGCAGAAAAGGATGAGTACTCTGGTTTCAACCTCCTTGTAGGCAACCAGAATGACATGTACTACTTGAACAATGACGGCATCAGCCCAGAAAGCGTGCCTGACGGTACACACGGCCTCAGCAACCATCACCTCAATACGCCCTGGCCGAAAGTAGTCAAAGGAAGAAGCAGGCTCGAAGAATATCTCCAGAATGAGAGATCGATAGACCCTGATGTCATTTTCGGCATCCTCGCCGACTCTGAGGAAGCGGAGGACAATCTGCCTGATACCGGACTGCCCGAATCGCTCGAGCGGAAACTTTCCTCCCCCTTCATCAGCACACCGGAGTACGGCACCCGGTCATCCACGGTCATTCTCATTGATCACGAAGACAATGCAACCTTCATCGAACGCACCTTCTCCAAAGGTGTTCAGACGGATGAGCAGCGTTACAGCTTCAGAATCGAATAACAAATGCTTCGTTTCAACCAGTGGTTTTGAAACATTTTGCTTCAAAGAATTGTCATGTAAAATTGACCTCAGCCCAAATTTGCCTTATCATTGAAATATAATAAGCTGTCTGAAAATAGCATTCATCTGAAGAATGATCTACATTTTCAGGTTTCCACATAAGTTTCCTGTATCATCAGGAGTTGCAACAGATTGATATCTTTATATAAGTGAGGAGGTCGTCCCATGGCATATGTTATCCTTCAACCGTGTATGTCTGAGAAGTCCGGAGATTGTGTTGAGGTTTGCCCGGTAGATTGCATCGAAGAAGGTCCGGATCAGTTCTACATCGATCCAGACATCTGCATCGACTGTGGCGCATGCGTTGCTGTCTGTCCCGTAGACGCAATTGTCGAAGAGTACGAAATGAACCCGGAAGATGAACCATTCCTGGAAAAAGCAGAGAAGTTTTTCGGAAATAAATAAAAATAAAACCTTTCCGGAGCAGTTTGAGGCTTCGGAAAGGTTTTTTATTTCGAACTTTTAATAAACGACTTCCACACGCATCATAATTTTAATGTTAGAAATAATTCTTTTTATTCAAAGTTAGATATTCTTCAAGACAGCCTGGGTTTGCCAAGGAAGCTTTGTTTTTAACGTCTTGTCCATGTAAGATTGAGCGTACGGCCCCTTCCACTTTTTTGCCATTATTCGTATACGGAATTTCATTTACAAGATAAATACGCCGTGGCACGTGACGTGGGGAAGCCTTCATCCGTATATTCCGACGGATTTCCTCGACTACCTCCTCATCTAGGCCCTCATTTTCCGTCATAATGCACAATGCAACTTCTTCATCATTTTCAATTGGGTAGCCAAATACAAGGGAATCTTTTATTTGAGGCATTTGCTCGACAATCCGATAAATTTCTGATGTTCCAATTCGAACTCCGCCTGGGTTCAGTACTGTATCCGTACGTCCATAAATAATGAATGTCCCTTCTCTTGTTTCTTTCACTAGATCTCCATGTGTCCAGATACCTTCATTTTTCGAAAAATAGGTGTTGAAATAACGATCATCTCCTCCTTCTCCCCAAAAAGTAAGCGGCATGCTTGGAAATCCTTGGGTGCACACCAATTCGCCTTTCTCTTCAATAACAGAACTGCCCGCATCATCCAGAATTTCTACTGCCATTCCCAGAGCTTTGCATGTGATCTCTCCTCGTATAACAGGATGGATGGGTGTTCCCATGAAAAAACAACCTATAATTTCAGTACCCCCCGAAACGGATTCCAATAAGAGATCTTCTTTTATTTTGTCATAGACCCAATCATACTGCTCACCAATGAGCGGCGCTCCTGTTGTCATCAATGCCTTCAGGGCCGATAAATCGTGATTTTCTCCAGGTTCATATCCGCATTTCTCCAATGTGGCAAGATATTTTGGACTTGTTCCGAAATGTGTAATGCCGATTTCTTCAGCAATCTCCCATAAAATACTGTTGCGATTCTTAAGAATTGGTGCACCATCATAAACGACAATGCTCGCTTCGCTGGCAAGACCCGACACAAGCCATGGATACATCATCCATGATGTACTCGTATACCATGACAAAATATCGTCTTTCTTTACATCACAATGAAGCTGATGTTCCTTCACATGTTGAAGCAAAACACCACCGACAGAATGGACAATGCATTTTGGCAGCCCCGTGGTTCCGGATGTATATAAGATATAGAGAGGATGATTGAATGGTACACGTGTGAATGTCGGCTCCTCCATATCATTTGCCAATAATTCGCACCATGTTGACAGTTGAACATCAGAATTCAATGCAAAATCTGTTGTTTCTGAGAGCGAAACCACTGCAGACACACTTTCCAATTCATCACTGACCGCCATTATATTTTCACGAACATTAAAAGACTTACCGTTGTATTCGTACTCCAGAGCAGCAATGAGTACCTTAGGTTGAACTTGACCGATACGATCGATGATTCCTTTGCCTCCAAAATCAGGCGAACACGAACTCCAGACCGCACCAAGTGAAGCCGTTGCAAGTAAAGAAACCAACGATTGCAAGTCATTCTTCACTATACCTGCAACCCGGTCGCCTTTCTCTACACCCAGCTTGCGTAAACCCTCCTGTGCTTTTGCAACCATGCTTCGAAGCTCTGACATTTTAACGCCCTTCTGGACACCATGCTCATTTGCTTCATAGACCGCAATACGGGAATCATTCCCGCGCAGTAGGTTTTCTGCTAGATTTATATCAGCTTCGGGAAACCATTTTGCACCTAACATGCCATCATCTTCTGCCGGAAGGAGAATGGTTTCCCCTTTATCTCCGATAATACCGGCAAAATCCCAAACTGTTGACCAAAACGCTTCCGGCTGTTCTATAGACCAGCGGTGCAGGTTTTCATAAGGTTCAAACGGAATGCCTATTTGATCAGAAAACTTTTTTATATTCGACTCAGATACTCTTCGTTCAGACGGTTCCCATACTATGGAAGCAGCGATCATCCCGGGTTGTCGTTCATTCATTCTTTATCCTCCTTGCTAAAACATGGCCCAATCAAAATGGAAATGCATACTATATTGAATAATCTAATAATTACTATTTTCGGAAATTGCAAGAGACTCTTGCTTATGCTCGCTAGCTACGGATTGCGTTGCCAAACATGTGCCCACCATTACGATAAATGCCAGAACAGACGCAAAGAACATTGCAATATATATATTTTCAATGATATTTAGATTTGTAAAAAATACATACAAGACCGTGCCGGCAATCAAAGATGCGATGGCACCAGGTGCGTTTGATTTTTCCCAGAAATACCCTAATGTGACTGGAGCAATGATGCCGCAAATGATTGCAGAGAAACTGAATTGAATTAGAATAGACAGTGACTCAGGACGCTCCAGCGAAAGATATAATGTTATGAGTCCTGCAAGTATTAAAGAGACTTTCGATATATTTACTGCATTCCTGTCCAGCACACTTAGAGCAATCGGCTTTTTTGATATGACCGGAGCCAGGACCTTATAGAAGTCATTGCCAATACTTGTCGTCAGCCCCAAGTAAAGACTATCCGTACTTGATAGAATCGCAGAGATGAGACCTACAACAATAAGTGCTGCAATGATAGTCGGGAATGACTCAAGGACATATACTGGAATTGCTGCATCTGCACTGGATAAGGATGGGGCGACCACGCGTGCTGCAAGACCTCCGAGCACCATTAATGTTGAAATTAAAAACAGAATCAAACCAGCGGATAATGTAAATGGAGCAAGCTGTTCCTCACTTTCAAGGGATAGTACCTTATTTAGTAGATGAGGCATTAATACAAAACTGAACAATAGAAATTGAACAGCCATTATCGCCATTGGACTATCGTAAGGACCACCTACTGAGAGGAAACCTGTCAGATTCGGATCAATCGCTTCGAGTTTATATGAAAGTTCTCCAAATACGTTCAATCCTCCACCTATTGTCCAAAATAAAGAAATGAAAATAAAAATAGAAATGAGTGCCATCAAAATACCTTGTACACCATCTGTGATGAGCTGTGCAAATGCCCCTCCCAGTCCAATATAAAGAACCGTTATGAGAACCCCAATAATGACTCCCCAGAAATAAGGAATGTTCAAGATGGATTCAAAGATGGTAGCCAGTCCCACATTTTGACCTACAATATAATACACGTTGAATAAAATCAAAATGGCAACAAGCACTTGAAGGGTCTTGCTGTTATATCTCCTTCCAAGCCATTCAGGCAGTGTGGAAACCCCTCCGAATTTTTTGCTGTATCTCCAGAAAGTTTTGGCAAACAAGAGAAGACCAAGCCATGAAACGCCAAAACATCCCAAAGTATACCACAGGACTGACGTACCATATTGATAAGCAAGACCAGGAACGCCAATAAACAGATTGGCACTTGCATATGAAGCTGCAAAGCTTGCTCCAACAATCACAGGGCTCACTTTGCCACGGGCCGTTGCAAACCCAGCCATCGTCCGACTAAAATGAGATCCCTTTTTCCCAATCCATACAACAAGGCAAAAATACCCAACCAGCATAATAGCAATTGTCCAAAATAATGCGTCTGTTGCTGTCGTCATCGCTTATCCTCCCCTCTTTCTTTCATCACATAAATTTTTTTCCATATCAGTAGACCAACTGTCCAAAATAATGCAAGCAATATAAAATATACTCCTATCATGAGGCTCACCCTTCCATCTTATTAGACTCTATTTACACACTGCACGAAAAATCTCTGCTATTCCTGTTCATGTAGGTGAGGGTGAAATGCCTACTTTTGATCATTACTCCCAATCACCAGTTTTTCGGAACTTCTATCAGCAGCGCCATGCCTTGACCGCCTCCACCACACAGTGAAGCAATTCCCTTTCCGCCTCCCCGACGCTGCAATTCTTTTGCTATAGTCAAGACAAGTCGGAATCCGGTTCCACCGAGTGGATGGCCAATTGCTATCGCACCTCCATTGACATTTACTCTGTCATAACCAATTCCAAGGTCTCTGCAACTCGCAATCACTACACTCGCAAAAGCTTCATTGATTTCGAATAAATCAATATCATTTAACGTTAGATTCGTTTTCTCCAGAACTTTTCTGATTGCTTGGGCAGGTTTCGTTTGCAAGCTCGTATCCGGACCAGCAACTTCAGCCCACCCAAGTATGCGTGCCAATGGCATTTTACCAAGCGCATCTGCATTTTTTTTAGATGAAATAATTCCAACACTTGCACCGTCTGTCATCTGGGATGCATTTCCGGCTGTAATTGTTCCTCCCTCAGCAAATGCGGGTCTCAAACTTGCCAATTTATCTATAGAAGAACCGGATCGTATACCTTCATCACTAGAAAAAAAACTCCCAGCCACTTCTAAAGGAACGAATTCTTCCTGAAGACGCCCCGCTTCACTCGCAGCTGTCGCGCGTTCCTGTGACATCTGTGCATATCGATCCTGAGCTTCTCTGTCAATTCCAAAATCCTTATTTTTTCTGTCTGTCATCACGCCCATCGATTCATCCTCCAGTGCACACCATAGACCATCATTACTCAATGTATCCGTCAATTGCAGTGCACCCATGGACTGTTCTTTACGAACCGCAGCAGTATAAGGGGCATTGGTCATCGAATCAAATCCACCTGTGATGTACAACTCTCCTTCATTAAAATGAATACGACGAGCAGCATCAGTTATGGAGGCCAATCCACCTAGGCATACATTATTTAAAGTAATGGCGGGCACAGATAGAGATACTCCAGCCTCTACTGCAACGCTTCTTGCCGGATTCTGCCCCTGGCCTGCCTGGAGCACCTGTGATAGTAGAACACCATCCGCTTCTTTGGCTTCAGGTAGCCGATGCAATAGTTCCCTGACAGCTAAAGTACCTATCTCCTTGGCTTCGAACTCTGATAAGGACCCTTTCCATTTGCCAAAGGGTGTCCGGAGCCCCTCTAAAATCACAATATCCATATACTTCATCCTTTCTTATAACGGTTGCATTCCTTTTGCACAAAACCCCCTTTCTTTAGGAAAGAGGGTTAAGATCGTAAAACATAGTGGCTTCTTCCTCTCATCTTTCAGACATCCCTGTCTGTTGGAAGTAGCATCATTCCCATAAAAGGCGGTTGCCGGGCTTCGTCGACCAGTTCCCTCAGCCAACTCATGATAAGAGCGATCTAATAAAATTGTCTAAATGATACAATGCCTATTTTCAAATTTACTTTTATTCATATCCGCCACCTAAAAATTTATATGTTAAATTCAAATAGTAGTATATTTTTGAATTATTTAATGAGTATAAGCATATCATTTTGGTATGATATTGTGTAACACTTAAAAACTATCTCTCACTATAGTCTCAGACTATAACCAATTTCGTGTAAGGACCTCTGATATGTAAATTTGAGTACAAAAAAGACTACTTCCTGAAATGAAAGGAAGTAGTCTTCAAATTTTTAATACAGACAGCCTCTCAAGTGAGAGAAATCTTTATTACATCATGCCTGGCATGCCGCCCATGCCGCCTGCATCTCCGCCGCCATTCTCTTCTGGGATGTCGGCAACTACCGCTTCTGTAGTGAGGAACATTGCTGCAACGGATCCAGCATTCTGCAGTGCAGAACGTGTAACTTTTGTAGGATCCACAATACCTGCATCGATCATGTTCACCCATTCGTCAGTTGCTGCATTGAAACCGATGCCCGGTTCCTGCGTCTTGAGGCGTTCTACGATGACGGAACCTTCAAGGCCGGCGTTTTCCACAATCTGACGAAGTGGTGCTTCGAGTGCCTTCAGTACGATGTTGATGCCTGTCTTCACATCGCCTTCGGCTTCGATTTCGGAAACTTTGTTGTAGATGTTCACCAGTGCAGTTCCCCCACCGGCTACGATGCCTTCTTCCACAGCAGCGCGTGTGGAGTTGAGTGCATCTTCGATGCGGAGCTTACGCTCTTTCATTTCCGTTTCAGTTGCTGCACCGACTTTGATGACTGCAACACCACCGGAGAGTTTCGCAAGACGCTCCTGAAGTTTTTCCTTGTCGAAGCTAGAAGAAGTCTCTTCGATCTGGGATTTGATCTGACCGATGCGTGCTTCGATGTTGTTCTTTTCTCCAGCCCCTTCGACGATTGTCGTATCGTCTTTTGTCACATTGACTTTGGATGCTGTACCGAGCATGTCGACAGTCGCGTCTTTCAGGTCGAGTCCAAGGTCTTCAGTGATGACCTGGCCGCCTGTCAGCACTGCGATATCTTCGAGCATCGCTTTGCGGCGGTCGCCGAATCCAGGTGCTTTGACTGCGATTGCAGTGAATGTGCCGCGCAGTTTGTTGAGTACCATGTTCGCCATTGCGTCGCCTTCGACGTCATCAGCGATGATGAGGATCGGACGGGACTGCTGCACGATCTGTTCGAGCAGTGGCAGTACATCCTGGAAATTGGAAATCTTCTTATCCGTGATAAGAATATAAGGGTTATCGAGATCCGCTACCATCTTCTCGGAATCCGTCACCATGTAAGGTGAAGTGTAGCCACGGTCGAACTGCATACCTTCCACGACTTCGAGTTCAGTCTTGAACCCGCGGGATTCTTCAATTGTGATGACACCGTCGTTTCCGACCTTCTCCATTGCTTCGGAAATGTATTCCCCAACTTCCGGATCGTCTGCTGAAATTGCACCGACCTGTGCAATGGATTCCTTATCCTGTACGGGACGGGAAATGTTCTGCAGTTCTTCCACTGCAACTTCCACCGCTTTGGAGATACCAGATCTGATGCCTACAGGGTTGGCACCGCTTGTCACGTTCTTGAGGCCTTCCTGGATCATTGCCTGTGCAAGGACTGTTGCAGTCGTCGTACCGTCACCAGCGATTTCGTTCGTCTGGTTCGCCACTTCTGCGACAAGTTTTGCACCCATGTTTTCATATGCATCTTCGAGTTCGATTTCCTTTGCGATCGTCACGCCGTCATTTGTGATGAGCGGTGAAGTGAAGGATTTATCAAGAACGACATTGCGTCCCTTTGGTCCAAGTGTGACTTTCACAGCATTTGCCAATTTATCTACACCAGCGAGCATGGACTGGCGTGCATCTTCAGAGAATTTCAGTTCTTTAGCCATTATCAATCATTCCTCCTATACGAATCTAAATCTAATGCTTTGCGCTTTAATTTTTGGATGTCCTATTCGATGACTGCCAGAATGTCGGTATCGGAAAGGACGAGATAGTCTTTATCATCGTGTTTCAGTTCAGTACCAGCAAACTTGGAATAGACGACGCGATCTCCCTCTTTGACTTCAAGCTCGACGCGGGTTCCGTTATCCAATACTTTCCCTGGACCTACTGCTACCACTGTACCTTCCTGTGGTTTCTCCTTGGCGGATTCAGTCAGAATGATGCCGCTCTTTGTAGTTTCTTCCTTTTGAGTCAAATCGATGACGACTCTGTTGCCTAATGGTTTCAACACGTGAAAGCCCTCCTTTATATAGTACAAACATCATTAGATTTAGCACTCAGGCATTCGAAGTGCTAACAATTAAATAATAATCAAAGTTGGTCAATATTGCAAGTATTTTCTCTTTGCTTTATCACCATTAATTTTTAGGGTAGAATAGCTGTATTGGAAAATGGAGGGTTTATCTTGAGACAGTTATATAGTGCATTGATCATCGTAATATTTTTGGCAGTACAGTTTGCCGTCGTGCCGGTTTCCATCGTCATGGCTGCAGTCAATCCTTCAATTACTGAAGCACAGCTCCTTGACCAGATATTGCCGTATCAGGCGATCGCTTTCGCCATCGGAGTGATTGCCGTCATCGCAATCGGACAGCTCCATAAGAACAAGAACCGGATCGAGCGCGGCCGCCAGGCGGACATTCCCGTAACAATCGCATGGATTGTCGGTGGTGTCGTCCTCGCCTATGCCACACAGGTGATTGCGGGACTTGTGAACGTCTATGTGCTCGGCAATCCGATGGAGAGTGAGAACACCGCCGGAATCATAGATATGATACAATCCGCTCCATTCATGATACTCGTCGTCGCACTGCTCGGCCCCATACTGGAAGAGTACGTATTCCGACGTGCCATATTCGGGGAGATATACGAAGTGGTGCCCGGGCCGAAAGTGGTTTCCTTCCTTGTCGCCGGCCTCGTCAGCGGACTCATCTTCGCTGTCGCCCACTGGGACTTCACCCATGTACTCATCTATGTCGTCATGGCCTATACATTCAGCTTCCTGTATGTCATCACCGGCAGGCTGATTGTGCCCATCATGGTGCATATGCTCATGAATGGACTGGTCGTCCTGCTTCAGCTGATGTTCCAGGATTATATCGAACAGCTTGAAGATATACAGAATGGCATCGGCATGATCATCCGTCTGCTGATGTAGGGGTGCATGTGGCGGGAACGGGAGTGATCCTGTTCCCGTTCTTTTTTGCCCCTGCGACTGCAGGTCCACACATATATTCAAATTAGAACGGATTCCATGAGACAGTCCTCATGGAATCCGTTTTTCAATCGCTTTAGTTTTGTTCTATCACTACATATGATGATGGCACCGTCGTCTCTATCACCTGCTGCTTCTTGTTGTATTTGGATTTGATGACGGATTCTGCTGCGATGTCATATACATCAAAGTGTCTGCCTGGCGCTTCGATCATGATGCGCATCTCGGAATCAAGCTGTGTGATGGTTTCTTCCGTTTCCCCGCTGATGCCGGTGAGCACGACTTCATAGATGTCACTGACATGATGCGCTTCATCAGATGGTGAACGCATCACAGTAACCTCCACGCTGTCGTATGATGCAAACTGCTGGAAGTTCTGGACGGTCAGCTGGACGGCGGAACCTCCGACGTTCAGCACCACCGTCTTGTTTGGACGCATTTCTGCAAATTGGGAAATCAGCGTATCGGAAATGCTGACGGTTGCGGAACCATCTGCGATATATTCATCCGGTACGGCGACATGAATATCCTTGATGTTGTTCCTCTTTATGCCGTCCCCAATATCCGCTTCAGTGACTGCGTAGGCGTCAATCGGCGCCTCCCCTCCCGGAAGCTCGTCCTGGCCTTCGGTAATCACGTCCTCATCGAAATCGACCGTGTATGGATAGGAGGTGCTGTTGCCGGCGGCATCTGCGAATTCAAGCGTCAGATGATATGTGCCGGTATAGCCTGTGAAGTCCATTGCCAGACTTCCATCGGCATTGAGTTCCACTGCTCCTTCCTCTTCCGTCGTGCCATTTGAAAGCAAGTAGGTTGCGTTGATCATGTCGTTCGGATGATAGCTCATGCCGTACATCTCCTGCAATGAAGGCAATGCTTCGATATACAGGTCTGTGACATCCGCAGTGATGATTCCGGATGCAACTGCCGGCTCTGCAACTTGTGTGGCTTCACGTTTGACGAACAGCGGGCCGTCATACTCGAGTTCTATGCCGCCCTCATGCAGTGAAATGGCATCGATGGTGTAGACGCCGTCCGGCACGTCGGAATAGACATACTCGTCATTTTCGATATTGTACATCGTACCGTCGATCGGGACCGTGATGTCGGACTGGATACCCGTTTCGAAGGCGAAGTCTCCGATATAGCCGTCAGCTGCAGGACCGGCTGACGGATTCAGCAGATCGAACCAGCTGAACTGTGTCATTTCCTGCGGGTTGTGGAATGCGGCATATACGGATGTTTCATCCTGTACGCCGTCCCCATTTGGTGACATATGGTAGTCATTCAGTGCGAACTCTGCAAATCCTTGCTTCAGCGGTTCCCCGAATCCGACAGCAAATGGTACGGAATACGTACCGGATCCGCTGGAGACGTTGATGTAGCCCAGGAATTCATTACCCGGCTCTGCTGTTCCTGCAGGGATATCCAGTGTGAATTCCACAGTCTGGCTGCCGTTCACCGTCACCGAGTTCATGCTCGGTGTCAGGGTAGCACCTGCCATGGCGCCTGTCGGTGCCTTGGTCGTAACGACTTCAAAACTGTATGTGCCTCCGGATCCGCTCTCGATGATCAGATCCTTCGTCACCGTCCTGGCAGTGTCTCCCGGACTTTCATATCCGAATGACATCGTTCCCCGAGTATGGGTATGCGTCGTGCCATCCATCGTGGATTCATGCGGCACTTTGATTAGTGTATCCGTCGTTGCTGCCGCGTATGGCTGGACAAGTCCGGCCCCTTGGGCAAACACATCGAATGCTGAAGTATCCAGCACTTTTGCCGTGTTGCTCATTGCGGATTTGACATCGAATGGACCCCACTCAGGATTCAGTTCCAGGATCAGTGCTGCTATTCCGGCAGCATGTGGTGTCGCCATTGAAGTACCCGTGTACTGCGCGTATGCTTTCTCATAGCCGTCTCCGGAAGATGCGAATACCGGAATCGTTGAAAGGATGTTCGTTCCAGGTGCTGTGATATCCGGTTTGATATCGAAGTTTGGTGTCGATGGTCCTCTTGAAGAGGATGCATTCACCTGGTCTCCTGCCGTCATTGTGTCCTCGAAGCTGTTGAACGTAACCTGTCCGCTTCCGGATTCCAATGCAGCGGCAAATTCAGCACCGACTGTGTGTGATATATCCAATGTCGGGATATAGTCGAATGCCGTACCGAGGAATATATCCACCGGCCCCGGCGCATTTGACCCATCTGCCGAGTTGTAGATGATGACGCCGCGGGCGCCATTTTCACGTGCATTCCATATCTTGTCGACAAATGCGATCTCACCGCGCTGGATCAGCGCAATCCTGCCTTCGACATCCACACCTTCAAAGTCTTCAGATGCACCGATTCCCGGTACATTGGCCACTTCCATTGCCGTGTCGAGCTGCGTTTCAGGGTGGGTACCCATCATGAATGCCATGAAGTTGGCATCAAGCGTCTCTGAAAATCCTTCCGCTTCAAGCGTGACGTTGGAAGCGACACGCTGTTCAGGCAGTGTCGTATTGCCGACGCTGATTGCCATCGTACTTGTCGCCGGTCCGCCGACCGTCGACCGCTCAGGACCCGAGTTCCCCGTCGCTGCAAGGGATACGGTGCCAAGCAACATCGCATTGTTCAATGCAAACGAGTTGGCCTGGCTTTCGTCACTCAGCGTATTGCCGAGTGAGAGGTTGATGACATCCATGCCATCCTCCACTGCACCCTCGACGCCCCCGACGATCCATGATGTATAGCCGCTGCCGTATGCGCCGAGCACACGATAGGCATACAGGTCGACTGCAGGCGCCACACCGATCATGCCGTAGTCGTTGTTGCCCTGCGCTGCGATCGTGCCCGCTACGTGCGTACCATGGGTCGTCCAGTAGGAGCTGCCGTTCTGGTCGTATTCAGGCATCCCTTCCGGGCGCTCCTCCGGTTTTGTTTCATACGGGTCATCTGCGGGACGCTCTGTATTGTAGTCTGGGCCGTTTACATAGTTCCTGCCGCCCTTGTATACGCCGGCAAGGTCAGGGTGGTTATAATCTATGCCCGTATCGATGACACCGACTTTGACGCCCTGCCCCCTGTTGCCGAGTTCCCACACCTTTGGAATGCCAAGATGCGTGATGCCTTTGATGTAGTTTGGTGATATGTCTTCATCCGACACATCCGTAAGGCCTTCTATATCCTCATCATGTCCATTGCCTGTCTCAGGATCCAGATGGACGTAGAAGTTCTCTTCGACGAGGGCCACTTCTTCAACTTCGAGCAGCTTGTCTAAATCTTCTGCTGCAACAGTCATAGACTGGGCATTCAGCACGGTATTATATGTACTCCCCTTGGAAAAGTTGATGTTTTTATTCCTCATGCTGTGTTCTGCCTGCTGCTGCTGCTTCTCTATCTTCTCCTTGACCTTTCCAGCATCAAGATTGGACCATTTCTTCCCCTGCGACTGGACAATGCCTTTTTGGAGTCCGACGGAAGGTTCCCTGAAATGTACAATGACATTCACGTTCCCCGACTTGTCCCTCAGGCTTTCCCCAAGCTGGGCCGGCCCGGTCAATACTTCCATCTGGGCCTCTACATTTTCATATTTCTCCAGGTGCGATTCATCCAGTGATGGCGAACGCTGCGGTTTACCGAGCTCATTTGCAAGCACTTCGGAACTAAAAGTACTGAATATCATGAGCATGACGGCAAACAGGAGAAATATCCGTTTGGCTGACTGCATCTATTCTTCCCCCTTTATGTTTCCAACTATTTAAAATATTCTAAAATAAATAGTTGCCATTTATAGGATATACATTTTCGGGGAAAGCTGCAAGAATTATTTCGAATTCCGTAAAAAAACCGGCCGAAGCCGGTTTCTATTCCTTTTCCAGCCGCGCTTCGCATGCTTCAATGACTTTCCTGAGCGCGGTGATTCTGGCGTATTTCTTGTTGTTCCCTGCAACGATGTGCCACGGCGCATGGGCTGTATGTGTCCTGCGCACCATATCTTCACTCGCCTCGACATACAAATCCCACTTCTCCCGGTTCCGCCAATCTTCGTCGGTCAGCTTCCACTGCTTGTCGGGGTCTTTCTCCCTGTCTTCGAAGCGCTCAAGCTGTTCATCCTTGTCCAGGGACAGGAAGAACTTCACGATGATTGCCCCGGAGTTGTACAATGATTTCTCAAAGTCATTGATTTCCTCATAGGCCTGTTTCCATTCCCTGTTCGAAGCGAACCCTTCGATGCGTTCCACCAGTACCCTGCCGTACCAGCTGCGGTCGTAGAAGCCGATATGTCCGCTTCTCGGCACATCCGTGGCAAAACGCCACAGGTAGTGATGGGCAAGTTCGATATCCGTCGGCGCCCCTGTAGCGTTGACCGTGTACCCCGTCGGGTCGAGTGGTTCCCTGATGCGCTTGATATTGCCGCCCTTCCCTGCAGCGTCCATCCCTTCATAGACGATGACCAGGGGAATCTTCCTCTCATAGAGCTGGAACTGGATCTCCCGCATCCTCTCCTGCAGTCCGGGAAGTATCTTCTTGTATTCCTTCTTCTTTATTTTTTCCTTCTCAAAATCGAAGTTGAAGAATTCAGCTTCATAATTCTCGGTGAATTCCCCATCGACCTTCGGCGCTTCCGCCTGTTCCTCCTTCTCAACCCGCTCTTCCAGGCGTTCGATGATGGTTGAGAATAGAGTGTTGATCGCCTCTCCCTTATCTTCAAAATCGATCACCGTCCACGGGCACCGGGTCGGCGCTTCCAGAAACTGCTTCATTTCATTCTCATAGTCGAATTTATCCAGCCGCTCCTCGAATTCCTCCGCCTTCCATTTCAGGACCGGGTTGGACTTGAGCTTTTCAATATGATGATTCCTGACCGCCTCGCTCGTATGCACATAGAACTTTATGATTTCATAGCCATTGTTCATCAGCGTCTCTTCAAAATGGTCGATGTCCTGCTTGATATCCACGTAATCCGTTTTGACATTCTCCTGTATGTTCCGTGTCTTGTAGTCGATGTATTGGGCATACCAGCTTCTGAAATGGATATTGATGTTCCCATTCTTTGGCAGGTGGTTCCAGTACCTCTGCAGGAAAGGGTATCTCAAATCGATCTCCCTCGGCGGACGCGTCGCCATGAAGTCCGTATATTTGGCATCCAGCGCCATATACAGTGCATTCGAAAGGCGTGATTTCCCTGAAGCCGGCGGCCCTTCGATCACTATCATGAGAGGGATGCCCATTTCTTTCGTCTTCCTGGCCATCTCTCCAATTCTGCTTTCCAACACTTCATCTACATCTACCATACAATTCTCTCCTTTTTATCCTTCTCTTCCCTACACTACCCATAAATCAAATAATCTGAACATATTAATAATTTGGATGATTCATCAGCCGATGTGGTAAAATATAACTGTATAAACATTTAGGGGGATGCATATGGCACTTACTTTTAAAGACTATCAATATGAAAGACCCGACCTCGAGAAGATCTCTTCCGAGGTCGATGACCTGCTCAACACATTCAAGACAAAGACATCTGCTGAGGAACAGGGCAGTGTCATTGATGAACTGAACAAGCATTTCAATCATCTGTCCACGATGAGCACCCTTGCCTACATACGGGCATCGATCGATACAAAAGACGAGTTCTATGACGGAGAAAGGGATTTCTTCGACGAATATGGGCCTGTAATACAGGAGATCGACCATAAATACTATCAGGCACTATCTTCGAGCCCATACAAGGATGCACTTGCAGAGCGGTATGGAAAGCAGCTGTTCGCCCTTGCAGACAACGCCATCAGGGGCTTCGATCCGAAAGTGAAGACGCTGCTCCAGAAGGAGAACAGACTCGATTCCGAATACTCCAAACTGCTGGCTTCTGCTGAGATCGAATTCGATGGAAAGGTGCTCAACCTCTCGGAATTCGGTCCCTACGCGCAGCATACGGACCGCTCCATGAGAAAAGGGGCCACTGAAGCGGTGCAGGGCTTCATGGGGGAGCACCTTGAGAAGATAGACCGGATATTCGATGACCTGGTCAAGACCCGGCATCAGATTGCGCTTGAGCTCGGCTATAAGGATTTCGTCGAACTCGGCTACATCCGCATGAACCGCATCGATTATGATCGGGAGATGGTTGAGAATTTCAGGCGCCAGGTGGCGGAGCATGTCGTGCCGCTTGTCACAGAGCTCAAGGAAAGGCAGCGCAGAAGAATCGGTCTTTCCGAATTGAAGTCGTACGATGAATCCTTCGACTTTGTGACCGGAAATGCAGCGCCAAAAGGCGGGCCTGAAGAAATCCTCAAAAATGGAGAGAAGATGTACAGGGAACTATCTCCAGAAACGGATGAATTCTATACGTTCATGAGGGAACGTGACCTGTTTGATGTCGAAGCGAAGAAAGGCAAGGAAGGTGGCGGATACTGCACATTCATTCCTGAATATGAGTCACCGTTCATCTTCTCGAATTTCAACGGCACCCTGGATGATGTCACAGTACTCACGCATGAAGCGGGCCATGCATTCCAGAGCTATATGTCCCGGGGATTCGAAGTGCCGGAATATCAGTTCCCGACGCTCGAAGCCGCTGAGATCCATTCCATGAGCATGGAGTATTTTACCTATCCCTGGATGGAGCTCTTCTTCAAGGAAGACACGGACAAGTTCAAATTCACCCATATGGCGGACAATATATCCTTCCTGCCTTATGGCGTCGCCATCGATGAGTTCCAGCATATCGTTTATGAAAATCCATTCCTGACACCTGAAGAGAGGCGCCAGGAATGGAAGAAGCTTGAAGACAAATATCTGCCCCACCGGGATTATGATGGCATCGAGCCACTTTCCAGCGGATCATTCTGGCACCGTCAGGGCCATGTCTTCGGTGTACCATTCTATTACATCGACTACACACTCGCCCAGGTTTGTGCGCTGCAGTTCTGGAAGCGTGCGAATGAAGACTTCGAGGCAGCCTGGTCGGACTATGTCCAACTGTGCAAATTGGGTGGCTCCCTGCCATTCAATGCATTGGCACGGTCTGCCAACCTTACCTCTCCATTTGAAGACGGATGCCTCGAATCCGTTGTCGGTGAAGTCAAAGACTACCTGAACTCAATAGATGACAAAGCTCTATAAAAACATACTAATCGTAAGAAAAATCCCCATTCACTTGAATGGGGATTTCCTGTTATTTGCATTTATGATTATTCGGCCTTCTTGTAATGAAGAGCAGTATGGCACCTGCAATCAGGAGCGTCGTACCGTATAGGAAAGTATAATCGGCTTCGCCTGTATCAGGCAATGATTCCCGATCTGTTGAAGCCATCACACCCTCTTCATTCTTGATTTCATCTTCAATTTCCAAGATATCCGCGTCATCCACTTCATCTTCAGGTATGATTTTGGACGACATCAGACGGTTGACCCTTTTGTCGAGCAGGTTCAGCTGTTCATCAGAGGTGCCTGGGCTCAATGAAATGCCTTCCAGAATATTGCCATGGTCATAACGGTAGTAATTCTGCCTGTTCACACTTTGAACTTCTGAAGTTTCCTTCTCTGCCTCTTCCGAAAGTGGCTGCTCATCCGAATAGGTTTCAGCTCCACTTTCCTCGTTTCCATAATCTGTGGCTTCGTCATATTCGATTGCCGGCTCTTCTGTGGAAGGTTCGGCAGATGATTCGTCGGTGACTTCCTCTTCCATCGGCTCATCCGACGGGACTTCAACTGTCGGTTCAGATGTTTCCTCTCCAGTCGGCGCCTCGACCGTAGGTTGTTCGGTCGACTCCTCGAGTGTCTCTTCCCCAGTTGGCTCTTCCACCGGTTCAGATGATGTCTCCTCTTCCGGCTCTGTTGGCAGCTCTTCGGTTGAAGTTTCGGATGTTACTTCTTCAGTCGGCTCATCAACCGCCGATTGTTGGATTGACTCTTCAGAGGTTACTTCCTCTGTCTGCTCTGCCACCGGCTCAGATGATATCCCTTCTTCCGGTTGTGTTGCAGGTGCTTCTTCTGTAGAAGCTTCTTCCGTCACTTCTTCGGAAGGCGGTTCAGGTGTCTCTTCAGTGGTCTCCAGAGCAGATTGTCCGGCAGGCTCCTCCAGGGGCTCGAGTGTCTCGTCTTCTTCCTCAACCGGAACATCATCCTGGCTCTCATGGGCAGGTGCCGTTTCATCGGCTTCTGTCTGCATATTGTACTCTGTGATGGCCTCCTGCTGTACTTCCTGTTCTGGTGCATTCTCCGGCGATGATTCGACCAGCAGGTCCTGTTCTGCCGCTTCTTCTGCAGTCTCTTCTGAACTTTCTTCAGTGGATACCGCTTCTTCGATTAATTCCGTACTCTCTTCCGTACTTGGAACTGTTTCTGTTTCATCAGCTTTTATTGTTGTGTTCATATTATATGTGAATATTGTTGATGCGATCAAAAGGGATGCGACACTTGATTTCATCAGTTTTTCTCTCAAAATAATTCCCCCATCAGGCTTTGCCACCAATTTACGAATATCATCATTATATTGGAATGGGGAGACGGTATCCACCAAATTTCCATCTTGTTACATAACCTTAATATAGCAGGAAAATTTGGAATGAATATTTCAGTAGTATTTCAATAAGATATCTTTTATTGAGAAGCCTTTACTATGTAAAAACCCCTTTCATAGTGAAAGGGGTTTGGATCAGTGGGTAATGTCATATGTCTTGATGATCGTATCATAGGCAGAGGCGCCAAGCTCCCGGCAGATATAGAAGAATAGTACATCACAGATGACAAGCTGGGCGATGCGGCTCGTCATGTTCATGTATTGGATATTCGTCTCTTCTTCAGTAATTTCTATTGCGATATCCGCGTTCCTCTTTGCGATGGAGGCATGGTTCTGTGTCAGGATGACCGTTTTGACCCCGAGCTTCTTCGCCAGCTTCACTACTTCCACAATCTCCTTCGTCTTGCCGGACAGAGTGATGAGGAAGAGCACATCATTTTCCGTCGCGTTGGACAGCCGTGTCATGCACAGGTATTTGTCGGCGGTGAAGAAGGCGTTTATATTGACCCTATGTAACTTCTGTTCGAGTTCATTTCCAACGTTCGCCGAATCCCCCACTCCGAATATGAAAGTATTGTCCGATTTGGCAAAAAGATGTGCCGCCTCCTTCATTGCTTTCCGATTGACGATCTTTTCCGTGTTGTAGAGTGCTTGGATGGTGTTTTTGAATACTTTGTCAAAAATATCCTTATGCGTATCCTGTTCAAGGTCGATGACTCTGGATATATTCTCCTTTTCCAGTGTATGGAGCTCTTTTGCAAGCTCCACCTTCAATTCCTTGATGCCTGCAAGGCCGATTCTCTTGGAGAACCTGACGATTGCCGCATCACTGGTATTGCTGTTTCTCGCGATGTCCTTGACCGGCATGTTGATCACTTTCGTGGGATTGTCCAGCATGAAGTTTGCAATGCGCTGCTCCACTGGTGTCATATATTCAAAACGTTTACGAATCTGGCTCAATACCGAAAACATGTCTTCCCTCTCCTCTCACCCTAACCGTGTGTAGATTAATAATAACAAAATAATCAATCAATTATAAGCAGAATTGAAATAAAATTATGTTTAAATACTGAAATTAAGTTTGCTCTACTTCTTTTCGATTACAGGATTGGATGATAGCTGTTTCAGACTATACCTGGTCATCTTGACATGGCAGCTGCCGATCTCCGTGGATACCTCCATGCCCGTTGCCTTTTCTGAAGGAAAGATGCGTGCCGTCATTGCCGCCTCCCCATCATTGGCAAAAACTTCGATGCTTGAGGCATCGACGAATATGTGCAATTTGGAGAGCGGGGAATCAAGCATCACCTTCCGTTCTGTTCCGTCTACATTTTCAGGCATTTCACCACTGAAGGCCGTATCAAGAATGAGCGTCCGGGTGGCGGTATCATAGATAAGGCTTGTCTGTTCCCGCCTGCTCACCCTCAGGTCGATATGAATACGGGTCGCATCGTTCTCGAGCATTTCCAGGACAAGCTCATAGCTGTCTCCATAGAAATCCCTCATCTTTTTTGGTCGATGATCGAAGTATCCCTCGGCGGTCATTTCCGATTCCCTCAGGTTTTTGAGGGCCGCAGCCGGTTTCTGCCTCAGTTTCCCCCATTCAATCGAGAGTTCACGGGGCAGAGTCAGACAGTGCGACCATGCACCATCGGTCGGATAGCCGGTTTCCTTCATGCCCATCCATCCGAGCATCAGGCGTGTGCCGTTGCCGTTGAGGGTTGTCTGGGGCGCATAGAAATCGAATCCATGATCAAGTTCATGAAAAGGCCCGTGGTCCATCGTCAATGAGTCATAATCCATTTCCCCAATGATATATCCCGACTGGTAGATGTTCCAATAGCTGTTCCTGTACCTGTCGAGGCCCTGGGGACAGAACATGAGCACATGGTGACCATCCAGTTCAAAATGATCCGGGGCTTCCCACATGAAGCCGAACTGGTCGAGTTGTGTTGTCAATTCCCCCCTGTACTCAAACGCATCCGGTGCATTTCCGGCAAAGACGAGAACACGGCCATAGTCTTCTGATGTCGCTGCCCCGAGCATCATGAAATATCCACCATCTCCACGCCAGACTTTGGGATTCTTCATCAGCCATCCATATTCGGCTGGTGCGCCCTTTATGATTGGCACAGTCCCTTCGGGGTGGAAGCCATCCAATTTCATCTTAAGGGAGGTGTACTGCTGGAACACTGCATTTGACCGCACTTCCGTATGATAGAGGTGGATATCCCCTTCCCTTACAAAAGCGGAGCCCGAATAGGCTCCGTCCGACAGCATCTTCACTATTCCCCTGTTTTCAAAAGAGACGAGGTCATCCGAAGTC
Source organism: Salinicoccus luteus DSM 17002 (assembly GCF_000712035.1). GTDB lineage: Bacteria > Bacillota > Bacilli > Staphylococcales > Salinicoccaceae > Salinicoccus > Salinicoccus luteus. The sequence goes on along the minus strand of NZ_JONV01000008.1, from coordinate 7,329 downwards.
ACATGATACAAACATTTCGTCTTTTTGTCTTCAAATGGTGACCATTGATAGAGGATATGATAAGTGCCTTCGTGATAAACGAAGCCAGCAATGGAGTTCATACTGCCGACAATAGGCTGCAAATGATATTTCTGCCTCCACTGGTCTTCCTCGATTCGTTCATTCAATGCTTCGCTGCCTTTTTCATCCAATGCTTTAAATGCTTCAGTGTTCGAATCGAATGTCACTCTGAATACCTCCCTAGTCGGAATCCAAAGATTCTTCTATTGCCTTCTGTTCTGCCTTCAAGTGCCTGCGGTAGCCGATTTTGGAAATGTAGATGCTGACTTCGTAAAGGATGATCATTGGTATAGTCAGCATGATATGCGTCATCAGGTCCGGTGGTGCAATCAGTGCCGCGATGACCAGCAGGATGAAGTAGGCATACTTCCTGTTCTTCCTGAGGAACATCGGCGTCAGCAGCCCAAGCTGTGTAAGGAACAGCACCAGGATCGGCATCTGGAAGATTGCACCGAATGGCAGGACTGTCCTGAACAGGAACCCGAAGTACTGATTGATACCTATGGTCGTCTCGATTCCCATCTCTTCCGAAAGGTCGAAAGTGAACTGGATGATGTAGGGAACAAGAACAAAGTAGCCAAAGGCCATCCCGATCAGCATGAGGACCATGACAATTGGGATATAGCTCAATGTTAATTTCCTTTCATTACCATACAGCCCCGGCGCCACGAAGGCCCAAAGCTGGTACATGATGACCGGCAGGACCACCACAAGGCCGATTATGACGATTACAAGCAGGTAGATCTTCAGCGGGTCCGTGACCTGGAACGCGTGCATCTGGATGGATTCCGCCCATGGTGCATTCTGCATCTGGTATATCAGGGGCTTGGACAGGAAAAATCCTACGATCAGTGCCCCAACAAAGAAATACATGACAATCAGCAGACGCTTTCTCAATTCTTCCAAGTGCTCGGTAAACTCTCTTTTTTCCGAGTCTGCCATCTTACTTTTCACCTCTTTAAAATCTTTAAAAAAAGGTGGCTTTCGCCACCTCCAATTCTCTATGCTTATACTCTAGTTTCTTCAGCTTTTTCGACTTCAACTGCTTCTATCTGCTTCGGCTGTTTTTTCTTTTCTTCTTCTTCTTCGTCGTCATCGTCTGTAGCAAGACCTTTTGTTGCATCTTTAAATTCCTTTAAAGTGGAGCCCATTGCACGTCCAAATTGAGGAAGCTTCTTGGGTCCGAATATGATCAATGCTACAACAGCAATTACAATCATACTTGTCGGTCCTACTGCCATAAGCGTCACCGGCATTAACAGTTCGAGCATAATACCCCTCCTAAATATGTTTCATATAAAAGAATAGCGCCTGCAATTCAACACTCAAATCTATATTGTGTACATAGATTCCATCAGCTACGTCCAATCTGATTGGTGTAAAGTTCAGTATACCTTTAATACCCGCATCAACAAGCCGTTCAGCCATGTCCTGGCTGACCTCTGCCGGCAAGGTAAGTATCGCAACGTCTATGTTATGTCTACTGACCATATCCTCAAGTTCATCTGGATGATATACTAATGTATTATTGATGGATGTTCCAACAATTTCATCATTGCTGTCGAAGGCAGCAACTATGTTCATTCTATCATTTATGTTACTGAATTTGTAGTTTAATAATGCGCTGCCCAGATTACCTGCACCAATGATCGCCACGTTCCTTACTTCGTTCCCCTGGATATGTTCCATGAAGAAGTTCAGAAGGCTTTTGACGTTGTATCCATAACCTTTTCTACCAAGTTCACCAAAATAGGAGAAGTCTCGCCTTATAGTGGCAGAATCAATATCCAATGCTTCACTGATTTCTCTGGAGGATACTCTGTCCACACTGGATTTTTCAGCATTCTTAAAAAATCTATAGTATAAAGGGAGACGTTTCATAGTTGCATTTGGGATTTTCTTTTTACTGTTCAAATGTCCCACACCTCGTTTATTACACTCTGTTGGTACATTATAGCATATCTCAATTTTCATGGTGTAGTCAATGTCATTTAATTTCATCGTTTTTTTAATTTATTTATTGTAGACTTGAAGAAAGTGAGGTAATCAATATGATAGTAATGCAATTGGGAAATGTAAAGAAATCATTCGGTACGGATATGATTTTTGAAAATATAAATCTGGAGATAAAAAAAGGGGAAACCGTCGGCATTGTTGGAAAAAACGGTGCCGGAAAGACGACGCTCATGAAAATAATGGCGGGAGAACTCGGGCTTGATGAAGGTCAGGTCACTACGCCTAAAGGCATCTCCATCGGCTACCTGACCCAGCAGATGACTCTGGAATCCTCCCAGACCGTCCGGGATGAAATGATGCGCCCCTTCTCCCACCTGCTCAATCTCCAGGAGGAGATGCAGAAAGTGACCACCTGGCTCGCGGAACATGATTATGATAATCCTGCCTACAGCGATCAGGTGGACCGGTACGATACCCTGCAGAATTCATTCGAGTCCCAGGGGGGCTATACAATCGATGCCCAGATCAAGACGGTCACAACCGGACTCAATTTCACAATCGATGACCTCGACCGCAATGTCGATGAATTCTCCGGTGGACAGAAAACCCGCCTTGCCCTCGGACAGATGCTCCTGTCGAAACCAGACCTCCTCCTTCTTGACGAACCGACCAACCACCTGGACATGGACACCGTGGCATGGCTCGAACAGTATCTGAATAGTTTCACAGGTGCAATCGCAATCATCAGCCACGACCGGTACTTCCTGGACCGGACGGTCGACAAAATCTTTGAAGTGGAGATGTACAGGGGCACACTCTACCACTCAAACTATACGAGATACGTCCAGGAAAAAGAGAAGAACTACAGCCTTCGGATGAAAGCCTATGAACATCAGCAGAAGGAGATCAAGCAGCTTGAAACATTCGTCGAGAAGAATATAGCGCGGGCCTCGACAAGCAACATGGCAAAAAGCCGCCGCAAGAAGCTTGAGCAGATGGACCGGATGGATACACCGCAGATCGACAGAAAAAGTGCACGCTTCTCCTTTGATATAAAAAGGGAGAGTGGAAACGATGTCCTCCGGATCAATAAACTCGCCATCGGCTATGAGGAGACGCTGAACAGCGGCATCACATTGAATGTCGACAAGGGGGATCGCCTGGCGGTCATCGGGCCAAACGGCATAGGAAAATCGACACTCGTCAAAACCATTGCGAAGAAGTTGCCACGGCATGCCGGAGAAGTCATCTATGGTACAAATGTCTCCATCGGATACTATGATCAGAAACAGGCCGAATTCACTTCTACCAGAAATGTCCTGGAAGAACTGTGGCATGAGTATCCGAACATGAACGAAAGCGATGTCCGCAAAGTGCTCGGACGCTTCCTGTTCACCCAGGATGAAGTGATGAAGAGTGTCAATGATCTGAGCGGTGGTGAGAAGGCGCGTATCCAGCTTGCGAAACTGATGCTCGAAAAGAATAACCTTCTCATCCTCGATGAGCCGACCAACCACCTGGACATAGACAGCAAGGAAGTCCTGGAAGAGGCGCTTCAGAATTTCCCGGGGACCATTTTGTTCGTCTCCCACGACCGCTACTTCATCGATCGCATCGCCACAAAAATCGTGGAAATGGACCTGCAGCATCTCAAGACCTACAACGGCGACTACAGCTACTATCGCCACAAGAAGGAAGAACAGGCCTCCCTCGATATCAAAGTGGAGAAGCAGGAGGATAAAGGACACAATGGCACGGATTATGAACAGCAGAAGCAGAAAAGGAATGAGATGCAGAAACTGAAGCGCAGTGCGAGCAGAATGGAAGAACAAATACAGGCATTAGAGGACGAAATTGCAGAGACTGAGGCGACACTTGCCGACCCTGAGGTATACGAAGATTACGAAAAAGCATCAGAATTCAATCAGCAGTTGAATGTGCAGAGGGAACAGCTCGACACGCTGATGATGGAGTGGGCCGCATTGGAAGAAAAGCTGGAAGAGATATGATCATATTGCGAACACAGGTTCCATTCATGTCCATTTCCCCCTGAATGGATTTAACCACACTTTTATTCACAGCAGGAAGTGCACAGCCGTGCATAATTCAGCCCTTAATCCACAGTCATTAAAACTTATGCACATAGTTATACACAATTATATCCCCAGTCTCCCCGGCGATTGAGCAGTCTTTTTCATTTCTATCAACAAGTTATCCACAGTCTGTTTAAAACAGACGTTCCGTATTGACAAATGGTCAGCACCTAAAAGAGCCATGTCCCCATTTTTTGAGGACATGGCTCTTTACATGCTGTATTCTTCTATATCGATGAAATTCCTTCCATTCAGGTCCAGTCTGCCGAAGGCGTTTTTGTTGTAAAGATGGTAGGCCGCCGCACCGATCATGGCTGCGTTATCCGTGCAGTACTTCAACTGGGGGATGCTGAGCTTTATTCCCTGCTCCTGACAGAGCATTTCAAAGCGCGCCCTCAGTCCGCTGTTTGCGGCTACACCCCCGGCAATGATGAGGTTCTCCACACCGTAGTTCTCCACAGCCAGCATCGTTTTTTTAGTCAGTACATCAACAACGCTCTCCTGGAAGCTCCTTGCCACATCCGCCTTGTCTATTGTGAGGTCCTTCTGCCTATGGTTGTGCAGTGTATTGATCACTGAAGACTTCAATCCACTGAAACTGAAATCATAGCTTCCCGGTTCAAGATAGGGCCTTGGGAAATTGAAAGTGTCTTCCCCCTCCCTGCTCAGACGGTCGATATGGGGGCCGCCGGGATAAGGGAGACCGATGACTCTGGCCACCTTGTCATAAGCCTCACCCACTGCATCGTCTCTTGTCTCTCCGATGACTTCAAATGACATATGATTCTTCATATAGATCAATTCCGTATGCCCTCCGGAAACAATGAGAGAGATGAGCGGAAATTCAAGATCCTCCTCCAGTTGGTTTGCATAGATATGTCCCGCAATATGATGGACTGGAATCAAGGGTAGATCATGGGCAAAGCTGAATGCCTTCGCAGCATTAATGCCGACCAGCAGTGCGCCAATCAGACCCGGTCCCTCAGTCACTGCCACAGCTGAAAGGTCTTCTGGAACGAGTTCTGCTTCTTCCAGCGCCTCCTCTATCACCACCGTAATGGTTTCAACATGATGTCTTGAAGCGACTTCTGGGACGACACCTCCGAAACGCTTATGGCTTTCGATCTGACTGACCACAACATTGGACAGTATTTCGTTGCCGTTCCTGACGATACTGCATGCTGTTTCATCACAGCTCGTCTCAATGCTCAGTATGATCACTTCTTCATTCATTCAAGCTCACCCACATGACATGTGCATCCTTTCCCGGTCCATAATAGTCCTTGCGTATTCCTCCATAGAGGAAACCTTCCTTTTCATACAGCTTCATGGCTCTATGATTATCTATGCTCACTTCCAATGAGAGTATATCTGCAGATTGGCCAGCATACTCCTTCGCATGCTGAAGAAGCCGACGGCCATAGCCATTGCCCTGTTCTTCTTTTGCCACAGCGATGGTCGTAATCTGGCTCTGATCGATGACGAGCCATACACCACAGTAGCCTACTATTTTATCTTCTTTTTCAATGACAAAATAGTACGCGAACTTATTGGCTGTCAGTTCCCTTAAAAACGACTCGATGTTCCATGACGTATTCGGAAATGAGGCTGATTCGATTTCATATACAGCTTCCAGGTCATCGATCTCCATTTTTCTTATGACTGTTTGCGCTCCATCCAATTTTTTTCAGCCTCCGATATTTTTAAGTACTCAGGCACCATCTGATGAACATCTTCACGGCGTAATATTGACTCGAACTTTTCGACGGTGCTGATGCGTGGCGTGGCATGGGTGTATGTACCCAGGTTTCCACTGAATTTTTCCAGGGCATCCGCCAATATGATACCCCCATCGTATTTTTTCAGCTGTGAAAGTACTGTATCGAGTGACATATACCCTGCTTCCATCACTTCTTCAAACGATTTGTCATTCAGTCGGTAGATGGATGTATAGACATTACCCCTTCTGCCATCGAACATCGGTGTCATGATACCATCCCTGCCTGTTGAAGCAGCAATGACAGCCAGGGACGAAACAGAATAAAGGTCTATATCCAATGCCTGGGCCAGTGTCTTGGCAACTGTGACGCCAATCCGGACACCCGTGTAGGAGCCAGGCCCCCGTGCCACGATGATCCGGTCGACATCTCCGCGCTTGTAGCCTGTCATTTCAAAAAGCTCATTGATATATACCATCAATGTAGCAGAATGTGTCTTCTTCACAGTCGTATTTATTTCTGCCAGGCAATATCCATCCCTGTTCATAGCGACCGATAATGGCCTGTTGGAAGTGTCAATCAGAAGGGAAATCATTTTCAAGTGCCTCCAGTATTGTAGTGTATGTGGTGCCCTTTGCAGAAAATCTGAAGCGCCTTTTCTCTTCATCAAGTGTTTCTATCTCAATGGATAGATATTCTTGTGGTAGAAATTCTTCTATATATATCGGCCATTCCACAATAGATATATCATCTTCGTTAAAATATTCATCGAAGCCAAGATCTTCATCACTATCTTCAAGACGATAACAGTCCATATGATGGACAGTACATTTTCCGGTATAGCTTTTAATGATATTGAAGGTGGGCGAGCTCATTCTGCGTTTGACGCCAAGAGCCCGTCCCAGGAATTGGGTGAATGTCGTCTTGCCGGCGCCAAGGTCTCCAGAAAGGAGAATGATAGTTCCCGGCCCTATATTCTTTTCCAAAACACTCGCTAATTTCTCAGTCTCGGACAGGCCGGTGACTTCAATACTGTATTCCATGATCCAACCACCCTCACTAGATTATACTGTCATTATACAAAAAAAGAGACCTGTAAAGGTCTCAATGCGGCTCATCGCATCCATAATTTAATTATGTAAGTAATACTGCCCGGCGGCGTCCTACTCTCACGGGACGTCAGTCCAACTACCATCGGCGCTGGAGAGCTTAACTGCTGTGTTCGGCATGGGAACAGGTGGGGCCTCTCCGCCATTGCCACCGGACAATATAAGGTTGAATGATATACATTCAAAACCGGATAGAAACAATGCGTTGCGCAGAAAACCAACACGGTTTTCATTAATTGAATAAGTCATCGATCGATTAGTATTCGTCCGCTGAATGTGTCGCCACACTTACACGCCGAACCTATCCACCTCATCATCTCTGAGGGATCTAATGGGGAAATCTCATCTTGAGGGGGGCTTCATGCTTAGATGCTTTCAGCACTTATCCCGGCC
>NZ_JONV01000007.1 GCF_000712035.1 Salinicoccus luteus DSM 17002 | reverse complement strand
GGGCCTATAGCTCAGCTGGTTAGAGCGCACGCCTGATAAGCGTGAGGTCGGTGGTTCGAGTCCACTTAGGCCCACTCAAAAGACATGGAAATATCCATGTCTTTTTATTTTGTGTTGATATGGGCGCATCCTTCCTGATGCTTAGAAAAACAGAGGGGGACGGGAAACCGGCCCCATATCCTCATACACCAACCTCCTCAAGAAAACGATCCAGAATTTCCATGATCTCCTCTGTTTCCTTTTCCCCGATGCCCACAACGACGGTATCCTCAAGGTTCTTCTCATAGGAGTAGGCACTGCCGTGGACGAGTCCATGGTTTGCGGCAGCTTCTTCAAGATTCATGCCAGGCACCCTGATGATGAAGTGCATGCCTGTATGCTCCCCGTGAATCTCGACGGCGTGATGTGCTGCAATCCGCCCGACGATGGTCTCCATCTTCTTCCGGTAGACCTTGCGCATCCTGTTGATGTGTCGGGTCAGATAGCCCTGTTCCATGAAACGGGCGACGATGTGCTGCATCTGCCTGGGTACGTTGCATGAGAGCGCCTTCTGGTAATAAAGTTCAGCAAGTGAGGCGGGCAGCACCATGCAGGACAGCCGCAAAGAGGGATAGAGGGATTTTGAGAATGTGCTCATATAGATGGTGCAATCGTTCTGGTCGAGCCCCTGCAATGAGGGCAGGGGGCGCCCGGTATATCTGAATTCGCTGTCGTAGTCATCCTCGATGATATAGTGGCCATTACGGCTTGCATGGTTCAGCAGCTGGATGCGCTTCTGGAGGGACATGACCGCTCCGCTCGGGAACTGATGGGAGGGGGTGACGTGGACCACCGGATGGGCGAGGTCCGCCACCTGATCGACATCTATGCCGTCTTCAAGCACCCGGGCCGTGTCCATGCCGCTGTCTAGCCGATCGAGCACTTTACGGATGACCGGGTAGCCGGGATCTTCAATCGTCATCTTGGGATACTTCAGCAGGTACAGCACCTGTTCAAGCAGGAATTCCGTCGACGGGCCGATGAATATCTGATCGGTGGAGCATGTGACGCCCCGGTTGATGTTCAGATAGTGTCTGATCTGTTCCTTCAGTACCGTTTCTCCGCTGTCGTCCCCTTTATTCAGGAGTTCGGGGTCCGAATAGACGTCTCTGGCAATCTGCTTCAGCACATCACTCTGGACGAGCGTCGTATCGATGGTGCCGAGCGGCAGCGCATATTCCTTCCTTTCGGGGCGCCTGATTTTGGGGATGGTCTCCGGTGTGCCTTGATTGAGCTGTTCGATGGCGGATACATAGAACCCGCTTTTCTCCCTGCTGTAGATGAGGTCTTCATCCAGCAGCAGGTTATAGGCATGTTCGATGGTCGTCTGGCTGATGGCAAGGTCCGTCTTCAGCTGTCTTTTGCTCGGCAGCTTCTGGTCGCTTGCAAGCTCACCATTCAGTATCTGTTCCCTGAGTGCCGCATATAATTGTTCGAAAAGCGGTGTATCCGCCTGCCTGTCCAGATTAATCAGCATAATCTGACCCCCTAAAATTATTCCAAACTGATACTTCTAAGTATTCAGATTTAATTCTATACTATTTTAATATAATATCAATAGATAGAAGGAGTCGATATAGATGCAACAGACAGGTACTGAGAGAGTCAAAAGAGGCATGGCGGAAATGCAGAAGGGCGGGGTCATCATGGACGTCGTCAACGCGGAGCAGGCGAAGGTGGCCGAGGCGGCAGGCGCCGTCGCAGTCATGGCCCTGGAGCGTGTGCCATCCGATATCCGTGCAGCCGGCGGTGTGGCAAGAGCGTGTGACCCGAGGATCGTCGAGGAAGTGATGAATGCCGTGTCCATACCGGTCATGGCGAAATGCAGAATCGGCCATATCACGGAAGCACGTGTGCTGGAGGCAATGGGCGTCGACTACATCGACGAATCCGAAGTGCTGACACCGGCAGATGAAGTGTTCCACCTGAAAAAGGATGACTACACAGTACCGTTTGTCTGCGGCTGCCGGAACATCGGTGAAGCGGCAAGACGCATAGGAGAAGGTGCAGCCATGCTCAGAACGAAAGGGGAGCCGGGTACAGGCAACATTGTGGAAGCGGTGAGGCATATGCGCATGGTCAACCAGCAGGTCCGTCAGATCGCGGTAATGAGCGATGACGAGCTTATGACCGAGGCGAAGAACCACGGTGCACCATATGACATCCTGAAGGAGATAAAGGAACTGGGCAAACTGCCGGTCGTCAATTTTGCAGCCGGAGGCGTGGCGACACCGCAGGATGCGGCATTGATGATGGAACTGGGTGCAGATGGCGTATTCGTCGGCTCGGGTGTATTCAAGTCCGACAACCCTGAGAAGTTCGCCAAAGCGATTGTGGAGGCGACGACGCACTATCAGGACTATGAACTGATCGGCAAGCTTGCGAAGGAGCTTGGTACAGCAATGAAAGGCCTCGACATCAATCAGCTCTCCCTTGAAGACAGGATGCAGGAGCGCGGCTGGTAATGAGGATCGGCATACTTGCCCTGCAGGGTGCTGTAAGGGAACACAAGAGGATGGTCGAGGCATGTGGGCAGGAAGCGGTCGCCATCAAGCGTGTGGATGAGCTGGCAGATATTGATGGCCTCATTCTTCCCGGCGGTGAATCCACTGCAATGCGGCGGCTGATGGACCGCTACGGCTTCACAGAAGCATTGAGGGAAAGCGACTTGCCGATGTTCGGGACCTGTGCCGGTGTCATCCTGCTCGCTGAGAGGATCATCGGACAGGATGAAGGACATCTCGGCAAGCTCGACATTACCGTCGAACGCAATTCATTCGGCCGGCAGGTGGACAGCTTCGAGGCCGAACTTGATATTGAAGGCATCGGGGAAAAGGCGCTTGCCGTCTTCATCCGGGCGCCCCATATCGATGCTGCAGGCAAAGGGGTACAGGTGCTGTCAAAGGTGGGGGAGAAGATCGTCGCAGTGCGTTCCGACCGCCATCTCGGCATCTCGTTCCACCCCGAACTGACGGATTCGCTCGTCTTTCATCGCTACTTCATCGAAATGGTGCAGGAAAATATGGCCAAAGAAGTATTGGCATAAAATTAAGGTGCAGATCAAATTGATCTGCACCTTTTTCGCTTCTATTGATGCCCACTCTACTCATCCATCTTCAGCCGTGTCTTCCATCCTGCAGAGACCTCGGTGCCATCCTCCACCGGTTCGTGCAGACTGCCTGGAGTATTGGAGGATGCCGGTGCCTCCTCGATGACATTTTTGACATGGTTTGCATTGAACTTTTCGGTAAGTCCTGGCAGCAGGCTTTCAGAGATGGCGGACCCCTTGGTTTTGACGCCGACTTCCACGCTTTCCTGTGGAGTGTCTATAAGACCGATGGTCGCCTCGATAACGCTTTTTGGCTCATCCATCGGCTTCATCTGTGCACGATGCCCGGAATAGTTCCCGGAATGGTCGAACCATGGCGTATCCGTCGCCCATGGATGGACAGTGCATACGTGGATATCCTCATATCCCTCCACCTCCATTTCCCTTTGCAGACCATAGCTCAGGCCGGAGACTGCAAATTTGCTTGCGCTGTAGGTTGTGTAATATGGGAATGGCACTTTGGCGGCAACCGATCCGACATTGATCAAGATGCCGGATTTCTGCGTCTTGAACTGTTTGAGCGCGTACTGGCTGCCGACCATTGTACCGAATACATTGATATCGAGGAGGCGCTTCATATCCTCAACAGGGAGTTCGGTGTAGGATCCGATGAGGCCTACACCCGCCATGTTGATCCATACATCAATCTTCCCGAATTTCTCAAGAGCGGCATCATGGATCCTTTTGACATCCGCTTCCTTGCTGATGTCCGTCGTCACTGCCACAGCCGACGGACCTATTTCTTCGGCGAGCTCCTCGATCAGATGAGTGCGGCGGGCCCCGATTACGACATTTGCCCCTTCTTCAGCAAGCTGCTGTGCGACGCCTTTACCGAGTCCGCTTGAAGCACCGATGATGACTGCCGTCAGTCCTTCCCGTTTCCTATCTGCCATTTCATATTCCCCCAATTCAGAGTAAGATTCAGTACTCCATTTCCCGATATGGCGGGAGATACTCCTGTAAGCGGAAAAGACCGCCTCCTATGCTCTTATGGGACAACTATCTTTTAAAGTAAGATAGTTGACAGCTATAAAGCATTGAACTATAGTATATTATAAGATAGTTGATTGGAGGGTGCCTATGTCAGTTTCAGATCAGATGATGAAAGGACTGCTTGACGGGGCGATTCTTGGCCTCATTGCACAAGGCGAGACATACGGCTATGAGATTCTGGAAAAGCTGAAGGGAAAGGACTTCCCGGAAATCAGCGATGGGAGCATCTATCCCGTATTGCTGCGCCTAAGTAAAAAAGGATACGTGAGTACACAGACCAGAAAGTCCGATACTGGCGGGCCCAAAAGGAAGTACTACTCTGTCACTGAACGTGGCCTGGAAGAATTGGAAGTATTTCGTCATAAATGGACATATCTCAATAGAGGTATGAACAATCTGATGGGGAGTGTTGAAAATGCTGAGTAAGAAAGCGGAGAAATTCCTGCTGGACTTGAGGCTGGAGCTGATGGCCCGGGGAAAAAGCAGTGAAGACATCGAAGAGATGGAGGAAGAATTACGGGATCATCTGACTGAAGCGGAAGCACGCGGTAAAAGTGTCGAGAGTGTTACTGGGGGTTCGGTAAAGGAATATATCAGATCAATATCAGAAGAGCTGTCCTTGGAAGCCGGTCTGAAGAAAAAAGGTGCTTTGCTGCTTGTCTACCTGTTTGGCCTCTTCACGATTCCAAGCCTGCTCAGCGGCCAGTTTGAACTTTCCACCTCACTGATCATCTATTATCTGCTTGTTCTCCTGTTTTTAGGATACGGCTCATTCTATGTAATCAAGGAAATGATCTTGAAGTATGGGGACGATAAGAGAACGTACATCTTTTCCATCGCCTATGAAATATTCGTATTCGCCGGAATGATAGGCGGGCAATTTATTATCCGTTCCCATCCAGGCATCATTATATACGAAGGCAGCCCGGAAATGAATTTCATCATCGGCCTATCTTTACTTGGTGTCTTCCTGATAACGACACTGTTCATGAAGCGGTGGTTCTTCACAGCACTCCTGCTCCTTCTGGCTATGCCTGAGCTGGTAGCCAGGTTTGCTACAGGCGGAGCATCCCCAATGAGTGAGAGGTACCTCATCATTTCCATGGTGGCCCTGTTCATCTCAAATATCATCGTAGTTTTGATTCTGATGTACATGTCAAAAAAGGAAAAGAGTCCAAGCGGATCATAGGGAAAAGATCTCCTTCCATAAAAAATGGGAGGGGATTTTTTATAGGCAGTTGAGCTGCAGGTGAATCTTCCTTTCAGGAAGTATGCAATCAAGTATCCTGCATAATGGAAGTGACGAAATTTTTGAAAGTGACAGGAGGAACTGAAGGATTTCTCTTTTGTGGTCTATACAAAAATGATGATATGCTTTTGTCTATCATATTGACAATATTTATAAAAGTCATATAATTGGTGAGGTGTTTTTATTTATCATTTTTAATGGAAGGTCCCGAAGGGGGCCTGTCATATTATCCATATTGAACGGATTTCTTAAACTGATGGGGATCAGGGGGAGTATCCAAAGGGGTGCCACGGCGTGACCGCCGTCCTTAAAATGGTACTTTTTTTATTATAGGAGTGTTCTGATGAATCGTTTAGTATTGATTTCCGGCCTGATGCTTTTTTCGTTGTTCTTTGGTGCAGGCAACCTGATATTCCCTCCAATGCTAGGACACCAGGCAGGTGTGGACATGTGGCCGGCGATGGCCGGTTTCATCGTCACTGGTGTATTGCTGCCGCTTCTGGCTGTTATTGTCGTGGCCTATTTCGATGAAGGGGTGGAGCGGATGGGCCGGCCTGTCCATCCGGTGTTCGGCATGGTGTTTGCTGTTTTGGTCTATCTGTCGATCGGTGCATTGTACGGCATACCGAGAGCGGCGAATGTGGCGTATGAGGTGGGAACTGCAAATCTTCTGCCAGTTCATGATGCATCTACACTCATCGGCTTTTCTGTTGTGTTCTTCATCATCGTTTTCTTGGTGGCATTGAATCCGGCGAAGATTGTCGACAGCATCGGGAAGTATCTGACGCCCATTCTGCTGATTGCGATTGCACTGCTTTCCGTATTTGCAGTCTTCCGGCCGGAGACCCCACTGCAGCCGGCCCAGGGTGGATATGGCAGCGCCCCGGTGGTGTCGGGCATCCTGGAGGGCTACTTTACAATGGACCTCATCGGGGCTTTGGCGTTTTCGATGGTGATCATAAGCGGCCTTAAATATTCAGGTGTCACCGAGAGGGCGGGAATCGTCTCCCATGTCCTGAAGGCCGGCGTGCTTTCATCCGTCCTTCTGATGGTGATCTATTTGGCATTGGCCTATATCGGCGGTACGACAGCACGCGGCGGCTATGAAAACGGCACGGACATCCTTACATACAGTTCGATGCGGCTTTTTGGCAGTTCTGGAGATATGATCTTCTCTGCGATTGTTGTTGTGGCCTGTCTGACGACATGCATCGGGCTGGTCAATGCGTGTTCGGAGTTCGGCTCCAGACATTACAGCAGGATTCCATATAAGGTGTACGTCTTTGTCTTCACCGCTGCCGGGTTCCTGTTCACGACGCTCGGCTTGAATACGATACTTTCCCTGGCGGCGCCACTGCTTGCATTTCTTTATCCGGTGTCGATTGTGCTTGTAGTGGTCTCATTCTTGAATATATTCATCCATTTCGAAATGAAATATGCCTATGTGCTTCCCGTTGTGGCCACGATTCCAATTTCCATCGTGGAGATCATCCATACGAACGGCCTCTTGAGGATGGGAGCCATTTCCGATATATATACGGCATTGCCATTGACCGAGGTGTCGCTCGGATGGCTGCTGCCCTTTGCAGCAATGACGCTGATCGGACTCGCTGCCGACTGGAGGAGGGAAAGCCATATCGATGCCAGGGGGCGTCAGACGGTCTATTGAATATGCAATATACAAAGAGGAGGCGGATCATACCATTTGGTATGATCCGCCTCCTCTTTTGATTCTATTCCTCCTCGAGGACCGCATCCAGATACTCTCTATTTACGAGCCCTTCGACATCATCAGATGGAATGTAGCCGGCCTCCATGCTGATGGTCGCCATCTCCTGGATTACATCTTCGTTGATTTCATACGCCGGATTCAGTCGGTTGCTGGCTTCGAGCGTTTCATCGAAGTCGAGGGTGTTGCCCGTTATTTCTTCGATATGGTCCACAAAGATCTGTACCGCCTCTTCATTGTTGTTTTCAATGAAGTCGATGGCTTCAAGGTGTGCCCTCAGATAATCCTGCGTAAGCTCGGGGTTGTTTTCTGTAAACGTATTATTCGCTGTGACGACCGTGGTCGTCAGGTCGGTGCCCCATGCAAACTCTTCTTCATCAAGCAGGATGGATGCATTGGCCTGGTTCTCCAGGAATACGCCCCAAGGTTCCTGTGTGGCCGCTGCATCGACATCACCCTGCAGGAAGAGTGTGGAGGTATCGGCAGGTGCCTGTGGTACGAGGCTCACTGTGCCGCCTGCATCCTCAATGTTCAGACCAACTTCCTGAAGCTCCTTGCGGAGCATGATGTCCTGAGTGGAACCGATGGTCGGCACGGCGACACGTTTGCCATCAAGGTCTTCGACGCTTTCGATGCCGGAGTCTTCTGCTGTTGCGAGGACGGCGCCTCCATTGACGGCACCTGCAATGATTTCATGTCCTGAGTTGCGCTGGTATGTCGTCGTGGCAGGCGTCGGACCGACTGTTCCGATGTCGAATTCGTCAGTGGACAGTGCTTCCATGAAGGCACTGCCATTCGGGAATGTCATCGTATCGATGGTGACGTCCTCTCCGAATGCTTCTTCAAAGTAGCCGTTTTCCAACGCAACGATGGTTGCGATATGTGTAAAGTTCGGGAAATATGCGATGCGGACTTCATCCGCCGTCTCTTCGGCATTGCCGCTGTCGCTGCTTTCACCACTGCATCCGGCGATGACCAAAAGCAGCAGGACGGTGAGTACGGGTAAGAATTTTTTCATAATGGGGGTTCCCTCCATAATCATTTTAGGTTCCGAGTCCCCAGCGTCTTGAGACGGAACGTTCCATTCTCAGGAAGACCTGGTTGTCGATGATGGTGCCGATGATGCCGATGACAATCATGATGGACAGCACGAGATCCATTGCCTGGATTGACCGTCCGAGGTCGAGCAGGTGTCCGAGGCCGCCGGCTGCACCGAGCAGTTCACCAGCCATGATGGCCCGCCATGCGAATGCCCAGGCAACACGCAGTCCCGATATGATGTGGGGGACAGAGGCGGGTATGATGACGGTCCGTAGAAGATGGGTGCCGGAAGCACCAAGCGTACGTGCAGCATCGATGTAGATGCTCGGGACATTCTTGAATCCGGCACTTGAGTTGACGGTCATCGTCCATGTCGCTCCAATGGCGACGATGAACAGGATGGCGACATTGCCGAGTCCAAACCATACGATGGCGAGTGGGAACCATACGATGCTCGGGATGGACTGGAGTGCCGTTACGAAGAATCCGAGTGTATCATCGACCCATTTGTAGCGGGCGATGAGGAATCCGAATGTAAGTCCGAGTATGACGGCAATGAAGAATCCGATCAGGAGCCTTCCAAGGGTGATGCCGGTCGCTTCGAGAATCTGACCGGAAAGTATGCCGGTTACGAGGGTCTTGATTACAGTCACCCCGCCCGGATCATTTGGGATGATCAGGGGAGGAAACATGAATGTCGGGAAAAACTGCAGTTTAGATATGACTTCCCATATCGCTATTATCACGATCACGAACGTTATCCGTCTTAAAACGGTAGTCATCGCCGAATTCCTCCTTCAATACCTTATTCATCTCTTCTTCCAGTTCCGCCATGACACGCTTTTCCAGATCGACGATGACACTGTCTGAAGGATTGCGTGGGCGTGAAGCCTGGACGGTGAATGATTTCTTGATGGTGCCCGGCCGTGTACTCATCAGAAGGACGCGGTCGGATAATGTCAGGGCTTCTCTGATATTGTGGGTGATGAAAAGTATCGTTTTTCCCGTCTTCTGCCAAATGTCCTGGAGTTCCTGATGCAGGACGAGGCGTGTCTGTTCATCCAGTGCTGCAAATGGTTCATCCATCAGCAGGACGTCCGGATCCATGACGAGCGCACGTGCAATCGCCACCCGCTGCTTCATGCCCCCGGACAGTTCATGCGGATAGGCACCGGTGAAGTTGCCGAGGTGGACCATGCGCAGACCTTCCATGGCCTTTTCCTCAGCCTCCGCTTTGCTCATCTTCTTGATCTTCAATCCATATGTAACGTTCTCAAGCACTGTCATCCATGGGAAGAGCCCGCCTTCCTGGAAGACTACGACCCGATCGGTACCCGGGCCGGTTATGGATGTATCATTGACCTTCAGTTCCCCTGAAGAAGGATGGCTCAACCCGGCTATCAACTTCAGTATCGTCGATTTGCCGCATCCTGAGGGTCCGAGTAGGGAGACGAATTCCCCCGCTTCAATACTGAAATCGATGTCCTCAAGGACAGGGAGTGTTTCGTTCTTTCCCTTGGTGAAGGACTTGTTCACGTTCTTCAAATCCACTTTCATCGCATATCAACCCTTCGTATAATTCTGACTTTCAATATATGAATTATATATGAAGAACTTTTCAATTACAAGCACTTAAGTAGGAATTAAACCGTCGATTTCTGAAAATATAAAAATCCCCTTGAATACTTCAAGGGGACTGCAACTACCATTCTTCTATTTCTCCACGAACTTTGTAGGAGAGATTCTCTCCGTGGCGTGCTTCGAGCCGGGCTTCCACATCTCCAAGGGAGACGCCCTGATGCTTGAGCAGCACGAGGGTATGGTAGAGGAGGTCGCTCGTTTCATCAATGAGCTCCTCCCGATCACCATTTTTTGATGCGATGACGACCTCAGTCATCTCCTCGCCGCATTTCTTCAGGATCTTGTCGATGCCTTCATCGGTAAGATACTTCGTGTAGGACCCTTCCTCAGGATTTTCCACCTTGCGGTCGACGATCTTTTCAAGCGTCTGCAGATTGAAATGATCGTCGCCGAAGCAGCTTTGTGTGCCAAGGTGGCATGTAGGGCCCTTCGGTTCCACCTGGATGAGGAGTGCATCCGAATCGCAGTCGAGCGCTATGCTTTTGACGACCTGTACATTACCGCTCGTCTCGCCCTTTTTCCACAAGCGCTCCTTTGAACGGGAGTAGAACCATACGACTTTCTCTTCTGTAGTCTTCTGATAGGCCTCTTTATTCATGAAGCCGTTCATCAGGACCTGTCCAGTCCGCTCGTCCTGAAGGATGACGGAAAGCAGCCCGCCGCCTTTTTCGAAATCCGGTTTCATGTCGTCCTCACCTCTATTTCCGCATTCTGCAACGTTTCTTTCAAATCTTTGATCTCCACTTCCCTGTTATGGAAGATGGAGGCGGCCAGTCCGGCAGAGACTTCCGTCTGACGGAACAGTTTGGTGAAATGCTCTGGGCTGCCTGCGCCGCCGCTTGCGATGATGGGGATATCCACCATTTTGTTGGCCTGCTTCAGGAATGCAATGTCGAATCCCTGTTTGACCCCGTCATGGTCCATGCTCGTGATGAGCAGCTCCCCGGCCCCCAGTGCCTCGCACTGCACAATCCAGTCGAATGCGCGTATATCAGTCTTCTTGGAGCCGCCGTGCGTATGGATGAAGTAGTCATCTTCGGCTTCGTCGTATTTCACATCGACCGCGACGCAGATGCACTGGCTGCCGAAGACTTCGCTCGCTTCCCTGATCAGTTCCGGATTCCTGATGGCTGCAGAGTTGATGCTGACCTTGTCCGCACCGGCATTGAGCAGCTGGCGGATGTCGTCTATGGAGGAGATGCCGCCGCCGATGGTCAATGGTATGAACAGGGTCTTGGCGGTCTCGCGGATGACATCGATCATCAGGTCATGGCCGTCCTGCGTCTTTGAAATATCCAGGAAGACGAGTTCGTCGGCGCCTTCCTGATTGTAGCGTGCAGCAAGCTCGACCGGATCTCCGACATCACGGAGTCCGACGAAATTGACGCCTTTGACCACGCGGCCCTCCTTGACATCAAGACATGGAATGATGCGTTTTTTGATCATCTTATATCCCTCCAGAATTCATCACTGTGGCTCGCCTTGCCGACGATGGCTTGCGTGATGCCCATCGTTTCGAGTCTGTCCAGGTCATCTTTGCTCCTGACACCGCCGCTTGCGATGACCGCATGGCGGGTCAGTCCATTGATGCGCTGGGTGTTTTCGAAGTTCGGCCCCTGGTTCATGCCATCCTTGTTGATGTCGGTATAGATGATGCCGGCGATATCAAGGGGTTCGATCTTCTTCAGATAGTCATCGATCGTGATGCCGCTGTTCTCCGTCCAGCCGTTGACATAGATGTCGTTTTCCCTCGCGTCCACACCGACGAAGATGCGGCCGGGGAATCGGCTGACGACGGCTTCAAGCCAGTCGAGATCCATGATCGCCCGTGTACCCAGGATGAAATAGTTGATGCCGATGGCGTCATACTGTTCAATCGTTTCAGTTTCCCTGAGCCCACCGCCGATCTGGAGGGGCAGGTCGGTCTTTTCCTTCAGTTTCTGGATGACCGTCGTCTCCTGGGCGCCCTGTTTGAGCGCACCCATCAAGTCGACGATATGGATGCGTGCGACCTGTTCGAAGCTGCTGTAGAAGGCGATGGCTTCTTCAGGTGTACGCTTCATGGCCGTCTTCTTGCCGTAGTCGCCCTGTGTCAGACGGACATTCTGGCCGTCTATGATGTCTATTGCTGGAATGATGTTCATCTATATGCCTCCTTCTATGGCCTGTTTCAATATTTCCACACCGATATCACCGGATTTTTCCGGATGGAACTGGATGCCGATGATATTCCCTTTTTTGACGACGGCGGGCACCGTTACGCCGTATTCCGCCGTAGCGATGGTGGTGTCCGTACCGGTCGCCATGAAGCTGTGCACAAAATAGACATCCTTGCCATCAAGTACGGGGGACGGACTCTCAAGTGTGTTCCAGCCGAGATGCGGGACGGGGTGGGGCGTCTCCATCCTGGTGATGCTGCCCGTAAGCAGCCCGAGTCCCCGCGCATTGCCCTCCTCGCTTTCTTCGAACAGCAGCTGCATGCCGAGGCAGATGCCGATGAACCGCTTCGTCTCCGCCAGCTTCAGCAGGTCCTCCCTGATGCCGAGGCGGGTGATGGTCTCCATTGCATTGCCGAAGTGGCCGACGCCCGGCAGCAGGATAGCTTCACATTCCGCCAGGTCTTCGTACTTGCTTGAAAGGATATACTCATATCCAAGCTTCTCGAGCGCATTCTTTATGTTCTGTATATTGCCGAGCGAATAGTCGATGATGCCGATCATTCGATGACGCCCTTCGAAGATGGGATGCCGGCGTCACTCGGAGCGAGGGCCGCCTTCAGGCTGCGGGCAAACGCCTTGAAGACCGCTTCGATCTCATGGTGTGTATTGCCGCCCTTCAGCAGGTCGATATGGAGCGTCATGCGGCTGTTCATGCTGACCGCATTGAAGAACTCCATGACGAGTTCAGTGTCGAACGTGCCGACCGTCTCCTTCGAGAATGCCGCCTGGAAGTTCAGGTGAGGCCGGCCGGAGAGGTCGAGCACTACACGCGCAAGGGATTCGTCCATCGGGATGTATGTCGTGCCGTAGCGCTGGTAGGATTCTTTTTGCACGTAGAGTTCACGCAGCATCTGGCCCAGTATGATGCCGACATCCTCTACAGTATGGTGGGCATCGACCTCAAGGTCGCCATCCGCTTCCACCTCGAGATAGAGGCCCGAGTGGAAGCTGAACAGTGTGAGCATATGGTCGAAGAAGCCCACTCCTGTCGAAATGGAGGAGTCCCTGAATGATTTTTCGTCATCGAGTGATATGGAGATCTTCGTCTCCTTTGTTGCTCTTTCCTTCTTGATCATATTGATTGCTCCATTCTTTGATTAATTGGTTGAGCTCGTCGTAGTCCTCCGGCCGGATTATCGAGTATCTGACGACATCCCCGAGCGGTGCGGCATCATACATCCTTGGCTGATAGCCATTCTGTAGAAGGTATGTACCGAGTGAACGTGCATGCCTGCCGTATGTGAAGATGAAGTTCGTATGTGATTCGATGATGTTTATTTTACCAGATACCTGGCTGAATGCCTCGGCAAGACGCGCTTTCGAGTCAAGCTGGTAGCGCACGAATGCATCGAGGGCCGCCCCATCCTCGAATATCCTGCTCGCCAGATTCAACGACAATGAATTGACAGGGTAGGGGTGGTTGAGCCGGGTGATCTTCCGGAATGTCTCACCTTCTGCGATGGCGATGCCGACCCTGAGTCCGGCGATGCCGAACATCTTGCTCAGCGTCCGGATGATGAGCACGTGGCTTCCTTCCGGCCGCTTGTAGGCGTGTGCGAATTCAAAATATGCCTCATCGAGGACGAGGTAGCCGCCGACGCCCTCCATGGCATCGGCGAGCGCCTTCAGTTCGCTGTCGGCGAACATCTGGCCTGTCGGGTTATGGGGCACCGATATGAGGAAGAGGGAGGGTTTCTTCTCTTCGACAGACCGGATGACCTGCTCAAAGTCGAACTGGAAATCTTCGTTGCAGGGGACGGTATGGACAGGTACATCCACCTGCTGGGCATATTCATGGTACATCACGAAATCCGGGGCGAGTGTCATGACGCCGTTCTGTCCGAGCGTCATGATGGCCTTCTGGATCCACTCATCCGAGCCGTTGGCCACTTCGACTGTACTGCTGTCTATGCCGTAGTAGTCGGCATAGAGCTGTTTGAAGCGTGTGATTTCATTGCTCGGATACTCATGGATGTGCGTTCCTTTGACGACTTCTGCGATCGCCGCATCACTGAGCGGGGAGATCGGGCTTGTATTGCGGTCCATGTGGATCATTTCATCACTCCGTTCGGATCCGTAGGGATTGGTAGTGGGCGTCCAGCTGTTCGCGTTTCGCGACGGTTTTCGCCGGTCCGGCGATTTCGGTATAGGTCTCCTGCCCGAGGGAGATGACCGCATGGCTCGTCATGAAGTCGTTCACATTGAGTCCATGGCTGAATCTGCCCGTCCGGTCGGTCGGCAGTACATGGGAAGGGCCTGCGGCGTAGTCCCCGATGGCTTCCGGGGAGTAGTAGCCGTTGAATACGGCACCGGCATATCTGATGTTGCGGATGAGCATGTCGGCATCGCGGTGCTGGATGGATACGTGCTCGGGGGCGATATGATTCACCATATCGAGCAGTGCCTCCCGGGAATCCACGACTGCATAATGGTTGTCCATGATGGATGCACGGATGATTTCGCTGCGCGGCTGTGCGTCGATCAGCTTCTCGAGGCGGTCTTCGATTTCCGATATGATTGCTTCGTCTTCACTGAGCAGGAATGTCCGTGCATTCCGGTCATGCTCGGCCTGGGCGAACAGGTCATAGACGATCGCATCGACATGGACGTCCTGGTCCACATAGATGAGTATCTCGCTCGGTCCTGCAATCATGTCGATGCCGACTTCGCCGAAGAGGAGGCGCTTGGCCAAGGCGACATAGTAGTTGCCGGGGCCGACGATCTTGTCAACTTTCGGAATGGACTCCGTGCCGTAGGCAAGCGCGGCGATGGCCTGGGCGCCGCCGACGGTGTAGACATCCTCCACGCCGCATATGTAGAGGGCGGCGAATGTGATGTTGTTCTCATCGAATGTCGGGGTGGTGACATGGATTTCCCTGACGCCTGCAGCGAGTGCAGGCACGACGGTCATCAGTACGCTTGACGGATAGAGCGCCGTACCGCCCGGCACATAGACGCCGATCTTCTCGATCGGGTGGTAGACATACTGGAATTCCCCATCATCCCTGTCTTCATACTTGATGCTCTCCTGATAGCGCTCGATGCGTGTGCGGATCTTCTCGAGCGCCGTCTTCTCCTCATCGGATATGGCATCATAGCTCGCCTTGAGCGCCGATTTAGGCACTTTGAAGGATGCCGGCTTCCTGCCGTCGAACTGCTCCGTATAGTCACGGAGGGCGGCGTCCCCTTCCGTGCGGACGCGTTCGATGATGTCCATCACATCCTTATAGCCGTCGAACCCCGCGCCGGCACGCTTCTGGTCGAATATTTCCGTGAATTCCTGGACATTCATTCGATCACCCCGATTTCCTTGATGAAGTCATAGATTTCGTCCTCTTTTGTATAGAAGGTCCGCTTGTTCGCAATGAGCCGTGCATGGATGTCCATGATCTTCTCGTGCTCGACGAGTCCATTGTCCTTGAGCGTGCCGCCCGTCTGGACGATATCGACGATGCCGTCCGAGAGTCCGAGCAGCGGTGCAAGCTCCACCGAACCGTTCAGGTGGATCAATGAGACATCCTGCCGCTTATTCTTGAAGTACTCATGGGCAATGTTGGTGTACTTCGTCGCGATGACCCTGAATTCCTCCTGGTCGGGCAGGGCGGCCACGGAGAAGTGGCAGTCGCCGAACGGCAGTTGGGAGACATTCAGTATGTTGAATGTGTCTTCGGTGATGATGTCGGAGCCGACGATGCCGAGGTCCGCCACGCCGCTTTCGACATAGGTCGGCACATCCGGCCCTTTGGCGAAGATGAATTTTACATTGTCGACGATGGTGTAGAGCGAGCGTGTCTCGCCATCCAGGGCACGGATGTAGTTGTTCAGGTCATTTTCGTTCATATATTTGAGAAAGTCCTTGAAAAGCCGGCCTTTCGTAAGTGCGACTGTAATCATAGCAATCCTCCGTTAGATAGGTTTACCGCAATGCCAAAAGCGCTGCTGTTGTATTCCCCGCCGCTCAGGAGCGGATAGTCGTGATCCAGGAAGGCCTGGAAATAGAAACCATTGTAGTACGACTGGGGAGATCGGAATGACAGGTCGAGAATGAATTTCATGCCGTAGCCTTCAAGCGCCTGCTTCAGCCTGTCGATGAAGCGCATGATGTCACTATCGCCGAACTCGGCATTCACAAGATCCATCTGATCGCTCACCTTCGCCGAAAGCAGGATATAGAGCGGGTGGGTCTGGCCGAGCTGTTTTTTGAGTTCGGACAGGTTCTTTTCATGGACCAGGTTGCGTATGCCGGAATCAAGGTCATACTTGTCGATGTAGAGGTCGAGCAGCGTATCATCGTTGACCACGATTGAATGGAACTTCTCGCCGTACCCTTCTGTGACGAACGACAGGTGCATATCGATGCTCGCCAGTATCTCCTCATCAGTGGGGCGGTAGAGTTCGACGCCTGCCTGGTGGAATGTCTTGTAGTTCCTCACCACGGGGCCGAAGTACCCGAAGAAGCGCTGGCTGAGATGGTAGTCCTCACTATAGTTGAGCAGGGAACGCGTCCAGTCGCTGCGGATGGAGAAGAGCTGCTCGTTGCGCTCGAATATGATGGTCGAGGAATGGTGGCGCTTGTCGTCGATATTGAAGGGCTCTACCATATTCATGTCGACCAGCTGATAGTTTTCATCGGCAAGCAGTTGTGTATAATCCTGTGCAAATTTCAGGCGTCGGATGATCAAATCATTTTTCATACCATATCTCCTTTAATACTTTAGCGTGATAAAGAATAATCAATAAATCTGATAATAACAAAATAAATGAATGATGACAAGAGATTTCCGACAATTTTGTTTAACACTTTAAAACGCTAAAGTGATTTGATATGATAACCGTATTAATGGAGGGAAACATATGCAAATAGATAGGTTGAGAGGCAAGGAGCTTGATGATCTGTTCGAAGGTATATTGAAGCTTGAAACAGTTGAGGAATGCCATCACTTTTTCGATGACCTATGCACCACAAATGAACTGGTGTCGCTGAAGCAGCGCTTCCAGGTGGCGAAGATGATAAAGGAGGGGCATACGTACTCGAAGGTACAGAATGAAACAGGGGCCTCGAGCGCCACGGTGTCCCGGGTGAAGCGCTGCCTGGACTACGGCAGTGAGGGCTACCATATGATCATCGACAGGATGGAATGAATGACCTTAACTTGGTTAAGGTCATTTTTATTTTAAGTAGGCATAATTATTAATTTTACATATACCGCTACTGCTGCAAGCCATATCCTATCTAATAGGAACGATGATTTCCTCGAAGAACAGGGTGACAAATAAATAATGATCATATATGTATCAAAATCAAGTGCTATCGAGATGCTTGATGAAATGTACAGTCCTCAAAGTAACCTTGTGACAATCAGTACTATTCACATCTGCAAAAAATATGACGATTTCCTTTAAGGTGTTGGATTTCATAATATGAATTTGTAACCTTTTAACTGTATTATCCGTACTGCATAAACAGAGAAAAACCTATGGGAAAATTTGGTTTTGTTGTTGGCTCTCGTATTAAGGAAGGAGAAAGTGTGCATGAAAAAGAATTTGCTTTCCAAAGGGAGTAATCCATGCTTAAAGTGAATGGCCTTCATTATGCTTATGATAGCAGCTATCCTGTTTTAATCTGATATTGATTCTTATATTCTGTTTTTTTGTTGTTTATTTCAGTATTCAAGGGTTAGTAAATCTAAAAAAGGAGTTAGATATGAAAATCGTAGTACGGATTATCAATAGTGCAGCTGCTTCGATTGTGACGACTTTGATTATTTTAACAGTCAGCTTCTTGATATTGCTGTTTTCAAGTGCAGAACTTGGGTATCGCACAGCATATTTTGGTGCTGTATTCTTCGATAGCGCACCCACTTCCTCAGATACTATCGGTATGACTTTTGGAATCAATAATGTAATACCCATTATCGTTACAGTTGCCATTTTCACAGTAGTTTATTATTTCGTTCTTCAATTGATTGCAAAAAATAGATGATATGAGGAAATACTACTATAAATTATATGAGATTAAATTTCTGGATTTTGCAAAGGTATTTCTTCGTAATTACATTGGCTTCATTTTTTGCAGTATTATCGTTCGTATTGCTAATAATTGCATCTAATCAAAAAGTATTGCTGGATATGCTGAGATTCAACTTCATATTATTATTTGGAGTATTTTTATCTTTTGACACTTGCTTTTTCAATATTTTCTGGGCTTACAATCTGGTGTGTATTTTACCAGGGGGAACATTTACTGGTAACTGGGAATGGCACAAATGGGGAGTCAGTGTCAGAGCAGGATGTTCAGTTTAAAGGGATAATTGAATAGCCGTTCAAAATCGGGGGTTTAGTTATCCTATACTACTCAAATGATTAAACATTATAATACTAAACGTTAATTATTTGAAGCGTATTCTTTATTTCCGTAGTCAAGTCATCCGTGCGCCATTCGCGCGAGTAACCGAGACAGGGGCATATATAATGGACGCCCTGATCTGTGAACTGATGGCGGAAATGCACATGTCCCATGATGCTGTAGCGGATGGGATAGTCTTTATAGAAGTTGTCGAAATCGGATGTGCCGATGAAGGCATTGTAGAAATCGAACAGCCGATGCGGTGTCGGCACGGCAAAACTGCGGTGCGTCACCACGTGGGTCATCATGATGATGCTGCGGTCCCCGACCTGCTCAAGGTCCTGCCTGACGGAGTCCGCAAAAGCCTTCGACAGTGCAGGGTCGTCCATCGGCCAGCTTGTCCGTACCTTATCCTGCCATGTGCCGCCATAGAATTTGCCGGTCGCGATCTTCTCCCTGCTGAAGCGGGCATCGGCATAGGAGTAGTCATACCAGCCGCTGTGGCCGACGATGGCCCATCTGTCATCCAGGATGAGCGGGGAGCCGATCATGCTCTCGGGCTGTTCCGTGTAGTATCTGTATATATCGGCACTCGAGACTCCTCCGGATTCGGGCTGCCAATAGTCGTGATTGCCGGGGACGAATCGGATGTCGATGCCAGCCCGGTCCATAAGCGAACGGACGAAGCCGATGGTGATGCGGTAGTCGCTGGAGATGTCCCCGGCGATGAGGAGCAGTTCGATTTTTCTTCTATGGATCTCATCGGCAAGTATCTGTTCAAAGTCGGTGATCGAGTAGTGTGCATGCCTGCGGTCGATATGCAGGTCGGAAATAATGCCTATTCTCATTGTGATCTCTCCGTCATATTCAATGTAACAAGAAGTATTATGCACATTCCGGGATGAAGTCAATCAAAGCGTTCCTATCCATAAAAGAAAGACAGGCCAATTGGCCTGTCTTTCTTAATATCGTATAATCTCAATCTTATGCAAAGAATCCGACGACTGCTGCAGTGAGCACACTGACCAGGGAAGCACCGTATACGAGCTTCAGGCCGAAGTGGGCCACTTTGTTGCCGCTGTCATCATGCAGGCCTTTGACGGAACCTGCGATGATGCCGATGCTTGAGAAGTTGGCGAATGATACCAGGAATACGGAAATCATCGCCTGGGATTTGCGGCTGAATTCGTCCGCCATTCCCGTGTAGTCGAGCATGGCGACGAATTCATTCGTAATCAGCTTCGTCGCCATCAGGCTGCCTGCCTGTTGGGCTTCAGCCCAAGGGATTCCGATGAGGAATGCGATCGGCATGAAGATGTAGCCGAGGACATCCTGGAATGTGATCTCCATTCCCGGGATGAGCAGGAATGCTTCGTTCAGGATGGCGATGAGGGCGATATAACCGATCAGCATCGCTGCAACGGTCATGGCGACTTTCGCACCATCCATGATGTAGTCCCCGAGTATCTGGAAGAATGACTTGCCTGCATCCGGGTTGTCATCGACATCCGCCGCATCTTCCGCGTCCGTCACTTCATACGGATTGAGGATGTGGACGATGACGTATGTACCGAACAGGTTGAGTACGATCGCCGTAACGACATACTGCGGTTCGAGCATTGTCATGTAGGCACCGACGATGGACAGTGATACGGAACTCATCGCCTGTGCAGAAAGCGTATAGAGACGGTGTTTCGGCAGGTGTGGCAGCTGGTTCTTCAGTGAAATGAAGACCTCCGACTGTCCGAGGATCATGGATGCCGCACCGTTGTAGGACTCAAGGTAGCCCATGCCGGTGACTTTGGTCAGCAGGAAACCGAGTCCGCGGATGATCAGCGGCAGCAGTTTGGTGAACTGCAGAATACCGATCAGCGCCGAAATGACGATGATCGGCAGCAGTACATTGAAGAAGAAGACATCCGCCGGAGAACCATCTCCGAGTGTCGTCAGGTCACCCATGACGAACCCGACACCTTCAGCGGCAAAGCCGAGCAGCGTGTTGAATCCGGCTGCCAGGAATTCGATGACGGCCTGGCCGGCACCTGTGGAAAGAAGTATGAAAGCAAAAAGCAGTTGTAGACCGAGCAGGATCAGAATGTTCTTCCATTTTTTGAAGGCAAGCTTGCGGTTGCTGCTCACAAGCCATGCGAGGAAGAAAGTGAATGCGATCCCGATGATACCCATAAGAATATTCAAGAATTTCACCCCATAAAAGATAAGTTGTGTTCATTATATAGCATGGCGTTATTGTCTGTATATGTAATCATGTGACAAAATCATCCCGATTCATTATAATGCAAACGTTTACAGAAATAAAGGGCAAGATATAGAAAACATTACATTTGCCATATTTGATTATAGGATATATAATTTAGTCAAAGAAGGTCAAAAGGGGTGATGTAATGCGCAACATGTCGGATATAATCGAACAGTATCTCAAACAGCTGATTGAAGAGTCCGGCGGTGAAGTCGTGGAAATCAAACGCGCGCATATCGCAGAGAAATTCGACTGTGTCCCCTCACAGCTGAACTATGTGATAAAGACCCGTTTCACCAACGAACATGGCTACACCGTGGAGAGCAAGAGGGGCGGCGGCGGATACATCCGGATCACCAAGGTCGAGACCCATTCCAAGTCAGAGTATCTGGCACGCCTCAAGCAGCTGATCGGCGACGGCATTTCGCAGCAGAATGCCAAGCATATCGTGCAGTCGCTGATGGAGAACGAAGTGATTACCATGAAAGAAGCGAAGATCATAGATGCGGTCCTGGAGAGGGAATCGCTGATGCTCGACCTGCCATACCGCGACCGCCTGCGTGCGAATATACTGACGAGGGTGATTGATGTCATTCTCTACACCGAGGAGTGATTGGATGAAATGCGAATCATGCAACGAAAGAGAGGCAACCATTCATATCTCAAAGGGCAACGGCTTCGAGAAAACTGAAAAGTTTCTGTGTGAGCAGTGCGCCAATGCATCATTTGAGAATGATTTCAGTTATCCTGATGATACATTCAACATCCAGAAGCTGCTCAAATCGCTGTCCGAGCACCCGTCCCTTCAGCAGACAAAGCGGCGTCCGAAGCAGTGTGGGACATGCGGATCCACAATCAACACCATTGTACAGATGGGAAAATTCGGCTGTCCGGACTGCTACGCCACCTTCGGCAGCCAGGCCGCCGACATCATCAGCAGGGTACAGGCCCACCAGTCGGAACATGTCGGGAAGATGCCGGTGAAATCCCGTGCCCATCTGAAAACGAGGAAAAAGCTCGAACAGCTGAGGGGCCGTCTTGAAAAGCTTGTCGAAACCCAGGAGTTTGAAGAGGCGGCAATAGTGCGTGACGAAATCAAAGCGCTGGAAGAGGCAGGTGATAATGATGGAATATAGCCATATCAGTCCCTGGATGCAGGATGTCGAGGAGCTGCCGGTTGAAATGTCCACGCGGGTCAGGCTGGCCCGCAATGTAAGCCATCTGCCCTTTCCCTATATGATGAAGGACAATGACGGCCTTGAGCCGGTGCTTAGGAAGCTGGAAACAGCACTGGATGGTTATCGGCGTGTGGAGATGGATGATCTCCAGTTCGAGGACAAGGCCCTGCTGGTTGAAAAGCACCTGGTGAGCCCATTGTTTACGAAGCGGGGGCTGCTCAGTTATATTAGTGAAGACGAATCCGTTTCCATCATGGTCAACGAGGAGGATCACCTGCGCATCCAGACGATGGGTGTCGGCCTCCCGATGATCGACCTCTATAGAAAAGCGGATGCGATCGATGATATGCTGGAGTCGGAAGTCGATTATGCATTTGACGAAAAATATGGCTATCTTACCGCCTGCCCGACAAACGTCGGCACCGGTCTCCGGGCCTCTGTAATGCTCCATCTGCCGGCGCTCACATTCGGCAG
The DNA here is from genome assembly GCF_000712035.1 of Salinicoccus luteus DSM 17002. Taxonomy (GTDB): domain Bacteria; phylum Bacillota; class Bacilli; order Staphylococcales; family Salinicoccaceae; genus Salinicoccus; species Salinicoccus luteus. The sequence continues at coordinate 401,766 of NZ_JONV01000007.1, read as the reverse complement.
CCGCATCCAGACGCTGGCTGCAAATCTGAGCCGTTTCGGATTTACATTAAGAGGTATATATGGAGAAGGGTCCGTCCCGCTCGGCCATATATACCAGCTGTCGAACCAGCTGACGCTCGGGCAGACGGAAGAAGAGATCATAAACAACCTTGACGAACTGAAAGAACGCATTGTGGAAGAAGAGATGGAGATGCGCTCATGGCTTGAAAGTGAACATCTTCTCGAAGTGAAGGATTCGGTCTACCGCTCCTACGGCCTCCTGAAGCATGCCTACAGGATGCCATTGAAAGAAGCGGCGAAGTGCCTGAGCGACCTGAAGCTCGGCACCGACCTCAAGCTGATTGAACATGAGGATTTCCAGTTCCAGAAGTGGATTCAACTTATTCAGCCAGCATTCATCAAGATGCGCCTGAATGAAAAAGATAAAGAGATCACGTCCTTGGAGCATGCTGTTGAAGAAGAGCGTGCGGCTTTAATGAGACAACTACTAGGAGGGGAATAATATGTTATTTGGGAGACTGACTGAAAGAGCGCAAAAAGTGCTGGCCTATGCACAGGAAGAAGCAATCAACCTCAAGCATTCGAATATCGGAACCGAGCACCTGCTGCTTGGACTCGTGAAGGAAAATGAAGGGATCGCCGCGAAGGTGCTCGAATCCTTCAACATCACAGAAGAGAAAGTGAAGGAGGAAGTGTTCAATCTGATCAACGAAGGCAGCGAACCTTCCTCATCCATCCACTACACGCCGAGAGCGAAGAAGGTCATCGAGCTGTCAATGGATGAAGCGCGCAAGCTCCACCATAATTTTGTGGGTACGGAGCATCTCCTGCTCGGCCTGATCAGGGAGAGTGAAGGCGTGGCCGCACGTGTGCTGTCCAATCTCGACCTGAACATTACGAAGGCCCGTGCTGCAGTCATCAAGATGCTCGGAAACCCCGAGTCGTTCCAGCAGAAGGACGGCATGAAAAAGGATCACAATACACCGACCCTCGATTCACTGGCCCGCGACCTTACGCAGATTGCCCGTGATGAAATGCTCGACCCGGTCATCGGCAGATCCAAGGAGATCACCCGTGTGATTGAAGTCCTGAGCAGAAGGACGAAGAACAACCCGGTACTCATTGGTGAACCTGGTGTCGGCAAGACGGCGATTGCCGAAGGCCTTGCACAGGCGATCATCAAAAACGAAGTGCCGGAAACACTGAAGGACAAGCGCGTCATGTCACTCGACATGGGGACCGTTGTGGCAGGCACGAAGTATCGTGGTGAATTCGAAGAACGCATGAAGAAGGTCATGGAGGAGATCCATAAGGCCGGCAATGTCGTGCTCTTCATCGACGAACTGCACACGCTGATCGGTGCCGGCGGCGCCGAAGGCGCTATCGATGCTTCCAACATCCTGAAGCCTGCGCTTGCACGCGGTGAACTGCAGTGCATCGGGGCGACGACGCTTGATGAATACCGCAAGCACATCGAAAAGGATGCGGCACTGGAGCGCCGTTTCCAGCCTGTACAGGTGGATGAGCCGAACGTCGAGGACGCGATACTGATTCTGAGGGGCCTCCGCGACCGCTATGAAGCCCACCACAGGATCACCATCACGGATGAGGCGCTGGAAGCGGCGGCAGTCATGAGTGACCGTTATGTCCAGGACAGGTTCCTGCCGGACAAGGCAATCGACCTGATCGACGAAGCTTCCTCCAAAGTGAGGCTCAGAAGCTATACGTCCCCGCCGGACCTGAAGGATCTTGAAGGCAAGCTCGAAGCCATCAAGAAGGAGAAGGATGCAGCCGTACAGAGCCAGGAGTTCGAAGCGGCGGCGAACTACAGGGATCAGCAGACGAAACTTGAAAACGAACTCAAAAAACGTGAAGACAACTGGAAGAAGGAACAGGGGCAGGCATCACAGTCTGTGACGCGAAGTGACATTGAACTCGTCATCAGCAGCATCACAGGCATTCCGTTGTCCAAGATCGCAGAGGATGAGTCGGAGAGGCTGATGAACCTGGAGTCCATCCTGCATGACCGTGTCATCGGCCAGGAGGATGCCGTGGCTTCAATCTCGAAAGCGGTCAGAAGGGCACGTGCCGGACTCAAGAATCCGAAGCGTCCAATCGGCAGCTTCATCTTCCTCGGTCCGACGGGTGTCGGTAAGACGGAACTTGCCAGAGCACTCAGCGAAGCGATGTTCGGCGAAGAGGATGCGATGATCCGCGTTGACATGAGTGAGTACATGGAGAAGCATTCCGTCTCCCGTCTCGTCGGTTCGCCGCCGGGCTATGTCGGATATGATGATGGCGGCCAGCTTACGGAAAAAGTGAGAAGGAAACCTTATTCACTCGTACTTTTCGATGAGATCGAGAAGGCCCACCCGGACGTCTTCAACATGCTTCTGCAAGTATTGGATGACGGGCGTCTGACAGACTCCAATGGACGTACCGTCGACTTCAGGAACACGATCATCGTCATGACATCGAACGTCGGTGCCCAGGAGCTCAGGGACAATAAATTTGCAGGCTTTGGTACGACGACACAGTCCCAGGACTATGACACGATCAGAAATACGATGATGAAGGAACTGAAGAACAGCTTCCGTCCGGAATTCATCAACCGTGTGGACGATATCATCGTCTTCCACAGCCTTGAAAAAGAACACCTCAAAGAAATCGTCACACTCATGATCAATCAGTTGACACAGCGCCTGAGCAGCCAGGATATTCACCTTGAAGTTACCGAGTCAGCCACCGAGAAGATTGCAGAGGAAGGGTATGATCCGGAATATGGTGCGCGTCCACTCGCCCGCTCCATCCAGCGTCATATCGAAGATACGCTCAGTGAATCCCTGCTTTCCGGCAACGAACTCGAAGGCAGAGTCGTCACAATCGACTACAAGGATGACGAATTCAGTGTAAGCACGGAAGATAAAGTTGCAGTAGAATAGAAGGATTGGCATGCCGGGATGGGAAACCATCCCGGCTTTTTCATCATGGACGCATAAGGACACCATGAGGTTGCCGCTTTAAAATCACAGGTAATAGTTATACAATGTTAATAATAAATACAAAGTACAGGAGAGTCTCTAAACATGGCAAAAACGAAAAATATTTTCGAGTGCATGGCATGCGGACACGAATCGCCCAAATGGATGGGCAGATGTCCGAACTGCGGTGCATGGAACCAGATGGAAGAGAAGCTGGTCCACAAGGAGACGAAGGGGCGGGGGACGTTCGGCAAGCCCGAAGCGGAAGGCCGCCAGCGCAGCCGGAAGCTTGAACGGGTGAGCAAGAGCAACACGCCGAGGACGCTGACACAGAGCGGCGAGTTCGACCGGGTCCTTGGTGGGGGCATCGTCGATGGATCCCTGATCCTGATCGGCGGGGATCCCGGCATCGGGAAGTCGACGATACTCCTCCAGACGGCTCTTACCCTGTCCCAAAACCACGAAGTACTGTATGTATCCGGTGAGGAATCACTGGAACAGATCAAGCTGCGTGCGGACCGGCTGACTGAAGGGAGCGATCAGCTGAATGTCTATAGCGAGACCAACCTCTTCTACATCCATGACGAGATTAAAAGGCTGGACCCAGACTTCCTGATCATCGACTCCATCCAGACCATATACAATCCGGATGTGACGAGTGCCCCCGGGAGCGTCTCCCAGGTGCGTGAGTGTACACAGAGCCTGATGAACATCGCGAAAAGCGGTAATGTTGCCACCTTCATCGTCGGTCATGTGACCAAGGAGGGTCAAATTGCAGGACCGAGGATGCTTGAGCATATGGTGGATACGGTGCTTTATTTCGAAGGGGACCAGCACCATACCTACCGCATGCTCCGGGCGGTCAAGAACCGCTTCGGATCCACGAATGAAATGGGCATGTTCGAGATGAAGAGTGAAGGGCTGAAGGAAGTGCTCAATCCTTCGGAAATATTCCTGGAGGAGCGCTCGAAGAACACTCCGGGGTCGGCCATCGTGGCCACCATGGAAGGGACGCGGGCACTGCTGGTCGAAGTCCAGGCACTTGTCACGCCGACGCATTTCCACAATCCACGGCGCATGGCCACAGGCATCGATCATAACCGGCTCTCCCTGCTGATGGCGGTGCTCGAGAAGAGCGAAGGGCTGCTCATGCAGCAGCATGACGCCTACATCAAAGTGGCGGGGGGTGTGCGCCTGGATGAACCGGCAGTCGACCTCAGTGTCATCGTCAGCATCGCCTCAAGCTTCAAGGCCGCCCAGGTCAGGGGCGATGACTGCTTCATCGGTGAAGTCGGCCTGACGGGGGAGGTCAGACGGGTCACCAAGATAGAACAGAGGCTCCAGGAGGCGGCGAAACTCGGTTTCAACCGTGCCATCATCCCGGCGTCGAACATGAGTGGGCTCGAGGTGCCGGAGGGCATCGAAGTCATCAGCGTCCGCACTTTGAGGGATGCGCTGAAAGTCGCAATTACCAAATAAGGGGAGGTGAATATTCATGTTGAAGTATCTGCTGTATGTGTTGTATGTACTTATCGGGGTGTCGCTCGGTCTCTGGCTGATGCCGACCCTCTTCCAGGTGCTTCCGGTCGATCTGCCGCTCGTCCTTGACAATGTGCTGGTGCACGGTCTGGCCGGACTCCTGCTCTTCCTTCTCCTTTTCCTGTGGACGGTGCCGAAAGTCGAGTCGCTGATCCGGCGGGGGGAAGTCCTGATCCTTAACCGCAGCCTTGCGGAAATTGTATCCGCCACTCTGGGAATGATCATCGGTCTTTTAATTGCTGTCTTAATTTCCTTATTGATCAATGCGATCGACATTCCCCTTATCGGCGATATCTTTCCCTTCATACTGGCTGTGATACTCGGATATCTCGGGTTCCAGATCGGGCTCAAGAAGTTCAGCGAAGTCCTCGATTTCCTGCCCGGCAATTTCTCGAAAGTCCAGGAGGACGAGAGGAAGATCCCGCGGAAGTTCCTTGATACGAGTGCCATCATAGACGGAAGAATCGTGGATGTGGCAAAGACCGGGTTCATCGAAGGGGAGCTCGTCATCCCGCAGTTCGTGCTGGATGAACTCCAGCTCATTGCCGACGCTACGGACCCGATCAAAAGGGACAAGGGCCAGAGGGGGCTGGATATGCTGAATGCCCTGCAGGAGCAGAGTGATAATGTTACCATCATGCCGGTCGATTACGACAAGCTTGATGTCGACCATCAGCTGATCGAAGCCGCAAAAGTGGAACACGGTGCCATCATCACCACCGACTATAATCTGAACAAGGTATGCCAGCTGCACCAGATCCCGGTCCTCAATGTAAATCAGCTGTCCGATGCAATAAAGGTCGTCGTCATCCAGGGCGACACTTTCGATCTGCTGATCTCGAAGACGGGCAAAGAGGAGAACCAGGGGGTCGGCTATCTTGAAGATGGTACGATGGTCGTGGTTGAAGAAGGCAGGTCCCTTATAAATAAGACCGTCAAAGTAGAGGTGGTAAGTGTGCTCCAGACAAATTCCGGGCGCATTGTATTCGCGAGGAAAGTGAGAAGGAAATGAAATATACAGTAATAATTCCGGCTGCCGGAATGGGCAGCAGAATGCACATGGACTACAATAAGGTTTTCATCAGGCTGGGAGACATCCCGATCATCCGGATGACTGTAGAGAAATTTGAAGCAGATCCCGACTGTGAGGCCATCCATCTTGCCGGACGCAAGGGCGAGATAGATATACTATGGGAGATGCTTCAGGGCTGCACCAAAGTCAAAGGCATCCATGAAGGCGGCAGGGAGCGTCAGCACAGCATCCACAACGTCCTCAGGGCCATCGAGCCGACGGAATACGTGTTTGTCCATGACGGGGCCAGGCCCTTCGTCAGCCGGACGACACTGGAGGGTCTGAAGGCATCGGTGGCCGTGCACCAGGCAGTTATCTGCGGAGTGAAGCCGAAAGACACCCTGAAGCGCATATCCGGTGATGCTGTCGAGGAGACCATCGACCGGACGTCGGTCATCTCAGTGCATACGCCGCAGGCCTTCGAATATGATCTGCTCATGCGGGCCTATCGCAATGCGGAAGAGAACGGCCTCTCCGTAACGGATGACTCGATGATGGTGGAAGCCCTCGGAAAAAGGGTCCACGTCACGGCCTCGACATATGATAATATTAAAATAACGACTGAAGAGGATCTGAAGGTCGCCGAATCCATTGTGAAGAAAGGGAGTGAATGACATGTTCAGAATCGGTCATGGATTTGATGTCCATGCATTCGAAGCAGGCCGCCCGCTGATCATCGGCGGCATCGAGATTCCCCATGACCGTGGGCTCAAGGGCCACTCGGATGCGGATGTACTGCTTCATACGATGGCGGACGCCATCCTTGGCGCACTGGCCCTCGGGGATATCGGCAAGTTCTTTCCCGATACGGATGCAGCCTTCAAGGATATGGATTCCAAAGTGCTGCTTGCAGAAGTGGTGGAGATGATGTCCAAAAAAGGGTACAGGATAGGGAACATGGATGCGGTCATCATGGCGGAACGCCCCAAGTTCAGGCCGTATATCGACGATATGCGGAATGTTGCCGCCTCCCTTTTGAAGACGGACCTTTCGAATGTTAATATTAAAGCGACGACTACGGAGAAACTCGGTTTTACAGGCAGGGGCGAAGGCATCGCTTCTGAAGCGGTAGTTCTAATTGAAAAAGTGGAGGAATAATAATGGATAAAGTAAGAGTAAGGTATGCACCCAGTCCGACAGGATATCTGCACATCGGTAATGCACGGTCGGCATTGTTCAACTATCTTTTTGCCCGTCGCTATGACGGAGACTTCATCATCCGTATCGAAGATACGGACAGCGCAAGGAACGTGGAAGCGGGCGAAGAGTCCCAGCTCCACTATCTGAAATGGCTCGGCCTGGAATGGGACGAAAGTGTGGATAAGGACGGGGGATACGGCCCGTACCGCCAGTCGGAACGCCAGCACATCTACCAGCCGGTCATCGACAAGCTGCTGGAGGAGGGCAAGGCCTATCGATGCTATATGACATCAGAAGAGCTCGAAGCGGAGCGGGAAGCGCAGATCGCCCGCGGTGAGATGCCGAGATACGGCGGCCAGCATGCGAATCTGACAAAAGAGGAGGAGCAGGCCTTCATTGATGAAGGCAGACAGCCGAGCATCCGTTTCCGGGTGCCGAAGGATGAGACATTCGTGTTCGATGACATCGTAAAAGGCGAAGTGTCATTCGATTCGAACGGCATCGGCGACTGGGTCATCGTCAAAAGGGACGGCGTTCCAACGTATAATTTTGCGGTCGTCGTCGATGACCATATGATGGAAATCTCCCATGTGCTGCGCGGGGATGACCATATCTCCAATACGCCGAAACAGCAGATGATCTATCAGGCGATGGGATGGGAAGAGCCGAAATTCGGCCATATGACGCTCATCGTCAATGAAAATAAGAAGAAACTCTCCAAGCGCGACGGCTCCATCATCCAGTTCATCGAACAGTACAAGGATCTGGGCTATCTGCCCGAGGCGCTGTTCAACTTCATCGCGCTGCTTGGATGGACGCCTGAAGGGGAAGAGGAGATCTTCTCCAAGGAGGAATTCATCAAGCTGTTTGATGAGACGAGACTGTCCAAGTCCCCGGCCTTCTTCGACAAGCAGAAGCTGACATGGATCAACAACCAGTATATGAAGGAGAAGAATGCTGAAACGGTGTTCCAGATGGCGCTGCCCCACCTTGTGAAGGAAGGGCTTGTAGAGGAGAACGCCTCCGAAGCGGAGCTGGACTGGGCGCGCAAGCTTGTGGCCCTCTACCAGGAGCAGATGAGCTTTGCCGGAGAGATTACGACGCTGTCCGAACAGTTCTTCAAGGAAGAGATTGAATTTGATGAAGCGGCAAACGAAGTCGTTGCCCAGGAGCATATCCCCGAGCTGATGGCGGCCCTCTATGAAAAGTTCAGCACGATGGAAGACTTTACCCCGGAAGCCATCAAGGCGGCAATCAAGGAAGTCCAGAAGTCGACCGGCTACAAGGGCAAGAAGCTCTTCATGCCGATCCGTGTGGCTGTGACCGGCCAGACGAAGGGGCCGGAACTGCCTGAAACGATCTCCCTGATCGGCAGGGAGAAGGCACTGTCACGCATTCAGAAGCTGAAGTAACCGGGCAAACCAGTTGCAGCACGGCGGGGAATCCATTATGATTGTTAGAACAGAGAAACCAGTATGATCTTTTGACGGAAACCAGAGATTATCCGGAAGGTGCGAGGATAACCGGTCATTGATCAGAATTGCCCTCTGTGGAAACCTCAATATATCGAGAGTGCAGCATGGGCTGCAAGCAGAGTGGAACCGTGCTTATTGCGCCTCTGTCCTAAATGGACAGGGGTATTTTTATTAGAATGGAGGAACTGGGAAATGCTGGATAGAATGAAGGAAGATATCGATATGGTACTGGAAATGGACCCGGCGGCCAAGAATCGTATGGAAGTGCTCGTCACCTGTTCAGGTCTCCATGCCATCTGGTCGCATCTGATCGCCCATAAATTATACAAGAAAAAGTTCACGACAAGTGCGCGCATCATCTCACAGGTGAGCCGCTTCTTTACCGGTATTGAAATCCATCCGGGTGCCCAGGTGGGCCGGAGACTGTTCATCGACCATGGCATGGGCACTGTGATCGGTGAAACATGCCGTATCGGCGATAATGTGACGATATACCAGGGAGTGACGCTTGGCGGGACCGGCAAGGAAGAGCAGAAGCGGCACCCCGACGTCGACGATAATGTGCTCATTGCTGCGGGTGCCAAAGTACTGGGAAATATACGCATCCACGAAAATTCGAAAATCGGTGCAAACTCCGTAGTATTGAAGGATGTGCCCCGTGACGCCACTGTTGTGGGCATTCCGGGTTATGTGGTCAAGCAGGCGGGTGAAAAAGTGAAGAACGCACGGGATCTGAACCACACCGACCTGCCAGACCCGATTCTCGATATGATTCACGGACTGGAAGATGAAATCAAGGACTTTAGACACGAAGTCAGGAACGAGGTAGAAAATGGTTCTCATATTTAACTCTTTGACGCGGCAGAAGGAAGAATTCAAACCCCTCGAATCAGGCAGGGTAAAGATGTATGTATGCGGTCCGACCGTATATAACTATATCCACATCGGCAATGCGCGCCCGGCCATCGCATTCGATACGGTGCGCCGCTATCTGGAATATAAAGGATATGAAGTGGAATATGTATCCAACTTCACTGATGTGGACGACAAGCTCATCAAGGCATCACTCGAACTGAAGGAGGAGGTCCCGGTCATCGCCGACCGTTTCATAAAAGCCTTCTTCGAGGATACAGGGGCATTGAATGTGAAACCCGCCACCCACCACCCCCGTGTAATGGACCACATGGATGACATCATAGAGTTCATACAGGTACTGATCGATAAAGGGCATGCCTATGAATCGGATGGTGATGTCTATTTCAGGACGCGCTCCTTTGACGAATACGGCAAGCTCTCCCACCAGTCGGTGGATGACCTGAAAGTGGGCGCAAGGATTGAAGCGGGGGAGAAGAAACAGGACCCGCTGGACTTCGTCCTGTGGAAGCAGGCCAAGCCGAATGAAATCAAATGGTCCGCCCCCTGGGGCGAGGGGCGTCCGGGATGGCATATCGAATGCAGCGTCATGGCGCGCCATCATCTGGGGGACACGATCGACATCCATGCCGGCGGGCAGGATCTGACCTTCCCGCACCATGAAAATGAGATTGCACAGAGCGAGTGCATGACGGACAGTACATTCGCCAACTATTGGATGCATAACGGCTACATCAACATCGACAATGAGAAGATGTCGAAATCCCTCGGCAACTTCATCCTTGTGCATGACATCATCAAGGAAATCAATCCGAATGTCCTCCGCTTCTTCATGATCAGCGTCCACTACCGCAATCCGATCAACTACAACCGGGAACTTGTGGGCGCTGCCGAGAATGGTCTGAAGCGGATCCAGTTCAGCTATCTGCAGGCAAAGGAGCGTCTTGCCAGTGCCGTCGGCAATGGGGACGACGAAGTAATGGTGAAGATCATCTCGGACAACCTCAAAACGTTCGAGGCCCATATGGATGATGACTTCAATACGGCAAATGCCATCACTTCATGGCATGACCTGGCGACCGAACTGAACAAGTACCTGCGCCGGAATACGACATCCGTCGAGGTGTTGGAACGCTTCGTCGAAACGTTCGAAATCTACAGCAATGTCCTCGGCATCGAATTGGATGAAGCGGAAGTGCTGCTCGACGAGGAGATCGAGGCACTGATCGAAGAACGGAATGAAGCGAGGAAGAACAGGGATTTCGCACGTGCGGATGAAATCCGCGACAATCTGAAGGATCAGGGGATCGTTCTCGAGGACACCAAGGAAGGCGTGCGTTTCAGACGTGGGTGAGCATAACACTGATGAAATGCAGCCCCTGTCCCTCGCCTTTGTGGGGGATGCTGTGTACTCCGTCTACGTCCGGAGCCATCTGCTGACTGAGCGGCCCTACCTGAAACCGGATGCCGTCCATCAGGCAGCCAACCGGCTGGTGAAGGCGAGTGCCCAGGCTGAAGCTCTGGATTATCTGCACAAGCACGTTCTGACCGAGGAAGAGTGGGACATCGCAAGGAAGGCGCGAAACAAGTCGAGCGCAACGCGGGCGAAGAATGCGTCGATCAAGGACTACAGGAACGCTTCCGGTCTGGAAGCGCTGATCGGGCATCTCCACTTGAATGGGGAGAAGGCGCGGCTTGATGAATTGATGCATATTATATTGGAATCAGGGAGGGATAAAGATGAGTGATTCAGTAATAGCGGGACGCCATGCGGTGCGCGAGGCGCTCATGGGGGATGCGGACATCAACAAGGTCTTCATCCAGGACTCCGTGAACAAGGGGCAGATCAAGGACATACTTGATACTGCAAGAAAAAAGAAGGTGGTCGTCCAGACGGTCCCCAAATCGAAGCTTGACGGACTGACAGACGAACGCCACCAGGGCGTAGTGGCCCTCGGCAGTCCCCATGACTATATGCCCCTCGAAACACTGCTGGGAAGAATCGAGGGGAAGCGTGCGAACCTGGTCATACTCGATGGACTGGAGGATCCGCACAATCTCGGTTCCATCCTGAGGACATGCGATGCAACTGGATTTGATGGGGTCATCATTCCAAACCGCCGTTCCGTCCAGCTGACGGATACAGTCGCCAAGACATCCACAGGGGCGATAGAGCATGTGCCGGTCGTCCGCGTGACGAACATCAACCAGACCATCGACAAGCTGAAGGAGAAGGGCTTCTGGGTGGCCGGCAGCGATGGCAAGGGAACGATGGACTACCGGGAAATGGCGGCAGACGTCAATACAGCCCTTGTGATAGGCAGCGAAGGTAAAGGAATCAGCAGAAAGACATTGGAAAAATGCGACTTCGTCGTCCAGATTCCGATGGTGGGCCATATCACCAGCCTCAACGCCTCGGTATCGGCCGCACTGCTGATGTACGAAGTGTTCCGCAAGCAGAACGACGTCAGGCGTGGATGATATGAAGCGGAAAAAAAGACGCATTCTGATTGTGGACGGCTATAATCTGATTGGTGCGAATCAGGAGTTGCATAGGGAGTCCTTCCATTCACTTGAAATGCCGAGAGAGAAGATACTGGCAGCCTTGGCTGAATACCAGTCGGTTGCGAACTATGAAATCATCTGTGTATTCGATGCCTATGAGGTACGTTCGAAAGAAAGCATCTTTGACTATCATGGCGTCACTGTGGTGTATACAAAGGAGAAGGAGACGGCCGACGAGTATATCGAACGCTTCGTCCATGACCACTATCATCCCCACCTGTGTGAAATCAGTGTGGTCACGAGCGACCTGACCGAGCAGAACGCCATATTCGCACTCGGTGCATACAGGATTTCGTCCCGGGAGATGTGGGTGAATCTGACGGAAGCCGAAAAAAATATCAGCAGGAAAATAGACACGATTAACGAAAAAATGCCCAGGCAGAAATTGAATATCGGTGATGACGTCCAGGCGAAACTTGAAAAATGGCGCCGGGGACGATTCTAGCGTATTGAATTTGTGTACATTCCCTCTTATCATTCCTATTAACAGGATAGGGGGATGGATATGTACCATATTGCCACGTTTCATTTTTTTGTCAGGGAAGATGCCGATGACGAGCTGGATGCACTGGCCTTCAGGGTCCATGCGGGGGATATGGAAGCCTTCGATCTGATGGACGCCAAACTGAGGCCGCAGATCCGCCGGATGAGCTATCGCTATATGAATGACTTCCATGACCGTGAAGATATCGAACAGGAGATGATGGAGCAGGCACTCAGGCTGTGCAGCCGCTATCAGCGTGATCGGGGAAGGTACAGCCACTACCTGTTCCGTACGCTGCATCTTGATATGCGTTCGAGAAGGAAGCGGTCCATGCGGGTATACAGCCCGCCTGTGCCGGTCTTTGAGGACGGTGCGGTGGAGCCGGCCGATCCGGAGGGGAAAGTGGCCAATCCCCTCACCATCATGGTGAGGGAGGAGCAGCTCCAGTACCTGATGCACAAGAGGGGGATATGCTCCCCAATGGAAAGGAAGGTGCTGCAGCACCTCGGGAAGGGGCATGACATCAGTGATGTCTGCAGGGAATTCGCCCTCGACAGAAAGAGTGTGCTGAACACCCTCCACCGCATCAGGCGCAAAAAGGAGCGCCTTGCCCTCATGGAGGAGTCCGGTGGAGCCGTTTGACAACATGGCTTGAAATCGGTATAGTAAATTAGAATTGAAATGAGGATTTTATGATGAAAGTGGCATTGTTATGCACTGAATGCGGGTCGCGCAACTACACGACTGAAAGCGAGCATAAAGAGCGGCTTGTGCTCAAGAAATACTGCAGGACATGCAACCGGCATACGACTCATAAGAGTTCCATCTGATACAGGAGGAAAGCAACCGATGGCAAATGATAAGAACTTCTTGCAGAATGTTGTCAGCGAAATGAAGAAAGTAAGCTGGCCGACTGGTCAGGAGACGGTGCGCTATACTGCGGTCGTCATGTTCACAGTGATATTCTTTCTGGCGTTTTTCTATGCGCTGGACCTGGGTATCTCCGCAATCATAGACTTAATGTAACTAAAGGAGAGATACTATGTCTGGAGAAAAGAACTGGTATGCTGTGCACACCTATTCCGGATATGAAAATAAAGTAAAAGCAAATCTCGAGGCGCGCCTTGAATCGATGAATATGCAGGATCAGATCTTCCGGGTCATCATTCCTGAAGAGGAAGAGACGACCGTCAAGGACGGCAAGCGAAAGACTGCGATGAAGAAGACCTTCCCAGGCTACGTGCTGGTCGAGCTGGTCATGACCGATGAATCCTGGTACATCGTACGGAACACGCCTGGCGTCACCGGTTTTGTCGGCTCCCAGGGTGCAGGCAGCAAGCCGAACCCGCTGCTGCCGGAGGAAGTCAAATTCATCCTGAAATCCATGGGGATGTCAGAACGTACAATCGACTTCGAAGTTGAAGTCGGGGAATCCGTCAATATCGTTGATGGACCGTTCAAGAACCAGACCGGGGAAATCCGTTCAATCGATGAGGAGCACTACAAGCTCACGGTACTCGTGGAGATGTTCGGCCGGGACACACCTGTGGAAGTTGAATTCGACCAAATCGAGAAATTGTAATAAGTGACTTGTGTTTTCAATGGAATAATGGTATATTGTCATGGTCGAATTTTGTTCGGCCATCTTTTTTTATGATGCGAGTGGGAGGGTGAAAACTGACATCCTATGACCACATCACGATAACGAGGAGGTGCACATCGTGGCTAAAAAAGTAATCAACGTAGTAAAATTGCAGATTCCTGCAGGTAAAGCGAACCCAGCACCACCGGTAGGTCCGGCACTAGGTCAAGCGGGCGTAAACATCATGGGATTCTGTAAAGAATTCAATGCACGTACACAGGAGCAGGCGGGTCTCATCATTCCGGTTGAAATTTCCGTATTCGAGGACCGTTCTTTCACATTCATTACGAAGACTCCACCAGCAGCCGTTCTTCTGAAGAAAGCTGCAAATGTCGAAAAAGGTTCAGGCGAGCCGAACAAGGACAAAGTGGCGACAGTAACTGAAGCGCAAGTACGTGAAATTGCTGAAACTAAATTGGAAGACCTTAATGCAGCAGACGTGGAAGCGGCTATGCGTATGGTCGAAGGTACAGCAAGAAGCATGGGCTTCACTGTAGAAAAATAATTTGAATTGACCATAAGATTAAAGTATTAATACAAACGTGGGAGGATTACCCGCTATAACCACAAGGAGGAATAGTAATGGCTAAGAGAAGTAAAAAGTATCAGGCTGCTCTCGAGAAGTTTGATCAAAATACGTCTTACAGCGTAGAAGAAGCAGTCAAACTTGCCAAAGAGACAAGCACTGTAAACTTCGATGCTTCTGTAGAAGTAGCATTCCGCCTGGGTATTGATACGCGTAAAAACGATCAGCAGATCCGTGGAGCAATCGTACTGCCGCACGGTACTGGCAAGTCACAGCGTGTATTGGTATTCGCTAAAGGCGACAAGGCGAAAGAAGCAGAAGCAGCAGGTGCAGACTACGTAGGGGAACAGGACTACATCCAGAAGATCAATAATGGATGGTTCGATTTCGACGTCATCGTAGCTACACCGGACATGATGGGTGAGGTCGGCAAGCTCGGCCGTGTGCTCGGACCAAAAGGTCTCATGCCAAACCCTAAAACAGGTACAGTAACCATGGATGTTACTAAAGCCGTTGAAGAGATCAAAGCAGGTAAAGTTGAATACCGTGCGGAGAAATCAGGTATCGTGCATGCAGCGATCGGCAAGGTTTCCTTCGATGAAGAGAAGCTCGCCGACAACTTCAGAGCAGTTTACGATGCACTCGTAAAAGCGAAACCGGCTTCTTCCAAAGGTACTTACTTCAAATCCGTGGCACTGTCTTCAACAATGGGACCTGGTGTCAAAGTTGATCTGAACGAAGTGAGAATCTAGATTTCAATACCAGATTGGATATTGACAACTGCAGCTGTATTGTGTATAGTTGCAGTTGTATTTTAATATTCCCTAAGACAGTAGGAGCACCCTGTGCTTAAAACCCGATCCTACCGAGGCAAATGATGACGACTTGAATTCATATTGAATATTCAAGCACTTTTTGCCGTGGGTAAAAGGTGCTTTTTTAATGCACCGGATACACAAAAATTATGGAGGTGTAACTATGTCAAATGTGATTGAAGCTAAAAAGCAGCACGTAGATGTCATTTCCGATCAGCTCAAGAACTCTGTATCTACAGTGCTTGTAGACTACCGTGGCCTGTCTGTATCTGAAATGACCGAACTGCGCAAACAGCTTCGTGAAGCAGGCGTCGAGTTCAAAGTCTACAAAAACACGATGACACGCCGTGCAGCTGAACAGGCTGAACTTACTGAAATCAATGAGTTCCTCACTGGCCCAAATGCGCTTGCATTTTCCAACGAAGATGTAATCGCGCCAGCGAAGATCATCAACAATTTCGCCAAGGAACACGAAGCTTTGGAAATCAAAGCAGGCATCATCGAAGGAACGTTCACGCCGGCAGAAGATGTCAAGGCGATTGCAACGCTTCCAGGCAAAGAAGGCCTTGTTTCCATGCTGCTTTCTGTACTCCAGGCTCCAGTACGCAACTTCGCCTATGCAGTTAAAGCAGTCGGTGAAGAGAAAGAGAACGAAGAAGCTTAAACCAATCTATTAAAAAAACGGAGGAATTATAATGTCTCAAGAACAAATCATTGAAGCAATCAAAGAAATGTCCGTACTTGAACTTAACGACCTTGTTAAAGCAATTGAAGAAGAATTTGGCGTAACAGCTGCAGCTCCAGTAGCAGCAGCAGGCGCAGGCGGCGGAGAAGCAGCTGCTGAAGAGCAGACTGAATTCGACGTTGAACTCACAGACGCTGGATCTTCCAAAATCAAAGTCATCAAAGTTGTTCGTGAAGCAACTGGTCTTGGACTCAAAGAAGCGAAAGCAGTCGTTGACGGCGCACCTAAAGTTGTCAAAGAAGGCCTTTCCAAAGAAGAAGCTGAAGAACTCAAATCCCAGCTTGAAGAAGTTGGCGCTGGCGTAGAACTTAAATAATTTTTGTGTAAACACTTGGAGGCTCATCTTAAACATCTATTGTTTAAATGAGCCTCTTTATTGTCTTATGCAAGTGCCTTATTACATAGGAGTGGTATCATGAGCCATTATTTCACTGGAGATAATACAGAACATGAATATAGGGAAATCGAAATCAAATATAAGGATAGGATCTACCGCTTCAGGACGGATCGCGGCGTCTTTTCAAGAGACCGGATCGACTACGGATCCTCAGTCCTGATTGATGCCGTCGTCAGTGATTGCGATCTGCCTGAAGGCGGCGCCTTCATAGATATGGGTGCAGGCTACGGGCCGATTGGAACTGTTCTTGGGGAGGTGCTCGGGGCAAAGCCGATCATGGTCGAGGTGAACACCGATGCACTTGTGCTGTGTGGAGAGAATGCAGAATACAACGGTGTCGAGGCGGAAGTACTGAGCCGGACGGAATATGATGCGATGGCACTCCCGGAGCGCCCGTCACTCTATGTGACGAACCCCCCGTTCCGTGCAGGGAAACCGGTGGTAATGGAAATGATCGAGGATGCCCATAGGAAGCTTGCGGCGGAGGGCGCCTTCTATATGGTCGTTCAGAAGAAGCAGGGTATGCCGTCATACAGAAAAGCGGTTGAGGTGCTTTTTGGAAACTCGGAAGTTGTCGTCAAAGACAAGGGCTATTATGTGCTCAAGGGCATAAAAATATAAAAGAGCGATATTTGACTTGACAAATTTTCTGTGGTATAGTTATAGAATGTAAAAATATAATGTCAATCAGTATGCACTTTTTGAGCACTGATTGGATGGAGCGTATTAAATATTGTTAATAAATAGAAAATGGGGTTGGTCACGATTCCGTTTTCTTTTTGTCTTATTAACTGTTTAACTGCTTCGGTGAATGTTTTACGTAATTTTTATTAGGGGTGAATCTGTCGATGAGTCAATTGATTCAATATGGAAGACACGCTAAACGCAGAAGCTATGCACGTATCGAAGAGAAATTGGATTTGCCGAACCTGATCGAAATCCAGACGAAATCCTATGAATGGTTCCTGCAGACGGGCCTGATCGAAATGTTCAAGGACATTTCACCGGTTGAGGACTTCACTGGAAACATGTCATTGGAATTTGTGGACTACAAGCTTGGCGAACCCAAGTACGATGAGGAAGAGGCAAAGAACCATGATGCAACATATTCTGCACCGTTGCGTGTAAAAGTACGCCTTGTCATCAAAGAAACGGGCGAAGTCAAGGAACAGGAAGTATTCATGGGTGACTTCCCACTGATGACGGATACAGGTACTTTCATTATCAATGGCGCAGAGCGCGTAATCGTATCCCAGCTTGTCAGAAGTCCATCCGTATACTATTCGGAAAAAATGGACAAAAACGGCAAAGCCAGCTTTGGAGCGACGGTGATTCCCAACCGTGGTGCATGGCTTGAATACGAAATCGATGCTAAAGATATAGTTTACGTAAGAATAGACCGTACGCGCAAGCTGCCGATGACGGTACTGCTCAGGGCGCTCGGATTCTCTACAGACCAGGAAATGATAAACCTCCTCGGTGACAGTGAACATCTCAGAAACACACTGGAGAAGGATACGACAGAAACAGTGGATCAGGCACTCCTAGAAATATACGAACGACTTCGCCCAGGCGAACCGCCGACAGTTGAGAACGCCAGAAATCTCCTCTACTCACGGTTCTTTGATCCGAAGCGTTACGATCTCGCGAGTGTTGGACGCTACAAGATGAATAAGAAACTGCACCTCAAGAACCGCTTGTTCAATCAAGTGCTCGCAGAACCTATCGTGGATAAGGAAACAGGCGAAATCGTAGCAGAAACAGGTACGACGGTCGACAGACGCACATTGGACAGCATCATGGATGTGCTTGAAGCCAATGCGAACCTTGAAACATTCCGCCTGGAAAATGGACTTCTGGATGAACCGATTGAAATCCAGTCCATCAAAGTGGAGGCGCCAAACCAGGAAGAAGGCACAACGACAGTCATCGGTAATGCCTTCCCTGATGTGGAAGTGAAATCCATTACACCATCCGACATCATTGCCTCCATGAGCTATTTCTTCAACCTGATCGAAGGTGTTGGGCATACGGATGATATCGACCACCTTGGAAACCGTCGTCTGCGTTCTGTCGGCGAACTGCTGCAGAACCAGTTCAGAATCGGTCTTTCCCGTATGGAACGTGTAGTGAGGGAGCGTATGTCGATCCAGGACACAGAGTCCATCACACCGCAGCAGCTCATCAATATCCGTCCTGTGATTGCCTCCATAAAAGAGTTCTTCGGCAGCTCCCAGCTATCACAGTTCATGGACCAGACAAACCCCCTTGCAGAACTGACGCACAAGAGACGTCTATCTGCGCTTGGACCCGGTGGTCTGACGCGTGAACGTGCCGGCATGGAAGTGCGGGACGTACACTATTCCCACTACGGCCGCATGTGCCCGATCGAGACTCCGGAGGGGCCGAACATCGGTCTGATCAACTCACTCTCCAGTTTTGCCAGAGTGAATGAATTCGGCTTCATCGAAACGCCATACAGAAGAGTGGATCCGGAAACAAACCGTGTAACGGGTCAGATCGACTACCTTACTGCCGATGAAGAAGACAGCTACGTCGTGGCCCAGGCCAACGCCCTGCTGAATGAAGACGGATCTTTCGTCAGAGATGAAATCGTATGCCGCTTCCGCGGCAACAATACAAAAATGGCAAGAGAGCGCATGGACTACATGGATGTTTCTCCGAAGCAGGTTGTTTCCGCAGCGACAGCATGTATCCCATTCCTTGAAAATGACGACTCCAACCGTGCATTGATGGGCGCGAACATGCAGCGTCAGGCAGTACCGCTCCTCATTCCGCAATCTCCTGATATCGGTACAGGCATGGAACACGTGGCTGCCCGCGACTCCGGTGCTGCAGTAGTTGCACGCTATAAGGGCCGTGTGGAGCACGTAGAAGCGAAAGAGATCCATATCCGCCGCATCGAGGAGGAGAATGGCAAGGAGATCGAAACGGAGAAGGATATCTACAGACTTTCCAAGTTCATCCGTTCCAACTCCGGTACCTGCTACAACCAGAAGCCGATCGTTTCAAAAGGCGATGTGGTGACGAAGGGTGAAATCCTTGCAGATGGACCATCCATGGATAACGGTGAGATGGCACTTGGACAGAATGTCGTCGTCGGCTTCATGACATGGGACGGCTACAACTATGAGGATGCCGTAATCATGAGTGAACGCCTTGTCAAAGATGATGTCTATACATCCATCCATATCGAAGAGTATGAGTCCGAATCCAGGGATACGAAACTCGGACCTGAAGAGATCACGAGGGATATTCCGAACGTTTCCGACAATGCACTCAAGAAGCTCGATGACCGTGGCATCGTCCACATTGGCGCAGAAGTCAAGGATGGCGACATCCTCGTCGGTAAAGTGACGCCGAAAGGTGTTACGGAGCTGACGGCGGAAGAACGCCTCCTGCATGCGATATTCGGTGAGAAGGCACGTGAAGTCCGCGATACTTCACTGCGTGTACCGCACGGTGCCGGCGGCATCGTCCTTGATGTCAAAGTGTTCAACCGTGAAGATGGCGATGAGCTGTCCCCGGGTGTCAACCAGCTCGTGCGTGTCTACATCGTCCAGAAGCGTAAGATCAGCGTAGGGGACAAGATGTGTGGACGTCACGGAAACAAGGGTGTAATCTCCAGAATTCTTCCGGAAGAGGACATGCCTTATATGCCTGACGGCACGCCAATCGACATCATGCTCAACCCGCTTGGGGTACCTTCCCGTATGAACATCGGACAGGTGCTTGAACTCCACCTTGGCATGGCGGCCCGTGCGATGGGTCTGAAGATGGCGTCACCGGTATTCGATGGTGCCAACGAAGAAGACGTGTGGGATACGATGGCGGAAGCCGGCCTTGCACGTGATGGCAAGACGGTGCTCTACGATGGACGTACAGGCGATCCGTTTGAAAGCCGTATCTCCGTGGGTGTCATGTACATGCTCAAACTTGCCCACATGGTCGATGACAAGCTTCACGCAAGAAGCACCGGACCATATTCCCTCGTCACACAGCAGCCGCTCGGTGGTAAAGCCCAATTCGGTGGCCAGCGTTTCGGGGAGATGGAAGTATGGGCGCTGGAAGCCTATGGTGCCGCGTATACCCTCCAGGAAATCCTGACGGTCAAGTCGGATGATACTGTAGGGCGTGTGAAGACTTACGAAGCGATTGTGAAAGGTGAAAATGTCCCTAAACCTGGTGTCCCTGAATCATTCCGTGTACTGATGAAGGAACTCCAGAGTCTTGGCCTCGATGTCAACATCCTCGATGATCAGGACGAAGAAGTCGAGATGCGTGATACTGAAGAGGATGATGCATCCAATCAGATGAATTTGAGCGAGAAGACAAGCGCTGCAACTGAAGATGTCACTGAATGATGATTGAGCTTGATAAAACTTTAGGGAGGAAAGCTCATTGATAGATGTAAATAGATTTCAATATATGAAAATAGGTCTGGCTTCATCAGAGAAGATCCGCTCATGGTCCTTTGGTGAAGTGAAGAAGCCTGAAACGATCAACTACAGGACACTGAAGCCTGAAAGGGACGGTCTGTTCTGTGAAAAGATCTTCGGTC
Organism: Salinicoccus luteus DSM 17002; assembly: GCF_000712035.1. Classification (GTDB taxonomy): domain Bacteria; phylum Bacillota; class Bacilli; order Staphylococcales; family Salinicoccaceae; genus Salinicoccus; species Salinicoccus luteus. The sequence continues at coordinate 380,930 of NZ_JONV01000007.1, read as the reverse complement.
CTACCAAGGACTGGGAGTGCAGCTGTGGGAAATATAAGCGTGTAAGATATAAAGGTATGGTCTGTGACCGCTGTGGAGTGGAAGTGACACGTTCCAAAGTACGACGGGAAAGGATGGGGCACATCGAACTTGCTGCCCCTGTCTCCCACATCTGGTACTTCAAGGGAATCCCATCCAGAATGGGACTGCTCCTTGACATGTCACCGCGCTCACTGGAGGAAGTCATCTATTTTGCTTCCTACGCAGTGATCAAGCCGGGGTCCACAGGACTCGAGCCGAAACAGCTCCTTACTGAACGCGAGTACAGGGAGTACTACGACAAGCACGGCAATACGTTCACAGCCAAGATGGGTGCTGAAGCGATCAAGGAACTCCTTATGGATGTCAATCTTGAGGAAGAGCTTGAAGCGCTGAGGAAAGAGCTGGAGACAGCTACCGGACAGCGGCTGACAAGGGCGATCAAACGCCTTGAAGTCGTTGAATCATTCCGCAGCTCCGGCAATGATCCATCCTGGATGATCCTGGATGTCCTGCCGATTATCCCACCGGAAATCCGTCCGATGGTACAGCTTGATGGCGGCCGTTTTGCGACAAGTGATCTGAATGATCTCTATCGTCGTGTAATCAACCGCAACAACCGCCTGAAGCGCCTGTTGGATCTTGGCGCGCCTGGAATCATCGTCCAGAACGAGAAGCGCATGCTCCAGGAGGCGGTGGACGCCCTGATCGACAATGGCCGTCGTGGCCGTCCAGTGACAGGACCGGGGAACCGTCCGCTCAAGTCACTGTCCCATATGCTCAAAGGTAAGCAGGGCCGTTTCCGTCAGAACCTTCTCGGTAAACGTGTCGACTATTCAGGTCGTTCCGTAATCGTTGTAGGACCAAGCCTGAAGATGTATCAATGTGGCCTGCCTAAGGAAATGGCACTCGAACTCTTCAAACCGTTCATCATGAAAGAGCTTGTGGAACGTGAAATGGCAACAAACATCAAGAATGCCAAAGGCAAGATCGAGCGTATGGAAGATGATGTATGGGATGTTCTTGAAGATGTCATCAAAGAACACCCTGTGCTCCTCAACCGTGCACCGACGCTCCACCGTCTGGGCATCCAGGCCTTTGAGGCGACGCTTGTCGAAGGCCGCGCCATCCGTCTGCATCCGCTTGTAACGACAGCGTACAATGCCGACTTTGATGGAGACCAGATGGCGGTACACGTACCGCTCTCCAAAGAGGCGCAGGCGGAAGCGCGCATGCTGATGCTCGCTGCACAGAACATCCTCAATCCGAAGGATGGGAAACCGGTTGTTACACCATCACAGGATATGGTGCTCGGCAACTACTACCTCACCCTCGAGAGGGAGAATACGAAGCGTGAAGGGCACATCTTCAAGGACGCGAACGAAGTCGTTATGGCCTACCAGAACGGCTACGTCCAGCTCCATACACGCATCGGACTGCACACAGGCTCCATGGAGAGTGAAAAAGTCTCCGAAGAGAATAAAGGCAAGATTCTGATGACGACAGCAGGCAAGGTCATCTTCAATGAAATCATGCCGCCGTCCTTCCCGTACCTCAATGAACCGACCAGGGAGAACCTTGAGGAGAAGACACCGGACCGCTACTTCGTTGCAGTGTCCGAGCTTGGCGAAGGCGGACTTGCAGAGAAGTTCAAGGACACGCCGATTGTGGAACCTTTCAACAAGAAGTACCTGGGACAGATCATCGCTGAAGTGTTCAACAAGTTCCACATTACAGAAACGTCCGTAATGCTCGACCTCATGAAGGACCTCGGCTTCAAATATTCTTCCAAAGCCGGTATCACAGTGGGTGTATCCGACATCGTGGTTCTGCCGGACAAACAGCAGATCATCGACGATACGGAAGAGAAGGTCGAAAAAGTGCAGAAGCAGTTTGCACGCGGTCTGATCACTGAAGAGGAACGCTATGGTGCAGTCATCGAACTGTGGACACGTGCGAAGGATGTCATCCAGGAACGTCTGATGGCGTCACTCCACCGTCTGAACCCGATCTTCATGATGAGTGATTCCGGCGCTCGTGGTAATGCGTCCAACTTCACCCAGCTTGCTGGTATGCGTGGACTCATGGCCAACCCGTCCGGACAGATCATCGAACTGCCGATCAAGTCGAGCTTCCGTGAAGGCCTGACAGTACTCGAGTACTTCATTTCTACACACGGTGCGCGTAAAGGTCTTGCCGATACAGCACTCAAGACGGCCGACTCCGGCTACCTCACAAGAAGACTTGTCGACGTGGCGCAGGATGTCATCGTACGTGATGACGACTGTGGTACGGACAAAGGACTCCTTGTTTCTGCATTGACAGAAGGATCCGAGCTCATCGAACCGTTCATCGACCGTCTGGAAGGGCGCTATTCGAAAGAAACGGTTAGACATCCTGAGACGAAAGAAATCCTCGTCCATTCAAACGAACTCATCACTACAGAACTTGCGAAGGAAATCGTAAACAGCGGCATCGAAGAGATGTACATCCGTTCCGCCTTCACATGCAACACCCGCCATGGTGTTTGTGAACGCTGCTACGGAAAGAACCTGGCAACAGGTGAAAAAGTCGAAGTGGGCGAAGCAGTCGGTACAATCGCTGCCCAGTCCATCGGCGAGCCGGGTACACAGCTTACAATGCGTACATTCCACACGGGTGGGGTGGCCGGAAGCGATATTACCCAGGGTCTCCCGCGTATCCAGGAGCTCTTTGAAGCGCGTAATCCAAAAGGTCAGGCGATGATTTCAGAAATTCGTGGTGCCGTTACGGACATCGAAGTCGTCAAGGACCGTCAGCAGGAGATCAAGATCAAAGGCGAGCAGGAGACGAAGACCTACACAGCACCAGCGACAGCACGCCTGCTTGTGGAAGTGGGCGAGCAGATCGAGCCTGGCCAGATCCTTACGGAAGGTTCGATCGAACCGAAGGAACTCCTTGCGGTGGCGGGCCTGAACCGTACACAGGAATACCTGCTTAAAGAAGTACAGAAGGTATACCGTATGCAGGGTGTTGAAATCGACGATAAGCACGTCGAGGTCATGGTAAGGCAGATGCTCAGAAAAGTAAGGATCATCGATGCTGGAGACACGACGCTTCTTCCAGGAGCCCTTGTCGACATCCATGCATTTACGGATGCGAACAAGGAAATCTTCAAGAAGCGCAAGCGTCCTGCAACGGCGAAACCGGTACTGCTCGGAATCACGAAAGCATCCCTTGAAACAGAAAGCTTCCTTTCTGCAGCCAGCTTCCAGGAAACAACAAGAGTGCTTACAGATGCTGCAATCAAAGGAAAACGCGATGAACTTCTCGGTCTCAAGGAGAACGTCATCATCGGTAAGCTGATTCCTGCGGGAACAGGCATGCCGAAGTATCGCGATGTTGAAATTGACGTAGCGAAAAGCACAGAGGCAGTCGAGAAGGAAGAAGTATTGATAGAAGAATAACAGCAGTACCCACTCTGCGGAGTGGGGCCTGTTTTTTCATGTTATATTGTTGACATGAACAAGGCCGGATGCTATTATTATTAAGGTTACTCTATATGGGATCTATTGGATCGATATGGAGATAGAAAATGTTGAAATGTAAGATTTCAATCTTACACATTTTTTATACCCTAAAAATGAACCACCTGGATGTGTGGGATTAATGAAGAGAGGAGGAAAACCATGCCAACGATTAATCAGCTTGTAAGAAAACCTCGTCAATCGAAAGGACAAAAATCAGACTCACCAGCATTGAACAGAGGGTTCAACAGCCTTAAGAAGCGTGTGACACATGAAAATGCACCACAGAAACGCGGTGTTTGTACTCGTGTTGGAACAATGACTCCTAAGAAACCGAACTCCGCTCTGCGTAAATATGCACGTGTGAGACTTTCAAATAATGTTGAAGTGAACGCATATATTCCTGGAATCGGGCACAACCTGCAGGAACACAGCGTAGTACTTATTCGTGGTGGACGTGTAAAGGACCTTCCTGGTGTACGTTACCATATCGTACGTGGTGCGCTTGATACTTCAGGTGTCAACGACCGCAGACAAGGCCGTTCACTCTACGGTACTAAACGCCCTAAGAAAAAATAATTGCGCCATGATATGATGCACAAACAAACCTAATTTTTGAAAGGAGGATGACTATGCCACGTAAAGGACCAGTTGCTAAAAGAGATGTATTGCCGGATCCGATTCACAATTCCAAACTTGTGACTAAGCTTATCAATAAAATGATGGTGGACGGGAAACGCGGTACATCCCAAAGAATTCTCTATTCAGCATTTGATCTTGTACAGGAACGTTCTGGCAGGGATGCAATCGAAGTTTTTGATGAAGCAATCGAAAACATCATGCCGGTACTTGAAGTTAAAGCACGTCGTGTAGGTGGTTCAAACTACCAGGTGCCAGTAGAGGTGCGTGCAGATCGCCGTACAACTCTCGGACTTCGTTGGCTCGTGAACTACGCACGTCTGCGTGGGGAAAAGACAATGGAAGAGCGCCTAGCGAACGAAATTCTTGATGCTGCCAACAATACAGGCGGAGCCGTCAAGAAACGTGAAGACACACACAAGATGGCTGAAGCAAACAGGGCATTCGCTCACTACCGCTGGTAGTAGGCGGACCCCTAGTAGCCGCTTAGCTTAATTTCATCCCATTCCTGGAAGGAGAAAAGGATACAAATGGCAAGAGAATTCTCTTTAGATAAAACGCGTAATATCGGTATCATGGCCCACATCGATGCTGGTAAGACGACGACGACTGAACGTATTCTTTATTATACAGGCCGCATTCACAAGATTGGTGAAACTCACGAAGGTGCATCCCAGATGGACTGGATGGAGCAGGAACAGGAACGTGGAATCACGATCACATCCGCTGCCACAACAGCGCAGTGGGACGGTCACCGCGTCAACATCATCGATACGCCTGGGCACGTAGACTTCACTGTAGAAGTTGAACGTTCCCTCCGTGTACTTGATGGTGCTGTAACAGTTCTTGATGCCCAATCAGGTGTTGAGCCTCAGACTGAAACTGTCTGGAGACAGGCGACAACCTACGGCGTCCCTCGTGTTGTATTCATCAACAAGATGGACAAAGTCGGTGCGGACTTCGAATATTCAGTAAGTACACTCAAAGACCGTCTGCAGGCGAATGCCCACCCGATCCAGCTTCCGATCGGTGCTGAAGATGACTTCACAGGCATCATCGACCTGGTAGAGATGAAGGCATTCCACTACAACAACGATCTTGGTACGGAAATTGAAGAAATCGAAATCCCGGCTGAATATAAAGACAAAGCAGATGAACTCAGAGAGGGCCTCATCGAAGGACTCGCTGATGTGAATGAAGACATCATGGAAAAATACCTGGGTGGAGAAGAGATTTCAGTAGATGAACTGAAAGCTGCAATCCGCCAGGCGACATGTGATGTTGAATTCTACCCTGTAATGTGCGGTACTGCCTTCAAGAACAAAGGGGTACAATTGCTCCTCAATGCAACAATCGACTATCTGCCATCACCACTTGATGTAAAACCTATCGTTGGACACAAAAAAGGTGACGAAGATGCAGAGATCATTGCGAAGCCGGATGATTCCGAGCCATTTGCTGCTCTCGCATTCAAAGTAATGACAGACCCATTCGTGGGTAAACTTACTTTCTTCCGTGTGTACTCCGGTACACTGGATGCAGGTTCCTACATCAGGAACACTACGAAAGACAAGCGTGAGCGCGTCGGACGTATCCTGCAGATGCACGCAAACTCCCGTCAGGAGATCTCTACGGTCTACTCTGGGGATATCGCAGCAGCAATCGGACTCAAAGATACTGGTACAGGAGACACACTGTGTGATGAAAAGAATCAGGTTATTCTTGAATCCATGGACTTCCCTGAACCGGTTATCCACCTGTCTGTAGAACCGAAATCCAAAGCTGACCAGGACAAGATGACAAGCGCCCTCGTCAAGCTTCAGGAAGAGGACCCTACATTCACAGCACACACTGACAACGAGACTGGACAGGTTATCATCGGTGGTATGGGTGAGCTTCACCTCGATATCCTTGTTGACCGCATGAAGCGTGAGTTCAAAGTTGAGTGTAACGTAGGTGCACCAATGGTATCCTACCGTGAAACATTCAAGAAGCAGGCTTCTGTACAAGGTAAATTCACACGCCAATCCGGTGGCCGTGGCCAGTACGGTGACGTTCATATTGAATTCACACCTAACGAAGTCGGTGGCGGATTCGAGTTCGAAAACGCAATCGTCGGTGGTGTGGTACCACGTGAATATATCCCATCCGTCGAAGCAGGTATCAGAGACTCCATGGAAAATGGTGTGCTCGCCGGCTACCCTATGGTAGACATCAAAGCGAAACTTTTCGATGGTTCCTACCACGATGTCGACTCCTCTGAGATGGCCTTCAAGGTGGCTGCATCCCTGGCACTCAAAGAAGCTGCCAAAGTTTGTGAACCTGTAATCCTTGAGCCTGTCATGAAAGTTGAAATCGTAATGCCTGAAGAGTACATGGGAGACATCATGGGTGACGTTACAAGCCGTCGTGGCCGTGTCGAAGGTATGGCTGCACGCGGTAACGCACAAGTCGTCAATGCATTCGTTCCACTGTCCGAAATGTTCGGATATGCGACCAACCTGCGTTCAAACACGCAAGGCCGCGGAACTTATACAATGACATTCGATCACTATGAAGAAGTGCCAAAATCAATCTCTGAAGAAATCATCAAGAAAAACAAAGGTGAATAGTCAGGCCGCTTGATTTTTACGCTTGAATCATTTATAAGTGATTTAGAAACACCTCGGGCGGGTGGATCCCGCTCCGAGTTTCAATATAAACCAAACAATTACTTTATTTAAGGAGAGGTATACGAAATGGCAAAAGAAAAATTCGACCGTTCCAAAACACATGCCAATATTGGTACAATTGGTCACGTTGACCATGGTAAAACAACTCTGACAGCTGCTATCGCGACTGTTCTTGCTAAAAGAGGTCCAGGTGAAGCTCAGAGCTATGACATGATCGACAATGCACCAGAAGAAAAAGAACGTGGAATCACAATCAACACTTCCCACATCGAGTATGAAACTGAAAAGCGTCACTATGCGCACGTTGACTGCCCAGGACACGCTGACTACGTTAAAAACATGATCACTGGTGCAGCTCAAATGGACGGCGGTATCCTCGTTGTTTCTGCAGCAGACGGTCCAATGCCACAAACTCGTGAGCACATCCTGCTCTCTAAAAACGTTGGCGTACCTGCGCTTGTTGTATTCCTCAACAAAGTTGACATGGTAGACGACGAAGAGCTTCTTGAGCTCGTAGAAATGGAAGTACGTGAACTTCTTTCCGAATATGACTTCCCTGGCGACGACATCCCAGTAATCGCTGGTTCTGCCCTCAAAGCACTTGAAGGCGACGAAGCTTATGAAGATAAAATTCTCGAACTGATGGAAGCTGTGGATGAGTACATCCCAACTCCAGAACGTGACTCTGACAAGCCATTCATGATGCCAGTAGAGGACGTATTCTCCATCACTGGCCGTGGTACAGTTGCTACAGGTCGTGTTGACCGTGGACAAATCAAAGTCGGTGACGAAGTTGAAATCATCGGTCTTGCTGAAGAGTCCTCCAAAACAACTGTTACAGGTGTTGAAATGTTCCGTAAGCTTCTTGACTACGCTGAAGCTGGCGACAACATCGGTGCGCTTCTCCGTGGTGTAGCACGTGAAGACATCCAACGTGGCCAAGTACTTGCTGCGCCTGGATCCATCACTCCACACACTGAGTTCAAAGCAGAAGTTTATGTTCTTTCAAAAGAAGAAGGTGGACGTCACACTCCATTCTTCAACAACTACCGTCCACAGTTCTACTTCCGTACTACGGACGTAACTGGTGTAGTCAACCTTCCTGAAGGTACTGAAATGGTTATGCCTGGCGACAACATTGAAATGACAGTTCAACTCATTTCTCCAATCGCTATCGAAGACGGTACACGTTTCTCCATCCGTGAAGGTGGACGTACTGTTGGATCAGGCGTTGTAACAGACATCCTGAAATAAGCAATACTTTTGAATAAAGGAGCCGGGTTTCCCTGGCTCCTTTTATATTACATATAAAACCCCGTCGAGGTGAACAGATTAAATACAAAATCTGTAATTTCGAGGGGGTTAAATTATGGTGCTGTCTTCGTTCTACTTTTTTCCAAAGCCAAGCACTATTTTCACGAGGGATTCCACACCAGCCTTCATGCCACGTTCATCAATATCGAACAATGGATGGTGATGGGGCTGGTCTGCGCCGACTTCACTGTTTCGTACACCTGTGTAGAAGTAGCAGCCAGGCCTGTTCTGCAGGAAATATGAAAAGTCCTCTCCTCCCATGGATGGTGGGTTTTCTTCACATGAGTTTACATAGTTGGCATCCTTCAACGCATTCAAAGTGTAGTCAAGCTGTTCGTTGTCATTGAGCAGTGCAGGATAGCCCTCGGTATAGTTGAGGTTGCATTTGACGTCAAAGCTCGATTCCACTCCGCGGACGATGCCCTCGATGCGCTGCTGGACGACCTCTTTGACTTCCTTCTCGAATGTTCTGATTGTACCACTGACTTCAGTGGTATTCGGGATGACGTTGAATGAAGACCCGCCATTGAAGGTCGCCACGGTGACAACGGCGGACTTCAATGGATCGACAGTTCTTGAGACGATGGACTGCATCTGCTGGATGAGGGAAGCGGCCGCAACAATTGGATCAATGGCTTCATGAGGTTCTGCCCCATGGCCGCCCCGCCCTTCGATTTCGATGGAGAATGCATCCGCACTTGCGAATGCATAGTCGTAGGTATATGACAGAGTGCCCACAGGGTAGAGGCTTGAAACGTGGGTGCCGAATACATAATCCACACCTTCAAGGGCACCGTCCTCAACCATGGCCTTTGCGCCTCCCGGCAGCAGCTCCTCGGCATGCTGGTGGATGAACACGACATTGACCTTCAGCTCCTCCCTGTGTGCTGCAAGTATGCGTGCCGCTGTGATCAGCATCGCTGTATGGGCATCATGGCCACATGCATGCATCACGCCGGGGACGGTTGATGCGTAGGGGACATCCTTCTCATCCTGGATCGGCAGGGCATCGAAGTCGGCGCGTAAACCAACCGTCTCGTAGTCGTCATTTACGTGGAGACGTGCGACGATGCCATTGCCGCCGACATCCTGCCGGACATCAAAACCAAGATCCTTGATTTGTTCATATATATACCGCTTCGTATTCTCCTCTTCAAATGATACTTCAGGGTGCATGTGCATATGGCGGCGTATGGCCACCATGTCCTCATAATACTTTTCTATTTCGTTTGTCAGATCCATCATTCAAAAAGACTCCTTTTCCAGATAGTTGAATACGGACGTCAGCATGACGGATACTGCATTCGTCAGGCCTTTTTCATCAATGTCGAATTTGCCATGATGGTGGGGGTAGTCCGCTTTGAAGTTGGGGTTCCGTGTCCCTGTATAGTAGAATGTGCCGGGCACCCGTTGCAGGTAGTAGGAGAAGTCCTCGCCACCAAGGTCGGGCTCCAGCTCCTGGACCTCCTTCACGGTGGAGACCTGCTTTGCCGCCGCCAGTACAAGGTCCGTTTCGTCCGTCGTGTTCACCACAGGCGGATAGCCCTTCATGTAATCGAGATCATATGAGATGCCGGTAGTGGTGACCAGCCCCTCCAGGCACTTCTTCAGCTCTGTGATCATGACATTCTGCGTCTCGGCATTGAAGGTGCGGATGGTCCCTCCGACTTCGACCTCGTCCGGGATGATGTTATGCTGATGGCCACCGTTGAACATTGTGATGGAGAGGACGACGGGCTCCATCGGCTTCGATTTTCGGGTGACGACGTACTGCAGCTGATTGCAGAAGGAGATTGCCGCCGCCACAGGATCGACAGCGGCATGCGGTTTTGAGGCATGTCCCCCGCGTCCATATATCTTTATGGTGAAATCATCCGGCATGCCCGTTGCCGTACCGTATTTATAGCCGATGGTACCGACATCCAGACTGCTTGTGACATGCTGGCCGAAAATGACATCGACGTCCTCCAAGCAGCCGTCAGCAATCATCTGTATGGCGCCTCCGGGATCGACCTCTTCCGCGTGCTGGTGGATGAAGACAACATTTCCCTTCAACTGGTCTTTATTCTCAGAGAGGATGCGCGCCACAGTGAGCAGAACAGCAGTGTGGGCATCGTGTCCGCACGCATGCATGACGCCGGGGACAGTGGACTTGTACGGAACATCCTTCTGGTCCTGGATGGGCAGAGCATCGAAATCGGCACGCAGTGCTACAGTGGGAAGGGCAGGATCGATGATCAGCCTGCCGACAACACCGCGGCCGCCGACGCCTTCCTGGACATCGAGGCCGAGTTCCCGCAGATATTCGGCGATATATGCAGGCGTCTGGACCTCATGGAATGAGAGTTCAGGATACATATGAAAATGCCGGCGCAGACGCACCATTTCATTGTAGTGGATGTGCGTCAGGCGTTCTATCATTTCTGTTTCCATTCGATCACCTGCTCGATCTCAAGTATTTTCATGAACATGGACAGGCCACTTTCCATGGCCGTTTCGTCCATGTCGAATTTCGGATGATGGTGCACATAGTCGCTCAGTTTCTCTGCATTCCCCGAACCGGTGAAGAAGAAGGCACCGGGACGTTCATTGATGTAGTAGGAGAAGTCCTCTCCGATCATCAGTGGCTTCGCCTCCTCGAAGTCGAGGCCGATCTCTTCCGCCGCCTGTTGAATCACTGCGGCTTCCGGCTCGTGGTTGACGACTGCCGGATAGCCGAAGCTATAGTCCACTTCTGCTGTGGCCCCACGCTTTTCAGCGGTAAGGTGGGCTTCCTGGTGGAAGATGTCCCTGATCTTCTCCTTTACGGCATGTTCGAATGTCCTTACCGTGCCTACGAGCTCTGCAGAATCTGGTATGACATTGAAAGCATCACCGGCACGCACTTTGCCGACAGTGACGACCGCATTATCAAGCGGTGAGACTTGTCTCGATACAGCAGTCTGCAGGTTTGTGATGAGTTCCGCGGCAATTACGACCGGGTCGACTGCATTGTGGGGCTGGGCTGCATGCCCCCCCTTGCCCTGTATACGGATCGTGAACATGTCGGGGCTCGAGATGACAGGGCCGGGCTTCGTCCTGATCTGGTGTGTCGGGTACTGGCTCCAGTAGTGCTGGCCATAGACCTTGTCGATGCCATCAAGCACACCGTCCTCCACCATGGAAATTGCACCGCCGGGCTGTACTTCTTCGGCAAACTGGAAGATGAATGAGACACTGCCTTTGAGACGGTCGCGGTTTCTGTATACAAGCTCCAGCAATCCGAGCAGTGTACTCGTGTGGGCATCGTGTCCGCAGGCGTGCATCACACCATCGACCGTCGATTTGTATGGGACATCCTTTTCATCCTGGATCGGCAGTGCATCGAAGTCTGCACGGATGGCAATGTGTGGATGGGGAGCGCTGCCGATTGTAGCAAGCAGGCCGCCGCCACCGACCCCTTCCCGGATTGTGATGCCGGGGTAGCGTTTCAGGCGTTCCAGTATGTATCCATAGGTCTCCTGTTCGTGAAATGAAACTTCAGGATGCATATGCATATATCTTCTGTTTTCCACCATATCCGGAAGTATGGTTTTTGCAATTTCATCTATCGTCATGTGATTCGCCTCCATAAATTATATTACATAATTTTATCAAATTTTCGCACTTTTATAAACATAATAAAACCCATGTTTTCAATTCTAAGAGGTGTTCCACTTGTGATATGATATGGGAAAGAGGAGGAGATTGACAATGTCTAAAATTTTGGACGAGTATCTTGCATCGAATCTGCAGGAATTGAAGGAAAACGGACTTTATAATGAGATCAATGTCGTAGAAGGTGCCAATGGCCCGGAAATTACGATTGAGGGGAAAAAATTGATCAACCTGTCTTCCAACAACTATCTGGGTCTGGCGACAGACGAAACACTGAAGAAGGTGGCGAAGGAAGCAATCGACTCCCATGGGGTTGGAGCAGGTGCTGTACGTACAATCAACGGGACGCTCGACCTGCATGTGGAACTGGAGGATACGCTGGCTGAATTCAAGGGGACGGAAGCCGCAGTCGCATTCCAGTCCGGCTTCAACTGCAACATGGCTGCCATACAGGCCGTGATGGGCAAGGAGGATGCGATCCTCTCTGATGAGCTGAATCACGCATCCATCATCGATGGTTGCCGCCTGTCCCGTGCGAAGATCATCCGCGTAAACCACTCCGATATGGAGGACCTCCGCAGGAAGGCGAAGGAAGCGGTGGAATCCGGCCAGTACAGGAAAGTCATGTACATCACGGACGGCGTCTTCTCCATGGACGGGGATGTTGCTCTGCTGCCTGAAATCGTCGATATCGCAAAGGAATTCGACCTGATCACATATGTCGATGACGCACATGGTTCAGGTGTCATGGGCAAAGGTGCCGGCACAGTGAAGCACTTCGGCCTCGAAAAGGATGTCGATATCCAGATGGGCACACTGTCCAAAGCAATCGGCGTAGTCGGCGGATATGTCGCGGGCAGCCAGGACCTGGTCGACTACCTGAAAGTGGCGGCGCGTCCATTCCTGTTCTCCACATCATTGACTCCGGGGGATACACGTGCAATCACCGAAGCGGTGCGCATGCTGATGGCCTCCACCGAACTGCATGACAAAGTGTGGGAGAATGGAGATTACCTGAAAGCAGGGCTGAGGAAGCTCGGCTTTGATATCGGCAACTCTGAAACACCGATTACACCTTGCATCATCGGGGATGAGAAGACGACACAGGAGTTTTCAAAACGTCTGATGGAAGAGGGTGTATATGCAAAATCCATCGTCTTCCCAACAGTTCCGAAAGGTGCCGGCAGGGTAAGGAACATGCCGACAGCAGCACATACGAAAGAGATGCTCGATGAAGCGCTCGAAGTGTACGAAAAGATCGGCAAGGAACTGAATGTAATCTCATAAATTAAGGAGTACAGCAATGGAACGAATTATTATAACGGGTGCACTCGGCCAGATCGGCACGGAGCTCACCCTGAAACTAAGGGAAAAGTATGGGGAAGAGAATGTATTGCCGACAGATATAAAGCCGCCTGAGGATGAGAATCTGAAGGGGAAACCATTCGAGATCCTGGATGTCAGGGACCAGGAGCGGATGAAGGAACTGGTTTCCGAATTCAAGCCGGATACGATCATGCATATGGCGGCACTTTTGAGCGCGACTGCGGAAAAGAATCCACAGTTTGCATGGGAGATCAATATGGGCGGTCTGATGAACGCACTGGAGACGGCCCGGGAATTCGACTTGAAGTTCTTCACGCCGAGCTCAATCGGAGCCTTCGGCCCTTCGACACCGAAGGAGAATACGCCACAGGTCACAATCCAGCGTCCGACGACCATGTACGGAGTGAACAAGGTTGCAGGCGAGCTGCTGTGCGACTACTACCATGAGAAGTTTGGTGTGGATACGCGGGGCGTGAGATTTCCAGGGCTCATATCCCATGTCAAGGAACCGGGCGGCGGTACGACGGACTACGCTGTGGAAATTTATTTTGAAGCCTTAAGAAGCGGCAGATATACATCATTCATCGGCAAGAGCACGAACATGGATATGATGTATATGGACGATGCGATCGATGCGATCATCAAATTGATGGAAGCGGATCCTGCACAGCTGACGGACCGCAATGCATTCAACGTCAGTGCCATGAGCATCAATCCGGAGATGGTCGCAAACGAAATCAGGAAACATATTCCCGACTTCGAACTGGACTATGATGTGGATCCCGTACGCCAGGGGATTGCAGAAAGCTGGCCGAATGCGATAGATTCCACAGAAGCAAAGCGCCAGTGGGGATTCGATCCCCGGTACGATCTTGAAAAGATGACTGAAGTCATGCTGGAAGCGATACGAAATAAGTAATAAGAAGGCACTTTGCCTTCTTATTTTTCTAACCGGGAGGCAAAATGACGCGTGTAATTCTATTTGATAAAGACGGGACACTGATGGACTATCATAAAGTATGGACACCTTATGCAAAACGCTCGATTGAAGCATTTGCACAGAAGTTCGACCGCCATGACATAAAGGACGAGCTGGCCCACAGGCTGGGTCTGATCAATGGAGAAATTGCACCAAACTCCATACTCGCCAGCGGTACGGGCGAGACGATCCAAAATTATTTCGAACGCTACCAGAGGGGCGCCGGCGAGTGGATGAAGTCCTTCTACGAAGAGAACCTCGACTCGCTGCGTGACAGCATGGAAATGATAGAAGGCGCAGAAGATGTGCTGCATCATCTGGCGGCTGATGGCTATAAAAACATCATCGTAACGAGTGACAGCCGTCTTTCGACCGAATATTTCGTCCGCAAGTTCTCCCTGGAAAACGTCGTGCACGAAGTGGTGGCGGGGGACGACTCGGAGTTCCACAAGCCGGATATACGCATTTTGAATCCTCTGTTCAAGAAGTATGACTATGCCCTTGATGAGATGGTGATGGTCGGGGACAACCGGACCGACACCATGCTCGGCTATGAAGAGGGGCTGCGCACCATCGGGGTGCTCAGCGGTACCAGCCGCAGACAGGATATGGAGGGTGCCGACATCATACTGGATAGTGTGACCGAGATCATTGAGGACGGACGTTTCATCCTGGCTGAAGGTGGGCAGGAGTGATGCATGAGGAATATATGAAGCTGGCCATTGCGGAAGCTAAGAAGGCTGAAGCCCTTGGAGAAGTGCCGATCGGTGCGGTCATCGTCCATGAAGGTGCGGTCATCGCCACTGGCCACAACTTGAGGGAGACCTCACAGAACCCGTTGACGCATGCAGAGGTCATTGCAATCAACCGGGCCAGCGAGGCGATCGGATCGTGGCGGCTTGAAGGCTGTACAATGTACGTCACCCTGGAGCCATGCGTCATGTGTTCGGGTGCCATCGTAATGAGCCGCATCCCGCATGTCGTATATGGGGCGAAAGACCCCAAGGGTGGTACGGTGGACAGTCTGATGCATCTGCTCGGGGAGCCCCGTTTCAACCACAGGGCCGAAGTGACAGGCGGGGTTCTGGAAACGGAGTGCAGCCAGATGTTAAAATCTTTCTTTAGAGCTTTGAGGGAAAAGCGAAAAAATTAGCAAGATGATTTAATTTTCTGATAGAATGGAATTAAAAATAATAGAGGGAGTTTTGGAAGGCCTATGGTCAAACTAATCGCATTGGATATGGATGGGACCCTGCTTGGTCCCAATCACGATATCAGTCGCCGTAACATGGAGGCGATCAATAAAGCGATGGAACGCGGTATACAGGTTGTCGTAGCCACAGGACGTGCATTCTACGAAGCACATGGCATCATCAGGGAACTGGAGACACCTTTGCCGTACATCTGCCTGAATGGTGCCGAAGTACGCAATGAATCGCATGAGATCCTGTCCACCAATGCATTGAATACAGAGCTGATCCATAAAGTATCAGATGTATTCCGTGCGGAGGACATCTTTTATCAGGTCTATACGGATCGTGCAATATATACATCGAGTGTCGAGCGGGACATAGAGATCTTCATGGACCTTGCAGGCCAGATGGGACACCTTGCGAGTGAAGAACGGATCAGGAACTTTATGGAAGAGAGGCTCGAACGCGGAACACTGATAGAGACGGACGACTATCGATCGATATTCGAGAGTGAAGACGAAAATGTATTGAAGCTGCTTGCTTCGTCATCGAGCAGGGCAAAGCTCGTACGTGCCAAGAATGAGCTGTATGAAATCGGTAATCTCGCCGTATCTTCATCCTCGGCGGGCAACATCGAGCTGACGCATGAAAATGCGCAGAAGGGGATTGCTCTGGCCCACATCGCAGAAATCATGGGCATCGATATGAAGGATGTGATGGCAGTCGGCGATAACCTGAACGACATCTCCATGCTCAAACGTGTCGGCACAGCAGTTGCCATGGGCAATGCAGCTTCGGAAGTCAAAGGCATCGCGGACAAGGTGACGGCGACCAACATCGAAGATGGTGTCGCCCTGGCCATTGAAGAGGCGCTTCATTCACTTGAAGAGAAGCAGGAAGCCCAGGCCGGGGACTTGTCAGAATCATAGAGTATAGCTGGAGAAATCTTCAGCCGCCACTGGATAAAGTGGCAATTGACCTCATAGTACCAACATCAAAAATGCCCGTTTCCTTATATGGAAGCGGGCATTTTGCTATTTCCTATATGCTTTGGGGGGTGGCTCCAGATTGAATTCCTTCTTCTGTTGACTCATCATCCAACTCCTCAGACTCATTCTTGGCAGCAGCATACATACTTTTCGATTTGGCGATGAGGTTTTCGTTGAAGAAGATGCGCACTACTGAGACCATCAGAATCGCACTGACGATGTTGATGATCCAGTAGAGTTCAAAATCATAGAGGAATCCATAAAAGATGGCACCGACCGGCATGATGCTCATGGAACAGAGGCTCATAGTCGAAAATACCCGTCCCTTGATATGCTGGGGGGTGACGAGCTGGATGAAGAGGTTAATTGGTATATTGATGAACTGGAGTGCCATGGCGACGCTGATGCCGATACCTCCGATGATCAGGACAAGCGACACGATGCCCCCGCCAAAGTAGAGGGGCAGAAGGTAGACCACAACCAGGGCGGCAAATGCAAACAGTCCTCTTTTCATGAGCAGAAACGGATTATCAAGCCGCTTGATTCTGGCAACTGCGACTCCACCTGCAAGTACACCGAGACCTCCGATGGCATTGACGATGCCGACGGTTTCGGGCTGGA
Source organism: Salinicoccus luteus DSM 17002 (assembly GCF_000712035.1). Taxonomy (GTDB): domain Bacteria; phylum Bacillota; class Bacilli; order Staphylococcales; family Salinicoccaceae; genus Salinicoccus; species Salinicoccus luteus. Next base: position 364,037 of record NZ_JONV01000007.1, on the reverse strand, counting down.
AGGATAGTTCATGGATCATCATCTTCTCAGGGAAGATAGTAATGACGCCGGCCATGAAGTTGATCAGGGCGGCAATGAGCAGGAGGGATTTGAATACTCTATTGTCGGCGATGAAATTGAAGCCCTGGCTGATGTCACGCTTGAACCTGCTCCTCGCGCCCTCTTCCCGGGTGCCCTCTGCATAATCCGCTTCGGTGTAGTAGAGCTTGAAATCCAGAAGAAAATCGAGGGAAGCGGAAATGATATAGGCGATGAGGAAAAGCATGATGATGTGCGGGAAGCTCAACAGTCCGAACAGGGCGCCGCCAAGGATAGGGCCGAGGATGACCGTTGAAGAGAGGATGGCGGAAGTATAGCCCATCACCTTCTGGATCCTTTCCTTATGGAAAAGCTCGGTGATGGCGGTCTGGAAAGTGTTGGATACGAATGGCTCGATCATGGAAGTCAGGAATGTGACGAGATAGATGGCCATCAAGTTGATATCATGGACCATCGTGTAGATGAAAAGGCCAAGGATGACGAGGGCGTTCATGATTTCGCCCGTAATGATGATCTTCCTTTTATTTCCGAAATCACTTAATACGCCGGAAAATGGAAGCAGGATGACAGTTACGACAATGCTGATGGCCATGTTGATTGAGAAGTAGAGTGCGGACCCCGTTTCGTACATGATGTAGTAGCTCACAGCAAACAGATAGACATACTTTCCGACACTCAGAATGAACCGGCTCAGGGCATAGACGACAAAATTGAGACGTTCCTGCATGGGCAACTTTTTATCAAAAAGCATTTCCCCCACCCCGCTTGTTTAATTTAATTAAACTTATTATAATGCTGAAAATATTGCTTGTCAACTAAAAGTTTAATATAATTAAACTATAATATTATGGAGATGAGATCATGACTTTGGGAAAACGGATCAGACAGCTGCGGAAAGAACGGAATATGACACTGGTGGATCTGGCAGGCGACAAGATCACCAAGGGTATGCTGAGCCTTATAGAGAATGACAAGTCGAAGCCATCCATGGAGACCCTGTCACATATTGCAAAAAAACTTGATGTCTCCATCGGCTACCTCACCCGCGAGGGAGATGAGGAGTGGACAAGGCAGATGTTGGCCGAATCCGACTTCAGCCATTACTTCTCCTTTCCCTTCAGACATATTGAAGACAACATACTGCCGTACCTGGACCGGGTTTCACAAAGCAGCAAGGGGATGGACCTGTACAATATCATCCGCATCTACTACAGGTATAAAGGTGAGCACGACATTGCGGATGAATACACAGATAAGATTGCGAAGTTCTACAGAAGCATCGGAATAGAGCATCTCGTCGTCAGAAACAGGCTGAACGATGCCATATCCCTAATGTACAGCCAGGATTATAGGGAAGCCTACAACAGGCTGGTCGAATGCGAGGCGGAAGTTACAGAATTCAAGACATATGACCCGCACCTCGAATTGGAATACGTATACCTCAAAGCAATCTTTTCCGTCCTGGTCGATATGGGGGAATGCGTCCTGCTCGCCAACAGAGTCATCGAGTTGTCCTATGATATGGAGAACTTCAAATACTTCTTTTCGGCCAATATGATCCTCGGCTACTACTACGGGCTTGAAGGGGAGATGGAAAAGCATGGGGAGTATGAGGAGCGGCTGAAGCGATATCTCCAATTCAACAGACAGGAAAAGTATGAGCTCGAACTGGTTGATGAAGGCCATCCCATCACGGTCTTTTATGTACTGACGGAAGACACAAAGCAGCGTGCCGGCCTGTATGAGGCATACATCAGGAAGGTTGAGGGCCATCATGAAGATGGTACGATACACTCCAGCAACATGGCATTCTACCATCCTCTGTTCCTGCTCGAAATGGCCTATTTCAAGAAGGACTACGGGACGGTAGTGGAGAACTATAAAGAAGGGATGTACATCCGTTCGGCCGCCCAGCACCCGATAGACCGGATCATCATGGCAACACGTTCATGCGTCTATCCTTTAAGCCTATACTATTTGGGTGAAAAAACCCGGGCACGTGAAGCATTCAGTAATATAGAAGCGACGATTGAGGATATAAAGCGTTCCGTCTTCACTAAGGAGTTCAATATGATCCGGGATATCATTTTTGAGTAAAAGCAGGTGGATGGATAAAAATAAACGTGACATAAAAAGGTTGGCTGATCATCAAAAAGCCCTTCCTTCATGGCCGCGGCGGCACGGAATTGTTTTTCAGCCTGCAGTTTTGGGTAGTTTTGAAAAGTAAAGTGTGTAAAATGGAGGGGATTCAATGGTGGACAATACATCAGCGATATCACATTTTCAAACGCGGACTTTGCGTCGGGATCCACCCGGCAGAAGGGTCCTGGATGGGGGCAGCCTTTCCTCAATGGAGACGGAGTGCTGCGGTCGGACCTTTGCCTATATTAGGATGGTGAAGGCTCTATGCTAACCGCTGTATTGACTCTGCTTCTTGGCATTGTGGTGATTTTTGTGATAATCGTGGCCAATGGCTATTTTGTCGCCCAGGAGTTCGCCTACATGTCTGTCGACCGTTCAAGGCTGGGGGCATTGGCCGACCAGGGCGACAAGGCGGCCCAAAGTGCCCTGACCGTTACAAAACGTACCTCCTTCATGCTGTCTGGAGCCCAGCTGGGCATCACAGTTACGGGGCTGCTCATCGGTTATGTGGCAGAACCCCTGGTTGGACAGAGCCTGGGCATTCTGCTTGGTGGTGTCGGGGTGCCTGTTGCTGTAAGCATATCAGTGGGTACTGTGGTAGCCCTGGCCCTGTCGACCGTGGTACAGATGATTTTTGGTGAACTCTACCCGAAGAATCTTGCCATTGCGAATCCTGAACCGCTGGCTAGGAACCTGGCCCGTTCAACGAACATCTATCTCAGCATTTTCGGATGGCTGATCAAGTTCTTCGATTGGTCAGCGAACAGTTTACTTAGACTCTTTAAAATAGAACCGGTACATGATGTCGACAGCAGCGCGACAGCGCGTGATCTGGAACATATCGTTGCGGATTCCCGGGAGAGCGGTGACCTGCCTGAGGGTCTTTCGATGGTGCTTGACCGCATCCTCGATTTTCCGCAGCAGGATGTCGAGCATGCGATGGTTCCCCGTTCCAGAGCGGATATGGTGGACCCTGAGGCCACAGTCGGACAGGTGAGGGCAATGATGGCTGCAGCCCATACCCGTTATCCTGTCATCAATGATGAGGATGAGCCTGTCGGAGTGGTACATCTCGTGGATATACTTGGAGATGTTTCGGATGATGCCCCGGTAACCGCAGTCATGCAGCCGCCTCTCGTGGTCCCCACTTTGATGTCCCTGCCAGAAGCCAGGGCACATATGATTGATACCAGCAACGACCTTGCCTGTGTCATTGATGAATATGGTGGATTCGCCGGCATCCTCACATTGGAGGACCTGGCTGAGGAAGTGGTCGGGGAAATCACTGATGAGCACGATACTGAAATCCCTGCCACCGTGGAAGCTGGTGGAGAGGGCATTTGGCAGATGAGTGGGGATGTCCATATAGATGAGGCGGAAAGGGAGGTTGGTCATCAACTTCCAAGAGGCGACTATGAAACCGTTGCGGGTATGATCATCGCCCATTTCGGCAAATTGCCGGAGGTGGGGGAAAAGGTGGATATACATTTGCCGGTTGATCCGGCTGATTTCATTCATGACGAACCCATACGACGCTATTTGGAGGCCGAAGTGACTGGAGTGGACAGGCATGTCCCTACTTCGATCATTCTGAATCTTCATGTCATGGAAAACGGGGAAGAAATACATTCCATAGACGAGCAGAGGAGGGGACATAATGAGTAACCCGTGGATTGTACTCATAGTAACAGCGGTATTGATCGCATTAACTGCATTCTTCGTCATCATAGAGTTTGCGCTTCTCGGTGCCCGCCGTCACAGGCTTGAGGAAGCTGCAACAACAAGTCGCAGTGCCCGTGCAGCATTGAAGGCGGTGAATGAACTGACAGTCATGCTCGCTGGAGCGCAGCTCGGAATCACGGCCTGTACCTTTGCTCTTGGGGCGGTGACCAAACCGGCTGTGGATTCATGGCTTTCGCCCCTCTTCGCCGGAATCGGCCTGCCCTTGTGGCTGGCGGACGGAGCCTCTTTCTTCCTCTCACTGCTGATTGTTACTTTCCTTCATCTCGTTGTCGGGGAGATGGCTCCAAAATCATGGGCGATTGCCCATCCGGAAAAATCAGCGCTCCTTGTGAGCCTGCCTGCCCGGGCCTTCATCTGGATTTTCCGCCCACTACTCATATGGGTCAATAATATAGCCAACCGGCTTGTCAAGGCTTCAGGAGTGGAGCCGGTAGAGAGTGCTGCGGTAGGGGGGCAGGATGCCGCAACCATCCGTCACCTCGTCGAACATTCAGCCAATGTCGGCGCCCTCGATGCCTCCATGCGCACACCCATATCAGGCGCCCTTGATCTTGAAAGGCTGAAAGTGGACGATCTGGTTTCAGAGGGGAGACAGCCGACAGCCGTCCCTTCAGATGCCACGGTCCGTGAGGTGCAAAAAGCAACAGAACAGTCCGGTCACAAACGGATTCTTGTAATGGGTGATGAAGGGGAGGCGCCTCTTGTCGTCCATGTCAGGGATACACTGCTTGAACCGATGGAACGCTCCGCGAAGGACATCGCCCGCACGCCTTGTATACTCGAGTCCGGTACACTGGTACATGAAGGACTCAGACGGATGCGCCGGTCGAGCGAACAGCTGGCGGTTGTCATGGATGGTCCGAAGTTCGTTGGAATCATGACCATCAATGATGCATTGAACAATATACTGCCGGCTTCAGGCGAAAAATAAAGTTTTTCCTATCAAAGGATTTGGTAGGTAAGCTGATACTAGAACAAAGAAGGACAGGACAGCGGGTACATCCGCTGTCCTGTCCTTCTTTCCGTGTTCCCTGCCGCTTCGGTAGGATAGGGGACTGTTTACTTTTGATATGACATCCTGCTGAAGGCGTCGTGCTGGTGAATGCTCTCTTCATTGCGGCATTCGAGTTCGAAGCCTTTGACCCAGTCGAGTTCCACGAGATCATAGGCGATCAGGCGGATGAGGTCCTCTACAAAGCGTGGATTTTCATAGGCACGTTCTGTGACCATCTTTTCGTCCGTACGCTTCAATATCGGATAGAGCTGGGAAGATGCATTGATTTCGAGCAGTTCGTACAGCTGCTCCTTATGGTTGTCCGGCAATTCCGCTTCCGGATCGATGTCGAGCAGCACCTTTACATAGCCGCGCTGATTGTGTGCGCTGTATTCGCTGATTTCCTTCGAGCATGGGCACAGTGTAGTCACCATCGCCGTCATGCCGAGCTGCTTGTGCAGAACGCCGGCTCCGGAAATCCTCATGGAGTATTCGACGTCCGCGTGGGCCATGCCGCTGAGCAGTGTATGCGGACTCGGTTTTGAGAAATACCATTTCCCCGATCCTGTGACTTCCGCTTCATCCTGGTGCATGCGTACGCGCAATATTTCAAGCACGTTCTCCAGCGTCTCGAAAGTAAGCGGTACACCGCCGTCATTTTCCGTCTCGAGGGATTCGAGGATACGGCTCATATTGATGCCCTTTTCATTTCTTCTCAGACTCGTAGCAAGCTCGAAGGTTCCCACGGACTGGAAGTCGCCGATGACTACAGGATAGCTCAGATTGTTGATGCCGACGGAATCGACTTCAAACAGGAAATCCTTCTTCGAGCTCTGCAGGTCTACCATCATTTCCTTCTCTACGGGTTTCGTGCCTTCGATCGGCTCGACGGACCCGAAGTGCCTGAAACGTGCTTCTCTAGTACTAAGATCCAATTGTTCCATGTGTCTACTCCTTAATCTATATCATAACTGTAGAATGTTTCATTCTTCATCCACATCTGGCGGGCTGCTTCGCTCTCCTGCGTGTTGCCGGCAAGCGTCTTGAGCAGGGGGCCGGTCTGTGATTCGTGGGCTGCCATGATCTTCTCTTTGCGTTCTTCGTATCCTTCGATATTGACGACGATGTCCGGCTCGCCAAGATCCTGAAGGGTGTTGTTGCTGAAGGCGACGAGCTGCAATGCCGGGCGTTCTGATGCCGGCATTTCCGATACGGCCTCTATGACTGCCTCTGCAGTGGCTTCATGGTCCGGGTGGACGGAATAGCCGGGGTAGAAGGTGATGATCCGGCTCGGCTCGAGCTCATCGATCATATCCCTGACGACGCCCTTCAAATGGCCGGGCGGCTCGAATTCGAGTGTCTTGTCCCGGTATCCGAGAAGCCTGAGATCATCAAGTCCGATCAGGCGGGCGCTTTCCTCGACTTCCCTTTTGCGTATCTCATGCAGTGATTCCCGTGTTGCGAATGGCGGATAGCCGAGGTTTCTTCCCATATCGCCGAATGTCAGGCAGGCATATGTCACCGGCACTCCCATGTCCACATAGCGGCTCATTGTACCGCTCACTCCGAAAGCTTCATCATCGGGGTGCGGGAAGATGACGAGTACTTGTCTTTCTTTTTCCATAGCGCTGCCTCCTATTTAAAGAATTCTTTCGTAGAAATTTCAAGTGCACTTGCGAGTTTGCCTTCATAGTTGAAGCCGTGCATGATGAATTCGTTGTTCTCGTTGACTTCGAAATGTGTGAGGCCAAGCACATAGACCCAGCCACCGTTGTCGAGCTTCAGGCCGACGCGGTACTGGCCCTCGCCGCCGCCCCTGATGGCGCCCTGGGTGTAGTTGACGGGGACATTCCTCAGGAACATGCCCGTATTGAACACCTGGTCATCCAGATGGCTTGCATACATGCCGCTCGTCACTTCCACGTGGATGTATACCTTCTTGTCCTGATAGCTGTTCAAAAGCTCCTGTACCTGTTCGCGATTGATCTTCTCCATAGTGTGAAACGCTCCTTAAAATAGCATACACAAAAGAGATAGGCGGGCTATCTCTTTTGTGACTGTGACTATATCTGTTCTTCTGTAACTTCAATCTGCTCCACAGTATTGGCTGCACCATGGCGGACGACGCCGACATGTTCGTTCATCTTCCAGCCGTTCTTGATGGCTGATGTGACGAATGCCTTGGCGTTCTTGATCGCCTCAAGCGGCTCCTGGCCGTTCGCGAGGTTTGCCGTAATGGCCGCTGCGAATGTGCATCCGGCACCGTGGTTGTAGGAAGCGTCTATCTTATCGCTTGAAAGGAGGTGGAATGCTTTGCCATCATAGTATACATCCACAGCCTTTTCGCCTTCTATTTCAGAGCCGCCTTTGATGATGACGTGCTGTGCACCTTTGGAATGGATGACTTCCGCGCATTTCTTCGCGGCATCCAGCGTTTTCGGCGTTTTGTATCCGGCGAGCTGCCCCGCTTCAAAGAGGTTCGGCGTCACGACTGTCGCGTGCGGAAGCAGGTGCTCGACCATCGCATCGACAAGGCCCGGGTTGAGGACTTCGTCATCGCCCTTGCAGACCATGACCGGATCCATCACGAAATATTTCGCATCGCTGTCGAGGTAGGCATTCTTGCTGCGCTCGATGACCTCTTCCGACGGCAGCATGCCCGTCTTTATCGCATCCGGTGAAATGGAGAGTGCTGTCGCAATCTGTGAGTCAACGACATCGAGTGGGATTGGATTGACACCATGGGACCATGTTTCGGGGTCCATCGTCACAATCGTAGTCAGTGCCGTCATGCCATACGTTTCATGTTCCTGGAATGTCTTCAGGTCGGCTGCAATGCCTGCGCCGCCACTTGTATCTGAACCTGCAATTGTGAGTGTCTTTTTAAGTGCCATGAGTTAGATTCCTCCAATGTCATTAATAATGATATTTTACTATAATGAAGGGTATATTTCTAGAGACATGCTTGCTTAAATGATATAATCAAACTTTAGACAGAGGTGAGAATCATGGAATGGGAAGATGTCTTCCAATCAGTAAAAGAAGAGAACGACTTTTCCGAACTGGAAACGACACTTGAAGAGAAATATGAATCGGGGGAAGTGTTCCCGCCGCGTGAACAGATATATACAGCCTTTGAGCTTACACCGTTTGAAAATGTGAGGGTCGTCATACTGGGGCAGGATCCCTATCACGGGAAAGGCCAGTCCCATGGGCTTGCATTTTCAGTCAATGATGGTGTGAAGATACCGCCTTCCCTGAGGAACATGTATAAGGAGCTGGAGTCGGACCTCGGCATCAGAAGGACGACCGGCAGCCTGAAGGACTGGGCAAAAGAAGGCGTACTGCTGCTCAATACGGTACTGACCGTCGACGCCAACCAGGCGAACTCCCACCGTGGACTTGGCTGGGAGCCGTTTACGGACGGCGTCATCAGCCATGTGTCGGACAACCTGGAGCATGTGGTGTTCATCCTCTGGGGCAAACCTGCACAGAAGAAGGAGAAGCTGATCGATGCCTCCAAGCACTGCATCATCAAGTCGACCCACCCAAGTCCCTTGTCCGCCCATAGGGGGTTCTTTGGCACCCGTCCATTCAGCCGGGCCAATGACTATCTGGAGGCGCATGGCAGGAAGCCGGTGGACTGGAGTGAACAGGAATGAAGCAGGAAATCATTGCGGAACTGAAGCAGGAACTCCACAGGATGGAGGTGGCCAGTCAGCCGCATGAATTCGAAAAGCACCTCTATGCGATGGAGCGGCTGCTCGGGCTGCTGAAATCGGACGCAGGCAGCGTGCAGTATGGGGCTCCGTCGACCGGTGCACAGGATAAGCAGGCGATGTCGGAGCACGACCGCCTGATGCTCGAACAGATGGGCGGCAAGGTGGCCGGAACGAAGCCGGTATCAGCCCCAACAGCACCGGCCCGGGAAACGCTCAGGACAGACGACGGTTTCGGCAACGGCGATTCGCTGTTCGATTTCTAGACTGATTCAAAGGAGAAAAGGAAATGAAGACTTTCATCATACTCGGGGCCATCAACGCATTCATCTCGGTGGCCCTCGGGGCATTCGGGGCGCACGGCCTTGAAGGCAAGATCAGCGAACATTATATGAGTGTCTGGGAAAAGGCCGTATCCTACCAGATGTACCACGCGCTCGGCCTCATTGCGGTCGGCATCCTCGTCCAGGTGACAGGGGCGCCGCTGCTTGGGGCCGCCGGCTGGCTGATGCTGCTCGGCATCATCTTCTTCAGCGGCTCCCTTTACATTCTGGCGGTCAGCGGCATCTCCATACTCGGTGCCATCACGCCGATCGGCGGTGTACTCTTCCTGGCCGGATGGGTGTGCCTCATCATCGGCATGATCAGACTATAATATTTTTCATGACTCCACTGCGGTGGAGTCTTTTATTTTGCGGAAAATCGGAATGGATGTTTACATTTTTCACTCGGTGGTATATACTTATATACATAACTATATAACCAGTTAGGAGGGGTGCGTATGGCGGGGGTGCTCAATGACAAGAAGCCGATCTTTGAACAGATCAAGGATTGGATCAGTGACCAGATCATCGACGGGACGCTCGAGGCGCATGACAGGATTCCTTCAACAAATGAAATCGTCCAGTTCTACAAGGTGAACCACCTGACGGTGTCAAAAGGTGTCAATCAGCTCGTCGATGAAGGTGTCATCTATAAGAAGCGGGGGGTCGGCATGTTCGTCGCACCGGAGGCAAGGGGTGTGCTGCTCGACGGCAGGAAAGAGCGCTTTGTCAGTGAATACTTGAAACCGATGATTGATGAAGCGGAAAAGCTGGGTTTTTCAACACAGGAGATTGAAGGGTTGATTCATGAGATGGAGGGGAATAGAGATGGCGAATAGTGTATTGGAAGTGAAGAATGCATCTTTGGACATAAAGAAGGACAGGGTGCTCGAAGACATCACACTGAAGATGGAGGCCGGCAGGGTATACGGTCTGCTCGGCAGGAACGGTGCAGGAAAGACATCATTGCTGTCCCTGATCGCCTCCTTCAGGAAACCGACACGTGGCGTGGTCACGATCGACGGGCAGGATCCGTACGAAAACGCGGAGCTGATGCCGAAGGTGGATTTCCTCTACGAAGTCGACTACTCGGAGGAGTACCGGACACCCGAGGATTTCTGCAGGATGACGCAGCGGTACAAGCAGGACTTCGATACCGATTATGCGTACGCACTCCTCGATGGTTTCAGGATTGACCGCAGGAAGGCGCTCAACCGCATGTCGAAAGGCCAGCAGGCGGCGGTGAATGCGGTACTCGGCCTTGCTTCGAATTCGCCGGTCACCATCTTTGATGAAGTGACGAACGGGATGGACGCCCCATCGAGGGAGTACTTCTACCAGAAGGTCATCGAAGCCAATGCGCGCAGTCCGAGGATCATGATCCTCTCCACCCATATCGTATCCGAGATGGAATATCTGTTTGATGAGGTCATCATCATCCATCAGGGGAGGGTGATGCTGCAGGAGCCGCTGGATATATTCCTTGAGCGTGGATTCAGGGTCACGGGGCCGAAAGAGAAAGTGGCGCACTTCACCCGTGGGATGGACGTGCTTGCCACGGAGTACCTCGGGCCGACGCAGTCGGACATGGTGCTTGGACATCTGGAAGAGCTGCAGAGGCAGGAAGCGCAGTCACGCTATTTGAACATTGCACCTTTGAAACTGCAGGAATTGTTTATTCGAATGACTGAAGACAGGGAGGGTGTACAATGAACAATAAACTGAAACTGGCAACAATGGACTTTTCGAAGGAAATCGCCAAGTGGACGATGTGGTATCTGCCGATCATGGCTGTGATATATATTCTCGTGTCACTGTTCGTCAATGAGGCCGAAGTGAATGAAATGTCATTCTATGCGATGGCCGCATCGGCAAACCGCATCTTCATGCTTGTAGCAGGGATCATGGCGGTATTCGTGTTCCTGGAACTCGCAATCAGCCTTGGCCTGACACGTAAGACCTTCCTCAATGCCATGATTCTGACAGGTGGCGTGGTTACAGTCGGCCTGGCAGTCGTGACATGGGTCTTTTCCCTCGTTCTTGGCATGATGCCGTGGTTTGGCGATGGCATAGCCGCATTTGACACGACAGCCGGCCCACTGGTCCACATCATTGGTCATCTGCTGACGGCATACGTATTCTTCCTGGCCGGGTTCATCATCAGCATCGGATTCTACCGCGGTTTCCTCGGCGGCATGATCGCCATCGTACTCAGCCTTGGCATCACGGCTGCGATCGATTCGATGTGGACATTCCAGACGGCGGGAACATTCTTCAACATGGAGTTGGCGGGATACGGCTCCGGCAATCTGCTGCTGACGATCATATTCAGCCTGCTGCTCATTCTCTTCACCATCGCATTGCTGCAGTCCCTCATCCGTTCGGTGCCGGTGAAAGTCAAATAGAAAAAGACCTCTCCGTGCTCGGCTCGAGCCGGGCACGGAGAGGTCTTTCCTATTTCAGGGGAGCGGCTATCTGCGCTTGCCGTCGCCTTTATTTTTACGGTTCTTGAACTTTCTGATTATGAATGGCAATGCCAAAGGGATGAGTCTGCGAAGTAGACGGCCCATCTTGATTCCTCCCAACTCTCTCGATAAGTGTATTTATTTATATATAGCCACCTGAGAGTATATTGAAACCTTGAAACTTATCTGAAGAAGGCGGACAGGGAATCCGTCGGCAGGTGCACCCCGACGAAGAAGTCGCCGAAGTCGCCGTAGCGCGCGGATACTTCATCGAATCTCATTTCATAGATCAGCTTCTTGAACTGCAGCATGTCGTCCGAGAAGAGGGTCACGCCCCATTCGTATTCGTCGAGTCCGATCGAACCTGTGATGAACTGCCTCACCTTGCCGGCGTAGCTGCGGCCGATCATGCCATGCGAGCGCATGAGTTCGCGGCGCTTTTCCATATCCAGCATGTACCAGTTGTCATCTCCCTGGCGGCGCTTGTCCATCGGATAGAAGCAGATGTACTGGGATTTCGGCACTGAAGGATAGAGGCGCTTCCTGACAAATTCATTCTGGTAGGGATCTTCACCGGAATCTTTCGCAAGGTAGTTGCTGAGTTCCACGATGGAGACATATGAATAGGACGGGATGAGGAAGTCGCTGATCTGGAGCTTGTTGAATTCGAGCTCCAATGTATTGAGTTCATCAATCGTCGGACGCAGCATCCACAGGATCAAATCCGCCTTCTGTCCGGTGATGTTATAGAAGGAATAGCTGCCTTCGTTCTTCTGGTGCACTTCCTCCTGGCGTTCGAGGAATCCCTTCAGTTCTGACACAAGAGTGTTCAATTCTTCCTCTTCAAGCAGACGGAGGGACGGCCAGTCCACATTGTAGAGCAGGTGAAGGCTGTACCAGCCATCGAGTGTTTGTGCAGCTTCATTCATTTGTGTATCTCTCCTTTTTTCATATCTCCCTCCATCTTACTCCATAAGAAAACGTTTTAAAAGCAGATAGGGATGAAATAATGTGACAAAAAGAGTATAATATGGCGTATGCAAAGGCTAACCAAGGAGGATATTATGAGTCAATTTCTAGAGAATCTCAAATCTAACCTGGAAGATAGAAACATAGAAATCGTTTTTCCGGAGGGCACGGATCCGAGGATCCTCACTGCTGCTGTGGAACTTGCTGAGACAACATACGTGAGACCGATCGTCCTCGGGGACGAGTCCGGAATAAAGGCCCTGGCCGAAAAAGAGGGTCTGGACACCAGCAAGCTGGATATGATCGACCCGGCGACCTACGAGGACAAGGAGGCTCTGGCGGATGAGTTCGTCAAACGCCGCAAGGGAAAGGTGACTTCGGAACAGGCGCTCGAAATACTGAATGATGTCAACTACTTCGGCACGATGCTCGTATACACGGGACGGGCCAAGGGGCTCGTGTCCGGTGCAGTGCATTCGACTCCGGATACAGTGCGCCCGGCGCTTCAGATCATCAAGACGAAGCCAGGAGTGACACGTACGAGTGGCGTTTTCTTCATGCTGCGCGGCGATGAGCTGTATGTCATGGGGGACTGTGCCATCAATCCTGAGCTGAATGCAGAAGAGATGGCGGAAGTAGCGGTGGAAGCGGCAAAGACGGCAAAAAGCTTCAAGATAGATCCCCGTGTCGCCCTGCTCAGCTTCTCCACGAGGGGATCTGCAAAGACGGAAGAGACGGAAAAGGTGAAACTCGCGACCCAATATGCGAAGGAGAAGCTGCCTGAAGTGCCCATCGATGGCGAACTTCAGTTTGATGCCGCCTTCGTTCCAAGTGTGGCCGAAAAGAAGGCGCCCGATTCCGAACTGAAGGGGCAGGCCAATGTATTCATCTTCCCTTCCCTGGAAGCCGGCAACATCGGCTATAAGATTGCACAGCGCCTCGGCGGCTTTGAAGCCTACGGGCCGATCCTCCAGGGGCTGAACCAGCCGGTCAATGACCTCTCCCGCGGATGTTCCAAGGATGAGGTCTTCAACCTTGCCCTGTTCACAGCCACGCAGGCTCTGACCCAGGACGATGCATAGGCTTTTCCAGCAGAACTGGCACTACGTGCCGATTGAAACGACGCCCCATCCCTACATGTCATTTGCCATGGATGATGTGCTCCAGGAGATGGTGAGCAAAGACGGTGTGCCGAAGTTCAGGGCATGGGTCCATGACCCGTACGTCATCCTCGGGCTGCACGATGCCAGGCTGCCCCATCTCACGGATGGGCTCTCCTATCTGGAGGATGCCGGATTCGACTATATCGTAAGGAACAGCGGCGGGCTCGGTGTCGTACTCGACGCGGGCATTCTGAATGTATCCCTCATCCTGCCGAAATCATCAGCTGCGCAGATCGATGATGGGTACGAACTGATGCTGGAGCTTGTGCGGAGGTCGTTTCCGGGGACGGACATCAAAGCATATGAAATAGAAAACAGCTATTGTCCCGGCAGCTATGATTTGAGCATCGGTGGACGGAAGTTTGCGGGAATATCCCAGCGGAGGATCAGGCAGGGGGTCGCTGTACAGGTCTACCTGTGTGTGACAGGCAGTGGTGCCGAACGTGCCGAAATCATGCGTGATTTCTACCACTTGAGTAAAAAGGGCGAGGAGACGAAATTTTCCTATCCCGAGATCCACCCGGGAGACATGGCTTCGCTGAACGAGCTGCTCGGTACGGGCCTGACCGTTGACGCGGTGCTTGAGCGCATGCTCGGCGTCATCCGGGAGGGCGGCGTCCTTGAGCCGCTCCCCGACATGGATGCTGAGATGCGTGGCCGCTACCATCACCATATCGAGCGGATGAAACAGCGGAACAGGGATATCCGTAAGGAAAAAGAAGATAAGAAGTGAGAAGGTCATCAATGGATGGCCTTTTTTTGTTGGGTGGACGCAGCATGGGGCGGCACAACGATATGCATATGGGCGTTTAACTCTTCCGTGGGGTGGAATATATCCTGTAAAAGGAGTGGATACGAATGGCTGAAGAAAATAAAGATAGAATGACGACGAGGGAAGAGGAAGAGAAGCTGAAAGCACGCAAGGACAATTCAGGTCCACACGGTGAGGTGAAAGAAGATGTGCCTCCGGACAGCCCGGCGGCTGAAAGGGACAAGGAGGAGGCGGATCGTGAGCGTGACGTCCGGAATCAGAAGTCCGAGAAGCGACAGCTCGGCAATGAAGATGACCCGGACAGCGTAAACAACTAGCCTTCCGGCAATATATCAGGATATGCCGGCCACTGACCGGCTGCCTTTCATCGGCAGCCGGTTTTCTGTTGGGTGGCACCAGCCGGAGAGCCCGCGGGTTGATGACAGCAGGGCTTTCTAATGATATTATGGCAGTATGAGGAGGGCAGTGGGATGACAATCAGTGAATATGGCAAAAAACAGCTTGTAGAAGAGAAGGTTTTCAAAGATCCGGTGCATCGGTATATTCATGTGCGCGACCAGGTGATATGGGACCTTATCAAAACGAAGGAGTTCCAGCGGCTGAGGCGGATTAAGCAGCTCGGCACCCTCTATTTGGCCTTCCATTCCGCAGAGCACTCCCGGTTCAACCACTCACTTGGCGTATATGAGATTGTGCGCCGCATGGTGGTCAATTTCCAGGAGTTCGAAGAGTGGAATAATGATGACCGTCTGCTGGCATTATCAGCAGCCCTGCTCCACGATCTCGGTCATGGACCGTTTTCCCACTGCTTTGAAACGATATTCGATACCGATCACGAGGAGTTTACGCGCAAAATCATCCTGGGCAACACTGAAGTGAATGAAGTGCTGAAAAGGGTGAGTGTGGACTTTCCCCTTGAAGTGGCGAAGGTCATCGACAAGACGCATGAGAACAAGCTGGTCATCAGCATGATATCGAGCCAGATTGATGCCGACCGGATGGACTACCTGCAGCGGGATTCCTACTATACCGGTGTAAGCTACGGCAATTTCGACATGGAGCGCATACTCCGCGTCATGCGCCCGAGCCGGGAGGAGGTCATCATCAAGGAGAGCGGCATGCATGCCGTCGAAGACTACTTGATGAGCCGCTACCAGATGTACTGGCAGATCTACTTCCATCCGGTATCACGCGGCGGCGAGGTGCTCCTGAACCTTGCATTGAAACGGGCGAAGTACCTGCACGAAGGCGGCTATACATTCAAACAGGCACCGAAATATTTCATACCGTTCTTCTCGGGCGAGGTTGCCGTCGAGGATTACCTGCGGCTCGATGAGATGGTCGTCAATTTCTATCTGCAGGAATGGATTCATGAGGATGACCCGATATTGAGCGATCTGGCCCACCGGTTCGTCAACAGGGATCTGTTCAAATACCTCCCGTTCGACGGCTCGGTCATCACGATTTCCGAACTCGAGGCGCTTTTTGAAAAGGCGGGCATCGACCCGGACTACTATTTCTTCAGCGACTCCTATTCGGATCTGCCCTATGATTATGACCGCCCGGGATCGAAGAGCAACCGCAGACCCATCCACCTGAAGCGGAGCAATGGCGAGCTGCGTGAAATCAGTACACAGTCGGCCATCATCCATAGCATCACAGGTGTCCATCGCATGGATTCGAAACTTTATTACCCGAGAGAGAAGATAATGCAGATAGAAGATCTTGAAGTCAAAGGCGAAATTATAAACCTGCTTAATGAATTGGCATAGGAGTATGATAATATGACGAATGATTCTAATGGCAAGAAACCTGGATTCCAGTTCAATATCCTCAAGAACGATCCACTGGATGGGCATAAGGGCCAGAATATCGGCTCGATCAGCCTGGAGAACGTCGCTCCCGTCTATGTGAACAAGGACACGGGGGAAACATTCATCGATATGGGTGGATTGCATGCCCGGGCCGAAGTGGAACGGCGTGTAAAATGGGTGACCGACCGGTCTGAAGTTGAAGGGGAGGATGCGGAATCCTACTGGCTGGTATGGGTGAGTGTCGAGCGGATGGATGTCGGCCCGGTATACAGCGGGGTGGCAGCATGCTTTGAGATGGTCAACAGGACGAAACGCCGCGGATACAAGCTGATGCCCGAGCATGTCAACATGATGGACCGTTCCATGAAGGGGAAGATCGACCTGAACGATATGGACCCGGGCAGCCGCTCCGCCCTGAAATCCTTTCTGATATCCCACAATGAGGAAATATGGAACAACTCGGAAGCGCTCCAAAAAGAGATGGAAAATGACTAAATTGTGACGGTATTGTGTCAAAGTCATAAAACGATTGCAGATTGGTCTGCCGAAATATAAAATATATGTAGTTATATGCGATATAACTAGGACACGGTGGCCAGGAGAAATCCTGGCCACTTTTTTGTTCTGTTACGCCTCCGTGCGGGTATGGTCCAATAAAGGATTTCAAGGAGGCATAAAAATGAGGGATATGAAGAAAAGGCTCGATTCCCGGACAATCGAGACATACAGGGAGATGCTCCATGCGGACGGATCGGCATTCGCCGAACGCTTTCCCGGGCTACATAGCAATGAACAGTACCAGATTCTGAGGTCCTTCAGCAGAGCGGAGCAGGCAGCGGTATTTGAAGTCATTTCTCCGGAGGCATTTGCACAGGTCTTCAAATGGTTTTCCCGCAGAAGGCAGCTGAAGCTGTACGGGATCATGGCGGAGGATTACCGTATACGCATGCTGGAGCGTCTGGCGACCGATGACACGCGTCGTTTCATCGAGCCGATGGAGGAAGCGGACCAGCAGGAGATCCTCTCCCGATTGAGCCCGACCAAGCGGCGGTACATGGAGGAGCTCCTGCAGTACGACCAGCACAGCGCCGGGAGCATCATGCGGAAGGAATTCGTCCGAGGGGCACCCGAGGATGATGTGAACATGATGGTTGAAAAGCTGAAGGAGGATACGACGACATATGAAGCGGTGCATTTCGTCTATGTGGTGGACGATGACCAGCAGCTGGTCGGACTCGTCGCATTGCGGGATCTCCTCATTGCCGAAGATTCACGGAAACTGAAGGAGATATGCGATACATCAGTCCATACCGTAACCGTCGACATGGATCAGGAGCAGGTGGCCCATATCATGCAGGACTATGACATCATTGCCGTCCCAGTCGTGGGGGCAGACAATGAACTGCTCGGCATCATCACGGTGGATGACATCATCGATATCATGGAGTTCGAAGCGACGGAGGATGTGGGGGAACTCACCGCCTCGCGGGGGACGACGGACATGGACGTCTCCCCTTTTGGGGCCGCCAGGAAACGGGCGCCATGGATCATGCTCCTCATGGGCCTTGGACTGATTACGGCAAATGTCATCGGTGCGTTCGAGGAGACGCTCGAATCGGTCGTCCTGCTCTCCTTCTTCATCCCGCTCGTCATGGACGCTGCGGGCAACACGGGAACACAGTCGCTCGCAGTGATGGTGCGGACGATATCCACAGGGGAATATCAGAAGCATGGCCTGTGGCGCACGCTGGGACGGGAGCTTGGTGCCGGGGTGATGGTCGGCGCGGCGAGCGGAATCACGATCATTATCCTGATACTGGTCTTCTATCAGGAGCTGTGGCTCGCATTCATCGTCGGCATCTCGCTGCTCCTGACGCTGAGTGTTGCAACGGTCATCGGTACAATCATGCCGATCATCATCAGCAAGCTGAAGATAGATCCGGCTGTTGCGAGTGGGCCGTTCATCACGACCCTGAATGATATCATTGGACTGTTCATCTACTTTTCAATAGCCACCAGCCTGCTGCAGATATAGGCGTAGTCTACACTATGCCGGTATGTTATAATTTACCTTACTTGTAGGTGATATTATGGATAAGAAGGAAACAATGTATCGAATCAACCAGGTCGTCGATATGAATGGCGAAAGGAAACGCTATGAACAGACGGTCAATGCTGAAGTGCTGGAGCGGAAGGACCGCTATCTCCGCTATACGGAGCAGCTGGACGACTATGAAATTGATGTGGTGATGCGTGTCGGTGATGATTTCATCAAGATTCAGAGGCGTGGCATCATCAATATGAATTTTCATTTTCAGCAGGGGGAGACGACGGATACGTTCTATGAGTCTCCGGCGGGGAAGCATCATTTCCGCATCAATACGACCGCGCTCGACATCGGGGAAGTGACGATTGAGATCCGTTACGAATTGTACGACCATAACGGCAAACTCGGAGACTATCATTATAAAATCAGGAAAGTAGGGTAAGCGATGGATTTGAGACAGCAGTTAAGGACATCGATCGAAGCAGCAGTCAGAAAGTCGGGGCTCGTGGAAACCGTACCCCCGGTCAAGGTGGAAGTGCCGAAGGAGAAGGCGAACGGGGATTTCTCCACGAATATAGCGATGGTGCTGACGAAAGAGGCGAAGCGCAATCCGAGGGAGATCGCCCAGGCGGTCATCGACAATCTCGACTACAGGTCGGCCAGTGTGAAGTCCGTGGACATTGCGGGGCCGGGTTTCATCAATTTCAGGATGGACGAGGCGTCCCTGACGGGCATCATCCATAAGGTCCTGTCCGAGAAGGACCGCTACGGCAGCACGGTGCACGAGAACCCCGAAAAGGTGCTGATCGAGTTCGTCAGTGCGAATCCGACGGGTGATCTGCACATCGGCCATGCACGAAATGCGAGCGTCGGTGATACGCTGGCGAACATCATGGCGTTTGCAGGCCATGATGTGACCCGCGAATACTATATCAATGATGCCGGAAACCAGATCGAAAATCTGGCGCTGTCCATTGAAGCCCGCTACCTGGAAGCGCTGGGGCAGGAGCTGTACATGCCGGAAGACGGGTATATGGGCAAGGACATCCAGGTGATCGGCGAGAAGCTTGCCAAGGAGTCGCCTGAACTGATTGATACGTCCCGTGAAGACCGCGTGAAGATGTTCCGTCAGATGGGCGTCGACTATGAGATGGAGAAGCTGAAGCAGGATCTCCATGACTTCAATGTGCACTTCGACAGCTGGTTCAGCGAATCGACACTCTATGAGAAGGGTGAAATCACCAAGGCGCTCGACAAGATGACTGCGAACGGCTATACGTATGAAGCGGATGGTGCACTGTGGCTGAGGACGACGGACTTTGGAGACGACAAGGACCGTGTACTCAGGAAACAGGATGGCACATACACATATCTGATGCCGGACATCGCCTACCACTTCGACAAGGTCGAGCGCGGCTATGACAGGCTGATCAACCTTTTCGGTGCGGACCACCATGGCTATATAAAGCGTCTGAAGGGATCGCTCGGGGCATTGGGTGAAGATCCAGAGCGCCTGGAGATCCAGATCATGCAGATGGTGCGCCTGATAGAAAACGGCGAAGAGGTCAAGATGAGCAAACGTACCGGCAAGGCGATTACGCTGCGCGACATCATCGAGATGATCGGAGTGGACGCAAGCCGCTATTTCCTCGCGATGCGCAGTCCGGATACGCACTTCGACTTCGATCTTGAACTGGCGAAGTCCGAATCGAGTGACAACCCGGTCTATTATGCACAGTATGCGCATGCCCGCATCTGTTCAATACTGCGCCAGGCGAAAGCGGACGGCCATGCGCTCGATATGGACGCGGATCTTGATGTGATTGTACATGAACATGCACTCGAGGTGCTGAAGAAGCTTGCCGACTTCCCAAATGTGGTCAAAGGTGCGGCGGAGAGCCGTGCGACACACCGCATTCCAAACTATATACAGGAACTCGCCGGGGTGTTCCACAAATTCTATAATGCAGATAAGGTGCTGACGGACGACCAGGCAAAAACGGCTGCCTATCTGCTCATGATTGAAGCGGTCAGACAGACTTTGGAGAATGCACTGGGTCTGATCGGCGTCTCTGCACCTGAGCAGATGTAATCATCGCCCCCGCCATGTGGTGGGGGTTTTTTACAGGAATTGAAATCAATGACCAAGGAAGTGGCGGATATGAACAACAGGCTGTCAGTCGTACTGCTCATATTTATCATCACGCTTGCAGGATGTGCTTCGGCCGGTGAAGGTGTGGATGAGGTCGGCCCTGAAGAAACACCGCTCGAGGGGCGCCGCATCGTTTCGCTGATGCCGAGCAACACGGAGATTATTGCTGAGCTGGGGCTTGGGACCAATCTGGTGGCTGTGACGACGGAAGTCAGCCATCCGGAGGCGGTCGTGGAGAATGATGAGGTCGTAAAAATGGATGTGTTTGAGCTGGATGAGGAGCAGCTGATTGCACTCGAGCCGACGCACATCCTTGGACATGAGTCCTCAGTGTCCCAATACGCAGAAACGCTGGGCCGTGTCTCTGAAACGACCGGCGCAGAAGTGCTGATCGTAAATGAAGAGCGGGCCATCGAGGAAATATATGCATCCATTACAGCCATCGGCGAGTTTCTTGGGGAAAGGACGGCGGCCGAATGGCTGATCGAGGATATCGAACGTGATATCAATGTACAGAACAACATCTTTGAGGATCGTTCAGATTCATATGAGGTGTTCATCCATATCTCGGATCAGCCTGAACTCTATACGGCAGGGAGCGGGACCTTCATTGAAGACGCTCTGGCAGAAATCTATATCGACAATGCATTCGATGATCTCGAAGGGTACCCGAATGTCAGTCCGGAGGACGTCATAGAAAGGGATCCGGACAAACTGGTGTCGATCATGGGCCTTGAAGACGCGGAACTTTCGGAATCGATCGATGGAATGCCGGGCTTTTCGGAACTCAAAATCAGCCAGCCTGAAAACCAGTGCAATATATCCCCGGACCTCCTGGCCCGACCGGGCCCCCGGATTGCGGAAGGTCTGAGGGCAGTCGGACGCTGTGTCTATGATTAGGCATGTCGCCATCATTGCAGCAGCCACCTTTCTGGCAGCCGTCCTGAGCCTCTTCATCGGCTCTGTGGATCTGGCTGGGCTCCCGTCCGACCAGACCAGGAATATCATTTTCAACATCCGCCTGCCGCGCGTACTGTTCGCCATCATCCTCGGGGCGGCGCTCGCGATGAGCGGAGTGGTCTTTCAGATTGTGCTGCGCAACCCGATGGCGGACAGCTTCACCCTCGGGATGGCGAATGCCGCCGTCCTTGGCAGTGCGGCTTCGGTCACCGGAGTGCTGCCTCTGGTCCTCCGCCCTTTGGCGAGCATCGCTGCAGGACTGCTGGCCCTGGCACTCGTCCTGGCAGCAGCAAGGCGGCTTGAGACCACCTATCGGCCTGAGACGCTGATCATCATCGGTGTGCTGCTTGGGGCGATGATGAGCGGAGTGCTCTATATCATCGTGCTCATCGCGCCCGATCAGACCGAATCCATCGTCAGATACATGTTCGGCTCCCTATCGGGTGCAGACTACGATGCCGTGCTGCTGACGGGGGCGCTGACCCTGCTGTCGGGTGCAGTACTGTATCGTGCCGGTGGCGCCCTCGACCTGCTCAACCTGGGTGATGCCAGGGCGTACAGCCTCGGCGTCGATGCCAGGCGGATCCGGCCCCTGCTGCTTGTTGTCGCGTCGATTCCCCCGCTTGTTGCGGTCAGCTTCACCGGACTGGTGGCACTGGTCGGCATCATCGTCCCTCAGATGATCCTTTATTTCAGGCCGTTGATGTTCCGGCGGCTCTTCATACTCTCTTCACTGTATGGGGCTTTGTATATCATCATCATCGATACCATCGGACGGACGGCCATTGCACCCATCCAGATCCCCACAGGGGTGATGGTGATGGTTTCTGCGGTGCCGCTCTTCATTTTCCTGATGCACAAGCGGGTGCTCACCGGAGTCCGGCAGTGACATGAGTAGGCAATTGAATATCATCGTGATAAAATAATGAAAAGGCTGTATATTCAGTCTTTTTTTAATTTAAGGGGGAATCATAGTGACACGTAAAACGAGCATTCAGGATATTTTCAAAATCAATTCGGTCTCTTCGCCGAAAGTGGGGGCAGATCAGCGGATCACCACTCTGGTCACGCATCTCGACGAGGAGAAGAATGACTACATCACCAATCTGTACCGGCTTCAGGAGGGGGCCATGCAGCAGCTTACATATCAGCCGGAACGCCTGTCCAACCTCAGACATTCGAACGACGGCCAGTGGATGCTGTTCATCGCAAAGGCGGAAGACAAGCCGCAAGTGTTCCTGATGAACACAGCAGGCGGTGAACGCATCCAGCTGACGAAGGAAAAGGAAGGCGTCAACAGCGCAGATTTTTCGAATGATGGCAAGAAGGTCCACTATCATGTATCCAATGAGAAGGGGAAGGGTGAAGGCGAAGGGGAATCAAAAGACGACAAGGATAAGAAACCGGAACCGGTCGTCATCGACCGGATGAAATACAAGGCCGACAGCCTGGGTCTCCTCAAGGAGAAGTATCAGGCGGTGAAGTCCGTCGACATCGAAACGCGTGAAGTGGAGACCCTGTTCGAAGGGGAGGAGAACTTCACGCTCCACGAAACGATCGGCGGGGATGTGTATGTCTATTCCACAGATGACAGCGAGGATCCCGATTTCAACTTCAATCAGACGCTGTATATCAAAGAGGGAGACCGGGAGCCTCGAGAGGTGCCGACCGCAGAAGGCGGCGTGGTAAAAGTTGAGGCATCACCCGATGGAGCACATCTGCTGATCGTAGAAATGGGACGCGGATTTGAGAATGCCACACATGCGACACTGCATGTATACAACATCGATACAGGGGAGAAGAAGCATATTACCGAAGGGCTCGACAAGCCGGTCGGCGACTATGTCGCTGCAGACACCCAGCAGGCCATCGAACCCAACCCCGCCCAGTGGACATCCGATACACGCTTCGTCTTTCTCGTATCGGACAACGGGAGCGTAAACCTCTACGAAGGGAGTGTGGAAGGCGAAATGAGCCCGCTGCTTGAAGACCGCCACCATATCTTCGGTATGGACGCCACAGAGGAGTTCGCGGTGCTCGCGATTTCCGGACACACTTCTCCAGGTGAACTGTACAGGTTCGACTTCGATTCGAAGCAGCTTGAGCAGCTCACACATGTCAACCGGACATATATCGAGGAGACGGAACTCGTGGACCCGGAGGACATCACGTTCAACAGTGGGGACGGCACAGAAGTGCATGGATGGTTCATGAAGCCCGCAGGCTATGAGGGCGGAGAACGCTATCCGATGATCACGAATATCCACGGAGGACCGCATGCCTTCTATGCCAATACATTCTTCCATGAGATGCAGGTGCTTGCCGCCAAAGGCTACGCCGTCCTTTTCGTGAACCCGAGGGGCTCCCACAGCTACTCCCAATCCTTCGTCGATGCCGTCAGGGGCGACTACGGCGGTGGGGACTACAGTGACATCATGGCCGGAGTCGACTATATCACAGGAAAATACGACTGGATCGACCAGGATAACCTCGGGGTTACAGGCGGCTCCTATGGCGGTTTCATGACCAACTGGATCGTCGGCCATACGGACCGTTTCAAGGCTGCGGTCACACAGCGGAGCATCTGCAACTGGGTGAGCTTCCGTGGTGTTTCCGACATCGGCTACTATTTCACGGACTGGCAGATCCAGGCGGAATTCGGCGATATCGACAAGATGTGGCACCATTCCCCGATCAAGTACGTCGATGCCATCAATACACCGCTGCTCATCCTCCACAGCGAACGTGACTTCAGATGCCCGATCGAGCAGGGGGAGCAGCTGTATATCGCCCTCAAGTATCAGAAGAAGGAGACGCAGTTCATCAGGTTCCCGGAAGCGGATCATAACCTTTCCCGTACAGGAAAACCGAACTTGAGGATCGAACGCCTCACGTACTTGACGGACTGGTTTGGAAAGTATCTGGACTGAGTGTAGAGATTTCCCGGGAAATCCTATCTGAATCCGTCCACCTCTTTGCTGTCCTGCTTAATCCGGAGAAAAAAGGGAAAGTGAAACGGGAGCAACTTTTATGGATGAGGTGAGTGGAATGACCGAAAAGGAAAAGATGCTGCGGGGTGAATACTATGACCCGAAGGATCCAACCCTCGTGCACTTGAGAGATAATGCCGAGAATCTGATGAACCAGTACAACCATCCGCACGGTGAAGAGAAGGGGCGGCTGCTCGACATGCTGTTCGGCTATCATGCCGAAGGACTCAGCATCCGTGCGCCGTTCTACTGCGACTATGGCATCAACATCAAAGTCGGACGCAATTTCTATGCGAACTATAACTGTGTTTTTCTGGATGTCGCGAGGATTACAATCGGTGATGATGTGTTTTTCGGGCCGAATGTGTCACTCATTACAGCCAACCATCCCATCGATCCAGAAAAAAGGCGTCAGGGGCTGGAATATGGTGAGGAGATTACGATCGGCGACAATGTATGGATCGGTGCGGATGCCACGGTCAATCCGGGGGTGACGATCGGTGAGAACACAGTCATCGGTTCCGGTGCGGTCGTTGTCAAGGATATCCCGGCAAATGTAGTGGCTGCCGGCAACCCGTGCAGGACGATTCGGAAGATTGAACCCGGCAGAGAGTGATGGGAACAAAAAGATGTGGCATCCGCACGGATGCCACATCTTATTTTATATTGAAATGCCGAGGTTCCATATCAGTATGAGGTCGACCGTATTCCATAGGCGCAGCATGACATACGTAATCAGGTGGATGCCGATGACATACAATACCAACGGCCAAAAAATGTCGATCGGGCGGTGGCGTATGGCCAGGTAGAACAGGTGCCCCGGATACAGGTTGAGCAGGGTGAATATGATGACGAGTGAAATTCCGAATATGATGAGCAGCGGTGATTCATTGAGGCTGAAGAGCGTATGCAATATCCAGACAAGCAGGAACATCAGTATCGTCAGAACAAATACGACGGACGTGAATACGAGGTAGTATGACAGGAGCACCACCACATTGACGAACGACTTCCTGAACCATCCGACCATGAGGTATAGGAAGAACAGGTTGGCCATGGCGTACAGAGTAAGGACACCCAGGCGGAGCAGAAGGATTTCGAAGAGCAGAACATTGGATATCACTTCCTGTGAGAAGAGTTCGACGCCGAGCAGGTAGCCGAAGATGCCGCTGATGAATGTATAGAGCAATAGGAGGGAAACAGTGATATATGGTGATATATGGAATGTGGGGTTGAACTCCTTATGGAGCTGTTTGATGAATGCTGGTGACATGAATCAGGCCTCCATGTATCGATAGTGTAATGGTAGCACAACTTCCCCGGGATTTATATTTACTCAACCTGTGTTATATTGGAAATGATGAATCGAATGAGAAAGGATGTTGGAAATGACAGAGAAATACAAAGAGCGGGTGGAACGGCTCACATCAATGCTTGATGTCGATATGGTGGTCGTTACGGAACCGACGAATGTCTTTTATTTCACCGGCTGCTATATCCAGCCGCATGAAAGGGTGCTTGCCCTGCTGATCAACGTAAAGACGAATGATACGGCGCTGATGTTCCCGGCGCTCGACCAGGAAGTCGTCAATGATACGGCTGTCGTCGATAACCATCTCCCGTACAATGATGGGGAGGATGCCTTCAGATTGATATTCGAACATGCAATTGATGCAGAGTCACTTGGCATCGAAGGCGGGCATGTCACATACAACCGCTATCAGAGGTTCCTTGAAAACTATACTGCCGATCAGATACACTCCGTAGATGATGAAATCAACCGGCTGCGCGGCAAGAAGGATGCGGATGACAAGGAGAAGCTGCAGGAAGCGGTGGATATTACCGAAAAGGCTTTGGCCGACCTTGTGAACGAACCGGTATCCGGCAGGACGGAGAAGGAAATCGCGGAATTTCTGCTCAGTAGAGTGAAGGCACATGGTGCGGTGGATGTATCTTTCGGTCCACTGGTACTGACAGGGGAAAATTCCGCTCTGCCGCATGGTACATCCGGTGATACGGTCGTCGAACCCGGACACTTCCTGCTCATTGACTTCGGTGTAGTGACGAAGGACCGTTATGTATCCGATATGACGCGCACGTTCATCATCGGTGATCCGACTGAGGAACAGGAGGCCATCTACAACTCTGTACTGAGGGCGAATGAAGCCGGCATACGCCAGGCTCAGGTTGGCACGCCGATGAATACGCTGGATGATGCGGCGCGCGATGAAATAAAGGCCGATGGCTACGGGGAATATTTCACTCACCGCATTGGACATGGACTGGGCCTCGGGCTGCACGAAGCGCCATCACTCGATGCACAGAATACGGACAAGCTTGAAAAAGGGCATGTCATCACTGTGGAGCCGGGGGTCTACAAGGCTGGATTTGGCGGTGTGCGTATAGAAGACATGTTGTATATAGACGATACGACATACATCTTCACCAAGTTTCCAAAAGATATCGACAGCATTACAATCGAAGGATAGAGAAAACCCGTTTGGTGAGCCAAACGGGTTTTAAGTATTCACATCCGCCTGACGCGGGCGCTGCCTTGACTGCAGCGCCAGGATGAGAAGTCCCATCAGCAGCATGAGGAGGCCTACCCAGGACCACAGTGCAAGCACTTCCCCCACGAACAGCACTCCGAGCAGCGAAGCGGTCAATGGCTCGGCGAGTGCCAGCGTGACGGCGGAAGAGGATTTTACGGATTTCAGCCCATAGGCGAACAGGAAATATGCCAGTCCTGTGCCGAACAGGCCGATATAGAGGACTGCAGAGATGCCATTTGGCGTCATCAGCCATGACTGGTCATTGAACAGCAGGAATGGGGTGAGCATCAGGGCACTGATTGTAAAGACGATGGCGGCGGTGGCGATCGGATGGTGGTGCTGTACGAGCCTGGAGTTCATTATCGTGTAGCTGGCAAAGGAGACGCCCGCGCCGAGCCCAGAGAGTATGCCGAGCGGATCGACGGTAATCGATCCCGTATTGAACATCAGAATGGCACATCCGGTGATGGCGAGTATGGTGGAGATCCACCATACCCGGCCGGGCCGGACTTTGAAGAACAGCCACTCGATCAGCCCAGAGAAAACAGGTGCACTGCCGATTGACGCCACCGTCCCGACCGCGACGCCGGTCAGTGTGACTGCATTGAAGAAGAAGGGCTGGAAAAGCGCCATGGCAAGCCCGGCAGTCAGAATGATTTTCAGGGGCCAGCCCCTGAAGGTCAACTGGCCAAGGAGCCGGGCGATGATGAGGAGGATGAGGCTGCCGATGATCAGGCGCATGGCTCCGATCGATATGCTGTCGACGCCTGGCGGCAAGTATATCTTTGCAGTGCCTACCGTCCCCCAAAGTATTGCAGCGATGAGAATGATCACAGGTGCGAGACTGGCTTTCATTATGCTCCCTCCGTTTTAACAGTTGGTCGATGTGGTATTGAGTGAACATGGAACGAATCATATTATAGATACTATACGCCATAATGGAGTATAATTTCCATAGGAATATTCAGATACTTGAAAGGAATAGACTGATGATAGATACATTTATGGGATTCGACCCATGGCTGCAGGCGCTCACAGCGACACTGTTCACATGGATTACGACGGGGCTCGGGGCAGCCGTCGTATTTTTCACAAAGGAAGTGAATGACAAGTTCCTCGATACGATGCTCGGCTTTGCAGGCGGCGTCATGATTGCAGCGAGCTTCTGGTCCTTGCTCGCTCCGGCGATCGAACACAGTCAGAGTCACTTCATCGGGGAATGGTTCCCGCCAGCAGTCGGTTTCCTGCTCGGGGGACTTTTCATCTATGCATTCGACCAATTGATTCCCCACGCTCACAGGAATGCGCCGGAAGACCGGATGGAAGGCTGGCGTGCGAAGAAAAAGCGGCGGAGTACACTCCTCGTATTCTCTCTGACACTGCATAACATTCCGGAGGGCCTCGCCATCGGAATCGCGTTCGGTGCCGTTTCCGCCAACGGAGATGGTGCAGCAATCGCAGCAGGTGCTGCAACCCTGGCGCTTGGCATCGGCCTTCAGAACATTCCGGAAGGAATGGCGGTCTCCATGCCACTGCGGGGTGAGGGCATGTCGCGCACGAAGAGCTTCTTCCTGGGGTGGATGTCGGCAGTAGTCGAACCGATTGCTGCAGTCATCGGTGTGCTGGCCATTTCGATCATGAGTCCGACTCTGCCGTATGCTTTGGCTTTGGCGGCAGGTGCAATGATTTTTGTCGTCGTCGAAGAGGTCATTCCGAGCACTCAGGAAAACGGGCACTCGGACCTTGCAGCAATGAGTCTCATGCTTGGATTCACCCTCATGATGATCCTCGATGTCGCGCTCGGGTAGAATAATACGAATTCATGTTTAGCACCCCCTCCCCATATGGGTATAGACAACAGATTAGACAAGGAGGAATGACTACATGAAAGTACTTGTTATTGGTGCAAATGGCCAGGTCGGCCATCAGCTTGTAGAGAAACTGAAAGATAAAGGCCATCAGCCGGTGGCGATGGTCCGCAAGGAAGAGCAGGTGGAACAGTTCAAGGAGAAGGGAATCGATACGGTGCTCGGTGACTTGCAGAAGGACTTCTCCCATGCTTTTGAAGGTGTGGATTCCGTTGTGTTTGCAGCAGGGTCCGGCGGCGATACAGGTGCCGATATGACGGTGCTGATTGACCAGGAAGGTGCAATAGAGTCCGTGGATAATGCGAAAAAGGCTGGTGTCAAACATTTCGTCATGCTCAGTTCCATGGGTGCAGATGCACCTAAAGACGCAGAACAAATGCAGTATTATCTGTATGCCAAACACCGTGCGGATGAATATCTCAAGGCTTCAGGCCTCGATTTCACCATTCTGCGTCCAGGTATGCTGACGAATGATCCGGGGACGGGCAAGGTCAGACTCTTTGAAGGCGGTACAGAAATCGCTGAAATTCCAAGGGAAGATGTTGCAAATGTACTGACGCACATCGTCGATACAGATAAGCCTGAAGGCAGGACGTATTATCTGCATGAAGGCGATACGCCAGTGGAAGAGATACTATAATAGATATCAAAAAGCTGCAGAACCTGTGAGAGGTCTGCAGCTTTTGCGTTCTGCACGTGTTTGGCCGATCTGAGGGTGCTTAATTCATCTGAGTCACGAAGACAAGTTAGGCAATGCCATCACCTACACTGTTTCAGGTGTCAGTGACTCCTTCGATTTTTCCTCTCCATAATGCTTATCGAGGAAGTCCTCCCTTTCCTCATCGGAAATCTTTTCGATGCCGATGCCTGTTGCGGCAAGGAGGATGGAAATGAACGGCACGACCAGATTGAAGATTGCATAGGGCGCATATTCCCAGGCTGCGACACCGAGCACACCGTATATGAAGACACCGCATGTATTCCATGGGATGAAGACGGATGTCAATGTACCGCCATCCTCAAGCGCACGGGAGAGGTTTTTGGAATGCAGGTTCTTTTCGACATAGGTTCTTAGAAACATCCGTGAAGGGACGACGATGGATATATACTGTTCGGAACATGTAGCATTTGTTGCGAACGCAGCGACGATGGTCGAAGTGACGATACCGAGTGTCCCTTTGGCGATTTTAATGACCTGTCTCATGATGGCCTGCAACATGCCGCTGTATTCCAGAATTCCGGCGAAGGTCATGGCAACGATGGTCATTGATACCGTGTACATCATCGACTCCAGACCGCCATTGTTGAAGAGCTCGTTGATCATATCGTTATTGGATTCGATGACATAACCACCCTGCAGTGTGGCGATTGCGGTTCCGAGGTCCCCGCCCTGGATAAGGATATGGCACAGGAATCCGAGAACAATACCGACGATCAGCGCAGGGATGGCGGACATTTTGAAGGCAATGCATACGATGACGGCGAGCGGAACGAGCAGGAGCCACGGTGAAATGAGGAACTGCGCGTCGAGTGCCTGCATCATGCCCGAAATTTCGGCGTCGTTCGTATTTCCCTGCCCCCCGAACTGCCGCCCGAGGAAGAAGAAGGCGATGAGTGCGATGATGAGCCCTGGAATGGTCGTATAGAACATGTGCCTGATATGTACGAACAGATCCGTGTTTGTAAGTCCCGAAGCCAGGTTCGTCGTATCGGACATCGGGGACATCTTGTCACCGAAATAGGAACCGGATATGACGGCGCCTGCGACCATTGCCGGCGGAATGCCCATGCTCATGCCGATGCCCATTCCTGCAACACCGACCGTTGCCATCGTGGACCAGGAGCTGCCGATGGACAGTGCCACAATCGCACAGAGTACTGTAATCGTGACCAGGAACAGCGCCGGACTGATCAGCGCCAGGCCGTAGTAGATCATTGTGGCGACGATGCCCCCGCCGATCCATGAGCCGATGACGAGGCCGACGAGTATGATGATGACGATTGCCGGCAGTGCCAGGCGGATGCCTTTATACATCATATCCTCGATTTCTTTCCATTTATATCCGTAGAGCATGGCCACAATCGCTGCGGAAGCGGTGCCAAAAATGAGCGGCAGATGTGGGTCCTGTTCCAGCCAGATGACCGCCGTTCCCATTGCTGTAATCATGAGCAGCAGCGGCAATAGTGCCATGAAGATGTTGAAGTCTTTCTTTTCCCTTTGTTTTTCCATATTTATCACCCAAGCATGATTATATAACAACGGGACATTGATACTGAAATGATTATACGAATATTCACATATATTTTATGAATACTATTACACTGTAGACATGTGATGACGGACAAGCGGCTCACGGGAGGGCTTCTTTGGTTTAGAAAATGCCAAAAAGGTGAATTTAATGAGAGAGAAGCAAAAGGGAGGGACTTTCATGAAAACGTCAGCAGATGTGATCATCGATCTGATTGAGCGGTTCGATGTTCATGACCCGGGGGCGCGGAGGGCGCATGGAAATGGTGAGCATCACGAAGCGACGGTCCACCTGAATGATGAAGGGAAGCAGATTTTTGGGGATGTTGCACAGGCGACCGTGCGGCTGTCGAATGCAGCGACTTCAGAAAAGATGCCAGACAAGATGGTGAACATCAAGGGGTGCTCGGTCAGGTTCCATCATCCATTGAGGCCGATTGACATCATCGGTGTCAATTTTCCATATTTCCCATTGGGTACCGCAGCTGAAGTCACCAGCGTAATGTATAACGTCAAGCTGTATTTGGAGCAGAAGAACGTCCGCCGGTTCATCAATATATTCCAGCCCGGCGGACTATATCGGGATCTGGATACACTACTAAAATGGCTGCCGAAGCGGACGGATATGGATTATAAGTATTACACGGCCCAGAGCTATGGGGGCGATCCGCTTAAATTCCGTCTGGACTATGACCCGCAGACCAGCAATATCGAACTCTATGCAGAAAGGGATGCACACGTTACAGAGTATCGTCCGGAAGATGAAACGCATCTCGGTCATATCTCGGTCGACCAGAAGGTGAACGGCGAGGAAATAAAATTCCTCGATACGATGAACGCCCCATTCGGCCGGGATCCGAATGGAGAGATACCGCTGCTCCGACATTTCCTTTACAGACGGTCATTCCTCGGGCGCATGGAGGAGGCGGAACTCGATCAGAAGAAATTCGATATGCTCGAGGAGCTTTGGAAGGAGGAGCAGCTTTTTGTCCTTCTGAAAAGTCCGCAGCTCCATGACGCAGTGCAGAAACTGCTCGAATCGGAGACCCGGATGTCCGTCCGGGAATTCAGGCGAATGCTTGATCAGGCATATGGCATGGACTATGATGCAGAAAATGTCCGGAACTATATGGAGACGGTATGGGAGCATTTCAGAAAGGATGCAGATGAAGGTGAGACAACCCGATATCAGGAGTTGCAGGGGGCTTCCAATATCGATGAAATCCATACATTCATAGCCGGCATGGCCCTGAAGCATGAAGTGCCGGAGCTGCTTGACTCGATTGTCGTCAAACTTTTGGGGAGACACGAAGTGCAGAGGATACAGAAAGGAAGGATATAGATGTTGAACAGAAAATATGAACTGAATGATGGCAGCACGCTGCCGGAGATCGGACTGGGCACGGTGAACATCCAGGGCGCCAGAGGAGTGAACAGTATTCTGACAGCCATTGAAGAGAATGGCTACCGGCTCATCGATACTTCCACAAACTACAACAACGAAGGTGCAGTGGGGGAGGCCATCCGCCGGACGACGGTGCCCCGCGAGGAACTGATCATCAGCTCCAAGCTTCCGGGTGCAGCACATGACTATGACAAGGCAATATATATGATCCAGGAATCACTGTACCGCATCGGCATCGACTATTTTGACAAATACCTCATCCATTGGCCGCTGCCGAAGCAGGATAAATATGTCGAGGCATGGCAGGCTCTGATCGATGCACAGAAGTTCGGGCTGATCAAGACGATCGGGGTATCGAACTTCCTCGCCGAACACCTCGAACGGCTCATCGAGGAAACAGGCGTCACACCGGCAACCAACCAGATCGAACGGCACCCATATTTCAACAACAAGGAACTAGTGGAAACGAACAGGAAGCATGGCATATTGACCGAGGCATGGAGCCCGTTTGGACGTGAAATCAATGATGTGCTGGAAAACCCGACAATAAAGAAGATTGCCGATAAATATTCCAAATCAACGGCTCAGGTTATCATACGATGGAATGTTCAGAATGGAGTGCTGGTCATCCCGAAATCCGATTCTCCGGCACACCAGAGGGAAAACCTCGATGTATACGGATTCGAATTGACACAGGAAGACCTTGAAGCGATAGATGCACTCGACAAGGGTGAACCCGGCAGGGTGGAGGACCAGCATCCGAATGAATATGAGGAATATGTATAGGAGAGGCCAAAAAATTTATAGATATTAAAAATAGAACGTCCTCGGGGACGTTCTATTTATTTTTCTATTTTAATCTCTTCGTATTTCCTGAACCACTCCGGGAAGATCTTCTTGAAGGCGACTGGCTTGAACTCGCCATCGACCTTCTTGACGATGATATGGGTCGTTGTGCCTTCTGTACATACTTCGCCGTCAGCATTGACGACCTGATAGCCATAAGTTGTCCGCATCCCGGTATTTTCCACAACCCATGTCCTGACCGAGGCACGGTCTCCGTATTTCAAGGCCTTCTTATATGTGACATCGACATTATAGACCGGAGCGTAGTATCCCTCGCGCTCCATTGTGACATAGTCATAACCGATGTCCTCGATGAGCTGCATGCGCCCGACTTCGAACCATTTCAGGTAATTGCCATGATAGATGACGCCCATCATATCGGTATCGGCATACATGATCTGGATTTCTCTTTCGGAAACGTAACCCTGTTCCATTCTATACTCCCTTTCTCTCTTTTTATTGTTAAAAATATTATAACAAACTGTCAGAATCGGGTCCTCTGTCGGGTTCAGCGTCCATAATTTTTATAGGTATGCTAAATGTGCTTATTGTTTAACTGAAAAACTAAATTTTAAAGTCTATTTATGATAATACATTGATTTAATATTAAATTAGTTGTACTATTAAACCAATTAATAATATACGGGAGCGGTAAATCGAATGAGAAAATATTTTATTCTTTTTGTAAGCGTATCCATCCTCCTGCTTCTGGGCGCATGCTCCAATGCATCGTCAGAAGCAGGAGGTGGACACAATATGATTCTTGCACACAATCACCCAACGGACCATCCGGTACATAAATCGCTTGAAAAATTCAAAGAGGAGGTCGAGGCGCGTTCTGATGGTGATATGTCGATCGCACTCTATCCGAATGGACAGCTCGGGGATGAACGGGAAGTCATCGAGTTGACCCAGACGGGTGCGGTGGATGTCACCAAAGTCAGTGCGGGGGCGCTTGAGAGCTTCCGTCCGGAGTATTCCATTTTCGGCCTGCCCTACCTTTTTGAAGATACCGATGAATTCAAGGAGAAGATGTCGGATCCCGAGATTACGGATGTCATATACAATGCGTCGGAGGATATCGGCTTCGTCGGTCTGACATATTTCGATGCCGGGAGCCGAAGCCTTTACACACGGGATCGTGTAGTTGAGGATACGGAAGATATGGAAGGGTTGAAGGTGCGGGTCCAGCCGAGTGCCACAAGCGTGGCGATGATTGATGCACTCGGTGGTACGCCGACGCCGATGGCCTACGGGGAAGTGTATACATCACTGCAGTCGGGCATCATCGATGCGGCCGAGAACAACCTGACGTCACTCGTCAGCTCGAAACATGGGGAAGTGGCGAAGCACTGGATGTATACCGAGCACGCGATTGTTCCGGATATGCTCATCATGAACAAGCAGAGGCTCGACCGCATGACGGAAGCAGAGCGCCAGATCATCCGTGATTCGGCGGATGCTGCGAATGAATTCCACGAAGTCGTATGGAATGAAGCGACTGAAGCGGCGGCGGAAGAGGCGCAGAATGAAATGGGTGTGGAGTTCCATGATGTGGACAAGTCCTCCTTCATCGAATCTGTCCAGCCGCTCCATGATGAGATGAAGGCCGACGAGACAATGCGGCCGATCTATGAACTGTTCAAGGGAGGAGATTCTGATGAAGAAAGCTAAACGCATAGTGGACACCCTCATCCTCACTTTCGCAAGCATCGCCATCATCGCCATGACACTGATGTCCATCTGGCAGGTCATCGCCAGGTATATATTGAACGATCCGAGCACGATGAGCGAGGAGATCATCAGATATACATTGATATGGTTCACGCTGCTCGCTGCAGCCTACGTCTTCGGCAAGAACAAACACATTGCCATCCTGTTCGTTCGTGAAAGGATGGGCTGGAATATGCAGGTGGCGTTGACATACCTGGCACAGATCGCGATCCTGCTCACGGCAGCCATCGTATTCATCTACGGCGGCATCCGGATCACAATGCTGACATCGCCCCAGATTGCCCCTGCCACGGGCATCTCCATGGGATTCGTCTATGCGGCGCTGCCGGTGTCCGGAGTCATCACACTGTTCTATACGATCTATAACATCATGACCATAGAAAGGGTCGCGAAAAAAGAGGATGAGGATGTGAAAAGTCTATGAGTTTGACAGTATTATCAGGAATCGTAATCTTCGGACTGCTGCTTTTGTTCCTGGCAATCGGCTTCCCGATCGCCATTGCCATCCTGCTCAGTTCACTTTTCACGCTCATGCTCATCATGCCATTCGATACGACGATACTGACAGGGGCACAGCGCCTCGTCACTGAAATGGACAGCTTTACGATGCTCGCGGTGCCATTGTTCGTGCTTGCAGGCATCATCATGAACAACGGCGGCATCGCCTTCAAGCTGATCAACTTTGCCAAAGTGCTCGTCGGCAGGATGCCGGGGTCACTGGCCCATACGAATGTTGTCGGCAATATGCTCTTCGGTTCGATTGCTGGATCCAGTGTGGCATCTGCTGCGGCAATGGGGCGCATCATGACGCCGATGCAGCTGAACAGCGGCTATGACCGCAAATATGCAGCAGCGGTCAATATTGCATCTGCACCTGCCGGGCTGATCATCCCGCCGACATCCATCCTGATCGTCTATTCACTCGTCAGCGGCGGCACATCCATCGCCGCACTGTTCATGGCCGGCTATATTCCGGGAATCCTCTGGGGACTGGCAACGATGCTCGTCGCCTTTGTACTGGCGAAGAAATACAAGTATCCAATCTCCGAGAAAATCTCCTGGCGGGACAAGGCGTACCTCACACTGGACGCCATCCCGAGCCTGCTCCTCATCGTCATCGTCATCGGCGGCATCGTCGCCGGCATCTTCACCGCAACGGAAGGTGCTGCAGTGGCTGTGGTCTATGCCACGATACTCTCGATGATCTACAAGAACCTGAAAATAAGGGAAATTCCAAACATACTCAGGGAAACGGTTGAAATCACAGGGATGATCCTGCTTCTGATCACCGTCTCGGGGATCTTCTCACTGGTCATGTCCTACACAGGGCTGCCGAACGCCATCAGCAATTCACTGCTTTCCCTGACGGACAATACAATCATCATTCTGCTGCTCATGACCGTCATCCTGCTCGTCATCGGGACCTTCATGGACATCACACCGGCGGTACTGATATTCACACCGATATTCCTGCCGATCGCAATGGACATGGGCATCGACCCGATCCACTTCGGCATCATCATCACGTTCAACCTGTGCATCGGCAACATCACACCGCCGGTCGGATCTGCACTGTTCGTCGGTGCGAGTGTGGCCGACATCAGGATAGAAAAGGTCGTGCCGGTCCTGATTCCATTCTTCATCGTACTGTTCATCATGCTGCTGATCGTGACATTTACGCCGGTTCTGAGCATGTTCCTGCCGGAACTGTTCAACCTGACATAAGCTTCAACAAAAGGATTAGGAGAGATATAAATGATCAACAAGGATTTCCTGCTCACTACAGAGACGGCGAAGTGGCTGTATCATGATGTCGCCAAAGACCTGCCCATCATCGATTATCACAACCACCTCAACCCGAAAGAGATATACGAGAATGAAAACTACCATTCAATCACGGAAGTGTGGCTCGGCGGGGATCATTACAAATGGCGCGCCATGCGGGCGGCCGGCATCGAAGAGGACAGGATAACCGGTGAGGCCGACGAGAAGGCCAAATTCGATGCCTTCGCGGAGACCGTGCCCCAGCTCTTCGGCAACCAGCTGCTGCACTGGACGCAGCTCGAGCTGAAGACCTTCTTCGGCATCAGCGACCTGCTGTCGCCAAAAAGTGCAGATGCCATCTATGAGAAGACGAATGAAATGCTGCAGGAAGATGCACTGAAGCCGAGAAGTATACTGGAGCGCCAGAAAGTGAAGTTTCTCGGCACGACCGACGACCCGACGGATGACCTGGAGTATCACAGGCTCATCAGGGAGGACGACACGATAGATGTGCAGGTGGCGCCTTCATTCAGGCCCGACAAGGCCATCGCCATCGATACGCCGGACTACGGGGAATGGCTCGGGAAGCTGGAGGCTGCTGCAGGCGGCAAGATCGACACCTACGGGAAGTTTTTGGATGCACTGTATGCCCGCATCGAATTCTTCAATGAAATGGGGTGCCGTGCCTCCGATCACGGGATCAATGAAATGTTCTACGCCGAGGCGGATGCGGAAACGGCGGGAGCCATCTTCGGTAAAGTCCTCAAGGGAGAGGAGCTGTCGGCACACGAAGTGGCGCAGTTCAAGACATATACGCTCGTGCAGCTTGCGAAGCAGTACAACGCATACGGCTGGGTGATGCAGCTGCATATCGGTCCGCTCAGGAACAACAACTCCCGCATGTTCAAAAGCCTCGGGGCGGACAGCGGATTCGATTCGATCAACGACCAGCTTGTGGCACAGCCGCTCTCGAAATTCCTCGATCGCATCGATCGGGACGATGCACTGCCGAAGACGGTGCTCTACACACTGAATCAGCGCGACAACATCATCATGGCGACGATGGCCGGAAACTTCCAGGGGGGCGGTATTCCGGGCAAGGTGCAGTTCGGCACGGCATGGTGGTTCAACGACAACTATGACGGCATGCGGGAGCAGATGAAGACGCTGGCGAACGCGGGCGCCTTCAAGACGTTCATCGGTATGCTGACGGATTCAAGGAGCATGCTGAGCTTTACGCGCCACGAATATTTCAGGAGAATCCTGTGTGAACTGCTCGGAGAATGGGTGGAGGCAGGCACGGTGCCTGATGACCGTGAGCTGCTCAAGGAATATGTCGAGGGCATATGCTACTATAATGCGAAAAAATACTTTGGACTTGAAAATGAATAAAAGGGAGCGACTGTTATGGAAATGAGTTTTAGATGGTATGGATCGGATGATCCGGTGAAGCTTGAGGACATCCGCCAGATTCCACAGATGAAGGGGATCGTATCGGCAATCTACGACATCCCGGCCGGGGAGGTCTGGCCGTACGATGAGATCGTGAAGCTGCGGGACGCGGTGGCGGCACACGGCATGCGCCTGAACGTCATCGAATCCGTGCCGGTCCACGAAGACATCAAAATGGGCCGCGGCCACCGCGACGCATTGATCGAGAACTACAGGGAGACGATCCGAAACCTGGCGAAAGCGGGTATCCGGACGGTCTGCTACAACTTCATGCCGGTGTTCGACTGGACGCGCATCGAGCTCGATGCCCCACTGCCGGACGGTTCGAATTCCCTGAAGTATGACGAGGCGCTGGTGAAGGGCATCAATCCTTTGAGCGGTGAACTCACGCTGCCGGGCTGGGACCTGTCCTACCAGACGGACGACCTGAAGGAGATCATCGATGCCTACCAGAACATCAGCGCAGACCAGCTGTTCGACAACCTGATCTACTTCCTCGAGCGCATCATCCCGGTCGCAGAGGCGGAGGATGTCCTGATGGCCATCCACCCGGACGATCCACCATGGAGCATCTTCGGCCTGCCGCGCATCATCACCGGTGCCGATGCCCTCCGGAAGCTGTTCAAAGCCGTGCCGAGCAGACACAACGGCATCACGTTCTGTACGGGGTCCTATGGTTCCACACCGGAGAATGACCTGTTCGAGATCATCAAACTCGCCAAGGAACGCATCCACTTCGTGCATGCCAGGAACGTCAAATGGACCGGCGAACGCTCCTTCCAGGAGACATCCCACTCCGTGCATGACGGCTCACTCGATATGGTGGGCATCGTCGGGAAGCTCGTCGAAAGCGGCGTCGACGTGCCGATCCGTCCGGACCACGGCCGCATGATCTGGGGCGAGACGGGCAGACCGGGCTATGGCCTCTACGACCGTGCACTCGGTGCTGCCTACCTGAACGGCATCATCGATACAGTAAATAGAAAATAAAAGAAAAGGATAAGTTTGACTTATCCTTTTCTCGTATTAATGGGCAATATGATAGGCGTTCAGATCGAAATGGTTGATATCGAGGAATTTCGCAAGGGGGACAAGTGCTGCGCCGAGGGCGCTGGACTGTGTACCGAGCGGCGAGATGAGGATGTCCCCATAATCGATGAACGATGATGTAAGGCCGGGCTTGAGTTCATCAAGCAGTTCCGGATATTTCGAAAATATGGTGCTGTTGATGACCAGCTTTTTAGGATTGAAGACATTGATGATGTTGTTCAGTCCGACGGTGATGAAGGAGATGTAGTCTTCGAATATGGCCTTCGCCTTCTCGTCCGCCTTCAGGGATTCATATGTCGGAAATTCAATGAGGGAGATGCCTGCGTCGGCAAGCGAGCGGGTGAGGACCTCGTCTGAAGCATAGCGCTCGAAGCATCCTCTGTTTCCGCATCGGCACTCGATGCCGTCCTGCTTGATGATCATATGTCCAACCTCACCGGCATAGCCGGAAAAGCCATGGAACACTTCATTGTTCAGCAGGATGCCGAGCCCGATACCACTGGACAGCGTCATACTGTAGAGGTTCGTCTCGTATGCAGTGAACGACTGTTCGGCACGGACGGACATATTGGCGTTGTTGTCGATATGGACAGGCACTTCGAATCGTTCCTCAAGCTCGGACAGAAGCGGCTTCAAATCAAGCTGCTGCGGCGGAGAGTAGAGCAGTTCCAGTTCGGCATTGACAATGCCATGGAGACTGATGCCGATGCCGACGAGCTGGTTCGGCCGATAGACTTCATTGTACTGGCTGATGACGGGCTCGAGTAGAGTAGGCAGCAGTTCGGCAAGTGTGTCCGTATGACGGATGTCGAAATCATGGATGTTGTTGTAGATGGTCATGCCTTTAAGATTGATGAGCATGATGCGTATATGGGAACGGTCGATATCGATGCCGATGGAATATGTGCTCATCGGATCAAGTTCCAGGATGATCGGCCGACGGCCGGGCTGTGCATAGTTTTCAACCGGCTTTTCTATGACCAGGGACTGGTCGATCAGTTCATTCACCTGTGAAGAGACCGTCGCCTTGTTCAGTCCGGTGCGTTTTGATATGTCCACCCTTGAAATGGAGCGGCTGCGGATGATATCTTCAAGTACAAGTTTGCGGTTCATCGTTTTAATATAGTTCGAATCACCAGTAACCATAAGGTACACCTCGTTTTGGTTTGTTAGATAAACTAATATTACCAAATAGTTATACAATGAGCAATTTCATTTACCATAAAATAGGAGGAAGAATGATGACTACCCCTTTCAATACAAATCTTAAAGACCAGGTTGCAGTCGTGACGGGCGGTGGCGGTGTCCTTGGTTCATACTTTTGCCGTGCACTTGCGGATGCTGGTGCGAAAGTTGCCGTCCTCGGACGCACACTCGAGTCTTGCGAAACGGTGGCTTCTGAAATAAAGGAGGCAGGCGGGGAGGCGATCGCAGTCCAATGTGATGTTACAGATAAGACATCTGTAGAGAAAGCACATGAAGACGTGAATAAATCCCTCGGTACTTGCGACATCCTCGTCAACGGTGCCGGCGGCAATGATCCATCTGCGTCCACTGAAGATGAGTATCTGGATCTCGACAAGCTCGATGACCCGAATGTCAGGAACTTCTTCGCACTGGATACGGACGGCATCGATTTCGTCTTCAAGCTCAACTTCCTGGGGACATTGATCCCTTCCCAGATCTTTGGCAGGGACATGGCACCGAAAGCGCACGCCAGTGTAATCAATGTATCATCCATGAACGCTTTCACCCCGCTGACCAAGATTCCGGCCTACAGCGGTGCGAAGTCTGCAATCAGCAACTTCACACAGTGGCTCAGCGTCTACATGTCACGGACGGGCGTCAGAGTAAACGCCATGGCACCGGGCTTCCTTGCAACGAACCAGAACAGGGACCTCCTTTTCGATAAGGACGGCAACCTGACGGACAGAAGCCATAAGATCATCAATGCCACGCCGATGGGACGTTTCGGCGAACCGGAAGAACTGCTCGGCACACTGCTCTATTTGGCAGACCATAAGGCATCCGGCTTTGTCACAGGCATTGTCATTCCGGTCGATGGCGGGTTCTCAGCATATTCTGGTGTCTAAGGTGGAATCATATGAACAATGAAACAGGCTGCATCCATAGTGGGTGCAGCCTGTTTTTTCCCTATCTCTTCACTTCTCTCGTCGCATCGAGGACATCCGCCATCTTTGATATATCTTCTGTAGTAAAGTCTCCGCTGATCGTATGCTTGTACAGCATGTTGCCGAGTGCATTCTGCAGGGTATCCTGTTCCCCGAGGCCATTCATCAGTCCGTGGATGACACCGGCGGTGAAGGCGTCACCCGTGCCGATCCGGTCGAGGATCTCCACTTCATAGGCATCCGTTTCCCTGATTCCATCCTTCGAAGACAGCATCCCCTTGATGATGTTCCTGTTGGAATGGACGACGGTGCGCTGGGTGAATGCAATATATTCTATATCATATGCAGCATGCAGTTTTTCAAGTATCGGCGCCAGGGTATCGGCATCGGGATTGCGCTCGAGGCCGTCCTTGACCTCTTTGCCATCCTCCTTCAGCTCGATCGGCTCATAGCCGAAGATGACATCGCAGTACTTGATGAACTGCGGCATCGTCGACCGTGCTTCATCAAAAGACCAGAGGTTGCCCCTGAAATTGAGGTCGGCACTGATTTTGAGGCCCATCTCCTTGGCCGTCTCCACCGCCTGGAGCAGCACCTTCTGAAGTTCTTTGTTGAGGGCGGGTGTGATGCCGCTGAAATGGAACCAGTCATATCCTTCGAAGGCGGCCTTGAAGTCATAGTCATCCACCGTAGACTGCTCGAAGCTCGAATACTTGCGGTCATAGACGACTGAAGAGGAGCGGATATTGAATCCCTGTTCCAGGAAGTATGTCCCCATGCGCTGGCCGTTCATGCGGATATGGCGCGTCTCCACATCATTGCTCTTGAGCAGTGAGAGGGTACGCTGACCGAAGGCATTGTCCGGCAGGGAAGTGATCACTGCAGTATCGACGCCGGAAGCAGCCAGGCTCATTGTGACATTCATCTCGCTGCCGCCGATGTTGACATTCATCTGGTCGGCTGTCTTGAAAGTGTCGGATGCTTCGGTGCTCAGGCGCATCATGATTTCTCCGAATGTAATGAATTTCATGGTTATTCCCCTTTCACGGCTTTCTGATAGGTTGAGACGAATGCTTCAGTGTTCTCTTTGACGACTCCTGGGTTCGATCCGTCATAGCCTTTGGCGAGCGCACTGCCGATGCCGATGGCAAAGGCGCCGTTCTCGATCCAGTCTGCCATGTTCTCCTTATTGACGCCGCCGGAAGGCATGAGGTTCGCATGTGGCATCGGTCCTTTGATGTCCTTGATGAATGATGCACCGAGAACGCCGCCCGGGAAGATCTTGATCACATCCACGCCTGATTTCATCGCTTCTGCAACCTCCGTCGCCGTGGCACAGCCAGGCAGGTAGGGAATCTGGTTCAGATTGCAGAGTGCTGCGACATCCTTGTCGAAATGTGGGCTGACGATATATTGCGCGCCGCGACGGATCGCCTCATCCGCTGTCTCCCTGGACATGACCGTACCCGCGCCGACACACGCTTCACTGTTTGTGGCAAAATGCTCGATCAGCTCACTTGCCTTCGGTGTCGTGTAGGTGATTTCGATGTTTTTAATACCGCCTTCGATGATGTTTTCAATCATCTTCACCGTATCCTCGAAACCTTTGCCCCGGACAACCGCAATCAGGTAGTTTTCACGAATTTCATTCAGAACATCAAATTTCTTCATTAAATTTGTCCTCCTCAAATATCTTGACTGTTCACCACTTTGGCTATACATTAAGTAATAAACAGTTTACTAAAACGATTTAGTAGTTAGGGGTATTATATCATGAAAAAGGTGACAATCAAAGATGTTGCACGAGAGGCTGGGGTTTCCACCAGCACCGTTTCCCAATATTTGAATGGACGGTACCACTACATGGGGGAGGAGACGAAGGAACGGGTATTTAAGGCGATTGAATCCCTGGGTTATCGCCCCAATTATATGGCGAGGAACTTGAAGAGTGCATCGACAAAGACCATCGGCATCATCGTGTCGAACATCCTGCACCATTTTGCAGTGGGTATGACGAGAAAGATCGAGGACTATTGCGATCGTGACGGCTATAACCTCATCATATGCAATG
This sequence comes from Salinicoccus luteus DSM 17002, assembly GCF_000712035.1. Classification (GTDB taxonomy): domain Bacteria; phylum Bacillota; class Bacilli; order Staphylococcales; family Salinicoccaceae; genus Salinicoccus; species Salinicoccus luteus. Next base: position 320,623 of record NZ_JONV01000007.1, on the reverse strand, counting down.
CCGACGATGACCCGAAGAAGGAACGCAAGTACATCGATGGGCTCCTTGAGAAACAGGTGGATGGACTCATCATCATGCCGACGAGGGGGAATGATGATCTGTACAGGAAACTTGCCGCCCAGCAGTTCCCAATCGTCTTCATCGACCGGTATGTCAAAGACATAGATATCCCCGCATTCAAGTTGGACAACCATCAGGCGATTTCCCTTGCGCTTGATCATCTAAAGGGTCGTGCAGTGGAGCATTTCTACTATATCGGTGCTTCGGATGACATGGCGCTTACACCACGGATTGAACGGCTCGAAGCATTCAGGAATATTGCAGAAAGAATGGATGCCTCCCACCACGCCATTACGGATACCAATGATGCACTGTATCGAAGGATTGAAGCAGAATTCAAAGAGCGGCCATCCAGTGGCATAGTACTCGCGAACGACTTTGCACTGATGGCGTTTCTGGAATATGCCAACGCCCACAGTTTGAATCTGGAAGCAGAAAACCACCTTGTTGCGATTGACGATCTTCCGCTTGCCAACGTATACAGGCCGAAAATTACGACCATTGCCCAGCCGATTGAAAACATTGCAGAAGAGGCGTATCGGACGGTGATGGGGCGGGTTGAAAATGAAACATCCACAGAACATCGAATCCACAGCTATAAAGGGGCGCTTATGGAAAGATGACCGGCCGATGCGCCGGTTTTTCATTTATTTTAAAAGTAACCGTTTGCATAAATTGACTTGTAACTATGCACGCTATATAATTAGTTAGTCTAACTAACCAAGGGGGTTGTCCAATGCGTATCGAACAGGAATTATTTGATGCCTATATTGCAATATACCGTCCCTATATCAACCGGGCGAACACCATCCTTTCATCATACAATCTGTACAGCTCACAGTGGCTGATACTTAAAGATATCGCAAAGAACGGTACGACGACCTCAGTGGATGTGAGCCGGCGGAGGGGCATCGAAAAGCCGACGGCGACGAAGGTGATCAAGCATCTGCTTGAACTCGGCCTCATCGAGTCCAAACAGGGGGAGGACCGCCGCATCAAATATCTGAGGATGACGGAATCCGGCAAAGATCTGTTTGATGAAGTCAGCGGCAGGATGAATGCGATGCAGCGAGAAGTCCTGGAGGATTTCGACCATGAAGAGATGGAAATGCTGATCCGTTCACTCAGGAGAATGAATTTATAGGAAGGGTGTGCCACTTTGCAGAACAGCGAGTATTCAAACGATAGAATATGGACGAAGGAATTCGTCGTCATATTCATGTACCACTTCATCATCATGTTTTCCATGTATGTATCGATGGTCACCATCGGAAGCTTTGCCATCGACAACTACAATGCTTCACCCAGTACGGCTGGACTCGTAGCAAGTATTTTCATCGTTGGTGTTCTTGTCGGCCGCGCATTGACGGGCCAACAGATCAACCGGCTGGGAGCAAGGCGGCTCCTTTATATAGGTACGGCGATGTTCTTTGTCACGTACTGTCTGTACTTCATCGAGGGTGGCCTGTCGCTGTTGATTGCCACGCGTTTCCTGAATGGTTTTGCTACGGGACTGATCAGTACGGCCCTCAATACGCTGGCCACGATATCTGTGCCTGAAAACCGCAGGGGCGAGGGCATCAGCTACTTCAGTCTGAGCTTTGTGCTCGGTTCTGCAGTCGGTCCGTTCCTTGGCTTCCTGCTTGCAGGTTCCATATCCTACCGTATGATGCTTCTGCTGGTTGCGGGAATGGTACTGATTGTGGCCTTGATGATACCAATGGTCCGGACGAACAACGTCAAGCGGCCGATGAAGCCGACGGTGAGGGGATTCAGGATGATCGATAGGGATGCATTGCCGATGGGCTTTTCCATCCTCTTCATGGGACTTGCCTATGCAGGCGTCCTATCCTTCCTGAACATGTATGCGGATGAAGTGGGCCTTGTCACTGCAGCAAGCTTCTTCTTCATCGTCTATGCCATATCCATTACGGTGACGCGTCCATTCACAGGCCGGCTGATGGACCAGAAGGGTGCCAACATTGTCCTTTATCCGTCATTCATACTGATGGCTCTCGGATTCTTCGTACTGGGCAGCGCGACGACGGGCGTCGTCCTGCTGGCTTCCAGTGTCCTCATAGGATTCGGCTATGGAAATTTCCAGTCCGTTGCACAGACCGTCTGCGTTAACCTGGCCTCCCGTGAGAACGTGGGGCTTGCCACCAGCACCTATTTCATAATGCTTGAGATTGGACTCGGTTTCGGACCCTTTTTCCTCGGTTTCCTCGTACCGTCGATCGGCTACGGAGGACTTTATCAGTTCCTCGTCATCTCCATACTACTTGCCATGGGGATCTTCCATGTCGTCTATGGACGCCATGAGAGTGCTGAGAAGCGGATGTCACAGCAATGATGAAAATATGGAATGCCTAAAAACCAGCATCGGAAGATGCTGGTTTTTTCTACCCTTGGGAAATGTACTGCGTTTAAAGTTCCTCTTCATCGAATATGAAGATATTTTCTATGGGTTCGTTGAAAATCTTTGCAAAGCGCTTGGCAATAAGCAAAGAAGGAATATACTCCTCCCGTTCAATCAGGCTGACGGTCTGCCTCGACACCTTGGCACGTTTCGCAAGCTCCGTCTGGTTGAATCCTTCCCTGGCACGCAGCTCTTTCAGGCGTGTTCTCATCATCCTCATCACCTCTTGATAACAATATATATTAAATTTGTCATAATGACAACTATAATTGTCATTAGTGAAAACAGAATGGTCAAATCGTGTATTTTCGCAAAATTGTGATATAATCTTTTGGAAACGACATATACTGATGGAGGGAATAGGTATGAAACTTTTGACTTTTTATAGTGATGGAAAGCTCAAACCAGGCGTGCTGACGAAAAAAGGTGTCCTGGATATTTCAGGTTCCTATCCGACAATGATCGAGGCGATTGAACGCTATAAAGGGTTGGAAGAATTCCTGCAGTTTGCGTATGAGGAGGAGTGCGACTTCTTCATGGATCCGCATAAGATCGACCTCGGACCGGCAATCGACTGCTCTGAAAAGATCGTCTGTGTGGGGCTCAACTACAGGAAGCATGCAGATGAATCCAACATGCCGATTCCCGACCATCCGATTCTCTTCAGCAAGTATAGGAACAGCCTCTCGGGGAGCGGGGAGACGGTCGGCATCCCATCTGAAGCTTCCCAGGTGGATTATGAGGCCGAACTTGCCATCATCATCGGCAGGGAAGCCAAGGAAATCAGTGAGGAAGATGCCGAAGACTACATATTCGGCTACAGTGCCTCAAATGACCTGTCCGAACGGACCTTCCAGTTCAGAAGCGGGCAGTGGCTGCTGGGTAAGAACCTGGATGGGTTCTGTCCTTTGGGTCCGTATCTCGTCACGCAGGATGAAATAGAGGATCCGAATAAACTGCGAATCAGCTGCAGGGTAAACGGGGAGGTCCGCCAGGACTCCAACACGAATGATATGGTCTTCAAGTGCGAGAAGCTGGTCAGCTATATTTCACATTATATGACGCTGAAACCGGGGGATGTCATTTTGACAGGTACCCCGGAAGGTGTGGCGATGGGCCATGAAGAAGGCAGCCGGCCATGGCTTAAGGACGGTGATGAAGTCATCGTTGAAATCGAGCAGCTGGGCAGGCTCGTCACATATATGGAAGCGGAGTAGAAGGCCCCTGCCCATCCCAAGCATTCCATTTGATTTGTTTCCGGTTGAAGCGCACCATGGAACCATAGACATTCGAGGAGGCGAACATGTAATGAGAATATTGGTAATTGGCGCAAATGGCCAGATCGGCAGAATGGTTGTCGAAAAGTTGAAGGAAAGCGAGCATGACCCGGTCGCAATGGTACGCAAGGAAGCGCAGGCCGAGGCGCTGCACGAACAGGGCATAAAGACCGTCATCGGTGACCTGGAGGAGGATTTCTCGCATGCTTTTGAAGATATCGACCTGGTGCTGTTTACGGCTGGTTCCGGTGCGAAGACGGGTGCCGACAAGACGATCCTGATCGACCAGGAAGGCGCGATGGAATCGATCGACCTTGCCAAGGAACATGGTGTGAAGCACTTTGTGATGGTCAGCGGAATGGGTGTTGAAAAGGCTAGAGAGGCGGATGATGTCATGCGTCCATATATGCATGCGAAATTCCGTGCAGATGAACACCTTAAAGCATCCGGTGTCCCTTATACCATCCTCCGTCCCGGAAGGCTGACGAATGATGCCGGCAAAGGTTCGGTGGACTTCTATGAATATGAAGGTGAAACGCGCTATGGGGAAGTGCCGCGCGAGGATGTCGCAAGTGTACTAATTGAAATCATCAATGCAAAACCTGAAAATAAGCTCTATTATCTCATCAGCGGGGACACCCCGGTTGCTGAAATCCTATAGACTCATATCGATGATCGACCCGGCTCAGTCAGCCGGGTTTTTGTTTTTCCTGAATGAAAACGATTTCATTAAATAAAAATTCAGAAAATGTAGAATATTTTGTGTAGAAGTGTTAATGTATCGGTAATTATATCCTGGCATCCGCTCTGGAGTGGGCCTGGAACCAATCATAAGGAAGGTGAGCAGATGAAGCAGAAAACACGGGAACCGATCATGAACTACAGGATATGGATCGGCTTCCTCATCATTTTCATCCTGTTGAATCCCTGGTATTTCCCGTCCGGAGACCCGGTGCTGGTCTATGGCGTACCGCTCTGGGCACTGGTGATCATGGGAGTGACGGTCGTGTTGTCGCTCTACATCACATATGTCATCCGGTACCACTGGGAGGTTGAGGACGAAGAAGAATCAGGAGAGGGGGAGAAGTAGATGGAACTGGCCTTTTCAGGGACGTCCGGCATTCTGATCATGCTGTTCTACGGCATCATCATGCTGCTGATCGGCGTCGGGACGTATATGAGAAACAAGCACGTACATAGCAGTCTGGAAGAATACTATCTCGGAGGCAGAGGACTTGGGACGATGGTCCTGTTCTTCACTTTCTTTGCCACCCAATACAGTGGTAATACCGTCATCGGCTATTCCGCTGAGGCGTACCGCGTCGGGTATGCCAATCTTGTGAGCATCCCATTCTTCATCATGATCATTCTGGTGTATCTGCTGTTTGCACCGAGAATGTACAAACTGAGCAAGAAGCATAATATCGTGACACCGGTGGACTGGCTGGAAATGAAGTTCAATTCCAAAGCGGTCTCCATACTCGCAGCAATCATCATGCTGTATGCACTCGGCAACTTCCTGCTCGAGCAGCTGATTGCAATCGGTCAGGGTGTCGCAGGACTGACGGGCGGCACAGTGCCATACCAGGCGGGTGTCATATTCTTCATCGTCATCATGGTGGTATACGGCTGGCTTGGCGGTATGCGCTCGGTCGCCTATACGGATACGATGCAGGGCATCGCACTGCTCGTCGGTGTATTCATGCTGCTGATCGGCACAATCGTCTATTTCGGCGGACTGCCGGCGGCCGGAGACTACATCCGGACATATTCCCCTGAGAACCTCGGGGTGCCGGAGGGCGGTGGACTGGTCCGGTGGACAAACTTCCTTATACTCGTCGGCATCGGGGCGGCAGTCTACCCGAATGCCATCCAGCGGATCTTCTCCGCCAAGAGTGAACGGTCGCTCAAACGGTCCCTTACGCAGATGGCATGGATGCCGTTTTTGACGGCGGGTGTCGTATTCGTCATCGGAATCCTTGCCTATACCGCCTTCCCGGACCTCAGCGTGGAGGAATCAGAACAGATTGTCGGAATGATGGCCAGCGCCATCGCCAATGAGAACATCATCTTCTACATCGCGATGGTGCTCCTGTTCGGCGGAATCATTGCAGCCATCGTATCCACTGCCGATTCCGTACTGCTGACATTCTCATCCATCGTGTCGAAGGATATATACGGACGCTACATCAATCGGGAGGCTTCCGACAATAAGAAGATAATGGTCGGCAAGATCGTCGGTGTCATCGCGGTCGCGTTCCTGCTGATGGTTGCATGGAACCCGCCCGGCACACTGTATCAGGTTTTTGTCCTTAAGCTTGAGATTCTTGTCCAGGTGGCACCGGCCATCATCCTGGGCCTCTACTGGGAACGGAGCCATGCAAAATCCGTGTTTGCCGGCATGCTCACCGGTGCACTCGTTGCGGCGGTATTCACATTTGCCGGACTGACGCCACTCGGCATCTTCAGTGGCGTGTGGGGGCTCATCATCAATCTGATCATCTATGTCGCGGGCAGTTTCGCTTTCGGCACCGCCCCGACAAAGGATGCGGTATCCAGTATGGATGGCCAGGAAGCAACCCAGGCAGTGAGGTAGGAGTGGGCAGGACGTACTGTGGCTCCTTAGTGTGCGGTGCGAGTACAGTTGATCATATCCACACATATCCATTCAAATTGACAGCATCTGTTCCATTGTGGAACAGATGCTTTTTTGTATTAGGAAAAATGATGCAAGCCCTTACATTTTTCATTGACAGGAGGGAAGGCACATATTATATTAACATTAAGTTCATATACAGGAACACGGTTTACATATGAGAACTAAAGCGAAGGGGAGGTGACGCCATGTCGGTCAAGTCGGCGGAAAGGGTATTGGATATCATCGAATATTTGACGAAGATTGAAGGTGGCATTTCTCTGATGGCGCTCTCCAAGGAATTGGGGATTCCGAAGAGCAGCATGTCCCAGCTGCTTCTGACGATGGTCAATAAAGGCTATCTGAACAAATCGGAAGGCAACATCTATAAGCTCGGACACAAGCTGATCATTGCAGGCAACAAGGCACGCACGAGCAATGACATCTACAGCGCGAGCATCGAGATTCTGAGGGATGCAGCGATGAAGACGGGTGAAACGGTCTTCCTTGCGATACGTTCTGCGGATGAAATCATCTATCTGGCGAAAGTGGACAGTGAAGATTCCGCACGCACCACCGCCCAGCCGGGCATGCGCAAACCGCTGCACTGCACGGGCCTCGGCAAAGCTTTTCTTTCTTTTGAAAGCGGTGACATAAGAATGTCCCTGCTCGAAACGATCCCGCTCGATGCCTACACCGAAAAGACCATCACGGACCGCGAAGTGCTCAAAAAAGAGACGGCGGAATACCGCGAACAGGGATATGCCATCGATGATGAGGAGAATGACCTCGGTGTCTATTGCATCTCTGCACCGATATATGGAGATCATGGCGGAATGACGGCAGCAATCAGCTGTGCAGGATCAAAGCCGAAGGTCCTTTCAAAAAGGGGTGAAATTGTGGGCATCGTGACACAGGCGGCAAAGGAAATCTCAGAAACCCAAGGATTTACAGGAGGTGTGGAAAAATGGATGTAGTCGCAATTGGAGAATCGATGGTGGCGCTGGTCAATGAGCCTTCAGGATACATACGGCATGCGGATGGCTTCAAGCCGTTCGTCGCAGGGGCCGAGACGAACACGCTGATCGGGCTCAGCCGTCTGGGACACAGTACGGCATGGGCATCGGCACTCGGTAAGGACGAACTCGGGGAGTTCATACTGCACAAGGTGCGGGCGGAGCGGGTGGATACGACTGCCGTCGGCATGACGGATGACCGCACTGGTGTTTTTTTCAAGCAGATTTCACCTGATGGATCGGTGGATGTCACATACTACCGTGAAAATTCCGCAGCAAGCCGTATGACGTTGGACGATATCGACATGGATGCGGTCAATCGGGCGAAGGTGCTCTATCTGACAGGCATCACCCTGTCTTTGAGCCAGCAGACAAAAGAGATGCTTTTCAGTGTGGTGCGCGCACTCGATGAGGAAGTGAAGGTCGTGTTCGACCCGAACATCCGGCTCAAGATGTGGTCCGAATCAGAAGCACGAGAGACGATCCTCGAATTCCTCCCGCATGTGGACTATCTCATTGCCGGGCGTCAGGAAATTGAAATACTGCTTGGACATCAGGATTCCGATAGGGCCATGGAGAAGTTCAGGAGCCTCGGTTGTGGCAGCACCATCATCAAGCTTGGCAAGTCCGGGGCCCTGTACGATATTGCCGGGGAGCGCGGCAGGGTGGACAATCCGAAGCAGTTTGATGAGATCGATCCGGTCGGCGCAGGTGATGCATTCGCAGCGGGCGTGGTCTCTGGCATACTCGAGGACACATCACCCCGCGAGATGATACGGACCGCCTGCTTCCTCGGCGGCTACATCACCCAGTTCGTCGGGGACTACCAGGGCTTTCCTTCAAGGGAAACGATAGAAGCGATGCTTAACGCAAACGACGATGAAAAAGTAAAAAGATAGGTGGGATATCAATGACAGTACTTGGCAGGATAAAGGATCATAAGATGATCGGCATATTGCGCGGATACGATACGGAGGATGCGGTGAAGATCGTCGACACCCTCGTAAAGAACAACTTCAGGGTCATCGAAGTGGCGCTCAACTCCCCGAATGCGAAGGAGACGCTCAAGGAGCTCAAGGAAAAGTTCGGCGATGAAATCATACTCGGTGCCGGAACGGTGCTGACGGTGGAGGCGGCTAAAGCCTGTGTGGACATTGGCGTCCAATTTCTGCTCGCACCGGCTTACGGTGAACGTGTGCTCCAATACGCCAAAGCCCGCGGCATCCTCTATATTCCAGGCTGCTACACGCCGACGGAGATCTATGAGGCCTATCTGGCCGGCGCCCAGATGATCAAAGTATTCCCTGCCGGACAACTTGGGGCAGGCTATATCAAGGATGTGCTTGCACCGATGAACGATCTGGGGCTGCTGCCGACAGGGGGAGTGAACCCGGACAATATCCGGGCTTACCTGAATGCGGGGGCTCTGGCGGTCGGAATCAACTCCGCCCTGGTGCCGTCGAATCGTACGGTCGATGACGCACTCCTTGCAGAGATTGGTGAGCGTGTACAGAAACTGAAAGCCGAGGTGGATTAGGATGAAGATAAAAAGCTACGAACTGTTTACGGTACCGCCGAGATGGCTTTTCCTCAAAGTAGAGACGGACGATGGTCTCATCGGCTGGGGCGAGCCGGTCATCGAAGGCAAGGCAGCGACGGTCAAGGCGGCCGTTGTAGAAATGATGGATACGATCATCGGCAAAGACCCGATGAACATCGAAGGCATATGGAATGAGCTGTACCGTGCCGGCTTCTACCGGGGCGGACCGATCCTGATGAGCGCACTGGCCGGCATCGACCAGGCGCTTTGGGACATCAAGGGGAAGTACTACAACGCACCGATCCACCAGCTGCTCGGCGGTAAGGCACGCGAGCGGATCAAGATCTACTCCTGGGTCGGCGGCGACCGCCCGCAGGATGTTGGAGCGGCCTCCCTCGAACTGAAGGACCAGGGCATTACGGCCGTTAAGATGAATGCCACTGAAGAGCTTCAATACATCGATTCCTACAGCAAGGTCGATGATGTGCTCGAGCGTGTCGCCTCCATCCGTGAGATGTGCGGCAAGGATTTCGGCATCGGCATCGACTTCCATGGCCGTGTACATAAGCCGATGGCAAAAGTGCTGGCGAAGGAACTGGAACAGTTCCGGCCGATGTTCATTGAAGAGCCGGCCCTGCCGGAAAACAATGAGAACCTGAGGGATATCGCGATGCATACATCCATCCCGATCGCCACAGGAGAGCGCATGTTCTCAAAATGGCAGTTCAAGACACTGCTCAAGGACGGGTATGCCGATATCATCCAACCGGACCTCTCACATGCCGGCGGCATCACAGAATGCAAGAAGATCATGTCCATGGCGGAAGCACATGATGTGGCGGCTGCACCGCACTGTCCGCTCGGCCCGATTGCGCTTGCGGCATGCATCCAGGTCGATGCGACATGCCACAACGCCATCATCCAGGAGCAGAGCCTCGGCATCCACTACAACAAGGGCAATGACATACTGGACTACGTGACCGACGCTTCCGTCTTCGAATATACGGATGGACATGTCGAAGTGCTGGAGAAGCCGGGGCTCGGCATCGAGATCAATGAAGACTATGTCAGGGAACGCAGCCTGGCTGGACACAACTGGAAGAATCCGGTGTGGACGCACAAGGATGGCAGCATCGCAGAATGGTAAAACTGAAAGGGGTATAATATATGTCTAATGAAATGTGGCTGGTCATTGCGACCGTCCTTGGAATCGCACTACTGCTGTTTCTGATCATGAAGGTGAAGCTTCATGCATTCGTTTCCCTGCTTATCGCATCACTCTTCATCGGTCTGGCCACAGGCATGAGTCCGATGGACATCATCGATGTCATCGAAACCGGCATGGGTGGTACACTCGGCTTCATCGCGGTCGTCGTCGGCCTCGGTGCCATGTTTGGTGAAGTGCTGAAAGTATCCGGAGGTGCCGAACGTCTGGCCCTCACACTGATCAACAAATTCGGGGAGAGCCGCTCGCAGTGGGCGCTTGGCTTTACAGGATTCCTCGTCTCCATCCCGGTCTTCCTGGATGTGGCGCTGGTCATCCTGATCCCAATCGTCTACTCGCTTGCGATGAAGACGAAGAAATCATTGCTGTACTATGGTATTCCACTGCTCGCAGGTCTTGCGGTGGCGCATAGTTTCGTGCCGCCGACACCGGGACCTATGACAGTGGCAGCCATGCTCGGCGTGGACCTCGGCTGGGTCATCCTCTTCGGTATCGCAGCCGGTATCCCGGCCATGATCCTTGCAGGTCCCGTCTTCGGTAAGTTCATCGGAAGCAAGATCCACCTGGATATTCCGGATTATCAGAAGCTGGATGACGAAGTCAGTGCAATGCGTAAAGAGCGCGACATGCCGAGCTTCAAGCTCGTATTCTCACTCATCCTGATTCCGCTTGTACTCATCCTGGCCAACACGGTGACAGGTGCGATCGTCGGTGAAGATTCCACGAACCAGTTTGCTGAAAGCATCCAGTTCGTCGGTCACCCGTTCGTTGCACTGATCATCACGGTCGTTCTGACATTCATGCTGCTCGGTACACGCCGCGGCTATAGCCGGGACGAAGTGCAGGATATTGCGACGAAAGCGCTGGAACCTGCAGGTATCATCATCCTGATCACAGGTGCCGGTGGGGTCTTCAAGGAAGTCCTCATCCAGAGTGGCGTCGGTGACGTCATGGGCAACCTCGTCGTCGGTGCCGGACTGCCGCTTGTCGTTGCAGCATTCGTCATCACGACATTCGTCCGTGTCGCCCAGGGGTCTGCAACGGTGGCGATGGTCACAGGTGCGGGTCTCATGGCACCGATCATCTCCATCAGCCCGGTCAGCCAGCCGGAACTCGGCCTGATCGCGATTTCCATTGCAAGTGGTGCGACTGTACTCTCCCACGTCAACGACTCCGGCTTCTGGCTGGTCAACCGCTTCTTCGGCATGACCACCGGGGAGACGCTGAAATCGTGGACGGTCATGGAGACCATCATCGGTCTGACTGGTTTCATTGTGGTATTCATCATCAGCATTTTCATATAGAATGAAGGTTCCACCCCATGCCGAGCATGGGGTTTTTGTATACGCGGCCAAAAAGCCATATAATAGAAGCAACAGGAAAATAGAAGGGGGAGTCGACATGAAGAAATATATGATGGGTCTGGACCTGGGAACGACCGCAGTAAAAGCGGTGCTGTTCAATACGACGGGTGAATACATAGACAAGGAGACGCAGCACTATCCACTCCATACACCGAATGTACATATTGCAGAGCAGGACCCGGATGAGATCCTGGAGAAATCGATGGAGGCGATCAGGACGCTTGTCGCGCGCAACGGCTGCGGCAACAGCATCGAGTTCATATCCTGCTCGTCCGCCATGCACAGCATGATCCTGCTCGACAAGTCGGGCAGCCGCCTGACCGAATGCATCACCTGGGCCGACCGGCGCAGTGAAGATGTTGCGGAGGCATGGAATACTGAGCGCGGCGTCGGGATATACAGGCGGACCGGTACGCCGATCCACCCGATGAGCCCATTCATCAAGCTGCTTTATTTCAAGGCGGCGCATCCCGAAATGTACAGCCGGATCGGCAAGGTCGTCGGCATCAAGGAATATGTGCTGCACCACTTGACCGGCGTCTATGAAGTGGACAAGTCGGTGGCCAGCAGTATGGGCATGATGAACCTGGAAACGTCACAGTGGGACACGGAAGTGCTTGAAATCCTTGGACTGGATCAGGCCCAGCTGCCGGACATCGTCGAGACGACGAAAGTGTACCCATCGCTGAACAGAATGCACCAGAACCTCGGCATCGCCGAGAAGACGAAGGTCATCACCGGCGCAAGTGACGGTGTGCTTGCGAATCTCGGCGTCAATGCCATCCAAAAAGGGGACATTGCGATCACGATCGGCACAAGCGGTGCCATCCGTACGGTCATCGATGCCCCGAAGACGGATGTGAAGATGCGGACATTCTGTTACCATCTGACGGATGACCACTACGTCATCGGCGGGCCGGTGAACAACGGGGGCGTCATCCTGAGGTGGATCCGGGATGAACTGTGTACGGAGGAGGTCGGCGAAGCCGAGTCCTCCGGCAAGGACCCGTATGAAGTGATGACACAGGCGGCAAAGGATGTCGGGCCGGGAAGCAACGGCCTCATCTTCCACCCGTATCTCGCAGGGGAGCGGGCGCCGCTCTGGAATGCGAAGGCGGTCGGCTCCTTCTACGGACTGACACTGTCGCATGAGCGGAAGCACATGATCCGTGCCGCGATGGAGGGCGTCATCTACAACCTGTACAGTGTGTATCTGGCGCTCCGGGAGCAGATGGATACCGTGGGCAGCATCAAGGCGAGCGGCGGTTTCGCCAGAAGCGAGATGTGGAAGCAGCTCATGGCCGACGTGTTCGGCGAACAGCTGACCGTGCCGAAGTCGTATGAATCCAGTGCCTTCGGTGCCTGCCTGCTCGGCCTCTACGCCATCGGCGAAATGAAGGATTTGGATGAAGCTTCACAGTTTGTCGGGGAAAGTGATGCATATGTTCCGGATGAGGCGGTATATATGAAGTACCAGGAGATCATGAGTGTCTATATCGAGCTTGGTCGGGCACTGGAGCCATTCTACAACCGGATGGACGAAATCAGATGAGGAGGCGGCACAATGGATCTGCATCAGTTTTTCATTCATTTTCTGCAGGAGAATGAACTCGTACGCGCCAACCTGATCAATGACCGGTCCTTCGAGTCGATTGAAGCACTTGTGGCGTACAAGGAGGCGGAAGTCGGCGGACTCGGTGCAGAGTCGCCCGTGGCCGGCATGCTGACGATGACGGAAGTCGAGCTCATCAGACATCTGGTGGACATCGAGAGCAGTGATCATCTGCACTATGTGGCATATGACGTCGGCAGCTATCCCGTCCTGATCGACTACCAGTACATACTTGAGGCTGGGGACGGGGCGGGCGTCATCCATCATGACATCATCCAGGGCCTCCATAAGATATTGAAGGAGAGCGGGATGCTTCCGGCCCATCCGATGTACATCCACAAGGACGAACCGTTGGATCCGGAGGAGGTGCGCCAGCTCGACCGCATCTATAAGGGTCCGATCTACTGGCTGTACGACAATCTGACATGGCGGACGCTGCGTGCGACCCTGAAACGGCTCAATGTCGAGCCGGATGGCCATCAGAAGGAGGACTATCTGAGGCACATCACTTCAGTCGTCACCCACCCGAAATATCTCGAAGGCATCCTGCTTCATCTCGGTTTTGAAGAATACACGCTCATCAGGGAGAATGTGGAGAAGGGCTTCAATGTCTATGAAGCAAACTCGAGGTGGGAGGCGGCAAAGGAGGTCGGACTGCTCGTCAAAGTCCATGCCGACTACTATGTCATGCATGAGGCGGTGCGCCAGGCGCTTGCAGAGGTCAATTTCAGGACGGTTGAAGAAAAGCACAGGCGCAGCCCGCAGCCTGCCGGACGAAAGAAGCGGGGTGGGGACTACAATGCCTATGTCATGGACCTCACCGTCAAGGACATCGATTTTCCGATCAGACGGGAGATCATCATCCCGGCCGGCATCAACTTCTTCGAACTGCACCTCGTCATCCAGAAGGCGATGGGTTGGCAGCGCAAGCATGACATAGAGTTCAGGACAGGGGACATCAGGATATTCGAAACGTTGAATCAGATGAATGAAGCGGAGCCGGTCGGCATGCATATGACCGCAAGCTTCACCCAGGTCGACGCCGTATTCGACCAGTTCAATCCGCTTGAATATGTATATGGCGATGCCTACCGGGTCGAGGCTGTGCTCCGGGAGACGGCGAACATCCATCGGGCGATTCCCGTCATCCGGCACTACGAAGGACCGGCGCCGATCGAAAATATAGGGGGTGCTCGGCTCCTGCCGGATGTGCTCGAGATCCTCAGGGATCCGAAGCATCCCGACTACGTACCGACATATGAGAAGGTTCGGGCGACGAACTACCGGGAACGCTACCCCATTACCGCCATCAACCATCAGATCGAGAAGCTGTTCGCAAAATCCCATCCGCTGACGGAGTTCAATATGGACGGAATGGAATTATAGAGGAGTGCGTACATGAATTTTAAAGATTGGATAATTCTAGAAACAATCAGTAAAGAAGGTAATATATCACGTGCTTCCAAGAAGATATATCTGACCCAGCCGGCTGTGACCAAAAGGATACAGCAATTGGAAAAAGAGCTCGATGTCAATATACTCTATAGGACAAATAGAGGTTCCCAGTTGACGCCACAAGGGGAATTTCTGGCGAATAAAGCTTCAAGGATAATCAAGAAAGTAGAAAGTATTGAAAATGGGATTCAAAGGATGAATGAATCGTTATCAGGAACAATAAAAATCAGTGCTTCCAATTTTATGATGAGATACAGATTGCCTGCAGTTCTATCGGGTTTTAAGGAGAAGTATCCCAAAGTTGAATTCAAAGTCGAAACGGGATGGAGCCAGGATATGCTAAAGAAACTGCAGAACGATGAAGTGGATATAGCATTCGTCCGTGGGGACTATACATGGCGGGAAGGAAAACATCTGCTCTTTGAGGAACCGATGTGTATTGCTTCGATGAAACCTTTGGATTTGGGAAAGCTTCCTGAAGCTGAACGGGTCGACTATCGTACTGATTATAAACTGCACGAACTGATAGACAGGTGGTGGATGCAGAATTACAGCCAGACTCCCAACATATCAATTGTTGTGTCAAGAACGGACATATGCAGAGAGATGGTGGCTTCTGGTTTAGGGTATGCCATACTACCAAAGTTCGTGGTGGAAGATGTTCCCGGTATGCACATCAATGATATCTTTGATGAAGACAATCAGTTGATAGTTAGACACTCATGGATGTTCTATTCCAAAAAAACGGAAAACATCAAAATTGTGAAAACATTCATCGAGTATCTGAGTGCAATTGACTTCAGTAAAAAAGAGGATTGATAATGATATTCCAATAAGTTATACACTTTGATAAATAATGTCTATTTCCTTTATGATTGCGCTTCCAATATACTGAAAAGTAAGCAAAGTCAGGGAGTGTAACTATGGATAAAAAAACTTATTTGAAATCATTTTCATTCAAGGAAGAGGATTATTATTATTATTCCTTGAATGAATTGATACAAGGCCATGGCGGTAATATGAAATACCTTCCCTATTCTTTGAGAGTGATATTGGAGTCGAGCATTCGGAACTTCGATGATCATAAAATAACAAAAAAGCATATTGAGCTTTTGGCGGGTTGGGGAACTGGAGAGGAAAAGATCGAAGAGATAGCATTCAAGCCCCACCGCATATTATTTCATGATACAACAGGCGTACCTGCGCTTGTCGATATGGCCCTTTTAAGAGATTATGCAAAAGACCATGGGACGGATACAGATAAGATCAATCCAGTCATTCCCATCGATCTGGTTATCGACCATTCATTGATTGTTGATGCTTCAGCTAATCAGCTGGCTATTGAAATGAACGAAACGAGAGAGTTTGAGAGGAACAAGGAACGCTTTCAGTTCTTAAAATGGGCTCAGAATAACTTTGATAACTTCAGAGTGTTTCCCCCTTCTTCGGGCATCATGCATCAGATCAACTTGGAGTACATATCAGAAGTAGTGAGAATTCAAAAAGAAGAGGATAAGTCAATCGTATATCCGGATTCCTTGGTAGGTGCCGATTCCCATACGACAATGATCAACGGGCTCGGCATTGTCGGATATGGAGTTGGGGGGATAGAGGCAGAGGCGGCAATGCTTGGTGAATCTTTATATCTGGGAGACCCTAAAGTGGTTGGGGTCAAATTGGCCGGAAGCTTACCGGAAGGTTCCACCGCAACAGACCTGGCCCTTACTGTTACCCATCTTTTAAGGAAGCATGATGTGGTTGGAAAGATCGTCGAGTTTTTTGGGGAGGGAGTCGACTCCCTTACTGTTTTCGACCGCTCTACAATATCGAATATGGCACCTGAATACGGTGCGACAATGTCTTATTTCCCAGTCGATGAGGAAACTTTGGAGTATCTTGAAACCATCGGCAAAGACAAAAGGATTATTGAGTTTATAAAAGATTACTATTGTGAACAAGGTCTTTTCAGACAAGCTGGGGCAGAAGTCCCCAAATATTCCGAAGTGGTAGAGTTGGACCTGAATGATATAACTTCATCCATATCAGGACCAAAAAGACCACAGGATAAAGTCGATATCAAAGAAGTGAAAGAGGATTTTAACCATTTGCTGAAAACTTCGGTTAAAGAAGGCGGATATGGTCTCGATCAATCACAATTGGATAGGAAAGTGGCCATCCCTTCATCTGAGAAGGAATACCTGGAGACCGGCAGCATAGTACTCGCCTCCATTACGAGCTGCACAAATACATCGAATCCGGATGTACTCATAAGTGCTGGTATTCTGGCAAAGAAAGCATTCGAAAAAGGGTTGCAGGTTCCTTCCTACATCAAAACCTCATTTACACCAGGGTCAAAGGTCGTTACTGAGTATATGAAGAAATCGAGGTTGCAGGAAGCAATGAACGCTTTGGGGTTCGATATTGCCGGGTATGGTTGCGCGACATGCATAGGTAACTCCGGAGATCTCCTGCCTGAACCAGATCTGATAGTGGATGAAGAAGATCTAGTGGTGTCCTCCATACTGTCGGGTAATCGTAATTTTGAAGGCCGGGTACATCCTAAAATAAAGGCAAACTATCTGGCTTCTCCTCCTTTGGTTGTCGCTTATGCACTTGCAGGAAGAATCGATATTGATTTTGAAAGTGAACCGATTGGTGTGGAACCGGATGGGAAAAAAATTTATTTAAAAGATCTTTGGGCGACCTCCAAGGAAGTGGAGGAAATAAAGAAAAGTGCCATTGATCCTGAAATGTTCTTAAAGAGTTACGGTGATATAATGACACGAAATGAACGGTGGAACAACTTGACTCCAGTGGACAGCAATACCTATTCATGGGACCCAGAATCCACTTATATACAGAAACCGCCGTTCCTGGATGAAGGTCTGAAAGCCGAGTCATTGGAAGGGTCTAAAATATTACTGATGTTAGGAGATTCTGTAACCACTGACCATATCTCCCCTTCCGGTCGGATAAAAGTGGATGGTTCAGCTGGCAGGTACTTGATTGAAAAAGGGGTCGGCCCAAGAGAATTCAATTCCTATCCATCAAGACGAGGAAATTACCTAGTCATGGAGCGTGCTGCATTTGCCAATGTACGTGTCCGCAACAGACTTGTTCCAGACAGAGAAGGCGGCTTCACAAAGTATTTGCCTACAGGTGAAACCATGGAGATTTTTGAAGCGGCAACAAAGTACGCGCAGGATGACACGCCTTTGACAATCATTGCTGGCAAAGAGTATGGAACAGGAAGTTCCAGGGATTGGGCTGCCAAAGGCACCATGCTGCTTGGAGTGAAGACAGTCATTGCTGAAAGTTTTGAGAGGATTCATAGAAGCAACCTTATATGCATGGGAGTGCTTCCACTCCAGTTCCAGGGTGGTGAAAATCAGGAGACTTTAAATATAAAAGGGGATGAAAGTTTTTATTTCGAGAACGAATTGGAAGCGCTTCATCCAGGCAAAATGATTACTGTGAAAATGAAACGTGGAGATATGGTGAAATCTTTTAAAGCTAAAGTCCGGCTCGATAATCACGCTGAGGTGACTTACTACAAGCATGGAGGGATATTGCCGTATATAGCCAATACAATGATGTCCGAATAGATGGCGATGGAAGTGATATTGAATGGATGATATAGATTGGTTGATTGTAAGTGAACTTTATAGTAGTAAAAATGTCACCAGAACCGCTGAAACATTGTATATCTCACAACCGACCATTTCAAAAAAATTGAAAAAGATTGAAGAAAAATTCAACATTACGATCTACACTCGAAAAAGCAAAGGTATCGAATTTACACCTGAAGGAGAATATTTGGCCATAAAAGCCCAGGAAATATCGAATGAAATGGACCAGGTCAAAAGAGATGTCAGAAGCATGAGCTGTCAGACAGTCGGTAAGCTCAACATCGGGGTGAGCAATCACATTGCAAAATATCAGTTGCCACAAATACTGAGTGCTTTCCGGGAGCATTATCCATTGGTTGAATACAATATTCACAGTGGGTACGGCAAAGAAATATATGAGTTGATAAATACACAGAATATCCATCTGGGTTTTATAAGAGCTGAGTATGAATGGAATGGTCGCAAAGATAAATTGGGTGAAGATCCTGTATGTCTGGTCTACAAGGAACCGGTATCCAAGCAGGACTTGCCTAACCTATCCAAAATAGAATACCAGACTGGCAGTACTACAAAAGCAATGATTGAAAACTGGTGGGCTGCACACTTTGAAGTGCCTCCTAACGTAGGCATGCAAGTGGACAACGTTGAGGGGTGCAAGGAAATGGTTATGAATGGATTCGGCTATGGAATACTTCCAGAATCCATTGTGGCGGATGAAGACCCCCTCTATAAAGAACGGCTTATGCTCGATGATCAGACACCGCTGGTTGCAAGTACATGGATGTATTACACAGAGTCATTACTGGAAAATAAAATTATTGCAGAGTTTGTCGAATTTGTAAAAACAAATACAAGGAGGAAGGCCAATGACGGATAGACTAGTCGATGAATTCTCAAAAATCCCTACAACGAGCGCTTCGGATGCTTTGAAAGGGCACACTACAATGGACTATCGCATAAAGCCTTTAACATCACAGAAAGTTGCAGGAAGAGCTTTTACAGTCAAGATAACCAAGGGACAGAATAAGGATTTTCTGAAAGCCCTGAAGGAAGCAAATGAAAATGATGTCATTGTCGTGGATGCTGAGGGGGATACCAGAAGGGCGATTGCTGGAGATTTCGTAGTCGGCATGGCCAGGACTTTGGGGATACAAGGTATCATCGTAGACGGTGTCATCAGGGATATTGAAGGCATACAAGCATTAGACTACCCAGTCTTTGCAATAGGAACTACATGTGATGCCGGATTCAAGGCGGCCCCCGGTATATTGAACCGCCCAATCAGTTGCGGAGGTGTGTCTGTAAAAGATGGCGATATAGTACTCGGTGATGCAGATGGTGTTGTCGTTGTTCCGAAAGAAGAAGCGGAAACAGTTTTGGAAAAAGCGAAGCAAAAAATAGAAAAAGATGAAGCGCGCGATGAAAGAGTTGGAAACAGTATCGAAGAAATCCATCGCTATATAGACTCGATGACGAGTTAAAATATAGAAAATCCATTAATTCAAGGGGGAAATTAGCATGAAGAAGTTTTTAAGTTTATTGTTACTTGCTGTTGTTGCGTTATTTGCTGTTGCTTGTTCGGGTGAAGGTGGCTCGGAAGAATCAGCTGAGGGCGAATCCGCTGATTCTGGTGAAGGTAGCGGAGGAGAGGAGTCGGCTGAAAGCTGGGAACCTTCTGAGCCCATCGAAATCGTAGCGCCAGCAGGTGCAGGCGGTGGGTATGACACTACTGCCAGAATGGCGATGCAGACATTCAGTGAAGAAGGCATCATTGAAGAGGATATGGGTGTCACCAACAAAGTCGGTGGTGGCGGCGCTGTAGGTTGGTCGTACATAGCAGACCAAGCAGGCAGCAACCATCATCTCTTCGTAACATCTCCACCATTCCTGTTGGTGCCGTTGAATGGCCAATCGGAATACAACTACGAAGATTTCACACCAATTGCGAACATGATTGCTGACTATCCAGCTTTTGCAGTAGCAGAGGACGCAGAATGGAATGATCTCAACGAACTATTTGAAGATATGAAAGAAGACCCGGCCAGCGTAACCGTAGTGGGTACATCTTCCCCAGGCAGTATGGACCATATTGCGTTCGCATATGTGGCTAAAGCGGCCGGAGTGGATATTACCCAGATCAAGTATGTCTCTGCCCAGGACGGTGAAGGTGTAACGCAGATTCTGAATGGCAGTGCGGATGTTTTCTCAACTGGTATAGCAGAAACTGCAGAGCAGGCACGTGCGGGTAATATGAGAGTGCTCGGTGTCACTTCTGAAGAGAGGCTGGAGGGCGAGACGCTCGGACAATTCCCAACAGTAAAAGAGCAGGGGATTGATGCTGAACTGGTCAACTGGAGAGGTTTCTTTGGACCACCGGATATGGATCAGGCAGCAGTTGACTACTACGTGGAAAAATTCGAGGAATTGAGCAACTCTGAAGGTTTCGCAGATGTAAGAGCCCAATTCGGGTGGAATGAAATGTACATGGCACCTGAAGAATACCAGGAATATCTGGATGCACAAAATGAAGAATTTCAAAGCATCCTTGATGAGTTGGGCCTCGGTCAATCTGAGTAAGGATATTAAGCTGGGTTAAGCCCAGCTTAATTCACTAATGACCCATAGAGGGATTTAAATTAGAGGTGGTGTCTGAATGCTGAGAACAATGAATAGGAAAATTAGTCTTATATTACTTGCATTAGCGGCATTTTATTTAGTTATGACATATAATCTGCCTGCGTATACATATACAGAAATTGACGCGGATATGGTACCGAAAGGCCTTGGGTGGCTTCTGGTCTTCCTTTCCATAGTACTCTTTTTCATCAAAGATTCTGAGACGGAGGAACAGAGGGAGCGGCGCAATATTCCCAAAAAGGAAATCATCACATTGCTTGCAGTCACAGGAATGATACTGCTATATATCTTTTTACTGGAGATACTCGGTTTTGTCGCAGTAACGGCGCTGTTCGTATTCTTCTGCTCCTGGTTTCTTGGATATAAGAAGTTCATTACGAATGCGATAGTATCCATAGTTTTTCCAGTAGTACTGTACATGTTGTTTACGCAATTTCTACGCATAGAATTACCACAAGGAATATTGCCATTTTAAGGAGGGGTTGAATGGGTTCAATAGAAGGAATTATGACCGGTTTCCAAACAGCTTTCAGCTTGGAAGGAATCATGTTTGTCATGATTGGTGTATTGGTCGGGACATTCATCGGAATGCTACCTGGATTGGGGCCGATCAGTGCAATTGCAGTAATGATTCCGATTACATTCGGTATGGATCCCTCCACTGGTCTCATCATGATGGCTGGGGTTTACTATGGTGCAGTATTTGGCGGGTCCACATCTTCGATTCTGCTGAATGCCCCTGGAATCTCAGGAACGGTAGCGACATCTTTCGATGGCTATCCGATGGCACAGCAGGGAAAAGCGGGTAAGGCCCTGGCAATTGCAGCCATCGCATCCTTTACCGGCGGCACAGTAAGTGTAGTCCTACTTATGATTATGGCACCTGCATTGGCAAGTGTGGCAATATCCTTTGGTCCACCCGCCTACTTTGGGCTGATGCTCCTGGGATTGACAGCTATAGCCAGTCTGTCCGAAGGTTCTACTACAAAGGCCTTGATATCTGCCGTAGTCGGGTTTATGGCAGTGACTATAGGAATTGACCCACAGACGGGGACGCAGAGGTTCACCTTTGGAAATGCGAATTTGTTTGAAGGGATAGATTTTCTTGTCATCGCACTTGGGCTGTTTGCGATAGCAGAAGTAGGTAAACTGATCATAGCGAGACACGATGATTCATTAAGTGATAAGCGAAATGTCGGTTCGCTTAAAATTACAAAAGAAGAATTGAAAGATATGCGCGGGCCGATGAGTCGGCAATCGTTTGTCGGATTCTTCCTTGGTGTACTACCGGGTGCAGGTGCAACCATTGCATCTTTCATCGGATACATCATGGAAAAGAAGATTGCCAAAAAACCTGAAGAATTCGGTAAAGGGTCCGTCAAAGGCCTGACAGCCCCAGAGACAGCGAATAACGCTGCGACAAGCGGTGCTTTCGTTCCCCTGCTCAGCTTGGGGATTCCAGGATCAGGTACAACAGCCGTCTTGCTTGGTGCATTTCTAGTATTGGGTGTACAACCGGGGCCATTGCTAATGGTAGAACGCCCCGAAATTTTCTGGGGTATCATTGCGAGTATGTATCTGGGGAACATTGTTCTGCTCGTGCTCAACCTGCCCCTTATTCCGTACATATCCAAAATACTGAACATACCTAGGCCGCTTCTGATCGCCTTGGTTATTATGTTCAGTATGATTGGTGTCTACGCTATCAGTTTCAGTACATTCGATTTATATATGCTGGTACTGTTTGGCGTCCTTGGATTTCTGATGAGGCTGTTCGCTTTTCCAGCGCCTCCTTTCATATTGGCATTCATACTGGGGGGAATGCTGGAACAGTCGTTCAGGCAGTCCCTATCCATTTCGAATGGAAACTTTATGATATTTTTGGAAAGTCCGATTTCATTGACGCTGATTATTTTATCTGTACTTTCCTTTATCTTCCCGCTGTTGAAATTAAGGAAAAAGAAGGCATAGGTTATGAAGGATGTTTTCTCCAATCATTTAAAAAATATCGTTCCTTTAATAATTATTGTTGGTGTCCTTTCTCTCGTATTATTTATTGATACGGGGGGAAGGACCTTTTTCACACAGGAGCAGCAACTCACATTGGTGTTATTGATGGTGGCTGTATATATATGGATAATGGCCCCCCTCCCTGTGGGGGCAGGAAGTCTGCTCATACTTGCTTTAATGATCGCCTTTGGTCTTGTGGAAACAGTTGAAGAGGCATTCCAAGGATTCCTTTCTTCAGCCCTCTATTTTATATTCGCACTTTCCATATTGAGTAAAGTTTTTGTTAAAGTGGGCGTGGACCAGTCGATTGCCGGTACGATAAAGAAGTTCAGCAAAGATAGTATAATCAAAAGTATCATAGGGTTGCCGATACTCATTCTACTGTTGCCGATTATACTTCCTTCGGCTATAGCGAGGTTTAAAATGCTTCAGCCTCTAGTCGACAGTCTGAATAGGTTGTATGGCTTCTCTCGTGATAGTACATATCATAAATATAGCATGTTCATCATAGGTATGATAAACCAGATAGGAACGATGGTAGTGATTACAGGGGGAGGGTTTTCAGTACTCACTGTACAGCTTTTAAGTGACTTTGACGTTGTGGACATAGGCTGGACGGAATGGTTCCTGCTGCTTGTTCCTCCCATATGGATAGGCTCGATTTTAATTATCATGATGATGTTGGCTTATTTGAAACATACCGGGAAGGACAGGGGTTCAACTGATTTGAGCAAAAATGACAAGGTTGAAACCATAGAGGTAGGATATACAAAAAAGTTTTGGGCTGTATTGATCGGTTTTGCCATGATGATTCTATCCTGGATTCTGCTTGATCAGGACACCATACCATTACTGCTTCCACCCCTGCTGCTGATTGTCGTTTTTTCATTACCCAAGCTGAATCTTGTAACCAGCGAAATGATTCGGGGTTTCGACTGGGAAAATTTCCTGCTTCTCGGTACGTCTTTTTCATTGGGGATATTGCTGGCTGAAAATGGAACAGCTGATGCCATGGCCAGAGTATTGATGCTTGCAATACCTGAAGACACAAGTATTCTAATCAAAGTCATATTATTTTCTTTAATCATCTTCATACTCAGATTTTTCTTTATCGTTCCTTCCTCTGCAATAATTGTTATTTTTCCTATAGTAATTTCATATGCTGATCTGATTGGGGTT
Organism: Salinicoccus luteus DSM 17002; assembly: GCF_000712035.1. Classification (GTDB taxonomy): domain Bacteria; phylum Bacillota; class Bacilli; order Staphylococcales; family Salinicoccaceae; genus Salinicoccus; species Salinicoccus luteus. The sequence goes on along the minus strand of NZ_JONV01000007.1, from coordinate 296,565 downwards.
GGTGATTTGCAGCTTTCGCTGCTGGTATTTGTGATTATAGGGAGCATGCTCATCCTACCCATCCATACTCCTACTGTTTACCTCGCATTTCAAACTGGAGTGGTGAGCAGCAAAGATCAATTCCTGATCGGTCTTTGTGCAAGTCTGATCATGACAGGCATAGCGATACTTTCACTATTTTTCTATTGGTAGAACATGACTTTGAATTATTGAAGTAAGTGTTATTATGAAAGGGTAGTAATGAACTTGAAAGTCCCATCCGCTGACGGAGTTCAACGCGAATGGGATGGATATATAATTTCATTTATCAGAGGGGGAGTCAGATGGAACATCGGAAAATTCATAGGCTGTTCACCGGGAAGGTCAAAAAGGTGGGACGCAGCGATGCAGAGAACAAGATGGATCAGTCATGGGAGAGCGGCATCTTCAAGGAACCCACGGAAGGCCCGATATATCTAACCAAAACGGGCTTTGAAGGGGATGAGGTCGCTGACAAGAAGAATCATGGAGGCCCCGAGAAGGCGGTCTTCGTCTACCCGGTCAGACATTATGAAGAATGGAAACGCGAACTTCATGCAGATATCCCGGTCGGCGGTAATGGGGAAAACTTTGCGGTTTCAGGCATGGATGAATCGAATGTGTGCATTGGCGATACATTCAAGGTTGGAGAAGCGATCGTTCAGGTTTCGCAGCCCAGACGGCCATGCTGGAAGCCTGCCCGGCGCCACAAGGTCATCGATCTTGCCCTCAGAATCCAGAAGACAGGGCGTACAGGATGGTACTTCAGGGTGCTCAAGGAAGGTCATGTGCAGGCGGGGGATACATTCGAAAGGATGGAACACCCGTGCCCGGAGTGGACGATCGAGGCATGCAATGAAGTGATGTACAATCAGACCAGCAACATCGGTCTTGCGGAGAGCCTATGTGCATGTGAATATCTCGCCGACAACTGGAAAAAGACGCTCAACAAGCGTCTGCAGGGCAGCGAGGGGAGCAGTGAACCGCGCGTATTCGGTCCGAACAGGTGAATAAATGGAGAAAGGGAGCATACCATCATGGTATTGCTCCCTTTCCTCATCATATTTACTTTCCTTTTACCGTCGAATAGATCATCATGCCGATGCTTACGACGATGACGAGTATTATGACCCACATGAATATATCGAGCAGATCCATCATATCACCTCTTCATTCCTCTATTTTACACATTCGAATGTATACGTATTGGATATCTTCCACCAGGCCTTCTTGGGTGCGCCGCCCATGCCGCCTGCATCTCCGCTATCGAGTGATGGTGTCCCGCCCATATCATAGCATCTGTTGATCAGGTTCTGCTTCTCCACATGGGTCATGTATTTTGATGAGAAATAAAGTGCGGCACCCGTAAATATCCCAAGAATGGCGACACCGCCCCAGACGATTACCGGTGCGACCATGGTCGTCACTTCATCTTCATTGATTGGAGCTGCATCTTCGATCATCATCTGCACTTCTTCATCACTCAGGCCGGCGAGCTGTCTTCAACGATCTGCAGTTCTTCCTCCGTAAATGGATGGCCCTGCAGCGCCTTTTCACGATCGAGTCCGGCAGTCCTGTTTTCAAGGTCGATATAGATGCTCTCGTCGAGGGCACGCGCCTTCTCCTCACTGTAGCTGATGGTCTGGGGCGGGCTCGAGAAACTTTTGGTGGCGGCATAAGTCTTTACGGGCTCGAAAAACAGGGACGAGAATATGAGCAGGCTCAGCATGACAAAGAACACTTTTCTTATACGCATCAAAATACATCTCCTTATCGGTTGTTGGATTCCAACGTACTTCAAAAAAATTCCAAAATCAATGTATATTGCCAAAGTGTCACCGTTTTTGCAGAAGTGGATAGTATTTATTCCAACTGCCTTCCAATCTGTAACCATAAAATCACTGATTGCATCGATCTTTGGGTATGACTTTAATTTTTCGTCATACTGAATTAATCTTGGATTAAAGGAATTGGCGGTTCGGAACCCAGGTGGAGGGAATCGTCCAATTTTGAAGCAAATCCCCTGTTGACGGGGAGAATAGGGGTATATCTGATGAATATCGACAAATTCTACCGCAGATTCATGGAAGACAGGAAAATGGCAAGGATCCAGGCGGATTATGTGAAGGACGAAGAACAGATGGCGGAACTGGCTGCACTGCTGAACGGGAAGGAACGGGATCTGATCGATAGGCTGAAGCGTGTGCACCCGATGGATGGCTATTTTGAAGTGGAGTATGCACCGGATGAGCATCCCATCCTGACCGGTTCACACATCATCATCAACCATGACGGGAAGGGGCTGATCCATACACGTGCGGTGACGGTATTATCCCGTATGCTGAAGAGGGGAGGGCCACCAGCCGATACCGCCCGTCTTACGCAGGAGGCGGAAGAATGGATCGGCACCGCAGCGGTGATGGACCATAAGATGATATTGGACGGCTATCCTGAAGCGTTTCTCGAAGTGATGGTCAGAAATCTCGGCCATGATTCCGAAGCGGCATCGAAGAAAGGCTACATCAGGGAGCTGAATGAAATCCTGACGGATCCGGAAGTGCTGCAGCAGATGCTCTCCCAGATCCCTCCAAAGGAATATTATGCACTCATGTCATATGTGAACAGGTCGGAGTGCAGCGTCAAACTCAATGACTTCCGCATACTCCACTTCACGGGGGTCATCCTGCCGGTGAGTGAAGAAGTCGGCATGCTGCATAAGGAGGTCATGGAGGCGGTGAGGCGTGCCGCCCAGGCTCATGCCCTCCCCCACAGCCCGGTGGACAATGGTGACGGATATGATGCGATGCGCCTCAAAGTCACACTGCTCCACACCAAAACCCCGATATGGAGGGAAATCATCGTCCCGATGGACCTCAATTTCTATGAACTGCATCTCATCATCCAGGCGGCGATGGGCTGGGATGACAGCCACATGGCCGAGTTCCTCGATGATCACCATGAAATCTTCGTCCATTCATTTGATATGGAGGGACGGATGGAGTTCGGCACAGACGGCAGCCGCAAGGAATACCTGGCGAGCGAGGTGCATGTCGGGGCGGTTCTCGGTGAGGGGGACAGCATACGATACTGGTATGACTATGGCGATGACTGGCTCCATGAGGTGAAGGTGCTGGAGGCAATGACGCTCGGGGAGCCGGTACTGCCGCGTGTCGAAAAGTACAGGGGGCCGGTCGTAATGGATGACGTCGGTGGCGTCGGCGGGCTTGAGGAGATGCTCGCCATATTGAAGGATGAATCCCATCCGGAGTATGAGGAGACGCTCCTCTGGGCCAGGAGCAACGGCTATAGACAGCGCTATCCGAAGCAGGCGATCAACCGCAGGCTCGCTGCACTTTTCAGTGGAGAAGGGCCCCTTGGGGCGTCTGATGCGGGGGCTTTGGGGCTTGAAGAGAGTGTTGAAGGTTTGATTTCCGAGCACGAATACGCGCTGGCGTTGTTTGAGGGCGGAGCTGCACCGGGCGACTACATCGATGCGATGGTCGGGTACGCAGAAGATCCCCATAGGCTGCACGGAGTGGTGGCGGAGATGGATGAGGAGGAAGTGTTGACGCTTGTCGACTGGCTTCTGGGCCAGGAAGGGGATGCGGTCCAGTACATCCTTGCTAAGAAGGATGGCATGAAGACGTTGCATGCCAGGCGGCTGGTTGTACCGGCGGGTGCGGGCCTTCTCGATCGATGGGCCATCCATCCCAGCATTGCCGAGCCATTGCTTGCATTGCTGTTCGACAAGGAGAGTCCGAAGCATCCCGGTCGCCTGCATAGCGAAAAGTACATGGAGGATGTGGATATGAAGCGGCTGGTCGATGAAAGCATGACCATGGAGGAAATCAAAGACCGCCTCAGAGCCATGAAATATAGAGGATATTCGAAGCTCAAAAAATGAGGGCTCGTCGAGACATATACTGAGATCCTCACCAGCCGGGAATGGTTGGCCCGCCTCCTCGAGCGTCTCCATCCGGTGGAGCTCGTAGTGCTCAACAACAAGATCGAAACGGATGAGCTTCCTTTCTGGTCATCGCTGGAGCCATGCCATGATCTGCAGCGCCTTGGTCTGGTGTTCGAAGCGGCGTATGACGGATGCTTCATGCATCCTGAAACCGCGAGGGCAGTCAGGAAGGTGGATATCGAATCCATCATTGAGGCGCACATTGAAGCGGGACGCCTGAACCTTCAGTAGATAAACGTGAGATGGGCTGCAGTCAGGAAGTGCTGCAGCGGCATGCAAGTGCCCTCTCCCGACTGCAGGAGAATCAAACCCCCTCTGATGCCATCCTGCTTGACGACCCAAGTTCAATTCTGCAGGTGGCCTTTATGGATATACAATTTGTAAGTTTTGGGGAGGGCCATTCGGGGAAGATGATAGACCGTCAGGCTTTAAATCGTCCTAAAAATAGGATAGAATTCATTATAAGGAGACGTTCGATGACTGTACTCCCGGCGCTGTAAATGAAAGCGCTTTTTTATAGTGCGTTCATCACAATATCCAATTAAGTGAAATGAAGGAGGAAGTTTCAATGGTACAACCGTATCACGCAGAACCAGCTACAGATTTTACACAAGAAGAGAACAAGAAGGCCTTCAGGGATGCCCTGGCACAGGTCAAAAATGATTTTGGCATCAAACGTCCGCTCATCATCGGCGGTGAACATATAGAAACAGAGGACCAGATCACTTCGTACAATCCGTCGAATAAGGAAGAGGTTGTCGGACATGTTTCAAAAGCGACGACCGAGCATATCGATCAGGCGATGGCGGCTGCGGAAGAAGCGTTCGAATCATGGAGTGAATGGGATCCTAAAGACCGTGCAGAACTGCTCATCAGAGTGGCGGCAATCATCAGACGCCGCAAGCATGAGTTCTCGGCGCTGATGGTATATGAAGCAGGTAAACCATGGAATGAGGCCGATGGGGATACGAATGAAGGCATCGACTTCATCGAATACTATGCCAGATCCATGATGGAACTGGCAGACGGCAAACCGACACTCGACCGCGAAGGCGAACACAACAAATACTTCTACCAGCCGATGGGGCCGGGTGTCACGATTACACCATGGAACTTCCCGTTTGCCATCATGACGGGCACAACTGTGGCGCCAATCATCGCAGGAAACACTGTGCTGCTCAAGCCGGCGGAAGATACACCACTGATCGCCTATAAGCTGATGGAGGTGCTTGAGGAAGCGGGCGTGCCGAAAGGTGTCGTCAACTTCGTTACGGGTGACGCAAGTGTCATTGGGGACTACATGGTCGACCACCATAAGACGCACTTCATCACGTTTACAGGTTCAAAAGCGACCGGACTGCGCATCAACAAGCGGGCAGCAGAAGTTCAGGAAGGACAGGATTTTCTGAAGCGCGTCATCACTGAGATGGGCGGCAAGGATACAATCATCGTCGACAAGGATGCGGACCTCGACCTTGCAGCCGACGCAATCGTCAGTTCCGCCTTTGGATTCTCAGGACAGAAATGTTCCGCCGGCTCCCGTGCGGTCATCCATAAGGATGTCTATGACGAAGTGCTGCAGAAATCCATTGAACTGACGGAGGAACTGACGGTCGGCGACCCTGTAGACGAAACCTACATGGGACCGGTGATCAGCCAGAAGCAGTTCGACATGATCAAGAATTATATTGAAATCGGCAAGGAAGAGGGCGAACTGAAAATTGGAGGAGAAACCGACGACTCCAAAGGCTACTTCATCCATCCGACGATATTCGCAGATGTGGACCCGAAAGCACGTATCATGCAGGAAGAGATATTCGGACCGGTCGTGGCATTTGCTAAAGCGGAAGACTTCGATGAGATGCTGAAGATCGCCAACAATACCGAGTACGGACTGACGGGGGCCGTCATTACGAACACACGTGAACACTGGCACCTCGCATGCCGCAAGTTCAATGTCGGCAACCTGTACCTGAACCGCGGATGTACAGCGGCCGTAGTCGGCTATCATCCATTCGGCGGCTTCAAGATGTCTGGCTCCGACCAGAAGACCGGCAGTCCGGACTATCTTCTGAATTTCCTCGAGCAGAAAGTCGTATCAGAGATGTTCTAGAACATTGATATGGAATAGAATTTTAATGCGTTGGATGACTGATGAAGTCATCCAACGCATTTTTTATAGGGCAAAAATTACAGAGTGATATAGCAGAAAGCTATATCTGACCATGAAAATTATCAGTTATCTTATATCACCCCCATCATGCTAACATGAAGCTATCAAATAAACATATCAGGGAGTGGTTGAGAATGGCGGTAATCAATAAAGTGGGTACACGTAAAGAAACACCTTTCAGGTTTGATAATGTAGGCAGTTTTCTGAGGCCGGCGACATTGAAGGTGGCACGGAAGGCATATCAGGAGGACAGGCTTACACGTGAAGAGTTGACGCTGATTGAAGACGAAGCGATCCGCGACCTCGTGGAAAAGCAGAAGGGAATAGGCCTCAAAGCGATTACGGACGGTGAGTTCCGCCGCTCCTGGTGGCATCTAGACTTCATGTGGGGCCTGAATGGCGTGGAGAAGGTGGACATCGACCGTGGCTATCAGTTCAATGGTGAAGAGACACGCCCCGAATCAGCAAGGCTCACTGGAAAGATCAGTGGCGAAGGTCATCCATTCGTCGAGCATTTCAAGTTCATCCAGCAGTTTGCGGATGAGGAGGTAATTGCGAGACAGACGCTCCCGGCACCTGCACAGTTCCTGCTTGAACTTCAGCGCCCTGAAAACATCGAGGCGACGCAGCAGTTCTATCCGGATACGGATGAATTGATTGAAGACATCGCGGCAGCATATCGGACAGTCATCAAAGACCTGTATGCATCCGGTTGCCGCAGTGTCCAGATTGACGACTGTACATGGGGCATACTCGTGGATGAAAACTTCTGGAAGACGTTAAACGATGATGCCTCGGTCGAAAGCTATGCGAAAGCATTCGTCAACGTGAACAATAAAGCAATCGAAGGACACCCCCGGGACCTCGCCATCACAACACACGTATGCCGTGGAAACTATCATTCCACATGGGCCTCCTCCGGTGCCTATGATACAGTGGCTGAAATCCTTTTCGGTGAAGAGAAGGTTGATGCCTACTATCTGGAATTCGATACCGAGCGCGCCGGCGGGTTCGAGTCGCTGGTCAATGTCGGTGAAGACAAGCTCGTGGTCCTGGGACTCTTCTCCTCCAAGGTCGCAGAACTTGAAGACAAGAAAGAGATCAAGGCACGCATAGAAGAGGCGTCCAAGTATGTGCCCCTCGAACGGCTGTGCGTCAGCCCGCAATGCGGATTCGCCTCTACGGAGGAGGGCAACATCCTGACAGAAGAAGAGCAGTGGAACAAGCTGCGCCTCGTGCATGAAGTCGCAGAGGAAGTCTGGGGCAAATAAGAAGGAAGGTGGGAAATCGATGATTTCCCACCTTCCTTCTGCTTTATCATGCGGATTTTCAATGAGTCCCAATTAAAGAGCCCATCACTCTATATCATGCTGCTGAACCAGAATCCGAGGGCGGTTCCGATATAGTTGCCAAGGATATACCCGAGTGTCCCGACGATCAGAATCGGACCGACGAGCTTCGTCCATCCCCGGGAGATGGCCATGGCGGCGGCCGTCGTCGGTCCGCCGATGTTGGCGTTGCTGGAGAGGATGATTTCTTCAAGGTCGAATTTGAACAGTTTCCCGAGCGAGAACGACACTGCCATGTTGATGAATACGATGATGGCCGCAAACAACAGGATGAGTGGCGCGTTCTGTATGATCAATGGGATTGAAGCGGGCACTCCGATGACGACGAAGAAGATGTAGATCAGGAAAGTGCCGATCTCCTGTGCGCCGTTGATCCGTCCGAAATACCTCGGTACCAATGTAACGAGCAAGAGTGTCAATGTCGTCAGCATCAGATAGTTGTCACCGACAATCGCCCGGAGGATCGTCAGGAAGATGTTCGCATCCTTCGGAATCAGATTGCTGAAGATTTCGGCGAGCTTGAAGGATACCGCGACGATGACGAAAGACGTGCCGACGGCGAGTGCGATATCATTCAGTGAAATCTCCTTGCGCTTCCAGTAGGAGGCAGCCGCCGTCTTATCCACTTCGTCCCTGGATTCGACTTCATCGATGTGCGGTGTCCCGAACCTGTTCCTGAAGAACCCGAAAGCCGGCAGGGCAATGAGCACGAGGAAGTAGACGGCCATCAGCAGGTTGTCCGCAACGACTGCAGAGGATACCGTCTCACCGGGTACATCAAAGCGCGAAGCCAGGGCGGCGAAGTTCACGCTCCCACCCGTATAAGAACCTGAGATCATCGCTGCGATATGTGGAAGCCCCGGAATCAGATCCTTAAGCAAAGTGAATGAAACGATGACACCGGCGACGGTGCCGGTGGCGCTGATCAGGAAGATGATCAGCAGCCGGCCGCTTTCATGCCATATCTTAAGTATGTTCGACTGGAACAGGAGCAGCGGGATGGAGAGTGGTACGACATAGCTCCATACCGCATCATAGACCGGCGACTCGATGGGGATGACCCCGGTGTTCGCCAGGATCATCGCTCCGAGCAGGGCGACGATGGCCCCTGAAAGTTTCGATGCCCATTCGAAGCGCTGTTCCAGATAGATCGATACTGCCGCCCAGCCGACGAGGAATGCCCACAGGAGCCACGTCTCATCGGGCGAAATCAATGTGTCCATGTATAAATCCCCCTTGTTCTATTTCCCTATCGCACATTCTATGATTTTCTGTAGACCATCCGACCATCGATGAACGTGTAATGGATAAGTGCATCACTCAGAACGATATCCTCATCCAGCGGATTTTCATCGAGTATGATGAGGTCGGCATCCTTGCCGATATCGACGGTGCCGTTTTGGTCCTCCGTACGGTTGAGCTTCGCGCCATTCACCGTCATCGCCTTCAATGCCTCGAAACGCGTCAGCTTCATGTCCTCCCCAAGCACCCTGCCGCTCTTCGTCTCACGGTCGCATGCGATGCGGATGGTCTCGAGCGGTGAAATCGGCGTCACCGGGCAGTCGGAATGGAGTGTATAGAGCACACCGAGGTCTTCGGCCCACCGTGCCGGATTCATTTTTTCGGCGCGCTCCGGCCCAAGGAACTTCTCGTAGTGCTTGTCCCCGAAGTAGTAGATATGATTGGTGAAGAAAGACCCGTCGATGTGATGCGTCTTCATCGCCTCTATATCCGCATATTCCCCCGTCTGGATGTGTTCTATGCGCTTGACTTCACCGTAATCCGGCAAAGCTTCCACCTTACTGTAGGCTTCGATGATGGATTTGATCGCTGCATCCCCATTGCCGTGTGTCGTGAGCGGATAACCCCGCCTGGCAAAATCCAGATACAGTGCTTCGAGCTTCTCCTGTGGAATGATGATGTGGCTTTTGTCCGCCACATTATGGTAGTCGCGGGTCAGCGCCGCAGTGTTGATCTGGATGGAGCCGTCCTGGAAGAACTTCGCACTGTCGAGCGTGCACTGTCCGTCGGACAGGGTTTCTATCCTTTCCTTCAATTCCGAAAATGAAAGGCCCTTGAGTGCTTCTGATTCCATCAGTAAGTGATAGTCGATCATCAGCCGGAGTTTGAGGTCGTTGTCCTGCTGGATGTAGGCGGTGAAGGCACCATAGTCGTCCGCACCATGGGCGAGGCCGACGCATGCTTCGGTGGCGGTTGTGATGCCCCGTTCGATATAGTCCGACTCGGCCGATTCGAGTGCATGGATCATCTCTTCCTTGGTGGGTTTCGGCAGGTGGGGGAGAAGCACCTCCACTGCAGGCAGCTCGAACAGGAGACCGTTCAGCTTGCCATCCGTCCGGGCGAAATAGCCGCCGTCAGGATCTGGTGTATCCGCTGTGATGCCGGCGATTTCGAGGGCTCTGGAGTTCGCGACGCCCATATGGGCGGAACTGTGCCGGATGTAGATCGGATGGTCCGTGGATACGGCATCGAGTTCTTTAATCGTAATATGGCGGTCCTCCTCGAGTTCGATTTCGCTGTAGCCATGTCCGACGATCCATTCACCGGCCGGCGTATCTGCCGCACGGGCTTTGAGTGCGTTCTGTATGTCTGCGACATTCTTCACCACCTCGGGCGTCAGGTCGACAAGCGACTTGTACAGTCCGTAGAGCAGCAGATGGCTGTGCGTATCGATGAAGCCGGGCAGGACGAAGCGGCCTTCCGCATCCAGCACATCTTCTTCACCTGCGGCGATTTCCTCATCAATGTGCACGATCTTTCCGTCTTCAATCAGAATATCCCCGAAGTAGGGGGTGTCGAACACCATATCGATGATGTTTGCATTTTTAATCAATAGTGTAGTCATCGTCTATCCTCCAATGTAGGGTTGTGCAGTTTTTCGAAATAGGCGGCCTGTACCGTTTCCGACGGTGCATGCTTCGTCATGAGGCTGACGCCGACGAGCAGTACGATCGAAACCAGGAAGCCAAACAGCGCATGGTCCATGCCGATCGGCAGGAACGGATAGGCGAGGACAAGCAGGGCGGTACCGAGCATGCTGACGAATACGCCCATCTTCGTGACCCGTTTCCAGAACATAACGGCAAGGAACGGGAATACGATGACGGTCGCCGTCAGGCGCAGTGCCCACTGGTATGTCGTTGCGATATCCTCGACCGTATAGGCGAACAGGCACGCAAGGCTCGTGATGATCAGGACGGACACGCGCGAGAAGAACAGCATGCGCTTGCCGCCGGCATTCCTGTTGATGAAGTTCCTGTAGAAGTCGACCGTCAGGTTGCTCGATCCCTGCAGTATGAACGATGTGGCCCCGGTCATGAGTGCAGCAAGCAGCCCAAGGAAGACGAGTCCGCCGATCGGGCTTGCCAGCAGGAAGTCCGTGACGTATGAGAATACGAGATCGGGATGCATATCCAAAGGCACAAACTGGCGGGCGGCGAGTCCGATCAGGAATGGCAGGAAGGAAATCAGTCCGGCGATGATGAAGCCGAGCGTGTTGGCACCGACCGCGACAGTCTCATCCTTTGCTGCGAATATGCGCTGCCATGTCGACTGCCATACCATATAGAAGGGGCCGACCGACAGGGCATAGAGCAGAATCTCCCCGTAGCCTTCAGGACCTGCGATGCTCAAGTATTCAGGTGCGCTCGCTTCAAACAGTGCGCCGAATCCGCCGACGTGTGCCACGGTGACGATGGTGAGGACAACGACCCCGATGATGATGAGGATGGACTGGATCGCATCCGTCAGAATCGTCGCCGGCAGTCCGCCGATGACGGTGAATATAAGTATGACCACAAATGAAATGAATATGCCCATCGGCAGGCTGACGCCCATCGTAATGTTGAATACCGTCGACATGCCGACCATCTGGAGTGCCGTCGTCGGCACGGAATAGATGAAGGCGGACAGTATGGAAGGGACGATGCCCGCCTTGCCCCCGAAGCGGACCGTGAACAGGTCCGCCATCGTAATCAGGCGCTGGCACCTGAGCGGCTTTGCGAACCCGAGGATCAGGATCAGCGAGAAGACGATGGCGACGAAAGCGAACTTCCAGTAGCCCGAGAGTCCGACCGTGAAGCCGAGTCCGACCCAGCCGATGAAGACCGCTGCCCCGCAGAATGTACTGATGATGGTGCCGGTGATCTTCCAGAAGCCGGTGTTCCAGCTGCTGATCAGATAATCTTCATACGTTGTGATTCTTCTGAAATAGAATGCCGCGATACCCAGCATGAATATGAAATAGAGGACAAAATAGAATATATACCAGCCCAATGGCGATCAGCTCCGATTTTAGGATGGTTAGAATTATATAGCATATCGGATGAAATTTCTAACTTGCCTGATAATTTCATCCGGGTGGTGGAGTCATGAGGGGGAATCATGGGTAATATAGGAGTGATGGGAAGCGATGGCAGAGCAGTAGGGGCACAACAAATCACTATCAAAGGGGAGAGGCAGATGTTTACGAGAATCGGGGAAGTCATGCTCTATGTGAATGATCAGGAGGCGACGCGTAAATTCTGGACGGAGAAATTCGGTTTCATCGTCGCTTCGGAATCCGAGGAAGGGGCCGATATGAAGTGGATCGAGATAAAGCCGACACAAAAAGCGGAGACGAGCATCATCCTCCATGACAGGAAACTCATCGAGAAGCTGTCGCCGGAGCTGAACTTCGGTACGCCTTCTCTGATGCTTTTTACGGATGACCTCGACAAACTGCACGAAGAACTCTCGGGAAGAGGGGTGAAAGTCGGGGAGATTGAAACATTCTCATCCGAGCGGACATTCAACTTTGCAGATAATGAAGAGAACTATTTTGCCGTAATGGAAAAAGGGGAATAGGACACAAAAAGACCCTCACCTTCATATGAAGGTGAGGGTCGCTTAATGGAACCAAGGGGGCTCGAACCCCTGACCTTTGCACTGCCAGTGCAACGCTCTCCCAGCTGAGCTATGGCCCCTGATTGCTACATTCATATTCTATACAATAACTCCATATTATTCAAGCTTGATTCCATCTTTTATTCTGTTCAATACGATTTTATTTGGAAATATTTCAAAATACATATAGATTAGAATTATAGAGGGTAAAAAAAGTGCCAAAGGGGAGAATACAATGACAAAGCTCGGAAAGCAACTGATTGAATGGCGGCGTGACTTCCACCAGTATCCGGAACTCGGATTCCTGGAGATGCGCACCTCCACGATCGTGGCGGACATACTTGAGGACCTCGGCTACGACCTCGAAATCGGGAGGGCCGTCATGGATCCCGACTACTGCATGGGCAAGCCGTCGGACGCAGAGACGAAGCAGCACCTCGAATGGGCGAAGGAGAACGGGGCCGTCGAGAAATATCTCGGCCTCGTCTCGGAAGGCTATACCGGCATCGTCGCAACACTCGATACAGGCAAACCGGGACCGACCATCGCCTACCGGGTGGACATGGATGCCCTGCCGATCGTCGAGGCGACAGGCGACGACCATGTGCCGGTCAAGGAAGACTTCAGGTCGACGAACGACAATATGCACGCCTGCGGGCATGATGTGCATACGACCATCGGGCTCGGCCTGGCCACGAAGCTCATGGAAAACAAAGACCAGCTCAAAGGGAAGATAAAGCTCATCTTCCAGCCGGCCGAAGAGGGGACGCGCGGGGCGCGCTCCATGGTGGAGGCGGGGGTCGTCAGTGACGTCGACTACTTCATCACCTCCCACATCGGCACCGGTGTGCCGCACGACCACTTCGTCGCCGCCAACAACGGCTTCCTCGCAACATCGAAGATGGATGTCACCCTCAAGGGACGCTCGTCGCATGCCGGCGGCAACCCCGAGGAAGGGAAGAATGCGATGCTCGCTGCAGCAAATGCCGTACTCAACCTGAACGCCATTCCGAGGCATTCCGGCGGGGCGACGCGCATCAACGTCGGTGAACTGCATGCCGGTAGCGGCCGCAACATCATCGCGGACCATGCTGCGCTCAAAATCGAGACGCGCGGTGAGACATCCGACATCAACGACTACGTCAAAAGCCAGGCCGAAGCAATCATCGAAGGGGCGGCAAAGATGTACGGCGTGACCCATCACATCGAACTCGTCGGGGAAGGCGAGAGCGCCGACTGCTCCCTCGAAGTGGCCGGGGTGCTCAAGGATATCGCAGAACAGGAGGGGCTCACAAGCGACCTCAGGAGTGATGCCAGTGCCGGGTCGGAGGATGCGACATTCTTCATCAACGCCGTGCAGAAGCATGGGGGCCAGGGCACCTACTGCATCTTCGGCACCGAGCTTGCAGCCGGGCACCACAACGAGAAGTTCGACATCAACGAAGACAGCATGCCGCATGCCGTCAACATACTGTTCGAATCGGCGAAAGCGCTGGTTGAAAAATAATCCACAGGCCGGGGGAGACGACTCCCCTGGTCTTTTATTTTCCTCAAAATTCCACCCTTTATAAAGATTTCATTAAAAACACAATTTTCTAAAAATTATATGGATTTTGCCTGCATGCAGTGCGTATAATGAGGATAAGCAGGTAAGGGGGGATGAATGATGAGGAAATATCTCTTGGCAGGCGGTGTAGCTGCAGTAATGCTTCTTGGCGCCTGTGGTGCTGAGGAGGCGACGGAGGATACGACGACGGAAGAAGCGGTGGAAGAGACGTTTGAAGATGATGTGGACGAAGAGTCGGAGACGATTGAAGAGGATACGGAAGAGGCATCTGAAGAGGAGAGTGCAGAAGAGGATTCAACCGGCACGGACGAAGCGACGCGGAGCAATCCGGCAGCACTCGGGGAGACCGTCTCCGTTGAAGTCGTCACCTATGACGAGAACGGGGAGCGTCTCGCCGGCACCGGCAATGTAACGGTAGACAACGTCGTCCGGGGAACGGAAGCGGTCGATATATTGACGACGGAGTATATGGAACCCGATCCGACGGATGACGGGCAGGAATGGGCCGTCTTCGACCTCACATTCGAACTGACGGAATTCGAGAATGACGACCATGCGGTCCTCGTATCCGAAAACATAGAAATATTCAAGGAGGATGGCTCGAATGTCAGCCAGGATACTTATATGTGGGTGGAGGATGAGGAGTTTCCGGCAGGCGAGATCTACTCCGGCGGCACCGCCTCCGGAAAAGTGGCCCGGGCCGTGCCGGAAGGGGAGCCGTTTCTGATCAAGTACAATGACCATATGGAAGCCGAAGCATTCTTCAGGGTGGAGTGATGCGCCAAAATAAAGAGAGGGCTGGGATATTTTATCCCAGCCCTTTTTCATACCTGGTTCTTCTTCATCTTCAGGACGCTGAAGCAGTGCTCTATGTCCTCCCATTCCAAATACTCGGAGGATTTGATGAAGGATGATCTGAAAAATCGGATGACATCCCCCTTTTTGCCCCGGCCATCGTCCATTTCATACAGGTACTCGGTCATGGCAGGGTCGAAACGGCTCCCTGCCGGGAAGGTGTCATCAATCTCCAGGGGGCTGTTGTCGACAAATGGATAGGGCAGGACGAAGAAGGTCGGAGACCTGTCCGTATCATCCCCAAGCCAGAATCCGAACTCGATCATATGCTCGTCGAATGCGGCACGTTCAATCACCTTCGTGTCATCCGGGAATGGCTCGGACTGATCGTATATGACGATGCATGAAACATCGAAAGTGCCCCAGAAAAGGCCGGGGTGGACCTTGCGGATGCGCAGGGGAGCGAGAAATGCCTTTTCCGCATCCCTGGCAAACTGGAACCATTTCAGTATTTCCAAGGAAACATCCGCATCATAATGATGGTGGGACGCATCCCCCTCAAAAGGGGTTGTGGTTGCCATTTCCTGAGGTTTCGTATGGATGGAGAGTTCCAACCCCAACCGCCGGGCGGCTGCCATGATCTCCTCGTAATACGTACGGATTGCCTTGCCGTCGGCAAGGGTGATGCGCTCGTCCCCGGACATTGTCCGTATGATGATCCGGCTGTTGACGAGATCCACTTCAATATCGAACACGCCGTCTCCCCGGCCCAATATTCCAGTCGTAAATCCTCTCGGTGTAATATCAAGGATGACATGTGCCCATTGGGGCTCCTGGTATGCATACTCCAACTTCAACTTGCCTACAATCTGGGAAATCAGCTGTAGTGCAGTGATTTCCTTTTCATGTTCCTGATAGAAGCTCATCCTGATCACCTCGCACTATTCATATACCCCTCAGGCAGAAGGTGAACCGATGAATGCAGACAATCCCCCTGGCGGCGACCAGGGGGATTGTTCTATAGTCCGACGAACAGAAGCGCCAGAACGTATATGATCGGAAATGAAATGATGGTTCTCAGGGTGAATATCGCAATCAGTTCCCACACGGAGACGGGAATCTTCGACTTCAGCAAGAGGGCACCGACTTCCGAGAAGTAGATGATCTGTGTGAGTGACATGACGGCGATCATGAATTTCGTGAAGTCGCTCTCGATGCCGGATCCGATGACGGACGGCAGGAACATGTCGGTCACGCCGATGATGAACGCCGGTGCTGCGGCTGCGGCTTCCGGTACATTGATCAGTGTGAGGACGAGCTGGACGGGATAGCTCAAGTATGTGAATACCGGTGTGTATTCCGCCACGATCAGGGCGAGTGTGCCGATGGCGATGACGACCGGAATCAGCCCGCCATAGATGTCGATGACATTCACCGTACCGTCGCGGGCGATGCTTTTCGCGCCATCGCTTTCATCCGCACGCTTGTAGGCGCGCGTCGTCGCCGTCTTGAGCATCGTGCCTTCCGTTGACCGGTCATCGATCTGCTTGCCGGTCACCTCGTAGTACGTATCTTCCTTGCGGGAGAGTGGCGGAATGCGTACCATGACGAGGGCTGTAAGGATACAGGCGATGGCCATCGTCAGATAGAACTGCAGGAAGTACTCTTCGATGCCGATGAATGTCGCAATCACCAGACTGAAGGGAATCGAGAGCACCGAGAAGTTGGTGGCGATGTTCATTGCCTCGCGCTTCGTATAGAAACCGCGCTCATACTGCTGGGTCGTAATCATGACGCCGACTGGACTGCTGCCCATCCATGAAGCGAGCGCATCGATAGAGGAGCGTCCCGGTACCCTGTACAACGGGCGGATGATGGGTTCCAGGAACGTGCCGATGAATTCCATCAGACCGAAGTTCATCAGAAGCGGCATGAGGAAGGCGGCAAGCAGGAGCCATGTGGCCAGTATCGGCACGAGGCTGTTCATCATAGTGCCGCCTGTCAGGTCACTCGTGATCACCTCCGGACCGAAGCCTGTGACGGTCATGATTGCAAACAAGGTACCAAGTACACGCAGTGTGAACCACAGCCAGTCGAGGACGAATATATCGCGCATTTTAGGCGCATTCTTGAAGCTGTTGCGGTTGATCAGTGTCCCGTATATGGTCACAATCAGGAAGAAGGACATGATGACGGTGATGATCGTCGGGATGGAACCTTCCAGTCCCGTCAGTATATAATCGGCGAATATGCCGAGGATGATGGTCCATTGGCCATTGAAGTAGACCGGAACGATGAAGAGCAGGAGGGCGATGGTCGATACCGTCCATGTCTTTATCTTGGTCTCTCTAGAGAAATGCATAATTAATCCCCTTTTATGTATTTTTATGAATATTGTAATGATAAAGGAAAATGAAGTTCATGTCCATGATATTTTCAAAAAGCATTGAATTTTATATTAGAAGCAATGCTCGGTATAAAGCGCATGAGAACTCAACTTGGCTATTAACAATAAAAGGAAATAAGAATGAATATAATATGATATGATAATATAGTGAATAGGGAGGTAATTATGGTATTTATATACATATTATTTGCTGCAATCATCTTTTATTTTGTTATAAGGGCTGCTATAAGAGATGGGATTATAGAGTCTAAAGTAAAAGAAGAGGAACTGAGTTATAATCAAAAAAGCGATGATTTACTTCAGGAGATTATGGGTTTAGAGTCTAAAATCTCAAAAGAACTTGATGCTGAAGGAAAGAAGCAGGCAAAACTGATTTACGATAATTCTTTGATGGTATATTATTCTGACAAAGAAGCTAAAGAAAAATTTAAAGATTTACGAGAAAAGAAAGAGGCACTTGTTTCATTAAAAAAAGACATCTAAGTTAGATGTCTTTTTCTCATCTTCCTGGTGTATCCTGACAAACGAAAAGTTTTAAAAAAGGATGAAAAAAATGTCTACGTTATACTTTTATTTGGGTACTGTGTTAATAATTATTGCTGTAACTACACTTTTAACATTATCAGAGAATAAAAAGAGAAAAAAAGAAATCAAAAATCTATGGGAGAGTCATTCAAAATGGCTAGAATACAATGAGTCGTTTATTAATTTCGATAATTACTATCGAAACTTAACAGCTGGCGCTAAAGTAGATAAAACTGCTGAAGTAGACGATATTACATGGCGCGATTTAGATATGGATAGACTCTTAGAAGAAATTAATTACGCTTTTACAACTATAGGAGAAGAGCGCCTTTATGTAGCATTAAGAAACGTTGCAGAATGTGATGATATCAAAGAAAACCTCGTTAAAAAATTTGAAGAAGATATTACATGGCGGGAAAAAATCACGTTAATTCTTTCGAAATTATCGAAACAACCGAACTCCAATACTTCAAAATACTTTTTCAATCGCAATTATTCAAAGTCAGAGAAATATCGGCCACAATATTTACTACTTAGTTTCTTACCTTTAATAGGAATCTTTTTAATATCTATCAATTTCCTTTTAGGAATTTTCACAATAATTGGGTCCCTGCTTATTAATATGATTATTTCATATAAGCATAAATCTAGACACGAAGATGAATATTCGGATCTATTCTATGGCCTTAATATTATCAATGTTGCTTCTCAGCTTAATAATTATCTAAAAAAAGAAACTGAAGATCAGATTGAAATTAAAGGTAAAGTGAAGAATTTACAATTGGTTAGTGCCCTACTAATAAATGAAAATACTGATCAAAATAATTTGTTTCTCCAAATGCTAACAGCAATTAAGAATGCATTTGTTCTAGATTACCATGTGTATCATTATATTATTAAAGTACTAAATAATAATAAGGACACTTATGAAAAGTGTTGGCAATTCGTTGCAGGAATAGATTTAAACTATTCAGTAGCCATGTGGCGAAAGACATTACCTTATTATTCTATCCCAAGCAGAAAGAATAAGGGTAACTTGAAAACTACATCGGTATACCATCCCCTTATTTCGGAGCCTGTTAGCAATTCAATTGATCTAAGTCATAATATTTTACTCACTGGATCAAATGCATCAGGAAAGTCTACTTTTATGAAATCCTTAGCATTAAATGTGATTTTGAGCAATGGAATATCGACATCGACTAGTAAACATTTTGAATATGTACCGGGTAAAGTATTTTCATCAATGGATATCTCAGATAGTATTTCTGAAGGTGACAGTTATTTTATTAGCGAAGTCAAGTCTCTAAAAAGAATCATCGACACATTAGAAGTTAGTGATCATAATATATACTGCTTCATAGATGAAATATTTAAAGGTACAAATACGAAAGAACGTTTAGCTGCAGCAGAAGTGCTATTGAGATTCTTAAATGCTGACGATAGGGTCTCTATGATTGCCGCCACACATGATATCGAACTGACTGAATCGCTGATTAACGATATGATAATGTATCATTTTTCTGAAGTCCTTGAGGATGAAGATATATTCTTTGATTACAAAATTAAAAAAGGACCAGCCCAAACATCAAATGCCATTGAACTTCTTAGACTCTTCAATTTCCCTAAAGAAATTTATGATGAATCTAAAGAAAAGTTAAATAAACCGGTTAATTCAAATATCGGTTGATTGATATTATCCGGTTAATTTAAGTACTTTTACTTGTAAATTCTGTTCCAATAAAGAAGGTGATTTTTAACATCACGGATTTTAAAATTAAGCTAGACACCTAAAAAGAGTCGGACGTGATACACTCAAAACGAGTTTTCCGGTCAAGGAAAATCATAGAGTGATTACGCATGACCGAAACCCACATTCCGACGGGCGAACTGGTAACCACAGAAGCCTACTTCCATCAAGAAATACCGATTGCTCATAGCTGGACTATTATCATTGTTATAAAGGAAACAAAAAATGGTGTGGTAGAAAACATATAGTGTTGCCTGAAGCGCAGCAACCCCACGTAATGGAGAAAGTGGCTGCGAATTGGATACCGCATGTTCAAACGCAGAACCTTTAAGGCGTTCACATTACCGATGCAAGACAAGCGAAAACCGAGTGATCATCAAGAGCGTCTAGGCCCTCAAGCCTTCAGACGTAACATCACTGAAAAGGTGGATGATGATTCTACTTTCAGTAAAGAATTGGGCCGCCTTGAAGGGGATACCATTGTCGGTGTCCATCACAAGAGTGCCGTCATCATACTGTTGAGCGCCTGTCAAAAGCCATCATCACATTAAAACCCAAAGGCAGAACAGCACTGGATATTGAAGCAGCCATCACCCCGGAGTGCCAAGAAACCTGTCCAAGACCATCCCTTTCGACTGTGGTAAGGCAGGAATTCTCCAACTGGCGATCGATGAGCAATCGAAATGATCTGTCCATCTACTTTTCCAATCCGCGAACACCATCCCAGCGGGGTTGAATGAACATACCACTGGACTGATTAGAAAGGATAGAGTGACCAAAGACATGGATTTCAATACGGTAGACCAAACGTTTGTCTCATCTGTCACCGCAACAAGAAACCACATACCGAGAAAGTCGTTGAACTATCCTACACCGTTGAAAGTGTCTTAAGTTACTTGGGTGAGAAGGAACTGTCCAGATTATTTTGACAAACGAAAGTTAGAAAGATTATTCGAAGCCAGTATTGAAGATCTATTCAAGTACAAGGAGGAATAGAAATGAATTTGAATGAAAAAGAAGAATGTCCTGCTCATTCAAATGCTATAAATTACATTGTTTATATCATATTAGTGATGGTTGGTGTTGGGAGTATACTTTTGAATCACACAAATTTACTTTTGTTTAATATAGTTGTGATCACGATAGGTTTAACAGGACTCATTGAGGAATATTTTTTCAAATCCAGCGAACCTCGTGATGAGAGAACGAAATGGATTGGTTATAAAAGTGGTTTCTTTTCTCATCATATGACGAATATAAGTATCATCATATTTTCTTTTTTAGTCGCTGTTGATTATGTGAATGATATTACTATAGTTCTTCTGTCACTCCTATTAATCAATTCCTTATCTTTCATAGCATCATTAACGATAAATAGTCTGAAAAACTAGGCGGGTTCAGGGCCGTATACCAGCAGGAGGACCTGGAAAAGAAGAGCCTCCATTACTGTGCCTGGACGCATCGCTGTATATGGCTGCATGGACTACAAATGTATGAGAGAAGCTGACTTTAAACGTAATCTCTATCTATACATCGTTTTTCAAGGAAGGTGATTAGAAATTTTAATGGATGTCCTGGACCACGTCCTCGTAGGCTACATATTATTCCCTGCGCTTTTGATTTTTGCCATAGTGAAATTCCGAAAAGAGGGTCAACATGGGTACGCGAGAGCCCTCACACTCTTTTTGATTTTCTACATCATTCTCAGAACGATTATCTTCATCTTACCTCTTTGAATTGAACATTATTTTAAAAAGTCGGTAAGTAGATGCTTCAGAGTGTCTATCTACCGATTTTTTGATGGCATACGAAATTATTAAAATTAATCAGTCGCATATATACTTTCATATAAATGGATAGATCGAAGTCAAAAAACAAGCCATCTGTTATAATCGGTAGGGAAATCAATGGGAAAGAGGGATACGATGCCACAGGCGAACAGAAAAATGAAGGATATCGAGGTCCCGGGCACACGGCAGTTTGCCAACCGGGTGGAGGAGTTCCCGGATGTGGTGGATCTGACGCTCGGACAGCCGGACTTCGAGACGCCGCAGCCGATCAAGGATGCAGCAATCGAGGCGATCAATACGAAATCGATGAAGTACTCACATAATACGGGGCTCTTCGAACTCCGGGAGACGATCAGCCAGTACTACCGCGAGGTCCATGGTGCGGAATATGATCCGGACGGCGAGGTGCTCGTCACGGTCGGCGGGAGCGAAGGGATCGACGGCATCCTGCGCGCCATCCTCGACCCGGGGGATGAAGTGCTCATTCCCGCTCCGACTTACCTCGGCTACGAGCCGATCATCGAACTGTGCGGGGCCGTGACAAAGTTCATCGACATGACGCCGACGGGCCACATTGCGACACCGGAACTGATCGAGTCGAATATTACGGAGAAGACGAAGGCCGTACTGCTCAATTACCCGACGAACCCGACCGGTGTCACCTATACGAAGCCGCAGATGGATGCGCTGGTGGAAGTGTTCAGGAAGCATGACATCTTCGTCATCACCGATGAAATCTATGCGGAGAATACGCTTGGAGGGGAGCATGTGAGTCTCGCAAGCTATACGGACATCAAGGAGCAGGTGCTCGTCGTCAACGGCCTCAGCAAGTCACATGCCATGACCGGCTGGCGCATCGGATATGTCGTTGGTCACCGGACCATCATGGAGGATGTCACGGCTGTACACCTATACAACACCATCTGTGCTGCACTTCCGAGCCAGTATGCAGCGATCGAGGCACTGAAGCACCATCGTCATGTGCCGAAGGAGATGAATAAAGCCTACATCGAGCGGCGCGACTACATCTACCATCGGCTCCTCGACATGGGACTCGAAGTGTCGAAGCCGACGGGGGCATTCTACATCTTCCCGTCGATCAGGAAGTACGACACCGATTCGTTCCGGTTCGCCACCAACCTGCTTGAAGCGACACAGCTCGCTGTCGTACCGGGCCGCTCGTTCTCCGAGTTCGGTGAAGGGCACATCCGCCTTTCATTCGCCTGCAGCATGGCGGAACTCAAGGAAGCGGCCGACAGGCTGGAGCGCTACATCAACACATTGGAAGAGAAATGAAGAATCGCCTTGCGGCATAGATCCGCAAGGCGATTTTTTCGTCAGTATCTCGTCTCCTTCAACCTGAGTGTCAATATGAAACCGAGCACCGCAAGCCCGGCCATGACGATCAAGGCATAGGATGTGCCCCAATATGTGCTTGTGGCATACGGTGCCTCCATCACGGCGACGGTGATGCTGATGATGGATGTCAGTATGATGATGCCGAAGGCCATGGCGAACTGGCGCACAGTGTTGACGATGGCGGAGCCATGGGGGATGTCTTCCTTCCCGAGCTCGGACATGCTGACGGTGACGAGCGGCATAAGTGTCAGGCCGAATCCGGTCATGAACAGGCAGAAGTACACCATGATCCAGTATGGCGAGTCGTCCATGCCGACGGTGTTGATCAGCCCGAGTGATACGGCGGTGCAGGCGAACCCAATCGTGGCGATCCGTTTGCCGCCGTACCGGTCATACAGGTTGCCGGAGACGAAGGTGATGACGGACAGGATGATCGTCCCCGGTACGAGCAGGAAGCCGGACAGGAAGGCGCTCGTTCCGAGTGCGTCCTGTGCGAACATCGGCAGTATCGTCTCCGTCGATAAGAGCAGCATCATATTGATGAAAATCAGTATGATGGCAAGGCTGAACGTCCGGTTGCGGAACAGATCCAGGTTCAATACCGGTGTCGGGATGCTGAACTGGCGGCTGATGAAGAACAGCACGCTCACGATGCCAACCGCCATCGGCAGGATCGACCACAGGCTCAGGAAGCCGTATACGCTGATGTTGCTGAGACCCAGGATGAAGAGGGCGAAGCCTGATGCGGAGAGGGCGACCGAACGGAGGTCGAGTGTCGTCCGGTTCTGTTCAAGCACGTTCTTCATCAGGAACAGCGCCATGACGAAGGTGATCAGGATGAACGGCAGGATCACCCAGTGGAGCGACCGCCAGTCGAGGTAGTCGATGATGATGCCCGATATCGACGGGGCGGAAGCGGGCGCGATGTTCGTCACCGCACCGAGCAAGCCCATGGCGAACCCCCGCCTGTGGTAGGGGAAGACGATGAGCAGTATCGTCTGTATCAACGGCAGGATGATCCCCGCACCAATCGCCTGGATCATGCGTGAGAGGAGCAGGATGCCGAAGTTCGGCGACCAGCCGCCGATCGCCGTACCGATGAGCAGGCAGGTGAGCGAGAAGATGACGAGTGTCCGGGCGGAATAGGTAGTCGACAGGTACCCGGACATCGGGATGAATATCAGTGTGACGAGGATGAAGGCATTCGTCAGCCACTGGACCTGTGTGGCATTGATGTCGAACTCCGCCATGATCGTCGGGAATGCGGTGATCAATAGGAATTGGTTGAAGGTCAATAAAAAAGCTGCGGCGATGATCACCACAACGACACCCTTGCTCTCTATTCTGTCTTCCGCCATACCGATCCCTCCAATCGTCCATTTATATTCATTGTTGCATAATCCCATTCCCCGGTCAAAGCACCTCGGCATGAATAAAGCCCTGTCCCGGGAGTCCGGAGCAGGGCGTCAGTTCTACTTCATCTTCTTGTATTCCTCGACTATGCGGTCCACGGCCTCTTTGACGAACTTCGGATGCGTCGCAAGGTTCAGGCGGATGTAGCCTTCATAGCCTTCCCCGAACCACTCGCCATAGTCGACGGCGAGCTTGCACTTCTCCTGGACGAAGTGTTTCGTATCTTCAGGGGCGAGGAAGCCGCGCAGGTCGATCATCGGCAGGTATGTGCCTTCGAGCTTCATCACTTTCGCTTCCGGTATATGCACCCCGAGCGTCTCCCGCACATAGGCGTAGTTCGACAGGATGACATTCTTCAGTCCCTCGAGCCATTCGCGCCCACCCTCGTAGGCGGCCTGTGTAGCAAGGTGGCCGAGGATGTTCTTCTCACTCTTGATGTGCTGGCCGGCATAGTCGTCGAACTGCTGGCGCAGTGCGTCGTTCTCGATGACGATGTTGGCATGGAGCAGGCCGGGCAGGTTGAATGATTTGGAGGCTGCATTCACGAGCACGATGCGGTCGGTGTACTTGCCGTCTGCCACAAGCGGTGCCGGCATATGCTTGTGTTCACCGTAGGCGAAGTCCTGGTGGATCTCGTCCGCAATGACGAGGACGTCATGCTTCTCGCATATTGCGAGCATGCGCTCGAGCTCCGACTCCGTCCATACACGGCCGGCTGGATTGTGCGGCGAGCACAGGATGAAGAGCTTCACGTCATTTTCTTCAATCTTCCGTTCGAAAAGGTCGAAGTCGAGTTCGAAGCGGCCGTCATTCTCATTCATGTCCACCGTCACGAGCGTACGGTCGAGGTCCCGGATGACGTTGAAGAACGGGTAGTAGACGGGCGGTGTGATGATGACCGCATCCCCTTCCTCCGTGTAGCAGTTCATGAACCAGTAGAGCGCCGATACGACCCCTGTCGCCGGCCGGCACCACGCCTTCTCGACCTTGTAGCCGAAGCTGTCCTCCATCCATTTGGAGTATGTGTTGTAGTACTCGTCCGGGATGAATGAGTAGCCGTATGCACCATGCTGGACACGCTCGGTGAGTGCGCTGATCACGCTGTCAGGCGCCTTGAATTCCATGTCGGCGACCCAGATCGGCAGCAGATCCGGATCCCCAAACCGCTCCCCGAGGAGATCCCACTTTGTGGAGTTCGTGTTCTTGCGCTCCACATAATATGTATCGACAAAATCCTTTATATCCAAAATCATCGCTCCCTTTCATATGTAATCATAAAGGTATTATATCAGTCACAGGAGAAATAAAAAGTCTTGGAAGCGTATTTGACGCAATATTCTGGAGGTTATATCATTGGGAGGAGTGATACGCCAAAAAGGCGAATGAGAAGCGGAGGAAAATTCCATGATTACACTGACCGATGAACAGATTGAAAACGAGTACCACATGCACCACGCGATAGCGGACGTCAAAAATGTCCTGCAGGATCTGAAGGATGACGCAATTATCCAGGCGCCCCGGACTGTACTCCCGGTGGACGACAACAGCTCGATGCTGTATATGCCATGCATCAGCACGGCATCGAAGATTTCCATCATCAAGACCGTCTCGATTTTCCCGGTGAATAAAGACCTCCCGACAACGCAGGGGAACCTGCTCGTCACCGATTTGACGAAGGGGGAGCATAAGGCGACGATGGATGCGTCATACCTCACGCGCCTCCGCACTGGTGCCATGACCGCCATCGCGACGGAAAGGCTTGCACGTAAGGATGCGAAGACGCTCGGTGCCATCGGTACGGGCAACATGGCATTCGAGCAGGTGCTCGGTGTCATTGAAGTGCGGGATATCGAAAGAATCGTGCTCTATAACCGTACGAAGGAGAAGGCGGAAGCGTTCAAAGAGAGGCTCGAGGCATTCGGCATCAAGGCGGACATCGAGGTCGTGGACAATGCATCAGATGTCGTCACACAAAGCGATATCCTCAACTGTGCTACCCAGTCCACAGAACCGGTATTCGACGGGAATGATATCAAACCCGGCACACACATCAACGGCGTCGGCTCCTTCAAGCCGGTAATGAAGGAAATGGACGAAACGACGATCAAGAGAGCAAACCAGATCTATGCCGACGACCTCGAATCCGTCAAGGAGGAAGCTGGTGAGCTGATCCATGCGGTGGACGTGGGCATCATCAGCTGGGACGACATCAAAGGCGAACTCGTCGACATATTCGAGCAGGACTACCTGAGACAGGGTGACGAAGAAATCACTCTTTACAAATGTGTGGGGGCGGGATACTTCGACTTGGCCGTTGCCGGCGGCGTCATGAAGATGTTTGCAGAGTAGGAACATGGGACCACGAAAGTGGTCTTTTTTAATGGAGTGAAAAATGTAATGTATATGGAA
The DNA here is from genome assembly GCF_000712035.1 of Salinicoccus luteus DSM 17002. GTDB lineage: Bacteria > Bacillota > Bacilli > Staphylococcales > Salinicoccaceae > Salinicoccus > Salinicoccus luteus. The sequence continues at coordinate 270,138 of NZ_JONV01000007.1, read as the reverse complement.
ACCTGTATTGTAAAATGATACAATTCAATTGTAAGCGCTTTCCTAAAATATGACAGGAGGTTTTACAATGTCCAAGAAGATTTTTGAAATCGATTTGTCGAAGAAGATGCATGAACAGAAGCACCCGGGCCATAACCGATGGCATCCGGACATCCCCGCAGCCTTTTCAGTAGATCCGGGTGAGTCGTTCAAGATGGAGTGCCTGGACTGGACGGATGGGCAGATCAGCAACAATGACGACCCTTCGGATATTGCGAAAGTGAACTTGAAGCGTGTGCATGTATTGAGTGGACCGGTGCATGTCAATGGTGTGGAACCGGGCGACCTTCTGGTCGTGGACATTTTGGATATAGGTACATTCAGCAGCCATGAGTGGGGGTTCAATGGCGTATTTGCAAAGGAAAATGGGGGAAGCTTCCTGGTTGATCACTATCCCGATGCTGCAAAGTCCATCTGGGATTTTGAAGGTATCTATGCAACTTCAAGACACGTGCCGAATGTCAGATTTGCAGGTATCATCCACCCAGGACTAATCGGTGTGGCTCCATCCCAGGAATTATTAAATGAGTGGAACAGAAGAGAGAAGGAGCTGGTGGACAAGGATCCGACTCGTGTACCGCCACTTGCTGAACTGCCGGATGAGGACTCGACGGTACTCGGTACACTGAAAGGCGAAGACTATGACCGTGTCGCAAGAGAAGGCGCCAGAACCGTCCCTCCGAGGGAGAATGGCGGAAACTGTGATATCAAGAACCTTTCGAAAGGATCCAGGATTTACTTCCCTGTATTTGTGGAAGGTGCAAAACTGTCAGTGGGCGACCTGCACTTCTCGCAAGGTGATGGAGAAATCACTTTCTGTGGCGGTATCGAAATCCCTGGATGGATCGAGCTCAAAGTCAATGTCATTAAGGGTGGCATGAAGAAGCACAAGATTGAACGCAATCCGGCATTCCAGCCTGGTCCCGTCATGCCACACTATAATGAATACCTCGTATTCGAGGGTGTTTCCGTCAATGAACTGAACGGTACGCAGGAGTATCTCGATGCCAATACCGCATACCGCAATGCCTGCCTCAACGCTATAGAATATATGAAGACCCTCGGCTTCACTGGGGAGCAGGCCTATATGCTGCTCGGCTCCGCACCCGTACAGGGACATATCGGCGGTATTGTCGATATACCGAATGCCTGCTGTACATTGTCGCTGCCGAAAGAAATATTTAACCAGAATATCATACCGGAGATCGACTGATGCCAAGATATACATTTGAGTGCAAGACATGCGGCAGCTATGAAACGTGGAAGCAGAGTACCGAAGACCTGACCAAAGACCAGTGTCCCGACTGCGGCAGTGAAACGAGCCGCGTATTCCAAGTTTTTAGAACCAGCTATCTCGATAGCAAAGTGTCGAAGCGGATCGAGCAGGGCATGAGACCAAGAGTCGCTAAAAAAGAAAATTTGCCGAAAAGTAATGTCAGACAGAAAGAGAAGAATCCGAGACCTTGGATGATTTAACTGTTTAGGAGGTTCCAGTTTATACGGAATCTCCTAAATATATTAAGGTATAATTAATTTTAAAAGGAGGGTTAATATGTCGATTGAAAGTTTCAATTTTGATGAAATGACGTTAAAGTTGGCAAATATACCTGAAAGTACTGTAAAGAAAAAACTAGACACGACGGCAAGAATATTTGGAATTGAACATAAAGAGAACTATATCAGCAATTGGTTGGCTTTCCTGATTGACCCAGAGAGGTTCGGATCAGAAGAACCATTGAATGCTTTGTTAAGCTTATACTTTTCCAAATTGAAGCCAGGGGGAGAAGAGTACGAAGAAGACTATGCTGTATCGGAGAATGAACTGGTAGAAGTTTCTCGAGAAGAAGCTCTTGGTCAGGCGCAAAGAATCGACTTTCTCATTACTACAGATAAACTTCTGATTGGTATAGAAAGTAAAATCTATGCAGTATTACATAAAAACCAATTGGGAAAGTATGGTAAAAGTATAATCGGTAGTGCAAAAAAGGGCGAAGAGAAGAAAATACCTGTACTTATACTACTAACGCCAAAGGGAAGTAAAGAATCTCCATCTGATGATTTTATAAGTATCACATTTGAAGAACTGGCAGAAGCATTTAGAAAACTACACTTCGACTACCTAAATAACTTGAGAAGTGCCTTTCTTCTTGAAGACTTCGTAAATTATGTGGAAGAGTACTTAAAAGGAGGAGAAAGCAGTATGAATGAAGAATGGGCAAGGTTTATTAGTTCGAACCAAAGTGACTTAAAAACTACATTTCAAGAAGGTAGAGCTAATCTCAAACTTTTAATGCAAGAGGTGGACAGGAGAATGCAGGAAACTTTAGAACCAGAAAATTGGGAAGTTCGGGGTAATAAAAAGGAAGATCAATTTTGGAGACAATTAAAAAATGAGGAATGGAACAGATTTAATGTTCATTATGAGGTAGGAGTATTGGAAGGTCACTCTACTCACGGTTTTATTTTACCTGATAAGTTAAGACTTACTTTAGATATAGAAGATAAGCAGCTCCTAAAGTATTGGAAAAAGAGTGAAAACCTAATATTCGATGAATTGGAGGAACAGAATGAAATAGACGTGTTTTATATGAATTACAGCAGTAAGATTACTATTTCAAAAAGCTTAGAAGAAATAATGAAAACATTAAGAGACTGGGATATAAAGAATCGTGAGAAGGTTAATAGTACTTTGCAAGATTATGAAAAGAATAAATCGTAAAATTTAAAGATTCATATATTAATGCGATGTTGTTAATTTTTAGCACTTTCTACGTATAGCTGAATAAAGACGCTTTAAATATTAATGAGCATTCATCTTATTTAGTGTCAACCTTGAGTTTTCCATAGATCAATTTACTTAGGTGTTTAGAGTCGAAACAAACGTACAAGTTACATACCGGTAAACGAGATTATTGCACTTTACGTAATTTCAATTCAAGAAAGAGTATAATTTTCCTGCTTTTCTTGAAATAGGTGTATTGTAACTGAATTGAAGAGTACATTAGTTAATGTAAATTTTAGGTGTTTTTAAGTAAATGATAATATATAAACTTACCGCTAAGCTTATAATCTCTTATACTAACGGTTTTTTTCAGTTTATCAGTTTCATATAGTAAATAGTGTAGATCAAAATCGATTATTAAATATTCAAGATATTCCACATTTAATAAATATGTGTTAATTAGATCTCTAACGGCGTTTTCCACCTTGTTCCTCCTCAACATATCATCTTATTAGTATTTCTTTTTATCTAATTTTTAATAAACTGGGTAATTCTCAAGTATGATTAATAAATATTAAGTTGCTCTTAAAGTCTGAGAGCGTAAAATATCTTGTGTAAATGAATAAATAGAAAAAGGAAGCCCTTTTCTTGTAGAATTAAGTCACCACAACCAATTCATAGAAAAGAGGCCTCCCTATGACTCAGTTTACAACAGATATCATGCAGGCTCTAGTAAAAAAAGAAGACATCTCCGAAGTTTTCCGTACCCATCTGGAGACGGCGGTCAATACGCTCCTTCAGACAGAGCTCTCTGCTTTCCTGGATTACGAAAAATATGACCGTATCGGTTTCAACTCCGGGAACTCACGGAACGGCATCTACACCCGCACCCTCCATACGGAATATGGGAATCTGGAGCTGTCGATGCCCCGGGATCGAAATGGCGAATTCAATCAGCAGACGGTCGCTCCGTATAAGCGTGCGAACGATACGCTGGAATCCTTTGTCATCCATATGTTTCAAAAAGGCGTCACGATGTCGGAGATTTCGGATCTGATTGAGAAGATGTATGGTCATCACTACACGCCTCAGACCGTTTCCAATATGACGAAAGCGATGAGTGAACAGGTGGATGCGTTCAAGCACCGTCCGCTGGCTGCACGCTATGCCTGTATCTATCTGGATGCGACCTACATCGCCCTCAAACGCGACACGGTATCCAAAGAAGCCGTCTATATCGCCGTGGGCATCCGGGAGGATGGATCGAAAGAAGTGCTGGCCTATACCGTTGCCCCGACAGAATCTGCATTTGTCTGGGAGGAGGTCCTCCAGGATGTCAAAGCGCGTGGGGTCGAGGACGTCCTTCTGTTCATCTCTGACGGTTTGAAAGGCATCACCGACCGGATCTTTGCGGTCTTTCCAGACGCCCGGTATCAAGCGTGCTGTGTACACCTGTCCCGTGGCATCTCCCATAAAGTGCGTGTCGCTGACCGGGCTGAAATCTGTGACGACTTCAAGTCAGTATACCGGGCAGAGAGCCGGGCATCGGGCGAAAAAGCGCTACAAGCTTTTGTCGACAAATGGAAAAAGACTTACCCGAAAGTGACACAATCACTGGCATCCAATCCCTATATCTTCACCTTCTATGACTTCCCAAAATCCATTTGGAGAAGCATCTATTCAACGAACCTCATCGAATCATTCAATAAGAAGGTGAAGAAATACAGTAAGCGCAAGGAGCAGTTCCCGAACGAAGATTCATTGGACCGTTTCCTGGTCTCACAGTTCGAAATCTATAATCAGAGCTTCTCCACCCGTTGTCATTTGGGATTCGACCAGGCACGGGCAGAACTGACGGCGATGTTCAAAGAATAGTCGCACGGTGATTACATACGAGAAAAAATTTTATCTATTTACACATAATTATTGACGGTCTCTAAAGTCTTCATCTATTTTAAAAGTGTATCATTTATTTTAACAGAATATAATTGTTTTGTTAAAAATATGATCATGTTACTACATTTTCATTCATGCTAATATAGGAGATGACGCTTTATGTTCTCTATCACGAATATGAGTGTGACTAGATATAAATTACGAACAATAGATTACCATTGCATAGTTATGTAATATACGAAATATTTTTTAGGAGGCTAATCATGAAAATGTTAAATCCGGGGAATTACTTTCTTACCAAATCTATGGAATGGACTACAAAAAAACATAAAATTGATGGTGAGTATATTGAGGTAGGTGTTTATTGGTACTTAAAAAAATTTTTAACGTTCTATCACTACATATTTGATTTAAAACAGAGTTTAAGTAATGACAGTACCTACAGAGAAATAACAAGAATATTTGATGACTATATTAAATCTTTACCAAAAGACTTACAAAATGATGCTAAGAAATATTTTTACGCGAAAAATATTAAAACCTTCCACAATGTGATAAAATGGAACGAGTTTTATAGAAACGAAATAGCATTTGAAAATGAAAAAGAAAATTATAATCATAAATTATTAGCTCAGAAACTATATATGGTGTACCTGTTAGATATAGGCGGACAAGGTGGTCTTAAAAAATTTATATTAAAGGACTTGATGAACGCCAAGGTTTCTTTTGAAAAGTTACCTGTGCATATATACGAAACAAACAGTTACGATCAATTTTTTAAAGAACACGATATAGAGCTAATGAGAAATTCTGACAGATCAAATTATAAGAACAGTAAAATTAGACAGCAAGTCAATGATGCTACAGCGCCTTTAAGAAATATAAGACAGCTTTTATCTCATTTTGGGTTGCTTTACGAGAGTAATATGACATCTCTTGAGAATTTTTCGTTGACAGTAATTGGTAAGTCGATATTAGAAGCAAATTATCTAGAGACAGCTTTAATAATGGAGCACCAAAAAATCAAGATGATTTCGCAACCTCCAGTAATAACAATATCTGATTTGCAAGAAGACGCACCCTTTTTTATAGAGCTTAATCCGTATTTAAAAATCTTAAAATACTTGTACAACAACCAAAGTATAACTTATAAAGATTATCAGTATAAAATTTCTCGTCATGTCTCTCAAACATTACCAACAAGTGAAGTAGAAGAGCACGTTAAAAATTTCGATAGAAAAGCTGATAACACCACTGAAGACTTTAATAAAGAAATAAAAAAATATATGTATGGAATTACCTCAGTAAATTTGCCTGAGTTGAATGTAGTTAGTCATAATAGCAGGAATAGTTCAAGTTCATCAACTGCCAGTTTTACTTTAAACAGTAAACAGCAGTTAGAACAGTATATTAACTTGATAAAACGTTATAAAGTTCCTAAAGAAAAATTAATTAGAAAGCAAGTGAGGAATTATAAAAATATAATCGTAAATGGAAAGAGAAGGGATTTCCAAAAATTATCAAGTTGGTATAGTCATATAACAAGTATAAATTACACTCTATTACTCGATCTCTCTATGTTCAGCGCAGGAAGTGATTTAGAAAAGATAAAAAAAATTAAGATTGAGTTACCTAACATATATAAAATGTTGGTTGACGAATTTGGAACAGCATTACTAAAAGAAGTGAATGAAGGAAAAAACAAAACTGATATAAATTATTCCCAAGTTATAGGTAATTTATATAGAGATGACATAACCACTGACAATATAGTTAAGCAAAAAACCGAGACATCCATAATGGAAAAATCGAAGTTACTAAATATTTCGGATGATAAGCTCAACAAACTTAATAGTAAAAGAGGACATATACTTTATATCAAAGATTATTACAGTAATAATAATGTTAAGACTTGTGATTGTTGTGGAGAAGAAACTTTTCAAAAAAATAGTGGGGAGTGGTATTTAGAGTATCATCACCTAGTTCCTATATCACGTTCAGGACAGGATCACGTACTTAATTTGTATGGCATTTGTCCAAATTGTCATACTGGATTCCATTTAGCTAAAGAGGATTACAAGTCTAACTTGTATACAAAAATAGATGAGAACAACTATTTAAATATTAGTATAGTAGACAGGTATAAACATTTAGTCAATATAGAGATGCAAGCTTTGGCTTTGGACTTTTTAGTAACAGAAAAAGCTATAACAGAAGAAGATCATGAAGATATTATTCTTAGCCGTATAGTCTAGAAAGGAAGATTTACTATTACTGAGAATGAATTAATATTAGGAGACGCACAGTTAATTTTAGAGGAATTTGAAAGCAATGTAATAGATGCAGTAGTTACTAGTCCCCCTTATGATAAATTAAGAACATATACAGACGAATTTGCAAACTGGAACTTTGAAAAATTTAAGAATATAGCTGAAGAATTGTATCGTGTTCTGAAACCGGGCGGAGTAGTAGCGTGGGTAGTTGGAGATGCTACAGTAAATGGCGAAAAAACATTAACAAGTTATAAACAAGCTATTTATTTTCAAGAGATAGGATTTAAAGTATACGATGTAATAATATATGAAAAAACTGGGAGTGGTCCTCCGCATAAAAACCGTTATTTTAATGTTTTTGAGTATATATTTGTGTTATCAAAAGGTAACCCTAAAACAATAAATTTATTGAAAGACAAACCTAATAAATGGGCTGGTCAAGAAACCTATGGTGTTGTCACAAGAAGAGAAGCAGATGGTACTTTAACTAAGAAAACTAAAAAAGTAATAAATAAGTTCGGAATCAGAACTAATATATGGAAATATAAAAATGGTCGAGGCCAGACTACCAGAGATCTAATAGCACATGGCCATCCTGCCATAATGCCTGAAAAATTAGTAGAAGATGTACTTAACTCTTGGACACAACCAGGTGACGTAGTATTAGATCCTTTTGGGGGCAGCGGTACTACTGCCAAGGTAGCCTTTCTTCTTGACAGAAAGTATATTTATATTGAACAAGTTCAAGAGTATTATAATCTTGCTAAAGAAAGAATGAAGAATTACGATGAATAGAAATTTGATAATAAACAATATATCATCTGATAAAATATGTCATATTGAAGAAGATTATTATGATAATGTGTTAATTTTTTTCAGGAACAAATATCAAAAAGGAGAAATAAAAAGTTCAGTTTTAGAGCAAGCACAATATTATATTGATAATACTCCTTTTTTATACTACAAAAATATTATCGTTATCCCTTCAGCAGTTAACAATAGTAGTGCAGTGAAAGATTCCTTATTATACGTAATCTGGTTTTCTAAAGACAAGAATAGTTACTTTAATAAGGATGAGATCAGAGAACCTCATATATGGAAAGATGTAGAATGGGGTAAAAGAAGTAAAAATTATTCTCAAAAAGGGAAAGATCCAAGTAATATCTGGATCCCAACTCTGGATGATGGTAAAGGTAAAATAACTCATCATATAAAATTGGATATTAAGCAAATTTTAGGAAGAGTTTATACAGCCTTTAATCAATCTGAAGAAACTGAGTGGTATTTAGATAATCATCTAAAAGATTTTGTAGAAATAGAAGCTGAATTCTTAACCGAAATTAATAAATTCGAAAATGATAAAATTAACTGTAATACAAACGATCAAACCATAATATCTAATACAGAGCAAATGAAGCTTGGTACTTATGAGATAAAGTTTGATAGTTCCGAGAATATAAAATTAAAAGGTGAAGTGGTAGATTCAATTGTCACCTCCCCACCATATTGGGACTTAAAAAATTACTTCAAGGACGGTCAAATTGGTCATGAGTCATATGAGAGTTACTTGTTAAGGATGTACAATGTATGGACAAATTTATATAAAATTCTTTCAGAAACTGGTGTACTTTTTGTCAATATAAATATTAGAACGCGATTAGGAAAAGTCTATAACATGCCTTATGAATATATAAAACAAATGAGGGCGTTAGGATTTAAATTTATCGATATTATAATTTGGCATAAATCCTCGAGTATTCCTGTTAATGCAAATAATCTATCAGATAAATATGAGTTCGTGTTAGTCTTTGCAAAAAGTTCAAACTATAAACTAAACTACTGTCAGAATTTCAATGACTATAAGAATGATTATTTAAATAATACAAATATATGGAATATAAATAGAAAAGCTGGTAGTATAGGGAAAAAATTCATACACCCTGCTATATATCCTACTGAGCTTGTTAATCGTTTAGTTTTAATTAGCACAAAACCCGGAGATATGGTATTTGATCCGTTTCTAGGTAGTGGAACCACTTTAATAAGCGCGGTTAACTTATCTAGAAACTTTATTGGTTATGAATATAATGAAGATTTTGAAGAACTAATTAATTATAGAATAAATAACGAAGTAATACTTGGTGAGAACTCTAAAATTAAGATCTAAACACTGACACTATTAAAGATCTTTGAATCGACATAGGAATTTGTGATAATTCTCAGAAGTTAGATATTAAGACTAATTTCTGAGAAATGCACGAATCGATTCAAGGGTCTTTTATGGTTAAAACTAGAACTAACCGAAACAGCTTAATACCGTTAAATGATTAGTTAGATATGAAAATGAACGAAAAAGATTAATTATGTTGGATATCTATGTTAAATCTAAAGCTATGGAGCACTCTTATGAAGTAAGTTATAGATTAAAATAGTGCTATCTTAAAAATTTAAATTGGTTCTTAAGATAATACTCTAACAAAGAAGCTGGGACCGTCAATAATTATGTGTAAATGAAGGCATGCCCTTTCTTGTAGTGTGCATTACCCGCCGAACATTTCAGCTAATTCTGCACGGGCCTGGTCAAAACCAATATGGCACCGTGTCGCGAACCGTTGGTTATATGCTTCAAATTGAGTGACCAGGAAACGGTCAAGGGAGTTTTCGTTCGGGAACTGCTCTTTGCGCTTACTGTACCGTTTGATCTGCTTATTGAATGACTCAATCAGATTTGTGGAGTAAATGCTTCTCCTGATTGCTTCAGGGAAATCATAAAAAGTGAACAGATCCGGATTGGCTTTCAACGATTGCGTGACTTTGGCGTAAGATTTCTTCCACTTCTCGATAAACGCGTCCAAAGCCTGCTCAGCTTCGGCCTTATCCGTGGCGCGATACAGGGACTTCAGGTCCTCACAGATTGCCTTCCGGTCCGACACACGGACCTTGTGGGAAATGTTGCGTGCAACGTGAATGAAACATGTCTGGTATTTCGCTTTTGGAAACACCGAATGAATACTGTCTTTGATACCTGGAAGCCCGTCAGAAATGAAGAGCAGGACTTCCGTCACGCCCCGTGCATGGTTATCTCCAATCAATTCTTTCCATACATACGCAGATTCCGTCGGCGCGACAGTATAGGCCAGCACTTCCTTGGAGCCATCCTCCCGGATGCCCACAGCGATATAGACAGCCTCTTTGGTCACTGTCTCCCGTTTGACGGGCAGGAATGTCGCATCCAGGTACACGCACACATACCGCTCGGATAACGAACGCTGGCGAAATGCCTCCACTTCTTCTGTGACCGCCTGGGTCATATTTGAAATGGTCTGGGGCGTATAGTGATGCCCATACATCCGTTCAATCAGATGGGAGATTTCAGACATCGTCACACCTTTTTGAAACATATGGATGACAAAAGATTCCAATGTGTCATTGGACCGCTTGTAAGGCGCAACGGTCTGCTGCTTGAAGTCCCCATTCCGGTCCCGGGGAATGTCAATCTGAAGGTCGCCATATTCGGTATGTAACGTGCGGGTATAGACGCCGTTTCTGGAATTCCCGGAATTGAAGCCCACACGGTCATACTTTTCGTAGTCCAGGAATGCAGTCAATTCGGTTTTCAGTAATGTGTTCACCGCCGTTTCCAGGTGGCTGCGGAAGATTTCTGTGACATCGTCTTTTTTTACTAGAGCTTGAATAATATCTAATGTAAAATGATCCATAGGGGTCGTCCTCTTTTCTTGGATTTGGTGTGGTAACTTAATCTTACAAGAAAAGGACGCCCTTTTTCTATTTATTCATTTACACAAACTATTTTACGCTCTCTCAGGGAAAAAATTAAAAGCAATATCATAATATAGAAGGTTTCTTACTACCTTTATATTAATAGGCTTCTGAATTTCTTGAAAATTCCGATGAACTAACTACTAAAAAAAGTGTCGAGAGAAATCAATCAAACATTGAAGAAGGGTTAGCTTATGTATATATATAGATGTTGGTGAATGAGATGAATGAAGTGATATTTAGGAAGTTGAAAATAGGAAGAAGCATCCTAAGTAAAATTATAAATTTTACCAGTGTTGAAATTTGCTATAATTATGTTAAAGTTTTGATAATATCATTACAAGTAAGTAAGAATAAATTCCATATATTTGTATGTAAAGTAAATTCGAAGAAGGCGCTACTTCCTGACTAGCTTTAGGTATAGGGGAATTGCAAGTTAATATCTGTATTTAAACTTAAAGGAAATTTGTGTATGGTTTTTTGTAACCCTAATGACACACCACATTTAAGAGAGGTGATTATCATTCCTAGATATAAGCCAGAAGAAAAAGTACGAGGGGTAATTGGCTTCGATGTAAATATAAAAGAAGGAGAGATAGAGAGGTCGAAAGATAGAGAAAAAATCAAAGCAATATATAAAGATTTTCAAAAAGTAGAAGGGATGGGAACAATCTTTAATATTGTAGAAGTTGAGAAAGTTATGGATATAATTAAAACTTCAAGTCATGATATTATTGTCATTTTAAATGATGAAATATCAACTGAAAAGATGTCCATAAGATTTATCTTAAAAAGTAATGAGAGTGTCTATGAATTACTCAACTCTGCACTAAAAACATTGGAGCAAAAATACTCTAAAAAGGATGGTAAACTAGAAATTGAAGTTCCGGAAAAAGGAAACTCATTCGCTTACTTATCATATACAGAAAAAAACAAAATTGAAACAGATAACCCTTTAGAAATTTTAGAGGTTACTAAGCAAAAAAAATCTTTTCAAGGCAATATTGTTTTGTCTTTTATTTTACTAGCAATAGGATTTTTATTTATATATTTCTTGAGTCAAAAGATTTTAATCATACATATTTTTCCTGAAGATATATTGTGGGATATGTACCTAGCGTTAATTAGTGGTCTTTTTGGATATTCAGTTCCTACCATAATTAAATATATAGTCTTTAGAGTAAAGAGAGAAGAGACGATTTATACATTTAATATCCCAAAACTAGATGTACTAAAAATTACTTCTACTCCTCTTCAGGAAGACAAGCAATTGGACATTCCTGAAGAAGAGTGATTAAGGAGGATTAAAATGAAGCAATATCCATTTATTAGAGTTTCACAGAAAAATGAATTTCTATATTTAACTAAACTAGATGTTGGTTACTTAAGAGATACAGTAAGTTTTCATTTTAGAGAACCATATGTAGATACTGAAGAAGATATGCATAAAGTAAATAAATATATAAAACAGTTAGAAAATCTTGGAATAGAGTCCGGCAGTGATGTGGAAGGTGTTCAAAGGAGAACTCAAATAAAGAGGATTAAGGACATTAGAAATTTTGTGGAAAGTTCACAAAGTAGTTTGTTCCCTTCATCTATAATTTTAGCGTGTAATAGCCTTGATGAGAATCAATTACATGAAGTTATTGATGGTGAAGATGTTGGAATATTGCGTTTTCCCAAAGAGACAATATTTACTGTAATTGATGGCCAACATAGGCTGGCAGGCTTATTATCATCAGATATAGAGGATTTTGAATTGCCAGTAACATTATTCTTTAATATATCGCTATCTATGTCCACTAAAATTTTCAGCGAAATTAATGGGAATCAAAAAGCAGTAAATAAATCATTACTATATGATTTATATAACAATATAAACGAGCAAGAATATAAAATAGATAAAGAATATAGCGAAATAGCTAGAAATCTAAATCAGAATGATGCCTCACCACTTTATAAACAAATTAAAATGTTAGGAGTTGGAGATGGCAGCGTTTCACAAGCATTTTTCATTGAAAATGCAAAAAAGGCGATTGAAAAGACAGATTTAAAAGATGCTACTGTGCAAGAAAAATTTACGCAATTATATAAGTTTTTTAGAGGAGTTCAAACTAACTTCCCTGAGGAATGGCCTATAGATTACAATAATGAAACAAAGCAAAATGGAGAGGTACAGAATAAACAAGGGCAATTAGCCAAGACAAACGGCATTGGAGCATTATTATTGTTGTTCCCAGAAGTATATTGTTGGGTAAAATTTGGAAAAACATATAAAGAAATAATAAGTCATTTAGATGGGTACGATTGGAATAAGAATGTGGGCAGTGGAAATCAAGCCCAAAGGAATATATATAAAGAGTTAAGTGAGCTTTTAAAAGTCAAATTAGATAGAATATGAATGGTTGAGTTGTAGCTAAAAGCAAATTAAATGTTTAGCTAGTTAATTTTAATTACTTTGGGTCTTTATAAGAAAATTTAGTATGTTAGTTTGTCATAATAAACGAGATATTTCTTGGTCACCCATAAAATTCAAAACACTTCTATCAAACATGGAAATTAAACGATTCCTACACCATATAGTTTCTTCTTGAGGTGAACTATGAAATAAATCCAAGCTGACAACAGGATGGGGAGATTGGAGAGAGATCACTCAGGAATATGAATGCATAGTCCACCTCAGTATATCTTAGTAGTTTGGCTGGTAAAAGTTGCTGTGTAGTCCTTGAGCCGTGCATCGGGGTTCTGCCATGTGATGATGTAGCCGATGGGATAGTCCTTATATAGGGAGTCCAGTAGATCACGGACTTTCGTCGCACTCCAGACGAACGGGCGCTGGATTTCAGGAATCGCGACGATGCCTTCGTCAATCCAGCCGAGCAGAGCATTTACTGTACTGTTGTTCACATTATAGTTGGACATAGTGGACATCCTTTACGAGTGTGTTTGATTTCATGATAGCAGAATTCTTTAATGCTGGTATAATAATCTGAAAATTTTATCGATAGATAAATAACTATAAAAACCGTGAAAGATGACGAGATCCTTCACGGTTTTTATGTATTGAAATTATATCTTCCGTTATTCACAGCCACAAGATTTTCTGACCACCATCGATGCCGGAAGCTCAATGTTTTCTACATGTGTCTCTCCATTTATAAGTTTCGACAAAGACTCGAAGGCTTTGGCACCTATTTGCTGAGGGGGTAGTACCATGTTAGTGATTGGTGGAGCGGTTATAGCAGCGGATGGAGAATCACCAAAACCAATAAGTGCAATATTTTCAGGAATCTTCAGTCCCAATTCCTTCAGCTTGGAAATGACTCCGATAGTCATTAGATCATTTTGTATAAACAGGGCAGTGATGTCTTTTTCTTTCTTCAACAGAGTTTCTGCAGCTTTGGCACCGCCTTCGACGGTAGCATAACCGAGTTCGAGATGTTCTTCGTCATACATTATGCCATTTTCCTCGAGAGCCTGCCGATACCCTGCCAGCCGTCCTTCGGTGGTGGATACATTCGGTACTGCATAGATGACGCCGATGTTCCTATGGCCATGCTGAATCAGGTGGGAGGTGGCATCATAACCGACCCTGAAGTTGTCGCCGGTGACGCGTGGTGCGTTCTTCACTACAGGATTGTAGCGGTTGACGAGGACAATCGGCATAGATTCGGTAAAGTCGTTCAAGTAGTTGATGTCATTGGAAGTGGGAGAAAGTATGATGCCATCGACCATCTTTGAATAGAGCAGATTGATCGACTTCTTCTCATATTCCTCATCCTCATTCGTATTGACCAGCAGCAGGCTGTACCCCATCTCCCGGGCCTTCTGTTCGACGCCATAGATCATTCCATTGACGAATGAGTCGGTGAAGCTGGAAACGACCATCGCTGCGGTCTTGGTGGATTGTGTCCGGAGGTTCTTGGCGGTTGAATTGGGCACATAGTGATACTTCTCGATGATCTCAAGTACCTTGGACCGCTTCGGCTCGGTGATGTTCTTCGTTCCATTTATTACATGCGAAACGGTCGCTACGGACACCCCGGCTTCCTTCGCTATGTCTTTCATCGTCACTTTCATGATATTTCTCCTCAATGCATATTGTCATATACAGTAGTTTAGAGCCATTCTATGCGACTTTCAAGGATTAATCAATCTGCTTATGTGGATTCTCAGGATCGAAACTTTAAAATATTCTGTAATTTATGTTGACAAGTAAAACGTTTTCATAGTAATATGCGATTATCAGGTTAAACGATTAACCACTAGGAGGATGAATATGACTGAAACAACTTCTATACCAAAAGAAAAGATAGACCTCATCAAGGAAAAGGCAAAAATGTCCCGTCTTGAAACAATCCGCATGATTTCCATGGCGAAGAGCGGGCACTACGGTTCTTCATTTTCCAGCTCGGAGATTTTCGCGACGCTCTATTATCATGTGATGAACTACGATCCGAAAAACCCGAGATGGAAAAGCAGGGACAGATTCGTAATGGGGAAAGGGCACTCTGCGGTCGGCGTCTACTCGATTCTTGCTGATGTCGGTTTCTTCCCGAAGGAGGAGCTCGATACCTATACGCAGCTCGGCAGTGCTTTCGGTGACCATCCGGATATGAACAAGATCAAAGGAATCGATTTCGGCTCCGGTTCAATCGGTCATGGGCTTTCAGTAGGTGTCGGCATGTCACTTGGTGCACGCCTAGACAACGAGGACTACAGATCATTCATACTTATGGGTGACGGTGAACTTCAGGAAGGTCAAGTATGGGAGGCGGCCATGAGTGCAGCCAACTTCAAACTCGGCAACCTTGTCGCAATCGTCGACAACAACAAGGTGACAGTAGACGGCAATACCGCCGAACTGATGGGAATTGAACCGATTAAGGACAAATGGGAAAGCTTCGGCTGGAACGTGATAGAGATCGACGGTCATGATATCGAGCAGCTGATCCATACATTCGACAATTTGCCGCCGGCGGACTCCGACGTACCGACTGCAATCATATGCGATACGGTTGCAGGCAAGGGCGTTTCCTTCATGGAGCATGGCTATGAATGGCATGTGGCGAACCTTGGTGAAGACGACATCAAACGTGCAATCGAAGAAATCGAAGGAGGACAATAACAATGACTGAACAGACAACCTTCCATAAGGACACTTGGGAACTGTATAAAAGCCTTGAAATGTCAAAACAGTTGACGTCCGGTCCGACGCTGGCCGAACTCGCCGACGACCACCCGGAAGTGGTGGCGATGAGTTCCGACCTCAGCAAACCGACAGGATTATGGCCGTTTGCGAAAGCCTATCCGGACAGATTCTTCAACTTCGGCCTGGCGGAGAAGAACATGGTGACAGCCGCTGCCGGGCTGGCTTCGACCGGGAAGGTGCCATTCGTCTCCACATATGCCTCCTTCCTCGGTGTACTTGCTGCTGAAAACATCCGTACGGCGGTCGCCTACCCAAACCTCAACGTGCGTCTGATTGGAACGCATACGGGCATTGCAATGGGATTCTATGGCACATCCCACCATGCGACCGAAGACATCTCAATCACGAGGGCCATGGCGAATATGACGGTCATTTCACCGGCTGATGGTGTGGCGCTGTCTGAAATGATCAAGGAGTCCGTAGAAAGCTATGATGGACCGATCTATTTCAGGGTCAGCCGTGGCAGGGAAGAACCTGTATATGAAAAAGGGGAGCGGGTCCAGAACAAGATCGGCAAGGCGAATATCCTGAGGGATGGATCCGATCTGACAATCATCGCATGCGGCATCGAAGTCCTGCAGGCGCTGAGGGCTGCAGATCAACTGAGTGGGAAAGGCATCGAGGCGCGTGTCATCGATATGCACACCATCAAGCCGATGGATGAACAGGCCGTGCTTGAAGCGGCACAGGATACAGGTGCGGTCCTCACTGTCGAAGAGCACAACATCATGGGTGGCCTCGGCAGTGCGATTTCGGAAGTGCTGATGGAATCAGGCATTCCATGCAAATTCAAACGGCACGGATTCTACGATGAGAATTCACTGATCGGCAAGCCTTACTACCTGTACAAGCACTACAAGCTGGATGCTGACGGTATCGCTTCTGTAGCACAGGAGTTTCTGGATAAGTAATTGCAGAAGGCCGGAATTTCCGGCCTTTGGATATATAATGGATAGGGAGATGTAAAAATGGATTTCAGCGGAAAAGTGGCTTTGATCACCGGTGCCGGTTCGGAGAAGGGCATCGGCAGGGCAACAGCAGTAAAATTGAGCGAAGGCGGCGCGACTGTCATTGTGGCAGACGTCAATGAAGCAGGTGTAAAGCAGGTTGCCGAAGGCATCCGGGATGAAGGTGGTAATGCCGAAGGCATCACCATGGACATCACTGACCAGAGCAGGGTGGCGGATGCAGTCAACACCCTGGTGGAGAAGTATGGGAAGATCGACATACTTGTAAATAATGCAGGAATTTCAAGGCCGACACGTGTACTGGATATCCCCGAAGATGAATGGGATCTCGTATTCAACATCAATATGAAGGGACTCTTCTTCGTCACACAGTCCGTCCTCAAGTCCATGAAGGAAAACGAATATGGCAGGGTCATCAACCTCAGTTCCGTGTCCGGCAAGCGCGGCGGCGGCATATTCGGTGGATCCCATTATTCCGCGGCCAAAGCTGGTGTGACTGGATTCACAAAAGCGATTGCACGTGAAATGGCAGAATTCAACATTACATGCAACACTGTAGCCCCCGGTCTTGTCGGCGGTACGAACATCACGGGCGGTCTCCTGACGCAAGAGGCTGAAAAGCAGATCATAGAAGGCATTCCTTTGAAGCGTGTTGGAGAAGTCGATGACATTGCGCATTCGATTGCTTTCCTGGCGTCAGAAGGTGCAGGCTATATCACAGGAGAAGAACTGGACATCAACGGTGGATCACATATAGACTGATGCCATTGGGAGTGGAAGGCTTCAACCGGTCTTCCACCCATTCCTTTTAATAAGTTTGTAACCGTTTACATATTTTCGAAGAGGCATCTGGAAGAATCAGTGGCAGGCAGGAATGCAGATAGGAGGTAAGTATGAAATTTCTCAAGATACTAATGATGGGCGCAATTGCCATTTTGGCAGTGTCCGTTTCCTACGTTTTATTTTCGGAAGGCGAAGCGGTGGAATCGGAAGACAAGGTGATCATCCGATTCGCCCATGGCCAGCCGGAAAACAATGAAAGGCATGCGGCTGCCCTGCGCTTCAAAGAACTGGTGGAGGCACGTTCGGAGGATATGGAAGTGCTCATCTATCCGAATGAACAGTTGGGCTCTGAAGCGGAAATGATCGAGAGTGTCACGTTGAATGACCTACAGATGGTGGCAGCGAGTGCGTTCAGCCAGTACGACCAGAGCATCAGCATCTTCGAACTGCCCTATCTGTTCGACAGCTATGAAGAAGCCTGGGAAGTACTGGATGGAGAAGTGGGGGAGGATGCAGCTGCACCTTTGCTTGAGGACAACTTGAGGATTATCGCCTATTTTGAGAATGGCATCCGCCATGTGACTGCGAACAAGCCGATTGAATCTACGGAGGATTTTAGAGGATTGAATATCAGAACACCTGAATTTCCTTTGTCGCTTGCCACTTTTCAGGCGCTTGGTGCCAATCCGACGCCGATGGCATTCGGGGAACTGTATATGGCTCTGCAGCAGGGGACCGTTGATGCGCAGGAAAATCCGATAGCCAATGTATATGCGAGCCGTTTCCAGGAAGTGCAGCAGTACCTGAATATGACGGCGCACCAATACATGCCTCTGCCTGTTGCGATCAGTGATGATTTCTGGAATTCCCTGTCCAAGGAGCAGCAGGATATCGTGGAAGCGAGTGCAAAGGAAGCGGCACAGTATCACCGGGATCTCATTGTCGAGAATGAGGAAAAGACACTGGAGGATCTGAAGGAAGAGGGCATGGAAGTGGTACGCCCTGACACCGAACAGTTCCGTGAGCAGACCAGACCGGTCTATGAGAGCTATCGTCAGCAATTTGGCGACGAAGTGTTGGACAGGATCCTGGAACAGCTTGGGAGGAATGAATGATGAAAGTGCTTAAATGGCTGGATGAACATTTTGAAGAATACATCTTGATCGCCTTGAGCATCTTCACCGTCTTCGTCATATTTTCTCAGGTCGTGATGCGGTACGTCTTCAACAGCTCGCTGTCATGGTCCGAGGAAATCGCAAGATACGGATTCATCTGGCTGATCTATATCGGTGTCAGCTATGGAGTGAAGAGGCGGAAACATCTCAGGGTCGATGCCCTCACCATGCTTTTCGAAGAGAAGGGGACAGCGGTCATCAAGATGATCGCAAACATACTTTTTCTCATATTCGCTCTGGTGGTCGCCTATTACGGTGTGGATATCGTGACGAAAATTACGAGGGAATCGGCTGCCCTCCAGATACCGATGGAATATGTATACGCATCCCTTGCGTTCGGCATGATATTGACATCCATCAGGCTCATCCAGAACATCATCCTCGATTACAGGACCATACAGGATGCCGATCGGAAAAATGAGGACAATGAAGTGGGAGGGAGGACGCCATGACATCATTCATACTTTTTGGCAGCTTCTTCCTCTTTCTGCTACTGTCGGTTCCGATAGCCATTTCCTTGGGACTGGCTCTTGTCATAACAGCACTTTATTCCCCGAATCTCACGCTCACATTCCTGTCCCAGAGCATGGTGACCTCAACAGATAACTTTGCGCTGATGGCCGTGCCATTCTTCATACTGGCAGGAGAAATCATGGGCAAGGGCGGCATCTCTTCACGACTGTTCGATCTGGCGAATGTATTCGTCGGCAGATATACCGGTGGTTTCGCCATGGCGGCAATCCTCACCAGCATGTTCTTTGCGGCGATTTCAGGTTCAGGGCCTGCCACAGTCGCGGCGATCGGCGGGATGCTCATTCCTGCCATGGTCGCCGAAGGATATGATAAGAGATTCGCCACATCTGTCATAGTGGCTGCGGGATCACTCGGCATCATCATCCCTCCGAGCATTCCTCTCGTCCTATATGGTGTATCCGGCAGTCAATCCATAGGAGACCTCTTCATCGGGGGAATCATACCAGGAATATTCCTTGGTCTGATCATGATGGTCTATGCGTATTTCCATTCCAAGAAGAAAGGGTACACTGGTACGGGTGAAAAGTTCAGTTTCAAGAAGGTGTTGCAGTCGATTAACGAAGCCAAATGGTCCATCCTTATACCTGTAATTATTCTCGGAGGTATATACGGCGGCATATTCACACCGACTGAGGCAGCGGTTGTTGCAGTAGTGTATGCAACGATAATCAGCCTCCTCGTCTATCGGGAGATGAGTTTCAAGGAATTTCCGGCAGCCGTAAGGGAAGCTGCCCTCAACTCAGTGGTCATCCTTGTCATCATCGGAATAGCGAATGCTTTCGGTACGGTGTTGTCTATGGAAAGGATTCCGCAAGTCGTCGCTGAAGGCTTCCTCTCAATCACACAGAATGAAGTGATGCTGCTCATCCTGATTGTCATCCTTCTTCTGGTCATCGGGTTGTTCATGGACACTTCCGCAGCAGTCATCATATTTACGCCAATCCTGTTGCCGATGGCAATAGAGCTTGGTGTGAACCCGATCCACTTCGGAATCGTGATGATCGTTGCCCTGGCTGTCGGTTTCATTACACCGCCACTCGGAGTCAACCTCTTTGTAGGCTCGAGCATATCCGGGCTGAGTGTACCCGTACTCGCCAAGGCAGTAATGCCGTTCTTCTTCGTGCTGTTGATCGGACTGATCATCATAGTGCTGGTACCGCAGCTTACGCTGCTGTTGTTGTAGAAGAATCACTGAAAGGAAAGTTAAAGTATAACTCAAGGCCTCCTATGAGCTGGATGATATAAGTTCTGAAAATTATGCAATTTAAAAGATGGTATAATATCGGCCCAACTCAGATGAGTCGGGCCGTTTTTAGTATAGTTAATTTATAATATCAGAATATTGGATTAAATTAACTGATATACTATAAATAGATATGCATGACATTTCAATTCAGTTGATATCACTGTCACATTGTATTGGACAGTTCAATGCACGTAGCCGCCCGGTGCGGATCGATTCTTCCATAGATGCCATTGCGAAGTGAAGAAGGATGGGGTGTTTGCCGAATATGCTGATACCGAGAGAGATAGCACAGTCGATTGTGGAGGAGACGGGTTCCATTATGAAGAGGGATATTCACTTTACGGATGAAGAAGCCAGAATCATCGCAAGCATGGACGCGGGACGTGTGGGAGACTTCCATGAAGGGGCGGCGGAAGTGCTGCGGACGGAACAGAAGGTTGTAGTCTACTCGCGTAAAACACTTGAGGGGACCAGGCCGGGTGTCATTATGCCAGTAAGGCTTCATGACCAGGTGGTCGGGGTGATCGGCATTACAGGAGACCCCGGCGAGGTCGGTCGGCTGGGGGTGCTCCTCCAGCGCATGACGCAGATTCTGGTCAGGGAGGCCTACAAGGAAGGTTATCTGGAAGAACAGCTGGAGCTTGAAAACCAGGCGCGGGAAACGTTTGTCAAAGAATGGGCGGACAACAGCTTTGATGATGAGAAGCTTTTTGCCACACGGGGCTGGATATTCAACATCAACATATACAAGGCCAGGGTGGCGGTCATCCTCGAACTGGAGGGTTTTGAAGACTACTGGTATGCCAGGATCGGAAGTCCGGATGCAGATGTCCTGGAGGAGGTCAGACTGCAGCGGTACAGGCGTGCCATCGAGAACCTGATTTCAAGGCATTTTCCGGAGAAGAACGAACATGTGCTGGTTCCGAATGGAACATCGAGCTATATGCTTCTGCTGTCGGTCAATGAACACATGGATTACCAGCAGCGTAAAAAGTTGCTTACTTCGAGGATGGAGGAGATCCAGTCTGCACTCGATAAAACCTATGACCAAAGGAGCGTGGCGGGCATAGGGAACCTCTACGACTCGCCGAGGGAACTATGGAAGTCGGTCGAAGAGGCGGATCGTGCACTACGTTTCGGCGTCGACCACAAGCGGCCACTATTCTATTTTGAAGACCTTGGGGTGGAATCCTTCATGTATGATCTGTCCCAGTCGGTCAGGACGGATTTCATTCAAAGGAAGCTCCGCCCCGAACTCCTCGCGGCAATACCGGACTGCTTCAACACCATAGATACTTTCTATAAGAATGACGGTTCGATCAAGAAGACGGCAGAGTCACTCCATATCCATAAGAACACACTGCAGTACCGACTGAAGAAGGTGAAGGAAGTGACGGGCTACGATCCCCGTGACATCAATGATTCCACACTGCTCCAGATTGCCCTGGCTTTTTATAAGATTACCTGAGAGGCACCTTTAGAGGTGTCTTTTTGTTGTGCGTACCAGTATCGATCTGATTTTGACCCTGCAGATTTGGGCTGTGTAACATGGAAAGTAATCTGAATATTTATTATCATTGAGATAAAAGACAGAAAGGGTGGATATAAATGGGACATGAAAATATGGATGTACTCCGGCATAACCTTTCTGCAGTGTACGGGGAGGGGAAAGGACAACGTATCTATAAGGGCATCCAGGACATCATCGACCAATACGCACAGCCTCCCCGCTCAAAAAGATGGGTGGATCAGAAGGATGTCATGCTGATTACGTATGGGGATTCTGTGAGGAAACAGGGTGAGGCACCGTTGCATACATTGAAGGTATTCCTGAATGAACATGTTGAAGATACGATCGGCTCTGTCCATATCCTTCCCTTCTACCCCTACACTTCAGATGATGGCTTCTCGGTCCAGGACTATCTGAAAGTGGACCCGGCGCTCGGGGACTGGGAACATGTCCATGCGCTTGCAGTAGATTATGACCTCATGTTCGATGCGGTGATCAACCATATCTCGAGCAGAAGCGACTGGTTTTTGAACTATCTGAAGGGTGCACCAGAGTACCAGGACTATTTCATCGAATCGGATCCTTCTGTGGACCACAGTTCCATCGTCAGGCCGAGGGCATCGCCCCTGTTGACGGAAGTGGCCCATGCAGAGGGGAGAAAGTATGTCTGGACGACTTTCAGTGCGGATCAGATCGATTTGAATTATGAAAGCGAAGCCCTGGTCCTCAACGTACTTGAAGTCCTCGCCGAGTATGTCAGGCACGGTGCACGCTATCTGCGCCTGGACGCGATAGGATTCCTATGGAAGCAGCTGGACACGATGAGCATACATCTGGAGGAGACGCACCGCCTCGTCCAGGTCATGAGGGGGATGTTGGACGAGATGGCCCCGGGTACGATCATCATTACGGAAACGAATGTGCCGCACAAGGATAATATCAGCTATTTCGGTGATGGTACGAACGAGGCGCATATGGTCTACCAGTTCCCGCTGCCGCCGCTGACGTTGCACGCTTTCCAGTCGGGAAATGCGGCGCATCTCTCGAAATGGGCGGACTCACTCGAACCGACAAGTGTCGAGACTTCATTTTTCAACTTTCTTGCTTCCCACGATGGGGTGGGCCTGCGGCCGGTCGAAGGTATTCTGAATGATGATGAAGTGCAGGGAATGGTGGATCGTGTGAAAGAGAACGGGGGGTATGTCTCCTATAAGGATAATGGGGATGGGACACAAAGCCCGTACGAGCTCAACATCAACTACTTCAGTGCATTGAAGCAGCCGGATGACTCGAGTGCACAGGCGGTGGCGCGGTTTATTGCCGCACAGACCATTCTGCTGTCTGTAAAGGGCGTGCCGGGAGTGTACATCCACAGCCTGCTGGGGTCACAGAATGACCAGGAGGGAGTGGACCAGACTGGAAGATACCGTTCAATCAATCGGGAAAAGCTCGATCTGGAGGCACTGGAGAAGGAACTGGAAGACGCGGCCAGCATCCGCAGCCGCATCTTCAACAATCTGATGGAACGTATAGAAAAACGGAAGGGGGAGAAGGCGCTGCACCCGAATGCCGACCAGGAAGTACTTTTTCTGGATGATCGGCTATTTGCGGTAGCGAGAACATATAGGGAGACGGGAGATGAATTGCTGGCCCTCATCAACGTGTCGGGTGACCATATTGAATTGCCGACGGATGCCTTGAAAGGAAAGCTCGAGGGCCGCCCCTTCAAGGATATGATCAGTGGAACCGCCCATTCCGCAGAATCGGCAGTTCTGAAGGTCGAGCCATATCAGGCGATGTGGCTGAAGGAGGATGAATCATGAAAATAAATGGACGAGTGTTCAAGGAGGTGAAGATTTCTGCATAGACATTGCCGGCGTACTGCAGTTTAAGCGAATTAAAGAAGGGGGTTCATAAATGAGCAGCTTTACTTTAATCGACTATATTATCTTTGTCGTCTATATACTTGGTACCGCCCTGATCGGGGCATCTTTCGGAAGGAAGCAGAAATCGACGAAGGACTACTTCCTGGGCGGGCGGAGCATCCCCTGGTGGGCAATCGGCCTGTCCGTAATGGCAACACAGGCCAGTGCCATCACCTTCATTGGTGCACCTGGCTGGGGCTATGACGGTGGTCTGACACGCATGGCCACCTACATCAACGTACCGCTGGCCATGGCGTTCCTGATTGCCACAATCGTGCCGTTCTTCTACAGGACGGAAGTCTATACCGCCTATGAATATTTGGAGCGGCGATTTGATGTGAAGACACGGTCGTTGACCGCCGGCCTTTTCCTTATTGCACGCGGGCTCGCAACCGGCGTGGTACTCTATGCGCCGGCACTTGTGCTCTCGGTCGTAACGGGTATAAACATAAATGTCACCATCATCGTAATGGCGGTCATTGCGGTTTCGTATACTGTGCTCGGCGGCATCAGTGCCGTCATCTGGACGGACGTGATCCAGATGTTCGTTCTGTGGCTCGGTGCTGTCCTGAGTGTGTTCATCATCTTCCAGGATGTTCCCGGAGGGTGGGGGGAAGTGATGAGTACTGCTGCTGATACCGGGATGCTCCAGTCCCTGGATTTCTCATTTGACCTGTCGGTCGAATACAGCATCTGGGCCGGGATATTCGGTGGCTTCTTCCTGCACGCCGCCTATTTCGGAACGGACCAGAGCCAGATCCAGAGGGTGCTCACCAGCAAATCCATCCGGGCAAGTAAACTGTCACTCGTGCTGGGCGGCATCCTGCTGATTCCACAAATGCTCCTTTTCATACTGATCGGTGTCCTGCTCTATATCTTCTATCAATATGCAGGGGATCCGAACATTGATAACTTGAACGAACTTTTCCCGCGGTTTGTCGTCAATGAGCTGCCTGTGGGGATTTCTGGGCTGATCATAGCCGGGGTATTCGCTGCAGCGATGTCGAGCCTTGACTCGGCACTGAACTCATTGTCCGCTGTATCCATACGCGACTTCTACAGCAAATTCATCAGAAGGGACGCATCAGAAGAGCACTATTTGAAGGCGTCCCGCTATGCCACGATTTTCTGGGGCATCTATGCAACAATCTTTGCTTTCTTCGCAGGCAACCTGGGTCCGGTCATCGAGGCCGTCAACCAGGTCGGATCATACTTCTATGGTGCGCTGCTCGGCGTGTTCGTCCTGGCGATATTCACAAGAAGGGTGAACGGGACGAGTGCCTTCATCGGGGTCATCGCAGGCATGGTTTCCGTCTGGGCGGTCACCGTCTTCGGAGAAATATCCTGGCTGTGGAACAACATGGTGGGCGCAGTCGTCGCCATTGGTGTAGGGTATCTGGTAAGCATGGTGACTCCGGCACCCGCTTCCGAGAAGATACAGGGGCTCACCCTCGGTAAGATCCAGGAGGGCATTGCCACGCGCGCCGAAACGGCAGAATCTGTTGATGTAGTCGAGGAGGAGAAGGAGACGACGAGATGGCCGATCTATCTGGTCATCTACTTCTTCGTAGTCATCGCCTTCCTCCTTTATCTGCAGAATATGTAGGAGGTTGAATCATGGTCAATTATTTGAAGCCGATGATCGAAAAAAGGGAAGCGACGATGAAGATGAATGGCCACCTCTACTCGAACTGGTGGAAGAAGATCAGACGGGCTGCGAGGCTGACGGCAATCGAGCAGGTATACCTCCCGTTTTGGTGCTTCAACTACAGAGCCACTACACATACAGTGCCGGATGGCATGGAGGGACGGATTGCGATTGAACCCTTGAGCCGCATGAATGCCATCCTGCCGGTCGACTATGACATTGATGTGGCTGATGGGGAGCATTTCCCCGTGCAGAAGTCTATCGGTAAGGACAGTGCAAAGGATATCCTCTATTGGGAGCTTTTCGCCAAGGAAAAGCGGAGGGAGAAGATCGAAGTGGCGATTCTGGACCAATGGCTGGTGTATGTCCCCTATTGGGTCGGCTATACGAAAGACCGTAATCATCAGTACGGCATCATCGCAGTCGATGCATTGAACGGCAAGGTCGATCTTCCGATGAAGGATACGGTGGTTGCCTATATATGCAGTGTCGATGAAAATGAAATGGTGTGAATGAAGGAATTGAAGAAGGACGCCGGGAAGATTTTTAAGTCCTCCCGGCGTCCTTTTTCATGTTGGCCTATATCTGCTGCTCCTGCTTTTTCGCGTTTTCCACCCTGCTGATCGAACTCTTTGCCAGTCCAATGATGACCATGTCATCCATCGGCGGGTTATGGAGGCCGGCACGGACATTCCTGTAGTACCGCTGCAGCTCGTTATCGGCTGACAGGCTCTTTGCGCCGACGACGCGCATGGCGAGGTCGACGGCTTCGACGGCCTTGTTGACGATGGATGTCTTGACGGCGCCGAGTTCGCTGCCCATTCTGCTTCTTTCTTCTTCATCGCTTTCGTCCCACTGTCTGGCAACGGAATAGAGGAAGTGCTCGGATTCCATCAGCAACATCTCGATTCGGCCGAGCTTCTCCTGGACGTTGGGCAGCTCTGAAATGGTTCCCTTGATGCTGTTGGGGGAGTAGGAGGTCGCGAATTCGAGTGCCGAATCCTGCGCGGCGCGTGCAATGCCGAGATAGCACGCCGGGATGTGCAGGAGCCATCCGGCGGGATCCTTTTTGCCGAGTGTACGGTAGGAGACGAGGTCCTCCTCCTGTACATGTACATCCTCCATGATGAAGTCATGGCTGCCGCTTGCGCGCATGGCGACGGAATTCCATGTCTCATCAATGCGGACACCCTTGAGTGCACTGTCGACGACGAAGTTCCCGACCTCATCACTGTCCTCGATCGCGGCGCTGATAACACCGTACTTCAATATCGGTGACAAGGTAGCGAAAGTCTTCCTGCCGTTCAGGATCCATTCGCCGCCTTCTTTCCGCGCCGTGGTCTCCGGCCTGCCGCCGCGTGTCGGGCTGCCGGTTGCCGGTTCCGTGGCCAGGTTGTTGATGAGTGCACCGTTCTCGATGACATCCTGGACGACTTTCCTGTATTTTGCGTCATTCCAAGACTTCTTTTCCCCGATATCCATGATGATGCCCATATGCCATCCGATGGACAGGGCGGTGGCACCGTCATATTTCGCGATGATCTCCTGGTGCTTCATCAGTTCGTGCAGTGAGATGCCACCTCCACCGTATTCTGAAGGCACCGACAGCTGTGGATAGCCGATTTTCTTCAAAGCTTCGAAGTTCTCGAATGGGAAGGTGACGTTCTCATCGTGCTCCTGTGAAGTCTCTTTGAATTTCCTGGCTGTTTCTTCTATTAAATGGAAGCGTTCATTCATTTCAAGGTCCTGTAATGTTTCCAAAGTGATACTCCTCTCCTAAAGCATATCTGTAACATCATAATTTCTTCATTATTCCACCAAAGATACTCTTTTTCAATAGTCATGTGTAATAATAAACTTTAAATCCCCATTTGACAAGTCGGGAATAATAGTTATAATGAATCGTATCATTTTAATTTTCAGACTACATAATGGAAGAAGGTGTGTCATGTGCTGAACATAGAGAATCTGAATCTGTCTTTTGGGGACCACAAGGTGCTGGATGATATCAGCCTCGAAGTCAAAAAGGGTGAAGTGATTACATTCATCGGACCGAGTGGTACGGGGAAGACGAGTCTGCTCAGATGCATCAACCTGCTGGAGAAGCCGGAGAGCGGCCGGATCACCCTGGGCGGCCTCACATATGATTTCGGTTCGATAACGAAGAAGGAGACGCTCAATCTCCGCCGGAAGACGGCGATGGTCTTCCAGCAGTACAATCTGTTCAAGAACAAGACGGTGCTGGAGAATGTCATGGATGCCCAGATTGTGGTTCAGAAGAAGTCGAAAAAGGCGGCGCATGACAAGAGCATGAAGGAGCTCGCGCGTGTCGGGCTCGACGGGAAGGCGGATGCATATCCGCATCAGCTCTCGGGTGGCCAGCAGCAGCGGGTGAGCATCGCAAGGGCACTCGCTGTGGAGCCGGAAGTGATCCTTTTTGATGAGCCGACTTCGGCACTCGACCCTGAACTGGTCGGTGAGGTACTGAAGGCGATCGGCGAAGTCGCGGATTCGGGCATGACGATCATACTCGTGACCCATGAGATGTCGTTCGCCAAAGACATATCCGACCGTGTCATCTTCATGGATCAGGGCAGGGTGGCTGAAGAAGGGCCGCCGGAACAGATATTCAACCACTCAGAAAGTGCACGGACCCAGCAGTTTTTACGCAAGTTCTATACGACAACCCATTAAAAATCATAAGGAGGCAAACATACGATGAAAAAATTATTGTTATTGGTGTCATTTGCAGCGGTACTATTGGTGCTCGCGGCATGTGGCGGCGAAGAAGAGAGTGCAGAGGGTTCTGAAGAAAGCGGAGAGGTCAGGACAGTGGATGTTGCAGTGTCCTCCTCCTCCCGCCCGTTGAGCTATGTCGGTGATGACGGAGAACTGACAGGCTACGAACCCGAACTGCTGCGTGCCATAGACGAAAAGCTTGAGGGCTATACGTTCAACATGGAAGGTGCCAGCGACAGTGCGGGTGAAATCGGCCTCGATACCGGCCAGTATGACCTGCTCGCCCAGGGACTCATACTTTCTCCGGAAAGGGAGGAGAGCTATCTGGTTCCCGACGAAAGTAATGGTCCAAGCCTGATGAAGATATTTGCGACAGGGGACCAGGAAGGTGAAATCGAAAGTCTCGATGACCTCCCGGGCAAGAACATTGTACCGGTTACACCGACAGGCGGCGTCTTCAACCTGCTGAACAGCTACAATGAGGAGCATCCGGACAACCAGATCGAGTTTGATACGTCGGACGGCGGCATCCCGACATCCGATCGTCTGCAGGAAGTGAACGACGGCGTCTATGATGCGCTCGTCCACCCATCCAACCTGGGCCAGCAGAAGATCATTGAAGAGGCGGGTCTCGACATCCATGTGACGGAACCGGTGGAAATCAATCCGACTTATTTCCTGATCCATGATTCCGAAGAGAATGCTGAACTGCGTGACAAAGTCAGCGAAGCGTTGGCAGAACTGAAGGAAGAAGGCACCGTGTCGGAACTGTCCAATGAATTCTACGGGGAAGACATCCTGCAGTACGAAGAGTAGAAATGGCAATGAATGAAGAGGAGAGGTAGTCATGGATATTAAATATATGCTGGAGATATTTCCACAGTTCCTGTCTGTGATCCCCATAACGATCCTGATTGTCGTACTCTCCGCTGTATTCGGTCTTTTGCTCAGTATTCCGGTTGCTGCGATACGGATCCGGAGGATACCGGTGCTCAGCCAGCTGATGGGGGCATATATATCCTTCACCCGGAGCACACCGATACTGCTGCAGCTCTTCCTGTTCTTCTTCGGCCTGCCGGTGCTGCTGCAGCTGATCGGGTTCGATATAACGAACATCGGAGCAATCACCGCCGCAGTGGTCTGCCTGATCTTCTTCAATGGTGCATATATGTCGGAAGTGTTGCGGCCGGCATACTTGGCGATCGATAAGGGCCAGCATGAAGCGGCGGAGAGCCTCGGCTATACGCCGTTCCAGAAGATGAAGGGGATCGTCATCCCGCAGATGGCACCGATCGCACTGCCGGGCCTCGGCAATGCGATGATTCACCTCATCCATGACAGTTCCCTCGTCTTCGCGATTGGTGTTGTCGACGTCATGGGTCTGGCGACGATCATGAGCGGGGATACATTCGGCATGAAGCAGGTGGAAGTATTCTTGACGGTGGCGCTCATCTACTGGGGCATCTCCATGGTCTCCGAGCAGATCATCAGACTGCTCGAGCGCAGGAAGAAGCGGGTGCTCAGAAAGACGGGCTACGAGCTGAAGGAAGAGGAGGCGGGCTACAGTGTTTGATATCATGACCGTTTTCGAAAGCTTCGTTGAAATCCTAAAAGTCGTTCCGAAGACGCTGCTTTTGGCGCTCATCATCCTTGTCCTTTCATTTACGCTCGGTGCCATGATCACATACATCCAGAGTTTGAACATACCGGTGGTCAGACAGGTCATCGGTGTCCTGCAGTCATTCCTGCGCGGCACACCGAATGTCGTGCTCCTCTACCTGGTCTATTATTCATTGCCGCTCGTGCTCGCGTGGTTTCTCGGGCTGTTCAATGTCACCTTCGACCCGACGAGCCTGAATTCCACGGCCATCGTCATCGTGACATTCAGCATCTGCTACTCCGTGTTCCAGTCCGAAATCATCAGGGGTGCACTGCATTCATTGGATAAGGATCAGATAGAAGCGGCCCAGTCGCTCGGCTACAGTACCACCCAGGTATTGAGGAAGGTCATCATCCCGCAGGTCATGGTGGAGGCGCTGCCCGATACGATGAATGCATTCCTGATCATCATCAAGGCGCTGTCACTCGCCTTCCTCGTGACCGTTGTGGACATCTTCGCCCAGGCAAGGCTCGTCGGTGCACAGAGCTTCAGCTATTTGGAAGCCTTCGTCGCTGCAGCGTTTGTATACTGGGGGATATGTGTACTGCTTACGTATGTCATCGATAAGCTGGAGAACAGGATGAGAAGAGGATATGCGTAATGAACAGGATTATTGGTGTTGCATAAACGGAAGATACAATTAATAATCCCAGGGACCTGAGAAATCAGGTCCTTTTTTTGTTGGAGCATAGAAGGAGATTACTACGCTATAGGTGAAAAGTTATACGATTTTTTAAGGATGAATATAAAGGAATTTGAGTATAATAAAGGCACAGTAATTAGAGTGGATGAGAGGCATCGGCTTCTTGCATTTGAACTGGGAGTTGGAAAGATTGGAAAAGTTGATTACTAGAGAGGAAAGGGAAGTGCTCCAAAACTTTTTGATGGATATCAATGAACTCGAAAAGATAGAGGCACAGACATCGAAGTTCAATGTATTCGAGACACTGGGTATCGTAAACATGGAAATACGGCACAGCAATGTACTGGGTTGGCTGTTTTCGCCCAATGAGCAACATGGCTTCAGTGATGCTTTCATAAAACGCTTCATGCAGGAAATTGTTCAAGGATATGATGGGACGAAGGGAACGCTCGACCCATTGAAGGTACTGCTCTGGGATTACCATGATCTGATTGTCAGGAGGGAATGGCAAAATATCGACCTGCTTGCGATTTCCGAGTCCAACAGATTTGTTCTGGTTATAGAGAACAAGGTATGGAGCAGGGAGTCGAAGCATCAACTGAACAAATACTATGAAATCATCCAGGACAACTTCCCTGGATACCATCAGGTTTTCGTTTATCTCACACCTTTCGGGGATGAAGCAAGCAACCCTGAAATATGGACGAGCATGGATTACAGCGGGGTGATGCAGATGATCGAGTACTGTCTAGAATCCAGGCAAAATATGATGGAGAACAGCGTGAGGCTGTTCATCGAACAATATATGGATACACTCAGGAGGTACGTTGTGGGAGACAGCAATTTGGAAAAACTGTGCCAGGATATATACTTCAAGCACAAGAAGGCGCTTGATCTAATTTTTGAATACAAGCCCGACATGTATTCGGATGTTTCGGCCAAGCTTCAGGACATGATAGAAGCGGATGAAGATCTGGTACTGGACGACAGCAACAAGACGTTGATCCGCTTCACTACGAAACAGCTTGATCAAACAGTTGAAAATGAAGGTGGGGGATGGACCTCAAGCAGGCGGATATTATTGTTTGAATTCCAGAATACAACCAGAGGACTCAGAGTGAAACTGATTATTGGTCCTGGAGAAGAACATATCCGAGAGCGGCTGTACGACATCGTTTCAGATAAACCGGCCGTCTTCAAAGGGAAAAACAAAAAGCTTACCACTGCGTATACAACGGTATATGTAAAGAACATCCTCGATTACAATGAAAGTCATGAAATGGATCACCAGAAACTTCATGAAGCGGTTGAAAGCAGGGTGGACAAGTTCTTTAGGAATGACTTGAAGGAAGTCGAGAAGGCAGTACTGGAAGGGTATGAAATTGAAGTATAGTAAATAACGACGCTCTAAAAAAAGAGCGTCGTTTACTTTTTGGGGGTGTACTACAAAAATCATGACACCTATGGTTTTTGGTATTACTCATCTATATCGCATCTTGAAGTGGGAGATTGTCTCCTAATTGTAGTGTAGAGCGCTGTTATGCCCCACGAGGTCCGGGTAATCTGAAATGATTCCATCAACCCCATAATCCATCAGTTCATTGATCCTTGATTGATCATTTATTGTATATGGAGCAATCTGCATACCGTAGTCATGGATACGGCTGACCAGATCCGCGTCCACCATCTGGTGGTTGGGATTTACATAATCAGCATATGTGGAGAACTGGGCGAGTTGTGCATCTGATATGCCTTCAGCGTCATAGCCCACGAGTACGCCGGTGTCGACATTCGGCAGGAGGGCATTGAAGCGTGCGATTGATCCGTGGTCGAATGATTGGACGATGATCTTTCCGTTATTCGGTTTGTCCATATTCCTTTCTTCAAGTGCACCAGCAATTTTTTCTTCAATACCGGGATGCTGGGATGCATTTTTGATTTCAATAAGGATGCCGATCTTTCCGCGGTATGCATCGAGTACTTCTTCCAATGTAGGAATCTGTTCTCCCACAAATTGAGGTCCAAACCAGTTGCCTGCATCCAGCCGCCTCAATTCTTCAAGGGTGAATGCATCTATTCTCCCTGAACCATCCGTCGTCCTGTCGACCATTGCGTCATGCATTAATACTACTTCCCCGTCTTTGCTCAATTGCACATCTATTTCGATGTAATCGGCTTTCATTTCCAGGGCCTTGTCAAATGCTGCCATGGTGTTTTCGGGGGCATAACCTGAGGCGCCCCTATGTGCGATGTTCAACGTATGTTTTGAGGTATTGGGGGCAATATCGCTTTTTCCAGCGGCCGAAGCTGTATGCTGTTCATTCGATATTCCGAATATGCCCATCAAAAGGACTGCCATCAATAAAGTTTTCATCAAGGTGTCTGCAATGTTTTTCA
Source organism: Salinicoccus luteus DSM 17002 (assembly GCF_000712035.1). Classification (GTDB taxonomy): domain Bacteria; phylum Bacillota; class Bacilli; order Staphylococcales; family Salinicoccaceae; genus Salinicoccus; species Salinicoccus luteus. The sequence continues at coordinate 236,988 of NZ_JONV01000007.1, read as the reverse complement.
TGAATCTTCTCTCCTTCATTAAAATTGGATCGGCTTCGTTCTGATCGGGGTCTGCAGCAAACTGTAGGCCCATCCTGTTTCGCATAAATTAAAAATCAACCGCTTCAGATTTCTTCGAACCCTCCCCGTAAAGTGACGTACACTGGCAGTCTAATGGAAAAATGTTCAGACATGATTAAGGTCTTGTTAATATGCTGTAAATGCTCTTGGCATCATGAGTGTATCAGGATGTTTTCACCTGACCCTGCATGGCCTTCCAATTGCCCCATCCCTTATTGATTGGACCTAGAAAAGCACCCTTCAAAGCGTATGCTTTGAAGGGTGCAGATTGACGCGCGGTTATTTTATCCCTCTTACTTCCTACTGTCTTCCTCCTTCTTTTCCTTTTCCTTTTCCTTCTCACGTTCTTCCTTCAGTTTCTTATGACGCTGGCGCTGGCGATATCCGTATGTGCTGTCGAGTACGACCTCTTCCTCCTCGAAGGCGGATCCGAGGGCACCAATGATCGTCGAGATGCTTGCTCCGATCCATGAAGTGTAGAAGTAGATGCCTATATCTATGGATGAGGACGTGTAGGACTCGATCTGGGCCGGTGGCATGAGGAGTAGCGTCAAGATCAGGAACATCGTGAACAGGATGACGTAGTACATGATGACGGTCAGGAGCAGTGTGAAGAATGTGGCTGAGTTGTACAACTTTCTGATGTAGTTGGATTGCTCATCACTCCGCTTTTCCCATAGCTGGTGGGCCAGAATGATCCAGGCGGTGAGGGCGAGGATTGAGATGATGGTCATCAGTATTGCACGTGGCACGCTGTAGTTTGTGCTGAGCTGCCATAATGTCTGGAATACAAGGGCATAGGAACCGGTTGTGAAGGCGATGACGATGATTTTCCCAAAGGCGGGAAACATCTTCCAGGGCTCATTGGCGAATACCATCCCCGAAATGATCCGGATCATTCCACCCAGCCGGGATTTGACGGTATACCGGACGTCTACGGCATCCCCCACTTCTTTGGGGGTCTCCCGTATGAGTGGGGAAAAGCGTTCCAGGAGCCGGGTGCCGATGAGGGCTCTCGAATTTTTGTTTCTCAGGGCATCGAACTTCTGCTTTCTTTGGGATTTCAAGTTCGCCTCGGAAGCCTGTCGTCCTTCATCCGAAGTGCCATAGTACATTTCGTTGATCAGCTGCAGGATGGCTTCCTGCACACGCTTCCTCATCATGGTGAAACCGAAGCCCGGCAGGCTGAGGAATGCTGCATTCTTATCTTTGAGCGCTTCTGCGATAACCGGCTTCTTCTCTTTGAAGAGCGGCAGGTCGGTCAGTGCGATGGCATAATCCCAATCTTCTCGTTCCTTCCTTTCCAGGACCGCATCTATCACTTCTGTGGAATCGTTCGTGCCGCCGGTAAGTATATCTTCATAGTAATGGACATCCCATTCATAATCATCGGTGATATAGTAGTCGAGCATTTCGGGCAGAACTTCAACAAGCTCCGCACCAAACCGCTCTGCGATGCCGGGTGCTGTGATCAATGCGATGCTTCTCTTCGTCATCCAGACCACCTCCTGTTGCCAATTTTAGCGCTTCCTTTCTTATAACCGTAATATGGGCAAACTATTCCTATATCACTATTTTTTCATATTTTTAAATGATGTGGGCGCTCCAGTTGTTTGGATGGAGGTGCGTAGGGTAGCTGTAAAGCATCTTGAAAAGTGGAGGGGACCTGATATGATCAAAGCGCTGGTGTTTGATGCATATGGCACGTTGTACGATGTCCATTCGGTGAAGGCGGCATGCGACGCGATTTTTCCGGAGAAGGGGGAGGCGATCAGTGCGGCCTGGCGGAAGAAGCAGCTGGAGTACTTTTTCCAGAGGCAGTTGATGGGGCGCTACCGGCCATTTGATGAAGTGACCCGGGATGCGCTGAGATACGCGTGCAAGGCGGAAGGTGCGAAGCTTACAAAGGAAAATGAGGATGTGCTGATGGAGGCCTACCTGGAGCTTGAGTTGTTCGAAGAAGTGAAAGATGTGCTCGGGAAGCTCTCGGACAGGCAGCGTGTCGTATTCTCGAACGGTTCGGAGAATATGATTGACCCGCTTGTCAGCGGTTCCGGGATTGCTGGGGATATCGACATGGTCATCAGTGCAGATGAAATCAAGCAGTACAAGCCCGCTGCCGCCGCCTACGCCCATGCCCTGGACCAGTTGGGTGTCGAAAGGGAGGAAGTGCTCTTCATGTCGTCGAATTCATGGGACATCATGGGCGCGGCGAGCTTCGGCTTCCATACGGCCTGGATCAACCGGGGACATGCACAGCCGGAAACATTGGATGTCCAGCCCGACCGGGCATATACGGACCTGACCGGTATACTAGAATGGCTATAGATGTAAAGGGCAGGCAGCCGAACCTGCTCTTTTTAATGAATTTTGGGCACCCCGGTGTATTTTACATATAAAACTGGTATGATAATGCTTAAACATTGGAACTATTTTAATGAAGACAAAATAAGAGGAAAGAAGCTATCATATGGAAATTCTATCACTCGCAGCAATACTTGCCGTCGGCATCGTCGTCGGTTTCATCAACATCGTCTCGGCGGGCGGTTCCATGCTCACACTGCCGATGCTCATATTCTTCGGACTGCCATCCAATGTGGCAAATGGGACGAACCGTATCGCCATCCTTTTCCAGAATGGGTTTGCATTGTACCAGTTCCAGAAGAATGGGCATCTGAACTGGAAGTTCGGCCTGCTGCTGGCCATCCCGACGACCATCGCATCGGTATATGGGGCCCGGTTTGCGGTCAATATCGCAGATGATACATTCGATACGCTCCTGGCTGTCTTCATGGTCATTTTCGCAGTGCTGCTCATCATCAAGCCCCAGCGCTACATGAAAGGCAAGTTCAATCCGAAGGTGGCCATCCCGCTGCTCGGGGTCGCCTTCATCCTGATCGGCCTGTACGGCGGGGCACTTCAGGCAGGGGTCGGCTTCTTCATCAGCCTGACGCTGCTCATGCTCATTCCGAACATCCCGATGGGGGAGATGCACGGCATCAAAACGCTTGTCGTCACCATCTATATCTCGGTCTCGACCTTCGTCTTCATCTTCAATGACCTGATCAGCTGGAAGTTCGCCATTGCGCTCTCCATCGGTTCCGCAATCGGCGGATCCATCGGCGGCAGGTATGCGAGCACCCTGCCGGATAAGCTGCTCGAGCGCATCCTGATCATCGCCATCATCTTCTTCGCGGTCATCCTGCTCATCAGATAGGGACACCCTCTCAAAATAAAAGACCGTCGGCTGGAAATCGTTCCAGCCGGCGGTCTTTTGTTTGGAGTGCCATGCTCTAGTGCTGCGTCAAGTATTCATCGAGTTCCCATTGGGTGATCTGGGCGCTGTACATCTGCCACTCGAGCTGTTTGTTGTCGTAGAACTGCTTATAGATATGCTTGCCGAGCGCTTCCTGGATGACCGTATCTTCCCTTAATGCTTTGAGCGCGGTGTAGAGTGTCGTCGGCAGGTCTTCGATGTTTTCGACGTCCCTTTCCTTCTTCGTCATTTCATAGATGTTCTCATCGACCGGCGTATCGAGTTCAGTTTCATTGCGGATGCCTTCGAGTCCAGCCTTCAGGATGGCTGCGGTCGCAAGGTACGGGTTTGCGGATGGATCGAGTGAGCGCACTTCAGCGCGCGTCGCCGCACCGCGTGTGGAAGGGATTCTGAGGAGTGGAGAACGGTTGCGGCCGCTCCAAGCGATATACTTCGGTGCCTCAAATCCGGACTGCAGGCGCTTGTAGGAGTTGACGAGCGGGTTGCAGACGGCGGTGTATCCTCTGGCGTGCATCAGCAGTCCCGCCATGAAGTGGCGCATTTCCTTGCTCAGACCGAATTCGTCATTTTCGTCATAGAAGACGTTCTGTCCATCACGGAAGAGGGAGACGTTATAGTGCATGCCGCTTCCCGGCTGCCCATAGATCGGCTTCGGCATGAATGTTGCGTGCAGGTTGTAGCGCCTCGCAACCGTTTTTGCGACCAGTTTGAATGTCTGCAGGTTGTCGGAGGATGTGACGGCGTCTGCATATTTGAAGCTGATCTCCTGCTGTCCCGGGGCGTTTTCATGGTGGAACATCTCGACCTCGAAGCCCATCTCCTCCAGTGTGCGTGAGATTTCACGACGGCATTCCTCACCATCATCCATCGCAGCGAGGTCGAAGTAGCCGCCCTCATCACTCGGTTCCGTCGTCGGATTGCCGTTCTTATCGAGCTTGAAGAGGAAGAATTCCGGTTCTGCACCAAGGTTCATGCCTTCATAGCCCATTTCCTCCATTTCCTTGACGACCCTTTTCAAGTTCGATCTCGGGTCGCCTTCGAAAGGCTTGCCGTCGATGTCATAGACATCACAGATCAGTCTGGCGATCCGCTTGCCGTTGTGCTCCCATGGGAAGATCACCCAAGTATTGAAGTCGGGTTTCAGGTACATATCGGATTCTTCCAGTCTTACGAAGCCTTCGATGGAGGAGCCATCGAACATGGCTTCGCCGTCAAGTGCCTTATCAAGCTGACTGGCTGGTATTTCCACATTTTTGATTGTGCCCAGTATGTCAGTGAACTGCAATCTGACGAACCGGACATTTTCATTTTCCGCAATCCTTAAAATATCTTCCCTCGAGTACTCGGTCATAAAGTAAACACGCTCCTAATATATTTTGTGCCTTTTGATTTTTGACACTATTCCATACTCTTTAACCTTAACATTGAAAGGCTAAACGTAAAAATAATAACTGTATTGAAATTCAGGAAAGCAGTTGTATGTGATGTATTGGTTTTTGGCCGAAAGAATGGGTATATTGTTATTATTGGAAAATGATATCGGAAAGGCGATGGGTATGAATGAAGATCAATAAAAAGAAGCATGAAGACGGCATCATTGAATACGTGCTGGAGAACAGTAAAGGCATGAAAGTCGAACTGCTGAACATAGGGGCGAGCATCATCGGCATCCATGTGCCGGATAGAAATGGGGACTTCAGCAATGTGGTCCTGCAAAATGACTCCCTTGAGGAGTATCGGGGGAATCTGCACTTCCTCGGCGTGACCATCGCCCCAGTGGCAGGCAGGGTGAAGGAGGCAGAGATTGAAGTGGATGGGGAGGTGTACCGCTTCGACAGCAACGACGGTCCGCATCTGCTCCACAGTGGTGACGTGGGTGTACATACAGAGGTGTGGAAGGATTCGGTCATCAAAGAGGATGGCATCGAAAAAGTGAAATTCACGACATCGGTCGAGGATTATCCCGGCGCCCCCGAAGTGAGCATCCTCTATTCACTCGATGAGGACAATGCCCTGAAGCTCGAGTATGAAGTGGAAAGTACGGGGCCGACAGCCGTGGCACCGACCAATCATGTCTATTTCAACCTGAACAATGATCCGGAACGTACCATCGGAAATCATTTTGCCAGGAGTGGTGCCTCCCGATATCTGAAGATGGATGACACGCTGATCCCGGAATCCATCAAAGCATGTGAAGGCATATTCGATCTTCGACAGGATAGGACGCTGCAGGAAGTGTTCGAAAGCGGTGATGCACAGCTCAGAGTGGCGAATGGCGGCTATGACCACTACTTCCTGTTGGAGGATGAAGACCACTTTGTAGTGTACGAGCCGGAGAGCGGCCGTAAAGTAACAATGACAACGGATTTTCCGGGGCTCGTGTTCTATACGGGCAATAATCTGGATGACGGCCTGCCGCTCGCACACAGGAAGCCGCAGAAGTATATGGGATTCTGTCTGGAGGCGCAGGTGACGCCGGCCGCCCAGCATATGGATCTCGGATTCGATATGGAAGGACAAGGGATGGGCAGGAAAGAGACGGTATTCAGATTCAGTATAGGGAAATAGGAAGAGGGACTGCAAAGCAGTCCCTCTTTTGTTCATCTGATGGTGTTTTCAGTTTGGGCATCAAAGAAGATGGCCTTGTTCATATCGAAAGCAAGCGCTATCTGTGAATCGGGTTTGACATCCGTCCGTGAATCGATACGGGCAATGAATTTCTGGCCGTCATAATTGGAATGCAGGAAAATCTCTGCGCCCATAAGTTCTGCGACTTCAACGTCTGCAGTCAGTGCAGCACCTGGTGCTGATTGTATGAAGAGCGGCTCATCGTGGATGTCTTCCGGCCGTATGCCAAGAATCACTTCTTGCTCCGTGTAGCCTTGTTCCCTCAATACTTTCAGCTTACCCTCTGGAATTTTGAGTTTGCGCGAATCGGTCACGAAATGCTCATCCATCAATTTTCCGCGGAAGAAGTTCATTGCAGGCGAACCGATGAATCCAGCAACGAATATATTGTCGGGGTGGTCATAGACTTCTTTCGGTGTGCCCACCTGCTGGATGTAGCCATCCCTCATGACGACGAGTCTTGTGGCCATGGTCATTGCCTCGGTCTGGTCATGTGTAACATAGATGGTTGTCGTCTGCAGTTTATGATGGAGGTTCTGTATCTCAGCACGCATCTGGACCCGGAGCTTCGCATCGAGGTTCGAGAGCGGCTCATCCATGAGGAAGACTTTCGCATCCCGGACGATTGCACGGCCCAGTGCGACCCTTTGGCGCTGCCCGCCTGAGAGTGCTTTGGGTTTGCGGTCGAGATATTCTTCAAGCCCCAATATTTTGGCGGCATTCCTGACCCGCTGGTCTATATCCTTCTTGTCCTGCTTCCTCAGTTTCAGCCCGAATGCCATATTATCATATACGGTCATGTGTGGATAAAGGGCATAGTTCTGGAAGACCATCGCAATATCCCGGTTTTTGGGTTCCACATCATTGACGACCGCATCATCGATGCGTAGTTCACCCCCACTGATTTCTTCCAAGCCGGCAATCATTCGAAGTGTGGTCGACTTACCGCACCCTGATGGACCGACGAAAACGATGAATTCCTTGTCCTTGATATGCAGGTTGAAATCTTCAACCGCAACGGCCCCGTTGTCATAGACCTTTTTGATGTCGTTCAACATGAGTTCTGCCATATTCTAAATCCCCTTTGCTGTATGGTTGCCTTTTATTCTAGAGGGCAGGGGGTGGGATGTATATGGAAGGAGTGCACAATGATTGCCGTTCATTTTGTGCACTTCTCCATATTGAGGCATCTTATGGCCAGCTGGACCTTTACCGCATCATCGAAATTACGGAGGTCCAGTCCGGTGTTTTCACTGAACTTGTCCATCTTGTACAGCAGTGTATTCCTGTGCATGAACAGCTTTTTTGAAGCTTCGGATATGTTCAGGCTGCATTGGAAGAGGACTGTCATTGCCTCGAGCCAGGCAGGGTCGTCTGCATAATCACCGAGCACTGAGATGATGTTCTGCCTGTCCTCCGGGGAGGTCCTGTCGAGTATGAGGTCCGTCATGCCGTCGGTGAAGGATATGACGGGCTGGCCCAGGGTGTTGAAGAGGAGGCGGGCCTGCTCTGAAGTCCGGTCATGATAAGTCTTTGGGCTCATGGCATCATAGTTGGCAGGCGCCACATAGAGTTTTATGTTCAGGTAGAGGTCGCTCATGATCAAATCGATGATCTCTTCGAATTTGATGGTTTCCTTCGCCTGCTCGATTTCTTCTATGATGATGCCCTCATGGGCATCCTTCCAGATGATTCTCACCTCCCGGTCGACTGCCTCCCTGAGTGCCTGATCGACGGCTTTGGGTTCAACATGTCTGGTGAGGATGTGGAAGTGGATGAAGCGGTAACCGGACTTCCGGTCAAGAGTCTGCCTTCCCTGGAGGGCATCGATCCACTTTTTCTCTTCATCTGTGGGCATTGGGAATTTCTCCCGGTAGGGGGTGAGGAAGGCGGAAAGCACTGAAAAATCATGTTCGGAGAGCTCGGACTTGTCGATGCCGATTATTTCATCATCCTCCATCACAAACCATATGTACCTTTCCCGTTCTGATTCTTCCCATGTGAAGGGGATGAGGGAAGGGAAAGCGGTCTTAAGTCTTGAAAACATGGAATCCTCCTTTCCTAAAGTGCGGTTTGGCTATATTGGTAGCTCTTCAGGAAGTTTTCGATGGAAAAGGCCGCCATGCCCATTGCCGAAGAGTGGGTGGAAAGGCCGGAGAATTCAAGGTGCAGCCCTTCCTTTTGGAACCATAGTGTTCCATCCAGCTTTTCTCTTATTGCAGGTTCAATCCACTCCTGTGCAGAGCTCATGCGGTTTCCGATGATGACCTGTTCGGGATTGAATGTATTGACGATATTCTTGACACCAAGGCCGATGTAGCCGCCGACCGTATTGAAAAGTGCGAGTGCCCGTTCATCGTTCTGCCGGGCGCGGGCGATCAGGTATTCGAGGTCCCTTTGGTCATTCGATTGAGGGGGGATCTCGTAGGCAGCCATCGCTGCATGCAGTCCCTTTTCAGAAGCGTAGAGTTCCCAGCATCCCCGATTCCCGCATGGGCAGAGGTTGCCGTTCAGATCGATGGTCATGTGTCCCATCTCGCCGGAAAAACCGTTGTTGCCGCGATAGAGCTCTCCATTCAGCATCATGCCGATGCCGATACCGATACCGATGCTGATGTAGAGGATATGATTGCTTTTGCTGCCAACACCGTATTTCTTTTCACCATAACATCCTGCATTCGCCTCATTTTCGATAATTACCGGGACCCCATACCGATCTTGCAGCTTGTCTTTTATCTCTACGTTTTCCCAGTTGAGATTGGGTGCGAGCATGACCTGGCCCTTCAAGTCGACTGCTCCCGGAATGCCGACCCCGATCCCCACAATGCTGTAGGGGGTGTCGGGCTGTCTGGCAATGAGGTAATCGATTACTTCCAACGTATGTTGCATGGTTATCTCGTAGGATTCATATTCGTATTTGATATACTTTTCCATCAGAATCTCACCGGTGAGGTCGGTAAGCACACCAAGGATATAGTTGACACCAAGGTCGATTCCTATGGAACAGCCGGCCATCCGGTTGAAGTTCAGCATGACCGGACGTCTGCCGCCACTGGATTTCCCAGGTCCGGACTCGTAGACCATATTCTCTTCAATCAGATCATTGACGAGGGAGGAGACCGTCCCTTTGTTCAAGCTGGTTTTAATTGCCGTTTCTGCTCTGGAGATCGGGTCGTAGCGCATGATCGTATGCAGTACGAGGTCCTTATTCTCCTGTTTGACCACATGTTGGTTCCAAGTCTTTGTTTTCTTCATTGAGTCGACTCCTTCCAATTGATCCTTATCAGGACAGCCCTCATGATAATGTTAAATATACAGTACATCATTCCTAAAAGAAATGACGAAATGGATTTTGGTAAAACTTTGTTCATCCACTAGACAAATTAAGTTAGGGGTGCTATTCTATCAACAAGAAATAAAAAATGATTGAAAAATCAAACAGGGGGTTTTTTTATTGGGTTACTTGAAAGCGCTTACGGCTACAGGGGCTACGGCCATGGTTCTGATGCTTGGAGCTTGTTCCGGTGGAGAGGACGAGTCCGCTTCAGCGGGTGAAGGGAACGAAGGGGAAAAAAAGGTCGAATTCATGCATCTATGGCCGGAAGGCAATTCGGCCCAGCATCATAGGGTGGTCGAGGAGATCATCTCAGATTTTGAAGCAGAGAATGAAGGGGTCTCGGTGGATGTTGAAGTCTTGAGCAACGAGCAGTATAAGGATAAGGTGAAGGTGCTCTCCTCCTCCGATGAATTGCCGGATGTAGGCATGACATGGGCAGCGGGATATCTGGAGCCTTATGTCAGCGGAGAAAAGTTCGCGCCACTGGACGACATGTTGGATGATGGATTGCGCGAGCAGTTTGTAGAAGGGACGACTGAAGGCTATGAAATCGACGGTCAGACGTATGGCCTGCCATTGGAACTGAATACGGCGAACGTCTACTACAACAAAGCCATATTCGATGAATACGGACTGGAGCCGCCTGAGACACTGGAGGAGTTCAATTCGGTGGTGGATACACTGAACGAAAATGGTGTACCGCCTGTCGCTCTTGGAAATGGAGACAGTTGGACAGGCTCGATGTGGTATATGTATCTGGCTGACAGGCTCGGGGGCTCCCAACTGCTGACGGAAGCCATTGAATCCGGCGATTTCAACAAGCCTGAACTTATACAGGCTGCAGAAGAAGTACAGAACCTCGTGGATAATGATACCTTTATGCAAGGGGCGAATGGTCTGTCCGACCAGGAAGCCAAGAGTTCATTCATGAATGAGCAGGCGGCGATGTATCTGATTGCTACATGGGATCTGCCAAACTACACGACGAATGAAGACGTTCCACAGGAGTTCCGCGACTCGGTCGGCTACTTCAAATTCCCAACCGTTGACGGTGAGGGAGATATGGACAGCTATGTCGGCGGTCCGGGCGTTGGCATGTTCGTTGCTGAAAACTCGGATGTAAAGGAAGAGGCGAAGGCATTTACCAAATTCTTCGTAGAAGAATGGGGCGAGCGTGCAGTGACAGATGTAGGTATAATTCCGGCAACCAAAATCGATCCCGAATCGCTGGACCTGCCTCAGATGTATGTAGATGTGCTGAACGATTTGAATTCGGCTTCTAACATCACTCTTTATGCAGATGTACAGATGAGTGCAGACGCAGCAGATGTGCACCTGAATCAGATACAGGCATTGTTCGGCGGAGAAGTGACACCTGAAGAATTCACTGAAGCACATACGGAAGTGCTCGAGGGCGAATAGTTGTACACGCATCATGATTCTGGGAGGGTGGCAATCTTACCGTTGCCTCCTCCCTCAAATGTAGGTGAATGTGATGAATAAGGTAATGTCTAATAAATGGATGATACTCCTCTACATGTCACCGGCGCTTCTGCTGGTGGGGGTGCTGATCTTCATTCCACTTATCCTGTCAGGCTATTATGGATTGATGGAGTGGGACGGTATAGGGGAAATGAAATTCATCGGATTGGAAAACTATATCAGGGGCTTGCAAGACGGCATGTTCTGGACAAGTGTATGGCATTCGACACTTCTGGCTCTATTCTCTACACTGAGCCTCATACTCTATCTGGCTGTATCCCTTGTGTTGGCTTCCAAAATAAAAGGAGCCGGTCTCCTGAGAAAAATCTATCTTATCCCAATGTTGCTGTCGTCTGTTGCGATTGCGCAGTTGTGGATCAAAGTCTACAATCCTTCCAATGGTATCCTCAATTGGATCCTGATGCGGGTGGGGGTTGAAAATCCACCTTCATGGCTGGCTGACCCGAATATCGTACTCTATGCCATATTTCTGCCGATAGTGTGGCAGTATGCAGGGTTCTACATACTCATATACTATGCTGCACTGAAGAATATTCCCGAGACGGTGATTGAGGCGGCCCGTATAGATGGGGCATCGCCGCTGCAGATTGCACTTAAGATCAAACTGCCCCTGATTCGGGAGGTCATTCTTGTCACGGTAGTGCTGGCGGTCGTCGGTTCGTTGAAATACTTCGACCTGATTTATGTAATGACCAATGGGGGGCCGAACGGTGCCAGTGAGGTTATGGCATCCTATATGTATAAGCTTGCCTTCTCGGTAAACGACTTTGGATATGGTAGTGCCATCGGATTCCTGATGCTCATAATCACATTGATAGCGACTCTGTTTATCCGTAAAGCCACTTCAAGTGACGAGAAACTTCAATATTAAAGGGGATGTGTATGTTGAATCGTTTGGGCTATATACTGCTCTATTCCTTCCTTGGAATCGTGGCAGTGATACAACTTTTTCCGCTGTTTTGGCTGTTCCTCTTTTCCCTCAAGGACAACAGGGAGATCTTTTCCGGGTCCCCCTTTGCCCTGCCGAGTGAATTCAAATGGGAGAACTACCTGAAGGTATGGGAGGGCGGCATCGGTCTCTACTTCTGGAACAGCATATGGATTACAGCGACTGCTGTAGTCCTCACTGTAGTGATAGCCAGCATGGCTACATTCGCACTGACCCGCATGAAGTGGAAACTCAGCGGCCTGGTGCTTGGGCTGATCATGGTCGGCCTGATGATTCCCGTCCATTCGGCCATCATTCCGCTGTTCAGCATGTTCCTTCAGGTCAATCTGATCGACAATCCATTGTCAATCATCATCACCTATACGGCCTATAACCTGCCGATCACCATCATGATCCTGCTCGGCTTCTACTACACACTCCCGAGAGAGATAGAGGAAGCGGCAGTCATTGACGGCTGTAATATCCATGGGGTGTTTTTCAGGATCATACTACCCATGACGATGCCGATCATGTCCACGACGATCATCATCAACATGATCTACAACTGGAATGAGTTCGTATTCGTCAACACCTTCATCAGCTCCGACAAGTACAAGACGTTGACAGTCGGGATACAGAACTTCATAGGCCAGTATATGACGGATTGGGGGGCTATCGGGGCCACCCTCATCATCAGTATCTTGCCTATCCTCATCGCCTTCATCTTTTTCAGCAATAAAGTGGTGGAGGGACTCGCTTCCAGTGCGGTCAAAGGATGAAAAAAGACACCTATGCGGTGTCTTGGCTGTTCGGTGCCTTTGAATTGAGCTTATTGAAAGCCATGAGGGCGAACCAGGTGGTCGTTAATGAATAGGCAGTCATGCCAAAGATGAAGGCGAGCGGCGGGAGGAAGTAGAAGATTGCGCCAAGTGCTGCAAGTGATACAGCCATCAGTGCTGTATGCACGGGACTGATCAGCATGAAGAGGAATGCGTTTCTCATGACTTTCAGGATGCTGCCTTCAAAATGGACGAAAGCGGGGAACAGATAGAACAGGAACAGGGTGTAGAGTAATATGACAGCAAAAAGCAGGATGTGTATCAGCGTCAAATCGCCGGGTGCAGTAACATCGATGAAGATTAGGTTCACTGCAATCAGGGCCACTCCGAAGATAACGCACAGGCCGAGCAGGTTGCTTTTGAAAAAGTGCGCCTTGTAATGGCCGATGAAAGTTTTTGAAATGGACACGTCGGTGTCTCCCCTCAACCATCTCCGAACCACATGGAATACGGAGAATGTAGCAGGGAAGAGACCGAATGCCACCAGACCGATCAGAGTGAAGACTACCCAGAGGAGCTGCACATACGCAAGGCGCATAATCCACTCAAGAATTCTGTATATGAATGAGTTATACATTAAGACCACCCCGTTTGGATTAGTTTAGTATATTCATGTTTTAGTACATTATGATCACTTAGTTTGTCTTTCGGACGAACTAATTATTAATAAGTATATTTAAAATTAGGAGGAAATACAATGGCATACTTTAACAACATAGAAAAGATCAATTACGAGGGACCGAATTCAAACAAGGACATGGCGTTCAAGTTCTACAATCCGGATGAGAAAATCAATGGCCAACGTATGGAGGATATCCTGAAGTTCGGGGTCGCCTATTGGCATACGTTCACTGAGGATCTTTCGGACCCATTCGGTGCCGGTACAGCGCAGAGGCCTTGGGACAAATTTAGTGGAATGGATCTGGCTAAGGCACGGGTCGAAGCGGCTTTCGAATTCTACGACAAGCTTGGTGTTCCGTACTTCTGCTTCCATGATGTAGATATTGCACCTGAGGGAGATTCCCTGAAAGAAACCTATAAAAATCTTGATGAGATCGTTGCAATGATCAAAGATTACCAGAAGACAAGCGATGTAAAGCTGCTCTGGAATACTGCCAACAACTTCTCCCACCCGAGATTTGTACATGGTGCTGCTTCTTCCAACAGTGCGGATGTATTTGCCTATGCAGCTGCGAAAGTGAAGAAGGGACTGGAAATCGGCAAGGAGCTTGGGGGAGAAAGCTACGTTTTCTGGGGCGGCCGTGAAGGATATGAGACGCTGCTGAATACGGACATGAAGCTTGAAATGGATAACTTGGGCAGGTTCTTCCATATGGCGAAGGACTATGCAAGGGAAATCGGATTCGACGCTCAGTTCCTGATCGAGCCGAAGCCGAAGGAGCCGACTTCCCATCAGTATGACTTTGATGTGGCAAGCGGATACGCCTTCCTCCAGAACTATGGTCTTGAGAAGGACTTCAAATTCAATATAGAGGCAAACCATGCGACATTGGCGGGTCATACATTCGAGCATGAACTGCATTATGCAAGAATCCACGATATGCTTGGTTCCGTCGACGCCAACCAAGGACATCCGCTGCTCGGATGGGATACCGACGAATTCCCGACAGACATCTACTCGACGACTCTGGCAATGTACGAAATCCTCAAAAATGGAGGCCTCGGAAAAGGCGGGCTCAACTTCGATGCCAAAGTGAGAAGGGGCTCCTTCAAAGCTGACGACCTCTTCCATGCCCATATCGCAGGAATGGACAGCTTCGCAGTGGGGCTTAAACTCGCCCAAAAATTGCTTGACGATGGTGTGATTGAAGACCTCATCAGCGCACGCTACGATTCCTTCACCCATGGCATCGGCAAAGAGATTGTGGAAGGCACTACGGACTTCAAGAAGCTCGAAGCACACGCACTCGGACTCGGTGACATCAACCTCGAATCCGGCAGCCTGGAGAAGATCAAAGCGAAAATCAATCAGTATATGCTGACGATGTACAAATAGAAGAAAGAAGGTATTCAAGATGGCTCACGTACTGGGTGTGGACCTTGGCACAAGCTCAATCAAGGTGATCATGGTTGATGAAGCGGGGGCGGTCGTAAAAGAGGCCGTCCAACCGCTCAATATATTTCATGAAAAACCAGGATACAGTGAACAGGACCCTGAAGAGTGGGTTGAGAAGACGCTGCTGGCGCTCAAGGAAATAGGCGACATAGGCACTGAAGAGATCGAAGCATTGAGTCTCTCCGGTCAGATGCATGGGCTGGTGCTTGTAGGAGAGTCCGGAATGGCATTAAGGAATGCGATTTTGTGGAATGATACTCGGACAACGAAGGAATGTGGAGAAATTCTTCAGACTGTCGGAAGCGACAGATTGATTGGCGTCACAAAAAATACCGCTCTGGAAGGCTTTACGCTTCCAAAACTGTTATGGGTGAAGAAGCACGAACCTGAGATATTGGAGAAGGCGCATCGTTTCCTATTGCCGAAAGACTACTTGAGATATAGGCTTACAGGTGAACTGAACATGGAATATTCGGATGCTGCTGGTACACTGCTGCTGGACGTGCAGCACAGGGAGTGGAGTCGGGAACTCTGCGAGGCGCTTGGCCTCGACTTCTCCCTCTGCCCACCCCTCGTGGAATCGACAGCCCAGACGGGCAATCTGAATTCAGAAACAGTGGAAGCAACAGGGTTATCAGAAAAAGTGAAAGTGTTCGCGGGTGGAGCAGATAATGCTTGCGGTGCCATCGGGGCAGGTATTTTAGCCGAAGGTGATGCACTCTGCAGCATCGGCACCTCCGGTGTCATCCTGTCCTATGAATCGACTGGAGATAAAGACTTCGGCGGTGCCATCCATTATTTCAACCATGCGGCGCCGGAAGCCTTCTATACGATGGGAGTAACACTTGCTGCAGGGGACAGCCTTTCCTGGTTCAGAAACACCTTCGCCCCAGACACGGGCTTTGAAGAGTTGCTTTCAGGCATCAAGGAAGTCCCGGCTGGTGCCAATGGTCTGCTGTTCACACCATATATATCCGGGGAGCGGACGCCTCACATCGACAGCAGTATCCGGGGCGGATTCAACGGTATCGACACATCGCATACACGTCATCATTTCACCCGTGCTGTGATAGAGGGCATCACATTCTCGTTGAAGGAATCTCTTGAAATCATCAGAAATCATGGAAAGCCGATCGACCGCATCATCTCCATAGGTGGAGGTGCCAAGAATGAGGATTGGCTGCAGATACAGGCGGATGTCTTCAACGCGGAAATTGTGAAGTTGAAGGCCGAGCAGGGGCCGGCTATGGGGGCGGCAGTGATTGCTGCAGTTGGTTCTGGTTGGTTCGATTCATTGAAGGCGTGTGCAGAGACCTTCACGGAGGCGGCGGAAAGCTTCAAGCCGTCAAAAGCAGAAGTGGAGCAGTACGAGAATGTATACCAGTTATATAAACAGGTCTATCCTGCAACACGGAAGTTAAATCATGACCTGATGGTGTACAAATAATATCGACGGGAGTGTATGATCATGAAAATAGAAAATCCGATACTTAAAGGGTTCAATCCAGATCCGAGTATATTGAGGGTGGGCGATGACTACTATATAGCTGTCTCCACATTTGAATGGTTCCCGGGAGTCCAGATCCATCACTCGAGAGATTTGGTGAACTGGGAGCTGGTTTCCCATCCGCTTAACCGGATATCCCAGCTTGACATGAAGGGCAATCCAAACTCCGGTGGCGTGTGGGCCCCGTGCCTCTCCTACAGTGATGGTCAATTTTGGCTCATCTATACAGATGTAAAGGTGGTCAATGGCCAATGGAAGGATTGCCACAACTATTTGGTGACTGCAGATGCTGTAGATGGAGAATGGAGTGAACCCGTCTTCCTGAACAGTTCAGGGTTTGACCCCTCGCTGTTCCATGATGAAGATGGGAAGAAGTATCTGGTGAATATGGTATGGGACCACCGGGTCGGCCATCATCCCTTCCGGGGGATCGTCCTCCAGGAATATTCCCCGGAAGCCAAGGAACTCGTAGGAAAGCCGGAGGTTATTTTCGAGGGGACGGAAATAAAACTGACTGAGGCGCCGCATATTTATAAAATAGACGGCTACTACTATCTTCTTACTGCCGAAGGCGGGACGAGATATGAACATGCGGCCACCCTGGCACGTGCAAAAAACTTGCGGGGGCCTTATGAGCTCCATCCTGACAATCCACTGCTCACCTCTTGGCATGATCCCTCCAACCCACTGCAGAAGGCGGGGCATGCCTCCATCGTCGAGACGCAGAATGGCGAGTGGTACATAGCGCATCTCACGGGGCGTCCGTTGAGGGTGGAGTCGGAATCCATCTACCATGACCGGGGATACTGTCCGCTCGGCAGAGAAACTGCACTTCAGCGCCTGGAGTGGCGGGACGGGTGGCCATATGTGGTCGGAAACAAGGCTGGCAGCCTGGAAGTCGAGGCGCCTGGCCTGCCTCCACATCCTGTGTCCACTACGTACAAGGAAGTGGAAACTTTTGAAGGGGATGGACTGAACATCAATTTCCAGACCCTCAGAATACCATTCACCGACACAATCGGTTCTCTTAAGGAAAGTCCCGGCCACCTCAGGCTGTACGGCCGGGAATCATTGACTTCCCTCTTCACCCAGTCATTTGTTGCAAGAAGATGGCAGAGCCTGAACTTTGAGGCTGAAACGGCGCTCAAGTATACTCCTGAAACTTTCCAGCAGGCAGCTGGTCTGGTCAACTATTATAATACGGAAAACTGGGCGGCCCTTCAGGTCTCTTTCAATGAAGAAAAGGGAAGGGTGCTGGAATTGACGTCCTGCGACAACTTCAGCTTCTCAGCCCATCTGGAAGATGCTGTCGAAGTTCCCGGAAGTGTAGAATATATTTACTTGAAAGTAAAAGTTGATGGACATCACTATAACTATTCTTATTCATTTGATGGAGAATCGTGGATGGACATAGGGGTGACTTTTGAAAGTCGTAAATTGTCTGATGACTATGTTGAAGGCGGTGGATTCTTTACAGGCGCCTTTGTAGGGATGCAGTGCCAGGATACAAGCGGCAGAGGAAAGCATGCCGACTTCAAATATTTCAGGTACAAAGAAGATTAAGCATGAAAGAAACTGGAGATGGTCATGCCTCTCCAGTTTTTAGGTATAAGCTCAAGATAAGGGGTTTTCATATTATGGCGCAACACTATAATAGAGGTTTCATCGTTGCAATAACTCTGATTGCAACGCTCGGGGGGTTATTGTTCGGTTATGATACAGCAGTCATTTCCGGGGCCGAACAATCACTCCAGAAGTACATAACTGCGGATTACAATTCGTTCATCCATGGGGTGACGGTCTCCAGTGCCCTCATCGGTTGTGTAATCGGCGGCCTGTTGTCCGGTCGGATTGCTGCAACTTTTGGTCGTAAGAGATCACTGCAGCTGGCAGCACTGTTGCTGATGGTTTCTGCATTTCTTTCCGCGTATCCTGAACTTATTTTCTTTGAAGTCGGAGAGTCGGGTCTCGCCCTCCTCATCATGTTCAACATCTATCGTATTATAGGAGGGATTGGAGTCGGACTTGCCTCAGCCGTTTCTCCGATGTTCATAAGTGAGATGGCACCTTCAGGCATCAGGGGACGACTGGTTTCATGGAATCAGTTCGCCATCATATTCGGGATGCTCGTCGTTTACTTCGTCAACTATGCCATTACATTCGGACAGTCGGACATATGGATCGACGATATGGGTTGGAGATACATGTTCGCATCAGAATCGGTGCCGGCATTGGTCTTCTTCCTCCTGCTGTTCATGGTACCGGAGACGCCGCGTCATCTGACATTGAATGATGAAGAAGACAAGGCTTTGACGGTGCTGAACAGAATCTACCGCTCACCATCCCATGCCAAAAAGATTCTGGCGAACATCAAATCAACGAAAGATGGACAGAGTGAGCAGAAGACGCCGCTATTCACTTTCGGCAAGAAGGTCATCATCATCGGCATCATGATCTCCTTCTTCCAGCAGTTCATCGGAATAAACGTGGCACTGTACTATGCACCACGTATATTCGCAGATCTCGGTGCAGGTGCAAACGCATCGATGGTACAGACAGTGGTGATGGGACTTGTGAATGTCATCTTCACACTCGTTGCTATAATGTATGTAGATAAGTTTGGCCGTAAGCCGCTGCTCATCATAGGATCAACGGGCATGGCAGTGGGCATGCTGGGTGTAAGTACGCTTGCAGGTTTCGGCATCATCGGCATTTCAACCCTTGTATTCATCGTCATCTACACAGCTTCATTCATGATGAGCTGGGGCCCGATTGCCTGGGTGCTCCTTTCCGAGATATTCCCGAACAGGGTAAGAAGCAGTGCGATGGCCATTGCGGTAGCGGTACAATGGTTGGCGAACTTCACAATCACTTCCTTCTATCCTTTCATGATGGAGATAAGCGGGGCCATGACATACGGTTTCTACGCCCTGATGTGTGTCCTTTCCGGACTCTTCGTATGGAAGTTCGTTCCTGAGACGAAAGGGAAGACACTGGAAGAGCTTGAAGATCTATGGGTGAAGAGGTGATCATAAAAACTTTCTCCGATACAATCTCTACAAAGTGGTAGATATATTAAAGGCTTGGACTACGGTCCGAGCTTTTTTATTATCAGGAAGCAGTAGTATTTATTTTTATATATAAAACGACTTTACTGCCAGCAGAAGTGAAATGTTTTCTTCCCATTACGAGAGTGTTCACTATAAACATACTAAAGACATATGTAAATTAGTATCTAATGTATGTTTCCTTAAAAACTCCATATGCCTATAGTTGAATAAATAAATGAAAATTCTGATTATTATTGGTATCGCTTACAGTGGGGTGATGCAGCGTTTGTGCAATTACTTGGGTATCAGGGAGGATTCAGATGGATGAAAGCAGGAATTCACACTGCTGCTGCAGTGTGAACCGGAGTGACATCATGGTAATGGATGAAGAAGTGGCATCTCATGATGCAGGAAATGAGTACCGCGCATCTTCAGGGAATGGGACCGCGACAACAGTTGAACAGGTGTACATACCAGGCGGCTCGTTCCTGATGGGCACGAACGGCAGAGAGGGCTATCCGGATGACGGCGAGGGGCCGGCAAGACGGGTGAAGGTCGATCCGTTCCATATGGACGTGCATGCTGTAACGAACGAAGCATTCAGTGCCTTCATCAACGACACCGGTTATGTGACGGAAGCGGAATGGGAGTTCGCAGCCCGTGGCGGTCTGGAACAGAGGCTGTACCCATGGGGGGGTGAACTGGTGCCGGACGGTGAACACCGTTGCAACATCTGGCAGGGGGAGTTCCCGAAGACGAATACAAAAGCCGACGGCCATGCGGGGACAGCGCCTGCCCACTCTTTTCCGCCCAATGGCTATGGTCTCTACAATACCGTTGGCAAAAAAGTCGTCTACAGCAATCAGCGGTTCTCCCCGGAGGAATACAAACTGGATGACATCGGTGTCACACTCTATAGGAATGGTGAAGCCGCAATACGCGGTGTCAGTTCATTCGTCATGGACCATCCTGCAAATTCGGTCGCTGCCCTGACAAAGATGCTCCATGAAAGGGACGGCACAGGCCTGAAGCGGGGAGGCCTCATACTGACGGGCGGCATTACGGAGGCTGTTCTGCTGTCGAAGGGGGAACATGTCGTGGCGGACTTCGAAGGCATGGGTGAAGTATCCTTTGATGTCAGATAGGAATGGATGGAGAGCGGGTTCCCTTATGGGACGGGCTTTTGTTTTGTGGAAAGACATGTGAGCACATATCTTTAAATTATCTCTAATTCGAGATATTATATGGATATTAACACTTGGAGGGATTTTATTATGAAGAATGAAGGTCTGCTTGGTATCCACCACGTGACGGCAATGACGGACGATGCCGTGAGGAACTATAAGTTCTTTACAGAGGTTCTTGGAATGCGCCTTGTGAAGAAGACGGTGAACCAGGATGATATCCACACCTACCACACGTTTTTTGCAGATGATGTCGGTTCGCCGGGAACGGATATGACGTTTTTCGATTTTCCGAACAATCCGAAAGGGTCACCGGGGTCGAACTCGATCTATCGGGCGGCATTCAGGGTGCCGGATGATGCGGCGATCGAATACTACAGGGACCGCTTCGATGAATTCGATGTGAAGCACGATGGCATCCAGGAGCTCTTCGGCAAGAAGGTGCTGCCGTTCGAGGAAGCGGATGGCCAGAAGTATCAGCTGATCTCCGACGAGCACAATGAAGGCGTTGCACCTGGAACCCCGTGGAAGAATGGCCCTGTACCGGAGGACAAGGCGATATATGGACTCGGTCCGATCGAAATCCGGGTCAGCTACTTCGATGACTTCAAGAAAGTGCTGATGGACGTCTATGACATGAAGCCGGTTGTAGAGGAATCGGATGTGGCATTGCTTGACGTCGGCGAAGGCGGAAATGGTGGCCAGGTCATTCTCAGGAAAGACGAATCCGGCTCTGCAAGACAAGGGTATGGTGAGGTCCACCACGTGTCATTCAGGGTCGCGGACCATGACGTGATCAAGAAATGGGAAGAGAAGTACAACCAGCTCGGCATGACCCATTCGGGCAATGTGGACCGCTTCTATTTCGAAGCCCTGTATACGCGTGTCGGGCATATCCTCATCGAACTGTCCACCGACGGCCCGGGATTCATGGATGATGAACCGTACGAAACGCTCGGCGAAAGCCTCGCACTGCCACCTTTCCTTGAGGAAAGACGCGAATATATCGAAGACCAGGTCCGTCCATTTGATACGAAACGTTCTAAATAGATTTAGGGAGTGTTATCAATGAAGCATATATACAATGAAAATAAAAAAGGTGCACCGGTATTCGTACTGCTGCACGGCACCGGCGGTACGGAGCATGACCTCCTGCCGCTCGCAGGCATGCTGGATCCGGAGTATAACGTGCTCAGCGTAAGGGGCAATGTCTCCGAGAATGGCATGAACCGCTACTTCAGGCGCCACGGGGAAGGGCAGTATGATGTAGAAGACCTCAACTTCCGCGGCAAGGAACTCCATGACTTCATCGTGGAAGCCTCAAATGATTATGGCTTCGACCTCCGTGATGTCATCTTCGTCGGCTTCTCCAATGGCTCGAACATCGCCATCAACATGATGCTCAGGGAGGATACCGACTACAGAAAGGCAATCCTATTTGCGCCGCTCTATCCTGTTGCAGTCGAGCATGATAAGGACCTCAGCGGGGCAGAAATCTTCCTGTCCATGGGCAAAAACGATCCGATGGCACCTGAGGAGGAGAGCAGGCGGGTCGTGGACCTGTTCAAATCACGGGGTGCTGATGTGGCCATCACATGGGTCAACGGACACAGTCTGCCGCAGGAAGCTGCGATGAAGGCGAAGGAATGGCTGAAGGGCTAGGTTATCATTTCCTTTATTTTATGAATGGGTGTATAATGGTTGTGAAATAAATAACAATTAGGAGGGCTTTATATGCGTGCAGCAGTATTTCACGATGCAAAGGATATTCGCGTAGAAGACGTTGAAACACCGGAAATCAGTGAAGGTAAAGTTAAGGTCAAAGTTGCCTGGGCCGGCATTTGTGGCAGTGATCTCCATGAGTATAACGCTGGTCCCATCTTTATCCCGAAAGGGGAAGCATCTCCGATGACTGGCAGAAAGGCACCGTTGACCATGGGTCATGAGTTTTCAGGTACTGTGGAGGAAGTCGGTGCAGGTGTTGAAGGCCTTAAGGCTGGAGACAAGGTGACGATCAATCCGCTTATCACCCAGGAAGTGCATGACGAACCGCTTGTCGATATGTACAAGGGATTCACTTTCGTAGGCCTCGGCAGTGACGGTGGCTTTGCCGACTATGTTGTTGTAGACAGGAAAAATATAGTGAAACTTGAAGATGACACTTCCCTCGAGCTCGGTGCACTTGTCGAACCGACAGCAGTTGCCCTTCAGGCAATCCGGGAATCCGAAATGCAGTTCAGCGACTCCGTTGCGGTATTCGGGGCAGGTCCAATCGGACTGTTGACGATCATTGCCGCCAGGGCTGCGGGTGCAAAGGACATCTTTGCATTCGACCTCAGTGACGAACGTCTTAAGAAGGCAAAGGAAGTCGGCGCGACACATGTGGTCAATTCCGGTAATGAAGATCCGATCGATTATATTCATGAGTACTATCCCGACGGTGTCGACCGGACATTCGAAGTGGCTGGTGTCGGTGTGACAGTCGACCAGTCCATCCAGGCGACACGTGCGCGCGGCATGGTGACGCTCGTCTCCATCTTCGAAAAACCGATTGAATTCAATCCGATGTCCCTCACCGCAAGCGGTGTACGTATCGCATCCACTCTGGCCTACGAGCCGGACATTTTTGAGGCGACGGTCAAGATGATGGAAAGTGGACAGATCGATCCATTCCCGGTCATCACCGACCACATCGAATTGAACGAAATCGTCGACAAGGGATTTGAGGCCCTGCTGAATGACAAGAGCCAGTCCAAAATTCTTGTGAAACTCAGTGGCGACAAGTAAATTCCAATATTATTTTCCCAGGGCAGGAGTGCTATCACTCCTGCCTTTTCTTATAACAGTATTATTATAGTCAACCTATGGTTTACTTCGGTGACATTTGTTTATATATTGGTGATACATATTCCTTACGTATTTATTTATGATAGAAGCAGGATAGGAGTGAGGTAGTGAACGATATGAATGTGGGCCAGAGCATCTTCAACAACAGAAAGCAGATTGGGTATACGCAGGCGGATATTGCGGAATTCCTGAACATCAGCAAGGCGGCTGTTTCAAAATGGGAGAAGGGGCACTCCCTGCCTGAGATCAACTATCTGGCACGCCTGGCAGTGCTGTTTGATGTCACGATTGACGACCTGGTCAATTATTCACCCCAGCTTTCCAAAAAGCAGATCAGAATAATTTATCACAGGCTTGCCGGCATGTTCGAAACGGAAGACTATGATGATGCACTGGAAGCGGTGCGCAGCCATGCCCATCGCTACTACAGCTGCTATCGCCTGCTGACCGTACTGACGGGGTTGCTGATCAATCATGGTTATCTCGCCAAGGACAAGACGGAAACATTCGCTCTGGCCAAGGAGTTCATTGAACGGGTGCTTGCACATTCCGACTCGCTGCATCTCAAGGAACAGGTCACATTCTTCAGGGCCATGATCCATCTGATGGAGCAGCAGTCGGAAGAAGCGATCGGACTGTTGTCCGACTCCACTTTGCCCAAGCTGCCGGTGAGTACCCTATTGGCCCAGTCCTACCAGATGCAGGGAGAAATCCAGAAATCCAAAGCCGTCCTGCAGATTGAAGTGTACCAGTATATCGTTTTCATCATCGGGGACTTTACCATGATGATGCAGGGCGGACTCTACGATGATCTTGAGGAACTGGTTTCAAGGGGTGAAGCCATGGACGAAGCGTTTAATCTCAAGGCGCTCCATCCGAACTCGATGCTGAACTTCTATCTTGTTGCGGCGATGCAGCTTGTCGATGACAGGAAGCGGTGCATCCATTATCTGAATGCATTTTTGGAATCTGTAGGAAATCTGACGAACGACTATTATCTGCACGGGGATGAATTTTTCACGGAAATCGATGAATGGGTGGCGGACTTCGATATCGGGAAGGATGTACCGGTGAATTTTGGCGTTGCCAGGGAGCAGTTGCTGGGGGTTCTTATGGACAATGGTGTCTTTTCGGAATTGAAGGATGATATAGAGTTCAAAAATATCGTTCATAAATTGAAAAATATCGTGGAGGCGAAAATAACATGAATATGGATGTACAGGAATACCTGCCGTTTTTGGTTCCGCTGCTTCTGCTGCAGCTGGTACTGATGCTGACTGCACTGGTGATGATCATCAGACAGGAGCATTTCAAATATTTGAATAAGGTGGTCTGGATCATCATCGTGCTCGTCCTAAATATCATCGGACCGATCCTATACTTCGTACTGGAGCGGAGATGACATGGGCATACTGAAGATTGAAGGATTGAAGAAGGCGTTCAATCAAAAGACGGTCATTGAAGCACTAAACCTTGAAGTCACGCAGAATGAAATCTATGGATTTATAGGAAGCAACGGTGCCGGCAAGACGACGACGATGAAGATGGTGCTGGGGCTTTTGAAGTCCGACGGTGGAGAAATATACGTCTGCGGTGAAAAGGTCCGGTTCGGCGATACGCCGACGAACCGTCATGTCGGCTATCTGCCGGATGTGCCGGAGTTCTACACCTACATGAACGCAGAGGAATATTTGAAGCTGTGTGCAGACATCACCCAGATGGGAAAGGCGGAGCAGCGTGAACGGATCGATGAACTGCTCACCCTTGTCGGCCTCCACGGGGAGAAATCGAGGATCCGGAACTATTCCCGGGGCATGAAACAGCGGCTCGGGATTGCACAGGCGCTGATCCACCGTCCGAAACTGCTGATCTGCGATGAGCCGACGAGTGCCCTCGATCCGAAAGGACGGATGGAGATACTGAAGATACTGAAGGAAATCACAAAGGAGACGACGGTCATCTTCTCGACCCATATACTGGGTGATGTCGAGCGGATATGCGACAGGGTGGGCATCCTTTATGACGGAAAGATCGTGAAGGAGATCGACATGTCCCGGGGGCCGCTCGGTGAAAAGGGGATTGTCGTGGAGCTCGATCAGGAAGCCTACGGAAAAGTGGCCCCATTGCTTGAGATGCACCATGCCGGCGGATCGGAATATATCATAGAAAACCACTCCCTGCGTGAAATCTATAATGTGCTGCATAAGCATGAAGTCTATCCGGAAAGAATAGTGAAGGAACGGAAATCGCTTGAAGATGTGTATCTGGAGGTGACCACATGAACCAGATGCTGCCACTCTTCAAAAAGGAGTTCATCGAATCCTGGCGCAATTTCAAGTTCGCAGCGATTCTCATCGTGTTTGCCATCATCGGGATATTGAGCCCATTCACGGCGCTCATACTGCCGGATATCCTCGGCATGGTGATGGACGATTCCGGCATTACGGTCGAAATCCCCGAATCCACGACACTGGATTCATATATGCAGTTCTTCAGCAACATGAACCAGATGGGACTGGTCATCTTCGTCATCGTATTCGGCAGCATCCTCACCCATGAGTTCAGCCGCAATACACTGGTGAACCTCGTGACCAAGGGGCTGAAGCGGACGAATGTGATTGTGGTCAAAGCCCTCTTCCTCATGCTCGTGTGGACAATCGGGTATGCCTTGAGCGCCCTGGTGGCCTATATGTATACGATCTACTACTGGGATGAGCCGGTGGACCATCTGGTGCTGGCGTTCGCCATGACATGGGTATACGGGCTGTTCATCATCAGCCTCATCCTGCTTGCCTCGACGCTGTTCACTAATAGCTTCATCGCAGTGCTGTTCAGCGTGGTGGCGGCCGTCATCGTAATGCTGATGGCGGGCATCCATCCGGACGCCGCGGCATATCTGCCACAATATCTCATCGGAAATAATGTAGGCCTACTTGCCGGAGAAATCGATCCGGAGGATGTGCTGGGGTCCATGGCCATCACTGCAGTGCTGAGTCTGGTGTTCATACTTTTGGCCATAATCAGGTTCAAAAAGGTGCCGATGAACTGATATTTAAAAAAAGATGAAAACCTCCGAAAGCAGATTTGATCTCTGACTTATCGGAGGAGGGGATAGCAGCTTGGCAAGTGGCCATTAAGGACTTGCCTAAGCTCTCTCCAATCGATTTTAGAGTAAAGATAGCCTAATGAAGGTGTTTTATCTTTGTCTCATACTGCTAGGTCAGTCTAATCCAGTGAACTAGTTTATAAAAGTACCCAGGCATACAATATAGTTACGATTGTCCCTATTTACGAGAAACCGATTAAACTGAATGAAATTGTGGACAAATGAATCGAAGTATAATTGTGTGACAGGAGCTACTCTAAAATCCTATTGAGATTGGTTGAAAAGAAATAGGATAAGCTTTAAGCAGAGACAACCTTTATGGGCTATTTCTTTTTAATGGAAGGCGAGTGCTTCAATTTTTAATAATATTTTACAATGTATATGGGAAAATTTAGTATGATATTTTTTACCTAGAGTATAATGTTAGGCAAATTTTGAAACAAAAGTACAGGGGGTTATTACTTGAACAATAATAGGATAGGTTTTATAGACACAGGACTATTAATAGCAACGTTTACAGCTATTTCTTATTTTATTGCATATTCTTATGAAAAAGCATATCTATCTTACTTTGGGTTCGGTGAGTTCAGTGTGTTATCTGTATCAATAACAAGCTTAGTAACTTCATTAGGTTCCATGGTGATAATACTTTTAGCTTTAGCTTTGGCTTTCATCGGATTTAAATCGAATTTAAAAGTTATAGATAATCCGATTATAGTATTATTCTCTAGATATTTTTTCTATTTTTTTTGTATTTTAATTTTCCTATTATTTTTTAGGTTTCAATATATATTTTTTTTCACAGTAGTTATCATCTCTTTTCTAGCTGTAATATACGTGACGCCTCTTTTTAAATATAGAAAGACAAAAGGTTATATGAACAAAGTGAGGGAAAAGATTAAAGATCTTGACGAAGAAGCTAAAGAAAATCTTTTGGAAGGTCTTCATTTAAGGTGGAATTACTCAATTTTGAATAAGATTATGGTTGCTGCTATAATTTGTTTCTTTGCTTATTATATCTCTAGTGCAATGGGATATTATGCTGCATTAAGTAAAGAAGAATTTTACATAACAGAACTTGAAAATAGAGAATTAGTTGTTTTTAAAATCTATGGAGATAGTGCAGTAGCCGCTCCTTTTGACACAGAGACTGCTGAATATTCAAATTCCCTTATTGCAATAAAGATTGTAAGTGATAGTAATAATATAATTGAGTTTGATAAAAGAACCTTTAATGGGGGGATAAAAGTTAGAAAGTAACTGAAGACAAGTGTGTCATAGAGAGCATTGCATGAATAAAAAATTCAAGTTCAATTAAGGATATCTTTCAATGTTTATCTTAATTAAAGTTTAGGTGATTGTTTACAGGTTGGTAATTTTTCGAATATAGCTATAGCAAAAAGGACTGCCGACAAAACTAGCGACAGTCCTTTTTGCTATACAGCTATATCCTAATATGGATCGGATTCGTGTCCTTTATCGACTGCGTCTTCAGCAGCCTGCTGCTGGGCGGCAGTGCCCTTGCCATATCTGGATTTCTCTCCAGCTTCACGGCCGGGCATTTCGGTGTCGTCGCCCATCTCCTGCATTTCCTTCACTTTTGCTTCGATGCCTTCCTTGACGCGGCGGCCGTATTCTTCGTCCGCCTGCGTGAAGTGGTGGACCATGGCCTCCTGTATGCGCTCGTCACACTGTGAGAGTACATTAGAGAGGTTCTTGATCAGTTCATCGCGTTCCCAGTCCTCGAAGCCACGGTACGTCTCACCGGCCTGGCCGTAGTTGTTCGGACGGTCGATCGGCTTCGTCATCGCCGCAGCGTTGTATGTCGGCTGATGCTGTGGTGCCTCTTCAGGCGCCTCCTCGAGACCGCCGGTCATGGATGGTTCATAGTTGATGCTCGGATCCCTGCTGCCTTCGCTCGGATCACGATGGTCGAGCTGTCCGCGGTGCTGGTTTGTGCGTACGTTGGTCTTCGGCCTGTTGACAGGCACCTGCAGATAGTTGGCACCGACACGGTAGCGCTGCGTATCGGAGTAGGAGAATGTACGGCCGATCAGCATCTTGTCGTCGGAGAAATCCATGCCGTCGACGAGTACACCGGTACCGAATGACGCCTGTTCGATCTGGGCGTGGAAGTCCGTCGGATTTTCATTAAGCACCATGCGTCCGACCGGCTTCCAAGGGAACTTGTCCTCAGGCCAGAGTTTCGTATCATCGAGTGGATCGAAGTCCAGTTCCTCATGATAGTCATCCTCCATGATCTGCACGAACAGTTCCCACTCAGGATAGTTGCCGCGTTCGATCGCCGTGTAGAGGTCCTGTGTCGCATGGGCGACATTCTGGGACTGGATATCGTGCGCTTCCTCCTGTGTCAGGTTGCGGATGCCCTGTTTCGGCTCCCAGTGGTATTTGACGAGGACCGCTTCGCCCTTGTCATTCACCCACTTGTATGTGTTGACGCCGGAGCCCTGCATATGCCGGTAGGAGGCCGGGATGCCCCAAGGCGAGAACAGGAATGTGATCATGTGCGTCGCTTCCGGAGAACGGGAGACGAAGTCGAACATCCGTGTCGGATCGGGCACATTGGATACTGGATCTGCCTTGAAGGCATGGATCATATCCGGGAACTTCATGGCATCACGGATGAAGAAGATCTTCAGGTTGTTGCCGACGAGGTCCCAGTTGCCGTCCTCCGTATACATTTTCACAGCGAAACCCCGTGGATCGCGTTCGGTTTCAGGAGAATCCTTGGCACCTGCGACGGTGGAGAAGCGCACCATGAGCGGCGTCTTCTTGCCTTCACCGGAAAATACTTTGGCGCGTGTATATTTTTCCACCGGTTCATCGCCGACTTTGCCGTATGTTTCAAAGTAGCCGAATGCACCGGTTCCCCGGGCGTGCACCACACGTTCCGGCACTTCTTCGCGGTCGAAGTGCGACATCTTTTCAAGGAAATGGTAGTTCTCCATCGTCGCCGGTCCCCGGTCGCCGATGGTGCGCAAGTTCTGGTTATCTGTGACGGGACGGCCCTGCCGGGTCGTCAGCGTATCGCGTTCCGCCTCTTTTTCTCGTGGAATCTCATTTTCTTTCTGATAGTTCTTATCTGCCAAAATCAAAACCTCCTATAATATAGTTCTTGACCAATTACGGAAAGATGATGCTTGGAAAAATATCAATCAGAACAGTCCGCAGTTTATACTGATTCCAATTTGTACAGTTACAATTATAGTGTCAGAACAGTCTGAAATCAAATGATATGAAGGATATGCATGCCGAATTCAATTCCTATAAGAAAACTAAGATTTGGTGTTGACTTTGGATATGTGATGGGATATATTAGTCATCATAACTTAATAAATTCAGAAAATTCTTATCAAGAGAGGTGGAGGGACTGGCCCTTTGAGACCTCGGCAACAGACCGTATGTGAACTGTGCCAATTCCAGTAGCGACTTGCTAGAAGATGAGAAGGGATGTTCTATTCTATAAATAAAGCCCCTCTTCTTATCTACAGGAAGCAGGGGCTTTTCACTATCAAAAATCGGAGGTATGAACATGTCAAAAAAACAGATCCATCTCAACGGATTCATCCAAAATTCACCGTCCCCCCATTCCACGGGATTATGGAAGCATGAAAAGGACCAGGGCACGGGCCACAACCGTCTGGAATACTGGATCGACACGGCGATGACACTCGAACGCGGCAAGTTCGATGCCCTCTTCATCGCAGATGTGCTGGGCACATACAGCGTCTATGGAAACACCCATGATGCAGCGGCGCAGCACGCCGTCCAGCTGCCCGCCCATGATCCGACGCTCGTGATTCCTGCCATGGCGGCCGTCACAAAGCACCTCGGGTTCGCCCCGACGATCTCAACTACATATGCACAGCCGTATTCACTGGCGCGCCAGCTGTCGACGCTCGACCATCTGACAGAGGGCCGGGTGGCATGGAATGTCGTGACATCATACCTGGAGAGTGAAGCCGTCAACATGGGGCTCGAAGAGCGGCTGCCGAAGGAGATGCGGTACAACCGGGCGGATGAATTCCTCCAGGTCGTGTACAAGCTCTGGGAGGACAGCTGGGAGGCGGACGCCGTCCGGTATGACAGGGAGAATGACACATTTGCAGATCCGGACAAGGTGCATATGATCAACCACCGCGGCGAATTCTTCAATGTGCCCGGCCCGCATCTTGTGGAGCCTTCCCCCCAAAGGACGCCTGTGCTCTTCCAGGCGGGCGCATCGCCGAAGGGACGCGACTTTGCAGCGAAGCATGCGGAAGCGGTGTTCACGAAGAACCATTCGCTCGCGGCGCTCGCGGCCTACGTGAAGGATATCAGGGAGCGCACGGTGGCCCAGGGCAGGAATGCGGATGACGTCAAAGTATTTCCGATGATCCTGCCGATCATCGGGGAGACCGAGGCGGAGGCGTATGAAAAGTACGAATCGCTCCAAAACAGCGTGAGCTATGAAGGGACGGCGTCACTCCTGTCCGGCCATACGGGCATCGATTTCTCCCAGTATGATCCGGACCAGTACATCGAAGACATCGAGACGGAGGCGGTGCAGGGGAACCTCGATATGTATACGAAGGACCCGAACCGCAAATGGACATTGCGGGAGGCCATCAAAAACCACGGACTCGGCAATGGCACCGTAAAGTTCATCGGTACACCGTCACAGATTGCGGACCGGATTGAGGAGTGGGCGACAGAGGGCGACGCAGACGGCTTCAACATCGCCCAGACCTATTCGCCGGGAACGTTTGAAGAGTTCGTCGACCTTGTCGTGCCTGAATTGCAGGCGCGCGGCATCTATCGCACGGAGTATGAGGGCGAGACCCTCAGGGAGAACATGTTCGGCAAGGGCAGAAAGCACCTGGCAGACAATCATCCGGCGAAAAGACCAAGCCTTGCGGGCCAATGGTACTGATTAGGGAAAGGAGACATACATGGAACAGATCACCCTATATACTTGGATCGGCTTTTCCGCATTTCTGGTGCTGATGCTTGCGGTCGGCTATCTGAGTTCGAAGAAAATGAAGACCATCGGTGACTTTGCGACAGGCGGCGGCAAGCTTGGTCCGTATGTACTGGGCTTTTCATTCGCAGCAACCTATTTGAGCGCCGCAACGTTCCTCGGGTACCCGGGGTGGTCCCATGAGTGGGGGCTGTCCAACCTCTGGCTGTTCCTCGCCATGATCGGCGGCGGACCGATCGGGGTGCTCATGGTGGCCAAAAAGGTGCGGAAGCTGAACACGAAGCAGAAATCCCTTTCCCTGCCGGACTGGCTGGGGGATTTCTACAAAAGTGACATCCTCAGGGTGGGGACCGCCCTCATCCTCCTGTTCAACATATTCTACATCGCCGCCCAGTTCGTGGCGGGTGCGAGAATATTCGAGTATCTGCTCGGCATGTCCTACACGACCGGGCTCATCCTCATTGCAGTCATTGTCGTCGTCTATGTATTTGCAGGCGGGGCACTTGCCGACATATATACCGATGCCATCCAGGCGGTGCTGATGGCGGTCACAGCCGTCGTCATATTCATCTCGGGAATCGTCATCTTCTGGCGCGGGAGCATTGCGGATACATTCTCCGGCATTTCGGGCGACCTTGCTGCACAGAACGAGAATCTCGTGGCGGTATTCAACCCCGAATCCATGCACTTCTATTCCTTCGGGGCGGTATTCGGCGCCATCGCCATCCAGTGGGCATTCGCCTCCGCCCCGCACCTGTTCAATAAGGTGCTCGGACTGAAGCATGAGAAGGACCTCGGGAAGATGATTGCGACCTACGTCGTCGTCGCCTCCCTATGTGTCCTTGTCCTCTTCGGCGGCCTGTACAGCCGGGCGGCGCTCGGCGATTCGGTCGCTGCAGCGGACCTGGCACTTGTGGACTATATCATCTGGGCGTTTCCAGCCATCTTCGTCGCCTTTTTCGGCGTCGTCATACTGGCTGCCGCGATGTCTACGACGGACGGCATCTTCGTCTCCATTTCGACGGTATTTGCCAATGATATCTTCCTGAAGTTCCTGGTGAAGCGGGGCATCGTCAAAGTCAGCGACGAAAAGGCGCAGCGGATGGCCTTCCAGATCAGCCGGATGACCGTGCCGGTCATCGGCCTGCTGGCACTCCTCATCGTCATCCGTCCACCCGAATACATGGGGGACGTCATGTGGATCGGCATCTCCGGCATCGCCGCCGGCACGATGGGGCCAATACTGCAGGCGGTCTATGCGAAACGGAAGGCACCGGCACGGGCTGCCGAACTGTCGATGATTGTGGGACTCGGTTCCTACCTGTTCCTCTATTTCAGCGGCATCATTCCGAGTACGATGTCGGCAGGGGCTGTGGCCACCTTCATCGGCATCGCCACCATCAACATCGCCTCATGGGTGCTCCGCCCGTCCATGGAGGCGAGACCAGCAGAAGAAGGAGGGTCCTGATGTTCGTCAACGAAATGCTGTCCATCTGGCTTTACGGCTTTATCGGTACATTATCCTTCATTGGGCTGTTCATATGGAAGGGCTATATGGAGGACCGCTAGAAGGAAAAGACGCCATGCGAATATTCGCATGGCGTCTTTCCACATATTATACATTTGCCAAAGTTTTAAACATATTACACCCTGTTTTTATATGTTCATCAATGAAATCATATTCTGAAGTATGGATGGACGGATGGTCGATGCCATTGCCGATATAGAAGTACGCGCCGGGGACTTCTTTTGTATAGTGTCCGAAATCTTCCGAGCCGCGGATGGCCTCGTCGAGTTCATTCACTTCGAGGCCGCACTCCCCGGCCGCCCTGCGCACTTCATCCGCCATGTCAGGGTCATTCGCCGTTTCGGGGAAGGCATCCGTATAATCGAATGAGACTTTAAGTCCGCGGTTCATCGCTTCCCCGTGTGCAATGGTGATGATATCCGCCTTCAGCTGCTCAAGCTCCTTTTCGTGGAGGGGCCGGATGGTCAGCGACAGTTCCCCTTCATATGCCGCCATGCCGAAGTCCCTTGTACCGATGTCCACGTTGACGACGGTGGCAAGGAGCAGCCCTTTACTGCTTTTGGTGAGGTCCGGGAGGGCATTGATGATATGTGCGATGGAGGGGGCGGGGTTGATGCCGTCCTCCGGCGTGCTCGCATGGGCGGGTCTTCCCGTCATTCTGATGATCATGCCTGTGGAGGCGCATTGGATATTTCCATCCTTTATATTGACCGACCGGTACGGCATGCCGCTCATGTTGTGGTATCCATATATCCTGTCGATGGCCTCATCCTTGAGTAGGGGGAGGCACTGCCTTGCGCCGTCACCCGTCTCTTCGGCGGGCTGGAAGAGGAGGAAGATGCTGTTGGTACTGCCCGGCCGGTCGACTTCGAGGGCGAAGGCGGCGAGGGTCGCTGTATGGCCATCATGGCCGCATTTGTGCGCCTTGCCCGGGATTGTCGAAGCCCACGGAATATCGATGGTCTCATCCATCGGCAGGGCGTCGAAATCTGCACGGAAGGCGATGTTGAGCCCGTCACTACCGCTGCGGTAGGCGGCATAGAACCAGCTGCCATGGTCGATGATTTCAAGCGAGGTATTTGCCTTCAGAAACTCCATCAGATGGGCCTTCGTCCATTTCTCTTCGTTGGAGAGTTCCGGGTGTGCGTGCAGTTCGTGCCGGAGGGCTCTGGCACGTTCAAAGTTTCTATTGTCCATGTCTCCACTCCTTGTCGGGACTTGCAGATCTTTAGGAAAACTGTAGCACGCCGGCTGCCATAAGTAAATTTATGGTCTCCTGAAAATCCTCTTGTGCTTTATCCCGCGGTCTGCAATAATGTTACTGTTATTTGAAAATTTAAAAAGGGAAGGACATACATATGGAAAACAATCAGAAGAGGGGAATCTTCAACCGTTTCCTCGATGTCGTCGAAAGGGTGGGGAATAAGCTCCCCGACCCGATTGTATTATTCATCATACTGATGTTTACGATTCTTGGTGCCTCATTCGTCGGCGGCATGCTCAAATGGGAAGCGGTGAACCCTGCCGATGGTGAAACGATCCAGGCGGTGAACCTGCTCAATGGA
This sequence comes from Salinicoccus luteus DSM 17002, assembly GCF_000712035.1. Taxonomy (GTDB): domain Bacteria; phylum Bacillota; class Bacilli; order Staphylococcales; family Salinicoccaceae; genus Salinicoccus; species Salinicoccus luteus. The sequence goes on along the minus strand of NZ_JONV01000007.1, from coordinate 202,571 downwards.
GAAGGAATCGTCCGCATCTTTACGGAAGCAATTACGAACTTCAGTGAATTTCCACCGCTCGGCATGGTACTGGTCGTCATGATCGGTATCGGAATGGCCGAGAAATCGGGATACTTCGAGACGGCGATGAAACGTGCCATTGAAGTATCCCCGCAGAAACTCATCCTGCCTGCAATCATCCTGGTCGGCATCGTCGGCAACGTTGCGGGTGACGCAGCACCGATCATCCTGCCGCCGATTGCGGCGATGGTCGTCATGAAACTCGGCTACCACCCATTCGTCGGCCTGGTCATGGCGTACGCGGCTTCCCTCGGTGCATTCGCAGCCAACGTCATCCCAGGGATGACCGAAGCATTGGCGCTTGCGTTCACGGAGCCCGCGGCCCAGCTGATCGACCCCGACTATACGGGCAGCCTGCTCATGAACTACTACTTTACGGCAGTGGCGACTGTATTCCTGCTCTTCATCGTCTATTTCGTGACGAAGAAGATTACAGTGCCGCGCCTTGGTACATACGAAGGTTTGGAGACGGCCGACCATGAACCATTGGAGAAAAAGGAGATTGTGGCGCTCAGGTGGGCGAACATCTCTGCACTGCTGACATTCATCGTCTTCATGGTGCTTCTCCTGCCTGAGAATGCGATATTCCGTAATGCCGAAACGGGCTCCATCATCCAGGATTCCCCGTTCATGAATTCGATCATATTCATATTGACGATCTTCTTCTTCGTCCCGGGCCTCGTCTATGGGCTCAAGGCGGGCACAATCCGTTCGACGAAGGACTTCGGCAGCATGCTCGGGGATGCGATGGGTACGATGGGCAGCTATGTCGTCCTCGTATTCTTCGCCGCCCAGATGCTCGCCTACTTCAGCTGGAGCAACCTCGGGCCGATCATCGCCATCAAGGGGGCGAATGCGCTTGAGGCGGTGAACGCCTCCGGCATTCCGCTCATCATCGGCTTCATCCTGCTGGCCGGCCTCATCAACCTGCTGATCGGCAGCGCCTCGGCAAAATGGGCCATCCTGGCACCGGTGTTCGTACCGATGTTCATGTTGCTCGGCTATGACCCGGCATTCACGCAGATGCTCTACCGCATCGGGGATTCCTTCACGAACCCGATCACACCGATGCTGCCATACCTGCCGCTCCTGCTTGCGTTTGCGCAGCGCTATGACAAGAACGCGGGACTCGGCACACTGCTGTCGGCCCTGCTGCCGTATTCGATCGTCCTGTTCTTTGCATGGACGATACTGCTCATCGTATGGTATCTGATCGGCATCCCGCTCGGTATCGACGGCCCGATCTACCTGCCTGAATATTGATAATTGAGGAGAATGGAAAATGAACCTGCAACAACAGATTGAAAATGTAATGGAAGAAGTCGTCACATGGCGCCGCACGATGCACAGACATCCGGAGGTGTCATTCCAGGAACACTGGACAAGCGGCTATATAAAATCGGAACTTGAGAAAATGGAGGGTATTGAAATTTCCCAGCCGACAAAAACGAGTGTCCTCGGCATCATCAGAGGGACGAAACCGGGGCGTAGAATCGGCCTCCGGGCAGACATCGATGCCCTCCCGATCCAGGAGGAACGCACGGATATCGATTTCATCTCCACGAACGATGGTGCGATGCATGCCTGCGGGCATGACGGACATGCCGCCATCCTGCTCGGGGCAGCCAAAGTGCTCGTGCAGAATATCGACGCCCTCCATGGTGAAGTCTACCTGATCTTCCAGCATGCCGAGGAGGAGCCGCCGGGCGGTGCCCAGGAGATGGTGGCAACCGGACTTTTCGATGACCTCGACTTCATCTACGGCCAGCATCTGTTCACACCGATACCGACAGGAAAGATCGGCATCACGAACGGCCCGATCACATCGAATTCCGACACATTCGACCTGAAGATCCAGGGGCGGGGCGGGCATGCTTCCCAGCCCGAGAACTCGATCGACCCGATTGTCATCGGCGGCCAGGTCCTGAACCAGTTCCAGACGATCATTTCACGGATTGCATCGCCGCTCGATTCCGCCGTCATCTCGACGACGAAATTCCATGCCGGCAGTGCGAAGAACATCATCCCGGACAGTGCGGTGCTCGAAGGCAGCGTGCGCACCATCAATGATGAGACGAGGGAGATGGTCAGGGAGCGTATGGAAAAAGCGGTCAAAGGTGTCTGCGACATGTACGGTGCGACCTATGATTTTTCATTCAACTACGGCTATTCCGCTGTGGTGAATGAGGATGCTGCAACGGACAGGGTCAGAAGGATGGCGACAGAGGAGTTTGGAGACAAGGTCTTCGAGTATCCGCTCGCTATGGGCGGGGAGGATTTCGCCGCCTTCTCCCGCATCATCCCGGCAACCTATGCCTGGATTGGTGCTGGCAGCAAGGAGAAGGATATGGAATATCCACACCACCATCCGAAGTTCGGCATCGATGAAGACAGCTTCATCGACGGCGTGAAGATGATGGTCCATACTGCGCTTGAGATGACACAGCCTGAATAGTCCTGGAGCAGACGAAAAATGACCTGATCCTCTAAGGATCAGGTCATTTTAGGTAGAGGAGTGTTTTTCGTCCAACTTGCTGTCGTTTCAGTTGTCCGAAGTTGCTTGTTCATCCCGTTACGCATTCAGTCTCCTCGGGAAACCGATGAGTATCGCGATGATGCCGCAGATCAGGAGCATTGCGGGATAGATGGAATATGGAATCATGGCGACGGGTGAAATGGCGGCGAGGCCTGCAGCAGCGAGCATCTGTCCCCCGTAGGGGATGAGCCCCTGGAAGGCGGCGGCGAAGATGTCGAGCACACTCGCCGATTTCCTTCTGTCCACACCATATTCGTCGGCGATGTTCCTGGCCAGTGGCCCGGTGATGATGATGGAAATCGTATTGTTGGCGGTGCTGAGGTCTGTGGCACTGACGAGTGCGGCGATGCCGAATTCTGCGCCCTTCCTGGAGCGGATCCTGCTCGTGATGAAATGGAGCAGGTAGTCGATGCCGCCGTAATGCTGGATGAGCGCGATGAGTCCGCCGATCAGAATGGCGATGATGGCGATGTTCTGCATATTGCCGATACCTTCTCCGGCCGCGGCGACGAATGATGTGAATGTATAGGAACCATCAAGCACACCGACCAGTCCGGCAAACACGATGCCCCCGGAAAGCACGATCAGTACGTTGACGCCGAGCAGGGCGATCACCAGGACGGCGAGATAGGGCAGCACTTTAAACAGATTGTAGTCGAGATCCGTCGCCGGTGTCGTCGTCTGTCCGGAGGAAATGAACCAGAGTATGATGATCGTCGCGATTGCACCCGGCAGTACAATGAAGAAGTTCGTCTTGAATTTGTCGGCCATTTTGACTTCCTGCGACTGTGTGGAAACGATCGTCGTATCGGAAATGACCGACAGGTTGTCCCCGAACATGGCACCGCCGATGACCGTGGCAAGTGCCAGCGCCAATGAAAGGTCTGTCTGTCCAGCGATGCCGATGGCGATGGGGGCAAGTGCCACAACCGTGCCTGTTGATGTCCCCATTGAAATGGAGATGAAGCAGCAGATGATGAACAGCCCAATCAGCAACAGGCTGCTCGGGAGGAGTGACAGGCCGAGGTTGACTGTGGATTCCACAGCACCCATGTTCTCGGCAACCTGTGAAAATGCACCGGCGAGCAGGAAGATGAGCACCATCAGCATGATGTTCTCCCGGCCGGCACCTCGGGTCAGGATGCCGATCTTTTCATTCAGCCGGTCTTTCGGTTTTATGAACATTGCTGCAACGATGGCGATGATGACCGCCACAGTAATCGGCATCGCCTGGAAGTCCCGGGTGATGATGCCGGTACCGATGAACAGCGCAACAAAAATGAGCAGGGGGAGCAGTGCGAGTGGATTGCCCCGTGTATTATCCTTCATGATGAAAAGCCTCCAATGGTTTGATTGATGATCTGAGAAACAAAAAAGCCCACTTCATGGAAGAAGAGGGCAGAAATTCATCTCTTCTTATCTTCAAGCATTACGCTTCTGGAATTGGCACAGGCCCGCACGGGCTGCTGCCGAGGCTTCAAAGGGCCAGTCCCTCCACCTCTCTGGATAAGAATCATCTCAATTTAATTTAAGACAAACTTTATCGCCTTTTTCCGGCACTGTCAATAGGATTGTGCGCTTTATTTGAATAATTCAAAGCACAACATGATTGAATCTTCACAACCATTGCGGGTTAATCTATACTTGAAATGACAAAAGTGAAATATTGGAGGGGAAGACCATGAGTATGGAATATGCACCACCTTTGAGCTTTGGCCGGGATGGGGCGAAAAAGCATGTTGAAGTGTTCCTGAATACCGCCTGCCCGTACTGCGTGAACTTTTTCCTGGCCGCGCATGAAGCTGTGATGCCGCGTGTTGAGGCGGGGGAAGTGAAGTATACCATCAAGCATTATGACAAACCGAAGGTGCGGCTGCTTCACGGAACGATAGCGAACCTTTTCATAGACTACAACCAGCCGAATGAAGCGTATGAAATCATGAAGTCCCTGTTCCTCACACAGAGGGAATGGGCACATCTCGACAGCGGCGAAATAGAACAGATGATGGAGCAGGAGTATGGCTGTCAGGAACAGCGGAGTACGATGAACCTGAGCCTCGATATTACGAAAGAGGCACTGGAGCGTTCAATCTCGGTTGTTCCGACCGTCTTCATCAATGGTGAAAAACTCGAGTTCGACAGCAGGAGCCCCTCCGAAGAAATCGGTAAGGCACTGGTGCGTGCCCTTGACGCAATTTGAATTCATTTCCATCTATTCTACATGTTTCTAGTGTCTATGGGTAAAGGGTTAAGTAAACCCTTATGTACGTTTCGCCATACTGGTACAACCCAAGATAAACTGCACTGGAGATGGTAAAGATGGCTTCAGCAATCGAATTGTTGGAAAAGGTCCAGCAGACATTCGCTTCACAGTATGGATTGACATTTTTCCTCACCGACAGGGAAGGGGAGGTGCTCACTTCGGTCGAAGGCGGCAATGGACTGTGCGGCACAATGCTGGAAGAAGGACTATTGAATGAAATGAAGCATATACTCAAGAATGATGGGCGCATCAGCCGCCCGCTCATATATGAAGTAGCCTCGGGCGTCCATATCATGGCCGCCCCTGTCATAAATGGTGAGGGGACATCCCATTATCTATGGGCAGGCGTCCTGGTGGACCAGGACAGGGATGTCGATATGCAGACTGAGATGCAAGGCGCGGCACCCATCCTGTATGAGAACAATAGAAGCGAGTGGCTCCAGCTTGCAGGCAGAATCGCTGAAGTGACTGGATTATGCCTCCAGCAGACCGATGTCACCCCGTTATCCGGCCTCCATCTCGACAGGCTCAGAAAATCCGTGCAGCAGCACGAGGCGGCAAGTGCCGAACTGTTCTCCCAAGTGACCGAGGACGGGGGAGAAATCGAGTTCCTGGGAATCGCCGAACAGACCGGGGAGGACACCTATACAGTGACCCGAATCATCGGCAGGGAAGCCGGGGCACTCAGAGGGAAGCAGTTCATCGTCGGGGAGGGATTCCTCGGAAGGACTGCGCTGACGGAAGTGCCGGGATACTGGGAGGATATCGGTCAGGACAGGCGGTCAAGGATATTCGCCTCCCTGCCGGAACGCCCACAGCTTCTGTTTACGGATACGGCACAGGCGCATGACGGTTCGGTTGCTGTGCTGTTCGGAGGCAGCTTCTCGAAGAAGCGTGCGAGTGCTTCAACAAAGACGCTCATGCAGATGACCTCCATACTCACCGAATCGAGCCTGCTTGTGGAAGGGTTGCGGGAAGAGAACTCGCAGCAGCTGTCCCGTCTGACTTCGCTTGTGGAGATATGCCGGCTGATGGCCTCCACTCCGGATCCGAGGCGCATGATACTGATTCTGCTCGACATCAGCATCAACCTCGTCGAAGGGCCCTTTTCGCTCGTCCTCATCAAGGACAACAAGAGTGGGAAGGGGAAGCTCGTCACCCGGGGAAGCTACGAAGGAGAAGTGAGCCAGTATGTCCGGACGATGATGGAACGGACCCGGCAGCTCTCGCGGCTGCCTGAAGATACAGACGGCGAACCTTATGTCGTCACCCTGCCGAATGGACAGCAGGCGATAGAATGCCCGCTGGCATACGGCAATGAAATGCAGGGAATCCTTTCGGTCGGCATCGATGGTACATCAGAACTCGACTTGCAGGAGCACATTGCATTCCTCCAGACCCTCTCCATCATCGGCGGCGTCTCCCTCCAGCTCGCTGGACACAGGGAAACACATGTTGAGGAGGAGAAGTCTGAAGCGCTGCACCTGGCCGTCCAGGAAATGGACGAAGCGGCATATGTCCGGTCGAAGGAAGCGGCCGAACTCGCCGCCGTCATCACAGCACGCCTCGAATTTCCGGAAGCGTCTGCCCGTGCTGTCGTCAGGGCATGCCAGCTTTCCCACTATTCATCTGATTTTATACGCAGGATGTTCCCTGAAAATGATGCAGCGTCAGTAATGGAGACCGGCAATGCCATACTCCAGCACCATGATATCCCACGTACGGACAGAACGGATATTGCCGGATATATATATGCCCTATGCATCGCCTACTCCAAATCGGATAGATTGGAAGATGCCGAAAATCTCCCCCGGATCGATGAAGCGGCATTGGATACTTTCCTGTCGCTCGTCAGGACGACACACGTCAGCGAAGTGGAATTCGACCTGGGCGGCAGTTCCAAAATGGACGATATACAGGAAATCGCAGACGCTGTAAAGCGCATGGACCACCTTTCCCCGAGGGAGCAGGAAGTGCTCACACTTCTGGCAGAAGGCAAGAACAACCAGGACATTGCCGAAATCCTCTATATCAGTGCCCACACCGTAAAGAACCATATTACAAAGATATTCCATAAGCTGGATGTCTCGGACAGGGTAAGTGCCATTTCAAAAGTTTACAGATATCTCCATAAACACTAGCCGGAGGGGGTATAGGAGAATGGTGCCATCCATCATTTTCCTGTCCCCTATACAAATTCTGGAATAAATGAGACCAGAAGCGGATATACCATATTGTGGGATAGGGGTATGATTGGATAGTAGCTAAGATTCATATTTGCTGTAAAAAGGTGATCGGCATCAGGTCGGGCTTATGGATGCCGTGTCAGGCGAGGAGGGGAAGGGATGAACACTAGAAGGATTCCGTCTTTAAAGATGGAATGCATAATGCTATTTCAATCCAACCCGCAGTCAGCCCACTCACTTGAAGATCTCTCGGAAAACCTGGATAGGAATGAAGAGGATTTGGAACCGGTTCTGGAGCTGTTGATGAAGCAGGGCATCATCGAGCAGTTCCAGAAGGCAGGAAAGACGCTCTACCGCTATCAGGAACCGGAAACCGCTTCTGAGTTTGAAATGGATCCATAATCGCATAAGTGAGGGGAGGAAATGGAGAATGAGCAATCATTCTCCATTTTTTTATGCCCTTTTCAATAAATGCAATAGGACGGGACTCCTAGTGACATAAGAGGATGCTCCCATTGGCAGCCCATCCGAATAATGGGAGTGATGGGGGATAGATGTAAATTGCATTCAGGTGCATAATTTGGGTTGTAATCACACAGCAAGCCACAGGCACACAGGGAGGAAGACACAGATGAAACTGATCAACAGTACAAGGGGAACAGTCATTGCACAAGACCTCATCAAGGCACACAGCTTCTGGTCCAGATTCAAAGGACTGATGTTCAGACATGACATGCCTCATGACGCGGCCCTTCATCTCCACCCTTGCAGTTCAATCCACACCTTCTTCATGAAGTTCAGCATCGATGTCATCTACATCAATGAACAGAACGTGGTCGTCGGTATTGAAAAACATCTTGCACCCGGGAAGGTCGGCGGAAGGTTCAAAAGAGCCCGATCCGTCATCGAACTTCCCGCAGGCGCACTCGGTGATCTCTCCACTGGTGACACTGTGGCATTTGCTGAAAAAAACCAGGCAATATAGCTTTACGCTAATCATTATATATATGGGGGAATTGAACATGATGGAACTTTTTAGAGGTTTGTTAATGGAAGAAGAAGGACAGGGCATGACGGAATACGGTCTGATTCTGGGAATGCTTGTTGTCGTAATCGTAGTCGCTTTTGCAGTACTTACAGATGAATTCACAGCCATTTTCGAAGGTATCGTTAAGTCTATAACTGGCGCAACTACAACGACAGAAGGATAATATACTTGCTGCATCCACAGGCCCACCTTATTGATGGGTCTGTTTTTTGTAGAAAGATCGGACGGGAGGAAGAGGATATATGCTGATCAATGTCTTTCTTATTATCGTACTTGCAGTCTGTGTCGTTACAGACATTCGTGAACGGAAAATATACAACAAGGTGATTTTTCCAGCACTTTTGGCTGCATTTGGATTGAATATCATATTCGGTGGATTCAGTGGATTTGGGGACGCTCTGATTGGATTTGTCGTCGGTTTTGCATTACTGCTCATCCCCTATATCCTTGGGGGCATGGGGGCAGGGGATGTCAAACTGCTTGGCCTGGTTGGTGCGTTTAAAGGAAGTAGCTTTGTATTGGAATCCTTCATCTATATGGCGGTGGTCGGAGGAATGCTTGCGATATTTGTCATTGTGACAAGGGGTGGATTGAAGAAATCCTTTGGCATCGGCATGCCGTACGGTGTGGCAATCGCAAGTGGTTCAGGCTTGGCGCTGCTGATGGATGTGGAACTTCTATGATGAGACGGGAAAATGGTCAATCGACTGTAGAATTCGCAATTCTTGTACCGCTCATCTTTTTTCTGCTCATCGGTGTCGTCGACTTTGGGCGGGTCATCCATTCTCAGCTTCAGCTGGAGCTCGTGACCCAGGATGCAGCACGTATGGCAGGTCTCGGGGAGTCGGATGAGATGGTGAAGTCGTACGCAATCGACAATTTCATTGCGGGTGATGCTTCGGAACTCACTGTGAACGTGTCTCCGACAGGTGAAAAGGACCCGGGAACTTATGTCACAGTGGAAATCACCTACCCTGAGCAGATCTTCAACCCGCTGGGAGATTATGCGATTCCTTTCACAGTGAAGACAAGCTCTACAACGAGAGTGGAGTGATATGATGAAAGCTTTTTTAAAAAAGGAAGAGGGAAGCTCCTTTCTCCTCATGGCACTGGGCATGATGATCACACTCGCAATCCTTGGCCTTGTTGTCGATGGCGGTCATCTTTATATGACGAAGAGTCACATGCAGAAGACTGCCAATGCGGCAGCACTGTCAGGCGCACAGGAACTGCCCAACTCGAGTGAGAAGGTGAACCAGGTGGTGGGCGAAATTCTAGACCATCATGGGGAGACGGACAGTCTTCTATTTTCAAATATGGAAGGAGACGCCCTCCTTCATGTGGGAGTTGGGCGGGAAGTTCCAGTATTCTTTTCTGCCCTGTTTGGAGTAGACAGTGTAACAGTGCAGGCTGAGGCAAAAGCTGGCCTCCATGCCATGACTGCCGGCATCGGTACTGTACCGCTGGGATTGAATGAATCAATGGAATTAGTTTATGGGGACACCTATACATTGAAGGTGGATGCAGGAGATTCCGAGACAGGGAACTTCGGCATACTGGCATTGGAAGGCCCAGGAGCGAAATCTTATGGAGAATCTCTCAAATATGGCTTTGACGAAGAGCTCAAAGTAGGGGATGTCATCAATACTCAGACGGGTAACATCGCAGGAGCAACTAGAGAAGGGGTCAACTACAGGATAAGCAATTGTCCTTACCCTGATGGAGACTACCAGCAGAGGGATTGTCCAAGGATCATGTTGATTCCGGTATATAAGCCGTTGGGCGACGGTGGGAAACAGATGAAAAGTGTGGAAATAACAGGGTTTGCCTATTTTTATCTCGCTAATCCGATGGACTCGAAGGATGACTCAATCAGCGGCATTTTCATTAAGAGGGTCGGAGCGGGAGAATCAAATGGAGACGCACCACTGGACCGTGGTGCATATACGATTAAATTGACACGGTAGGTGGAATGCAATGAAACCGAAAAAAATATTGATGCTGGCGATTCTGTCAGGACTTTTGACGACAGGCGTCTTCTATATAGTCATGCAGCAGAGTGGTGCGGCTGAGACGGACGAGCCTGTAATGGTTGAAGTGGCTGCAGCGGCTTCGGACATCGAGGAGAACACGCAGCTTACAGGAGAAAATCTTCAGGTGATCGAAAAGCGGGAGACGGAAGTGCACCCGTCTGCGGTAAGGAACAAAGATATGGCGATCGGGGATTATACAGCGGCTTCCCTTGTAGCCGGAGAGGTGCTGCTTGAGCACCACATCGAGAAAAAAGGCGAAGGGGATATACTATCCAAAAAAGTGGCGTATGGCTATAGAGCCGTATCATTTGAAGTCAAAGACTATCAATCACAACCGGTATCTAGCTTGGTTCAACCTAACGACAGGATTGATATTGTACATGTACCATATGATGAGTCTAATCAAAATGGGTTTGGCCGAGCTGGAATACTGTTTGAAAACGTGAAAATACTGGCGGTCAATCAACGTATGAAAGAGCCGGGCGAAGGGGAAGGGAATGAGCAGTACTTGACTGTAACGGTTGAGATGAAGCAGGCGGATGCAGTTGAAGTTGTAGATGCAAATTATCATGGCGTTCTGCACTTGTTATTGATCAGCAGGTTGAAGGAGAATGGCGAAGTGATGGACATGGAAGTCGGCAGTGTCGAAGGTGGGGCGGATAAGGCGGAAGCTTCTGAAATGAAGGTCGAAGCGACTGAGCAAACAGTCGAAGAACCGGCTACTGAAGGGGATTCAGACAATGCGGACGCCCAGGACATCATCGTACTTCCCGAACGGGCCCATGTGAGGAACGGCCCTTCCCTCGATGCGAATGTACTGACCGTGGTGGATGCGGGCGATTCGCTCATTACGAAGAATGAAGAAGAGACGGATGCGGATGGCCGCATCTGGATGCATGTGGAAACGAAATCCGGCCAGCAGGGCTGGATCAGCAGCCGCATCATCAAATTGGAGAATGAATGAAAGGTGTGGTGGTTATGACCGCTGAAATCATATTGGTAACAAGTGCAGTGGGGGGCGCTGGGAAGACGGTCGTCGCCACGAATCTCGGAATGGCATTCCAGGAGCAGGGGAGGCGTACGGTGCTCGTCGATGGTGATCTGCAATTTGGTGATATGGCACTGGCGCTTGACCTGACCCCGGGCGTCAGCATCAAGGAAGCGGTGGAACGGGATGATTTCCAGAACATCCATACATTCTGTACGATGCATGCGTCGGGTGTCCGGCTGCTTCCGGCACCGCCGCGTCCGGAGTTTGCTGATCTCGTCGATGCGGAAGATCTTTCCGTTGCGATTGAGAACTTGAAGTCACAGGCTGAGGTCATCATTGTGGAAACGCATCATGGACTGACCGAACAGAACATGGTGCTGATGGATCTGGCAGACCGCATCATGGTCGTCACCACACCGGGCATGGCTGCATTGAAGAATACACGGCTCATGGTGGAGACGCTTGATGCACTCGGTCATGGGGAGAAGACCCGTCTCGTTGTAAACAAGAATACCGTGCCGACGCTGATGGAAACGAAGAAGGTGCCCGACCATCTGAATATGGCACAGGAGCACGTCTTCTATCTGCCCTATGCACTGAAGGAAATCTCCTATTCATTGGACCGCGGCATTCCATTCCTATCGAGCAGCCCGAAACACCGCTTCTCGAAAAAGATCAGGAAGATCACCGAGCATCTCCGTGAGATGGGCGACAGAAAGCAGGTGACTGAAGCATGAGCCTCCTGGCCAGACTACAGACAAAAAATGATGGCAGTACAAATGACAGGGAAGTGAAAGCACCGAAGCATACTGCTCCTGTGGAGGAGAAGGAAGCCGGCCTGCCCCCAATCAGGGAGGAAAAAGCGGAGAAGCCGAAACCGGTGCGGGTCGAAGAACCGGATGCGGAATATTTGGAGCTGAAGAACCTGACGCTGAAGTTCATCCTGAAAGAGCGGAAGGACGAGGATATTGAAGACATCGTCGTGGATATGGATGACATCATTCAGGACATTCTCCAGGAGAACGACCATATCCAGAATATCGGCAACATCGAAAAGCTGAAGCTCGAACTGAAGAACGACCTGACGGGATACGGGCCCATCAACCCCCTGCTTCTGGATGAGGATGTATCCGAGGTGATGGTCAATGGGCCGAAGCATGTCTATGCAGAACGCAAAGGGAAACTGTCTCTGACCGACGTCACATTCAGGGATGATGACCATGTCATGGCGGTGTTGGAGAAGATTCTCTCCCCGCTTGGCAGGCGTGTGGATGAAAGCAGCCCGATGGTCGACGCCCGGCTCAAGGATGGGTCGCGTGTCAATGCGATCATTCCGCCGCTTGCGCTCGGAGGACCGACGATTACGATCCGTAAGTTTGCGAAAGATCCGTTCACCATCCATGATCTGATCCGCTTCGGTACATTGACCGAGGAGATGGCGGCCTTCATCAAGGCGTGCGTTGAAGGCAAGCTGAACATTTTCGTTAGTGGAGGGACAGGTTCCGGCAAGACGACGACATTGAACGTCCTGTCCTCCTTCATTTCCAACAAGGACCGCATCGTGACGATTGAGGATGCAGCCGAGCTGCAGCTCGGGCAGGAGCATGTCGTGTCACTCGAGACGCGGCCGGCGAACATCGAGGGGACGGGGGCCATCACAATCCGTGACCTGGTCCGGAATTCGCTCCGTATGCGTCCGGACCGCATCGTCATCGGTGAGGTGCGGAGCGGAGAGGCGCTCGACATGCTGCAGGCGATGAACACCGGACACGATGGCTCACTTGCAACGGGCCACTCGAACAGTCCGCGTGACATGGTGTCGCGGCTTGAGACGATGGTGCTGATGGCGGGCATGGATCTGCCGATCAAAGCCATCCGGGAACAGATTGCCGGCGCCCTCCATGTCATCGTCCAGCAGTCGCGTCTCAACGATGGGACGCGGCGGATTACCAGCATTACGGAAGTGCAGGGCATGGAAGGGGACGTCATCGTCCTCCAGGATATATTCGTATTCAAGCAGAACGGTGTGGATGATAACGGCAAAATCATCGGTAAACTGGTGCCGACGGGCATCCGGCCGCAGTTCTATGAAAAGCTGGAGCAGGAAGGCATCCAGCTGCCGGCTTCCCTGTTCATGGAAAAGGAGTGACCGGATGGAAATCATTCTGATTGCAGGCACTTTCATTACCCTCTTTCTTATTCTTCTTGCCATTTCCGCCGCCAGAAATCCGGAAGGCGCGCAGCCCCGGGAACCCTTCTCATTGAAGGGGAGCCTGAAGAATGCCAACAGCGCCCTCAAGCACCTGCTCGTCAAACGGGGCAGGAAGAGCAGGAAGCGTGAAAGACTGGAAAGTGAACTGACAGCGGCCGGCGTACTGATGAAGGTCGAGGAATTCATCGCTTTCAGGATGATGGCCTTCATCATCGCCGGTGGCATACTATACATGATCTCGAACAACTTCATTCTGGCCATCATGGGCGGGCTCTTTGGATACTTCATGCCGATGATTATGCTCGGACAGAAGAAAAAGAAGCGCATCAAGCAGTTCAACGACTCGCTCCCCGGGATGATCACTTCGATCAGCGGTTCACTGAGGGCGGGGTTCAGTCTGCTCCAGGCACTCCAGATGGTCGAAGAGGAGTCGTATTCGCCCGTCAAGGAGGAAGTGCAGTATGTCCTTAAAAACCTTCAGTATGGGACGCGGCTCGAAGACGCGCTCATTGACTGGAAGCGGCGGATGCCGAGCGCGGAGCTCGACATGCTGGTCGAATCGATAATGATCCAGAGGCAGGTCGGTGGGAACCTCGTCTATCTCCTTGATAAGATACTGGAGACGATCCGCGAGCGGACGAAGATAGAGAACCAGGTCCGTACGCTGACCGCCCAGGGCAAGCTTTCGGGCTTGATCATCGGGCTGCTTCCGATTGTCGTGGGCATGCTGCTGTATGTCATCAACCCCGACTATATGAGTTTGCTGTTCACTGAACCAATCGGACGCATACTGCTCGCCGGAGCACTCGTCTCTGAAATCATCGGCTTCATATTCATCCGCAAAATGACAATGATCGAGGTGTAACCATGCTATTTCTCATGCTCAGTTTCTTTTTATCCATCACGATGATGATTTACGCAGCGCTGGCCATTCCTGCCTACAGGAACCGGACGGTCCCAGCACGCACTGCACTGTATTTTCCGGAGGCGGATGCACCGGGGGATGTGCACATCGATATTGAGGACGCTTCATTCATGGATCGACTGATCAAGCCGGGATGGAAGCGCCTCAAGAAGAAGTCGCAGAAAAGGCTCGCCAAGGACAAGGTGGACAAGATGGAGGTCCGGCTGCTGCAGGCGGGGATGAAACTCAGCCCAATCGAATTCAAGATGGTGCAGTGGATGCTCTCGGGCGTACTGGCTGTGTTTTCCGTACTAGTGATTTTGTTCATGAATCTCACATTCGTCCATGGCATTCTGCTCCTATTCACAGGGGTGGCAGCAGGCATCGCCCTGCCGAAGCTGAACATGAACATGAAGGCGAAGAAACGGCAGGCGCAGGCACTGAAGGAACTGCCTGATTTTCTGGATCTCCTGACGATCAGCCTGGAAGCGGGACTGGGTTTTGATGCAGCACTCAGCAAAGTGGTCGCGAAAAAGCCTGGGGTGCTGTCTGACGAGTTCAAATACGTGCTTGAAGAGGTCCGGCTCGGCAGGACGCGGAAGGAGGGCCTTACTGCCATGATCGGGCGTGTGCCGATCGAGGAGCTGAAGAGTTTGGTGTTCAGCATCATCCAGGCTGAGAAGCTCGGCATCGGCATGGTCACGGTGCTGCGTGTCCAGACCGAGGAAGTTCGGCAGATGAGAACGCAGCGGGCCGAGGAGAAGGCGATGAAGGCACCGGTGAAGATGCTGTTTCCGATGGTGCTATTCATCTTCCCGGCACTGTTCATCATCCTGCTCAGTCCGGCGATCATGCAGTTTTTGGATGCGATGAAGGATATGTAGGCATTGTTTGAAGAGATCATGGAGAAAATGATCACAACCAAAAAAATAGAGTTCATTCCTCTTCAAAGGAGATGAACTCTATTTTTGTATGGCGGGGTGGGGACGAATATCTCCACGGTCCAAGTCATCAGTGCATCTTCCTGATCAGGGCCTTGTTCTTTTCCTTGAAGATGTCATTGTGTGAAGAGACCATGCCGTCTTCAGGTGCATCGGATTTGATGAAGGTCTTCGCATGGTTGGCCGCCTGGGCCGCTTCCGTGAAGCAGCCGGCGATCAGGCGGACTTTGCCGTCATAGATGATCTGGTCGCCGCAGGCATATATGCCGGGCACCGGCGTGTCGGCGACATCATGTGTTTCGATCATCTGATGTTCATTGTATTCGAAGTCGCCGTCCAGTGTATTGAGGAATTCACAGTTCGATTCATAGCCGTGGCTGATGAGGACGTCATCGACATCGAGGGAGAGGCCGTTGGTGAGCCTGACCGAGGCGATGGCATCCCCTGCAGCGTTCGGATGCAGTGTATCGATTTCGCACTGCGCGCACATTTGAATATTATCCTTCCTGTGAAGGGCTGCGATCATCGCTTCATGGCCCTTCATTTCTTCGCTCCTGTAGACCATCGTGACGGAGACGGCAACCTCGGAAAGGGCATCCGCCCAGTCGACCGCCGTATTGCCGGCACCGGAGATGAGTACGTTCCGGTCCTTGAAACGGTTCAGCCGTTTGACCGTATAGTGCAGGTTGGTCAGTTCATATGTCTCGGCGCCTTCGACCGCAAGTCTGACCGGGGTGAAGATACCGCGCCCCGAGGCGATGATCAGCGTCCGGCTGTAGAAGGATCCCCGGTCGGTGATAGTTTCGAAATGGTCATCATGGCGGATGACCGATTCACAGGTGGTTGATACGTGGATTTCAGGATGGAACGTCCGCGCCTGAGTGATCATCTGCTGCTTGATGTCCTCGGCAGGCTGAGGGGGGATGCCGCCGATGTCCCAAATTATTTTTTCGGGATATATATTGAGTTTGCCCCCGAGCTCCGAGTGGTGTTCGATGAGCTGGACGCTCATGCCGCGGAGTCCTGCATAGAAGCTGGCATAGAGACCGGCTGGTCCGCCGCCGATGATGAGCGTATCCGAAATATTCATGGCCTTTCCTCTTTTCTATTGAAATATTCCCTATTCTCGTTTATTATATAGTCAATGAGAATGATTATCAATATCGGGAGTTCAAATAAATCATAGCGGGGTAGAAAAATGAAAAAGTTCATCGGGTTATTTGCATTACTTATGGTACTGGTTCTTGCAGCATGTGGCAATTCAGAGGAATCGTCAGAGGAAGCGACGGATGAATCGGCAGCAGGAGAGACGAGCGGAGATTCGGCAGAGGATGCTTCAGGCGGCATGGTCTCCTACACGACTGACGCAGGCGAGGAGATAAAGATTCCTGAAGACCCGCAGCGCATCGTCATCCTCGGGATGAGCTATTTCGGGAATTTGATGCATATGGATGCCAATGTCGTCGGGGCACATGCAAGAGTGACGGAAAGCGAAGTGCTTGAGCCGTATACCGAAGATATCGAGCTGATTGAAGAGGGAAATATTGAACAAGTTATGAATCTTGATCCGGATTTGATTATTACCTTTAATTCTGATGAAAATTTAGATAAACTGGAAGCGGTAGCTCCTACAATTCCAATCGACTATGCCAAGTGGAACTATCTTGACATCCACAGGGAACTCGGCGAGATTACAGGCAATGAAGAGAACGCGGAAGAGTGGATCGAAAGCTGGGAGGCCGAACTTGAAGAGGACCGTGAAGTGGTCCAGGAGGCCATCGGTGAAGATACAACCGCAAGTGTCATTGAACAGTTCGCCAAAGACATATATGTATATGGTACAAACTGGGGCCGCGGCACCGAAATCATCTATCAGGGACTGGATGTAAAAGTGCCTGAAGCCGTCCAGGACGAAGTCGTCGAAACCGGCTGGAAGAAGATTTCCGCTGAGGAGATAGAGAAATATGCGGGCGACTACATGTTCGTCGGCACGGGCGATTCCGGTGCGGACAACGCCTATAAGGATACGGAAGTATGGAACAGTCTCGAAGCCGTACAGAATGACAATGTCATCGAATTCGACTCTCCGACATTCTACTACAACGACCCATATTCATTGGAATACCAGAAAGATATCATTGTAGACGCATTGACGAAATAAAAACAGGCAGGTGTCATGGATGACGAGTGTATTGCTGAAAGATATAAAAGTCGAATTGAATGAGCGCACGATCCTCAATCAGATCAATATGGAGCTGGTGGAGGGCAAGGTGACGACCATCATCGGACCGAATGGCTGCGGCAAGTCGACGATGCTGAAGACGATTTCGAGAATCATTTCCGCCAAGGAGGGCGGCGTCTATATCAATGATATGGACATCCGTCAGATGAAATCGAAGGAGGTTGCCAAAAAGGTCGGCATACTCTCCCAGAAGAACCGCCTCCAGTATGATGTCAAAGTGCGCGACCTGGTGAGCTTCAGCCGGTATCCGCACCTGAAACGCTTCCAGAGCCTGAAGCCGGATGACTATAAGATCATCGACTGGGCACTCAAGGAGACGGGTGCCATCGAGTTCAGCGAGCGCATGATGAGCGAGCTTTCAGGCGGACAGGCGCAGCGGGTATGGATCAGCCTGCTCCTCGCCCAGGGGGCGGACGTGCTGCTGCTCGATGAACCGACGACGTACCTCGACATCCATCACCAGCTGGAGACGCTCAACATCGTCAGAAGATTGAACGAACAGACGAAGCAGACGGTCGTCATGGTGCTCCATGACATCAATCACGCAATAAAATATTCAGACCACCTCATCATCATGGACCAGGGGGAAATCATCGAAAGCGGTCATCCCACCGATGTCCTGACAAACGACATTCTGAACAATGTGTTCAACATCAATGGAAAAATCACCATTGATCCACTGACAGGCAAGCCGATCCTTGCAGATTACGATCTGTTCTGCCAGACAGTCAAAGAGGTCCAGCATGGATCGTAAATGGTATCCTTTGCCCATCACTCTGATGGGCATTCTTTTGTCTTTTGTGGTGGCGATGATGTTCGGGACAAATACATACACCCTCCAGCAGGTCCTCGGTGTCATCTTCACCCTGGATATGACGGACCAGGCGCACCAGATCCTGTATGAGATCCGGATGCCGCGCGTACTGGGTGCACTTCTCGCCGGATTCATGATCAGCATATCCGGGCTTGTGCTCCAGTCCGTCACGCATAATGATCTGAGTGAGCCGAGCATCCTCGGCATCAATGCCGGTGCCAATCTTGCAATCATCGTCGGGGCACTGCTGCTGCCCACACTGCCGTTCATCGGGGTGATGGGCGTCGGCTTTGCCGGCGGCATGCTGGTCGGCCTGGTGATCCTTTCGTTGACGCGCTACCGCTCCCCCATGCACCTGATTCTCGCCGGTGCCGGAATCAGCCTGCTGCTTTATGCAGTGACGGATTTCCTGGTGATCACATTCGGCCTGGGGCAGTACGTCGCGTTCTTCACCGCCGGCGGTGCCGCTGGGCAGTCGATGTCGAACATCGTCCTGGTCTTTCCGATTGCACTGGTGCTCGTGGCGGTGCTGCTGTTCCTGTCGAAGGAGCTTGATGTCCTCCTGTTCGGGGACGAGATGGCGGTATCCCTCGGCCAGAACCAGACACTGTACCGCAGGGTGACGCTGGTCCTTGCCATCATGCTTGCCAGTATGGCAGTCGCCATGGTGGGGAATGTCGTATTCCTCGGGCTGCTCGTGCCCCACATCGTCAAGATGCTGTTCGGCAACATGCACAGGTTCACCATCATTTATACCGGAATGCTCGGGGCGATGATATTCGCCCTGTCCGACATGTTCGCCAGAGTCTTCAATGAAACGCCCGTCAACGCCATCATTGCAGTGATCGGACTGCCTTTCTTCATCTATATCATCAAGAAGCGGGGGCGGAAATATGCGTAACCGGATGAAATTCATCATCATCATCGTCATGCTCATCGCAATCGTACTCACGCACCTGCTTACGGGAACCTTCAGTCTGGCTCCCGGCGACCTGTTGGCCCTGCTGACCAACCAGGCAGGGGAGGATGTCGAGCTCGTGCTGTTCGAGTTCCGGATGCCGCGGATCATCGTCACGCTGGTCTGCGGCGCCGCTCTTGCGCTCAGCGGCCTGATTCTGCAGGTCATTTCGAAGAATCCACTTGCCGATCCGGGCATCATCGGTGTGAATGCCGGCAGCGGCTTCGGTGTGGTGCTCTTCATCATGTTCATCAGCGGCTCGATGAGCCAGCATCTGTATGCACTCCCCCTGATGAGCTTTATCGGCGGCCTTGCGACAGTGCTCATCATCTTCTTCCTGTCCTTCATGGGCGGAACGTTCAAAAGCAACATATTCATCCTGATCGGTATTGCGACCGCGATGGGGGTGACCGGCTTCGTCTATGTATTCACTTCCATGTTTGATGAAACCCAGATGGAGATGCTCAACCGGTATTTCGCCGGCAACATATGGGGGGATACATGGCCGTTCGTCTATATATCGGTGCCATACATCCTGATCGTTGCAGCCTTCGTCTTCTTCCGGATCCGGGAGATGGGCATGCTGAACCTGGATGATGAGATGCTGATCGGCTTCGGCATGAATGTGAACAAGGAAAAGATCATCCTGATCATCCTCTCAGCAATGCTTTCAAGCCTTGCCGTGAGCGTGTGCGGAGCGATCAGCTTCATCGGTCTGATTGCCCCGCACATTTCAAGGCTCCTCTTCGGGCAGGATATGAAGGTGCTGTTCTTCTCCTCCCTGCTGATCGGCGGCGTGCTGCTCACCGGGGCGGATCTCCTCGGCAAGCTGGTACTTGCACCGACGATCATTCCGACGGGCATCGTCGTGGCACTGATCGGTGGCCCCTATTTCCTGAGACTGCTCCTTAAAGCCAGACAGATATAGAAAAACATGGCAACATGATGGTAATATATAGGAAAGAACATTTGGAAAGAGGGATGGCATGAAATATTTCGCAGCATTGGCACCGATGAAGGATGCACAGAAAAGTAAGGAATATCGTCAGCAGCACCTGGATTTCCTGAGGGATCAGAGGGAAGCCGGAAATGTATTCATGTATGGACGTTTTGCCGATGGCGCCGGCGGCCTCGTCATCTATCAGGGGGAATCCCTTGAAGCGGTCGAAGAAATCGTCAGACAGGACCCCTATGTGACAAGCGGCGCCCGCCATTTCGAGATTCATGAGTGGGACATGCAGACGGACTATACGATACAGTCATAGAAAACGATACAAAATATCCAGTTTCCTCTATAATGGGAACTGGATATTTATTTTTTGCAAAAGAAATCGGGGGAAGCCATAATGTCGAAGATATTCATTGTTGAAGACGACATGCCGCTTTATGAGGAATTGAAATCGCGCCTTGAGGAATGGGACCACACGGTCACGGGGGTGTCCGATTTCGGCAATGTCGTGCATGACTTCATCCAGTCTGAACCGGATCTGGTCATCATCGATATTACACTGCCGAAATATGACGGGTTCTACTGGTGCAGGCGGATCCGCGATATATCGAGCGTGCCGATCATCTTCCTGTCTTCACGGGACCATCCGTCGGATATGGTGATGAGCATGCAGATGGGCAGCGACGACTATATACAGAAGCCCTTCAACTTCGAAGTGCTGGTGGCAAAGGTTCAGGCGCTCCTGAGGCGTGCCTACCAGTACAGACAGCAGGATGTGGATGTGGTCGGATTCCGTGACGCGGTGTTTGATTTCAAAAAGCTTACTGTCTCCAGGGAGGGGGCTGTCCTTGATCTGACCAAAAATGAATCCTTCATCCTCTCCATCCTCGTCGGGAGCAGGAATCAGGTGGTTTCAAGGGAGACGTTGATCGAACAGCTGTGGGATGATGCGAAGTTCATCAGCGATAATACGCTGACCGTCAATATCAACCGCATACGCAAAAAGCTCGAGGAGATGGGCCTTGAGGATGCCATCATTACAAAAACCGGACTCGGCTATATGCTGAAGGAGTGAGACTGATGTATCTGAAGCAGCACTTACCCTGGTGGCTTTTGTTCCTCCTTTTCAACGGAATGATTCTGCTGCTTGGACTTCTGGATGCGGCCATCCCAAATCTTTCCGTCCTCTATATCGTCGCCATCAATAGTGTACTCCTCGTCATTTTCGCGGTATGGCAGTATGCGAGGGGCAGACGGTATACGAGGGAACTGCTTTCCCTCGAGGCGGTGGAGGACATCGACGCCCTGCCCCTGCCCGTCACGGCCGAGCAGCAGGCCATCCATGAGCGCCTGATCAGAGTGAAGCGATCACATGACGAGCGGTTGGACGCGGAGTCGGGCCGAACGAAGGAGAGCCTGGACGGTCTCACCCGCTGGATCCATGATATGAAGATGCCGATGACGACGATGCATCTGCTGATCGACGATCTGGAAGGACAGGAGAAGATGAAGCTTGCCAATGAATGGCAGCGGCTAGATGGCATGCTGAATGAGATGCTGTACATGAAGCGACTGCCAAACATCCGGAATGACCTCTATTTCGAGACGGCTGAAATTGAACCGCTTGTGAGACGGAGTATCCAGAAGGTCAGGCGCCTGTGCATGGAGAAGGGGGTCGGCTTTGATATCGATCTGGCAGTACCGGAGGTGGAGACGGATGTCAAATGGCTCACGTTCATCCTGGACCAGGTCATAACAAACAGTGTCAAATATACGGATAATGATGATGTGAGTGTAAGCAGTGCCATGGAGGATGGCCGCCTTGTCCTCACCGTCACCGACCATGGCAGAGGAATACGGAGTGAGGATCTCCCCCGGATATTCGAAGCGGGCTTCACATCGACCAGCGATCACGAGGATGCGCAGGCGACCGGCATGGGGCTGTACCTTGCACAGGAAGCTGCAATGGCCATGAATATGAAAATTGAAGTGGATTCCGAATATGGAGAAGGCACACGGGTCGTAATCATCTTTCCAGGGCAGAATACTTTCCATAAAGTGAAGACCATGTGACGAAAATGTCACATGGTCTTCTGTTTCTGTCATGTAAATCGAACGATTGTCCTGCAGGATACATATAGAATATGAGTATGATAAAAAACCAGATGGAGGCATCAATATGATACTGGAAGCAAAGGATATCAAAAAGTCCTATGGCAACAGATTCAACCGGACAGAAGTACTGAAAGGAATTGATATGAATATCGAAAAGGGTGAATTCGTATCCATCATGGGGGCATCGGGATCCGGGAAGACGACCCTGCTCAATGTACTGAGCTCAATCGATCGGGTGAGCAGCGGCCATATACAGATTGAAGGCGCGGATATCACCCAAATGAAGGACAAGCAGCTTGCGCACTTCAGAAAGAATGACCTCGGGTTCATCTTCCAGGAATACAACCTGCTTGATACGCTGACTGTGAAGGAGAATATCCTGCTTCCGCTGTCCATCAGGAATATGAAGAAGGATGAGGTGGACCGTCAGTTCGAACGGGTGGCCGGGGAACTTGGCATCCATGAACTGAGTGGAAAGTATCCGAATGAAATATCCGGGGGCCAGCAGCAGCGCACCAGCGCCGCCCGGGCGTTCATACATCAGCCGAAAATCATTTTTGCCGATGAACCGACAGGTGCGTTGGACTCGAAGTCGGCAAGCAACCTTCTTAAGAAGCTCCAGCAGATGAATGTGGCAAGCCGGTCCACAATCATGATGGTGACCCATGACGCGACGGCTGCGAGCTACTCGGGCAGGGTGATCTTCCTGAAGGATGGACTGGTATATTCGACGCTGCGTCGGGGCGGGCGTCCCCAGGAGGAATTCTATAAGGAAATCATGAATACACAGAGCGTGCTGGGCGGTGTCGGCGTTGAATCTTAACCGCATCATCCTGAAAAATTTCTTCAGGAACATCAAAAACTATGGACTGTATATCTTCGCGCTTATTTTTAGTGTCTCCCTGTACTTTTCTTTCGTCCTCATGTCGAAGGACGAGAGTGCCGCCGAGGAGTTGTCTTCAGGCACAATGATGTCGACCGGCTTTATAGTCGGTTCAGTCCTGTTGATCGTCATCATCGTCACTTTCGTAATGTTCGCAAATACCATCTTCCTGAAGCGGAGGAACCAAGAACTTGCGCTCTTCCAGCTCATCGGGCTCGACCGGGGCAGAGTGTTCAGGATACTGGTGCTGGAGAATGCCATCATCTATTTCGGCAGCCTGATGGTGGGCATCCTTTTCGGATTCCTGCTGTCGAGGATGCTGATGATGATCCTGCTCAGGATCATGCAGGTCGAACTTTCCGTCGGACTCAACTTTTCAATGGCAGCAGTGGGCCAGACGGCGCTGCTGTTCATCGGCATATTCGTTCTGCTGATGATTCAGAACTTCATTTTCCTGAAGCGGACAAGACTGCTGCAGATGATGACGATGAACCGGACAAGCGAATCGGATACAAGGCGTCTCGGCACGGGCACAGTGCTGATGGGCGTCCTTGGACTCGCCATGGTAGCAGTCGGCTATTACTTCTCCACACAGCTGATGGAGAATGTCTCCCTTATCTTTCTGCTTGTATTCGGTGTGTTGGGTCTGACGATCATCGGAACATATATCACATTCAAATTTTCAGTTGCCTTCGTGCTGAACATGATCAGAAAATCGAAGAAGGGACACGTGAGTGTGACGGATGTCCTCTCCCTGACAAGGATCATGTTCAAGATGAAGTCCAATGCATTCCTGCTGACGCTGATTGCCGTCATCAGTGCCCTCAGCATCGGCCTCATGTCGCTGTCCTACATCACCTACTACTCTACAGAGAAGATGGTCGAAAATACAATGCCGCATGATTATGTGTTCTATGAAGAGGAAGCGCTGGAATTCTATGAGGAACTCCTCGATGAAGAAGGAGTGGATTACGAAAGCATCCAAATGCCGGCGGTCGACTACGAGGCAAAGACGGAAGGTGCAATCAGCGCTGATCTCGAGGCACTGGATTTTAACGGTTCGACTCTGTATATGAATGTTGTGAGTGATGCGCATTTTGGTTCAGTCGCACTCGGTCCCAATGAAACCATCATCACCGGCACGCCGAGTGTCATGCAGACCTTCATCGACTATACATTGCATGCACCCATGACATTCGTCTCGGATGATTACGAACGCTCGCTTGAACTCGTTGACATAAAGGAGACGGCGGTTCTCCCGAGCATGGTTTCCTACGGTTCACCTACAGCCATTGTCGACGAAACGGTCTATCAGGAGCTCTCCGAGCATCAGTCCGACGAGATGCAGGAACAGGGAGTCAAGATGTTGCATGCCATCGATATCACTGAAGGCGACAGCATGGATATCTTGAATATGATGAATCGTGAGGAAAACCCGGTCTTCGAATCCAAAATACAGCAGCAAACGGGTCAGCTGCAGGCTTCCGGCATGACAATGTTCGTCATTGCGTTCGTCGGTTTTGCATTTCTCGTGACATCAGGCTGCATCCTCTATTTTAAGCAGGTCGGCGAAAGCGAGGAAGAAAAGGGGAGCTACAATGTACTCAGGAAACTCGGCTTCTCGGAACGTGAAATCATCAGGGGGCTGTCGTTCAAAATGATCATCACCTTCGGAGTGCCACTGCTGGTCGGCCTGCTGCATGCCTATTTCGCAGTGAATGCCGGATGGTTCCTGTTTGGTACTGAAATGTGGACGCCGATGCTGATTGTGATGGGGGTATATGCACTTTTCTATTCCCTCTTTGCACTGCTGTCACTGGTCCACTACAAGAAAGTCGTAAGGGAAAGTCTGACCTAGATACAGCTGAAGACATGACCATCCTGCATTCATATGCCGGATGGCCATTTTTTATTTGCCAGAGACCTGTTTAGGCACTATAGTGTAGATTAACATCATCGTTTCATCAGAATCATGTCTAAAATCCCTATTATAGGGAATACAGATATTAGGAAACACGAGCGAAGGTAGGGGAAAAATATGAAACAGAAAACCCTCACAGGAATTGTGATGGTGCTCGGGCTATTGCTGATGTTTACCGGTTTCGCGCCACAACAGGCATCTGCAAACAGCCCAAGTCTACAGAACATGGTCGAAATCAGGGATGATGACGGGAGTTACGATGCGAATGAAGCCCAGGCCATGATCAACCGGCTCGCACGGGTGGATGAACGGATTCTTGCACATACGAACCGTGCAGGCGTCAGAATCATACTTATGGACCAGCCGCTCACCGAACTGCCGGAGTTCGAATATCTGTCGGGTGTGACACCGAGAGGCTGGGAAGGCACGGGACGTACCTGGGACGATGTGCCTGGTGCGGGCGGCTATACGACAGCTGCACGGATCGGATACAGCAATCCGGGCAACTCCCATTCCACAATCAATCTTGAACTGCATGAGTACGGGCATGCGGTCGACAGCTACGCAGCCGGATTTACGGTAAGTGAGTCCCAGGCTTTCAGGGATATCATGGCACAGGAGAAGGACAATCTATTCCATGACCACCAGGTGCCGAACTACTTCAATACACCGGGTGAATATTTTGCAGAAACATTTGCGATGTATTACCTCGGAGGCAATGCAGGTGCCCGCCTGGCTGAGCGTGCACCGCAGACATACCAGTTCATGGAGACATTCCACAACAGGCTGGTGACCATCCAGGGCACGACAGGGAATACTGTGGAATTTTCATGGGACCCACTTCAGGGTGCGGCATACTATGAAGTGTACCGGGATGACCAGCTGATTGATACGACGCAGGAAGCCCATTACCAAGATGAGGGACTGGACACATCGACGACATACAACTACCATGTCCGTGCAATGGACCAGAATGACAATCCATTGCTGACCTCATATTTCAGGACGGCAACAACCACCAATGTAAGCGATGCCCCTGAAGTGGATACATCCGGACTGGAGCAGACGGTCAATGAAGCGGAACAGATTCCGATGGAATCCCGCACTCCCGAACTCCAATCCGCACTTGAGAACGCGAATGCACTTTTAAACGACGGCCAGATCACCCAGGATCAGCTGGATGAAGCGGACTCTGCACTCTCTACAGCGCTGTCGAACAATGAGGACCAGGAAGTGGCCGAAGAAAGTACTGAAGAGGCCGTACAGGAAGAAAGCACTGAGCCTTCGACGGAAGAAACGGTTGAGGAAAGCACCGAAGAAGCGACGGAAGAGAGTACGGAACCGTCTGCTGAGGAGAGTACAGAAGAGCTGACCGAAGAGGGTACAGAAGAAGCGCCGACTGAAGAGGAGACGCAAGAGGAAGAAACGACTGCAGAACCGACGGAAGAAGAAACAGCAGAGAATGAAGTGTCACCCGAAGAGTCTGCAGAGGATGAAACCAGCGGAGAAGCGGTGGATACTGCACAGGAGAGTGAACAGACCGGCTCGGGGGGCTCGAACATCGGCCTGATCATCGGGGCGGTTGCACTCTTTGTACTGGGAATCATTGCAGCAATCGTTCTATTCCTCAGAAGAAGCTAGTCTAAATGATGAAGTCAGGCATCTGCCTGGCTTCTTTTTGTTTCCATAATAATCTATGATGGAAGCATGACAAAAATATGGAAAGAAGATGAGAAGCGATGCAACTGTTGATGATTGTACTCCCAGTTTTCCTGGTATTTGCAACGGGCTATGCGGCCCAAAAACTGCTTCACATGGATATCAAATCGATATCCGCACTATCCCTATACATATTACTGCCGCTCTTGACCTTCGATACGTTCTACAGCAACGAAATTACAGTGGACTATCTGTATCTGTTCATATTTTCCCTGATCATCACCGTCATTCTTGCCGCAGTGACGGTGGCCATCGGATTTTTCATGAAATCGGGGAAGGAGGACATATCGGCAATGCTGCTCGGTACGTTGTTCCCGAACAGCGGAAACTATGGATCTCCCGTCGTCCTGTTTGCGATTGGAGCGACAGCATTCGACTATGCGATCGTGCTGATGGTGCTGCATGGATTCATCATCAGTACGGTCGGCATCTTCATCGCCTCGTTCGGCAACGGGGCAACGATTTCGGCAAAGGAGGCACTGGTCAGCGTCTTCAGGATTCCAGTCATCTACGGGGCTCTGGCGGGCGTCATCCTGCAGCTTGCCAACATTACAATCGACGACAAGCTGATGGAAATCATCCAGATGACCGGAAATGCCGCCATTCCCGTCGTCATGCTTATTCTCGGAATGCAGCTTGCGCAGATTACGAAAGAGAAGTTCGAAATGAAGAATATTACGACCGTGGTTGCCGTACGTATGCTCATCTCGCCTGTAGTTGCGGCCATCCTCGTCCTGTTCATGCCGGTCGATGATACGATGAAGCTGGTATTCATCATCCTGAACGCGATGCCGGTGGCTGCCAACTCGACCATGCTTGCAGTGCAGTTCAATGTGCAGCCGAACCTTGTGTCCTTTTCCACACTGGTGACGACGCTGATCAGCCTGCTCACCATACCGATTTGTCTATTCCTGCTCGGTATATAAATAATAATTAGGGAAATTTCTGAATTTTATCTTGACATTATGCAAACGGTTTCTTAAACTTAAGTTAATGTTAACTGTTTACATTTCAGAATATTCACGGAGGTGGAAACAATTTGATTACCAAAACGAATATCGCTTCTCAAATTGTCGATCATCTTCGCAAAGACATCATCTTGGGAAAATATCGAAAAGGGGAAGCCCTGGTGGAAACCGCACTGTCCCACGAACTCGGGGTCAGCCGGGGACCGGTCAGGGAAGCCATCGGCAAGTTGGTTGCTGAAAATCTGCTGGAGAAGCATTCGAATGGACGTACGGCAGTAACCGGGTTTGAACAAAAAGACATCGAGAACCTCTATGACACGCGTATTCTCCTGGAGACGCATGCACTGGGCCAGATCGATCCGGAGATGTTCAATGCCAACAAGGACCGGCTGCTGCTTTATATCCAGCAGATGGAGGAAGCGGACTACTACAAGCAGCGGGACATCGAGATCGACCTTGCATTCCACCATCTGCTGGTCAGGATGGCGGATAATAACAGCCTCATGCATCTATGGTCCGCACAGCGCGACATCTTCAGGACACTGATCGACATTACAAGCGAAGCAGCATTGAAGGATCAGGAGAAAATCATCCGGCAGCACAAGGCTATCGTTCAGGCACTCGCGGAGAATGAAGTGGAGCAGGCGCGGCAGCTGCTTGCAACCCATCTCAGACAGGCATGCGAATACTGCTGCAGCAGCAAGGAACTTAAAAAATAGGAAGAGGGATGGAAATGACAAACAATAAAATTAAATGCGCAATCATCGGCTCCGGAAACATCGGAACCGACCTGATGATCAAACTGATGAGAAGTGACATACTTGAAGTGACAGCACTGATTGGAATCGATCCGGAATCAAAGGGGCTGAAAAAGGCTGAAGAGAATGGTCTTGTTGCCATTTCAAATGGAATCGATGGCTTGAGGGAACAGCCTGAAATCGCAGATATCGTCTACGAGGCGACTTCAGCGAAAGCCCATGCACACAACGCACCGATACTTAAGGAGATGGGCAAGAAAGCAATCGATCTGACACCTGCTGCAGTCGGTCCTTTCCTTGTACCATCCGTCAACCTCAAAGAAGAGGAGATTCCGCATTTGGATAATGTGAATATGGTGACCTGCGGCGGCCAGGCGACAATTCCGATGGTCAAGGCAGTGTCGGATGTCCTCGATGTGGACTATGCAGAAATCGTTGCCTCCATTTCCAGTAAAAGCGCAGGCCCCGGCACAAGGCAGAATATAGATGAATTCACAGTGACGACGGCGAGGGCATTGAAGGAAGTGGGCGGTGCGAAGGAATCCAAGGCGATCATTACACTGAATCCTGCCGATCCGCCGATTCTGATGAGGAATACGATCCATGTGAAGACGGCTGGCTCTGCCGAGGACAAGAAGGCGGAAATTGAAGCATCACTTGAAAAAATGCTCGGGAATGTACAGGAGTACGTGCCTGGCTACAGGTTCAAGGCAGACCCGGTGATCAAAGGCGATATCGTGACCGTCTCTGTAGAAGTTGAAGGGAACGGGGACTTCCTGCCAGAGTATGCAGGGAACCTCGACATCATCACATCCGCCGCTGTAAAGACGGGGGAAGTCATCGCGCAAAGTATGCAAAAAGAAGGAGTGCTTAAATAATGGGAAGAAAAGTAACGATTAACGACGTAACGCTGCGCGATGGCATGCACGCCATCCGCCACCAGTATTCGAAGGAACAGATCGCAGAACTCACACGCGCAATCGACGACTCCGGGGCGGATATCATTGAAGCGACCCATGGTGATGGACTGGGCGGCAGTTCCATACAGTATGGCTTTTCAAAGGAAAGTGAAGAGGGTATCATCAGGACAGCTGTAGAGAACGCCAAAAACGCAAAAGTCGGCGTCCTCCTGCTTCCCGGCATCGGTGTCATCGAACATTTGGAAAAAGCCCATTCATACGGCGCACAAGTGGCCAGGGTCGCCACACACTGTACAGAAGCGGATGTGTCGGAGCAGCATATCGGCAAAGCGGCGCAACTCGGCATGGATACAGTCGGTTTCCTCATGATGTCCCACAGGACCACACCTGAAAACCTTCTGGAAGAAGCGAAAAAGATGGAATCGTACGGTGCAGGCACAATCTATGTGGTCGACTCCGCCGGTGCCCTGACAATGGATGATACAAGAAAGCGTGTTTCCCTGTTCAAGGAAAACCTCTCCAGCGGAACGGAAATCGGCTTCCACGGCCACAACAACCTCTCTCTTGGTGTGGCGAACTCCATCGTAGCGATTGAAGAAGGGGCCAACCGGATAGATGCAAGCCTCGCCGGCATGGGAGCCGGTGCAGGAAACACGGCGACAGAACAGCTGGTGGCAGTGATGAACCGGATGGACATCTCACACAACCTCGACCTGTACAAGACGATGGATGCGGCAGAGAATCTGATGAAGCCGATGATGGAAAGACCTGTACAGATCGACCGCCTGTCATTGACGCTGGGCTACACAGGCGTCTACTCCAGCTTCCTGCTGTTTGCTGAACGTGCAGGAAAAGAGTATGGTGTCGATGCCCGGGACATTCTGACAAGGATATCCGAAATGGGCGCCGTCGGCGGCCAGGAAGACTGGATCGTCGGTGTTGCACAGGAACTCGCAAAAGAGAAGCAGAACGCATGACTGATGAAATATAAAAAACAGGCTATCGAGTTCATCTCGATAGCCTGTTTTTGCGTGATGGCATGGAGTTTCAATGGGTGATGCAGTGTTTTACTACAGCCTCCAGCAGTTTCGGTGTGATTTCAAAGGCACTCTTCTTGTGGAGCCGTTCGGTGAGCTTGTGCGGATCCTTGCCGAACGGACCGATGTTGATGAGCGGTGCCTGGAGCTTCTGCATGGATTCGAATGGTATGGAGTAGGTTCTGCCCCATACCGGAGTATTGGCCTGATACGATTCCCAACCGTCATCATGCTTGTCATAGGTGACGTAGCTCAGGTCGGATATGCCGTTGAAGTAATGGATCTCTTTCGGCTCGATGCCGTAGTTTTCGCCGAGGAAATCATTCGTCAGTGAAGAAAGGCTTCTGACCAGCGGATCTTCCGAAGCATTGACTGCCGGATAATATGGGGGTGCAAAGAGTGTGACGACGAGTGGTACGAGCTCCTTGCAGTAGGTGATCATACGGTTGGCGATGTGCATCGATTTTTCCCGGTCGTCGAGGTCGTCACGGCCTATATATTCTGCAATGATCCGATCGACCTTCTCCTGTCCGAATTTTTCCGTAATATACGTATGGAGTGCCTGATAGGACATGGTGCGGATTCTGCCGACTGGCGGGATGTTTTCCCTTTCACAGATCTCATCATACTGCTTTTGGCATTGATTCATCGTCTGTTCGACCAGGTAATGATATTTGCTGAAAATATCTTCGGCATTCTGCTGCATCGTGAATACATTATATAGGACGGCGACATGGTTTGAAGTCTGTGCTGAATAGTCTTTTTTCATATCATAATATTTCAACGCGACGGGCAGAGGCGATCTTTCCCCATATTCCTCTTCGGAAAAGATGTCGGTGAATTCCATCTCCTGGTTTAAAAATGAAGACATATAATGGGCGTTGAGTCCTCTCAACGGTTCCCCTACATGCGTTTCGACCCCATAGAAGAGGGCGGAAGGCATGATTTTCCCGATGGACCCGGAATAGAAATAGTAGTTCGGATCATCAGGATACTGGGTGAAACTCGGTTCACTGTTGAGGAACAGGGAATAGTCCAGTCCGTGTTCCTCGGCGATGGATTCAAGCTGGTCCACAGCCGCACGCATGCCGGCGGAATCCACTTCCTCATCGGGTACGGTCAGGAGCAGAAGATTGATCGGCCACTCCTCTTCGGCCGCCTTCTCGATCAGATGCATATGCAGGGCAAGCCCCATCTTCATATCCATTGTGCCGCGACCGTATAAGTATTCCCCCGACAGTGCGTCCCTTTTATTATCCGGCGAGAAATCGTCTGCAATTTCCCTGAAGCGGTTGCCGAGTTCACGGGGGGTGAAGGCGAGATGACTCTTGGAGCCGAACTCCTTTGTATGTACAGTGTCGAAATGGCTCATCAGGACAATCGTCTTCTCCACATCATCATGCCTGTAGAGTGCAGTCAGGGCATTCCTCTCCCTGCCGGCATCATGCAGGGCAATATGATGCGGATGCTCCCTGTAGTAGTCGAGCTTCGACAGCTCATCTTTCAGCTTGAAGGGGAAGTGCAGCTCCCCTTCGGTACCTGTACGGCTGTCCCATGATACCAGCTGGCATATCAGATCTTCGAGTTGCTGCTGTGTGTTCCAGAACATTGCTGGTCCCCCTTATTTATTAGAATCTTTATTTATACTTGGCCTTTTCCGGTGTCTATCAAGGAAACGCTCCATACGGCGCATACCTTCTTCCAGGTTCTTCATGGAACTGGCATAGGAAATCCTTATATGATTTCTGCCTTCTTTGGAAAATGTAGATCCGGGTACAACAGCGACATGTTCTTCTGCCAGAAGTCTTTCAGCAAAAGTGAGATCATCGAGCCCTGTCTGCTCCACACTTGGAAAAATGTAGAATGCCCCAGTGGGTGTTTCACATTCAAGTCCCATATCGTTCAGCTTCTTATGAATAAAATCCCTGCGCTTGATATATCTTTCGTTCATTTCTCCCGGGAAGTTTCTTGTGTGGTCCAAGGCTTCGATTGCAGCGTGCTGGCTGGGAAGGGAAGCACAGATTGAATTATTCAGGTGGACTCTGAGTACATATTTCATATAGTCTGCAGCACCCAGTACAAAACCGAGCCGCCAGCCCGTCATGGCATGGGATTTCGAGAGACCGTGAATAATAAAGAGTCTGTCATGCAAAATGTCGAAGGCACCAAAGGAAACATGTTTGCCGGCAAAAGTGTTTTCGCTATATATTTCATCGGATATGACAAATATGCTCTCCTGTTCAAGCATGGTTGCGATATTCTCTGTTTCCTCATGGGAAAGGGAGACCCCTGTCGGATTTGATGGATGGTTAAATATAATCGCTTTCGTCCGTTCTGTAATTAATTTTTTGATTTCATGGGCATCCGGCTTGAAATGCGTGCCTGAAATATCCAGGTGGACCGGTACGCCACCATTAAGTCTAATCAATGCCTCGTAGCCGGAATATGAAGGGGAGGGGAGAATGACTTCATCCCCAGGCTCAATAATCGTTCTGAGCACAGAGTCCAATCCCTCGCTGGCACCATTGGTAACAATGATTTCATCTTCAGGTGCATATTTAAAGCCGTATGTGTCCACGAAAAAGTCTGAAATACTTTGTCTCAGTTTCGGCAGCCCTGCATTATGGGAGTATCCCGTTTTATTTTCGCGTATGGCAGACATACCAGCTTCTTTAATGTTTTCCGGTGTCGGGAAATCCGGCTGTCCGATGGTAAGGTTTACTCCATCCTCATACTCAGCCACCCTATTGGCAAACACTCGGATTCCGGGAACTTCAAGTGTCTTTGCTATTGGATTTATATTCAGCATATAAGCTCTCCTTTATTATTCAATTGCATATAGCGCTAATTATAGGTTTATAAAAGTATGAACGCAACCTCTGTATGTTTATATAAGAGTTTGTTTATAATAATACATTAATATTAATAAATATTGACATACATCCCTTGATAGTATATTGTTTTGTATAAATTATGCAAAATTATGGATTTTTATAAGGAGAGATAAAATGAATAAGAAGTTTTCAGGTTTAGTTGCTGCGTTGGGCATGTCATTCGTATTGACCGCATGCGGAGGGTCGGGTGAAGAAGGCGGCTCATCGGATGGATCAGGTAGTGCAGAGAACACGGAGCCCGTAACACTGCAGTTGGGTCATGCATTGTCACCAGGCACTCCGGCTGCCGACAAGATTGATGAAATGGCGGAGACGGTTGCTGAAGAGACGGAAGGACGTGTGGAATTTGATATCTATCCGGACAGTCAGCTGGGGTCCGAAACGGAAATGCTTGAGCAGATCCAGGTCGGTTCCATGCAGGCTGGAGCGATCATGATCGGCTCCATGCAGACGCTCGATATGAAGATGGCCATCGAAGATCTGCCGTATATGTGGAAGGATGTAGAGAATGCGCGTGAAGCATACAAGGGTGAATTCGGTGAACAGCTGGCTGATATCATCTCCGAACAGGGGCTGACCCAAATTGGGTATCTCGAGTGGGGACCAAGGCATGTCACCAACAATGAGAAACCGATTGTCGAGCCTGAAGACCTTGAAGGCGTGAATATCCGTGTGGCGGAAACGGCGCTCAGGGTCGATGCATTCGAAGAGGTGGGTGCATTGCCGACAGTCATGGCGTTCAGTGAAGTATATGGCGCGCTCCAGCAAGGGGCGCTCGATGCACAGGAGAACCCGCTGTCCGTCATCAATGCGGCAAAGTTCTATGAAGTTCAGGATTATCTTTCCCTGACCGGCCACTTCTACAATACTGTAATGATGGTGGTCGAAACGGATACTTGGGATCAGATTTCAGAAGATGATCAGCAGCTCATCCGGGAGGAGGCCTCCAGCATTTCGGAAGAGGTTGCCGAAATGAACGATACGATGGAAGAGGAGTACCTTACTGAGCTCGAAGAGAACGGCATGCAGATCAATGATGATGTCAATACCGAAGCATTCCGCGAGGCGATGATGCCTGTATATGAGCAGTGGGAAGAGGATGTCTTCGGTGAAGAACTTATGAATGTCTACAGAGAAGCATCCGGATGGGAAGAATAGGATACCATCCGACAAAGGGGCGTAAATGAAATGGGACTTACAAGGATTCTTGTCAAAGTACTGACATGGATGTGCATCATTACAATCACACTGCTTACATTCATCGTCCTGCTTCAGGTCATCACCAGATTCTTCAACTACTCGATGCCGGGCACAGAGGAGCTGTCCAGACTGTTCATCGTCTGGCTGACCTTCCTTGGCAGCAGCCTGGCAATCTATGAGAAGATGCACCTGGCGGTCAATTATTTCGTCAACAAGTTCAGAACGAAATACCGGCGGATACTCTATGTTCTGGTCAACATTCTGATCATCGCATTCTATGCCGTGCTGACATACTATGGATTCATGCTGTCGATGAGCGCCATGTCACAGACGACATCAACACTGCAGATGCCGGTCGGCATATCCTATCTGGCAATTCCGGTAAGCGGACTCTTTTCAATCTACTTCATTGCAATCAACCTGACAGGCTCTGCGACTGAAGAGGAAGGGGAGACGGCATCATGATGATCGTACTCATACTGCTCATATTTTTCGCACTGCTCTTCATCGGCATGCCGATTGCCTATGTCATCGGCCTTGTATCAATCGCCATGCTGCTGCTTGGCGGCGTGTCCCTTGAAATCGTCATACAGAGGATGTTTGCAGGCGTCGACAGCTTCTCCTATCTTGCCCTGCCGCTATTTATACTGGCAGGCAACATCATGGGCAAAGGTGGATTGACCAGGCGGCTGATGGCACTATCCAGTGCAATCGTCGGACGGTTCACAGGCGGGACGGCCATCACCACCGTCGTGACGACGGCGCTGTTCGGCGCAGTATCCGGATCCACTGTAGCAACGACCTATGCGGTCGGTTCAGTGCTTGTGCCACGGCTTCAGGAAGAGAAGTACAGCAACTCCTTCATCGCGAGCATCATCGGTCCTGCAGGTGTGCTGGGACTCATCATTCCGCCAAGCATCACGATGGTCATCCTGGGCATTACGGCCAACATTTCAATCGGTGACCTGTTTATAGCGGGCGTCATCCCAGGCATATTGCTGACGGTGGCCCTGTCTGTATATGTCGCTGTCATCGCCAGGAAGAAGGGGTATGGGGAGATTTCGGTCGAAACACCGAAGGGCAAGGAGTTCTGGAAGATTGCGTGGCAGGCATTCTTTCCGCTGCTCACACCGATATTCATCCTCGGGAGCATCTTCAGCGGCTTTGCCACAGCGACGGAAGCGGCTGTGATAGCGGTTGCCTATGGTTTCATCCTTGCTCTTGTATACAGGGAACTCAACTTCAGGACATACAGGGAAATCATGGTATCCTCCGCCGTCACATCTGCGACGATCCTCATCATCATCTCGGCAGCCAATGCATTTACATATGTATTGACGGCGAATCGGATACCCGTCATGATCTCTAACTTCTTTCTGGAATATGCGACATCTCCATGGATGTTCCTGATCATCGTGTCGATCATCCTGCTGATTCTCGGAACTTTGACGGAAGTGACATCACTGATTGTCCTCCTGAGTCCGATATTCATGCCGATTGCCACCCAGTATGGCATTGACCCGGTGCATTTCGGAATGGTGCTGATCATGAACTTTGCACTCGCGAACATTACGCCGCCTGTCGGACTGTCGCTGATTGCAGGGTGCAGCATCACGGACAGGAAGATGGGAATAGAGGAGACGCTACCCTATATCCTCCATGTATTGGCCATCGTGGGCGTGATGGTGGCAATCATCATCTTCTTCCCGCCACTTTCAACATTCCTGCCCGGACTATTCGAGTAGAGGAGGCAAACCATGATACTGAAACCAAAAGCTGCAGAACACTTCACGGATCTACATGGTGGAAACGGCAGCGTGGCCATATCCAGGCATCTGGACCCGCATGACGTGAAGGGGCTTGACCTCTTCGCGAAAGTGGTGATCGAAAAAGGCGGCAGCATCGGCTATCACGAGCATCTCGATGATTCCGAAGGCTACTATATTCTGAGTGGTCAGGCGGACTTCATCGATGCGGATGGAGAGTACAGGCCGGTGGGGCCCCATGATTTATGCCTGATCACGAAGGGCGAGTCCCACGGCATTGTGAACACAGGAGAATCGAAACTGGTGTTCCTTGCGGTGGTATTCTGAGGAGATGAAAATAAAGAACCGGCATACTGCCATGCTTAATGCAGTGTGCCGGTTCTTTTCATATACTAATTGTTATTGCGCCATGAATGACTTGATGAAGTCGCCATGTTCGATATTGTCTGTAAGCCCCTGGAAGTTTTCCTTGCCTGGACCATAGGCGTAGACATTGACGTCTTCCCCAGTGTGTCCCCCTGTCGTCCAGCCGGTGAAGGTACGCTTGTCGACGGCCCCTTTGATGATGCCTTCGATTTCACCATAGCGGTCGGCTGTCGGAAGGAGCAGCGCTTCTTCCAGCGCACCGATTTCCTCTGATGTGAATGCCCAGTCGATGTATGCATCCAGTGTACCTTCGATGTCTTCAGTTTCGAGGATTTCTTCGGTGATGAATTCAGGTGTGCGGTGCATCTCATGGAGTGGTTCTGCATTCCAGTTATACTCCCCATCCAGTCCGAGGGAGAAGCCACCTGTGTTATGGTCTGCCGTAGCAACAACAAGCGTTTCTCCATCCTGTTCAGCAAAGTCTATTGCTGCGGCGAATGCCGCTTCGAAGTCTTCCATCTCGCTCATTGCACCAGCGATGTCATTGGCATGGCCAGCCCAGTCGATCTGGCTGCCTTCAACCATCAGGAAGAAGCCTTCTTCATTCTGGCTCAGTGTATCAAGCGCCGTCTGTGTCATGCTTTCCAGGGAAGGAATCTCTTCCGTGCGGTCCCATTTCTTTGGCAGTCCACCTTCTGAGAACAGGCCGAGCAGCTGGCTGTTCTGTGACTGCTGCATTTCCTGGGCATTGCTGACGAAGTCATATCCTTCATTCTGGAATTCTTCAATCAGGTTGCGGTCTTCACGATCGAAGTATTCGATGCCGCCGCCAAGCAGGACATCGACTTTCATCTGGTCATTTATTCTTTCATCAAAATAGTCATCGGCGATCTCGGCATGATTATGCCTGGATTCGTCATGGGCGCCGAAGCTTGCCGGTGTCGCATGTGTAATTTCGCTTGTTGCCACGAGTCCTGTGGACTTGTCTGACGCTTTGGCGACCTCGAGTGCAGTTTCGAGTTCGTTCAGTTCATGGTCGACGGCAATGGCATTATTGTAGGTTTTGGAGCCTGTAGCCATTGCTGTGGCGGAAGCGGCTGAATCTGTGATGTTCTCCTCTTCGTCATGCGGATGTGTCTTCTGCTGTCCGACAAGGTGATGATCGAATTCAGTATCGGCCATATCTTCCGAAAATCCGCCATTCTTATAGTATCTGTAGGCGGTGTTGTATGTAACACCCATTCCGTCACCAATCAGGTATATCACGTTTTTTGGGACGTCAGTATTCTGATCTGCATCTGCATCCTGCGCCCCTGATCCTCCACCTGCAGCGGTAGCCGGATTGGAACCGAAGACGGATGCCAGAACAAATAAAGTTAGAAGTGAAGCAGTAAACCATTTTTTCATAAGTGTGTATCTCCTCCTATTCAAGATGATCCCATCATAGCAAGGGGATATTAAATCCGGACTAAGAATGTTAACTGGATGTAAAAAACAGATAAAAATTGAATGAACTCCAGAAAAATTTCCCGGAAAGCTGTGTTATATTTAGTATAAAATGAAGGAGGGTTTTCATGTCGATTGTCGAACAGCTATACACTGCGTATGCAGCGAATGAACCATTGGAATTGGGTACACTTGATATTGAATCGAAAGAGGCCGCCTATCGCATACAGGAAGGTGTGCTGAAATTAAAGGAGGAGAATGATGAAGTCCTCATGGGTTATAAGATCAGCCTGACGAGCCGGGAGACCCAGGAT
This sequence comes from Salinicoccus luteus DSM 17002, assembly GCF_000712035.1. Lineage (GTDB taxonomy): Bacteria > Bacillota > Bacilli > Staphylococcales > Salinicoccaceae > Salinicoccus > Salinicoccus luteus. Next base: position 164,127 of record NZ_JONV01000007.1, on the reverse strand, counting down.
CTTTTCCACAGTGACTCCCCTTTATACGGTGCCATGACCGACCGTACGGTGCGTAAAGAAATCAATCTGGGCGACTATAATATACCGCTCCTTGAAATGGAACTGGTCTTTCTGGTCGATGAAGAGATATTCCCGGAAGACACGGAGACGGACATCATGAAGAAATGCAGGGTGGCGCCGGGTGCCGAAGTGCCGGATGGCCGGTATAAGGACTGGTTCCCGAATGCAGCCCTGACTGAAATCATCGCCGACGGCGCAGTAAACGGTGCAGTGGTGTATGGTGAACCGAAAAGCTATGATTATGCTGCACTCGACGCCATCAAAGGCACATTGTCACGTGATGGCATCGTCATCAAGGAAGGCTTTTCGACGGAAGTGCTCGGCCATCCCGCCAGTGCGGTGAAGTGGCTGGCCGGCACTCTTGCAGTACGGGGCAAGGCATTGAGCCCCGGGCTCTTCATCTCTTCAGGTACCTTCAATCTTCCGGTGCCGCTGAAGCCGGGCGCATATAAGGCGGAATATGAAAATGTCGGAGAAGTAGCTTTTAAAGTCATTCAATAGGGACGTCGTCGACCATAGAAGGCTGATCCCATAAAAAAGTGGCATGTGAGATCTACTCACATGCCACTTTTTGCGTTCTATATCCTTACGACCCAGCCGAATGGGTCTTCTGCCCGACCATACTGGATGTCCGTCAGGTTGTCATAAAGCTCCTGGGAAATTGGGCCGACCTGGTTTTCATTGACGATATGGTCGACACCATGGATATTGAGCTTGCCGACAGGAGAGATGACTACCGCAGTTCCTGCACCGAAGACTTCCGTGATTCTGCCGCTATGCAGATCGTTGGCAAGGTCGTCGATGTGGATCTTCTCTTCCCTTACGGTATATCCCTTGTATTTTGCGAGTTCGATGATCGACTTGCGTGTGATGCCAGGCAGGATGGAGCCGTTCAGTTTAGGTGTGACGAGTTCACCATCGCGCACGAAGAAGATGTTCATGCTGCCGACTTCTTCAACATATTTCTGATCGACGCCATCGAGCCAGAGTACCTGTTCATATCCAAGTTCATTGGCCTTCTTCTGAGCAAGCAGGCTGGCCGCATAGTTGCCGCTGACTTTCGCAGAACCGACGCCGCCACGTACGGAACGGACGAAATCATCTTCAACATAGATGCTGGTCGGATCAGCCTGGCCGCCATAATAGCTTGCGACAGGGGAGAGGATGATGTTGAACTGGTAAGTTTCAGATGGTCTGACGCCAAGGAACGGTTCATCCGCAAATACGAAAGGCCGCACGTACAGTGACTGTCCAGGGCCGTCCGGTACCCAGTCGCGTTCGACCTTCAGCAATTCGTAGAGTGCTTCCAGCGCGTTCTCTTCGTTGATTTCCGGCATGGACAGGCGGGAGAGTGACTGGTTCATCCGCTTGAAGTTTTCATCCGGTCTGAAGAGTAGCACATCTTCTCCGCTCTTGTATGCCTTGAGCCCTTCAAACACTGACTGGCCATAATGGATGGCCTGGCAGCTTGGGGAAAGTACCAGATTCTGATAGGGGATGATGGAAGGTTCCGACCATCCATATTCCGGCGTATATTTATTCGTGAACATATAGTCTGTAAAGACGGTTCCAAATTTTACTGTGGAAACATCCGGTTTTTCCTTCAAGTGATTTGCCCGTTCTATCTGTAATGTTTGTCCCATATTAATTCCTCCTTATTAGTTAACCGATATGCGTGGGTTCAGCAACGTTTCTTGCTTTCTGTCTGTACACAGCCCTGACATACAGAGCAGTTGTTGCGATGACCGGAATCATTCCGAGGACGAGTGAAATCTCATAGGACATGTTCAATGTCTCCGGTGCGTAGAAGAAGTATGTTCCGACTACGCCAGTCATGAATATTGCAGGAATCCCTGCAATGAAGTGCAATTTCTCTTCCTTGATCAGGTAGGCGGCTGCTACCCACAGCATTGTTGCTGAAACCGTTTGGTTCGTGAATCCCAAGTACCTCCATAAGAAGGAATAGTCGATTGTGGCAAGCAGGAACGAAGGAATTGCGACACAGGCCGTCATGATGAACAGTTTTGGCCGGTCTGCAACTTTGACGAACTTCCCTGCTGCCTCGGTCAGGATCATCCTGGATGAACGGAGTGCGGTATCCCCGGTCGTGATCGGCAGCACGATCGCTCCCATAAATGCCAGAAAAGCGCCGGCAGTGCCAAGGTAACCGATTGAGATGGAATCGATGACGCCTGCAGGTCCACCGTTCGCAAGCGCTGCTCCGAGGCCGTTAGTGCCGCCGAAGAATGTCATTCCGGCTGTGGCCCAGATAAGTGCGATGATGCCTTCTGCAATCATGGCGCCGAAGAAGACTTTGCGTCCTTCAGATTCCTTCCTTACCGTACGGGCGATGATCGGACTCTGGGTGGAGTGGAAGCCCGAGATGGCCCCGCATGATATGGTGACCATGAGCAGCGGCCATACAGGAAGCCCTTCAGGGTGTGCCGTGGATAATGTGAGATTCGGTATCTGGACGCCGGATAGGAGGAGCCCGCCGAATACGGCCAGTGCCATGATGATCAGTATGGCACCAAACACGGGGTAAATCTTGCCGATGATCTTATTGATCGGCAGCATTGCTGCAAGCAGGAAATACGCAAAAATAAGTACGAGTGCGACGAAGAATGGAATGGCTCCACCTGTTTTTATAGATATCAGTTCAGCAGGTCCAGCGGTGAAGGCTGCTGTAACCAGAATCATGAGTGCCAAAGAAACAACATAGATGAAAAGCTTTACGCTTTTTCCAAGATATTTCTCAACAAGTGCAGGAAATTGAGAGCCGTTATTGCGTATGCTCAGCATTCCTGAAAAATAATCGTGTACTGCGCCAGCGAAGATACAGCCAACTACAATCCAAATGAGTGCGACAGGTCCATAAAGTGCACCCGCCACTGCGCCGAACACAGGGCCGAGCCCTGCGATGTTAAGTAACTGTACCAGCCAGCCTTTGATCGGGTGCATTGGAATATAATCGACACCATCGCCGCTTTTGTAAGCCGGCGTTTCGTTGCTATCATCGATGACAAAAATCCTCTCAACAATCTTTCCATACACCATATAGCCGAGTATGAGAAGTAGGATTGAAAAAGTGAGTGTCAACATATCGAATGCCTCCCTGCATTTAAAAATTGTATACATCTTATCAATTTTGACGGCATAAATCAACATTTTTTCAGATAATTTCGATTTCATTTTCATTACAAAATATTCATATAATGATAAATTACTGTAATTATTGGTTTTGTGCTATCATATATGGACATTAATAATGTAAAAGAGGTAAATCCAAATGGGTATTTCGAGAAAAAAAGTGCATGAAGAGATTGCAGACCTGATCATGGAAGATATAAAAAAAGGCATATTGAACCCTGGAGACAAGCTGCCGTCAATCAGCAGGCTGGCGGAATCGTATCAAGTATCTTCGGCTTCCATAAGGGAAGCGCTGAATACCCTCAGGGTAATGGATGTCATTGAAGTAAAACACGGCCAGGGGTCATATGTAAAGGAAAGGATGCCGCTCGGCTTCGAACATGAATTCGAAATCATTACGAGAAAGGATATCGAGAACCTTCTCAGTCTCAGAAAAATCATCGAAGTCGGCTGTGTTGAAATGGCCTGCGGCCATGCAGATGAAAAGGACCTGGAGAAGCTTCGTGAGACGCTGGAGAAAATGCAGACGGCGGTCATGAACAATGAACTGGGGGAGCAGGCGGATTATGAGTTCCATATGACGATTGCAGAAGCGACGGGCAACCGTATGCTCGTGGATCTGCTCGAGAGTGTTTCGGAAAAGATGATCGAGACGATGAAGGAAACAAGAAGGATCTGGCTTTATGAAGAGAAGAAATCCATCAGAAGGATTTATGATGAGCACAAGTCCATATACGAAGCGATTGAAAGAAAGGATGCTGAAGCAGCAATCGACGCGATGCTTACGCATCTGAATGGGGTGGAGTCGGTATTGCTGAGTCATCATAAATGAAGTGGGACCGAAAGGTCTCTTTTTTTTGAAAAAAAGTTTGACATTTGGAAACCGTTTTCATAAAATGTGTAGACAAAGGTATAGTCATCTGATGACTAGATGACTATAATCAAACTAGGGATATGGGGGCTGTTTATGCTGGTTCTGTTAAGTCTTTTGCCAATATTGTCGATTTTCTTTTTCCTTGTCGTACTGAGGTGGTCCGCCAAAAAGGGGATGCTCTACAGTTTCATCATCACTGTGCTTATCGCATACTTCGGCTGGCAGATGGGGGCGGTCAGCATTTCAGCTGCTTCACTGAAAGGGGTCATGACGGCACTTGAAGTCGGTGTCATCGTCTTTGGTGCGGTGCTGCTGCTGAATGTATTGAAGGAAAGCGGTGCCGTGGATACCATCCGCTCCTCATTCACGAGCATTTCACCGGACAGAAGGGTGCAGGCGATCATCGTTGCCTGGCTCTTCGGCACATTTCTTGAGGGGGCTGCAGGATGGGGTGCACCGGCAACCATCGTCGGACCGCTTCTGATCGCTCTCGGATTTCCCGCACTTGCAGCGGTGATGATTGCACTGATGCTGCAGTCCACGCCGGTTTCGTATGGCGCGGTGGGGACGCCGATCCTCGTCGGGGTAAATACAAGCCTTGAAAACCAGCCGGTGGTGAACAGTTACATAGGAGGCACTGGACAGGAGATGTCGAACTTCATCTTTGATGTGGGCGGGCAGGTGTCGATATTCCATGCCCTCGTCGGATTGTTCATTCCGCTGCTCATGTCGGTCATGCTGACAAAATTCTTCGGCAGGAACAGAAGTTTCAGGGAAGGTTTCGCCGTCTGGCCGTTTGCGCTCTTTGCAGGTCTGGCCTTCGTCATTCCGTTTACACTGGTGGCCAATTTCCTGGGGCCGGAATTCCCGTCGCTCCTCGGTGGACTGGTCGGTATGGCGATTGTCATTCCTCTGGCGAAGAAAGGGTTCCTCATGCCGAAGCAGACATTCGATTTCGAACCCCGGGAGACATGGCAGAAATCCTGGTTCAGTGACATTTCTGCAGAAGTGAGGCCGACGAAAGAGATTTCAATGATCAGGGCCTGGCTGCCGTATGTCCTCGTTGCCCTGCTGCTTGTCGTCACGCGTGTGGAGGCGCTGGGATTGAAGCCGATTGTTTCAGGCTGGGTGATCTCCTTCGAAAACATATTCGGTACGGGAATCAACCACAGCCTTACCCCATTCATGATTCCAGGTGTAGTATTCATAGTAGTGGCGGTATTTACAGGATGGCTGCATCGGGTCGATGGGAAAGGGATGGCCAATGCGTTCAAAGTATCAGGCAGGACAATCCTCGCCGCAATGGCTGCATTGATTGTCTCCGTGCCCCTCGTACAGGTTTTCATCAATTCAGGCATCAATGATGCCGGGTTCGATTCGATGCCGCTCGTGCTGGCACAAGGTGCCGCAAGCCTGTTCGGCGACAGCTGGCCGCTGATCTCTCCAGCCATTGGGGCGATGGGCGCCTTTGCTGCCGGCAGCAACACGGTCAGCAACATGATGTTCGGCCTCTTCCAGTTCGGGGTAGCCGACGAGATTGGTGCCAACCCGCTCTATATCGTTGCACTCCAGGCAGTCGGCGGTGCAGCAGGAAATATGATCTGTGTGCATAATGTCGTGGCAGCAAGTGCGGCCGCAGGACTCATCGGCAAGGAGGGAACATTGATTTCCCGCCTGCTCATTCCAACGGTGTTCTACATTGTGCTTGCCGGGGCTGTCGGGTATGTATGGGTGAACGGTTTAGGCTTGAATATCGGATTCTTCATTATCATCGCTATATTGGCAACAATATTTACAATGCTTGTACGTTCCCGGAAGCATGCAGAAGCAAATTAAAAAACATTATTGGAATAGATTATTTTAAATGAGAAAGGTGACCATAAAATGGATAACACAGAACCTAAAAAAGTCATTCTGATTGGTGCTGGCATCTTGAGCAGTACTTTTGGTTCATTTTTAAAGAATATCGAGCCGGATTGGAATATTAAACTGTTTGAAAGGTTGGACAAGCCAGCGATAGAAAGTTCAAATGAAAGGAACAATGCCGGAACGGGTCATGCTGCGCTATGTGAGCTGAACTATACAGTGGAACAGGAAGACGGCTCCATAGATATTGAAAAGGCAAAAGAAATAAATGAGCAGTTTGAAGTTTCCAAGCAATTCTGGTCCTTTCTGGTCAAAAATAAAGAGATTCAAAATCCGCAGGAATTCATCCGCCCATTACCCCATATCAGTTTTGTGCAAGGTGCGGATAATGTAAATTTCCTGAGGAAACGGTACGAGGCATTATCCCCATTACCGATGTTTGAAGGCATGGAGTATACAGAGGATCTCAAAGAAATGGAAAAATGGATTCCTCTAATGACAGAAGGACGTACATCAGAAGAGCCTGTAGCTGCGAGTAAAATAGATACAGGAACTGATGTCAATTTCGGTGAACTCACCCGGAAAATGATGAAGAACATCAGTGAACATGATAATGCAGAAGTGCATTACAATCACGAGGTGCTTGATTTCGAAAGAAGAAGAGATGGTAAATGGGGCGTCAAGGTCCGTAATCTTGAAGCGGATAAGGTTGAATACCATGTAGCGGATTATCTCTTCATCGGTGCTGGAGGCAATGCCATACCGATGCTACAGAAGACAAAAATTCCTGAGAGCAGAAATCTTGGCGGTTTCCCGATAAGCGGTGCATTTTTAGTGTGTACGAACCCAGAAATAGTGGAGCAGCACGGTGCCAAAGTTTATGGGAAGGAGCCGCCAAACACGCCTCCGATGACCGTGCCTCATTTGGACAGACGGTATATCCAGGGCGATCAGAGTCTATTGTTCGGTCCTTTCGCGGCCATAGGCCCTAAATTCCTGAAGCATGGTTCCAATCTTGACCTTTTCAGGTCTATTAACCCGAGCAACATATTAACCATGCTGTCGGCCGGCGCCAAGAACGTTCCACTGGTGAAGTATTCCATTCAGCAGGTCATGATGGACAAGGCGGACCGGATGAAGGAGCTGCGGAAATTTGTTCCTGGGGCAAAAGACGAGGATTGGGACTTGATCATAGCGGGAAAACGTGTGCAGGTGATTAAAGATACTGAAGAGTACGGGAAAGGATATATCCAGTTTGGAACAGAGGTCGTTCATTCTGAGGACAACTCCGTCATAGCCCTGCTTGGAGAATCCCCGGGCGCCTCTACGTCTGTATCTGTTGTGCTGGAGGTCTTTGAAAAGAACTTCCCGCAATATCTGGAGAAATGGGAGCCTAAAATAAAAGAAGTCATCCCATCATATGGACACTCTTTAATAGAAGACAGTGCATTGTTGAAAGAAATCCGGAAGGCGACTTCCCAGGACCTTGAGCTGGAATAGAATCTGGAGACACTTATTATGTACATTTATGAAAATTTATCATTTTAATTGAAGACTTTGCTTCGGCAAAGTCTTTTTATATTGGCTAAGTTTTCAGAAAATATTTGATATTGGCTATTGTATCCAATATAATGGGTGTAACTTCAAACAAAGGGGTGTCATGATGAAATTAAGTGAGTCACTCGCATCATATATCCGGTCGGTCTCCTATGAGCAGCTGCCGGATGACGTTGTGGAATTTACGAAGCTTTGCATCCTCGACTATTTCAGTTCTGCCATTGCGGGGTCAGATACGCCGCCAATTGCGAAGGTGGAGGAGATGGTCAGAGAGCTTGGAGGACATGAGCATGCGACGTTGATCACGGGCGGGAAGTCATCTGTAGCGAATGCAGCTCTGCTCAATGGTGCATCGAGCCATATCGTCGAACAGGACGATATCCATAAGGGTTCCATCATCCATGCAGCGACCGTCGTCATCCCGGCTGCACTGGCGATTGCCGAACGGGACGGCCTTTCCGGCAAGGATCTGATCACTGCAGTCGTTGCCGGCTATGAAGTTTGCTTCAGAATCGGTGAGGCGGTAACGCCTTCCCACTACTACTATTGGCATAACACCGCAACATGCGGCACGTTCGGTGCGGCAGCAGCTGTGTCAAAACTGCTCGGCCTGTCTGAAGCACAGATTGTCCATGCACTTGGCAGTGCGGGCACACAGGCGGCCGGTTTATGGGAGTTCATCGAAGATGGTGCGATGTCGAAGCAGCTCCATCCCGGAAAAGCGGCGATGAACGGGGTGATCGCCGGTCTTCTGGCCCAGAAGGATTTCACTGCAGCCACCCGTATATTGGAGGGGAACCGCGGTTTCTTCGAAGCGATGAGTGATACGTACGATGTTTCAAAAGTGACGGAGGGCCTGGGGGAGACGTACAAGATAATGGAGAACTCCTTTAAGGTACATGCCTCCTGCAGGCACACCCATCATGCGATGGACCTCATCTCCGGACTGTCCAGGGATCGGGGGTTCGATGCGGATGACATTGAGAACATCGAGATCGGCACCTATCAGGTTGCCATCAACATTACGGACAATGACAACCCGATGACTGTCTATCAGGGCAAATTCAGCCTCCAGTACTGTACAGCACATGCTTTTGTGATGCAGGAGGGCAGCCTCTACACATTCAATGAGGAGAACTTGTGGAATGAGGAAATAAGGGGATTGATGTCCAAGGTCCAGGTTTATGTCGATTCGGCCAAGGACGGCGCCTATCCGAACCAGTGGGGAGCGCTTGCGAAGGTGACGTTGAAAAATGGGGAGACCATCGAGCTCGATACGGATTATCCGAAAGGGGATCCGGAGCACCCGGTGACGAAGGATGAGCTAGTGGATAAATTCATGCAGCTGAGTCGGAGGGTAGATCAACCTGAGCGTGAACAAATCGCCCAGAAGGTCCTTTCACTTGAGGAAGTTGAAGATTTGGAAATGCTTTTTCCTAAAAACCGGGTAGATATAAAATAATAATCAAGATATGGGAAAAGGTGAGCGTTATGAAACTTGAGATGGCACAAAGGGAAGTACTGCCGAATTCTGTAACGACAATTTTAAGGCAGGCGATTCTGAAAGGGGATCTGGCACCCGGACAGCATCTGGTCCAGGCTGATTTGGCGGAGCAGCTCGGTGTAAGCAGGATGCCTGTAAGGGAAGCGCTGAAGACGCTGGAGATGGAGGGGCTGATAACGCTTGAACCCCACAAGGGGGCGGTCGTCAATGAACTGACCATCGATGACATCGATGAAATATACGAACTTCGTACAATGCTCGAGTCCCTGGCCCTCAGAAAGAGCATCCCGCACCTGACGGATGAAGCGCTTGATGAGATGCAGAAGCTGCATCTGAAGATGATGGATACATTCGAGAAGGAGGAATATGTGGATCTGAACAGAAGGTTCCATACCATCTCCCTCAGCGGATGCAGGAGCAAAAGGGTGCATGGTCTGATGGCAAGGGTATCGCACGGGATTGCGAAGGATACACCATATGTAATTCCCGGCCAGATTGAAAAGTCCAATCGGGAGCATGGCGTCATTCTGGAAGCCATCTCAAACAGGGATGCAGAGAGGGCGGCAGACGAACTTTCCCATCACATCAACCGGACACGCGAGGATCTGATAGAAGTTCTGAAGGCACAAAAGGAAAATAGATAGAAAAATCAATAAATTCCAAAAACTATATTTACAAAGGATTGGATTTATTTTACACTTTAATTGTATCCAATCTACAATATCCAAGACGAGGGGATGTATAATGAATAAAACATGGATTTTCATCCCTGGCGCCAAAGAGAAGTTCCTGGATAAGGCAAAGGAGCTTAAGGCCGATGTACTCATCTTTGATCTTGAGGATAGTGTCGTTCCCAAAGATAAGAAGGAAGCAAGGGGAATGGTGAAGGCGGCCCTTGGACAGCCAGCATCGAAAAATAGAAGATTTGTACGAGTGAATGATGTCCACAGTCCGTTCTTCATCGATGATATCGCAACACTCACTGATGCTGTTCCTGACGGTATCGTCATCCCGAAGGTGGACACCCGGGATGAGATGATGATTGCAGATTTTCTGCTCAGCCATTATGAGAGGGAAAATGATTTGCCATCAGGGTCGATCCGCATTGTGCCATTGATTGAGACCGGGAGGGGCATCATCAACGCCGCTGAGATTGCACAATCCAACGAACGCATTGAAGCACTGGCATTCGGTGCCGAGGATTACATGCTTGATGTCAGCATCCCAAAAGACGAAGGGGACGCGCTGCTCTATGCACGCTCCGTGCTGGTGACGGCATCGAGTGCTGCCGGCATCGCCCCGCCGATAGATTCAGTCTATACGGATTTCAACGATCCGGAGGGCCTGAAAGCCGCTTCGATCAGGAGCAGGGGCACGGGTTTCCAGGGCAGACTGGTCATACATCCCAAGCAGCTGGAAACAATCAATGAAGTATTCGGGCCGACAGCGCGTGAAATCGAGGAAGCGAGGAAAATCGTCGAAGCATATGAAACTTCATTCAATGAAGGCGATGGTGCCCTGCAAGTGAATGGAAAGATGATAGATGCCCCTGTAGCTGAGCGGGCTAAAAAATTACTTGAAAATGAAAGCGTTTACTAAAAAGGAGGAGTTTCATGCTGCCACTGGAAGGTATAACGGTCGTCTCTTTGGAGCAGGCCATTGCCGTCCCTTTCGCAACGAGACAGCTTGCGGATCTTGGGGCAAGAGTAATAAAGGTCGAGAGGCCTGATGTCGGTGATTTCGCCAGAGGATATGATACGACCGTCAATGGAATGTCGAGCCATTTCGTATGGTGCAACCGTTCAAAGGAGTCGATCGCCCTCGACCTCAAATCGGACGAAGGGAAGGAAGCATTGTCGAAGCTGATTGGAAAAGCGGATGTACTGATACAGAACCTGGCGCCCGGTGCACTTGAGCGCATGGGGTTCGTCCCTGAAGAGCTGGTTGAAAAGCATCCTGAACTTGTTGTCTGCAGCCTCTCGGGCTACGGCAAGGGCGGCCCATATGAACAGAAGAAGGCCTATGACCTGCTGGTCCAATGTGAAGCGGGACTCGTATCGGTGACCGGAACGGAAGAGGAGCCATCGAAAGCAGGCATATCCATCGCGGATATCGCAGCAGGCATGTACGCCTATACGGGCGTGCTCACCGCTTTGATGAACCGCATGAAGACGGGCAGGGGGACGGTCATGGAAGTCTCCATGCTGGAGGCGCTCGGTGAATGGATGGGTTATCCTGCATACTACGCCGCCTATGGAAACAAGGAGCCGAAACGCACGGGGGCGAGCCATTCGACCATCTATCCCTATGGACCGTTCGTCTGTGGAGATGGCAAGACCGTGTTCATCGGCCTGCAGAATGAACGCGAGTGGGCACAGTTCTGTGACAGGGTGCTGGATGACCCGGAGCTTAAGAATGATGCACGGTTCAACACCAATTCGCTGCGCTCGGAGAACAGGGCGGCCTTGAAGGCACTGATCGAGGAGCAGTTTTCCAACCTTACATCCGAAACCGTCATTGAACGCGTCGAAAATGCAAAAATCGCCAATGCAAGGCTCAATACAATGAAGGATTTCTTCAATCATCCGCAGCTGAAGGCGAGGGACCGCTGGAAGGATGTGGAGACACCGGAAGGGCGGATCAGTGCACTTGTGCCGCCGGTGACGATGAACGGCTTCGAAGCGGTGATGAAGCCGGTGCCGGGACTTGGTGAGCATACGGACAGCATTTTGGAGGAACTTGGACTGAAGTCTGAAACATTCAATAAATAGGAGGAAATTCATGAGCATTCAACAGGGCTGGACAGGCAGGTACTATGAGGATTTTTCCGAAGGGGACATCTATCCCCACCCACTCGGCAGGACGGTGACAAAGACGGACAACATCTATATGACGCTGTTGACCCAGAACACGAATCCAATCCATTTTGACGACTATTATTCAGAACAGACGGATTTCGGACAGCCGCTTGTCGATTCGACATTCACACTGGCGCTGGTGACCGGCCAGTCGGTCACCGACATTTCGCAAAATGCGATGGCGAACCTCGGATGGGACGATATCAAGCTTCCCAATCCGGTGTTTGAAGGGGACACCATCTACTCCTATTCGGAAGTGACCGGACTCAGGGAATCAAAATCCCGTCCCCATGTCGGCATCGTCAATGTGAAGACTTTCGGCTACAACCAGCGGGGTGAGGTGGTCATTTCATTCAAGCGGACGATGATGGTCTATAAGAGGGAACATGCACCAAAGCAGGGCGACGCACTCCTGCAGAAGGTGCTCGATGCCCAGAAAGGGCAGTGAAGGAGGCAGAGGATGAAAGAGATAGCATACCAGGATATCGTCGATGAAGTGGCCAGGATATGCCAGGAAGCGAACTACGATCTGGGAGAGGATGTCGTCAATGCCTTCAAGGAGTCGGTCAGGACCGAGAAGTCCGAGGCCGGCAAATCGATTCTGAACCAGCTGATAGAAAATGCGGATATCGCCACTTCCAACAGGGTGCCCATGTGCCAGGATACCGGCGTATCGGTCTTCATAGTAAAGCTTGGACAGGACTGCCACATCGCCGGAGGGTCTTTGCAGGAGGCCATCAATGAGGGGGTCAAAAAGGGCTATGATGAAGGATACTTGAGGTATTCCATAGTGGATGACCCCATCAATCGCAGGAATACCGGAGACAACACGCCCGCCGTCATCCATATAGAACTTGTGGAAGGGGACGGCCTGGAAGTCCAGATGTCCGCCAAAGGGGGTGGCGCAGAGAACATGAGTGCAATGAAGATGCTTACCCCGAGTGCCGGAATGGAGGGGGTCAAGAAGTTCATTCTCGACACCGTCCGTGAAGCCGGCCCGAATGCCTGCCCGCCGCTTGTAATCGGCATCGGCATCGGTGGCAACTTCGAAGTATCCCCATACCTTGCCAAGAAATCGCTGTTCCGTCCTGTCGGCGAGAGGCATGAAGACCCTGAAATTGCGGGGTTGGAAGAGGAATTGATGACGGAAGTCAATAAGCTAGGCATCGGCCCGCAGGGCATGGGAGGCAGTACGACGGCGCTCGACATCAAAGTGGAGACGGCACCATGCCATATTGCGGCATTGCCCGTCGCCGTAAACCTGAACTGCCATGCAAGCCGGCATAAGCATTTCGTGATGTAGGGAGGAATAGTCATGAGCATCAGACTGAAGGTCCCCTTCGAAAGAGGGGCGGTCGAGAAACTGAGGAGTGGTGAACAGGTACTGTTGACGGGAACGCTCTATACGGCGCGGGATGCAGCACACAAGCGGATGGTGGAGCAGCTGGAAAAGGGGGGGACACTGCCCGTCGCGCTGGAAGGCCAGGTCATCTACTATGTGGGTCCCACACCGAACAAGCCCGATAGTGTCATCGGTTCGGCCGGCCCGACGACAAGCAGCCGTATGGACGCCTATGCGCCGAGACTGATGGAAGAAGGCCTGAAGGGCATGATCGGCAAAGGCTACAGAAACGAAGAAGTGATCGCTTCAATAAAAAAGCATTCTGCAGTCTATATGGCAGCAATCGGAGGTACAGGGGCACTGCTTGCCCAAAAGATCATCTCCTCCGAGGTGATCGCCTATGAAGACCTCGGGACGGAAGCGATCAGAAAGCTCGAGGTTGAGGACTTTCCATGCATCGTCATAAACGACAGTCATGGAAACGACTGGTACAAGGAGGCACACAAGCAATTTGAAGAATCACCAAACCAATAAAAGGGGATGCAGCAATGAGTGAATTGATTGGTACTGAAACGATTACTTTGAGTGAAGCGGAGAGGGAGGACCTGCGCCTTAAAGTGCGGGCGCTGTGCGACTCATTCGGCAATGAATACTGGAGGCGGCTCGATCCGGACAGGGAATATCCACAGGCATTCGTGGATGCACTGACTGAAGAGGGCTACCTGTCGGTGCTCATTCCTCCGGAGTATGGCGGCAAGGGGTATGGCCTCACCGAGGCGACGATCATCCTTGAAGAGATACACAGGGCGGGAGGGCATGCTGCTGCCTGCCACGCCCAGATGTATACGATGGGGTCATTGCTCAGACATGGCAATAAAGAACAGAAGGAGAAATATCTGCCCGGTATCGCAAGTGGTGAAATACGCATGCAGGCCTTTTCGATCACCGAACCTGAAGCGGGGTCAAATACGACGGCAATCACCACCTTCGCCGAGAAGCAGGCGGACGGGTATGTCATCAATGGACACAAGAACTGGACGAGCCGGATTCTGCAGTCCGACCTCCTGCTCCTCCTGGCCCGTACGACACCGCTTGAGGAAGTGGAGAAGAAGTCACATGGAATGACGCTTTTCCTTGTCGACCTGCGTGAAATCAGGGAAGAACAGCCCGATGCCCTTGAGGTGGAGCCGGTAAGGACGATGTTCAACTATGCAACGAACAAGATCTGGTACAAGGATATGAAGATTCCTGCCGACAGCGTTATCGGTGAGGAGGGGAAAGGCTTCAAGTATGTGCTCGACGGTATGAATGCCGAACGGATTCTGCTTGCTTCAGAGAGCATCGGGGATGGCTACTTCTTCATCGACAGGGCAACCGGCTATGCAAGCGAAAGGGAGGTGTTCAACAAAAAAATCGGAGAGAACCAGGGGGTCCAGTTTCCAATCGCCAGAGCGTATGCCTCGATCAAAGCAGCGGATGCCCTGAGATACAAGGCGGCTGAAAAGTTCGATACGGGTGAGAACTGTGGAGAAGAGGCGAATACGGCCAAGCTGATATCCAGCGAGGCCAGTTGGGAAGCGGCGAATGTCGCGATCAATACTTACGGGGGAAACGGTTTCGTGGATGAGTACGATATAGAACGGAAGTTCAGGGAGACGCGGATGTACCAGGTGGCACCAGTGAACAATAACATGATCCTTTCCTACATTGGACAGCATGTCCTGGGCATGCCGAGGTCTTACTAAACATTAAACAAAGGGGATAACATTTATGAAAAAGTTATGGTTTTTGATGATGCTCATTCTGACAGTTGGCGTAATGGCAGCATGTGGTGGAGACGGTGGAGACAGCGGAGGCGGAGAAGAAGCCGAAGCTGATTTTGAAGAGAATGAATATCCGAGCACGGTGACGATCGGTACAGCTTCGCAGGGCGGCACCTACTATATATGGGGCGGCGGCTTTGCCACGATGCTTGAGGAACACCTTGACATAACTTCGAACGTGGAAGTGACAGGTGGTCCGGTCCACAACATTCAGCTGCTCGATGCGGATGATGTACAGCTCGGTATGGTGACTGAAGGTCCGCTGTATGAAGGCTATACCGGTGAAGGGGAATGGGCGGAAAAGGAATATCAGGATATCCGTGTCATCTTCCCGATGTATGACACACCTTTCAACTGGTTCTCGCTCGAATCCACAGGGGTCACGAGCATAGAGGAGCATGAAGGGGAACGTGTCGGTGTGGGTCCTGCCGGTGGTACACCGGGAACATATAACCCGATCATCTATGAAACGCTGGGCATCGAGACAGGAGAGCAGGTGGCTGCCGGAGCGAGTGACATGGTTTCACAGATGCTGGATGGCCAGCTTGAGCACATCGGCTTCTCAGCAGGGCTTCCAATCTCGGCGGTAGTTGAAGCGGAGACGCAGGCCGACATCAACATTTACGGTATCGAAGGGGAGAACCGTGAAGCGGTCATGGAGGAGCTTTCCTACTTCAAGGAGTTCACAATCCCTGAAGGCACCTATGATTCACAGGAAGGACCGATTGAAACGATTGCCCAGTTCAACTTCGGCGTAGTACAGAAGGAGGCGAACTCCGATTTCGTCTACGATCTTGTGAAAATGTATCACGAAAACATCGACCAGATGATCAATACACACAGCTCTGCCGAAGAAGCTGAGGACCCTGAAGCAATCCTGAACAATACCGACTATCCGATGCACCCGGGTGCCATCCGCTACTATGAAGAAATCGGCGTAGAGCTTCCGGATGAAGTATATCCGGCTGAATGGGAAGAAAGCAGTGAATAAACGATCATAGCTTAACTGTTTCCGCATCCGGATTCTGGATGCGGAAACCTCTAAGGGGGGATAAGATGTCCAGGAAAGATCTGCATGAAGAGAATGAAGAGCGGCATGAGCCGCGGGATAAAAATGACTTGACGGATCTTGAAAAAGATCCGGATATTGAGGAAGACGGCAAACTGGATACGGAAGTGGTGGAGGATGCGCTGGAGGCGTCGCCCAAGACCAGGAATTTCACAGGATGGAAAAGATATACCTTCATGATCATTGCGGTAGTGGGTGCACTGTACCACCTCTATATCCTCAACTTCAATCCGATCGACCCATGGGTATTCAGAAGTACGCATATTCTGTTCGGCACCGTGTTGACACTGATGTTCTATAAAGGATGGAAGACCGAATCCAATCGGATACCGATTCTCGACTGGGTGATGATTGGTGCCGCAATATTTGTCGGATATTATATATTCGCCAACCTTTCGACACTCGTGTTCCGTTTCGGTGTAACGCCGACGACGCTGGATGTGGTCGTCGCAACAGTGGGGATACTGCTTGTGCTGGAAATAACAAGAAGAACAAGCGGATGGACGCTTCCCATTCTGGCGGGTGTATTCATCCTCTATTCCTTCGCGGGTCCATACCTGCCGGGGATACTCAACCATAACGGATATTCATTTGAAAGGTTCGCGACTTACATCTATGGCCTCGATGGTGTATTCGGCGTGACGACGGATGTTTCCTCAAAATACATCATTCTCTTCATCATCTTTGGTGCTTTCCTCCAGATGTCGGGTGTCGGCCAATATTTCATTGATGTGGCCTTCCGCCTTGCGGGCTGGATGAGGGGCGGACCTGCGAAGGTCGCCGTGTTTTCTTCCGGTCTGATGGGAATGATCAATGGTACTTCTGCAGGCAACGTTGTCGCTACGGGATCACTCACGATTCCGCTCATGAAAAAGACGGGGTACAGGGCGCGTTTTGCTGCAGCAACTGAAGCGACTGCGTCTGCCGGCGGGCAGCTGTTGCCGCCGATCATGGGTGCAGGCGCCTTCCTGATGGCGGAGATTACAGGCATTCCGTATTCGGAAGTCATATTGGCTGCGACAATACCAGCCATCCTGTACTTCGTCTCCGTGTACTTCATGGTCGACTTCCAGGCACTTAAGGAAGGGCTGAAGGGCCTCCCGCTGAAAATGCTTCCGGACAAGATGTATCTGCTTAAAAAAGCATACCTCTTCATCCCGATTGTACTTCTTATAGGCCTTCTTACAAGCGGTTACAGTGTGATATTTGCTGGTACAGTGGGCATTGTGGTCTGCTTCCTGCTCAGTCTGGTCAGCAAGGAGACGCGCATGGGTTTCATGAACGTGCTCGAAGCATTTGAGCTTGGGATGAAAAATGCACTGCAGCTGATTGCGATTGTTGCATGTGCCGGAATCATTGTCGGTGTCATTGCATTGACGGGTGTCGGGCAGCGCTTCAGTACGATGCTGCTTACCATTGCCGACAGCAACATGCTGATCGCCCTGGTCTTTGCGATGATACTTTCCATCATCCTTGGAATGGGCATGCCGACGACGGCAGCCTACGCCGTTGCAGCATCTGTGGTGGCACCGGGTCTTGTAAGGATGGGTATGGAACCTATTTTGGCCCATATGTTCGTCTTCTATTACGCGGTCATCTCTGCAATCACTCCACCGGTGGCACTTGCGGCATTTGCAGCTGCCGGCATTACCGGCACCAACCCGATGAAAACTGCTGGTGAAGCCTTCAAAATCGGACTGGCGGCGTTCATCGTACCATTCATGATGTTCTACAGTCCGGAACTGCTGCTCTTGAGCGACAGCACCTTGAGTATTGCACTTGCGACGATTACAGCACTTGTCGGCGTCTACTTCCTGTCCGCAGCCGTCCAGGGGTGGTTCTTCAGGAAACTGTCACCATGGTATGTGCGGGCGGTGCTGCTCGTCATTGCAGTGCTGCTGATGCTCTCCAGCCTGTATACCGACATTATAGCGGTTGGACTGATCATCGTCGCAATGCTGATGCAGAAGTATATAAACAAGGATAAGCCGAAGGCGCGTGAAAAAAAGTCGCAGCCCACCACTAGAAGCGGCAAGCAGATGAACATGACATAGAGGAATCTGAAATGCAGCATAGTATGCTGCATTTCTTTATATCGCAAAATGTCTTATGGAGGATTGATGAGATGGCGGAAAAACATAAGCATACCAATGGGGTAAGATGGGGGCAGGCAGCCGTATTCGCTTCAGCCGTGCTGCTGTTCATAGCGGTGCTCATATTTCTGCCCGATACAGTTTCCTGGCCTGCCAGGAGTACGATCGCCATCATGGTGTTCGGTCTTGTGCTGTGGGCATTTGCGCCCATCCCAATCGAACTGACTTCAATCGTCATCATCGTCCTGCTCATTGTGATGAAGCCGGTCGAGATGGATGTAATCCTGAGCGGCTTCGCATCTCCGGCCGTCTTCCTCATCATCGGCGGCATGATGATGGCAGTGGGAGTGAACCAGACGCTGCTCGTAAAGCGGATGACCTATTTTCTGCTCTCGCTCATGGGAAAGTCGGCCAAGGGCATCTATATCGGCTTCTTCATCCTGATGCAGGTACAGGCCTTCTTCATTCCCGCCACGGCTGTCCGGGCCTCCCTGATGCTTCCGATATTGAGCAATATTATAGAGGAGACCGGCGTGGACGAAAGGTCCAACTTCAATAAGCTGATGTATATCGGTGCCGCTTTCGGAGGAAATGTCAGTGGCGCGGTGGTGCTTACAGCGGCAATAGGGAACATTCTGGCGGTTGAAATACTCAGGCTGTATGAAGGTGTGTCGACATCCTATCTTCAATGGTTCATATATGCTGCACCAATGTGGTTGCTGCTCGTCCTGGCGACGATGTACATTGTATGGAAATGCTATCCGCCGGAGTCATACTCATTCGAGAAGCTGCAGATTGAAATGAAGAGCAAATATGATGCGCTGGGCACTCTGTCGATTGATGAAAAGAAGTGCATCGGGATACTTGTGGTTACCATACTGATCTGGTTCACCGAGTCCTGGCATGGATATCATCCGACATTCGGGGCACTGCTTGCTGTCATATTGATGTCCGTACCGGTGACGGGATTTGCTGCCTGGAAGCGTATGCTCGACATCAACTTCGGCATGGTGCTGCTGATCGGGGCCACGCTCTCTTTGGGGTATTCATTGATAGAGTCCGGAGCCATCGATCTTCTGGAGGTGCTGGTATCTCCGCAGATTGTTCTGGATGTCTTCAGCAATCCCTGGCTTGCCATCCCCATCACCATCATCGTGTCCCAGATCTATCACTTGGGGGTCACCAACGTATCTACGGCGGTCATCACCCTCATGCCTGTCCTGATCAGCCTGTCCGTACAGTCTGGTGTGGACCCGGTAGTCATCGTCTTCGCTTCAGCAATCTCAATGCTGCTCGGATTTCTTCTCATAGTGGAAACCATGCCGAATGTCGTGGTGCACAGTACAGGCAGGGTCAGCCAGAAGGATTTTCTGTGGCCGGGCCTGTGGCTGACGCTTGCGAGCATCGCAATCATGATCGTCATCGCGTATACTTATTGGAGATGGATCGGTTTCTGGCCATAATCCAACATAGACAAACAGGAGGAAATTATGAAAAAGATAAAACTTGCCGTAGTGCCGGGTGACGGCATTGGAACAGAAGTCGTCCCGCACGCCCTGAAGGTTTTGGACACCATTGCAGAACTGCATGGTGGACTTGCGTTTGAATATGAGCATTTCGACTATGGATGTGACTATTACCTGGAGCATGGGGCCATGATGGCTGAAGATGGACTGGAGCGGCTCGGACAGTCGGACAGTGTCTTTCTGGGAGCCGTCGGCGACATTTCAAAAGTGCCGGACCACATCTCCCTCTGGGGACTTCTGCTCAAGATCAGAAGGGAGTTTGAACTTGAAATCAATGTGCGTCCTGCGAAAGTATTTGAAGGCATCCGGTCTCCCTTGCTGAATCCGAAAGACTTCGACCTTGTGGTCGTCCGTGAGAACAGTGAAGGGGAATACAGTTCCGTCGGTGGGCGGATGTACCAGGGCGACAACGAAATCGCCATACAGAACAACGTCTTCTCGAGACGTGCAACAAAGCAGGCGATGGAGCATGCATTCGAATTGGCCAAATCCCGGGGCGGGCATGTGACCAGCGCAACAAAGTCCAATGGCATCTTCCATTCCATGCCATTCTGGGATGAAGTATTCAAGGAGACTGCAGAAAAGCATGGGAATATTGAAACATCCTCCCAGCACATCGATGCACTGGCCGCGACATTCGTCACCCATCCGGAGCGCTATGACGTCATCGTCGCAAGCAACCTCTTCGGCGACGTACTGACCGACATCGGTGCTGCAATCATGGGGAGCATCGGCATCGCACCATCAGCCAATCTCAACCTGAACGGGAAGCATCCTTCAATGTTCGAGCCCGTGCATGGCTCTGCGCCGGATATTGTCGGCAAAGGCATCGCCAACCCGATCGGACAACTCTGGACCGCAAAAATGCTGCTCGACCATCATGGCGAGGAGGAGATGGGTACGCTACTCCTTGATACGATGGAACGTGTGACGGCAGACGGCTTCCTGACGCCGGATGTCGGCGGTGGCAAGAAGACGGAGGAAGTTACGGGAGAGCTGATCAGAAGACTGAAGGAAAAATAATGATGAAAAGGATGGCCGGGAGGTCATCCTTTTCTATCTGTAGGCGAATTGTGGAGACGCAATACCTGTGGTAATATTCAAATTAATGAATGTCGGGTATATGGATACCGGAAGGAAAAGGGGATGTATCATGAACGAAAAAGTGGAGCTGAAAGCAATTCTTAAGGACTGGCGCCTGCATGCCGCCGTACTGGCCATTGTGGTGCTGACGGAACTGATTGGGCAGATTTCGATACCCGTCGGACCGGGCGCCATACTGCTGCTGCCGATGCTGTATGCACTGGTCATCGGATTCGGCCTTTATTTCACGCCTGTCGTTTCAAAGAGGCAGTCGAAGCATGCCGAACCGCTCATCGTCATGGGGGTGGGTGTCCTGATCGCCAAGATCGGTGTGGTCATCGGGCCGCAGATTCAGGAGCTGCTTGCTGTCGGGCCGGCACTCCTCCTGCAGGAACTCGGCAATCTGGGGACCATACTGCTGGCCCTGCCTGTGGCGATATGGCTCGGCATGAAGCGGGAAAGCGTGGGGATGGCCCACTCCATCGGCAGGGAGCCGAATGTGGGGCTGATCATGGACCGGTACGGCTTCAACTCTCCGGAAGGCAGAGGGGTCATGACGATGTATATTTTCGGCACCGTCTTCGGTGCGATCTTCCTCGGCCTCATTGCCGGTCTGCTGGCTACATTGACGCCGATCCATCCGTTATCCTTTGCGCTTGCTTCCGGTGTGGGCAGCGGCAGCATGATGGCTGCTGGAAGCGGGACGCTAATCGCAGCCTATCCCGAACTTGAGTCGCAGATCATTGCACTGGCGGGGGCCAGCAACCTGATTTCACTGGCAACCGGACTCTATGTCAGCATGTTTATCGGATTGCCGCTGGCAAACAAGATCTATGCTGTAATGAATAAAAATGAAGCCGGAGGAGAATAGAGGGATGAAGAAGATAATAGACTGGACATTGATACTTTTGATATTCGCCGGTGTGACACTGCTCGGCAATATGATAGGCTATGACATCTACTCCTGGGCGGCTGTGCCGGGAATCCTTGTTCTTATTGCCATCGCGCTGCTCGGTATGATCATGGAGGAATACATACCCGTCAATATTCCTGCGGTCGGATACATCGCACTGATCGGCATCATCGTTTCCGTTCCCTGGTTTCCCGGGTCGGGCTATGTCGTCCAGTGGACGAGCCAGGTGGAACTTTTGGCCATCACTACACCCATTTTGGCCTATGCCGGCATATCCATCGGCCGGAACTGGACCGATTTCAAGGATATGGGATGGCGGTCCCTTGTCGTAGCGATACTGGTGTTCATCGGCACATTCCTCGGATCGGCCCTGATTGCAGAAGTGGTGCTCAGGATTCAGGGCATCATCTGAAAATACGAAAATTGGCATTCAAAAAGCCTGCCCGTTCAACGGGCAGGCTTTTTATTCGGTTTCTATAGTTCTACAGTAACGGATTCCGCATCGTCATCGTTCATGATCCGTACCGTTTCGATGTCGATCTTTATTGCCTGGAGGTCGTCCTCGCCTTTCAGTTTCTGGTAGAGGTTGCCGAGCTTGGCGAGCATTTCGTCGACATCAGGGGTTACTTCTTCAGGCAGGCTGGCCTTTCCGAGGATTTCGACATAGCTCTCACCCCTGTCTTCCCGCTCTTCATATCCAAGCAGGATGTGGGCGTATGGATTTGCTTCCAGGTCGTCGATCTTATACGTATCTTTTCTTGTGTACGTGTAAAGCGTAAGTTCGTCATTGTAGAAGTACATGTAGCGGTTCATCGGCTTATTGTCACGAATTGTCGCCATCGTACCGATATTATTATTGTCCAGAATTTCTTTCAGTGTATCCTTGAATTCTTCCCTGTCCATGAAATTCCCTCCTATTTGATAACTGTATCCCTTCTACCCAATTCTTCGGTCCCCTAATCGGAGTAGGGGTCGAATAAAGGGCTGAAGGTCTGGCGCAGCTGGCTGTACCATCTCTTCACGAAGGGTTTCTGGTTATCCTTGCGCATGCTGACATACATGGGATGCTTGATGTTCAGATGATTGAGGCTGTGGACGGTGAACTTCGGATAGCTGTAGGTGAGCTGCTTTGCCTCTTCATGAGTGAGTATCGCCACGTGGCCATGCTCGATCAGCAGATGCTGGATGATCGTCATATCCTGATATATTTCGATGCTGCGCCTCTTGAACATCTGACTGATGTCGAATACCGGCTGGAAGGAGATGAGTGGAAATTCCTCCAGTTCATTCAGGGATGCCTGTGTCGGCAGCTGGACCCTGTTGCTTTCACGGAATACATAATGATAGTTCTGCTCGAATAGAAGGGCACTCTGTATGAGAGGATCTTCAGTCCTTTGGGCAGAAATGACGATATCGAGTGTTTCATCCAAAAGCCTGTCTTCAATGGATGATTCATCCAATGTGTGGATATTGAATTCGATCTCTTCATTCTGCCTCAGAAACTGGTTCAGCGACTGCAGCACCTTGGAGGTCATATCTGAACGGGTGAGGTGGATATTTAATGTATATCTTTTTTGGATGGCCTCTGCATTCAGCTTCTCCCTCGATTTTTCCACCGATTCCATGATATTGACAGCATCTTCAAAAAATATTCTTCCTTCATCTGTCAATTTGATGTTCCGTCCGACCCTTTTGAAAAGCTTGATCCCCAAGTCTTCCTCCAGAAGCCCAATCTGTCTTGAAAGTGCCGACTGGGCGACGTTCAGGGACAGGGCAGCTTCCGTCATGTGTTCCTGCCTGGCGGTTTCGATAAAGTATTTCAACTGTTTTATCTCCATATTTTCACCATCAATCTAATTCTGATATTAATATTATATCATTGATATATTGATTGTATAGGTAGGTTTAATGGTAGTATATACTTACTAAAATATTCTGAAAAAGAGGTGACCTGATATGAGTTTGTATCAGCCAATTAAACAAGAAGGTTTATATCATTTCATGAACGAGCATGATGCATGTGGTATTGGATTCTATGCCAACATGGATAATGTGCGCTCCCATGGAATTGTCATCAAATCTCTTGAAATGTTAGAGAGGTTAGATCATCGGGGAGGTGTCGGCGCTGACGGCATCACTGGTGATGGCGCTGGTATCATGACTGAAATTCCGCATGCGCTCCTGGAAGAGGAAGTGGAGGCGCTGCCGGAATTCGGTCAATACTCTGTCGGGATGTACCTGATCGACAGTCAGGCATCTCTTGAAACTTTCAGGGAAATTGTAGAGAAGACGGTGGAAGCGGAGGGGCAGCATGTGATTTCCTTCAGGGAACTTCCGGTCGACGAAGGTGCCCTGGCGGATAACGTCCGTGAAACACTCCCGCAGTTCATGCAGGTGATTACGGACTGCAGTGACGCCCTCGACCTCTACTTCATGAGGAAAATGATCGAGCAGGCGCTTGAAGCGGCTGATGTCGAACATTATGTCGCTTCCTTCTCCAATGAGACGATCGTCTATAAGGGCTGGCTGCGTTCGGATCAGATCAGGCAGTTCTATGTGGACCTCAGTGACCCGCGCTACGTATCGAAGTTCGGTTCCGTCCACTCCCGTTTCAGTACGAATACATTCCCAAGCTGGGCAAGGGCCCATCCAAACCGTCTTCTGATGCATAACGGTGAGATCAACACCATCAAAGGCAACTCGAACTGGATGAAGGCGCGTACGAAGCAGTGGCTGGTGGATACGTTCGGTGAGAGGGGCAGAAGGGTCGAAGCGATCATTGACGAATCGGGCAGTGACTCCGCCATCGTCGATAATGTCATGGAGTTCCTGAGCCTCTCCATGCCGCCTGAACAGGCGGCGATGATCATGATTCCTGAACCATGGAAGTATCAGGACTACGATAATCCGGTCATCAAGGACTTTTATGAATTCTACAGCTATCTCATGGAGCCGTGGGATGGGCCGACGATGATCAGCTTCTGTGACAATCATAAGCTCGGTGCGCTGACAGACCGCAACGGTCTGCGTCCGGGACGATACTATGTAACGAAAAGCAATGAAATCATCTACTCCTCGGAAGTGGGTGTCGTGGACATCGAGGAGTCCGAAATCCTCTATAAAGGGCAGCTCAGTCCGGGCAAGCTGCTGCTTGTCGATTTCGACCAGTCGAAGATCATCGAAAACGATGAGCTGAAGCACGGCATCGCAACATCGAAGCCATACAGTGAATGGATGAACCAGAAGCGCAGCGAAAATGTGGAACCGGCGCCATTCAAACGCAGTTCGTTGGACAAGGATACACTGCACAATGTACTGGTACGCTTCGGATATACGAAGGAAGATATAGAGAAGTACATGAAGCCTTTGACTTCGCAGGTGAAGGATCCGATCGGGGCGATGGGCTTCGACCAGCCGCTCGCCTTCCTGTCGAGCCATTCGAAGCTGCTGTTCGACTATTTCAAACAGCACTTTGCACAGGTCACCAATCCGCCGCTTGATTCCTATCGCGAGAAGATCGTCACGAGTGAGATCACATACCTCGGCAGGGAAGGGCATCTGCTCGACCCTGGAGTCAAGGCGGTCGACCGTGTACAGCTCGAACTGCCTGTCATCGACGGGCGGGTGCTTGCGCGTGAAGATGTGAAGCGGCTCGGGGTTGCTGAAATCGACATCACATATACAGGTGCATTGAAGGATGCATTGTCCCATATCCAGTCACAGGCTGCAGAACTGGCTGAAAAACATGGCGTGCTCGTACTGACGGATGCACGCATCCTTGAGGAGGAGGGGCGATATGCCATTCCTTCGCTCCTTGCGACA
The DNA here is from genome assembly GCF_000712035.1 of Salinicoccus luteus DSM 17002. Taxonomy (GTDB): domain Bacteria; phylum Bacillota; class Bacilli; order Staphylococcales; family Salinicoccaceae; genus Salinicoccus; species Salinicoccus luteus. The sequence continues at coordinate 138,587 of NZ_JONV01000007.1, read as the reverse complement.
AGTGCGGTTCATCAGGCACTGATCGACCACGAACGCCGTACGCTCACAAGCATCGTCGTGAAGACGGCGGAAGTGCGCGAAGTGCATCATGTGGCGACACTGATCGGCTTCGGTGCCAATGCAGTCTATCCGCATATTGCACAGGAGACGCTCGTCTCCGTATCGGAAGGGGATGAGACGGTGGTCGGCGCCTACAACAAGGCATTGACCGAGGGGCTCATCAAAGTCATGGCGAAGATGGGCATCTCTACGGTGCAGAGCTATCACGGTGCCCAGGTATTCGAAGCCGTAGGTATCGGAAAATCTGTCATGGACCAGTACTTTGGCGGTGCCGTATCGAAAATCGGTGGACTCTCCATCGAGGATATCGATTTCAGAAATAAAAAGATGCAGGACAGGAGACTCGAGTATCTGGAGTCCGGAAGCAGGTTCCAGTGGCGCCAGCAGGGAGAGGATCATGTCATCAACCCGAATTCCATCCGTCTGCTTCAGGCGGCCTGCCGGACGAATGACAAGCAGGCATATGAGGAATACAGGCAAAACATGCATGACAGCCATCATTCCAGCATCCGTCATCTGCTGAAGTTCAAGTCCCGCCGGCCGATTCCAATCGACCAGGTGGAACCGAAGGAGGAAATCGTCAAGCGCTTCAAGACGGGCGCAATGAGTTTCGGTTCCCTGTCGCAGGAAGCCCACGAGACGCTTGCCGAAGCGATGAACCAGATCGGTGGACGCAGCAACAGTGGCGAGGGCGGAGAGAATCCGGAACGGTTTGAGTCGAAAGCGGACGGCAGGAACCTGAACAGTGCCATCAAGCAGGTGGCCTCCGGACGATTCGGTGTGAACAGCGAATACCTGAACAGTGCGAAGGAGATCCAGATCAAGGTGGCCCAGGGGGCGAAGCCGGGTGAAGGTGGACAGCTGCCGGGGCAGAAGGTCTATCCTTGGGTGGCTGAAATCAGGAACTCCACACCGGGCGTCGGACTCATCTCACCACCGCCGCACCACGACATCTATTCCATCGAGGACCTGGCACAGCTGATACATGACCTTAAGAATGCCAACAAGGAAGCGGACATTTCCGTAAAGCTGGTTGCCAAAAATGGTGTCGGGACGATTGCTGCGGGTGTTGCGAAAGCCTATGCAGATAAAATTGTCATCAGCGGGTTCGATGGCGGTACTGGCGCCTCTCCGCTGACAAGCATCCAGCACGCCGGTCTGCCTTGGGAACTCGGACTGACGGAAGCGCATCAGACGCTGCAGCTCAATGGCCTGAGGTCCAGAGTGACATTGGAGACGGATGGCAAGCTCATGACGGGCAGGGACGTTGCGATCGCATGTGCACTTGGTGCCGAGGAGTTCGCGTTTGCGACAGCACCGCTTGTCGTACTCGGCTGTGTCATGATGCGTGTGTGCCATAAGGATACGTGTCCGGTCGGCATCGCCACACAGAATGGCGACCTGCGCAAACTATATACCGGAAAGGCGGAACATGTCGTCAACTTCATGCACTTCATTGCTGAAGACATCCGTGAAATACTGGCGGAACTCGGCTTGAAGTCTATGGATGATCTCGTCGGTGCCGTGGAGCACCTGGAAGTGGACAAGGAGAAGACGGCGAACCATCATCTTGGTGAGCTCGACCTTACGCCAATACTGACACCTATCGATGGAGACAGAAGGAAAGTCGACGTGCAGAAGCATCCATTCGAATGGTCTCTTGATGATCTCAACCTTCTTCCTGATTTCAAGGAAAAAGTGGAGGCAGGGGCACCGCATGAAGCGGCCTATCATGTCAAAAACAGACACAGGAACATCGGTACACAACTCGGCAGCCTGATCACGAACGTCCAGGGCATGGAGGCACTCGACCATGACACATACAAGGTCAATACATTCGGTCATGGCGGACAGAGCTATGGCGCCTTCATTCCACAAGGGCTGACGATGCACCATGTGGGCGACTTGAACGACTATGTCGGCAAAGGCATATCCGGTGGGCGTGTCATCGTCCAGGCACCGGTCAAGGAAAGAAGCCGTGACATCATCGTCGGCAATGTCTGCCTGTATGGCGCCATCAAGGGCCAGGTGTTCATCAACGGTGTCGCCGGAGAGCGTTTCGGCGTCAGGAACAGTGGGGCAGAAGTGGTCGTAGAAGGTATTGGAGACCACGGGCTGGAGTATATGACAGGCGGCCGTGTAGTCATCATCGGGGATATTGGGAAGAATTTCGCTGCGGGCATGAGCGGGGGTATTGCCTATATCATAAATGGGAAGTCGGTCATCGAAAATCAGGTCAACATGAACCATGAAATGATCGAAGTCGGCCTGGTGGAGGACCATGAAGAAATGGAGAAGGTGAAGCATCTGCTCTACGGACACCAGTACTTCACGAACAGCCAGAGGGCCCAGGAGGCGATTGGAAAAATCGAATCCGGTGAAATTGAAGTCATCAAGGTCATCCCTGTCGAATACAGGAGGATGCAGCAGAGGATCAGGTATGGCCTCGAGAACAGCTACTCCCTGAAGGATGCAGAACTGAAGGCGTTCAATGGCGAATTGATAGTTGAAGAAAAAGAACTTGAGAAGATGAATATATTCTAGGAAGGAGCGATGTGAGATGGGTGAGTTCAAAGGGTTTATGAAACATCAGAGAAAGTCTCAGTCGGAAGAAGATCTGAAAGCAAGAGTTTCGAATTATGAGGCGTTCCAGCATCGCTTCTGTAATGAAGATGCACAAGAGCAGGGGGCGCGCTGTATGGAATGCGGCACGCCATTCTGCCAGACAGGTGTCGGTGTAGGGAAGGAGACCGTCGGCTGCCCGATCGGCAACTACATTCCCGAATGGAATGATCTTGTCTATAAAGGGCAGTTCAAGGAGGCCTACAGACGCCTTTCCGAAACAAACAATTTCCCGGAGTTCACCGGAAATGTATGTCCGGCGCCGTGTGAATCTTCATGTGTGCTTTCGATCAACAACGATCCGGTCGCAATCAAAGGCATTGAACGCACAATCATCGATGAAGCCTTTGAGCAGGGATGGGTCGAGCCAAGAATGCCGAACCACAGACTGGATACACGCATAGCCATCATCGGAAGCGGACCTGCCGGCCTGACTGCTGCAGACGAACTGAATTCATGGGGACATAATGTCGATGTGTATGAAAGGGACATCAAGCCCGGTGGTCTGCTCAGATACGGCATACCAAACATGAAGCTTGATAAGGCTGTAGTGGAACGCAGGGTGGAACTGATGGAGGCCGCAGGCATCCAGTTCATCTGTGATGTCAACGTCGGCGAAGATGTGACATATGACGAACTCGATGAAAAGTACGATGCCATCATTGTGGCGACTGGTGCACGCAAGCAGAGGGACTTGAAGCTTGAAGGCAGACAGAGCAAGGATATACAGTTCGCAATGGACTATCTGACTGAACAGACGCAGTACCAGTTCGGCGAAATCGAAGAACCAAGCATCACCGCAAAGGACAAGCATGTCATCGTCATCGGCGGCGGGGACACCGGAGCCGACTGTGTAGCGATGTCGCTGAGGGAAGGATGCAAATCCGTCTTCCAGCTGAACAAATATGACCGTCTGCCGGACAAGGTGGATGGCAATCCATTCTGGCCGCTTCAGAAGCAGGTGTTCAAACTCGACTATGCCCATGCTGAATACGAGGGGGCATTCGGCCAGGAGCCGCGCGCCTACGGCGTGCAGACGATGGCATATGATGTCGATCTCATCGGCGACCTGAAGGGGATCAATACGCAGGTGCTCAGCCAGCAGCCTTTGAATGACATCACAATGGAAGACCAGGAACGCTATTTCAAGGCGGACCTTGTACTCCTCTCCATCGGTTTTGAAGGCGTGGAGAGCGAATTGCCGAAAGCGTTCCAGCTGCAGATGACGAACAACAAGATCGCAGCTGACGACAATGACTACAAGACGAACAAAAGGAAGGTCTTCGCTGCCGGAGATGCAAGGCGTGGGCAGAGCCTCGTCGTCTGGGCGATCAAGGAAGGACGCGAGGTTGCCCGTCAGGCACATAAGTTTGCAGTGCAGAACAAAATATACTCATAAGTGGAATACCGGCTCATGGAGCCGGTATTTTTTTCTGGTCTGCAGGGCAATTATGGTATGATATGACTAGTCATATTCAAAGAGTCTTACATATTAAGGAATGGTCAAATGGATAGAGAACGTCTCTGGACGAAGGATTTTATCATTGTATTCATATTCAACTTCTTCATCATGCTTGCGATGTTCCTGCTGATGGTCACAATCAGTGGCTACGCAGTGGATGAGTTCGGAGTATCGACCAGTACGGCCGGACTGGTTGCCGGCATCTTCATCGTCGGATCGCTGATCGGCAGGGTGCTGACCGGACATCAGCTGAGCCTGATGGGCGCCAAAAAGATCATGTATATCGGTACCGCCATGTTCATCGTCACCTATGGACTGTATTTTGTCGCAGACAATCTTCAACTGCTGCTGATCGTCCGCTTCTTCAACGGGCTGGCCAACGGAGTTGCAACGACAGCGGTGGGGACGATTGCAGCACTTGCCCTGCCGAGGTCGCGCAGGGGGGAAGGGATCAGTTACTTCAGTCTGAGCTTCGTCATGGCGACGGCCCTCGGGCCCTTCATGGCCTTCTTCCTCCTTCAGCACATCGACTATCAGATGCTGTTTCTGATCGTATTCACGCTCGTCCTGATCGCAAGTGTGTTCACGATCTTCATCAGGACCGACAACACTACAATCGACCTGACAAAAGAACCGAAGCCGAAATTTGAATGGATCGACAGGAACGCCATGCCGATCGGCATTGTGGTGCTGATCATCTGCATGACATATTCGACGGTGCTCTCGTTCATCGCCCTGTTTGCAGAAGAACAGAACATCTTCGCCGCTTCGAGCTACTTCTTCCTCGTCTATGCCATCGTCATACTGATTACGCGGCCCATAACGGGACGCCTCATGGACCAGAAGGGGGCGAATATCGTCATCTACCCGGCTTTTGCCGTACTGGGCATCGGGTACCTGGTGCTCGGACAGACGACTTCCGGCTTCATGCTGCTGCTTTCTGGCGTACTGCTCGGCTTCGGGTACGGAAACTTCCAATCGATCACCCAGGCGCTCTGCATCAAGGTGGCGGATGCAAAGAATGTCGGTCTTGCAACCTCCACCTATTTCATCGCCCTCGATTTCGGCCTCGGTGTGGGCTCATACATTCTCGGCACACTGGTGCCGACCCTCGGCTACAGCGGACTGTACAGTTCGATGGTCCTGCTTGTCGCAGCAGGGGCCGTCGTGTACTACATGGTATACGGCAGGCATGAAGGCAAAAGCGCATGATCCATTAAAAACTACACTCACGAAAAAGAGATGATCACGTGAAAAACGGTCATAAATTTTTGACGGAATTCGTCATCACCCGCCAAAACATCATATTGTCGCTGGCGGCCGCCGTATTCCTCATTTCACTGGCATATGCCGCCATCACTCCGGAAGTCAGCTGGACGGCAGGCAGCGCCCTGTCGATTCTGCTGCTCGGACTCATCCTGTGGGCTTTCGAGCCGATCCCTTTCGGCATGACGTCGATGGTCATCATGGTCCTGCTCGTCATACTGCAGACAGTAAGCATCGATGTCATGCTCTCCGGGTTCTCCTCACCGGCCGTCTTCCTCGTGGTCGCAGGAGTCATGCTTGTCCAGGGAGTCGGTCAGACGACGCTGATTCCAAGGATTTCATACGGGCTCGTCTATAGGCTCGGAACCTCGCTCAAGAGGCTTTTCATCGGGATATTCGTGCTGATCCAGCTCCTTGCATTCTTCATCCCGACCAATAGTGTACGGGCCACGCTCCTGCTGCCGTTGGCAACACGGGTGGTGGACAGCATCGGGGCGGGGGAGTCGTCGAACTACAGCAGGCTGATCATGGTCGGCATCGCTTTCGCCACCAACCTCAGTGCCGTCGGTGTATTGACCGGTGCCGTCAGCAATATACTTGCCGTCGAGCTGCTGAACGCCTATACGGAGTACAGCATCACCTACCTCCAATGGTTCCTCTACGCCCTGCCGCTGTGGGTCATACTGACAATCGTCATCCCGTTCGTCCTGCTATGGTTCTACCCACCGGAAGAGGTCGATACGGAGTCGTTACATAAGGAGATGGAAACCGCCTACAGGGCGTTCGGGAAACTGTCCGTGGCCGAATGGAAATGCATCGCCGTGCTCATCCTCACTGTGGTGCTGTGGATGCTCGAATCCGTGCATGGCTTCCACCCGGTCATCCCGGCGATGCTCGCGGTCGTCCTGATTACACTGCCGAAGATCGGCTTCGTAAAATGGAAGGAGGTCGTCAACATCAATTTTGACCTCATCCTGCTGATCGGCGCATCTCTGTCACTCGGGTATGCCCTGACCGAATCCGGTGCACTGGATGTCCTGACGGACGCCCTGCTGACGGATACCCTGGTCCAGCTGTTCTCGAACCCCTGGATTGCGATGGTGACGGTGATCATCATCTCCCAGCTCTACCACATGGTCGTCACCAATATCTCGACTGCCGTCGTCACACTCGTGCCGATCATCATTACGATTTCAGTCGAAGTGGGCCTCAATCCAGTCATGATGACCTTCGTCACATCCATCACCCTGCTGTTCGGCTTCATCCTGGCCATCCAGTCGATGCCGAATGTCATCATCTACAATGAGGGGCGCATCAGGCAGAAGGACCTTGTGAAGCCGGGCATCGTCATCACCATCATCAGTGCCCTTGCCACGATCCTTGTCGCCTTCACATTCTGGAATGTTTTCGGCCTGTGGCCATAAAAAACAGCGTGTGTCCAATCGGACACACGCTGTTTTTGTTGCAGGCACACCAGGTTTCAGACATTCTGCGGAACTTCAAACCATTCCTCTGCCCACTTCTGGAGCTCCTTCATGAAGGGCTCCATTGCCCTGCCTTTGTCGGTAAGCATATACTCTATTCTGACCGGGGTTTCCGGGTAGACTTCACGCTTGACGATGCCTTCCTTTTCGAGCGTCTTCAAGCGCTCCGAAAGGACGCGGCCACTGACGCCCATGGACGATTCAAGGTTGCAGAAACGTTTGGGTCCATCCATTAGCTGATGGATGATGAGTCCTGTCCATCTCTGACCGAGAACACCCATGGCATTTTCAAATTTAGGACAGATCGAATAATCCATATCATCACTCCTTGAGAAACAGTATACCTCTTTTTTTACCCATATTACAAATGTTTGGAAGCGTGCCTCCTGATATAAAATTTCACAGGTGCGTTTAAGCATATCCGAATCGGCTAAACATTATATGAAACCCTTATTAATAAGAACGAAAAAATAAATGAAGAAGGTGGATTTTCAATGACTGCGAAAGACGAAGCAACCGACACGCAAACAACTGCAAAAGACGAAGCAATCGACAAGCATCTGAAGCATGTCACAAATTTCAGGAGACGGCTTCATCAGGCGCCGGAACTGAGTTTTGAAGAGTACGAGACGACGAAGCTCGTGGCGAATGGACTGGAGGATACGCGCATTGAATTTTATGAGCTTTCGGAGAAGACCGGGCTGATCGGCATGCTCGAGAAGGATCCGAGCTACGAATATATCGGTGTACGTGCGGATATGGATGCTTTGCCGATCACCGAGCAGACAGACCTCGATTTCAAGTCTGAAAATGAAGGGGTCATGCATGCATGCGGACACGATATCCACACAAGCATCGTCTATGGCTTCGCAAAAGTCATAGACGACCTCTATGACGACCTCAAATATAACCTCGTATTCATCTTCCAGCCTGCCGAAGAGACACTTGGTGGTGCTGAATACATCAAAGAGGAACTGAAGCGCCTCGAGGTGCCGATCGACAAAATGATCATGTATCATACGTGGCCGAACCTTGAAGAGGGGCTCGTCGGATACAGGGAGGAAGAGATGATGGCAGGATCGATCGGCTTCGATGTGAAGCTGAAAGTGAAAGGGGGGCACGCAGCCCACCCGGAAAAGACGGCCGACCCGGTATATCTTGCAACAAACATCATCCAGTTCATGCAGGGGATAGCGTCGCGCTTCAACAACCCGTCGACACCCGTCGTCATCACCGTTGGCCAGATCCATGCCGGAGAGAAGAACAATGTCATCCCGGATGAATGCAATTTCGGTGGAACCATCCGGAGCTTCTCCGAGAAGTCGCTTGAACTGGCGCAGGATATGATCGAGAACTATACGAGTGGGCTGATGAAGATGGCAGAGGCCGGATGCCATGTCGAATTCAGCCGGTACTGCCCGCCGGTCATCAATAATCCGGAACTCGTGGACGATTTCATCAACAGTGGTGACGATGTGAAATTCCATGAACTCAAAGAGCCGTCCATGGGTTCGGAGGACTTTGCATTCTACATGCAGGACTATGTCGGTGCCGCATTCCGCATCGGTACAAGGATGAAGGATGAGGAGAAGAGCAGCTATTCACTCCACAGCCCCGAGATCGTGTTCTCCGAAAAAAGTCTGGAGACGGGCATCCGGGCCCTGGTCAACTTTGCCACAAAAGCACATTAGAAATAAAAGTTCAGACGGCCGGTCTTTTATCCGGCCGTGCTTCTTGCGTCCTGGGGCCCCCTGCTATAGTATTTGATACAGCAGATGATGAAAGTGGGATATTCACTTGGTAATGATTGAAAAGGCACTGAACAATAATGTTGTGATCGGAAAAGATGAATTTGAAGAAGTCGTGCTGATCGGCCGTGGAATCGGCTTCGGGAAGAAGCAGGGGGATACGCTCGAAATTGAAGAGGCGGACAAGGTATATAAGCTTGAAGGTCAGCAGGATACGAGCAGATACCAGACCCTCCTGACGATGGCGGATGAGAAGCTGTTCCAGTCGACGCTCGAAGCCATCGAGCTGATTGATGACATGACGACAGAAGACATCAATAACAGGATCCTCCTGTCACTGACGGACCATCTCCTGTTTGCCATGAAGCGGCTGGAGGAGGGCATCGAGATCAGCAATCCGTTCGTCAATGAGACGAAGGCACTCTATCCGAAGGAGTACAGCATCGCCGAAGCGGTGGTCGACATGTTCAACAGGAAATACGGCATCCATCTGCCCGAGGCGGAGGTTGGCTTCATCGCCCTCCATGTGCATTCGTCCATATACAACCGCTCGCTCCGGGATATGAATGTATTGTCTGAAGTCGTCCATCAGGCGATCGTCATCATCGAGCAGGGGCTTGATACTACGATCGACCAGTCCTCAATACAGTATGACCGCTTCGTGCGGCATATCAGCTTCTGTGTTCAGCGGGTGATGAAGGGTGAGAGTGTGCCGTCGCAGGATGCTTTCGATTCACTGTTGAAAACGGAATACCCCGTGTGCTATAATATAGCTGTAAAAATTGTGAAGATGATACAGAACAAACTGCAGCGCAAGGTGTACGACTCGGAAGTCGTCTATCTTACGATGCACATACAGCATTTCAAGCATTATTCTAAATAGACGTGTTACCGCAAGGGCATGAGTTTATAGGAATGGTTTATTTAACTATACCTGTATTCTCATGTCCTTTTTTCTGTGGATTCTTCATGAAACAATAATATTCATACTTAGGAGGAAATACTTATGTTCAAAAAGCTTTTTGGACAGCTGCAGCGCATCGGTAAAGCATTGATGCTCCCGGTTGCCATACTGCCTGCTGCCGGCCTCATGCTCGGTATCGGTGCCGCCATGCAGACTGAAGCGATGGTCGACTGGCTTTCATTCCTTGAAGCCGGCTGGCTCATTGCCCTATCAGATATGCTCCAGGCAGCCGGTGGCGTCGTCTTCGACAACTTGGCGCTGCTGTTTGCACTCGGTGTCGCCGTCGGACTTGCGAGGGGTGACGGTGTTGCAGCCGTCGCGGCCTTCGTCGGCTACATGATCATGAACGTTACAATGGGACAGATTGCCGGAGTCACACCGGAAATGGCAGCGGAAAACCCTGCCTATGCCAACGTGCTCGGCATCCCGACAATCCAGACAGGTGTATTCGGTGGTATTATCATCGGTGTCATCGCCGCCTGGGCCTACAACAGATACTACAACATCAATCTGCCGGACTTCCTTGGATTCTTCGCCGGGAAACGCTTTGTGCCGATTGTGACAGCAGTATTCTCATTCATCATCGGGCTGGCGATGTTCGTCATCTGGCCGCCGATCCAAAGCGGAATGAATGAAGTTTCACTCTGGCTGATGGAGGAGAATACGGCAATCGGCGTATTTGCATTCGGTACGATCAAACGGCTGCTCATTCCATTCGGGCTGCACCATATATTCCACGCACCATTCTGGTTTGAATTCGGTACGTATACGAATGCAGCCGGAGAAATTGTACGTGGCGACCTGAACATCTTCTTCGCCCAGCTGCGTGACGGCGTTGAACTGACTGCAGGAAACTTCATGCAGGGTGAATTCCCGGTCATGATGTTCGGTCTGCCTGCAGCGGCTCTGGCGATGTACCATGCCGCACGTCCTGAACGCAAAAAGTATGTTGCCGGTATCATGATATCTGCAGCACTGACAAGTTTCCTGACAGGTATCACTGAGCCGCTGGAATTCTCATTCCTGTTCGTTGCACCACTGCTCTATGTCATCCACGCACTGCTCGATGGACTGAGCTTCCTGATTCTCTATCTGCTTGATGTGAATCTCGGCTATACATTCTCGGGCGGATTCATCGACTTCTTCCTGTTCGGTATTCTTCAGAACCGTACGGAATGGTGGTGGGTGCTTGTCGTAGGGATCGTCTACGCAGTCATCTACTATGTCGTGTTCAGGGTGCTCATCCAGACGATGAACCTCAAGACGCCGGGTCGTGAAGATGCGAATGCGGAAACCACCACATCCACAGCACAGGAACTGCCGTTCAACGTGCTCACAGCAATGGGTGGGGAAGAGAACATCAAACACCTCGACGCCTGCATCACACGTCTCCGTGTTGAAGTTAAAGATACTGCTGCCGTCGATGAGGCGGAACTGAAGGCGCTTGGGGCCTCCGGTGTCATGAAGGTCGGCAAGAACATGCAGGCCATCTTCGGGCCGAAATCCGACCAGATCAGAAACGACATGCAGAGGATCATCGATGGAGAAATCACTTCACCGGCCGAAGCGACAGTGACGGAATCGACGGAAGACGATGTCGAAGAGGCGGAAGGCACACAGATGATGGATGATGCCAACAAGGACATCTATTCCCCGATCGAAGGGGAAGCGGTCGAGCTCACTGAAGTGCCGGACCAGGTCTTCAGCGAGAAGATGATGGGCGATGGTGTGGCCATCAAGCCGACAAGCGGTATCGTCCGCGCACCATTCGACGGTGAAGTCGTTACGGACTTCCCGACAAAACACGCACTCGGTCTGACCAACGCAGGCGGACTCGAGCTCCTCGTCCACTTCGGACTCGACACAGTCAACCTGAAGGGCGAAGGCTTCGACCTCAAAGTCGCAGCTGGAGACAAAATCAAAAAAGGTGACGTATTGATGGAAGTCGACCTCGACTACATCAGGGAGAACGCGAAGAGCGATATTACTCCAATCATCATTACAGGACCGGCCGGTACGGAAATCGCTGCCAGGGAACTCGGTTCAGTTACAAATGACGATGTCGTCATCAACATCAAGTAATGGGAGAAGCAGCATGCCATTTGGCATGCTGCTTTTTTCATGCAGATAACAAAACAATTTATCAAAATTGTCACAAAAATGATTTTAATCTACAATGGAGGAGAAACTAATTATACAAAAAGGGGTCTGGCCAATGATTGAATTTCCGAAACCGACAGTGGAACAGTTTTTCACATCCTACAACATCAACAACTTTACTGTGAGCCCGGACGAGAAGCGCATCCTGTTCACAACGAACCTCAACGGAAAGGTGAATATATGGGCGATGGATACCCCCGAGACGTATCCATACCTGTTTGCACAGAAGGACCAGAATGCAAACTTCATCAAATATGATCCGCAAAATCGTTTTGTACTTTCAGGGTTTGATCATGATGGGGATGAGAATTTCCAGATTTATGCCATCGGCCCGGACGGAGGGATTCCCAAACCTCTGATTACAGGGGGAGCGGATGAAAAATATTTCTTCTCCAAACTGTCCCAGGACGGGCAGAAGGTCTATTATGTGACTTCTGAAGGCAATCCAAGTTTCCTGAATGCGAAAGTGTTTGATATCGAAACGGGCGATGAACGCCTGATCCATGAAGGGGCGGAGGCACCGACATATTTGACGGATGTCTCGGCCGGTGAAGAAAACAGTGCACATATGCAGGTGCGTGCGAATACGTACATCCTCGGATTCATCAGAACGAAGGACGGGACCGAATACATTACACCCGATCCGGAAGTGATCCATACGGTGGGCGACATGACGTTCATAAAGGACGATGAAGTCTGGTTCAGCACGAACTATGAGAGTGAATACGACTATCTGGCAAAATACAACCTGTCGGAGAAGCAGTTCTCGAAAGTGATGGATTTCGGCGAGGAATCGGTGTCGGGCCTGCAGTTCAACCGGCATACGAACATGCTGTATATCACGACGGAGAAGGGTGTGGCAGATAAGCTGTACTACTATGATCTGAACCATGACATCTCCGATGAGATAAAGACGCCTTTTGATGCCATCAGGCAGCTTGCCGTGACGAAAAGCGGCAGCCTCTATGCCCTTGCCGGGAGTGCGACCGAGCCGTTCAACATATGGAAGTATCAGCTTGAGAAGTGGACCGTCCTTACAAAGAACCGGGTACTTGGGGTTACTTCGAAAGACATGGTGGAACCTGAAACCGTACGCTACAAGTCCTTTGACGATATGGAGATTGAAGCGCTGCTGTTCCGGGCAAAGGAGGAGAATCGGAATGGCTATACGATCTTCTGGCCGCACGGCGGGCCGCAGGCGGCCGAGCGCAAGTTCTACCGTGCCATGTTCCAGATGCTCCTGAACCGCGGCTACAACATATTCTGTCCGAACTTCAGGGGAAGTACGGGATATGGTGCTTCATTCGTGAAGCTCGTCGAGCAGGATTGGGGCGAAGGCCCACGGCTGGATAACGTGGAAGGCATCAAGTGGCTGTTCGATAATGGCATCTCGTCCCCCGAGAAGCTCTTCCTTGTCGGCGGCAGCTATGGCGGCTACATGGCACTGCTCCTTCACGGGAGGCATCCTGAGTACTTCAGGGCGGTCGTCGATATATTCGGCGTCTCCAACCTATTCACCTTCTACAATTCCGTACCGGAGCACTGGAAGCCCATCATGACACGCTGGGTCGGTGATCCTGAGACGGACAGGGAGCGCTTCGAAAAAGATTCGCCAATCACCTATCTCAGTACAATGTCCAGGCCGATGCTCGTCATCCAGGGTGCAAAGGACCCCCGGGTCGTGAAAGAGGAATCGGACCAGATTGTAGAAGAGTTGAGGAATGCCGGCAGGGAGATCGACTATCTTGTCTTGGATGATGAGGGTCATGGCTTTTCGAAGAAGGAAAATGAAATCAACGTCTATAGGACCATGCTTGAGTTTCTTGAGAAGCATCAGTAGAGACGCCAGGTTCCGGGTATAGGAGAATAAAATGAGTGAGATGGAGGAGATGCGCTGTGGGAGGAAGGAAAGATCGGAAAAAGGGCCATCACGAAGAGCCGCTTCATAGGAATGGGTACTGGTACGATTTTCTTTTTGAAATGTTTCTGAGCTCTATCGGTTTGATCTTCAGACTTGTCAGAGGCATATTCAGTGCACTTTAGCAGGTCTTTCATCGCCAGTTCAAGGGAAAGGTGAGGATGTATGCATATTGCGATAACCGTAGGGTCTGGAATACTGTTCCTGGTGCTTTTCGGCACCATGTTTGATAATTGGCTGATTGGCATCATTGCAGGATTATTTTTCGCCATCACGAATTTCATCGTATTCAGACCGGATGGAAAAAAGAAGTAGACCTGGAATCGGGTCTACTCCTTTACTTTATTTTACATGCATAAAGGGTATATTAACGGGAAGAGTACAATAATAATAAATGGTCGAGGAGGGGTAGTGTGGCACAGAAAATGCCCGAAGATGCGGGCTTTGACCGGACATTGAGTGTACTGAAAGAAGGATACGAATTCATTATGAACAGAAGTGAATCCCTGGATTCGGATGTGTTTGAGACACGGATCATGGGTGAAAAGGCAATCTGTCTGACGGGCAGTGAAGCAGCAGAGCTGTTCTATGATGATACACGCTTCAGAAGAAGGGACGCTGCGCCCTCCCGTGTCAAGAAGACATTGTTTGGGGAAGGGGGCGTACAGGGGCTTGATGGAGAGGCGCATAAAAACAGGAAAGCCATGATGATGGCCTTGATGGACAATGAAGCGATGGAAGAAATAGAAATGCTGGTCCTCCATTATTGGCAGCAATATTTTGAAGAGGCGGGGAGTCTTGAGACGGTGGCGCTCTATGAAGCGGCCAAAGTCGTCTTTCTCCAGGTTGCAGCCAAATGGACGGGTGTCCCGCTGGAAGCGTCGGAGACGGAAGAGCGTGCTGCACAGATTTCAGATCTGTTCGAGTCCCCAGCGGCGCTCGGCCTCCAGCACTGGAAGGGCAGACGGGCACGTTCTGAGGCGAACGACTGGATTGAAGGATTTGTGGAGGACGTCAGGGAAGGGCGGTTGGAAATAGACCATGGCAAGGCGCTCTATACATTCAGCTGGCACAGGGATGAAAAGGGTGAGCTGCTGGATAAAGGGATTGTAGCGGTGGAAATCCTCAACCTTCTGAGACCGATGACTGCAGTCAGTGTATGGGTTGCGATGATCGGACTTGCGATGCATGAGTTCCCCGAGGAAAGGGAGAAGCTTACAGGCGCCGGTCAGGAGCGGCTTGAATGGTTCATCCAGGAAGTCCGCAGGTACTATCCGTTCTTCCCGTTTGCAGCTGCAAGAACCGATGTGGATTTTGAATGGCAAGGATACCATTTCGAGGAAGGCACTCTGACACTGCTCGATCTCTATGGTACAAACCGTCACCCGGCGGATTGGGTGCATCCGCAGACATTCATGCCGGAAAGGTTTGAGGGCTGGCAGCAGACACCATTCAATTTCATTCCTCAGGGCGGAGGGGATTATGATTTCGGCCATCGCTGTGCCGGTGAATTCGTGACCATCGTCATGATGCGGGCGACGCTTGATTTTCTCGTCAACAGACTGGAATATGATGTGCCGGAACAGGATTTCAGTTTTGAATTCAATGATATTCCGGCCGTGCCGAACGACAAGATAAAAATAAACAATTACAGGTTCAAATGACCGGGACGTATGTTCCGGATTTTTTTATTGACAAATATACCCTATGGGGGTATCATGTACATAAGGAAAAAACTAAGGAAGTGATCATAATGGGTGAGCATCTCCATGAACATGCTGTCGTGCCGCGCACGGATGAGGAGAAGGACAAGGTGATGAACCGGCTGAAGCGGATTGAAGGCCAGGTGCGGGGCATCCAGAAGATGGTCGATGAAGACCGCTATTGTGTGGATATCCTTGTTCAGATCAGTGCGATACAGTCGGCATTGAAGAACGTCGGCTATACAGTGACGGAGCGTCATATGAAGCATTGTGTTACAGACGCCATCACCAAAGGTGAAGGCGAAGATTCCATCGAAGAACTGATGGCGGTACTCAAGCAGTTCTCCAAATAGGAGGGAAATGGAATGGGCAATGACAAGCAAGTCAACCTGAATATCACGGGCATGACATGCGCTGCATGTTCGAGCCGGATAGAGAAGGTTTTGAATAGAATGGACGACGTCGATGCTTCGGTCAACCTGACGACCGAAAAGGCGACGGTCGAGTATGACAGCAGTAGTGTAAATATTGAAGACATCACAGGGAAAATCGAGAAACTGGGCTATGGTGTCGAGATGGAGAAGGCGGAGTTCGATATCACGGGCATGACATGTGCAGCATGTTCGAGCCGTATCGAGAAGGTGCTGAACAGGCAGGAAGGTGTCAAATCTGCAACAGTCAACCTGACGACGGAAAATGCAGTCATCGAGTACAATCCGAACATGCTGACGGACCGGGATCTGATTGCACGTGTCGAAAAACTCGGTTATGGGGCAAAACCGAAGCAGAGTGCCGAGGACAGGGTGAATGCAAAAGACAAGCAGTTGAACCGCCTGAAGATCAAGCTGATCATTTCGGCTCTCCTCTCACTTCCGCTCCTCGTGACGATGCTGGACCACCTGTTCGGCATGCAGATGCCGGCAATCCTGATGAACCCATGGTTCCAGCTCGCGCTCGCCACGCCGGTACAGTTCATCATCGGGTGGCAGTTCTATGACGGTGCCTACAAGAACCTGCGCAACGGCAGTGCGAATATGGATGTACTGGTTGCGATGGGAACAAGTGCGGCATACTTCTACAGTGTATATGAAATGACCAGATGGATGGCTGACTCGAGCCATCATCCGCATCTGTACTTTGAAACGAGTGCCCTGATCATCACACTGATCCTTTTCGGCAAGTATCTTGAGCACCGGGCGAAGTCCAGAACCACAACAGCGATCTCAAAGCTGCTCGATATGCAGGCCAAGCAGGCACGTGTGGTAAGGGACGGGGACGAGATGATGATACCTGTGGAAGATGTCATCGTCGGGGATCGCATCGTCGTCAAACCGGGCGAAAAGATTCCGGTCGATGGGACTGTCGTCAAAGGACGGACGGCCATTGATGAATCCATGATCACCGGCGAATCCATCCCGATTGAAAAAGAAGCAGAGAGTGCTGTGGTCGGCTCTACGCTGAATGTCAATGGCACGATAGAATTCGAGGCGACACGTGTCGGCAAGGATACAGCACTCGCCTCCATCATCAAAGTCGTAGAGGAAGCACAGGGACAGAAAGCGCCAATCCAGCGTATGGCGGATATCATTTCCGGCTACTTTGTGCCTATTGTAGTCGGCATCGCCATCATCACTTTCCTGGCATGGTATTTCCTCGTCCAGCCGGGCAATATCGAACCGGCGCTTGTCGCTTCCATAGCGGTACTGGTCATCGCATGTCCATGTGCCCTTGGGCTCGCGACGCCAACGTCCATCATGGTAGGTACAGGGAAAGGTGCCGAGAGCGGCATCCTCTTCAAAGGCGGGGAACATCTTGAGAAGACCCATTCCCTGGACGTAGTGATTATGGACAAGACCGGTACAATCACCAAAGGCAAGCCTGAAGTGACCGACTTCACCGGGGATGCCGAGACACTGAAGCTGCTTGCGACTGCCGAAAGGGGCTCCGAGCATCCATTGGCGGAAGCCATTGTTGCCTATGCTGCAGAGCAGGACATTGAGCTTGGAGAAGTCGATGATTTCGAAGCGATACCGGGTCACGGTATCGAAGCAGTCATTGAAGGCAGGAAAGTACTCGTCGGTACACGCAAGCTGATGACGGATAACAATATGGACGAAGAAACCATATCCAGTGAAATGGAACAGTACGAGTACGATGGCAAGACTGCGATGATCGTCGCTGTAGATGGCGAGATCAAAGGTATCGTTGCCGTCATGGACACAGTGAAGGAAAGTGCTGCAGAAGCGATCGCGTCACTCAAGGATGAAGGGCTGGAAGTCATCATGCTGACCGGGGACAATACACGTACCGCCCAGGCCATCGCCCGCAGTGTCGGCATCGATAATGTCATTGCCGAAGTGCTGCCGGAAGAAAAGGCCGATAAGGTGAAAAGTGTGCAGCAGGAAGGCAAAACGGTGGCAATGGTCGGGGACGGCGTCAATGATGCACCTGCTTTGGCTACTGCAGATATCGGCATCGCAATCGGCACCGGTACGGAAGTAGCCATCGAAGCGGCAGACATTACAATTCTCGGCGGAGAACTGACACTGATACCGAAGGCCATCCGGCTCAGCCATAAAACCATCCGCAATATCAAACAGAATCTGTTCTGGGCGTTTGCCTACAACAGTGCGGGCATTCCGATTGCAGCACTCGGCCTCCTGGCCCCATGGGTTGCAGGTGCGGCAATGGCGTTCAGTTCGGTCAGTGTCGTGACGAATTCATTGAGGCTGAAGCGGGTAAAGATATAATATATGGATATAAACAATTAGGAGGAGATTTTGAATGGCTCAAAAGACAATTGAAGTTGAAGGTATGACATGTGGACATTGCAAGAGTTCCGTAGAAGGTGCCCTTTCAGGGCTGGAGGGTGTCAAATCCGCAGATGTCAATCTGGAGGCTAATAATGTCAATGTTGAATATGATGAATCGAAAGTGACGGAATCATCCATGGTCGAAGCGATTGAAGATCAGGGATACGACGTCAGGAAATAACCGGGAAATGCTGCCTGCTCCTGAAAGGGGCGGGCTATTTTTTTGTGGAGGATGTTGTATAACGGTTAAACATTTATGCTGATAAGTGGTAAACTGGAAGAAAGTCATTTACAGTAGGCATCATGAAATAATCAGAGTTCCATACTTAAGGAGGATAAAGAATGATCATTGCGATCATTATATTACTTTTCGTCTCCCTGTTCTTTTCAGGGAGTGAAACCGCACTGACGGCAGTGAATAAGATGAGGCTGCAGTCGAGGGCGAATAATGGGGATGCAAGCGCCAAACGGCTGCTCCGATTGATCTCCAGGCCAAGTGTATTCATCACGACCATACTCATCGGCAACAACATTGCGAACATCCTGCTGCCGACATTGGTGACCACAATGGCGCTTGACTACGGCATCAGTGTGGCGATCGCCTCAGCTGTGCTCACAGTCACAATCATCGTGTTTGCAGAGGTCATTCCAAAATCGATTGCGGCTACATTCCCCGAACCGATTGCGAAAACGGTGGCACCTGTCATTACTTTCTTTGTCGTCATTTTCAAGCCGATTACAGTAGTACTGAACTGGCTGACAGATGCGATAGCAAGAGTGCTCTCGAAAGGAGAGCTTGAAGGGGCGGGCACCGTATCGAAGGATGAACTCCGCACCATCGTGGATATTGCCGATTCCGAAGGGATGCTTGCGAAGGATGAATCCTACAGGATCAGAGGTGTGCTCGATTTCCGCAATCTGAACGTAAAGGATGTGCTGACCACTCCCAGGACGGAGATGGAAGCCATATCCTCCACTGCAGGATATGAGGAGGTCCGTGACCATGTAATCAATAATATGTTTACACGCTATCCGGTATATGGTGAAGACATGGATGATATCATCGGGGTCTTCCACTCGAAGTATCTGCTCCAATGGTCTGTAGACCCGGACAGGCCCCTGATGGATTTCTGCGATGCCGATCCATTGACCGTCCATGAGTTCCAACCGGTCGAATATGTATTGAGGAAGATGACGAAGGAAAGACGTCATCTGGCAGTCGTCATCGACGAGTTCGGCGGTACGGAAGGCATTTTGACACACGAAGACATTATAGAATCCATGCTTGGTTTTGAAATAGAAGATGAGACTGATCTCAGAAATGATGCGCTGGTTGAATCGTTGACTGAAACAGAGATCGTCTGTGACGGGAAAATCACCCTGCACCGTCTGAACTCCATTTTCGATACCGATATTCCCGAAGAGGAGGATACCCTTTCCGGTTTCCTGCTGAAGGAATTCAACGATTTCCCCACTGAAGGGGATACACTGGAGGAAGTCGGTTTGAAGTTCAAGGTCACTGTGATGGAAGATCAGATGATCAGAAAAGTGCATATCATCAAGCAGGAAGAATAGAAGAAGGCGGTCATACCATGATGGTATGACCGCCTTCTTTGCATACATTACTCTTTCATGTGCAGGAGCCTGAGCCCGTTCAATGCAACGATGAGTGTGGCGCCGATATCGGATAAGATGGCGATCCATAGAGTCAGCCATCCTGGAATGACGAGCAGCAGTGCGATGACTTTGATGATGATGGCGAAGGAGATATTGGCCTTGATGATGTTCAATGTTCTCCTGCTCAACCCGATGGCAAACGGGAGATGGTGGATGCTGTTGCCCATCAGTGCCATATCCGCAGTTTCAAGCGCAGTATCGGTCCCTTTGCCCATGGCGACACCGACATTGGCGGTCGCGAGTGCTGGTGCATCATTGATGCCGTCTCCGACCATCGCTACGGTATGATCCTTCTTCAGGTCCTCGATGGTATCGAGCTTGTCTTCCGGCATAAGACCTGCGTATATCTTGTCAATGCCGAGTGTACGTGCAATCGCGCCGGCTGTGTTTCCATTGTCCCCGGTCAACATGGCTGTCTGGATGCCAAGGTTATGAAGTTTTTCTATTGCTGGCCTGCTTGATTCCCTCAGCTCATCCATTACGGCAATATGGCCGATGATATGGCCATCTTCTGTGATGATCATGGCAGTCTTGCCGGCGTCCTGGTACTGTACCGACAACGCATCATCATCAGGCTTTCTGATTTCGTAGAAGTGCTGTCCTATTTCCCCGGAAATACCTGTGCCTGTCACAGCTTTGAACCGGTTAATATCGATATCGCTATAACGGATGCCTTCCGACTCTGCATACTTGATGACCGACTGGGCGATGGGATGCTCGGAGTGGGATTCAAGTGCAGCTGTGATGGCGAGCACTTCTTCCCGTGAGCGGCCGGAAGCCGCTTCGAAGTCTGTGACATGCGGCTCGCCCTTCGTCAATGTGCCCGTCTTATCGAAGGCCACAAGGCTGCTTTGGCCAATCTTCTCCAGGTGGACGCCGCCCTTGATCAATACGCCCCTGTTCGCAGCATTTCCAATGGCGGAGACGATCGCAATCGGGGTGGAGATGACGAGGGCGCACGGGCATCCGACGACGAGTATCGCGAGTCCTTGATAGATATAGGTCATCCATTCGGCACCGAAAAGGAGAGGGGGGATGACCGCAACCATCACCGCAATCATCATGATTGCCGGCGTATAGTATTTGGCGAACTGGTCGACGAACTGCTGTGCCGGGGCGCGCTTCTCCTGCGCCTCTTCCACAAGCTGGATGATTTTCGCAATGGTCGTATCTTCTACATTCTTCGTCACTTCAATTTCCAAGTAGCCATTCTGGTTGAGCGTACCGGCATAGACTTCTTCGCCGCCGGATACTTCAACAGGCAGCGATTCTCCCGTTATGGCGGACTGGTTGATGCTTGAATGCCCGGAGGAGATTACGCCGTCCATCGGCAGTTTTTCACCTGGTCGGACGACGATTGTGTCCCGGATCTGTACATCTCCGACTTCAACTTCACGGATGCCGTCCTGTGTTTTCACGGAAGCGGTGTTCGGAGCGATTTCCATAAGGGACTGGATGGAGGTCCGGGCCTTATCCATGGAATATCTCTCCAGGGCCTCGCTGATAGCAAACAGCACCACGACGACTGAGGCCTCCGGCCACTCCCCAATCAGGGCGGCGCCGATGATGGCGACGGTCATCAATGTCTTCATGTCAAAGCGCAGTCTTGTCAGGTTGTTCAAGCCGGTCCAGAACATCCTGTAGCCGCCGGTGACGACTGAGGCCAGAAAGAAGCCTGTGGTCACGGGGTTCTGTCCGCCATAGTAGATGACGAGGCCGAAACCGATGAGCATCAATATGGCTGAGAGAATGACCATGCGGTGTTTTTTGAAGAAGGACTGCCTTTCTGGTGCAGGACCGCTGGCATTCACGACTTTGAGCTGTTCAAAGGCGCCTGCCTTCTCAATATCTTCTACAGTGGCGGCGCCCTGGACGGTTATTTTCGAAGCGCCGAAATTGACCTGGGCATCTTCGACGCCCTTTATCTGCTGAACATTCTTCTCGAAGGTGCGGGCGCAGTTTGCACAGGAGAATCCATCGATACGGTAGGTTGTCTTGTCATTCGCCATGATGGGTCAGCTCCTCCTGGTGAAGGAAGGCCATACTGACAATCTGTCGGATATGGTCGTCGTCGAGACTGTAGTACACCATTTTTCCTTCTTTCCTTGATTTTATGATGCCCTGTCTGTGCAATGAACGCAGATGATGGGAAGTCGTGGCGATGGTTGCATCGATGATGGTGGCGATATCACATACACAGAGTGCCTCCTCCAGGCTCAGGGCCTTGACGATCCGTGTGCGGTTCACCTCGCCGAGGGCCTTGAAGATGGCAGCGACTTTTCCCACCGCATCTGCATCAATACGCGCTTTCACCCGGGAAACCTTGTCGACATCAACGCTTTCTATATCACATGTTTTTATTTCCATCGTATCCCCTCATTCAAATGAGTATTTGATTATATTATATCCTATTCCCGTCGTTATTCAAGTGTGCACTTGAGTGATATTGATGTGTTAAACTATAGATAAAACAGAAAAAGGAAGGGTTCCAATGAAAATAGCAACCATCGGTACAGGGTTCATCGTAGATCGTTTCATGGAGGCGGCCAGGCAGGTCGAGGGAATTGAAGTATACGGTGTATATTCACGCACGGAGGAGCGGGCAAAGGCATTTGCGGAGAAGCATACGGTTCAGAACTATTTTACGGATGCAGAGGAGATGCTTGCTGACGGTGGGTACGACACGGTCTATGTCGCTTCGCCGAACAGCCTCCACTATGCATATGCAAAAGCGGCCCTGGAAGCGGGCAAGCATGTCATATGTGAGAAGCCGTTCACTTCCACCGTGGAGGAACTCGAAACCCTCATCGAATTGAGCAGGGATAAGGGGCTGTTCCTGTTTGAAGCCGTAACGGGCATCCATCTGCCGCACTTCAAGGCGATTGGGCGGGAACTGCACAAGGTCGGGGAGCTTAAAATCATCCAGGCGAACTACTCCCAGTACTCGAGCCGCTATGACAAGCTGAAGGGCGGAGAGGTCCCGAACGTGTTCAATCTGGAATTCTCAGGCGGGGCACTCGCCGACCTGAATATCTACAATCTGCATTTCGTCATCAGGCTGCTTGGCCGGCCGGAAGCGGTCACCTATGTCCCGAACAAATTTGAAGGGGGCGTCGATACATCCGGTGCCTGCGTGCTGCAGTATGGGAATAGTGTCGCTACATGCATCGGCTCGAAGGATACAAAAAGCGAAAACAGCGTCCTCCTCCAGGGGGACGCGGGATACATCAAAGTCAATGGCTCCGCCAATATCATCGACTCGGTCGAAGTGGTGGTCGATGGAGAGGAAGAATTGATCGACCTCGGACAGAATCCGAACAATATGGTTGCGGAGCTTGAGGATTTTGAAGCGGTTTACCAAGCAGGTGATCATAAGGCTGCATCCGAATGGCTTGCGCACTCAGTGGCAGTGATGGAAACCTTCGAAAAGGCAAGGGAAAGTGCAGGCATCATCTATCCGGCCGACCGGAAGTAGCGCGGTGGAAGCGATGATGCATCTGTCCCCGGCACGTGGGACAAAGCAAATAAAACATATAACTGCTCCAGCCCATACAAAATCTCCCGCCAGAAAACTGGCGGGAGATTTCTTTTCCTATGGCAATATATGGCCGGCGGCCTTATAGATGCGGTACCATTCTTCCCGGGTCAATGCAACATCCCCGGCTTTTGCGATGTCCTCGAGCCTTGTAGTGTCGGTCGTGCCGATGATGGTCTGCATATTGGCCGGATGTCTGAGTATCCAGGCGACCGCAACCGCATTTTTTGTCAGTCCATGGGACTGGCCGATGTCTTCCAATACATCATTGAGCGTTCTGTATTTCGGATCATCCATTATGATGCCTTCGAAGTAGCCGTAATGGAAGGGGGACCACGCCTGCAGTGTGATGTCATTCAGGCGGGAATGGTCGAGCAGGCCGCCATCCCGGTCTCCAGCGCCATCGAATGGCGTATTGGCCTGCATCCGGCTGTTGACCATATGCGGGGCGCCGACCCCGAACTGGACCTGATTGGTGATGAGCTGATGATCCGTATGCTTTTGCACGAAGTCGAACTGTGCGGCATGGAAGTTGCTCAGTCCGAAATGCCTGACTTTGCCGCTGTCATGCAGCCGGTCAAAGGCTTCCGCGATTTCTCCAGGTTCCATCAGGGCATCCGGACGATGCAGCATCAGGAGATCCAGGTAATCTGTACCGAGCCGTTCGAGAATGCCGTCGACTGAGTCCAGAATATAGTCCCTGGACAGGTCATAGTACTGGTCTTCCTTTCTATTGGTGCTGTTGGCATAACGGATGCCGCACTTGCTCTGGATCAGTATATTTTCGCGATCCACTTCCGTAGCGAGCACTTTGCTGAACTTGCGCTCGCATTCCCCGGCGCCATAAATGTCTGCATGGTCGAACAGGTTGATACCGAGTTCAACTGCCCTGTTGACATGGCTGGCGAGTTTCCGATCGTCCATATCTGCGATGCGCATGCAGCCGAGTATAATTCGGGAGGCTTCGAGCGAAGAGCCGCCGAGTTTGATTTTTTCCATTTCCTATCACCTCGAATACATTCTACCATATGCGCTGCATGGTCAAATATGCATATTTCTCCGTCTGAATTCAGATTCTTTCATTTTTGGAATAGATGGCCGGATACCGGGTAAATGTATGCTGGATACTTCAAAATAAAAGGAGGATGATTATGAGTAGAATGCAGTATGGCAGCGACTACAAGAAAGTGCCCGCGTATTCGATGGAAAGTGGCAAAACGACGGAAGTGCTCCCGGACCTTTGCACCTACACGAATAAGATAGTGAATGTACACATGGTCGGACATCCGGACGAGAGCCGGTTTGTGCTGGTGGATGCAGGACTGCCGGATTCTGCGGATGAAATCATCAAAGCGGTCGAAGCACGTTTTGGGGAAGGGGCAAGGCCGGAAGCGATCATCCTGACGCATGGCCACTTCGACCATGTCGGTTCAATCATTGAACTGATTGAGAAATGGGACACCCCCGTCTATGCCCATAAGATAGAGTTGCCTTATCTGATGGGGCAGGAGCCCTATCCGGACCCGGATCCCACCGTTGAAGGGGGTATGATGGCGAAGACGGCCTCAATGTTCCCGAAAGAGCCGATCGACCTTGGCGATAATGTGCAGGCATTGCCGGCAGATGGCACTGTGCCGCATATGCCCGGTTTCGAATGGATCCACACGCCGGGGCATACTGACGGACATGTCTCCCTCTACCGTTCATCCGATGGCACATTGATTGTTGGTGATGCATTTGTGACCGTCCAGCAGGACTCCCTCTACAAGGTGATGGCCCAGAAGAAGGAAATACAGGGGCCGCCGGTATATTTCACGACGGATTGGGAAGCGGCCCGCGCGTCGGTTGAAAAACTTCAGTCCATCAAGCCGAATACGGCAGTTTTCGGCCACGGAAAGTCACTTCAGGATGAGGAACTGCGTGAAGGACTCGAAAGACTGGTGGAAAACTTCGATGAAATTGCGCTGCCTTCACACGGCAAATATGTAGATGACGAAAAATAGAATATATGTTTCAAGGCGTGCCAATATGCTCTATAATAGAAATAAAAAATCGAGGTAATCATATGAGGATCTCCCAAATCCTGTTAGGATTTTTTATAGCATTGGCACGCTTTTTATATAAAGAGGACAAGGACATTGTCACTACATACTACACACACGAGTCGGAGCATGTACCGTATGCGTTTGATGGCTATAAGATCATCCAAGTCTCGGATTTCCACAATGGCTGGTTCGGCTGGCGTTCTTCCAAGCTGATCAGGAAGATCAGAAAGATCGATGGGGATGTGATATTCGTCACCGGGGACATCATCGACCGGCGTACACCCAACTTCAGGCGGTCCATGAATCTGGTCAGACAGCTGGTGGAAATCCTGCCGACCTATTATGTGACGGGGAACCATGAAGCCCACTACAAAAGGTTCGGCAGGCTGGAGCGGGCGATTGAAGTTTCAGGCATGAAAAATATCAGCAGGCGCAACGACCGGCTCTATATCGGCAATGAGTATATCCGTCTGATCGGCATGGAGGATCTGTGGTTCTATGGAGAGGACGGGGATCATCAGGTGGTGGAAGACTTTGAGCGGGATCTCGAACATCGGCTCGAAGGAAGGGATGACCGCTTCACCATCGTGCTCTCCCACCGCCCCGAACTGCTTCATGTATACGGCAGATATCCGGTAGACCTTGTGTTCACCGGGCACGCTCATGGCGGACAGATACGGCTGCCGGTTGTCAAAGGGCTTTATGCACCGCATCAGGGCGTCCTGCCGAAATACAGTGAGGGCATCCATGAGAGGAACGGCACGCGCATGGTCGTCAGCCGGGGGCTCGGAAACAGCCGGTTTCCATTCCGCGTATTCAACCATCCTGAAATTGTCGTGATGGAACTGAAAAGAAAATAGGAGACGATGCAATGGATAACCTGCTCGCATACAGTACAGTCGTGCTCATACTGGCCATGTTGCCGGGTGCGGACATGATGATCATCATGAAGAATACGCTGAACTACAACAGCAGCGCGGGAAGGGTGACGATTCTCGGCATCATTCTCGGCCACCTGTTCTGGACATTCATCGCGGTCATCGGCCTGGCGGTCGTCATCGCAAATTCAATCCTTTTATTCAGTACAATAAAGTACATCGGTGCAGCCTACCTCGTCTACATAGGAATCAAGAGCTTCACAGCAGGACAGCTTGTCTCAATGGACAACCTGAAGGAGGGGAGCGGCAAGGTGAGGGGACATGTGAAGGCATCCTTCAGGCAGGGGCTCATCAGCAACATCTTCAATCCGAAAGTCCTCCTGCTCTACATCACCATCATGCCGCAGTTCATGACAGTCGGCGGCAGCATCGGAGAGAACCAGCAGCTGATCATACTCGCCGGCATACTGATCGGGATTTCTACAGTGTGGTTCCTCGTGGTTGTCGAACTTGTAAACATAATGAAGAGATGGCTCAAGAGCAGAACGTTCCAGAACTGGCTCGCTAAAGGCGCCGGCGTGGTCCTGATACTCTTTGGAATCAGGACAGCGCTTGAGGCGTAGGAGAGCCGGCAACCTGCCACAGAAGCAGGGCACGACTGCAAGTTGAATCTCCACTCCCCAATCACCCGCCACAAAAAAAGAACACGGACGGCGCATGCGCCGTCCGTGTTCTTTTCCTGTTCCAATCAATCATAGAAGATCATATCGACGGTGTCTGCTTCTGTAATGGACTCCGTCTTCTGCAGGTACTGCTCCATTTTGCGGAAGTCGACTGTAGAACCGATGCCCGGCTCCCTGCTCACTTCGACGATGCCGTCTTCGGCGACGACTTCCGGTGTGATGATGTCTTCATACCAGTACCGGCTGGATGAAGCGGTATCACCCGGCAGGATGAAGTTGCCGAGCGTTGTGATGGCGATGTTGTGCAGGCGACCGACGCCTGCTTCGAGCATGCCGCCACACCATAGCGGGATGTCATGCTCGGCTGCCAGGTCGTGGATCTTTTTGGATTGGGTGATGCCGCCGACCCGGCCGACCTTTACGTTGATGATCCGGCAGCTGCCGAGTTCGATGGCGCCGCGTGCGGCTTCATAGGAATCGATACTTTCATCGAGGCATACCGGCGTCTTGATTTCCCTCTGCAGTTTGGCGTGGTCGATGAGGTCGCCGGCAGCGAGTGGCTGTTCGATCATCATCAGGTTGAATTCATCAAGTGCCTTCAGCGTCTCCATATCATCGAGCGTATAGGCGGAGTTCGCATCCACCATGAGCGGGATGTCGCCGAAGCGGTCCCTGATCCTGCGGATCATTTCCACATCGCGTCCGGGTTTGATCTTCACCTTGATCCGCTTGTACCCTTCATCGACCTTCTCTTTCACTTTCTCGAGGAGCAGTTCATCCGTATCCTCGAGACCCAAGGAAACACCGACGTCGACCTTCTCCTTTTTGCCTCCGATGGCTTCAGCAAGCGTCATGTCATTCTGCTTGGCGTAGAGGTCCCAGACGGCCCCTTCAATTGCCGATTTGGCCATGTTGTTCCTTTTGAACGGCTTGAACTTTTCCCATACGTCATCCGGATGATTGATTTCCTCATGGATGACGATCGGTGCGAAATATTTCTTCATCGCGATGATGGATGCATCCATGAACTCCTCGGAATAGAGCGGGTCTTCCCCGGAGACGCATTCCCCGAAGCCGGAACGGCCGGTGTCATCTATCGCTTCAACGATTGTGATGTGTCGATCCTGCTGTGTACCGAAGCTCGTCGTGAATGGCGTCTTCATCTTCATCAGGAGCTGGTGCAGTTTGATTTCTTTAATATTCATTGTTCTTCCTCCTATACTGGACCCCAGTTTATTGCTACAAGTACAATTATATAGATAATGCCGAGGACATACCACATAAGTACAAGCGGCAGGGCGAACCTGAACCATTTGGTGTACGGGACGCCTGCGATGGCAAGGTTTGCCATCAGCACGCCGGACAATGGGGTGATGATGTTGGTGAAGCCGTCACCCATCGTGTATGCCTGCACGGCGATCTGACGCGGGAAGTCCATGATGTCGGCAAGCGGTGCCATGATCGGCATGACGATGGCCGCCTGGCCACTGCCGGAAGTGACGATCAGGTTGAACAGGCCGTTGGCGATGAACATCATGATCGCCCCCATCGTGCTTGAGAAGGGATCCATGATGATCGCCATGAAGTTGACGATGCTGTCCAGGATCATGCCCTGTTCGAGCAGCACGACAATGGAACGGGCCATCCCGATGATTAGGGCACCGTAGAGTACTGTATTTGCCCCTTCGATGAAAGTGGAAATCATCTCATTCACATGGATTCTGCCGATGATCGCTGTGGCCACCATGATGACAAGGAATACGGCGGACATCTCACCAAGGCTCCATTCAGCCACGAACACCCCAGTGACATAGGCGCCGATGCCGCCCGCGAGCGCGAGCAGCACGAGGATGTGCTTCAGCTTCATGTCCTGCTGGCCGAGACCTTCCGCCTCCGTTGGACTTTTGGGGAATGGATTGCCCTTCAATATGCTGCGTTCCGGATCCTTCTTGATGCGGTTCGCATACCAGATGACGTAGGCCATGGTCGCGACAAGCGTGATGATGTACATGACGACGCGCTCAGGTGCGCCGGAGAAGAGCGGAATTTCAGCAATCTCTTGGGCGAACCCGATTGTGAGCGGGTCGAGAATCGCCACCCCGAAACCGACATAGGCACCGAGATAGATGATCGAGACCCCGATGATGGCGTCCATCTTCATCGATCGGGCAAGGATGATGCCGAGCGGAATGAAGGCGATGACCGCATTGACGATGATGCCGAGTGTGCCGAATATGGAGAATACGATCATGACGAGAGCGATGAGCAGCCATTCCTTATTCCGGGTGATGCGGATGATCTTCGTGACCAGTGCATCGATGGCGCCGGTCCGCTCGATGACGGCAAATACACCGCCGATGATCAGGACGAGGAAGATCAGGTTGGCTGTACTGACGAGCCCCTCGACGATTGCGCTGAAGATATCGAGGAATCCGGCCGGGTTCGAATCGATGATGCTGTAGGTGCCGGGTATGATGACATCGATGCCTTCTGCCGACTGCTCGGTTTCAAAGGTTCCCGCTGGAATTATGTATGTCGCTGCTGCTGCGAGGACGAGGAAGAAAAAAAGTATGGCGTAGGCATCCGGCAGGCGGAACCCCCTCTTTTCGCGCTTTCTGTCGTTTTCTTCGGTTGAATCATTTCCTTTCACGATCAAAGCCCCCTTGTTTGAATTTTCAAGTAATTAATAATGTATTATAATGAAGAGTGAATGAATATTCAATAATTTGTATGGAAGGAGATTAAAATATGATAGATGAAAAGATGAAGGAAGTTTTTGATCATATGCATGCACACCCTGAACTGAGCTATGAGGAGGTCGAGACCACGGAGTACATATACAATTATCTCAAAGAAGCGGGGTTCAGTCCTGTGAAGTTCAGCAATACGACGGGACTATACTGTGATGTGGGGAATTTTGATGACGGCAATCCGATCATCGGCATCCGGGCGGATATAGACGCACTGTTTCAGGAGGTGGATGGCGTCAAGCGGGCGAACCACTCCTGCGGACATGATGCACATACCTCAATGGTCATTGGCACGATGCTGAAAATAAAGGATGACACGGCGCTTGAATCGAGAGGCGTGCGGTTCATTTTCCAGCCTGCCGAAGAAGTCGGGACGGGCGCACTGTCCGTTGTGGACGAAGGCGTCGTGGATAATCTGGACTACTTTTTCGGCATTCACCTGAGGCCGATAGAGGAGGCGGTCAATGGATACGCCGCACCGAGCATCGAGCATGGTGCTGCCGGATCACTCCAATTCAGGATCGTCGGTGAGGATGCACATGGTGCGAGGCCGCACCTGAACCATAATGCCATCGAAGTCGGTACGGACATCGTCAACATGCTCTCCAAAATACACATCAATCCGATTGTACCCTCCTCGGTCAAGATGACACGGTTCCTGTCCGGCGGCAAGTCGCTGAACATCATACCGGGAAGTGCGGAGTGCGGCATTGATATGCGTGCCCAGACCAACGAACAGATGGAGAAACTGAAAGAGCGCGTCTTCAATATCCTCAGGAACATCGAGGAAATCTATGATGTGAAGATTGAAGATATGGAGTTCTCGGGCATTGTGGCAAGCGAGAGCCACCAGGATGCGATTGATGTACTGCGCACATCGATTGTGGATGTGCTTGGAGAGGAAAAGTGCCTCGAGCCGATCGTGACGAGCGGCGGCGATGATTTCCACTACTATACGGTCAAGATGCCTGAATTGAAGGGGGCCATGCTCGGGCTCGGCTGCGATCTGAAGCCGGGGCTCCATCATCCGAATATGACGTTCGAACACTCGGCACTGGCAAATGGGGCGGAGATATTGTACCAGGCGATACTGAACGTAAAATAATCCGGGGAAGGGGGGATGCAATGAAGAGGGGAATTGTTCTGTTGGTGATTCTCATGATTGGAGCGTGCAGCAATGAAGCGGCGAGCAATGGTCCGGATGAGGCAGAAATCCTGGCGGAAGACCTTGAGACGCCCTGGATGATCGAGAAAGCGGAGGAGGGCTTCTATATTTCCGAAAGGGGAGGCGTCCTGAAGCTGGTGACTGACGGTGAAACCACTGCCCAGTCCCTTGAACTCGAACAGGAGACCCATGCATCGGGAGAAGGGGGACTGCTCGGATTCATCCTGCACCCCGATGACCCTGACACCGCCTTCCTCTATCACACGTATTCGGATGGCGGGGAGAAGAACCGGGTCGTTGAGATGACACGGGACGGCTCGTCCTGGTTTGAGTCCGATGTCGTTGTTGAGGATATCCCCGGGGCGAATATCCATAACGGCGGAAGGATGGACATCGGGCCGGACGGCCACCTCTATATCACAACGGGAGACGCCGGAAATGGAGAATACAGTCAGGACAGGAACAGTTTGGCGGGCAAGATATTGAGGGTCGCACTCGATGGCTCCATCCCGGAAGATAATCCGTTCGGTACGGAAGTGTACAGCTACGGACATCGAAACCCGCAGGGTCTGGCATGGGATGAAGAGGGTACGCTTTACGCCACTGAACATGGGGCGAGCGGCCATGATGAAGTCAATGTCATCGTATCCGGTGCCAACTATGGATGGCCGCTGATCGAAGGAGATGAGGAAGAGGCGGGGATGGAGACGCCGTTCTACCACACCGGTTCGGACACCTGGGCCCCTTCAGGCATCGCCCATGATGACGGCACCCTCTATATCGCAGCGTTGAGGGGCAATGAAGTGGTCGCTTTCGATCTGTCATCGAATGCCCCTTCGACTTTTTATGACGAAGGCAGCAGGATGCGGGACGTGCGGGTGGAAGAAAACCGGCTCTATACCATCACGAATAATACCGATGGCCGGGGAGATCCATCAGAAGGTGATGACCGGCTGCTTGAACTGGAAATGGAATGATGGAGAATATGAAAAAACAGTCCTGACGAATTCGTCAGGACCGTTTTATGCTTAAATGCTCTTATACTGTTCGCCTGTTTCATCCACGACACCAAATGCATCTTCTTCCAGCTTACGGTTGTAGAGGAAGAGGATGACGATGGCTGCAATGCCGGCGGTCACAAAGTTCAAGAGGGCAAGCAGTGCAGCGACGCCGAGATTCTTCGTATACGCCTTGAAGATGCCCAGGAAGACAATGGATTCCATGAGCACATAGCTGATCGCAATATCACCGATGGAAAGCCCCATGATATAGATGACGATGCCGACGATCGCGAATACGAGACCGATGGTCTTGGGATTGAACTGGCCGCGTTCTGTTATATGGCCGTCGTACATCTGGCCGCCCAGATAGAACGTGCCGAATGGCACGAAGCCGAGCAATGGCATATCCAGGTTCTTCTTCTCCGCGACGCGGAAAAGGAAGTAGCCCTGCAGCAGCCACTTGACGATTCCAAGAAGGAAAAAGAAGATGGCCAGCAATATGCCGATGATGGCAAGGCCTGCAAAAAGACCAAAAATTTCCATACGTTATCACACCCTTCAGTGAAATTATACCATATCCATATATTGTGATAAAAGAAAAGCAGGCCATGGGCCTGCTTTATTTATCTGCCATATCTGCGGAAGTTTCTTGCATTTATCTTTTCTGCACTGCGGTACGCGTCAATGACAGCATACAGCCATACGATTGGCAGGAAAATGTAGCCGATCAGTACGATTGTCAGGGCACCATTGATGACTTGCAGGAGAATGATGATGATTCCTTTCAGAATCTGACCGTTATAGATCTGTCCCAGCCCGTTGATCAGGGCACTCAGGACTGCTGCAACACCTGAACTTTTTTGTGAAGGCATATATTCACTCCTCGATTCTTCTTAACTTTTAATATTTACCCGTTATTCCTTGTCCCTAAACTTATTTTCACGCTCTCTGCCGCCTGGCATTCTGAACGGCCACCAGTTGCCGCGGCCGAATGTGATCACGAATGCCGGCACGAGAAGCGGCAGTACGATGAAGGCATAGAAGAGCAGGGCGAATATGATGATGCTTGCAACCTGGATCAGGATGATCATGCCGGATGGCAGCAGGGCGGCAAATGTACCGGACAGGATGATGACCGCCGTTATGACGACGCCACCCATGCGTCTGATGGACTGTTCAATGGCATCACGTATGCTGCGTCCCGTCAGTTCCTCCCTGAACCGGTCGATGATGAATATGGAGTAGTCGATGCCGAGTGCTGCGAATATGATCAGACTGAAGAACGGCACGGCCCAGTTCAATTCACCATAGCCGAAGAATCCGAGCAGCCATTGCGTAATGGTTACAGATGCGAAATAGGTGATGAATATGGAGCTGATCATTGAAATCGGCAGGATCAGGGACCTGAAGATGATGGCCAGAATGACAAACAATGTCAGTATGAATATCGTTACGACACGATTGTAGTCGTCATTCGAAATCTGATTCAAATCCCGGTTCATGCTTGTTACACCGGAGAAATAGGATTCTGTGGATTCTCGGTCGAGACGCTGGAGTTCACCATCCACGGTCTCCTCGACCTCATTCAGTGTCGCCATGGCTTCATGGCTGTATGGATCATCGGCCAGAATGACGTTCATGATCAGCGCTTCATTATCTCCGAATGCATATTGGTCTACAGCGTCCTGAATGTCATCGTTGTCGATGAATGACTGGGGAACATGGATGCCCGTCTGGTCGACGGCTTCATTTTCACTGATTTCACCAAGGAGGGTGGACGCTTCCTCGAGTCCATCCTGAATCTCATCTATCCCTTCGGCGGAATCGCTCAATCCGTTGGAGAGCTCCGTCAGCTGCTCATTTGCGGCTGCCTGCTGTTCATTCATCTGGGTATTGGCAGCAGAGACCTCCCCGGAGAGGGTGGTCAATCCTTCCTGTACCTGGGACAGCTGCTGGGCCGCACCTTCTACATCACCGGTCTGTGCCATGTACCCGGTGATCTGGCCGATATTGCTGTTGATTTCATCTATGCCGGATTCAAGCTCGGAAAGGTCCCCGCCGCCCATATCATTGTTGGCAAGGCTGTCACTGGCTTCGGTCAGTCCCTCCGATATCTCGGTCAATCCTTCCTGCATATCGGCAATGCCTTCATTGGCCTGCTCAAGCTGATTGCGGACACCAAGGTCCTCAATCTCTTCGCCGGCCGGCCGTGTGATGGTCTGGACTTCCTGGACGCCTTCAAGGCTTGAGACTGTGGAGGCTACGGCATCGAGCCTTGAAAGGCTCTCCTGGGTCAACAGGTCGTCCCCGTTGGATACGATGACTTGAACCGGGAACAGCTGCCCCTCATCGAAATTCTCGCTGACGACATTTGTCGCATGTACTGCAGAGTATTCATTATCCAGTTCCTCTATGGAGTCGAAGTTCACTTCGTCATCATAGAAGAGGGCCACCGCAATCAGTATGGCGAAGATGGAGAAGATGATGCGGGTCGGATACTTCAGCGAGAATATGCCGAGTGGCGTCCATAGTCTGCTTTCTTTGAACTCCGTCTTCTTGATGTTCGGCCAGAATATGTACTTGCCGAGCAGATGCATGAGGGCGGGAAGCAGGGTGAAGATCGACAGCAGCAGGAAGACGACACCAAGTGCCACGCCGACTGCAGAACGGTATATCTCAAAGTTTGCAAAATATAGGACACCGAACACGATTGCACCGGAAAGTCCGCTGATGAAGACCGTCTTGCCCCCTGTGGAGAAGGTGCGGATGATGGCATCATACTTGTCATGGTGCTCGAGCTCCTCCTTGAAGCGATTGAGCAGAAGGATACAGTAGTCGGTTCCGATACCGAACAGGATAACGATCAGGAAACTCTGGGTCTGTGGCGAGATCGGGAACCCGAACCATTCCACGAACCAGGCAACGAATGACTGCCCGATCAGGTAGGCAACACCGACCACCGCTACAGGTATGAATGGTGTGACGATGGAGCGGAACATGAGCAGCAGTACTGCTACGACGATGATCACGGTAAACATTTCAGTGGACTGGATGCCTTCCATGGCATCCTGCTCGACCGTCTTCTGGATCAGTTCATTGGAAGTCATCGATGTGTCGGCTTCGGTTGGGTTCATCTCTTCGATGGAATCGGCGACACTGCTGATGTCATTGACGGGGCCGACATAATCCATCGGTATCATGATGACCCCATTTTCATCATTGATGAAGTTTTCCTGCACATCGTCTTCAAACTCAAAAGGATTGATGACATTTTCCACGCCTTCAACCGACTCAATTTCTTCAATGTATGAAAGGATGTCTGATTCATTTGGCATGACTTCCCCATCGAATTCGAGGACGAGTGACATCATTTCCTTATCCTGGTCATATTCTTCAAGGAACTGGCGTGCCTGTTCACTTGGAGAATCGTCGGACAGCTGGACATCTCCCTTCTCTGCGGCCAATTGGGTGAGGTTGGGAGCAAGGATATAGGTTGTTACGGCAAAAATGAGCATCAGTGCCGTAATCGGCCATTTGAACTTAAGAATGTGTTTCATCGTGTATACCTCCAGGTATGTATTTCAATATTGTCAGTGTGGCATCGTGCAGTGTGCGTTCTTCCTCCTGGGACAGTTCACCGACATCTTCCCTGATCTTTTCAAGGATATTGTCCATGAATTCCTCCAGCAGTTCCTCTGCATCATGGGTCATGTAGATGAGCTTGGAACGCCTGTCATTCGTCAGCTCGTTCTGCTTGACCGTCACCAGGTTCTTGCGTTCGAGCTTTTTGACGGTATGCGTAATCGCACTCCTTTGCACATTCAGCTCCGAAGCAAGTGCAGAGGGTGTAGCATGGCCTTTGAGGTAGATATACTTGATGATGTCCATCTGGGTCTTCGAAATATGCATGCGCGCGACGGAATCCGTCACATCGCTGAAAACTTTCGTGTAGCCGTATCCGTATATGTCTCTCAGGTTATGTACGATGTCATTTTTCCTTTTCATAATACCAGACCCCGCTTGATTGTTGAGTATGCTCAACTAATTGAAACATTTCATATTCTATCACGCTGGGGAGGGGTGGTCAAAAGATAATATGTGACACTTTTCGAAGAGGCGCAGAGGATGACGATCCGCATGGACATAAAAAACTCCCTCCTGAATAGGAGGGAGAAAATAATGGAAACTATCTGTCCCAGACCCTGTGGCCTTTGACCGCTTCGAGGAAGCCGTCGAGGTCCTGTTCAATGTCTGCGACACCTTTGTCTTCCTTGGTGAAGGAGAGCATATCGAATATATCACCGGAATCGATGCCGTATCCGATTGCCTTCTTATGCTTATACGCAATTTCCAGGTTTTCGATGACCGGTGCAGGCGGTTGTTCCTCACCTTTCAATAGGATCATTGAATCGAAGAGGACACAGTGGACGGTATCGAATGTTTCATCGACAGTGATGTCCCCAATCCTGTATATCTTATCGGCTATGAACGTAACCTGGAGTCCTTTCTCTTCAAGCTTGGACTTCGTCTCCTTCAACGTCTGTTCAGCGACATCCGGTGTGAGCATGACACCGACTGTGCGTGTTTCGAGGGAGAAGTTGGTATTTTCCATGCTGAGGGCTGGGGAGCGTTTGGAGTAGGTGGATTCCTCCACTTCCGGTGGAGCTTCCACACCGACCCTGTCAGCGACATATTCAGTCATGTCACGGTCTATTTTGTTCAACAGCTTGTAGATGGCATTCTCCCGAATTTCCATATCACATTTGCCCAGTTCAAAGCTCAAGGCATCATATATATGCTGCCTTTCTGTTTCCGACATGGAATTCAGGAAGAGTTTGGCCTGACTGAAGTGGTCCGTGAAGCTTTCACTCCTGGCACGGACTTTCCTGCCTTCGACCTTCTCGCTGTAATGCTCGTATCCTCCTTTTTCAGCAGCCAACGGTTCAGGCTGATTATTGTTCATGGCGTTTTTGTGATATGAGGTTTTCCCCTTATGGATGTACATCTGGTTGTAGCCGTCACGCTGGTTGTTGGCGAATGGACAGATTGGACGGTTGATTGGAATCTGATGGAAGTTCGGTCCGCCGAGACGGATCAGCTGGGTATCCGTATAGGAGAACAGTCGGCCCTGAAGCAATGGATCATTGGTGAAGTCGATGCCGGGAACGACGTGTCCAGGGTGGAACGCAACCTGCTCGGTCTCTGCAAAGTAGTTGTCCACGTTCTGGTTCAATGTCAGCTTCCCGACGATCTGCACAGGCACTTCCTCTTCCGGCCATATCTTGGTGGGGTCCAGGATGTCGAATTCCATTTCAAATTCGTCTTCTTCAGGGATGACCTGCAGTCCCAACTCGAATTCCGCAGGAATGCCTTTCTCGATGTTCTGCCACAGTTCCATGCGGTTGAAGTCTATGTTTTTGCCGTTGATCATCTGTGCCTCATCCCAGAGTACCTGATGGGTACCAAATTTCGGTTTCCAGTGGAATTTGACGAAGTGGCTTTTGCCCTCTGCATTGACCAGCCTGAACGTATGGACGCCGAAGCCTTCCATCATCGTGAGGCTTCTCGGAATGGCACGGTCACTCATCAGCCACATGACCATATGGGCGCTTTCGGTGTTTTCCGATACCCAGTCCCAGAATGTATTGTGGGCGGAAGCGGCCTGTGGGATTTCATTGTGTGGTTCAGGTTTTACGGCATGGACGAAATCGGGGAATTTGATTGCATCCTGCATGAAGAATACCGGCATGTTGTTGGCCACAAGATCGAAGTTACCTTCTTCAGTATAGAACTTCGTCGCAAAACCGCGCACGTCACGCGGGATGTCCATCGATCCGCGGTTGCCGGCCACTGTGGAGAAGCGGGTGAATACCGGCGTCTTCTTGCCGGGCTCGGTAAGGAATTTGGCCCGCGTATATTTTTCCAGCGATTCATATACTTCAAATTCACCATGTACTGCGAATCCGCGGGCATGGACGATACGCTCCGGAATCCGTTCATGGTCGAAGTGGGTCATCTTTTCACGGAAGTGGAAGTCCTCCATCAAGGTGGGTCCGCGTTCACCCGCCTTGAGTGAGAATTCATCTTCGCTCATCGGCAGTCCCTGGTTCGTGGTCAGTGGCGCTTCCTTCGTATTGTCAATCGTGTCCCTTTGATTCAGTTCATCTTTTTTCCTGGACATTAAAATACCTCCTGAATATTTTAGACTCTATAGGAACTTTACCCGGCTTTCTTCTAGAATTAACATAGATGTCGAAAAGTTCAGTGTGTTTTTGCTTGAATCATATATATATATATATCCAACGTGAAAATGCCCCGGCTCATTGAGCCGGGGCATTCATATCAGATTTTTGCTTCAATCTCTTCCAACAATCCCTGACCCAGACCGCTGTGTGTGGAGAGGAAATGCGTGATGCCCTTCTCAGAGATGGTCTGATTCATCTCGACCTGTTCAGGATCATCCTGGTTGTCGAACTTCAGGGCATGCACAACCAGTTCCGACAATGCATCGTGGTCGTGGCCGTTTTCATGCAGGTACACGAGCGGTTTGATGATGCGGTCATTCGGACCGAGTTTCCTGAGCACGCCCCGGCCGACACGGTTGAGGTCATCGGAGAGATATGGGTTTTTGAACCTGCCGATGATCTTGTCGATATACTGGGACTGTTCTGCCTGCGTAAAGTCGTAGTTTTCTGTGAGGTAGAGGGTCGTCTCATTGAGCACATTCTTCAGGAAGACGACGACTTCATCGTCCTGCATCGCTTCCGAAACGCTTCTGTAGCCGAGCGTCTTTCCGTAATAGGCGATGGCGGCGT
The DNA here is from genome assembly GCF_000712035.1 of Salinicoccus luteus DSM 17002. Lineage (GTDB taxonomy): Bacteria > Bacillota > Bacilli > Staphylococcales > Salinicoccaceae > Salinicoccus > Salinicoccus luteus. The sequence continues at coordinate 99,838 of NZ_JONV01000007.1, read as the reverse complement.
GTCCTGTGTTTACAGTGAACAGCTTCCTTTCGATATAGGGCATGAGGTCGGGAACATAGTTCACGCCATCGAGCTTGTCATCACCCATCCAGCTGTCGGCTTCGATGACCCATTCGTAGAAAGGCTCGACCTTCACATCAAGGATATTTTCGTTCTTCTGAATCGGTACGATGCGGTCCACTGCAGAGTTCGGGAAGCCGATGTTGGTGAATGCATGCGTACCGACTTCTGAAGCGATGGCCGTCTTCAGCGTATCTGTAGCAAGGACGGCATTTTCACAGGCGATAATGTTGAGCGGCCTGCCTTCCCCGCGCTGTTCCAGGTGGGGGGCAATGGTTTTAGCGATGATCGGCAGAATATTGGCGCCGACTGCTGTCGTGATGATATCGGCCTCCGCTATAGCCTGGGCCAAATCTTCTTTGTCCTGTGCGGTATGGACACCTTTCACTCCGCTGATTTCATAGGCGTCGCCATTCTCTTCGGCGATATGCACAGTATATTTCTGGTCCCTGTTCAGCGCGTCTATGATTTCATCATTGACGTCTGCGAATGTGATTTCATATCCGTTATCATGCAGTACTTTGCCGATGAACCCACGACCGATGTTTCCGGCACCAAAATGAACGGCTTTCATATCATATCTCCTCATTTTCAAAGAGTGCGATGATTTCGTCGGCAGAAGATGCATTGATGACCTGCTCGGCATTTTCCTCTTCAGAGAAGAGCACTGCTATTTTTTGAAGCATGTCAAGGTGCTCATTATCCTTGCCGGCAATACCGAGTACGACTTTGGCTTCATTCCCGTCAAAATCAACACCGGCCGGCACCTGTACCAGGGAGAGGCCGCTCTCTATGACGGAGGTTTTCCCTTCGTCTGTGCCGTGGGGGATTGCCAGCCCATTCCCCATGAAGGTGGAGACGACCTTTTCCCGCTCCAGCATGGAGTCGATGTAGGCCTCCTCGACGGCGCCCTGCTGCACGAGCAGCCTGCCCGCCATTTCAATTGCCTCCTCCTTCGAACTCACTGTCTGGTCCATTAGAATGTTTTCCTTCTTCAACATAGTGATCATTTCCTTTCTATTTATAGATTGTCCGTAAGTGGTTCTTGATTGCTTCTTCTATTTTTTGCGGGTTTTCATAAAGTTCATGGATATTCATGTGATGCTCCCCGAACAGAACACTCAGCTCACTGATCGCTTCAGCGGCAAGCGTATCTTCCGGGACAAGGAGTATGATCTGGTGGTTGACCGTCACTTCTTCCCCAAGGTAGTTCCTATCTTCTATACCTCCACAGTTATGGATGAAAACAATTCTGTGGTGCTTGATGAGCGGAGACCTGATGTGGGGATAGGAAAATCCATCCTCCCCGATGATGAAGCCAGTTGCTTCGAAACGGTCCTTCAATTGCAGGACGACCCGGTCGATGTCTTCTTCCGGCATGTCAGCTTCCGAGTCCAGTGCGTCACGGATTGAGGAGAGGGCATCGGTTTGCTCCTCCCTGGTGATGGAGGAGCGGTTGAGATAGAGTTCCGAAACCTGGATTACGCGGTCTGGATTGACTTCCGACATTGTGGTGGTCCCCGCCGCTTTTGGAAGCGGGGCGGCATCCATGTGGGCCATCGCCTCTGTGATCTTCTTTTCGTCATTTGCATCAAGCAGGGGGCTGACGAGTATATAGTTCTCAAGGTCGAGCGGCACTGTGCTCAGCACCAGTTCCCCGTCATGGATCTCCTTATCTGCAATTTCGGATATCGAGAGTTCCTGCCGGATGAATATATTGTTGAATCTGCTCTTTAGCTGATTCGCGAGAATTCGGCTTGTGCCGATGCCGCTGGAGCAGACCGTCGTCACTTCAATCCTTGGGTTGGCATGCAGTATACCGCCAAAGTGTATGGTGAGGAAGCCGATCTCCGATTCGGTGAGCTTCTCCACCTTGAAGTGCTGACGGAAGCATTCACCGACGATTTCGAACAGGGCCGGATAACTTTCCTTTATCGAATCAAGCAGGGGATTGGCTGTGATGATGCCGGAGGCCATCCGGTGCAGCGTCGGTTCGATATGAAGTATCAGCCCCTCCTTGAGTTCCGGATAGGCATAGAAGGGATAGTTCATCCTGTGGCTCACTGCATCAATGAATGCACTGGTAAGCAGTTCGATGGAGTCCGCTTCATCAGCCTCCCGCGACTTTCTTCTACTCCCCCGGAGGTGCATGCAGATGAAATATACCTCTTCTTCAGGGAATGTGATGGAAAATTCATCTTCGAGCTTTAGGGTGAGCGCCAAGGACACTTCGAATTCCTGTGTATTCCGCAGTTCATCCTTGAGGGACTGCTTGACCGAGATGCTTTGTGAATGTTCGGTGCGGTCGATTGCGAGCACGATATGCAGTGTCAGATTCAAGTATGCATTTTCAGTCAGCTGATAGGGCAGCACCTCGAGTTCATCCATGAGCAGCCGTTCCACTTTGAAGATGGTGTCGGCTTCAAGCAGCCCCATGATATTGCTGTTGACGAGGGAGCTGAAGACGAAGTTGTTCTCGATGACCGAGTAGATGCTGTTCGAATTGAGCTCATTGACCATCATGTCGGCCAGGAAATTCTGCTTATTCAGTCCATCTCCGACAAGCTGTATACCGATGGCGCGCGTCTTTCTGATTTCAAGGCCCGAAGCCTCAAGGGGCGCAGCCATCTGTTCGATCAGCTCATCGACCTTGTGCTCGCTGACCCCGAGTTCGACGGCGAGGGCGCTCTTCTTGAGGCCTTCCGGATTCAGCATCAGATTATAGATGAGTGCGACCTTCTTCTCTTCGTTGCTCAAATCCTTGCCCGCGTGCGTATTGATGAAGGTGGTGAGTTTATCGATGTCACCCGGGCCAAGTTCTAGCTTTACGCCTTTTCTGTACTCCCTGATCAGCTCTATGCCGAGCTGACCAAGCGTATCGGTGACGTTCTTCAGTTCCCGGTGGATGGTCCTTGAGGACACCCCCAGGGTGTCTGCGAGTTCCTTGATGAGCAGAAAGGTGCCATTATGATAGATGAGCTCGTTGATGATTTTTTTCTCCCGAGAACTGATCATAATGGCACCTCCTTGTATTCATCTCTATTTCTGGTGTTTCTTGAGTTCTTCCGTCAGTTCATCATACTTCGGACTGTTGAGGAAGTTGTCGACCGAAATATGCTTGGCAGTAGGCACTTTGCTTTCGGCCCTTTCAGTCAGCGTCTTCTGTGTGATGATGATGTCTTCATCACCCTTCAGCTGGTTGATGGCCGAATTCGTGACATCGATGTCGAGCCCTTCTTTTTTGAACTTATTCTTCAACATACCCGCGCCCATGGCACTTGAACCCATGCCGGCATCGCAGGCGAAGACGATTTTGTCGACTTGACTGTAGTCGAATGGCGCGTCCGCTGCTTCCTGGCCGTCTGTTGTTGAGCCTTTCTGCTCCCGCTTCAGTTCTTCCGTCAGTTCATCATATTTCGGACTGTTGAGGAAGTTGTCGACCGAAATATGCTTGGCAGTAGGCACTTTGCTTTCGGCCCTTTCAGTCAGCGTCTTCTGTGTGATGATGATGTCTTCATCACCCTTCAGCTGGTTGATGGCCGAATTCGTGACTTCGATGTCGAGTCCTTCTTTTTTGAACTTATTCTTCAGCATGCCGGCGCCCATGGCACTTGAACCCATGCCGGCGTCACAGGCGAAGACGATCTTGTCCACTTTGCCATAGTCGAAGGTCGCAGCTTCTGCAGTTTCCGTCTCGGCAGCCTCAGCCTGTGTCAGGGAGCCTGCAACGGAAGATTTCCTGCCTTTGGTCGCTTCCATCTTCTCCGTCGCGCCGACAATGTCATCGTCAGGCTGGCGGGTGAACTTCAGTATGAGTGAAGCTACGATGAAGGAGACGAGTGCGGCTGCGAATACGCCGAGGAACATGATCAGATGCTCGCCCCTTGGCGTCATGGCGAAGTACGCGATGATGCTGCCTGGTGCCGGAGGACCGGAAAGTCCGAAACCGAACAGGCTGAAAGTGAAGATGCCTGTTGCACCACCGAGTATTGCGGCGACGACGAGCAGCGGTTTCATGAGAATGTACGGGAAGTAGATCTCATGGATACCACCGACGAACTGGATGATGGCAGCACCCGGTGCAGTTGCACGTGCAGTCCCCTTGCCGAACACCATGTAGGCGACAAGGATGCCGAGACCGGGACCGGGGTTGGATTCGAGCGTGAATAGTATGGAGCGTCCCGCTTCCTGAACTTCTTCTGTGGCCAGTGGTGTCAGAACACCATGGTTGATGGCATTGTTCAGGAAGACGACTTTTGCGGGCTCGATGAATATGCTCGCCAGTGGCAGGAGGCCGGCTTCGACGACGATGTCGACGAGCTTTCCGAGCATGTTCGTCAGCCAGGATACGACGGGGCCGAGACCGTAGAAGCCAAACAGCGCGAGCAGGAAGGCAAGGATGCCGGCAGAGAAGTTATTGACAAGCATCTCAAGCCCCTGGCGGATGCGTGGTACAAGCACACGGTCGACCTGTTTGATCAGGTAGCCGCCGAGCGGCCCCATGATCATGGCGCCGAGGAGCATCGGGGAGTCGGGGAATGCTGTAATGATCCCCATCGTCGCAGTGGAGCCGACGACCCCGCCGCGGACGTCGTGGACGAGCTTACCGCCGGTGTAGGCGATGAGCAGCGGCAGGAGGTACGTGATCATCGGGCCGACCATGCCGGCAAGCTCTTCATTCGGCAGCCATCCGGCTTCAATGAATAGTGCGGTAATCAGACCCCAGGCGATGAAGGCGGCGATGTTCGGCATGATCATGCTGCTCAGGAAAGAGCCGAATGCCTGGACCTTGCGGGAGAATCCTTTCTTTTCTTCGGACATAATTGTCACCCCTTGTAAATATTTAGTGTAATTTAATAATAATCCTAAAAGTGAGCGCTTACAATATAAACAAAAAGCGGGTTTGTCACGCAATGTGTGACAAAACACATGTTATGGATTAAAAGACAGGCAGCCAAGTGTTATACTGGAAGAAAAAGGAGGGCATTTCATGTTCGATTATCAGGCAGCATATAAGAGGAACGGCGAAGGCGCTCATATGAAAACGTTCTGGCTGACGGTACTGGCGTTCATACTGATGTATGCGGCCGCCGGCCTGTTCATTCTGGTGATGGCAGCGCCATTTTCATTCATCGACAGTGGAGTGGTGGTGCTGTGGGTATTTGCAGTGGGCTTCCTGTTCCTTCTTGCCGGCGTCTTCCTGTTCTATCCATTCGGGGTGGGCATCATACGCTATTATGCATGTACATACCTGGGCCGCGACTTCGGATTTAAGGAAGCATTCAAAGTGTTCACAAAGGGCAGATACAGCAAAGTGATCAAGCTGGGGCTGCTCGTACTGGTCGCCTATTTCGTAATTTCCTTTCTACTCGGCCTCCTCATGCAGATCATACTGATGGCGATCAACACGCCGCTGATCACGCTGGCGGAGACATTGGAGCAGGGGAGTGGATTGTCGGGCACCCAGATTGGTCTGGTCATCGGAGTGGTCCTGCTCAATTTCCTGGTGGTGATGCTTTCATACATCCCTTATATACTGATCGCCATCTACATGTTCCTTGTCTATATGGCCTATGTCGACCAGCCGCTCATTCCCACAACCGATAAATTCAAAGTGGCATGGGATGTCATGTTCCGCAGTGGGGAGCGCATTTGGAAGCTGCTCTTCAGCAATGTCCTGCTCTGGCTGATCCCGCTCGCCATCTACCTCATATTCATCATGGCAGCGATAATGCTCGGCATTTTCGTAAATGAATTCGCCTTCCCCATACTCATGGTGGCAGGGGCGCTCCTGATGGTTGCAGTATATGCCGTGGTGATGTACTTCATGATCGGCAGCATTACCGCATACTATTTCAAGGGCCGTGATACACTCGACCGTGAATACCGCCGGGTACACCAAGCGTGAATCCCGGACGAAGATTGAAACAGCTGTTTCAATCTTATTTTTTGTCTTGAAATTATATTTGAGAGGAGTAAAATTGCTGTAATGCTTAAAAAGAGGTGAAGACATGAGTGAAAACAGCAAAGGCATAATTTTTGCCCTCGGGGCATATCTGATATGGGGCTTCCTGCCCATCTACTGGAAGCAGGTTGAACACATCTCTTCCTATGAACTGATCGCCCACAGGGTCCTGTGGGCCTTCGTATTCATGATTGTATTCATCCTCGTCACCAACAGGATGCATCTATTCTACAAGGACTTGAAATTCATCTTCCGGGACGGGAAGAAGATTGTTGCACTGTTTGCCGCTTCAGCCGTCATAACCACCAACTGGCTGCTTTACATCGTCGCTGTGAATAACGGACATATCCTGGATGCGAGCCTCGGCTACTACATCAATCCATTGATCAGCATATTGATCGGTTTCGTCATCCTGGGGGAGCGGTTCTCAAAATTGCAATGGGTGGCAATCATCATCGTCTTCCTCGGTGTTACATACCTGGCTGTGGGTCTCGGGTCCGCGCCATGGATCTCCCTTTCCCTGGCGCTGTCGTTCAGCATCTATGGCCTGATCAAGAAGGTCATCAATATGGACGCGGTATTCGCGCTGGCCGTCGAAACATTCGTCCTGGCGCCATTCGCCCTCGTCTACATACTGTTCCTTGAAGGCAGCGGCGGGGGGAACTTCGGAATCAATGCAGACAGCCTGGTCATGATGGGGACAGGTGTGATTACAGCGGTTCCGCTTCTGCTGTTCTCCCTCGGAGCCCAGCGCATCCGACTGTCCCTGATCGGCATCCTTCAGTACTTCGCGCCGACGATTATGCTCCTGATCGGTGTCTTCATGTATGATGAAGCATTCACGGACATCCATACGGTGGCCTATATCCTGATATGGAGCGGTCTTGCCATCTATACCTTCAGCCGCCTCCAGGAGATGCGCAGGCAATCGGAAAAGAAGGCGAGGCGGCGCGTCAGCCACTAGCATATTGTTAGTGAATTGAAATGATCCATGATATGATTTATGAAAAATCAGTGTTCTAAGGAGTAAGGAATATGAAGGTTTCAAAGTATCTGTTCGCGACCCTTACTGCAACCGCCATTATGGCCGGCTGCCAGGAGGAGACGGAGGATAATATAGATGAAACGTCAGAAGAGGCGACACAGGAATCGCGCGAGACGGAGCGTTCACTGTCCGATATAGAGACGGACGATGAATCACTTTCCGCAGTCGTGGAGAAGGCCGTGGAAATCGAGAGCTATCAGGCTGTCCTTGATCTTGAGGCGGTTGTCGATGGCGGCGCGCCGGAGATGCTTGAAGCCGATGTTCGGTTCAAGGACGGTGACCCGCCGTCCCTTCATCTGAAGTCTGAAGGCGAGGACCGCACGATTTCCAAGGATGGAAGGACGTACTACAACAACGGCACGGATTGGATCGACATTTCTGATTCCGTCGGTGCCGAGCAGCTCTATCATGTGACATATGAGAATGCAGTCCATTCATTTGCAGACATCAAGGATGAACTGGAGTCCGTTGAGGAGGGCGACCAGGTCATCTATACGGCTGATGGGGAGAGTGAAGAAGTGTTCAGGACGTTCGAGGAGCTCTTTGCTGTGGATTTCGGAGCTATTGATACTTCTGCCATACACAACGATGTAGAAATTGTTGTGGGGAAGGAGGATGCGCTCATCCAGTCCATCGACTACGATGCCGAAGGTGAAGATGCCGAAGGCGAGTATGAATTGTCGGGCGATGTGGAATTCACGTCCTTCAATGATGTTGGTGAAATCGAATTGCCGGAAGCGGTACAGTAATGAAGAACATCCTCCGGGACCACGGGTCCCGGAGGATGTTTTCTGTCAGGAGAACTCGATGACGGGTTTGAGTGTCTCACCCGACTCCATATCTTCGATGGCTTTGTCGAGTTCGTGCATTTCATACTTTTTGATGAGCTTGTCGAATGGGAACTTTCCTGCCTTGTACTGGGAGATGAGCTCGGGTATGAAGAGTTTCGGTACTGCCTGTCCTTCGACGACCCCGACCATTGTCTTGTTTGTCGGAATCAGTTCGTCGTGGATATGGAAATCCAGGTTTCCTGCCACACCGACGAGGGCGATCGTACCAAGCGGCCGGACGGAACGGATGGCCTGAAGGACGACAGGGGAGACGCCGGAAGCCTCTATGGCGTAGTGTGCACCGCCATTGGTGATGGACTTGATGGATTCGACCGGATCCTCTTCCCTGCTGTTGATGACGTGCGTGGCACCGAACGCCTTCGCCATCTCCAGGCGGTTTTCATGGACGTCGGCTGCAATGATCGTCCTGCAGTTGGCAAGTTTCGCACCCATGACTGCACTCAGGCCTACAGAACCGCAGCCGAATATGACGATGGCATCGCCAATCCCCGGCTTCAGTTTGTTTAATACCGTGCCTGCACCGGTCTGGATGCCGCACGCCAGGGGACCGAGAAGTGCGAGGTCGACATCCTTGTCTTCAATCTTTACGGTATTCCTGATATTGGAGATGCAGTGTGTCGCAAGGGACGATTGCCCGAAAAGGCGTGCCACCTTCTCATCTCCATCGGCTATTTTTGAGTCGGATGCCTCCATTGAGACGCCGAAATTCGCAGCAAAGAAATTCTCGCATGCACTCGGTATGCCGTTCAGGCAATTCTCACATTTGCCGCAGTAGTTGAAGGATACGACCACATGATCGCCTTCCTCAAAATCAGTGACTGCAGAACCTGTCTGCTCCACGATTCCGGCCCCTTCATGACCAAGGACGATCGGCGTCGGTGTCGGTGTGTCCTGGTGCAGCACACCAAGGTCCGTATGGCAGAGCCCGCTTCCCACAATGCGGATCAGCAGCTCATCCGGACCGACATCCTTCAGCTGTACATCCTTCAGTTCAACGTTCTCGTCTTCAGCAACATATGCTTTGATATCCATCATTTCACCCCATTGGAAATTATATGTCTCTACTATTGCCTCTACCCGTCGAAGTCGGAAGGTAAGCAATGGACACCGTATCCTTTCACTCAATATATGTTAAAATCCAGTTGAAGCAACAATTAAAAATAACGAATATACATAAAGCAGTATCCAGGAGGAATTCAAGTGGCCGCAAAAGCAGATATAAATTTTCAGAAAGACCTATTCGATGCAGCAACAAAAATGAGAGGGTCCGTTGCACCGGCGGATTATAAGCATTATGTCCTGCCTCTCATATTCCTGCGCTATCTATCCAATCGCTATGAATTGCGCAGGCAGGAACTCGGTCAATTGGTCAGAGAGCCAAAGAGTGATTTGTATATGGAAGACAGGGAAACAAGGGAAATCATTCTCGAAGATAGAGAGATGTACATGGCGGAGAATGTGTACGTCGTGCCGGAGAAAGCAAGCTGGCCGTATATACTTAAAAATGCGAAACAGTCGAATATAAAAGAAATTCTGGATAACGCGATGAAATACCTGGAAGAAGAAAATCCGGGACTCGAGGGCATGCTTCCGCGCACTTTCCAGGGCAGCAATCTGCCATCGGAAAATGTATCTAGCTTGATCGAAATATTTTCACGGGACATTTTCAGTGCCGACAATGAACGAAGTGTAGACGTGCTTGGTCGGGTGTACGAATATTTCATTTCCGAATTCGCTTCTACAGAAGGGCAGCGGGGCGGAGAATTCTACACCCCCTACTCCGTCGTTTCCTTGCTTGTCAGGATGCTTGAACCCATCAAGGGCACAGTGTTCGATCCCGCAAGTGGATCCGGCGGGATGTTCATCCAATCGGAAGAATACTCACCGTATCGTCACGAACTGTCCTTCTATGGACAGGAGAACGTCACCACCACAGCACGCCTTGGCAAGATGAACGTACTTCTCCATGGATTGAACGCTGAAATCAGGCTCGGCAATTCTCTGCTGGACGATCAGTTCAAGGCACTCAAAGCGGACTATGTCATCGCCAATCCACCATTTAATCAGAGTGAATGGGGCGCCGACCGGATCTCCAGTGACGATTCACGACTCGTTGGGCCCATTACCGATTCAAACGCCAACTACATGTGGATGCAGCACTTCTTCCACCACCTGAATGACGAAGGATCCGCCGGTTTCGTCATGGCCAATGGTGCCATGACAACCAATCAAAAAGGAGAAAAGCCCGTCCGAGAATGGTTTGTGGATAATGGCTATATCGACTGCATCGTCGCCCTACCGGAAAAACTCTTCCTATCCACAGGCATTCCAGTATGCCTGTTCTTCTTGAGCAGAAATAGGAGTGGCAAAGGAAAATACAGAGAACGACAAGAAGAAATCCTTTTCATCGACGCACGTCAGAAAGGATCCCTCGTCAGCCGACGACAAAAAGCACTCTCTGAAGAAGAGATAAAGGAAATCGCAGATGCGTACCATAACTTCAAATTCAATGAAGAAGAAGTGGAAGGAACCCCAGGGTTCTGCAAGGTAGCAACATTGGATGAGGTGAAAGAAAACGACTATAAACTCACTCCCGGTGTCTATGTAGGCACAGAAGCAGTGGAAGACGACGGCATCCCATTCGAAGAAAAGATGGAAGAACTAAGAACAATACTGTTGGAACAGTTCGAAGAATCCAACCGTCTCCAGAAGAAAATCAAGAAGGATTTGGAGGGGATGATTTGACGAACGAAATAAAGAAGGTGAAGCTTGGTGAACTCTGTGAAATTACGTCAAGCAAACGTATTTATATGAGAGACTATGTAAAAGAGGGTATACCGTTTTACCGTTCCAAAGAAATCATTGAAAAATTTAAGCATAAAACGGTAACTAGCCCGCTGTATATTTCTGAAGAAAAATTTAGTGAAATAGAACAGAAATTTGGTTCTCCAGAGCCTGAGGATATCCTTCTTACTTCTGTAGGAACGATTGGGGTCCCTTATTTTATAAAAAGAGGAGAGAAATTTTATTTCAAAGATGGGAATTTAACTTGGTTTAGAAACTTTAAAGAAACCACTACTAGCAAATATATATATTATTGGTTACAGTCACCTGAAGGAAAAAAAGAAATAAATCAACAAATCATAGGCTCGACCCAAAAGGCTTTGACTATTAGTTCTATAAAAGAAATGCAAGTCTCTCTTCCTTCGCTTAACATACAAGGTTTAGTTGTGAAAATTTTAGATAACATTAACAGTAAACTGGAAATTAATAATAAAATGAACAAAACGTTGGAAGAAACAGCAATGCTACTTTATAAGCATTGGTTTGTTGATTTTGGCTCGTTCCAAGATGAAGAATTTGTTGATTCGGAAATTGGATTAATTCCTGAAGGTTGGGAAATAAAGTCGTTAAAAGAACTATATAATTTCTCATCAGGTGGCACTCCCAGTAGAAAAAAAGAAGAGTATTATAAAGAAGGTTCTTTCAATTGGGTGAAAACAAAAGAACTAAAGGATTCTTTCATTTTTAAAACGGAGGAAAAGATTACAGAAGAGGCGATAGAAAATTCTTCTGCAAAGTTATTGCCCAAAGGAACGGTTCTCCTTGCCATGTATGGCGCAACAGTAAGTCAACTAGGGATATTGGGTTCAGACTCCACTACGAACCAAGCATGCTGTGCGTTAGATTCTAAAGGAGAACTAACGAATTCTCTAGCATATTTATATTTAAAATATAACAGAACATGGATTAAAAGCCTTGCCAATGGAGGAGCTCAACAAAATATTAATCAGCAAATGGTTAAGGGCTTAAAGGTTGCTGTTCCAATAAATAAAAATAGTCTTTCAGATTTATTAAAAAGGATAGAAAATATTTTCGCTTTAATTGAAGCAAATCAAAGAGAAATCGATAAACTTGCTGAAACAAGAGATTACCTCCTTCCTAAACTCCTATCAGGAGAGATTGATTTATCGGATGCTGAGCAGCGGGTGGAGGAAGCGACGAAGTAGAGGAGGGATATGTATGGGGAAACTGGCGGAAACTGATTTTGAGGAAACAACGATTGAACGTCTGGGACGGATGGGCTACGAATATCTCCATAGCCAGGAATTGTTCCAGAGGGGTGAACGTGAAAGGTTCCAGGAAGTGGTGCTGAAAAATCGGCTTGAAGCTTTTCTTGGAAGGACCTACCCAATGATCCCTTTTGATGAGATTGGCAGACTGGCGGATTCTTTTTTGCTTAGTGACGGGTTTGGCTGGCAGGAACGGAATTTCGATTTTCATCAGAGGCTGACGAAGGGGACGGAGTTTGTTTACGATGAGAATGACGAGGAGAAGGTCCAGCATGTCTATGCGATTGACTGGGCGCATCCCGAGAATAATGATTTTTTAGTCGTAAACCAATTTTCGGTAGAAGGCCGAATGACGAGGATTCCTGATCTTGTGGTTTTTATCAATGGTCTGCCGCTGATTGTTTTTGAGTTGAAGAATCCGAATAGTGAAAATGCAACAGTACTCGATGCATACACTCAGATTCGGAACTACACGTTCGATATTTCCCGGCTTTTCGAGTACAACGCATTTACTGTAGTTTCTGATGGGGTGGAGACGAAGCATGGCATGCCGGGCGCGGATTATGACTTCTTCTCTTCGTGGAAATCGATCGATGGGGTGAGAGTGGATGATAATCTCGCCAATACGATGCGCACACTGGTGAATGGCTTGTTCGACAAGGCGCGTCTGTTGAACTATATCCGCAACTTCATCGTGTTCATGGATAAAGGCGGCCAACATGCAAAAATTGGTGCGAAGTATCACCAGTTCTTCGGTGTGAATTTTGCCATTGAGGAAACGGTGCGTGCCACGCGACCGGAAGGTGACCGGAGAATCGGTGTGATGTATCATACGACAGGCTCAGGCAAGTCCATCAGCATGTTGTTCTATGCCGCCATTCTCGCCCGGCATGGCTCACTGGACAACCCAACTATCGTCGTTCAGGTGGATCGCAATGATCTGGATGAGCAGCTGCATGACACTTTCTCTGAAGGATACAGTCTGATCGGCCATATCCATCATGCAAAGACTGCAGATGAATTAAGGCAGAATTTAAGGGGAGAAGGGGGACAGATCGTCTTCTCCACCATTGAGAAATTCCGTCTCAAAGAAGAGGAGGCGAAGCATCCTGTTCTCTCGGAACGCAGTAATATCATAGTGATCAGCGATGAAGCGCATCGGACGCAAAGCGGTTTTGATGGCGGCTATGCGGCACAATTGCGTCATGCCTTGCCGAATGCCTCTTTTGTCGGCTTTACAGGTACACCTGTAAAATTGCTGGGCAACAACACAGAAGAAATATTTGGCCATGTGATCCACCGCTACGATATGGCCCAGGCAGTGAGGGACAAGGCGGTCGTCCCCCTCTATTATGAATCCCGTCTGATTCCACTGGATTATGACGGCGCGGATATAGACCAGGAATTCTCGGATCTTGTAGAGGAAGTCGGGTTGGAGGATGAGGCGTCGGACAGTTATAAATTGAAATGGGCCGCTCTGGAGAAAGTGGTCGGCACACAGAAGCGGTTGAACCAGCTGTCTCGGAGCATCCTGGACCATTTCCATGAAGCAGCCGATCCATTCCAAAAGGGCATGATCGTCTGCATGAGCCGAAACATCGCTGTCCGTCTTCATGAGGATATGAAGCGGCATGAGGACTGTCCGGAAATCGAGGTTGTGATGACGGGCAATGTCTCGAAAGATCCGGAAGCATGGCGGCGACGGAACCCAGGCAGTAGATATGCACACATAAAGACGAAGGATGAGCAGGAGGAAGTGAAAAGGCGTCTGAAAGATCCGAAAGATCCACTGAAGTTTGTCATTGTGGTCTCCATGTGGCTGACCGGCTTTGATGCACCCAACCTTTCATTCCTCTACGTGGACAAGCCGATGAGAGGGCATACGCTGATACAGGCGATTGCCCGCGTCAACCGTGTCTTCCCTGGAAAGGAAGGTGGTCTGATCATCGATTTCATCGGCATTGCCACTTCCCTTAAGGAAGCGACAAACCAGTATACCGGAGACGGCACAACCAACGATATGGATATTGACCTGTCCAAGGCGGTGGATATATTCCATGAAAAACTTCAAAATGTCCGGCAGATGGTGGACCATCGAGAGCATACGGAAGACTGGCGGAAACTATCGAAGGTGGAACGTGAAAATTACATTGCCGATATTGTGAATGGACAGCTGAATGGCGATCCGGAGCATTATGTCGAAACCTGTGTAAAGCTGGAAAAGGCCTATAAGCTCATCCAGCATCTCGAAGCGATTCTGCCATATGCTGATGAAGTAGCACTCTATCAGATGGTGCGGATTCAGCTCAAAAAGCATTTGACGGCGGCAGGTGGGCAGGACAAGAAAAACAGTACCATTGAAGAGCGTCTCACTGAGATGCTGGATGCGCATCTGGAGTCGAAAGAACCAATCGATATATATCAGGTGGCTGGTATAGAAAAACCGGATATCAGCATACTGGACGATGCATTTCTGAAGGATGTCGAAGACAAGCAAGTCCATGAAGACCTGAGACTGAAGCTGTTGAAAAAGTTGCTTGAGGACCATATCAAAGTGAACTTCAAGCCGAACAGTCCAAAAGAAAAAAAGATGCGGCAACTGCTCGAGAAAACTTTGATGGACTATCACAATCGCATCATCCAGGCAGCTGATGTCGTCCGCATCATGATAGATATGAGAAAAGAGACGGATGAAGAAGTGAAATTCCGCAAAGCACTTGGTCTTTCAGATGAAGAAGCAGAATTCTACAAAGCGATCACCGCAATGGAATCAGATGCTTTCGATAATAAATTCCTTGCAGACCTCGTTCATGAAGTCGTCAAGGAGCTGAAAAAGAACCTGAGCCAGGACTGGTTGAGTGACCATAGAAAGAACATCCATGCCAAAGTCAGCAATGCCGTTAAAGTCGTCCTGATAAGGAATGGCATCAAAGGCGAGAAACTGATAAAAATCAGAGAGGCGATTATGGAACAGGCAGAAGAGCAGTACAAGGGTTGGCCGAATACAGCTTAGGAGGAGAAGGGTCTCTATTGGAAGAGTAGAGGCTCTTTTTACAATTGAAGTAACCTAACAACGATATAAAATCTTTTGTATATTTTTAAAGATGGAGATGTATTACAAGTAATGGAGGTCGTAGGTATGGCTAATGAAAGAAGAAATCAAGAAATAAATGGATACTTAAAAAATGACAATGTTATAGAGAGATTTGCTTTGCTTAAACTTAAAAATGGAGAAAAGCAATTGGAGATTCAGAATTATAATTTGTCCGAAGAAGAAAAAGAATTGTTTTACGAAACTTCTAGATATTACTCAGATTTTAAAAAGATAAATCAAATGTATGATATCTTCTTGGAAGACGTAGCAAATATTATCAATTATACTCAAAAAATAGAAAAAGACGGGAGAGAAGGTGAGGAATATCTCGTTAATTATTATTTTATCCATCTACTTTCATCTGCAAAACTATTTATTACTTATATTGAAAATCAGTTTAAAGAAAGATGGAGTGAAGGATCAAAATACTTTAGAGATTGGAAAAATAAAACTCATGAAGTATACGACAATAGTTTTTCATACAGATTCTGCTATCATTTAAGGAACTTTACTCAGCACAAAGGGTTTGCAATAACAAAAATGGATCTTAATATAGACGGTGGCAATCCAAATAAAAAGGCAACCTATGACATTTATATTGACATAAACGCAATGATCAATTCGGGCTATAAGTGGAAAAAAAATATATTGAAAGAGTTGGAAAGTCTTACAGAAGATATAGATGTAAAAAATTTAATACAAGGGTTTTACGATTCAATAGTAAAGCTCTATATAAGTGCTAATGAGATATATTTGTCAGCTAATAACGAAAGGCTAAAAGAATTAAAAAAGGAACTAGACAAGATTTATGATTCTCCCGACATCCCACATATTACAAAGGTTAATAAAAAAGGTTTTAAAAAAAGTTCACAATCTTACGAATCTATCGAGTTAAACGGAAAAAGAGAAATTGATAAAATATATGTAGAGTTATCAAAAATAAACTTAGTTAACTTGAAATATGTGCAATGATCTCCTTAGAAATTATAGCCATCACATACATTACCTATATCAAAGCCATAAAATTTTAGACATATTTGCATAATTAAGAGGAATACCTCAATAAAGAACCGTTACTTGTTCCTATTGAAGTATTCCTCAGTTACTTGTAGTTGCTTTTTCAAGATCTCTTTCCACAAATGTCCTCTGACTTCTCCGGTGCCTCTGGAGACTTTTGTTCTTTTGATTGTTCCATCATCCATATGTTTTCTAAAGTATATATGGTGTCCTTTAGTTTTGAATTCTTCCCAGCCATCTCTACGACAGAATCGTTCTATCTCTTTCCAGCTCGGCATCGTATAAGTGATTTTACTTCTTCTTTAGTATCTTGTGAAAGGACTTTCAAAACATATGGAAAATGGGGACGTCTGTTGGGAGAATTAAAGTACATATTGAAATTATTCTGGTATTCTTCAGCATACTCAATCAATTCATCAGTCAAAAAATCCAGGGCTTCTTCTTCTGTCCCGCCGTTCTCCACCAAGTCAAAATCTGCAAATGAGGCTGTTACAGAATTATCCTCTTCAATGAACAATTCAACTTCCAATATGAAATTCTCTAGAATAGTTTCCAAATGGCCGATGTTGAGAGCGGCCCACTCATCTCTATTCCTCCTGACAAAGCGGGGGCCTGAACGTATGACTTCATCATTAAACCGGCTCCATTGTTTTCTAACTTCAGTAGCTTTTAAAGTCTTTTGCATATTTTTCACTCCTCTAAATATTATTATAACACCATGCGTACATAATGTACATAACGTACATTTTAGTCTGGTCAATTTTCAGAAAGTGAAAGCATTTAATTGAAGGTTGTATAATCCAGCCCTTGTACTAATAAAAGGATAGGTGGTTTACTCTCACTGTTTGTTGTAGGTCGGTGTCCAGAATGAATAGAAAGAATGGAACAGTTTGGAAATTTAGGCTCTGCATATTGACTATCCATGGATTATGGCATAGAATATCTATTAACCTATCAACTTAATATGAATTGATTCTTATCCAGAGAAGCAGAGGGAGATGGCCCGATGACGCTTCGGCAGCGGGTTCTTCATGAATACTGTGCCAATTCCATCAGGTCTGTGCCTGGAAGATGAGAAGAGATATGGATTGTCTGAAGCTCTTTTCCCACCCGGAAAGGGCTTATATTTTTATAGGTGCAGCATAACGCAGACAAAAAGTATCTTATAAATACTGAAGGAGTGATACAGCATGGCCAAAATATATGTACTGCACGAAAACCCGGAATGGACCGACCATCTTTTCAAGCGGCTGGATGAACTGGGGCTGCCCTATGAGGACTGGCTTCTGTCGGAGGGTACGGTCGACTTGACTGCAGAACCGCCGGAAGGCGTCTTCTACAACAGGATCAGTGCGTCTTCACATACGCGGGGCAACCGTTATTCTCCGGAGCTTACAAATGCTGTCCTTGCGTGGCTGGAGTACCATGGACGTACGGTAATCAACGGCAGCCGGGCCCTGCAGCTGGAAGTGAGCAAGGTGTCCCAATACCTGGAGCTTGAAAAACACGGCGTAAAGACGCCGAATACGGTGGCCGCCGTCGGCAAGGACCAGATTCTGGAAGCAGCGAAACGGTTTGAGGGAAAATCCTTCATTACGAAGCATAATCGTGCCGGCAAAGGCCTCGGCGTCCAGCTGTTCGATTCCATCGAAGCACTCGAAGCATATGTCGGAAGTGAGGCATTCGAGGAGCCGGTGGATGGCGTGACCCTGCTCCAGGACTACATCAAATCACCGGATGCCTCCATTACACGCTGCGAATTCGTCGGCGGTGAATTCGTCTATGCCGTCCGTGTCGATACGTCCGAAGGGTTCGAACTGTGCCCGGCGGACGCGTGTTCCATAGAGGACCTGTTCTGCCCGGCGGAGGAGCAGGAGGAAGCGGAGACCCCGAAATTCAGGATCATCAAGGATTTCCACCATCCAATCCTTGAAAATTATAAGAAGGTGCTCGCAAACAACAGCATCAATGTTGCAGGCATCGAATTCATCCAGGATGAAGATGGAAACCTCTACACTTATGACATCAATACGAATACAAACTACAACAGTGATGCAGAAGCCGAAGCCGGCCAGTACGGCATGCTTGAACTGGCGAAGTTCCTCGGCCGTGAGCTCGAAACGGTCCGGAAAGAGGAAGTGGGCAGCTGATACGGCTGACCGGAAAATAAAAATTGAGGAGAATCATTATGCCGATCAAAACATACAGGGCAACAGCGGATCTGAAGGAAAATGTCAAAGTTGAAACGCAGGCACGACAGCACAAGGTGATGGTGGATGAACCAGCAAGTCTGGGCGGAGAAGATACTGCCGAGAATCCTGTCGAACTCCTGCTATCATCCCTTGGCGCCTGCCAGGCGATCATAGCGCGGATGTCGGCGAAACAGTTCGGCATCGACATCGAATCGTTGAAGGTGGAACTGGAAGGGGACATAGATAGTGATGGCTTCATGAGCAATGGTGCCATCCGCCCTGGCTTTTCGGATATACGCTATAAATTCCATATCAGAACAGATGCGCCTGAAGCAGAAGTTGAGAAGTTCATACAGTTTGTCGAAGCGAATTGTCCGGTAGGGGACACCCTTCAAAACCCGGTCAATCTGGTATCAAATGGTGTCGTCATTGAAAGGGACGAAACAGCTGCTGCACCGAAATGATCGGCAGGCAATAAAAATGCCTCATCCATATTATATGGATGAGGCTCTTTTCATCTATTCATCATAGGCGTTCAGTGCATTGATGCCATGGGCGTATGCCGAACCGGCCTTCAATGTTGTTGCGACGAAGATGGATTCCGCGATCTCCTCTTTCGTGACGTTCATCTTTTTGGCATTTCCCGTATGGATTTCGATGCAGTACGGGCAGCCGGTCACATGGGCGATGGCGACAGCGATGATCTCTTTCTCCTTTGCTGTGAGTGCGCCTTCCTGCATGGCGGCGGCATCGAACTGCTGGAATGCCTTGTTGATTTCAGGTGTGACCTTGTTGAGCTGTGCGAGATTCTTAAGATCCCCTTTGGCGTAGAGGTTGTCGTCTTCGTTTCCATCATAGGCGTTCAGCGCATTGATGCTGTGGGCATATGCTGATCCTGCCTTGAGGGCAGTGGCGACCATGATGGATTCCGCCATCTCCGCTTTGGAGCCGTCGAGCTTCTTCAAATTTTTCACGTGGATATCGATGCAGTACGGGCAGCCGGTCACATGGGCCACTGCCACGGCGATGAGCTCCTTCAGTTTGCCGGGGAGTACACCTTCCGCCATCGCTTTCTGGTCGAACTGTCCGAATGCCTTCGCGGCTTCCGGGGCAAGCTTGTTGATTTCACCGAGGCGGTTCTTGTAGGACTGTTTGTAAAGTACGTCTGTCGTCATTTCATATCCTCCTAGTATGTATTGTTATACACTATATAGTATAGCAATAAATACATCAAGGGAAGCAGGACGGGCTACTCTTTATCTTTTTTGAGCCTGACGAACCTCACGTGTTCGATGAAGGAAGTGTGAACGCCCCCATCCTCGTCCTTTTCGACGAGCCGGAGCTCCTGATTGAACGTGTCACCGACGGGAATGACCATTTTTCCGCCGGGTGCCAGTTGGCGGACGAGGGCAGGTGGGATATCCCCTGCGGCGGCAGTCACCATGATTCTGTCATATGGCGCATGTGCCTCCCAGCCGAGGTTGCCGTCGCCATAATGGAAGTGGATATTGGAGAACCCTTCTGCAGCCAGTTTTTTCTGGGCACTCTCATGAAGTGCCCTGATTCTTTCGACCGTATACACGCTTTCAGCAAATTTCGCCAAAAGTGCCGTCTGGAAGCCGGAACCGGTGCCGACCTCCAGCACTTTGCTGCCGGATTCCAGATCAAGGCGGAGGGTCATCTCCAGCACGAGGGAGGGCTGGGATATCGTCTGCCCGTGCCCGATGGGGAAGGGCACATCCATCTCGGCTTCCTCCTTATGCCGGTCCATGAACCTGCTCCGGTCGAGTGCATGGAAAAATGCTGTAATCTCTTTTTCGTCATATTTCATGGGATTCACCTTCCTTTTGGATGGATGTCCTGAAAACCTGGGGACGGTTCATCTGAGCGGGGTCAGATAGGCTTCGATCAGGTCGCGGTTCTCCTCCAGCTCGGGAGGCAGGGAGAGGGCCTCCCCGAGTGATTCGACCGGTTCGTCGACATGGAAGCCGGGACCGTCTGTGGAGACTTCCACCGTAATGCCGCCGACAGTCGTGATGTAGAGCGCCTTGAAATAGTAGCGGTCGATGATACCGGAATTCTTCCAGTTCTCCTCATCGATGCGCTCTTCAATCTCCATCAGCTCGGCTTCATCCTCGACACGGAGTGAAAAGTGGTGGACGCTGCCGTACCCCTCCTTTTCGAGCTGGCTGCTGCGCTGTTCGATGACATAGATGCTGTCTTCGCCGACTTTGAGTTCCGCTTCCGTCGCATCATCATTGAAATCCCCATGCACGGCCCCGCCGAGAAGCTCCAGGAACTGCACCATCGGCTTCACGTACTGGACGGTCATCTCGACGGCCCCGATGGATGTGATGGCATGCGCCCGGGGTATATCCGGATGTACATTCGGTGTGGCGTGTTCATCGCTCTGGTCGACCATCAGTGCAAGGCGCTGCTTTTCATGGTCTTCGAATTTCATGATGGTCCTGCCGAACTGTTCGATGATGCCTTCATGATAGACGCCGTATGCCTCGAAGCGGTCCCTGAAGAACTCGAGTGCCTCTTTTGAGGGTACACGGAAATAGGTTCTGGAAATGCTGTTGGTGCCCGCCTGGAATTTGGGTGCGTTCACGATTTCAAAGAACGTGATGTCGGAGCCGGGCGTCCCCTCATGATCTGCATAGAATAGATGGTACATGCTCGTATCATCCTGGTTCACCGTCTTTTTGACGAGGCGGAGACCGAGGATATTTGTATAGAAGTCGTGATTGTCGAGGATCTCCCTTGTGATGGATGAAACATGATGGATGCCGAGTACTGTCATGGATATCGCTCCTCCTGAGTCTTTTGTTATTATTATATAATAGTAATAGGGTAAACTCTAATAAAGGAGGGCATCAAAGTGAAGCATCTATTTATAAAAGCGAAGAACAACAAGGAAAATACGCTGATACTTTTTCATGGCAGTGGCGGCCGGGAGACGGATCTGCTCGAGGTCGCTGCAATGGTGGACGGATCTGCAAACATCCTGTCTTTGCGCGGAGATGTCGAGGACAGTGGGCAGGTCCGTTTCTTCAAACGGGATGGAAAGGGGCATGATGAAGAAAGCCTGAAGGCCGAAGGGGAGAAGGTGGCCGCGACATTGCGTGAACTCGCCGGGGAATATGATCTGGACCTCTCCAAGGCGGTCTATATCGGCTACTCGAATGGCGCGAACATGGCGGCCCATATGCTGCTCAACCATGCCATCCCGGTTGCCGGGGCGATGCTGATGCACGGGGCATACAAAAGCGGACAGATGGGCAACGTGGACCTGCTCGGAAAAAAGGTGCTGATGACAGCCGGGGCCAGGGATATGGTTGCTACAGCCGGAGAAGCGTATCAGCTGAAGCAGCGTCTGGAACTGAGGGGGGCATCGGTGGATGTGAAACTCACGGATGGCGGGCATGAAATCGTTTCGGAAGAGCTGATGGAAGGGCATGTCTGGTATCTGGGTGTGAAGTGAGGATGGCCTCACTTCAAGTACGTCTCCTCCAGATAGTGCTTGAGCCCGTCTTCATCACATGTGAATTCGGTGATGTCATCAGCCGCCGCCTTGACGGCTTCAGTCGCATTTTTCATGGCGGTCCTGCGCCCGGCCTTCTCAAACAGGGGCAGGTCGTTCATCGAGTCGCCGATCACGTGGACATCATCGAAGCCGATGCCGAAGTGTTCGAGCAGCGTGGCCGTCCCGGTCGCCTTATCCCGGCCCTTCAGCATGATTTCGGCATTGTGCACACTTGTCGTATACAGTGCGTAGGCGGAATCATCCTGGCGTGCTTCCAGGTAGTCGTACCACTTCTTTATCTTTTCGAGATCGGTACTGAAGAAGAACAGTTTGACGACATGGTCGAGCGGCAGCTCTTCAACCCACTGTGTTTCGCTGTTCATCGTATCCTGGGCAAACCGGTATTCGAAATCCTTCATCGTCCCGGGCTGATCCCGGCTGATGTCGGCAAATGAATATTCCTGGTCCTGAAGGAGCGTCCGGCTTGAGTTTTCAAGCGTATGCACTTCATAGTATATCTCCCGCTCCCGTGCGGCTTCGATCATCTGCTGGACGAAGTCCGGTTTAAAGGAAGCGGCATCGACGAGCTCACCGCCGACATAGATGCCCATGCCGCTCGCGGCAACATAGCCATCAAGCGGGCATTGTTCGGGTGTGATGCTGATGATTTCATGGCTGGTCCTGCCTGTTGCAAAAAAGATATGCATGCCCCTTTTTTTGATTTCGGCCAGTGTCTCCACCAGGTTGAGGGAGAACCGTCCGCTGTGATCCAGTATGGTGCCGTCCATGTCGAGCGCTAATGCTTTCATCTTCTTTCACTCCATTATTTTTAATTGGTCTGCTATTCGTTTTTTAGATATGTTAAAATATTCGTATTGTCTTATTATTATAAATGTGGTGATATTGTGACACAAACAGCTTTCAAGAGATCCATCATGGATGGGATGACGATCGGCATGGGATATCTTCCCGTTGCGGTCGCATTTGGAATCACTGCAAAACCGCTGCTTTCATTTTTCGAAACGGTGCTGATGAGCTTCATGGTGTATGGGGGCGCCAGCCAGTTCCTGGCACTCCAGATGCTCACCTCAAGCGGGGCATTGGCTATAATCATTGCAGTCTTCATACTCAACTCAAGGCACTTCGTCATGGCCTTCAAGGTCAACTACGATCTCAAGCACGAGTCGTTCCTGAAACGGCTGATCCTGTCATCCTACGTGACGGACGAATCGTTCGCGGTCACTGCGAACAATGATGAAGACCAGCACACATTCACAAACTACTTTGTCACATTCTTCATTGCCTACACCTTCTGGGTGGCCTTTTCCGCAGTCGGCTATCTGGCTGGGGAATGGATGAGCGAAGGGGTGATCCTGGCGAGCGGCATCGCCCTCTATGCGTTATTCATCGCGCTGCTTATACCGGCCGTCAGGGTCCATTACAAGTACGGCATCGTTGCAGTTCTCGGGATGCTGATGCACTATGTCCTTAACATCATCCCTTTTGTGCCTTCAGGCATCGCCATCGTCGCGGCCATTCTGCTCGCTGCACTCCTTGGTGTCATTCTTGAACGACTGGAGGTATTCAATTGATCCTGCTCATCGCCGCCCTTTGTGCTGTCACCATCATAACACGTATACTTCCGGCATTTATCGTGGGCAAGTTCTCACTGCCGGAATGGATTATTACATATTTGAATTATATACCCTATGCCGCCCTCGGGGTACTGATTTTTCCGGGAATCCTTACAGCCGTGGAGCAGCCGGTATACGGAGTGTTCGGGGGCATATTCGCAGTCATACTGGCGGTGCTCCGGGTGCCGCTCTTCTTCATCGTGCTGGGGAGCATCATATTCGTATACATCATCATGCTATAGAAGGACGCCGTTAAAATGAATGAATTCATCTTTATCTTCATAAACATCATATTGCCCATCGGACTGATTGTGGCAACAGGCTATGTCATACAGCTCAAATTCAGTCTCGACCGATCTACACTGGCGAAGCTGAGCATCCATTATGTGATGCCGGCCTTCATTTTCATGAGCCTGTACGAGTCTTCCATCGACTTTGCACTGCTCATCAATGTGATGCTTCTCCTGATCGTCTATGCAGCCGCCTCCTTCATCATCGCGAAATTGATCGCGCAGCTGCTCGGCCTCAGCAGGGACAGGACCATACTGTTCACAAACTCCAACCTGTTCTATAACGCCGGCAATTATGGTGTGCCGGTGAATGACCTCGTTTTCAGGAGCGACCCCTACGCGATGAGCATCCAGGTGATGATCGTGGTCTTCCAGAACATGTTCGCCTTCTCCTATGGCATATTCTCATTGAGTGCGAAGAATGTCGGCCGGGCGAAGGCCCTGCTCGGCTATTTCAGGATGCCGATATTCTACGGGCTGGTGCTGGGGCTCGCGTTCAACTACTTCGGCGTTTCAGTGCCGGCGCCCGTCGAAACATCACTGGACTATATGAGAAGTGCGATGATCGGTCTTGTCCTCTTCATCCTGGGGGCGCAGATTGCAGGCATAAAATTCAGGCGCCTCAGATGGAGTGCCCTGGTCGGTGCATTGAGCCGGCTCCTTATCGGTCCGGCACTGGCGCTCGGGCTGCTGCTGCTCTTCAATGTGGAAGGCGTGGTGGCGCAGGCCATCCTGATCACTGCAGCCATGCCGGCTGCCGTAAACAGTTCCATTATTGCCCAGGAATACAGTGATGATCCGGAATATGCGGCTGAAATCGTCATGATGAGCACCCTGCTGAGTGCGGTGACGGTTTCCAGCGTCATCTATATCGCTCTGGCCATATTCTGATTATTTATCAATCACGGGGACGGTATGGTAAAATAGGATAAAGAATCAGGAGCGAGGAGTTTTTCTAATATGGAAAATGCAAAAACCTATTTGAAAGATTATAATATGAATGACCTGAAGCGTCTGGCCCGCACAATTTCAGTCAAAAATTTCTCCAAGTATAAAAAGGACGAGCTGATCGATGCGATCATTGAGCAGCAGCATACTGCCGAGACGGCGACATATGCCTATAAATATATAGATGAACGCTCCTTCAGGACATGGCAGGATTCCACCGACCGCCCAGAGGCGTACTACAACTTGGAGGACATCTTTGGCCTGTACATCATGGGGTATGCATTTGAAGACCCTGAACATGAGGACAATTTCTTTATTGCAGAAGGGGTGCCCAAGCTTTTCGGGGAAGCGGACAACGAGGAAAACCGTGAAGCACGCCTGGAGATCCAGCGAAAGCTCAATCTCGTCCGGGCAGCCCTGCACCTGTACGGCATCGTCAGCTTCGACCAGCTCATCCATCTCTTCAGTAAATACTACAACATGGCCATGACAGCAGAAGAAATCGTGGAATTCCTCGAGGCCTCTCCGTACGACATCTCCATCGACCAGGACAAGAGGCAGATCGTCATCGACGACATGAACTATGCCCAGTATGAAATGGTCCGGAAACTGCAGGGGGACAGACCATACTATGAGCCTGAGTTCGCCAAATTCATCAAATTCAGCGATCCGAACTATATTGATGAGTCTAAGCACCACAGACAACTGAAGGAATGGGTGAAGAAGTATGTGGACGTGCCTAAAGATAAGCACCACAGCGTCTACATCTCCCTGCTCCAGCTCATCATGCAGGGGTCGAAACGCGATGAAATCCTCCAGTATCTGATGTCATTGAATGTGGAGTTCGGCAACGTGGAGGCACAGCGCGGCTTCTTCGATATGATCGCCGGCATTGTGGAAAATACGCGGCACTTCAAATACCGGGGGCACAAGGAGTCGGAACTGGAGACCCAGACCGTAGTGAAGGAGGTCAAGGTCGGCCGGAACGACCCATGTCCATGCGGAAGCGGGAAGAAATATAAAAAATGCTGCGGCAGATGAATAAGACCAAGTCCTGTGAACAGAGCAGGACTTGTTTATATCCAAAAATGATTGAAATTTCGAAAAAAGGGGATCGGATATGAATCATTACAGTTATCCATATATGAACCGACGCTTCAGTACATACGCCAAAAATGGCATGGTCGCAACGACACATCCACTCGCTACAGAAGCAGGCATCGAAGTGATGAAGCAGGGTGGAAATGCCATGGATGCAGCCATCGCCACGGCCGCGATGCTGACAGTCGTCGAACCGACGAGCAACGGCATCGGCGGAGATGCCTTCATGATCGCCTGGATGAACGGCAGGCTGCATGGAATGAATGCCAGTGGACGTTCACCACGCAGGCTGAGCATGGAGGAAATCCAGAAACGCGGCTTCAGCGAGATGCCGAAATTCGGCTGGCTGCCAGTCAATGTGCCGGGAGTGCCGAAAGCATGGGCGACACTCATCAGTGACTTCGGCAACCTGACGCTGAAGGAAGTGCTTGCACCGGCCATCCGGGCAGCAAGTGAAGGATTTGCAATTACGCCCGTTACAGCGAAATATTGGCAGGCCGCATATGACAACTACAGCAGGGAGGCAGATAATTTCGAGGAAATCAAACCATGGCTCGATGTCTTCGGCACCGTATCGGCGGGTGAGATAAAGACATTGCCGCATCATGCAGAAACACTTCGGGACATTGCAGAAACTGACGGGAAAAGTGTATATGAAGGGGCGCTTGCAGAACGGATCATCCGTTACAGCAATGAAACGGGCGGACTTCTCTCCCATGAGGATCTCGAAGGTTTCGAAGTGGATTACGTGGAGCCAATCAGCATTGGCTATAAGGGACATGAAATCCATGAGATTCCACCAAACGGCCAGGGAATCACTGCACTGATGGCGCTCGGCATGCTGAAGGATGATGCGTTCGGTGCACTCGATGCGCGTACATACCATCATCAGATTGAGGCCATCAAGCAGGCATTTGCGGATACGACGACATACGTTGCTGACCCCGAACATATGAAGGTGGGCGTCTCCCAACTGCTTGACGCAGCATATCTGAAGGCGCGCCGCGATGAGATCAAGGAAGAAGCAGAATTGAGGCATCATGGGGACCTGCCCGAGGGCGGCACCGTCTACCTGGCGACGGCGGATAAAGAAGGGAACATGGTCTCCTACATCCAGAGCAACTACATGGGATTCGGCTCCGGCGTCGTCATTCCGGAAACCGGTCTTGCCCTACACAACCGGGGGCACAACTTTTCGATGGACGAGAATCACGCCAATTTTGTCGGAGGCGGCAAGAAGCCCTTCCATACGATCATCCCGGGATTCATTACGAAAGGTGGCAGGCCGGTCGGCCCGTTCGGCGTGATGGGCGCGTTCATGCAGCCGCAGGGTCATCTGCAGGTGGCAATGAACCTGATCGACTACAATATGAATCCACAGAGTGCACTCGATGCTCCGAGGTGGCAGTTCAAGTCCGGCATGGACGTCGAGGTCGAGGACCGGTTCGATCCGGATATCGCCCGGGCACTCGCACGGCGCGGGCATAAGATCAGCGTGAACCTCGAGCCGAATAGTTTCGGGCGGGGGCAGGTCATCATACGGGGGGAGGATGGCGCCCTGATCGGCGGCACCGAATCCCGGACGGATGGCTCAATATCCATATACTAGGAGAAAACAATGCATTTTAAAATTTTTTGGGTGTTTTTCAAAGTAGGCATGCTCGGGTATGGTGGGGGACCGTCCTCCATACCCCTCGTACATAAGGAAGTCGTCGATACGCACAAGTGGATGACGGATGAAGCGTTCCAGGACGCACTCGCAATAGGGAACGTACTGCCGGGTCCGATAGCGACAAAGCTCGGCGGCTATATCGGATATCTTCAGAAAGGGTGGCTTGGCCTTGCCAATGCGGTGTTCGCAACGATTCTGCCGACCATCATACTGATGATCATCCTGCTGAAGCTCTTCACCGAATTCAAGGATCTCGAATGGGTTCAGGGGATGAGCCATGGTGTCATGCCGGTGGTCGGGGTCATGCTGGCGATATTGACCTATGAATTCCTCGCCAAGGCAAAGGCACGGACGACGTGGCAGTTCATCATACTGTTCACGCTCATTGCCTTCGTCCTCCTGGCAGTGCTTGAAGTCCACCCGGCCATCATCATCCTCATCATCGTGGTATTCAGTCTCTTCAGGAAGGAGGGACGCATATGATCTATCTGCAGATATTTCTCGCCTTCTTCATACCTGGAATCCTCGGTTACGGCGGGGGGCCGGCTTCAATACCGCTTGTGGAGCAGGAAGTGGTGCAGAATTACGAATGGATGGATTCCCAGGAGTTTGCGGAAGTGCTGGCACTGGGCAATGCACTGCCGGGACCGATAGCGACGAAGATGGCCGGTTTCATTGGATTTGAAGTCGGGGGCGTCCTCGGTTCGGTGGTGGCGGTCACTGCAACGGTGATGCCTTCCCTGATGCTCATGGTCTTTCTTGCAGGGCTTCTGTACAGATTAAAGGGGACGAAGAAGTTCGAAACGCTGACGACGCTGATCCGTCCGGTCATCGCGATCCTGCTCGGCATCATCGCATACGACTTCTTCAGCAATGCCTTCACGGATTCAGGCAGTCTCCACACCATCATACTGATTGTGGCAAGCTTCTTCATGCTGACGAAGTTCAATGTCCATCCTGCACTGGTCATCATTTTCGGGCTGGTCTATGGTGCATTGTTCCTGTAGGTGAATTGAATATTGGTATAGAAAAAAAGGAATTGGGATCCGGAGGATCCTAATTCCTTTTTCTTCTGAAGCGGTTTATGATGCCTTTGATGAATATGTCGGCACCCTCAATCTTCAATAGATACACTACAGCGAAATACAGCAGAACCGTCACAGCCACTGCAAGGATCAGGCTGATGTTCAGTCCGAGTGGTGCTTCAAATGCATTATACAGCACCAGGCCGATGAGCGTTGAGCCACCTGCTGCCATAATGATCTTCAGAACCGAAGGCGCCAGCATCGTCAGGTTCAGACGACCGAGCTTCCTGCGGAGCCCCTGTGTGAGCAGGACGACAGTAATCAGGGCGGAAATGCTTGTGGCCAGGGCGAGCCCCCCGATGCCGAGCAGGGGGGCGAGCGCAAAGTTCAGGCTGACATTGATGCCCATGCCGATTGCACTGTTGATCATTGGGGACTTCGTGTCCTGCAGGGCATAGAATACGCGGGTCAGAATCAGATTGACCCCGGTTCCGATCAGCCCGATAGAATAGAAGAAGAAGGCGGAAGTCGTGAGTGCAACTGCCGTCTCATCAAATGCACCCCGGCCGAACAGGAAGCGGACGATCGGTTCGGCGAATGCCAGGGCACCCGCCGTCACGGGGATGATCAGCAGCAATACGCCGATGATCGTCTGGTTCATCGTATACTTCAGGCCGTCCATATCGCCTTTCGCGGCTTTTCTGGAGATGTCCGGATAGAAGACCGTCACGAACGAGGAGACGAATATGCCGAGAAAGGCGGTGTTCATCGTATTGGCGTAGTTGAGGGAGGAGATGCCCCCCACTGATATCCAGGAAGCCAATGAACGGTCCACCAGCCGGTTGATCTGGGAAACGCTCGACCCCAGTATGACCGGGAAGGCGAGGGCGGCCATCTCCTTGATGTGCCTGTCTTTTGGCTGGAATACAGCCTGGAACCTGAAGGCATATCTGTATGCGACGATGACGATGATGAGGAACTGTATGAACAGTGCGATGACGTTTGCCATGGCAAGTACATAGATCCACTCCGTCCTGCTGCTGATGGCGATGGCGGCGATCAGCACCAGGTTCATTGGAATGCCGATCAGCGAAGGGACGGCAAATATCTTCTTATAGTTCAGGTATGCGCTCAGGATGCGGATGATGATTGTAAAGTAGACGCCAAAAATGCTGAATCGGGTGAACATCACTGCGAGTGCAAGCGTCTCCCCTTCGAATCCGATGGCGAATATCTTCACCAGGTATTCGGTGAAGATCAGGGCAAGCGCAACGAGGACGGTCGTGAAGACCATCAGTACATTGATCAGGTTGTTCGTGTACTCTATCCCCGCCCGTTCCCCGAGCTTATTTTCTATGCGGGAGTAGAGCGGGATATATCCCGTGGAGATGCCTGCGGCAATCACCCCGAAGACGATGGTCGGGATGCTGATGGCGAGCAGGAAAACGTCACTGATTTCCGAGGCGCCATAGAAGTATGCCAGTGTCAGGTCCCTCAGGAATCCCGAGATTTTGGAGACGATGGTCAGAACCATCAGTAGAATGACTGCTTTTTTCATATCATCACACTATTTCATTCTTCATGTACGAATATCTGGTCCCTGAACCTGAGCATGCGTGTATTCCATATGGGTTCTACGGGAATCTCATTTCCAAGATGGAGATATTCGATGAACAGAGAAGGGAAGTTGACGTTGGCACCGAGGCTCATGATCTGACTGCCGCAGAAGCGTGGGTTGATATCGGTAAGTTTATAGCCCGTGTCGCTTTCCATGAACTGTATATTGATGAAACCGTCCTCCACGAGGCTCTCTGTAATCTCTTTGGAGGCACGGATCAGATCCGCGTGATTGACGACCTTGCCGTCGAGGACGATATTGTTGGAGACGCCCGTGCGCTCCCGAGGGACAGCAACGACGACTTTCCCCTTATGGAGATAGACGTCGACACTGTACTCCTGGCCATTGATGAGTTCCATCGCCAGCTTGCGTTCGGACGGATCGATGATCCTGCAGTAGTCCTCAAAGTCGACGGTGTGCTTTTTTCCGCTTTTCAGCGCCGCCAGATAATTTTCCTTGTCGGTCAGAATCGCGAAGCCCAAAGAGGCATAGCTGTCTACTGTCTTGACCACTAAGTGGGAGTCCTCCCTGAACAGGGAAGCGTTTATCTCCCTCAGCTCTTCTTCCGTGTTGAAGCCTTTGTACTTCGGTATGTACTTGCCATGCCCCATCAATTCGAGCTTCTGGTATACATGTTCCTTGTGCATCAGTACATCAAAGTCGCTGCTTGTAGGCAGGGCGATGAGCGGTTTGAGCGCATCGCGGTTCTTATGGAATATGTTGACCTCTTCATGCAGGGAAGGGAAGATGATTTCGATTCCCTCTTTTTCAATGATTTCCTTCAGCCTGCCCAGATAGGCTTCCACATTGGAATAGCGCGGCACCTGATATGTGCGGTCGCAGAACTGGTGGCCGGCTGTCACCCTACGCCGGTCGACACCAATCACCGTGACATCCTGTCTTTTCTTCAAACCCTGGATCAGACCCTGGGCTATGGGACCGCCTATGCCGGTCACCAATACATTTATTGTACTCATTAAAAATCTCCTTAAGTGCACGTTCTCGTAATTTTTAGATATGATTAGATTGACTTATCATATATTTTAACAGATATGAAGGGCCTTATGAACGCAAACATGGTATTTGTAATCTGTTTGATATGTTGAGTGGAAAAGTAATATGATGGTGGAAGCAAAGTATGACAGATGACGAAAGGATTGAGCAATGATGACAGTTTCCGGAAACAGTACATACATTTTAAACAACGGGGTGGAGATGCCCCGTATCGGCCTTGGTGTATATAAGGCAGAGAATGGCAGCCAGGTGAGGGATGCCGTGCTGACTGCAATCGAAGCGGGTTACCGGCATATCGACACGGCTTCTTTCTATGGCAATGAAAAGGGCGTAGGCGAAGCAGTCAGAGTTTCTGAGGTGCCGAGGGATTCCCTTTTCATAACGACGAAAGTATGGAATGACGATCTGGGGTATGAGGAGACTCTGAGGGCGTTTGAGGTCAGCATGGATAATCTCGGCCTCGACTATCTGGATCTTTATCTGATCCACTGGCCGATTGAGGGAAGATATACGGAGGCGTGGAAGGCGCTAGAAAAACTTTATGACGAAGGCAGGGTGAAGGCGATCGGGGTGAGTAATTTCCATCAGCAGCACCTTGAGGACATATTTGCAATGTGCCGTATCAAACCGATGCTCAATCAGCTGGAATACCACCCGCATCTGGCCCAGAAGGAAATGCACGCCTTCTGCAGGGCACATGATATTCAGCTGGAAGCATGGGCGCCTCTGAAACGCGGGGGACTGTTCGAAGAGCCGGTCATCCAGGAGCTCGTGGAGAAGCATGGCAAAACACCGGCACAGATTATCCTAAGGTGGGATATACAGAATGGTGTATCGACAATCCCGAAATCCATAACGCCTTCACGCATCCGGGAGAATATCGATATTTTCGATTTCGAACTCAGTGATGCGGACATGAAGAAGATCGACAGTCTCGATTCCAATCAGCGGATGGGCAAGGATCCCGACAACTTCAGCTTTGACGAATAAAACACTGCCCGGTTTTCCGGGCAGTGTTTTCAACTTCATGCTGGAAATATCTCCTGCATCTTCTTCTTCAAATAAAAAGGAGTATCGGCCATCACTTTTTTTACATCATCCTCCCCCTCCACGAGGGCATGTATACCGTCAAAATAGTCCGAAAGGTCTTCCGTGACTTGGCCGGATATCAGATGGCATGGTTTGCCGTGCTTTTTAGAGAGATCTGCCACGATGGAGGGTGCTTTGCCTCCAAGGGTCTGCCGGTCGCTTTTTCCTTCTCCAGTGATGACGGCATCGGCCTGTCTGATCTCCGCTTCAAGGTGGACCATCTCAGCGACCAGTTCACCCCCGGCCTGCATTTCTGCACCGATATTGAGCAGCATCCATCCAAGCCCACCGGCGGCTCCGGCGCCTGGACTGTCTGCATGGTTAGCCGGAAACACATCGGATGCTTTTTCTGAAAGATGATCAAGCATGCCTTCAAAGCGGTCAAGGTCCGATCCGTCTATGCCTTTTTGAGGACCGAAAGTACGGACGGCTCCATTGGAACCGAGAAGCGGGTGGGTGACATCGGAGGCGATGGTCAGACGGATTCCGTCAAACCTGCGGATTGATTGGACATTCAGCTCCGTAATCTTTGGGATATCCCTGTTGAAGACCCCGAGAGGGAGGTGCGCTTCATCGGTGGCAGCGCCCCCGAGTGCCATGAACATTCCGTACCCACCATCGCTTGTAGCCGAACCGCCGAGCCCCAATATGATATGATCCGCGCCCTGGTCCACAGCATGCATGAGCAATTCCCCCACGCCGAATGTCGTCCTGTCGATCGGGTGGGAGCCGTTGATGAGATGAAGGCCGCATGCTTCCGCTGTTTCTATGACGGCAGTGCCTTTCTTCATGTAATATACAGCTTCGACAGTGTTGCCTTCAGGCCCCGTCACATTGGTGATGATCCTGTCGTATCCTTCACTCCGGAAACAGTGGAGCAGACCGTCTCCACCGTCACTCATGGGCTTCATGACACAGGCGTGTCCCTGTTCCTCCAGTCCTTCTGTCATTATCCTTGCCGCTTCGTACTGGTCAAGTGTGCCTTTATATGAATCTGGTGCCACCACTATCTTCATAAATTCACCCTATCCGAAAGAAATTTTATAGTGATCCAGAATGGATTTTGGTACGAAGAACCGTGCGGTCTTGAGCGGATCCACAACCTGGTTGATCTGTGTTTCACCGGCAAGGCTCATCAGCATGGTGATTTCAGAAAGGTTCAGGTCAGTGTGGGGGTGGAGCAGTGCGATCATCTGCCTGACGGATTCCTCAACTGCCACATCGAGACTCTCATGGGAAACCATCATATAGATGCCATCTGCATCGATGACGACCGGATGCCGGGTGACCATATTATGCGCCTTATCCAGTGTCACCGTTATATTTGCGCCGATTTCCAGCCCGCTGACACTGATTTCCCCATCCCCCATTTTGGCGTGGACATCACCGAGTCCAAACAGTGCCCCATCATGGAATACGGGAAGGTAGAGCTCGGCGCCTGCAGTGATCTTTTTACTGTCCATATTGCCGCCATGCCGGTCGGGTGTACCATTGTTGACGGGGTCGCCCTCCGGTGCAACGCCGATGACACCAATCATCGGGTTCAGCGGCAGTTCCAGGCCGTTGAAGGAGACATTGCCGCCTGCAGAATCGACATCGAACAGCTTCGCCTCCATCCCTTCCATCTGCTCTCCCATGACGCCGAGCCCGGGCCCGGTCAGCATGACGCCCCGTTCATCCAGGGAAATATCCTCGATCGTCACTTTGAGTACATCGCCTCTCCTGATGCCTTCAATGTAAATTGGTCCCGTGGCAGGATTGATGCGGTCCCAGTCGACTGTATCGAGCACAGCATCCGAAGAAGTGATCTGTCCCTGGAAGCAGTCATGTGTTCCTATTTCAACCGTATCGCCCAGTCCCACCTCCAGTGCGGCTTCATTATCCTTCGACATTGCGTAATAGAAATGTGATTTATCCAATGAGTGCTTCATTAATATTCCTCCATCATTCTAATAGGCTCTTCCGTACTGCTCGGGGATGAATGACTTGTCCTCAGGATTCCTTTCCCGTGCAGCATTCAGCACCCAATAGGGATCGCGGAGCAGTCCGCGGCCGATTGCGATAAGGTCCGCTTCGCCGGAAGCGATGACATGTTCCGCCAGGTTCACATCCTCCAGCAGGCCGACTGCCATGACCGGCAGGCCGGAAGACTCCTGTACAGCTCTTGCGTACGGGACCAGGTATCCCGGATAAGCACCCGGGAACCGTTCTTCCGATGGCTTACCTTCACCGCCGGCAGAGACGTCGATCATGTCCACACCTGCTGAGCCATACTGTTCCGACAGCCAGAGGCCATGGTCCAGATCATATCCGCCGTCTGCAAATTCCACAGCGGAAATCCGCAGGATGAGCGGCATCTCTTCAGGCATGACGGATTTCACCGCTTCGATGACCCTGCGTCCGAATAGGCTCAGGTCCTCTCCATACTCATCCGTCCGTCTGTTTGTCAGGGGAGACTGGAACTGATGGATCAGGTAGCCGTGTGCTGCATGCAGTTCAATCGTATCGAAACCGGCTTCAACCGCCCGTGCGGCTCCCCACCTGAAGGCATCGATGATTTCATCGACTTCTTCGGTGGACAGTTCATGGGGTGTCTTGAAGTCATCATTGAAGGCAATCGGGGAGCTGGAAACCGGTGTCTCCGTATCCCTCGCCTTCCTTCCCGCATGGGCCAGCTGGATGCCGACCTTGGCACCGTGGCGGTGGCAGGCATCGACGATGCGCTTGTAGTGGGGGACGTGCCCATCGGACCATATGCCGAGACAATGGTCAGTAATGCGGCCCCGCGCTTCTACGTTCGTCATCTCCATCATGATCAATCCGGTGCCTCCGACGGCACGGGAAGTGTAATGGGTGAAATGCCATTCATCCGGAATGCCGTCCACCGCACTGTACTGGCACATCGGTGCCATGACAACCTTGTTGCGCAATTCCAATCCTTTTAATGCATACGGTTCAAATAGTGATATCATCAGAATCCTCCCTTTCTAGTTAAGTCCATTGTTATTCAAATAAAGTGAAAATTCAAAGATAAAGCCCCGGGAAAGATAAAATAAACAGGCCGGAAACAATTGCCAAATACTAAGGCAATTGTAAATAAACCGTTTTCATCAACATGGCGTTCTGATATACTTTTATTAAATGAAGAAGGAGGGGTCGAGAAATGGAATTCAAGAAATATCTGGCAGCCATCCTGGGCTGCGGACTCATACTTTCCGCCTGTGGAGACGGCGGCGGAGAGGATGAAGGTGAGACGGAGACAGCTGAAGAGGGTGAAGCTTCGGAAGGGGAGTCATCTGAAGGTGGATCCGCAAGCCTGGATACGAACATCGTAACGATTGCGACAGGCGGATCATCCGGTCCTTATAATATTATTGCAACAACGCTGGCAGAGGGGTACAGCAGTGAATTTGATGTAAATTCCCGTACACAGACGACGGGGGCTTCCGCCGAGAACCTGAACCTTCTGGCCGAGGAAAAAGTCGAGATGGCATTTGTAATGAGTGATGCACTCACCCAGGCCGTCAATGGCGAGGAGACATTCAGCGAACCGATTGAAAATGTGCAGCAGGTCGCAGCGCTCTACCCGAACTTTGTTCAGGTCATCACTACGGAAGGTGCGGGCATCGAAAGCATTGATGATCTTGCAGGCAAGCGTGTGGCGGTCGGTGACCAGAACTCAGGTGTCGAAATTGCGACACGGTCCATCCTTGATGCACATGATATGACATACGATGATATGGAAGTCGATTATCTGGGTTATGCAGAAGCGGCAGAAGCGATGCGGGGCGGCCAGATTGATGCAGCCTTCCTGACAAGCGGACTGCCGAATGCCTCCGTGATGGAGCTCCAGAATTCAGTAGACTTGAAGGTCGTACCGATTGAAGGGGAAGCGGTGGACACGCTCTCAGAAGATGCAGAGTACTTCGAGGCCCTCGAAATCCCGGCAGACACATATGGCAATGAAGAAGCCGTACCAACGGCCGCAATAATGAATGCACTTGTAGTCAGGGAGGACCTGAGTGAAGATGACGTCTACGAACTGACGAAGTACATGTTTGAAAACCTGGACAGCCTCGCAAACTCCCATCAGGCAGCCGAGGACATCAGCCTGGATACTGCCCAGGAACGTGCAGTCATCGACATCCATCCGGGAGCCCAGCGCTACTACGATGAACAATAGGATCAAGGCAATACTGACGGGGAGCATTCTAATGGTGCTCCTCTTTCTATTCTTTTTTCCGGAGCGCACGATAAAACTTGAAGCGGAAGGGTACGAGGCGAGGTATCTGCCCGATGAGACATTTGAACTGCACTGGATCCACTCCATCGAAAATTCGGAATGGTACGAGGTCTATGAGGTCAATGAGGATGCCTTCCTGCTGACGAATACATATTTTGAGACCTTTGGGGCAGGGGTACCCCATGATTCGGAAGGTGCCCCCGAGCTGACGGAAGAGGGATTGGTAAAGTTTACGGTCAACGATACATATGATGCGCTCTATCTCAATGTCTCAAAAAATGTGGAGACGACAATCATCCAGAACCAGAAGGAGTATCCATTATATGAGTTTTATGAAACGAATACCGCCCTTGAAATGAAGATTGTGAATACAACGCTGATACAGCGGATAACAGGAGGTTAATATGACCAAGGAACCACAAGCTGCACCCGACACAAAAGAAATTCTGGAGAAGTACGACAAGGATTCCGCGACGCGGAAGTTTGATAAAAAGTCGGTCGTATGGATCGTTACGCTCGTATCCATACTCTACTCCCTGTTCCATGTTTATATGGTGTTCAATCCGATGCCCGCCCTGCAGCAGAGGTCTGTACACGTAGCGGTCGGTCTGGCGCTCGTCTACATGCTCTATCCTGTATTCAAGAAGCAGGACCGGGGGAAACTGCCGGTCTATGACTGGATTCTTGCTGCACTGAGCCTGGCGACGGCAGGCTACATCATCATCGAATACCAGGCGATCGTAGTCGAACGCGGAGGCATACCGAATACACTTGATATCATCATGGCGATACTGACCGTCCTGCTGATACTCGAGGCGGCAAGGCGTGTCACCGGCATCATCCTGCCGATACTGTCACTCGTCTTTTTGCTGTATCCATTCATCAGCCACCTTGGCTTCATGCCGAATATGATGATGACACGGCCGTTTGACCTTGGGGACATCTTCGGTCAACTGTACTTGAAGACGGAGGGACTCTACTCGACAGCGATCGGCGCGTCCGTCAACTTCATCTTCCTCTTCATCCTGTTCGGTGCGTTCCTCCAGAAATCCGGCATGGGCCAGTTCTTCAATGATCTGGCGATGGCACTGGCTGGCGCCAACAAGGGCGGGCCGGCCAAAGTGGCCGTTGTCTCCAGCGGTTTCATGGGAAGCATCAATGGCGCGGCTGTTGCGAACGTGGTGAGTACAGGGGCTTTCACCATTCCTTTGATGAAAAAAGTCGGCTACAACAAGAACTTTGCCGGGGCCGTCGAAGCCAGTGCTTCTGTCGGCGGACAGATCCTGCCGCCGATCATGGGGGCGAGTG
The DNA here is from genome assembly GCF_000712035.1 of Salinicoccus luteus DSM 17002. Taxonomy (GTDB): domain Bacteria; phylum Bacillota; class Bacilli; order Staphylococcales; family Salinicoccaceae; genus Salinicoccus; species Salinicoccus luteus. The sequence continues at coordinate 62,070 of NZ_JONV01000007.1, read as the reverse complement.
CCTTCATCATGGCGGAGACGACCGGCATCAACTACGGCACAATCGCTCTTGCTGCACTCATCCCTGCTGTGCTGTACTACTTTGCCGTAATCATGCAGGTGCACTATCGTGCGGGCAAACGCAACCTGCAGGGCATTCCCCGTGCAGACCTGCCGAAGATCAAGGCGGTCATGCTTGAGCGGGGGCACCTGCTCATTCCGATCGTCGGACTGATTGTGATGCTGTATATGAACTTGCCGATTCCAAGAGCTGCAATATATACACTTCTGCTGACAGTCGTCATCGCAACGCTGAGGAAGACGACACGCATGTCAGTGAAGGAAATCTTCGAAGCGCTGGCAGTCGGTGCCCAGCAGGCACTGTCCGTCATGATCGCCTGTGCGGTGGTCGGCATCATCATTGGTGTCGTTTCCCTTACAAGCTTCGGTGCAGTGATGACTTCTGCCATTGCGGGCCTTGGAGCAGGTTCATTGTTCCTCACGCTCTTCTTTACAATGATTGCCTCAATGGTGCTCGGCATGGGGCTGCCATCCATTCCTGCATATATCATCACGGCGACGATGGCAGCGCCGGCACTTGCGGAATTCGGCATTCCAATCCTGCTTGCGCACATGTTCGTATTCTACTTCGGCATATTTGCCAATGTGACACCTCCTGTGGCACTTGCTGCATTTGCGGGAGCCGGGGTCTCCGGTGGGGATCCGATGACGACGGGATTCCAAGCATTGAAGCTTTCGATTGCCGGCTTCCTCATTCCTTTCCTGTTCATCTATGAGCCGGCATTGCTGCTTGTGGATACGGAAGGACTGATGACAAATGCGAGGGAGTATCCACTCGCCGGATTCATGGATGTTGCGATTGTCGTCGTCACTACACTGATCGGTCTGCTGGCGTTGTCGGCAGGACTTGAAGGGTTCTTTAAAACACACATCAATGTCATTTTCAGGGTACTGCTGATCATCACGGCCCTGCTGCTCATTGTGCCTGAAACGTATACCGACATCATCGGAATCGGGGTTGCCATCCTGATACTTGCGATGAACTATGTAAAATGGAAACGGACGGAACAGGTGGCGTAGCAGCCACCAAAAAAGGAGGCCCGAATGGGCCTCCTTTTTACTTGCCTTCATTTTTGAATTGGATGATCCGTTCTTCGATGGCGTTCCGGACACGTTCAAAGACAGCATGGACTTCCTCTTGTGTCCCGGTGACACGTGCCGGGTCTTCAAATCCCCAGTGCATGCGGGTGACGTGCGGCGGGGTCATCGGACAGTTGTCGTTGGCATCGCCGCACAGGGTGATGACATAGTCGGAACGATTGAGCAGGTCACTGTCGATGATATTGGACTGCTGGTCTGTGATATCCACACCGGCCTCTTTCATGATTTGAACCGCTTTCGGGTTCATGCCGTGGGCTTCGATGCCGGCAGAGTGCACCTCGTACTGGTCATCCAGGTACTTGTGCCCAAAGCCTTCGGCGATTTGGCTTCTGCACGAGTTGCCGGTACATAGGAAATAGACGATTGGTTTTGACATATTTGAAACGCTCCTTTATTTATGAAATGATGAGCAGCCAGATATAGAGGCCGCACAGGGTGATGAACAGCACGGGGATGGTCAGGATGATCCCGATCTTGAAGTAGTACCCCCAGGATATATGGATGCCTTTCTTCTTAAGCACATGCAGCCACAGCAGCGTAGCCAGTGAACCGATTGGCGTGATTTTGGGTCCGAGGTCCGAACCGATGACGTTGGCGTAGACGAGCCCTTCTTTTACAAGTCCCTGGGCGCCGGATTCGGCAATTGCGAGGGCATCGATCATGACCGTTGGCATATTGTTCATTACGGAGGACAGTATGGCAGCGGTAAAGCCCATCACCATCGTCCCGACGAACAGCCCCTGGTCGGCGGCTGCACCGATGAACTGGCCGAGCAGGTTCGTCAGGCCGGCATTCTGCAATCCGTAGACGACGACATACATCCCGAGGGAGAAGAAGACGATATCCCATGGCGCCCCCTTGATGACCTGTGTGACGGGTACTGCTTCACTTTTCCTGCCCATCATCACAAAGAACAGGGCGATGATGCCGGCAATGATGGATACTGGTATGTCGAGCGGCTCGCTGAGGAAATATCCGACGAGCAGCAGGGCAAGGACGACCCAGGACCATGAGAACATACGCTGGTCCCTGATCGCTTCATGGGGCGTCTTCAGTTCGGACAGGTCATAGTCTGTCGGCAGAATCTTCCTGAAGAACAGATAAAGGACGATGATGCTCGCCAGTATCGAGAACAGGTTCGGCACAATCATGCGCGAAGCATATTCGATGAATCCGATGCCGAAGAAATCGGCGGAGACGATGTTGACGAGGTTGCTGACGATAAACGGGAGGGAAGCGGTGTCCGCAATGAATCCGCTGGCCATGATGAACGGCATGATCATCTTCTCCGTGAAGTTCAGGTTCCTGACCATCGCCAGGACGATCGGTGTCAGTATAAGTGCCGCGCCATCATTGGCAAAGAGCGCAGCGACGATGGCACCGAGCAGGATGATATAGACAAAAAGCCTCAATCCATTGCCTTTGGCGAATCGTGCCATATGTAGGGCCGACCATTCGAAGAATCCAATTTCATCGAGCACAAGGGAAATGAGGATGACCGCAACGAATGTCAGTGTGGCATTCCATACGATGCCCCAAACAGTGGCGACATCCCCAAAGCTGACGACACCGAAGAGCAGTGCGACCAGAGCGCCGGCGATTGCCGACCATCCGATGCCGAGTCCTTTCGGCTGGCGGATGACGAGGAACAGGGTGACGAGGAAAATGATGACGGCAATGATGGCAGTTGAACTTTCCATCAGCAGCAGTCTCCCCGGCTGCAGGATGCAGTCATCGATGAGATATGGTCCTCAATGCCGGGTATCGCAGCAATGAGTTCTGGAATCATGTCATAGAACGGACTTTCTTCATTTAGGGAAAGATATGTCCAGTAGCCTTCCCGCCGCTCCTTGATGAGCCCCATGCCCCGTAATTTTTTAAGATGCTGGCTCACAGCCGGCTGGCTCATCTCGAAGCATTCTGTAAAATCACAGACACAGCATTCGCGTCTGTTCATCATGGCGACCATCGACAGCCTTGAGCGGTCGCCCATAATTTTGAATAGATCGGCAGCTTCTCCGATATCCATTTTTGTCTTTTCCATAATACACCTCAATCTTATAAGCATTCTATTATGTAACACGATGAATTATATAAGAGTTTGATTATATGGTCAACGGGTCGGCGATACTTTTCAAATATAGTAAATATTTCAATAATTGAAATGCAATTATGTACTTATGTTGATATAATGGAGGGAAAATATGAGCTTTAATGGAGGAATAGGAATGGTTTCGAATATTTATGGCAATACACCCCCAATGCTGGGTGCGAAAAACCTGACGAAAACAGACGACTATGACACGGATGTACTGGTGTACGGCGTCCCTTGGGAAGGGGCATGCACTTGGGGGGACTATACAGGATCCGAACTCGGACCGAAACAGATCAGACTGTCTTCGGCCAGGTACAGTACGTATCTTCCCGAGCTCGACCATATCAATGTTGAAGACCACCTGAGCCTTGGCGATGTAGGGGATGTAAGCGTCATTCCGCATGATGTACCGGGAACAATGGATAGAATTGAATCCTTTGCAGAAAACTTGTGGAATTCCGGAAAGTTCCTTGTCGGACTGGGCGGCGATCATGGCATTACCTACCCGGTCGTCAAAGCACTGACGAATACGGGCAAAAAGGTCGGCATCATCCATTTGGATTCCCACTATGACAACATGCCGCACCATGAAGGGGATGAATTCGCAAGAAGCACACCATTCATGCGCCTGTATGAAACGGAAGGAGTCAGAAATGAGAGCCTGATCCATACCGGCATCAAAGGACCGAGGAACAAGCCGGAAACAGGAAAGTATGCACAGGAAGCGGGTGCTGTGACGCTGACGATCAATGATATCAAGGAAGCCAAGGACCTCAGGGCCTTTGCCAATGAAATATACGACATGGCTTCCAAAGATGTCGATGTGGTCTATCTGACGATATGCAGCGATGTGCTCGATTTCGCGTTCAATCCGGGCGGTCCCGTTGACGGCAACGGTATCACTTCCCATGAACTGGTGACGATGATCTATGAATTCGGCAAGCGGGGCGTATGCGGCATGGACTTTGTGGAAGTCTACCCGCAGCAGGATGCCAATCAGAACTCGGCACACTTCGTTTCTACAGCAGTACTTTATGTGCTCGCAGGACATGTCCATGGTGGTCATGCGAAATAAATGAATAGGGGGGAGGGGGACCTCCCTCTTATTTTTAAAATTGGGGTGGGAAAATATGACAAGAAACAAATTTTTAGACAAATTGAAAGTGATCGGACCGGGAGCAATCGTTACCGCATCATTTATTGGACCGGGAACGGTCACTACAGCAACTAGGGCGGGTGCAGGTTTCGGTTTTGCATTGCTGTGGGCAGTGGTGTTCGCAATTATTGCCACCATCGTCCTTCAGGAGATGGTGGCGAGGATCGGCATGGTCACAGGTGAAGGCCTGGGGGAGAATATCCGTGAGCTGTTCGATAATGTCATACTGAAATTCGCGTCCATATGGCTGGTGATGATTGCTGTAGTTGTAGGCTGTGCAGCATACATAAGCGGGGACCTCCTTGGCACGTCGCTCGGTGTGTCCTATCTATTCGGCATACCTGAAAACTTTGTGGCGCCGATCATCGGTATCATCATTCTGATTTTAGGACTGAGTGGGGGGTACAAGATCATTGAAAAGGTCATGATTGCCCTCATCGTCATCATGAGCATCACCTTTATTACAACGATGATTGTATCAGCATCCGATTTGGGGGCAATATTGAAGGGGGCATTCATCCCGGGCATTCCGAATGGTTCGATTCTGATGGTCATTGCCCTGATCGGCACGACGGTCGTCCCGTACAACTTCTTCATCCATGCATCCACCGTCAGTGAGAAATGGGACAGTGTGGACGGTTTGAGGGAGTCCAGGATGGATACGATCATCACCATTACAGTCGGGGGTATCATTACTGCCGCCATCCTCATCACCGCGGGGGCCCTGATCCATGGAACGGAAGTTACGAGTGTTGTGGAACTTGCTGCTCCGCTCGAGCCTTTGATGGGAGATCTCGCACCGTTGTTCATCAGCATCGGACTCTTCTCGGCAGGCTTCTCTTCAGCAATCGCCTCCCCGATGGGGGCAGCTGTAACCGTCAGCAGCTTCATGCGCTGGAAGGGTGGCTTCGATAACAAGAAGTATAAAACTGTCTTTGGCATCGTCATCGGCCTTGGCATCATCACTTCGGCAATCGGATTCGAACCGCTTGAAGTACTGCTTTTCGCCCAGGCGCTGAATGGACTGATACTGCCGATCATAGCCATACTGATCATGATCATCATAAATAAGAAGAACCTGATGGAAAAGCATGTCAATCCGCTGTGGCTGAACATTGTCGGCTGGCTGGTGACTGCAGTCGTGTCATTCCTTGGAATCTACAGTCTGGTGGATGCCATTTCTTCGTTATTCTAAGCCGATTTTTACCGGTGGATGAATATGTCGATTATAATGGAATCAAACGCGATTGAAAGGATGAGAAAATGATAGTTAAAGCACAATGGAACGGCGGCATGGCCTACAGTTCTACAGGAGACAGCTCAGGCTATGAAGTGACGATGGATGCGAGCAGTGCTGTCGGAGGCAATGACAGCGGTCCACGGCCGATGGAAATGGTCCTGCATGGTGTAGCAGGCTGCATGGGCATCGATCTGAATGTCATCATGCGCCACAGCATGGACAAAGTGGAGTCGATCGACATTGAAATTTATGGGGAACGTGCGGAAACGGAACCGAAGCGCTTCACCAATGTGGACATCGTCGTCAAGATAAAAGGGGATGTAGCTGAAAAGGTGGCCCAGCGTGCAGTCGACCTGTCGGCCAAAAAGTATTGTTCGGCCATCAACTCTCTGAATGCCACCGTAACGACGCGGCTTGAACTGAACGGCGAACTGAAATAAGTGCATGAGGAAAAAGAACGGCGAATGCTCAAATGAGCATTCGCCGTTCTGTCGTCAATCGTAGAATTCCGTGTCGGAAAGGTCTTTATATTGCAGGATGATTTCGGTGATGCGGTCTTCCTGATTGTATTTCAGCATGACATATTGGCCGTTTGAATCATCGCTGTCGTAGAACATTCTGAAGTCGGAGACTTCATCACTGCTCGGCCAGCCAAAATGCTCTACGGCATCCTGTTTGTAGAATTCCTCAGGAAAAACGATGATGCCATCCACCCTGAGTTCGGCAGTGTCTTCAGCGCTGCCGACAGCCTCCGGGAAGTTGAAGCCGATATGGTCATAATGGTAGTAGGTACCATCTACGGTGCTGCCGGAACCTGCAGGCTCTCCGAGTCTATCGACCATATAGTCATAGCTCGAATGGACGGAGATCGTCCGGTATTCATAGTTGCCGGAAAAGAAGTTGGAGATGAAGGCATCCCTCGTCACATCGATCGGTGTGACCTCTGGAGGTGCCTCCTCTTCAGTTTCCTCTTCGGTGATTTCCTCCGTCTCTTCTTCAGCCTCCTCTTCAGAAGGTTCGCTTTCTGCTGTTTCATCATCAGGATTCGTGCATGCCGTGATGAACATAGGGATGAATAGTAGAATGATGAATCGTTTCATTGTCCGAAACCTCCTATTTTTCCTCTTTTGCAGCCGGGGGTTTTGCACGTCCTTTTCTGGGTTTGGGAATTTCCTTTGGTTTACTGAAGTAGGCTTCTGTCCGTTCACGCAATTTCCTCGGCATCATGACATATATGAAATCTTCGGAATGCATGACGGTGTCGCCATTCGGTGTGATGAGCTCATCATCCCTTATGATGGCGATCACCAGCACATCAGTCGGAAGATCCAGGTCCTTGATCTTCACATTTTCATGGGCGGACTGTGAAGGCAGTTCAATTCCATAAATATCGTTCTGGGTCTGACCAAGTGCGAGCAGTTCTACAGAATAGGCTGGAGTATCTGTTTCCCCTTCGTCAAACCCAAGCCAGCGTGCCACGGGGGTGATTGTACTTCCCTGGAGCAGGGCGGAGAACAGGACAATGAAGAATACGACATTGAATACGAGATATCCGTGTTCAATATCACTGACAAGTGGGTATGTCGCAAGTACGATGGGGACCGAACCGCGCAATCCCGCCCATGAAATGAAGATTTTCTCCTTGAAGTCATAATTGCTTGCAATGAGTGTAAGGAATACACCGATTGGTCGGGCGATGAACATGAGTATGAGCGCCATCAATATGCCCTGGAATGTATAGTTGAGAAGCTCCTCCGGAAATGCGAGGAGTCCGAGCATGATGAACATGACAATCTGCATCATCCATGCCAGCCCTTCGTTGAAACGCAGAATGGAATGCTTGTAGGTGAGCGGCCGGTTGCCCATGAGTACAGCCATAATGTAGACTGCAAGCAGACCGCTTGCTCCAATCACTTCGGTCACACCGAATGCAAGCATTGCAAACCCTAAAGAGAGGACCGGGTACAGACCGGAAGCCTCCAAGTCGATGCGGTTGATAACGAATACAGCGAGGCGGCCGATGATGATGCCGGCAAGAAGACCTACGCCCATCTGCCAGAAGAAGGAAAGAATCATAAGGAATACATTATTATCTCCCGGCATTTCTATGATGGAAATGATGGTGACGGTCAGGAATACGGCCATCGGGTCGTTGGTGCCGGATTCGGCCTCGATTGTCGAGGACAGTTTTTCCTTGATGTTCTTGCTGCCGAATACAGCAAATACAGCAGCGGCATCGGTCGAACCGACTATGGCACCCAGCAGCATCGAAGTCATCAAATCCATCCCAATTACGAAGTAGGCGAATATGCCCAGTATAAAGCTGGTAAGTAATACACCTACGGTGGCAAGCAGGACTGCCGAGCCGGCAACTTTCCTGATTGCCATGATATTCGTCTGAAGTCCACCTTCAAACAATATGACAACGAGTGCCATCATACCAATGAGCTGGGTCAGCTCCACATTATCGTAGTAGATGATCTGGTTGAGCAGTATCCCGATGATGATGAACAGCACCAGGGATGGTACACCAAGCCTCGAGGAGAAGCGGGTCATGACGACACCCAAAACCAGGAGGATGGCAATTAATAGAACAGGATAGTCTATGTGGACATCCATCAAAAACCTCCTTTTCCTTTAACATTTATGTATATAATTATAAGTGACTCATTTAGAAAATACTAGTAGAGGTACTTTTATGTTAAAAATTGAACAGTTGCAAATCTCATTTGGAAACTTCAGTTTGAAGGTTGAGGGGATCGGCTTCCCTCAAGGAATGAATGTCATTCTGGGGCCGAATGGGGGAGGGAAGAGCTCGCTCATGAAAGGGATCATCGGGTATGGTCATGAAAACCTCGACAGGAGGGAGATACAGTTCGGAGGCCACCATTTGGAAAAGGTGGAAAGCATCATCAGCTACCTGCCCCAGGAGAACCCAAGGTTCAGGATACGTGTCAGGGAATATCTCACCATGACAAGCGGCAGCGTGCCGGAGGAGAGGCTCGATGAAGCTGTCCGATATTTTGATCTGGAGCCAATGCTTGGCCAGTCGATTGAAAATTTATCCGGTGGGGAATTCAAGAGGGTCCAATGTGCCCAGGTTGCTCTGGAGGGAAAGCCGGTCATCATGGTCGATGAGATGGAGCAGGGACTTGACATGAACTACCAGCACGGAATGATGAAGTGGCTGTGCAGCGAGGGGAAGGACAAAGTGGTCATGGCAAGCATGCATGATGCTTCACTTGCCATGACTTATGCAGATACGATCACGCTAATAAAAGGCGGAAGGGCCGAAGGACCCCTGCCGCCCGAAGCAGTCACAGCTGACATGCTGTCGGAGTGCTATGGGCTGCCGTTGACAGTAAGACGGCAGGAAGGCGTGGTGCTCGTCTACCACAATCGTCTATAGAATGGCGCCCAGGGCCCCGGAATACTCACCGTTATGGATGATATGTGCTGTCGCGCCTTTCAAGCCGGCATAACGGTTAATGATATCCTTCATGACGGTGTTGTCCAGAAGAGTGGAACCGATGAACACCATATCATTGGTTTCAAAACCTTCAGCCAGACTGATGCCGACCGCAGTCACCGTTTCGGCAACAAGGCCGATGACAGCCTGCAGCTTATCTTCAGGATGCATGGCTGAGACATTGCCTGAGAGGACGTTGCCGAAGTTGCTTGCTGTGAGGTCGCCCGGGATCGGCGTCGGCCTGCCGGCATAGATATGATGGACTTTGAGGTCGATTTCATCCCTGTTGCCCTTTTCGGCCAGTCGTATAATCTCCTCATAGTCGTCTATATCGACCAGGAGCTTGGACAGTCCAATCAGTGTGCCGCCTCCAACGCCTGAGCCGCCGACACGTTCCTGACCCTGGGGAGAAGCGTGATGGAAACTCGTCCCTGTGCCGACATTCAGGTAGACGAAGTGGTCGAGTTCGATTCCCTGTTCGGCCATCAATGTCTTAAGTCCCCGATATGTGGCGTCGAACTCTATGGAGATGCCATCATTGCGGTTCAGCTTCTCTGCCATATACTCGGCTTTGCCGCCAGTAAGGAAAATCTGATCCTCGGCGTGTCCTTCATTAAGTATTTCAATCAGATGGTCAATTTCCGAAGATGCCCACTTTTCGAATCTTCTGGAGCCACCTTCCACATATGCCACTTTTATGAGCGTACCGCCCGCGTCAATTCCAATTTTCATAAACTGCCTCCACGTAAAAAGAATGTCATTGGGTCTATTATACCAATGACATTCTTTCTTAGTAATATTTTATTTTAAGCCTTTTTACGATCTTTGCGCTGGCGGCGCTTCATGGACTCATTCGGTTCGCGTCTCAATGACTTTGAAACGGAGATGATCATCGCTATGAGAACGACGCCGAACGGCAGCCCGGCAAGCAGTGACGCAGCCTGGAGACTCGTCAGTCCACCGGCAATGATCAGCGTAACAGTGAGGGTTCCAAGAAGAACGCCCCAGATGATTTTGAGCCTTGTACTTGGCGAGTCCGTGTTGCCTGATGTCATACCGGCCACGATGAAGGTTGCCGAGTCTGCTGAGGTGACCAGGAATGTAAAGATGAGCAGAATAGAGAGTGCTGAGAAGATCTGCGTCATCGGCAGCTGGTCGAACAGGGCAAATAGGGCAGCTGTATTATCCTCAAGTACGAGTTCGCCGATGTTGGTGCCATTGAAGAGGTCGGAATAGATTGCCGTGCCCCCAAGAGCCCCGATCCATAGGAATGAGAGCATCGGTGGAATGATCAGTATGCCGAGGACATATTCACGGATGGAACGTCCTTTGGATACACGGGCTACAAATGAGCCGATGAATGGACTCCATGCGATGACCCATGCCCAGTAGAATACTGTCCACTCCTGAACCCAGACTTCTCCGGTATATGGCTGCATACGCAGGGAATAGCCGACATAGTTTGAAAGATAATCCCCGAGACCGACGATGATGCTTTCCATGATGAAGGTAAATGGTCCCACAGCCATGACGAAGATGGTGATGACTGCAGCAAGCAGCATGTTCAGGTTGCTCAGCCATTTGATGCCGCGCTTCAGTCCTGTTGTAGTGGAAAGTATGAAGAGTCCGGTCATCAGTGCTGTAAGTATGATTTGCGTAAGTGCGCCGGAAGGGATGCCAAAAGCAATGTTGAGGCCACCGTCCATCTGCATGATGCCAAGACCTACAGATGTCGCCATACCGGTTACGGTTGCAATGACCGCAAGAATATCGATGGATTTCCTCGCCTTCTGGTTATAGTCTGCACCAAGCAGGGGCTCGAGCGAGGTCGAAACCAGGCCGTCCTTCTGCCTCCGATATTGGTTGTATCCGATGGCCAGTCCGGCGACACCGAATATCGACCATTGGGAAATGCCCCAGTGGAAGAATGAATATCCCATGGCCATGCGGGCTGCCTCGACCGTCTCCGTCTCCCCGCCTGGGAATGGCGATACCATGAAGTGGCTCATCGGTTCGGCCACACCGAAGAATACGAGACCTACACCAAGGCCTGCAGAAAAGAGCATGCCGATCCATGACCGGAATGAGAACTCGGGTTTTGATTGGTCTCCGCCGAGCTTGATTCGCCCGTATGGTGATAGTGCAAGAAAGATCAGGAATAAAGCAAAACCGAATACAGCAAGCATGAAGAACCAGCTGAAGTAGTTAGAAATCCATCCGTACACCGATTCGGAAGCTACCAGGAACCGATCGGGAATGATGGTGGCAACGAGTGCCGCAATGATGATGACAGTAGCTGAAACCCAGAATACAAGACCAAGTTTGGACTTCTGTCTGGCCTCCCCTTTGTACTTGGATGACTTATCCAAATTGTCGTTGTCCAAATTTTCTCCCCCTAGAATTAATTGGTAATTTAATCTACCCCAACTTTATTAAATTAAACACTTCAAAGGTGTTGAATATCACGCTGACTATTTTATACTTGAAAGGGTATAGTATGTATCATAACAAAACGACAATACATGTCAAAAGGGGGTACAGGTAAATGAGTGAAATACATATCCGGCCATTTATGGAAAAAGATAGACCCAGTCTTGCCGCCTTCAAATTGAGTGAGCAGCAGCAGATATATTCGAGCCTTCCTGTGGATGTGCTGGATGATGCGATTGAAGACCCCGACCGCACACCTTGTGTCGTGCTGAACGGAAAAGATGGAATCATCGGATTTTTTGTACTTCACAAACATTATCAGCACGAAGGATACGCTACCCCCCATGAAGTGGTATACATCCGTTCCCTTTCGATCAACGAAGCGTTCCAGGGCCGGGGCTACGGCACGAAGGTGGCAATGTCGCTGCCCCTGTTCGTACAGGAGCATTTCTCCAATTTCGATCATCTGTACCTGGTTGTCGATGCAGAAAACCAGGGGGCATGGAACCTGTATGAACGGGCAGGTTTTGCACATACAGCAACCAAGGAGGATGGGCCGATCGGCAAAGAGCGCCTCTACTATCTTGATCTTGACCAGAAGTATGTGCATAACATCAAGCTGAAGAAGGATGAATCGGTCGCATCCCCGGACATCAAAGTGGACATCATCCTCAATCAGAGGAAGTCGATCGGCCACATCGATGGCGTAATCAACGGGGAGGTACTGCATATTTCCCATCTGTATGTCGCAGAGGCAGAGCGCAATCGCGGCGTGGCATCCAGCGCTTTGAGACAGCTCGGGACGTTTCTGAGGCGGGTGCTTCCGGATGTGAAGCAGCTGGTCGTCTATACGGACGACGCCAGGGACAGGGTACGGCTGTTTGAAAGGGTTGGGTTTGTCAGGCTTGAGGATGAGGGTGGAAAGAAAAGACTGATGAAGTATATAAACTATTGAAATAGTGCTTGATTCATACAGCGTTTCCCTGTATGATATCCCTTGATATTCCAGACTGGAAAGGATGAATGAAATGAGACTGGACGACTATTCCAAAGAGATGATGGACGAGAATTCCTTCATCGATATGTCATATATGTATCTGCAGGATGCCGGCAAAGAGGCGAACCTGTATGACATCATCGATAAATTCAAGGAAATCGGAGGGTACTCCGATGAGGAAATCGAAAACCGCATACTGCAGTTTTATACCGACCTCAATACAGATGGCAGGTTCCTGAGTACCGGAGATGGCGTGTGGGGCCTCAGGGACTGGTATTCCATAGATGACATTTCCGATAAGATCGCCCCGACAATCCATAAGATCGAGCTGGCTGTGGAAGATGAGGAGCCGCAGATTGCCGAGGACGAAGATGACAGTGTGAGCGATGCTTTCGATCAGGACAAGGATCTTGTGGAATCCGATGTGGAGAATCTCGATTCCCCAATCAACGGAACTGAAGTGGAAGCCGAGGACGACCTGAATGACTCCCCGGACGAAACCATCGGGGAAGATATCGAGTATGATGATACAGACGAACTTGAGGACAGCTACGAGGACAAACCGGATCTCTAGGACTGCAACTTCCAGTTGACATTCATTAGAAAAGTGATATTATTTTTATTGGGCTCCCTGAAAAAGGGATTGTAAAGAACGGCTCCTTTTCACCAAGTGTGGAAGGGGGCCATTTTTATTTGCTGGCGGGAAAGGGTCTGACTTTCCTGCTGCATGACCGCACTAATCAGCCACCAATGACCTGGTGGCGACCAAGTTCTATAATCACAGGAGGAAGTGCAATGACTAAATATATTTTTGTGACTGGCGGGGTTGTTTCCTCTCTTGGCAAAGGCATTACAGCTGCGTCACTCGGAAGACTGCTGAAGGATCGTGGGTTCTCGATTACAATACAGAAATTCGATCCATACTTGAACGTGGACCCGGGTACGATGAGCCCATATCAGCATGGAGAGGTATTCGTCACCGAAGACGGTGCAGAGACGGACCTTGACCTTGGACACTATGAACGTTTCATCGATATCAATCTTCACAAATATTCCAATGTAACAGCCGGAAAGGTATACTCCGAAGTCATCCGGAAAGAACGCCGTGGCGACTATCTGGGTGGTACGGTCCAGGTAATCCCGCACATCACCAATGAAATCAAATCCCGTCTGATCCAGGCGGGGGAAGAGTCCAATGCAGATATTGTGATCACTGAAATCGGTGGCACGACAGGCGATATAGAATCACTGCCGTTCCTGGAATCCATCCGTCAGCTGCGAAGCGATCTCGGTCGCGAAAATGTCATGTATATACACTGCACACTTCTGCCATACATCAAAGCCGCAGGCGAAATGAAGACAAAACCGACGCAGCACAGCGTAAAGGAACTGCGGGGCTTGGGTATCCAACCGGATATGATCGTCGTGCGTTCAGAGCATCCGATGGGTGAAGACCTGAGGGACAAGATTGCACTGTTCTGTGATATCGACAAGAAAAGCGTCATCGAGGCAAGAGATGAGGAGACGATCTATAACATTGTCATCCGGCTGCAGGAACAGCGGATGGACTCCCTTGTCATCGATCGTCTCAACATGACGGCTGATAAGGAAGCGGAACTCAAAGATTGGAAACATCTGCTGCAGAACCTGAACAGCATAGAAAGAAAGATTACGATCGGTCTCGTCGGCAAATACGTCACCCTGCAGGATGCGTATCTGTCGGTTGCAGAATCCCTGAGGCACGCAGGATATGAGCGCCAGGCCGATATCGACATCAAATGGATAAACTCCGAACACCTCACAGAGGAGAACTACGAAGCGGAACTCGCTGAAGTGGACGGCATCCTTGTACCGGGTGGATTCGGGGAGCGTGGAGTGGAAGGCAAAATCTATGCCCTTCAATATGCCCGCCAGAATAATGTGCCACTTCTCGGCATCTGTCTTGGCATGCAGCTCGCCACTGTCGAGTTTGCCCGTAATGTGGCTGGGCTTGAAGGTGCCCATTCCAGTGAGCTCGATGAAAATACGCCGCACCCGGTCATCGACCTGATGCCGGACCAGAAAGATGTAGTCGATCTCGGAGGCACACTCCGTCTGGGCAGTTTCCCATGTGAAATCCAAGAAGATACGATTGCCAGGGAAATGTATGGGAAGGCGCATATAGATGAACGCCACCGCCACCGCTATGAATTCAACAACCGTTATAAGGAGCAGCTGGAAGCAGAAGGCATGGTATTCTCCGGCACATCACCGGATGGACGACTGGTGGAGATGATTGAACTCCGCGACCACCCCTACTTCGTTGCTGTGCAGTTCCACCCTGAATTCCAATCCAGACCGACACGGCCGCATCCGTTATTCCAGGGTCTGATCAATGCATGTATAAAATAAAGTTTCAAAAACCGTCCCGACGATAAGTGTCGGGATGGTTTTTATTTATAGCTGCAATAATGATAATCATTGTCATCATACATATAAGTTTCATAATAATTATGTAATTTTACCTCTGAGCCAATGGTGGATGAAGTATAATATAAGTAAAGATGAATACTTGGGGGGATGGGAGATGAGGAGGTTGCAGCTATACTTTACAGTCATCTCCGGCCTTCTTATTGCGGTCGGATTCTACATGGAACGGTTTACCGGCATTCCATGGTATCCACTCGTCTTCATGCTGGCTTTTCTCATCGGCGGGTGGTTCCAGGCAAGGGAAGGCGTCACAACGACTGTAGAGGAAAAGAAACTGAATGTTGAGCTGCTCATGATCATTGCAGCAATCGGAGCATCCATAATCGGCTACTGGTTCGAAGGTGCCATACTCATCTTCATCTTCAGTCTGAGCGGGACCCTTGAAGCTTATGCAGGAGGCAGGACGCGCGATGCTGTGCAGGCGCTCATCAAGATGAAGCCGAATGTCGCCAGAAGGGAACGGCCTGATGGTGAGTACGAGGTGGTCGATGTCGAAGAACTCGATATCGGCGATATCATCATGGTGCGCAGGGGAGATGTATTTCCGATTGATGGTGTCATCACCGAGGGTGGGACGGAGGTGAATGAGGCATCCCTGACCGGGGAATCTGCCCTTGTCATCAAAAACTCAGGTGATACTGTACTGACGGGTTCCATCAATGAAGGTGGGGTCGTTCTGGTCAGGATGACGGTGGATAATGAAGAGACGATCTTCAACAGGATGGTTGAAATGGTCCGTGAGAGTGAAAGTGTGCCTTCAAAGCGTGCCCAGTTCATCGACCGTTTCGAAAACAAATATGTATGGATTGTCCTTATAACGACAGGCTTCATGATGTTTCTCCCACACTATATCTTCGGATGGAGCTGGAATGAGACATTCTACCGGGCAATGGTACTGCTTGTTGTCGCTTCGCCATGTGCAGTGGTGGCATCCATCACTCCAGCGACACTGTCCGCCATCTCCACCAGTGCCAAGAGTGGTGTGCTGGTCAAAGGTGGCAAATTCATGGAGCAGCTGGCTGATGTCGATTATGTCCTGTTCGATAAGACGGGAACATTGACCAAAGGGGAGCCTGTCATCACACATTTTGAGGTGGCAGAAGGTGAGGATCGTGACAGGATCGCTGCCAGTGTATATGCGTTGGAACGGGAGAGCAACCACCCGCTGGCTGTCAGGATAAGTGATCATTTTGAAGATTCAAAGCAGGAGGGGTTTGAGGCCGAGAACGTCCATGATGTCGTCGGACGGGGGGTTGAGGCCCATGTCGATGGGCATACCGTCCAAGTATTCAAGGCAGAGGCAGACGATTTCATGGAGCCTTTCAAGTCCGAACTGCTGGATACGGGACATACGGTCACCATCTATATTGAAGATGGGGTCAAAAAGGCGCTCATTGCCCTGAAGGATATCGAGCGTCCGGAAGCCGCGGATGTCATAGAGAGGCTCAACAGGATGGGCAAGGAGACTGTCATGGTATCCGGAGACAACCCGAAGGCGGCCGAATCAATCGCCAAGTCGATCGGGCTCAAAAAAGCGATCGGCAACCAGAGTCCGGAAGACAAGGTGAGGCATATCAATGCCTATAAGGAGAAGGGGATCGTCATGATGGTGGGGGATGGTGTAAATGATGCCCCTGGCATCAAACAGGCGGACATTGGCGTAGCTATGGGAAAAGGTACGGGGATAGCGCTGGAGACGGCAGATATCGTGCTGATGAAGGAGCAGCTCTCAAGGCTGCCGGAAATGATGAGCCTTTCTGCACGGCTCGATGGCGTCATCAAGCAGAACCTGATCTTCTCAGTCGCAGTCATCCTACTGCTGATAACCTCAAACTTCTTTCAGGCGATCAACCTGCCGCTCGGTGTCATCGGACATGAAGGCAGTACAATCCTTGTCATACTGAATGGACTGAGGCTGCTCGTCAACAGGGAATTCAATATGCCTCATTCGTCATTTCATCTACAAGAACGTACAGATGATCATAGAAGTATAGGAATGCAGAAATATAAGGGTTAACAATTTTGTCGAAATTTGGCGTCGGTATGAGGGGACGCGGAGATGACAAATCGATATAATGGTGAAGTTGATCCATCATTTCAGCTTCATGCTTGTTGTAGTTGGAGACAAGTACAAATTCCTTCCCGGCATCCTGAAGTCCTGTAATGAATGACTTGACATCATCATCGAACTGATTGGCGATGACAAGCACACGGTCGGGCGCGTCAACGGCATCCCGGGAATCGAAAGGCCTTGTTTTAGGGAGGGCCAGGGAGCCGCTCAGCAGGAAGGGCTCAATCCCCTTGAAGTCATGGAAGGTCTGCAGGTGAATTTCCCCCTCGCTGCCCACTGCCTGGGCCAGGAGGCGTGCAGCCATTTCTATTTCCTCTTCCTGGGCGTTGATATGATTGTATATATTTGTCAATTGCGTCTGCAATATTTTATCCATGTGATCTCTCCATTCGGCTTGATGGTAATGCAATGTTACCAAAACATTGCCTGGAATTAAATATTTTTGGTATAATCACGTAATGGAACGAACTTTTAGGAGGAAACTAATAATGCCTTTAGTATCAATGACAGAAATGCTCAATAAAGCAAGAAAAGAAGGATATGCGGTCGGCCAATACAATGTGAACAACATGGAATTCGCCCAGGCAATCCTCATGGCATCAGAAGAAGAGAATGCACCAGTCATCCTGGGTGTTTCAGAAGGTGCTGCGAGGTACATGAGCGGCATGAAGACGGTGGTCAAGATGATTGAAGGTCTCATGTCCGACATGAACATTACAGTGCCTGTGGCAATCCATCTCGATCATGGTTCAAGCTACGAAAAGTGCATCGAAGCAATCGGTGCAGGCTTCACATCCGTCATGATTGACGCGTCCCATGGTCCTTTTGAAGACAACATTGCAACAACCAGGAGAGTTGTGGAATATGCACATGAAAGAGGCGTTTCTGTCGAGGCGGAACTCGGTGTAGTCGGTGGCCAGGAAGACGACGTCATTGCAGATGGCGTCATCTATGCCGACCCTGAAGAGTGCCGTGAACTGGTTGAGCGGACAGGCATCGACTGTCTGGCGCCGGCACTTGGTTCCGTGCACGGCCCATATAAGGGCGAGCCGAACCTTGGTTTTGAGGAAATGGAGGAGATCGGCAACCAATCCGATATTCCGCTGGTACTGCACGGGGGTACGGGCATCCCGACGAAGGACATCCAAAAGGCGATATCCCTCGGAACAGCAAAAATCAATGTAAACACCGAAAGTCAGATCGCGTCTGCGAAACGTGTAAGGGAAGTCCTTGCCAATGATGCCGATGTTTATGACCCACGCAAATACCTCGGACCTGCGAGGGAAGCAATCAAAGAAACGGTGCAGGGAAAAATCAAGGAATTTGGTACTTCCAACAAAGCCTAAGGCGATGAGGCCGTCCCGATCGGGATGGCTTTTATTTGATTTATAAGGGAAAGATGTATACAGTTTGGTAATATATATTATCCATTGCCGATTATACGGTGGTTATTCTATAATGAAACAATAACCTAGACGGAGGTGCGATCGATTTATGAAATATTTTATTGATACAGCGAACATGGACGAAATAAGAGAAATAAATGAATGGGGTGTGCTGGCGGGTGTGACGACCAACCCTTCCCTTGTTGCGAAGGAAAAAGGCATTTCATTCCATGACCGGCTTGTGGAAATATGCGAACTTGTAGGCGGACCGGTAAGCGGGGAAGTCATTTCCCTTGATGCCGACGGCATGGTTGAAGAAGGCCGGGAACTTGCCAAGCTTCATGAGCATATCATCGTCAAGATTCCCATGACGGAAGAGGGCATGAAGGCTGTCAAAGTATTGTCCGATGAAGGCATCAAAACAAATGTCACCCTGGTATTCAATACTGTCCAGGCGCTCACTGCTGCGCGGGCCGGCGCCACATACGTATCCCCATTCATCGGAAGGCTCGATGATATCGGACTCACAGGCTTGGACCTGATAGCGGACATCAAGCATATCTTCACTGTGCATGACATCGATACGGAAATCATTGCCGCTTCCATCAGAAACGAGTCCCATATCCATGGCTCGGCAATTGCGGGCGCGCACATTGCGACGGTTCCGTATAAAGTTCTGAAGAAACTGACACAGCATCCTTTGACGGATAAAGGAATCGACAAGTTCCTGGAAGATTGGAACAGTATAAAGGACCAATAGTCGGTCTGCCATATAAGGAGAAGAATTATGGGTAAAGAAGTAATTAAAGTCAGGGGCGGCAGGACGCTCTCTGGTGAAGTGGAGATCAGCGGTGCCAAGAACAGTGCAGTGGCACTGATCCCGGCATCATTGATGGCTTCAGAGGGGAAGGTCGTATTGGAAGGCCTTCCGGAAATTTCCGATGTCAAAACATTGATGAGCCTTCTGAATGATTTGAATATAGGGACGGCGCTCGACGGGACGACGCTCGAAATCAATGCCGAAGATGCGGAGAACATGCCGCTTCCCAACACCAAAGTACAGTCACTCCGTGCATCCTACTATATGATGGGCGCCATGCTGGCACGCTTCAAAAAATGTGTCATCGGCCTGCCTGGAGGATGCCCGCTTGGTCCCCGTCCAATTGACCAGCATATCAAAGGCTTCGAGTCCCTGGGAGCGAAGGTGACCAATGAACACGGGGCCATGTACCTGGTTGCAGACAGACTGAAAGGTGCAAAGATCTTCTTTGATGTCGTTTCCGTTGGAGCGACCATCAACCTGATGATTGCAGCGAGCTGTGCCGAGGGGAAGACCATACTTGAGAATGTGGCAAAAGAGCCTGAAGTGGTGGATGTGGCCTCCCTGCTGAACAATATGGGTGCCGACATCCGTGGTGCCGGCACCGATACCATAAAGATCAATGGTGTCGAAAAGCTGCATGGCACTACACACAACATCATTCCCGACCGCATTGAAGCGGGTACCTACATGATTACCGGGGCGGCCGTGGGCGACAAATTCACGGTCCGCAACATCATCCCGACCCATATGGAATCACTGACTGCCAAGCTTGAGGAACTGGGTGTGGAAATAGAAATCGGCGATGACTTTGCAACGATCACAAAGCCTGAGAAATATAAGCCGATTTCTGTGAAAACCCAGGTTTATCCCGGGTTTGCAACGGATCTCCAGCAGCCGCTGACCCCTCTGCTGTTCATGGCCGACGGTGTGAGCAAAATCACCGAAACGATCTACCCTGCACGGTTCAGGCATGTGGATGAGCTGGTGAGGATGGATGCCAAAATCGAGCAGAATAGCGGCTCGGCCCTCATCTTCCCTTCCGAACTCAAAGGCACGCATGTATATGCGAGCGATTTGAGGGCGGGGGCCTGCCTCCTGATCTCCGGCCTGACGGCTGAAGGTGTGACAACCATCCATAATGTCAATCATATCGACCGCGGCTATACGGACATCGTCAAAAAACTCGACCATCTGGGCGCAGAAATCTGGCGCGAGGAAGTGGAAGAGGACTGATAACGAACATCGGCTCGGACTGCCCAGGCAGTCCGAGCCTGCTGTTTTCAGGAGACGGGCTGCCGGCCCGTCTCCATCTTTCCTTTTGTAAAACAATGGTGTAGAATATGGAATGGTTAAAATCTCCCCCCTCCAAATCCTCTTCTGAAAGAGCACAAACCCCAATACATGAAAGTGAAGTGAATATATGGCTGAAAGAGAATCCACAGGATTGAAGTATGAGTCCTTTGATGCACTCTATAAGAAGAACAATACCAAGGAATTGACTGTACGGGCGAAAGAGCTGGGTCTGTCCAACTACAGCCGCCTGAATAAAAAGGAACTCGTCCTTGCCATAATGGAGGCCGAAATGGAAAAGGACGGGAACTATTATATGGAAGGGATCCTGGATGACATCCAGCCTGATGGCTACGGATTCCTCCGGACCGTCAACTTTTCAAAAGGGGAGAAGGACATCTACATCTCTGCTTCCCAGATAAGAAGGTTCGAATTGAAGAAAGGGGACAAGGTCACCGGAAAAGTGCGGCGTCCCAAAGAGAATGAAAAGTACTACGGCCTGCTGCAGGTGGACTTCATCAATGACCACAATGCCGAGCACATCAAAAAGAGGCCCCACTTCCAGGCATTGACCCCCCTCTACCCCGAGGAGCGCATCAGACTGGAGAACAAACCGACGGACCTCTCCACACGCATCATGGACCTTGTTACACCGATAGGCTTCGGACAGCGGGGGATGATCGTCGCGCCACCCAAGGCGGGCAAGACCTCCCTGCTCAAGGAAATCGCAAATGCAATCACCGAGAACCACCCGGGCACAAAGCTCTTCATTCTTCTGATCGGCGAACGTCCGGAAGAGGTGACGGATCTCGAACGTTCCGTGGAAGATGCGGAAGTCGTGCATTCGACTTTCGACGAACCGCCGGAACACCATGTCAAGGTCGCCGAGCTGCTGCTTGAGCGGACGAAGCGCCTCGTCGAGATGGGCGAGGATGTCATCGTACTGATGGATTCGATCACCAGACTGGCCCGGGCGTACAACCTCGTCATCCCGCCGAGTGGCAGGACACTTTCAGGTGGTCTGGATCCGGCAAGCCTCCACAGGCCGAAGCACTTCTTTGGTGCAGCGAGGAATATAGAGGCGGGCGGCAGCCTGACGATCCTCTCCACCGCACTTGTGGAGACGGGTAGCCGCATGGATGATGTCATCTATGAGGAGTTCAAGGGAACCGGCAATATGGAACTGCACCTCGACCGCAGCCTGAGCGAGCGCCGGATCTATCCGGCGATGGACATCAGAAGGTCGAGCACAAGGAAAGAGGAGCTCCTTCTCGAAAAGAGGGAACTGGATGTGCTCTGGCAGCTCCGGAACCTCTTCACCGATGCACCGGACTTTACAGAACGCTTCCTGAAGATACTCAAGCAGACCAGTACGAACGAGGAGTTCTTTGACGTATTGAGGCAACGGATGCTGTCCTCCCAGTCCACGGGCCGGCCCGTCATCTGATTGAGTCGCACCCCTTGATTTTTTGCAGGAAAACATGTATAATGTATAAGTATTGAAGTGGGAAACCACTAATAAACTCTGTGCCAGATGGTTCAGGGCAAAGGAGCTGGAAATAATGAAACAGGCAATTCATCCGGAATACAACAAAGTCAACGTTGTGTGCTCATGCGGCAACGAATTCGAAACAGGTTCAGTAAACAATGAAGACATCAAAGTAGAGGTCTGCTCTGAATGTCATCCATTCTACACTGGACGTCAGAAATTCGCGTCTGCAGATGGCCGTATTGAGAAATTCAACAAAAAATTCGGTTTCAAAAGCGCAAACGAATAAGAGTATACAACTGTACTGGAGTTACACTCCAGTGCAGTTTTTTTGTGTCCAAATATGATATAATTGACGAGATTAAAGAGACGAAAAGGTGAAAATTACATGTTTGATCAACTCGAAATAATTGAAAACCGGTACGAACAGCTGAACGAGCTGCTGAGTGACCCCGATGTAGTCAGTGATTCTGACAGGCTGAGGGAATACTCCAAGGAGCAAAGCGACCTCCAGAAGACAGTGGAAGTCTACAGGGAATATAAGCAGAAGAAGGAAACGATTGAAGAATCACGCATGATGATGGGTGAAACGGATGATAAGGAAATGCTCGAGATGCTCAAAGAGGAGATTTCCGAATCCGAAAAGGCGATTCCGGAGCTTGAAAACCAATTGAAGCTCCTCCTCATACCGAAAGACCCAAATGATGACAAGAACGTCATAATGGAGATCCGCGGAGCTGCAGGAGGCGATGAAGCCCAGATTTTTGCAGGTAACCTGTTCAGGATGTACTCACGCTATGCTGAAGAGAACGGATGGAAGACGGAGATCGTCGAAGCGAACGCCAATGACCATGGAGGCTATAAGGAAATCAGCTTCCTGATCCAGGGCAATGGGGCCTATTCCAAGCTCAAGTTCGAAAATGGGGCGCACCGCGTACAGCGTGTGCCGGAAACGGAATCCGGGGGCAGGATCCATACATCCACTGCGACAGTGGCGGTACTGCCCGAAGTGGAGGATGTGGAAGTGGAAATCCGCAACGAAGACCTCAAAATCGACACCTACCGTTCAAGCGGTGCCGGTGGACAGCACGTCAATACTACGGATTCTGCAGTGCGGATCACCCATCTGCCGACAGGTACAGTGGTGACTTCGCAGGATGAAAAGTCGCAGATCAAGAACCGTGAGCGTGCAATGAAAGTGCTGAAGGCACGCGTCTACGACATGATGCTGCAGGAAGCCGAGGCTGAATATGCCGAGAAGCGGAAAAGTGCTGTGGGTACGGGTGACCGTTCTGAAAGGATCCGGACATACAATTACCCGCAGAATCGTGTGACAGACCACAGGATCGGCCTGACGATCCAGAAGCTCGACCAGATCATCGAGGGGAAATTGGATGAAATCATCGATTCCCTGACGATCGAAGAACAGACGAGCAAGCTGGAAGAATTGAATAATGCCTCCCTATAGCTATAGGGAGATGGTCAAAGAGGCGAAAGCCTCTTTGAACGTATCCGGAGGAGAAACACGTCCGGCGATGCTGCTGCTGGAAGACCTCTTCGGCATGGGGACGGCGGATTTTCTGCTGGATGGCGACCGTGAGGTGCCGCCATCAGAGCAAGACCGTTACAAACGGGCGCTGGCACGCATCATAAACGGGGAACCATACCAGTATGTCGTGGGTTCTGCATGGTTCTATGGCGAGAAGTTCAAAGTGTCAAAAGAAACGCTGATTCCCCGTAATGAGACGGAGGAGCTCGTAGAGCTTGTGCTGGAGCTGGAACAGGATGACGGAAGGAAGGTTGTGGACATCGGGTGTGGCACCGGAGTCATCGGATTGACGCTCGCGGCTGCATGGCATGATAATGAAGTCATACTTACCGATGTCTCCGGGGCGGCACTCGAAATCACAAAGGAAAATGCACGTACTCTGGGGGTGGTCCCCAAAATCATGCAGGGAAGTCTGTTTGAGCCATTGATGGCGAAAAGTATGAAAGTGGACTGTGTGATTTCAAATCCACCCTATATTGGCTATAATGAAATGGATGACATGGGGGACTCTGTCATCAACCATGAACCCGCACTGGCGCTTTTTGCGGAAGATGAGGGGCTCGGCCTGTATAAAAGCATGATAGATCAACTGGAGCATGTGCTGCATCCAGGAGGAATGGTCTATTTTGAAATTGGCTGGAAGCAGGGGGCGGCACTGGCCGACTATGCCACTGCCCGATGGCCGAAAGTAATGCCGCAGGTGAAGAAGGATATGAACGGGAATGACAGAATACTCTACTTCAGGTGGGAGGTCTAGCATGGATACAAAAATCTGGGAGATCAGGACGGAACAGTTGAAGGATAGGACTACAGATGAGAAATTGAAGGAAATCAAAACGGCTCTGGAATACGGGGAAGTCGTCGGCATACCGACGGAAACAGTTTATGGCCTGGCCGGCGATGCCAGGAATCCGGAGGCGATACAGAAAATATTCGCAGCCAAAAATCGTCCGGGCGATAATCCGCTCATTGTACATATACACAGCATGGACCAGCTTGAGGACTTCACCGAGCCGCTGGACATGAAGGTGCGGACGCTGATGAAGCATTTCTGGCCCGGACCGATTTCATTCATCCTGCCTCTGAAGGGGAATATGCTTGCCGGCAACACCGTGGCCGAACTTGATTCAGTGGCGGTCAGGATGCCGAGTCATCCTGTGGGACACGCGATACTCGAGAATGTCGGCTTCCCACTTGCCGCCCCGAGTGCGAATCTGAGCGGCAAGCCTTCGCCTACAGATTACAGTCATGTCATCGACGATCTGAACGGCAAGGTGTACGGGGTGGTAGCGAGCGATCCGGCGACCTATGGGCTGGAGAGCACTGTGCTCGACTGCACCCAATTCCCCTACCGTATTGCGAGGCCCGGCAGCATCACCAAAGGGGCACTTGAGAATGTACTGAAGGAGACCGTCAGCAAACACGAAGGCTCGGCAGAGAAGCCGATCGCCCCGGGAATGAAGTATAAGCATTATGCGCCGCGCCAGCCACTGGTTGTAATCGAGGGCGGCGTGAAGAGCAACACGCACCTGAAGGTTGAAGAGGGACAGAAGATTGGCGTGATTGCGCCGGAAGCTGCACGGGATCATGTACCGGAACATGCCTACTTCATCAGTCTGTGTACAGGGGAGAATGACTACCGCGAAGCGGGGCGCAATCTGTATGCAGCCCTCAGAAGAATGGATAAATCTGAAGTGGATCTGATCTATATCCATGGGTTCCCCAAAAATGAAGAGACGGAAGCATTGATGAACCGCATCTATAAGGCCACCGGGAATGAAATAATAAGGGAAGATCTGAAATGAAGATCATTTTCGTCTGTACAGGGAATACCTGTCGAAGCCCTCTGGCTGAAAGCTACGCCAAAACAAAGTTCGGTACGGCAGGCACAGAATTCGAATCGAGGGGCCTGATGGTTTTCTCGGATGGCATCAGTTCCATCTCAAAGAGGATAATCGATCGGGAGAATCTTGAAGCGCCTTCCGCTCCGAAGCAGCTGGCCGAAGAGGATGCGGAAGATGCCCTGCTGCTGGTCATGACCGAATCGCACAAGATGGCAGTGAAGGACCGGTTCCCTGAAGCGGATGTGCACATGCTCAGCGAGTTCTCCGAAGGAACCGTAGAAGATGTCATCGACCCCTACGGTGGAGACGCGGGGGACTATGAACGGGCTTTTCGGCAGATGAAGCGATTTATTGATAAATTCAGACTGTAATTTGCCGATGACCACTTTTCTATGTAAGCTTTTAATATATAATGAAGGTGAGGTGAAGAATATGAAAGTGATTATCGCTTCCGACCATGGAGGGTTCAACCTCAAGAATTCCATTGTCCAAAATCTTCAGGATGCAGGAGTGGACATTACGGATTTCGGTCCGGATTCCGATGCATCTGTGGACTATCCTGATTTTGCCCGTCCTGTGGCGGAAAAGGTCGCTTCCGGAGAATATGACCGGGGCATCCTGATCTGCGGCACCGGTATTGGAATGAGCATAACGGCAAACAAAGTCAGGAACATCCGTTGCGCCCTCGTACATGATACTTTTTCCGCAAAAGCCACACGCGCACATAACGACTCCAATATGCTGGCCATGGGAGAACGGGTCATCGGCCCGGGACTTGCGAATGATATCGTGGATATCTGGCTGGATACGGAGTATGAGGGGGGTAGACATGAACGAAGAGTTTGCAAAATTGAAGAATGATCTGGACGTTCTGATCGAGCAGCTGGAGGATGCGGAATTCTTCAGAGAAGGGGAGGACCTTCTGATAGGCTGTTCCACGTCGGAAGTCATGGGACACCATATCGGCAAGGAAAGCTCCATGGAAGTGGCAGAGATCATATTCGAAGCCTTCCAACAGGCGGGAGACCGCCACAAGCTGAATGTCATGTTCCAGGGCTGTGAGCATATCAATCGCGCAATCACCATGGAATACGATGTGGCACGGTCACGGAACTATCCGTTGGTCAGTGTCGTACCGCACCGGTCCGCCGGAGGCAGCCTGAGTGAATACGCCTATCATCATCTGGTCCGGCCGGTGGTGGTCGAACATGCTGCTGCAGACCGGGGAATTGATATCGGTCAGACGCTGATCGGCATGCACATCCATCATGTGGCTGTGCCGTTCAGGGTGGAACAGAGAACAGTCGGCAAAGCGAATGTCACCATTGCATATTCCAGACCAAAACTCATCGGAGGTCCTCGCGCACACTACTAACACACATTTAAGGAGAGAAGACATGTCATTTATCGAATCACAAGACCCGAAAATTTTTGAAACAATTGAAGCAGAGCTTGATCGTCAAAACAACAATATTGAACTGATCGCCTCAGAGAACTTTGTGTCGGAAGCGGTCATGGAAGCCCAAGGTTCAATACTTACCAACAAATATGCTGAAGGCTATCCTCATAAACGCTATTATGGCGGATGTGAGAATGTGGATGTTGTGGAAGATCTCGCACGTGAGCGTGTGAAATCCCTGTTTGGCGCAGAGCATGCCAATGTTCAGCCTCACTCCGGCTCCCAGGCGAATATGGCCGTCTATTTCTCAGTTTTGGAACCGGGGGATACCGTCCTCGGCATGAACCTCAACCATGGCGGACATCTAACGCACGGCAGCCCAGTCAACTTCAGTGGTAAACTTTTCAACTTTGTAGATTATGGTGTGAGAAAAGAAGACGAAGTGATCGATTATGATGAGCTCCTTAATATTGCCAAAGAACACAAGCCGAAAATGATCGTCGCTGGCGGAAGTGCCTATACACAGAAGATCGATTTCAAGAAATTCCGTGAAATCGCAGATGAAATCGGTGCCTACCTGATGGTGGACATGGCACACATTGCGGGACTCGTTGCTGCAGGCCTGCATCCGGATCCGATTCCTTATGCCGACTTTGTCACATCGACAACGCATAAGACATTGAGGGGGCCGCGCGGCGGACTCATCCTGACGAAGGAGGAGCATGCCAAAAAAGTGGATAAGAATATCTTCCCGGGAATCCAGGGCGGACCACTTATGCATATTCTGGCAGCCAAAGCGGTAGCTTTTGGAGAAGCATTGAATCCGGAATTCAAGGAATACCAGGAGCAGGTCGTCAAAAATGCGAAGACGCTTGCAAACAGGCTCTCAGAGAAGGGACTGCGCATCGTAGGCGGAGGTACCGAGAACCATATCGTCCTTGTCGATGTGAAAAGTTTCGGTCTGACAGGCAAACAGGCGGAAGAGGCATTGGACCAGATTGGCATCACCTGCAACAAGAACACCATTCCTTTCGATGAGGAATCCCCATTCGTAACAAGCGGAATCCGTCTCGGCACTCCAGCGATGACAACCCGTGGGTTCAAAGAGGAAGAAATGCAGGAAGTGGCGGATCTGATCGCCGAAACGCTTTCTGCTGTCAAAGAAGGCACAAAGTATGAAACTTTGAAAGACAGAGTGACTGCATTGACATCCAAATTCCCACTATATAGATAAAATTGACCATGCCGGAATAGGGGTACCCCTATTTCGGCACAATTGAGAGAACTGGAGGAAAAAACATGGCCAAAGTACAAGTAATGGATCATCCATTGATCCAGCATAAAATGAGTTACATCCGTGATGAAAAGACATCAACAAAAGAATTCAGGGAGCTCGTCGATGAAGTCGGCATGCTTATGGCATATGAAGTGACGCGGGATCTATCTCTGGAAGATGTCGAGGTGGATACGCCGGTGACACGGACTACAGCCAAGAGGCTGAGCGGCAAGAAGCTTGGAATCGTTCCAATACTGCGGGCTGGGCTTGGCATGCAGGAAGGTATACTCAAGCTGATTCCTTCCGCCAGAGTGGGACATATCGGCCTCTACCGCGATCCCGAAACACTGCAGGCAATAGAATACTATGCCAAATTCCCGGGTGATATAGAGGAGAGGGACATATTCGTCATCGATCCTATGCTGGCGACCGGTGCGTCTGCTGTCGAAGCCATTTCTGCAGTCAAGAAGCGTGGGGCGACAAAGATCAGGTTCATTTGTCTGATTGCTGCACCGGAAGGTGTAGAGGTACTGAAAGAGGCACACCCGGATGTAGATATCTATATTGCTGCACTGGATGAGAAACTGAATGAAAAAAGCTATATTGTTCCAGGTCTTGGCGATGCTGGAGACAGGCTTTTCGGAACGAAATAGATATAACAAGGAGAAGAAGCAATGAAGAAAATCATGACGATATTTGGAACGCGTCCTGAAGCGATCAAGATGGCACCGCTTGTGCTGGCACTTAAAAATGACCCGGAACTCGAGCCGATTGTAGTGGTCACTGCACAGCACCGTGAAATGCTCGATCAGGTGCTTGATATTTTTGGAATCACTCCGGACTACGACCTTGACATCATGCAGCAGGGTCAGACACTGTCTGAAGTGACTGGCAGGGTGATTGCCGGACTGGAATCCATCATCAAAGAGGCAGGGCCGGATATGATTCTTGTCCATGGCGACACTACGACAACATTTGCAGGCAGCCTTGCCGCGTTCTATAACGAAGTGGACATCGGCCATGTGGAAGCGGGTCTCCGGACCAACAACAAGTACTCGCCGTTCCCTGAAGAAATGAATCGTCAGATGACGGGTGTACTTGCCGACCTTCATTTTGCACCGACAGAAAACTCCAAGGAGAATCTGCTCAAGGAAAATAAGAAGGAGGATGGCATCTCCATCACCGGCAATACTGCAATCGATGCTTTGAAAACGACGGTGAATGCGGACTATGAAAGTGAAATCATCGAAAAGCACAAGGACAATAAGGTGATTCTCCTGACTGCCCACAGAAGGGAAAACATCGGCATGCCGATGGAGAACATCTTCAGTGCCGTACGGGAAATCGTCGAAGAGTTCGAAGATGTCACGGTGGTCTATCCAATCCATAAAAACCCGAAAGTCAGGGAAATTGCGGACAAGTATCTGTCTGATCATGAACGTATAGAGATTATAGAGCCGCTTGATGTATTCGACTTCCATAATTTTGCGGCAAAAAGTCATATCATCCTGACCGATTCAGGCGGTGTCCAGGAAGAGGCGCCTTCCCTCCAAAAACCCGTGCTCGTCCTTCGTGATACGACAGAGAGACCGGAAGGTGTAGAAGCGGGAACGCTCAAACTCGCCGGCATCCAGAAGGAGAACATATATGGGTTGACCAAGGAGCTCCTGACGAATGATGACCTCTATAGGAAGATGGCTGAAGCTGCCAATCCATATGGCGATGGAAAAGCCTCCTTGAGGATATGTGAAAATATAAAATACTATTATGGAATCAGGAAAGATAAGCCCGAGAGTTTTGGTGTATGAAATTATGTCGATAATATGTCGGGACTGGTATCGAAATAAATAAATCCATCCGTAATATTGACATAAAAAATACAAACAGATATCATTACAAGAGTAATGTAACGGTTTACAATCAAAGCCGTAGAATACACTAGGAGACAGTGTTTAAAGTGCCATTCTTAAGACGATTTTCCCATCATTTCCTGAAGTTTTTACTTTTCCCTCTAATCATCAGCCTACTCATCTATCTATTTACTTCATCAGCTTTTGCGGCAGGATTTGCTCTAGGCACCTTTGCGTCCATTCTGTTGCTGTCGAACTGGTATTATAATCTCGAGAAGGCTTACGATTCAGAGGAAGGAAAAATTAAGACCGGCACCATTGCAAGGCTTGTGATTGTGATAGTTACATGTTTGTTCTGGGTGAGATTCCCGGAGGTTTTCAGTATTTTCGGCATAGCGCTCGGGCTTATGCTCAGCTATGTCATGATTCTGTTTCGTGCGATTAAAGAATTAACGAAGTGAAAGAGGTGAGAAAATGGAGCACGGAAATCCGATGTGGACAATAGATGTTTTTGGTCTTCCCATTACATTCAACCTGTCTACAGCACTGATGATCGTTGTATCATCGCTGATTGTATTCCTGATAGCTTTCTTTATGACAAGAAACCTGGCAGTAAAGCCGACAGGGAAAAGTCAAGTACTCATGGAAGTACTGATGAACTTCGTTAAAGGTATTATTTCAGGCAACATGGCCTGGAAACAAGGAGGAAGATTCCACTTCCTGGCCCTGACATTGATTCTTTACATATTTGTTTCAAATATGCTTGGGCTGCCTTTCGCTTTTGTAGCACCTAATGATGACCATGATCTCTGGTGGAAGTCACCAACGGCCGACCCTTCAGTCACTCTGACGCTGGCCAGCCTGATGATTGTGCTGACCCACTATTATGGCATCAAGATGCGTGGCACGAAAGCGTATCTTAAATCGTACGTACAGCCGGTGTGGTTCATGGCACCGTTCAAATTCATCGAAGAATTCACATACAACCTTACGCTCGGCTTGCGTCTTTACGGTAACATCTACGCTGGTGAGATTCTGCTTGCCCTGCTGATAATGGTAATGGCATCCGGAGCAATCGGCTTTATCGGAGGATTCATTCCGATGATGATCTGGCAAGGGTTCTCAATATATATTGGGGCAATCCAGGCGTTCATATTCGTTATGTTATCAATGGTCTATCTATCCCATAAGGTGAGCGATGACCATTAATATATAATTCAAATCAATCTTTCAAAAATATTTAGGAGGAACTATATCTTATGATGAATCTACTCGCAGTAGGTATCGCTGCTGGTCTTGCAGCACTCGGCGCAAGTATCGGTATCGGTCTTATCGTATCCAAAACAGTTGAAGGGGTTTCCCGTCAACCGGAAGCTCGTGGTCCACTCATGACAATCATGTTCATTGGTATCGGTGTTGTTGAGGCCGTTCCGATCATCGCGATTGTTATTTCATTCATGCTTATGTTCATGTTCTAAGAATCGTTACATCTGGCGAAGTCTTCTATCAAGATTTCGCCCTCTTATTATGTCGACTATGAAATCAGAATGAAACTCTCGCGAAAGGAGTGTACATAGGTGGAATTTCTTATTTTAGGAGCTACGGACACAGTTCCGGCGGCAATTGGTAACAGTCTGATACAGCTGCTCACTTTCCTCATACTTCTCGGAGCACTTTCATACTTCGTATGGAAACCGCTCAAGAAAGTCATGGATGAGCGTGAACAGCTGATCCACTCGGAAATAGATGATGCAGAGCAGCGCAGGATGGAAGCTGTAAAGCTTAAGGAAGAAAACGAAGCAGTGCTCAGGGAAACGCAGGCTGAAATATCCGAAATGATGGATAATGCAAAACAGCAGGCGAAAAAAGAGCAGGAAGCAATCATTCATGATGCAAACACGCGTGCAAACCAGATGATGGAAACTGCCAAGGCGGATATCGAACGGGAAAAAGAAAAAGCAATCCGTGATATCAACGATCAGGTGGCAGATATCTCCGTCCTGATTGCAGAGAAGATGATTTCAAAAGAAATCAATCAGAAAGATCAAAAAGATCTGGTTGCAAGATACCTACAGGAAGCAGGGGGTAAATAATGGCTAACTCAGCTCAAAAATATTCCCAGGCTTTGTTCAGCACCGTGAAGGAAGCCGGACAGCTTGATGAAGTCAGGGCAGATTTTGACGAAGTGGTCAAAGCAGTTCAGGACACTCCTGATTTCCTGACTTTCATGAATAACCCGAGGGTTCCTAGGGACAGTCGTCGGGAGGCGGTAGCAAAGACTTTTGACAATGCTTCCGAGCCGCTCCGAAACATGCTCCTCATCCTTTCGGATCGCAATAGATTTTCTGAGATTGAAGCAATCCATGATTATTTCATACAGAATTACAATGCACACTATAACCAGGAAAATGTAGTGATAGAATCGGTTTATCCACTCTCTGAAGAGGAGATTGAAGGTATCGGCAAAGTCTTCATCAAAAAGACGGGACTTTCAAAACTGCTTATAGAGAACAGGGTCAACGAGGAACTGATCGGCGGCATCCGCGTATTCATTGGCACAAAAGTCTATGATGGCTCATTGAATACACAGTTGTCTGATTTGAAAAATCGGTTCAGAGAAAGTACTAATAGCTAATTAAGGAGTGACATTTGATGGCAATTAAAGCTGACGAAATAAGCGCTCTCTTGAAAAGCCAGATCGAGAACTATGAAGCTGATATGAAAGTATCTGATGTGGGAACAGTCATCCAGGTTGGTGACGGTATCGCACTTGCTCATGGTTTGAATGATGCTATGGCTGGAGAACTGCTCGAATTTCCTAGCGGCGTTCTGGGTCTTGCCCAGAACCTCGAAGAAAACAATATTGGTATCGTAATCCTCGGTCCATATGATGATATTAAAGAAGGCGATGAAGTCAAACGTACAGGCCGTATCATGGAAGTGCCTGTAGGGGAAGAACTCATCGGCCGTGTAGTCAATCCACTGGGACAGCCGATCGATGGCAAGGGACCGATGGGAGCGACGAAGACAAGACCGATTGAAAGTCCCGCAACTGGCGTAATGGCCCGTAAATCAGTCGATGAACCACTTCAGACTGGCATCAAGGCGATCGACGCACTTGTTCCAATCGGCCGTGGTCAGCGTGAGCTCATCATTGGGGACCGTCAGACAGGTAAGACGACAGTAGCGATCGATACGATCCTTAATCAGAAGGACCAGGATATGATCTGTGTTTATGTTGCCATTGGACAGAAGGAGTCCACAGTGCGTTCCACAGTTGAAACATTGCGTCAGAATGGTGCAATGGATTATACAATTGTGGTTTCCGCAGGTGCTTCAATGCCTGCGCCACTGCTCTACATCGCACCATATGCGGGTGTATCCATGGCAGAAGAGTTCATGTTCAACGGTAAGCATGTACTTATCGTATATGATGACCTGACTAAACAGGCAGCAGCCTATCGTGAACTGTCACTTCTTCTCAAGCGTCCACCAGGCCGTGAAGCCTACCCAGGTGACGTATTCTATCTGCACAGCCGTCTGCTCGAACGGGCAGCCAAACTGAACGACGAACTCGGTGGCGGATCAATCACCGCGCTGCCATTCATAGAAACACAGGCGGGGGACATCAGTGCCTTCGTACCGACAAACGTAATCTCCATCACCGATGGACAGATCTTCCTGCAGTCCGACCTGTTCTTCTCAGGCGTAAGACCTGCAATCAACGCCGGACTTTCAGTGTCCCGTGTCGGTGGATCAGCACAGATCAAGGCGATGAAGAAGGTTGCCGGTACTCTGAGGCTTGACCTTGCAGCTTATCGTGAGCTGGAAGCTTTCGCACAGTTTGGTTCCGACCTTGATGAAGCGACAGCTGCCAAGCTTGAGCGTGGTAAGCGTACTGTTGAAGTGCTTAAACAAGGTGAGAACAAGCCGCTTGCGGTGGAACGGCAGGTCGCAATCCTCTACGCTCTTGTAAATGGTCATTTGGATGACATTCCAGTTGAAGATGTTACGCGATTCGAAGATGAATTCCTCAGCTGGCTTGATTCCAACGAACCTGAACTCCTTAAAGGTATTCGTGAAACAAAACAGCTTCCGGACGATGAAGCATATGTAAATGCAGTAAACAGCTTCAAAAAGCTATTCAATCCTTCAGATCAGGGATGATGAATATAGAATAAGGTGGTGAATTCATGGCTTCATTAAGAGAAATTAAAGGTCGCATCGGATCAACCAAAAAGATGAGCCAGATCACTAGCGCCATGCACATGGTTTCGAACTCCAAGCTCAGGCGGGCGGAAGAGAATGCCAAGAAGTTCCAACCCTATATGGATAAAATCCAGGAAGCTGTCCAAGCGATAGCTTCCGGGGATAACACGAGTTCCCATCCCATGCTGAGAGAGCGTCCAGTAAAACGGACCGGGTATGTCATCATCACATCGGATAGTGGTCTTGCTGGCCCCTATAATGCGAACATCATTAAGGAAATAACCGGCAGGATCAGAGAACACCATAATGACAATCCGGATTCCTATGACCTCTTCGTCATTGGAAGGATGGGATACGAATTCCTGGAGAACCGCGGGTATAACATTACGAACCATCGTATTGGGCTTGAAGATCAGCCAAGCTTCAGCAGCGTCAAGGAAATCGCGCAGCAGTCGGTGGCACAGTTCTCGAACGAGGATATCGATGAACTGTATATCGTATATAACGAGTTCGTATCGGTCCTTGAGCAGAAGGTGTCCACAAGAAAACTGTTGCCGTTATCCGAAGAGGATACGACGAATCAGACACAGGTATCTAACCTGGCCACATACGAGTTCGAACCGGACAAGGAATCAATCCTTGAAACCATCCTTCCACAGTATGCGGAGAGTCTGGTGTATGGTTCGCTATTGGATGCGAAAGCAAGCGAGCACGCTGCCCGTATGACAGCGATGAAGGCTGCGACTGATAATGCGAAAGAATTGGTAGACGATCTATCATTAGAATATAACCGTGCAAGACAGGCTGCGATTACTCAAGAAATAACTGAAATCGTCGGCGGTGCATCTGCACTTGAATAAAGAATGACTAGGAGGAAATCGAATGGCTTTAGGTCAAGTGGTTCAAGTCATGGGACCTGTAGTTGACGTGCGTTTCGAAGAAGGCAAATTGCCGGAACTGAACAATGCACTCTATATCAACTTTGATGAAGGAAAAGAAAAAGAAGCCCTCGCTCTTGAAGTCGCGCTCCACCTCGGAGACAACGTCGTGAGAACAATTGCGATGAGTTCGACAGACGGATTGAAACGTGGCACTGAAGTTACAAATACAGGCAGCCCAATTACTGTACCTGTCGGCCAGGCGACACTCGGCAGGGTATTCAACGTACTTGGTGAGCATATCGATCTTGGAGAAGCGATCCCTGAATCTGAAAGAAGAGATCCGATTCACCGTCAGGCACCGAAGTTCGAAGACCTGACAACAAATGTTGAAATCCTTGAGACAGGCATCAAAGTAGTAGATCTTCTGGCACCTTATACAAAAGGTGGTAAGATCGGCCTCTTCGGCGGTGCCGGAGTAGGCAAGACGGTTCTCATCCAGGAACTGATCAACAACGTTGCACAGGAACACGGTGGTATATCCGTATTCGCCGGTGTAGGGGAACGTACACGTGAAGGTAACGACCTCTATTATGAAATGAGCGATTCCGGTGTTATCGCCAAAACAGCAATGGTATTCGGCCAGATGAATGAGCCGCCAGGCGCACGTATGCGTGTTGCACTGTCAGGCCTTACAATGGCAGAATACTTCC
Source organism: Salinicoccus luteus DSM 17002 (assembly GCF_000712035.1). Taxonomy (GTDB): domain Bacteria; phylum Bacillota; class Bacilli; order Staphylococcales; family Salinicoccaceae; genus Salinicoccus; species Salinicoccus luteus. Next base: position 26,278 of record NZ_JONV01000007.1, on the reverse strand, counting down.
GTGACGAAGAAGGACAGGATGTACTGCTCTTCATCGACAACATCTTCCGCTTCACCCAGGCGGGTTCAGAAGTTTCAGCCCTGCTGGGACGCATGCCTTCGGCAGTTGGTTACCAGCCGACACTCGCTACAGAGATGGGGCAGCTTCAGGAGCGTATTACATCAACGAGTGTTGGTTCAGTAACATCCATCCAGGCAGTATTCGTACCAGCGGATGACTATACTGACCCGGCGCCGGCACAGACTTTCGCTCACCTTGATGCAACAACAAACCTTGAGCGTAAGCTTTCCGAAATGGGTATCTATCCGGCGGTGGACCCTCTGGCTTCCACATCCCGTGCCCTGACACCAGCAGTTGTCGGCGAAGAGCACTATGAGGTCGCACGTGGCGTCCAAGCGACAATCCAGAAGTATCGTGAACTTCAGGATATCATTGCGATCCTCGGTATGGATGAGCTGTCCGAAGATGATAAGAGAACAGTATCACGTGCGCGCCGCATACAGTTCTTCCTTTCCCAGAACTTCCACGTTGCTGAGCAGTTCACAGGCCAAAAAGGCTCCTATGTTCCAGTTGAACAGACTGTCAGCGACTTCAGGGAGATACTTGACGGCAAATACGATCATATCCCGGAAGATGCATTCCGTCTCGTCGGCGGCATTTCCGATGTGCTTGATAAAGCACGTGAGATGGGCGTAGAAGTCTAAAATCGGGAGGGTTAGCAAATGAGTACAATTGCACTGGATGTAGTTACACCAAACGGTTCCGTATTCACTGAAGAGGACTGTGAAATTATTATACTCCAGACCAAACAGGGTGAGATCGGTGTCATGGCCGGCCACGTCCCGACGGTTGCTGCACTGAAGATTGGCAGTCTGCGAGCAAAGGTAGACGGCCAGTTCGAATACTTTGCAGTGACAGATGGCTTTGTAGAAATACGTCCTGAAAAGGTTTCAGTATTGGTACAGGCTGGCGAGTTCGCAGAGGATATCGATACAGAGCGTGCCAAGGAAGCGAAAGCGCGTGCTGAAGCTCTGCTTCAGCAGGAGCGCGACGAAAAAGTCGACAGGTATCGTGCTGAATTGGCATTGCGTCGTGCAATCAATCGACTGGATGTATCGAAACACGCATAATAAATCTACCCGGGCTTCTGCCCGGGTTTTTTAGTAGGTGAATAAGATGTTGTTTTCCCAATTGGCCTTCATGCACATCGTGCTGCATATGATGTGTGTCATTTTCACCTTCTGGGTGCTCGGCGCATTGAATATCGACAGCTGGTTCAAAAAAGGTGAAACAGGAAGGATCAGAATGTTCCTTATACTTGCTGCGGTCCTTCTGGGAAGCGCGCTCAGCAATTTCATCATGGATTTCTTCCGACTCGTACAGGAAGCATCCCTTCTATTTTAATTCTGCTTTACAAACATGTTTATACATCTTTAAAATAGTGAATAGTGTATCGTAAGTAAAAGTATGGAGTGAGTGAAATGGATTCTATAATTGTTAAAGGTGGGAATGAACTCTCGGGTTCTGTTGAAATAGAAGGTTCCAAAAATGCTGTATTACCGGTCTTGACTGCATCACTGCTTGCAAGCGAAGGGGTATCAAGGCTACATAATGTACCCAATCTTTCAGATGTAGGCACTTTGAGTGCATTGCTGAATCATCTGGGCGCTTCAGTGGAAGTGGAGGACAAGATGGTCACCATCGACGCGACTGGGAAACTCAGTTGTGATGCTCCATTCAATCTGGTAAGCAAAATGCGTGCAAGCATGCTTGTCATGGGGCCTCTGCTCGGGCGCTATGGTTATTGCAATGTTGCCATGCCTGGAGGCTGTGCCATAGGTTCCAGACCAGTGGAACAGCACATCAAAGGACTGGAGAAGATGGGAGCCGCCTTCCGCACGGTTGACGGCAGTTTCGAAGGAAGAGTGGACGGCCGTCTGAAAGGTGCGAAGATCTATCTCGACTTTCCGAGCGTAGGGGCGACGCAAAACCTTATAATGGCTGCAAGCCTGGCCGAGGGCGTGACAGAGTTGGAGAATGCGGCAAGGGAACCGGAAATCGAAGACCTGGCCGATTACATCAATGCCATGGGCGGCCGTGTTTCAGGTGCAGGTACTGGCCATATCACGATTGAAGGCGTAGAGGTTCTGAAGGGTGTGGATCATACCGTCATCCCTGACAGGATTGAGGCGGGAACATTCATGATAGCCGGTGCCATCACCAGAAGTGAAATTGTCCTTGACAACGTCATCACCGATCATCTTACAGCACTCATCTCCAAACTTGAAGAGATGGGGGTGCGCATCGAAGAAGAAGGCAACAGTGTCCGTGTCATTCCGGAGAGAAACCTTAAACCCATCAGAGTCAAAACATTGCCGCATCCCGGATTCCCGACTGACATGCAGAGCCAGATGATGGCACTGCTTGCTACAGTGAATGGCACAAGTGTAATCACAGAGACCATTTTTGAAAACAGGTTCATGCATGTCAACGAGTTCCGGAATATGGATGCTGACATCTCAGTGGAAGAGAACCATGCGTTCATCAAAGGCGGCAGGAAATTATCCGGAGGCCGTGTGAAGGCGACGGACTTGAGGGCCGCTGCTGCCCTGATTCTTGCAGGTTTGGTTGCAGAAGGGTATACTATAGTTACTGAATTAAAGCACCTTGATCGTGGATATGTCGATTTTCATAAGAAGCTCAAACAGCTTGGCGCTGACATCGAACGAACAGGTGAACGTTCCACACAGGATAGTGTGACATCTTCGAAATAAAGAGGTAGTTTTATGGCCGAGCAATCAAAAAAGCTAGTCCACCGCAGATTCCCGCTGATCATCAGAATCCTTCTCTTCGTCTATATCGCCATCATAGTCTTCTTCGGGGGACTGATGATAGGATATGGAATTCTGGACAATCCTATGGAAGTATTCCGTATAGAAACATGGGAACACATCATAAATATGACCAAGGAATGATAATATGCTGACGTATGACCAGATAAAGGCGGTAATTCCGCACCGCCCCCCGTTTCTCCTGATTGACAGGGTAACAGAGATAGAACCGGGTGTTAGATGTACGGGCATCAAGCAGGTCTCGGGCAATGAACCATTTTTCCAGGGCCATTTCCCAGAATATGCTGTAATGCCAGGAGTACTTATCGTCGAAGCCCTTGCACAGACTGGGGCTGTAGCTTTGTTGCAGGAAGAGCGTTTCAAAGGTAAACTTGCATTCTTTGCCGGCATCGACAAATGCAAGTTCAAAAGACAGGTGACGCCGGGAGATACATTGGAACTCACAGTGGAAATCACAAAACTGAGGGGCCCGATCGGCAAGGGTGATGCCATCGCAACTGTGGATGGTGAAATCGCGTGCAAATGTGAAATTACTTTTGCAATACAGGATAATAAAACATCCGATGACTAACTAGTCATCGGATGTTTTTATTTCAGCTTTAGATTCCATCATCGCTTTGAACTCGTTAAGCAGCTTTTCCTGCTCATAGCCTTCATCAAGAAGATGGGACAACAGGTCTTCGGCATAATGGGGCCCCTGGACGATAATCTTGCCATTAAAGATCAGGGATAATGCATTATCTATTTCATTCATTTCATTGAAGGTGCCCTTGAATCTGGCTGGTTCGTTTGAATGCCGTGTAATGGTCACAAGCAGTTCCACCTCAGTACCGACCAGTTCTTCGAGTATATCTTTAAAATCGGTTGATGTTGAAATCTCTATCAACCATGGATCCTCCTGCTTTTCCTTATTAATGATGATGCCGTCGATCAGATCCAGTATAATGAAATTGTTTTCGTGTTCAAGTTTCAATTCCACAACTTTAAAAGACTTCATCTGAATTCCCCCTTCCTAAATGCATGCAAACCATCAAAAAACGCATAAATGTAAATTCGTTACTACCATTATAACGTTAATCGGAATCGTATATATTCCAATTGTAAAGAAAATGGTCATAAAATCAAATTTCCGTGTTTTGCAAAAAATTTACGGCCCCTATATCTTTAAGTCAGGAAGGGGGTGGAGACATGATGAATAAAGTGCTGCTTGTAGGAGAACTTGTACGGAATGTCACTCTGGAGAAAACGGCGAACGGGAGCGTCAATTCATTCATAATAGCAACAGTCAGGATTCCCAAAGATGAAAGAAAACCAAAGGAAGTACATTTCATCTACTGCAAGGCTTTTGGTAAAGCGATACCTGAAGTACTATCTGCATCAAAAGAGGGAGACATACTCTGCGTGAGTGGTCAGGTGGCTACAACCGTCTACACTACGAATGAAGGAGAAAAGGAGTACAGGATGGAAATATGGGCAGAGAATGTGAAGGGTCTGCCGGACAAGATGAAGGACCAGAAGGATATGTCCAATCCTTCCAAGATGATAAGTGATGCTGTAAGGCATTACGGTCAATGGGACTACATTGGAGAAAGATCTGTCCATACTTTGGAAAAAAATACTGAAAGCAGCCGAATGACAGGATTGAAAGATACCCATCTGGAACCATTGGAGAAAATACTGAACGAACATAGTGACAAGTCAGGACCGGAAGCCGACAGATCACATGCCGGTCTGAACAAGGATAATCATGATAGAAAAACGAAAGCCCTCGCCTGAACATATGCACACCACTCAATTTATATTCTACACTCACACTACTCACCAAGCTCTGTATCAGGCCGAACGCTGCGGTCAAGCCTGATACAGAGCTTTTATGAAGATATGGCTTCAAATTTCTTTATTACATAATATATAGGGAGTATTACGGCTGTCAGATAATACGGACTATTAAGATTCTTGATGGATTTATGGAGGGTATTAAGAAGCCCGTCATATGGGCATTTTAAAGCCTGATAAAAAACAGGTCTCTATTCATTTCGCCGAAAATATAAGTTTACACTTTTATTGACATATTATTTTAAGGAGAGAAATATCCCTGTAACATGCCTGTAAAAGAGCGGTTCACTTTTTATATTCCTGTAACCTGTGAAATGTTTATATCTGATATAGTACTAAACAGTTGATAAAACAAACATCCAATTTGTAAGGGATTAACGGGAGGAAATTTTAACTATGAAAAAAGTACTATCAGTCGGTGCAGCAATTGCGGTATCAGGAACTTTGGCATACAGCGCAGAAGCAGCAAGCCACACAGTGGATAAAGGCGACACACTTTCCGAAATCGCCCATGAAAACAATACAACAGTAGAAGCAATCAAATCAGAAAACAATCTGTCATCCAACCTTATTCTGCCAGGTCAGGTTCTCCAAGTGAATAATGAAGAGAATACTGAAGTTCCGACAGAAGAGGGTGTATATAAAATCCAATCCGGCGATACTCTATTTGAAATCGCTCAGAAGTTTGATGTAACAGTTTCCGACCTTAAGGCATGGAATAACCTTTCTTCAGATCTCATCTTTGCAGGCAAGACACTTGCGGTATCAGGCAATAGTGTGGAACAGGCCCCTGTAGTGGAAACACCACAAGTTGAAGAAACACCAGAAGTGCAGGAAACTCAGGAAGTTGAAAGAACTCAACAAGTGAATCAGGCTCCTGCACAGCCATCTGCACAGGATCAGGCTGCAGAACAGCGTGCGGCTGAACAAAGAGCAGCAGAACAGGCGGCAGCAGAGCAAAGAGCAGCTGAAGAACGTGCAGCAGAGCAAAGAGCAGCTGAAGAACGTGCAGCAGAGCAGGCTGCCCAGGAACGTGAGCAGCGCAACCAGGCCCAAGCCCAGAACCAATCTACATCCACTTCAAGCAATGCCAGCGGTCAGAACTGGGGCGCGCTTGCACAGTGTGAATCCAGCGGAAACGCAAGTGTTGTAAGCTCCAACGGCCTCTACCATGGCCTCTACCAGTTTGATGTTCAAACTTGGCAGTCTGTAGGCGGAAGCGGTCTGCCTTCCCAGGCATCTGCAGCTGAACAGACTAAGAGAGCCCAGATCCTTTTCGATCAAAGAGGAGCACAGCCTTGGCCTGTATGTGGTTCAAGACTATAAATTTCAATCATTAATTTCAAAGACCCAGCAAAAGCTGGGTCTTTTTATTTGAAAGTAAGCATTCCATATTCTGAAAAACAGGGATGAAATAGTGACTATTCTGTGAGTGATTTCGGGTATGTTTTTATTATTATCTGACTGGGTACAGAAAATGATTTTTTTAGACATTCATTTATGTTACAATTTCTCTTATGTGAGACAAATTATTGAGGTGAAGAAATGAGTAAAAAATGGCTCTTTCCGATAATGATCGGCCTGGTCCTGGTACTTTCCGGGTGCGATTATTCTCAGGAAGAAAATAGAAACGGATTTTTCTTTAATACATTCGTTCAACCGATGGATTCACTGCTGCATTGGCTCGGAGACAATCTGAACAACAACTACGGGCTGGCAATCATCATAGTTACCCTTATCGTCCGTCTGGCAATCTTTCCGTTCATGATGCGTACATACAAGAATCAGATGATGATGCGTGAAAAGATGAAGATAGTCAAACCTGAAATGGAAGAGATTCAGAAGAAGACTAAAGTTGCGACTACACAAGAAGAGAAGATGGAAGCACAGCAGGAAATGATGGCCCTGTACAAGAAGCACGGCATCAATCCGCTCAACATGGGCTGTCTGCCAATCCTTATACAGATGCCGGTCGTCATGGCACTCTACTTCGCACTCAAGTTCCCTTCCGAAGGCGGTATTACAGAATACCCGCACTTCCTATGGATGAATCTGACGGAAGTCGACTTCTTCATGGTGGCTATCGCTGGTATCGTCTATGCTGGACAGGCCTATGTATCCATGCAGTTCGTGCCTGCAGAACAGCGCAAGCAGATGCAGCTGTTCATGTACATTTCCCCAATAATGATCATCTGGATTTCATTGATTTCCCCTTCCGCACTCCCATTATACTGGGCAGTCGGTGGTGTATTCCTGATCTTCCAGACTTGGGCAGGGAATACCTTCTATAAAAATAAGGTTGCTGAAGAAATGGCACCGATCATTGAAGCACATGAGCGGGAAAAAGCAGAAAAGGAACAGCGCATCAAGAATGCTAAAGTGATGCCGAAGAAGAAGCGCAAGAAGAAAAACAAATCTTAATCCATTGATATAAAAAGAGGCCCGATATCTTCATGATATCGGGCCTCTTATGTGTGCGCTCATATTGTATTTATAGTATGGGTGAAATCAGGTTGGCAATGCTTTCCTTGATCCGGATCCATTTGCTGCGTGCTGCATATTTCTCCTTCGTCAGAAGAGAACAGTCCTTGATATCCTCTTCGAATATGCGCCGGTATTGTATGGCTTCCTTTTCGTCATAGATGAAGGCATTCACTTCAAAATTCAGGAGGAAGCTCCTCACATCGATGTTCGTCGTCCCTATACTCAGGACTTCATCATCAATCATGATGGTCTTCTGATGAAGGAACCCTTTTTCATATATATGGACCTGTGCGCCCATATCGAGCAGTGCTCCGGCATTGGAATAGGTTCCCCAATAGACGAAAGGATGGTCGGGCTTATTTGGTATCATCAGGTGTACTTCAATGCCGCTCAGTAAGGCGATACGCAGTGCTTCCAGGAAGGACTGGTCGGGGATGAAGTAGGGTGTCTGTATATAGATGCTCTTTTTGGCGCTATAGATCATCTTCAGATATCCATATTTGATCTGCTCCCATTTCTCATCCGGCCCACTGGACGCTATTTGAATCGGTGTGTCTCCCAAGTAGTCCATTTCAGGAAAATATCGGTCTTCCCTCACCATGTTGTTACGCTTATTGTGGGAATTCCAGTCTAGCATGAAGCGCAGCTGCAGTGACTTTACTGCATTACCTTCCAATCTGAGGTGCGTGTCCCGCCAATAGCCGAACTTTTTGTTTAAACCGATATACTCATCACCAACATTGAACCCCCCGACATAACCAACAGAGCCGTCGATGACCACAATCTTGCGGTGGTTCCTGTTGTTTATCCTGGGGTTGATCAACGGCAGTTTGCTCGGAAAGAAGGCTTCGACCAGGCCGCCGGCATCCTTGAGTTTCTTGAAATTACGCAGACTCAGAGCCCGGGATCCCATATCATCATAAAGAATCCTGACGGATACACCTTCCTGCTGTTTTTCGAGCAATGCTTCATACAGCCTCTGTCCAATACCATCCAGTTTGAAGATATAATACTGGAAATGGATATGGTCCCGTGCATTGCGTATATCTTCCAGAAGGTGCTCGAACTTTTCATTACCGTCGGTAAAAGTGCGGATTGAATTGTTGATGGTCAGGAAAGACTGATTGTTGTAGAGCAGCATATGGATGATTTTTCTGTGTTTATCCATCACCCTGTTGGAGAATGAAATGCTGTTATCGCGCAGTTCGTGGAGCTGGTCGTCCACCAGGTGCTCAAGCCCGACCTTGTCCTCTTCACTCACTTTGAATATTTGCTGGTTGTAAATCTTGCGACCGAAGAATATATATATGATGAAGCCGATGATGGGAAGGAAGAACAGGACGAAAAGCCATGCCCAGACACTCTGGGCACTCCTTCTTTCGAGGAATATCAGACCGATGGCAAACAGGAAATTGATGCCGAAGGTGATCAATGTTGCAATTCCAAGTATCCCCGTATTAAGCAAGTAATCGAATATGAACCATTCCATGGAAGTCACCTCATCTCCATTCTATTATAAACCATGAATATTTGAAATTCTGTAATATTTATTTTCCAAATAATATGGATAATTACTTGAGATAAGGGTAAAATGAAGATAAGCTGTAATTGAAGGAGTGTCATTATGCATAGCAACGACCATTCCAAAGTCAAGCAAGTTGTCACGATGCTGAGTGAGCTCGGGGTCAAAGTCAAGGTGTCGAGATCAAGATTCGAGATTATGAATCGCATTGCCCATAAAGAGAAATTGCGACTGAAAGAACAGAATATCTAAAAATAACCGCAACCCGAGTCTCTCAGGTTGCGGCTTTTTTACGCCCTTTGGCGGTACTGGTAGAAGTAGATGCTCATTATGATGCCGACGGCCAGCATATTCGCCCACAGGCCGCTGCCTCCATAGCTGATGAAGGGAAGCGGAAGTCCCGTAATGGGCACGAGTTGTATCGTCATGCCAATGTTCTGGAACACATGGAATATCAGCATGGACAGGTATCCGATGATGAAATAGGATGAAAAACTGTCCGGTACGACGGTTGCGATGCGGAAAAGGTGAAGCATCAGCATGAAGAGTAGGACGATGATTGCGGTTGCACCGATGAAACCGAATTCCTCTCCGACAATGGTGAATATGAAATCGGTATGGTTTTCAGGAATATAGACGATGCCATCCTTGAAACCCTTGCCGTCTATTCCGCCTGAACCGATTGCCTTCAATGAGTTGCTGAGCTGGAAGCCGCCTTCTGTGACATATTCTTCCGGACGCAGCCAGGAATATATCCGCTCGAACTGATAGGGATGGATGCCGAGGTAGCGTTCCAGGATGTCCGGTCGATAGATGATGCCGAGAATCAGGGCGATGCCCACAGTGAGGGCGACTGCCAATGCCGGGATGATCAGCCACCAGCTGATGCCGGAAACGACGATCATACCGAATAGTATCGCCATCATGACAAGTGTTGTTCCAAGGTCATTCTGCAGCAGTATGAACAGCATGGGCAGAACGGATACTGCCAGAATCTTGAAGAGCAGTTTGATATCCACACTCAGGTCACTTGTCAATTTATATTTATTGTGCTGGCTGATCAGATAGGCCAGGGTGAGTATGTAGATGATCTTGACGATTTCTGACGGCTGTATGCTGAAGAATCCGAACTGGTACCAGCTTTTCGCTCCATTGATGATCGGTGTGACCGGTGATACCGGAGCAACGAACAGTATGACCAGCGACAATACGCCAAGCGTATAGATGATCCAGACGTATTGCTTGATCCACTTGACTGGAATGAAGTTCAGGATGAAGACCATTATGAAGCCCAGCCCATAGAATATGATCTGGCGTATGCTGAAATCAGTGCTGTATTGGCCACTGGTCATCGCTGAACGGATCATGAGGACGCTGATGGCCCCAAGAAGCAGGACCAGCAGGATGAGGATCCAGTCGATCCTTGAAAATATATTGCTGTTTTGTCTTTTGTAGCTTTGGTTGTTGTCCAAAAAATTCACCTAACCCATATAGAAATCATGACATTTAGTATACACTATTTTATAATAAAGTCAGTGTGTTTATCCAATAGTAATACAGCCGGATTAAAAATAATTTCCAATACAAAAATTGATGGAGTTGGACGAGTCTTATGATTGAAATGACAATTGAGAAAATTGCTGAACTGTGTGATGGCAGAATGAACATGCGTGCAGAAGCCATGAAGGGCGAAAGCATCAAAGGTGTATCGATCGACACACGGACACTCGAGGAAAAAAACCTTTTCGTTCCCTTCCGGGGGGCACATGTCGATGGGCACCGTTTCATAGAGCAGGCTTTTCGTGCCGGGGCGGCGCTGAGCCTGACGGAACAGAATCCGGAGGCTGCCGATCCAGAACTGCCACTCATCCATGTTGAGGACGGACTGGTGGCTCTGCAGGATATTGCACGCGGCTACCTTCAGGAAGTGTCACCAAAGGTGATCGCCATCACAGGGTCCAATGGGAAGACAACCACCAAGGATATGGTGGAGTGCCTGCTCGCTCCACACTTCAGGGTGAAGAAAACGATTGGAAACTACAACAATGAAATCGGTCTGCCGCTCACCATCCTTCAATTGGATAAGGACACTGAAATTTCGATCCTCGAAATGGGTATGGATGCCAAAGGGGATATCCGATTCCTGAGCAGAATGACAAAGCCGGATATCGCCATACTCACGAATGTCGGCGAATCCCATATCGAAAAATTGGGGTCGAGAGAGAACATTGCCGAAGCCAAGTATGAAATAGTGGATGGATTGAAGGAAGCAGGCACCTTCATCTACTCCAGGGATTATCCGCTCCTTGAGAATATTGTAGACCGGAATGCATCCTACAATGTGCGCTCCGCAGGCGAGAGCAAAAAGAATGATCTGCAGATAGCAGATGTTCGTCAGACGGAGCAGGGTACGCATTTCAGACTCCATCCGCTCGATATCGAAGTGCGCATTCCCCAGCTTGGGCTGCATAATGCGGCCAACGCCACGCTTGCACTTCTCGCTGCAGAAGCGGCAGGTCTCAACATCAGTGAAGTGAAAGCCCATTTTGATGATCTGGTTGTAACGGATATGCGGATGGAGCAGACACGCCATTCGGGTGGTGGGACCATAATAAACGATGCCTATAATGCCAGCCCGTCCAGCATGAAGAGTGCGATCGATACAGTAGGACGGATGGAGGCGGGCAGAAGAATACTCGTGCTCGGGGATATTCTGGAGCTCGGTTCATATTCCGAGGAACTGCACAGATCAGTGGCGCAGCACATCAATGATGCGCCATATTTCTTCGATTATCTGCTCACCTATGGAGAAGCGGCGAAAACCATCCATGAAAATGCAGAGGTGGAAGGGAAACATCATTACGCGGAAATTGGGGATCTGGCACAACACCTGCAGCAGGTCTTGTCCGAAGACAGCGTGGTTCTGCTGAAGGGGTCCAGAGGCATGGCTTTGGAGAGGGTGAACGACTATATCTAAATCGACCGGAATACTTTTTCTGCATGGGTATACGGGAGGAAGATACGAGCTGGAACCATTATTCGACTACCTGAAATCACGCTACGAGTTCGAGTATGAGTTTCCGGTATACCCGGGACATGGGACCATACTGGACTTGAAGTCGGCGACCGGGGACGAATGGTATGAAGAAGCCCTCAATGCCTATAGGCAACTGAAGCAGCGCGTCGACCGGGTCCACATCATCGGTTTTTCGATGGGAGGGGTATTCGCCAGCCACATCGCACAGCATGAACCGGTCGACAAGCTTGTGCTCATCGCTCCGGCATTCGAGCATATAAAGCTTTCCCAACTGAACCGGCTGAACCTTACTCCGCGCCATTTCAGTGAGCACATGAAGATGAAGCTGTATCAGAAGATCAAGAAACGCCTCAAGGATATTCCGTTCCGGGCCTATCAGGAATTCAAGACCATTGTGGAAACGAAGAAGGATGGGGTCGAGAACATCCAGTCGCAGACGCTGATCATCCACGGCACACTGGACCTGCTCGTTCCCTATGAAGCCAGTGTGGACTTGGCGGAAAAAATACCAAATGCCACGCTCGAACTCATCGAAGATGCCCCGCATCTGTTCGCCTTTACAGACCGGAACCAGCTGGAGCTGAACATCACTGCAGAACGCTTTTTATTCAATGATGAGAAGTAGGCTTGTATTTTTAGTCTGGAAATGTTAATATTGAGAAGTTATGCGTAACGAAAATGAGAACGAATAGTCAAAGGAGACTCTAATTTGAAGTTTTTTAAACAATTAGGTGTCAGTGATGAAACCTTAAAATCACTGGAAGATATAGGATTTGAAACACCAACCCCGATCCAGGAAGAGAGCATTCCACTTGCTCTGGAAAGAAAAGATATTCTTGGACAGGCCAAAACAGGTACTGGTAAAACGGGTGCATTTGGTATTCCTATTATAGAAAACACAGAGAAGCAGGCAGGAACACAAGTATTGATCCTCACACCGACAAGGGAATTGGCGGTTCAGGTGAGTGAGCAGCTCAAAAAATTCGCCAAGTACAAAAAGCTCGGCGTATCCGTCATATTCGGCGGCATGAGCATCGACCGCCAGATCAAGGATCTTAAAAAGAAACCGGAAATCATCGTCGGTACACCAGGACGTGTAATCGACCATATCAAGCGCAGAACATTGAAGCTCGACAGCATCAATACGCTTGTTTTGGACGAAGCTGATGAAATGATGAACATGGGATTCATCGATGATGTGAAATTCATCATGTCGGAAATTCCTGAGGAAAACAGACAGACGCTGCTGTTCTCCGCAACGATGCCGAAGGCAATCCAGGAGCTCGTCACACGCTTCATGAAGAGCCCAAGCATCGTCAAGACGATGGACCAGGGTGGCGCAAGCGATCCTCAGATCGAAGAACACTATACTATTGTAAAAGAGCTTGAGAAGCTCGAAGTCTTCACCGACTTCCTGGATGTCCACCAGCCGGAACTCGCAATCGTCTTCGGACGCACAAAGCGCCGTGTTGATGAACTGACGGGCGCACTTGTTGCCAAAGGCTACCGGGCTGAAGGGCTCCATGGTGATATTACGCAATCGAAGCGTCTGGAAGTTCTGAAGAAGTTCAGGAACGATGCGCTGGATATCCTCGTCGCAACTGATGTTGCAGCAAGGGGTCTCGACATCTCCGGCGTTTCCCATGTATACAACTTCGACATTCCACAGGATGCCGAAAGCTATACACACAGAATCGGACGTACAGGCCGTGCAGGCAAAGAAGGCATGGCACTCACATTCGTCAATCCTGTAGAGATGGACTACTTGAGAATGATCGAGAATGAGAAGAAGAAGACAATTTCTGCTCTCAGACCACCTCTCAAGAAAGAAGTACAGAAATCCCGCGAGAAGGAAATATTCAACAAGATCGAGCAATGGAAATCCGAAAATAAAAATACGCATACACTTGAGACGGCAGAACGTCTGCTCGAACAGGGTGAAGCGAAGGAAGTCGTAGCGGCTATCCTCAACGAATTCCTGTTCAGCAGAAATGAAGACAGCATCCAGCTGTCATTCGAAAAACCTCTGACACGCAAGGGCGGACAACGCCGCGGCAAAAGTCAAGGCGGCGGTGGCAAGAAGCCATTCCGCAAAGGACGCAGCCAGGGCAGCCAAGGTGGACGCAACAACAAGCGTCAGGGTGGCGGCAACCGTCAGCCTCAGGGCGGCCAGAAACGCAGCCAGGGCGGCCGTACCTTCAAAGATCATATCAAGTAATTGTCCAGCATCCTCACCCCCCAGGGGCAGAGGGTGCTTTTTTATTGTTAAAATGTTACGTTGGTATAATTGAACATTATGCATATATAATTTAAAGTATAAGTAATACATATGAAATCAAACAGGGGGCAAATATGAAAAGAGTACATGATGATGTCGTCCACTATATGAGGGTGCGGTTCTTCTGGGCATTTCTCATCTGGGCATTTGCCGCTATCCTGGCAAGTGCCGCCGCCTTCTATTTCGAGCTTTCCCATTGGATATATTGGATTGCCACCCTGTGGCTGGCCATACTGTTCACCATTGGTATAATCATCCGGCCGCTGGTCTACTGCCGGGTGACCCGCTACAGGCTGAAGGAGGATCATATCATCGTCAGAAAAGGGTTTTTCAGGGTGTCGACGAAAATGGTGCCGGTGAGGCGCATACAGGGGGCCAAACTTTCGACAGGACCTGTTTCAAGGAAGTATGACCTCGCCCTGCTGGAAGTCAGCACTGCAAGTTCACGCCTCGCTATGCCGCCCCTCAAAAGCGAAGAAGCGGCCATCTTGAAAGAGGAAGTCATTGAACTTGTGAAAGGGGAGCATACAGATGTATAGTCCACAGAAACTCCATCCGATCGCATATCTCGGCAGTGTGGTGAATGGCATCAAGAATCTTTGGATCCCCTTGATCATCGTCCTCTTCAATTCAAGGGAGACTCTGCTCTCCGGAGACATTTCAATGAAGTATATACTAATCGTAGGTGGAATATTCATCCTTGCCATTGTCCTTTTCGGCGGCATGGACTTTTTGAACAAATATCGTACAAGGTTTTGGATTGAAGATGGCAAGTTCATCTACAAGGATGGTGTCATCACGAACCACGAGAAGGAACTCGACATCGGGAGGATCCAGTCAATCGACTTCAGCGAGCCGATTTTCCATAGGCTTTTCGGGGCAGTGAAGCTTGAAGTCATCACGCCCGGGGAGGGCATAAAGATCGACACGATGAAAAAGTCCCAGGCGAAGTCCCTGCAGGATATACTCTACGATGAAAAATCCTACCTGGAGGATACCGTCGAAATCGGGGCCTACAGCGAATGGCCGCGGGCAGAGGCGGAAACGGACAGCAGGGAGGATACAGGCTTCGACACCCTCTACCATATGGACGGCAAGTCGCTGCTGCTGATGAGCATGACAAGCGGCGCCCTGGGGACTTTTCTCGCCCTAATCTTCGGCTTCCTCAATCTGATCGGAGCGAATTTCCTGATCGAACGCTATTTCGAATACTTTGAAGGCGCCATCAGGAATCTGGCACTGGCGATGGGTCTGGCGATAGGATCCTTCATTATTGTCGGCTATGCCATAGGCATACTCATTCTGACGGTGAAATACTATGGATACACCCTGAAGATGAAGCATGACGATCTGGTCGTCGAATACGGCCTGCTTGAAAAGAAGCATCAGAGTGTCAATATCAACAGGGTCCAGAACATCATCATCAAGGATTCGATCATCAGGAGGATGATCGGCTACTACTCCCTTTCCGTCACTATTACAAGCGACTCGCTGGATAGTGAGGACATCGATGGTACAGTGGAACTGCTGCCCTTCATCAAAAAGGATCGCCTGTACGGAATTGTCGACCACATCTTCCCGAACTATCATGTGGAGGTTCCTGGGAAAAAGGTGCCGTTCCGTGGATACAGAAGGTATTTCCAGATCGTCACATTCCTGCTGCTCGTCATCACTTCGCTGGTCCAGTATTTCTGGTTCGACTATGCATGGATTGCCGGTCTGGTGCTGATGCTCGTGTTTGTGGCTTCAGGTATATATAGTGCATACAACAGCGGCTATGCGATAAGGGATGATGAAATCAACCTGATGACGGCCGGTTTCTTCAAACGTTCGCACTATGTCATCAAGCATGAAAAGCTGATTGAAGCGGAGTGGGTGTTCAATCCCTTCCTTCACCGGGCGAAGCTTGGCATCATCACACTGGTGACCGCCGCCGGCATGCTCGGCTCACGTGCGACCATCAAGTTCATCGACAGGAAGGACATCGAGGAAATATGGCAATGGGCAGAAAGGGGGCATCCGGATGCAGAAGATATCACCGAAGGCGATTAAAGTATGGCGGATCCGCGAAGGCATTGTAGCGGCAGTCGATCTGCTGATTGCGGTGGCGGCCCTTATCCTGTCACTCTACGTATGGGACTGGTTTCCATGGTGGATTTCCCTCGCCCTTTTCATCATCTTCATCTACATCGTCCTGGTCCATGTGTGGCTGCTGCCCATGCTGAAGTATAAGTACTTCCGCTTCCGGGTATCGGAAGATGAAATCAGGATCCACCAGGGAATCTTCTTCAAGGAGAGGCATGCAGTGCCCCTGTTCCGGGTGCAGAACATCGATACGACGGTCGGTCCGCTGATGAAGCGGTATGGGCTTAAGGGCGTCACTTTGAAGACTTCGGCGGAGCGCATCCATATCCCGGAATTGGAGTCGGACGAAGCGGATGCGATACGCAATGAGATAAGAAAACTGATCAATGAGAATACGAGGCGGACATTATGATTACAGGGCTGGGAACGGATATAATTGAAATTGAGCGCATCAGGCGTGTGGAGGACAATGGAAACAGACTTTCGAAGCGGATCCTTTCACCCGAAGAGATGGAGCGGTACGAACAGTTCTCCAATGAAGGAAGAAGGATGGAATACCTCGCAGGACGCTTTGCAGTCAAGGAGGCCTACAGCAAGGCTATGGGTACAGGCATCGGGGGCGCAGCCGCCTTCAGGGATATCGTCTGCCTCAATGACACGAATGGAAGGCCGTATATATTGAATGACCATCATGCCCACGTATCCATTTCGCATTCCAGAGCATACGTTGTGGCCACAGTCATAATTGAGAGATAAGGAGCACGGATATGTCAGAAAAATATTATAGAGATTCCATAGTAGAAGTCGACCTGGAGGCGGTACACCATAATTATCAGGCCATCAGAGAACTGCATCCCGATAAGATGTTCATTGCAGTAATAAAGGCGAATGCCTATGGGCTCGGCAGTACAGCAGTAGCCGAATATCTTTCGGCGCGTGGCGCCGAGTTCTTTGCAGTCGCAACATTGGATGAGGCAATCGAACTGAGGATGCACGGCATCAAGGAGAAGATACTGGTACTCGGGCCGATCAATCCCGAAGATATCAACAAGGCCATCCAGCACCGCGTGGCCATCACGGCGCCGAATCTCGCCTGGCTCAGGGAGGCCCAGTCGAATGTCATGGATATGGACGACAAGGAAGTGTGGATCCATATCAAGGTGAACAGCGGCATGAATAGGCTCGGGACTTCCGATCCGGAAGAGATCGCTCAGATGATCGATGTGATCGAAGGTTCTGATCATCTCGTATATGAAGGCATCTACAGCCACTTCAGTTCTGCGGACATCGATTCCGGGCAGAACGCCAGGGAGTATGACAGGTTCAAAGCGATCACTTCAAAAGTGCGGAAGCCGAGGTTTGTCCATATACAGAACTCTGCAGGCGCACTCCGTCTCGATGACGGCTACTGCAACGCCATCCGTGTCGGCATCTCCCTCTACGGCTATTATCCTTCGGATTACATCCGTGAGATCTCATCCGTCGATCTCAGGCCATCGGTCGCGCTCACGACCAAGGTGGTGGATGTCCATGTGCTGGAATCAGGGGAAGGTGTGAGCTACGGGCTTGAGTACGATGCTGAAGCGGGCGACAGGGTCGCCACACTGCCCATCGGCTATGCGGATGGTTTCCTGCGTGCACGCACAGGCTACAGGGTGGCGCTCGCTGACGGAACTTCCTGTCCGGTGATCGGCAAGGTGTGCATGGACTACATCATGACCAAAGTGCCGGATGGGGTACAGGCGGGGGAGAAGGTGCATGTCATCATCCGCGACAGGTCATCGGAGCAATCGATGGAGGCCTACAGCAGCTATGCCGACACCATTCCGTATGAATCCCTCTGCATGCTCTCGAGGCGGCTTCCGCGCATATATGAAGGAGAAGATGCCGCGCCCGTTAATAATGAAGTTTTAAAATAAACTAGTAATGATAATTTATAAATGTTATCATTATCATAAGTTTAACGATGTGACTGGGGAGTGGTCTGGTAATGACGAATATGACATTATTTAGCAGCATGGAGCTTTCTCTTGAACACGGATATACAGAAATGAGTGAGATTAATCTTTCGATCGCGTCCGAAAATCACGACCTAGAGTGTGAAGCGTGGCAGTGCAACGAAGATTTCCTCGTTTATAGTAAAGATGGTGAATAGATGAAAAGAGGAGAAGTATATCTTGCGGACCTATCACCAGTGCAAGGTTCAGAGCAGGGAGGCAAGCGGCCGGTAGTCATTATACAGAACAATGTCGGCAACTATCACAGTCCAACAGTGATCGTTGCCGCCATCACCGGCAGGATCAATAAGGCGAAGATACCGACGCACGTGGAAATTTCGAAGGATACATACAATCTGGACAAGGACTCGGTCATTCTTCTGGAGCAGATACGCACAGTGGACAAGAAAAGACTAAGGGAAAAGCTTACATATTTGAACGAAGATAAGATGAAGGAAGTGGATAAGGCACTGATGATCAGCCTGGATCTCATGCCGTCCAAATCCAAGAAATCGCAATCTAAATCCTGATGGACTTTTGTACGCAAAAGTCTTTTTTCAGTATGAGGTGACGAACATGACATATATTGATAATATTGTTAGCAACTACAGGGATATCATCGAACTGTACCTGTATGGAGAAGAACAGGGTGACGCAATAGACCAGTGCCAGACCTTCAGTGAAGAAGTCATCGAAATGGATGCTTCTCCGGAGGAGATCGTGTCACTCCATATCGAACTGCTCGATGACATGGGCATCGATGATGCAGCACTCATGAAGAAGTCATTGGATATACTGCAGGAAGTGATCATTTCTTTCGGCTTTACATACAGGGACTATAAATCCATGATGAACAAGCTTGAAATCCATGACAAGGAGATGGATGTTGCATCCAGTCTGCAGGAAACGATGCTCAAAACTGAAATCCCCACCTTCGAAACGATGGAACTCGGCGCCATCAGTGTACCGGCAAGAAAGGTGAGCGGAGACTACTTCAACATCATAGACCATAAGGACGGCATGCTCAGTTTTGCTGTGGCGGATGTCATCGGCAAAGGGATACCGGCAGCAATTGCGATGAGCATGATCAAGTTCGGCATGGATTCCTACGGCTATTCCCAGCTGCCGAGCGACAGCTTGAGAAAGCTGAACAGGGTGGTCGAGAAAAACGTGAACCAGAATATGTTCGTCACGATGTTCTATGGCCTGTACGACCATAATACGGATCTTCTCTACTATTCGTCGGCTGGCCACGAGCCGGCACTCATCTATCGCTACGAAGAGGATGAGTTCGAAGAGATAGATGCCAAGGGTGTCGTCCTGGGTGTAAAGGAACATGCCCGCTATGAGCAGAAGGAAACCAAAATGGGGCCGAAGGATATGATCATCGTCTTCACTGATGGTGTGACCGAACTCAGGAAACACGATGATACGTTCATTGACTTCGAAGATGTCAAAGATATGATCCGTCAGGTGAAGGACTATCATCCACAGGATATCGTCCAGTACATTTACGAATCACTGATGCGCATTCAAAACCCGCATAAGAAGGATGATTTGACCCTTTTCATATTAAAAAACAATAAAAATTGAAGAAATCATGTTTATTCCAAACATGAACGGGTAAAATCCAAAGGATTTATGTATACAAGTTGAATGGGAGTGTAGTCTGTTATGAACATTAATATCGATACAACGGAGAAGGAACAGGAATTCGTAGTAGTACTTGAAGGAGAACTTGATGTCTATACGGCGCCTGAACTGCAGAAGGTCCTGGAACCGATCCGCCAATCAGGGAGTCATGACATAAGAATAGATCTGACAGATGTGAGCTATATGGATTCTACGGGCTTGGGGATCTTTGTCGGTACATTGAAAGACCTCAATCAGCATGATAGGGAGATGTATGTGACAGGAGTGTCCAAAAGGATTCTCAGACTGTTCGAAATCACGGGACTCAGAGACCTGATGCATATCAATGAAGCTTCGGAGGTTGAATAGAATGCCACAGCAGTATGATTATATTGAAATGAAGTTTCCATCCAGTGCAGAATACGTTGGATTGATAAGATTGACCCTTTCTGGCGTTCTATCGAGAGCGGGCGCGAGTTACGATCAGATAGAAGACTCGAAGATTGCTGTATCGGAAGCGGTCACAAACGCCGTCAAGCACGCATACGGGGACGACGAAACAGGAGAAGTGCTGATCGGCTTTGCAATCTACAGCAATAAAGTTGAAATCATCGTGGCAGATCATGGTCAAAGTTTCAACTATGAAGAAGTCAAGGAAGAGCTCGGCCCCTATTCAGAAGATGATAATGTGAACTACTTGAGAGAAGGAGGTTTGGGCCTATTCTTGATTGAAACATTAATGGATGAAGTCTATCTTAAAAAAGACCCTGGTGTCACGATCAGTATGACGAAGTTTATTAATGAAAGTCAGGTGCATTTGAATGGAGAGACAATCGTCAATCGATAGAGGACTTACAGCTGAAGATATCAATGCACTGATCCGCAGTCATCAGGAAGAGGAAGACCCGAACGCACAGGCGCGGCTCGTCGAACATTATCAGAAGCTGATCGAATCACTTGCATACAGATATTCAAAAGGCCAGAGCCACCATGAGGATCTTGTGCAGGTGGGCATGGTCGGACTGCTCGGTGCAATCAAACGTTTCGATCCGTCCTTTGACAGAAGGTTCGAGGCATTTCTCGTACCGACTGTTGTAGGTGAAATCAAGCGGTATCTGAGGGACAAGACATGGAGCGTCCATGTGCCGAGACGGATCAAGGAGATTGGCCCGAAGATCAAAAATGCCAATGACGAATTGACCAACCGGCTGGAACGTTCGCCACAGATCAGTGAAATCGCCGAGCATCTCAATGTTTCCGAAGAGGATGTGCTCGAGGCGATGGAGATGGGACAGAGTTATAATGCGCTCAGTGTAGACCATTCCATCGAAGCGGATAAAGACGGGTCCACAGTCACTCTTCTTGATGTGATGGGACAGTCGGATGACAACTATGATCTATCAGAAAAGCGCCTCATTCTTGAAAAGGTCCTTCCAATCCTTTCCGAAAGGGAAAGGGAAATCATCCAGTTCACTTTCATGGAAGGCCTAAGCCAGAAAGAAACGGGGGAACGTGTCGGATTGAGTCAGATGCATGTCTCCAGGCTGCAACGGACCGCCATTAACAAACTGCGCCAGGCAGTAAGTGAAAAAGAATAGCCAAACCGGACCTCACCCTAAGGGTGGGGTCTTTAATGTTATAATGGATATGCCAAATTTATCTTACAACAAAGCAACTAGGAGAGATTAGATGAACGAAGTGCTGATTAAAGAGCTTGGGAATACGGTAGCCAAGCCGGAAAAATACATCAGGAGTGTATTGGGCCTCCTTGAAGAGGGAAATACGGTCCCTTTTATTGCACGCTATAGAAAAGAGATGACGGGTGGAATGGACGAGTTGGAAATAAAGTCCATATACGACCAATTTTCCTATCTGCAAAGCCTTGAAAAAAGGAAGATTGAAGTGATCCGGCGGATCGAGGAACAGGGGCTGATGACTGAGGAACTCCGGCGGGACATCCAGAAGCAGACGGTGCTCAATAGGGTGGAGGACCTGTACAGGCCATTCAAGCAGAAGAAGAAGACACGGGCGACCGAGGCGAAAAGGAAAGGGCTCGAAGGGTTGGCAGAGAGAATCCTTGAACAACAAGTGGATGAAATCGAAGTTCTCGCGAAAAACTACATTACCGATGAGGTGAAGACGGTTGAAGAAGCCCTCAGCGGTGCCCAGGATATCATTGCAGAAGAGGTTTCAGACAACCCAAAATACCGGATATATATACTGAAGGTGTTCAGGGAGACGGCAGACCTTACCACAACTAAAAAGAAGAGGGCGGACGACCCGAACGGTGTCTTTGAGATGTACTATTCCTACAGTGAACCTATCGATAGAATCGTCCCGCACAGGGTCCTCGCAATCAATCGCGGGGAGAGCCTCGGTGTACTCGCCGTCAAATTCGACTACGACAACGACAGGTTCAAAAGGTATATCATCAACCAGGTGCTCAAAAAAGGCTCAACTACCCGGAACTATATTGAGGCGGCGATAGAAGATGGGCTGAAAAGGCTCATTGTGCCGTCCATAGAGAGGGAAGTACGCCAGAACCTGACGCAAGAAAGCGAGAAGCATGCGGTGCATATATTCGAGGAGAACCTGAAGAGACTGCTTCTGCAGCCGCCCCTGAAAGGACACGTTATCCTGGGTGTCGATCCGGCATTCAGAACGGGCTGCAAACTTGCCGTAATCGATGAAGCGGGACAGTTCCTGGACAAGGGGGTCATCTATCCCCACCCACCGCAGGCCAAAAAGGATCAGGCACAGAAAAAGATCATGGACATCATAAAAAACTATGGGGTCACACTCCTTGCGATTGGAAATGGCACCGCCTCACGCGAGACGGAACTGTTCATCAGTGAGGTTGTCAAAGACAAGAATCTTGATGTCCAATTCATTATTGTCAATGAAGCGGGCGCCAGTGTCTATTCCGCATCGGATGTGGCAAGGGAGGAATTCCCTGACTTCAATGTGGAGGAACGCAGTGCGGTCTCCATTGCGAGAAGGGTTCAGGATCCCCTGAGTGAACTTGTCAAAATCGATCCGAAAGCAATCGGCATCGGACAGTACCAGCATGACGTGAATCAGAAGTTTCTCAATGAATCCCTGGATTTCGTTGTTGAGACATCGGTGAACCAGGTGGGGGTCAATGTGAATACTGCTTCCCATATCCTGCTTCAGCATGTGGCAGGCCTGTCATCAACGATAAGCAGAAATATCGTGAAATACCGGGAGGAAAACAAGGGGTTCAAAACACGTGAGGAAATAAAGAAGGTACCGCGTCTTGGTGAAAAGACATATGAGCAATGTGTCGGCTTCCTGCGCCTTCCGGAAGGGAAGGAGCCGCTTGACCGGACACCGATACATCCGGAGCGGTATGAAGAGACATACCGGTTGCTCGGTCTTATTGGAATGAATCAGACCGATATCGGCACACCGGAGCTCGCGGAAGCGGTGCGGAAACTGGATCTGGAACGGACAGCGGAAAGTCTTGGCATAGGTGTGCCGACATTGTCCGACATCATAGACAGCCTGAAGGCGCCGACACGGGATATCCGGGATGATTATGAAGTGCCTATGCTGAAATCCGATGTCCTTAAACTCGAAGATCTGAAGGAAGGCATGAAGCTTTCCGGAACTGTCCGCAACGTGACGGATTTCGGCGCATTTGTCGATATCGGCGTAAAGCAGGATGGCTTGGTCCATATTTCAAAAATGACCAACAAGTTCATCAAGCATCCGATGGAGGTCGTCAATGTCGGCGATATTGTAGATGTGACTGTATTGGATGTGGACAAAAGTAAAGGCAGGATATCATTGAGCATGAAATAGAAAAATCCCTACCGGTTCATAACCGGTAGGGATTTTATTTATTGATTACTCGTTTGATTCCATATCAACATCGTCGATGTTGATGCCCATTGCATTGGCAACACCTCTGCCGTATGCAGGATCTGCTTTGTAGCAGTTTCTGATATGACGGTGTTTTACGCGATCTGAAACACCTTGCATTTCATTTGCTGTATTTTCGAAGATGCGCTGTTTCATTTCGTCTGACTGGAGGTTAAAGAGTTTTCCTGGCTGCTCATAGTACTGGTCGTCATCATCACGGAAGTTGTGCTCGTAGACGAGACCCTCCATTTCCAGCGCCGGCTGTTTAGCGTTGGCATCATCTTTGTAATGATCAAAGCTGTTTGGATAGTAGTTCGTATGGCCGCCAAGGTTGCCGTCGACTCTCATTGCACCGTCACGGCTGAATGGACATACGTTGGATGCCGCTTTCGGAGAGTTTACCGGAATCTGATGGTGGTTTGCACCCAGACGGTAGCGTTGAGTATCTCCATAGGAGAACAGACGACCCTGAAGCATCTTGTCAGGTGAGAAGCCGATACCTGGAACGATGTTTGTCGGAGCAAATGCAGCCTGTTCAACTTCAGCGAAGTAGTTTTCAGGGTTGCGGTTGAGTTCGAACTCACCAACAGGAATGAGTGGGAATTCGTCTTTGTACCATACTTTCGTCAGATCGAACGGGTTGTGGTAGTGGTTCTTCGCCTGTTCTTCAGTCATCACCTGGATGTATAGCTTCCATTTAGGGAAGTTGCCTTCTTCAATTGCGTTGTATAGGTCCCTTTGGGAAGACTCGCGGTCTTTCGCAATCACTTCTTCAGCTTCATCAGCTGTCAGGTTCTCGATGCCCTGCTGAGTTCTGAAGTGGAATTTGACCCATACACGTTCATTGTCTGCATTGACCATGCTGTATGTGTGTGAACCGAAACCGTGCATGTTCCTGTAGCCTTTTGGAATACCCCGGTCAGTCATGAGGATCGTCACCTGGTGCAGTGCTTCAGGAAGCAGTGTCCAGAAATCCCAGTTGCTTTCAGCATTGTGCATGTTTGTTCTAGGGTCACGTTTGACGACGTGGTTCAAGCTTGCGAAGAGCTTAGGGTCACGGAAGAAGAATACAGGCGTATTATTACCGACGAGATCCCAGTTGCCTTCTTCAGTATAGAACTTGAGGGCGAAACCACGGATATCACGTTCAGCATCCGCCGCCCCACGCTCACCAGCTACAGTAGAGAAGCGCGCGAACATTTCAGTCTGTTTTCCAACTTCGCTGAAGATTTTGGCTTTCGTATATTTAGTGATATCATTTGTTACAGTGAATGTACCGTAAGCACCTGAACCTTTTGCGTGCATACGTCTTTCCGGGATGACCTCACGGTCGAAATGCCCCATCTGTTCAAGGAAGTAGGGATCCTGCATGACCATCGGTCCACGCGGTCCAGCTGTCATTGAATTTTCACGGTCACCTACTGGTGCACCAAATAGAGTGGTCAGACGATCGCTCGGCTGATTTTCACCTTGCTCCCTAGGATGTGTACCGCCGCCAGTACGGGCGTCTCCAGGCATATTGTTCTTGTTTTCGAAATCCATTGATAATTCCCTCCAAGAAGTTATTTATAATCCTTGTTTAGAATGATTATAAATAAATATTAACACAATAAACTCAGAAAACAATAGAAAACCCCTAGAATAATTTGAAAAAAAGGTGTATGAGGTTACAAAATACAAAGCGTTCTGCACAAGAGGATGCCTGGACTTAATGTAAGGAACAGGAAAGTGGAGGAGCATTGCATCTGCCTATATATGAAGAAACTCGTTCAGAATCAGGAGAAATCAGATCACATTAATTTTTTGTAAAGAATATATTAAAAACGTATTGACTTTAAAGCTGTAACCCTTTATTATAAATATCGTTGCATTATTCCAATGGCCCGTTGGTCAAGTGGTTAAGACACCGCCCTTTCACGGCGGTAACACGGGTTCGAATCCCGTACGGGTCACTTTTAAAAATTTTAGCGAAAGTATTGACTTGAAATACTACAGAGTATATAATAGTCTTTGTCGCTCAAACGAGACATGAAAGAGCGAAAAAAAGTTATTGACAATCAATACAGCAAAATGTATAATGAATTTTGTCGCTAAAAACATAACATGCGGTTGTGGCGGAATCGGCAGACGCGCTAGGTTGAGGGCCTAGTGGGAGTTAAATCCCGTGGAGGTTCAAGTCCTCTCAGCCGCATCATTACTTATTTTTAATAAATCAATTATAACCTGCGGGTGTAGTTAAATGGCATAACCTCAGCCTTCCAAGCTGATGTTGTCGGTTCGATTCCGATCACCCGCTCCATTAACTTTTATATCAATTAAGAACATTGAAAACTGAATGACAATATGTCAACGTTAATTCCGAAAAAAACGAATGCTTCGGCATTCAACTTGGGCGACAAGTAAAACCGCAACGGAGTCAGAGAACTTCCAATTATGGAGAGTTTGATCCTGGCTCAGGATGAACGCTGGCGGCGTGCCTAATACATGCAAGTCGAACGCGCGGATCAGGAGCTTGCTCCTGTGACGCGAGTGGCGGACGGGTGAGTAACACGTAGGCAACCTGCCCATCAGACCGGGATAACCACGGGAAACCGTGGCTAATACCGGATAATCCTTTCCCACACAAGTGGGAGAGTTGAAAGGCGGCCTTTTGGCTGTCACTGGTGGATG
>NZ_JONV01000006.1 GCF_000712035.1 Salinicoccus luteus DSM 17002 | reverse complement strand
TTTACATATGACCACTCAATACGAAATCGTCAGCTTCACCGACTACCAGAACTTCGACAGCATCAAAGAAATGGATGAGACCGTCAGACAGTTCAATGCCAGAATCAGCAGGGTGCACTACGAAACGCTGAACCTGCTGAAACGATATTCCTGCAAGATCATCGGGGTCTCCCACCTGAAGGTCAAGACCATCGCCCAGGCACTCAATCGCTCCGTGCGTGCCATCCACCGCCATCTGAAATATCTCAAGGACAATGGCTTTATTACAGTGGCCAATACTTCACGCAGAAAAGCCGGGGGAAAGGGCGCAAATGTCTACATCATCAATACAGTGGGTCAGCAGAAGGCCGTGCAAAAAAAGAAAGTGTCATATCGCAAAGTGTCATATCGTGAGCAGGTAAAAAAGACCGTCAAAAGCCAACAGGCACAAGCCTTTGCGTACATCAAAGTCAAAAAACAAACTATGTATTCTTTAAAACTATTAAATTCTATATTCAGTAGTACTACCCGTAGATATAAGCGCATGAGAAATAAATTAAGATTGGAACGCATCGAAAACATCAAATCAGCCACATTCGACAACCACATCGTACCAAGCCGGGTTTATCAGCAGTTTAACGGGTTTATCAGCAGTTTAAACCCTTCTTCAGTGATGCCCAATTGACCGCCCTCTACAAAACGGCAATGAACAGTCTCAATACCTTTGACCTCGATGCAGACCAACAGACTGAGGCACTCGTTTATGCTCTGGAATCCCTCGTAAAGGCCATGAAACGCCATCATAGAGGCCAAGGGGAACCCGTCTATAATATCTATGCCTATCTGCACCGGACACTGCTCCATATTGGCTTCAACGCCGAATTCTATAATGACATCTATGCCTATACAGACGCAGCAGGATTTAGAAAATGTATCTCCTAGACACGAAATACATTTACCCGATACATAGACATACCCATCATGAAACCATACATCATTACACTTAAAGTACCTGTTATCCGATCCACCATTTATTCTGTACACCATAAAAATCAATCAAAAAACATACACAAATCACACACTGGGGGACACACTTATGCACCATACCATGCACACGAACCACCGGAACAGACCCGCAATATCTCATTTAGCTTTGACCTCCCCAACAAGAACGCACGTGGGGTTGGGGAGGTCAAAGCTTGAGTATAGTAATTTATTACTGTACCGAATTGAGATGATGCCGGGTCCATTTTCACTTTGGAACGTGTGCATGAATTCCAATCAAAAAAATGGCGTTCCCCCCACTTTAACCCCCACTTTGGATGAGTGTTTAGAAATCAATTAGAAATTTTATCGGATTATAAATGGTAAAATATCTAAATAGGACAATATATATTTATGTATATATGTGCGATATTTCATCGAAAACAGGCGATTTTTGTATATATCTGACCATTATCGGTATTCGTTTTTATATTGCCGGCATATAAAGGGGTTTGAGAATTTACTGACGTGCAGATAATTGAAAACTCTCTCAATATTTTCACTTTTAAAAGTGTTTTCTGAAGAGAGTAGTTGAATTGTTATATAGTACTTAATCTTTCAGATCTTTACTCGAAGGATACTTTTTATTTAGATATTTATTTAAATAGAACTGAATGATAGTTAAGATGACAAAAATTATAATAAAGCCAAAAATATTATTTAGGATACTAGGCAACTCTACTATAAAAATTAAGATAAAAAAGATGCCAGGTATGATTAAATTGATCCAGGCTTTTTTATTTTCATTTGACATAGAATTATGTACCACCTTTTTGTTAGTGAATTTACATTAAAATCCAGAATAGTTTTTGCGCTTATTTTGAGTAGTATCAGTGTCGGTTTTTTACAGCTCGCTCAAGCTAACACTGACAGTTTAGACGAAGAAGCGATAGAAAAAGAGGTCAATGCATATGCAGAAGAATATGTTAAATCTCAAGCTACTGAAAAGAAAATGTTAAAAGATCCAGGGTTTCAAACGCAAAATGCACAAGCCGATTGCATGGCCGCATACCTAGGAGCGTCATATAGTCAAGCTGTATTGATAGGTGCGCTTGCTACTTTCCACGATAATCCAAATTGGGCTAATTTTAAAAAAGCAGCTGTAAAAATGATCAACAATGGAGCAAAAGGCACTATAGTTGGAGTAGCATATCAAATATACAAGGCACATCAGTCTTGCTCAGGACCGGTAATCGCAACTACTCCGGGTGATTCTTTAAAATAGTACATTCCAAAGTTGGAAATAAAGTAAATTGAAGAACGTCGAATACAAATAGTTGACATCTATATTAGAGCAACTTTTAGACATTTTATTTGAACTTTTGATTGCACCGATTATTGTTGGTGTAATGATTAGATGACTAAAACAATACACCATGACATAAACAAGTTAATCATAAAAGAAAGCACTTTTAAAACTTAAGTTTTAAAAGTGCTACAATAGAAAATTGCTAACTCTGGATTCTAATTTTCACTTCTATCTGGCGTACGTATCACTTGAATATACTTCGATTCTACATTATTAGACTGATTGTTCTAGGTTCTAACTGTGCAGATAGAGAATATCAACCATTTAAGCCAATGGTAAATTCTTTATAAACTCCATGAAACCAAAATAACCAAGTAAACCTAGACCAAGGCCAACAACAATAATGACAATAATAAGGATATTATATTTAGTTTTCCTATCCATTATTTCACTCCTTAGAGCGTTGTTTTGTCTAATACATTAATCGTTGCAACCATCTCACAGTTTCTTGTGAGAGTCCAGTATATCACTTATAGAGGTATTGAATGTTTAGTCATTTTTTATACACAGCTTTTATTATAAGCCCATGTAGCAACAGCATACCATCCAGGGTCAATTGTACCATTTGCACAATCCCCAAGAATTTGATCACATTCACAGTCATCATAACCGAAATTTTCATAACAACGATCATGAGAACGGCAACAGCTATCTAAGGGGTTTATTGGTACTCCGCCTCCATCTGAACCCTCATCTCCACAATCCGCTCCACAATGCTTATAAATATGGTATCCGGTTCCTGGATCGCCAAATACAAAACAACCATCATACCAATTTTGTTGAGCACTTATATCATTCACTTGATTCTCTGCAAAGAAATCAAAATAATTATGGTCATATGGAAGTTCTTTCAATACATTCACTTGATTGTTTTTAACTGAAACTCGCTTAATCTTTTTGCTATCCGGATTATTGTCAACATAATGAGCAATAATTTTTTGGAATGCATTATCATTATAATCCTTAGTAGCTTCGATAACTTTTTCATCATTTTGGTAAATTAGAAGGGTTTCAAATACCTTGTCTTCTTGATTTTCGTAGAAAAATTGT
Source organism: Salinicoccus luteus DSM 17002 (assembly GCF_000712035.1). Taxonomy (GTDB): domain Bacteria; phylum Bacillota; class Bacilli; order Staphylococcales; family Salinicoccaceae; genus Salinicoccus; species Salinicoccus luteus. The sequence continues at coordinate 473,382 of NZ_JONV01000006.1, read as the reverse complement.
AGAGTATACGCCTTTTCTTTGGTTTGATCTATATTTATATTAAGTTCTTCTAAAAGAAGTTTTGTATCATTTTGCTTCAAGGCTTCATTAAATAATTCTTTAGTTTTTGGAATGGACAACTCTTTTATTTTTGCTCTCATTATAATTCCTACTTTCTATAATTTTTTAGTAGCTACAACAACTACCGGTTTCATGTCTAGTCCCATCAGGGAAAACTTGGATCTCTGTATAACAGTCTGGATTAGCAGAACAACATCTCCTGACACTGTTTCCACATACAACTGCATACTGTGGAGTTACTTCTTCATTATTAATCTTCTTTTTATCCTCAGCCATTTCAGTTCACCTCCTAAATTTTAATGAAGGCAATGCCCGGGTTCGAACCGGGGGTTCAAGGTTCTGCAGACCTTTGCCTTACCGCTTGGCTACATCACCATCTCTCTCAAACATGTTCTACTTATAAAAGAGCGTTCAAAGTAATAAATCACAACCTGCTGAAGAAAGATTAAATATTTTCTTTTAGCATTCTTTCTAATTTCGTGCGTTGAAAACCTTGCACCGATGTTGCGACGCCGTCTGAATTGATAACAACGGTCAATGGCGTTCCCGTCCCTCCTAGGTGAAAAAATTCCTCACGATGTTCCGGATTCGATACTTCTTTCGTGATAAAGGCATATCCTTCTTGCTCCATCCAATCAATTTGACGGTGACAGTGCAGACAAGTGTCCTGGATATATACAGTAGGTTCCAAATAACTCATGATTATCTTCTCCTTTTCTTCGTGTTGTGGCTTACATATATAAAAGAGAGATAAATTGTCCAAAACACAACCTGAGGTAAAAAAAGGTTGTGTTTTTAGTTTTCCATCTTCCTTTTATAAATACATAAACATATAGAAGTATTTGAAAATATTTGAAGAATATGCTACTTCTAATACGAACATATGTTCGTATTAGAAGCGAGGTGTTTAAATGAATTCGACCTGTGAGTATCAAACGCCGCCCCCGTATCACAAGCTTTGGCAGTCATTTTTACGCCATCAAGAAAACAAAGGATTACTATATCGCTATGTTCGACAACCGAACGAAGAACGAAGGAAAACCCTCGAACAAACCTTTCAACAATTTATTTTTGAACGCCGATTTATTTCGTAATTTGCAAAAACCATTCATTATACAGCCGTGCAATTTGATAAAAAAGAACGTCGTTTTCTAGACCGTAATCAACGTTATCTGGATGCGCCAATGGGAGAAGGGCATTCTGTTGGAGAAATTCCGTCTACAGTGTCTGAGTGTGGTTCAAGTTCACATACCTTGAAAGATCATATATTTTCGAATGTCCTTTCTTCGGCATGGGAGCAGTTGACAAAGAAACAGCAACGGGTATTGGATTTATCCTTTGTATATGGCTATACAGATACCGAAATTGGAGAAATGTTTAACCAGAGCCAGCAATCGATTTCACGTTTAAAACAACGGGCACTTCAAAATATGCGTCAATGGTATGTGCAGAAACAGTATGGATAAGAAGGAGGTGCTTTCATGGAGAAGCAACCAGCGTTTGCTACGCTAGTTCAAGAAATTCAAGATCTGGAGTATAAAGCACAGGAAGAACCATTGGATATATTATTTGAGCGATTACAACCCAAAATCCAACACGCCTTATTTCAGACATCCCCAGACCGACGAGAGGATCTGGAACAAGAAATTCGTATAAAGCTAATGGAAATCACTCGGAATTATCAGTGGAAAGAAAGTCCGGAAATCGACCATTTTATCCGATGGGATTAATAGAGGGAGAGTGCATATGAATACAGAAATTTTCGATTGCTGGTGTCGATGTCGGGGGTTAAGTTCTTCGATTACACAAATGCTCGATAACGAAAATTTAACCGTGGAAGAAAAAGCATTATTGTATGATACGTTGATTGATATTCAAACAGCTGCAAATAAGATTCAACAGTTCTGTACAATGCCTTTAGAATAAGAGTGCTCATGAGCACTGGAAATTATAGGAGTTTTTCATGAAATGCAGCAAGCGATGAGTTAAAGTTTTCGAAAACGAAAAACAAAGGGATTATTTTAAAGTAGGTGTTAGCCATATCGCAGAAATAAAGAGCATAAATGATCTTTAAAGGGCTCTGTAGATTTTGTTTCGTTTACGATTCAACATGAAAATGTTATAATATAAGTAATCAAACATTGTTGCTTATCATGGCACACCGAACCCCCAATCTATGTCCGTAGATTGGGGGTTATTTGGTGTTATTGGTCTAGTCATCTAGTTAGTCTTCACGATTATCCAACCAATACGAGAATAATGTGATTACTGCACCGACTACAATTGGTGCAATAAGAAACTCAAACATTGTTGCAAACATGGTGTCACCTCCTCCCATGCTATCCGCACAGAAGTGAACTAGATGACCGCATCAATTTTATCATATGAAACGTTTTTGAATACATTACTTTTTATATAGAAAAATTAATCTAAATTGTTCTTTATTCTGTAGATTGTTTGTCGTGTGATTCCAACCTCGTTCGCAATTTTAGATATTGCAATGCCTTCCTTGAGTCGAGAAACAACACGATGATACACAAGTCTTTTTTGAGGGTCTTTGGCTGTCGGTGAGTAGAGCGTCGGACGGCCTTTATACACGCCTTTAGCCTTCGCAAGGGCTATACCCTGAGTTTGCCTTCTCTTGGATTCACTGCGCTCCTGTTCAGCAATCATCGCCAGTATTTGGACGATGAGGTCTTTGATGAATTTATCCATCAACGGATTACCAATCGCTTCACTCATAATAGGCAGGCTTGTGATAACCAGCTGGACATCTTTCTGCTTTAAGAAGTTTACTGTGTCTATTACTTCATCATAATTTCTGCCTAACCGATCAATCGACTCTACGATAAGTTGATCTCCTGAACGCACGAAGTCTAATACTTCTTTGAAGACGCTTCGCTCATTTACAGTAGCACCAGATCTTTTTTCCCTAAAAACCTTTTCTGTACCAAATTCCTCTAACACTTCAATCTGTCTATTCAAATTCTGATCCAGTGATGACACACGCGCATATCCAATTTTCACATAACCATCTTTTCTGAATATAATTAAAATACACCCTAATCATACACTCGAAAGCCAGTGAACTCAACACTCTAGTACCGTCTATTTAGGGTCTACCTAAAATTAACGATATATACTTACCAATTAATCTTAATAATGTCACTTTCGGTGTTATCTTGCCCTGATTCAAGCGATAACTTGCACTATAATTAAAAAGCCCAGCTTATCTTTTCACGAAGACAGCTGGGTTTCTAAATTGAGTGTGCAAAATAACAGTTAAAACAGATGCAAAATAGCTCCTAAAGTCACACCATTTTATACGTTTGTGGGCCATAAGTATATAAGGGCGATAAATGACTTGCGCCCCCAATTAATCGCTAATAGCTAACTGTTGCGCATGTAATATATATCGCTTATCGACAAAAAATAAAGGTCGGTCAATTTTGTATTGATCAAAAATATGTTTTTCTGCTCTACAATTATTAAAGGTTCCATATTATTATTTTCCCATTTTATATTCTAAAAAGTGTGTTACAGTAAACGCGTAAATTCTATATTTATTCTTATGTTACATATATTAGAATTTATAAATCTGGGTGATAAATAAAGGGGAGTATATTGTGAAGAAATTGTTTTTAATTTTCATGACTTTCAGTTTACTTGTTAGTGGAGTGTCTAGCGCCGAAGCATCAACCCAAAAAGTTGACGAGAACAGCAGCTTCGAAGAAACTCAACTTGTGTTGGAACAATACATAACTAGAACTAAAGATGGGGAAATAAAGTTTGATGTTGAAGAAGCTAAAGATGATGGACAAAGCGAATTTATTATTGGAACTGGTCAAAAAATAAACCAAGTAAATCAAGCGTACAATAAGAAGCCTGGAGAAGTAACTGTTATGGCGCTTTCGCTACCTGTTTGGGGTAACTGGTGCGGCCCTGGACATGGAGGCGGGGGCACTAAAGATGTGCTTGATAATATATGTAAACAGCATGATTTAGATTATAGAGATTACGGTTATTTCGATTGTGGTAGTGATAAAAGATTAATGTCCAGAATAATTGCTCAAACTTATAAAATGAAATTTTTGGAAAAACAAATGGCTTATGCTGTCTTTGCATATTTTCAAGCACAATCTGCTGCAAACGGTTGTTATTAAATAATAATATAATTATGAGGGGAGATGTGTAAAATTAAAAATAAGTTTACTACAATCTCTTTAATCTGTTTATTGATAGGCATTCTCGTTTGGATTCCCAATATTTTATTTGAAATTTCTAGTCCTTTTTGGCTTTTAACTTTCATTGTTTCTCCAATTGGGGTAGTTTTTGGTGTCCTGTCAAAAAGAACATTATTGATATTCCTTAATGCTCTTATGTTTTTCAGCTTTTTTATTTTTATGGCCATTGGATATATTATCAATTCGATGATGTAAAAAGAGATAGGAATGTAATATTTAATGAGAGTGGCTTAAGTCACTCTTTTTTTACTGTCGCCGATTGTAAAATTAAGCTAGACACATAGAAAGAGCCACTCGTGATACACTCAAAATGTATTTCCAACCAAAGAAAACATAGGAGTGATCACGAATGACCTACACCCATCTTAGCACGGATGAACTGGTAATCATAGAACCCTACTTTCATCAGAACACCCCTGTTTCAAAAATCTCGAAACGGGTCTGCCGGGCCCGACAGACGGTCCATAATGTTGTGGCTTTTTTCAGAGCCGGCCACAGCGCATTGGACTACTACCAGCGCTACAAGGCAAACAAGCAGCGCTGCGGCCGGAAACGGACAAGACTGCCAGCGGACCAACACGCATATGTGACAGGAAAAGTGGCCCAGGGCTGGACACCGGATGTGATTGCCGGCCGGCGTGACCGTAAGATACAGTGTTCCAGCCGCACATTGTACCGCATGTTCAAGCGTAAGGACTTTGATGTGTCCACATTGCCAATGAAAGGCAAAAGAAAACCCAACGGTCATAAGGAACGCCGGGGGCGACAGACGTTCCGGCGCAACATTTCCGAAAGGTTGGACGACTATCCAGCGTTCAATAAAGAATTCGGCCATCTGGAGGGCGACACTATTGTCGGTGTGCGACATAAAAGCGCCGTCATCACGCTGGTTGAACGGCTATCCAAAGTCATCATCACATTGAAACCTGAAGGTCGGACGGCCAAAGATATCGAAACTGCCATCAATACGTGGTGTCACTGGGTGCCGAGAAACCTGTTCAAGTCCATCACTTTTGACTGCGGTAAAGAATTCTCCAACTGGCAGTCGATGAGCAATCGAAATGACCTGGCCATCTACTTCGCCGATCCGGGCACACCGTCACAACGCGGGCTGAATGAACATTCCAATGGTCTGCTCAGAAGGGATGGACTGCGTAAAGATATGGATTTCAACACAGTCGACCAAGCTTTTATCTCATCGGTCGCTGCAAGAAGAAACCATATACCGAGAAAATCATTGAACTATCGTACGCCGTTGGAAGTGTTTTTGAGTTACATGGGTGATAAGGAACTGTCTAGCTTATTTTGACAAACGAAACTTCTCAAAACAATAAGGGACTTCTCTAGCATATCGAGAAGCCCCTTATCAGTATTTATCTTCTGAAGGACCGCAACCACTTCAGATAATGTATTCGATTTTAAGGACCGCCGCCTATTATCCAAATTACAGAAAATAATAATATTAAAACACTAAGCAAAAGAAATAATGCGTTTACAACAAGAGCGATCTTTCCTAAGATACCTGTTTCTTTTTTAATGCTGATCACACCAAAAATTGTACCCAATAGAGCAAATATAAAGGAAAATAATATTGGATATAATGGCTCAGAACCAAAGAAAGGAACTATCACTAACAATGAACATATAGCTGCCAAATATTTAAACATCTTACTCCCTCCAATCTATTGGAAAGAAATTAAAAAAAGATGAACTCAAAATGTATTGCTGAAAAATGATTTAATTTCAAACATAATACCAAAAATTTCTTCCTTAAATAAAAAAGAATATAGCTGGAAGACAACTACTCATGAAAATCTGTTTTTACTAAACTTGTTTATTTTTAATTGCTTCTAGATCTGCTTCTATCCGAGGCATCATATTTTTAAGGTGTTTAGACTTTTTGAACGTTAATAAATGTAAGGATTTAAAAAACTATGATTCAAACTTAGATGCACCATTCTCATCATGGTTTGCTATTATATTTATGTTTTTCCTTCTTGTGATTTTAAGAATCACTTATATTTTGTCATATAAATTAATAATCGGTAGACATGCCAGATACGATATAGACAAATAAAAAGAAGATACCGAATGCTATTGTTATAATGAGAGACACCCCAGGAAGAAGATTGGGCTCTGATTTTTTTAGAATACCAATTATTGAAAGTACTAAAGCTAAAGCTAATGAAATAAGACTAATATAAATTTCTATCGCCGGGCTTCCTGTTATAATCGGCCCTCTCGTCATAATGAGTGTAAAATAAAATATGGAAAAAACGATACTAAGCAGAGAGAACCAGCTTATCAAAGATGCACTTCTCATAAAATTCTACACCTTCTTTCAATTGTATTATTTCTATTTTTGGCCAAATTTATTTTTATAAACATAATTGTTTTGTGATATTGGATGTTTGGTGAAGGAACTTCATTTTAGAATATGATATTCGAATAAATTAGATGGAATATTTTACGATTGAGTAATTAAATGCAAAGATCCAAGCTGTTTTTGTTTCTTAAAGATATGGAATTCATTAGATAATATATTTATGTTAGGTTGTGTGTAAATGAAAGTTGAACTTTTTACAAAATCAGATCCTTCAATTTTATTAAGGATGAATAACGATGAAATATAAACTGCGATTCATTACAACCAGAGGAACTTTTATTACGATAGCTGTGTTTGTTTTAATCGTGATTTTAAGAAGTTTACATTTAGTCCCGGGAGAAATTTACTACAATAATAACATACCTCCAACATTACCTTTGATTCTTTTATCAATAGCTTCTTTCATATTTCTGATACTTGGAATTTTTTGTTTATTTGTCTTAAAGGAAAGAAGAGGAATGCTTATTTTGTCGCTAATAGTGAATATTGGCTTTCTTGCTTTCCAATATTTCTTATTTTTTGGTCTATTACAATGGGGTGCATAGCGCACTTTATTACAAAAAGAGTATAGAGTAAAATCGTTTCCATAAACATAATTGTAGTGAAAAACACCGTAGGCTAGATTTTTCTATTTTAGTAGTTAAATAAATATTTTCAGATTGGGGCTTTAACATGAAAAGTTGGCATATTCATGGTTTAAATATAATCATTTTAGTCGCTATGTCAGTATTTGGTCTACTTGCTTTGTTCGGGAATGCAATGAGTGCTGTCTCATCTCCCAGCATCAATTTTGCAGTCTACACTTCATTTTTATGGTGGGGAATTTTTTACGGTATTCAGTTTTTGGTGCAAAACAATATTTGGAGAGTTACTTGGTTTTTAATTTCTTTAATTGTTCTATGGTTTTGGATTTTTGGTGGGGGAGCCTCATTTTGGAATATGATGTTCGAATAAATTAGATGAAGTATTTTATGATAGAGAATTTAAATGCAGGAATTTTGTGATGATTAAAGTTGTTTTTTTCAGGGCGTAAGTATGAATTCTAATCAAACGGTGGGTAAACGATTAATGTGGACCCCATGTCAAGGACACTTTGAAAAAATCGCATATACTAACACTTCACCATTCAATATGAATCCTATTATAATAAACCCCAGTTTTTAAGATGCGTGGGATGTAAAATTAACGTAAAGATATCTTTACTTAAAGGGATTCATTAATTATAATAATAGTAAAGGTATCTTTACTTTTTGGAGGGGGAGTCTTGGGAGTAATAAACCATATCAAGGAAATCCGCACAAGGAAGGGAATCACTCAAATCAAAATGGCCGAAGATCTTAAGGTAACACGGCAGACGATGAATGCGATTGAGAAAAATAAGTATAATCCCAGCTTGGAGCTTTCTCTTAAAATTTTAAAGTACTTTGACGAACCTATGGAAAATGTCTTTATTCTCGAGGAGGATGAAAATGAATAATCTATTCGATCAGGAGAACCAAGTTAAAAACATCAGAAAGAGCAGATTGTATATGGTCCTGGGAATAGTGGGTGGGATGCTGCTGGGATCCCTTGTGATTTATTTCATCCAAGGTCGATTCCCGATTGAAGTCATGGCTGGAGCAACTTTAGCTGGATTCTTACTGCTGCTTTTTGAATTTTTCATAGCCAGACATGAAAAAAGCGATTTACCAGAGACGGATGAACGCATTTCCCATAACATTTTCGTTTTCATGTCCATACTCTCTCAAGCAGCTCTTGCCATTCTGGTACTGGGATTATCAGTTTTTTCACTGTTCGGCGAAGAATCGATATCAATAATCTATTTATGGATCTTTTTCCTGATTTACATACTTGTCGGGTCAATAGGTGGCATCATTGTAAAGAACAGGTAGGAAGGTACAATAAGTGATGGTGGGTCGGTTCAATGATCGTCTATCCAGTCCCACCAGAAAAAGGAGTAGATACCCAACACTGTAGAGTGCAGAGGTCTACGCCTGCGTCCATGAAATCATTTGCTAGAATATGATGTTTACAAAAGGATTACCGAAAAGTGTGACCGAAATCATTCCTATAATTATTCCTAAAATGAATATAAAGATCAGTCTTCGTTTTTCCATCCTATCATTCCTCCATAAAGTAGTTCCTATTCAAATCTCGAATATAGATGTGGCATAAAATTCCTTGATAATAAACTATAACCGAATTTTGAAAATTCAAACAAAATTGGTTTTCATCATCCGAAAACAGAAGAGAGAGAAGTGTTACTGAAGTTTCTTGGGGATGTTATCCGTATATTGATCGTCATTCCTTTCATCATAAATCCCATTAAAATAATGTGCAGAAAATCATTGTACTGTACAAAAAAGGGGAGGCTCAGTAAAGAGATTTTCCTTGCTGAGCCTCTCTTTCTAATCCTCCGATGCTTCCGCTTCTTCAGTATCTTGCTGCCAAGAATAAAGAGGAGGAAGAACCAGATATCAAAGATGTGGAGTTGAAACAACGAATGAAGAAAAGAATGTGGCTCCTTTTATTGGTAGACTCATGGTACGCGGCTTTCTTTCTTGTCTGAAAGGCGCTTGAATAATATAAAAGGCGCAAGCGTAAAATTTACAAGCAGAATGGAACTGCTGGGAAGAAATCGAATTTTTTCAATCACCTTATTATCTTCCAGAGCTATGAAAGGATAGCTCACCAAAGATACAACAAAATAGATGGTCAACAATATGTAAGGAAACGAGAGGATAGTTCCCTCTGTGAACTCGGTAATAACAAAAATATAAAAACCGAACGCTACAATCGATAAGATGATAGCGATGCCTCTCAGAAAAATGTTGCTTAATTTCATATTGGTCACCCTCCAATCCATAAAAATCTTATGTATTTACTCTATCTGAAATTGAAGTATTTAACAATAGAAGTGCGATTTGAAGGTACAAATTATTATGTATGCCCATATATTGAATAGTTCTGAAAATCTGTTCATATTCGGTTCATACAATAATGATAGAATGGATGAAAATGATTTTAAGGGTTTGTACTAGAATGCTTTGTGAAAGGATCGAAAGTATGGCACGCGTTTTGATTGTGGATGATGATAAGAATATACGGGAGTTTATTCGGCTGGTGCTTGAAGAAGAGGGGTATGCGACAGTCGAATCTACAGACGGAAGAGATGCATTGAAAAAGATCAAGGAACACCCATGTGACATAGCGGTTGTGGATGTAATGATGCCCTATATGGATGGCATAGCACTGACGAAGGAAATTCGCGACATATACAATACCCCCATCATCATCCTTACAGCCAAAGGTCAGATTGAAGATAAGGAGTTGGCTTACAGGGCCGGTACGGACGATTACCTGGTCAAGCCTTTTGAAGCAAAGGAACTGATCTTCAGGATAGAGGCCCTGCTCCGCCGGTATGGTGCAGGGGAGGAAGAGGCCCCCGTCAGGTTCGGCAATGTCCTGCTTTATCAGCAAAACTATTCAATCAAGATCGGTTCCAAGACAGTGAAGCTGCCCCTTAAGGAATTTGAGCTCCTGTATTTGCTTGGTAAGAACCCCGGACGTGTCTTTACACGCGAACAGTTGATCGAAGACATCTGGGGTCTGGATTTTGAAGGGGATAATCGGACAGTGGATGTGCATATCAAAAGATTGAGGGAACGTTTCAGACAACTATCGGTGCCAGTCAGCATCCATACGGTCAGGGGAGTCGGATATTCCCTGGAGGTGGATGAGTGATGCGCTCCTTATATTCCACTTTTGCTGCAACGACAATAGGCATCATGATGCTCAGCTTTCTGACTGCATTCTTCATTTCGAACACGTATTACCAGCAGTACTTGAAGCCGGAAAATGATGAGAAGAATACGCAGATTGCCAAGGAGATGGCGACCTTCATCGAGGGTAATCCTGAAGTGTCCATCAATGAATACCTCGAGAATATGGCAGCTGTCGGTTACCAGCTGTACTTGGCTGATGATTCGGGTGATGGGACGTTCTACGGCTCGGAATTCAGAGAAGCTGCGCTTCCAAATCATGTCGTTGAAAACGTGCTGGATGGAAATATCCATCATGGCATGCAGGAATTCCCGAGGGAAACGTTCGTCACCGGTTTCTTTGCCAACGAACTCAGAAATACCATCGGTATACCTTTGGAATATGAAGGGGAAAAATACGCACTGTTCATGCGGCCGGATATAGAGAAGCTCTTCAATGAAATGCACCTCCTGTTCGGCTGGCTTTTCCTTCTCACAATCGTTTTGAGCATCATTTTCGTGCTTATTGGGACCAAATATATGGTGCGCCCCGTAACCCGCCTGAGCGCGGCTACAAAGGCGCTGTCCAAGGGCAGCTACGATATCGGCGGACTTGAAACGAAGCGGAAGGATGAGCTGGGCGAATTGACGAAGAGCTTTGCGGTGATGGTAGATAGAATCAGGCAGACTGAAAATATGCGCAGAGATTTCATTTCCAACATAACCCATGATATAAATTCTCCGCTATCCAATATAAAAGGGTACAGTGCACTGCTTCAGAATGAACTGGACAGTGATGGAAAAGCACAGGAATATCTCTCGATCATCAATGGCGAATCCGACCGCATCAGTGCAATGACGAACCAGCTGCTGCTGCTGTCATCTCTGGATCATGAAGATCATCTTCTGAAAAAGAAGATATACGATGTCGGCAGCCAGCTGCGCCGGCTGATCCATCGCTATGAATGGAAGATTAATGAAGACAATCTGATGCTTTCCCATGATATCCAAGATGTTGTTATTGCAGGGGACGAAACATTGCTCGAGGCGGTATGGGACAACCTGCTGTCCAATGCAATCAAATATAACAGCAAGTTTGGTGAAATCGGGATAGAGCTGATTGAGCATGAGGATAATATAGAGGTCAGCTTCAGGGATACTGGCATCGGGATGGGAGAAGAAGCGAAGCAGCACATCTTTGAACGGTTCTACCGGGAAGATTCCTCAAGATCGGGGAAGATACAAGGGTCGGGCCTCGGCCTCTCGATTGTGCAGAAAGTTGTGGAGCTGCATAATGGAACGATCAGTGTCCAATCAAATGATCATGGCACTGTATTCCGGGTTGTGCTCCCAAAAAATTAAAATAATCCTCCTCAGTACATATTGCGTTCATATTCGAAGTATAGAGTATGAAATACAGATGAACTAGGGAGGATGTTTTTATGGAAAACAAGAGGAAAGTACTTTCTGAAGCACAATCATACGGAGTGGCCGGTACAGCAGAGGAGGTGTCAGAATGAAGATGGCATGGAAAGAGATGGTGAAGTTCAAGACGAGATATGTGATTCTGGGGTCGATAATTTTCCTGATCAGCCTGCTGACGATGATCATAGCCGGCCTGGCGAATGGGCTGTCATATGATAATGCCTCACTCATCAAGGATATACCCGAAGGCACCTTCTATATGGAGGCGGAAGCGGAAGGACTGTATAATTTTTCCGGTTTGAATGAAAAGAATAGGGCGGAAATCAAAGAAGCGGTACCGGAAGTTGCATTTTTCTCCATACAGATGGGAGAGCTCGAAAGTGAAGATGGGAAGCGGCATGGCGTTGCATTCGTCAATTCAGACGGAAGTCTGTTTCCTCGAGTGAAGGAAGGGGAGACGATTGTGGATGATTCACTGATGGAATCGGCCATCAAAGAAGATGAGGGGCTGACCAACAGACTGCTGGATGGCGAATTGAAGGTGGATACATTCGTCGAACAGCAGAAGTTCAGCCATTCTCCCGTCGCATTTGTAGATCGTGCAGATTTCGATGAGATGTATCGTACGGATGAATACCAGATCGCTTTTGTAGAAGGTGAAGATGCGCCTGCAGTTGCGGGGCTTGAGCGATATACAAACGATGAGTTCATGAACACCATTCCTAGTTACAGTGCAGAGCAGCTGTCATTGAACATGATCGTCGTATTCCTGTTCATCATCAGTGGCATGCTTTTCGCCATATTCTTCTATATGATCAACGTACAGAAGATTGCCATGTACGGTATCCTGAAGGCCGTCGGCGTCAAAACAGCGACCCTCTTCAGGATGATGTGGGCACAGATGGCCATCATTACAACCATCTCCCTCATTTTATCAGTAGGGCTCAGCCAACTGCTTGCCCTAATTATGCCTTCAACCATGCCATTCATGTTGACAGCCGGTTCTGCTTCCATGATGTCACTTGTCTTCATCATCATTGGATTCGTCGGTTCCAGCGTGTCGGGAATCCAGATCAGCAGAGTGGAACCGATGCAGGCAATAAACCAAGGAGGTGTGTAGGATGCCGATTCTATCAGTCGATGGACTTGAAAAGACATTCAGCAGTGCCAATAGGGAAGAAAAAGTTTTGAAGGGAATCAACCTGGAAATTACCAAAGGTGAAATCACTGCACTCACCGGTGCTTCCGGGTCCGGAAAAAGCACTTTGCTCACAATAGCAGCAGGTCTGCAGAAATCTACGGCCGGCACAATCATATTTCAAAACGAAGCACTGACAGATATGAACACCCGTCAGGTACAGGCCATACGGGCCAAAAAGTTCGGCTTTGTATTCCAGCATGCGCATCTCGTACCATTTTTGACGGTGCAGGAGCAGTTGGAGCTGATGATGGATACAGCAGAATTGAAATGGAGCAAAGACAGAAGAAAAGAGGAAATCAGAAGCATACTTGACCTGGTCGACATGTGGGGACATAGGGACAGTTATCCTGGTACGCTTTCCGGTGGAGAGAAGCAGAGGGTGGCGATTGCCCGGGCAGTTGTCCATAAGCCTGAGATGCTGTTTGCCGATGAACCGACGGCGAGCCTTGATTCGAAACGCTCGATGGAAGTAATGAAACTGCTGAGGACGTTATCCAGGGAGCGGAACATCACAGTACTGATGGTGACACATGAGGAAGAAACCCTTGAGTACGCTGATACTATCGTACAGATGAAGGATGGGGTCATCGGGAAAGGATTAGTATGATAGAAAGAAGAAGTATCGCAAGAAAAACTTATCTGGGCGATGCTTCTTTTTCGTACAGATCGAGCTGGTAGAAGCTTAGGTCGAGCCATCTGTCGAACTTGAACCCGACGTTCTTCAATGTACCTGCATGGACAAACCCGAACTTCTCGTGCAATCTGACACTCCCGCTGTTGGATGCATCGATTCCAGCCACCATAACCCTGTATCCTTCTGTTCCCGCAATACGGATGAGTTCTTCAAGGAGCTGTGTAGCCACTCCTTTACACCTTGCGGATTCTCCGACATAGATTGAGTGTTCAACAGTATAACGGTAGGCAGGTTTATTTCTGAAAGCGCCATAGGTGGCGAAGGCGACTACATGGTCTGCTTCCTCGTATACAATGACCGGCTCTTTTTTCTGTTGCTTCTCTTTGAACCATTGTTCTCTGGCTTCAAGGTCTTCAACTTCATAGGAGTATGTGGCGGTGGAGTTGAGGATGGCATCATTATAAATGGCAAGGATATGTTCGAGGTCCTGGGCCTCAGCATTTCTGATCATGACTTCACTTCCTCTAATAATAGATGGTCAGTACTGGTTCTATTATTATCATTCTATCAGAAGTATCTGGATGCAAAATGGAAGATTTTTAGCTGAAAGAAGATATTACTTTTTTAATGTGGTAGTCTATAAAATGGAGTATTAAGAATTACACACTCCCACAAATTCATCGAGAGGAGCGATTTGATATGTCTGATGCGACAATGAAAGTCATCGATCTACATAAGGATATCGGTCGCAAGCAAATCATCCGGAACCTGAACTTTGAAATACATCCAGGAGAGGTTTTCGGCTTCATCGGCCCGAATGGCGCCGGCAAGACAACGACAATCCGCATGATGGTAGGACTGATTGGCATTACGAAAGGTGATGTCGTCATTAAGGGCCACAGCATCAAAAAGGAATACAGGAAAGCAATCAGCGAAGTGGGGGCGATCGTCGAGAACCCTGAAATGTATCCGTTCATGACAGGCTGGCAGAACCTGAAGCATTTCGCACGCATGTCGAATGGCATTACAGATGAGCGGATTAGGGAAGTCATCAAGCTGGTCGGTCTGGATAAAGCGATCGGAACCAAAGTCGGGAAGTATTCACTCGGGATGCGCCAGCGCCTCGGTATTGCACAGGCACTGCTCCACAGCCCATCGGTGCTCATACTGGATGAACCGACGAACGGACTGGATCCTGCCGGCATCCGTGAGATTAGACGCTACATACGCAGACTGGCAGTGGAAGAGAATGTCTCCGTCATCGTATCCAGCCACCTGCTCAGTGAAATCGAACTGATGTGTGACCGGATTGGCATCATCAAAAACGGTAAACTCATCGCAACCAACGATTTGAATGAAGAAAACGATACTGATACTGCCATCGTCAATCTGGATGTGAATCCGAAAGAGGAAGCCATTAAAGTGCTGCGGACGATGCCGAATATTGAAGTGCTGGAGACGGTTGACCGTCTGCAGGTCCAGTTGAAAAGGGATGACATACCGCATCTGGTGACGACAATGGTCCATCGGGATATTGAAGTATATGGCGTCAATGTTACCCAGACCACACTGGAAGACCGATTCCTCGAGATGATTGGAGAGAATGTAATTGACTAAGCTATTTGACCTCGTCAGAAATGAACTCGCTAAAATCTACGTACTGAAATCGACCTGGGTCATGTATCTGTTCCTGGTCGCACTCGTCATCTTCAGCCTGATTATGAATACTGTCACCGATTCGGTGGATTCGGAGACGACCTACACCGATGATTGGGAGACTGAACTGCAGGAAGAGAACCAGACACTGATGGAAGAGATTGAGACGGAAGGGGAAGACGATCCTTTTATCGAATCCACCAATATGACCCTGATAGAGGAAAATACGTACCACCTTGAAAATGATATCCGTCCATACGGCTACAATGCCGGCACTTTCGTTCTCGACAACCTGTTTACTACATCACTTGTCAGCCTGTTTGCCATTATCATTGCCGGAGGCATCGTCGCCAATGAATTCAGGTGGGGCACAATCAAACAGCTGCTGATCCGGCCGATTTCAAGGAGCACCATACTGCTTTCGAAATACATCGCCGTCCTTCTGTTTACTCTGCTCACCCTATTATTCCTGATTGCAACGAGTGTCATAGTGGGACTGATTGCATACGGACTGCCGGCCATCAATCCGGAAATCATCGTCAATCGCCCCGAAGGCATGGCGAGCAATGGGATGCTGTCTGAAATTTTCATGCAGTATGGCTTCAAAGTTCTCAACATCATCGTACTCGCCACATTCGGCTTCATGATTTCTAGCATCTTCAGGAGCAGCGCCCTCGCAATCGGGCTCTCAATGTTCCTCATGTTCGTCGGAACCACTGCCGCCCAGGCTCTGGCGCAATATGCCTGGTCCAAATATATACTCTTCGCCAACACCGATCTGTCCGTGTACTTCACACCATATGGACCGATACGTGAAGAGATGACCGTCGGATTTTCAGTCGGAGTCATCGCAGTATACATGGTCATATTCATCATTGCTTCCTGGGCTGTGTTCACCAAGCGTGATGTGGCTTAAGAACGCAAATAAAATCAGGATGAAGCTTCTGCTTCATCCTGATTTTTTAATACAATTTCGCATAGATGACGAATGATATGAGCACGGTGGATATCATCAGTGCGCCAAATATCTGGAACAGGTAATATGCTGGTGCGTCAATCCAGTTGAACTGCAGAGCTGTCGTAAAAAATATGAAGTAGATGACCATGGCGACGAATGATGCCATGGTTCCCTTCTGCCTGATCAGCTTCATGCGTTCATCCTTCTGTATAAACTGCGGATATAGGTATGCCATACTGAAGTTGACAACTGCGATGGCAACCAGCGTATAGAATATGCCTGCCGGTGGTGATTCTGCCATAATTGCTGCAAATCCTGTAAGTCCAGCCAATACAATAAAGAAAATACCGAGTATAAGAAACGACCCTCTTGGACTATTCATATTTAAATATCCCTCCTAATCACTTGGATTGCTTATAATCCTTATCCTCCAGAAAGAAAATCTGCTCGACCCTCACTTTGAATAATTCCGCCAATATCATCGCCAATGGCAGAGAAGGATTGTATCTGCCTTTCTCTATGGAGATGATGGTCTGCCTTGATACTCCCAGCTTTTCAGCGAGTCTGTCCTGTGAGTATCCCATTTTCTTTCTGCATTCTGCTACATTGTTTTTCAATGGCATACCACCTCTTTGTTTTAATTCTATTGTAAAGTAAATTTTACGTCAAGTATACTTTACAATAATGGAAGCTCCCAAGTATAAAAGCAGAATTTCAATTTTCATTCAGACCGAAGAAAAATTCATCAGTATATTTAAAAGACGGGCTCCTATTTTTGGGAACCCGTCTTTTAAGTTAGAATACATTAAATTATAATGTTTCAGCATCACTGAGTCAGTCCAGCCATCCACATGGAGAGTTGTGGAATGAACGCGATCAGGATCAGGCACAGCACCATGACGATGATGAATGGTATGACTGCGACTGTGGTCTTTTCGATCGACACTTTCCCGACACTCGAGGCAACAAACAGATTGACGCCGAGTGGGGGTGTGACGAAACCGATGGCGAGCGCAACGACGAGAATGATGCCGAAGTGGATGGGATCGACGCCGACGGCTGTGACGACTGGGAGCAGGATTGGTGTGAGTACCACCAGTGCTGAAATCGTATCAATGAACATGCCGACTACGAGCAGGAACAGGATGACGATGAACAGTATGGCAACCGGGTTGGATGACAGGTTCGTCAGGTAGGTTGCGATGCTGTTCGGTATCTGCTCGAGAGTCATGAAGAAAGCGAATGATACTGAGAAACTGATGATGATCATCGTGGTCGCATTGATGATGACGGTCTCCATGAAGCCGTCGTAAATCGCCTTGAAATCGAGTTCCTTATGGATGAATATGCCAACGATCAGTGCATAGACGACTGCAGTAACAGCGGCTTCCGTCGGGGTGAATATGCCGCCGTATATCCCGCCAAGTATTATAACGGGAATGAGCAGCGCCCATTTGGCTTCATTCAGTGCTTTCAGCACGTCCTTAAAGTTGAATGTCCGTTTATCTTCCGAAGGTTTATATCCCTTCGCCTTGGAGATGAAGTAGGCTGTAAGCATAATGGCAATGCCGACGAGGAGCCCTGGCAGGATGCCTGCCATAAAAAGAGCACCGACGGATACGTTGCCGATTGCGCCATAGAGGACGAGCGGAATGCTTGGAGGTATGATGACCCCCATGGAACCTGCCGTTGCAGGCACGGCGGATGCAAATCCCTGATCGTAGTTTCTTGCGATCATCGCTGGAATCATGAATCCGCCAATTGCCGCAACTGTTGCCGGACCTGAACCGGCAATGGCGGCAAAGAACATGCAGGCAACAATCGTAACAAGTGACAGTCCACCGGTCATCCAGCCGACGAGGGCGGTTGCCAGATCAAGCAGTCTTTTCGAAATGCCGCCCTTTCCCATGAGTACACCCGCCAAAATGAAGAATGGGATGGCGAGGAGTGGGAAGGAGTCGAGTGATGTAAAAGCTTTTTGGGCAATCAGGTTGATCGGCAGATCCGTGCCGAACCATATGGCTGCCAGAGCAGAGACTCCGAGTGAAATCGCAATGGGCACGCCAATCAAAAAACAGAGTATGAAGACCCCGAATAATATCGCTACTGTCATGATGCCGCCTCCTCGGGTTTGTCATAGTCTTTATTGATGATTTCAATCAGTTGTATGATGAGCCGTATCATCATGCTCAAGGCGCCAATTGGGACGGCAAGATACGGCAGCCAGAAAGGTATTTGTGTGGCAGGAGCGACCTGACCATACTGGAGTGTCGTCATGACGAGCTGGGTTCCGAAGATCGCAACGAGCAGCACCATCAGGAACCAGATGATGAGGGCGACGATATCAATCACCTTTCTGGTCATGCCATGAAAAAGGTCGATGAATGCCGAGACTTTGATATGTTCCCTGAGTTTTACTGCATAGCCGGCCCCGATCCACACCTGGAAGATATGTATGTATCTTGCCGCTTCCTCCGTCCAGCTTGGGGCATTCTGGAATATATAACGTCCGATGACCTGACCGAAAATGAGCGCTACCATCAGGACGAGGGTCGCAATGAGGAATCCTTCTTCAAATCGATTCATTTTTTTTATCATTATTTCGCTCCTTCTATAGGTCGTAGGATTATAGAACTATTCATCTCTGGCCTCGAACAGGTCGTTCAGCAGATTGTTGCCGAGCTTTTCATCATATTTTTCATATACTGGCTCTGCCGCCTCGATGAATTTTTCACGCTGTTCCTCGGTTATTTCATTCACCTTGAGACCATCCTCCTTCATTACCTCGAGGTATTCCTCATCCTGCTGGTGGGCAAGCTCCCGCTGCTCCTCGCGGAACATGATGGCCGCATCCATGACCACTTCCTGCAGGTCTTCAGGTAGCCCTTCGTAGAAGTCATTGTTCATCAGCAAAACGGTCGGCATATAATATTGGCCGACGAGGCTCATGTATTCCTGCACCTCATAGAGGTTGCTGGTATAGTACAGTGAAATTGGACCCTCCATGGCATCATAAGTGCCCTGCTGCAGTGCAGTGTACATCTCACCGAATGCGAATGGGGAAGCATTGGCTCCGAATGCCTTGAAGATATCCGTCTGTACAGGGCTCTCCAGAGTCCTGAATTTCAGTCCCTCCAGATCTTCCGGTTCGTAGATGGGGCGTTCGTTGTTGGTGATATGGCGGAAGCCATTTTCCGCATATACGAGTCCCTTCAGGTTGTAGTCTTCCAGTTCATCGAGCAGGCTCTGGCCGTACTCCCCATCAAGCACTTTGTAGGCTTCATCGTAGTCATCGAAAAGGAACGGCAGGTCGAGCACCATGAAGTTCTGATTGAAGGATGATACGGCGGCAAGTGCCGGAATCGTCATCTCGACATTGCCGAGCTGTACGGATTCGACAGCTTCGCGGTCTGATGGGAAAAGGGACCCGCTCGGATAGAGTTCAACTTCGAGTTTGCCGTCGGACTCCCTTTCGATCTGCTCCTTGAATTTTTCCCCGATGATATGCGATGAATGGCTTTCTGATACAAGGTAGGCGAGCCGGATGGTCGTTGTGTCGGATGACTCGTTCTGGTTCGGGCGGCCGCATGCGGACAGGACAAGCGTCAGCATGAGGACAATAAAGATCGTTTTTTTCATTATGGACACGTCCCTCTATTTGGATGGTATTAGTATGCATATTCACGATGAAAGGAATAGTGATAGGTATTTCGGATGATATCGGAGGAGCCTCTGTTCCATACCATACGTATGTAGTCTAATTTGTGCATATAGTATGCTATAGTATTTTCACAAAACTGTAAAGATTAAAAATAAAGGGGCGGGACGGCCCAACTGACTGCAAGTAAAAAAAATTATTCGAATGGATACCAATACATACATGTAAAAGGACGCACCCTTTGCCAGGATGCGTCCTTTGTGTGCACTACATATCTTCCAGCAGTTCATGTGAAATTTCATTCTTCCTTGGGGCACGCTTGAAGAGGTGCTCCCCTTCACGGATTGAGGCAAGCACTTCCGCCCGTTCACGCACCGCTTCATACACATCATATGCATCAAGGACGATGAAGTTTGCCGGTTTGCCTGTTTCGATGCCATACTGGTCTTCCAGCTGCATGACCTTTGCACCATTATATGTGATGAGGTCGAATGCCCTGTTGATTTCATCGATATGCGTATAGTGGGAGAGATGGATGCCATTGTCCAGGATATTCATCATGTTGCCGTTGCCGAGCGGGTACCAGTAGTCCGCAATTGAATCCTGGGCGAATGCAACAGAATTGCCGTTTGCGAGCAGCTCCTTGACCCGCGTCAGCCCGCGGCGCTTCGGATAACTGTCGCTGCGCCCCTGCAGGTGGGCATTCTCGGTCGGACAGGAGATGAAGTTGATCTTCGATTCACGGAAGAGCCCCATCATCTTCGCTGCATAGCTGTCATCGGCAGAACCGAAGCTGCACGTATGGCTCGCCGTCGTCTTCTCACCATAGCCCTTCTCCATGACAAGTGCATTCAAAACCTCCAGGAAGCGGCTGTTCGGGTCATCATTCTCATCGCAGTGGATGTCGATCATGACATCATACTTAAGCGCGAGGTCGACGATGCGCTTCAGGGATTCCACGCCATGCTCGTATGAAATCTCAAAATGGGGAATCCCGCCGACGACATCCGCCCCCATCTCGAGCGCCTTTTCGACGAGCGCTTCTGCGCCTTCATAACGGAAGAATCCTTCCTGTGGGAATGCAACAAGCTGGAGTGTCACGATATCCTTCAGCTCCTCCCTCAACTTGAGCAGTGCCTTCATGCCGGTGAGGTTGGGGTCCGTCACATCGACATGGGTCCGGATGTACTGGACACCGTGGTTCAATTCCTTCTTTATGCCGCGCAGCGCCCGTTCGCGCACCGTCTCTTCGGTCAGCGACTTTTTATTGTCACTCCAGCGCTGTATGCCTTCAAAAAGTGTGCCCGAGATGTTGGCGTTTCCCTCTCCGACTCCGGAAAAGATATAATCAAGGTGCAGGTGGGGATCGACATAGGGGGGCAGAACCAAGCGGTGCTCCAGATCGATCACTTCTTCTGCATCGTCAAGGTTCTGGCCGATGGATTTGAAGACGCCGTTTTCCACCAGAATTTCACTGGCATCCTCCTGGCCGTATATTTTGGCATTGATGAACTTTTTCATAAACGCGCTCCTTTCAATTTAATACACATCAATTTTAAGAGAGAAGCAGCTGCAAAGCAACAAAGGCATAGAGATAGAAATACATTATGGAAGCAGGATGGTGGGATACGAATGAAGTTTATTGGAGTGGACCTGGCATGGACGTATAGAAACGAGACGGGCATTTGTGTAATGGATGCAGATGGTGTGGTGGAATTCCTGGATGCTGATGTCTACACCAATGAAGCGGTTGTTGCCATCATCAAGGCGCATCTGGATGGACCGGCTACAATTGCCATAGACGCGCCGCTGATCGTCAACAATGAAACTGGGTCGAGAGGGGCGGAGGGTGCACTGATGCGTTCGCGGATTCACGGGCACAGACTGTTCGCATTCAACTCGAACCGCTCGTATCTCAGCCGTACATTTGGGGATATACGCGGAGAGACGCTGATGCAGGAGATCATGAAGGCACTGCCGGATATAAGAATCGGATTTGATAGTGAAACCTCAAACATTGTGGAAACATTTCCGACAGGCATCTGCTGCGGACTTTTTCCACAAATGTTTCCGGTCAGATACAAAAGGAAGCGGAAGGTGCCGTTCGAGGAGACATGCGGGGAGATGGACCGGCTGACGGGTCTTTTCAAAGAAATGGAAGCGGAAGGCAGAGTGCAAGATCTCATTGAAAAAATAGATTGGGACCTCCGCAGTGCAACACGGAAATCGCACAAGCATCTGGAGGACAAGGTGGATGCGTTCCTATGCGCATACGGCATGTATAACATATATACGGGTGCCGCAGAAGAGAAGATGTTTGGCAGTATAGAGGAGGGATTCATCATTCTTCCTATAAAAAATGAATGACATAATCTCCAATTATTGACTGAAAATTCAGAAGGATATATGATGGTGTCAAAGGATTTTTTACATATCCTTACACAACACGCTTGATGATCAGAAGGGGATCAGAGCCCATAGGGCTTTTGATATAGACTTAAAGCGAAAGGAGCGTAAGTACTGTCGCAAATGTCTTCGAGCTGCATAATCAGACTAAAAGGTGTCAAACACTAACAGGAGGGTTAAGATGGCAGGAAATCGTGGTGTAGTCTATACTGGAGCAGGTAGCGTTGAAGTAAGGGATATCGATTACCCGGATCTCGTACTCAGGGAAGGTCCCGGGGTACCGAAAGAGAACGTTGGACGGAAATGTGAACATGGGGTCATTTTGAAAGTCATTACAACAAACATCTGTGGCAGTGACCAGCATATGGTCAGAGGAAGAACGACAGCGCCTGAAGGACTGGTCCTCGGACATGAGATTTTGGGAGAAGTCATTGAAGTGGGCAGGGACGTGGAATTCGTCAAAAAAGGCGACATCGCCTCCGTGCCTTTCAACATCGCATGCGGCCGCTGTGTCATGTGCCAGGAGCAAAAAACACATATCTGCCTGAACACCAATCCGGAACGTGCCGGTGCGGCCTACGGCTATGTGGATATGGGTGGCTGGGTCGGCGGCCAGTCCGAATATGTCATGGTGCCATACGCCGACTTCCAGCTGCTTGTCTTCCCGGATAGGGAAGTGGCTATGGAGAAAGTACTGGATTTGACGATGCTTTCCGATATCTTCCCGACGGGCTATCATGGTGCCTATTCAGCAGGCGTCAAGACAGGTTCTACGGTATATATCGCCGGAGCCGGCCCGGTCGGCCTCGCTGCAGCACACTCGGCACAGCTTCTCGGCGCGTCCCGCGTCATTGTCGGTGACCTGCAGGATGAGCGCCTCAAACAGGCGGAAAGCTTTGGATGCGAGACGGTCAACGTCTCGAAGCACGACCGTTTGAGTGAACAGATTGAAGATCTGCTTGGAGTGGACGAAGTCGATTGTGCCGTCGATGCCGTCGGTTTCGAAGCGTCCGGACACGGTGAAGGTGGCGGGGAACAGCCGGCGGCCGTGCTCAACAGCATCATGGATGTCACGACAGCCGGCGGTAAGCTCGGTATTCCAGGCCTCTATGTAACCGAGGATCCAGGGGCATCCGATAAGGAAGCGCAGCAGGGTACTCTGAAAGTGCGTCTTGGCCTCGGCTGGGCAAAGGCACATACATTCGTTACAGGACAGACACCTGCAATGAAATACAACCGTGACCTGATGAAGGCCATCCTTTCCGGCCGTGCAGATATTGCGAAAGCGGTCAATGCAACGGTCATCAGTCTGGATGAGGCACCGAATGGATACCAGGACTTCGATAAGGGTGCAGCGAAGAAATTCGTCATCGACCCGCATGGTTCATTGAAATAGCATGGCAATCTTTCCCCCATGATTAGGTCATGGGGGAAGGATTGATTATAAGTAAAAGAAATATCTGGTTGGGTGGGTCATATGAAATTGCTTAAAAATGGTTTACCTTTATTAATGACGATTTACATAATAGGATGTTTTTTTCTCACACTGGCGTTTATAGGAGAGATACCCTTCTACGTCATAGCTGTGACTGTTGTGGTGGGATTGTTTATAGATATGGAGGGGAATACTCGAGAAGGCCTGAAGATTGATGGCGTATTGAGCAGAATAATGTATACGGCAGTTATTATTGGAGTGATAACCCATAATCTTTTTGCAGAAATATCAATCAATCAGTTCATATTCATATTGCTGATTGTCCATCTTACATCGAGGCTGTGGTTCAGTAAGTCAGAATACCTGAGGCACACTTTAGCGCCTTACGGCAATGAGTGACGAAACTTCAAGGTCACGCAATAATATTATAATATGGAAAGAAAACCCCTGAAGGCGGCACATTCCGCTCTCAGGGGCTTCTTCCTATTCATCCATGTCTGCAACGACTGTCAGCTGATAATCGATCAATATGACGGATCTGACGCCTGGTGTGCCGGCTTCACCCTTTTCAACCGGACTGACGTAGTGGCTGACTTTGAAGTCATAGACGCCGTAGGATTCAAGGGGCTCTGTGATTTCAAAGATTTCATGGAGGTCATCATCACGCGCTTCCTCCGGTTTTCTTCCCCTGACTTCAGGTATACCTATGGCGTTCGTCCCCCCTTCGACATTGGTACGTTCCACCAGGTGGGCAAAGGTGAACGGCTCCCCGTCCTGGTGCAGGCAATCCGGAGAAGACACGGCCCGGTCCTGATCGGATTCAACCATCAGTTTGACGAAGTGTACACCGACATGGATCGGCATGATCTGATCCTCTTCTTTCCAGAATGTCTCCCGATAGTTCGCCATGATGATTTTCTGGAGCAGACGGTTGTTCTGGATGGATGTTCCGATGGAATGGAATTCCCTGTAGGAGCCTGCATGTTCAGGGTTGAACTTCCCCTGGAAGTAGGCCGAATATTCTTCGCCATCTCTTCGGATGGTCGGCAGCCATTCGATGGTGCCGGACGTGGGAAGGACAAGTGCCCGGGAGTATCTGCGATAGCGGTTTGCTTCCGGGGCATAGTCGTCTATGGGCAGATCTTCGAAGTAGTCGAGTATCTCCTTGTAGTCTGCTTCAATGCCGTCATAATCGAGGCTTGTCATAAGATCGTATTTTGCATATCCATTTTTCTGCAGGTTATTCATTCATATCTGTCCTTATCGGTTAGTTTTGTGACATTGAATATATTAACATGAACCATAATTTTATGACAATTTGATATATGTTCTATTCACTTATGAAACGGCTGAGGAACTGAGGGTCTTCGAGGTTCATGAAGTCCACTCCGAACAGTACAAGTATGGAAAGGCCGAGTGTCCAGGCGACGACACTCAACGTCACCCACCAGAATGTGGCCTTCTGGCTGCCGCCGAGTATGACGGCCATCAGTGCCGTAAAGTGGCTGCCGACGAAGAATGGACCGATGAAGGCGAGGCCCGGCAGCCCGTATTTCTTCCAGATGGCTTCGGCACGCTGCGATTTACGGTCCCTGGTGTTGCCTTTCCTTTCCTGTCGTGCGAGATACCATCTTTTGATGCGATCCATCAGGACGATGATCAGAAGCAGTGTGACAAGGTTGCCGAGAATGCCGATGATAAGGGTCATGGTGAAATTCATTCCGCCGAGAATACCGACCGGTACGACGACGAAGGCTTCGAACAACGGAATGGCGGATAATACGAAAACGATGATATAGGCGATGATCAGTGATGTGTTCATTGGATACCTCCGAGCCTGGATTCTATTTGAAAACAGTTTAACACAGAACGCACCCCCGTGGCTTTTATCCCTTCCGCAGAGCCATGAATGTTTCAAAAGGCTGAAAACGTCTATTAAAGATATAAAGCTAAAACTATTGGGAGGAAGACTGATGGACATAAAAAAAGGTGAGAATATGTTCTTTGTCGGGGAGGATGAAGTCAACCCCGAAGCTGAAATCATATTCAGTGTGGATGATGACGGCGACTATGTAGTGGAAAGCACAAGGGTGGACGACAGCCTGAGTGGTGAGGGCGTCGGCACCCAGCTGGTCGAAACGATGGTCGAGTTCGTCGGCCAGGAGGGCAGGAAGATCGATCCGCAATGCCCCTTCACACGGAAGGTCATGGAAGACGATGCTGAAATGAGGAAGCTGATCAAAAATTAATTTGCTGCCGGGGATGAATATTCCCCGGCTTTTTCTGTATAATGGGGAATTATAGTGCTGTGATTTTGAAAGGATGAAGTAAATTGGCTAAAAGTGTAGTGCTCGCCGAAAAACCTTCTGTGGCAAGGGATATTGCGAAAGTATTGAACTGCCATAGGAAGGGGAACGGCTTCATTGAAGGAGATAGATACATAGTGACATGGGCACTCGGGCATCTTGTGACGCTCGCCGACCCTGAAAGCTATGACAATAAATATAAGACATGGAACCTCGAGGACCTGCCGATGCTGCCGGATCCGCTCAGGCTGACGGTGATCAAGAAGGCCGGCGGACAGTTCAATGCGGTGAAATCCCAACTGCTCCGCAAGGATGTGGACAAAATCATCATCGCGACGGATGCCGGAAGGGAAGGGGAGCTTGTTGCACGATGGATCATCAAGAAGGCAAAAGTGAACAAGCCCATTGAACGCCTGTGGATTTCATCTGTAACGGACAAGGCGATCAGGGGAGGGTTCGATAACCTCAAGCCCGGAAAGAACTATGAGAACCTCTACGAGGCGGCAGTCGCCCGTTCGGAAGCGGATTGGTACATCGGATTGAATGCCTCCCGTGCACTGACGACCAAATTCAATGCGCAGCTCAACTGCGGGCGCGTGCAGACGCCGACCCTGGCGATGATTGAGAGCAGGGAAGAGGAAATCCGGAATTTCAAACCGAAGACGTACTACGGCATCGAAGTGCACACAGATGGATTGAAACTGACATGGCAGGACCAAAAAGGCAACAGCCGGAGCTTCGACAAGGAACGGATCGATGCTCTGGTGAATAAGGTGGACGGCAGTCCACTGACGGTCGACTCGGTGGAAAGCAAGCCGAAGAAGACGTTCGCCCCGGGGCTCTATGACCTGACGGAACTTCAGAGGGATGCCAACAAGCAGCTTGGATTCTCGGCAAAAGAAACACTGAATGTACTTCAGGGGCTATACGAACGCCATAAGGTCGTCACATATCCGAGGACGGATTCAAGGTATCTGTCAAAAGATATCGTGCCGACATTGCCTGAGCGGCTGAAGGCGTGCGGCATCGGGGAATACCGTGCCACAGCGACACGCATCCTGAGAGGGAAGATACAGTCGAACAAGTCCTTCGTCGACGACAGCAGGGTCAGCGACCACCATGCGATCATCCCGACAGAGAACCATGTGCACCCATCCGATTTCAACGAGCGGGAACGCAGACTCTATGACTTGGTCGTCAAAAGGTTCCTCGCCGTTCTTCTGCCGCCGCATGAATTTGAACAGGTGACGGTGAAGGCGGCAGCCGCCGGAGAGACATTCATCGCCAAGGGCAGAACCGTCCTCAAGGAAGGCTGGAAAGCGGCTTATTCCAATCACTTCGATGAAGAGGAGACGGATGATGTCAAAGACCAGCAACTTCCGAAACTAGAGAAGGGTGAATCAATCCAGGTGCATCGTGTGACCCAGACGTCCGCCCAGACGAAGGCGCCTGCACGCTTCACGGAAGCGACGCTGCTGTCCGCCATGGAGAATCCGGCAAAGTACATGGAAGTCCAGGACAAGAAATTGAAGTCCATCCTAGACTCGACCGGAGGGCTCGGTACAGTCGCTACACGGGCGGACATCATCGACAAGCTGTTCAATTCCTTCCTGATAGAAAAGAATGGACAGTCCATCAAGATCACTTCGAAAGGCAGGCAGCTGCTGGACCTTGTTCCTGATGCCCTCCGGTCGCCCACGACTACAGCAGTGTGGGAACAGAAACTTGAAGGCATCGCCAAGGGCGTGTTGAAGAAGGCGGACTTCATCAACGAAATGAAGGCCCATACGAAGGCAATCACGCAGGAGATCAAAGAGAGCGACAAGAAGTTCAAGCACGACAACATATCCGGCAAATCCTGTCCCGACTGCGGCAAGCCATTGCTCGAAGTCAACGGCAAGAAGGGCAAGATGCTCGTCTGCCAGGACAGGGATTGCGGCCACCGCAAGAATGTCGCCCGCGTCACCAATGCCCGCTGCCCGAAATGCAAAAAGAAGATGACGCTGAGCGGTGAAGGCGAGGGCCAGATCTTCACATGCAAGTGCGGCCACAGGGAAAAACTGTCCGCCTTTGAGGCAAGAAGGAAGAAGGAAGGCCGCGGCAAGGTCGACAAGCGTACCGTCCGCAAGTATATGAAGGAGCAGGAGGACGAGGCGCCGATCAACAATGCACTCGCCGAACAGCTTAAAGCACTGAATCTGGACAAGTAGGGCAGCTACTGCAGATGTTGAAGGCGGATTTGTAATTTAAAGCTTCGTGTGGCATAATACCCTCCAAGGTTGAGATAGGCATATAAATTGATGAAACACCTCATGACAGAGCATTAGGATGGATTTTTGTCAAAAGGACGGGACTCCATGCATCTGAATAAAAAGGAGAGGTATTTTGATACGTTGTAAAAGTTGTGAAGACAAGTGGGACATAAAAGCAACACTCAAGCGGTATACAACATTAGATTCGGGGATGCCATGTCCATATTGTGGGGAAAGCCAATATCTTTCACAAAAATATCGGGAAAGAAGCATGTTGATTACACTTCTCATCCCGCTGCCCATACTCATGCAGGCATTTTTCGATATTCACCTGGAAGGAATGATTGTGCTCTTCGTCGGTGCCTTTCTACTGGTCATCCTATTTCATTTATTTGCACTGGAAGTAGAGGCGGAAGATGAGGACTGGCGAAATAGATCCTACTATTAAGGCCGGCCCCCCGACTTGTTGTAATGATGGATAGGAGGAGATGAAAGTCCATGAAATCCAAAGTTTTGTTCATACACAGTGCAGGACCACAAAATAGGGATGAGGGAAGTACCGGTCTAATCCGCTATATGAAAGAGCGGCTGGGCAGCACACATGAGATTTCTGCGCCGTATATGCCGATTCCGAATAACCCGCGGTATGTGGATTGGAAGGAAGTCCTCGACCTATATCTGAAAAGTATGGACGAGGTCATATTGATCGGTCATTCCATGGGCGGTTCCACGCTCCTTAAATATCTTTCGGAAGAGAATGTAGAAACTGATATTAAAGCACTGTTCATCGTTGCGTCTCCAGTTTGGGGCCTTGATGAAGACTGGCATAAGATGGATTTTCAACTTGAGCAAGGATTTGAGAAAAACTTGGGCTACATTGGACACATCGGCCTGTTCCATAGTGAAGAGGATGGAGTTGTACCGAAAAGACATTTCGACCACTACTGTAGACTGATTAAGTCTGATGAGCAGAGAATTATAGAAAGTGATTCCCATCTTTTTGAAGATGGATTGCCTGAGCTGATTGAGAGCATAAAAAATATATAGAAGCCGGCCACTTCGTTTGAAGTGGCCTTTAATTATGTTTATTTATTCACAAAAATGTTATATTCTGAGCGTCCCCCTCATATTGCCCCGTAATATAATGGTGGCAAGAGGTGAGACGATGAAATTCAAAAAGCAGAATCAGCATGGGGCATGGGCGATGGTGTTCATGCCATTGGTTATCGGTATGGTGGCCGGCGGGTTCCATCCGGCACAACTTTTCTACATGGCAGGTTGGTTGTTGATCTTCTTCATGGCGGACCATGTACTGTTCTTCATCAAGAAGCGGCGGAGGGAATATGGCTACCTTAAGGCGGCAGCATTGTTTTTTGGACTGTCTGCCATCCTTTTCATCTATCCATTGATGGTGGACTACCGCATATTCTTCTTCTTCCTCATGATGCTCCCGTTCGGTGCAGTCAACGCATATTTTGCATCCATCAGAAATGAACGGAACATTTTCAATGACATTTCCGCCATCACAATCTTTGCGCTCGCGGGGGGCGGCATCGCCTTCCTCAATCTGCATGCACTGTCGTGGCCGGTATTTTTCGTCATCATCATCAACATTCTGTTCTTTACGAGCACTGCACTTTTTGTGAAGACGATGATCCGGGAGAAGAAGAATCCGAAGTACAGGATGGCTTCATACGCCTATCATGCAATTGTATTCATCATCATGCTCAGTGCACACTGGATACTGGCACTCGCATTCCTGCTCAGTCTGGTCCGGGCGGTTGCGCTCTACGGACGGGGCTGGAAGATGAAGCAGATCGGCATTCTGGAGATTGTCCATGCAGTCTGGATGACGGCATTGGTGTCCCTCCATATCACCAATTTCATGTAACTGCGAGCATGGGAACCGGATGGTGCCCATGCTTTTTTGATATAATGTGGATGTATAGACTATACAAAGAGGGGGGCTGTGAATATGGATGATCTTTATGATATTGCGAAGCAGAAATTGAATACGCAGACGACGAGCAGGGAAGGGAGGATGGGACATGTCGCGGCAGCACTCATGACTGTGGATGGGAATGTATACACAGGTGTCGCGCTCGATCTGCCGTCTTCCATCGGGTTCTGTGCAGAGCATTCGGCAATAGCCGCAATGGTTACTGGGGGAGAATATGATATTGCCAGAATCATAGCCGTCCATGAGGATGGTGCAGTGCTTCCGCCCTGCGGCAGATGCCGTGAACTGATTAATCAGGTTGGGGAGGACAACTATGGCTGCGAAATCGGCCTGGATGGTCGAACTGTCCGGCTGGAGGCGCTGCTGCCGGAAAGATGGGATGAAAAGTATCTCCAGTCGGATGTGTAGGCATACATGCCTTGGATTGCTATAGTAATATATGAAGAGTATCTACTGTTGGAAAGGTGATAGGATATGACACATTTTAATGAAATTAATACTGTTGCGCAGGGCAACACGAAACGGCTGCAGAAAACCATTCCGGACACGATGAAAAGCTTCAAGGACCTGCAGGATGCCGCCTACAGGTCCGGTGCGCTGGATAAGAAGACGAAGGAATTCGCCGCTCTATCCTTCGCCATCGCAGACAAATGTGAAGGATGCATCGGCAATCATGTGAACAAGCTGATCAAGCTCGGTGCAACGCGTGAGGAGATTGCTGAAATCGCAGGGGTGGCCATCGTCATGGGCGGCGGCCCGGGCAGTGTATATGGCGGCAAGGCCCTGCAGGCCTACGATGACGCCACAGAAGATAGATGATCAGACAGGCAGCAAGGGATGACATAGGGGAACTTCTCCATCTCGTACTCAGATTGTGGCCGGAGAGTGGCCCGGCCGAGTTGGAGAAGGAATTCGAAGTGTTTATTGCCAGTGATGATAATGCAGTCTTCATTGCCCAAGTGGACAGTGAAGCAGTGGGCTTTGCCCACTGCAGTCTGCGCCATGACTATGTTGCCGGTGCTGAATCTTCACCTGCAGGGTATCTGGAGGGCATCTATATATCTGATGGTCATCGGTTCAGGGGATATGCACGGCAGCTTGTCGAGGCATGCGAATCCTGGACGATGGAAAGGGGATGCTCGGATTTTGGCAGCGACTGCCTGATCGACAACGCTGCAAGTATTGGAATGCATGCACATCTTGGATTCAGGGAAGTGGAGCGCACCGTCTCATTCCATAAAAAACTGATATGAAGAAAAGGGGGCCAGACGGACTGCAGTCCGTCCGATCCCCCTTCTTTTGTCATCCTTCGTATGCCTGCTTCAGTGCTTCAAGATCAATCTTCTTCATCTCGAGGAAAGCCTGTGTGACTTTCCGTACCTGTTCCGGAGAGCCATTCGACATCATCTCATCCATCTCCCTCGGGATGATCTGCCAGGATACGCCATACTTGTCCTTGAGCCAGCCGCACTGTTCCGCATCAGGATCTGCCGACAATTTCTCCCAATAGTCATCGACCATCTGCTGGTCTTCACAAAGCACCATCAGGGAGATGGCTTCATTGAAGTTGAATTCATGCGGGCCGGCACTGTCCATCGCAGAGAACCACTGGCCTTCAATCATGAAATCGGAGTACATGACCGAGCTGGGCAGATGAGGGGGCGTATCGTCTGAAAATCTGGCGATTTCCCCCATGCGGGAGTTTTCGAAGACTGAAAGATAGAACTCCAATGCTTCTTCGCATTTTCCGAGATTCTGATTGACGAACATCAGGGAAGGGACAATATTCGGCCAGTCGCCCTCCTCGGGGCCGCCAAGTATGAGCTGCCACGAGATTCCGTATTTGTCTTCGACCCAGCCATATTTCTTGCTGAAGGGGTATTCGTCGAGTGGCATGAGTGCGGTGCCTTCATCGATTAAAGCTTCCCATATTGTTGTGAGGGTCTGTTCAGCTGTGTCGTCCTTTGAAGGATCGAAATTGACGAAGAAGGAGATGGACGGGTTGAACGTGAAGTACGGGCCTGCATTGATGGCCATGAATCTGTAGCCGTAAAGTTCAAAAGAGAGCTGCTGTGCATCCCCGGACGGTGTATCATGCAGTGTCGTGCGGTCTGTAATCTTCGATTCGGGAAATAGGGACATGTAGAATTCGACTGCTTCCTCTGCTTCCGTGTCAAACCATAGATGGGGGACGATGATCTGGTTTTCCATGGTTATCCCTCCTGATTCATATATACCATTATACCAGGTGTTTAGAGTAAAAATACACCCAGATGACCTTCGGAAGGGTCATCTGGGTGTATTTTATTCGGTCTCCATTGGGAGTGAGTCATCCTGGGTCCATTCGGTCAGTGAACCATCATATACCGTAACGTTGTCCTGTCCAAGCTTGTTCAGCAGCAGCCCTGTCCAGGTGGCAGCGATGGCACTGCCGCAATATGTGATCACTTTCTTATCCGGATCCAGAGCGCCGGCTTCGCCGAATATTTCCTTCAGCTTCTCATCGTCATACAGTTCCTGTGTATCCGGGTCGGAAAGTGCGCCGAAGAATACATTCTCACTTCCCGGGATATGACCTGGCCTGCCATACGTGTCCACTTCACCACGATAATTCTGTGGAGCGAGACTGTCTAGTATGACGACATTGTCATCTTTTATGGCTTTCAATACATCATCCTTGTCTGCGAACAGATCCGGATTTCTTTCGGTGTTGAAATCGCCTTCCGGATATGAACCCGGCTCCTGTGTGACCGGACGTCCCTCATCCTTCCATTTTCCGAATCCGCCATCCAAGACGGCGACATTCTCAAAGCCTTCATACTTCAATTGCCATGCAAGGCGCGATGCCCAGTCGGAAGCAATCACGTCTGGTGCATTGACGACAGCGCCCCTGTCATAGACGACCACATAAGTACCTTCGCCGACACCGAGTTCACTGATCTTCTCCACAAACCGCTCACGGGAGGGATGGGTGAAGGGATGCGGCGCATCGGGGTCCGACAGTTCGTTTTTGAGGTCTGCAAAGACCGCTCCGGGAATATGCGCCTCTTCATAAGCTTCTTTTCCTGACCATACATCATAATAGCCATCACCCTCAGGCTGTTTCAGAAATGTTGTTGCATCCAGCAGGCGCAATTCTGGATCTTCCAACCGTTCCGCCAGCCAGTCGGTTGATACGAATAGTGGGACATTACTCAAAATAACCACTCCTTATAATCTTCATATTAAAACCTATTATTATACTAGGGATTGAATTAATATTACCAGTGCAGTCCTTCCCTTTCAAATCATATACTTTATGCAAAGCAAAAAGGGATGCCGCGGCATCCCTTTCCAAAGCATCCAGTCAGCTTTCTGTGACCGTCTTTTTCTTCTTGCGGTAGGCTTTTGGAATATAGACACAATAAGGTTCGCTCTCAAGATAATCTCCAGTGGCGGCATAGGCCCTTGAGCGGGATCCGCCGCAGACGTGCCTGAATTCGCAGACGCCGCATTTTCCCTTATAGAGGTCCGGGTTCCTGAGACTTTTGAGGATCGGGGAGTGCTTGTATATGTCGAACAGCTTGTCGACGCGCACGTTGCCGCAGTTGACAGGCAGCAGTCCACTTGGATAGACATGGCCGATGTGTGAGATGAAGACAAATCCATTGCCGTCATTGACGCCTTTCGGCGCACGCCCGAGGCCATCGATTGTGCCTGTTTTGCCTTCGCTGAGTGCATCCATGTAGCGGATCTGGGCCTCCGGATCCTTGTTCCTGCGCATCTGATCCTGGATGACAACCCGGCGATAGTGCTGGGCGGCCGTGGTTTTGATGTCGAACGGCACTTCATCCTTGATTCTGTTCAGCCACCTGAAGACCTGTTCATGCTGGACGGGTGTAATCATATCTTCATTCTTCCCGCGTCCGGTCGGCACGAGGAAGAATACACTCCACAGCACGCAGTCGAGTGATTCGACCATCTCCTTCATCTCTTCGAGGTACTCGATATTATAGTTTGAAATCACCGTGTTGATCTGAAGCGGCATGCCGAGTTCATTCAGATAGCTGATGGCTTTCATCGTCAGGTCAAAGCTGCCTTCGGTTCCCCTGAAGTGGTCATGAACCTGCCTGTTGTGGCCATCCAGGCTGAAGGCCCATCGGCTGAGCCCGACATCCTTCGCCTTCTGCATCGCTTCCTTTGTGACATTCGGTGTGGCGCTTGGTGTCATCGATACCCTGACGCCTTTTTCCACTGCATATTCTGCAAGTTCGAATACATCTTTCCGCATCAGCGGGTCCCCGCCGGTAAATACGAGCATCGGGTATTCCATCGCGGCAATATCATCTATGAGCCGCTTCCCTTCGTCTGTGGACAATTCATAGGGATTGCGTTCCACCTGTGCCTCGGCCCTGCAGTGCAGGCAATGCAGTTCACATGCACGTGTCAGTTCCCATATGACTATGAAAGGGACCTCATTGAAGTCCGGGATTCTGATATCTGGTTTCATTACCATCGCTCCTTTAACTGTTACTTCCAATATAGATCACCAGGAACAGAAAACAATTGATATTTTGTGACAAACGTAACAATGTTTAGCTTTGTTCATCATATTGTAATAACTTGTGGAGCGGGTAAAAGGTATTGGAAGGAGGGGATCTCAATGGAGACCATCATTACAGGGAAGGGTGTTCACATCCTTTTTCCAAAGGACTGCGGCAATGCTCCGAAAAAGCGCCTGTTGATTGATGCACTGGCTGCCTTTATAGATGGTGACCATGCTGGACTTGAGAAACGGGTGGATATGGAAAAGGTGAGTTTACCATCGCTTCCTGAAGGCGTGATGGAAGTCAAAGTCCATCGGGTGATTACCCATGGGAAGGAGGCGGGGATGCACCTGACCATATACTGTGCTGGTCGGAAGCAGGTGGAGGCGGGTGCCTTCCTGTCTTTCAGAAGTGCTGCGAATACCATCATTTCCGAACTGGATATACTGGTGGACAACAACCGGTGAAATGATCTTCCGGGCCTTTCTGGAACTTTCCTAACCTGCACTAATTCATTGCAGTAGCGGTGGCTTAGTGGTAAATTTAAGGGGAAAGAGACTTTGGAAAAAGGGGTTTACGCATGCCTAATATTATAAATATAGACAGCCTGGAAGAGGCTCAGGCACTAATCGGTGCAAATGATCAGCATATCACTTTTCTGGAAGAGGAGTTCGATGTGACGATCCACACCCTCGGCAATGAGATTACCGTGGATGGTGAAGATGATGAGACTGTCGAATTGACGGAAGATGTACTGATCAATCTGCTCAAAATCATCCAGCGGGGGATGTCCATCAATCTGAGGGATGTCCAATCTGCAGCCATGATGGCACGCAAGGGGACGATTGAATACCTTGCAGATCTCTATAATGAAGAGATTGCCCGGGATGTGAAGGGAAAGAGCATCCGTGCGAAAACGACGGGGCAGCGTCTGTATATAGAAAATATCAAACGCAACGACCTGGCATTCGGCATTGGGCCGGCAGGCACGGGCAAGACTTTCCTGGCTGTAGTTCTGGCATGCCAGATGCTCCGTGAAAACAGCGTGAAACGGATTGTTCTGACACGGCCGGCTGTGGAGGCGGGGGAAAATCTCGGTTTCCTGCCGGGTGACCTCAAGGAGAAGGTGGATCCTTATTTGAGGCCACTGTATGATGGGCTCCATACGGTTCTCGGTGCAGAGCAGACGGACCGGCTTATAGAGCGCGGGGTAATAGAGGTGGCGCCACTTGCCTACATGCGTGGCCGTACATTGAACGAGGCGTTCGTCATACTGGACGAAGCCCAGAATACGACCGAGATGCAGATGAAGATGTTCCTGACGCGGCTCGGGTTCGGTTCAAAAATGGTTGTTACAGGTGATGAAACCCAAATCGACCTCCCGGGGTCCACGAAGAGCGGACTTGTCGAGTCCGTAAGACTGCTTTCCGACGTCAAGGGAATTGCAGTGAACAAGATGGATGAATCGGATGTTGTACGCCATCCACTTGTTTCAAAAATCATCAAGGCATATGAGAAGGAGTGAGCAGCTTGATCAATATCGACTTCATGGATGAGGATGGCTTCACGGATGAAAATCAGAAAAACGAAATCGAATCGCTGATCAGTTTCGCCTATGGTCATCTCGACGAAAAGGACGACGCGGAAATCAGCATTTCCTTTGTGGGCGAAGCGGAGATAAAGGACATCAACCGGGACTATCGCGGAAAGGACGCCGTCACCGATGTGATCAGCTTTGCGATGGAGGATGAGGATGACAATGTAATCCATGAGGACGCACCCAGAATGCTCGGGGATATCATCATATGCACAGATCGTGCAGAGGCTCAGGCCAGGGAATATGGCCACAGCTACAAAAGGGAGCTGATGTTCCTCAGCCTGCACGGATTCCTCCACCTGCTCGGATATGACCACATGGAACCTGGGGAGGAAAAGGAGATGAACCGGCTGCAAGATGAGATACTGGAAGCTTTCGGTGTAACCCGGGAAGATTGATATGAGACTGTTCAACAGGTTCAAATTCGCTTTCATGGGACTCCGGTGGCTGATGCGGAAAGATACGCATTTCATGGTCCATCTCATGTTGGGCTTGCTGGCTGTCATCCTGGGGATTGTGGTCGGACTCGACCGCACCGGCTGGCTGTTCATCATCAGCGCGGTATTCCTTGTGCTGGTTACCGAAGCATTCAACACGGCTGTTGAAGCGGCTGTCGATCTGACGACGGACAAGTACCACCCCATGGCCAAGGCGGCCAAGGATGCAGGGGCGGCAGGTGTACTGCTGGCTGCATTCTATGCCGTCATCATCGGCCTGTTTGTGTTTATACCCTATTTGCTATAGTGAGGAGAGGATTTTATGAACGATGGAATATTCAAAGCGGAATGGCTGGAAGAGGTAAAGGTGGCGCAGAGCCGTGCATATACACCATACTCCAAGTTTGACGTGGGCGCATTGCTCATTACGGAAGATGATGAATACATCTATGGCGCAAACATTGAGAACGCCGCCTATCCTGCAACAATATGTGCAGAGCGCAGTGCACTGGTCAGCGCCTATTCCAATAATATCAAGAAATTCAAGGCGATTGTGGTCATCACGGATTCGGAAGAACCTTCAAGCCCTTGCGGCACTTGCCGTCAGGTCATGAAGGAGCTGTGTGATGATGATATGCCTGTATACTTGGCCAACACGGACGGCAAGGTCATCAAGCGTACTGTGGATGATCTGCTGCCGCTCGGCTTTTCAGGGAAGGATATGGAATTATGACAGAAAAAGGATTCAAATCAGGCTTCATCAGCATCATCGGGCGGCCGAATGTCGGCAAGTCGACTTTCATGAATAAGGTTCTCGGCCAGAAAGTGGCGATCATGTCGGATAAGCCGCAGACGACAAGAAACAAGATACAGGGCGTCCATACGACAGAAGCAAGCCAGATGATCTTCATAGATACACCCGGCATCCACAAGCCGAAGCACCAGCTTGGGGAGCATATGATGAAGGTGGCAAGGAATACACTGAGGGAGACGGAAGCAATACTGTTCCTTGTAAATGTTGCAGAAGAGATCGGCCGCGGTGACGAGTATATCATCGACATGCTCAAAAACACGGAAACCCCGATCATCCTTGTAATGAACAAGATAGACCTGGTACATCCGGACAAGCTCATCGAACAGATCGAGGTGTATAAGGACAAGCTGCCTTTTGCCGAAGTTGTACCCATTTCTGCGCTGCAGGGCAATAATGTCGACCGGCTGCTTGAAGTCATCGAGGGCTACCTCCCGGAAGGGCCGATGTATTATCCGGAAGATCGGATTACGGACCATCCGGAACACTTCATCGTAGGTGAGCTCATCCGTGAAAAGGCACTGCACCTGACGAGTCAGGAAATACCGCATGCAATCGGCGTCGAAGTGGAGCGCATGAAGGCGGATGACCGGGGGACGATCAATGTCGCCGCAGTAATCTACGTTGAACGCGATTCACAAAAAGGGATGGTCATCGGCAAGAATGGCAAGATGCTCAAGGAGATCGGCAAGCTTGCCCGCACCGATATTGAGAACCTGCTCGGCAGCAGGGTATATCTTGAGCTCTGGGTGAAAGTACAGAAGGACTGGCGCAACAAGTCACAATTCATCCGCTCGCTCGGCTATCGGGACGAGGAGTATTAGAACGACGGATGATATATCAGCATAAAGGTGTAATGATCCGGCAGACCAACTACAGCGAGTCCAGCCGGATCATTACCATATTGACAGAAGACGGCGCCCAGGTCCCTTTGATGGCAAGAGGGTTCAACAAGACGAAAAGTCCCTTCATCGTCCTGAGGCAGGGGCTGAAGGAAGTGCTGTTCACCTACAACCGTTTCAAGGGGATGGGAATGCTGAATGAGGTGGATGTCATCCAGCCGTTCAAGCGGGTGAACGGGGATTTCGTCATCTACACATATGCTTCCTATATCATGGAGCTCATCACCCGGGCGCTTGAGGAGGAGATGCAGCAGGAGAGCTTCTACCGTCTCATGATCAAGTCGCTTTCACTGCTCGAGGCAGAGAGTGAACCGGCGGGTGTAGTATCATTTACCGCCATCAAGATGCTGCCGTACTACGGGGGCCAGATCAATGTCGATGAATGTGCAGTGTGTGGAGGGACGGACAGGTCCCTGTTTTCCCACTATTCCTTCAACTACCACAGTGTGCTCTGTGCACGATGCATCGATGAAGAGACGTCCCACCGTGCGGTGCCCATCAGCAACCGTGTCCTCTACCTGGCCGGCTATATGAAGCATACCCCGGTCGATCAGGTGGATTCGATCCGGATCTCAAAAGACAATGCAGCACTTCTGCTGTCATTTGTCGAAATGATATATGATGAATACACCGGCGTCTATTTCAAATCAAGGCGGCTGATACAGACATTATAAAAACGGCAAAGTCGAGACTTTGCCGTTTTTGCGTCTAGTATTTTATTTTTTCCTTGAGGAAATCATTCAGTTCATCGATCGCCACGCGTGTCTGTTCCATCGTATCACGGTCCCTGACCGTCACTTTATTGTCATCGAGGGAATCGAAGTCGAAAGTGATGCAGTATGGTGTGCCGATTTCATCCTGGCGTCTGTAGCGCTTTCCGATGGATTGGGATTCATCGAATTCGACGTTGAAGTCTCCGGCAATCTTTTCGAATACCTTGATTGCGTCACCGCTCAGCTTTTTCGATAGTGGCAGTACCGCCGCCTTGAATGGTGCAAGCTGCGGATGGAATCTGAGCACTGTGCGCTTTTCGCCGTTCTCGAGCTCCTCTTCGTCATAGGCATCGCACAGGAAGGCGAGGGCGACACGGTCAAGGCCGAGTGAAGGCTCGATGCAGTACGGGATGAACTTCTCACCCGTCTCCTGGTCATGGTATGTGAAGTCTTCATTCGAATGCTCCATGTGCTGGCGCAGATCGAAGTCCGTACGGCTCGCTATACCCCACAGTTCTCCCCAGCCGAATGGGAACTTGTACTCGATGTCCGTCGTCGCATTGGAGTAGTGGCTCAGTTCATCATCATCATGATCCCTGAGTCTCGTATTCGCATCCGTCATGTTCAGATCCTGAAGCCATTTGACGGCGAAATCCTTCCAGTAGTTCTGCCACTCGATTTCCGTACCCGGTTTGCAGAAGAATTCAAGTTCCATCTGATCGAATTCACGTGTTCTGAAGGTGAAGTTGCCGGGTGTGATTTCGTTACGGAACGATTTGCCGACCTGGCCGATGCCAAAAGGCAGCTTCTTGCGCATCGTGCGCTGTGCATTCTTGTAGTTGACGAATATGCCCTGTGCCGTTTCCGGCCTCAGGAAAATTTCATTGGTTGAGGATTCAGTGACACCCTGGAATGTCTTGAACATCAGGTTGAACTGTCTGATCTCCGTGTAGTCATGTGCACCACAGTTCGGACACTTGATATCACGCTCCTCGATGATATTCTTCATCTCGTCGAAGCTCAGGCCGTCCGCAACGAAGGAATCATCTTCCTTCTGGATGACATCCTCGATCAGCTTGTCTGCACGGTGACGGGACTTGCATGCCTTACAGTCGATCATCGGGTCGTTGAAGTTCCCGAGGTGTCCGGATGCTTCCCATGTCTTTGGATTCATCAGTATTGCTGCATCCAGTCCGACATTGTATGGGGATTCCTGGATGAACTTCTTCCACCATGCCTGCTTGACATTATTTTTGAGTTCGACGCCGAGTGGGCCGTAATCCCAAGTGTTCGCAAGGCCGCCATATATTTCGCTACCCGGGAATACAAATCCTCTCGTCTTTGCCAAATTCACAATCGTTTCCATTTCCATTTGATCCGACTCCTTACATTTGAATATTCAGAGTTAAAGATGGTGGATAAAAATAAACGTCCCCGGATAACATTAATGTTATCCGGGGACGAGCATAGCCCGCGGTTCCACCCCAATTAGTGTAGACACTCCGCTTTTATATCCACTTTTATCTTCAGTATAATATGCCAATTCAATGTTAAGCTCGCACCATCCTTAACTCGCTTCATTCCCATTATATCCACAGTTTGATTTTTGTGCAATCTTTTGTGTATATTTCTTTATTCCGCTGAATGTATTATAATTGGGTGTGTTGGGAGTGAGGGCATGGAACTGAATGAGAGACAGGAAAAAATACTCAAAATAGTAAAGCAGCATGGTCCAATCACTGGCAGCAAGATTGCTGAGCAGCTGTCGCTGACACGGGCGACACTCAGACCTGACCTGGCCATATTGACCATGTCGGGATATCTTGATGCAAGACCCCGGGTCGGCTACTTCTATACCGGCAAGGAGTCGGAGGAAGTAATGACTTCCAAAATAAGGAACATACTTGTCAGCGAAGTCCAGAGTGTGCCAATTCTGATCAAAGAGGACACCTCCATATACGAGGCGGTGGTCAAGATGTTTCTCGAGGATGTGGGGACACTGTATGCCATCGACAACAACAAGGCATTGGTAGGCGTCATTTCACGCAAGGACCTGCTGAGGGGGACGATGGGCTCAAATGATATAGAAAAGACGCCGGTGAGCGTCATCATGACCAGAAAGCCGAACATCACCATCTGCTATCCGAACGACCTTCTGATCTATGCAGCAAATCAGTTGATCGAGAAGCAGATCGATTCCCTTCCCGTCGTCGAGGAGCGGGACGGCATCGACCAGGTGATTGGGCGGATTACGAAGACCACCATTACAAGAGTATTTGTTAATCTCATGGAATAAGGAAGTGTTTGAATGTCTAAGATAAAAGTGATCATTGCCTCGGATTCCGTCGGGGAGACTGGTGAACTGGTGGCCAAGGCATGCCTGTCGCAGTTCAATATAGAAGAATCCGATGAAGTGCTGATCCGCTATCCATATATAGAATCGGAGGAGAATGTGGATGATGTCATCGACCTTGCCAAAAGCAAGAATGCCATCGTCGTATTCACAATCATCACACCCGATCTCAGGAAATATATAAAGCAGGAGCTGCAGGCGGAAAATGTCCCTTCTGTGGACATCATGGGTCCACTGATGAACGTATTGGAAGGCCGGACAGAGGAGGCGCCATATTACGAGCCGGGGCGTGTCCATCGTCTCGATGAGGACTATTTCAAGAAGATCGAGGCGATCGAATTTGCGGTCAAGTACGATGACGGCAAGGATGCGAGTGGCCTGGACAAGGCGGACATCGTTCTGATCGGTGTATCGAGGACATCCAAGACACCGCTCTCGCAATACCTTGCCCATAAGAAGTACAAGGTGATGAACGTGCCGCTTGTGCCCGAAGTTACACCGCCGAAGGAACTTTATAATGTGGATCCGAAAAAATGTGTCGGCCTGAAGATCAACCCGACTTCATTGAACAAGATAAGAAAAGAAAGGCTTGCACAGCTCGGCCTCAAGAATACGGCAAGCTATGCCAATGACCAGAGGATCGAGGAGGAGCTGGACTATTTCAATGAAGTGATAGGGAAGATCGGCTGTCCGGTCATCGACGTATCGGAAAAGGCGATTGAAGAAACCGCGAACGAAATTTTGGATTATGTCGAAGGAAGACTCGACATTAAAGGATGATGTGATTGAGAATACCAGATGAAACAGTAGAAGCAGTTAAACAGGGGACCGACATCACTGAACTTGTATCCAGTTATATCAAGCTGGAAAAAAGGGGACGGAACTATGTCGGTCTCTGTCCGTTCCACAATGAAAAGACGCCTTCATTCACAGTCAGTCCGGATAAGCAGATATGCCATTGTTTCGGATGCAAGAAGGGCGGCAATGTCCTGCAGTTCTACATGGAGGTCGAGAACGTCTCGTTTGCTGATGCAGTCCGCAAACTTGGAAAACCACTCGGCATCGAGATCGCCGCGTCCGAACAGGTTGCAAACGACAGTGAAATGCAGCTCATCAGAATCCATGAAT
This sequence comes from Salinicoccus luteus DSM 17002, assembly GCF_000712035.1. GTDB lineage: Bacteria > Bacillota > Bacilli > Staphylococcales > Salinicoccaceae > Salinicoccus > Salinicoccus luteus. Next base: position 430,573 of record NZ_JONV01000006.1, on the reverse strand, counting down.
ATCTCACCGATCTGTATCATCATATACTGATGCATACAAAAGAAGGTGAGGGTGCCCTCAAGTATCTCGAGGATAGAGGGTTTTCCGGGGATATCATACGCAAGGAGAAGATCGGCATAGCACCCGATATGCGCGACTTCACAAAAAATGCCCTGTCCGATAAAGGGTTCAGTCTGGAACTTGCCTTCCAGGCCGGAGTCATCTCACGTAACGAAGAGAACTTCTCCTACTATGACCGGTTCAGCGGCCGGATTATGATTCCGATCAGGAATCATCAGGGATATATTGTCGGGTATACGGCAAGAAGCATGGATGGACGGGAACCGAAGTACTTGAATACACCAGAGACATCCATATTCCAGAAGCGGCGTCTCCTCTATAACCTGAGTGATGCCCGCAAGGATATCAGGAAGCAGGATGAAGTCATCCTGATGGAAGGCCACCTCGACATCATCAAGGTGAAGATGACGGATGTGAACAATGTCATAGGTCTTATGGGAACCGCCCTGAGCGAACAGCATATCCAGGTGCTGAACCGCCTGGCATCCAATGTCACTCTGATGTTCGATGGTGACCAGGCAGGACAGAATGCACAGCTCTCGCTGGGGGCCGACCTCCTGGAGGGGGGCCTCAACGTCTTCATCATCTCGATGCCAAAAGGCATGGACCCTGATGAATATATAGAAAAGTATGGGCCGGAAGTCTTCCGGAACCTCGTTAAAAATGAAAAACGGCACTATATCCACTTTAAGGCCGAGCATCTGCTCGAAGAAAGCATGAACAATGATATGGCCTTCTCGAACAACCTCAAAATGCTTACCGATCACCTCAAATATGTCAAAGACCAGGTGATCAGGGAACGGCTGATCCAGCACATCAGCCAGCTGTACAAAGTGGACCGCAAGTCCATAGAGCAGAATGTTCCGAACCAGGCGGGTGCATCTTCAATGGGAACAGTGGCCAGACCTCTGAAGCAACTGCCCCTCAGGGAGCGGAAGGAACGCTACCTCCTGCGGGCCCTGATGAAGGATCGGGACCTATTTTTAAATTTCCAGGACAAGATAAGTGAAGAAGTATTAACCGCACCCCGTTATTATGTTATATTTAAAGGGTTGTGCGCATATTTTGACAAACATGATGAATTTGAATTATCATCATTCAGCCAATATATTGAAGGAGAATACTTCAGCACTGCTGTAGAAGTGGAAGAACTGCTCATAAATGAAGATATCACGACCGAAGAAGTAAATGATTATATAGAAGACTTAAGTGGTATTAGAAATAGTGAGAAAGAGAAACAGTCGCTATACCAGCAGCTGCAGGAAGCAGAAAACAGCAATGACATCGAACTCCAGATCAAGTTGGCACAGCAGTTGAATGAGATTAACAGTCGCTATAAAAGGTGAGTGTGAAGTCTGAATAGGAGGGCTTTAAATGGCAGACAAAAACGTAAAGACAACCGAATTGAAAGATGTCGAATTGTTCACATCTGTAGAACAGGTCAAAAATCATCTGGTAGAGAAAGGGAAGACACAAGGTCATCTATCCCACGAAGAAATCGCTGACAAGCTTTCCAGTTTCGAACTCGATGCAGATGCAATGGACGAATTTTTTGATGAAATAAATGAGAATGACATCCAACTTATAAATGAAAAAGATACAACAGACTCTGATGAAAAACTCAACCTTCACGATATGAGTGCGCCTCCTGGAGTGAAAATAAACGATCCTGTAAGGATGTATCTCAAAGAGATTGGGCGGGTGGATCTTCTCAGTGCCCAGGAAGAGATAGAACTTGCCAAGAAGATTGAACAGGGTGATGAGGTCGCGAAAAGCCGACTGGCAGAAGCCAACCTCCGTCTTGTTGTCAGCATTGCCAAAAGGTATGTCGGCCGTGGCATGCTTTTCCTCGACCTGATCCAGGAAGGGAACATGGGCCTGATCAAAGCAGTCGAAAAATTCGACTTTTCCAAAGGCTTCAAGTTCTCCACCTATGCCACATGGTGGATCAGACAGGCCATCACGCGCGCTATTGCCGACCAGGCGCGGACCATCCGCATCCCGGTCCACATGGTGGAAACGATCAACAAGCTGATTCGGGTCCAGCGTCAGCTGCTCCAGGATCTGGGGCGTGAACCGACACCGGAAGAAATCGGCGAGGAGATGGACCTCCCAGCTGAAAAAGTCAGGGAAATCCTCAAGATTGCACAGGAGCCGGTCTCCCTTGAAACACCAATCGGGGAAGAGGATGACAGCCATCTTGGAGACTTCATCGAGGACCAGGAAGCACAGAGTCCATCCGACCATGCTGCATACGAACTGCTGAAGGAGCAGCTCGAGGATGTGCTCGATACGCTTACGGACCGTGAGGAAAATGTCCTCAGACTCCGCTTTGGACTGGATGACGGCAGGACAAGAACGCTTGAGGAAGTGGGCAAAGTGTTCGGTGTGACACGTGAGCGCATCAGACAGATTGAAGCGAAAGCCCTCAGGAAGCTGAGGCACCCAAGCAGAAGCAAACGCCTCAAAGACTTCATGGATTAATGGGGCAGCCTGCCCGGTGTAAATTTTTATCTGAAAAATCTTTTGACTTTACTCATATTTAATATACAATTATAAATGTGAATATGTTTCTGCAAAGAGATTAGGGAGGTTGTTTTATGAATCGTAATCCGATCGTGCCTTTTATACTTATCATCTTCCTAGGCATCGGGCTTGTATTCCTGCTTTCTTCTCAGGGCGCCAACCAGGAAGAGGAAGGCGGAGGAGAAGAGACGGCTAGTGAAGAAGGTGGAGAAGGCGGAGGCGAAGAAGCTTCTTCCGGAGATTTTGACGCTGAAGGATTTGCACGTGACAATTGTGCATCCTGTCACGGACAGGACTTCTCAGGCGGTATGGGACCTGCACTCGCGGGCACCAGTCTTTCTGAAGAAGACTTTACTACTACGGTAAGGGAAGGTCGCGGATCCATGCCTGCATTCAGTCAGGATCAGATCGCAGACGAAGACCTGTCTACACTGTACCAGTTCTTCTCGGAACAATAATTTGTTGATTATGGACTTCCACACATCGTGTGGAAGTCTTTATTTTTATCATATGGAGGAAATGCAATGCTAGATGCAAGATTACAGAAAGTCTCAGAATTCATCATCGGGGAAAAGCTCCTCGACATCGGTTCCGATCATGCGTACCTTCCGATAGAAGCGATCAGGAACGGGGCCGCCAGGCAGGCAATATGCGGTGAAGTGGTGAAGGGGCCCTTCGACTCCACGGTGAACAACATCAGAAGGGAGGGCATGGAGGACCGGATCGAGGCGCGATTTGGTTCCGGTCTGGAAGTGGCCTCGCCGGATGATGCGGTGGATACCGTCACCATCTGCGGCATGGGTGGGCCCCTCATTGCCGAAATACTTGAAGACGGCCTCCAAAACCTCGGCAATCAGCCCCGCCTGGTGCTTCAGGCAAATACGTATACCTATCCGGTAAGGAAAGTGCTTAAAGAATCGGGCTACTCCATCATTGATGAAACAGTCATCAGGGACGGACGTCATTTCTATGAAATTATCGTTGGTGAGGCTGGGTCAAGTGAATACGATGAGGAACAACTGGTTTTCGGGCCGGTCCTCCTCGAAAAGAGGGAGCAGGCGTTTATTGAAAAGCTGGAGAGGGAATTGGAACATCAGCAGAACATTTATGGGAATCTGAAAAGGAATTCTTCAAATACTGAAAAACTCAATGAAGTTGCAGATACGATAAATGCATTGAAAGAGGTGCTCGAACAGTGAAAATCAAAGAACTGATGCGGATCCTTGATGGAATCGCCCCGTTCAAGGACAGTGAGGAATGGGATAATACGGGACTGTTGGTGGGGGATATGGAAGATGATGCCAAAGGCATCCTGACAACGCTCGACTGCTCCCATGGCACGGTAGAAGAAGCAGTCGAAAAGGGTGTAAATGTCATCATCGCCCACCACCCGCTGATTTTCCCAAAGGTTTCAAATGTTACAGAGACAGGTGTGGGCAGCATCGTCAGAAAGCTGATCAAGAATGACATCAACCTCATCGCCATGCATACGAACCTCGATCATCAGCCGCATGGCGTGAGTCATATGATTGCAGAAGTGCTCGGATACGAACAGACGGAAATCCTGATCAAGCACGAATACTTCTATAAGAAGCTCAGAATCAATGTGCCAAAGGAAGATGTGGAGCAGTTGAAGCAGGACCTTTCGGCTGCAGGGGTAGGCAATCAGGGCGACTATTCCGAATGCTTCTTCGAATATCCGGTAAAAGGACAGTTCAGACCGAATGACGAGGCGAATCCGCATATCGGTACACAGGGTGAGCTAGAACACGTGGATGAGTATATCGTGGAAGCGATATTTGAAGCGGCTCATGAGCAGCAGGTGATCAACGCGCTCATTGAAGCCCATCCGTATGAGGAACCCGCATATGATGTGCTCACCCTGAAGAAGCCGAGCGACAAAGGACTTGGCGTCAAGTTCGACTACGAAGGTCCGCTTGAATCCCTGGTTGACCTGATCGGGGAAAGAACGGGGCACGACATCGTCAATGTCGTCAACGCCCAGACCGGCCCCATGAAAAAGGTCGGCATCATCGGCGGCTCCGGCATGAGCTACATCAATGAAGCCTTCTCACAGGGCATCGACGTGCTCATTACAGGAGACGTCAAATACCATGAAGCCTATGATGCCAAACTTGCCGGGAGGAACATCATCGATGTCGGCCACTACATGGAAGTATTCATGGCAGAAGGCCTGAAGCATCTTGTTGAAGCGCATGTCGAAGTTGATGTTCATGCAACTGAAGTATCCACCAATCCTTTCGGATAAAAAACCATCGAAGCATTATGCTTCGATGGTTTTTCTGCTATTCCATGATCTTTACAGGCTTCGCCTTCTTGATCTTTGGCAGTATTTTATTTTTGGGTACTGTAGACACCGGCTGGGAGCGGTTTTCCCTGTCATACTCCTTGATGTAGTCGATGACTTCCTTGACGATCGGAGTCGGGGTGGAAGCGCCGGCTGTAACCGCCACGCTGTCTACATCCTCAAGCCACTCCGTCTTCAATTCACTCAGGGAGCTGATCCGATAGGCATTTGTATGCGCAATCTCTTTTGATACCTGCGCCAGACGGTTGGAGTTGTTGCTTTTCGGGTCTCCTACGACAATCAGGAGGTCCGCTTCCTGCGCCTGTTCGGCAACTGCCTCCTGGCGGACCTGTGTTGCCAGACAGATTTCCTTATGGACCTCAATGTGCGGGTACTGCACTTTCAGCTGATCCATGAGATGGCCGACATCCCATTGGCTCATCGTCGTCTGGTTGGTGACGATGAGCTTCTTATTCGCCAGTTCTTCCGGAAGCGCCTTGACTTCGTCGAGCGTTTCGACGAGGTGGACGTGATCCGGTGACACACCGACGGCGCCTTCCGGTTCCGGGTGGCCCTTCTTGCCGATGTAGACGACATCGTATCCCTCGCGCGTCCGCTCACGGATGAGCTGATGGGTCACTTCTACATCCGGACATGTGGCATCGATGCATGTCAGGCCTTTTTCTTTTGCCCGCTGCTTTACTTGCGGAGAGACGCCGTGGGCAGTAAAGATCACCGTGCCCTCATTGATTCCTTCCAGTATTTCAAGTCTGTTTGCACCATCAAGCGTGACGATGCCATCCTCTTCAAATGCATCCGTCACATGCTTGTTGTGGACGATCATGCCGAGAATATATATTGGGCGGGGCAGTGTCTTGTCCATAGACGCATTCCGCGCAATCACCATTGCATCTACAACACCATAACAATACCCGCGTGGGCTTATTTTAATAATATCCATGAAGTATATTCCTCCCTTAATGTCATTATAACCAAAAGGCGCCTGTTTTTAAATCATCATGTAGTATGAATGATGTATAGCCTAACATCTGGATTTCAGTTATAATGTAACCTGAGTTCCAATATAGAAAACAGGTGAAACAATGAGTAATGCATTCAAAAGATTCAGGTTCAGCGAACAGATGCTGAATGCAATCGAAAATATAAACTTTTCCCATCCGACCCTTGTACAGGAGCGTGTCATTCCGAAAGTCCTGAAAAAGGAAAACGTCGTGGCACAATCAGAGACGGGCAGCGGGAAATCACACGCCTTCCTCCTACCCATCATACATGAAATCAACACGGAGGATACACATACACAGGCTATCATTCTGGCACCCACAAGGGAACTTGCCAAGCAGCTGCACCAGATGACGCTTGAAGTGTTGAAGTCCTTTCCTGAAATCAGGGCGGCTGCCTTCATCGGTGGCACGGATATCGAACGGGATGTGCAGAAGGCATCCAAGTCTCCCCACATTGTAATCGGTACGCCGACGAGAATCAAAGATTTGAGGGATAAGGGCGGCCTCAATCTCCATTCTGTCGAAAGACTGGTCATCGATGAAGCCGACCTGATGATCGACCTCGGCTTCCTGGAGCAGATCGACAGCATCTCTTCAACCGTCAGCGATTCCTCACAGTTCCTCGTCTTCTCGGCGACCATACCGGAAGCGCTCCGCATCTTCCTCAGGAAGTATATCGGAGAAATTGAAATCATCATCATCGACCAACCGAGGAACAAGGCATCCATCCATTACAGCCTGGTGCCGGTGAAAGGGGACGACAAGTCAGCCAAAGTGCTGGCGCTGACCCAGAACATCACGCCATACATCGGCCTGATATTTGCCAACTCCAAAGAACGTGCGGATGAACTCTTCGAATACCTCAACAGCAACGGCGTCAATGTCGGCCTTTTCCATGGCGGCCTAAAACCGAGGGAGCGGACCAAGGAGATCAAGAAGATCCGTGAACTTGAATACGTATGGGTGGTCGCAAGTGACCTCGCATCGAGGGGTCTCGATATCGACGGCGCCTCCCATGTCATCAACTATGACATTCCGAAGGACATCGAATTCTTCACACACCGCGTCGGACGTGTGGGCAGGGGCGCCTATACGGGCACGGCCATCACCCTCTATACACCGGATGAGGAATACCTCGTCAATACACTGGAATCCAAAGGATACAATTTCATCCATGAGGATATCAGGAAGGGTGAGCTCGTCGAAATAAAATCAAGAACCGAGCGTGCGAAGCGGAAACGGAAGGATTCACACCTCGAGAACCAGCTCTCGCACAGAGTGAAGAAACCGAAGAAAGTGAAGCCGGGCTACAGAAAGAAAATGAAACATGAACTCAACACCCTGAAGCAGCAGGAACGGATGAAGCACTCGAAAAGCAGAAAGAAAAAAAGATAGGAAATCAGAAAGGTGAATGAAATGCTGATAGGATCACACGTTTCAATGAGCGGCAAGAAGATGCTGGAGGCGGCAAGCATCAGCGCCAACAGCTATGGAGCAAACACATTCATGATCTACACAGGTGCACCGCAGAACACCAGAAGGAAGAAGATAGAAGACTTGAACATAGAGGCCGGCAAGCGTCATATGTCAGATCACGGCATATCGAATATCGTCGTCCATGCCCCGTACATCATCAATATTGCCAACTCCGAACGTGAAGGCGTATTTGAGCACGGTGTGGAATTTCTGCAGGAGGAGATTGTTCGGACGGAGCGTCTGGGCAGCAACCAGATCGTCCTCCACCCTGGAAGCCATGTCGGTACAGGTGCAGAGCGTGGCATCAGTTCGATCATTGACGGGCTCAATGAAGTGCTGACGAATGACAACGATGTTCAGATTGCACTCGAAACGATGGCAGGAAAAGGCTCTGAGGTCGGCCGTACATTCGAAGAGATTGCCCAGATCATCGATGGCGTGACGAACAATGAAAGGCTGAGTGTATGTTTTGATACATGCCACGTGCATGATGCGGGCTATGATATCGTCAATGATTTTGACGGGGTGCTGGATGAATTCGACCGCATCATCGGCAAGGACCGCATAAAAGTTCTTCACATCAATGACTCCAAAAATGAACGGGGGGCCCACAAGGACCGCCATGAGAATATCGGCTTCGGCCATATCGGCTTTGACGCCCTTTCATATATCATCAATCACCCGGATTTCGAGGAGATACCAAAAATACTAGAGACGCCATTTGTCGGACCGGATAAGAAGAACAGGATTGCCCCTTATGCACACGAGATTGAAATGATCAAGAGTGGCAGCTTCAACCCTTCACTGAAAGAGGAGATCAATCCGATGATGGCTGGAGTGCAGGAGTAATATTTATGAAAACAGGATGGCGGCGGCCATCCTGTTTTATTTCGTAATCATTCCTATTTACAAATCGTAATCATTCCTTTATAATACTGTAATGATTAAAAATAAAGGAGTCATCGAGATGGAGCATCCGATATTCGAACTGAACAATATCTCCTATATCTATAGGGATAAGATGGAAACGACACCGGCATTGAAAGATATCAACCTCAGTATCCATAAGGGGGATTTCGTCGCACTGGTAGGGCCGAACGGCTCCGGCAAGACAACCCTGATCAAGCTGATCCTCGGTGTCCTCAAACTGCAGAGTGGGGAAATCTATATCAATGGCAAAAGCTTGCGCAATTTCCACGCATGGCAGGAAGTCGGCTATGTCTCCCAGAAATCCAACAGTTTCTCAAAAGGGTTCCCGGCAACGGTAAGTGAAGTTGTACTCAGCGGTTTGACGAAGGCGAAAGGCCTGTTCAGACGATTCGGCAAGGAAGACTACAGGAAACTCGATGAAGTGTTGGAATTGCTTAATATCAGTCATCTGAAGGATAAGAACATCTCCCTCCTGTCCGGCGGGCAGACCCAACGTGTGTTCATCGCACGGGCACTGATCAACAATCCGAGCATCCTTGTCCTGGATGAACCGACTGTAGGCATCGATGCAAAACATGTCAAGGAATTCTATGATGTACTGTTCAGGCTCAAGGAGCAGTCCGTGACCATTCTCCTTGTGACCCACGACATCGGCGTCGTTGTCGACCATGCCGATGAAGTGGCGTGTCTGAATGAACATCTGCATTTCCACGGCACCAATCATGAATTCAAGAACCTCGGTGAAGCGGAATTGTCCAAGATTTATGGCTTCCCACTACAGCTCGTCTCACATGACCATGAAAGGGCGTGCTGTGAATGATTCAGGCTCTGTTCGAATATGACTTCATCCGATATTCATTCATCAGTGGTCTGGTCGCCGGGCTGATTGCCCCTCTGATCGGCACTTTCATCGTCATCAGAAGGCTGTCATTGATTGCGGATGCACTCAGCCACGTCACGTTGGGCGGCATTACATTTGGCGTCTATCTGTCCTCGCTGATTGGAATGACCATCAATCCGCTCATTACAGGCATCATCTTCTCCGTTCTCGGGGCTCTTGGCATTGAGCGGCTGCGTACGGTCTACAATCATTATCAGGAACTCGCCATACCGATCATCATGAGCTTCGGGGTGGCGCTCAGCGTACTATTTTTATCACTTGCTGACGGCTTCAATCAGGATCTGTTCGGATATCTTTTCGGAAGTATCAGCGCAGTGAGCAGTATTGACCTGATTCTGATTTCCGTCATCGGTGTCATCGTCCTCATCTTTATCTACCTGCTGTACAAGGAGATGTTTCTCGTCTCCTTTGATGAAGAATATGCGAACGTCATGAATATAAACAAGTGGATCCACTTCATGTTCATCATCGTCGTGGCCCTTGTCATCAGTGCTTCGATGCGGATCGTCGGTATCCTGCTTGTCAGTGCCCTGATGACATTGCCGGTGGCCTCAGCGATGCGCATCACCTCAAGCTTCCGTCAGTTGATGGTCATGAGTGTCATATTCGGTGAATTCGCGGTCATCGCCGGGCTGTTCATGAGCTTCCATCTCGACATCTCCCCAGGGGGGACGATCGTACTCGTTTCGCTGGCCATTCTGGCGGCGACCATAATTCTCGACCGTATAGGAGTGAAAAAACGTGGAGAACCGATTGACTCAGTATAAAGAGAGACTCCAGGAAAATAAACTTAAGATCACGCAGAAAAGAATGCGTATGATTGAACTGTTTTTGGATGAAGACAGGTACTTGAGTGCCAAGGATGTTCAGGAGCTGCTGAACGCTGACTATCCAGGCATCAGCTATGACACAATCTACCGCAACCTATATACCCTGAAGGATATAGAAATCCTTGAACAGACCACCCTGTCCGGTGAGATGCACTACAAGATTTCATGTACCACCCATCACCATCACCATTTCATATGTGATGAATGCGGGGACACAAAAGTCATCCGCTATTGTCCCGTTGAAACATGGCAGGATGAACTGGATGATGTGGAAATAAAGAACCATAAAGTGGAACTCTACGGTCTGTGTGGAGTATGCAGAAAAACCAGAATCTCATAGATTCTGGTTTTTTTATATTGACTACACTGTTTATATTGTATATATTATATATACACAGTATATATGGAGGTGGGATGATTGGATATAAAGTTATCCAACCGGAGCGATGTTCCAATATATGAGCAGCTGAAGAATGAAATCATACGTCTTATCATGACGGGCGCATTGAGGCCGGGCGATCCTTTATTATCGATGCGTAAGCTGGCCAAGGAACTGAGCATCAGCATCATCACAACGAAAAGGGCATACCAGGACCTTGAAGCCGCCGGATATGTATATTCGGTCGTTGGAAAGGGCACATACGTCAGTGAACAGAATAACGAAAACAGAAGAGAACAGCTCTTGATTGAAGTTGAAAAGAAGTTGGAGGAGCTGCTTTCAACAGCGAAGAAAATAGACCTGTCCACCGAAGAACTGGTGGAAATGATGAAAGTGATGGAGGAGGATCAATGATGGATGCTGTTACAGTCAAAGGGTTGGACAAGAATATGGGCAGGTTCAGATTGAAGGATGTCAACCTCAATATCAGAAAAGGCTATATCACCGGTCTGATCGGGGAGAATGGGTCGGGAAAATCCACATTGATTCATCATATGCTGGCATTGAAAAAGCAGGACGGAGGACGGATCAGCATACTGGATAAGGATCTTGAAATGGAAAGGGAAGAGCTGCTGAACCGTATCGGACTGGTATTCGCCGAAGACCGTTTTCCACAGAACATCAGTCCGAAAAGGCTCAATGGACTTTTGACCATCTACTATAATAATTGGCATGCTGATACATTCTTTGCATATCTGGAAAGGTTCAACGTGGATGCCATAAGCAAAGTCAAATTCCTGTCCACAGGGGAAAAGGTGAAACTCTCCATCGCGATTGCCTTAAGCCATGAGGCCGAGCTGCTGATTCTGGACGAACCGACGTCGAACCTCGATCCAACCTTCAGGATGGAACTGCTGGATATTCTGCAGACACTCATGATAGACGAAGATGTCACGATACTCTTCAGCACGCATATCACGACAGACTTGGAGAAGGTTGCCGACTATATCGTAATGATTGATGACGGGGAAGTGCTGTTCGACATGGACAAGGATGTGCTCTTCGAGTCCTATAGGAAAGTAAAAGGAGACCGACAGATCGTCGATGATGCAGGTGAACTGCTGATCGGCACAACCATAAACGCACTCGGATTTGAAGCGATGACGAAAGAACCTCAGGCACTCGATGAACTTTATGGGAGAAAGGTATTGATTGAAAATCTGACGATAGATGAAATGATGTACTTCATAAAAAAGGGGAAAAGGGGGGTCGACAATGGGTAAACAGCTCTACCTGAACCTGTTCCAGTCAAAATGGATATGGTATCTCGGAATATCTACGATTCTCATAAACCTGCTCATGGCACTGTCATTATCTGATTACAGGGGGAGCCTGATGCCATTCATCAATGTACTCAATGTCATTGCAGTGGTCTATACTACCTCCGCGTACCTGAACATCCACTATATGCTTAAATCGGATGATAGTCATTACTTCTACTTTTCCCTACCCAACACCAAGAGGAACATCATTAGGGGAGACTATATCTACTATATGGTCATGATGGTTTTGACTGCCGCCATATTCGGCAGCTACATGGCGATCACTCAGGAAACATATTATCTATATGGCTTTATGATGCTGATGGGCGTGAGCCTGATAGTCATGAGCCTGTACTATCTTGGATATGGGAAGTATTGGCTACGGTATCTGTCCACCGGATATGTCATCTACGGTGTGCCCATGCTGATGACGTTACTGTTCCACTTCATGCCGCTGGTCAATGTCAACCAGCTTGACCGGAGAATGCCCGGGATGGATTTCTATCTGTACGAGCTGCCGATCTACACACTCGCTGTCGGCATTGTGCTGTTCATCATCAGCTATGCAATAACTCAGAGGAATATTACGAAACACGATATGGTCTAGGATGTGCCGGAACCTTGCAGGAGGTTCCGGTTTTTATTGCCATCTTCATCTGTGATGGAACATATCTCAACCAGTCATTTTACACTTGTCGAATATGTAAGTATGATGAATGCAAACAGATGGAAGCATCCCGGGGATGGGCTGCTTTTCCTGAAGGGGAGAGATATTATGGAGAAACATTATGATGTCATCATTGTCGGTGCAGGTTCCATGGGAATGGCTGCTGGGTACTACCTGTCCAAAAAGGGGGTCCGGACACTCATGATTGATGCTTTCGATCCGCCGCATGCGAACGGCAGCCATAGTGGGGATACACGACTAATCCGGCATGCCTGCGGGGAGGGCTTCGATTATGTCCCCCTTGCCATGCGCGCACAGAAACTATGGGATGACCTTCAGAAGGAGACGACGGAAACAATCTTCCGCAAAACGGGCGTCCTGACATATGGACCTCCACAGTCGAGCTTTGTAAGCCAGGCCATTGAAGGGGGACGGGCATATGACCTGAATATCGAAACCCTTTCTGCCGATGAGATCAATGAACGCTGGGCCGGCATCTCTGTCGATGATGATCACGTGGGATGCTACGAACCGGATGCCGGGGTGCTGTTCAGCGAAAATTGCATCCGTACATTCCGGAGGCTGGCTCTCGAAAACGGTGCTGAACTCAAAGTGAATTCACTGGTACAGGAAATAGAGGTACATGAAAGTTCCGCCAGAGTGTCGACTCACGATGCCTCATATACTTCAGACAAGCTCATCATCAGCGGCGGTGCATGGAACAAGAGAATACTGGATGACCTTAGCTTGAATCTCAAACTCACACCGAGCCGTAGGGCGATTGCCTGGTTCAAATCGGATGATGCCCTGTACAGATCGGACACCTTCCCCGGGTTCTTTGCCGACCTGACGGACAGTGTATATTACGGCTTCCCTTGCATTGATGGGGCAGGACTCAAGGTCGGCCGCTATGATAACGGCGACGACATGGACCCGGAATACATGAACAGGGAATTCGGTGCTTATGACAAGGATGAAAGTGATCTGAGACATTTCCTGGATGCCCAGATGAAAGAAGCAAACGGCAGACTCAATGTCGGTAAGGTGTGCATTTTCACGAACACCCCGGATGAACATTTCATCATCGACAAGCATCCGGATCATCCACATGTTGCCATTGCCGCCGGTTTTTCCGGTCATGGCTACAAGTTCTCGAGCGTCGTCGGTGAGATTCTTGGCGACCTTGTCACTGAGGGCAGGACCCCATTCGATATTTCCCTATTTTCAGCGACGCGCCCAGTCCTCCAGCAACAGAGTGCAGAAAAACTCTGAAGAGACCGCCAAAAACCTTTTATATCAGAATATTTAAAATTTAATTGTACCGTCCCTCAACCTCATGTATAATGATTGAAAATCACTTGATATGAATATGATGGGGAGGGACAGGATGGAACTCAAAGATCTGCGGATTTTCCAGAGCGTAGCAGAGGCAGGCAGCATCAGCAAAGGGGCAAAGGCATTGAATTTCGTCCAGTCTCATGTGACGGCACGAATCAAGGTCCTGGAGACGGAACTGGATACACAGCTTTTCCTCCGCCACAGCAGAGGGACGACACTTACTTCCGAAGGACGTAAGCTGGAAGACTATGCCCGTCAGATACTGGGCCTCATCCATGACATGGAAAGGGATTTCAAGGACATCGACAGCCCTTCCGGCAGCCTCAGTATCGGTACGGTGGAAACCATCGCGAGGCTGCCGGACATCCTTTCCATGTTCCAGCGTACCTATCCTGGAACGACATTATCCCTGGCGTCCGATGTAACGGCCAATATCACTGCCCGAATAATGGAGAGGCAGCTGGATGGCGCATTCGTCGCAAATTTTGAGCCGAATCCAAAAGTGAACAGGATAGAAATCTTCCGTGAGACCCTCACTCTTGTCTCAAGTACGCCCGAAATCAGCATGGACGATCTGAAGAGCCAACCTATGCTCGTCTTCAAGAAGGGATGCAGCTATCGGGAAAATCTGGAGAGGTGGCTTATGGACGAAGGGGTGATGCACGCAAAAATCCTGGAATTCGGCACGCTTGAGACGATCATCGGAAGTATCCGGTCCGACCTCGGCATCAGCCTCGTTCCGAAATCCACCGTCCAGCCACTCATCCGAGCAGGGGAAGTCCATGCCCATGATATTCCTGAGATGTACAGCGATATTTCGACGGACTTCATCTGGAACAAGGAGGCCTACCTTACCCGCACAATGGACAAGTTCATCCAGACCGTACAGGCCTTCAAGCTTCAGCAGGAAAGCTGAAGGAGGCCGAACTGAAGAATCCCCCGCAGCCAATTTTGGCTGCGGGGGATTCTGCTCTGTATTATTTGTTTGCCGCTTCCTCTTTTTCTTTGCGTTCCTTCTCGTAATGCTCTTCAGCAAGTATGTCGATTTCCTTCTTCAGTTCATCGACCATTGTCTCTTCCGGTACTTTCCTGACCGTCTTACCGTGCATGAACAAGAGGCCTTCTCCACGGGCACCGGCAATTCCGATATCCGCTTCCCGTGCTTCACCGGGTCCGTTTACGGCACAGCCGAGTACTGCGACTTTAAGTGGTGCCTTGATTGTGGAAATGTATTCCTCGACTTCGTTCGCTATCGCAATCAGGTCGATTTCAATACGTCCACATGTCGGACAGGCGATGAGTGTTGCAGCATTGCTTGCCAGCCCGTAGCTTTTCAGCAGTTCCTTCGCGACTTTCACTTCTTCGACCGGGTCGGCAGAGAGCGAAATCCGCAGCGTATTGCCGATGCCTTTTGAAATGATGGCTCCAAGTCCCGCAGCACTTTTGACGGTACCGGCGAACAGCGTGCCACTTTCGGTGATTCCAAGATGGAGTGGATAGTCGAACGCTTTCGCAGCCTTTTCGTAGGCTTCGATGGCAAGGTTGACATCAGAGGCTTTCATGGAGACGATGATGTCATGGAAATCCAGGTCCTCGAGGATCTGGATGTGGTGCAGGGCACTCTCCACCATGCCGTCAGCAGTAGGGTAGCCGTATTTTTTGATGATGTGCCTCTCCAGGCTGCCGGCATTGACGCCGATGCGGATTGGGATGCCTTTTGCCTTGCAGGCTTCAACCACCGCTTCAACCTTCTCGCGTTTACCAATGTTGCCCGGGTTGATACGGATCTTGTCAGCACCGCCTTCAACAGCGAGCAGGGCAAGTTTATAGTCAAAATGGATATCCACGACAAGTGGAATGTTGATCTGCTTCTTTATTTCTGGAATGGCCAGTGCATCTTCTTCTTTGGGACATGCGACACGTACAATCTGGCATCCTGCTTCTTCCAGACGATGAATCTCTTTTACCGTCGCTTCGACATCATGAGTTTTTGTCGTCGTCATGCTCTGGATGATGATCTGATCGGCGCCGCCGATGGTCACATCGCCGACCTTGACAGGTCGTGTATTGGTACGGTGTGTAATTTGAGACATAACCAAGCTCCTCATATTAAATGTTTCTCTAAATCAACTGCTATTATACTAGATATTTATTGAAAATGTAAACGTTGTGCCTTGTGATTACGCTTTCACCACGGGAAGCTTTTTGAAATAGTGGTAGTAGAACGGCAGGGTGAGCATATAGAGCCACCACAGCAACGGTCCCGCAGCAAGCTGTATCACGATCATCGGAATCAGGACGGCTACAGTGGCGAACGTGGAGAACTTGAACCAGTTCATGAACCGCGACTTCTTCTTCATGAGCTGTGATATCAGGTGCAGGACGTATACCCCCACTGAAAGGAATATGACTGCGAAAAACATGATGACGGCAACATAGAAGACGATATAGACGATGACATAGAAGTACAGGCTCGATGTCTGCTGTTCTATAAAGGTCTTCAGGTCCTCATCCGTTTCAACCTGGCTGATGTATGAATAGTCGAACCCAGAATTCTGTACATCCCTGATGTAGATGCCGTCCCTCAGGAAACCGATGAGTATGCCGGAATCCCGGTTCACCATATCGTCAGTCGCCATGTCGCCGCTGAAGAGGATATCATTTCCCCTGATTGAAACTGTATCCGTCTCTCCGACGTATTCGCCGTCCACTATACGGAAGTCGGGTATTTCCGATTCAAGGTCGGCCAGGCCGGATGTCGCATTGACACTCTGGAACAGTGAGATGATATTCGGGAGGGCGATCAATATGGAGATGAGCAGTATATTGATGAGCATATGTTTGAAGTTGGCTGTTCTAAACAGGGGATACTTCTTGAAAGTCAGCAGCCTTTTGAAAAAAGTGAAATACTTCATTAAATAACGCTTCCTTTTTCATGAAATGCATGCGTTTTGCCTTCAGATTCAGACCAAGGTCTGAAAAATCACACTTCGTCAGGCAATACATTTGTTATTTTAACACCGAATTGATATATTTGGTATGTAAACAATTTACTCATGGAGGGGAATTAACTATGGCTTTTGAACTACCAGAACTACCATATGCATATGATGCATTGGAACCACACATCGACAAAGAAACTATGGAAATTCACCACACAAAGCATCATAACACTTATGTGACCAAGCTCAATGATGCTGTCAAAGGAACGGACCTTGAGAACAAGTCCATCGAAGATGTCATCAAGAATCTCGACTCAGTTCCTGAAGACAAGAAGACGGCAGTAAGAAACAATGGCGGCGGTCATTTGAACCACTCACTATTCTGGAAACTTCTCTCTCCTGAATCCAAAGAGGTTTCTGGCGAAGTTAAAGATGCAATCGAATCCAAATTCGGCTCTGTGGATAAATTCAAGGAAGAATTTGAAGCAGCAGGCGCAGGCCGATTCGGTTCAGGCTGGGCTTGGCTGGTTGTAAACAATGGAGAACTCGAAATCGTCTCCACTCCAAACCAGGACAACCCTGTCACAGATGGCAAGACACCAATCCTTGGTGTGGACGTATGGGAGCATGCGTACTATCTGAAGTATCAGAACAAACGTCCAGAATACCTGAAAGCATTTTGGAACGTAGTCAATTGGGACAAAGTAAACGAACTTTACAGCAATGCAAAATAGGCTGTACTTCAAAGAGTGGGGAAACCCGCTCTTTTTTTGTTTGATTTTTAAATGCCGACTGCCGATTATATGGTAGAATGGCATTACATATTTTTAAGTGGAAAAAGGAATGAGTAGGATTGAAACGAGCAAAAACAAAGAGTCTTGAAACGATAAACAGGCAAATAATGAAATCGAGGATCAATATCATCATGCTGCTGGTATTCCTGCTTTGCCTGCTGCTCGTATTCCGGCTGGGCTATCTTCAGATTGTAAAAGGGGATACATACCAGGAAGAAGTGGAGAATGCCCAGTTCGTTGAAATCAACCAGAGCGTGCCAAGGGGGGAGATCTACGACAGGAACGGTAATCTGCTGGTGGGTAATGCATCCAAGAAGGCGGTCTATTTCACACGCCACAGAAACATGTCTTCCGGAGAGGTCATGGATGTAGCGGTGGAACTGAGCGATTACCTCGATATGGAGACGGAGAACCTGTCCCTTCGGGACAAGCAGGACTATCTCATCAGCCGTTATCCGGATGAAGTGGAGAACATGATGTCAGAGGAGCAGACCCTGCTTGAAAACGGCAACATCTCCCAGGATCAGTTCAACCAGGAACTCTATCAGCGCATTGACGAGGAACGCATTTCAGATATATTGACCGAAGAGGACCTGAATACAATTGCGATATATGTTGAAATGATCAACGCACGTGAGCTTAATCCGGTCGTCATCAAAAGCGAAGGTGTGACCGAAGCGGAGTTTGCCGAGATCAATGAGTCGCTTGATACACTCGAAGGCATTACTACAGGCATGGACTGGGAGAGGGATTATCCATATGGAGAAACCTTGAGGACCGTCCTCGGGGAGGTCTCCTCCTCTGAGGAAGGACTCCCGAAGGAGCTTCTCGACCACTACATGGCCCACGGCTATTCCAGGAATGACCGTGTAGGGAAGACTTATCTGGAGTACCAGTATGAAAATGTGCTCCGCGGAGAAAAGGAGCAGGTCAAATACACGACCGACAAGTCGGGTGAGATCATCAGTCAGGAAGTGGTCAAGGAGGGCGAACCGGGGGATGACCTCTATCTGACGATAGATATCGACCTGCAGCTTGAACTCGAGGAACTGGCCGAGCATCATCTCACGTCTTTGAGAAGTATGGCTGAAGAGATCCAGCAGAGGAACAGCCGGAGCGGGGATATCGACTATACGATCATCCCCGAATACCTCAACACGGTGGTTCTCGTCGTGCAGGATCCGAATAATGGGGATGTACTCGCCATGGTCGGCAAGCAGCTGGATGATTCTGGTGAAATCGTCGACTACCACTACGGTGCGCTGACGTCGACATATGCGGTGGGTTCCTCCGTTAAGGGTGCCACAGTGGCTACAGGCTACCAGAATGATGTCATTGAAGCAGGGGAAACGATCGTTGACGAACCTTTGAACTTTTCAGGGAACGAACAGCCAATCAGTTCCTTCTTCAACAGGGATGGAAGAGTGGCATTGGATGACCAGGAGGCACTGATGGTCTCCTCCAACGTCTATATGATGAAGATTGCATTGGGGCTGGCGGGACTTGAATATAACGAGGGCATGTCCCTGCCGACGGATATTCAGGATGCCGCCAATAAGCTGAGGAACGGTCTCAATCAGTTCGGTCTCGGTGTATCGACCGGCATCGACCTTCCGAATGAGGCCCGGGGCCTGAGTCCGGACCTGAGCAACTCCCCGGGCAGCTATCTCAACCTGTCCATCGGACAGTATGATACGTATTCTGCACTCCAGCTGTCACAGTATGTTTCAACGATTGCCAATGGAGGCAACAGAGTGGGGCTGCATATGGCCAAGGAAGTCCGTGAAGGGGACGCAAACGAGGAGGGGGCTGTCCTCCAGTCCTTCAACGGCAGAGTCCTCAACACAGTCGAATTCTCACCAGCAGAACTGTCCCAGATCCAAAAAGGCTTCTTCGATGTATTCAACACCCATGATACGGCGACCGACCGCTATGGCACAGGCTGGGATGCGTATCATGAACTTGAACCGAAGGCGGCCGGCAAGACCGGGACTGCAGAAGCCCATTTCAATGGCGATAATGTACTGAATCAGACATACACCGGTTATGCACCTTACGATGATCCGGATATGGCATTTTCGGTCATCTTCCCGAACATGCCATATACAGTGCCGTTCTTCCCGGCGCAGTATATGGGCCGGGACGTCATCAACAAATATTACGAACTGTACCATGAACAGGAAGCTGTAGCGCCCTATGAATATAATACGAACGAATTCTATTCTAGGCTTGTATATGGCAGCTACTAGAATGACACCACCGATGCTGGGAGGCCAGCATCGGTGGTGTTTTATTTTTATATTTACATAATCTTTACAAACCATTCATTCCAAATTTACATTCATTCGGTAGAGTAGTGCTTGTAGGAAATACAACACTTATTTTATTGGAGGAGTTCGGGTAATGAAAAAGAGTATCTTTATGGCTGCATTGCTGATGAGCCTTGTATTCATCCTGGCAGCATGCGGGGGCGGAAATGCAAGTGATCCGTCTGAAGAGAGTACAGAGGACAGTAACGGGGAAGCAACGGAAGGTTCTGAAGCCAGTGCAGACGCAGAAGGTTCTGCCTCAGGCAGTGTGACCGGTGACGGATCATCCACAGTCGCACCAATCCTCGAGCTGATAAATGAAGACTTCAATGCCGAGTATCCGGATGTCCAGGTTTCCATCGGTGTATCCGGTACAGGCGGCGGCTTCGAGAAATTTGTGGCTGGTGAAACGGACTTCCAGAACGCGTCCCGTGAAATCAAGGAAGAGGAGATTTCCGCACTGGAGGAAGCAGGCATCGACTTTACGGAATTCAAGGTTGCGAACGACGGCCTGACAGTTGCAGTAAATACTGAAAATGATTTCGTCGACTACCTGACCTTCGAAGAGCTGCAGACAATCTACAGCGGCGAAGCTGAAACATGGAACGATGTCCGTGATGAATTCCCTGAAGAGGAAATTACGGCCTACGCACCGGACCAGTCACATGGTACACATGACTTCTTCAAGGAAGCGGTAATGGAAGATGGCGACATTACAGCTGAATTGAACCAGGATACAAACGTCATCTCCCAATCCGTCACAAGCGACGCAAACTCAATCGGATTCTTCGGCTACAACTTCTACATGGTGAACCAGGATAATCTGAAAGGTGTTCCCGTTCAGGGGCCGGATAACGAAGAGCCGGTTGAAGTAAAGGAAGAAACGGTCATGAGCTATGACTACCCATTGGCGCGTCCACTGTTTGTATATGCCAAGAATGAATCCGTTGAAAATAACGAGTCATTCATGCAGTTCATGGAATTCACTCTGAACAATGCTTCATCTGCAGCCGAAGAGGCGGGCTATGTCGCTTTGACTGAAGAGGAGATGCAGGAGCAGAAGGACAAACTCGAAGATTTCAAGTAGGCACTTAACCGAATAGCAGGACACTGGACGGGTCTTCACCCGTCCATTTTAAAGTATTTTGAAATGAGGTTCATTATGAATGACTATAATATCCGCGAAATGATAGATAACAAAAAAGGCAGGCGCAGTACGATGTTCATCGAGAAGATGGTACCCATCATCCTGCTCGTCATCACATCCGTGTCCGTACTGACTACAATAGGCATTCTGGTCACCCTGCTTTCAGAAACGGTCATGTTCTTCACCAGGGTATCACCGATAGAGTTCCTTACTTCCACTGAATGGTCAGCGTTCAGTTCTGATCCCGAGTGGGGGATTTTTGCCCTTATAATGGGGACGCTGAAAATCACCGTCATAGCAGTCGCCTTTGCAGTACCGATCGGCCTTGGGGCCGCCATATATTTAAGTGAATATGCAAGCGATCGGGTGCGGCGTATAATCAAGCCGATACTTGAGATTCTTGCCGGCATACCGACTGTCGTCTATGGGTTCTTCGCATTGACTTTCGTCACGCCTCTGATTAGAGGCATCTGGCCTGAAGTCAATCTCTTCAACGCCATCAGTCCGGGACTTGTCGTCGGCGTCATGATCATTCCAATGATTGCCAGCCTGAGTGAGGATGCAATGAGCTCAGTGCCGAATTCGATGCGGGAAGGGGCGCTCGGTCTTGGATCCACAAGGCTCGAAACAGTATTCAAGGTTGTTCTGCCTGCTGCCGTCTCTGGCATCATGGCCTCGATCGTCCTTGCTGTATCACGGGCGATCGGAGAGACGATGATTGTTTCGATCGCTGCAGGAAGCACTCCAAATGCGAGCCTCAATATTATGGAGTCCCTCCAGACGATGACCGGTTTCATTGTCCAGGTCGCATCAGGGGATGCAACCTACGGAAGTGATGTCTACTTCAGCCTCTACGCTGTCGGCATGACGCTGTTCGTTTTCACACTGCTGATGAATGTCATTGCACAATGGTTTTCACGGAAGTTCAGGGAGGAATATTAAATGGAACTGATCAACAAAAATGAGATTGGGAAAAAATTGAGCGGAAGACTGCTTTTGAACAAGTCTATGAAATACATCTTCCTCCTGTGCACACTGGTCGGGCTGGTTGTCCTCGCCACTCTGCTGATCGATACGATAATTGATGGCTGGAGCTATCTGACGACCGACTTCTTTACGAATTTCAGCTCAAGCCGTCCTGAAAATGCAGGTATAAAAGGCGCTCTGATCGGTACATTATGGCTGATGGCAACAACAGCGCCGATTGCGATCATACTCTCCGTCGGCACAGCACTGTACCTGGAGGAATATGCACCCAAAAATAAGATTACCGACTTCATAAAGATAAATATCTCCAATCTGGCGGGTGTGCCTTCCGTAGTATTCGGTCTGCTTGGTCTTACATTATTCGTTCGGATGGCAGGGCTTGGAAATTCCGTCCTTGCCGCAGCACTGACGATGTCCCTCATGATTCTCCCGGTGATCGTCGTCGCTTCCCAGGAAGCGATCCGGTCGGTGCCATCCTCGATCCGTGAAGCGTCCATCGGTATGGGCGCGACAAAATGGCAGACCATCACCCGTGTCATTCTGCCGGCATCATTGCCCGGCATCATCACAGGAATTATATTGTCACTGTCACGTGCAATCGGGGAGACGGCTCCGCTTGTCGTCATAGGCATCCCGACGATTCTGCTCTTTACACCAACCGGAGTATTTGACACATTCTCAGCACTGCCGATGCAGATCTTCTCATGGGTAAAGATGCCAAATCCGGAATTCCAGTCCATTACAGCGGCAGCCATACTCGTACTCCTGTTCATCCTGTTCCTGATGAACTCCGTAGCGATATATATAAGGAATAAATACTCTAAGCGTTTTTAATATGGAGGCTTTAATATGACTTTGACAAAAGTAAAAGAGGAAAAAAATATGAAAACAACCCATGATGAGACAGTCCAGGAGCGGAATTTTGAAGGTCGGATAGCCGAACAGGCCCAGCCGGTCTTCCAGGCCAAGGATTTCAACCTGTGGTATGGAGACAACCATGCCCTTCAGAACATCGACCTCGACTTCAACAGGAATGAAATATCCGCAATCATCGGCCCCTCGGGATGTGGCAAATCTACTTTCATAAAAGCGCTGAACCGGATGGTGGAGCTTGTACCAATCGTCCGTACGGAAGGGGATATCCTCTATAGGAATCAGAGCATCTTCGACAAGTCGCTGACTGTGGAGGAACTGCGCACGAAGGTCGGCATGGTCTTCCAGAAGCCGAACCCCTTCCCGAAATCCATCTATGACAATGTGGCCTATGGTGCACGTGTCCACGGCATCCGGAACAAGAAGGTGCTGGATCAGGTAGTTGAGAAGAGCCTGAAGGGCGCTGCCATATGGGATGAAGTGAAAGACAGGTTGAATGACAACGCCTACGGGCTTTCCGGTGGACAACAGCAGAGGATCTGCATCGCCCGCGCCCTGGCAATAGAGCCGGATGTCATCCTGATGGAC
Source organism: Salinicoccus luteus DSM 17002 (assembly GCF_000712035.1). Classification (GTDB taxonomy): domain Bacteria; phylum Bacillota; class Bacilli; order Staphylococcales; family Salinicoccaceae; genus Salinicoccus; species Salinicoccus luteus. Next base: position 407,174 of record NZ_JONV01000006.1, on the reverse strand, counting down.
GAACCGACAAGTGCCCTCGATCCGATTTCCACCACAAAGATTGAGGACCTGATGCAGGAGCTTAAGAAGGATTACAGCATCATCATCGTCACACACAACATGCAGCAGGCAGCAAGGATTTCTGACAGGACGGCATTCTTCTATCAAGGGCATGTAATAGAATATGACCGGACAAACGTCATCTTTGAAAAGCCGAAGGATCAGCGTACCGAAGATTATGTTTCCGGCAGGTTTGGGTGATGATGGCATACCGCGGAAAATTCTCCGATGAAATGAAGCGTCTGTATGACAACGTCAATTCACTCGGGTATGAGTGCTATGACCGACTGAGGGGGAGCACCGCCATCCTTTCAAGCTCAGATACTTCGGAAGCCAGGAAGCTGGTGTCTGATGACCTCAGAATCAATAATCTGGAAGAGGAGATCAATACCCAGGCCATCAATCTGATAACCACCCAGCAGCCTGTAGCCACAGATCTCAGACTCATCATTTCCAGCATCAAGGTGGCCGATGACCTCGAGCGGATCAGCGATAACATCAGCAATCTCGGAGAGGTGAGGAAGCGTGTACGCATCACCAATGAAAAACTGCTCCTGCGCCTGTCCACAATGGAGCATCTCGCACTGCTGATGCTCGAGGATGTAAAGACCGCCTATGACACCCGTAATGTCGATCTGTGTACAGAAATCATCACGCGGGATGAGGATATAGATGCCCTGTTCGTCCAAATCACCACATCAGACATCTTCGACGAGACGGATGTATTCCTGACAGGTCAGAGCCAGCTGTGTGCGAAATATCTGGAGCGCATCGGAGATCACATAAAAAATATTGCAGAGCATGTCTTCTATGTACTCACCGGGGACAAGCATGAAAGCAGAAAGCAGATGAACTAGACTCTGGGAATATCCCAGAGTCTTTTTTCCTTCATACATATCCCATAATTTTGGGCTATGCCTTTTTCTTTGCACCGAGTAGGATTATAATGGATATGATATGTCAACTACTACATACGAAATGGGGCATTGCAGATGAACAAGAAGTCGTTGCGAAAAGAAATGATTTCCACGCTCTCCTCGCTGGAGACATCATACAAGAAGAAAAATGAAGAAGTTCTCAAATCCAAACTGCTCGATTATATTGAGGCGCATGATATCGAGTCGATAGGCATCGTTTTGGCCATGCCGCATGAGATGGACACCGATGGAATCATCAGCCATCTCGTCCGTCAGGGCAAACTGATCTATACACCGGTATGCGATTACAGCAACAAACAGATGAATTTCTGCAGGTTCACTTCATTCGACAAGGTGACGAAAGATGAAAAGGGCCTGCGTGTTCCTGAAGATACGGAGGCCATCAACAACAGCCCGGACCTCATTGTTGTACCGGGATTGATCTACTCCGAGGAAGGCTATCGCATCGGATACGGCGGTGGTTTCTATGACAGGTTCCTGAGCCACTATGACGGCCTGAAGGCATCACTGCTGTTCGAGGAACAGATTGGCGAAGTCGTGGTGGAGCACCATGACATACCCGTTGATGTCCTGATTACACCGGATCGGGTCATCGATGCAGAAGCGAAGAGGGAGAAGAATGCATAATATATGGCACATTGCCTATGAAGTCTCCCGCTATACAAACTATTCATTCTTCAGATACGACAATGAACGCAATGCCATATGGCTGAAAGATGCAAAGAGACAGGCATTGATGTGCTTGTCGGGACACCATATTCCGGAAGGGGAGCTGGATGCCGAAAGGTACTATCTGGAGAATATGAATCATCTATTCTCACAGAATATGGCCATTTCTCTGATTGAAAACTTCCATATATCAGAACAGCCGCATGTAAAAAAACATAGGGAAAATGGAACTAGGATCATACAGAAAGGGGTAGTCGATGCAAGGTCCATTGTGAACAACCCCTTCTTCAAAATGGACCTTCAGTACAAAAAGCCAAAAGATGCCGCCTACTATCAAAGGCGGCTGATGAGCCGCCATCCGTTCGAGAAGTTCATGATCAAATTTACACCGATGACCTATCTGCTTGTATGCATCAACCTGATTGTGTTCCTCTTCAACCTCGCGGCCATCCACCTATGGGACTCATACAACCTGACCTACACACTGGCACTGAGCCATTACAATGTGATTGCCGGGGACTTCTACCGTCTGCTGAGCAGCAGTTTCCTGCATATCACGGTCGACCACTTCCTGTTCAATATATTCGCGCTCTATATACTGGGGAAATTTGTTGAAAGCATCTTCGGCGGCTGGCGGCTTCTGATCGCATATATCATCACAGGCATCACTTCCAGCCTGTTTTCATTGATGTTCATAGCCGAGGGGATTTCCCTGGGCGCAAGTGGCGCGGTCTATGGCCTGCTTGCGGTCATTGTGGTCCATCTGCTCATAAATGGCCGTCTTGGTGCAAAGCTCCTATTGCAGATTGCAGCCGTCTTCATTGTAGTGTCCCTGTTTTCCCAGCTTATATCCAACGTGAATCATTATGCACACCTCGGTGGTCTGCTGTTCGGTGCACTGATCGGTGTGCTGTACCACCCGAAGAAATTCAGGGCCAAGTGGCATATCATTGCGCTCGCGCTACTGGTCGGCCTGTCCATACTTTCATATATTGTCATGCAGCAGAAGGAATCCGCCCATCCGTTCAATGCCAAGGCTATGGAGCATATTGAGTCCGGTGAATACGGCACGGCACTCGATATACTGAATGCCTCCATACGGACGAATAATGATACGGCGGGCACGTATCATGTTCTGGGGCTGATTGCCGAATACCATGGTGATATGGAGCAGGCACAGCATTTCCATGAATTAAGCTGGGAAATGGACCCTGGTGATGAGCAGGTGGTCACACATAGGCTGATGCAGCTGAGAAAAGAGAGGAATTATGAAGAAATGGAACGTATTCTGAGCAATTTCAATCCAGATAGCATTAAAAATCCGCAGTTGAAAAGTATAGCCGAGGAATTTGACAATGGCTAGGGATCTGACATACATCAACAGGCTGCTGCTCCGCTACGGCATATATGTGTATGACAAGGACAGGGGGAACATGCTCAAACTAATGGAGATGGAAATCAGGGAGCTGTATCAGTATGGTCTGATCTCCAAAGAGGAATATACAGAGGCGATTCTGATTTTTAGACAACGGAAAGAGGGATGAACATGGAAAGGATATTAGCATCAGACATCGGAGGCACAACGTGCAAAATGGGCGTCTTCACTCCAGAACTGGAACTTCTGCACAAGTGGGAAATTCCTACAGACATATCGGATGGAGGGGAACGGATACTTGAAAATATCCATCAGTCCTTCCTATCGGAAGGGGACAGGCTCGGCTACAGCAGGGAGGATATCATCGGAACAGGGCTCGGTGTGCCCGGACCGGTGGACTTCAATAATGGAATATTGAACGGTGCCATCAACCTCAACTGGACGCATAGGAAGCCGATCGCCGCTGAATTCGAAGCCTTGAGCGGCATAAGGGCCATCGTCGACAATGATGCCAATGTGGCAGCGCTCGGCGAACAGTTCAAAGGGGCCGGGATGGGGCATAAGGACGTCGTCATGGTGACGCTTGGTACAGGAGTGGGCGGAGGCGTCGTCTCGAACAGCCTGCTCATCCATGGACATGGAGGGGCCGCCGGTGAAATCGGCCATCTTCTTGTCGACTATGATCAGCGGTTCCAGTGCAACTGCGGGAAAAAGGGATGCCTTGAAACAGTCGCTTCGGCGACTGGAATGAAGAATCTTGCACTGCACTATTATAGTGGCAGCAAGGATACGCGGCTGTCCCGTGAGATTGAGAATGATACCGTTTCAGCCAAGATGATTGTGGAGGCGGCCCAGGAGGGTGATGCACTCGGTCTCCAGGTGGTCGATGAAGTTGCGCGCTATATCGCAATCGCCCTCAGCCACATCTCTGCTGTGACGAATCCGAAGTACTTCATCATCGGCGGGGGCGTAAGTCGTGCCGGCCGGATATTGACGGACCGGATAGAACAGTACTACAGGCCGATCACTTTCCCGCCAGCATACGAAAATACCGAAATTGTCATGGCGGAGCTCGGGAACGATGCCGGCATATACGGCGCTGCGCGTCTCGTGAGACAGTATCTGACATAGAAGAAGGGAGCACATATGTGCTCCCTTCTTCTATAGGAAATCGCTGATGCTGTAGCTCTCGGAAAAGCCGAAGTTGTCTGAAGTGATGATGCGCTGTGCAACATAAGCGACCACTTTTGGCGGGTAGAGACGGTTCGATTCCTTGTACTTCCTGAACTTTTCCAGATCGGGGAAGTCATCCGGGTCGGCGGAACGGATTTCTCCCTGCATATCCGTATCTATGACGCCCGGCCGGTAGGTGGCTGTGAAAATCGGATAGTCGAGTCGGTCCATCTCCTGCCGCAATACATCGCTCACCATATTGACTGCGGCTTTTGAGCTGCAGTATGCAGACCATCCCTCCATCGGATTGAGTGCCGCTCCGCTGGAAACCGTAAGTATGCGCTTTGCTGCCTGCAGGTCACTGAATGCATTTACATATCCCTTCATGAGGAGGGCCGGTGCAAGGACATTTATCTTGTAGTTGTCCAAGTATCCCTGGGCATCCATATTGGCGATCGACTTGACGGGTTTTACAGCCCCCGCATTGTTGATCAGATAGATTTCGTCCCCTTTTTCAGGCTGTATGGAATTGAAGATTTCAGGAATTTTTTCTTCCAGTGCCTTCTCATCCAGGAAATCTACATGGAACTCCCTGTACAGTTCAATGTCCGTTTCGACTTTCGAACGGGAAATGCTGATGATGCGGTCTTCCTTGAATATATCGAGCAGTGCGTGTCCAAGTCCGCGGCTTGTGCCTGTGATGAATACATATCTCATTGATCATCTCTCCTTCTGTGTTAAATCAAGTATAAATAAAGGGAAAAACTTTGTAAAATATAAAACATGCATAAAAATGAATAAATATGCTTGATTTAGAATCTTTATAATGCTATCATTCTAATCATTACATTGATAAACACAAAAAATTATAGAGGTGACCGAAATGAAGGAAAAAGTGGTATTGGCATATTCAGGTGGTTTGGATACAAGTGTAACCATCCAATGGTTCATTGATAAAGGATACGATGTCGTGGCAGTATGCCTGGATGTTGGAGAAGGGAAAGACCTCGATGTCGTCTATCAGAAAGCTTTGGATATGGGCGCAGTCGAATCCCATGTCATCGATACGACGAAGGAATTCGCCGATGAGTTTGTTGCGTATGCAATATATGGAAACTCAATGTATGAAGGGAAGTACCCATTGGTTTCTGCACTGAGCCGTCCACTCATCTCGAAGAAGCTTGTCGAGATAGCGCATGAATCGAATGCAGACTACGTTGCACACGGATGTACAGGAAAAGGGAATGACCAGGTACGCTTCGAAGTGGCGATACAGGGACTGGATCCGACACTCAAGGTGCTTGCACCGGTACGTGAATGGACATGGAGCAGGGAAGAAGAGATCGATTATGCAAAAGAGAAGAATATTCCGATTCCGATCAACCTTGATTCCCCTTATTCCATTGACCAGAACCTCTGGGGCAGAAGCAACGAATGCGGCGTACTGGAAGACCCTTGGAACAAGCCGCCTGAAGATGCCTACGACCTCACAAGCAACATCGCTGACGCACCGGACGAAGCGGAAGAGCTCGTACTCACTTTTAAAGAAGGTCTTCCGACTGCAATCAACGGCGTATCATATGACTTGGACGACCTCATCATCAAGCTCAACGAAATCGCAGGCGCACATGGCGTTGGAAGGATCGACCATGTCGAAAACAGGCTCGTCGGCATCAAATCCCGTGAAGTCTATGAAACACCTGGTGCCAAGGTCATCCTGACAGCGAAGCATGATCTGGAAACAATCACCCTCACAAAGGATATCGCACACTTCAAACCGGTCATCGAACAGAAGTTTGCTGAACAGGTATACAACGGCCTGTGGTTCTCCCCGCTGTCCGATTCGTTGAGGAACATGCTCAAGGATATGCAGCAACCTGTCAATGGGGAAGTCCGCGTCGAATTGTACAAAGGAAACGTCACTGTTACCGGCAGACGTTCAGACAACAGCCTCTATAATGAAAAACTGGCGACCTACACCAATGAAGATGCCTTCAACCAGGATGCTTCCGTCGGATTCATTGAAATCTTCGGTCTTCCGACAAAAGTGAAATCCATGCTTGAAAGCGGTGTGAAGCTATATGACTAAGAAAGCCTGGGGCGGCAGATTTCAAGGTGAGGCCCTGGAATGGGTGGATGCATTCAATGCATCCATCCATTTTGATAAGGTGCTGATTGAGAAGGACATCACCGGCAGCATTGCACATGCGACGATGCTCGCGGCAAAGGGTATCATCACAGATGAGGAAAAGGATCAGATCATAGAAGGTCTGAAATCGGTGCTGGATGATTATGATGCAGGACGTCTTGAATTTTCCGTCCAGCATGAAGACATCCATATGAACGTCGAACATGCCCTGATCTCGAAAATAGGCGAAGTGGGCGGCAAACTGCATACTGCGCGCAGCAGAAATGATCAGATTGCCACAGACATGCACCTCTACATCAAAGAGAAGGCATATGAAATCATCGAGAGCATCGAGACGCTCCAGTATACGATACTCAACCTTGCCAAGGAGAACATCCATGTGGTCATGCCGGGCTATACACACCTGCAGCGTGCGCAACCTGTACTGTTCTCCCATCACATCATGGCCTACTTCTGGATGCTCAAAAGGGACAAGGACCGTTTCAACGATTCGTTGGCACGCATTGATCTGTCACCACTTGGTGCCGGCGCAATCAGCGGAACGACGTTCGATATAGACCGCGAACAGACCCAGGAGCTTCTCGGCTTCTCGGACCTCTACCAGAACAGCATGGATGCTGTAAGTGACCGGGACTATATCATCGAAACACTGTCCAATATCAGCCTCGTCATGGTACATCTTTCCAGGTTGTCGGAGGAGATCATCTTCTGGATGAGCGAAGAGGCGAATTTCGTGCAGTTGTCCGACCAGTTTACGACGGGCAGCTCCATGATGCCACAGAAGAAGAATCCGGACATGGCTGAACTGATCCGCGGCAAGAGTGCGCGTACGACAGGGGCGCTTACAAGCATGCTGATGCTCGTCAAAGGACTGCCGCTCACCTACAACAAAGACCTCCAGGAGGACAAGGAGGGGGTTTTTGATGCAGTGACGACGGTTACCGGATCCCTCCGCATCATGACGGGTATGCTGGAGACCATGACAATAAATGAAGATGTGCTCGACCAGACTGTTGAAAAGGACTTCTCCAATGCAACGGAACTCGCAGACTATTTGGTACAGAAGGGTGTGCCGTTCAGAAAAGCGCATGAAGTGGTCGGTGAACTGGTGCTGAAGTGCATCAATGACAGCAAATACTTGAAGGATCTTTCCCTCACAGAGTTCCAGGCGCATCACTCTTCCATCGAATCGGATATCTATACCGTCCTGACACCCAAAGTGGTCGTCGACAGAAGGAAGAGCCTTGGTGGAACAGGCACCGAAGCGGTTGAAAAGCAGCTTTTGGCAGCCGAAGCGACATTGACCATATAAAAAAGGCAAACCCTCGAAGGGTTTGCCTTTTTTAGTACATGCGGCCGGATCTAGTGGCTCAGATCCGGATAACCGTATGTAAAGATAGTTGCAATTGCAAAGAATCCAAATGTAGCGACTGTTGCAAAACTGAAAAGAACTGCCAACAGGTTTCTGTTCTTGATTGCAGCCACAAGCCCCCATACGCCGACGATGGCAATCATCAGCATAAGAATCGAAAAGGCATTGATTCCGATATGGATGGTAATACCGCCAATTTCAAATAGTTCACCAGTATCGATGAATGGCATTCTGCTCAACCTCCAATGTTCTCTTTATTCTCATATATATTGTATAATTAAAACGTAGCTTTGTCGAGTGGATTTTAAGGAGGGAACATCATGAAGATAAAAGTATTACCATTGGGCCCATTGGAAACGAACTGCTATATTCTTGAAAATGATGATGAGGCATTGATCATCGACCCCTCAGGGGACGCAGAGGCGATCATCGGCGCGATAGAAGCGGACACGACGGTGAAAGGCATATTGCTGACACATGCACATTTCGACCATATCGGTGCGCTTGATGCGGTTGTTTCCCATTTCGGGGCAGAGACCTGGATTGGCGAAGAAGAGCGTGACTGGCTCGCCGATGCTTCAAAAAACGGTTCAGGCAAGTACAGGGATATGGGGCTTGAGGTCATCGAATCTTCCATAGCACCCAAAATTATGGAGGAGGGGGAACAGCAGATTGGCGGGTTCACCTTCAGTGTACTGCACACCCCAGGCCATTCACCGGGCAGCATGAGCTACCTGTTTGAAGATTTCATCGTCTCCGGAGATGTCCTCTTCAATGGAGGCATAGGCCGGACGGATCTTTACCAGGCGGATCACCTGACACTCCTGAACAGCATAAGGGAGAAGCTCTATACACTAGAGGAGGACCTGACGGTGTATCCCGGTCATGGACCGGAGACCACGATAGGTGACGAGAAGATGGGCAATCCTTTCGTCAGGGCATGAAAAAGGCAAGATAAAATAAATAACCAGGCAGATAAACATCTGCCTGGTTATTTTAGTGCTGGTTACCGAAACTCGGCTCGAGCAGGAAGGTTGTGAAGTATGTAAATCCTACAAAGAAAAAGACCAGGTATGCAGCAAATACATACATATACATTCTTTCAGTGAGCTTCATGTAACCGAGTAAAATGAAGAATCCAGTTTGAGCGATGAAGAACAGGGTCATCATCATCATATCACCGACATAGAACAGGATTGCAAACATTGCAGTCCAGAATCCCAGTGTCTTGAATAACTTATCCATAGGAACAGTCCTTTCATCGTTACTTAACATATCATAGTCAATTATAAATAAATAACATATTAAAGTAAATACTTATTGGGATAAATGTAGTGTAATCCATTTCCATTAATCCCTATTATACATCAAAATAAACACCAAAATGCAAAAATCCCTCATTTATTTCAGAAAAAATCAAATCGCTCCTTTTGAATCATATATAGGGTAGGAGGTGAATGATGAAACAGTTGATGGAAGAAATCATGAAAGATGCGCTGCATCTGAATGCAACGGACATCCATCTGACACTCGAAAGCTCAAAGGGACTCGTCAGGCTCAGGAAGGCGGGAGAGATGCAACCTCTCAAGGAGGTGACAATCGACGTATACAGGAAGTTCGTAAACTACCTGAAGTTCATAGCCGAGCTCGACATCAATGAGCATAAAGTGCCACAGAGCGGCAGGACTGCAATAAGTATTGAGGAGGAAACGCTGAACGTCAGGGTAAGTACATTGCCAATCTCCCTGATGAGTGAAGTCATCGTCATCCGGTTGCTCAACGCCATGGAGGACCGTCCTTCGTCCACCCTTTTCAACACGGATGGGGACTACGATTTTTTCCTTCCCTATATGGCCCGTCAGCAGGGTCTTATACTTTTTACCGGTCCCACGGGGTCAGGGAAGTCCACGCTCATGTACCGTCTGATCCAGGAAGTGGTTTCACGCGGCAGACAGCAGGTCATCAGCATTGAGGACCCGATTGAATATCAATTGGATGGGATGGTACAGGTCGAAATCAATGAGAAGGCGAACATCGATTATGCGCCTCTGCTGAAAGGGGTTCTCAGGTGCGATCCGGATATTATCATGTTCGGAGAAATCAGAGATGCCAACATCGCCTCCCAGCTTCTGAAAGCCAGCCTTTCCGGACACCTGGTACTGAGCACTTTCCACAGCAAGTCGGCAGTCAGTACACTGAGCCGTCTAAGGGACTATGGACTCTACGATGAGGAAATCCTCCAGAGCCTATCCCTGATTGTAAACCAACGCATCATCTATACCCGGAAGGGGAGCTTCATCATCTATGAATCGCTCGACAACAGTCAGATTGAAATTTTGATTAAGGGTGGTAAAGCCGAGCACCAGACAATAGTGGACAAGATGGGCGACCTTTACGAGGCAGGGGGGCTCAACGATGATGAATATCTTTCGTATATGGAAAAATTCAAATAGGCTGGGCAGATATGATGCCCATTTTCTGATGAAGGTGGCCGATTTGCTTGAAGTTGGCTTCACCCTTCAGCAGGCCCTTGTCTTCCTCCTTGAACAATATGACGTGCTGAAGGAGCGGGATCGGCACGAGTATTTGGCAATGGCCAGAGGAGGCAGCAGCCTGAGCAGCATATTGCAGGCAATGGGCTACAGGAGCTCCATAGTCATCCAAGTCTCATTCGCTGAAATACATGGGGAAGTGCTGGCAAACCTCAGGGATTCAGCAGCCTACCTGACCAATGTCAGGCAGACTTCTGCAAAGCTGATCAAGTCCCTGCAGTACCCCCTGCTGCTCGTAGCCATTTTCATTACTATACTCATCACACTGAATTTCACTGTAATACCACAATTCAAAAGTCTCTACTCCGCCATGGGTACAACTTCCGAAGGTATCGTAAAAATACTGATCTTGGTTCTGGAAAACCTGCCCCTTGCCATCTTGGCCTTCCTGGTGATCGTTATGGTTGCCGCTGGCATCATACTGTATCTGCTGAATATGAAGAACATCGATCTGAAATCCATGATGCTGGCCCGGATCCCCTTCATCGGCTTTTTCTTCACCGGCTACCAGACGTACCGGTTTTCACGCGAATTCGGATATTTCCTGAACAATGGTTTGGAAGTAAAGGAGATTCTGGACCTCTTCATACATCAGGAAATCAACCCCTATCTCCGCCACATCTCCAAAAGTATTGAAACGAAATTAATGGCCGGTGATTCTCTGTCCCAGGCACTGGCTCATATCGGTCTGTTGGATGCCAAGCTCTCTGTGTTCGTCAATCATGGAGAACAGAACAGCAGCGTCGGAAACGAACTCATCATGTTCAGTGAGTATACTCTGGAAAAGCTGATTATGCGGATTGAGAATGTGACGAGAAAGGTCCAGCCTGTCATTTTCCTTATTCTAGGGATTCTGATCATCTGCCTGTATCTGATCATAGTGCTCCCGATTTTCCAAATGATGTCATCCATAAACTAGGAGGAAACAAATGAGAAAACTAATTGCAAAAAAATTTCAAAAGAACAATGACGCCGGCTTTACACTGATAGAAATGCTGCTTGTCCTGCTCGTCATCTCGGTACTGATCATCCTGATCATACCGAACATAGCAGCGCAGAGTGCCAATGTACAGGACACCGGATGCGAGGCGCAGGTGCGTATGGTGCAAAGCCAGGTTGAAGCTTATACGCTGAATGAGGGAGGACCTCCGGCGTCCATAGACAGTCTGGTTCCTGATTATTTAACTTCGGAACAGATCACTTGTGCAAATGGGGACGCAATTGTGGTGACCAATGGACAAGCGATACGCACTGAATGATGGCTTCACCATGCTGGAGATGATGTTGACACTGTGCATCATCAGCATTCTTCTGCTGCTCAGTGTGGTCAATATGCCACCGAATGATAAAAAAGGCATCGATCAGGAGGTGGAAACCATCGGCTACTTTTTTCAAAGTGCCCAGACAAGCGCCATGAATACCGCCTCCCAGCACTTCGTTGAAATGGACCGGCCGAAACAGCGTCTTCTGGTCCGCAGCAAGAATGGTGAAATCGTCAGAACCCACCCCCTTGGCATCTGCACACTGAAGCCGGGAGGACTGGAAAGGATCATTTTCAAGTTGAATGGGGATACCGATAAGTTCGGTACTGTCTCATTCGATTGTCTGGGCGAGTCCATAAGCTTCATTTTTCAAATACAGAGGGGGAGGTTCAGAGTTGAAAGATAGTGGATTCATGATGGTCGACAGTATACTGACGATGCTCATCTTCAGCATCATCATAACGATACTGCTGCCGGCAGTAATGATGCTCGAACAGATGTTGGAGGAGTCCGAGAGGACGCTTGAATTCAACAGGCGGCTGTACCTTGAAATGCTTGCCCATGAAGATTACGAGTCATTTACGAGGGAGACCGCCGCCTATACCATCCATGGCAGCCATATATGTGATAAAAAAGATGAAGAGCGCTGTGCATATTTTGAGTAAAGCAGCGGGGTTTACTTATATTGAAGCGCTGATCAGCCTGTCCATCGCCGCTTTTGTAATGTCGCTTATGCCATCAATTCTGATGCAGTTTGATATGACGCAGTCGCCTAAGACTGCTTTTGAAATGGATTTCTTTATTTTCGATATTACCGAGACTCATGAAAAAAGTACCGGTGTCCATGTCGATCGGACGAAGGGGGTCATCAGTTTCAAAACAGAAAAAGGGGAGGTCAGCTACCGCAAATACGGCAGCCGTATAGTGAAAAGCGTCGAACAGAGTGGATTTGTAACCGTCATGTTCGAAGTGGAACAGTTCAGTCTGCAGGAGAGCCGCTCTCACATACAGCTGTCGGTGGCTGCAGGGGAGGGGGAGAGTATTGAAAGACTTCATTTCCCGAAATGACGCATTCTTCAGTTTTTCCGTATACTTCATATTGCTATATCTGGTGGCCTTATATTACCATTATCATAATAAGATGTTCATGATACTGGAGATACAGTCGAACTTCATTGAAATATATCAGATGCGTATCCAGGGTCTGATCGATTAGGAGAGATCAAATGATACTTATAGGCTTCATGGGAAGCGGTAAAACGACAATCGCAAGCGGTCTGAGCGAAAAGATGAACATTCAAGCCATCGACCTGGATGAGGAAGTGGTGAAGCTTGCCGGCAAGACCATCCCACAGATCTTTGAGGAAGAGGGGGAGGCCGGATTCAGGCAGAAGGAATTTGAGGCATTGGCACGTACCAGCACAATCAGAGGCATCATCGCGACAGGCGGTGGTGTCGTTACATATGATCGTTCATACAATTTCCTGAAAAATACCGGACAGCCGGTGATCTATCTGCATGCAGATTTTGATACACTATACAGCAGAATCGAAGGAGACGAAAACAGACCTCTCGTAAAAAGGAAGGACCAGGTCAGGAGACTTTATGACGGGCGCCTCGATCTATACCGGCAAGTGGCAGACCATGAAATCAATGCCTCGCTTCCGGTCGAAGAAGTGGTCTCCACTATTCTTGAAATAAAGGAGTGTTAGGGCTTACATTTTGTTTCTAAAACCGCTTGCTATTTCTTCAATGTTGAGGTTATAATGAATTCGGATTAATAATAGAAAATTTTGCGAATGAACAATGCTCGAGAGAACGAGTAATCGTCGCCGAAGGAGCAAGCCTAGCAGGCGAATCTCTCAGGCAAAAGAACAGCATTGGGACGCATTCCTGAAGGAAATCAACAGGGCAGCTGGTTCAGCTGTCCTGTTTTTTATTAAAGGAGGAAAATCATGTCAGAACTTAAGAAAACACCATTGTATGATTATTACCAGGAATCAGGAGTAAAAGTCATCGACTTTTCAGGCTGGGCACTGCCAGTCCAATTCAGCAGCATCAAAGAAGAGCATACTGCTGTACGGGAAGCGATGGGAATGTTCGAGGTCAGCCATATGGGTGAGATACTCGTGGAGGGCAACGAAGCGGAAGCGTTTGTGAACTATGCACTGACCAACAACGTGACGAAGCTCACCGACACGAAAGCACAATACACGATGTTGTGCAACGAGCAGGGGGGCGTCATCGACGATCTCGTCATCTATAGACTCGAAGAAAACAAGTATCTCCTTGTCGTGAATGCCGGCAATACGGATAAAGATTTCGAATGGCTCAAGTCCATCTCGGGATATGATGCGACTGTCACCAACGTTTCCAAGGAATATGGCCAGATTGCAATCCAAGGGCCGAAGGCAAGGGAAACTGTCCAGAAGCATGTAGATGAAGACATCAGTGAAATGAAGATGTTCCATTTCAAAAAGGATGTTCAAATCGATGGATGCTCCGTCATCCTCTCCCAGAGTGGATATACCGGTGAAGATGGATTTGAAATCTATTGCGCTGCCGAAGATACCGAAAAACTTTGGAAGCTGTTCATCGATGAGGGTGCTGCACCATGTGGACTTGGTTCGCGGGATACACTGAGGCTTGAGGCGGGGCTACCGCTCCACGGCCAGGATCTGACTGAGGAAATTTCACCAGTTGAAGCGAACATGGGCTTTGCTGTCAAGACGGACAAGGATGACTTCGTCGGCAAAGAAGTTCTGAAGGAGCAAAAAGAGAATGGTGCACCGAGAAAGCTTGCTGGCTTCGAACTGCTCGAAAGAGGCATCGCAAGAACAGACTATGAAGTGACGGACAGTGAAGGCAACAAGGTCGGCTATGTAACCAGCGGCACGCAATCTCCACTCACAAAACGCTCGATCGGCCTCGCTCTTGTAGACCGTGACTTCCATGAAATAGATAAGACTTTCAATGTCAAGGTCAGAAACAAGGATGTAGAAGCCAAGTTTGTCAAAACACCATTCCATAAAAATTAAGAATATAAGGGAGTGTATGAATTGAGTCATCGTTATTTACCACTAACTGAAAAAGATAAGAAGGAGATGCTCGATACCATCGGTATCGAAAGCATTTCCGAGCTTTTCGAGGATATCCCTGAGAGTGTGAGGTTCAAAGGGGAGCTCAACCTCAAAGAAAGAAAAAGTGAAACATCTCTGCTGCGTGAACTTGCGAATATCTCCAACAAGAATATCACATCGGAAACCCACGTTTCCTTCCTGGGTGCAGGCGTGTACGATCATTACATTCCTACGGTAGTGGACCATGTCATCTCCCGTTCTGAATTCTATACGGCCTATACACCATACCAGCCGGAAATTTCCCAAGGGGAACTGCAGGCGATTTTCGAATTCCAGACGCTGATTTCAGAGCTTACTGCCATGGATGTTGCAAACTCCTCCATGTATGATGGTCCGACAGCCTTCGCAGAAGCAGCGACAATGGCGGCCGGCCAGACGCGCAAGAAGAAAGTCGTCGTTTCAAAAGGTGTGCACTATCAGGCGATTGAAGTACTTAAATCCTATTGCAAGGCTCAAGGCATCGAAGTAGTGGAAGTCGAACTTGATGGCACCTATACGGACCTTGAAAAGCTGGATGCTGCTTCCGATGAAGATACTGCAGCGGTTATGGTCCAATACCCGAACTTCTTCGGTTCCATCGAGAATCTTGAGGAAATGGAGAAGATTGCCCACAAGCATAAAGGCCTCTTCGTGGTAAACAGCAACCCGCTCGCACTGAGCCTGCTGACACCTCCGGGTGAATTCGGGGCGGATATCGTCACTGGAGATACACAGGTATTCGGTATTCCGACACAGTTCGGCGGCCCGCACTGTGGGTATTTTACAGCAACCAAAAAGCTCATGAGAAAAATGCCGGGCAGACTCGTAGGCCAGACGCAGGATGATGAAGGAAACCGCGGTTTCGTTCTTACCCTCCAGGCGCGTGAACAGCATATCAGAAGAGACAAGGCGACAAGCAACATCTGTTCCAACCAGGCACTGAATGCCCTTGGGTCTTCAGTTGCGATGAGTGCCCTCGGCAAGAACGGTGCTGTGGAAATGGCAGAGCAGAACATACAGAAGACATATTATATGAAGAAACAGATGCAGGATGCAGGCTTCACTGTTCTTGAAGGACAGTCCTTCAACGAATTTGCAGTCAAACTTTCCAAGGATGTCGACGAAATCAACGACGAACTTCTCGAACACGGCTATATCGGTGGCTACAACCTTGGCAAAGTGGATTCCGAACTTGCCAACCACATGCTTATTGCAGTGACAGAATTGCGTACTAAAGAAGAAATAGATGGATTTGTCGAAAGGTTGGGTGAATATAATGCTTAAAGGATCCAGTCCTTTGATTTTTGAAAGAAGCACAGAAGACCGTTTTGCCTATTCTCTTCCTGATCTGGAAGTGGAGAAACAGGACATCAGTGAGATTATAGACAGCAAGTTTATCCGCAAGACGAAGGCGGAACTGCCGGAAATCAGTGAGCTTGATCTGATGCGCCACTATACTGAACTGTCCAATAAAAACCATGGAGTGGACTCCGGTTTCTACCCGCTCGGTTCATGTACGATGAAATATAACCCGAAAATCAATGAAAAAGTGGCGAGAATGCCAGGATTTGCTCTCAGCCACCCATTGCAGAGCGATAAGACAATCCAGGGTTCCCTGGAAATCACATACGACATGCAGGAGCATCTCAAGGAGATCACCGGCATGGACGAGATCACTTTGCAGCCTGCAGCGGGGGCACAGGGCGAGTGGACTGCACTGATGATGATCAAGGCATTCCACGAGGATAATGGCGACTTTAAACGTACGAAAGTCATCGTACCGGATTCCGCACATGGTACAAACCCTGCAAGTGCAGTTGTTGCCGGATTTGAAGCTGTGACTGTGAAATCCAACGATAGAGGTCTTGTGGACATCGATCACCTCAAGAGTCTCGTAGGGGATGACACAGCAGCAATCATGCTGACGAACCCGAACACGCTTGGTCTGTTCGAGGAGGACATCCTCGAAATCCGTGACATCGTCCATGAAGCAGGTGGAAAGCTCTATTATGATGGAGCCAACCTGAATGCGATCATGGCAAAAGTAAGGCCTGGGGACATGGGCTTTGATGCCGTACACCTCAACCTGCACAAGACATTCACCGGCCCTCATGGCGGTGGCGGACCAGGTTCTGGACCAATCGGGGTCAAATCCGAACTTGCCAAGTATCTTCCGAAACCGATCATCGTCAAAAATGATGACGGCTCCTACAAGGTGGAACATGATGTGCCGAAGAGCATCGGACGTGTGAAACCGTTCTTTGGAAACTTTGGAATCTACCTGCGTGCCTATACGTATATCCGTACGATGGGACCGGACGGACTCAAAGAAGTTTCAGAGATTGCCGTACTGAATGCCAACTACATGATGAGGAGGCTCGAAGGTACATTCGAACTGCCTTACAAACAGCACTGTAAACACGAATTCGTCATCAGCGGTTCCAGACAGAAGAAAATGGGGGTGCGTACGCTTGATATGGCAAAACGCCTGCTCGACTTTGGATATCATCCGCCGACAATCTACTTCCCACTCAATGTCGAAGAGTGCATGATGATCGAACCGACAGAAACCGAGTCCAAAGAAACATTGGATGGCTTCGTGGATACACTGCTCGCCATCTCTAAAGAGGCAGAAGAGAACCCGGATATCGTCCTGGAAGCTCCTCATACGACCGTCATTGGCCGTTTGGACGAAACGCAGGCAGCAAGAAAGCCTGTCTTGAGATTCCAGCGTGAAGACATCGTAGAAGAGAAGTAAAACGAAAGGCATCGCGCTCGTACGAGCGCGATGCCTTTTTTATAATGAACTATCTATTTTTCGATTTGATTTTTCCAGTCCATTTGCTGATACCGTTCTTCAGCATGTAGACTTCCGTATAGCCCGCTTTCCTCAGCATTCTTCCTGCTCTGATTGATAGGCGGCCATTCTGGTCATAAAGGTAGATCGGCTTATCTTTCCGAAGTGAATTCATCTTCATTGAAAAATTCATCATCGGTATGTTTCTGGCCCCCATGATATGACCATATTCGTATTTTTCCTTTTCCCTCAAGTCTATCAGCTGGACGCGTCTCAAGTCCTTCTTGAATTCCTCTTCCGGCAGTGCCTTGACACTTTTCATGTTCCTGTAGCCATTCAATACCAGAATCAGTATAACGACGACCGCAGCCAATAGGATGATCAACCAAGTATCCAATTTACATCTCTCCTTAAAAATTTCACATAAGCTTATTATAGAGATGTTTGATATAATTTGAAAGAGAAAAAGATGGGAGAGATCTATATGACAAACAACATTTGGTACTATATCGCAAGTGGAAAAAATGATGCTGTACATAACATGGCCCTCGACGAGCTGCTCATGGAAAAAGTCCGGGCAAAGGAAATTCCGGCTGCCATCCGCCTGTATGAATGGCAGACCCCCACGCTGTCCATCGGCTACTTCCAGAAGATGAGGAAGGAAATCGATGTGGCCCGTGTAAAAGAGTATGGCTATGAGCTCGTGCGTCGTGCCACAGGGGGTCGGGGAGTGCTCCATGACAAAGAACTGACATACAGCGTCGTACTTCCCGAAGACTACCCGGACATGCCCGAATCTGTTACTGAAAGCTATCGCATTCTGTCGCATGGCCTGCTCGAGGGGTTCAGAAACCTGGGACTCGAAGCCTATTTCAGCATACCGCGAACGAACGAAGAAAAGAAGGAGCTGACGAATATACGGAGCAGTGTGTGCTTTGATACGCCGAGCTGGTATGAACTCGTCGTCGAAGGGCGCAAAATTGCCGGAAGTGCCCAGACAAGACAGAACGGCATCATCATGCAGCACGGTTCTATACTGCTGGATGTCGACATCGACCACCTATTTGACATGTTTACATATACGAATGAGAGATTCAAAAGCAAGATGAAAGAAGCTTTCAGGGAAAAGGCGGTCGCAATCAACGAAATCAGCAATAGACGCTTTACGGTACAGGACCTTTATCCTGCCTTCAAAGAAGGCTTCGAAAAAGGGCTCAGCATCACAACCGAGCCATACACCCTTACATCAGATGATGAAGCGCGGCTTGAAGAGCTCAAGAAGAAGTATGCTTCAGATGAATGGAACTATAAAAGATAAAAATAAGACAAAAAAACCGCTCAGTGAGCGGTTTTTTTATCGGTTCGTTTTCCTGTATTTCCTTTTGGACTTCCTCAACGCCTTTTTATATTTTCTCTGGCTTGGCGTGAGTATGAAGAAGTAGTAGACACCATACATGATCAGACCAATTACCAGCAGGAATATGAGGGAGTTGACGATCATGCCCATGAAGTAATCCAGGTTTGTTATCAGACCCAGCGCTGCAATGGCAAGCACTAGATACAACAGGAACTTTTTCATTATCATACGCTCCTTAATAATTTGTTGAAAGATTTGATTGCAACTTCGACCTGATGGTCATCGGGTTGCTTGGTTGTCAGAAGCTGAAGCAGCAGCCCTGGTATGCCCAGCCACTTGAGGACGGGGATGTTCCTCACACGGTTCGTGAACTGGAGGAATTCAAATGAAAGACCAATCACAACCGGAATGAGTGCAATGCGGTTAAGTACCCTGACATAGAGGGGGTCGACAGGCACGAACATATACACTACAAAGCCGACGAGTACAGTAAAGAGTATGAAGGAGCTTCCACACCGGTAATGCAGGCGTGAGTGTGCCTTTACGTTGTCAACGGTCAGCTCACTGTCGCTTTCAAAAGTGTTGATCACCTTATGTTCTGCGCCATGGTACTGGAACAGCCTCCGTATCATGGGAGTCATAGAAATTGCATAGATGTAGACAAGCAGCAGGATCAGCTTGAAGAAGGATTCCAAAAACACCTGACCGATATGCGATGTGACGATTCCAGAAAACACTTCAGCAATGAAGACCGGAATCAGTGTAAAGAGGAATTTCCCGACAAGGAATGACAGTATTCCCACTATGACTGTGGAGAAGACGATTTTTGCCGTATTCGCCTCCTGCTTCTCCTGTTCGATCTTCCCATCATCTTCCGGATCCCTTTCATAACGGTCCGTCGCAAACTCCATGTGCTTCATTCCATAGATGCTCGACTCGATGAGTGCCACATTACCTCTCACTATCGGTATCTTCTTTAGTTTCTTCACCCATTCCTTCTCAGGACGTTCCATTTCAAAGTACTCTATATCATCGTTGCTCCGGCGGATTGCAGTCACCATTTTGTTCTGTGACTGGAACATGACGCCTTCGACCACTGCCTGGCCACCGAATTTCGGTTTATCCATTTTTCGACGCTTCTTTCTATCAATAGTATTCGTGTGCACTGCGCAATTGCTCGAGCCCCTGTTCATACAGTGCAGGATTGGAGGATGCGATGCCGTTCGCCAGCGTATCGAGCGCTGTCCTTATCTCACCATTGGCAATCTGGATGGCACTATGCTGCCGTTCGAGATACTCATCAAGTTCTACACCGGAAGCATTTTCATCATATGACTCCATGGCTTTAATCATATCTGATGATATTTCTTCAAACTCCGATTCCATGTCCGCCAAGTCTTCACTGTCGCTGTCTCCGGACATCAGCTTGTCCATTTCAGAGAGGCTTTGTTCCATATCGTCTGCATACTGCGAGACGATGTCGACATAACTGTTGATGTCGGGGTTGCCGATTACAGACTTCATTTTGGAAATATCCTCCTTCAGAGCTTCCAGACGCTGGGTGTTCTTCTGAAGGTTGACTTCTTCGGTCTGCAGAATGCCTTTCAGTTCCTCGTTGCGCTCATTTGCCTGTTCGAGCTCCTGTTCAATTGAGGGATCCCCGCATGCACTCAGAACCAGTGCAGCCAGAGGTATATATAACATACGTTTCATAGTCTCATTCTCCTGTATCTCATTGTATTATATTATCATGTTATTATGAAAGATGATATTCATTTGCAAATGAAACGCTCCATTGGAAGAATATTTGCCCAGATTCAAATTGGAAGCAACGCTTTACTGAAATCATCATGAATTTAATGTAAAATATAGTTTGAAAGGTGGAGTAGATGCAAATGATTAAATTTGATAAAGTCAGAACCCTGATCGAAAAGAACAACCTTGACGCCGTACTCATAATGAGCGGATACAACCGGCGCTACCTCACAGGATTCACCGGTTCCAGCGGCGCTGCAATCATTACGCGTGAGGACCGCTTTCTCCTGTCCGATTTCAGATACAAAGCACAGGCTGCAAACCAGGCCGACCAGTTCGAATTCGTCCTTCAGGATAAGGGGCTCCTTGATTTCATCATTGAATTCATGGAAGAAAAAGGGCTTGGAACAATCGGCTTTGAAGGCCAGCATGTAAACTATAATACTTATGCACAACTGGACACGAAATTCGATCTTGTGCCGCTGAACAATGAAATCGAAAAGATCCGGATGTATAAGACATCGGACGAGGTTTCATTGATAAGGACAGCATGTGAAATCGCTGACGAAACATACGAACACATTCTGAAATTCATCAAACCCGGCCAGAGTGAACTCGAGGTGAGGAATGAACTCGAGCACCATATGCGCAAGCTTGGTGCAGAAGGTTCGAGCTTCGATATCATAGTGGCCAGTGGAGAGCGGGGGGCATTGCCCCATGGTGTCGCTTCCGGCAAAAAAATTGAAACCGGGGACATGGTGACGCTCGACTTCGGCGCATACTACGAGGGCTATGCTTCCGACATCACAAGGTCATTTGGTGTCGGATCTGTGACAGAAGAAATGGAAAAGGTGCATGATATTGTGTTAACATCACAATTGGCCGCATTGGATAAAATCAGGAGCGGCATGACAGGCAGGGAGGCCGATGCCATTGCCCGTGATATCATTACGGAGCAGGGCTACGGCGAAAACTTCGGACATTCTCTCGGCCATGGCTTTGGCCTTGAGGTCCATGAGATGCCTGGACTGGCCAAGTCCAGCGACATGGTTCTTGAAAAGGATATGTGCGTGACGGTCGAACCGGGCATCTATATCGATGGTGTCGGCGGTGTCCGCATAGAAGATGACTGCATTATTACTGAAGAAGGTCTTGAGAAACTTTCCCACAGCAGTAAAGAACTTTTCATTATATAACACAAAGTGGAAATTTAGGAGGAATAGCATGATTTCAGTCAACGATTTTAAAACAGGTCTTACAGTGGAAGTGGATGGCGGCATTTGGAGAGTGGTAGATTTCCAGCATGTCAAACCGGGCAAAGGTGCTGCATTCGTAAGAAGCAAGCTCAGGAACCTCAGAACCGGCGCCATCCAGGAGAAGACATTCCGGGCAGGAGAAAAGGTCGGCAGGGCACAGATCGACAATAGGAAGATGCAGTACCTATACGCAGATGGAGATGCCCATGTGTTCATGGACAACAACACATACGACCAGGTTGAACTCCAGGCTTCAGTCATACAGGAGGAGCTGAAATATCTCAAGGAGAACATGAACGTCTCCCTGATCATGTACGAAGGCGAGACGCTTGGTGTCGAACTTCCGAAATCGGTGGAACTGCAGGTTTCTGAAACAGAGCCGGGCATCAAGGGGGATACGGCAAGCGGTGCGACAAAATCCGCAACGCTCGAGACGGGCCTCGTGCTCCAGGTGCCGCTGTTCGTCAATGAGGGGGATACGCTGGTCATCAGTACGGATACCGGCAATTATGTGTCCCGCGCATAAAAATGAAAGCAGATTTCGGTCTGCTTTTATTTTTTCCTTGAATTGGTATGACCACTTGCGTAAAATATAAGACAGAAATTTTGAATGTTAAGGAGCAGTAGACATGAAACTGGAATATATTGATGAACTGATTAGCAAAATGGAAAAGGCATCACTGACGGAGCTCTCCTACAAGGATGGCGAAGTGGATATCAAGTTGAAACGTGACAGCATGAATGAACAGCAGCAGCAGCATACTGTTGCACCCGTCTCCGCCGCGCCGCAGCAACCACAGCCGGCACAGAGTACGGAACCCGCTCCACAGGAAGAGGGCAAGGTCATCAAAGCCCCTATGGTCGGTACATTCTACAAAGCTTCCTCCCCGGAAGCCGAAGCCTATGTAAAGGTCGGCGACAAAGTGGAGAACTCTACTGTCGTATGTATTCTGGAAGCAATGAAACTGTTCAACGAAATTCAGGCTGAAATTTCCGGTGAAATCGTCGAAATCCTCGTCGAAGACGGAGAAATGGTTGAATACGACCAGCCATTGTTCAGAGTACGATGATTAAGAAGATACTAGTAGCCAACCGCGGGGAGATTGCCGTACGCATCATCAGAGCCTGCACGGAATTGGGCATCGACTCGGTCAGTATATATTCTGAAGCAGACAAGGACAGCCTTCACCGGAAAATCGCCACTGAATCCTACTGCATCGGACCCAAGCTCTCCAAGGATAGCTACCTCGACATGATCAGCATAATCACCATCGCCAAAAAGACCGGATGCGATGCCATCCACCCAGGGTATGGCTTCCTTGCAGAGAACAGCGACTTTGCTGAAATGTGTGAAGCCTCAAATATCATATTCATTGGCCCGATGCATGAAACCATCGCGCTCATGGGTGTCAAGGATGTTGCCAAGGATACGATGAAAAAGGCAGGCGTTCCGACCGTTCCCGGGAGCGAAGGTGTAGTCGGGTCTGTTGAAGATGCGAAGGAGATTGCCGAGGAGATTGGATACCCCGTCATCATCAAGGCAAGCTACGGCGGGGGAGGCAAGGGCATCCGTGTCGCACGTGACGAAGCCTCACTCATCCAGAACTACAAGATGACCGAGCAGGAGGCGGAGAGTGCCTTCGGCAACAAGAGTCTCTATATTGAAAAGTATATTGAGAATTTCCGCCACATCGAAATCCAGGTGCTCGGCGACTATCACGGAAACGTCGTCCATCTGGGCGAGCGTGACTGTACCATCCAGCGCCGCATGCAAAAGCTTGTGGAAGAGGCCCCAAGCCCGGTCCTCTCAGAACAGAAAAGAATGGAAATGGGTGATACTGCAGTGACGGCCGCCAAAAGCATCGACTATATCGGTGCCGGCACAATCGAATTCATCTATGATCTGAATGAGGACCGTTTCTATTTCATGGAGATGAACACACGCATCCAGGTCGAACACCCCGTTACAGAAATGATCACGGGCATAGACCTTGTCAAGATGCAGATAAAGATCGCCAGAAGGGAAGCAATTCCCTTCAAACAGGAAGAAATCGAATTTAAGGGTCATGCCATTGAACTGCGCATCAATGCCGAAAATCCATACAAGAATTTCATGCCATCGGCAGGGAAGATCCACGAATTCATCACACCCGGCGGCTTCGGTGTCAGACTTGACTCGGCATGCTATTCGGGGTACGTCATCCCGCCGTACTATGATTCGATGATCGCCAAACTCATCACACACGCCGATTCCAGAGAAGAAGCCATTCAGACGGCCCTCCGTGCGCTTGGTGAATTCAAGATCGGCGGGGTGGATACGACCATCCCATTCCATACGAATCTGCTGCTCCACCAATCATTCAGATCGAATGATTATAATACTGATTTCCTGTCAAATCATGATATAATGAATTGACGAGGTGGTTAACATGAGAATTCAAGAAGACAAGACAAATCTTGGAAAAATAGAAATATCACCAGAGGTACTCGAGGTAATTGCCAGTATTGCAGTGACTGAGACTGATGGTGTGCATGCGTTGCAGAACAACTTTGCCAGTGGAAACTTCGAAAAGATCGGCAAGAAGTACAGAGGCCGCGGCGTAAAGGTGGAAACCAAGGACAATGAAGTCAGAATCTCCATCTATGTTTCTCTTTCCACACATCGTAACGTCCATGAGACCGCCGAGCACATTCAGAAGAATGTCAGCCAGACGATACGGAACATGACGGATCATGATGTCAAAGAAGTCAATGTACACATCGTAAATATTAAATAAAAGAAAACATTAGATAGGTGTTAATAATGAACAGACACGAGCAACGTAAAAAAATCTTCCAGATCATCTTCCAGGTCGATCACGGTCTGGTCACGCTGGAGGAGACTGCATTCCATCCTCTCTATAGGGAATACGACTACATCAATACGATAGTGGACTATTACCTCGAGAACAGTGAAACGGTGAATGCCGGCATAAGGGATCATCTGACCAACT
Organism: Salinicoccus luteus DSM 17002; assembly: GCF_000712035.1. Taxonomy (GTDB): domain Bacteria; phylum Bacillota; class Bacilli; order Staphylococcales; family Salinicoccaceae; genus Salinicoccus; species Salinicoccus luteus. The sequence continues at coordinate 382,368 of NZ_JONV01000006.1, read as the reverse complement.
ATACGCTTGAAAGGATTCCGAAGGTCGAGCGCAATATTCTGAGAACGGCAATTTCGGAGCTGCTTCATGGTGATTCCCCACACCGGGTTGTCATCAATGAAGCGATACTTCTGACCAAACTGTACGGGGAGAAGGATGGTTACCGTTTTGTCAACGGCGTTTTGAAAAACTTCATCACGGAAACGGATGAGCAATCCAATGGAGAACACTAAGTATCTTACTGTCGGTGCACTGACCAAATATCTCAAATATAAATTCGACCAGGACCCGTATCTCACACGGGTCTTTCTAAAAGGTGAACTTTCAAACGTGAAGCACCATACAAGCGGTCATATATTCTTTGCGCTCAAGGATGGAAATTCTGTCATCCGTGCCATCATGTTTTCAAGATATGCGAACGGAATGAGATTCAAGCCGGAGGAGGGCCAGAGCGTCCTTATAGAAGGCAGGGTCAGCATATTTGAATCCAGTGGCCAGTATCAGATCTATGCCGAAAAAATGGAGATGGATGGCATTGGCATCCTGTTTGAACAGCTGGAGAAGGACAAGAAGCAACTTGCCGAACAGGGTTATTTCGCCGAGGAGCACAAAAAGCCCTTGCCCAAATACCCGAGGCGGATCACCATCGTCAGTTCCGAAACAGGGGCTGCCATAAGGGATATGATTACGACACTGTCAAGGCGATACCCACTCGTGGAAGTTACTGTCATCAACACTCTGATGCAGGGGACGAGGAGCAGACAGGCAGTGATCGACAATCTGGAGCATGCCGATGCGCTCGGGAATGACATCGTCATCCTGGCACGTGGCGGAGGATCAATAGAGGACCTCTGGACTTTCAACGAAAAAGAAGTCGCGTTGAAGGTCTTCGGCATGACTACACCCGTCATAACCGGTATCGGACATGAAACCGATACGACCCTGGTGGACTATATTTCGGATGTGAGGGCGCCGACGCCTACAGCAGCAGCTGAAATGGCGGTGCCTGATCAGAGGGACATCAGGGAAAGACTGGTCCAGAGCCGGAACTTCATATCAGACCGTCTATCCAGGAAGCTGGATATGGGCAGAAGCCGTCTCGATGCACTCAGCAGCTATTATAAGCTTAAGAATCCGGATCTGCTGTACGATCAGCAGGCGGAAAAGCTCGTCACCCTGAAAGACGGGCTTGACGACAAGATGGAATATTCCATGAGGGAAAAGAGCTACCGTCTCTCCGCCCTGAAGGAGGGCGTTAAATACAATACGCCCGGCCCTGACATCAGAAGAAACATTGAGATACTGGAAGACCGGGAGGCCCGCCTCAACCGTTCCATAAAAATAAGAATGGACAATTCGAAGCACAGCCTTACCCGGATGGTCGAAAGCCTGAACTCGCTGAGTCCAACCAATGTACTTCTGCGGGGGTATTCATTTACCACGGGCAAGGACGGCATCATTAAAGATGCAGGCGACCTCAAAACCGGGGACGAGATTCAGACGACTTTTGCAAGTGGAAGCATTGTATCGAAAGTGACAGAGGTGAACGAAGATGACAGAAACCAAAAGTGAAACATTCGAAGATAAGATGAAGCATCTGGAGCACATCGTGAAGCAGCTTGATGAAGACGAAGTTTCCCTCGAGGAGTCCCTCAAGCTCTATCAGAAGGGTGTAGAATTAACTGCAGAGTGCGAAAAGATATTAAAGGATGCCGAACTGAAAGTCGAAACCTTGAACCGCAAGGGAGCAGATGATGAATAGAAACATGCAGGGGTATCTTGAGGAAACTGAAGCCCGCATCCTGTCGCATCTCGAAGGCAATCATGTATCAGACACCATCCGGGTCGCCAGCAGCTATTCTGTAAAGGCGGGCGGAAAGAAATTCCGTCCCTATCTTCTCTTTGCCACACTGGAAGCTTTGGGGAAGGATCCCATGCAGGGCATCCATGCAGCCGCGGCCATCGAAATGATCCATACCTACTCCCTCATCCATGATGATCTGCCTGCCATGGATGATGACGATTATAGGCGGGGCAAGCCCACCAACCATAAGGTGTTCGGTGAGGCGGCAGCCATCCTGGCGGGGGACACCCTTCTTACCGAAAGCTTCAGCGTCATGGCTTCTGATGAGGCGATTTCTGCGGAAAAACGTCTCGCCATCATCAGTCGGCTTGCATCAAAAGCTGGTTTCAACGGCATGATCGGCGGACAGATGCTGGATATAGAAGCCGAAGGGGAAGAGATCAGTTTCCGTCAGCTCGAACATATCCATCAGTACAAGACCGGCCAGCTGATCATGCTGCCCGTAGAGTGTGCATGCATCATTGCAGACGCTCCCGGGGAAATTATGGATCGGCTGCTCGAGTTTGCAGAAAAATTGGGCATCCTTTTCCAGATCAGGGATGACATACTCGATGTAGAGGGTGATATGGCTGTTACAGGCAAGCAGTCGGGCAGTGATGAACGGAAGAACAAGATGACATACGTCAGCACCTATGGGCTTGAAGGTGCCCATCAGGAACTTTCAAACCTGACAGATAGTGCCGGCGGAATACTCGATGACCTGTCCGGAAAGATCAATATTCAGGAACTTCATAACGTATTGCAGATGTTTGCAGTCAGAGATCAATGATAATTCATATTCATGAATTATCATTTTTATTTTTTCCCTGTTGATAAAAGTGGTATAATTGGCATTAGCAAATTTAAAGGTGGTTGCTATATGAATCTATATAGTATAAAAGATCCATCATTTTTGAAACAGAAGAATGATGAGGAACTAAAAATACTGGCACAGGATGTAAGGGAATTTCTGATCCAGTCATGTTCGAGGACAGGCGGCCACATCGGAGCCAACCTTGGCGTAGTGGAACTGACAATTGCCCTGCATAAGCATTTCGATTCGCCAGATGACCGACTGATTTTCGATGTGGGCCATCAGGCATATATTCATAAGATTCTGACCGGCCGAATCAGTGAATTTGAGACGCTCAGACAATATAAAGGATTGTGCGGATTTCCGAAAATGCGCGAATCCGACCATGATGTCTGGGAGGCGGGTCATTCTTCCACCAGTTTATCAGCAGCCATGGGCATCGCAAAAGCGCGCGATATAAAAGGAGAGGGGCACCATGTCGTTCCCGTCATCGGAGACGGGGCATTGACAGGTGGCATGGCCCTCGAGGCCCTCAACCATATCGGCTCTGACAGAACAGACATGACCATTATTCTGAACGATAATGAAATGAGTATCGCACCAAATGTAGGGGCGATGCATAACATGCTCGGCAGAATGCGTACGAACACGCAGTACAACAGGGTCAAGCACGATATTGAAGATTTTCTGAACCGGCTGCCGCAGGTCGGTGCGAGACTCAGGGACATGGCGGACAGGATAAAGGACAGCATGAAGTACCTCGTCGTCGATGGTGTGTTTTTCGAGGAGCTCGGCATCAAGTATATCGGGCCGGTGGATGGACATGATTTTGAGGAGCTTTCCAACGCCATCAACATTTCGAAGGATTACAAAGGGCCGGTGGTCGTCCATGTCATTACCAAGAAGGGCAAGGGTTACCATCCGGCTGAAGATGACAAACTCGGCAAATGGCATGGACTCGGACCATACAAAATAGATACAGGAGAGGTTCTGGGCAGCAAATCCACGCCGTCCTGGAGTGAGTTCATGTCCAATACCGTGCTGGAACGCGCCAAAAAGGACGAGCGGATTGTTGCACTGACACCTGCCATGCCTGTCGGCAGCAAGCTCACGAAGTTCCAGAATGAACTGCCCGAACGCTTCTTTGATGTCGGCATCGCCGAACAGCATGCAGTCACCATGTCGGGTGGTCTGGCAGCAAGCGGCATGCGCCCGTACCTTGCAATATATTCTACATTCCTGCAGCGGGGATATGATCAGTTGCTGCATGATGTGGACCGTCAGAACCTGAACGTCTTCTTGGGCATAGACCGGAGCGGTCTGGTCGGCGCTGATGGGGAAACCCACCAGGGGGTCTTTGACATCAGTTTCATCTCCCCATTGCCGAACATGACCCTGATGATGCCTAAGGATGAGATTGAAGCGGAACAGATGATCGACTTCGCCTTTGAACATGAAGGCCCCGTCGCCCTCAGGTATCCGCGTGGCAATATCAAAGGCATCGAAGCGCCTGAGCCGCGTGGAGCCTTGGAATATGGCAGTTGGGAAACGGTAGTGGAAGGAGATGATCTTTCCATCATCTCCTTCGGCCCTACGCTGGACCTCGCGATAGACGCAGCAGTGGCACTTAAGGAGACGGGCGTCAATGCCGAAGTCATCAATGCCCGGTTCATCAAGCCGATGGATGAGGAGATGCTCCAGTCGATTGGATATTCCGGCAGACCCATCCTCACAGTCGAGGAAACCATGCTCAATGGTGGACTTGGGAGCATGATCGCTGCCTTCATGGCAGACCATGGTTTCAAGAACAGCATCAGAAGGATCGGCATCGACAATGAATATGTCGAGCATGGGGATGTCAATAAGCTGCTTGAAGACATCGGCATCACGACAGATAACATCATCCTGCAGTCCAAGACACTTATGGAGTGGGAAAATGAAAAAGAAATCAAGAATTGATGACTACCTCCATCAAAACTTCAATCTGGGCACACTGGAGGAGGTCAGACGGATTGTCATGGCCGGAAAAGTGCTGAACAACAACCAGCCGGTCTATAAACCTTCCGAAATCATTGACATCACGAAAGCCGATGTACGGTTCAAGAATATTAAGCCCTATGTCTCCAGAGGGGGCATCAAGCTGGATCACGCAGTGAAATCTTTTGGCATCGATCTTTCGGACAAGGTGGTGACCGATATCGGCAGCTCCACGGGTGGGTTTACAGACTGCGCCCTGCAGAAGGGGGCCATACATGTTTATGCAGTGGATGTCGGTACGAACCAGCTGGATTACAGGCTGCGCACCGACGACCGTGTAACTGTGATGGAACAGACGAATTTCAAAGATACACAATCATCTGATTTCATACAGCTGCCCGGCATATTCACGATAGATGTATCGTTCACCTCCATCGTTCCGATATTGCGGCATATCATCCATCTGTTCGACCACGAATATGACATTGTCGCTCTGATCAAGCCTCAGTTCGAATCCTACCTTGAAGAGAGGGAAGAGAGCGGCATCATCACATCCAAGGAAACGCATGAAAATGTAATACACCGCGTACTCGCCGAATGTGAAGGCCTCGGCCTTTCAGCGGCAGGCCTCGACCGTTCTCCCATTACAGGAACCAAAGGGAACACCGAGTACCTGCTTTACCTGAAATATGGTGAAGAGGCCGGAGCATCCATAGAAGAAGAGGACATTCAGCATAGTGTTTATGGCTGATGTCCTTTTTTATGTTACACACACCCATTTTGTGATATTATATGTATAAATATACAAAAGGGGTACGCGAGGAGGACAAGCATGTCAAATAAATCAATTCGACAGATAAAGATCAGGGAAATCATCACCAATAGCAAAGTCGAGACCCAAGAGGACCTGGTGGAGCGGCTGAACGAATACAACTTCAATGTCACGCAAGCTACGGTATCCCGGGATATCAAGGAACTCCAGCTCATCAAAGTGCCGACGCCGAGCGGCTCCTATGTCTACAGCATGCCAAAAGATCGGAAGTTCCACCCTCTGGAAAAACTGGGCAGGTATCTCATGGACAGCTTCGTAAAGCTGGATTATACCGATAATCTGTTGGTATTAAAGACCTTGCCCGGGAATGCCCAATCAATTGGTGCCATCATCGACCAGCTTGAATGGGAGGAAGTCGTCGGCACAATCTGCGGTGATGATACATGTCTGATGATATGCAGAAGCGAAGAAGCGCAGAAGGAAATCAGGGATCGGATATTCAATTTGATCTAAATTGGAGTGTTTAATTTGCTCATACGTCTAAACATTAAAAACCTGGCAGTCCTCAAAGACATAGAACTGGATTTTGACAGCGGACTCACTGTCATATCCGGTGAATCCGGTGCCGGGAAATCAATGATCATCGAGGCAATCAGATATCTCTATGGGAAACGTGCATCCGTCGAGGATATCCGTCACGAAACAGAGGGTGCCGTCATTGAAGGCGTCTTTGACTTTCCGGAATCCGGCAAGATGCAGCAACTGCTCGCAAAGAATGATATTGAGGAGGACGAGCTCTATATCGTCAGAAGGGAAGTCATGCAGAACCGCAAGAGCATCATCAAGATAAATTCCCATATGATTACTCTCGGCGCCCTCAAGGAAATCATGAATGAAGTCGTCAGCATCCATTCACAGTCCTCCCAGTCGGAAGCGCTCGAGCACAGCATGCACATAAGGTATCTCGACCGCTATATCGACGTGAAGGACAGGGTGGCTTTCGGAAAGTACCAGGACAGCTTCGAGCGTTTCAAAGCACTTGAAGAAAGAATCAGGGAACTCGAATACAAGGACAAGAACAGGGTCCAGCAGCTGCAGATGTACCAGCACCAGTACGAAGAACTCGCAGCCATGGAGCTCGAGGCGGGGGAGGAAGAGAAACTCGAAGAGGAAATAAGCTATCTCGACAACTTCGAAAAGATCAACAATACGCTTTCCCTGATCCATGCACAGCTCAGTTCCGAGTATGCACCGCAGACACTGTTATATGACATCCACAGCCATATCGAAACACTGTCCAACTTCGACGAAAGCTATAGGGAATTTGGTGACACGGTGCTTGAAGCCTACCACCTGCTGAATGAGCTCGACAGCAGGGTGGGGAGTGATCTGTCTACTCTCGACTACGATGAAGAAAGCCTCAATATGAAGCAGGCACGCCTCTCGAGCCTCAATTCTCTGAAGCGCAAGTACAACAAGACGCTGGATGAACTGATCGAATACAGAAGTGTGCTGGCAGATGACATCGAACAGCTCGAGAATATCGCCCAGTCTTTCGATGCCCTGGAAAAGGAAAAGGCGGAAATGATGAAGCAGATGGAGCAGTATGCCAAGGACCTGCACGGCTACAGGTTGGAACAGAAGCATTTCCTTGAAAACAGGATAAAGAAGGAACTCCAGGATCTGGATATGCCTGAAGCCGACTTTGAAATCAGCGTCAAGGAGACGACATTCGACTCGCGCGGGTATTCCGGCGTCGAATTCCTCATCTCCACCAATGCAGGGGAGCCGCTCAAAGCCATGAACCGCATTGCTTCAGGCGGTGAAATCGCACGGGTGATGCTCGCGCTCCGGACAATCTTCACGGAGTTCGATGCACAGAGCATGCTGATCCTTGATGAGATTGATACGGGGGTAAGCGGCTTCGTGGCAACACGTATGGCAGAAAAGATGCAGCTCCTGTCCAAGACGCGGCAGGTCATTTCAATCTCACACCTGCCCCAGGCAGCCGCGCTCGCTGACCATCACCTCTATGTATCCAAGGAGACGGCCGACCAGCGGACGGCATCAAGTGCCAGCTATCTTAATGCTGATGACCATGTCTATGAGATAGCGAGGATGCTCAGCGGATCCGATATTACAGACGCAGCACTGGAAAATGCGAAGACATTGATAGCAGCAAAAAATAAAGAGACGAATTGACCACAATTCGTCTCTTTATTCATTATCCTCGTCTTTCAATTGTCTGGATTTCTCCAAAAAACGTTCCTGGACCCTTTTCTGACGCTGTTCCCGATGCAGTATGTATCCACCGATGAACCATACGCCGAGCACCGTCAGAACCAGTCCGATGACGAACTGTACCACTGTAAGTGTGAACGGATCGTTGACAATGCCGAAAATACTGTCCCTCATATATTTGATGCCCAACCCTGCCAAAAATACCGGTATGACCAGTATGACGAGCGCAATCACCTTCTGCATTAAAATCACCCTGAATATTTGTATATAGCCATTATAACCCATGTAGAATAAGTAATAAAACAAATGATTTTTTGACAACCTTCTGAATATTCCATGTTTAGCTAAAATCCTGCAAATTGATATGTGAATATGTATAATAAAAACTGTAGGGGAGGTAGAATCATGAACTTTGATGAAATTTTCATAGGGGATAAAAATAAAATGACAGCGCTTTCAGTATGCAGGGCAGCCGACCCGGAAGTGCTCAACCCCCTCATCCGTATAATTGAAGAAAAAGGGATAGTATGTCATCTTGTAGATGACCGGGAGAAATTGAAATCCATGCTTCAGGCATTCGGGGCCGATCATATGGTCGGCCAGAAAATCATAATCCACCATGCCGCGGATAATGGAGAAGCAGCGGCCGTCTCCCTTGGGCTCATCGCTTCGGGGGAAGCCAATGTCCTGATGAAGGGGCTGATTCCAACTTCCATTCTCTTGAAGGAAGTGCTGAAGAAGGAGTATGGACTGATACATAACCGCCTGCTGAGCCACCTGGCACTGTTCGATATGCCGAATTATCACAAAGCTGTCTTCCTGAGTGATGCAGGCATGAATATTGCACCAACCCTCGAACAGAAGAAACAGATTGTCGACAATGCCCTGGCCTGTGCGCATGAACTTGGGGTCGGGCGCCCAAAGGTGGCGCTTCTGTCTGCAGTGGACAAGGTCACCGATAAGATGCCTTCGACCATCGACGCAGAGATGCTTTCCCAATTCGATGCCAAAAATTATAAATTTGATAGTACAATAGAGGGACCACTGCAATTCGACGTGGCAATATCAGAAGAAGCGGCCCGGCACAAAGGCATTTCATCCCAGGTCGCTGGGGATGTGGACATACTGATTGCACCGAATATCGAAGCGGGGAACATCCTTTACAAATCACTGGTCTACTCTGCAGGAGCGCGCGTCGCTTCCGTCATTACCGGTGCCAAGGTGCCCATCGTACTGACATCAAGGGCAGACAGTGCCGAAGACAGATATAATTCGATAAACCTGGCAATGATGATTTCCAAATAAATTATTGGAGTGATAATGAATGATATTTGAAAAGATGGAGCAATACGACTACGAACAGCTGATTTTCTGCCACGATGAAACAAGCGGATTGAAAGCGATCATCTGTATCCATGACACTACACTCGGCCCCGCACTCGGCGGCTGCAGAATGTGGAAGTATGACACTGAAGAAGAAGCCATAGAGGACGTATTGCGTCTGGCCAAGGGCATGACTTACAAGAATGCTGCTGCCGGACTCAATCTCGGGGGCGGAAAGACAGTCGTCATCGGTGATGCCGAGAAGGATAAATCCGAAGCTTTCTTCAGGGCGTTGGGCAGATATGTCAACAGCCTGGGAGGCAGGTACATCACAGCCGAAGATGTGGGGACTACAGTAAATGATATGGACCTCATCTATCAGGAGACGCCATATGTATGCGGCATCAGCGAATCGTATGGTTCCGGAGGCAACCCGAGTCCGATGACGGCATACGGTGTATACATGGCGATGAAGCGTACGGCAAAGGAAGCTTTTGGTGATGATTCACTCGAAGGCAGAAAGATCGCCATCCAGGGGGTCGGGAACGTTTCATACAGCCTCTGCAGGCACCTGCATGAAGAAGGGGCCAAACTGATCGTCACAGACATAAATAACGATTCTGTGGAGCGGGCCGTAAATGACTTCGGCGCTGAAGCGGTGGGCATAGAAGATATCTATTCAGTCGACGCGGACATTTTTGCACCGTGTGCCCTGGGCGGCATCCTGAATGACGATACGATTCCTGAACTCAAGGTGAAGGCCGTGTGCGGCAGCGCCAACAACCAGCTGCTGGACAGCGACAGGCATGGAAGCCTGCTCGAGGAGCGCGGCATCGTCTATGCACCGGACTATGTAGTCAACTGCGGAGGCGTCATCAATGTAGCGGACGAGCTCCAGGGGTATAATGCAGAGCGTGCGAAAAGCAAAGTGAAGGAAATATACAACCAGATGGATAAGATTTTTTCAATTGCGCAACGCGATGGCGTTACGCCGACTGTCGCAGCAGACCGCCTCGCAGAAGAACGCATCGACAGCATGATGCGTGTCAGAAGCACATTTTCATTAAATGAAGTGACAACACTCGGCAGGAGGTAGAGGCCACCCATGCGATACACCATCCTTGTAGTCAACCTCGGAGGGACCTCCACCAAAGTTGCACTATATGAGAACACTGAACGTTCTGTACATGAAACGATCAGCCATCCAACCCAAGAAATCGTCAGGCCTTTAAATGAACAGATAGACTTCAGGCTTGAAGCAATCAGGGATTTCCTCACAAGAAGCGGCATCGATCCCCGCGCCATCGATATGGTCAGCGCCCGTGGCGGACTTCTGAAGCCGATAAAGGGCGGAACGTATGATATCAATGACAAGATGGTCGATGACCTGAAAGCGAACAGGTATGGTAAACATGCTTCCAATCTGAGCGGCGTCATTGCCGACAGGTTCCGTGAAGAATATGGCTGCAGGGCGGTCATAACAGATCCAGTCGTCGTGGACGAACTGGCTGAGGAAGTGCGCCTTACCGGTCTCAGGGACATCGAAAGGAAGTCCGTCTTCCATGCACTCAACCAGAAGGCGGTTGCACGCAAGTATGCTGCATCCATCGGAAAGCGCTACTCCGAGGTCAATGTCATCGTTTCCCATATGGGGGGCGGCATTACCGTCGGTGCACACGAAAATGGGAGAGTGGTGGATGTAAATGACGGCCTCTCCGGCGAGGGGCCGATGAGTCCGACCCGCACGGGCTCCCTGCCCAACGGCAGCCTTGCCAGGTTCATCATTGAGAATAACCTGGATTATGACAGCATCTATGAAATATTGACGAAAGAGGGCGGATTCATTTCACTTGCAGGCACCCAGGATGCCCTTGAACTTGAAAAGCGCGCGACCTCTGGAGACGAAACGACACAAAAAATCTTCAGGGCGCTTGCCGCCCAGATCGCCAAAGAGATTGGCTCCCGTTCTGCCATGCTGAAGGGACGGGTCGACCAGATCATATTTACAGGAGGACTGGCCCACAGCGAATATCTCATCGACCTCGTCAGACCCTACATCTCATTCATTGCACCTGTCTCGGTCTTCCCCGGAGAAGAGGAGATGCAGGCGCTGGCGGAAGGGGCTTATCGTGTTCTGGCAGGCAGGGAAGAAATGAAAACCTATATGTAGGAGTGGATATAATGGCATACGAATACGACCTGGTCATACTGGGCGGCGGAACCGCCGGCTATGTTGCAGCCATCAAGGCGGGACAGGCTGGCTTGAAGACGGCAATCGTCGAAAAGGAGAAGCTTGGGGGGACATGCCTCCATAAAGGATGCATACCGACAAAGAGCATGCTCAAATCTGCAGAGGTGGCCAATACCATGAAGCATGCCGACCTCTTTGGTATTGGAGCGGTGGAGCCCGAAATTGATATGGCGAAGATACAGGGCCGGAAGCAGGATGTGGTCGACCAGATGTACAGCGGGGTCAAACATCTCATGAAAAAGCACAAGGTCGACGTCTTCAACGGACATGGCCGCATACTCGGCCCCTCCATATTTTCACCGATGGCGGGTACGGTTGCAGTCGAGCATCCGGAGGATGAGGAGGCGGAAAGTGAAATCCTCATCAACCAGAATGTAATGATTGCGACGGGGTCCCACCCGCGTCCCCTGCCATTCCTTCCGTTCGACGGCAACCTCGTACTTTCAAGCGATGACATGATGACGCTCGATCATGTGCCTTCCAGAATGGCGATCATCGGGGGTGGTGTCATCGGTCTTGAATTTGCGAGCATACTGACGGACCTCGGGTCGCACGTCACCGTGGTCGAAGCGGGCAGCCAGATCATCCCCCACGAAGACAAAGATGTTGCAGAGGCGCTGAAAAAAGCGCTCGAAGCACAGGGTGTCATCTTCAAGACCGGCATTGCCCTGGACGAGGACCGCATCAGAAAGGATGAAGACACCATCACCCTTCAGTTCGACGAAGGGGAGGAGACTTTTGACAAAGCTCTGATTGCCATCGGCCGGGCGCCGAATACTGAAGATCTCGGGCTGGGCAATACGAAGATACAGCTCGATGGCGGATATATCTCCACCGATGCATACTACCAGACGAAAGATGCGAACATCTATGCTGTAGGCGATGTCATCGGAAATCTGCAGCTGGCCCATGTGGCTACGAAAGAGGCTGTCACTGCGGTTGAACATATGACGGAGCAAAAGCCATACACCCTCGATTACAATGCTGTCCCAAGATGCATCTATACCCATCCCGAAGTGGCTTCGATCGGCATGACCGAAAAGGCACTGAAGGAGAAAGGTATGGCGTATTCCGTACATAAAGTGCCATTCGCAGCGGTCGGAAAAGCGGTAATCGCCCATGGAGACAAAGGATTTGGTAAAATACTTGTAGAACCTGAAACAAAGGATATACTCGGCCTTGCACTCATAGGCCCCGGAGCCACCGAACTGATCAATGAAGCGGCTCTGGCCAAATTTCTCGATGCATCGGCACTTGAAATCGGCAGCGCCATCCATGCCCACCCCTCCATAGGGGAAGTACTGATGGAGCTCGGCCTTGATGCAGAAGGGATCGGTATCCATGTATAAGGAGGACACTACATTGTTGGATTATAAAGAAGCGGGCCTCGAACCCGAGGACCTGAAGGAAATGTATCGTACGATGCACCTTGCAAGAAAACTTGATGAGAGGATGTGGCTGCTCAACCGTGCTGGAAAACTGCCGTTCGTCATCTCCTGTCAGGGGCAGGAGGCGACACAGGTTGGTGCCGGATATGCGCTTGACCGCGATGTGGACATCATCAGCCCGTACTATAGGGACCTGGCGCTTGTTACGCATTTTGGCATGACAGCAGAGGAGACGATGCTGTCCGCTTTTGCCAAGAAGGGTGATATTTCAAGCGGCGGAAAGCAGATGCCCTCGCACTTCAGTAAAAAGTCCTGCAACATCATGACACAGGGCTCCAGTGTAACAACGCAGCTCCTGCACGCAGTCGGTGCAAGCTTCAAGTTCAAGATGGACGGTGAGAAGCGGGTTGCTTTGACAACGCTCGGGGAAGGTTCTTCGAACCAGGGGGATTTCCATGAAGGCCTGAATTTTGTCGGAGTGCATGATCTGCCCTTCATCTGCATCATAGAAAACAATGATTATGCAATCAGCGTGCCCCGCGAGCTCCAGTATGGTGCGGAAAAGCTGTCGGACCGGGCGCTTGGATACGGCATGCATGGCGAGCATATAGACGGCAATGATCCGATAGCAGTATACAAGGCTGTCAAGGAAGCAAGGGAACGTGCAGTCAATGGAGGGGGCGGCACGCTCATCGAAGCGATGTCAACACGATTGACAGCCCATTCCTCAGACGATGATGACAGCTACCGCGAAAAGGAAGAACGCGAAACCATGAAGGAATCGGATTGCCTGATCAAATTCAGATCCTATATTCTGGAGCACGAAGTTGCAGACGAGGCGTGGTTCGAAGCACTGGATAAAGAAGCCAAAGCGATCGTCACCGATGCGACAAAAGCAGCTGAAAAAGCACCTTATCCTACTCCTGAGGAAGCTCTGACGCATGTGTATGAGGAGGTTCAGAATGGCTAAAATATCATATTTACAAGCAATCCATCAGGCACTTGACTATGAAATGGGACAGGATGAAAGTGTATTCGTCCTCGGTGAGGATGTAGGCAAGAAAGGCGGCGTCTTCAAGGTGACTGCAGGCCTCCAGGAAAAATACGGTGCAATGCGATGCCTCGATACCCCATTGGCGGAATCCAACATCGTCGGCACCAGCATTGGTGCTGCAATGATGGGAAAAAGGCCTGTGGCGGAAATACAGTTTGCAGACTATATCCTGCCCGCAACCAATCAGATACTGAGTGAAGCGGCGAAAATCAGGTACCGCTCCAACAACGACTGGAACTGTCCGATCGTCATTCGTGCGCCGTTTGGTGGTGGCATTCATGGGGCACTCTATCATTCCCAGTCTGTTGAGACCATTTTCGCTTCGACTCCCGGGCTGAAAGTCGTAATCCCATCCACACCAGCCGATGCTAAAGGACTTTTGATTTCGGCGATCCGGGACAACGATCCCGTATTGTTCTTTGAGCACAAGAAGGCCTACCGCCTTCTCAAGGAAGAAGTGCCCGAAGGCGATTATACCGTACCGATCGGCAAGGCGGACATCAAGCGTGAAGGGGACGACATCACGGTCATTACATATGGCCTCTGTGTCAACTATGCCCTTCAGGCAGCCGAGCGGCTGTCGAAGGATGGTTATGAAGCGGAGATACTCGATCTCAGGACCGTCTATCCACTGGATAAGGAAAGCATCATCAAGGCAGCTTCCAAAACAGGGAAAGTACTTCTTGTCACTGAAGATAACCTTGAAGGCAGTATCATCAGTGAAGTCTCAGCAATCATAGCAGAGAACTGCCTGTATGACCTGGATGCGCCGATTATGAGACTGGCTGGACCAGACGTCCCATCCATGCCGTACGCACCACCGATGGAAGATTTCTTCATGATCAATCCCGACAAGATTGAAGCCAAAATGAAAGAGCTCGCAGAGCATTAAGGAGGACATTACCTATGGAAGAAGTGTTGATGCCAAAGCTCGGCGAAAGTGTTACTGAAGGAACCATTGAAAAATGGCTGGTTCAGCCGGGGGATACGGTAGAGGAATATGATCCTTTATGTGAAGTCATTACCGACAAGGTGACGGCCGAAGTGCCTTCTGTATTCAATGGAACAATAAAGGAGCTTCTCGTCGAGGAGGGGGATACGGTGGAAGTCGGTACACCGATATGCCTCATGGAAACAGAAGATGATGCAGAATCCGCGAAGGAAGAGGAAAGTGGTGCGGAAGCGTCACAGGATCCCCAAACTTCAGATGTTATGGAAGAGGTGCCTTCTTCCGGGCAAAAAGACACCCCGGACGTGCCGAAGAAGGGAAAATCCCGTATTTCACCTGTCGTGATGCGCCTGGCCGAAGAAAATGACATCGACCTCAACACGATTGAAGGTACAGGTTTTGAAGGCCGTATCACGAAAAAGGATGTTCTGAAAACTATCGAAGCCGGTCCTCAGTCAGCCGGAACACAGCCGGAAGCACCGGCGTCTAAAGAACAGGAGGCTGTTCCTGCTCCGGCCGCTCAGAATATCATGGCGGGGGATGAGATACCAGTGACTGGTGTAAGGAAAGCTGTCGCCAGCAAGATGGTCCAGTCCAGCCAGGAGATTCCCCACGCCTGGCTGATGATGGAAGTGGACGCCACCAACCTGGTGAATGTCCGCAACAGGCATAAATCTTCATTCAAGGAGCGGGAAGGGTTCAACCTCACATTCTTCAGCTTCTTTGTAAAGGCAGTCGCCGAGACATTGAAGGAATATCCGATGCTGAACAGTTCGTGGCAGGGGGACAAGATAGTCATCAACAAGGACATCAACATCTCCATTGCCGTAGCCGGTGATGATAAGCTCTATGTGCCGGTCATAAGGAATGCAGACGACCTCTCCATCAAAGGCATCGCCAAGCAGGTGGGTGAACTTGCTGCGCTCGGCCGCAACCACAAGCTTACCCAGGAGCACATGGCAGGGGGCACATTCACGGTAAACAACACGGGTGCATTTGGATCCGTCCAGTCGATGGGCATCATCAACCATCCTCAGGCTGCAATACTGCAGGTCGAGTCCATTGTCAAAAAGCCTGTGATCATTGATGATATGATCGCCGTCAGACATATGGTCAACCTCTGTCTCTCCATCGATCACCGTATTCTGGATGGTCTGGTGGCAGGGCAGTTCCTGAAAGCCGTCAAAGAAAGAATTGAAGCATATTCTGTTGAAACCACTTCGGTCTACTAAGCTTTACAAAACCCTTCATCCGCTATAGAATTGAATAAAAGAAACTGAAATCACATCCTCTCCATGGGGCTGTTTCAAAAGGAGATTTTATAATGAATATGGATTTCAACATGTATATGAATGATGTCGTCAGCCAGGCAAGAAACGAAATGAGGGAATCGGGCTACACGGAACTGACCACGCCCGAGGAAGTCGACCAGCACCTTTCAAAAGAAGGAACAGCACTCGTAATGGTCAACTCTGTATGTGGCTGTGCCGGTGGCATCGCACGTCCAGCTGCCAAACACGCCCTTAATTACGATAAACTGCCGGACCAGCTGCTCACTGTATTTGCCGGTCAGGACAAGGAAGCGACTGAACATGTCAGGGAAAAGGCGCCTGAATACCTCCCGTCCTCTCCATCATTTGCCCTCTTCAAGGATGGCAAAATTGTGGATATGATCGAGAGGCACGAAATTGAAGGGCATGAAACGATGAGTGTCATTACCAACCTGCAGGCATGGTTCGAAGAACACGGCAAAGAAATCTGATGAACGAAAAAAAGAGGTCCCGCGGGACCTCTTTAATTTGGTTACACTGTTGTCAGCATGCTGACGCCGAAAAGCAGGCCGGAGATGACAATGAGAATTATCATGAACCAGATTACTGCTTTCTGAACTTTTTTGTTGTTCATAAAACCATCCTTAAAAATTTGTTCTTTTAATTATAATACACGTCTACTGTACAATCAACTCAACTATTGGAGGAAGCTATTTATGAACAAGGACAGACTCGTCGATCAATTTATGGAAATGGTCCAGATTGATTCCGAAACAGGCCATGAAAGGGAGATGGCCGACTATCTTCTTAAAAAATTCAAAGATATGGGTATCGAAGCCCAAGAAGATGATACTCAGGAGAAAACCGGGTATGGTGCGGGCAATATACTCGTCAGGCTCAAAGGGGACAACACCAAGACTGAACCGATCTACTTTACAGTCCATATGGATACCGTTGCACCCGGTGTGGGCGTGAAGCCATCCATCGATGGGAGCTACATCGTCAGCGATGGTTCAACGATCCTCGGATCGGATGACAAGGCAGGGATTGCGTCACTCATCGAAGCCATCCATTATATCAAAGAATCCGGCATGCGCCATGGGGACATTGAAATCGTCATCACTGTGGGAGAAGAATCCGGACTTGTGGGGGCGAAGGCCTTTGATGCTTCTCAACTGAAAAGCAGATTCGGCTATGCGATCGACTCCACGGGCAAAGTCGGCACTGTGGTTACATCCGCACCGACCCAGAGTAAGATTGAAGCGCATATACACGGGAAAACAGCACATGCTGGGGTCGCACCTGAAACCGGCGTAAGTGCAATCAACATTGCAGCCCGTGCCATCAGCCAGATGAAGCTCGGACGCATCGACGAAGAGACAACAGCGAACATCGGCCGTTTTGAAGGCGGCGGTGCAACGAACGTAGTCACTGACTATGTCTATCTGCTGGGGGAAGCGAGAAGCCTGGATGATGACAAAATGAAGGCACAGACGGAACACATGAAGGAAACCTTCGAAAGCGTCGCCAAAGATATGGGCGGCCGTGCAGAAGTCAGGACAGAAGTGATGTATGCTGCATTGAAGGCCTCCAAAGACTCCGATGTCGTCAGGACAGCAGTACAGGCTATAGAAAACATCGGCCGCAGACCGGACCTCATCAGCCTAGGCGGCGGGAGCGACGGCAATATATTTGCAGGAGCAGGGCTGGATACGGCAATATTGGGCCTTGGATACGAAAACATCCATACGACGGAAGAAAAGATGCCGATAGAGGAACTGCATAAAATCACTGAGCTGGTCATTGAAATCATCAAAGTCCAGAATAATAAGGAGTAGAGCGCATGATCTATGATATTGGAGTAGTCGGGCTTGGCGTCATGGGGACAAATATCGCAAAAAACATGTCAAGAAATGGATTCAGGGTGGTCACTTTCGACTTCTTTGAAGATGTCAGGGAAAACCGCATGACTGAACTTAAAGAAGAGAAAGTGGATATCGCATCCTCATTGGAAAGTTTCATTGAAAGTCTGAAAAAACCAAGAAACATTCTCCTTCTCGTGAAGGCGGGAGAAGTGACGGATAAGACCATTGAACAGATTGCACCGTACCTTGAGGAAGGGGATACACTGATTGATGGCGGGAATGAACAGTATGAAAACACACGCCGACGCAATATGCAACTGACTGAAAAGGGGATAAACTTCATCGGCATGGGCGTAAGTGGAGGCGAAGAGGGCGCTTTGAACGGCCCTTCGCTGATGCCGGGCGGCCAACGGAAAGCCTATGACAATGTCAGTGACATACTTGAAAAAATTGCTGCCAAAGCAGATGACGGGAAACCATGTGTCACCTATATTGGTGAGGATGGAAGTGGCCATTATGTAAAAATGATCCATAACGGCATTGAATATGCCGATATGGAACTCATTGCAGAGAGCTATTATTTCATGAAGCATGGCCTCAACATGTCAAATGATGAGATGAGTGCCGTCTTCGACGAATGGAACCAGGGCGACCTCAACAGCTATCTGATTGAAATCACTGCACGTATACTGGAGTTCAAAGATGAATCCGGCAATTACATCATCGACCTGATTCTGGACAAGGCGGGGCAGAAGGGGACAGGCAAGTGGACAGGTATCGAAGGACTCAAGCTCGGCATTCCATTGTCCCTGATTACAGACAGTGTATTCGTAAGGTGCCTCTCAAGCCTTATAGAAGAGCGGGCGCTTATAAGTGAAGCATATCAGAGCGAAATGAAGACCCTGTCTCCCGAGCAAAAGGATTCCGTGCTGGAGGACCTGAAGAACGCATTGTATATCAGCAAACTGATGAGCTACTCCCAAGGGTTCAGGCTGCTTCGGGAAGCGAGCGAAATCTATGATTGGAATCTGCAGCTCGGCGAGATTTCCATGATTTGGAGAAAAGGGTGCATCATACGGGCCCAGTTCCTGGAAGAGATCAACCGGGCATACGAAAATGATCCTGCTTTAACCAATCTGCTTCTGGATGACTATTTCAGGGATGTGGTCAGCTCAAGCCATCCGAGCCTGAGACGCATCGGGGTGCTTGCGATAGAAAATGAAATACCGATGCCTGCCTTCCTGAGCGCACTGTCCTACTTCGACAGCATGAAGCAGGAGAGGGTATCAAGCAACATGATCCAGGCCCAGCGCGACTATTTCGGAGCACATACCTACGAAAGGCTGGATAAGCCGGGCGTATTCCATACCGAGTGGCAGTAGCACAAAAAAATCGTCCGTCCCCCTCGTTGGGGACGGACGATTTTTTTATAGATCCTGATAAAGCGCCTGCCACACCTGGACTTTGGAATGTCCAGAAACAAAGTCATTCCGGCTTTTCAATATCTCTATGGAGAAATTGCAGTTGAGATCCTTCTCTTCCTTGAAACGCCATCTACGGAAGATATATCTGTATATATCCGCAGCCGCTTCTGCTGGAGCACCGGTGGATTCAAAGATTACAAATTCACTGCTCTCCGTATATGTCTCTTCGAAAGGGCTGGCGAGTGTCGATGAGACCCCTACGGTCAATTCCATTCCACCATCGACGTAGCGTTCATGCAGGATGATCCCCTTTATACTGCCATCATTGTATCTCAGCAATTCATTCAATACATCGTTTTCTTCAAGGTATGCAAGAAAATCATATTTCATCCCACTCCTATAGTTCTCGAGGGAAAAATTCCGGACGAATCCTATAATCCGGAAACCGTCCATATAGGCATTCCTTGCTGGGTATTTCGGACGGTCTACAGGTACCACTTCAAACGATATGCGCTCCTGGAGATCCAGAGCATCGAAATGCTTCTCGGTTTCATAAGGGGAAATCCCGAAAGCTTCCAGATACGCAATCTTGAAAGAATCGATATCCCGGTAGCCGTAAAACTTTACGATATCTATAAGCCTGAGGTGCCCTGCCTGCAACTCATGGGCGATTTCCGTCATCTTCCGTCTGGTCTGATACTCATAGGGTGTCATGCCGACTAGTGAAGTGAATATGGTGATGAATGATTTCGGCTCCACCCCCATGCCATCGAGCACGTTATCGTAGTCTATACGTTCACGCAGATGATCTTCTATATAGATGATGAACTTTTCGACAAAATTTACTGTTTCCATTATTTCCTCACTTCTCCAATTATACGTTCCACCACTTGAATCCGTCCTTGGACAGAAGGAGGCTGCTTTTGACCGGGCCGTCAGAACCTGAACGATAGTTCGGGAAAGGAGCGATCTCCTTCTCCCATGCCCTGTTGACGGGATCGACGAATGACCACGCATTCATCAGTTCTTCATAGTGGGTGAAATTGGTTGCATCTCCGTTCAGACAGTCATAGACCAGGTTTTCATAGGCGTCCACTGTACGCGACAGGTCCTGTGTGTCTACCGAATACGAAAGTTTGATCTCCTTGGTATCCTGTTCCCCCGCATAGTCCTTGACGTTCAGATGCAGGGTGATGCTTTCATTCGGTTGGATGCGGATGACAAGAAGGTTCTTGGCCAGAACATCGTCTTCTTCCTTCTGATAGTAGAGGTTCTTGGGAACTTCCTTGAACTCCACAACGATTTTCGTTTCCTTGTCCTTCATCCTTTTACCTGTACGGACATAGAATGGCACACCGGCCCATCTGAAATTATCAATGAAGAGCCGTGCTGCTATGAAAGTCGGCGTATTGGAATCCTCGCTGACATCCGCTTCCTCACGGTAGCTCTTTACATGGGCACCCTCTGCGAGTCCTTCATCGTACTGGCCCCGGACGAAATATTTGCTGACATCCTTCTCTTCGACTTTGCGGAGACTTTTCAGCACTTTGATCTTCTCTTCCCGGATATCGTCGCTGTTCAGGCTGATTGGCGGCTCCATGCCGAGCAGGGAGACGATCTGTAGCATATGGTTCTGGAACATATCGCGTACGGCGCCACTCCGTTCATAATACTCTCCCCGGTCAAGTACACCGAGCGATTCGGAAGATGTGATCTGGACATTCGATACATAATGATTGTTCCATAAAGGTTCGAACAGGCTGTTGCTGAAACGGATGACCTCTATATTCTGTACCATCTCCTTGCCGAGATAGTGGTCGATACGATAGATTTCATGCTCCCTGAATGTCTTTGAGATGTCTTCGTTCAGTTTATGGGCACTTTCGTAATCCTTGCCGAAGGGCTTCTCAATGATCAGCTTCTTGTACCCCTTAGTTTCCGTCACGCCGGAAATCCTCAGGTTGTCTGTAATATCCGTGAAGAACTGGGGCGGCATGGCCAGGTAGAAAAGCCTGTTGCCCGCTGTATCATGCTTTTCTTCAACGGCTTCGAATTTCTCCTTCAATGCTGCATAGCTGGCACTGTCCGTAACGGAGACCTTCACATAATGGATATGATCCAGAAATGCCTCGAGCCCCTCCAATGTTTCAAGCTTGTCGTTGCCACTGATGGAGGTTCTGGCAACATCCCTGAACTCTGCGTCCGTAAGATCGCGTCTGCCGACCGCAATCAATGCAAAGTCGTCCTTCAAAGACCCTTCCTGGAAGAGGTGAAAAATGGAGGGCAGCAGCTTCCTCCTCGAAAGGTCGCCTGTTGCTCCGAACAATGCGATCGCTACTTTAAATGGTTGAGTCGTCATATCCAACAAGTCCTTTAGTCAAAATTTTTCTTTTATCATTATTCCACTGTATTCTTAAAAACACAACTCTTTAATATGATATAATGAACCAACATTTCAAAAACAGGTGATAGAATGAAATTCAAAGTACTAGGTTCTGGCGCGGGCATTCCATCCAGAACGAGAAATACCCAAAGCTTCGTGCTGGATGTCGTCGAGGAGATCAACCAGTACTTCCTCATCGACGCCTCGGAGGCACTGCAGCACAGGATACTGAACACAACAATCAGGCCATCAAAAATAAAACACGTATTCATTACACACCTTCACGGTGATCATATATTCGGCCTGCCCGGATTCCTCTCGTCCCGCGCCCACCAGGGCGGGGAAGGGGTGCCGCTCGTGGTCTACGGGCCACCCGGCCTGAAGGAGTGGGTCGAGATGACCTTCAAGGTCAGCGGGTCCCACCTCAATTATCCCATACGCTTTGTGGAAGTCTCCCATAATGGGGAATATGACGTCGAAGGCTTCACTGTGAAGAGCTACCTGCTGGACCATGCAGTAGACAGCTTCATGTATGTCTTCATCGAACCGGACAAATTGGGTGCATTGGACAGTGGAAAGCTCAAGGATATCGGCATCATGCCCGGACCGGTCTACAGGGACATCAAAAATTCCCGCACCTTTCAGCATGACGGCGAGACATATGATACGGCAGATTTCCTGAGTCCACCGGTAAAGGGAAGGAAGGTGGCCGTCCATGGCGATACGAGGACGATCGACAGGACGGACTACCTGGAACTGCTTGACGGTGCCGATCTCATCGTCCATGAAGCGACCTACCTTGAAGGGGAACAGGAAAAAGCACACCAGTATTTCCACTCGGAAATAAATGGTGTGCTCAATAACCTGTCCGGAATTTCATATGGCCGGCTGCTGCTCGGCCACATCAGCAACCGCTACGACGCTGAAATGATACAGAGCGTCGAAGATCGGCTTGGGGACCGTGCGATACTTGCACATGACTATCTTGAAATTACCATCCCACGTGATTTGCGATAAAGCTCTCAACGACTTTTCTGTACTTTTCGGGGTTTTTGTTATAGCTTTCCACATGCCCGCCACGTTCCGGATACCATGCCGCCTTTGGCGGCTTTTTCTTTTTATACAGCTCCTCCGTATGGGTATGGGGGATGAATTTATCGGGCTTTGAGTGGACGAACAGGACCGGCTGCTCTATCTTTTCTATGACCCTGATCGGGGAGACTTTGAACAGCGAAAATCTGCTTCTGATGCGGAAGAAGATATTTGTGAAGACCAGGATTACCGGCGACCCTATTTTCGTATACTGGCTGAATATGTTCGTCAGCTCATCCCCGAGGGTGGAGAAGGAAGCATCCGAAATATAGAACTTGGCCCGGTTTGAAAGTTCGCCTGCATAGAGCAGCATCGTTGCAGCTCCCATGGACTCCCCATGTACGCCGACTTCGATGTCCGGTCCGTAATGATCGAAAAGATAGTCCACGACGGTCTCAAGGTCATACTTTTCGTAGAATCCATAGGTCGAATGGATGCCCCCTGTATTTCCATGGCGTCTGGCATCATAGATGACACAGTTGTAGCCCATGTCCGTGAACATGTTCAGATATTTGATTGAACTGATCTTGTTCTCCGTCACCCCGTGGCACAGCACCATCCACTTGTTCGTCTCATTCGGATGGACGAAGACGGCATTGATGCTGTAGTCGAATTTCGACGGGATGAGGAGGTCATCCTGGGGAAGCGCCTGGAAAGTTTTCATGTTCAGCCGTTTGGCCCGTGTCTCACGCCTTTTGATGACCTCTACGTCCCTCAGTTTGAAAAACAGGGCCTGACTCGATGCGTAGTATCCAAGCGAAATGAACAGGAGAATGAGCGAGCTGGCCAGTGCGACCAGCCATTTTATGAAAGATTTCATGCCCTATGCTCCTCGTATCTGATCAGTTTGACCGCGTCCAGGATGCGCTCATAATCCTGCTGCGTGAGTTTGGGCATGTTCCTGTAGCTTTCCACATTGGCTTCAAGCTGGGAAAGGCTGCTCACCCCGTTTACGATCACTGCATCATTATGCCTCAGGAAGGCATAGGAGAGGGCGGTGAGATCTCCATTGATCTGCTCAAGCTTCCCGAGTGTCTCCTGCAGCTCTTCATATGAATAGTCCAGCACACCGTCTGCAAACTTGTTCTCCAGCACTTTGCGGGAATTGCCGCTCAGCAGCCCCTTCATCACCGGACCCCTTGAGAGTATCTTCACATCCTCATCCAGCTTCCCGGCAACTTCCAAAGGTCTGTTGTCAATAGGATTGAACTGCATCATCAGTGTCGAAATGTTGCTGTGCTTCAGATAATAGTCGATGACGTTGAGGCGGATGGAGGAGATGCCGTAACTTCTGATCACCCCCTCCTTCTTGAGGTCTTCAAATGCTGATATCGTTTCATCCTTGTTGTCTTCGATTGTGCCGCCATGCAGCTGATAGAGGTCGATCGCCTCGACGCCAAGACGGCTGAGGGAATCCTTGACTGCATTTTTGATATGGGCAGCGGATGGATTCCAACCGATCTTCTCCTGCTTTTCTGCATCGAATTCGTTGCCGGCCTTGGTGCCGATGGTGAATGCATAATCCGACCGGAACTGCTGCATCACTTCACCGAGGACCTTTTCATTTTCACCAAACTGGTAAAGGTCTGCAGTATCAAAGTGGGTGATGCCCGATTCCAGTGCAGACCGGATAATCCTTTCAGTCTCCGGCCTGTCGTCCAATGGCAGATTCATGCATCCCAAGGAAAGTTCGGATAGGGTGATGTCATCTTTCAACTGAATGTTTCTCATAAGTTCATGCCTCCATTAATTAGTCATTTAGAATTATACCAACACTGGGTGATTTCTTGCATTATTTTGCCTTTTTGTCCATACTATATGATTATTTCCTGCTATGGTAATATACTAACTGTAGCATTAATTGCGCCAGTAAGAAGGAGAGGCATGTGGATATGGAAAATAATGATTACTCCCATCTTAAAGAAGAAATCATTTCAAGTAATAGGATTTTTGACGGTAAAGTCATCAAAGTCGACCACAGCAGTGTGAAGCTGCCGGACGGCGGGACTGCCGACCGTGAGATAGTATACCATAAAGGTGCCGTTGCGCTCATCGCGGTCCACCAGGATGAAATGTATTTCGTCCGCCAGTACAGGGTCGCCCCGGACGATTTCCTGCTGGAGATTCCCGCCGGCAAGATCGAGGTGGATGAAGCGCCCCGCGAGACGGCCATCAAGGAGCTGCGGGAAGAGATAGGCGGCGTCGCCGCGGAACTGGAGGAGATCCAGGAATTCTACGTTTCACCCGGCTTCTCGAATGAGTATGTCCATCTGTATGAGGCAAAGGACATGACGATTGATGCCCAGGAATTGGACGATGATGAATTCCTTGATATCGTCACAGTCCAGCTGCAGGATCTGAAGAAGCTGCTTCAGTCGGGTGCCTTCAGGGACTCGAAAACGATCATCGCAGTACAGCACGTAATAGCGGCTTACAATTTATAATAATTCTAAATAAGGCACAAAGGACTTTTAAAAACGTTATAAATTGGTTATAATGTTTTTGATTATCATACAAAGTAGGTGAACACGTGGAAAATCGGATTCAGAGAATCAAGGAAGCACTTCAGGGGGCCCAGTATAAGCTGACACCTCAACGGGAGGTTACAGTCAGGGTCCTGCTCGAGAATGAACGTGATCACTTAAGTGCCGAAGATGTCTTTCTGAAAGTGAAGGATAAATATCCTGAAATAGGGTTGGCTACGGTCTATCGCACACTCGAGCTGTTAAGTGAACTCAAGATTCTCGACAAAATCAACTTCGGCGATGGGGTCAGCCGCTATGACCTCAGAAAAGAGGGCGCCAAGCATTTCCACCATCACCTTGTCTGCATGGAATGCGGAGCAGTAGAAGAAATAGAGGAAGACCTGCTGGAAGATGTAGAGAAAATTGTTGAAAACGACCATAATTTCAAAGTGACGGACCACCGCCTTACTTTCCATGGAATATGCGGTGACTGCCAGAGCAAGAAGGAATAATGGATATGAACTTTAAAAGATATATAGAGGAGTATCTGCTTTTTTTAAGCGTCGAAAAGGGGTTGAGCCAATCCTCCATCAGCTCCTACCGGCAGGACCTCATGCAGTATGAGGCTTTCCTGTCCGACCATTCTGCGCTCGACCCCTCGCAGATCGACACGGAACTGCTCATCAGGTTTCTGAAGGAGCTGCGTCATGCCGGCAAAAGTGCCAAAACGATATCACGCATGCAGTCGACACTCAAGAATTTCCACCAGTTCCTGGTCAATGATGGTATCACTACCCATAATCCGGCACTCCGGCTCCATTCAATCAAGGAGGCCAAAAAACTCCCCGTCTATCTGACAGTGGAGGAGATGGAAAAGCTTCTGTCCACACCCGACCAGTCAGTGGCCGGCGTCAGGGACAAGTCAATGATGGAACTGCTCTACGCCTCCGGGCTCCGGGTGAGCGAACTGATAGACATAAGAACTTCCGACCTGAATACGGACATGGGCTATATCCGCATCATGGGTAAGGGAAGCAAGGAGAGGATCGTTCCGATCACCGACTTTGTAGGGGAGCTTCTGGAACAGTACATGTCGAATGAGCGGATGGCCCTGCTCAAGGACGATGTCGTCGAAGAGCTGTTCATCACGAACCGGGGCAGGGGTTTCACGCGGCAGGGATTGTGGAAAACAATCAAGAAATACGAACTTGCAAGCGGAATCGGCAAGAACATCACCCCGCATACCTTCCGGCATTCATTTGCCACACATCTGGTCGAAAACGGCGCAGATTTGAGAGCGGTCCAGGAGATGCTCGGCCACTCCGATATCAGTACAACGCAGATATACACCCAGATTTCTGCTGTAAAGATCAGGGAAATGTACAAAAAATTCCACCCAAGAAAGTAGGAGATAAGAATGTTCAAAAGAATCCATCTGATCGTCCTCGACTCAGTAGGCATCGGTGCACAGCATGATGCAGACGAATTTGGCGATACAGGTACACATACATTGAGGCACACTCTGGAGAGCCATCCTGTAGAACTGCCCAACCTTGAGAAGTTCGGCCTCGGATGCATCGATTCGCTTCCCGGCCTCGGATGCCCCGATGCACCCCATGCCTTCTACAGCAAAATGAGTGAAGTATCCCAGGGCAAGGATACGATGACAGGCCACTGGGAGATTGCCGGCCTGAACATCAAGAAGCCTTTTAAAGTCTATCCTGATGGATTTCCGGAGGAGCTTCTGGACCGGATCAGGGAAGCCACTGGCCGTGACATCGTCGGCAACAAGCCTGCAAGCGGCACTGAGATCATCAAGGAATATGGTGAGCACCAGATGAAGACAGGGGACCTCATCGTCTATACTTCGAACGACCCCGTACTTCAGATAGCGGCCCATGAAGACGTGATCCCGCTTGACGAACTCTACACCATCTGTGAAAAGGTCCGCGCAATGACGACCGACCCCGATTTTCTTGTGGGCAGGGTCATCGCCCGGCCATATGTCGGTGACTCCAGGGAGAATTTCACGCGGACGGAAAACAGGCATGACTATGCACTTGAACCTTTCGGGCGCACAGTGCTCAATGCACTTGAGGACAATGGCAACGACGTCATCGCCATAGGCAAGATCAACGACATCTTCACCGGTTCAGGCATTACGGATTCGGTACGTACGAAGAACAATGAGGATGGAGTGGACAAGCTGCTTGAAGTGATGGAGAGGGAATTCAACGGCATTTCTTTCCTGAACCTGGTCGACTTCGATGCGCTCTATGGCCACAGGAGGAATCCTGAAGGGTACAGCAATGCGCTGAAGGCATTCGACGACCGTCTGCCGGAAATCGTCTCGAAGCTTCGTGAGGATGACCTGCTGATCATCACTGCAGACCACGGCAATGACCCGACATATACCGGCACGGACCATACCCGTGAGAACGTCCCCCTCCTGATGAAGGCGGGCGGAGCGCGCACATATGGTCCACTCAGGGATTCCGACACATTCAGCGACATTGCAGCGACGATCGCCGACAACTTTAAAATTGAATACGACACTCATGGCGAAAGCCTGTTCAAGGAGATTGCGGAAGATGAAGAATAAATACTTCACCTTCATCCTGATTGCGCTCCTTGCTCTGATATGGGGTTTCATCTACTGGGTGCTTGTTCTATAGAAAACATCATTTCCGATGTTTTCTTTTTTTGATGGCGGCCTCCCTCTCAAGGATGACATCCGTCCGGTCCCTCAGGCGGTGTTTGGAAACGATGTGTGCGTCGCGGACGAACCGGGCTCTTGCCCATCTTTTGAAGGCCTCGATATCCAATGGGTCGCCGCAGTGACGGTGCAGCGCCAGCCACATGTCTTCGGTCAGCGGGAATGGCAGGGGACGGAATGGTTCGGTTTCCATATCGTCCATCCTCTGTACCATCATTCCGATCAGTGCATCCTCCATGCCGAGTGCCGCCAGATCATACATGTTTTCCTCATGAAGTTTCAGCGCACGCCGATATGATCTTCTGGCCCCATTGATGTTTGCACGCCTGTAATGGTATTCTCCGGTGGCGAGCAGAATGAGGAACACTTCTGCATCATTTTTGGAGAAGTCCGGCTTCGACTTCCATGCCGCCTCCATGATTTCATGGCATTCGAAGTAATCTTGCTTTATAATGAGTTCGTTATAGAAATCTATAAGATGTAACAGTTTCATGTTATCGTCTCCTGATATCGAGGTAATTTTTTATGAATGGATACAAAGTACAACTGGATGTGTTTGAAGGTCCCCTGGATCTTCTGCTGCACCTGATCAAAGAGCTTGAAATCGATATCTATGATATACCGATGAAGACGCTCACACGTCAGTATATGGAATATATCGATGAAATGAAAGAGCTTGAAATCAATGTCGCCAGCGAATATCTTGTGATGGCCAGCGAACTGCTGAAAATAAAGAGCCATATGCTTCTTCCTGAACCGCCCCATATGGAAGAGGAATATGAGGACCCGAGGGAGTCGCTGATGGAGCAACTCATCGAGTACCAGAACTACAAGCAGTATGCCGAACAGCTGGCGGAGCTGAAGAGGGAAAATGAAAGGATCTACATCAAGGCGCCCCACGCCTTCGAGGAGCAGGCGGACGATGATGCACCGCTTGAGGTTTCGCTTGCGGATCTGATGACGGCCTACCAAAAGGTAAGGGCCAGGGTTTCCATCGACCGTCCACGGAACATCACAATCGCAAGGGAATCCGTCTCCCGGGAAGCTGCCGAGTCGTTCCTGCGCCAACGCTTCACAGGGAAGAGGACGCTCGGTCTCCGGGATATCTTCACCTTTTCGGAATCGAAACCCAAAGTCGTGGCTGTATTCATCACCCTCCTGGACCTCGTAAAGGATAATCAGTTGGCCATCCATCCCATGGGCCGGGACGATTTTGAAATTGAAAGGCTGTATGACTAATGGAGAAAATGGAAATCATTGAAGGTTTATTGTATATTGCAGGGGATGCCGGCCTGTCGGAAGAACAGCTGGTCATGCACGTCCCGATTACGAAAGCACAGCTTGATAAGGTGGTGGAGGCGTATGAAAGGCCGAACTTCACCATCCAGAGGCATGGTGACAAGTACTTCCTGAAGACGACCCGCCAGATGGAAAAGTATATACAGAGGATTCTGGACGACAGGCCGGGACAGAAGCTTTCCCAGGCTTCCCTTGAAGTCCTGTCCATCATCGCCTACAATCAGCCAGTATCAAGAGGGGATATAGAAACGATGAGGGGGGTTGCATCGGACGGCCCGGTCTCCACACTTCTCGGAAAGGGACTGATCGCAAAGAAGAACATGTCTGATGAGCGTGCCGCCCATTTTGTGACGACGGACTATTTCCTGCAGCTTTTCGGACTGGAATCGCTCGAGGAGCTGCCATCGCAGAAGGATATCATGGAACAGGAAGAAATGGATTTATTTTTTGAAAGTATAGAGGAGGAACAGCAATGGAAGAAGTAAGATTACAAAAAGCAATTGCAAGCAGTGGCGTCACTTCAAGGAGAAAAGCCGAAGTGATGATTGAAGAAGGACGGGTGAAGGTCAATGGCAAGACGGTGACGGAACTCGGTACGAAAGTGACACAGAATGACAGGATTGAAGTGGATGGTGTACCGCTCAGCCAGGAGGAGAAGGTCTATATACTCTACTACAAACCGGCAGGGGAGATTTCCACAGCAGAGGACGAGAGGAGCCGCAGAACTGTAGTGGATGCCTTCGAACGGATGGATGTCCGCCTGTATCCTGTAGGCCGTCTGGACTACGACACTTCCGGCATCCTGCTCATGACGAATGACGGCGAATTCACCCAGTATATGACCCATCCGAAATACGAAATGAAGAAAACCTACCGCGTGAAGATCGACGGCATACTGAAGCGTGAAGAACAAAAGCAGATGCGCAAGGGTGTCCCTCTCGAGGATGGCGTCACAGCGCCGGCAGATGTGAAGGTGATCCGTGACAAGAAGGACAGGCAGATGATTCTGGAGCTGACGATACATGAAGGACGCAACCGGCAGGTGAGGCGCATGTTCGAGCATTTCGGCCTTAAGGTGATCAAACTGACACGCATCAGCTATGATTTCCTGACGCTGGAAGGACTTGGAGAAGGGGAGTATCGCTTCCTGAAGCCCCATGAAGTCAAGAAGCTGATCGCAAACGCCAAGGCGTCCTGACACCTCCAATTGTCATAATACTGTCATACAGGGCAATTTTATAAAATGCTATAATGAAAATTATGAATCAGAACGACAGGCAGGTGAAAAATATGAAAGGACGTACGCGCAATATTCTCAGGGTGAGCATTATAGTGACCATCGGCCTGCTCATAGGGATTACAGTATGGTTCAACCTGACTTCAGGCACGAAAGCGGTCGAAGTCGGGGATAAGGCCGTGGATTTCAGACTGACGACACTTGAAGGAGAAGAAATCCAGCTGTCCGAGCTGACCGAAGAGAAGGGTGTCATCCTGAATTTCTGGGGCACATGGTGCAAGCCATGCCGCGAAGAAATGCCGGATATGAACGATGTCTATACAGAGGGGCATGACGATTATGAAATCGTCGCCGTCAATGTTGCCGAAAATGAACAGCAGATCCGCCAGTTCATCTCTGGTCTTGATGCCGATCTGGAATTCCCCATCGCGCTGGATCGTTCGAAAAGTGTGACCGATGCCTATAACATCGGTCCATTACCGACGACCATCGCCGTAAACAAAGAGGGAATCGTCGTCAAAAAGCAGGAATATCAGCTCACTCATGATGATATTACCGCATTTATCAGTGAATCCACAGAATAGGATGAATGAGCAATGGAGTTAAAGGAAATAAAATGTGAATCATGTGGTCACGTCAATCCGCCCGGGACACAGCTATGCCAGTCCTGCGGTAATATGATCAACAGTGATTATGATAAAAACAAAATCAAGGACCTGATGAGGTATGATGGCAGTGCAGTAAGATCCAAGACGAGATCGAAAAGCATTTTCGACAAGATCTGGATCTTCTTCACATCAGTCAAAATCGGGGTGTCCATCATACTGGCCATCGCCGTTGCGGCTGCGATCGGAACGATCTTTCCGCAGGAGTACTTCATTCCGCTCGGTGTCGACCCGGCTGAATACTATCAGGAAAACTATGGAACCCTCGGCTATCTCTACTATTCCCTAGGGTTCCACAACCTCTATTCCTCCTGGTGGTTCCTCGTACTGAACGGCCTGCTGGCCCTGTCGATCATAGCAGCAAGCATAGACCGCGGGATACCGCTGTTCAAATCACTGAACAAACAGCGCGTCAAAAAGCATGACAGCTTCTTCCGCAGACAAAGGCTCTTTCTTAATACGGAGCGCCCTGCCGACACCAGCAGCCTTATCGATGCATTTTCGAAAAAACGCTATAAGGTGAGGAAGGAAGGGGACAATTATCTGCTCGAAAAGGGGCGCCTGTCACGCTACGGTCCCTACATCAACCATACGGGACTGATCATACTGCTCTTCGGCAGCATGCTGAGGTTCTTCCCGGGCATGTATGTGGATGAAATCGTCCATATCAATGAGGGCGAGACGGAAGAACTGCCGACTACGGAAGGTCAGTATTTCGTCAGGAACGAAGCATTCACCCTCGATACCTACGATGAAGAGGCGGGAGAGGTCTTCGACCAGGCATTGAGCAACAATAGGATGGTCATAAGCAATTTCCAGACCGACATCACCTTCTATAAGAACAATAGCGCAGATATTGTCGGCTCCTCCCCGGATCTTGAAGAAATCGACGAATACAGCATCCGTGTCAACCACCCGTATCGTTTCGGCGACTATGAGCTCTACCAGTCGAGCTATGACAATTCACAGCTCAAGTCCATGACTTTCCGGCTGGAGGATGAAAACGGCAATACCGTTGGCGATAATTTCACGGTCAACCTCAATGACCCGGAAGAGTCCTTTGAGGTTGCCGACGGGGTATCCGTCAATATGAGGGCATACTCTCCCGATTTCCTTGAAATCGATGACAATGGTACATTGGTATCGGCCACACCTGTCCCCAGGAACCCGGCATTCGTCTTCGAAGTTGCAGACGGGGAAGAAAGCGAACTCAGCCTGCTGCAGATCATGAACAGCACCGACATCACCCAGGACAACGACTACAGCATACGGTTTGTGGAAGCTGAAGAACACATGGCGAGTGTGCTGACTCTGAAGAAGGATCTCACGATACCTTTCATCGCGACCGGGTTCATCATCTTCCTGATCGGCCTTTTCACAGGATCATATATCAATCACAGAAGAATATGGATCAGGACGGACGGGAACCTGCTGCTTGCAGCACATACCAACAAAAACTACTTCGGCATGAAGCGCGAAATAAACGAAGTGCTCGAATCCAACGGTCTTGAAGCCGTCAATGACAAACTGGATGATGGAGACAAAGACAAAAACAAGGAGTAATACTATATGGCATCCCAACTTGTATCAATCAGTAGTACACTGCTCTATGCAGCTTTCATACTATATCTTGTCGCGATGCTTCCACTGGCGACGAGCATCAAATCAAAATCGAACAAGCCTGCGAAGATAGCCATCACCATGGTAGTCATTGGATTTATCCTGCAGGTATCCTATTTCATCTTAAGGTGGATTGCACAGGGCCATGCCCCTGTATCGAACATGTATGAATTCATCACCATGTTCGCCATCATGATCATAGGCGGCTACCTGATCACATACTTCTATTTCAAGACCAGATTGTTCGGCCTGTTTGCACTCCCGGTATCCATGCTTCTCATGGCATATGGAAGCATGTTCTCAAGGGAAGTGGAGCCGCTGATTCCTGCTCTGCAGAGCAGTTGGCTCGCCATCCATGTCATTACAGTGACCCTTGCTTATGGTATACTGTCAATGAGTGCCGTCGCCGGTCTGATCTATCTGCTGAAGGCTGTCCCGGCGGATGAAAAATCATGGCGTGCACGCTTTTTGGAAGCAGTCATGGCGGGTATAGTCACAGTACTTGTATTCATTGCAACGACAGTACTCATGCAGAACGTGATCGGGTATCAGGATGACTTCCTCTATCAGGACAAGCAGGGCCAGAACCAGATAGCCGAATATCACCTGCCAAGCCTCGTCAATTTCGAGGGTGCTGTTCCTGTAGAGCATGCGGGTGAGAACAACTATGAGGAGGCCGAGCATTTCCATAGTGGTGTGAACCTCCCTCCGTTGATTGATTCACAGAAGCTGAACACCGTCATATGGTCCTTCCTGCTTGGTCTGATTGTATACGGAATCGTCCGCCTCATCCTGAGGAAGCGGATCATCGCAACGCTGAAGCCCTGGTCCAACAGGGCCGACCTCAACCTTATGGATGAAATCGGCTACCGTTCGGTGATCATCGGCTTCCCGATCTTTGCGCTCGGGGGCATATTCTTTGCCGCCATCTGGGCACAGATTGCCTGGAGCCGTTTCTGGGGCTGGGACCCCAAAGAGACATGGGCATTCATTACGTTCATGTTCTATACAGTGTTCCTGCACCTCAGGCTCAACAGGGGATATGAAGGTGAAAAATCTGCATGGCTGGCCATCATCGGCTTCCTGCTCATCCTCTTCAACCTGATTGCCATAAATCTGCTCGTTGCAGGTCTGCATTCCTACGCATAAAACGAAAAGAGGGTTTATATGTCTGAAAGAATTCTCATAGTGGATGATGAAGAACGCATCAGAAAACTGCTCAACATGTATCTTGTACGGGAAGGATATGAAATCACCGAAGCGGATAATGGTGAAGATGCGCTGGATCTTGCTCTCGAGCAGGACTTCCATTGCATCCTCCTTGACCTCATGATGCCAAGGATGGACGGCATCGAAGTGGCAAAGCGACTGAGAACCCAAAAGTCCACTCCGATCATCATGCTGACGGCCAAAGGCGAAGAGAACAACCGGGTGGAAGGCTTCGAGGTCGGTGCAGACGACTACATCGTCAAACCCTTTTCTCCAAGGGAGGTTGTACTGCGTGTCAAAGCGATACTCCGCAGATCATCGGAAACGACATTCATAGAGGCGGATGCATCGACGAAGGACGTCATCGTATACGACCATCTGGTGATCGACAATGACGCCCACAGGGTGCTTGCCGATGACGTAAAGGTGAATCTGACACCAAAGGAATATGAACTTCTGCTGTTCCTGGCGCGGAGTCCGGACAAAGTGTTCGACCGCGAGGAACTCCTCAGGGAAGTCTGGCACTATGACTTCTATGGTGATCTGAGAACGGTGGATACCCATGTCAAACGCCTCAGGGAGAAGCTCAATAAAGTTTCTCCGGAAGCGAGTGACATGATCCACACCGTGTGGGGTATCGGCTACAAGTTTGAGGTCAATGAATAATGAACGTCATAAACAGCGTCGTAACTAAACTGTGGTTAACTATCATCCTGATAGTGACGACAGTTTTAATTATATTATCGATCATTTTGAGCCTCTATTTCCGCAACTACGTACTCAATTCGACCGAGACACTGCTCGAGGAGGAGATCACCCGGGCGGAGGAGATTGTATTGACAGAGCATGATATCGAGGACCTCGATTCCATACTGCTCTGGGAGGACAACCTGATCCTGTACACGGACGGATCAATGATTTCCCACCAGTCCTCAACTGATGAAGCGATCTATCAGCGCATACTCTCAGGCGAGGGGGAGGGGAACACTTTCATTCTTGAGGATATATACGAACATGACTATATGGTCAAAGTATCAAACTTGAGCGACTACTTCGATAGTGATGTAGCCCTCATAAAGTACAGGGACCTGGAGGATATCAACCAGTCGATGCGGGCAGTCACCACCATCATCATCGGCAGTGCCCTTGTCCTTTTTCTGATTACCACCTCATTTGCATTCTTCCTGATCAACAGAATTACACGGCCGCTGATCAACCTTAAAAATGCAGCCTTTTCCACAGCAAAGGGCAACTATAATACGCTGGAAGTCAAAAGCCGGGATGAAATCGGGGAGCTCACCCTGGCGTTCAACAAGATGAACAATGACATCCGCCACAATATTTCCGAAATCACCCATGAAAGAAACCTGAGGGAGCAGATTTTCACCTATATGAACGAAGGGGTGCTCTATTTCAACAGGGATGTGGAGCTGATATACAGCAATCACAAGGGCAACGAACTCTATAATCTCATCAGAGGACATGAATCCGAGTCCGACCGTTTCAGCGAAA
Organism: Salinicoccus luteus DSM 17002; assembly: GCF_000712035.1. Classification (GTDB taxonomy): domain Bacteria; phylum Bacillota; class Bacilli; order Staphylococcales; family Salinicoccaceae; genus Salinicoccus; species Salinicoccus luteus. The sequence continues at coordinate 347,019 of NZ_JONV01000006.1, read as the reverse complement.
ACATAAAAGAAATAGCAGAGCACCGGGAAGCTGCAATCGAACGGATGGAAATGCAGAACCGCCATCTGCAGCTGTCCTATACACCAGTTGAAGAGGGGGCCGTCGTATATGGGGTCATCCTGCTGATCCGGGATGTCACAGAGGAAGTGGATGCAGAGAAACTGCGTTCGGAGTTCATCGCCAACGTCTCGCATGAACTGAAGACTCCGATGGTGATGCTGAGCGGCTATTCAGAAGCGCTGCTTGATGACATCGTCACCGATCCCGCAGAGATAAAGGAAATGATCGGAATCATAAAGGATGAGTCCGACCGCATGAATACAATGGTCAATGAACTGATAACCATCGCCAGAATGGACAGCAGATCGGACTTCTTCAATATCGAAGAGAATGACTTTTCACAGCTGCTTGATAAGCTGGGGAACCGTTTCAGGCATGAAATGGCGGAGAATGGCATCCAATTTGCCATCAATAAAGGAGAAGGGGATCTGGTCTTCGACTTCGATTTCGACAAGCTGAGCCAAGTGTTTACAAACCTTCTGGACAACGCAATCCGCTATACATCAGAAGGTGATTATATTACCATCAGTGCAGAGACGACGGAACGTTATGCCACGATTGAAGTGACGGATACGGGGACAGGCATCAGGCCGGAACATCAGCAGCGCATTTTCGAACGCTTCTATAAAGTGGATGAATCCCGGACGCGGGGGCAGCACGGTACAGGCCTCGGCCTCTATATTGTCAAAAGCATCATCTACAGGCATAATGGAACCATAGACTTGGAGAGCACATTCGGGGAGGGCACCTCCTTCCGCATTACACTTCCAAAAAAACACACAGGGGAATGATGCGCATGAAGAGAAACCGTTTGGAAAGACTGATCATTATAAGCATTCTTGCAGCACTGTCGTTCATATTGATGCTCATCCAGTTCCCGATCCCCTTCCTACCGCCATTCCTGACCGTTGATTTCTCGGACATCCCGGCATTCATAGGGTTCATCCTTTTCGGTGGGGTGGCAGGCTCACTCATCATCATCATGAAGATTGTGCTGTATGGCCTTTTGATGGCCAGTGAGCCGATCGGACCGCTGGCCAACATGCTTGCTGCATTTTCATTGCTGCTGCCGATATACTTCATCCATGAAAGATACCGGACAAAGAAGTCCCTGCTCGTCGGATTTGCAGTCGGCATCATCGTTTTGACCGTGATGATGGCCGTCCTGAACTACTTTGTCCTGCTGCCGATGTACGGAATCATCATCGACCATTCAGACCTGATCGCAAATATCAGGGCCGTGGTGACTGCAGGCATCATCCCATTCAATCTGATAAAAGGGATCCTTGTGTGCCTCGTCGCCTACCTCGTCTATGTGAAGGTGATCCCAAAACTCAGAAGGTAAAAAAATCCCTTGGAAATACGTTTTCCAAGGGATTCATCTATATTATTCATATTTTAAAGGGTCGCCATCGAATGGCTGCGATTCGACCTTGATCGAATCGGTTGGACAGCCGTCGAATGCATCCTCCATATCTTCCAGCAGTTCTTCAGGAACAGCCATTGTGCCCTGGTTGTCATCAAGTATGACGTATGCAATACCGTCATCATCGTAATCATATATATCAGGTGCTGCTGCACCGCAGGCGCCACAGGCGATACATGTATCCATATCGACGATGGTGTATTTCTTCTCACTCACTTTTTTCACCTCTCAACCATTTCTTTCTATTTTATTTTACGGCTATTCAAACGATATTTCAATTATATTCGGCCTGGCCGCCCACAATACAACTATAGTCGCACGCCGGGAGTGATACCTCTTTAACTAAATCAGGCGAGAATTCCCCCTCCTCTAAGCGTCTTGGGGCGAAGCCCAGCGTAGGTGGGAGATGAATCGCTCGTCTTGGCAAGATCGCATGTGCTTGATATCATCAGTGTAATCAATCAAAAGGACTGATATATCAATGAAAATGGATACAAATAAACATTCAGTCTTTCTTCTGAATTATCACCTCGTCTTGGTGGTCAAATATAGACGCAAGGTGATTGACGAAGACGTCTCGGAGTTTGCGAGACAGACGTTCGAACGGATCGGCGCGTCATACCATATCACACTGATCGAATGGAATCATGACGGGGATCATATCCATGTGTTGTTCAAAGCTCACCCGAACACAGAGATGTCGAAGTTTCTGAACGCCTACAAGAGCGCCAGTAGTCGACTGATCAAACGAGACTTTCCGCACGTCAAGAGAAGACTGTGGAAAGAAATGTTCTGGTCTCGAAGCTACTGTCTCGTGACGACCGGTGGTGCGACGATCGACGTCATCAGGCAATACATCGAAAAACAAGGAAAGGAGTGATCACTTTGCTGAAGGCTTACAAGTTTCGACTATACCCGACAAAGCTGCAACAAGAATACTTCATGAAGACGTTCGGTTGCGTTCGTTTCGTCTACAATAAGATGCTCGAAGAACGGTTCCGGCTGTATGAAGCGTCGAAACTGAACCCTGACGCGAAGCAGAAGCTCCCGACCCCGGCGAAGTATAAAGATGAGTTTCCTTTTTTGAAAGCGGTCGACAGCTTGTCTCTGGCGAATGCCCAGATGGACTTAAATAAGGCATATGCCAACTTCTTCCGCGACAAATCTGTAGGGTTCCCGAAGTTCAAATCGAAGCACAGCGGCCGCGCCTCCTACACGACCAACAATCAGAACGGGAGCGTCCGCATCGAGGACGGGAAGGTGAAACTTCCTAAGATCGGCTTCGTAAAGTTCAAACAACATCGTTTTTTCGAGGGAATCATCAAGTCCGCGACAATCTCGATGACGAAGACGGGCAAGTTCTTCGTCTCCATTCTTGTCAATCAAGGTGAAGAAAAGTGGATGCCTGCCAAAAATAAAATTGGTATCGATCTCGGCCTTCAACACTTCGCCATCATGACAAATGATGAGATGATTTCAAATAAGATTGACAATCCGCGTTTCCTTCGCAAGTCGGAAGAGAAGGTCAAGAAGGCGCAGCGCGCTTTGTCACGAAAGACGATTGGAAGCAAAAACAGAGAGAAAGCCAAGCTGATCCTCGCCAAGAAACACGAGAAAATCGCAAACCAACGTAACGACTTTCTTCATAAATTGTCGAAACAAATCGTTGACGAGAACCAAGTCATCGTCGTGGAGACATTGAAATCGAACAACATGATGAAGAACCACAAGGTCGCCAAATCGATTGCAGATGTCAGTTGGTACGAGTTCGTCCGACAACTCGAATACAAATCAAACTTCTACGGACGGATGCTCATCAAGGCAGCCCCCTGGTACGCATCCACTCAAATCTGTTCCACTTGCGGAGTAAAAGGCGAGAAGAAGACGATGGATGTCCGTGAATGGACGTGTGCCTGTGGCGCTCATCATGACCGTGACATCAACGCGAGCATCAACCTGTTGATGTTGGCAAACTAAAACGAATTCCTTCAGGGTGGGAACCACCCGACGAGCTTGGTAAACAACCGTGGCTAGTAAAAGTACGGTCTTCCCAAGAAGCTCCCACTTCAATTTGGGAAGCAAATAAGTGGTGAGTAGTTCACAATGAAATGGAAACATACTATAATTATAAAGAACGATACCAGTTTGAGGAGAATGTCTATGAAAGATGATTTTTACAAGGATGTAGAACATAAGCGTGCTTCCCAGGCGAAAAAGGAAAAAAGCGACAAGAAGCAATCATCAACGGCGGGTGGGGAAGACACCAATAGCCTGAGCCGCGCAGAGCGCCATCGGCCGAAGGACAGGGATGGGCATAAGGCGACGCCCGGAGACCGGTTCAAAGCATGGAGGGGCAAATTCACCGGATATATCAACAGAGAAAATCTTGATAAGGGAAAGGCATTCTTTGCGGGCCGTCTTTCCTCCTACAATAGAAGATTCAAAGATGAGATCAAAGTATCGAAGGAAAAACTGTCGGAACTCAGGCCACAGAAAAACCGCGCCGATGCCGATGGAAACGGGGAGAGGCGAAGGGACAGGCGGCTTGTGCCCGCCATAATCGCAGGCGTTCTCGTCCTCCCTCTGACAATTATATTGGGAGTACTCATCATCAGCAACTTCTGGCCATCGGGAAATGGGACCGGAGGCGTTGCGGATAATGCCGGGGAACCCACCGAAGAGGCTTCTGAAGCACCTTCGGAGGAAGTCGATGAGGAACTTGAAGACCAGAAGGCTGAGATGGAGCGTGAGCTGGCCGAATCCAGGGAAGAGACGGATCAGAATGACTTGGGTACCGGCGCCGTGGAACTCGATTTGAGCGAGGATCAGGAGGCCGAACTTGAAGAGGCGGCTGCCACAGCCATAGAGGAGAAGGAGGCGGGAGAAGCCCCCGAGTCCAGCACAAGCATTGTGGAAGAACCTGAAGCCCAACAGGAAGAGGAAACTGAAGAAGCGCCGGAAGCACCTGAAGAGGAAACAGCCGAAGAGCCTGAAGAAGATTCTTCAGACGAAGAGACGCCTTCTGGCAGCACCACTCATATAGTGCGTCCCGAAGACAACCTGTTCCGCATCGCAATCAGGTACTATGGCAGCGGCAGTTCAGAGAACATCAGAAAAATCCAGGAAGCCAACAACGGCGTGGATGCCGATTCATTGTCAGTCGGACAGGAACTGGTGATACCAGAATAGAAAGGTGTTAAACATGAAGCATATAGAAACCATCATCATAGGTGCGGGGCCGTGTGGCCTGTCTACGGCCATAGAGCTGCAGAATAGGGGGATGGACTACCTCGTCATTGAAAAAGGGAATATCGTCGAGGCCATCTACAACTACCCGACCCATCAGACATTCTTCTCTTCGAGCGAGAAGCTCTCCATAGGCGATTTCCCATTCATTACAGAACAACATAAGCCGAAAAGAAACCAGGCGCTGGTCTACTACCGTGAGGCAGTAAAGCATTTTGACCTGATGATAAATACTTATGAAGAAGTCTCATCCGGCCGGAAGGCTGGAGACGAGTTCATACTGGAGACATCCAAAGGCCGCTATAGCTGCGATCATCTCGTGATTGCCACAGGCTATTACGGGCAGCCGAACAAGCTGAACGTCCCGGGGGAGCAGAAGGATAAAGTATTCCACTACTTCAAGGAGGCCCATCCCTTCTTCAACCAGAATGTACTCGTGGTCGGCGGAAAGAATTCCAGTGTGGACGCAGCCATTGAACTCGAGAAGGCCGGCAGTAATGTTACAGTCGTCTACCGACGGGGTGCCTATTCCAAAAGTGTAAAACCATGGGTACTGCCACAGTTTGACTCCCTTGTTAAACATGACAAGATAGAGATGCACTTCAATACGGAAGTTGTCGATATCAAGGATGACAGCGTCGTGCTTGAAAAAGAGGGTGAAACATTCGAAATACCAAATGACTACGTGTTTGCCATGATTGGCTATCATCCCGACTACCGGCTGCTGAAGTCGTTTGGAGTCGAGCTCAATGAGAACGAACATGGTGTTGCTCCGATGCATGACAGGGAAACGATGGAGACCAATGTTGATAATCTCTACATTGCAGGTGTAATAGCCGCAGGCAATGATGCCAATACCATCTTCATAGAGAATGGCAGGTTCCATGGAGGTGCCATTGCCGAAGACATCTTGAAGAAGAAATAAATGCATTAAGAATGCCCTTTGCCTCCCACAGGCAAAGGGCATTCTTAATTTTTAATGCTGGAAAACCTCTTCGAGCGCTTCTCCATCAAGTGCGTTGCACAATGCGAGAAGCAGTTTGATCCGTGCCTTCTGTCCGTTCAGGCCATTTGAAAAGATGATCCCCCTGTTTTTAAGATCATGACCGCCACCCTCGTAATCATAGTAGCTGCCGACGATGCCGTTGAAGGATCGCGAGACGAGAACGGTACTGATGCCGGCATCCAGTGCCCTCTGGAGGCCGTCGAGTGCACTCGGTGGCAGGTTGCCCTGCCCCAGTGCCTCGATTACAAGCCCGTCGTACCCGCCCTCGACCAGGGCATCGAAGAAGGTGCCTTCCAGGTCGGCATGGGCTTTGATGAGACCCACCTTCCAGCTCGAATCGGCAAGTTCGAACTGGTCCTGGACACTCACCTGGTGATGGTAGTGGATGTCATCCTTCGTCAGTATGCCGATCGGCCCGTGGTTCGGGCTCTGGAAAGTCGCGATATTGGATGTGTGTGTCTTGGTGACGTTCCTGGCCGTATGTATTTCGTCATTGAAGACGACAAGGACGCCTCTTGAGACAGACTGGTCGTCCATCGCAGTACGCAGGCTGGACAGGTAGTTGTACATGCCATCAGAACCGATTTCATTGAACGAGCGCATTGCCCCTGTAATCACCACAGGCTGGGGGAGATCCAGGGTTAGGTCGAGGAAATATGCAGTCTCTTCAAGCGTATCCGTGCCATGGGTGATGACAAAGCCGTCATAATCGTGTGCTTCCCTTCGGATGATGTTCCTGATTTCGATCATATCGTCCAGGGTCATATGGGGGGATGGCTTCTTCACGGGGTAGCTCTCCTCAAGAATGATGCCCAGATCCTCTGCCCGGTCCATCTTCACCGGATTTTCAGCCCCTGAGGTGATCAGGCCTTCAGTTGAGGACATGCTGATCGTCCCCCCCGTGTGAATCGCCAAAATTTTCTTCTGCATATGACTTCCTCCTAAACGAATTTATAAAACTATGATAAAATAAACTGGAACAATGAACAAGGCGGGTTTATATGAATATGAAAATCAATATCGCGATTGATGGTCCTGCTGCAGCAGGCAAGAGTACGATTTCCAAACGTGTGGCCAAAAGAATGGGTTACATATACATCGATACCGGCGCAATGTACCGTGCGGTCACCCTCCATGTCATCCGGAATGGGAAGGGTATCATCGACCAGTTGGATGATGTGGATATACGTTTTGGCACCGATGGCACTTCCATATATCTGAATGGTGAAGATGTATCCGGGGACATACGCAGCCAGGAAGTGACGAACAGGGTAAGTGAAGTTTCAAGCCTTGCCACGGTAAGAAGTTATCTTGTCTCGATGCAGCGGAAGATTGCCGAAGACAAGGGCGTGGTGATGGACGGCAGGGACATCGGCACCACGGTACTGCCCGATGCGGAACTCAAAGTCTATATGAAAGCTTCTCCTGAGATACGGGCAAGGCGCAGGTTGAAGGAAGAAAAGGAGCGGGGCACCGATATCAACCTCGAAACGTTGACCGACCAGATCATCCGGCGGGACGATTTGGATATGAACAGGGAGATTTCCCCACTTGTAAAAGCACATGATGCAGTGCTGCTCGACACAAGCCATATGAGCATTCCTGAAGTCGAGAACAAAATCATCAGAATGGCTGAAGACCTGTTGAGGGAGGACTAGAGATGCTGTACAACACAGTTAAAACAATCGTTAAAAGATTCTATCACACAAGATATAAAATCCGGGTGATCGGTGAGGACAGGATTCCACCCGATGGTCCTGTAGTAATCTGCAGCAACCACATCTCCGAGTTGGATCCCCCTCTTGTGGCCATCAGCGTCAAAAGGGAAATGTCCTTCTTCGCAAAATCGGAATTGTTCAAAATACCAGTCCTCGGCTACCTTATCAGCCGCCTGAACGCACTGCCGGTGGAGCGCGGAAAGGGTGACAGGGCTGCACTGAAGAAATCCATCGAAGTGCTGAAGGAGGGGAACATGCTCCTCATCTTTCCGGAAGGCAGCAGAAACAAGTCAGGAACACTGAAGGATCTGCAGCAGGGGGCAAGCTTCATGGCCGTGAAATCCGGTGCAAAGATTGTGCCGACTGCAATTAAAGGCAACTATGATAGGAAAAAAGGTGTTACAATAATATTTGGCAAACCTATTGATACCGCTGCATTGATTGCAGAAGGCAAGAACCGCAAGGAAATAACGGAAAGAATCAGGGAAGACATCAACAATCTTCTAATTTCCGCATAATTACTTGACAAATCAATATATTTGTAAGAACTTAGATATATACACTTTTTAGTAATGTAATTGGAGGCAGGCATATGACGACAGATAATATTATGAACGAAGAGAACAATGAAGAAAGCAATGAGGAACAACTGAACGAGGAAGTGAACACTTCCGAAGAGACGGATGCAAATACTTCTAGCGAATTTGAAATCGGTGATACTGTAAGGGGCACCGTTTACAAGATAGAAGATAAATTCGTAAAAGCGCACATCGAAGATTCCGACTTTGAGGGTATCGTTCCAATCAGTCAACTCACCAACAAAAGAATCGAGCGCCCCGAAGAAATTGTTTCTGAAGAAGATACAATCGAAGGCGTAGTCATCAAGGTGGAAAACGAGGAAGACCGCAAGAATGTCATTTTCTCCATCAGAAAGCTCGATGAAACAAATGCCTACGACAGTCTTCAGTCTGCAAAGGATAATGACGAGACGATCACAGGTACAGTAATGGAAGTTGTAAAAGCTGGACTTGTCGTGGATGTCGGTGTCAGGGGATTCATTCCTGCTTCACTCTTATCCGATGCGTATATCGAAGACCTCGACCAGTTCGAAGGACAGGAACTGGAAGTCAAAGTGGAAGACATTGAACCGGAGAAGAACCGTGTCATCCTTAACCGCAAACGCATCGTCGAAGCCGAAAAAGCGGAAGAGCGCAAAAAACAGCTCGAATCCCTTGAAGCAGGCAGCATCGTTGAAGGTGAAGTTGTCCGCATCACTACTTTCGGGGCATTCATCAATCTCGGTGAAGTTGACGGGCTCGCGCACATTTCAGAGCTTGACTACAGCAGGGTTGAGAAAGTCGAAGATGCAGTGAACATCGGCGACAAGGTCCAGGTGAAGATCCTCGACGTAGATCCTGAACAGGAACGGATCAGCCTTTCCCTCAAACAGGCACAGGAGAGCCCTTTCAATACGTTCGTGAATGAACATTCAGAAGGTGATGTCCTTGAGGGTACTGTGAAGAGGCTTGTCGACTTCGGTGCATTCGTCGAAGTGACACCAGGTGTCGAAGGACTGGTTCATGTATCTGAAATCAGTCATGAACATGTTGCTACGCCATCCGATGTACTGAAAGAAGGACAGACGGTGACAGTTAAGATCCTCTCACTCAATGAGGATTCCGAAAAAGTATCCCTTTCCATCAAGGAAACATCCGAGAGACCATCCAGAGAGGAACAGACCAAAGTTTACCGGGATGATTCGGATGATGAAGGTCCAACACTTGGAGATGTATTTGGCGATCGTTTCAGGGACCTGGATATCTAGAACGACTTCAAATCAATAGTACAGCAATTGACTTAAAGAGCGATACTATCGCTCTTTATTTTATTTTTATGTTAAAATGACCTTAAATATAGGAGGTAGGATATGTACAAACCAACAATAGCCGTAGTAGGGAGGCCGAATGTCGGCAAATCCACCCTGTTCAATCGCATCATTGGTGAAAGAAAAGCGATTGTGGAAGATACGCCGGGCGTTACACGGGATCGCCTCTATGCTTCGGGGGACTGGCTCAATCATGAATTCAATGTCATCGATACAGGTGGAATAGAGATAAAAGATGAGCCGTTTCAGGAACAGATCAAAATGCAGGCAGAAATCGCGATATTGGAAGCAGATGTCATCCTGATGATCACCAATGGCAGGGAAGGGGTTACAGAGGATGACCTTTTTGTTGCCCGTATTCTGCAGAAGTCCAAAAAACCGGTTGTGCTTGCGGTAAACAAAATAGACAACTTTGAGATGCGCAACGAGATATATGAATTCTATAACCTGGGTCTCGGAGATCCTTTCCCTGTCTCCGGCTCCCATGGACTCGGGCTCGGTGATGTGCTCGATCAGGCGGTCGAACACTTCAAATCCATAGAGGAAGAGGTAGAGGCAGACGACTCCATCAGAGTTTCCCTGATCGGCCGCCCAAATGTCGGAAAGTCGAGCCTCGTCAACGCCATCCTTGGAGAAGAGCGGGTCATCGTCTCGGATATTGCAGGCACGACACGTGATGCAATCGATACAGAATACTATTATGATGATGAGCACTATACACTGGTCGATACTGCCGGCATGCGCAAAAGAGGCAAAGTCTATGAAGCTACGGAAAAATACTCCGTACTGAGAGCGAACCGTGCGATAGAAAGATCGGATGTCGTCCTCGTAGTCATAAATGGGGAAGAGGGCATCATCGAACAGGACAAAAGAATCGCCGGACTCGCCCATGAAGCCGGACGTGCGGTTGTGCTTGTAGTGAACAAGTGGGATGCTGTTGAAAAAGACGACAAAACGATGAAGAAGTTCGAAGACAAGATACGGCAGGAATTCCAGTTCCTGGACTATGCACCCATCACTTTCGTCTCTGCATTGAACAAGTCACGTCTTGCGACACTCTTCCCATTGATTAAACTGGTCAACGATTCCCATAAGAAGCGTGTCCAATCAAGTACACTGAATGAAGTCCTTGTAGACAGTGTAAGTATGAACCCGACGCCTACCGACAAGGGACGCAGGCTCAACATCTACTACGGTACCCAGGTCAGTGTCGCTCCGCCGACGTTCGTATTATTTGTCAATGATGTCGAGCTGATGCACTTCAGTTATCGGAGATATTTGGAGAACCAGCTGAGAAAAGCTTTTGATTTTACTGGTACACCAATACACATCCTCAGTAGAAAAAGGAATTAGGAGGGGACAGGCCTTATGAAAATTACAGTGGTTGGCACCGGAAGCTTTGGTACAAGCCTCGCGATGGTGCTTATCGACAATAATCATGATGTGCTCATCTATGGCAGGAACGAGGATGTCGTCAAGGAGATCAATGAGAGACATACAAATACCAAATACCTGAAGGATGTCTCCATACCCGATGGGGTCAAGGCGGTTTCCAACCTTGAAGAGGGGGTCAGCCATGCTGAAATCATCGTCCTTGCGGTCCCTGTCAAGGCGGTAAGGAGCGTGACGAAGGAAATCAACACGCTTTTGACCTCCCTTGGCAAAAAAGTATTGATTGTTCACGTCGCAAAAGGGTTGGAACTGGATACCCATCTAAGAGTATCCGAAGTCATTGCTGAAGAGACGACCGGGGATACCGTCCATGACATCTGTGTACTCAGTGGACCAAGCCATGCCGAGGAAGTTGCCAGAAAATCTCCAACAACTGTAAGTACGGCTTCACTCAAACCTGAAAGTGCCAAGGTCATCCAGGATGTCTTCATGAACAAGTACTTCCGCGTCTACCATAACGATGATATGACCGGTGTGGAAATCGGAGGTGCATTGAAGAATATCATTGCACTGGCCATCGGTCTGCTGCATGGACTGGATTTCGGCGATAATGCCAAAGCAGCGATCATTACCCGCGGACTGCAGGAGATCGCAAGACTGGGTACACGTATGGGGGCCAACCCTCTTACTTTCCTGGGACTTACAGGCATGGGTGACCTCATCGTTACAGCGACGAGCATGCATTCCAGAAACTATAGATGCGGAATCATGCTCGCAGAGGGCAGAACCATAGAGGAAGCGCAGCAGGAGATGGGCATGGTGGTGGAAGGCGTCAATACCACTCGGGCGGCATATGAGCTTGCGGCACAATATGATGTCGAGATGCCGATTACAAAAGTACTCTATCAGTACCTTTTTGAAGACATCAGTGAAGAAGAGGCCTTCTATGCATTGATGATGCGCGAGAAGACCGGGGAAACCGATGAACTGAAAGAAGTGCTGGAGAAACAATATAAAGATTGGACTAGAGAGTGATAAGATGTTTGATATATCGAGAATGGATTTAATGTGGATATCGTTCTATTCATTGGGTGCAATGGCCCTCGCCGCTGTACTTATCTATGTCGCAAGATACAAGATATCTTCCAGGATCATCAGCACCATCGTGTCGCTGGTAGCCTGGGCACTGCTCATCATCGCATTCCTGCTGATGATTCCTGTACTGGGGGGCAGTACCCATGCGTAGACTCAGATTGATCTTCGCCACCCTGGCCAGCAGCCTCCTGATGGCAGGCTGCCTGTATCCGGAATCGGAACAGGTCCAGAACCAGATGCCTGAAGAGATGCAGATAGAGATGGTGCAGAACGCAGTGGACCAGTTCAGGGAAGACTCCGATGGCCTGCTGCCGATAAAGACGACGGAGGGCCAGAGGGAATACCTGGAGTACCAGGTTGATTTCGAAAGGCTCGTGCCGAACTACCTTGAAGAGAGGCCGGAGAGCGCCTATGAGATGGGCGGCCATTACCAGTATGTGATTATAGATGCCGAAGAGGACCCGAAAGTGAAGCTTGCAGACTTGCGGATTACAGAAGAGGTCAGGTCCCTGAACATCCGTCTGAGGGCCATGGGCGAACATGTCGAACTGGATGATCCGATTGGTCCGAATGTGTATCCGCTGGACCTCGAGTTCTATAACCTGGATGGCAACCCGACCGTAACCAGTCCATACACAGATGCTTCTTTGAATGTATACTATAATGGCGGTGAGGAATTCATCGTGGACTACCGCGAGGACATAGCCAGAATCATCAACGAAAACGATCTGTCATTTGAAACCGGGGAGGATGTCCGTCATGTCCTGTATGAATATACACCTGTCGTCCCCCTCTATTCACCGGAGATCACCGTCAACGATGAAAACGAGCCGATCTTCATGACGAACCGCCACAAAAGCGATTGATACGGCTTTTTTTGGCTCCAAAACGGTGAAATCCGTTGCAGTGCAACATCCACTGTGTTAAAGTCAAAACATAATGATAATCATGGTTATCATTATAGTCATATAAGGAGGTGGATCTGATGAACAAAACAGATTTGATCAATGCTGTCAGTGACCAAGCTGACCTCACGAAAAAAGAAGCAGGTGCTGCTGTCGATGCAGTATTTGACACTATTCAGGAATCATTGAAAAATGGTGAAAAAGTACAACTGATTGGTTTCGGTAACTTCGAGGTACGTGAACGTTCAGCAAGAAAAGGACGTAATCCACAATCTGGAGAAGAAATTGAAATTGCAGCATCCAAAGTCCCTGCATTCAAAGCAGGCAAAGCACTTAAAGATGCGGTAAAATAATTGATTACTTTAGGCCTAACGTCATGGTTAGGTCTATTAATTTATAAGGTGATATTTGTCATGAATGCTCTAAGGAAAGAACTAGAATCCGACCTGGGTTCCAACTCATGGATCCTCGACCTACATAATGACCCTTTTTTTGAGTTTTTTTCAAATAGGGAATATATCCTTCATAGCCCCCATGTGAACCAGGCGGTTCTGCTTTTCAATACTGCCCTCAACTTTCTGGATACTGTCCCGGATGATGACAGCAGGGAACTGCATGTGCTGGCTGGTGATTATCTGTTCAGCAAGTTCTATATGATGCTGGCCGAACACGAGGAATACAGGGTGCTTCATGATATGATGGATATGTCAAAGGCACTGAGTTCAAAAAAATCCGAATTGGCAATGACTGGTGAGAGCACTCATCCGGAAGAGTTGAAATGGCTCCTATATGGACCAATGCTCTATCTTATCTCCAATGAATACATAGACAGACGTTTGACTGATGTCATAGATGGCCAGTTGGAGCAGCTGGATATCACTTCGCTTCCATACATAAACCCAAAGTAAAGGTGAGTTGAATGGATAAAGAGAAAAAAGTTCAAAACATATTTAATTCTATTTCCACTGATTATGATCTGATGAACAACATCATCAGCTTCAACCAGCACAATCTATGGCGGAACAGGACAATGAAGGAAATGTTTGTCAAAGATGACCATGACATATTGGATGTGTGCTGTGGCACCGGAGACTGGACGATACAACTGGCTGAGGAAGCACCGGAAGCAGAAGTCATCGGTCTGGATTTCAGTGAAAGGATGCTGGAAGTCGCGGCCGAGAAGACAGCCGACCATTCCAATATAGAACTGATCCAGGGGAACGCCATGGCACTCCCATTCGACGATGGTTCTTTCGACTATGTCACGATTGGTTTCGGACTCAGGAACCTTCCCGAATACAGAAAGGCAATAGAGGAGTTCCATAGGGTATTGAAGCCGGGGGGTGCACTTGTAGTCCTCGAGACTTCCAATCCTGAAAACAGGCTGGTCAGCAAGGGATTCGATTTCTATTTCGGCACAATCATGCCGACCTTGGGCGGAATCATAGCCAATCGGACCAAGGAGTACGAATGGCTGTATGAATCGACAAGTTCCTTCCTTTCGAAAGATGCGCTCAGATCAATGATGGATGAGAGCGGATTCATCAACCTTAAGGTCATCTCCCATACTTTCGGCACCGCCGCCACCCACATCGGATACAAGCCGCTTGGGCGGGTGGGTCGCAATTGAAGACGGTAAAGCAATATCTTTCTTCAGATTTCGAAGCGGTCACCAGCATCATCAAGGAGCACCTCAATCCAAATGAAGTACTCGTCAACGATAAAAGTTACGAACTTTTCATATCGGGCGGCAAGAAGATTCGTCCCACATTCACCCTGCTCGTCGGAAAGCTTGGTGAAAGCGACAAATTTCCCGATGTGTTGAGGGCAAGTGCAAGCCTGGAGCTGATACATATGGCAAGCCTCGTACATGATGACATCATCGACAACAGCGAATTGCGTCGGGGCAGGTCCACTGTATATTATGAACATGGATATCTCCAGGCGGTCAATACAGGAAACTATCTTCTGTCCACCTCCCTCTCACTGGTGAGCACCATAGAGCATCAGGCGCTCCATGCAGCCTTTTCAAAAGCGATCCGGGATATCATCGACGGAGAACTTTTCCAGCTCGATCATCAATTCAATGCACACCAGACCATGGATGACTATTACAGGAAGATATACAGGAAGACGGCCCTGCTGATAGAGCTCAGCATTAAAATGGGGGCTTACGCATCCAACCTCGATCAAAGAACACTGGATGCACTTCTTGATTATGGCTACCATATCGGAATGAGCTTCCAGATTGTAGATGACTGTCTGGACTTCATCGGAAATGAAAAGACGCTTGGCAAGCCCAAATTCTCCGATCTGGAGAATGGACATTACACACTGCCGGTGCTGTTGCTGAGGGATGAAGACCCGCTTTTCAGGCGGCGGCTGGAAGCATTCGATGGAGGAGCGGAACAGCTCGATGGGCTCATCGAAGAGCTGCTCCGCTCCAATGCAATAGATCAGGCGATTGCCATCAGCAACTCCCATATTAGGAAAGCCCTGGTTGCCATTGAGGGGATTGAAGAGCCAATCAGGAAATATTTGCAGGAAATTGCAGAAAAACTTTCAAATCGTCTGAATTAAATTGAAAAATCAAAATTGATAATGTTAGAATGATATGGACTGGATTTCAACTAAAGGAGAATACAAAATGGAAAAAACGTTTCTAATGATCAAACCGGACGGTGTCCAAAGAAACCTGGTAGGCACTATCGTGTCACGCCTTGAAAACAAAGGGTTCAAATTGGCAGGTGCCAAGCTGATGCAGGTATCCGAGGACCTGGCAAAAACCCACTATCAGGAACATCAGGACAAGCCGTTCTTCGGTGAGCTTGTGGACTTCATTACTTCAGGACCTGTTTTCGCCATGGTACTTGAAGGGGAAAACGTAATCGAGACTGCACGTCTAGTTGTCGGTTCGACAAATCCTCAGCAGGCGGCTCCGGGTACAATCCGTGGGGACTTCGGACTCACAGTAGGCAAGAATATCATTCATGGTTCAGACTCCACTGAGAGTGCAGAGCGTGAAATCTCACTCTTCTTCGATGACAGTGAAATTCTTGATTACAACCTGTCCAACAGTGCCTGGATCTACTAGAGGGAATCGAATAGCAGAAGCTGGGTAAAGCACTCAGCTTTTTTTAATATCCATAAATAAGAGGAGGCTATAAAATGAGATTTATGACAGCGGGTGAATCACATGGGCCGAAACTGTCGGCCATAGTGGAGGGATTCCCAGCGAACCTTCCGATTGATAAGGAAAGGATGACTGCGGAACTCATAAAGAGGCAGGGCGGCTATGGCAGGGGACGCCGCATGCAGATTGAGAAGGACACTTTCCAATTCGGCAGCGGCATCAGGCACGGCAAGACTCTGGGAAGCCCGATCATGATTGAAATCACAAATGATGACTTCAAGCACTGGAGCAAGATCATGGGCAGTGAACCGTTGACTCCCGAAGAAGAGGAGTCCATGAAAAGGGTCATCACGAAACCACGGCCGGGACACGCCGACCTTGTTGGCGGGATGAAGTACAACATGCGCGACCTTCGCAATATACTTGAGCGCTCATCGGCACGCGAGACTGCCTCAAGGGTCGCTGTCGGTGCATTGTGCAAGGAACTGCTCCACGCGCTCGATATACGCATGTTCAGCCGTGTAAACCAGATCGGAACTGTCAAGGATGAGGGCGATTACAGCATCGAGGAACGCGCCACCCGTCCTGATGCCTCTTCTGTGCGCATGGTTTCCGAAGAAAAAACGAAGGAAGCCGAGCAACTCATTGACGAGACGAAGAAAAAGGGTGATTCCATCGGCGGCATAGTGGAAGTCATTGTAGAAAATCCCATCCCTGGACTCGGGAGCTATGTACATTATGACCGTAAGCTTGATGCGAAGATCGCGGCAAGCATAGTCAGCATCAATGCCTTCAAAGGCGTGGAATTCGGCATCGGCTTCCTGGCAGGGGAAACCCCCGGGTCACAGGTACAGGATGAAATCCTCTACAGTGAGGAGCAGGGATACTACAGACGTACCAATAATCTCGGCGGTTTTGAAGGTGGCATGACGACCGGCATGCCTGTTGTAGTCAAAGCTGTCATGAAGCCGATTCCTACATTGTATAAGCCGCTCTTCAGTGTGGATATCAACACCAAGGAACCATTCAAGGCGACGATTGAACGCAGTGATGCATGTGCTGTCCCTGCAGCCTCCGTCGTATGTGAACATATGGTAGCCATCGAGATGGCAAGAGCCATTCTTGAAAAGTTCCCTCATGATGATTTTAATGAGCTGCAAGAGGCGGTTTCCCAATACAAGAACAGAGTGAGTGAGTACTAGGATGGAAATAAGGACAAATTATGCTGATGACAACTACACGATCCACGTAGACCACGGCATTCTGGAAAGCCATCTTGCAGATTACTCGGAAGGTTATGATGATGTGCATTTCCTCGTGGACCAAAATGTATATGAACTGTACAAAAACAGCGTACTGTCCTTCATAGACAGTCCCATCATACTGGAAGGCGGCGAGGCATCGAAATCTTTCGATGCCTTCAAGCATATTACCGAAGTCCTGCTGGAAAGGGGCATTCAGAGGCACCATCTGATCGTAGTGGTCGGGGGCGGGGCCGCGGGAGACGCAGGCGGCTTTGCTGCAGCGACGGTACTGCGCGGTGTCGACTATATCCAGGTGCCCACCACACTGCTTGCACATGACTCTTCCATAGGCGGCAAGACAGCCATCAACAGCATCCATGGCAAAAACCTGATCGGTGTCTTCTACAGACCCAAGGCGGTCATCTATGACCTGACTTTCCTCGAGACACTGCCAAATGATGAAATACTCAGCGGCTTCGGGGAAGTGTTCAAGCATGCCCTACTGAATAGTGAGGAGAGTGTAAGGGACCTGATGGCCAAAACACGTCAGGAGATCTCACTCGATGTCATGAAACCTTTCATCATCAGTGGCATAGAGACAAAGATGCATCATGTACTGAACGATGAAAAGGAGTCCGGAATCAGAAAATATCTTAACCTTGGACACACCCTTGGACATGCCATAGAATATAAATATAAAATGCCCCACGGCATTGCGGTCGTACTCGGCCTCTATTTCATGATGTTCCTGTCCAACAGAGTGGAGGGCCGGGAGCTGTTTGACCTTGATCATTTCAGACAGTATTTCATCCATCATGGCTATCCGATCCAGAAATTGAAGGCCATCGATGAAGAAGAAATGATGTCACTCATGGGAAGGGACAAGAAAAACCAGAGCCGGCGGGCAACCGGATTTGTACTGATGAAATCCATAGGACAGTGCCATTTCATTGAAATAGAAAACACCGAACTAAAAAAATATCTTTCTTATTTAAAGGAGAGCTTATGAAGTCTTTAATGAACAGCAAATTCCACGGTACTTTGAGGGTGCCGGGAGACAAGTCCATCACCCATCGCGCCCTCATGTTCGGCGCACTTTCTGAAGGAGCGACCCACATCCATCATCCGCTGCCAAGCGAGGACACCCGCCGCACCATGGAGTGCATGCGGGCCCTTGGAGCCGAAGTGGAGGAGAAGCCGGAAGAATGGGTGGTCACTTCACCAGGTGCCAAGAAGCTTCATTCACCCCGTAAAACGTTATATACAGGAAATTCCGGCACTACGACCCGCCTGCTCACCGGCCTGCTTGCCGGCCTGGGTCTTTCTGCTGAAATGGAAGGGGATGAATCCATCGCGAAACGGCCAATGGACCGCATTAAGCGGCCTCTTGCTGAAATGGGCGCCGATATCACCCTGAAAGACGATAAGTTTCCGCCGATCATCATCAGACCGGCTGAACTTTCCCCGATCAGCTATACGATGCCGATCGCAAGCGCCCAGGTGAAGAGCGCCATATTGCTGGCTGCCCTCTATACTGAAGGGACGACTGTCATCCATGAACCTTCTCCTTCGCGAAACCATACTGAAATCATGCTGAAACAGTTCGGTGCAGATGTTTCGGCAGAGAACGGCGTAATCAGTCTTGAAGGCGGAAATGATCTGTCGCCATCTGATGTGACGGTGCCGGGGGATATTTCTTCAGCTGCCTTCCCTATAGTACTGGCCGTTCTGAAACCGGGTTCCAGCATTTCAATTGAAAATGTCTCCCTCAATGAAACCCGTTCCGGAATTCTCGATGTACTCGAAATGATGGGAGCCGATGTGACGATCGAACAGACCTCCAGTGAAGGGGAAGCAATAGGAACAGTCCATGCCTCCTATACGTCAAACCTCAAGGGGTTTGAAATCTCCGGCAGCATCATCCCGCGCCTCATCGACGAAATCCCCATCATCGCACTGCTTGCTGCATTCAGCTCCGAGACATGTACAATAAGGGATGCAGATGAGCTGAGATACAAGGAGACGGACCGGATCCGCGCTGTCATCGACGAACTTTCAAAGTTCGGCATCAGGTTTACAGAACATGATGATGGATTCACTGTTCACCCGGGCCAAGTCTCCATAGAGGAAAATACAGAGACGAAAGGGTATAATGATCACCGCATCATAATGATGCTGATTATTTCTTCCATAGTCATGGATACGCCGATAGAAATCGATGATATATCTGCGATTGATATATCCTATCCCGGATTTATGGAGGACCTGGAAACATTAAGGAAGGATGCCTAAATATGCAGGACCAGATATATGAGATTATTGATCAACTGAAAAAAGGGGAATACCCTGAAAAGAGATTGGAAGCGGTGCTTGGCAACATCGGCCAGCTTGTCGATGAAATGGACCTTGAGGCGCTCTTCATCCTTGGAGATACACTTGTGGCCTCAGGACTCCACAAGCCGGCAGAAACCATATTCTCCCATCTTCACGACCATACCGGACATGATGATGAAGTACTGTCCTACCTCGTGGACATACTGATTACAGACGGCCGCCTCGATGAAGCATTGAGTCTGGTGAATGAAGCGGAAAAAACCCCGCCTGTGCTCATGCTGAAAGCGGAAATCTTCCAGCAGCTCAATATGAGTGATGTTGCTGTAAGATCACTTCTTGAAGCCAAGGGGTTGAGCGATGATCCCATACTGGATTTCGCCCTGGCTGAAATCTATTATGAGGATGGAGAATTCCCGGATGCCATCCGACACTATGAAACGCTCATCAGCGATGGAATCCAGGAAGTGAATGGCGTGGAGTTGAATCTGCGCCTTGCCGAGCTGCATATGAATCAGCTGGACCTGGAGAACGCCCAGATGTACTTTGATGCTGCGGATGAAAAGTACTATTCCAACGACGACTACTACAGAAAGGCGCTTATGGAGTATCAGCTGCAGTCGTATGAATCAGCCAAAAACCTACTTGCCCAGGTGATAGAGAATGAGCCCTACTACGTCAATGCCTATATCCTGCTCATGAATGTCCACGAGACGGAGCACAACCTCGATGCGGCCATAGAACTGCTGGAGGATTATATTAAAGAGGACGATACGGAACCCCTGTTCTTCTTCCATCTGGGGAGACTCCATTTCCGCAACGGGGAAGAGGGCAGGGCGATTGAGAACTTCAACAGGGCAATCTCACTCGACCAGGATTATGATGATGCCTATCTGATGCTTTTCGAGACACTTCTGAAAACCGGACGGACATCAGAAGTCGGAACATTTACATCAGGACTCGACATCCACGCACTCTCTGGAGAAAGTCTGTACCTGCTTGCAAAGATCCAGCAGGAGAATGAAAATGACGAAGATGCGCTCTCCCTGTATCAGGAGGCATCAAAACTGATCGGGGATTCCATCGAGTTCTATACGGACTACTATGAGTACCTTACGGAAATCCGTCATCCTTCAAGAAGGGATGTACTGGAAAAACTCATCATTATGGAACCTGACAATGTAGGTTGGCAGTTCGAGAAGGAGCGTTTGGATGATGAATATGACCAAGTATAGAAAAGATTTCATTGACTACATCCTGTACAATTATGACTTTGACGACCGGACTGCGGTATGGATACTGAACTTCATCAAGTCGCACCCGACGGTATCGAAAAATGTCGTCTTTCTTGATGAAGGCACCGTGGACAGGAAATTGCGTATCGCCGACAGGGAAAGTGGGAGCCCGACGCTCCTCTTTGAAAAGGGGAATACGGTCACTGTGGATGGTGAGGTCATCTTCCATGAATTGAACATGAACCAGGATCATACACTGTTCCTGCATTTCAACCTCAGTCGTCATGATGCACGCTATCAAAAGGTGAAATCACTGGAGACGTACATGGACAGGACACTGGAGAAGATGGGGCACGAAGCCGTTAAAAGACAGATAGACGAGGCACTCGATGCAAAAGACCATAGGAGATTCATCAGGCTGACTGAGTATCTCAATCAGATAAAATAATTGGAAAAGGTGAGAGAATGCTCTACAACCATCAGGACCTGAAAGTATTGAAGGATGAAATAGAATTTGTCGATACTGCAGTGATTCCCTTTGCCAGTGCGGATATGAACGATGGTTCGAGGTCCAATGCCAGCGACATGGAAATGATTCAGATGGTGACGATACAATTGGAGAAACAGCTCAAGGGCCGTCTTTTCATCACCCCTGCCATAATGACCGTAGACCAGATCACATCAGTGCTTGAAGCGTATATCGAACAGTTGAAGTCCTATGGCTTCAGGAAAATCGTCGTCCTTACCCATCATGATTTCACCATGGAGGATGCGCATTTCATCGTCCTGAACCGGATTCCTCTGGAGGACATGGACATCGAGATGAAAATGAGCCTCATCAATGATGAGGTCAAGGATGTCATGAAAAGAATCATATCAATCTGGAATCTCAAGAAATAGGCAGTTTTACACGATTATGCCATCCGTCAATATCAAAAGTTGAGATAGCTTATTGACCGGTATGAGCTAATAGGCTAAAATTGAAATGTCCTAGTTATATTAATATGTAAAAGAACGCGCGTTTGAGGGGGGAAATATGAATGTCGCAAAAAGTAACAAGACGCCAATTCCTGAACTATTCCTTGATGGGAGTAGGATCTTTCATGGCGGCTGGTGTTATATTGCCAATGGGAAGGTTCGCACTGGATCCACTGTTCCAGGAGGAGGCAGCAGGCTCCATGATTACAACAAGTGTGTCAGCTGATGAGATTACGGAGACGCCGGTCAAGGTTGACTTTTCCTATGAACAGCAGGATGGCTGGTATGAAAGTGAAGTCACTGATTTCGTCTGGGTATACCGTGATGGGGAGGATATCATCGCCCTGTCCCCAGTATGCAAACACCTCGGGTGTACGGTGACCTGGGCGGGTGACGAAGCGAATCCGAACCGTTTCTTCTGCCCATGCCACAATGGCCTCTACGAGAAGAATGGTCAGAACGTACCGGGTACACCTCCAAGAGGGCCGTTGGACCAGTATGAAGTCGGCGTGTCCGATGGTTACATCACAATTGGCGAAATGAAGGCCAATGAACTCGTAAACTAGTATAGGAGGGAAAAATGTGCTTAACAGAATCTATGATTGGATAGACGATCGCATTGATATCACTCCTATATGGAGGGATGTTGCCGACCACGAAGTGCCGGAACATGTTAACCCCGCGTACCACTTCTCGGCGTTCGTCTATTGCTTCGGCGGGTTAACGTTTTTTATTACAGTTATACAGATTTTATCAGGAATGTTCCTGACAATGTATTATGTGCCTGACATCGTCAATGCATGGAATTCAGTCTATTACCTGCAGCATGATGTTGCAGCCGGATTGATCGTCAGAGGCATGCACCACTGGGGCGCCAGCCTGGTAGTAGTAATGATGTTCCTACATACTCTAAGGGTATTCTTTACAGGTTCATACAAAGCGCCACGCGAACTCAACTGGGTCGTCGGCGTACTGCTCTTCCTGGTAATGCTCGGACTTGCATTTACAGGCTACCTGCTGCCTTGGGACATGAAGGCATTGTTTGCCACAAAAGTAGGTTTGGATATTGCAGAGAGTGTACCGTTTGTCGGTGAATGGATCAAGACACTGCTTGCTGGTGATGAAACCATCATCGGTGCACAGACGCTGACACGTTTCTTTGCCATCCATGTATTCTTCCTGCCTGCTGCTCTATTCGTATTGATGGCGATCCATTTCATCATGATACGTAGACAAGGTATCTCAGGACCACTATAGGAATGACAAGGGAGGTAAAATGATATGAAACGTGGAAAAGGGTTGACATTCGTCGGCGATTCACGAATACAGAAATATGACAAACCAAAACTTAACCGCGACTATTCGGAATTCCCGGGTCGTACTGAAGAGTTCTATCCAGACTTTCTTCTGAAGGAATGGGTGACCGGTGCAGTATTCCTCATCGGTTTCCTTTGTCTGACAGTAGCGCATCCAGCACCACTCGAACGGGTGGCAGATCCGACAGATACAGGATATATACCTCTTCCAGACTGGTATTTCCTATTCCTTTATCAAATTCTTAAATACACATATGCATCAGGACCATTCAACATCATCGGTGCCATGGTCATCCCAGGTCTCGGTGTGGGCGCACTTCTCCTTGCACCTTGGCTCGACAACAACAAGGAGCGCCGCTGGACGAAGCGTCCCGTAGCAGCTGCCATGATGCTCATCTCATTCGGCATCATCTTCTATACTACATGGGAGTCGGTTGCCTACCATGACTGGGAAACACAGAACCAGCAGGGACAAATTGTATTCTCCAATCTGGACACTGAAGACCCTGTCTTCCAGGATCTGATACGTTCGAACTGTACAAGCTGCCACGGTGGCGAATTGACTGGTGGATCGGGACCCAACCTGATCGAACCGGACCTCAACGCTGAAACAGTGAATGCATTCGTAACAAACGGTTCTGGTGATATGCCGGCATTCGAAGACCAGTTGACAGAAGAAGAAATCCAGCAGATTTCCGAGTTTGTTGCGAATCTTGAGCTGACATCGCGAGATGAGGCAGAGAATTCTTCGAACTGATGACGATATAGAATAAGAAAAAGCCCTAGCAATAGGGCTTTTTTTAATAGGAGTTCATCCCAAATGTATAAAATTATCGACCTGATGTACAACAGATGGTTCCTGATCCTGCTCCTCATATCCAATGGGTTGGGAACGATATACGGCTACTGGTGGTACAGGGGACAGCTTTCCGATACAGAGTGGTATTTCCTCCCCTTTGTTCCGGACAGCCCGACAGCGACCCTCTTCCTCTCTGTCCTCATCATCATGATCCTCCTCGGGAGGAAGTGGGGCCTGATTGATGCTTTGGCATTCACAACACTGATTAAATATGGCGTCTGGGCAGTGGTCATGAACCTGCTCACCTTCATCGAAACTGGCTTTGTGTCATGGATTGGCCTGATGCTGATCGCCTCGCATGGCATAATGGCCTTCCAGGCAATCCTGTTCCTGCCACATCTTGAAATCAGACCCGTACATCTCTATATTACAGCCATCTGGCTCTTCCATAACGACATCATAGATTATGTATATGGACAGTATCCAGTCTATGGCAACCTGGCCCAATATGAGGACCACATCGGCTATTTCGCCTTCTGGCTGAGCGTGTTCGTGCTTGTGCTGCTCCATCAGCTTGTGCCAAGGCGTTCTGATTGACTATATAAGAAAAATTGGAGTAAAATAAAGTATGAAAAACTTTTGGAGGTTGGAATCCACGTGTATATAATTTTATATTTTGTGATTTTAATGGTTGTTCCAATGCTCGCGCAGATGAACGTCAAGTCCACATTCAACAAGTACTCCAAGGTACGTTCCACGAGTGGTCTTACAGGGCGCGAGGTTGCCGAGGAGATCCTCAGGGAAAATGGCATCTATGATGTCTCCGTAGAAAGAGGCCAAGGCTTCCTGAGCGACTATTACGATCCTAAGAATAAGAAGCTCGTCCTTTCCCCACACAACTATGATACACCGAGTGTGGCCGGAACGGCAGTTGCAGCCCATGAGGTCGGACATGCTATCCAGCATGCGACAGGCTATGCATTCCTGAACTTCCGTTCTGCACTTTTCCCTCTCGCACAACTGGGGAGCAACTTCTCGTACTTCCTGATCATTGCAGGCATGATCATCACGTATGCCCAGAGCAATGCAGGCGGAGGCCTTGGGGACATGCTTCTGTGGGGCGGAATCGCCCTTATGGCATTCGCCGTCCTGTTCCAGATCGTAACGCTGCCCGTCGAATTCGATGCATCGAAGCGGGCGATGAATCAGATTGAATCACTGAACATCGTCAACGAAAAAGAATACCGACATGCCAAGAAGGTATTGAATGCAGCAGCAATGACTTATGTTGCAGCGACTGCAGTTGCCGTGGCTGAACTTGTAAGATTCATTCTGATTGCCAGAAGCGGCAACTAGAAATAATTCAGGAACCCGTGAAGGGTTCCTTTTTTATTTGTCCGGAATTCTGTTAATATTATTATGATATGATATGAAGCCTTCCGCCATCATATGACGAAACACCGGAATCGGCTTCACACCAGACAGAACATTATCTATAATCAATACTAGCAACCTAAAGAATGGATGATAATATGAAGATCGCATTGATTGCACATGATGAAAAGAAGGATGACCTCCTCAGGTTCATAGACAAGCACATTGAATTTTTCAGGGAACAGGTACTGTATGCGACAGGAACGACCGGCGGCAGAATCATCAAGCATACCGGCCTTGACGTTCACAGGTGCAAATCAGGGCCGCTTGGAGGTGACCAGGAGATCGGTGCCATGGTCGCAAACAACACGATAGACTGCATCATCTTCTTCAGGGACCCGCTTACTGCGCAGCCCCATGAACCGGATGTCAGCGCCCTGCTGCGGCTCTCCGATGTATATGATGTGCCTCTGGCCACCAATGAGGGCACTGCTGAAGCTGTGCTCTATCACCTGAGCCATAAAGACAGGGGGTAGCGAGGATGAAGATAGGCATAACCTGCTACCCGAGTGTCGGCGGCAGCGGCATCATCGCCACTGAGCTCGGCATACAGATGGCCAGACGCGGACATGAAGTCCACTTCATCACTTCAAATGTCCCGTTCCGCCTGGACGCGAATCATCCGAACATATACATCCATCAGACGGATATAAACGATTACAGTGTGTTCCGCTATCCACCCTATGATATCACCCTGGCAAGCAAGATTTCCGAAGTCATTGTAGAATATGACCTGGATGTCATCCATATGCACTATGCCGTCCCCCATGCCGTATGTGGCATACTGGCACGCCAGATGGCCCAGAAGGATGTAGGCATCGTCACTACGCTCCACGGGACGGATATAACGGTTCTCGGTCATGACATGTCCCTGGTCAGTGCAATACGGTTCGGCATCAATGGATCCGATGTCGTCACAGCCGTCTCTGAAAGCCTGAACAAACAGACCCTTTCACTGATAGAGCCCGATAAGGAGATACAGACCGTCCACAATTTTGTTGACGAGAAGTACTTCAATATGACCGATCGGGAGGCAATCAAAACGGAAATGAAAGCAAGATATGGCATCCCGCAACAGACGAAAGTGCTGATGCATACGTCAAATTTCAGAAAGATAAAGCGTATCGATGACATCGTAAGGGCGTTCCATAGTGTCCATGGAAGAATCGACAGTGTGCTTGTGCTCGTTGGGGACGGTCCCGAAATGAACAGTGTCAGGCTGCTGGTGAAACGCCTGGGACTGCAGGATGCTGTCATATTCGCAGGCCAGCAGACGGATGTGAGGAGATTCTATCTGATGAGTGACATCTTTCTGCTGATGAGTGAAAAGGAGAGCTTTGGACTGGCATTGCTGGAAGCGATGAATTGCGGTGCGGTCCCGGTCGGCACTGTTGCCGGTGGCATAAGCGAGGTCATCCAGCATGAGAGAACAGGATACCTTGTGGAAATCGGGGATTACGCCCGGGCAGGGGAGCGCATCATCAATATCCTGGAGGATGAAACCCTGTACAATGAATTCCAGAGCCGGATGCTCGAGGATATCAAAAGACGCTTCCATTCGGATGTGATCGTCAGTAAATACGAATCCTTGTACAGGCAACTGATCGGAGAAGATGGCAATGCATGAACTTTTTAAGGTAGGCAATAAGATACTGACCACTTTGGAAGCAAATGGATATAAGGGATATTTTGTCGGGGGATGTGTCCGCGATCATCATATGCAGCGTTCCATTAATGATGTGGACATCACCACGGATGCGCTTCCGGATGATATTGAGCGCCTCTTCGAGCGCACCATCGATGTTGGAAAAGAGCATGGCACAATTATTGTGCTCATTGACGACACAACATTTGAAGTGACTACGTTCCGTACGGAATCGGGCTACAGCGACTTCCGCCGGCCGGACCAGGTGGCATTCACAAGCCGGCTCAACAGCGATCTCGAACGCAGGGACTTTACAATGAACGCGATGGCCATGGATGAACATTTCCAGATCATCGATCCCTATGGTGGCAGGAGGGATATAGCAGAGAGGGTCATACGTACCGTCGGGCGTGCAGAAGAGCGATTCAACGAGGATGCCCTCCGAATGCTGAGAGCCGCACGGTTCTCGGCACACCTTGAATTCCAGGTCGCCCCTGAAACAGAACGTGCAATGGCTGAACATGCACAAAACCTCGAATACGTTGCTGTGGAACGGTGTGTTGTCGAACTCCTTAAACTATACAGGGGGCCAGGCGTTAAAGCGGCGAAGTCCCTCATGGTTGAAACTCATCTGAAAGATCATCTGGCTTTCCTTGAAAACATTCGAGATGAAGATTTTCTGGATACGGAAGTCCATTCATTGGAAAATGAGATTGCACTTCAGATGTGGAGGAACCCGGAACTGAGACGGCATCTTCATGAATTGAAACTTTCCAATGATATGAAAAAAGAGATACAGAGCACAACCGGGCTGATTGAAATGATCCATAGGCCGGCCACCGTGAAGGAGCTCGCCTACAGCCATGATATGAAAATATTGGAGAACGCATCTGCCATCATGGAGTCGAATGCCTTCAGTGAATTGGAGGAGAAAAGGGAACGCATCCAGTCGGCTATTGACCTGAAGCCACACTTGCCGATTTCGAATATTGCCGACATCGACCTTGACGGCAAAATGCTCATGACTTTCTTCAATGCGCGTGGCGGCAGATGGATCAGGAAGGTATTTTCAGCCATAGAAACAGAGATACTGGACGGCAACCTGGAGAATGATAGAAAGAAAATAATGGAGTGGGTGGATGCACATGTCGAATATGAAGCAGGAGATATTAAAATTATTGAAGAATGACCGGTTCGTTTCCGGCCAGGAAATGGCTGACAGGCTGGAAGTTTCGCGGACTGCCATCTGGAAGAACATAAATGCCCTGAAGAGCGAAGGATACAGCATCGAATCCGTTACGAACAAAGGGTACCATCTGACCGAGCCCCCGCGCTACATAAGTCCGACTGCACTGGAGCTCCTTGTGGCACAGTCGAGCCTGTTCAGCCATATGGAATACCTCCAGACGACAGGGTCCACACAGGTGGAGGCGCTCCAGAAGCTCGAACACCATGGCGGGGCCTACATTGTGGTGGCCGAGGAGCAGACAAGTGGCCGTGGGCGGTTCAACCGGGAATGGTCCTCCCCAAAAAACAGGGGACTCTACCTTTCCATCGTCCTCAGGCCCAACATACCCATCTCGGAGATCATCCGTTTCAACCTGTTCATTTCGCTCGCCATTTCCAAATCGATCGACCAGGCTTTCAGTATGGAAAGCGGGATAAAGTGGCCGAACGACATTTATATCAACAACAGGAAAGTTTCCGGCTTCCTTACCGAAGTCGTCAGCGAAAGCAGTGTGATCAATGCTATAATCTGTGGTATTGGCATCAATATATTTGAAGACGAGCGCATAGGGGCAATTCCGAATGCCACTTCAATCGAACGGGAGATGGACGCGGGCAGACATATGGACCTGGATGGCTTCATGGAAAAGCTCATCAATAATATCGAACACTACTATCATCGGTTCATCAATGAGCCATTCAGTGAAATCAGGGAAGAGTGGAAGGCCCGAGCCATCGTATTCAATAAGGAACTGAGGATTACTGAAGCGGGCGAGAGCTATATGGCGAAGGCACTCGACATCGATGATGATGGATTCCTGGAAGTGCTCGACCAATCAGGTGAAATAAGAAAAGTCATAAGTGCAGATATAGAACTATAGTGGGAACTGGTGATGAGATGCTGAATCAGAAATTTGCGGTAGTGGATCTGGAGACTACCGGCAATAATAAAAACAAAGATAGTATCATCCAACTGAGCATTGTTATTGTACAGAATCTGAAAATTATCGATCAGTACACTACTTTCCTGTCGGATCAAACGGAATTGACACCCTTCATAAAAGAGCTGACGAATATTGAAACCTCCATGCTCGAAGATGCACCGAAATTCAGGGATATCGCTCCCCGGGTCGCCAGTCTCCTCGATGGCTGCATCTTTACAGCCCATAATGTTGAATTCGACTTCGGGTTCCTGCAGGCTGCATTCAAGGCATGCGGCATCGACTATCAGCCCAGTCATCTGCTGGATACCGTGGAGCTGTCGAAAATATTCCTGCCGAGGCTTGAACGCTTCCAATTGAACGAAATCGCCCAGGCCCTCGGCCTGGAGCTGTCGAATGCGCATAGGGCGGATGAAGATGCGAAGGCTACAGCGGATCTGCTCCTTCATCTGCTGCGGAAGATGATATCACTCGACACGGAGACATTGAAGCATCTGTATCATTTGTCGAAGCCACTCAAATATAACCTGTCGGATGTCATCTTCTCCATCGTCGCAGAGTCGGGCACAGGCGGGGTCGAAGACCTCGAGCGCCATGGGAACTTCTATATAAAACGCCCAAAGCCGAACAGCAAAAAAATGGAGGCCGTTACTGTCCGGGAACTGTATGAAAGCTACATTGCACATTCCGGCAGACAGTACAGGACGGAGCAGCTGCATCTCGCCAATGAGATCTTCGAAGCGCTGGAACAGAAGGAGAACCTTGCACTGGAAGCATATACGGGCGTCGGCAAGACGATCGCATTCCTCATCGCGACCATCAGCTTCCATTCCCTCTATGGCCGAAGGGTGCTGATTTCAACATCCAAGAAGATTCTGCAGCACCAGATCCTCATTGAGGACCTGGCGGCACTGGAGGAGGCCGTCGGCATGCCGGTACCTGCTGTCGCATTGAAGGGCAGGGAGAATTATCTGAACCTGGATGCGTTCAAGCTCCTGCTGTCGATTGATGACAACAATACTGAGATCATCCAGCTGAAAATGAAACTCCTCGTATGGCTCCTTGAGACCGATACGGGCGATTTGTCGGAAATCCATTTGAAAGGTCCGGAGCGTGCCTACTACAGGACAGCCTCCATACAGGCAGGGGAGAATGCCAGACACTTCTTCTTCAACAGGGCGCTTTCCGAAGCGGCAGAGGCCACCTTCACCGTGACGAACCATTACTTCCTCACAGACTGCATCGACCACCTTCCGGATATCGATACAGTCATTGTGGACGAGGCCCATCAGCTCAAACGTTCACTCGAGGAACGGATGAAGACCACATTCAGCTATCAGACGATGAAGTTCTTCATCGGACAGATCGGCACACCGAGTCAGGAACGTCTGCTGTCGAACTATATCAGCCATAATGACGGAGCCTCCATCTATCTCCTCGAGGATATACTGAAGCATCTGAACCAGAACATAGACAAGATGTTCGGCGCCATCGCCGCCAAAAACACCAGTGATCTGCTGCACCATGTTGAAACGGGCATCCGGCATGCCTCCACCTTCCTCGGCGCTGTACGCGGCACCCGGAACTACCAGATCATCTACAACCATATGCACCACTATCAAAAGATGCTGTCGTCGCTCGGAGGGGCCATACGGCAGGACCGGTATATCCTGGAAGGAAACATGAACCTGCAGAAGATAAAAGTGCATGTACAGCAGGAAGACATGGAGTCCATCAGGAAACGGACAGGGCACATCGCAGCCACAATCATGCTGTCCGGCACACTGGAAGTGAATGGGGGATTCGACCACCTCGACTACTGGTATGGCGACAGGCCGTTCCGATCACTCATCATCCAGAAAGAAGACCTGTTCGGCGGAACGAAAATATTTATTCCGGAGGATATCCCTTCCTATGATGTCAATGATGACGATTTCGTCTCTGCCATCGTAGAGTACATCGCCATCTACCTGAGTGAAACGGACCAGAAGCTTATGGTGCTGTTTTCCAATTTCGAATTGCTGGATAAGGTGTATGAATATACGGAGGATGTCCAGACATTCGAAGACTTCGTCATATTGAGACAGACCCGCATGACCACAAGCGAGAAGCTGCTCTCACAGTTCAATCAGCTGGACAAGTGTGTGCTGCTCGGAACATCAAGCTTCAACGAAGGCATCAATATGCAGACGCAGGGAACGAAATGCCTGATGCTGACCAAGCTGCCATTCCCCGTCCCGAAGAAATCGGATTTCAGAAACTTCTATAAGAATGATCTGCCGGAAGCTGTATTCCAGTTCAGGCAGATTGCCGGGCGGGTACAGCGGCGGCCTGAGGACCGGGGGCTGCTGCTCCTGTTCGACAAACGCATTCTCGACAAGAAATACAGGAATTCATTTCTGAAGTACTTTCCCACTGAAAATATCGTTCAGGGGGATGGAGAGTCTTTCAAAGCACTGCTCCGTGATTTATAATGACTATATCAACTCTAAAGGAGAAGGAATATGCAACTCTCTCAACGCATCAAAAACATTACTCCCAGCCAGACATTGGCCATTACAGCCAAATCCAGGGAACTGAAGGCCCAAGGGGTTGACGTCATCAGCCTCAGTGCTGGAGAGCCGGATTTCAATACACCTGATGAAATCATAGAAAAGACTTATGAATCCCTCAAGGCCGGTCAGACGAAATATACATCGGCGTCAGGCATCACGGAGTTGAAGGAAGTCATCGTTGAAAAGATGAAACGGGACAACAGCCTAGACTACGATGTATCGGAGGTCTTTGTCGGCACCGGGGCTAAGCATGTGCTGTACAACCTCTTCCAGGCAACGCTCGACCCGGGGGATGAGGTGCTTATCCCAACCCCATATTGGGTAAGCTATACGGAGCAGGTGAAGCTCGCAGAGGGCAAGCCGGTCATCATGGAGACGGATGAATCGACCTCATTCAAGATCACTCCGGAAATCATCGAGCGCCATGTGACCGACAGGACACGCATGCTCCTCCTGAACTCTCCGAGCAATCCAAGCGGAATGGTCTACACGGAAGCCGAGCTGAAAAGCCTCGCAGATTATCTTGAACAGACGGATATCGTAGTGGTCGCGGATGAGATATATGAAACACTCGTCTATGATCACCCGCATATCTCCATCGCCACTTTCAGCGACAAGATGAAAAAGAACACGCTCATCGTAAATGGTGTCAGCAAGTCGCACTCAATGACCGGATGGCGCATCGGCTATGCGTGCGGCGACAGCGATGTCATCAAGGGCATGACCGCCCTGACCAGCCATTCCACATCCAATCCGGCGACACCGTCCCAGTGGGCGGCGGTGGCTGCCTACAATATGGACAGTGCATACCTCAAAGAGTACAACCGTACTTTCAACGAAAGAAGGGACAGGGCCTACGAGAAGCTGATGGAGATTCCATACATCGACTGCATCAAGCCGGAAGGCGCCTTCTATCTGTTCCCGAATTTTGCAGAGTGCGCCAGACAGTGCGGATTCGACAGTGTGGACGCATTCGTTGAAGCTGTTCTCGAAGAAGTGCATGTGGCAGCAGTACCGGGGTCCGGCTTCGGTTCACCGGACAACATCAGGCTCAGCTATTCGCTCAGCATCGAAGATATGACGGAAGCATTGGACCGCATCAGAAAATTTGTAGAACAACATACCAAAGGAGTTTAACATGAAGATTTCAATCAACCAGGCACCCAAATATGAAGGCCAGCAGGTAACGATCGGCTGCTGGCTTCTGCAGAAGCGCGGCAGCGGTAAAATCCAGTTCCTGCAGCTCAGGGACGGCACCGGCTTCATGCAGGGAGTCGTGGTAAAGGAGAATGACGCAGACCTCTTCGATAAGGCGAAGGCCCTGACACAGGAGACTTCCATGTATGTTTCCGGAACAATCAAGGCGGATGACCGTTCCGAATTCGGCTATGAGATGGAAGTTGACGGCATAGAGGTCATCCATGCCTCGGAAGGCTATCCGATTACACCGAAAGCCCATGGTCCTGAATTTCTCATGGACAACAGGCATCTGTGGCTCCGTTCCAAGAAGCAGCATGCAGTCATGAACATCAGGAACCAGATCATCAAGAGCACGCATGACTTCTTCTTCGAAAACGGCTATAAGAAAATCGATCCACCGATCCTGACGAGCAGTTCTCCGGAAGGAACGACGGAACTGTTCCATACAAAGTACTTCGATGAGGATGCATACCTTTCACAGAGTGGACAGCTCTATGCAGAGGCGGCTGCAATGGCACACGGCAAGGTCTTCTCGTTCGGTCCGACATTCCGTGCGGAGAAGTCCAAAACGAGAAGACACCTGATCGAGTTCTGGATGATAGAGCCGGAGATGGCATTCTACAACCACGAGGACAGCCTCAAAGTGCAGGAGCAGTATGTCGAGTACCTCGTGCAGCAGGTGCTGGAGCACTGCAGGCTCGATCTTGGCATATTGGACCGTGATACAAGCGTTCTCGAGAAGATCCGTGCACCTTTCCCACGCATCACGTATACGGAAGCCGTGGAACTGCTGCATGAAAAAGGCTTTGATGATATAGAGTGGGGCGAGGACTTCGGTGCACCACATGAAACCGAAATCGCAAACCACTTCGATAAGCCCGTCTTCATCACGAACTATCCAAAGGAGATCAAATCCTTCTACATGGAAGAGAACCCGGAAGATCCACGCACCGTCCTGTGTGCTGATCTGATCGCCCCTGAAGGATATGGAGAAATCATCGGCGGCAGTGAAAGAATCCATGACTACGATACCCTCAAACAGAAGATTGTCGACAGCGGCCTCGATCTTGACGCCTATGAATGGTATCTCGACCTCAGGAGATACGGCAGCGTGCCGCACTCCGGATTCGGTCTGGGTCTGGAACGTACAGTGGCATGGCTGAGCGGCGTGCAGCATGTCAGGGAGACTGCACCATTCCCACGCCTGCTCAACAGATTATATCCATAGACAAAAATATCGCCGGCAGGCGATATTTTTATAAGGAGACACAGCATGTTTGAAGAATATGTAAGATATATGAATATACCAGTGAACAAAGTGCTGCTGGACTGCTATTCCACATTGGAACTTGATGAATCCGGCTTCGTCGTGCTCGTCAAGCTGATCGATATACACCACAGGTCATCGCAGCTCCCGGAGTTTTCACACCTGTCCAAAGGGACAACGATGTCCGAATCCCAAATAGCAAAACTGATACAGGAACTGATACAGAAGGAGCTGCTTGAGGTGGAGACCATCAGGGAAGACGGCAAATATATCGAACGTTTCAATCTGGACCCCCTCTACAGGAAACTCTCCCGTCTGCTGGAGTCATCGGAGCCCGAAAAGGCGGAGCCGTCGGAAATCAGGTCCCTGTTCGAATATGTCGAAGGATTGTACGGACGGGTGATCAGCCCGAATGAATTCGAAAGGATCAACAGCTGGCTGGAAGATTCCAAGTACAGTCCGCAGGTCATCAGGGATGCCGTCGATCTGGCGTACCAGAACCAGATCACCTCACTCCAGTATGTAGAACGCATCCTTAACCAGACGGGCAGGGAGGAGCCGGCTGAAAAGGCCGACCGCATGCCTGTACGTTCATGGCTGGAAGGAGAAGATGTTTTTGATCAGTAAAAAGAAGACCGTCGAGATGATCGACAAGATAGATGCGATGTTCCCGGATGCGGAATGCGAACTGGTGCACCGGAACCCTTTCGAACTTACCATTGCGGTGCTGCTGTCTGCACAATGTACGGACAATCTTGTGAACAGGGTGACTCGGGACCTGTTCGAGAAGTACAAAACACCGGAGGATTATCTGGCCGTGGAACTGCCGGAGCTTGAGAATGACATCCGTTCCATCGGCCTGTTTAGAAACAAGGCCAAAAATATACAGAAACTGTGCAGGGATGTCATCGACCGTTTCGATGGAGAGATACCCGGCAACTATGAGGATCTGGTAAGCCTTGCCGGAGTGGGGCGGAAGACCGCCAATGTGGTGCTTTCAGTGGCTTTCGGCGTTCCGAGAATCGCCGTTGACACCCATGTCGAACGCGTGTCGAAAAGACTCGGCATCGCCCGCTATAAGGATTCAGTGCTGGAAGTGGAGCGGACGCTGATGCAGAAGGTGCCTGAAGAGCGGTGGAGCAAGACCCACCATCAGCTGATCTTCTTCGGACGCTACCACTGCACAGCCAGAAATCCCAAATGCGAAACCTGCCTGCTGCTTGAGGACTGCAGGGAAGGGCAGAAGCGCATGAAGCGGAAGAATGTCCAATGACGATTGAAGAGATGTACCAGAAGCTGCTTGAAGAGGCGAGGAATCCTGACCATGAAATGTATGATGCCTACCGGTCGGCCATAATTTCCGATATTGACGAAGTTCTGGAGGATATGTCCAAAGAGGCACATGACGCGGTGCTCCCCTTCAACTTCAAGGAGCGCATGGACTATATCCTCTCCCGGCCATACCAGTATCACAGCATCATCCAGCTGAAGGCTCTTCACGATGAATTTAGAAAGAAATACGCTTCATACCGGATAAGGAAGCGCACATAGAAAAATCCCATGAGAAAACTCTCATGGGATTTTTATTGTTATGCAGCTTCATCCGTCTCTTCCTCAACCGGTTCATCCGCCGGTTCCTCAGTCGTTTCTTCAGAAGCAGGCTCTTCGGTTTCAGGTGCTTCGGTCTCCTCTTCAGTCTGCTCTTCAGTAGCAGGTTCCGACTCTTCCTCCGTCGGCGCTTCAGTCGGTTCTTCGGTTTCCTCAACAGTCGGCGCCTCTTCCTCAGTTGGTTCCTCGGTCGGCGTCTCATCAGTCTGTTCTTCGGTGGCGGGTTCCGTCTCTTCGGTCTCTTCAGGTTCTTCGGTAATCACCTGGTTCGGCTCATCGACGTCCTCCTCCGGCTGCTGGCGTTGGGTATTGCGCTGCTGGCGCTGTTCATTTTCATATGTCTGCAGGCTTTCACTGCCTCTTACAGCAAGTTCATCACCGTTGACTTCAACCACACTGTCAGGCCGTTCGAAGTCCTGGCCGTTGTAGGTGCTGATCGACTGCATAATGTCCCTGAAGAACCACTGCGGTGTAATGTGTTCGTCCGCTCCGACAAATGAAGTATCCCCGCCTTCCTCGTTTGCTGTGAACCCGGTCCACAAACTCATCGTGTATTCAGGTGTATAGCCCACAATCCAGGCGTCCTTGGCCGCATTGTCGGGGAGATTGTATTCTTCCTTGAGTTCATCACCATAGGACGTCGTACCGGTCTTCGCTGCGATGTTCAGACCATTCATCGGAATATAGTCGGCGCTGCCGTACGGTTCGAACGTACCCTTCAGCATATCCGTCAGCATATAGGCGGTGTAGTCCTCCATCGCCTTTTCCGATTCGTGTTCGAACTCGACCGTCTCGCCTTCATCCGTCACTACGTAACGGATCGCCTGGGCTTCATTGTATGTGCCGCCGTTGCCGAGTGTGGCATAGGCTTCTGCCATCTGCAGGGGCGTGAACTGGGAATTGTCGCCGCCGCCCAGCACATCATTGAAGGTCAGTGGAATGTCCTCCTCCTCTTCAGTGCTGTAGTCCAGTCCGACGCTTTCTGCAAATTCCTCCGGTGCGTTCTCTCCCTCTTCCTCCATCACTGTCTCGAATGTCTTGACAGCAGGGATGTTGAGGCTCTGCCTCAGGGCGTCGCGCATGGTGACTTCCCCGTGGTCCTGCATGTCATAGTTGTAGATTTCATGATCGAACCCTTCCGGCTGGTATTCGGCCTCATCTTCAATCGTCTGGTCCGTACGCCATTCGAGGTGTTCGATGGCGGGTCCATAGGCGAGGAACGGCTTCATGGTCGACCCGACGTTCCTTTCGACCAAGGCCTGGTTATGCATGACCACCTCGCGGTAGTCGCGGCCGCCGGAGATGGCGACCAGGTTGCCGGTCTCCGTATCGAGGATCGTCGAGGCGAGGTTGAAATGCTCGCTTTTGAACTTTGGATTGTAGTAGTAGTCCCTGTCGTTGACCATCGTCTGGAGCTGGCTCTGGACACCGCTGTCCATGTTGGTATAGATCGACAGGCCGCTTGCCAGCGCCTCGCCGAGCTCCATGTTCCTGAACTTGTCGTTCGTCTGGAGCTCCCGCTTCACGACATTGATATAGGAGGCGTATTCCGGGTCCTCCGGTTCATTCGATGCACGCTCATCTTCGGAACGCGCAACCAGATTGGCTGTGATATCCGTGTTGATCGCTTCATTGTACTCTGCTTCCGTGATACGTTCATGGTGCAGCATCAGGTTCAATACGGTATGGGCACGCTTAGTGCCGAGTTCTGGATCGACATACAGGTTATACCTGTTCGGCAGCTGCGGGAGACCCGCCAGATAGGCGGTTTCCGCCAGGTTCAGCGCTTCGAGCTCCTTGTCGAAATAATAGAGGCTGGCCGTCCGGATCCCGTATATGCCATCTGAGTAGTAGATCTTGTTCATGTACATCTCAAGGATCTCATCCTTGGAATATTCCTGTTCGAGCCGATAGGCGAGGTAGGCTTCCTGCGCTTTCCTCTCAATCGTCTTCTCCTCCGTGAGGAAGACCCGCTTTACGACCTGCTGGGTGATCGTGCTGGCCCCCTGGCTGCCGAACCCATCGGTGACGTTGTTGATCACTGCCGCACCGAGCCTCACGAAATCGATGGCGCCATGCTCGTAGAAGCGGTTGTCCTCCACAGCAAGAATGGCATCCGTAACCTGTTCTGGTGTATCTTCAATATCAGTCAGTTCCCGCTTCTGCCCCCCGTACAGGGTGGTGACGAGTTCATCATCCTTGTCGTAGATCTTCGCCGGTATCGGGTCCTTCAGCTTCTCTTCACTGAAGGCCGGGGACTTGGATGCATAGTATGCAAACAGGAATGAACCGACGACAAGGAAAATCAGACCGATGAGAACCACCCATAGTAATATGCGTTTGATGAGGGAGGCTCTGGAACGCTGCCCCCCTTTTTTGGGAGTGCCGTTTCCCGCCTTCTTCCTCTTGGTCCTTTTATAGTTCTGTTCCATATTCTATTCTCCATTCTCGAAATAAAATTCGTCGACTGCGTCAAGGTAGCTGATCCGCGGATTCATCCCCTGCTTCAGCAGCAGGCTCGCATCTTTTATGTCCGTGTATCTGATGGACTTCCTGCCGCCTGTGAGGAATGCTTCCCAGAAGGGGAGGAAATGCTCGATCGGCATCAGGTATGTTTCATCATATAATGAAAACTTGATGATGATGAACACGACGCCCCCCTGATCGTGGCAGCGCTTCATATGGTCCACCTGATGCGCGTGTATGTTTATGAACGGGAAACGCTTATCATTGCCCGTCTCCTTCGCCTCGAAATCTATATATCTGCCTCTGTATATGCCGTTGTAGTCGCTTGTCGAAGGGACCTTGAAATAGGCTTCATCAATTTTCGCCTTTCTCCTTGAGGGGTAGTCCACATTGACGATCTGGACCGGCGTCGGCTTCTTGTGTATGACGGCGCGTCCCCTCTCGAGATAGTATGCGTTCGTCTGGTCCAGATCCTTCTCCAGCGTCATCCCCCTGGAGCCGTACTTCACTTTGCCATCCAGCGTGCGGGTCCTGCGAGCAGAACCTTTTGGCCGCGGTTTGATGCCCTTGGGATATTTCATGTACATCGCCTTCCATTATTCTGTATGATGATAATATAACATTATACAACAGATCAATGGAATTAAACCATTGATAATTATAGGGAGTGTGGCAGTTTTGTCAAGAAAGGCATCTTTTGAGGACCTGCGGGCGCTGCTCGATGAAGTCGACCGCAGATATGATAAGGCGAGATCGGGATATGAATTTGATTTTGCGACCGAAGTCGAACCGTTCCTCGAGGAAAACAAGGGGCTCGTCGATGCCATCGGCGGGATCGGCACCGACTTCAGATTCAGCCCGGCGACACGGGAGAAGGTCGTCGAGGAGTTCATGGAGCTCCTGATGGCCTGCCATGCAGGGCGGTTCAGCCTGAAGCTGTACCGGGAGAAGTACAAGTTCATCAACATGTGGCTCGCCCATGCAGACAGGGAGGGGTTGTTCCGATGAAGACGCTGATTGCAGGGTACCGTCCATACGAGCTCGGCATCTTCAAGGACACGCAGCCCGAAGCTGAAGTTCTGAAGCAGTTCATGCGGGAAAAGGTGCGGGCATATGCCGAGACCGGCACGGAATGGTTCATCATACAAGGGTATACTGGCATCGAATTCTATGCTGCTGAAGCCATCATGGCACTCCAGGAGGAGTACGGATTCAAGTACTGCGTGCTGAAGCCGTTCCACAAGTTTGACGAGAGGTACAAGGAGGAGGACCAGCTGAAGCTGAACCGCATCTTAGAAGCCAGCGATTTCCACAACTTCATCTTCGACCGACCATACGAGTCGCCGAAGATGTTCAGGATGATCAACCGTTTCCTGATCGAGCATTCCGACCAGGCACTTGTCGTGTTCGATGAGGAGGTGGAGTCGAAAACCCGTTTTATATACGAGCAAATGCTTGAATTCCAGGAGGATAATCCGTATAATATTGAAAGAATACAATTTGACGAAATCAATGCTTTCATAGATTCCGCTTATGAGAGGTGATATAATGAACGAATATACGCTGAAGCTTTCGGCAAAGGATATATTCGAAAAAGAGTTCGAGAAGTCCATTAGAGGGTTCAAGCCCATTGAAGTGGACAGCTTTCTCGATGATGTCATCAGCGACTATCAAAAAATGGCTGACATGAACAACAACCTCAAAAGGCTCGAGGAAGAGAACGCACGGCTGAAGAAGGAAGTTGAAGAACTCCGGATCCGCGTGGCAACGAAATCGAGGTCGGTGGACAACCAGGCACAGACGCATCAGATAGACATCCTGAAACGGCTGAGCAATCTGGAGAAGAAGGTGTTCGGCCAGTCCAAGGTCAATTAGTTTAAAACGGTATCTCGGATAATCGCTATGCATCCAAATGCATAGAGGAAAGTCCATGCTCACACGATTCTGAGACGATCGTAGTGTTCGTGCCTGACGAAACAATAAGTCAGGGCAGCCTCCAAGGCTGACGGCTGTGAACGGGCCTAAGTGCGATGCATATGGCCCAAGTAGCTGTAAAAGTGCCACAGTGACGTAGCTCCTGCAGAAATGCAGGAGGTGGAACGCGGTAAACCCCTCGAGTGAGCAATCCAAATTAGGTAGGAGCACTTTCCAACGGGAATTCAACCTGAGGAAAGATACTACACTGTAGTATAGACAGATGATTATCACCACTGTGCGAGTGTAACTAGTGCACGCCCCAGCACAGCGGTACAGAACATGGCTTACAGAGATACCGGACTAGATACGCTCTCCATTTGTAATGGAGAGCTTTTATTATATAATCAAACAAATAATACATATAAAAGAGAGGGTTTTTGGATGCAGTTCAAATTGCTGGCAAACACACCAATGGGAATAGAGCGGGTCGTGGCGGATGAGATCGAGGCGCTCGGCTACGAAACACGGCTGGAGAACGGCCGCGTATACTTCGAGGGGGATGAGACGGCCATCATCCGGACCAACCTGATGATGCGGACCGCCGACCGCATACGCATCATCATCGGTGACTTCAGCGTGGAGACATTCGACGAGCTGTTCGAGAAGACCAAGGCGCTGCCATGGTCGGATATACTCGGACCCGCCGCGGCATTTCCCGTCACGGGACGCTCCCACAAGTCGACGCTCTACAGCGTGCCGGATGTCCAGAGGATCGTAAAGAAGGCCATCGTCGAGCATCTGAAGGACGCCTTCAGCATCAAAACGAAGCTGCCTGAGACCGGCCCGCGCTATAAGGTCGACATCTCCATACTCAAGGACCGCGCCGTACTCACCATCGATACGAGCGGGGATGCCCTCCACAAGCGGGGATACAGGACCGGTCAGGGTGAGGCGCCGATCAAGGAGACGCTTGCTGCCACCATGCTCAAGCTCGCCAACTATGATGGCTCAAACACCCTGCTCGATCCATTCGCAGGATCCGGCACCATCCCGATCGAAGCGGCCATGATGGCCCTGAACATCGCACCAGGCTCAAATCGGACATTCGACGCTGAGAAGTGGGACATCATACCGGAAGAGGACTGGAAGCGCGAGCGGATGGCGCTTGAGGAGGCCGCCCACTATGACAGGGAAGTGCGCATCCTGGCATCCGACATCGATCCGGAAATGATCCAGATCGCCAAGGACAATGCCATGGAAGTGGGGCTGCTTGATAACATCCACTTCGAAACACGGGACATCCATGATCTGGAACTTGAGGAGCATCATGTACAGATCGTCACCAACCCGCCATACGGGGAACGTATCGGGGAGGCCAAGGCAGTGGAGGAGATGTACCGCAAGATCGGTGAAATGATGGCGAAGGATCCGACACTGAGCGTCTACCTCATGACATCGAACAAGATGTTCGAGCATATCGTCGGCAAGAAGGCGACGAAGCGCCGCAAGCTGTTCAACGGCTACATCGAAACGACATACTTCCAATATTGGGGAAAACGGGGGGAATGAAGCATTGGCTGCGACAGAGACACTGGAAATCCTATACAAACTGAAGAAGGAAATACTCAAGTCCGAAAATGAAGACCTTGTTTCCCAGATCGACCATGCGATTATGAAGACATACAAGGATCAGCTGGTCTTCTCCTTCATCGGGCATTATTCCGCCGGGAAGTCGAGCCTGATCAACCATATGCTGAACCAGGAGATACTGCCGTCCTCCCCGGTGCCGACCACCAGCAACACCGTCTCGGTTGAAATCGGGGACAGCGAGGAGATACAGGCTTTCGTCGACCAGTACCGGTATATCCCGCTTGAAAACTACGAATCCTTGAGGAAACTGAATACGCGGGACCTCGACATCACCTCCATCTCGATGAATGTGCCGCATGCACTTTTCCGGGAACGGACCGTCTTCCAGGACACCCCGGGTGTGGACTCCAACACGAGCAGCCACGGGGAGAGCACCAACCGCTTCCTCCTCAACAGCGACTACATCTTCTTCACAGTCGAATACAACCATGTGGAGAGTGAACACAACATGAAGCTGCTCAAGGAGATCGCCGACCTCGACATCCCGTTCTCACTCATCATCAACCAGATCGACAAGCACGATGACCGGGAGCTCTCCATGGACACCTTCCTCTCCCGCATCAGGCGGACACTGGACCAGTGGAGCATCGTGCCTGAACATGTATTCACGACTTCGATCTATGACTCGCCATATAACGAAATCAACCAGGTGACGAAGCACATCTCGGAAATCGAGGCGGCGCGGGACGCCTATGAAGCGGCATACCACGAACGGATCATCAGGAACATCGAGGACAGGCAGCTCCAGTACCTCGAGGATGCAGAAGCGGACCTCTGCGGGCAGCTCGACATATCCGGGGAGCCGACGCGTGAAGCGGTGGAATCGCACCTTGCCTATCTCGGGAAGGAAGTGGAGAAGGGCGGAATTGCCCGCCTTCATGAGGATCCGGAGGCACTGCGCACGCATGTCCAG
This sequence comes from Salinicoccus luteus DSM 17002, assembly GCF_000712035.1. Lineage (GTDB taxonomy): Bacteria > Bacillota > Bacilli > Staphylococcales > Salinicoccaceae > Salinicoccus > Salinicoccus luteus. The sequence continues at coordinate 304,427 of NZ_JONV01000006.1, read as the reverse complement.
AAGGCGCTCAAGGATATTACGGCAAACAGCTACATATATCCGCACCAGGTGAAGTCGGCCATCACCGATTTCCTGAAGGTGCTTTCCGGTGAGATACAGCCGGGCGGCCTGTTCGGCAAGAGGAAAAAGGCGAAGATGCTCTATGAAGAGTATAAGGAGAAGATCGGGCAGGAGATTGCACCTGTGCTGCAGACCGAAATCAATGCTCCGGTCAACGGCATGTTCGATTCCCTAGGTCTTGAGGGTGCCCCCTTCAAGTATGAATGGAATCCGGATGTCCTGATCGAGGAGGAGATCACCTCCCTCTCATCAAACTACATCATGAACTACCTGGACAAGCTGAAGCGTGGGATTGAATCCGACATCTCATCAAAAGCGATGGAACACATGGAGGGGCTTGAAGCAGGGGCGTGGGATCAGAAGGACAGCGACGACCACCTGACGGAAGAGATCCGGCTGTACACATCCCTCGGAGATGTACTTGCCCTGAAGGAATCGCTTGAGACCGACAACTACAGGCATTTCTACATCCATCTGGATGATGAGATGGAACGGCTCAAGCTGACGGAGCCGATCAGCCACGACTTCGGCGAGACGGAGCCCGAGAGGGCATACTACAACGACAGCGATGGACCGGCGGAAGTGGAGGAGATGGACACACCATACTTCACCAGATTGGCCGGGATGCTCGAGGACCATCCAAGGTATGAAGAATTCCGGACGATCATCGAGGACAAGCTTGAGCGCATCAGGAACGGTCAGGTCAACATCAGCGTCTTTGGTGGATTCAGTGCCGGCAAGACGACCTTCATCAACGCCCTGATGGGGGAGGCCCGCCTGACGACGAGCCCGAACCCGACAACGGCGACGATTACGGAAATTGCGGATGGCAATGAGAGCCATGCCCTCTACAAGACTGAAGAAGACCTCGTCCAGTCGCTTGCAGTCATCACGAACAGGGAGGGTGAATCGGTCGACGACTTCCTGCCGTGGATCAGAAAGAATAAAAAGGCGGTCAAAGAGGCCTATATCCCGTTCCTGAACGGCATCGAAACCCACTATGCGCGCCACCGGGAACACCTCGGCACCGATGTTGTGATGCCGACAGATGAACTGATCGAAAAGATCAGTGCGGATGAGGAGGCGATCTTCATCCATAAGGCCTTCCTGTCCATCAGCAATGAATTCACGAACAACTTTTCCGTCATCGATTCCCCCGGAATCAACTCGATCAATGAACGGCATACGAAAGAGACGCACAACATCATCTCAGCGAGTGACATGATCATCTACGTATCCTACTACAACCATGTCTTCAGCCGTTCCGATGAACAGTTCCTCCAGTACATCAAGTCCATCAAGGGGGACGACTTCCCGGTCATATTCATCGTCAATGCCGTCGATCTGATGAAGTCGGAATCGGATCTCGACAAGGTGCTCGACTACATCCGATCCGCCCTCGGCCAGCTGAATATAAAGAACAGGGTCTTCCCGCTCTCTGCGAAGCAGGCACTTGAAGGTGGGGACGGACGGTTCGATCATGCGAAGGAGGAGATCGTTTCCCTGGCGCACCGCAATGCCTCGATGATACAGTACCAGTCACTCGAGGAGACGGCCGGCCAGCTGAAGCATGCCATAGCGGGCAACATGAAGCGGTACCATAATCAGCATGAGGAAAAGGCGCACATCGAAGCCGTCAGGAATCAACTGATTTCGGATCTCGAACAGTTCACCGCACACAGCGCGGCGCCGACGCTGCATCAGGAGCTCGACATCATCCTCTCCCATGTGGAAAAGCAGCTGACGCTGAAGCTGTATGATCACCTGAAGGGACTCGTCTCCGCGTCTGATATGAGGAACAGGAAGTTCATTGCAGAGAACAGGACCTTCATCATCAACAGCATCAACCAGCAGTTGAGCCTCGAGATTGCGACCAGCTTCAATGCAATCTATCATAAGGCGGACAGGGAGCTTGAGCAGGACATCAGAAAATTGAACGCGTCGCTCAGGGAGGCACAGACCGCCCATCACATCGAAACGGTGCAGGTCGACCGGCCGCAGCCGGAAGCGGGAGCCGATCCGGACCGTCTGCTCGATTTCCAGAAGCCGCTTCACCAGGCAAGGAACCAGCCGAGGGACTTCCGCACCCTGCAGCTCGATCTGGCAAAAGCCCTCGTGCAGTCCATGGATGCGGAGAACATGCAGGCCGATATGAGCGCAATGATCGATGGCTATCTCGAAGATGTGGACCGGAAGATGCAGGAACCACTCGAGAGCATCCGGCAGTCCCTGAAGGAGCCATTGCCGGAAATAAGCGATGCGGAATATGCCGAAGACAGGAAACTGGATCAGGCAATCGAAAATTTGGAGGGGATTGAAGCATGACGATCATAGACGGAAGTACCCACGCAGGTGACCTGCCTGATGATCTTATACTGGTCGACTGCAGGAATGTGATGGACGACCTGGAGGCATCATGGCGGAAAGTGGCCGACCATCCTCTCAAAGGGGCTGTCCATATCCCCCAGAGCCCGTGGATGTTCGATTCACCCGGGCTGAACCGAGGCAGGCATCCGATACCCTGCAGGAGTGTGGTCGAAGCCCTGCATCAGGCATTGAAACAGGAGGGCGGGACACTGCTGCTCGTCGATGATGAAAAGCAGTTCTTCCACACACGGCTCTACTACCTATTCAGTCTCTACGGCTTCGATGCCCTTTTGTGGAATGATTCGCTGGAGCGCCTCAAGTCCCTGTCAGGGAAGATCAGGGATAGTGCTGCAACACTTCCTGCTGAAGACCTGGAGCGTAGGGGCACATTTGATGATGCCGACAAAAACCTGCTTGCAGGCATGGATGAAGTCAAGGCGGCTGTGGATGACAGGGACGTGCTGCTGATTGACGTCCGGGCACGCGCGCGGTACCTCGGTGAAGAGGAGCCCATCGACCGGAAGATGGGGCACATACCAGGGGCTGTGAACATTCCCTATGGGGATGTCTTCCGTTCGGGAAGGATGGATTTCGATGCACTCGAAGATATGCGGGGCTTCCTCGGCGGCTTCAGTGAGATCATCGTCTACTGTGGCTCGGGGATGAGCGCGACGCCGCCGTTCCTCGTCCTTCATGAAATGGGACTGCCGGCAAGGCTCTACGGCGGCAGTTTCTCGGAGTGGATTACGGACGGGGCCAACAGCGTTGAAACAGGGGAGAGCCCCCTCAATGAAAGGATCGTTTCACAAAATGAATAACAATATACTGGTAGTGGACGGCATGGCATTGCTGTTCCGCCACTTCTATGCAACAAGCTTCCGCCAGCAGTTCATGTACAATGCCTACGACAGGCCGACCAACGGTGTCCAGGGGGTCGTCCGCCATGTCCTGAAGCTGGTCGAGACCCTGAGGCCGCAGCAGCTCATCATTACATGGGACATGGGGGCGCATACCGTGAGGAATGAATGGTTTGCAGACTATAAGAAGGACAGGGTGGCACCGCCCGATGAACTCATTCCCCAGTTCGACTATGTGAAGGAAGTGCTTGATGATCTGAACATGTTCCAGATCGGCCTCAAGGGCTATGAAGCGGATGACATCATCGGCACCCTTTCAAAGACATATAAGGATATCGTCATCGTGAGCGGCGACCGTGACCTGCTCCAGCTTCTGGATGAAGACAATGCATTATGGCTCACCAAGAAGGGTTATACGGTGTATGACCAGTACACGAAGGCCCGGTTTGAAGCGGAGCACGGCATCACACCCGACCAGTTCATCGACGTCAAGGCGCTGATGGGGGATGCCAGTGACGGATACAAGGGCGTCAAGGGTATAGGGGAGAAGACGGCCTTCAAACTCATCCGTGAATTCGGAAGTGTGGAGGACCTCCTCCTGAACCTCGACCAGCTGACACCTGCTGTGCGTACGAAGATCGAGACGGATATCGACTCCCTGAAGATCTCCCACAGGCTTGCCAGAATCATCACCGATGTACCGGTAGACCTGGACCTCGTCGAATCACGCAGCACCCTGAACATTTCAAAACCTGAAATCCAGACCATCCTGGATGCACATGACCTCAAGATCAGCAGCAAATATGTGCAGACCCTGGATCTATAGGAGGTGGGGCAGTGGCAAGAGCATATATAGATGCGGCAGCATCGAAGAATCCTGATATGGCCGCCGGCGCGGTTGTCTTCAAGGATGAAGGGACCACCCTCGAGTTCACCACCTTCCTTGGGGAGATGGACAACCACGAAGCGGAATGGGCTGTATTGGCGTTTGCAGTGGATAAGGCACTGGAGCATTCCCTCAATTCGCTGATCGTCCATACGGATTCAAAGGTGATCGCAGACAGTTTCGACAGGAATCATGTAAAAAATCCAGTATTCAAAAAATACTTCGATCAGATTTCACAGCACCTTGATAAATTCGACCTGTTCATCGTCAGCTGGACGCCGAGGGGCAGTAACCGGCGGGCAGACGAACTGGCGAAGGAAACTTTGTACAGGAACAGAAAAGGCTGATCCAGGAGATCAGCCTTTTTTTATACAGGACATTTCGGTATAATTGATTGAGGAGGTTGAAAAGTGAATCTCGAAGTATTGGATAAGATCAATGCCCTTGAAGAAAAGTATTGCCAAGGCTGTCTTCTTAAGGAACTGAACCGTTCCGAAGGCACCCGGACGGCTGCACATAATTTCTGCATCCACGAGTGTTCTGTAGGCATCGCCATACGGTCACACGGGAATAAGCTGCAATAGGAGGATTACAATGGAAATCGTTAAAATTGAACCAACGCCAAGCCCGAACACAATGAAGATCACTGTAAGCGAAGAGAAAGCGGAGATGAAGTCATCCACATACCGTCAGGTGACGGATGAAGCGCCTGATTTCATCAACCGGATTCTTGAACTCGAAGATGTAACGAGCGTCTTCCACGCCCTCGACTTCGTCTCTGTGGACAAGTCCCCGAAAGCCGACTGGGAGACCCTGATCCCGGAAATTGAACAGACGTTCACATCCCGGGAACAGGATGTAAAAAAAAACCAAAATTAGAGAGTGATTTCGGGGCCGTCTCCACACAGGTCCTGACATTCAAAAATATACCCTACCAGATTAAACTGAATGATGGGGAGGAGCACCGGAAGCAGCTGCCCGGCCATTTCCTGAAGGCGGTGGAGGAAGCGACATTGCCGGAGGATAATATCATCCTCCTCAGGAAGTGGGAGGACTATGGCACGCGATATGGTGAACCTGAAGAGATATTCGGGGAACTGCTGGAGGAACTGGATGCACTCTATGATGAAAAGAGGCTTGCAGAGCTTGTCCAGGAAGCCCGGACGAAGACGACACCTGAGCCGAAAAGGTATTTCAGAGTTTCCGTCGACGACTTCCGGTCAAAAGAGAACTGGAAGGATCGTCTGTGGCTGCTGAACCACATGGAGACGCCGACGGAAGCGGATTATGAAGTGCTTTCACTTGCACTTGAGGACGAAAAGATGCAGGTGAGGAGGGAAGCCGTCAGTCTGCTTGCCATGATTGAGGAGAAGGCGACGCTGCCATATCTGAAGCGTGCGCTCGGTGACCGTTCGGTGCCCGTCAGGAGGACGGCGGGAGATGCCTATAGTGATCTCGGGTATAAGGAAGGACTCGAGGACGTCTATCCTCTTCTGGATGACAGGAGCCCCATCGTCAGATGGCGTGCCGCAATGTTCATCTACGAGGTGGGGGATGAAGAGAGCCTGCCACATCTTAAGGCACATACGGACGAGCCACAGTATGATGTCCGTCTGCAGATCGAAATGGCCATCGCCAGAATAGAGCAGGGGGAAGCTGCCCTCGGCAGTGTCTGGAAACAAATTCAAGAAAGGGAGCGGTAGTATGAATCCATATGAAGCATACATGAAGGAAGTAGCCCAGCCAATGCGTGAAGAGCTGACCGGGAGGGCGTTTGATGACCTGACGACACCGGAGGAAGTGGACCAGTTCATGAACAGTCTGGAATCAGATGAATCAGCCTTCGTTGTCATCAACAGTGTCTGCGGTTGTGCAGCAGGTCTTGCAAGACCTGCTGCTGTAACAGTAGCTGAACAGAATCCTGTGCGCCCTGACAGGAAGGCGACCGTGTTTGCCGGCCAGGACAAGGAAGCGACTGAACGCATGCGCGAATATATCGGGCAGGCACCTTCCAGCCCATCCATGGCCTTGTTCAAAGGCCAGGAACTCGTTCATTTCATGCCGCGTGAACATATTGAGGGCAGGGACGTCAATGATATTATGATGGATATCAAAGAGGCTTTTGACGACCATTGCTCATAAAAAAACAGGAAAGGCTCAGCCTTTCCTGTTTTTATTGACATTATGTGTCCTAGTCGTAGATGCTCATCGAGATCATGTATAAAGCGAGCAGCGTAAGACCGATTGTCATGATAATTTCCATAAGCCACACTCCAAAAAGAATTTTATTTATTCGAATTCACGTATTCATGTATTATTATAATATAAACAAGCATAAAAAGAAAAGGGGAGGATATGATGAATCGTTTCGATCAGACATACCATGGTCTCCTGGAGAAGATCATGGAAGAGGGCAAATACAAGGACGACCGGACCGGCACCGGCACATATTCCATATTCGGCCATCAGATGAGATTCAACATGGCTGAGGGATTCCCATTGCTCACTACAAAGAAGGTACTGTTCAAAATGCTGGCAACCGAACTGATATGGTTCATCCGCGGGGATACGAACATACGTTTCCTGCTCCAGTACAACAACAACATCTGGAATGAATGGGCCTTCAAAAACTGGGTCGAGTCGGAAGAGTACCAAGGTCCGGATATGACCGATTTCGGAAATCGTGCACAGAAGGACGAAGACTTCAGAACAGTCTACCAGAAGGAGATGGAAACCTTTAAGAGACGTGTTCTGGAGGAGGATGCCTTTGCCGAAAAATATGGTGACCTCGGCAATGTATACGGACGCCAATGGCGCGCATGGGAAGGCCCCGACGGCAGCTTTACCGACCAGCTGAAGGATGTGGTGGAGAGCATCCGGACCAACCCGGACTCAAGACGCCATATCGTGACCGCATGGAATCCGGCAGAAATCGGGACGATGGCCCTCCCCCCTTGCCATGCCTTCTTCCAGTTCTATGTCAATGACGGCATGCTGAGCCTCCAGCTCTACCAGAGAAGCGGGGATGTATTCCTGGGCGTGCCGTTCAATATCGCAAGCTACGCCCTGCTCCTGCATCTGGTTGCGAGGGAATGCGGGCTCCGTCCACATGAGTTCATCCATACACTCGGGGATGCCCACATCTACAGCAACCATGTTGACGCAGTGGAAACACAGCTTCAGCGGGAAAGCTTCACAGCCCCGGAAATAAAAATTCATGGTGACCGGTCCATGTTCGAACTGGACTATGAGGACCTTGAAGTCGTGGACTATGAATCACATCCTTATATCAAGGCACCAATCGCTGTATAGGAGGAAGGAAATGGTATCGTTAATCGTATGTCATGCAGAGCAGAATGTCATCGGATTCAGGAATAAGATGCCGTGGCATCTGCCAAATGATCTCAAGCATGTAAAAAGACTGACACAGGGGAATACCATCGTGATGGGACGGAAAACCTTCGAATCACTCGGACGGCCGCTGCCCAACCGGCGCAATGTTGTACTGACCGGCAACCCGGAATTCGCTGCAGAAGGTGTCGATGTCATCCATGATGTGGCGGAGATTGAAGAACTGGACGGAAAAGTATTCATATTCGGCGGCAGTGGCGTCTATCGCCAGACGATGCAGCTTGTCGACGAAATGCACGTCACCAGGATACATGAAACCTTTGCCGGAGATACATTCTTCCCGGATTATGATATGGCGAAATGGGAACTTGTATCGAGGGAAGAAGGAACCGTCGATGGGAAGAACAGGTATCCCCACGAATTTCTTCATCTCAGGCGTAGAATGGATTAGCGGGGAGGGACCTTTTGAATATTTGGAAATGGCTTTTCATCGGACTGTTGGTATTGAATGCAGCAATAATCATATGGCTGCTCACAGCTTTAAACGGTAATTATGACGCCCCTTCGCCAGAAAATGATAATTATGTTCCTGAAGAATCGGGTATAGAGATAAAGATGAACAACGATGCCATGGAGTCCATCCTCAATGATGCCATCGATGATGATAGTCTTGCCATCACCATAGACGAGCAGCAGATTGCACTGGATGTCATCAGGCAGGTACTTGGATTATCCATCGAAACTTCCATCGAACTTGAACCTGTTTCTACGGGAGAGGAAGTGGTGTTTGAACTGGTGGACATCAATATTTCGGATCTCCCGCTTTCACAGGATATGATGTATGACCTGATCAGAGACCAGAGCGACCTGCCCGAAGGAATTAGTTTCAGGGAGCAGGAACGGGCACTGGTGATTGATTCCGGCGTGTTCACAGAGCAGCTTGAATGGGATGTGAAAGTCGATTCAATTGATTATGAGAATGATGAGTGGTATTTTTCTATAACAAGATAATTAAGAGGTGAGCAATTTGGCAATAGCAACATTAGCAGGTGGATGTTTTTGGTGTCTCGTAAAACCCTTTGACCAGTTCGAAGGTGTAAACTCTGTAGTTTCAGGATACTCGAACGGACATGTGGAAAACCCGACATACCAAGAGGTGACCAGTGGGACGACAGGGCATGTCGAAGCAGTTCAGATTGATTTTGATGAAGATGTGATGTCCTATGATCAGCTGCTTGATATATTCTTCAAAACATTCGACCCGACAGACACGGGTGGCCAGTTTGGAGACCGGGGACCGCAGTACATGCCTGCGATATTCTATCATGATGACGAACAGAAACGTGTTGCCGAATCAAAAATAGAATCACTTGATTCACAGAACATTTTCAACGGACCCATCAAGACGCCTGTTCTTCCCTATAAGAACTTCTATCGGGCAGAGGAAGAGCATCAGGATTTCTATAGGACGAACAGCGCACACTATAATGCATACTTCAAGGGTTCCGGAAGAAAATCATTTTTAGAAGAGCATTGGGGAGTGGAGTAGATGGCAATTGAAAGAGATGAAAAGGAACTGACAGCAGAAGAGTACAAAGTGATGAAGGAGAACGGCACAGAACCGCCATTCCAGAATGAATACTGGAACCATTATGAGGATGGCCTGTATGTGGATAAGCTCAAAGGTACACCACTGTTCACTTCACGCGACAAGTTCGCTTCCGATTGTGGATGGCCAAGTTTTGCCAAAAGCATCTCAGAAGATGTTACAGAGCATTTCGATGATTCCTTCGGTATGCGCCGGACGGAAGTCAGAAGCGAAACTTCCGACAGCCATCTCGGTCACGTATTCGATGATGGTCCAAAGGAACTTGGCGGTCTGCGCTATTGCATCAATTCAGCGGCATTGGAGTTCATTCCAAAAGATGAGCTTGAAGAAAAAGGATATGGTGAATACTTGAAATACTTCGAGTAGACTTTCAAAAACTTACCTGGACAGGAGAGAATTCAAATGTTTAAAAATCTATTTGGAAAAAAGAATGATGTAGACAAAGATATCGAAATCACAAGTCCAATAAATGGGAAGTATGTCAAACTGGAAGATATTCCCGACCCTGTTTTTGCCGAAAAGATGATGGGTGAAGGGTTTGGTGTCGAGCCCACCGATGGAGAAGTCGTGGCCCCGGTATCAGGCACCATCATGCAGGTTTTTCCCACGAATCATGCAGTCGGCATCAAGACCCAAAACGGATTGGAAGTGCTTATCCACATTGGTCTGGAGACTGTAGCGATGGAAGGGAAGGGTTTTGAAGGGCACGTATCAGAAGGCGATAAGGTCGAGAAGGGGGATAAGCTTGTTACATTCGATATGGATCTAGTAAAATCGGAAGCGAACAGCACAATTTCCCCTGTAATCATTACAAACAGTGATATTCTCGACTCATTCGAGCTCAAGGAAGTTACAGATGTAGACAGAGCGTCTACTGTTGTAGCGAAGGCCTCCATCAAATAATGAAGAACTATTCCTTCTATCAATATATCAAAACACGAAGAGGGGAAGCTTCACCTATCGGCCGATTGGCCGAGCATATTGCGAGAGATGCGATGTTTCCAAAGTACTCCGACGACTACCTTGAAATATCAGACTATCTTGAGAGGAACCCTTACGAGGACATGCCGCTTTCGCATTATGATACAGCTTTTGAAGACTATCGCAACTGGCTGCAGCATTAGCTGTTGTAGACTTAACACTATTAAAGGAGAATTTTAACCATGAGTATTCACATCAATGCAAAAAAAGGTGACATTGCGGACACGATCCTGCTGCCGGGCGATCCGCTGAGAGCGAAGTATATTGCAGAAAACTTCCTGGACGACGTCGTCTGCTACAACGAAGTGCGTAATATGCTCGGCTTCACCGGGTACTACAAAGGAAAACGTATTTCCGTACAGGGTACGGGAATGGGTGTACCGTCAATCTCCATATATATCCACGAACTCATGGAGGAATATGGTGTCAAAAACCTGATCAGGGTCGGCACATGTGGAGCAATACAAAAAGATGTAAAAGTAAGGGATGTCATCCTTGCACAGAGTGCTTCAAGCGACTCATACCAGAATAGAAAGCTGTTTAAAAATATTGAATATGCGCCGACATCAGACTTCGAACTTCTGCTTTCAAGCTACAATGAAGCGAAGAAGAAGGGGCTCAACGTCAAAGTGGGCAACATCTTTACAGCAGACTCCTTCTATGATGAGAATGGAAATATCGAGCAGCTGGCCCAATATGGTGTGTTGGCGCTGGAAATGGAATCAAGCGCGCTGTTTACAATCAGCAAGAAATTCGATGCAAGGGCATTATCCATCCTGACAGTGTCCGACCATGTATTAACAGGGGAAGCGACATCAAGTGAAGAACGCCAGACGACATTCAATGACATGATTGAAGTGGCATTGGATGCGAGCCTGCCTTTCATCGAAGAAAACAAATAGTGGAATTCAGGAACAGTGCATGGCACTGTTCTTTTTCTTTAACTTTGATACTTAAACTGGTAAACTAAAACTTAATTATTCAAGTAGAAATTAGGTGTAAGTTTTGAACGAAGAACATGAGCGTCATGAGACGAAAAAACCAGGTGGACGCCGGATCAGCATTAAACTTTTCTGGTTCATCATCATTCTATTGACGTCGGTCATTGCTACGGCGATCATTACTGCGCTCAGTCTGGAAGCTGGGACTGAAAAGGCCGTCAATGTCGGTACGGATACAAGAAGTGAATTTTCCAAATTATATAATGTCTACGATACGATCAATTCCAACTACTACGAAGATGTAGACCGGGACGCACTGATCGAATCTTCCATCCAGGGAATGGTTGAAGGACTGGACGATCCATACAGTGAATATATGAACAATGACGAGATGGAAGCCTTCCAGGAAACGGTGACCGGAGATTTTGAAGGCATTGGAGCTGAAGTGATGCAGGAGGGCAACCGCATCATCGTAACTTCACCAATGCGTGGTTCTCCGGCGGAAGAGGCCGGCCTTGAACCTGGTGATGAAATCATTGCGGTCGATGGCGAGTCCATTGAAGGCTGGACGACTCAGGAAGCCGTCCAGCTCATACGAGGTGAAAAAGGCACGGATGTTGTTCTGACCATTGTAAGGGGCGAAGGGGATCCGATTGACATTACGATTACCAGGGACACCATCCATATCGACAGCGTTACGTATGAAGAGGTGGATGGCGTCGGGCATATCAGTGTGAACCGGTTCCAGAGAGGCACCACCGAAGAATTTGAGAGCAAGCTGAATGAGGCCGCCGAAGACGAAGTGGAGGATGTCATCATCGACTTCAGGTACAATCCTGGCGGGCTGCTGGATGAGGCAGTCAATATGATCAACCAGTTCATTGACGAGGGCCAGGTTGTACTGTCTCTTGAAGACAATAATGGTGAGCTTACGGAAATAACCACAAGCCAGGAGGCAAATCCGAACACAGAGGACTTCAACGTATACATCCTGATCAATGAAGGGTCCGCGAGTGCTTCTGAAGTGTTTGCTGGAGCGCTGGATGACCTCACTGATGCAACAATTGCAGGAACGGAATCCTTTGGAAAGGGGGTCGTCCAGCAGACAGTTGAATTTGGCGATGATTCCCTTCTGAAATACACGAATACCAAGTGGCTGACGCCAAATGGCCACTGGATACATGACGAAGGAATCAATCCGGACATCAAACTTGTCAATCCTGATTACTATAGAGTCGATATGCTGAGTCCTGATGAAGTTTACACAGAGGGCATCTCAAATGAGACTGTTCCCTCCATTAAAGTCGCCCTGGATACACTCGGATACGAAGTAGAAGATTTTGATGAAGATTTTGATCCTTCACTCACCACAGCAGTTGGGGAGTTCCAAGCAGATAATGGTCTGGAAATGACTGGAGATGTAATAGGCGAAACGTCAACCACCCTGATGAGTGAATTGAGGGACTACATCAACGACAATGACGCGCAGCTTAATTACCTGGTGGACTATATCAATGGAGAGTACACTGAAGAAGAAATAGAGGAGTATGCGGAAAACCAGGCAGAACACCTCGAAATCGAGGAGCCTGAAGAGTCCCACGGTGATGGGGAAGATGCGGAAGAAGAAGCTACAGAAGAGCAGCCTGCTGAAGAGGAATCTACAGAGGAAGAGACGACAGAAGAATAATATAGGGCCGTATGAACATAGTGTTTATACGGCTTTATATTGTATCCATTGTAAAAATAGTTTAAAGTAATTAGCATAAAAGAGTTTTGGAGGAAAGTATGGAACCAAAAAAGAGAAAAGTTGTCCTCACAGGCGGTGGCACCGTCGGACATGTAATGCTTAACAAACTGCTCATACCCTGCTTTATAAATAAGGGGGTTGAACCCTTATATCTTGGTTCGAAAAAGGGCATTGAAAAGGAAATCATCGGTGCAACATCCATTAAATACTACAATATATCGAGTGGTAAATTGAGACGATACCTTTCTGCAGAGAACTTCAAGGACGTGTTCAAAGTCATGAGGGGCATCAGTGATGCCCGCAAAGTATTGAAGAAGGAGCAGGTAGAATTCGTTTTTTCCAAAGGTGGTTTCGTCAGCGTACCGGTGGTACTGGCGGCAAAGTCTCTCGGTATCCCGGTGTATATCCATGAGTCTGACATCACTCCAGGACTGGCCAATCGCATTGCAGGAAAGTTTGCCACTAAAATCTATGTCACTTTCAAAAAGACTCTGGAATATCTTCCAAGCGGTAAATCCGAGTACCTGGGGCCTGTTATACGGGATGAACTCAAGAGAGGCTATAAGGATATCGGATATGAATTGACCGGCTTCAGTTCTAAGAAACCCATCATGATTGTAATGGGAGGTTCCCTCGGCGCACGTTCAATCAACAACTTCATCAGGGATAACCTCGAGGCATTGACGAAAGAGTGGCAGATCATCCACCTGTGCGGCCGCGGCAACTACCAGGAAGGGCTCGATAACCCAAATTACAGGCAGTTTGAATTCGTAAAAAAAGAACTGCCGCATCTTCTTAAAATATCGGATATTGCGGTTGGACGCAGCGGTTCAAACGCAATCTATGAGTTTCTGCTGAATGAAAAGCCGATGATACTCATTCCATTGCCGCTTTCACAGAGCAGGGGGGACCAGATGGAGAATGCCGAGTATTTCAAAGAAAAGGGCTATGCCGAAATCATCCAGGATGAGGCCCTGGATCTTGAGGTGTTCCAGACCACCCTTTCCCGCATTGAAGGCAACAAGGAGTCCATCGTGGAATGTATGAAGAAGTTTGAGGGCGGCTTCAAACCGGAATCACTTGTCGACCTCCTGCTCAGCGAGGAGGGGAGTCGATGAACCGTCTGAAGAAACTGTCGCTCTTCCTGGTTTTCACCCTTATTTTTGGCATCATTGCCTATTTTCATGAATCCCGCCTTGGACATTGGATCGATACCGAAGTCTATGAATTCATCTATGCTTCCGAAAGCTTCATCACTACGGCGCTGATGCTCGGTTTCACCCAGGTCGGTGAAGTCCTGTCGATGGTCATCCTGTCTCTTATAATGATCACCATCCTGATGCTTTATCGTCTGAAGTTCGAAACACTGTTTATGATTATATCAATGCTCGCAAGCAGCATTCTAATTCCAGTAATGAAGAATTCATTCGACAGAGAGAGACCATCCATGCTGAGGCTCATCGATATCACAGGGTTCAGCTTTCCAAGTGGACATGCGATGGGGTCCACAATCTTCTTTGGTTCCCTGATGACCCTGGTCAAAAATAGTGGATTGAACAATAAAGGCATGCTATATGGCGTGTGCGCCTTTTTTATACTGATGATTTCCTCTTCAAGAGTATATTTGGGCGTGCATTATCCTACCGATGTAATCGCCGGAATTGTTGCGGGTACAGCTGTCGTAGTTGCCACGAGCTTCATCATGCATAAAAAACTTGACAGATTATCGTCACCTATATAGAATGTAATTGAAAATGATTATCAATGAGAATGAATAAGCCCCCCTTATTTAACAGATCATTTTCAAGACAAGGTTATATATCCATAAACATATGGCAACGTCCACAAGGACGTTGCCATTTCTTTTATTTTACTCATATAATATCATTGAAAAATAAACCGCCCATTGGCTAGAGAACAGATAAGGATGCATATCGGAACTGGCTAAAATGTTATGATGGGGAAAAACGGATGATAGGAAGATTACAATGAAACATATTCTGGTTGTTGAAGACGAAATGAATCTTGCACGCTTCATTGAACTTGAACTGGTGCATGAAGGTTATCATGTCACGCTTTCAAATGATGGAGAAGATGGCTTAAACAAGGCACTCGATTCCGAGTTTGACTGTATACTGCTTGATCTGATGCTTCCAAAGCTGAATGGACTTGAAGTTTGTCGGAGGCTGAGGAAGGAGAAGGATACTCCGATCATCATCATTACGGCTAAAGGAGAAACATATGATAAGGTGATCGGCCTGGACTATGGAGCCGATGACTATATTGTAAAACCATTTGAGATAGAAGAGCTGCTCGCAAGGATACGTGTCATCATGAGAAGGTCCAGTTCACAGGAGGATAAGCGGGAAATACTTGAACTGCATGGTATCACAATGGATACTTCCGCCTACCATGTCACTCTGGATGGCAAGGAGCTCGACCTGACCAAAACGGAGTATGAACTCCTCCACCTATTGATGAAGAATGCAGGTGTGGTACTGCAGCGGGAAACCATTCTGGACCACGTTTGGGGCTATGATAGTGAAGTGGAGACGAATGTGGTAGATGTCTATATCAGATATCTGCGGAATAAACTCAAACCTTTCGACAAGGACAAACTGATAGAAACCGTCAGGGGAGTAGGGTATGTGATCCGGTCATGAACAAGCAATCCTTGAAATACAGATGGTTGCGGCTTTCGACGTTGATCATCTCCATCACATATCTGATATTCAGCTCTCTGCTCATCTATTTCACCAGCATGTATCTGAAGGACCAGGAATTCCGTTCAGTGGACAGGAGCCTTGAAGAACTCGAGAGCCTGTATGAATCGCAGCCAATCAATACCATTAGTCAGAATGAAATCTACTCAAGCCTGTATGATAGGCAGAAGATGGTCCTCTACACCCAGAGCGGTGAAGAAGTTTTCAGTGCCACGACAGGCATTCCAATGAATTTCGAAAGCAACTTCGAACCCGTGCCTGATAGAGAAATTTCACCCTTGAACAACGAAGATGGGAGCTTCCTCAAAGGAAGCGTGAAATTGGATTCGCAGTACTGGAACGGATACATTTCAGTAATCCATCCACTCGACTACTATAATTCTGTAATCAGGATGATGGTCTTCATTGCCATTATAGTGGGCTTCATGTCCATTTTGTTCACATCAATCATCAGTTATTTCTTTTCAACGCAGATGGTGAAGCCCATCAGGAATATTGCGTACCAGTTGA
Source organism: Salinicoccus luteus DSM 17002 (assembly GCF_000712035.1). Classification (GTDB taxonomy): domain Bacteria; phylum Bacillota; class Bacilli; order Staphylococcales; family Salinicoccaceae; genus Salinicoccus; species Salinicoccus luteus. The sequence goes on along the minus strand of NZ_JONV01000006.1, from coordinate 288,395 downwards.
GACGGATTGAATCCGAAGGCTTCTCAGAGCGTCTTCAGATAGAAACCAACACAGAAGAGACAGATTATATGGTCGACTCGTTCAATCATATGATGGATTCCCTTGAACGCTCATACAATCAACAGAAGCAATTCGTTGAAGATGCCTCGCATGAATTGCGGACTCCTCTTCAAATCATCCAGGGCCATTTGAATCTGATCAGCAGGTGGGGGAGGCACAAGCCCGAAGTATTGGATGAATCATTGAAGATCTCCATTGATGAACTCCAACGCATCAACAAGCTGGTCGAAGAACTGCTCCTGCTTACAAAAAATGATGGCAAAACAACAGAAGTGATGGAGGAAGTGGAAATCAACCAAGAAATAAAAAGCAGAGTGGATGCTCTGAGGAAACTGCATCCTGATTATACTTTCACTCTAGACCTTGATGAAAATCCCATAAAGTTCCATATAAACCCTTATCATCTGGAACAGATTCTGGTGATATTCCTTGATAACGCCACAAAATACGACCATGAACGGAAGCATATCATTGTTACCACGGAGAAGAAGGGGAACCATTTCGACATCGCCATCACCGACCATGGCATCGGTATTCCCGAAGACGAAATCGAGGCGATATTCGACAGGTTCTACAGGGTCGACAAATCAAGGAGCAGGGAGCTCGGGGGCAACGGTCTTGGACTCTCGATAGCAAGAAAACTTATTGATAACTATAAGGGGAAAGTATGGATAGAAAGTGAGGAAGGGCATTTTACAAAAGTGACCATGCGTTTCCCTCTGGAAAATTAGATAATTGTTCTAATAACAGCCATTATTGCCTTTAAAACAGCATACCATAGTGCTAAAATGGTACTGTATAAGTTAAAAAGATTCTAAAGAGGGTGGCAAAATGCAAGAGAGAGAACTTGAGAACGCCCCGGTACGCTTCGGTACCAATATGGGATTGCTTCTCGAGCTTCATGACATGTATCAAGATGATCCGGATAGTGTAAGCGATGAAATGCGCTTCCTATTTGAAAATATCGGTTCTGGCCAGCCAGGCACCGTCCAATCGGATATCGATCACAGTAAAGTGAAAAGCCTATTGCGTCTGATAGATAACATCAGGCTGTTTGGACACTTGGAATCAGACATCTACCCGCTCTACAGACCAGATGTCAAAAATATTCCAAGCCTGGACTATGAAGATTATAACCTTACAGAAGATGATCTTAAAAAACTGCCTGCTTCACTGGTAAGCGTGCATCTTGGGGACTACTATGACAATGCCTATGAAGCTGTAACACAACTCCATTCGCTGTATACTGGCCCGCTTGCATATGAATATATGCATATCAATGATACAGAAGAGCGCCAGTGGCTGAAAGAAACAATCGAAACACAGGAAGAAGTCTCACTTTCTCCTGAGGAAAAGAAACACCTGTTTGAAACTTTGGCAAAGGTTGAAGGCTTCGAAAAATACCTTCATAAGAACTTTGTCGGTGCCAAACGATTCTCAATAGAGGGTCTTGATTCCTTAGTGCCGATGCTCGACCATCTGCTCAGTCTCATGGCTGATGAAGGTATTCCCAATCTTCAGATCGGCATGGCACACCGTGGCCGCTTGAATGTCCTGACACATGTCCTGGAGAAGCCTTATGAAATGATGATCAGTGAATTCATGCATACGGACCCGATGAAGTTCCTTCCTGAAGACGGTTCCCTGGAAATCACACAGGGCTGGATGAAGGATGTGAAATATCACCTGGGTGGCGCCAAAACCAGAAGTGATAAAGGGCTGGAGCAACGTATCAGTCTTGCCAACAACCCGAGCCACCTGGAAGTCGTTGGGCCTGTCGTTCTCGGCAAAGCAAGGGCGCAGCAGGAAACTACTGACCATGCCGGGAAGCCTGAACAGGATTACAACAAAGCGATTGCAGCCATCATTCATGGGGATGCCGCCTTCCCTGGACAGGGAATCGTCTATGAGTCCCTTAACCTCGGCAAGCTGGAAGGCTATAGTACCGGCGGATCCATGCACATCATCGCCAATAACCGGATTGGATTTACAACAGAGGAAACAGATGCCAGATCGACAGTATATGCCTCAGATGCCGCATTAGGATTTGATCTGCCTATACTGCATGTCAATGCAGATAGACCCGAACATGTACTGCGTTCAATCGAAATCGCACTCAAGTACCGACAGAAGTTCAACAAGGATATCGTCATTGATGTAGTGGGCTATAGAAGATACGGCCATAATGAAATGGACGAACCTTCAGCGACCAACCCACTTCTATACCAGGAAGTGAAGTCCCACGATACAATCGACGAAATCTACGGTTCCCAGCTTGTCGAGCAGGGAATCATTTCCGAAGACGAAAAGGATAAAATCATCCAGTCTGTCTTCGACGAAATGAGAGCTGCACATGATAAGATCGATAAGAAAGATACAAATGTAGATGAAAAACTGCAGACTCCCCAGGCAATTCTGGAGGGGCAGGAAAATCCAGTGGATGAAATTTCACGTGAACGCCTCAAGGAAATCAACGACGACCTCTTCAAATACCCGGAGTCGTTTACAGTCTTCAAAAAACTGTCCAATGTTCTTGATCGCAGAAAAAAACCATTTGAAAATGAGGAAGACCTTGTAGACTGGGCACATGCAGAAGTGCTTGCTTTTGCAACAATCAACCAGGATGGTACGCCAATCAGGCTGACTGGGCAGGATTCCGAGCGTGGAACATTTGCACAACGCCACGCTGTCCTCCATGACCCGGAAACTGGGGAGGAGCACATCCCCCTTCATGAAGTAAGTGATTCAAGTGCTACATTCGACGTTCATAATTCACCATTATCGGAAGCAGCCGTTGTCGGATTCGACTATGGATACAATGTCGAACGCAAGAATGTCATGGCAATATGGGAAGCACAGTATGGTGACTTCTCCAATATGGCACAAGTGATATTCGACAACTTCATGGCAGCTGGAAACGCCAAATGGGGCGAAACCACCGGCATGACACTCTTCCTGCCCCATGGACAGGAAGGGCAGGGGGCAGAACACTCCTCAGCCCGTCTGGAACGCTATCTCCAGCTTGCTGCCGAAAACAACATGACCGTGGCCAACCTGTCCAGTGCATCCAACTACTTCCATCTGCTGAGAAAGCAGGCAAAGTATCTGGATACTGAAAAGATGAGACCACTGGTCCTCATGACTCCAAAGAGTCTACTCCGTAATCAGATTGTAAGTGAACCAGTAAGTGCCTTTGTAGAAGGCAGCTTCAAGGAGATCATCGTCCCTTCATATAAAAAGACGAAGGTGAAAAAGGTTCTGATTGCGAGTGGTAAAGTGGCAGTCGATCTTCTGACCGAACAGAAAGAAAACCCTAACGACGAAATACTCATCATCAGGCTGGAACAGATCTATCCGTTTCCATCGGAAAAGATTCAGGAAGTATTGAATGATGTCAAAAACCTTGATGAAGTGAGATTCGTCCAGGAAGAACCTCAAAACATGGGTACTTATCACTATGCACTACCTTTCCTTCTGGAAATTGTCCCTGAAAAGGTGGACTTGAACTATGTAGGCAGGATCAGACGTGCCTCTACTGCAGAAGGTGATGGGGAATCCTACAAACTGATACAAAAAAATATCATTGAAACTGCTCTAAAATCATAGGAGGTAGAATAATGGCTGAAGTTAAAGTGCCGGAACTGGCTGAATCAATTACAGAAGGAACGATTGCGAGCTGGCTGAAGCAAAAAGGTGATCGTGTCGAGAAGGGTGAAAACATTCTCGAGCTTGAAACGGATAAGGTGAATGTGGAAGTGATCAGTGAAGAAGCTGGTGTCATCACCGAGATTAAAGCTGAAGAAGGCGATACTGTTGAAGTTGGCCAGGTAATCGCCATCGTTGAAGATAATGGCGAAGCAGGCGGCTCTTCTGAAGAAGGGTCGGACGAGGCTTCCAAAGACGATGAGACTTCCAAAGAGGAATCCAAGGAAAGTTCAGACAAGAAAGAAGAAAAAGAGGAGACTCCGAAAGACGACTCCAAGGAGGCACCTGAAGAAGAACCTTCAGATGACAACGAACGTATTGTCGCCACACCTTCAGCAAGGCGCATGGCACGTGAGAAGGGCATCGACCTAAGTGATATCAATGCATCCGATCCCCGTGGACTTGTCAGAAGTCAGGATGTCGACAATCATGGCAAGCAGCCTCAGAAATCCGAAGAACCTAAAAAGCAGGAACAGCCACAACAACAAGCATCAGGCAAACCTGAGAAGCCTGTAGTCAGGGAAAAGATGTCCCGTAGACGTCAAACAATTGCAAAACGTCTGCTCGAAGTCTCCCAGAACACTGCAATGCTCACAACTTTCAATGAAGTGGATATGACAAACCTTATGGAACTCAGGAAGCGCAAGAAAGATGAATTCCAGGAACGCCACGATGGCACACGCCTTGGTTTCATGTCATTCTTCACAAAAGCTTCAGTGGCAGCTCTCAGAAAATATCCAGCTGTCAATGCAGAAATTGATGGAGAAGACCTTGTCCTGAAACAGTTCTATGATATCGGTGTCGCGGTATCTACAGACGAAGGACTTGTCGTTCCAGTAGTAAGGGACTGCGACCGTAAGACTTTCGCAGAAATCGAAAGCGATATTGTCGACATGGCCAAGAAGGCACAGAACAAGAAATTAGGCCTTGATGACATGACAGGCGGATCCTTCACAATCACAAACGGTGGTGTGTTCGGTTCACTGATGTCCACTCCAATCATCAATGGTACTCAGGCAGCGATTCTGGGAATGCACACTATCCAGAAACGCCCTGTAGCAATCGACGATGAAAATATGGAAAACCGTCCGATGATGTACATTGCACTCAGTTATGACCACAGAGTCATCGACGGCAAAGAGGCGGTTGGATTCCTCAAAACGATTAAAGATCTTATTGAAAATCCAGAAGACCTCCTGCTTGAAGGCTAATTGAAAAATCATGACAGGCTCCCGTGGGATGCCTGTCATTTTTGTGTTAAAATCATAATTAAAATAAGATGTTTGGAGAGATGAAGATGCTTCATGAAACTTGGAACGATAATAATTTGAGAACAGTCAGAGTAGCCCATACAGATGCAAAAAAATATAAAGTATCCGATATGCTGACTCCTGGAGAAACCTACACGGTGGTCAATGAAACAGAAGAATATATATTCGTCAAAGATAATTCAGGCAAAGTCGGCGGATACTATAAAACATACTTTGAAGAAGTTGAATAGATATGGCCATAAAATTCCTGCATAATGATGAAACGATAAAAAGCGATTCCCTGATCATCCTATCCCTTAGTAAAAACCTGCTTCTGAAGGGACCGACAGGTTCCGGCAAGACCAGGCTTGCAGAAGATCTGACCGGAGAATTGAACAAGGACATGTATAGCATAAACTGTTCAGTGGATGTCGATATTGAATCCCTGCTTGGCTTCAAGACACTTGAATACAATGACGGCAGACAGGAAATCACCTTCATAGATGGGCCCGTGATCCGTGCGATGAAGGAAGGTGCCATTCTTTATATTGATGAAATCAATATGGCCAAACCGGAAGTCCTGCCGATCCTGAATGCGGCATTGGATTATCGCAGGACGATTACAAACCCGTTGACTGGTGACACAATCGTCGCTGAAGATGGCTTCAACGTCATTGCTGCAATAAATGTGGGATATGTAGGCACCATGCCGATGAATGAAGCGCTGCTCAACCGATTCAATGTCATTGAACTTGGCTACGTATCGAAGGAGGCGCTTATCCAGGTACTGAATGCACAAAGTATCCAGAAAGATGCATCAATCATCGAGGCCATCACAAATTTCCATGAAGACCTCGTCACAATGACAGAACAGGGACAGATTTCCCAAGAAGCTTCCAGCGTGAGAAGCCTGATTGATCTGGCCGATCTGAGTACACAAATGCCGATTGGACGCGCATGCTATCGGGCCATCATCGACAAGCTTGACAGTGAACAGGAGAAAAAAGCGATTCTGAATGCAGCAGAACTTCAGTTTGGAATGTGATAAATATGAGCTATTCATTTATAAAATTCAATGATGAAATTGTAGATTCCAAAATAATGATGGAAATCACCGATCTTGCACGCCTTCTCCTGAAGAAGAAGGCAGTGACGGTGACCGTCCGGAAATACAGCTATTATAATCCTGCTTCCAATGAGTTCAATATGAGCTTCTTCTGGAAGCATAGAACGGATATTAGTGAGAGGGAAGGATTCAGGTACGATATACTTACCAGATATCCTTCCCCTTATATTTTAGATTACCGTAAATATGACAGGATGAAGAACAGTGATGTGTTTACACAACAGATCTTTCTCTCCCTCGAATACTACCGGAACAGGCGGGCAGCCATCAGACAGCGTCCGCTAATCGAAAACGTCATTCAAAAGGGGGACCGCATAAAAACTGAAGAATACAGAAAAAAATCTTCCAATGATGCCGAGGCTTTTCTGAAGTCGTTCAATATAGCCATTATCGAAGGCCGCGAAACCATGGAAGCATTTGGTGAGACGATGCCTCTCATCAGTGACAGTACAGAAGAAAGTATTGCATTGACAGAAAAGATCATATCAATCGTATCACAAAAAATTTCACTGAAGACCTCCTTCAGACTGCATGATATGCCTTTCAATGACATCAGTGTATTCAATAGGACGACTCCATTCAGGAAGGATTCCAGCCGCCTGGACGAAAAAGCCGAGGAGGAGGAGGAAGAGGAGACGAGCCGGGTGGATACCAAGACCGATTGTGATGCCGATGAAGCGAATATGGTCGGGGAGACAGGGGACAACACCTCAAGAAAAAGTGCACACGGCAAACAGAACCCATATGAGGATGATGTGTCGGATTATCATGAAGGTTTCGGCCGGAATACCGGGGACAATCTGTTGGAGGATTCGGGTGCAATTAATCAGCATGCGGTGCTGAATATTGTAAAACCTAAGATCAGGCTCTCCCAGTACAAGGAATACCAACGGATATTCGAGTCCTACAACGCTGTCGCCAAGAAAGTCGTCGGGGATATTACACAGATACTCAACTACAAGATGAACGCTTTCCAGACGAGACGCACATCCGGGAAACTGATGAAGAACCCGATAGGGCCGATAATAGATGACAGCCCCAAACTGTTCGTAAAGAAAAATATCGAGTCAAAAGAACTGGATGCTGCTTTTACTGTCATCATCGACCAGTCATTCTCCATGACTGAAAATCTTGAAGGTTGCCGGAATGGCGTCATCATACTCAATAATATTTTAAAGTCTTTGGGAATACCGCATCGCATCGTCTCCCACCATGAGGATACATTTGAAGTGATGAAAAATCATTATCCCAATAATGTTTATGAGCATATGGATTTCGAGAGATCCAAGTATTATTATCCCGTCTCCCTTATGGATATTGAAGCTTCGGGGGATAACCGTGATGGGCTCATTATCAAACATGAGGCCGGAAAGTTACAAATGCGCAGTGAGAGGGATCGGTTCATCATCATGTTCTCCGATGGTCTGCCGAGTGCCGAGCAATATAATCAGAGCGGCATCATAGATACGCATGAAGCAGTACAGGAGGCCAGGAAGTCGGGCATCCAGGTCATCAATATTTTCATAGACCAATCGAACGAAGGGAATACACTTGCTGCAATCAAAAATATCTATGATACCAATACCATCATCGTCAATGATGCTGAAGAAATCGCTTCTGCATTGCCTAATCTGCTCAAAAGAATATTGACCAAAATACTAGTGTAGCTTTTCACAAATTGTAATATCTGACAATTGAGAATTTTATGGACTTAAAGGGGTTTGTATTGTAAACTAAGGTTTACCATTTCAATAACTTTTACGTATTAGGAGGTCAAATAATGAGTTTCAAACACAGCGTCATCATCGGGTTCATGCTTTTCGCCATGTTCTTCGGTGCAGGGAACCTGATTTTCCCACCAGGTCTTGGTTTCCAAAGTGGGGACTACTTCTGGATGGCAATCATCGGATTCGTCATTACCGGCGTCGGACTGCCACTGGTTGGGGTAATTGCCGGCTCCATCTCAAAAGGTGGGTACCGGGAATCGCTTAAAGTCGTCCACCCGGCTTTTGCAATCATTTTCATGGTGGTCATCTATCTGGCAATCGGTCCATTCTTCGCCATTCCTAGGACAGCTACAACAGCCTATGAGATGTCACTTATGCCATTTATGGATGGCACAGGGTGGGTGAGTCTGCTCATATTTTCAATTGTCTTCTTTACTATTGTATTTCTTTTAAGCTATAACCCGAGCCGGATGGTCGATAATATCGGCCGATTCCTTACACCGGTACTGCTGGTTACAATTGTGGCGCTCATCATCAGGGCGATTATGATGTACATAAGCAATGACCCTGGCGCTCCTGCAGAAGGGTTCGATACAACTGCACCATTCTCTGTCGGGTTTACCGAGGGATATCTTACTATGGATGCTATTGCAGCCATTGCATTTTCAGTCATCGTTCTGAACTCCATTCGTGACCTTGGTGTCACCAGCAGAAAAGAACTGCTTATTGAAACAGTCAAAGCGAGTTCCATTGCAGCACTGCTTCTTGGTATCATCTACGTTTCACTTGGATGGATTGGGAACCGTGTCAATCTGGGTGGTGAACAGGTCGATGACCAGAACTTGGGAACTTTCCTGCTGACATTCGTCGCCAATGATTCATATGGTCAGTTCGGTGCGATCCTGCTTGGTGTCATCGTTGCTGTGGCGTGTCTGACGACAGCTACTGGACTGATTGTCGCGGTAAGTGAATACTTCAATAGTATCCTTCCGAAAATATCATATGAAACATTCGTCATCATATTCACTCTGATTTCTCTTGTACTGGCCAACCAGGGACTTAATCAGGTTATCCAGACAAGTCTTCCAGTCCTTTACATCATCTATCCAATCGCAATGACTTCCGTTGCGTTGCTGTTCCTGACATACTTTGTTCCTTCACCAAGGCTGAGCTTCCAGCTTCCGGTCATGCTGGTGATCATCACAAGTGTGCTTGCAGTTATTCACAGGAATGAATGGATGAATCTGGGATGGATAGAGAGCATGCCTCTATTTGAGAATTCCTTCGAATGGATTCCAGTGCTGATAATCGGATATATCCTTGGTTATCTGATTGGGATGAAACAAGAAAAAGTAAAATATTCATAATAAAAAGCGCATCCTCTGGATGCGCTTTTTATTATGAAATTAATATCGATGTTCTTCCTTGAGTTCCAGCAATCTCGTCTTGAGCTCCTCTTCCATGCTTTCCAGTTCGCGCTCTGCCGCCTGGCGTTTTTGTGAGCCTTCCTGCTGAATCCTCAATGTTTCTTCAATAGTGGTCACAAGATTTTCCTGGGTCGTCTTCAATGTTTCGATATCTACGATACCCCGCTCATTTTCCTGAGCTGTCCGTATGGAGTTCTGCTTCAGCATCTCAGAGTTCTTCGTCAGCAAGTCATTTGTCGTATTGGTGACTGCCTGCTGGGCCTGTGAAGCCGACTCCTGACGGAGCAGGGTAAGGGCGATGGCCATCTGGTTCTTCCAAAGCGGTATGCTCGTCAGGATGGAGCTCTGAATCTTCTCTGCCAACGTCTGGTTGATGTTTTGAATCATTCTGATTTGTGGAGCAGACTGAAGAGTGATCTGCCTTGATAGCTTGAGGTCATGGATCCGTTTTTCCAACCGGTTGATATACTGCATCATGTCATTTACTTCCTGCACATGCATCTGGTTGCTCGATTCCTCAGCTTTTCTTCTCAGCTCAGGCAGTGTTTGGTTTTCCAATTCTTCCTTCTTCATTTCGGCAGCTGCAATGTATATATTTATTGCATCAAAGTAGTCCTTGTTCTGATCATACAGCTTATCGAGCAGATGCACATCCTTGACCAGGACTTCCTTCGCGTGCTCGAGCTGTATACCGATACGGTCGACCTGTGATGCTACACTCTGGTGTTTTGAAATCAATTCGTTAACAGATTTCTTCACTCTCCGGAATATGCGATTGAAAATATTCTTCTTTTCTTTCGTCAGTTCATCCGGATCGATTTCCTTCAGTTTCTTCATCAGGCTCTCCAGCGTTTCTCCGATTGGTCCAACGTCTTTCGACTGGACTTCTGTGAGCATCTGGTGGGAGAACTTGGAGAGTGCCTGCTGTGCATTCGAGCCATATTGGATGAGCGCATCATTATCCAGGGGTTCTATCTTGTTCTTGATTTCTTCAATCTTCTTCAGGTCTTCTTCTGTAAATCTTTCCTGATAGGTGGTCAGCGTGCTCTGTTCCCTTTTTTCCTCAACGGCCATTTCAGGCTGTGGGATGAGATCCGTATCTTCATCCACTGAAGAGAATGGGTCGGACAATAGCTTCTCTTTTAATTTATTTTCCTCTTTCATTATCTTCACCTCTGTTTTGGTATACTGGTTCTTTCTCTTTTTTCTTCAGATCCACCTTCTGCTTTTCAAGTTTATTATCCAGTTTGAGTGTGGACATGGTACGTTTCCTGTTCATTTTTATGAAGTCCTTCTCAACTTCCAAGGCTTGATAGCTGTCCCTGTTCATCGCTGACAGGTTAGACTGTATGGTTCTTTTGAGCTCCAGCAGTGAGATGCGTGTTTCGTGGAGCTTCACCTTTTCCTCCTTCGTCTTGCCCGGCATCTTGTACAAGAAAAGATACTGCTCGATGGTATTCACCGCCGAATCAAGATTTGAATGGAAGAACTGCTGTGCATTGAAAAAGAGCTTGGGATCATTTTCGACTGCCTGGTATATGGTCCGGACGAGACGGTTGATATCGTATATGAGTTTCGCATCTTTCAAAGTGCGGACATTCTTGTAGGTCTGCCTCAACCTTTTGATCTTTTCCCTTGCTTCAGACAGCTGACGTTTGACGTAACGGTATTCACTTTTTGATATACCCATTTTCTGCAGCTGTGAATTCAGGCTTATCGATTGAGTAGGGAAGTAGGCTGCAAAAAAACCGCCCGTCGCAATCATCATATCGAGAAACAGATGAATATCGAAGGCAATCATCGAAAACATGCCTGCCACAACCGCGACCGGTATGGAAATCAATGAGGCGAACCAGTGTGATATATTATTCTTCATCTTTAAATTACACCTTCAGTCAATACTATTTGGTTACAAATCTATCATAGCCATCTTCCAGGGGAATCGTTTTGACCGAATAGTCATCAACACTCGAAGCCGGGGAGGCCCCTTGTACGACCTGCTGTACAAATTCGTCCAAATCCGCTTCTGTGCCAGTGGCCAGTATTTCGACATAGTCCCGGACATTTGCTGCATAGCCGGTAATATTCAGGCGATCTGCAATGCTTTTTGTTGAATATCTAAAACCGACCCCTTGGACATGTCCGGATACAATTATCATTCTTGATTCCATTTGCAACACCTCTTATACTATATTATAGGATTTTTAGCTTGATAATGCGAATTATACGCGTATATAATACATATATTATCAAACGCGAATGGAGTTTTTAAAATGTTTAAGATTGTCATACTCAGAGCGGATTACGAAGGCTGGTGGCTTTTTGAGGGGTGGCAGGAAGGCATCATCAGACAGTTCAGCTATGAGTCTGAAAAAGCCATGAAAGATGCATATAAGGATATCATCCAGAAAATGAAAGAACAGTTCCATTCATTCAAAGAAGGAAAATACAACCTTCTCACATTCTTCAATGGCTGTGAGATGGAGCATTGTGAAGATTGTGGGGAAGACCTGCAGATATTCTATACACCGATGATGCTTAAAAACGGGGAATTGGTTGCATAATATTATTAGAATATTCATAAAAAAAGACAAAACCAGTAAAGAATCATTTGCAAATCCGAGCCATATGGCTTATAATTGGGATATCAATAAGTATTCTCCATATAAGAAATTGTATGTACCATACATTTCTATGCTATATGGATTATGCTATTGAATATCGTCACTGGAGGATTTAATTAATGAAACAAGGTACAGTAAAATGGTTCAATGCAGAAAAAGGTTTTGGCTTTATCGAAATCGAGGGTGAAAACGACGTGTTCGTACACTTCTCCGCTATCAATCAAGAAGGTTACAAATCCCTTGAAGAAGGTCAATCAGTAGAATTCGAAGTCGTTGAAGGCGACCGTGGCCCACAAGCTGCAAACGTTGTTAAACTCTAATATAAATCTATTTATGATAAATTGATTTGTATCATCTGAACCTGGGCTTGGCCCAGGTTTTTTTTGTGCATTTCTATATACAAAAATAAAAAGAGCCCGAGGGCTCTTTTTATTTTATCTCACATCATTTTCCACAAGCTGTTTCAAACTCTGTCTTCTGATGACTTCCCTTACGTTGTCTTCAGTGACAAATACAACGGCTGGTTTTCTCATCTGATTGTAATTGGAAGCCATGGAGTAGTGGTAGGCGCCTGTCGTCCCGACCGCCACCAGATCTCCACGCCTGATGTCCTCCGGCAGAGGTAGATTCTTACCAACGACATCTCCGGATTCACACAGTTTCCCGACAACATGTGAGTTGATATTTTTTCCTTCTCCAGCGTCCACAGTCAAGACCTCGTATTTTGCATCATACAGGGGCGTACGTATATGATCGCTCATTCCTCCGTCAATCGACACATATCTAGACACACCTGGAATATCCTTAACAACCCCCACTTCATAGACAGTAATACCAGCCTCTGCTGCAATTGAACGCCCCGGCTCTATCATGATATGGGGGAGGGGAATGTCATATTCATCAGCAAGGGATTTTAGTTTTCCAATGATCCGGGAGAACCCTTCTTCAATTGGGAATCTTATGTCCTCTTCAGTGTAGCGGACACCATAACCGCCACCCATATTCAATATTTCTACATCGATGGAGGCGCTGGACAGCCATTCAAAAACGACCTCCAATGCTTTCAGGAAAGGGCCTTCCTCGGATATCTGCGAACCGAGATGATAATGTACACCCTTGAAATTCAGCTGGTTACTGCTATGTATCCTTTCGATGGCCTCCTGTGCAGTTCCGTTGTGGATGGACAGGCCGAACTTGCTGTCTTCCTGCCCGGTCTGGATATAGGAGTGTGTATTTACATCGATGCCTGGATTGATTCTAAGCAGGACATCAACCGGTTGATCGGCGAGACGGTCGAGGAGCGCCACTTCATCCATTGCATCCACTACAAATAGTCCAATACCCATTTCAAGTGCATATTCGATTTCTTCGGTTGTTTTGTTGTTTCCATGGAAGTGTATGTGTGAAGCCGGGAATCCTGCTTCCAGTGCAGTGTACAGCTCGCCTGCCGAAACGACGTCAAGCTTCATGTTCTCCTCTTCGAGAAGTTTGACCATCTGTATGGAAGTGAATGCCTTTGAAGCATACGAAATGGAATAATCCAGCGATTCGCCTTCAAACACACTGTGGTATCTCCTGCACTGGCTGCGGAGTGCATCTTCATCATAGACGAAAAGGGGCGTTCCATATTGTTCTGCCAAGCCTTTCAGTGAATGACCATTCAAATGCAGTTCATCATTGATATACGTTAGTGTCATTTAATATCACCTTTTTTAAAGAGTTGTAGTTCAGTGCACCCAGCTGCTCGGAGTTTGCGCCTGCACCGAGTGCTGTGTACTCGTCGACCCTCAGGTCATTGCTGTACATGATGACTTCATCATCCAGAGATACATCTTCATCCACTTCCACAATCATATGGCTCATCATCAAAGCTCTGATTGCATATCGCTTTCCATTAATCATGCAGTCGAATTCAGCACGCTTTCTCAGGATGCCATCCCCATAACCGATATCGACCACTGCGATCTTCGTATCATTTTCAGGCTGGTAACTCCCACCATAACCACACCTCTGCTTGGCCGAGAGCCGCCTCAATTGGACAATGGGGGCCTTCAATGTCATACTCTGCACATAATCTTCAACAGGAAGCGTCGCATAGGGGCGTGAGCCGTAAAGAGCGATGCCGATCCTCAGATGGGTGTGCCCATTGAACAGTCCATCGCGTGCAAAGCTTGCACTGTTCTGTGCATGGATGTAGTCGAAGTCATGGCCTGTAGACAGAACGTCGGAAAGAAGCGTCAGCCACAGCTCCCTTTCCACTTCATACTCCTCCATATCAAGTTCATCGGCATAGCCGAAATGCGTCCAGATACCGGCAATATCCATCCTGGCATTCTGGGGGAGTGCATACGAATCGCTGATGACTTCAATCATCTCTTCGGATGTGCTGAAGCCGGAACGGTTGAAGAGTCCTGCATACTCGAGATGCACACTGATACCGGAGAGTGCTTCCCTATATTCATGGTAGTATTCCATGGACGGCAATGTAATATGAAAGCCGTTTTCCCTGACCGTCTGAAAATCATAGGTCGGATTCATCAGGAAAACCAGGGCGTCCCTGGAGATCTTTCTGATTTCAAGCGCCTCATCCATCGAAGTGGTAGCGAACGAATGGATGCCAGCCTCAAGAAATGCTTTTACGGAAAATTCCAGACCATAGTTATAGGCATTGTTCTTAACAACAGCGATGACATCCTTGCCGCCTGTTGCCGCTTTGGCCGTTTGTATGAATTGTTTTCTATCTATTGTGAGTGTGCCACCCATTCCATCCACTTCCTTACTTATATTTCTTCCATCAGCGCTTCATAATAATCTGCCACTTTCAACAGCACTGCTTCATCGAAATCAAATGTTGATGTATGCAGGCTGCTTGTAAATCCCTTTTCCTCATTCCGGCTCCCGAAAAATATGAAATACGAAGGAGCGATCCGGTTGTAGAAACTGAAGTCTTCACCAAACAGATAGGGCTTGTCACTGTCGATGATATTAATATCAATGGCAGTCAGGGCCGTTTCCACGGACTGCCTCAGCACAGGTGCGTTCATTACCGGTGGGTAGCCTTCATTGAAGGTGACCTCCACCTCGGTACTGAACAGTTCAGTCGCTGTATGGGCCAGCGTTCTCATTCGCGTCTTTATCGTTTCCAGATCTTCCATCTCATAAGTCCGTATCGTCCCCTCGAGGTAGCCCTTGCTTGCAACGGTATTGATCGCCTCACCGGCATTCAGGTTTCCGATATGGATGATGTTGCGGTTCAGGCCGTTGAGATGGAAGTGCTGGAGCTGTGTCAACTGCGTCGTGATGTGGAGGAGGGTCTCGATTGCTGATATGCCATCGTGCTTCGCCGCCACATGGGCAGACTTCCCATCGACATAGAATCGGAATTCAGTTGCACTTGCAGTGATTTCCCCGTCCCGAAGGACCACTTTGCCTTCGTCTTCATTCGGCATCATATGCACGCCGAACACCGCTTCAATATCCTCCTCAGGCTGCCAGGCATCGATGAGCTGGTTGGCACCAGCCGCCGTCTCCTCGGAAGGCTGAAAAATGAATATGGCATTGTGCTTCAGCTCCCCAGCATCATGCAGAGCTTTACAGCGTTTTGCAAAAAGCATCAAGGCTGCAGTATGGCCATCGTGTCCACATGCATGCATGGCATGGTCTGTTGTACTGCAGTAGGGCACATCATTTTCCTCCTGTATCGGCAGGGCATCTATATCCGCCCTGAAGGCGATGGTCCTACCGGAATTCCCCGGCAGACGAGCAACGGCCCCTGTTTCAAGAGGCCGTTCAAAAGGGATTTCCATCTGCTGCAGAAACTTGAGGATGTATTCAGTCGTCCTGAATTCCTGCATACTAGTTTCAGGATGCTGATGAAGCACCCGTCTGTGCTCGATCACAAATTCAAGATCAGTCATTAAGCTTCCTCAACGCTGAAACGATTTCTCTCTTGGAGCTGTCCACATCCTGGGATTGCTTGATCACTTTTGCTGGTGTACCTGCTACAACCGCGCCTGCTGGAACATCGTCCGTAACAATCGCGCCCGCTGCTACAATCGCGCCTTTTCCGACCCTTACACCTTCAAGTATAACGGCATTTGCACCGATCAGGACATCATCCTCTATGACTACCGGGGAAGCACTTGGCGGCTCGATGACACCGGCAAGCACAGATCCTGCGCCCACATGGACATTCTTGCCTGTAACAGCACGTCCACCGAGGGAAGCGTTCATATCAATCATGGTACCTTCGCCGACGATCGCACCGATATTGATTGTTGCACCCATCATGACGACTGCACCATCTTCAATTACGGCATTCTCGCGGATGAACGCACCCGGTTCTATGCGTGCATTGGTTTCTGAAAGGTCTTTCAACGGAATTGCAGAGTTTCTTCTGTCCATTTCAACTTCGATATCCGTGATGATATCCTGATTGTATTCTTCGAATGCTTTCCAATCCGCCAGATCTGCGAAGATCGTTTTTGAAGTTTCACTGCCGAATACTTTGAGTGTATCCGGGAATTCTACACCTTCAAAGTTTCCATTGACGTATACCTTCACTGGTGTCACCTTGTGTGCGTTACTGATGTACTGGATGATTTCTTCTGCTGTAAAGTTTTCCATTTTACTATCTCTCCTCGAATAAGTTGTTGTAGTCGTAAAAGCCATTCGGACGATTGACCAGAGCATTTGCGGCTTTCAGTGCGCCATTCGCAAATATTTCCTTGGATTGTGCCTGATGAGTAATCTCGATGACTTCGTCATCTTTAGCAAATATAACATCATGCGTACCTACAATGGAACCGCCCCTGATCGCACTGACGCCAATCTCTTCCTTCTTCCTTTTTTCATGGATGTTGGACCTGTCATAGACTGGGTAGCTGTCTTCACGGTGATCCAGGGCGGTATCGAGCAATTTTACAAGTGTGCCGCTTGGTGCATCGACTTTCTTATTATGGTGGCGTTCCACCATCTCCAGATCGAACTCATCCAGCATCGTCAGTGCCTTCTTGAGCAGCGTATTCATTACATGGATGCCATAGCTCATGTTGGCACTGAAGAATACCGGCAGTGATTCGCTTTTTTCCTTGAGTACGGATACGATTTCTTCCTTCTGTCCTGTCGTAGCGATTACAAGAGGGGTTTTCACCTCATCTTCGAGCAGGGGGAGAAGAAGTTCCGGATGCGAGAAGTCGATTGCGACATCCGCCTCTGCCGCGTCAATCGTGTCGAATGCAGGGTAGGGGGCGTCCTTGTCGCTGCCTGCGATGATTCCAACTATTTCGTGGCCCTCTTCTTCGGCAAGTCTTGCTGTGATTTTATTCATTGTGCCATAGCCTATGAGAAGGATCTTCATACAAAGGAGCCCTCCTTGAAGCGTCTCAGCGTCTGGACGACTTCATTCAATGCTTCCTCTTCAAGAGGAACGAGTGGCAGTCTGAGTTCATAATTGCCGAACCCGAGTTCACTTGTCATCGCTTTTACAGGAATCGGATTGACGTCCACCTGTACGGCCCTGATCATCGGCATCAATGCATCAAACTGCTCTTTTGAATCTTCGCTGTTATTCTTTATGCTTTCATAGACTTCCTGAAGCTCACCTGGAATGATGTTTCCTACGACTGAGATCAGGCCTTTTCCGCCCAGTTTGCAGAAGTCATGCATATTGTCGTCGTTTCCGCTATACAGGGTGAAGTCCTGGTCTGCAGTCAGTTCTAGCACTTCTTTAGTATATCCAAGATCACCAACAGCATCCTTCAGCGCTGCAATATTCCTGTGTCTGCTCAATTCAGCGACCGTTTGCGGTTCGATGGTCATGCCCGTCCTTCCAGGCACGTTATAGAGGACGACCGGAAGGTCCGTGCTGTCTGCAATCTTTGTGAAGTGCTGATAGAGGCCGCGCTGGTTGCTTTTGTTGTAGTAGGGGGTGATGAGCATCAATGCATCCGCCCCGATTTCTGCTGCATACTTGGACAGCTCTATGCTGGCACGTGTCGAGTTTGTTCCTGTACCGGCGATGACTGGAATTCTGCCGTCCACCGTATCCACTCCGACCTTCAGCAGTTCGCGCGCTTCATCGGGCGCAAGTGTAGGGGATTCGCCGGTCGTACCATTTACAATGATTGCCTGGGCGTTGTTTTCAATCAGATACTCGATATGCTTCCTGAACGCGTCATAATCCACTTCATCATTCGTAAGAGGGGTTGTAATCGCTACTCCAATACCTTCAAAGATAATATCGCTATCCATTTTGAACACTCTCCGTTTCCATCATCATTTTTAGAATCTGTACCGTATTCTGCGCTGCGCCTTTTAGGAGATTATCCGCTGTACACCATATATGGAACGTATTGTCGAGCGACTCGTCCTTCCGGATGCGGCCGACGAACACTTCGCTTTTCCCCGTGCTCTCAAGAGGAGTCGGATACTCATTGTTCTCCGGGTTGTCCACCAGTTTGATGTGGGGGATGCCCTTGAATACTTCACGCACTTCATCGACCGTCGCATCCCTGTCCAGAGTGACATTGATCTGCACGGCATGGCTGTTTGTGACAGGTACGCGGACGCATGTTGCTGTTACAGCAAGGTCAGGCTGACTCAAAATCTTCTGTGTTTCATCGATCATCTTCCTTTCCTCTTTCGTATAGCCATCCTCAAGGAAGACGTCTATATGCGGAAGGACATTGTCATGGATTGGATGCGGGTAGGTTGTCGGTGCTTCTCCCTTTGCGCCTTCCTCAAGGTCGCGGAGGCCGCCGACGCCGGAACCGGAGACTGCCTGGTATGTCGTGTAATGCACTCTCTTTAGGCCGAATTTCTCCTTCAGCGGCTGGAGGGCGACAACAGACTGGATTGTGGAGCAGTTCGGATTGGCAATGATTCTGCGGTCAAGGACAGGTCTGTTTATTTCCGGAACAATCAGATCGATATCCTCATGCATCCGCCATTGGCTTGAGTTGTCTATCACGATGGCACCACCTTCTTCAAACAGTGGGGCGAAGTGCTTGCTTGTACCGCCTCCGGCACTCATGATGACATAATCGAAGCCTTCCTTCGTCGCTTCCTCGGTCAACTCCCGGACTGTGTATGTCCGGCCCTGTACTTGGACTTCCTTGCCCGCAGATCGGGGAGAGGAGAAGAGTACAAGCTCATCCGCTGCTATCTCATACTGCTCGAACATCTCGATCATCTTGCTTCCGACGACGCCTGTCGCCCCAACTATTGCTACCTTTACCATAATAATTTCCTCCTGATTTATAGATTGAATTTTTTCGCCAACACTTCCACTGCCTGCCTGTCGTTTTCGCTGTCCACAACATATGAGATGCTGATTTCCGAAGTTGTCGTCTGATAGAACGTGATGCCCGCCGCCTGGAGTGCCATGAAGGCTTTTGAGGCAACCCCGGTCATATCACGCATGCCAGAACCGATGATGGAGACTTTAGAATGGTTGGTCCTCACATCGAGCACCATATCCGGATGCAGGCGTTCGACCGCTTCGAATATCTCATCCAGTCGATAGGATTCGTTTCCTTTGACTGTAAAGGACAGCTGGAAGCCCTCACTGTTCACGACCTGTGAGATCATATCGATGTTGATGTCATGGGCCTCGAACTTTTCGAAAAGATCGAAGATGAGCGTCGACTCCCGTTCGGGTTCGTACAGTGTGACATGGATGATCTCACTGTCCAGTGCCACCCCGGTGACTGCTTTTCTCTCAAGAACTTGTGTCTCTTCCATAATCCATGTTCCTTTCTCATCTGATAGTGTCCGGCCCAAGTAGAGGGGGATTGAATGATTCTTCGCAATCTCTATGCAGCGTGTTTCCAGGACGCCGGCGCCGAGTGCACTCATTTCCATCATCTCATCGTACGTAATTTCATATATTCTTCCTGCTTCTCCATATACACGCGGATCTGTGGCATAGACGCCATCCACATCCGTGTATATTTCACATGGAATGTTGCAGCGTGCTGCTATGGCCACTGCCGTCGTATCGGAACCTCCGCGTCCAAGCGTGGTGATCTCCATATTGTCATTGATGCCCTGGAACCCGGCTATAACGATGACATCGTGGGTTTCCAGAGCGGCTTCCAGATGATTCTGGTCAATATCCGCAATCCTGCTTTTCATGTGCCCGCCAAATGTCTTTATGCCTGCCTGGTAGCCTGTCATCGCCTTTGTCCGTATCCCAAGATCTTCAAGGACGATCGAGAGGTAGGAGATGGTCTGCTGTTCTCCTGTAGTCAGCAGCAGTGCCACATGATCCTCCTTGGGAGTGGAGGAGAGGCTGTTTGCATTCAACAGCAGTTCATCTGTCGTACCGCCCATTGCACTGACTACAACAATCAGCTTTTCTCCCCGTGAAACCCTTGATTTCAATTCATTCGCAATATCTTTTATCTTGTCGAAATCACCAACTGATGTTCCGCCAAATTTCAAAACACTCGTTTCCATATGTCCTCCTGTGGGGAAGCACTCACTCAAACTAAAAAAACAAGCCCGGCGGAATGCCGGACTTGTTCTGATCTATACACAAGTGATGCACTCCATTATTGTAAAAATAATGACAGACCTGGAGCTCTTAACCCTCAGATCCAATGACCCGCTGCTGCAACGGCAGGCCATTTCGGCATCGCACCCTTTCACACACTTAAAGTTCGCAGACTATATATTAAGTGGCTACTGATGATTGATGCGCCTCATCCAACTGATATTTAATTTTATAAATGCCATTATACATACATAAGCAATGCATGTAAACTACTTTTTCAAAAATATATGGAATTGTCTATAAATTACGATTTTATGAGACCCTGGTCTTTCAGGTACTCCTCATAGGTGGACTCTTTGACTATTGCGCCGGAGTCCTTCAGTTCAATGACCTTGTTCGTGATCGTATTGATGAATTCAAAGTCATGGGAAGTGAATATGATGGAGCCTTTGAAGTCTTTGAGCCCATCATTCACTGCAGTGATGCTTTCGAGATCCAGGTGGTTGGTCGGTTCGTCGAGCAGGATGACGTTCGCCTTGGAGAGCATCATCTTCGACAGCATTGCACGGACTTTTTCCCCACCGGACAATACGCTTGCCTTCTTCTTGGCTTCTTCGCCGCTGAACAGCATCCTTCCGAGGAATCCTCTCAGGAAGGTTTCCGTCTGTTCTTCAGGTGGCGCGTACTGGCGCAGCCAGTCGACAAGGTTCGTATTGACGCCTTCGAAATATTCCGAGTTGTCCTTCGGCATATAGCTCTGGCTTGTCGTCACTCCCCATTTGACTTCGCCTTCGTCCGGAGTGAGTTCACCGGCCAGGATACGGAGGAGGGTGGTGCGTGCAATTTCAGAGGAGCCGATCAGGACTGCCTTGTCATACGGATCCAACGTGAAGCTGACGTTGTCCAGCACTTTGTTTCCATCGACACTGTGCGTGAGCCCTTTGACATAGAGCAGATCATTGCCGATTTCACGTTCCGGTGTGAACTTCACGAACGGGTACCTTCTGGAAGATGGCTTGATGTCCTCGAGTTCGATCTTTTCAAGCGTCTTCTTACGGCTTGTCGCCTGTTTGGACTTGGAGGCGTTCGCACTGAACCGTGCAACGAAGTCCTTCAGTTCCTTGATCTTCTCTTCTTTCTTCTTGTTCTGATCCTGGGCCATCTGCTGGGCCAGTTGGCTGGATTGGTACCAGAAATCATAGTTGCCTACATACAGCTGTATCTTTCCGAAGTCGAGGTCGGCAATATGGGTACACACATTATTAAGGAAATGGCGGTCGTGGGAAACCACGATGACAGTATTGTCGAAATTGATCAGGAATTCTTCAAGCCATTGGATCGCCTGTATGTCGAGACCGTTGGTCGGCTCATCGAGGAGCAGTACATCAGGGTTGCCGAACAGGCTTTGTGCGAGCAGGACTTTAACTTTCTGGTTGTTTTCAAGCTCAGACATCTTCTTGTCCACGAGGCTTGAATCTATGCCCAGGCCATGCAGCAGACTTTCAGCATCGGATTCGGCCGTCCAGCCACCCATTTCACCGTATTCGCCTTCGAGTTCTGCAGCACGTATGCCATCCTCATCGGAGAAATCCGGCTTCATATATATTTCATTCTTTTCATTCATGACTTCCCACAGTTTTGCATGGCCCATCATTACGACATCCAGGACACGGTATTCCTCATATCCGAAGTGGTCCTGCTTCAGGACGGCAAGACGCTCATCCTTCCCCATGCTCACATGGCCGGTCTGCGCCTCCATTTCTCCGGAAAGTATCTTGAGGAATGTGGATTTTCCGGCACCATTCGCACCGATCAGTCCGTAGCAGTTGCCCGGGGTGAACTTTATATTTACATCTTCAAACAGTTTGCGGTCGCCAAACCTCAGACCAACATCTATAACCTGTAGCATAGGCATTCTCCTTTAGTATATTCTTAAGCGATGATAACACATTTATGGTACCATTGAAATATAATTCTAGGAGGGCGGATACCAATGGAGCACGAATTGCGCCGATTTTCCAGTATAATGGATGAGAGTCGTCGTACCGTATTTTTCACTGGTGCAGGGGTGTCGGTCAAAAGCGGCATCCCCGATTTTAGAAGTATGGGTGGCCTGTTCGATGAAATCAGCAGGGCGGGCCATTCGCCGGAATATCTTTTGAGCATCGAGCATCTGCGGGATGACCCGGAAAGTTTCATCCGTTTCTATAGGAAACGCCTGATGCTTGCAGACAAGGCTCCGAATATTGTGCATGACTTCATCGCGCATGAGGAGGCAGAAGGCCGATCGCTTGGGGTCATCACCCAGAACATAGACGGGTTGCATCATGATGCAGGCAGCCGGAATGTGGACGAACTCCATGGCTCTCTCAACCGGTTCTACTGCACAGCATGTCATAAAGCATATAGCAAACAGACCGTGATGGCCGAGAACTTGTCACATTGCGAATGTGGCGGTGTACTCAGGCCGGATATCGTACTCTATGGGGAAATGCTTGATGAAACCGTCATAAATTCTGCCATAGAAAAACTGGCGAAGGCAGATACACTGGTGGTGATGGGGTCGTCGCTGCTGGTGAACCCGGCCGCATTTCTCATCAACTATTTCAACGGTGGCCACCTGATCATCATCAACAGGGATGAAACGCCATTCGATGGGGAGGCAGACCTCGTCATCAATGAAGATATGACCAAAGTGATTGAAACGATCTATAATAATGAAGGAGATAATATATGAACCAGATATCAGGTACAGTACAATTTTTGGAAGTGATTAAGAAGGAAGGTTCCACCTATCATCTGAAGACGGAGGACGCACTCTATATAAGGATGAACGCCTCGACTTCGGACAGGGAGTACGAAATCGGAGAGGAGGTCAGCGCCTTCATCTATCCGAACAGAAGTGGCGAACTGTTTGCGGCACCCGTCGTCCCCGACGCTTCCGTCGAACAGTATGGCTATGCCACTGTCACGGAAGTGAACAGGGATGGGGCCTATGTGGATATCGGCGTACCGAGGGAGATACTGGTGCCGTGGATCGACCTTCCCAAAGTGAAGAGCGTGTGGCCGAAGGAAGGCGACAAGCTGTATCTCAAACTGCGGGCGGAAAGCGACAGCCAGCTTTACGGCAGGCTCATCACCGAAAATGAAGCTGCAGAACGCTTCACGCCGGTTGAAGCATCGAAGTTTGAGGAACTGAAGAACAAGTGGATGGAAGGGCGTCCGTACCGCCTCCTCCGCATCGGCACCTTCCTTCTGACCGAAGATGGGCATAAGGTTTTTGTGCATGAGAGCGAGCGCGAGGATGAACCGAGGCTCGGCGAACTGAAAAAGTTCAGGGTCATCGGCATCAACGACAAGGGGGAAATCAACGGTTCCTTCATACAGCAGGCATACAAGAAGATGGATGCCGACAGCGAAAAGCTGCTGGACTACATCACTAAAAATGGCGGACGCATGCCACTGAACGACAAGAGTTCACCAGAGGACATCAAAGAAGCATTCAATATGTCGAAAGGCTCCTTCAAGCGCGCACTCGGCCGCCTGATGAAAGAGGGGAAAGTCGAACAGACTTCCAGGGAGACACTGCTCAAAGAAAAACGGTAATCGAAATTTCGATTACCGTTTTTTTCTATCCTTCTATTTCTTCCGTCAGGGCTTCAAGCTGATCCACAAGTTCCCCGATATAATCGATCGTATCACGAAGTGGCTGGTCCGTTGTTACATCGACCCCCGCCATCTTTGCAAGCTCGACAGGCGATTTCGTACCTCCGGCCTTGAGTACCTTCAGCCAGTCATCGACGGCAGGCTGCCCTTCGTTCAGCACCCGCTTGCTCATTGCGGTCGCAATGGTCAGACCGGCGGAATATGTGTACGGATAGAGTCCCATGTAGTAGTGCGGCTGCCTCATCCATGTGAGTTCGGCGCCCTCGGTGATCGTTACATCTTCCCCCCAGAATTCCTCGATCACCTGACGTTTGAGGCGGTTCAGTTCCGGTGCAGAAACACTCTCATGGTTGTCCACCTTCTTGTAGACTTCGCGCTGATAGGCAGCTTCAAGCAGGTGGGTGACACAGTTGTGGTAGTACGTCCTTGAAATGATGGAACTGATGACCCAGCGCTTGAATTTCGGATCGTCCGAATTCTCAAGCAGGTGGTTGGCCATGAGCATTTCATTCATGGTACTCGGTGCTTCTATGAAGTACATGGAACTTCTAGCATCGAACACATTCTGTTCCCGGTTGGCATTGTAGAAATGGCCTGCGTGACCCAGTTCATGGGCAAGGACGAACACCTCGGTCATCAGTGATGTCCATGATATCAGAATGAAGGGATGGGAGCCGTATGGGCTCGAACAGAAGGCACCAGTGGACTTGCCCTTGTTTTTCACAAAGTCGATCCAGCGCTCATCGTAGGCGCGATTGACCATGTTGATGTAGTCTTCCCCCATGATGCCGAGCGCATCATTAATGTATTTCCTCGACTCCTCGACGCTGATTTCAGGTTCTGAGGACGGGTCGAGTGAGATTTTGAGATCTTCGTATTTCATCTCCTCCAGACCATGGACACGTTTGAGCAGGTTCGCATAGCGCCTCATGTGCGGTGCAAGATCACTCATGATCATGTCGATCTGACGGTTATAGAGCGTCTGGTCCACATCCTGGCGGTGGAGCAGGTAATCGATGACCGAGTCGAAGCCTCTGAGATCTGCCGTCGTCTTCTCCTGCTTCAGCTGGAGGTCGTATGTCGCCGCCGTCGTATGCTGGTAGTCCGCAAGCTTGTCACTGAACGCACGGAAAGCATTCCGCCTCACTTCAGTATCTTCATGGCTTTCAAGCTCGCCTTCGAAGGCGAGGTAGGAGAGGGGGATCTCCTGTCCGTTGGCTGTGAACGTACCAAAATCGATGTCCAAAAGCTTAGTTTTCAGATAGAGGCTGTATGGTCCTTCGAACACAGTGGAGTAGGAGGCAAGTGCCTTTTCAACTTTTGCATCCAGGTGGTATGGCTTGTTCTTCAGCAGTTCATCCACAAACTTTTCAAACCCCGGAGCCTGCGTCTTGATCTCCTTGAGGAAAGATTCATCCCTCTGCAGCAGTTCGCTCGTCAGGAAGCTCGTTTCACTGCTGAAGTATGTACCGATATTGCTTGCAAGGCCACTCAGCCTCTGTGCCGATGCATCCCCCTGATCTGAAGACAGTCTAAGATTTGCGTATGCACCAATCGGCACCAGCGACTCCATGAGACCTTTGAAATCTTCGATCGCTTCAACTGCAACCGAAGCATCGGTCAGATTACCCGCATATTTTGTGCTGAAATTTCCCACTTCAGGACGGATATCTTCCACAGCCTGCTCGAACGCTTCGTCAGATGCGAACAGATCGGTCAGATTCCATGTATATTGCTCTTCAACTTCATTTCTGGATTTCAATTGTTCCATTATTTTGACACTCCTTTAATTTCGGAAACCGAAGTATTAAAGCCATTATACATGAAAATTCAAAAAATTAAAATCTTTATTTTTGAAATAGCTATTCATAAAGCCACATGCAAAAGGTTTCAAAAGATGCAATTAAGAGAATATGAATATGGAAAAGCCAACATGGGGGTGAATGGAATGATCCAGAACGCAAGTTTCTATATTATAAGCATACTGCTCGTCATCATCGTCAGCATATTATTTGTAATGAGTGTGAAGAAGTATATAATCATGCCGCTCATCGTTTTTCTTATCATGGGGCTGACAGCATTTATCGTGCCGAATTTTATAGAAGAAACCAACTGGGAACCGCTGATGGGCTACGCAGTGTTCCTCGGGATACTGTCATTGATTGTGAGCATCTTGACTTGGCTGTATATCAGAGGGCGCAGAAGGAAAAAGGAAGTCGCAGCTGAAGATCCAGGAACAGATGGAATGGATGCACCTGAACAGCCACGGAGCAACAGAAGAAGATAGAAATTGGACAGCTACAAATGATGTAGCTGTTTTTTTATATCTACAGAGGATCCGTTATAACATGTACATACATGATAGACAGGTTTAATGAAATCCAATGGATTCACAGATAACTGCATATAACAGATTCCAGGACCGATTATTTCCGTATATAATATAGCCAAAGGAACGACGGATCAGCTTATCGCTCCGGATATGCAACAGCCGCAACACAAGCCCAGTGCATCGGATATAATGGCTGTAATCCAGTGAAAGAAGAAAGGAAGATAAAAAAGGGTACTCCTTTTCGATATATAGACAACTTCCTATAATATATATTATGTAAACTTTATAATATGGAGAAATAAGACCTTGTAGAATTACCAGTATTTGGCCAAAAATAATACCCAATCCGGAACATTTCCGGATCAGGCATTTAACATCTGTTTACTGATTGTTCTATTTCCAGTTGCTTATCAATCATTGTTTTTTGATTCATTTACAACTTTATATACAGTTGCTCTTGATACACCAACCATTTCTGCAATCTGTTTCCCTGTATACTTCTGTGTATCATACAATGACTGTATCATGGCTTTCTTGTCATCCGCAATTCCGGGCCTGCCGCCGTTTCTGCCGCGTGCCCTTGCTGATTCCAGTCCCTTTTTCGTCCGTTCGCTGAGCAGACTCGCTTCCAGTTCCGCAAATGCAGACATCATCGTAAAGAACATCTTTCCCATCGGATCCTTCGTCGTCACGTTCATATTGATGATTTCAAGGTCGATTCCGCGTTTTTCCAGCGTCGTGGCCAGTTCTATCAGTTGTTTTGTGGTCCTTCCCAGTCTATCCAGCTTGGTGATTACCATTGTGTCGCCTTCCCGCATGTATTCCAAGCATTGTTCAAGTGCTGTGCGCTCCGCCTTCCGTCCGCTCACCTTTTCCGAGAAAATCTTGATGCATCCGGCCTCCTGCAGCATATCCAGCTGACTTTCCAGGTTTTGCCCCTTCGTACTTACTCTCGCATATCCTATTTTATTCATTTTTCCATACCTTCCTTTAAATGTATTTTAAACGGTATAGTTATAGTATAATTCGACTGAGAAAAAAAGACAAGTAAAAACACAACATTTATTAACATTTTTATCGTTTTTGTTTAAATACTGTTAATGTTTATAAAACCCTCGTTAAATAGACACCGTATTTTTCCGCTCTGTCCGCTTAATATTCTTTGTTTTTCTATGTTTATCTCTTCAAATTCAGAATATATAGATACTAGAAACAAATTACATATACTGTCTGGAGTTGATTGAATGACCTATACCATTTTCACCTGCATCCTGTTCATGGCTTTTGTCGCCTGGTACTCCTATCGCAGAACGCGCAACACGATCAATGACAGCGATGGATACTTTCTTGCCGGCCGCGGTCTGACCGGCGGCTTCATAGCAGGTTCCCTCGTTCTCACCAACCTCTCCGCCGAACAGCTTGTTGGGCTGAACGGCCAGGCGTACAACGCGAATATGTCCAACATGGCATGGGAAGTGACTGCTGGGATTTCGGTCATCATCCTTGCCCTCGTTCTGTTGCCAAGATACATAGGAGGCGCCTTCACCACCCTGCCCGAATTTGTAAACAGCCGTTTTGATGAAGGGACACGCATGATGGTCACCCTGCTATTCATGCTTGGATATACTTTTGTAACCATTCCCTCGGTCCTCTATTCCGGCGCAATTGCCGTGCTGCAGCTTTTCGATGTACCCGCCCTTCTCGGCATGTCACTCGAACAGTCCATGTGGATCGTCATCTGGATTGTCGGCATCATCGGAGCTGCATATGCAATATTCGGAGGACTGAAGGCCGTTGCTGTATCTGATACCTTGAACGGTGTCGGTCTCCTCATCATCGGGCTCCTGGTTCCCCTCATCGGATTCCATGCTCTTGGTGATGGGAATATGCTTGCCGGCATGAAGACCATCGCCACCGAAGAACCTGAGAAGCTGAATGCCATCGGTTCCAGTGAAGACTCTGTACCATTCGGCACGATATTCACTGGAATGATCTTCGCCAATCTTTTCTATTGGGGCACGAATCAATATGTCATCCAGCGCACACTCGGTGCAAAAAGCCTTGCCGAAGGCCAGAAAGGCACACTGTTCACCGGATTCCTTAAAATTCTCGTCCCCTTCATGATGATGATTCCAGGAATCATCGCCTATCATCTCTACGGCGATGGACTGGAGACGATGGACCTGGCCTATCCTGCTCTGATCAGCGAGCTGCTGCCGCCGATCCTGAGCGGCTTCTTCCTGGCTGTACTCCTCGGTGCAGTATTTTCAAGTTTCAATTCACTGCTCAACAGTGCCGCGACAATGTTCGTCTATGATCTATACAAGGTGAAAATAAAGAAGGATGCTTCCGACAGGGAAATGATACGGGTCAGCAAATGGTTCGGCACACTTCTTGCCCTCGTTTCCTTCTTCATCGCCCCACTCCTGCTGCGTGCACCGGAAGGGCTTTGGAACATCATCAGGGAGTTCACCGGCTTTTTCAACATCCCGGTGATCGCAATCATCCTTGTCGGCATATTCTCAAAGTACATTCCCCCCATCGGTGCCAAGATTGCGATTGTCGTCCATGTCGTCCTCTATTACATGCTGATATGGGGATTCCCCATGCTTTTCGGCTTCAGTTTTGATATCAGCTTCATCCATATTCAGGGTATCCTGTTCGTGCTCGCCGTCTTGATTATGATGATTTCAGGTTTCATCAGGCCGCTTGATGTCCCTCATCACTTCACGCATAATCCCAAAGTGGACATGATGCCCTGGAAGTTTGCAATTCCTGTCACGATTCTGCTGATGGGTGCCATGGTCTTCTGTTATATATTGTTTTCACCCATCGGTCTCTCACACGCCGACGGCATCGTTTCGGGCTGGTTCTGGCCGGCCACCATTGCGCTCGTGCTGCTCATCCTTCTGTTATGGATCATCTCCTACAGGAGCTGGAACAGCAAATACAGTACACTGCTTCAGGAAATGCATAAAGAAAAGAAGCTATAGCACTGCTATAGCTTCTTTTCCATCTATACCTTCTTGAGCTTCTCAGCCAGTTTGTATACCGGCTTGTTGAAAATCTTTTCGAATGTGCCGGGCAGCTCTTCGATGAAGGGATCATA
This sequence comes from Salinicoccus luteus DSM 17002, assembly GCF_000712035.1. GTDB lineage: Bacteria > Bacillota > Bacilli > Staphylococcales > Salinicoccaceae > Salinicoccus > Salinicoccus luteus. The sequence continues at coordinate 258,872 of NZ_JONV01000006.1, read as the reverse complement.
GTCCTTCTTGAACTTATAGACACCATAGTCCTTTGAATCTTCTGTGAAGTCGCCGGTCAGCCCGGAAAAGTTGAATCGTCCAAGGCCGAGCGATTTGGCCTTTTTGATCATCTGCCATGTCGTATAATTGGTGCCCATGAACATGGAGTGTTCCGGATAGCTCCCGCTGAACAGGTACACCATTTCATGGTTGTTGTAGTAATACATACCGACAGACAGTTCTATGATATTTCCATACTCCGCCTGCACACCCCTGATCTTTTCAATACGCTTCTGCTTATTGGCTGTCAGATCCTTCAGTTCATTAAGGCGTCCCTTCATACGTTTCGTGCCTTTGCCGCTGTCGATCTCATTCTGCATATCCCTGCGGTCGGACTCCAATGCATCAAGCTCTTCTGTGAGCCTGTCCAGATACTCCTCGAGATCGATGTAGCTCAACGTCAGATAGGTACGATCCTTCAGTGTATGGAGCAGGTTTCTGATCTTTTTGCTGCTGACAGGATCAAAACCGATGCGCGCTTCCGTATCCTTGTATATGTCGATGAATTTGTCGTATTCATTCTCTTCGAGATATCTGAGGCGGACGCCCATCTGTTCGCTCGCCCGTGTATTATAGCGGGTCGTCTTGTCCATGCCTTTGAGCAGTTCTTCTTCACTCTTGGTGATATCGAGTACCGCCTGATGCCTCAGCAGTTCGTCCGTCACCAGCTGTCTTGTAAATCCATTATGCCTGTAGCCCTGATTGCGATAGATGTCTACGATTTCATGGTTGTTCCATTCGCTCTCTATGACTTCCCCTTCGCTGTTGCGTATCTGGTATATATAATAGGGGGAGTGGATCATTTTGAGACCGTTCTGCTTTTTGGCATATTCATCTATTTCCTTCAGGAAAAATTGGAGCCGTTCATTTGAGAAAGGCTTGATCAATGGACCCGCATGCGAAGTGAATATTCTGTAGCGTTTCAGGACAGGCCTTCCACTGAGCATGGATACGCCGATGAGTGCATCATCTTCGTAAAGCCCAAGGAGATGGGTCTCCTGGACGCCTGAAATGTAGTCGTAGTACAGAGGATCATGCAGATAATGGCAGTAGCTGTCATAACCCGCCATGAATGCTTTGAAAGTCTCCTCTTGGATTGGTGATGTCTGCATAGTTGGAACTAACCTTCCTTTACTCGTCAATTGGATTTTGCGGCGGCTTTCTGCTCAATTTTCCGTTTCACTTTGTACAGGTTATACGGCACTTTGCTGATCACTTTTACAAAGTCTCCAACCAATTCTTCAATTTCTGCATTGAATCCACGCTTGAAGCGGTACACGCCATAGTCTTCCCCATCTTCGGAGAAGTCTCCGCTGACTCCATAGAAATTATAGCGGCTGGTGCCCTTGTCCATGCAGTACTTCATCATCTCGAAATGCATCATGTACGGTCCGACGAAATGGGCGTATTCACTGGAGCTCGCACCGGAGTTGTAGACCATTTCATATGGTGTCTCGAAATAGATGCCCGAAGCAAGGTTGAGGATGTTGCCTTCTTTTTTCTGTATTTCACTCGCCTGCATCCTGTCTTCCGTCATCTTGTCGAGCTGCTTGTCGAGCTCCGCAATTTTGTTTAGTGTCTTGTCGTTCTTATTTTCCTTCTCCATCAGCTGATTCCGCTTGCTTTCATTCTCTTCAATCTGCTCTGATAGATTGTTGACGTATTCATCAAGCTCTATATAGGCAAGTGGGATCAGTACCTTATCCCCATATGCCTTCTTGAAGTTGGAATAGTATTCACGCGGATTCGGGTGCGTGAAGAATCCCTGCCTTTCACTCGTATCCAGATAGAGGTCCATGAATATATCAATTTCGTCGACATCCAGGAACCGCACTTTCACCCCATACTTCTCAGCCTTCTTGATGTTCCGCTTCCGCTGGGAATCAAACGACTTCAGCAGTGACTTCTCATCATGGCCGGACAAATCGAGCACACTCATCCATCTTGCCTGGGACGTGCGGGAATAGCCCCGGGTGAACCCCTGATGGACATATCCCTCCTCCTCCATTATGCGGATGAGCGCATCCTGTGCAGGATAATCCTCTTTTGGGTTTACATCCTTATCGTACTTCCTGTAGATCCAGTTCGGATCCAGTTTGACATAGAGGCCGTTGTTCTTCTTCAAGTATTTCGTGAGGGCCTGCAGGAAAAAGCGGACAAGCTCATGGTTGTGGTAGTCCAGGACGGGGCCACGATTGGAATAATAGAAATACTTGCCCATGACGGTCTTCTTCAGGGTGAACAGGCAGGCGGCTATGACCGTGCCTCCTTCATCCTTGACTCCAAGCAGACGGACTTTCTGTTTGTCCATCTCCCGGTTCTTCTTGTTTTCTATCATTTGAAAGAAGGCGGATTCCTCCCCTTTTTCAATATAGTTCCTATATTCCGTTTCAGTCAATTCAACAAATTTCATCCGTATTCCTACCTCCCAATCTGCTTCCGTATTTTCGAGAGCGCCCGATAGGCCTTGTAGGCCGGCGCATTGATCGGTTTGATGAAATCTCCGACATATTCAAAGACGGTTGCATTGAAACCTTTCTTGAACTGTATTACACCGTAGTCCTCCGCTTCTTCGGAGAAGTCTCCACTGATGCCATAGAAGTTGTATAGATCGATCCCATGATCAAGTGCATAGTTGATCATGTGCCACTGTATCAGATAGCTGCCTGCAAAATGCCTGAAGTTGTTGTCGCTGCCTCCGGCGAGATAGACCACTTCATGCGGCGTAATGAAGTAGTAGGCGCTCGCAATCGGCAGCTCTTCTCCGTGGGTCGCGCGCAGCGCTTTTCCTTCAGCAAGCTTTTCCTCTATATTTTCCAGCTGTTCACCGAGATTTTTGATCTTCTTCCCGGCCTTGGTATTAGAAGGATCCTTCTCCAGGTCCTTCTCCGCCTTTTCGATATTTTTGACCAGACCATCGCGGTCTTTCGCAATCGACTCCGTGTATTCGTCCAGGTTGACATATACAAGCGGAATGATGACATTATCGCCGAAGTGCTTCTTCCTGCTGATGTAGTAGGAATCGTCCCGGTCGACAAACGACTTCATTTCGGAAGTGTCCTTCATGAACTTCCTGAACACATCAATTTCATCGAGTTCCAGATAGCGTACATGCAAGCCATGCTTCTGAGCCTTTTTGATATTCCGTTTGCGGAGGCTGTCCATATCATCCAGGAGCATCTTCGGATCCTTTCCTGATAGGTCGAGCACCGAATGCCACCTGATCTGGATGACCGGGTCGAACCCTACGGTGAACCCATCATGCGTGAAGCCATGTTCCTCAAAATAGTCGAAGATGTACCGGTTGCCCCGATCTTCGAGGATTTTCCCGTCATGATCCCGCTCCCTGATCACTTCATAGGGGTCGATCCGTGCATACATGACCTTTTTGGGCTTCAGAAACTGATGGAGACCTCGGAAGAACGTGTCGAACACCTGCTTGTCTTGATAATCCATCACCGGTCCACGGTTGCTGTAGGCATATTTGAATACTTTCATTACCGGGGTCAGCGTAATGAGACATGCAGCCCTGACCGCTTCGCCATCCTTCACACCGACAAGATAGGTTTCAACACCCTGCTCCACCTTCAGGCGGTAGTTGTCTTTCGTCTGTGTGAAATGACTGAAGTGTGTCCGGGTGAAATGATCGAATTCCTCAATGGTCAACTCTGTAAATTGCATAATGGCACTCCTGTCAACTAATTTTAATACTTTGCTTATATTATCAGATTTACCATGGTATCTCCATGATTTTTAGAAGCTCGAAAAATTATTCGCCTCTATACACGAATGATTGATAATTCGCCTTGAGAGGCAAATTATTATATACTGGGGTTATAGTCCTATGTATTATATCACTTGGGAGGTGGACTGGCATCATTTCTATACTCATTATGGACGTATCCGGCAGTTCCAAAGCGAATGATACGCTGTTCGACAGGCTGAAATGGATGGAGGAGGAGATCACCTCATGGCTTTCCGGCCAGAACTTCTTCCATGTCGACTACCGTATGGGGGATGAACTGTTCATCCTGTCCTCCAGAGCCCACTATACCCTGTTTGTTGCAATCTATGCGAAGCTGCTGTGGGATAATCATGGCTTTCCGTTGAAATGCAGCTTCCATACTGCAGACATCCCGGCTCCTGAAGGCGACCCGGAGCAATGGAGCCATGAGGCCGTCAAAGAGACCCGGAACGCACTCGAAACGATCAAGAAATCGGCAGTCCAGGATTTCATTTCACCGGACATGGATCCTCCAGTGGAGATCGCCCTGATGTATGCGACGGATATTCTGGACCATATGACGGATATACAGCATCAGGTGGCTTCACTCAAATTGGGCGGCATGCTCCAGAAGGACATCTCATCCCTGCTCGGGAAGAACGAGTCGACCATATCCGCACACTACAGCAAATCACGCGGCCGTCAGCTGGAGAAGATCCTCGAATTCCTCTCCGACCACTATCAGGTGGATGACACTCCGCTCCGCAGCGCATTCAGCCGGTCCTTCAGAAAGGGGCTGGAATCATGAATCTTCCACTCCTCTCCTTCGGTATACTCCTGTACCTGTCAAGCGGCTGGATCATCAAAGTCTTCCTCGCACGCCTCTCCGGTGTAAGGCATACGCAGACCGACCATATCGGCATGACCATCGGATACAGCGAACGCTTTCTGATCATTCTGTTCGTACTGTTCGACCAGTATACCGCAATGGGGCTGATCATCGCCGCAAAATCCATCCTGCGGTTCCCGAGCAGCGGCGCCGACGGTGAAGTCCACAAGGAAAGCGAATATGTACTCGTCGGTACGATGGTCTCCCTCGTCATCGGCATATTGAATGGTCTCCTGTTCCTTTACGCCATCCATCCATAGGCAGCTTGATTGCTGCCTATCTTTTATGCCCTGCAATCAGTCCGTCCCTGAGCTTCAGGGTCGAAGCCTCTGTACAGCTGAGTGCCCGCATGACGCTCAGCTGTCCGTATTTCACTTTGAGGTGATCCACCGTCCTCAACAGCCGCTCCCGCCTTTCTACCGCTTCCACATCATCAAACAATGAAATCTGCCTCATCCGGTCAGGAATGAAGCTGGTCAGCGTGACGCTGATCGTACGGTACAGGGCATAGGGATCCCCAATCGCTCCCAGTGCCTTCCATATCCCCTGCATGACGAAATCTCCATCGTTCGTCCCCTCCCTGACCGTAAACTGCTTCCGGTATATCTTCCCATCCGACGTCCCCACAGCAAACTGGATGGTCCGGGCAAGCTTTCTTTCCAGCCTCAGGCGATGGGTGACCTCATCCACATGTTCGAACAGCACCACATAGATCTCATCGAAGCGGTAGTCCCGCATCAGTATCTGGCTCTTTGCGATCGACGGGGAGTGCACGGTATGCTTTTCCCGGATGAGGCTCGAGTCGATGCCGTTGGCGTGGAGATGCCAGTCCACACCGATGGCCCCGAAGTCCCGCTTCAGGTGGACCACCGGATACCGCGCCAGGTCCCCGATCGAGAAGATGCCCCTCTGATGCAGTTTGATTTCACTCCTCCTGTTGATGCCCCAGAAGCGCCTCAGCGGCTTGATCGGCCACAGCTTCTCCGGTACATCGTGATAACGCCATTCGGCGATGCCGTCAGCCATCCGCTTCGCCTCGATATCCAGGGAGAGCTTGCTGAGCAGCATGTTCTCCCCGATGCCGATTGCACAGTCGATGGCGGTCTCCCGGTATATTTCCGCCTTGATCCGCCTTGCCAGCGCATATGGGGAGGCCTCGAATATGCGGTAGCTCTCCGTCACATCCATGAAGAATTCATCGACCGAGTACTGGTGGAAATCTTCAGGGGCGGTGTATTTCAATGCGATCTCCGTGATCCGTGCCGAATAGTCCAGATATGTCTTCATTGATGGATTGATGATGTAGATGTCACTGCGTGCCGGGATTTCAAAGAGCCTGGATCCGGTCTTTACGCCGAGCTTCTTCAGTTCCGGCGTGGCCGCAAGCACCACTGAGCCGGGATTTTTCGTGTCGGCCACCACAGCAAGTTTGGCCGTCATGGGATCGAGTCCCTTCAGCAGGCATGATACGCTGGCGAAGAAGCTTTTCTGATCGACGCAGAATACATGACGATGCGGGCAGATATGATAATTGTACATGCCATCCCCTCCATACAGAACATATGTTCGTACCCCCCGTGTATTTATCATATCACAAAATGGACAGGGCCAAACATGAACCTTCCGCATTTATAAATAAATGCACGACAATTGGGTATGGGACACTATGAAAACAAAAAGGAGGGAACACTATTGAAGGATATTTTCGCATTACTTAAACAGGGAAGCATGGCCTCCCTCACCGCAGCCATCGTCAATTTCATCATCGCCGGCCTCAAGGGGGCCGCCTTCCTCTTCACCGCCAATGTTGCGATGTTCGCTGAAATGATGCACTCCCTCGGCGACGCCATCAACCAGTTCTTCGTATTCATCGGTTCAAGCCTTTCGAAGAAGGCGCCGACGGAACGCTTCCCCTTCGGCTTCGGCCGTCTGGTGAACCTCGTGTGTCTGTTCGCCATTGTCGTTGTCGGCATTCTGGCCTATGAAACAGTACGGGAAGGCATCCATCATATCGTCGAGCCCCTGCCGACTGATACGGAGACGACGATGCTCCTGGTCAACATCGGTGTTCTCGCCATTGCTGCAATACTCGAGAGTTTCGTGCTGTACAAGGCAGGCAAGGAACTCCTCCAGCAGGCGGGGCAGCCCTACGACGGTCTGAAACCTGTAACGACAAGCTATATCCATATGAACAGGGCCAAGGCGGCGACGAAACTCGTATTCCTTGAGGACACGGTGGCGACAGCCGGGGCACTTCTTGCCATCATTGCCATCCTGATCGGTCGCTTCACCGGCTTTGCCCCAAGCGAAGGGATTGCATCGGTCATCATCGGCCTGATGATGTTCTACATCGTATACAAGGTGTTCATGGAGAATGCCGCCGGCGTGCTCGGGGAGACCGACCCCCACATGGAAGAACGGGTTTCGCAGATCGTCCTGCGCCATGAGAAAATAAAGGACATCCAGAAACTGTTCGTCCTGAAAGAAGGGGACAACCTCCATGTCGAAGTCGTTGCAGAGATCGACCCCGAGCTCACCTCAAGGGAAGTGAACGCCCTCAGGGATGACATAGAGCGTCTGATCCTGAAGCAGAACCATGTTACAGACGTGAATATGGAGTTTGAGCTGAATGACGGCAAGCGTACATGGCCACAGGCCCAGCAGGAACTCGATGAGAAACCGAAATACTAGCACATAAAAAAGGATGGCGGTTCCGCCATCCTTTTTGCGTGCCTATTCATTCACTGTCGGAGCTTCCCCGTCCGGCTCCCCGGCATCCGGCTCCTCCATGTCCCCTTCAAAGAAGTCCTGGATATACTGGCTGTTCGTTTCAAAGTCGAGGTCGATGACATTCCCGGCATGCGGCGTGTCCATGAACTGGTACGTATCCTCCACCGGCACGGTGAGTGTCGGAATGTCCTTCTCGCCCCGGACCAGGAACGAGGCCATCATCCGGTACAGCTCCCCGTCGCTCATGCTCGTATTGATATGTCCCATGCCGGTACCCGCAATTTTCGGAAGCTTGAGGATGCTGCCGAAGGTCAGTGCTTCATCCTTGACCGCATTGATCACCTGCTGCTGGCGCCTGACACGGCCGAAGTCACCCTCTGCATCCTGACGGAACCGTGCATAGGCAAGAAGGTCTTCACCCCCAAGCCGTTGTTCCCCCTGTTTCAGTTCTGTGTCTATCTTCTCCGACATGTCCTTCTCCACATCAATCATGATCCCATCCTTATTGATGACATCGACGACCGATTCGAAAGCCTGATAATCGATGACTGCATATTCTTCGACTTCAATGCCGAAATTCTGCTGGATGGTCTGCCTGAGCAGTTCGACACCCCCGAGTGAGTAGACCGAATTGATCTTATAGCTCTGAAATCCGGGAATCTCCACATATATATCGCGCATGAGGGAGACCATCTTCATTTCCTTGTTCATATAGTCATACTGGGCCAGCATGATGACATCCGTCCGCTGCGCGCCATCCACCTCACGGTCGGCACCGAGCAGCAGGATGTTCTTTTTGCCGTCGTTATCATCCACCCCGTTGAATTCCATCTCTTCCTGTTCGACACCGTTGTCGCGCGCGATATCGAGGCCGGACTGGTATGAAAAGTATATATAGAGGATTGAACCGATGATTACTGCAAGCAGGATGAGCGGAATGAGCGCCCGCTTCCGGATGCGCCGTTTCCGCCCTTCGGGCTGCGGTCTGTCGGAACGTCTGTATTCATTTTCCATAATCATGCTCCTGTCATTAATCTATCAAATCATTTTAACCGGTTTCCACAAAATAATAAAGAAATAATATCGCTGTTATTCCAGGGAGAATAAAAAATTGTGGTGACATATGCTTATATAGTAAAATATATATAAGGAATGAGGGATTGATAATGATGAAAAAACTATTATTTTTGACAATGATGCTCGTGCTGCTGATGCCGAATCCGGCCCAGGCGGCCTCGGAATGGGATGAAGCGGTCACAGTGTATGGTGCAGCGCTTGAGAGTGACCAGCAGCTGCTCGATGCGACACGTGAAATCCTCGGCACAGAGGAGAGCGACAAGGTCGAGTATGTCTACAGCGAGGATGTACAGCAGTACATCGGCAAGGACTACAGCAACGCCGTACTCAAATCGAGCATCCGCATCATACAGGAATCTGAAGGCCACGGCCTCGACATCACCGTGGATGAGAGCATGGGGAACATCACCGAAATCACAGAGGAGACATACAAGAACGCACTTCTGACATCCGGCATCACCGACGCGGAAGTGGTCATCGGGGCGGCTGAAGATGTCACCGGGGAAAGTGCCCTCTCCGGCATCTACAAGGCCTATGAATCCCAAGGGGAGGCCATCGACACCGAGCGGACACAGAACTCCCAGGAGGAGCTTGAGACCATTTCCGATATCTCGGAAGAGAACAGCAATGTCGAAGGATTCTCACAGGAGCAGCTGAACAAGATGATCACCGACATCAAGGTTGAAGTCATCAATCAGGGCGGTGACCTCACGGAACAGGAGATCAGGGACATCGTCGATGAACAGATGGCGGCCAACGGCCTCGATGGCCTGCTGACACAGGCGCAGATCGACAGGATCGTCGGCATCATCATCCAGATACAGAACTCCGGCATCTTCCAGAGCGAGGAGGCCGAGAGACTGAAGGAAAGTGCCCAGAACCTCCTCGATCAGATCACTTCGAGTGAAGCGTTCCAGAACGCGGCTGACCAGGCTGAATCGATCGGCCAGGACATCCAGGAGTCGAGCGCCTGGGAGTCATTCAAGAAGGCGGTATCCGATTTCTTCTCAAGCATCGTCTCCTTCTTCAGATCACTCTTCAACTAGAAAAGAGCAGACCTTATGGTCTGCTCTTTTTATTATGTGCCTGCCTATGGCCTTTCTTCGTTACGATAGGCGTAGCGGTTCTCGCCCCATTCATCGACTTCCGAAAGGTCGGCTTTGATGTTGTTCGTCTGGAAGACGGGGTTTACCCCCGTTTTCAGCTGTGCCTTATAGTCGGCGGCAACCTGCCAGACGATATGGCTCAATCCGAATACCGCAACAAGGTTGGTCACTGCCATCAGCGCCATGAACATGTCTGCTGTGGCCCAGGCCGTCTCAAGGTCCATCACCGCACCGATGAATACCATGACGACGACAAGTATCTTGAATACAAACAGCAGCACCCGGTTCTCCCTGATGTAGTTCAGATTGCTCTGGCCATAGAAATAGTTTCCGAGGATGGAACTGTAGGCGAAGAGCAGGATGACGATTGCGATGAAGATCGCTCCAAAGGATCCGATCTGTTCGGTCATCGCCGCCTGGGTCACCTGGATGCCCTGAAGTGCATCGGCGCCATAGCTCAGATCCGTATACATCAGGATCAGGATGGCCGTCGCCGTACATACAATCATCGTGTCGAAGAACACGCCGAGCGCCTGGATCAGCCCCTGCTTGACAGGATGGCTGACCGCAGCGGATGCGGCGGCATTGGGTGCGGACCCCATGCCGGCCTCATTGGAGAACAGTCCCCGCTGGAAGCCGTTCAGTATCGCCGCGCCGAGCGCACCGCCGAAGACCTCCCTGATGCCGAAGGCATTCGTGACGATGGAAGTGAGCATCGGGATGATCTGGTCGTAGTTGATGATGAGGATGACGAAGACGACCAGCAGATAGATGACCGCCATGACCGGTACGATGTAGCCCGCCACACTCGCAATCCTCCGGGCGCCGCCGAAGATGACGGCGGCTGTGAATGCGGCGATGACGAGGCCGACCACCCATCTGTCGAGGTTGAATGCCTCTTCATAGGCATGGGCGATGGTGTTCGCCTGCAGCCCATTGAAGACGAAGGCGAAGGTGATGGTGATCAGCACCGCGAAGAACAGGCCGAGCCACCTCTGGTTGAGCCCCTTTTCCATATAGTAGGCGGGGCCTCCCCGGAAGCCGCCCTCCCGATCCTTCACTTTGTAGACCTGTGCAAGCGTCGATTCGAAGAATGCGGTTGCTGCGCCGAAGAACGCAATCAGCCACATCCAGAATATCGCACCGGGACCCCCGAGCACGATTGCTGTGGCTACACCTGCGATGTTGCCGGTGCCGACACGTGAAGCGGCACTGATGGCGAACGCCTGGAAAGGGGCGATCCCTTTTTTGCCGTCAGGCAGCGTCTCCGCCTTTTCCGTAATTACCCTGAACATCTCCTTGAACCATCTGAACTGGACAAACCTCGAGCTGATGGAAAAATAAAGACCTGCAAGAATAAGCAGCCCGATGAGGAAGTCACCCCACAGCAGGGTGTTTCCCATGTCTACAAAACTTTTGAACCAATCTGGGACAATTCCTTCAAAATCCATAAAGCACCTCCTGATATAACAAACATTATATCATTTGGGAAAGCGCTTTAAAGCCCCAAATTCAAGTTGGACTATTCCGACTACTGCACCGCTTCAAATATGACGCGCTCCACTTCCCCGAATTCATTTTCATCGACGACGAATGAGCCGTTGGCATATTTGCCGCTCACCCGGATGGATCTGGCATCCAATCTGAAGCTGGCATTCTGTGAATAAAGGATCATATCGACATTGTTTTCGATGAGCCGGGCCCCGATGACGCGATGGGGCTTCGATTTGATCTCCTTGAGCAGCGTGCTGCCCACCTGCGCCCTGGCGCCCCTTTCAAATGTATCCATGGCCGTCCGTTTGACTGCCCCCCGCTGGGAGACCGTCACGAGGAATTTCTCATCGGAGACGAGCCCCGAGAAGACAAGCGCATCATCCGGCTTCAGCTGGATTGCCCTGACGCCCTGCGCCTTCAGGCCGACCGGATTGACTTCCGACAGCGGGTATCTCAGGGAGATGCCCTTCTGTGTGATCAGCAGTACATCCTCCGCGCCGCCCTGGGAGAGTTCCACTGAAACCACCTGGTCGTCCTTTTTGAGGCTGATCCCGGAAATCGGACGCCGGATCCGGCTCGCTTCATAGGCCTTGAGCTCAGTCTGCTTGATCTGGCCCTGCCTCGTGGTCGTCACGACCGACATGCCGGTCTCGTACGCCTCGATGACGAAAGCCGTCACCGGCGCTTCATTTGCGCCGAGCCTGAAGCGGTTCGAGAGATGCTGGCCATTATCCTTCCATCTGATCTCCGGAAGTTCATGGACCGGAATGATCATGTAGTTGCCGAGATTGGTGAAGACGAGCAGATGCTCGAGCGTGTGTGCATGGCGGGACAGCAGTACATGATCGTCCTCCTTCATGCCGATTTCATCCGGCGTACTCGCATTGTAGCTCCGAAGGCTCGTACGCTTCACATACCCTTCCTTCGTCAACGAAACGACGACCTCCTCCTTGGCGATCAGCACTTCCTTTTCGAGCTCGATGGTCTCTATCTCCTCCTCCACCGTACTTTTCCTCGGTGTGGCATATTTCTTTTTGATGTCCCTCAGCTCTTTTTTGATCACTTTGAGCAGCTGCTTTTCATTGCCCAGTATTTCGCGCAGCTGGTTGATCGTATATTCGAGTTCACTGTGCTCCGTTTCCAGTTCCGCGATGTCCGTGTTCGTCAGCCGGTACAGCTGGAGCATCACAATCGCTTCTGCCTGGGCTTCCGTAAAGCTGAAGGCTTCCACCAGGTTCGCCTTGGCGTTGCGCTTGTTGTCCGATTCCCGGATGACGCGGATGACCTCATCCAGTATGGACAGGGCGTGCATCAGCCCTTCGATGATATGCATCCTGCGCTCGGCTTCCGACAGTTCATACTGCGAGCGGTTGAGGATGACTGCCTTCTGGTGGGCGATGTAGCTCTCCAGTATCTCCTTCAGCCCGAGCTGTTTCGGTGCCCGGTCGCTGATGGCTACCATATTGAAGTTGTATGATACCTGGAGATCCGTCTTCTTGTAGAAGTAGTTGATGATGCCTTCGACATTCGCGTCCTTCTTCACCTCGACAATGATGCGCATGCCCTCGCGGTCGGTTTCGTCCCTGACTTCGATGATGCCATCCACTTTGCGGTCGGCACGGATTTCATCCATCTTTTTGACAAGGTTCGCCTTGTTCACTTCGTACGGAAGTTCTTCGATGACGATATGGGTCTTGCCGCCCCGCGTGTCCTCAGTACGTACACGACTGCGGACGATGATTTTTCCACGGCCGGTCTCATAGGCCTTCCTGATCTGGTCCTTGCCCTGGATGATGCCGCCCGTAGGGAAATCCGGCCCTTTGACGACCTCCATCAGTTCATCGATGGAGGCAGAGGGCTTATCGATGACCTTCAATGTCGCATCGATGACCTCTTCAAGGTTATGCGGCGGAATATCCGTGGCGTAGCCTGCGGATATGCCTGTTGAGCCATTGACGAGCAGATTCGGGAATTTTGAAGGCAGGACGGTCGGCTCCATCTCGGTATCATCAAAGTTGTTGATGAAGTCGACCGTATTTTTGTTGATGTCACGGAGCATTTCGTTCGAGATCTCAGAAAGTCTCGCCTCCGTATACCGCATCGCAGCCGGCGGGTCGCCATCGACGCTTCCCTTGTTGCCGTGCATGTCGACCAGCTCCTCCCGCATCTTCCATTCCTGGGAGAGGCGGACCATCGCTTCATAGACACTGGAGTCGCCATGCGGATGATAGTTTCCGATGACATTCCCCACGGTCTTCGCACTTTTCCTGAAGCTCTTTTCAAAAGTATTCCCTTCCTTGTACATTGCGTACAGGATGCGCCGCTGGACCGGCTTCAAGCCATCCCTGACATCAGGGATGGCACGATCCTGGATGACGTATTTGCTGTAGCGGCCGAAACGGTCGCCGATGACATCTTCAAGTTGTAGCTGCTGAACTTGTTCAGTCATTCAATTCACCACTTTCTCCCAGTTTTGTGACATCGTCATTTCCCAATATGCTGTCTGCGTCCTCGAGTGTGAAGCTGACATTCGATTCGATCCACTTCCTGCGCATCTCGACATTGTCCCCCATGAGGGTCGTGACACGTTTCAGCGAAAGCGCCTCGTCTTCAATCCGCACCTGGATTAATGTCCGCGTCTCCGGATTCATCGTCGTTTCCCACAGCTGTTCCGGCATCATTTCACCGAGACCCTTATAGCGCTGCAGTTCGACGTTTTTGCCCATTTCTTTCTGGGCTTCGATCAGCTCATCCTCAGTCCAGACATACCGCACGTCCTCCTTCTTTTTGCTCTTCTTCTTCAGCTGGAATAACGGCGGCAGGGCGATGTAGATTTTGCCTGCATCAAAGAGCGGGCGCATGTAGTTGAAGAAGAATGTGAGCAGCAGGACCTGGATATGTGCCCCGTCCGTATCGGCATCGGTCATGATGACGATCTTGTCGTAGTTGGTATCGTCCACATTGAATTCGGTTCCGACACCTGCGCCGATCGTGTGGATGATGGTATTGATCTCTTCGTTCTTGAATATGTCCTCAAACTTCGCCTTCTCGGTGTTGATGACCTTGCCGCGCAGCGGTAGGATGGCCTGGAAACGCCTGTCACGCCCCTGCTTGGCGGAGCCGCCCGCAGAATCCCCCTCGACCAGATACAGTTCATTCTTCTTGGCGTTGCGGCTCTGTGCAGGTGTGAGCTTTCCGGACAGCAGTGTATCCTTGCGGCGCTTCTTGCCGTTCCTTGCCTCCTCACGGGCTTTCCGTGCCGTTTCCCTGACGCTCCTTGCCTTGATCGCCTTCTTGACCAGCTGGGTACTCAGTGCACCATTCTCCTCCAGATAATAGGGAAGATGGTCGCTCATCAGCGATTCCATGACATTCCGCGCTTCGCTCGTACCGAGCTTGCTCTTCGTCTGTCCTTCGAACTGGAGCAGGTTTTCAGGAATCTTCACAGAGATGACCGCAGTCAGGCCTTCCCGGATGTCATTGCCCTCAAGGTTCTTGTCCTTGTCCTTCAATTCGTTTATTTTGCGTGCGTATTCATTGAATACACGGGTGAAGCCGGTCTTGAATCCGACTTCGTGGGTACCGCCGTCCTTTGTCCGCACATTGTTGACGAAGGAGATCAGCGTTTCGCTGTACTGGTCATTGTACTGGAAGCTCACTTCCGCCAGGATGTCATTGTACTCGCCGGAGAACATGACCACATCCCCGATTGCATCCTTCCCTTCATTCAGGAAGTCGATGAAGGATTTCAGACCATCGTCGTACTGGAATACCTCCTCAAGGGGCTCCTCGGGACGCCTGTCCGTAATGGAGATGCGCATCCCCTTCTGGAGGAAGGCGGACTCCCGCATCCTTTCCATGATCGTCTCGAAGTGGAACGAAGTGCCGGATTTGAAGATTTCCCCGTCCGGCCTGAATGTCACTTCGGTACCGGTCCTTTTTGTCTTGCCGGTCACTTCCAATGGACGGTCGAGCTTGCCGCCGTCCTTGAATGACATCTCATGCACCTTGCCGTCCCGGTAGATCTTGATCTCCACCCACTCGCTCAGGGCGTTGACGACCGAAGCCCCCACACCGTGCAGACCGCCTGATGTCTTGTATCCGCCGGCACCAAACTTGCCGCCGGCATGCAGGACGGTGAAGATGACTTCCGGTGTCGGCTTGCCGGATGTATGCATGCCTGTCGGCATCCCCCGGCCATTATCCCGGATTGTGATGCTTTCATCCGGATTGATGGTGATATTTATTTCATCGCCGTAGCCATTGATGACTTCATCGACCGAGTTGTCGGTGATTTCGTACACCAGGTGGTGCAGCCCCCTATAATCGGTGGAACCGACGTACATCCCCGGCCTTTTCCTTACGGCGTCCAGACCCTCAAGTATTTGTATTGAATCATCGTTATAAGTATTCTGTCTTGCCAAATTGGATTTCCTCCCACAAACATATGTTCGTTATTTTTATCTCATGTTCTATTTTTATACAAAAGTGTGATGATTGCAACCATAATCAATGTATTCATGGTGTATACGAAGTATTTAGTTTACATAATAATTTTATGGTAAACTATATTTTATTATACCCTGTTTAAAATTTATGGTAAACTGTTAGTACCTGATAATAAAGGGGTTTTTAAATGGAAACGATTATAATACTCCTGTTATTGAGCTATCTTCTTGGCTCCACACCTTTCAGCCTGCTGATCGGCATCTGGTTCTATAAGATCGACCTCAGACAGCATGGCAGCGGCAATATAGGTACAACCAACACTTTCAGGATTCTTGGCAAGAAGGCCGGCATCGTCGTGCTTCTGCTGGATATGTTCAAAGGGGCGCTTCCAGTGTTTGCCGCAATGCTCCTCAATGTGGATATGCATATATTCATCCCGGGGCTTGTTGCAGCCATCGGCCATGTCTACTCCATATTCCTGAAGTTCAAGGGCGGAAAAGCTGTTGCTACAAGCGCAGGTGCCGTACTGGCATATAATCCCCTGCTTTTCATCCTGCTCCTGTCTGCATTTCTGATCACGCTGAAAGCCAGCAAATATGTATCCCTTTCCAGCATCGTGAGTGCCGTCTTATTTTTTATTCTTTCGCTGGTTTTCAGGGATCCGCTGCTGATTGCCTTCTCGTTCATCATCGCCGTAGTCATTGTCGTTAGACATATCTCCAATATTAAACGTATAATGGATGGTACAGAATCCAAAATTACATTCATGTAGCAGAAGGGATGATGGAAATGTTGGAAGTTACAGATCGTGCACTGGATTGGATGAAGGAAGAATTGGACCCGGAAGAAGGACAGGGCGTAAACATCTATGTAAGGTATGGCGGTGAAACACAGCTGAAACAGGGGTTTTCTCCAGCATTGACAGTAGAACGCATCCCCTCTGACAGCAAAGTATTCGAGTACGATGGCATACAGGTCTTCATCAAGGAATCGGACCTATGGTACTTTGAGGATACGGAACTGATCATAGATTCTGAGGATGATGAAGTCATATTCGAAAGCAAATAAAAGTAATAACCCATCTCAAAAGAGATGGGTTATTTTAATATTACTGCTCTTTAAGTTTGTTTCTGAGTACAAGCTGCAGGATACCGCCATTACGGTAGTAGTCCACTTCAACTTCTGAATCGAAGCGTGCTTTGACTTTGAACTCAGTCTTCTTGCCGTCCTGGTTTGTCGCTACAGCATCGAGGACGTGTCCAGGCATGACATCTTCACCGACTTGGATGTCGAATGTCTCGCTGCCGTCAAAACCGAGTGTATCTGCGTCTTCCCCATCGACGAACTGGAGTGGAAGGACGCCCATCATTACGAGGTTCGAACGGTGGATACGCTCATAGCTTGCTGCGATGACCGCTTTGACACCGAGAAGGTTCGTACCCTTCGCTGCCCAGTCACGGCTTGATCCCATACCGTAGTCGTCTCCGGCGATGACCACGAGTCCTGTGCCATTCTCCTGGTATTTCATTGCAGCATCATAGATGCTCATGACTTCACCAGTCGGCCAGTACGTTGTGAATCCGCCTTCTTTGCCGTCTGCAATCTGGTTGCGGATACGGATGTTGGCAAATGTGCCGCGGAGCATAACTTCGTGGTTGCCGCGACGGGAACCGTATGAGTTGAAGTCCCTTGGGGATACACCCTGTTCAATCAGCCATTTGCCGGCAGGTGTATCCTTGCCGATTGCACCTGCAGGTGAAATGTGGTCTGTCGTTACAGAGTCTCCGAACTTGCCGAGTACACGCAGGCCATTCAGTGATTCCACTTTGCCTGGTTCTGTAGACAGGTTCTGGAAGAACGATGGGTTCTGGATGTACGTGGACTCCGGATCGAAGTCGTAGAGTGGTGCATCCGTCGTTTCGATGTTGTTCCAGATTTCGTTGGCATCGAATACCCTTTCGTATTCCTTCCTGAAGAGCTCAGGGCTGACGTTGCCCATTACTGCATCCTTCACTTCCTGAGTGGAAGGCCAGATATCCTTCATGAAGACATCGTTGCCATCCTTGTCCTTGCCGAGTGGCTCATTGCGCAGATCGATGTCCACTGTACCAGCAAGTGCATATGCAACAATCAATGGTGGTGAAGCCAGATAGTTCGCTTTGACAAGCGGGTGGATCCTGCCTTCGAAGTTACGGTTTCCGGAAAGTACGGAACTTACAAGCAGATCGCTCTCAGTAATCGCCTCTGTAATTTCAGGAAGCAATGGACCGGAGTTTCCGATACATGTTGTACAGCCGTAGCCTACAAGGTTGAAGCCGAGTTCATCAAGGTATTCCTGCAGACCGGAGTCTTCAAGATAACCGGTAACGACTTTGGAACCTGGTGCCAGGGAAGTCTTCACGTATGCTGGTACTTCCAGGCCTTTTTCAACCGCTTTCTTTGCAATCAGGCCCGCTCCGAGCATGACATAAGGGTTGGATGTATTCGTACATGAAGTGATGGCTGCAATGGCGAGGTCGCCGGTCTTCATTTCAACTTCTCTGCCATCGTTGAATTTGATTGTCGTCTTCTTGTCGAATTCCGATTCGTCCAGGCCATGACCATGGTTGCCGCTTTCGGCTGTAATGGATTTCCTGTATTCCTTCTTCATATCGGACAGCTGAATCAGATCCTGTGGACGCTTTGGTCCGGCAAGTGCAGGCTCAACTGTGGAGAGGTCGAGGTCGACAACTTCGCTGTAGACCGGTTCGTTTGCCGGGTCGAAGTACATGTCATTCTCCTGAAGATATGTCTTGACGATATCGATATGCTCTTCACTGCGTCCTGTGAGCTTCATGTATTCGAGTGTTTCGTCATCGACAGGGAAGAAGCCGCATGTCGCACCATATTCAGGCGCCATGTTCGCAATCGTCGCCCTGTCAGCGAGTGGGAGCTCTGTTACACCCTGTCCAAAGAATTCGACGAATTTTCCTACAACGCCGTGTTTGCGCAGCAGTTCAGTGACGCGCAGTGCGAGGTCTGTCGCTGTTGCACCTTCCGGCAGGCCATTCGTCATGCGCACACCCACGACTTCAGGTACAGGGAAGTAGGATGGCTGACCGAGCATTCCGGCTTCGGCTTCGATGCCGCCGACACCCCAGCCAAGTACGCCGAGACCATTGATCATTGTTGTATGGGAATCCGTACCAACGAGTGTATCCGGGAAAGTAACGAGTTCATCGCCGTCTTCTTTGACGTGGACAACATTCGCCAGGTACTCGAGGTTCACCTGGTGCACGATGCCTGTTGCAGGCGGAACGGCTTTATAGTTGTCGAACGCCTTCGTTGCCCAGTGCAGGAATTCATAGCGTTCCTGGTTCCTTTCGAACTCAAGCTCCATATTCAGTCTGAGTGAATCATCAGTACCGTAGGCATCCACCTGTACCGAGTGGTCGATGACGAGATCTACAGGCACTTCAGGATTGATTTTCTGTACATCTCCACCTACATCATCCATCGCTTTTCTGAGAGATGCCAGGTCGACGACCGCCGGCACACCAGTGAAGTCCTGAAGAATGACGCGTGAAGGTTTAAATGGCACTTCTTTTCCTTGGTTGTCACCTTTGTCCCAAGTTGCCAAAGATTCAATATGTTCATCATTGATGACACTGCCGTCGTACTGGCGCAGTACTGATTCAAGCAGCACTCTGACGGAGTATGGCAATTTGTGTGGTTCAGACATGCCCCGTTCAGCCAATGTCTTCAGACTATAGTAGTTATAGTCCTTGCCGCCGACATTGAACGACTTCTTGGCAGCTTCATTAACATTTTGACTCATTGTAATAGCCCCCTATCAATATTCCAGTCATAAGACCGTTCGTATCAATTGTATATCTTTACATAAGGGATGTAAACGCCGTTCCTCTCAATTCGCCCATAATTTCGATACAAAAAAATGACCTATAGCAATAAGTAAAACTTATGCTGATAGGTCATTTCCATAACTATATATTAACTTAACTGTTTTCTCTGGCTGCTTTCTCATCATCCAGTTTTTGTTTTTTCTCATGATCCTTCATCAGCTTTTCATACTCTGTACCTTCGTAGTTAGGTTCGATGAGGAGATTCAGTGATCTTTGCTCTTTTGCAACATCCTTGTAGGTTGCAACCATCATGAGTATGAGAATGATTGAGAATGGGAATGCCGAGATGATTGCTGCTGCCTGGAGTGATGTCAGTCCGCCGCCCATGAGCAGAACAATCGCAATAGAAACTTGGGCAATACCCCAGATCATTTTTGTTCTGTTTGGTGGTGTAAGCGATCCATTGGTCGTCTGCATACCCAATACGAATGTTGCCGAATCAGCAGAAGTGATGAAGAATGTGCCGATCAGCAGCACCGCGATAAGTGAAACAATCAGACCAAACGGCAGATTATTAAACATTTCAAACAGGACAGCTTCAGTCGCAAGATCTGCAAATCCACCGACCTGTCTATCGGAATCAATGGCAGTGACCCCGAAGACACTGAACCAGAAGAAGCTGAGTACGGCTGGGCCGATCATGACTGCCAGTACAAACTCACGGATTGTACGGCCTCGTGACACCCGTGCGATGAAAATCCCGACGAATGGGCTCCAGCTCATCCACCAGCCCCAGTAATAGATTGTCCAGGCGCCGAGCCAATCGTTTTTATCCTGATTGAGTGGTGCAACATCATAACTCATGTTTACAAAGTTGCCGATCATACCGCCGAAAGTATCAGTCCACATGTTAAGAATCAGAACCGTTGGCCCAAGTACAAGTGTAAAGATCAACAGAAGGCCGCCGAGGACCATATTTGCATTACTCAAGTACTGGATTCCTTTGGAAAGTCCCGTCCATGCACTGTACATGAACAGCACAGTAATGATGGCAATGATGATGATCTGTACATAGATATTGTTCGGAATGCCGAACAGGTAGCTCAGGCCACCGTTGATCTGCATGACACCGAGACCAAGGGAAGTCGCTACCCCAGCAATCGTGGCGAACACGGCCAGCACGTCGATTGCTGTACCGATTGGGCCGTCTACATGCTTGCCAAGAATAGGGCGCAATGTACTCGAAATCAATCCGGGTTCATTCCGTCTGAACTGGGCAAATGCCAGAGCCAGTCCCACGACTGCATAGACTGCCCATGCATGGAAACCCCAGTGGAAGAACGTTCTCCGCAATGATTCCTTCATCGCCTCATCCGTTTCTGGTTCGGCAGTCGGCGGGGTGAAATAGTGGCTGATCGGCTCGGCAGCCCCCCAGAATACGAGACCGATACCCATGCCGGCACTGAAAAGCATCGCAAACCATGACATCGTTTTGAACTCAGGTTTTTCCGTCGGTTTGCCAAGACGGATCTGCCCCATCGGTGTAAAGACGAATATCAGGCAAAACAAGATGAAAATTGTTGTCAGCGATACATAATACCAGCTGAAGTTACTCGTTATAAACCCCGTGAGGACTCCCGTTACGCTTTCGAAGTTCTCTGAAAAGAACGTCCCGTAAAGGACAAGAACAGATACAATAACAAGTGATATCCAAAAAACTGGTGTCAATTTTCCTTGGTTTTTCTCTTCCATTTTACTCCTCCTTTGGATTAGTTATTCCCATTAATTACTTTTTGTAACGCAACTTGCAAAACAATTATTGATGTTAACACATCATTCGGAGTCTAGCAAATATACATTTACCCTATACCACCAGTATATATCAACATCAGTATAAATAAAGTGATTACGCCACACCGCTTGCAAGTCCATGCGTTTGTTGTAAGATGGATGCTGGACCCATAATCAAAAACTTCGGAGGAATCATCATGTGGCAGGAATTTAAGGATTTCATACTCAGAGGAAATGTACTGGACCTTGCAGTCGCCGTCGTCATAGGTGCAGCATTCAGCAAAATCGTCACGGCACTCGTTGAAAACATCATCATGCCGTCCATCGCCCTCATCTTCGGCAACACCGACTTCACTTCGGAATGGGCCTACAGGGGGATTACATATGGCGTCTTCATCCAGGCGATCATCGACTTCCTCATCATCGCAGCAGCAATATTCGTATTTGTTAAAGTGGTCAATGTGCTGACGCGGAACCGCTTCGTGGAGGAAGCTGCCGAAGACGAGCAGACCGTACTACTGAGAGAAATCAGGGACTCCCTTAAAAAGGAAGACTTGAACTAGAAAGGTATAATAAAAGGCCGGCGGTCCCGCCGGCCTTTTTACTATGAGACGCCCATCACTGTGGCCACAACCAGGGCTGCAGCAGCTATGATGAGCCACATCAGCGTGATCTTCCAGACAAATCTGACCCATTTGATGTAGGGAATACCTGAAACCGCCAGGACACCCATCAATGAGGCAGAAGTCGGTATGATCGTGTTCGTGATTGCATCTCCGTACTGGTAGGCGAGCACGGCGACCTGCCTTGGAATTTCCTGGAGGTCCGCAATCGGTGTCATGATCGGCATCGTCGTCATCGCCTGGCCGGATCCGGACGGGATGAAGAAGTTGATGACGACCTGTATGACGAGCATCCCGAGCGCCGTTATGGATGGCGGAAGGAAGTCGAGCACACTGCTCATTCCATTGATGACCGAGTCTATGATGACGCCGGACTCGAGCACCACGACGATGGCCCGTGCAAAACCGACGATGATCGCACCGTAGACGACAAGTTTCATGCCGTCAATGAAGGCATCGAATATGTCGTTGATCTTCATTCCGCCGACAAGTCCGGCGATGAGACCGATCACAAAAAAGTTGGCGGACAGTTCCGTCAGGAACCAGCCATGCTGGAAGATGCCATATATATTTATGATGATGCCGACTGTAAATGTCACAAGAATCATGATATGCCGCTTTTTGAGTTCGTCGAAATTCATCACATCATCTGTGAAATTGACATGCCCCTTCTGCGACTCCTCATAGACCAGGCTCGATTCGGGATCCTTCTTCACTTTTTTCGCATAATGCATGACATACAGTATGGCGATTCCCAGTACAAAGAAATAGACGACGCTCCTGAACTGCCAGCCTGAAAATATCGTCAGCTCAGCGATCTCCTGGGCAATCCCCACTGTAAAGGGGTTGAGCATGCCGCCGATGAAGCCGGAAGCCGCTCCAAGCGTCACCATGGCCGTCCCCACCATGGCATCATACCCAAGAGCTGTGGCCAGCACGATGCCGATGGGAACGAATATGATGGCCTCCTCAGCCATGCCTGTTGTAAAGCCCAGAATGGAAAAGACGAGCATGACCACTGGAATCATCAATTTTTCATTCCCTTTGACCATGAGCATCACTTTTTGGATGGCCGCTTCGATTGCCCCTGTAGCCCTGATGATGCCGAAGGCGCCGCCGACCAGGAATATGTAGAATATGATGTTCGCCCCATCAATCAGACCGGTCGGAATCGCTTTGAACAGCTCGAAGAATGACACCGGGCTCTGTTCCACCGCCGTGTAGCTTCCGGGTACCACCTCCGTCCTGTCCCCCACTTCGACCCGTTCGAACTCCCCGGCAGGGATGACATAGCTGAGCGCTGCTGCAATGATGACGACCGAAAAAAGGATTGCATAAGTATGCGGGAATCGGAATCCCGCAGGCCTCTGTTCTGATTGTTCCCCTCTGTCCATACAATCTCCCCTCGCAATTTGATACTACCATTATACATTTATTTTGAAATATAAAAAGATTGAATTGTTTGAAACTTATATATATGGAAGGTTGCCATATCCCATCACTCAAGTATAATTAAGATCACCAACAGCATAGGAGGATTGGAAATGAAATACATAAAAGTACCCCACGCTTTCGTCCTCATCTACTCCATCGTCATTCTGGCAATGCTTCTCAGCTATGTCATCCCCGCCGGGGAGTATGATCGGACGGAGAACGAGGACGGCATCCTCGTCGTGGATGAAACCTCTTTCGAGTTCACTGAGCAGACACCTGTCCACTGGACTGAAATATTCCGCGTCGTCCCTGCCGGCATGACGGATGCTGCAGGCATCATATTCCTGATCTTCATCATCGGTGGGGCATTCGGGATGATCAACGGGACCGGAGCGATAGAAGCCGGCATCAACAAGGTCGTCTCACTGCTCAAGAACCGGGAAATCGTCCTGATTCCACTGACGATGCTCATCTTCTCGCTTGGCGGCGCCACCTTCGGCATGGCCGAATCCACATTGATATTCATTCCAATGGGAATCATGCTTGCACGTTCCCTCGGCATGGATGCCATGACCGGCATGGCAATGGTGGCTCTCGGTGCTGCAGCCGGATTCGCAGGGGGCTTCATGAATATATTCACGGTCGGCGTCGCCCAGGAAGTCGCCGGACTGCCCCTCTTTTCCGGAATGTTCTACAGGATCATCGTCCAGATCGTATTTGTCATCATCGCTGCATTCTTTGTATACCGATACGGCAAACGGGTGCAGAAGGATATGAACAACAGCTACGTATATGGGCTTGAGAAAAATGCCCAGGAAGAATCCTATGCATTCAAGGAGTTGACGACGAGGCACATTTTCGTCCTCCTGATCATACTCTCCGGATTCGGGCTCATCATATATGGCGTCGTACAAGGCTGGTCGACGGGCACCGACCTTGCAGCAATATTCCTAGCCATGGGCATCCTTTCGGGACTGGTTGGAGGCAATACACCAAACGGCATTGCAGAAGATTTCATAAAAGGAGCCAAGGAAGTTACATTCGGTGCACTCATCGTCGGGCTTGCCAGATGTATCCTGCTGATACTGGAAGATGGCACCATCATCGATACGGTCATCTTCTCGGTCAGCTCCATCCTGGAAGGACTGCCCGCCTCCATTGCTGCAGTCGGCATGTTCTTCACCCAGTTCATCATCAACTTCTTCATCCCGTCCGGTTCCGGCCAGGCGGCAACGACCATCCCACTGATGGCCCCTATAGGGGATATCGTCGGCGTGCCCCGCCAGTCGGTTGTTCTGGCCTTCCAGATGGGGGACGGCCTGTCGAACTACCTGTTCCCGACATCGGCCATCCTGATGGCAGGCCTCAGCATCGCCAACATTCCATACGAGAAATGGCTTCGTTTCGTCTGGCCGATCATGCTCGTTTGGATCGTGGCATGTGCCGCCTTCATGGTCATCAGCCTGTGGATCGGCTACGGCCCCTTCTAGCATAAAAAAGACGATAATCCCCACTCGGGATTATCGTCTTTTTCTATTATAGTACTGCTTGATTTCACTGATGAAGTAGAGGCTGCCTGTCGCGAGCAGGAGATCCCCTTCGAAATCTTCTATGAACTGGATATAATCATCCACCATCGCCCTGCGCGGGTGCTTCACCTTCTCGTATATCGCCGCTTTCGGCAGTGCTTTTGGGAAGTCGAAATCCGTCACATTGAAGGCATCCGCCATCCCTTCGAGCTTCTCGAGCATCGCAGCCAGCGGCTTCCCTTCTATTGCTGAGAAAAGCACTGTAATCTTCTTGTCGGGATGCTGTTTTCCGATCGTATCCACGAGGGCTTCAACCGCTTCATTGTTATGGGCACCATCAATGATGACCAGCGGATCTTCACTGATGGTCTCGATACGGCCAGGCCATGTGGCCTCTTCGATGGCCTTGATCATCAGGTTCCAGTCGAGGACCGCCCTTCCCCTTTCATGAAGCTCGATCAGCGCCGCTATGGCGAGGGAAGCATTCTCCTTCTGATGCCTGCCCGGCATGCCAAGCCGGATATCCTGGAAATCATAGGAGCCATACTGGAACTGGAACTCACCGTTTTCAGGAATCATGATGATATCCCTGTTCAGTTCGACCCCCTTTGCATGATTCTCCTCGAGCACCGTATGGATATAATCCCGGGATACGTCATCCTTGACGCTGAAGACAAGCGGAACGCCGGGTTTGATGACACCGCTCTTGTCTTTGGCAATATCCAGCAGGGTGTCGCCCAGTATGCTCGTATGATCCAGCCCGATGCTTGTCAGTACAGTCATGATCGGCTGGAATACATTCGTCGAATCATTCTTGGCACCAAGACCGGCTTCGACGACCACATAGTCGACAGAACGCACGCTTCCGAAATAGACGAACATCATCATCGTAATGATTTCAAACTCTGTTGCCGTACCAAGGTCCGTCTCGGCTTCCAGTGCTTCGCTTACCGGTTTGACGATATTGACCAGATGGACGATATCGTCATCTGAAATCGGCGTGCCGTCCACCGAAATCCGTTCGTTGAATGTCTCGATGTACGGGGAGGTGAATGTCCCGACAGTATAGCCGTTCCGGTTCAGAGCATTTCTCATATAGGACACGGTGGATCCTTTGCCATTCGTGCCGACGACATGTATGCCATTGATATTGCGTTCCGGATTCTCCAGGCGCCCAAGCATCCATTCCATACGCCTGACACCGGGTTTGATGCCAAATTTCATCCTTTCATGAATCCAATTCAATCCTTCTTGATAGCTCATGGCCTATCCCTTTCTTTTCAGATTGTCCAGCCTCTCCCTGACTTCGTTGAACTGGGACTGGTAGCCGATCTGTTTCTCTCTTTCTTTTTCAACGACATCCGCCGGTGCGTTCGCGGTGAACTTCTCATTGCCGAGCTTGCCGTCCACGCGCTTCAGTTCGCCTTCAAGACGCTTCAGCTCACCTTCAAGGCGTGCTATCTCCTCCTGCATATCTATCAGTCCGGACAATGGCAGTATGACTGTTGCACCGTTCACCACATCCGTCTTCACATCCTCTTCCGTCACAACTTCAGAAGAGATGTCGAGGGAGCCAGGGTTGCAGAAGCGTTCGATGTAGTGCCTGTTGTTCTCGATGAGTTCTCTCCGCGCCGCGTCTTTGACTTCTATGAATATATCGATCGGTTTCGACAGGGGTGTGTTGACTTCATTCCTTGTCTGGCGGACCGACTTGATGATGTCGACGAGCAGTGCCATGGCATCCTCGGAAGTCGGGTTGCTGAGATGAGTGTGCGCCTTTGCCCACTCGCTTGTGACGATCGTCCTGTCCGGCTCTATCGTCTGGTATATCTCCTCTGTCACAAACGGCATGAATGGATGGAGCATCTTCAGTATGTTGTCCAGGGTATGGAGCAATACGGAGCGTGTCATCGCCTTCTCGGCTTCCGTACCTTCAGCCATCGGCACTTTCGCCATTTCGATGTACCAGTCGCAGAAGTCATCCCATATGAAGTTGTACAGCAGGCGCCCTGCTTCTCCAAACTCGTAGTGTTCGGAAAGCTGCGTGACATTGCCGATCGTCTCATTCAGGCGCGTCAATATCCACTCATCAGCCAATGATTTTTCACCTTCGAGATTGATGTCTTCCATACCGAAGTCTTCACCGATATTCATCAGGCTGAACCGGGAGGCGTTCCAGATCTTATTGATGAAGTTCCATACGGATTCGACTTTTTCATCGGAATACCTGAGGTCGTGCCCCGGGGTTGTCCCTGTGGACAGGAAGTAGCGCAGGGCATCCGCCCCATATTTTTCGATGACATCCATCGGATCGACACCATTGCCGAGGGATTTCGACATCTTGCGGTTCTGTTCATCCCTCACAAGGCCGTGGAGCAGTACATCATCGAATGGATTCTCTCCTGTATGCTCAAGGGAGGAGAAGATCATTCGTGCCACCCAGAAGAAGATGATGTCATAGCCGGTCACAAGCACATTCGTCGGGAAGAACTTCTTCAGGTCTTCCGTCTCTTCGGGCCATCCCATTGTGGAAAACGGCCATAGAGCGCTTGAGAACCATGTATCCAGCACGTCTTCATCCTGCACCCAGTTGTCCGGGTCCGCAGGCGGCTCCATGCCAACATGCATCTCTCCGGACTCCTTATGATACCAGGCCGGAATCTGGTGTCCCCACCAGAGCTGGCGGGAGATGCACCAGTCGCGGATATCCTCCATCCAGCGGCGGAATGTTGCATCAAAGCGCTCGGGTACGAAGTTGATCGCATTATCGGAATCCTGATTGTCCAGGCTCTTTTTGGCAAGATCGTCCATCTTGACGAACCATTGTGTGGACAGGTAGGGCTCAACGACCGCCCCGCTGCGCTCCGAATGTCCAACGGAATGGACATGCGGCTCCACCTTGATCAGGTAGCCTTCCGCCTCAAGATCCTTCACCAGTGCCTTGCGGCATTCGAAACGGTCCATGCCTGCATATCTGCCTGCGAGGTCGTTCATCGTGCCGTCCTCATTCATGACATTGATCCGCTTCAGTTCATGGCGTTCACCGAGTACGAAGTCGTTCGGGTCGTGTGCCGGCGTCACCTTCATCACCCCGGTCCCGAATTCCATATCGACATACGGATCTGAAATGATCGGCAGTTCGCGCTCCATGATCGGCAATGTTACAGTCTTGCCGATATATTCCCTGTAGCGGTCATCATCGGGATGGACGACGATCGCCGTATCACCGAGCATCGTCTCGGGACGTGTAGTGGCGATCTCAAGATGATTGCCGTCAGGAAGTGGATATTTCACATGGTAGAAGTTGCCCTCGACTTCCTTATGGATGACTTCGATATCACTCAGCGCCGTCTGTGTCGCCGGATCCCAATTGATGATATATTCGCCGCGGTAGATCATCCCTTTGTTGTACATGTCGACGAAGACCTTCCTTACTGCCTTGGACAGGCCTTCATCCATTGTAAAGCGCTCCTTGTCATAGTCGAGGCCGAGGCCGAGCTTCTTCCACTGGCTGCGGATGAAATCGGCATACTCCTCCTTCCAGTCCCATGCCCGTTCAATGAACTTTTCCCTGCCAAGGTCATGACGGGTGACGCCCTGTTCGCGGAGGCGCGCTTCCACTTTCGCCTGGGTCGCAATGCCTGCATGGTCCATGCCGGGGAGGTAGAGGACTTCATAGCCCTGCATGCGCTTCATGCGCGTGATGATATCCTGGAGGGTCGTATCCCATGCGTGCCCAAGGTGCAGTTTGCCCGTCACATTCGGCGGCGGGATGACGATGGAGTACGGGGGCTTGTCGGAAGCCGCATCAGACTTGAAATAGCCGGCTTCCACCCATTTTTCATATTTACCTTCTTCAACCATTTTCGGATCGTACTTTTTGGACATTTCCATAACATTCTCTCCTTTAGACAAAAATAAAAAGCTTCCTGTCCATGACTTTAGGACGGAAGCTCCGCGGTACCACCTAGATTCAGCATGAAATGCTGCACTCGAAATGATTAACGCTCATCCCACGTCAGGCCCTACTTTGGTTCAGGACTGATCTCTGCAGACTACTTTCATGGCATACTTCGGCATGTTCACAGCACCCACATGCTCTCTGTAACCCGTATACCACTACTCTCCTGCCTTCATCTATTGCATTAATTTTATAGTATTCCAACACCCGGGTGCTGTCAAGTCCCATCCTCCGCATGCTCGCGCCGGCGCCTGTTCCGTCTAAGGAAGTAATTTATGGCGGGTGCGACGATCAGAAGGATGAAGAAGATCCTGAATATATGATAGCTCGAGATCATTGCGGTGTTGGCGCCCATGTCAACGGCGACGATGATGATCTGCCCGATGCCGCCCGGTGCCGCGCTCAGGAACAGATCCGTGAAGTTATGGTCTGTCACCAGGAGAAACAGCATCACCAGCCCCATCGTTCCTGCGATGACGAGTATATTCTGTATGATCATGGCGGCGATCAGACGGCTGTTCAACTGGGTGACGAGCGTCGATATTTGAAAGCCGATCCTTATGCCGAAGAACAGCTGGGCTGCATACATGAACTCAGTGTTGACCGAAAATGTATAATCCGTCACCATGTTCCAGCCGAGCACGGCGAGCATCGGACCCATCATGAACGGCACAGGAAATTTCAATTTTGCGAGTATGAGGATGACGATGGGGATGGCAGCGACGATCCACAGCATGTCCCATGTCATGACCGACAGGAGCGGGGCCGCAGCTTCGTTCAATGCACCTGTCCCCCTGTCAGCGGCAAAGCTCGCAATCAGCGGTACGAAGATGACGACAAGCACGATGCGCGACATCTGTGTCAGCGTGACAAGCAGAAGATCCGCACGCTTCTCCTCCTCCGCCATGACGATCATCTGCGACAGTGCGCCCGGCACCGAAGCAAGCACAGCCGTTTCCATGGTGCAGCCGGTCATCCTCATGAAAAATCTTGCCAGAATCAGGCTCAGGATGATGATGAGCAGTGAAATAAGTATGATGTTTATGTAATCGTCAGCCATGTCACGAAATGTCTGCAGGGTGAATGCAGAGCCGATTTCCGCGCCGATGATGACGAGGCCGACGTTGCCCAGCCATTTGGGATAATGGAAATGGCTCGTCACCAGCCTGTGGAACAGGACGGTTGCAACCATCGCACCAAAAAGCCATGGAAGCACCATCCCGATCCACTGCAGCAGCGCAGACAGGACGATTGCAGCAAGAAACAGAAACAGCAGGTTCAGATACTTCATCCCGTCGGCCCCTTCCAGTAATTATTTCGGAATTCAAAACAATATTCATGCAAAATGCAACCCCGCCCAGTCTGCACTGCTGCGGGGTTGTCATGAACAGAATTAATTTGCACTGCTGTCTTCGGAAGTCTCTGCCTCATCATTGGCTGAACCTGGTTCCTCTTCCGTAACTTCAGCATCGGAATCATCGGATGATTCCTCTTCAGTACTCTCTTCCTCTGTGCCTTCTTCTTCAGTGGATTCCTCAGTGGACTCCTCTTCAGCACCGGATCCCTCTTCCGTGGATTCTTCGGAACCGGAGCCTTCTTCGGTACTGTCCTCTTCGGTCATTCCCTCTTCCTGCGTTTCCTCGTCTCCGGAAGTCGTCGATGTAGAGCCGTCTCCACCCTCTTCATCGCCACCGCCGCTGAACTGGTTGATGATCAGGGGAATGAGCAGCAGGACAATAACAATCGGAATGATCCACATAAGCGGGTTTTTCTTGTTGTCCTCTTTGCGGTCGATCATTTCCCTGTTCTGACCTTCGATGTAGACTTTGTCCTTATCTCGTTCGCCTTTCATGTTCGCTTTCTTGTCGGATATGTGCTTATCCTTGTCATTGGCCATTCAAATTACCTCCCGTTGTCTATTCTCTTTCATTATACACTTTATTCTGCGCATATAAACTCGAATTTTGGAGGCTATTTCCCCGCAACGCGTTCAAGCGCGCTACCGAAGGCGTCCAGTGTCTTCCTGATATCTTCTTCGGTATGCTTGGTGGAGAGGAACATGCCCTCGAACTGGGAAGGTGGCAGATAGACACCTTCTTTGAGCAGTTCCTGGTACAGATTTTTGAAAAGCTCAAGGTCGCTTGTATTCGCACTGTCGAAATCCACGACCGGACCTTCACTCAGGAAGAAGCCGATCATCGACCCGGCACGATTGACTGTGATCGGATATCCTTTTTCGCTGAAAATATCCTTCAGCCCGACTTCGAGCATGTCGCCAAGCTTATTGAAATGTTCGTAGCTTTCCGGCGTCAGCTGCCTGAGCGTCTCAAGTCCCGCCGTCATCGCAAGTGGGTTGCCGGACAGTGTGCCCGCCTGGTAGATGTCTCCGACGGGTGCAATGCGTTCCATAATGTCACGCCTGCCGCCGTAGGCCCCTACAGGCAGTCCACCGCCGATCACTTTGCCGAGGCATGTCAGATCCGGCGTAATGCCATAATGGCCCTGTGCACTGTGATAGCCGACACGGAATCCGGTCATGACTTCATCAAATATGAGCAGCGTATCATTCTGCTCCGTAATCTCACGTACGAACTTCAGGAAGCCCTCTTTCGGTGGCACGACGCCCATGTTCCCGGCGACGGGTTCCATGATGACTGCTGCAATATCCCCGCCGAACTTGTCGAACGCCTCGGAAAGGCTCTCTTCATCGTTGTACGGTACGGTGATTGTATTCGCCGCCGTCCCTTCGGGCACTCCTGGAGAATCCGGAAGCCCAAGCGTCGCAACGCCACTGCCCGCCTTGATCAGCAGGGAATCGCTGTGGCCGTGGTAGCAGCCTTCAAACTTCAGTATCTTATTCTTCCCAGTGAATCCTCTGGCCAGCCGCAGCGCCGCAAGCGTCGCTTCCGTGCCCGAGGAGACCATGCGGAGCATCTCGACCGATGGTACGCGGTCGATGACGAGTTCCGCCAGTTCATTTTCAAGTTCTGTCGGTGCACCGAAACTGGTGCCTTTCTGTGCAGCAGCGGTGAGGGCGTCGACGACCTTTTCATCGCTGTGGCCGAGGATCAGGGGACCGAAACTGAGCACATAGTCGATGTATTCGTTGCCGTCCACATCATAGGTTCTTGCATCTTTCGCGCGGTCTATGAAGACCGGATTCATGCCCACGGAGTTGAATGCCCTGACTGGACTGTTCACTCCGCCCGGCATCAGTTCCTTCGCTTTTTCATAAAGTGCTTCTGATTTTTCGTACATTCTATTCCATCCCTTCATCAAGCATTCTGCATATGTCTTTGGCAAAGTATGTGATGATCATGTCCGCTCCGGCACGCTTCATGGAAACCATCTGTTCCATGATGACGGACTCCTCAAGAAGTCCCATATCGAC
Organism: Salinicoccus luteus DSM 17002; assembly: GCF_000712035.1. Taxonomy (GTDB): domain Bacteria; phylum Bacillota; class Bacilli; order Staphylococcales; family Salinicoccaceae; genus Salinicoccus; species Salinicoccus luteus. The sequence continues at coordinate 226,792 of NZ_JONV01000006.1, read as the reverse complement.
AGCGGTCCGTGTCATCGCGTACTCTCCACTGACATTGTAGGCGACTACCGGCACATTCGTATTGTTTCTGACATCCCGGATGATGTCAAGATAGGACAGTGCCGGTTTGACGATCATCATGTCGCATCCCTCTTCGAGGTCGCTTTCCAGTTCACGCTGTGCCTCCAGACGGTTTGCAGGGTCCATCTGATAGGTCCTGCGGTCGCCGAATGACGGCGTGGAGTCCGCTGCATCACGGAATGGGCCGTAGAATTTGGAGGCGTACTTGATGCCATAGCTCATGATTGGAATATGGCTGTAGCCATTGTCGTCGAGCCCTTTTCTGATTTCAGATACGAAACCATCCATCATATTGCTTGGCGCGATGATATCCGCTCCGGCTTTCGCCTGGGAGACGGCAGTTCTGACAAGGAGCGGCAGTGTGCTGTCATTATCGACATCCTGTGTATCCGGATCGATGAGTCCACAATGGCCGTGATCCGTATATTCACACAGGCAGGTATCCAGAATGACCAGGATTTCAGGATACAGGCCCTTTGAAATTCTGCAGGCTTCCTGGACGACGCCATGGTCATGGTAGGCACCATGGCCCTCCGGGTCCTTCTCGTCCGGTATGCCGAAGAAGATGACGGATTTGATTCCGGCTGCCTTCACCTCTTCCAGCTCTTCATGGAGCCGGTTCAGTGAAATCTGGAAGACCCCCTTCATGGACGGCACTTCCTCCTTCACATCGTCGGATTCCACTACGAAAATCGGATAGATCAGATCTTCCTTTGTGACTTTCGTCTCCCTGACCATATCCCTCATGAATTCTGTTCTTCTCAGACGTCGATGTCTATCGAAATTCATTTTATACTCTCCTATCTATTCTTTCTTCCAGCATCGTGATCATGTCTTCCATCGTTTCCTTTTCCGGCTGTATGGAGTCTATGCCGTATTCCTTCAAAGCCTCCGCCGTCACATGTCCGATGGCTGCTACAACCACCCCGTCAAGCATATCGGGGGAGAACCATTTCATGAAGGTCCGGACACCCGATGGGCTTGAGAATGTGATGGCATACGGTTCATCCGACAGCAGCCCATGCAGCACTTCCCTTGAAGGGCCGTTGTCCACGGGGCGATAGAGGTTGATGCGTGCCACTGTGCATCCCTGCCTGCCCAGATGCTCATAAAGGAGCGGACGGGCACGTTCGCTGACGGGATAGAGTACACGATCACCCGGTTGGGCTGCAAACTGGGCCATGAACCCTTCCTGCGAATAGTCCGGTGGTTCGAAGTCCACTGTGAAACCATGGGACTCCAGACTTTCGCTCGTCTTTCTGCCGATGCTCGCCAGCCTGTTGAATCTGACGGATTTCATGAATGGGAGAAAGTGATCCACTGCATTTCGGCTTGTAAGCACAAGCCAGTCATATTCATATTCAAGCAATGACGCATCAAAAGGCAGCCATTCAGTCGTGATCAGCGGCACATGATGGAGCGCGAGCATTCCGGACCGGAATTCCGGCTCCCTGCTCTGCGTCATGATGACCGATGGCCTAGAGTGCTTCATTGATGCGGTCGATGATATCCTTTGCGCCGATGCGCTCCATCTCATCAGCGACGAGGTTGCCGAGCGTCTCCGGATCCTGATGGGACTTTTTGACGATATACTGTTCGCTGCCATCTTCAGGCATGATCAGTCCCGTCAGATAGAGTTCCCCATCCTCATAGGATGCATAACCGCCGATCGGCACCTGACAGCTGCCATCCATGCGCTTCAGGAAGGCCCGCTCTGCAGACGTACATGATGCGTCTATATCGGAATGCACCTTCTGCAGCATCTCGATCAGCTCCTTGTCGCCGGAACGGCACTCGATGCCGAGTGCCCCCTGGGCAATGGCCGGAATGAATGATTCCGGGTCGAAGTATTCCGTGACAATATTGTCGGACCAGCCCATGCGTTTAAGGCCTGCAGCTGCGAGCACAATCGCGTCATACTCACCGGATTCCATCTTCTTGATGCGTGTATCGATATTGCCGCGCACCCACTTCACTTCGATATCATCACGCATCGCAAGCAGCTGGGCACCCCGCCTCAGGCTGCTCGTACCGACAACGCTGCCTGCGGGCAGATCCTTGAAGTGCACTTTGTTGTTGGACAGGAAGGCATCGCGCATATCTTCCCGCTCAGGTACACATGCGATGGTGAATCCTTCAGGCATGGTACTTGGTACATCCTTCAGACTGTGGATGGCCATATCGATCTCCTCGTTGGCGAGGGCCTGCTCGATCTCTTTGACGAAAAGGCCCTTGCCGCCTACTTTGGACAGCTGTACATCGACGATCCGGTCCCCCTTGGTCACTATTTCCTTGATTTCGATGTCCAGGTCGGGATAGTGCGATTTAAGACTGTCGATGAACTGTCTGGACTGGGTCATCGCCAGACCACTGCGTCTTGAACCAACAATAAATTTTCTCATTTTGCGTCTCCTTTAGTAGCTCCAGAAATGAAAACTGGATAGCTGTGTGATGAATAGATAGTTCAGCATGCATATGATGAAGATCAGGATGTTGAACCAGGCAAACTGGTATATGCTGCCCTTTATTTTCAGGTGGAAGAACAGCCCCGTATACAGTATGAGTACAAACAGGGTGCCAAGCACCTTGAAGTCACGGAATATTTCAGTTCCGAATATATATATGCCCCACTGGGTCCCGAGGGATATGCTGATCAGCATGAACAGGACACCCAGGACGAGCGTGCGTATCATCGTCTTTTTGGCCGTCTCTATACTGAAGAGGGAAAAGAAGAGACGATTGAAACGCTTCTTTTTCAGGTTATCATATTGAATGATATATATCACGGCATGTATCACCGAAATGAAGTAAAGCACATAGGCAAACAATGCCAGCACAATATGGATGACGAGCAATTCATTCATGATGGCTGAAACTTCCGTCACCCTGCTGTAGGTGACCGGCGCGAATGTGTAGATGGAAAACAATATGAAGGCACAGAATACATAGAGCGAGAAGGCAATTTCCGAATCGCTCCGGCTGTAATGGAACAGGCCCATGATCACGACAAGGGCCGAGAACACATATATCCCTTCAAAAGTTGTCTGGATCGGGATGCGGCCGAGGGACGCACCGATATAGATGAAGGATGCGACCTGGAGTACGGCGGCGATGATGACAAGATAAAAGGAAACCTTCCTGGCCAGCCGATTTCTGAAAAACAGATCGTAGCTTAGCACAGAAAGGCTCAAAAAGTATAATAACAATATAAATTCATGACTGCGGAACATCATATCCATATGGCTTCCACCTTAATCGAGTGCCAGCTCCTGCTTCCTTGCCAATAGCTTCTGCTGCTGTTTCTCTTTCTCCTGCTGGCGGATGGCATCCACTTCTTCTTCGATGCCGAAGAGCTGCTCTATTTCTTCAAGTTTTGCACTTGCTTTCCGGTCACCTGAAATTTCCTTCGTATAGATGATCGGATCTTTGAGCATCTGGTTGATGATGCTCTTCATATGCTTCGATATCACTGTACGCTCGCGGTCAGTCATATCCGGCATCTTCCTCTCCACACTCTGGAATGTTTCTTCATGGATCGAGAGCGCCTTTGTACGGAGTGCCTGTATGACCGGCACGACACCCAGCATGTTCACCCATTCGGTGAACTTGTCCATGCTTTCGGCAATCATGCCTTCAATTTTGGCTGCTTCCTCCTGACGGGTGGAGAGGTTGGCATCCACCAGGCCCTGGAGATCGTCCACATTATACATGTAGACATTGTCCATCCCGCCCACTGTCGGGTCGATGTCTCTCGGCAGTGCAATATCCATCAGGATCAACGGCTTCCCTTTACGGTTCGCCATCGCTTCTGTCATCACTTCTTCTGTAATGACATAATTGCGTGCAGCAGTGCTTGAGATCACGATATCGGTCCCGATGAGCTCCTCCTTCAACCTGTCGATGGAGGCACTCTTTCCATTGAACTGCTCAGCCAGGCGTTCGGCTTTCGATTCGGACCGGTTGACGACCGTGACATTACTGATGCCGTTCGACGTCAGGTTCAGAAGGGACTGCTCAGCCATTTCCCCTGCGCCGATAACCAGAACTTTGCTGTCGTCCACACGGGAGAATATCTTCTTGGCAAGCTCCACTGCGGCGTATGAAATGGATATCGCATTCTTGGAGATATCCGTTTCACTATGTCCGCGCTTTGCCACCGTAATCGCTTCTTTGAAAAGCTTGTTGAACATGGTACCTGTCGTATGCTCATTCTGGGCAGTAAAGAATGCATCCCTGATCTGTCCAAGGATCTGGGTCTCTCCGAGAACCATCGATTCCAGCCCGGAAGCGACACGGTACAGATGCTCGATTGCTTCATCTCCGACTTTGACATCCGTAATCCTCTTGACCGATGCCAGATCCAGATCAAACCAGTCCGCAAGGAACATCTGGGAATAGTACTTTCCTGTATGCACCTGGTCGCTGACCACGTATACTTCCGTCCTGTTGCATGTGGACAGAAGTACGGCTTCAAGCACGCTTTTCTGTTCCCGCAACTTATGTAGCGCCGGGATGACCTCTTCATCCTTGAACGCCACCTTTTCTCTTTCTTGAACACTCGCTTTTCTGTAATTCAGACTCAATGCGATAACATGCATCCGAATTGCCCCCCACTATCCTATTATGCCTCGTCTTTGGACACTTTCAATAATTATTATTTTAACAGATTGCATGAGCATAATCCACGACACAATCTTATTTATATCAATTATAAATAAGAAATTTTTGTGAACAATCCTACATATATTGTGAAATGGCCTCCATTGCTTTGGGGAGGTTCTTCTTATCCACTGCAGAGAAAGGAATCATCACGTCATCCTCTTCGAAGTCGATGGTCTCCCTGACCACTTTCAGATGCTTCTCAAGCTTACTTTTTGGGATCTTATCCATCTTCGTACATATCATGATAACCGGAATTTCAAAGTGCTTAAGGTAATTGTACATCAGCACGTCATCTTCGGTCGGCTTATGCCTCAGATCGACCAGCTGGATGACGGCAGCCAGTTCCTCCCTTTCGGCCAGGTAGTTCTCAATCATCTTTCCCCACTCTTCGCGGGCCTTCTTCGACTGCTTGGCATAGCCATAGCCGGGGACATCGACAAACACAAACTGGTCGTCCATATTATAGAAGTTCAATGTCTGTGTCTTGCCGGGTTTGGAGGAAGTCCTGGCGATATTCTTGCGGCCGGCTACTGCGTTGATGAAGGAGGACTTGCCCACATTCGAGCGGCCGCTCAAAGCGATTTCCGGCAGGCCAGTTTTTGGATACTGTGCACTGCTTACAGCAGAGATGAGTATTTCTACATTGTTTGGATTGATTCTCATCGCTCTTCTTCCTTTCAGTAAAAAGAGCTGTCCATGGTTCAGACAGCTCTTTCAGATATTATGCACTTTTTCGGTTCAACTGGATCTCTTCGCCGTTTTCATCAAACAGCAATGGTTCTGCTTCTTCTTCGATCGTAGCTCTTGTGATCTTCACCTTGCGGATGTCTTCATTGGAAGGCACATTGAACATGATGTCCACCATGCGCTCCTCGATGATCGAACGGAGGCCACGTGCACCTGTTTTCCTTTCAATCGCAAGTTCACTGATGGCATTCAGTGCGTCCTTGTCGAATTCCAGCTCCACATTGTCGATCTGGAGCATCTTCTGATACTGTTTGACGAGCGCATTTTTCGGCTCTGTCAGAATGGAATTGAGTGCATCGACATCGAGTTCTTCAAGATAGCTGATGATTGGCACACGGCCGATGAATTCTGGAATCAGGCCGTAGCTCTGGAGATCGTCCGGACGGACCTTTTTCATGATCTCATCTTTGTCGTTTGACTTTTCGGATGCACCGCCGAATCCGATGACTTTCTCACCGATACGTCTTTTGATGATTTCATCCATACCGTCGAAAGCCCCACCGAGGACGAAGAGGATGTTCTTCGTATCGATCTGGATGGATTCCTGGTTCGGATGTTTCCTTCCACCTTGTGGCGGAACGCTTGCCGTCGTTCCTTCGAGAATCTTAAGAAGTGCCTGCTGCACGCCTTCACCGGAGACATCCCTTGTGATGGAAGTATTCTCGCTCTTACGTGCAATCTTGTCGATTTCATCGACGTAGATGATGCCCTGTTCAGCACGCTCAACATCGAAATCTGCTGCCTGGATCAGACGGAGAAGGATGTTCTCGACATCGTCACCCACATAGCCTGCTTCCGTCAGACTTGTTGCATCCGCAATGGCGAAAGGCACGTTGAGTGTCCTTGCCAGCGTCTGGGCGAGCAGTGTCTTACCGCTTCCTGTCGGTCCAATCAGCGCGATGTTACTCTTCGAGATTTCCACGCCGTCTTCCTGGTTCTGGTTGATACGTTTATAGTGGTTATATACAGCCACACTCAGCGCACGCTTGGCATTGTCCTGCCCGATGACATAGTCATTCAGCGCTTCAAGTATTTCCTGTGGCTTCGGTATTTCTGTAAACACTTCCGTCTTTTCGGACTTCAGCTCTTCTTCGATGATTTCGTGACAGAGTTCGATACATTCGTTGCAAATGTAGACACCACTGCCTGCGATCAATTTCTTCACCTGTTCCTGGTCCTTACCACAGAAGGAACAAGTGAGATTTGTGTCGTCTTCATTAAATTTAAACATTTTCAACACCTCTTTTTTCATTCCTGTAAAATATACTAGAAATCATCATTAAAATCAAATATACAGTCTCGGAACTTCATAAAGCTAAGAGCTCTGCAACGGCCTGTTGCAGAGCTCCTGATTCACTTGTACTCTTTTGCTTCCATTACTTCTGTTTTCTGTTATCTACAAGTACGTCGATTGCCTTCTGTACTTTGAGGTCATCCTGGAGCATGGAGAGGTCGCCAAGAGTGGATTTGATATCTTCCACTTTGATGCCGAACTGTTCGCTCATCTTTTCAAGCTCTTTGTCCATGTCCGCTTCCGTCACTTCGATGTCCTCGTCAACAGCAATCTGTTTGAGCACGAGGTTCGTACGTACACGTTTCTGTGCATCGTCCTTCATCTGTTCGCGGAGCGCATCCTCATCCTGGCCGGAGAGCTGCTGGTACATCTCCATGTTGATGCCCTGTTGGGAGAGGCGCTGTTCAAACTCTTGGAGCATCCTGTCCGTTTCAGTCTTGACCATCGCTTCCGGCACATCGATTTCTGCATTTTCAGCAGCCTGCTCGATAAGCTGTTCCTTCATCGTTACGTCCGCTTCGTTTTCCTTCGCTTCTTTAAGGTCTTTTTCGAGCTTCTCTTTCAATGCGTCCACAGTCTCAACATCCTGATCGAGTTCCTTCACGAGAGCGTCGTCGAGTTCAGGAATCTCCTTGGATTTCATGCTGTTGACTTTGACTTTGAAAGTCGCTTCTTTGCCAGCCAGCTCTTCTGCATGGTATTCCTCAGGGAAAGTGACGTTGACGTCCTTCTCCTCTTCAACACCCATGCCGACTACCTGTTCTTCGAAGCCTGGGATGAAGCTGCCGGAACCGATTTCGAGTTCATAGCCTTCAGCCTGGCCGCCTTCGAACTGTTCGCCATCTACATAGCCGTCGAAGTCGAGGTTGACGACGTCTCCCTCTTCAACTTTTCCATCTTCCTTAACAACCATGTCAGCATGTGCTTCAAGCATGTTGTCGATTTCCTTCTGAACATCCTCTTCAGTCACTTCCGTGTCAAGCTCTTCAGCTTCAAGCCCTTTGTATTCGCCGAGCTTCACTTCAGGTTCCACGATGACTTTCGCAGTGAAGATGAGGTCTTTGCCTTTTTCCATCTGTTCGATGTCCACTTCAGGCTGATCCACAGGATTGATGTCTGCTTCATTTACAGCTTCTGTATAAGCTTTTGGAAGCAGGATATCCAGCGCATCCTGGTAAAGGGATTCTACGCCGAAACGCTTTTCGAACATTTGACGTGGCACTTTGCCTTTTCTGAATCCTGGAATGCTTACATCTTTCGAAACTTTCTTGAATGCTTCATTGAGAGCACCGTCAACTTCCTTTGCAGGGACTGTGACAGTCAGAACTCCTTCATTACCCTCTTGTTTTTCCCACTTTTGAGACATATTCTTATTCCTCCGTTAGTCCATGATTTCAATCAACCAATATAGTATAACATATCACTTTTTCATATCCAACATTTGATTTCTGTCCTTCATCCCCCGGCAATCGTCTGCTCAAGGGACCGGATCCAGGAGACGGCCTCTGCATCGGCTGCGTGTTCATACTCTATGTTCACCATGCCGAGTATCTCCTCCAGATAGGCGTCCACCAGGACGTCTGCCCCAAAGGGCGGCTCGACCGGATAGCAGTACAGCATATGGGACATCAGCATGGCAGCTGCCGACTCGGCAAACTGCGGCATCCTGTCCTCCACCTCATCCATGACGCGCCCGCTCACCAGCCTGAATCCCCCGGATGCTTCAAGATCCGGCAGTTCCCGGGGGATGACGTCGAGCTGTTCACCCATCTTACGGATGGTGAGCACCTCGCCATCCCCGATTGTCCTCAGATAAAGAAGCATGAAAGTCAGCAATTCATGGTTCTTTTCCCCGGCAGCCGCTTCCCGGATGAGTTTTTGGTACCGATCATCCGCCTCTTCGATGATCCCCTTCAGGAAATCCATCCGCTCATAGGGCTGCATATCCCGGTAATCGTGCCTGTCGACTTCCGGTGCTTCGGGAATGATGGCCGCCTTCTTCTCATCAATTGCCTTCTTCGCCCTGTGCCGGAGTGCCGCCACCTCAATCCGGAACTCATGGGGAATCTCCTCTTTCATGAGGTGGTCGGAGAATTCAACCACCTCGAAATACCGCTCCTGGCTCAGAAGTCCTTCGAGCAGATGGCGCATGTGCACATCATAATGCCCCCGTCCCGCGTTCATCTGGAGCAGTGCATAATCAATGATTTCGTCATGCTTCCCGATGGCGGAGAGCGCCCTGTAGAACTGCTCGACAACTTCAATGGGCGGTTCCCCCAGTTCATCGTATCTTCTGAATTTGGCGACGAACGCCTCATGGTCACCGTTCTGGTGATCGGTCTCCATATCCCGCTTCATCTTGCCGAGAAACCGCTGGTGCGAAATGATCTTATCGTCCATAGGCATCCCTGATGATGAGTTCGCTCCATGATTCGTAAGGCGATCTTTCAGACAGCTGGTCATCCCGTTCCCAAATCAGTTCCAGTGTGTCTTCTTCATGCGACGCGACATCCGCTTCCTCGACCGTCACCTTGAATACGACACCGATATGGACACGGCCCACCTCATTGTCATCGTCATTGATTAGACCAACGATCTCTATATCTTCGAGCTGTTCCTGGGATAGGCCCACCTCCTCAGAAAGTTCCCGGCCTGCATTGATATAAAGTTTCTCCTCAATACCGGAAGCATCCGGCACATCATTCATGTGACCGCCGACCCCAATCGACAGCATACCGTGCAGGCGCGCCTCACCACCGCCATTCAGGCGCTTGTAGACGAGTGTTTTACCGTTGTCAGAAGTAATGATGACATAACCGATCAGCTGCTTGTACGCCGGATCCTCCTCCATGTCGCCCCGCCGCTTTACTTCGAACTCGGGAAAAGCCGAAAGAATGTTTTCGTACCTTCTATCGTTCATACCAATAAAACCATTGAAGGCATCCGCCTCATTATTAAAAAGAACATCTCTCGGTACTACGAGAATAGGTTCGTCAAATTTGTTCATCATAATTCTCCTTTATGTGAATTCATAACAATTTTATAGAAGGGGGCTTTGTTTGTAAAACAAAAAATCTTTCATCTGCATACAGTGAAAATCGATTTTGATTGGAAGTGGTATCACAAAAAGACCTTCCACAAGTCAGGCACACTTGCGAAAGGTCTCCGATCGTCAAAGTATTGGTAAATTAAGTTCGTCCATATGCACTTGTCCTAACGATGCGGCATATAAGGCACCAAGGGAGTATTGACTACTGAAATTGGAATTTCAATTGAGGCACCCACTTCAACATCATAAGGGGTTGAAAAATTGTTGGCAGCCTGCAGTTCTTTTGCTGTCAGACCATAGTTGGAGGCAATATCCTCCAGGGATTCCTCCGCCTTCACCTTGTATTCATTTCGTATCTTCTCAATTTTGCACGCTGACTGCTTATAGGTCGGCTGCTTTGAGATTGGATCGACGAAGTCATTGGTAAGGCTGTTTGCAGATTCTTTCTTTTCCAGGTTACCGAAGTGGAAAGGCACGAACAGCAGTCCTTTCTGAACTGTTTCTCCAATCCGGGCCGGGACTTCAATTTCGCCCCGTGGAGAGGAGATGCGTATGACTTCACCTTGGATGATTCCTAGCGCCTTGGCGTCCTCGGCATGAATTTCAACATAGTTGTGCGGAGCTGCCATATGCAGCATCGGCGCACGTGCCGTCTTCGTTCTTGTATGCCAGTGCCATACCGAACGGCCAGTCGTCAACCACATCGGATACTGGTCATTCGGCTGCTCAAACGGTGGCAGATGATGCGTTTCGTGGAGTATCGCTCTGCCCTCTGCGCCGATTTCCTGAAATTCTTCTTTCGACAGCGCCCGCCCGGTAAACTGGTCCTTGCCGAAGACTTGGGCATCATCCACTGTTGTGTGGAATTTATAGTCGGAATAAAGCCTCGGTGTGCCTGTAGACTTTTCATCCGGCACAGGCCAACGCATTCCGTTTAATGATTCCAGACGTTCATAGGTGATGCCTGTCATATCACAAGGACGCCCTTTGGTAGTGCCCTTGAACTCCTCAAAACATTCTTCTGGCGTAGAGTATCCGACCAGCGGCCGCCCATCCTTATCCTTGAACCCCATCCTTTTTGCAAAGTCCACAAGGATTTCAAAATCAGATCGCACGCCCTCTGGTGGTTCCACTGCTTTTCTTGAAATGGTGACAGTTCTGTCGGCATTCTCCATCGTTCCTTCCTTTTCGCCCCACATGGCAACAGGGAGAATGACGTCAGCCACTGCCGACGTTTCCGTCAGGAACGGATCCTGTACGACAACAAACACGCTTTCCAGTGCTTTTTTTACACGGTGGCGGTTCGGCAGGGAAACAAGTGGGTTTGTACCAATATTCCAGAAGAAGCCGACTTCTTCCTTTTCTATATGGGTGATAATCTCCTCAATCCCTTTTTCCGGACCAGCAGGAAGCGAATCCTGATCCACATTCCACAATTCTGCCATTTCCTTCATATGTGCAGGATTGGTCGGATTGCGGTGGGCCGGATAAGTGCCAACGCCACCAGCCGTCCGGTTTGCCGAGGAGCTTGGCTGACCGGCTGTATGGAGCGGGCCACAGCCCGGTTTGCCGATGAGGCCACGAATCAGATGGAAGTTGTTGATGGCAACACAGGCTTTTGTCGCCTCCGCACTCTGAAAGGCACCCTGGAGTGTCGTCGATACCAGTGATGGCGTATCACACATGACTCTATAGAACTCCTTGAGCTGATTTTCCGGTATGCCGGTGCTCTCAGCTGTTTTTGCGAGCGTCCATTCTTTTACTGATTCCTTCATCTTTTCGTAACCGACCGTATGGGCTTCGACGAATTCTTTATCCACTTTATCCTGTTCGATCAATGCGTTGATCAGACCGTTCATCAGTGGAAGGTTTGCGCCCGGGGTCAACTGCAGGTGCAGATCCGCTTCTCTTGCCGTCAGTGTCTTCCGCGGATCCACCACAATAAGATATGGTTTCCCTGTCCGTACTTTGCGTTCCATGATGCGTTCAAACAGCACTGTTCCCGATTCCGCAACATTATGGCCGAACAGCATCAGTGTCTCCGCTTCGTCGATGTCATCGAAAGAAGCCGGTGTACCGTCCGCACCGAATGACTGCAGCAGTGCAAATTCGACAGTAGAGGTGCACAGTCTGGTATTCGCATCCAGCAGGTGGGTCTGCAGTCCAGCCCGCCCCACTTTGGCAATTGTATAATAATCTTCAAAGAAGCCCTGCCCTGTAGAGTAGATGCTGACACTATTATTACCTTTCTCTTTAAGGGACTGCTTCGCCTTATCTACAACCAACCGCATCGCATCCTCCCAACTTGCAGGCTCGAGTTCACCGGAGGCATTCCGGATCATGGGTGTCTTCAGACGGTCCGGCGCGTTATTGGCATGCCATTGATTCTCCCCCTTCGGACCCAGTCTGCCACGGTTGATAGGGTGCTCCCCATTCCCTTTTACACCTACAATCTTGTCATCCTTAACAGCAACATAACAGCCGCAGCCGACTGAACAGAGGCCACATGTGCTGTACACCCATTTGTCCACTTCGCCCTGACTATATACATTCTGGTCGATTCGTTCATGTTTCCAGCCCATCAGTTAACTCTCTCTTCCGGTAAGTAGAATGTTGGTATAAAGTATTTGGTCGTCGACTCTCCATATTCTTCGTCCAGCTTGGAGGCAATCTCAATCAGGTCATCCTGCATGACGCCGAGCTTTTCCTTTAACGATTCCATCAGCTCTTTTGAAGGATTGTCATCTTTGTAACCGATCCATCCCGTCGCACGTCTCCACTCCGCAAAATAGGGATTCACTTTCTGGTTTGCATGGAACAGGGCAGAACAGTTGGTCTTGATATCCTTAAGCCCAGTCTCCCCCTCTTCAAACTCCTCTATGAGTCTCTCAAGCATAGACTCTTGTTCTTCAAGACACTTACGAAGCAGCACGACAAGCGGATGCTCAAACGGTTCAATATCTTCAAGAACCTTCCGATTATCATCCAGAATTTCAGAAAATAATTCCTCAAATTGATAACTCAATCGACATGTCCCCTCTCCGTATTTTTACTTAAGAATTCCCTTTATTTGAAAAGTAAAACAATTATTTATCTCCTGTTTACCCCAGCAGAAAATTTCTATCAATAAAAAATCCCATAGCCCTCGCGGCTATGGGATTTCTCATAATATACTGCTTTTCTGGAAAATACGTCCCAGGAGGGAGTCGAACCCCCGACCTACAGCTTAGGAGGCTGTCGCTCTATCCTGCTGAGCTACTGGGACATCATATGGATGATAAAAAAAGGAACCCCACTCAAGGGGGTTCTTTCATAACGTCCTGGGAGGGATTCGAACCCCCGACCGATAGCTTAGAAGGCTATTGCTCTATCCGGCTGAGCTACCAGGACTGAATCGGACAAATACAATTATAATCAAAATGCCCCCTCTAAGTCAAACACCTATTTAAAATAATTCATGTTTTATTACACCACGGAAGATTCCGTTTTTAAAACTTGTTTGAATCGTACTCCCTTTTCAGCTGCCGGTACATGATGCAGTCGTGATAATGGTCGTACAGGAACTCGTAGTCGGCGAGTACAGCTTCCTTTGTGAAACCCATCGCCTCGGGCAGTGCCCGGCTCCTGTAGTTGTATTCACCACAGATGATTTCGATACGGTTCAGCTCAAGTGTATTGAACCCGTAATCCACAAGCTTTTCGACCGAGCGCCTGACGATTCCTTTGCCCTGGCCTTTCTTCGAGATCCAGTAGCCGATCTGTCCGCGCCTGCTGAGGGAGAATATTTCATTATATCCGCACATGCCGACGAACTCACCTCTGTGGAATATGCCGAGCTGCAGACCCGTACCGTTATCGATATCTTCCTGCCATACTTTTATCACTCCGATATAGTCTTCCGGGCTTGTCATGTAGTCGACCCATGGCAGCCATTTCCTGAGATGGCCACGGTTCTGGTCCACTGTAGCGAAGACCAGTTCCCTGTCCTTCTGCTCCATGGCCTTCAGTTCGATATCTGCATCCACTTTTATTCTCACCATATTATGATCCCTCTGTCATGATTAGTCGCTGGTGCCCACCTGGTGCCCTACGTGATGATCTTCCTTCTCACATCCGGGTCGATGGTGCATGACATCTTTTCATTCAGCCGATACCGGTTCTTCGCAACCAGCCGGTAGAGCGCGTTGCGCCAGCAGACCGGAATGGCCTTCAGGAGGCGTATGGGCCGGAAACCTGTCGTGTCGGCCGCCACTTCGATGATGGCATCGGAATGGAGGTACATGTCATCCGAATAGTATACGACGGAGTCGATCTCCTCGGGAACGATGCCATCGAGTGCCTTTATGGAGCTGAAGCGTATGACATCCTTCCGGTCCAATGCAGTGATGGTCTTCGCAAAACGGTTGCATATGATGCAATCGTCATCGAAATACAGTATATTCATATTTGACCCTCCCGAGTCATAAATTTGTTGAAAGGATGCAGAATGCCGATGAAGAACACAGCCAGAATATTTCTCGCAACCTATTTCACCGCCCTGTCCATACTCTACTTGACCGGACGTTATACAACATTTGAAATGCACCCTTCAATCTTCGCCGTCGCATCCATCGTACTGCTCCTCTTCATATGGTCTGTCATGCGCTACGGACAGGAGCAGGGCGTGATCGAATGGACCATGCTTGTGCTTACTGTACTGATGCTTGCGGCGGTTCTGGCCGGTTAGAACAGCCTAAAGCCCATCAAGATCGATCTCCTTCAGGACTTCATGGTTCCTGTCCAGGAAGGTGACGATGTTGCTGGAAGTATCAAGCACTGCATAGGATTCCTCCAGTTCACCCTTCGAATTCGAAATGCTCCCCGGGTTGATGCAGTAGACATCGCCCACTATTTCAGCCTTCGCCACGTGTGAATGGCCATAGAATGCATATCTCGCTCCGTACTCCCTGGCACGGTCCGCCAGCACCTCCCGGCCCTTCTTTATATCGTAGAAGTGTCCATGTGTATAGAACACACCCGATTCTTCATGATGCCCTTCCACGGGATAGCGGCTGTCCGTGTCCACATTTCCCCGGACACGCTCAAAATGCACCATTTCGGTATCATCATAGTTGAATTCGCTGTCCCCGAGATGGATGTTCAGGTCACCTGAGTTCCTGCCATAGGCCTCATATACGATTCCCTGTTCACCGTGGTTGTCACTTACGATTAAAATCTTCATTCCTATCATCCCCATCATAGCGTATTAGTACATCGAATACTGCCGTATCTTCCCTCAACCGATCCAATGCCTTTCTTCTATGGCTTATTTCCCCTTTTTCTTCAGCGCTAACCATGCCGAGCAGTCTGCCGTCCTCCGTCCTGAAGAGCGGGTCATATCCGAATCCGCCCCCGCCCTGCGGTGATTCCAGAATCTCACCGTACAGTTCCCCGGCATATGTCCGCGTTTCCCTGCCCGGAATCGCCAGGGCGATGACACATGTGAAATGTGCACCGCGGTCTTCGACGCCGTCCAGTTCGGACAGAAGCTTTCTGTTGTTCTTCCCATCCGTTGCCTCCGCTCCTGCAAACCTCGCAGAGTAGACGCCGGGAGCCCCGTCCAGAGCATCGACGCTCAGCCCGGAGTCATCGCTCAGGACCGGCATGTTCAGCTCTGCTGATGCTGCCTCAGCCTTCAGGATGGCATTGCCCCTGAATGTATCCTCAGTCTCATCAACCGAGAAATCGGGCAGGATCTCCTTGATTCCGATGATTTCATCATCCGGAAAAATCGCCTTGAAATCTTTTATCTTCCCTTCATTGCCGCTGGCGACCACTATTCTGACCATGCTTCATTCCTCCTACAGTTCAATTTGTTCCATCGAATAGTCCATGAACGGCATCCAGTCCTTCAGGATGTATTCGAACCTTGAAGTCTCCCCGTTCACTATCATCAGGTGCTGCGGTTCCGATCCGGGTGGCGCATGGGACTGGAGCAGTGTCAGTATGGCACTGGCCTCACGTGCAGTTTCATACCCGGAATCGATCACTTTCTTCCTGCCATGGAAATAGTCCTTGATTTCATCAGCAAGCAACGGGTAGTGGGTGCATCCCAAAATGACGGTATCCGCCCTGGAGTCCCACAGGTGCTTCAAAGTCTGGTGGATGACGATGCGCACCACCACCCTGTCCTTATACCGCAGTTCTTCTACTAGGGGGACGAATTTTGGACAGGCGGTGCTCTCAACCTTGAAATTGCGGTTGATATGACGGATTGCGTCCGGGTAGGCCCCTGACTCTACGGTCCCTTTGGTCGCCAGCACGATGACATTCTGATTCGAGCTGTTCTGTATCGCACTTCTTGCGCCCGGTTCTATGACACCGAGCACCGGGATGTCATATCTTTCTTTCAGGGTGTCGAGTGCCGCTGCCGTAGCAGTGTTGCAGGCCACGACGAGCATCTTTATGCCCCGCTCCACAAGGTGGTCGGCAACTTCAACGGTGAAGCGTCTGACCTCCTCCATCGGACGGTTGCCGTAGGGACATCGATCCAGATCCCCGAAATAGACGATCGATTCATCCGGCAGCTGCCTCATGATTTCCCGTGCCACCGTCAGTCCGCCGACGCCTGAATCCATTACGCCGATCGGTTTATTCATGGCTCCGTTTCTCACTTTCATGCAGAATCGATTCCAGAATGACTGGAAGCATCTCCTTTTCATCGGCTGAGAGATGCGCCGTAATCTCAGAAATATAGGAGACGCGCTTCGCGATGACCTCCTTGATGATCTGGCGGCCCCTGTCCTGCATCAGCACCAGCACGATCCTTTTGTCCTTTTCATACTTCTGCCTTTTTACGAACGCCCCATTCTCAAGCTTGTCGACGATATCGGTAGTTGTGGAATGCGCAAGATCCAGCCTGTTCGACAGTTCCCCGATGGTGATGCCCTCCTTGTCATCCACCCATTGGAGGGCGACGAACTGCAGAGGGGACAGTTCATATTTCTTCAGTATTTCCCGGCCATGGCTTTTGACATGGGCGGATATGTATCTGATCGATTTTTCTATGGATATGATGGATTCCCTATCACTCATTGACCCCAGTCCTTCTCGATTATTTCTTCCATTATAACGTACTTGAAAATAAAAAAATAGGAAGAGCAGCGCTCTTCCCATTTTGGATTATTCAACTTCGTGGTCGCTTCCGAAGAAGGACTTGAACATGTGGAAATTTGTTTCCCTTTGCATGGCAGCAATGGAAGTGGTGAGAGGGATGCCTTTAGGACATGCCTGCACACAGTTTTGTGCCATGCCGCATTCCGCAACACCGCCGACACCCATCAGGGCGTCCAGCCTTTCATGCTTGTTCATGCTCCCTGTCGGGTGCAGGTTGAACAGTCTGACCTGACTGATCGGTGCAGCACCCATGAACTTGGAACTGTCATTGACGTTCGGGCATACTTCAAGGCATACACCGCATGTCATGCATTTTGAAAGCTCATAGGCTGTCTGGCGTTTCTTTTCAGGCATGCGTGGTCCGGGACCAAGGTCGTACGTACCATCGATCGGCACCCATGCCTTTACGCGTTTCAGGCTGTCGAACATGAATGAACGGTCGACCTGAAGGTCTTTGACTATAGGGAATGTGGACATCGGTTCCAGCTTGACCGGCTGGTCCAGCTGATCGATCAGTGCTGTACACGACTGGCGTGCATTGCCGTTGATGACCATTGAACATGCACCACAGACCTCTTCGAGACAGTTCATGTCCCAAGTGACCGGTGTCGTCTTTTCACCTTTTGTATTGACCGGATTCCTCTGAATCTCCATTAATGCACTGATTACATTCATGTTCTCGCGGTATGGAACTTCAAACTCTTCCCAGTATGGCTTCGACTCAGTATTTTCCTGACGCTTTATATTGAACTTTACTGTCTTTTCACTCATTACTTTTTAGCACTCCCTTCCGACTTTGCAGAGTAGTCTCTTTTACGAGGTGGGATGAGGCTTACATCAACATCTTCGTATTCGAAGCGTGGCGCTTCGGTTGGACCTTCGAAATATGCTTTTGTCGTCTTGAGCCATTCCTCATCATTACGCTCAGGGAATTCGGGCTTGAAGTGGGCGCCGCGGGATTCATTTCTGTTATATGCACCGATGGTGATTACACGCGCCAGTACAAGCATGTTCCAAAGCTGGCGTGTGAAGAATGCCGCCTGGTTGCTCCACTTCTTGGTGTCATTGATATTGATGCGCTTATAGCGCTCCATAAGTTCGACAATGCGTTTGTCCGTCTCGAGCAGCTTGTCATTATGACGCACTACAGTGACGTTGTCCGTCATCAGTTCGCCGAGTTCCTTATGGATGACATAAGCATTCTCATCGCCGTCCATACTCATGATGTTATCGAATTTTTCCTGTTCGGCCTTTGCATGCTTCTCATAGATGGCGTCATCGAGATCTTCAAAGGAAGAGTCGAGACCTCTGACATATTCGATGGCATTCGGCCCTGCGACCATGCCGCCATAGATGGCTGAAAGCAGCGAGTTCGCACCCAGTCTGTTTCCACCATGTTGGGAATAGTCGCATTCCCCGGCTGCAAACAGTCCTGGAATATTCGTCATCTGGTCGAAATCCACATACAGGCCACCCATTGAATAGTGGACCGCCGGGAATATCTTCATTGGAACCTTGCGCGGATCGTCCCCTGTGAATTTCTCGTAGATTTCGATGATGCCGCCGAGCTTGACATCAAGCTCATGTGGATCCTTGTGCGAGAGGTCGAGATAGACCATGTTCTCACCGTTGATGCCGAGCTTCTGGTTTACGCAGACATCGAATATTTCACGTGTTGCGATATCCCTTGGCACCAGGTTCCCGTAGTCTGGATACTTCTCTTCAAGGAAGTACCACGGCTTGCCATCCTTATATGTCCAGATGCGGCCACCTTCACCACGGGCGGACTCACTCATCAGCCTGAGTTTGTCATCACCAGGAATTGCTGTCGGGTGGATCTGGATGAATTCACCGTTTGCGTAGATTGCACCCTGCTGATATACGACCGATGCAGCAGACCCTGTGTTGATCATGGAGTTGGTGGATTTTCCGAAGATGATTCCCGGTCCGCCTGTAGCCATGACCACAGCATCCGATTTGAATGTCTGGATTTCAGCGTTTGTCATCTGCTGTGCCGTAATTCCGCGTGCACGCCCCTCGTCATCGAGGACCACACCGAGGAACTCCCAGCCCTCGAATTTGCGGACCAGACCATCCACTTCATATTTCCTGACCTGCTCATCCAGTGCATATAACAGCTGCTGTCCTGTTGTTGCCCCTGCATATGCAGTTCTATGGTGGAGCGTGCCACCAAACCGTCTGAAGTCAAGCAGACCTTCCGGCGTCCTGTTGAACATGACGCCCATCCGGTCCAGCAGGTGGATGATCTTTGGTGCAGCTTCCGTCATTGCTTTGACCGGAGGCTGGTTGGCCAGGAAGTCCCCACCGTACACTGTGTCATCAAAGTGGATTGCTGGAGAGTCGCCTTCACCTTTCGTGTTGACTGCTCCATTGATTCCACCTTGAGCACATACGGAGTGAGAACGTTTTACGGGCACAATTGAGAACAGGTCTACTTCGGCGCCTGTCTCAGCTGCTTTTATCGTTGCCATCAATCCGGCGAGACCGCCACCGACAACGATGATTTTATCATTAGCCATTCTGTCCACTCCTTATTAAATAAATGCCAGTATTGCTTGTATGCCGATGAAGCTGACTACCACAAAGATGATAGCCGATACGTAGCTCATCACACGCTGTGACCTGTCGGACTGTGTGAAGCCCCATGTCACCATGAACGACCATAGACCATTGGCGAAATGATATACAGTCGCGATGATGCCGATGATGTAGAACACCAGCCATGCCGGGTTCGTAACAATCTGATGTACCATGTCAAAATTGACCTCTTCACCGAAGAACACCTGTACCCGCGTCTGATAGACGTGGATTGCGATGAAGACAAAAGCGATTACGCCACTGATCCTCTGAAGAGAGAACATCCAGTTTCTGTATGTACTGTGCCAGCCGTAGCCTGCGCCTCCGATATTATACTTGGCAGTAAACGCTATATAGATACCATAGATGCCGTGGAATAGAATCGGAATATAGATTATGAAAATCTCCAGGAATAGTACAAAAGGCAGGTTGCCCATAAACTCTGATGCTGTGTTAAACGCTTCTTCGCTTCTTGTTGCAGTGTGGTTGACCAGCAGGTGCTGAATCAGGAAGACACCTAGTGGAATTACTCCCAACAAAGAATGAAGGCGCCTAATCGCAAAACTTGAATCTTGTTTCGACACTCGAATTCCCCCCTAACTCTCCAATGAAATAAGTTTACACAACCACTATTTTACTCTCAAGGTATGCATAAATCAAGGTAACTTGGAGCGTTGAACAAAAAAAGATTGTGAAAATTCAAACGTGTCGATTACGCATTCAATGCCTCCAAAATCCTTTTGGCGATCGGCGCCGGAATCCCTATTTCTGTGAAATCTTCTATTTCCTTTTCACTCATCCTTTTAATGGATCCGAAATGACTCAACAATTTCTGCTTCCGTTTCGGACCAACACCGTCGATATTGTCGAGCTTCGACGATATCGTAGTTTTGCGCCTTGTATTCCTGTGGAAGCTGATGGCAAACCGGTGCACTTCATCCTGAATCCTCTGCAACAGATAGAATTCCTGCGAATTCTTCTTCAGTGGAACGATGGCGGCCTGGTCCCCATAGAGCAGCTCCGCCGTCTTGTGCTTCTCATTTTTTGCAAGGCCCGCTACCGGAATGTCCAGCGACAGTTCATCCATCAACACGGACTTGACCGTGTTCATGTGCCCTACACCACCATCGACGATGATGAGGTCGGGCAGCGGGAGTCCTTCTTTCAGGACCCGGGTGTATCTGCGTCTGACCGCTTCTGCCATCGATGCATAGTCATCCGGCTGGTTCACGGTTCTTATCTTGTACTTTCGATAATCCCGCTTGCTCGGCCGCCCATCCACGAAGGCTACCATAACACTGACAGGGTCGACCCCCTGGATGTTCGAGTTGTCGAAGGCCTCGATGCGGACGGGTGTTTCTATATTCAATATTTCACCAAGGGACTCTATTGCTTTTACCGTCCTTGCTTCGTCCTTCTCAATCATCTCAAACTTGTTTTCGAGGGCGATTTGGGCATTCTTGGTTGCCAGATCCACCATTTCCCTCTTCTGCCCCCTTTTCGGCTGTACTACCTTCACCGGCAGGTATTCATCGATGATTTCATGTTTCAACCCCTGGGCGATATGGACTTCCTTCGGCAGGAGATTTGATTTCAGGTCATAGAATTGGGCGATATACCGGAAAAACTCTTCCTGTACATCATCATTTACAGGGAACATGTCCGCCTTCTTCTCGATGAGGTTGCCATTTCTGATCAGCAGCACGGAGACGGCCATCCATCCTTTGGAGACACTGTAGCCGAAGCAGTCCCTTGCGGTCATATCCTTGGTCATCATCTTCTGCTTGTTCATCGTCGCTTCGATATGGCCAAGAAGGTCACGGTATTCCTTGGCCTTTTCAAACTCCAGTGCTTCGGATGCGGCCTCCATCTTCTCCTTCAGTTCATCGGTGATCTGTTTCGTATCGCCGTTCAGGAACCGTGTGATGCCATCAATCATCTCCTTGTACTGCTCCTGCTGCACATCGTAGACGCAAGGCCCGAGACACTGGCCGATATGATAGTAGAGGCACAGCCTGTCCGGCATTGTGTTGCATTTTCTGAGGGGGTATATCCGGTCCAGCAGTTTCTTCGTCTCATGCGCACTGTAGGCGTTCGGATAGGGGCCGAAATAGGTGCCCGTTGAAGGTTTCACCGTCCTTGTAACGATGAGCTTCGGATGCTCTTCCTTCGTGATTTTGATGAATGGGTAGCTCTTGTCATCCTTGAGCAGGATATTGTACCTCGGATAGTGCTTCTTGATCAGATTGAGTTCGAGCAGCAGCGACTCGACTTCGGAACTTGTCACTATGAAGTCGAAGTCCGTAATCTCCTTCACAAGCCGCATCGTCTTCTCATCATGTGCACCTGTGAAATATGACCGCACCCGGTTCCTCAGATTTTTGGCTTTGCCGACATAGATGACGATCCCATGCCGGTCCTTCATCAGATAGCATCCCGGTTCTGTCGGCAGCACCGACAATTTCAATTTGAGTTCTTCCATAATGATCCCTCGACATTTCATGATAAAAAAGCCGCCCGAAGGCGGCTATATTAATTATGCATGTTTTTCAATAAGTGAAACGAGCTGTTCCTTCGGTTGGAAGCCGACCACTTTGTCCACCGGCTGTCCATCTTTGAACAGAATCAGTGTCGGGATGCTCATGACTTCGTATTCGCTGGCTGTCGCCTGGTTGTCATCGACATTCAGCTTGGCGATGTCCGCTTTCCCTTCGACATCCTGTGCCACTTCTTCAAGGACTGGTGCAATCATTTTACAAGGTCCGCACCAAGGCGCCCAGAAGTCCACCAATTTGATGCCGCTTCCCACTTCTTCTTTAAAATTCTGGTCATTCACTTCTATAATAGCCATTTAAAATACCTCCATTGGGTTGAATTATGCATCAAGTATAGCATGAGGATATATTTGTCCTCAATTTTACTGCTTATGCGAAGAACATCAGATAGACGATGCCGCTCAAAAACATGAGGACGCCCACTGCTATCAGTATCTTCGCCAATTTATACATATCAAAATTATCCATTCGGACACCTACTTCATTTCAACTATGGTCACTCCGAAGCCGCCTTCACTCGGCATGCCGCCCCTGAATGATTTCACTTTGGAATGGGATTTCAGGAACTGCTGCACGCCTTTCTGCAGTGCGCCCGTCCCCTTTCCGTGAATGATCTCCACTTCATTATAGTTTGAGAGTATCACCTGATCAAGGTACCTGTCCAGCTTCTGGAGGGCCTCCTCATATCTTTCCCCCCTGAGGTCGAGCTCCCTCTTCACTGGGGACTGGCCGATCCGTCTGGAGACCGTCCGCTTCGGCTTCTCCTTCTTGCGCCGCTTCACTTCATCCTTGCCGACCTTCATTTTGATGATGCCCATCTGGACGGTGACGGAATCGTCCTTCACTTCGATCACTTCACCCTTCTGGCCATAGGAGAGCACATCCACTTCATCGCCGGGCGATATCTGCTCCACCTTGTCTGCCCGCTCCTTCTTGCGTATATCCTCCTGATGGTAGCTGTCGGACAGCGCCTTCTTCTGGTCGATCAATTCATGTTCCTGGATGTCGGCCCCGAGTTTTTTCATATCCTCAAGCGTGCGGATGATATCGTCCGCCTTCGCCTCGGCATCCTTGATGACCCGGTTCGCCTTCTCCCGCGCCTCTTTCCTGAGTTTTTCCTTATATGCTTCATAGTCGTTCATATAGGATTTCAGGTCATTATGGAGTTTTTCCGAGTCCTTGAGCAGCTGATGCGTTTCCCGCTCGTTGTCCTGGGCGGTCTTCGTATGCCGCTCAAGAGCCGAGATCATGTCGTTGACATCATTGGAATCACGGCCTGCAAGCTTTCTTGCCCGTTCGATGACCGTCTCGTCGAGCCCAAGCTTGTTCGATATTTCAAAGGCATTGGACTTGCCGGGGATGCCCATCAAGAGACGATAGGTCGGCGACAGTGTTTCGACATCGAACTCCACACTGGCATTGATCGTATCCTCCCTTGTATAGCTGAAGGATTTCAGCTGCGGGTAGTGTGTCGTCGCCACGACCGTCGTTTGTTTACCGAGCAGATATTCCAGAATGCTGATGGCCAGTGCTGCGCCCTCTTCAGGGTCTGTACCTGCACCGAGCTCATCCAGCAGCACGAGACTCTTTTCGTCCGCTTCATCCAGTATGCCGGTGATGTTCGTCATATGGCTTGAGAACGTCGACAGCGACTGTTCGATCGACTGCTCGTCACCGATATCACTGTACACCTTGTCGAACAGGCGGAGGCGGCTGCCGTCACGGGCCGGTATGGGAATGCCGGCCTGGGCCATCAGCACACTGAGGCCGATGGTCTTGATCGTTACGGTCTTGCCGCCGGTGTTCGGGCCGGTGATGATGACGGCCCGTGTATCCTCATCCATCGCTATGTCATTCTTTACGACTTCATCACCCGGAATCAGCGGGTGGAAGGCAGCGGGCAGATAGATGCCGCCCGAGGCCGCCACTTCCGGCTTCGATCCACGGACGCCCGCGCCATACTTCGCTTTGGCGAAGACCATGTCCATATGGTGCAGGGCGTCATCGGTCATGCTGAGTTCCGAAGCAACTTCAGCCACCTCAGAGGACAGCTGATAGAGGATGCGCTCGACTTCCGACTGCTCTTCGTCCCTCAGCCTCTGGATCTGGTTGGTCATCTGTACGACTGCCATCGGTTCCATATAGACCGTCTGTCCGCTTGAAGACATATCGTGGACGATGCCGTTGAATTCACCCTGGTGCTCCACCTTGACCGGTACCACATACCGGTTGTTCCTCATCGTGATGAGGCTGTCGGACAGCTTCTTCTGGTTGCCGCCTCGGATGATGTCGTTCAGGCGGTCCCGTATCCTGCCCTCCTCGGATTTGATCTTCCTTCTTATCCGGAGCAGCGCTTCCGATGCATGGTCCAGAACCTGGCTGTCATCACAAGTCTCCGTAATCCGACGGTACAGGAAATGGATGTCGGGCAGTCCATTGATGTAGACCGGCAGGTGGGGCAGCATGACCTCGTCTTCCTCGAAATCGTTGAATACAGCATTCAGGGCATGCTTGCGGCTGAGCATGGACCTGATTTCATTGAGTTCCGCCACACCGAGCATGCTGCCGATCTCCGCCCGCCTGACATGCCTTTTGATGTCCGTGATGCCGCCGAGTTCAACCGGTCTGTA
This sequence comes from Salinicoccus luteus DSM 17002, assembly GCF_000712035.1. Taxonomy (GTDB): domain Bacteria; phylum Bacillota; class Bacilli; order Staphylococcales; family Salinicoccaceae; genus Salinicoccus; species Salinicoccus luteus. The sequence goes on along the minus strand of NZ_JONV01000006.1, from coordinate 202,042 downwards.
CCTCAGCATCGTCGAAGCATCATCCACTTCATTGATCATCTGCAGCACTTCTTCGAGCTCGGTCGATACGATGTCTGCGTTGATCTGCTTTTTAGTCTTCCCACTCTCTGCGAACGCAGAAACCTGGGAGAGTATCTTGTTGAACTCCAATGTATTTATCGTTCTTTCATTCATAGTAAACCCTCTATTTTCCTTTTTTGACCCACTCTCTGAACTGCTCCCGAGAGAGGGTGTTGATCACTTGATTCTTTTCTATCAGACCCTTCTGCAGGGTTGCCACACCATAGTCCATGAATTCCAGATGGCTGGAATGGTGTGCATCCGTATTCACCGTCAACATGAGCCCCGAGTTCCTGATGACATCCGATGAAAGGTCGAGGCGCCTCGGGTTGGCGTTCACTTCGAGCACGGTCCCTGTCTCCTTCGCCATCTGGACCAGTTTTTCCATATCCACGGCATAGCCTTCCCGCCTGCCGATCAGCCTGCCTGTCGGATGGGCGATATGCCGGACATGGGGATTCTCGCATGCCGCCTGCAGACGATGCATGATCTCATCCTCGGTCTGCTGGAAACTCGAATGGATCGCGGCGATGACATAGTCGAGTTCCCCGAGCATATCATCCGGAAAGTCCAGCGTGCCATCTTTGAGTATATCCATCTCTGTTCCGGTGTAGATGTCTATTTGCGGATATTCCGGCCTGAGCGCCTTTATCTCCTCGATCTGTTGGCGCAGACGCACCTCATTCAGGCCGTTTGCTACACGCAGGCTTTTCGAGTGGTCTGTGATGACCATGTATTCATAGCCTTTGGCAATGCACGCCTCCACCATCTCGCGGATGGAATAGGCGCCGTCGCTGTAGACCGTATGCATATGGAGATCTCCGCGGATGTGATCCATCGTCACGATGGCATCTACATCGATATCCGTCTCTTCTCCCGTCTCCCGCATTGCCGGCGGGATGTAGGGCAGATTGAAATGGCCGAAAAACTCGGCTTCAGAATCGAACGTAAGTACCTCACCGTCCTTCTCCACGCCATATTCACTGATCTTTTCCCCTCTGCCTTTGGCGATCTGCCGCATTTTCACATTATGGTCCTTGGAGCCCGTGAAATGATGCAGCGTCGTCGCGTAGGCTTCAGGCGTCACGAAACGCATATCGACACCAATCTGGTCCAGATCGTGTTCGATTACTACGGAAAGCTTGCGCTCCCCTCTGGCGACAACTTCCTGCACAAATGGCAGGCCGATGAACGTTTCCGCCACACCGGCTGCATCTCCGGTCTCCACGATGAAGTCGAGGTCCCTGCTCGTTTCCTTGAAACGCCTGGCGCTGCCGGCATTATCATAGCGGCTGATGCCTTCCATCTCCTCGAATGCCGCTTCGATGAGGTGTCTGAACTGCTGTACCTTTTCGATCGGATACCGCTCCGGACGTGTGAGGAGGTCATCGATGGCCTTGGAGATGTTCTCCTCCGTCTTCTTGCCGAAGCCGCTCAGTTCACTTACCCGGCCTGCTTCACATTCCGCCTTGAGTGCCTCCAGGGAGACCACCCCGAGTTCCTTGTGCAGCTTCGCAATCTTCTTCGGCCCGAGCGTCGGCAGTTTGAGCATCTGGATGAGCGGTGCCGGAACTGATTCCTTCAGTTCCCCGAGCACAGAGGACTCCCCTTTCTCGACGTATTCGGTGATGACTTCGTTGACCCCTTTGCCGATGCCCTTTATTTCGGAGAAATCTTCGATTTCGGCAAGCGACCTCGGATCCCTTTCGATCGCCCCGGCCGCCTTCCGGTAGGCGGAGACCTTGAACGGATTTTCCAAAGACAGTTCCATATATGTTGCTATCGTCTCAAGCAGATTGATGATATCTTTTTTAGTCATAATGTCCTCCAAAAAAAGAGCCATATCGCTATGACTCAGTTTGTAACCATTCTATGAATTTATCGGAAATGACGAAGGTGTTGTCCATCAGGAACTGTGCAAACCCTGAGTTTTCCATCATCGCCTGCACACCTTCAAGCGGCACTACAGCAGCCATCATCAGGAGCACGACCAGTATATAGATCATCTCGACCAGTCCAAGCGCTGTACCCAGGACATCACCGATGGTGCCGAATGCGTTGACCTGCTGCAGGTAGTCGAACGCACTGACGATCAGCTGTATTACAATTTTTGCCACGACGAATATCATGAAGAATGCAACCATCTTATAGAAGGCGAATTCCGCGTTGCCCACTTCCGGCAACAGCGGATTTGTAAGCGTCTCGGCAGTGGATGGGTATGGCATCACCATATCGAAGCGGGAGGCAAGTTTTTCATAGTTCAGGGCAGAAATGATGATGGCCGAAATCGTACCGATCAAATGAAGGAGCTGCAGAATGATGCCCCTGCGGTAGCCGATGACCATCCCTATGAGGAGCAGGATCAGTAATAGTAGCGTCATGACATCAATTACCCTGCTGGTCCAATTCTTTCAATAATGCCTCATGCTTTTCAACCAGCTTCACATATTCGTCCATGACATTCACTGCTGTAAGCACTGCTTTCCTGGTGGTATCAAGCCCTGCACTCTTCATACCGATCTCCTTGATCTTTTCATCGACGAGCCTGGCCACATAACGGATGTGCTCCGGATCATCTTCGCCGACCAGCGTATACTGCTGATCATTTATTTCGACAGCAATGCGGTTTCTGTATTCTGCCATCTGACATTGCCTCCCTATCAAAAGTTTCAGCTCTTTATGTTATCATTAATTTATTATACTTATCCACCAGTGGTTATACAAGTATATGCATACGAAAAAAACATAAAGGAACGGTTAAATATGAATTATGACCAACTGAATACGATTGGCAGCGATGAGGCGGGTGTCGGGGACTACTTCGGTCCGATGACGGTATGTGCCGCCCATGTCCCAGCTGAAAAAGTGGCACTTCTCAGGGAGCTCGGCGTGAAGGATTCCAAAAACCTCTCCAACGGGACGGTCAGGAAGCTGGCCCGCGACATCATCCATATCGTCCCCTACTCCCTCGTCATACTGGACAATCCATCATACAATGAAAAGATAGATGCGGGATGGAACATCGTCAAATTGAAGGCGGTACTCCACGACCACTGCATCCGCAATGTATATGAAAAGCTTGATAGCGGGGTGCAGCAGGATGTCCAGGCGATCGTCATCGACCAGTTCACGACGGAGAACGCCTACAGGAAGTATGTCCCCGAGCCGTTCAGGCCGGAACTGATCCATCAGGAGACGAAGGCGGAGTCCAAATCGATTGCCGTCGCCTGTGCCAGCATACTTGCAAGGAGCAAATACCTGGAGCAGATGGAGAACCTGAACCGTCATCTGAAAACCGAGGTGCCGAGGGGGGCCAGCGGGAAGACGGATGCCTTCGCAGCAAAGATTGCAGGCAGGCACGGTATGGATTACCTCGACAATATGACGAAGAAGCACTTCAAGTCCAGACAGAAGGTGATGGACCTGCTCAGGCAGAAAAGGTCCATGTAGGTTCCATTCGTTTGAGAATCAATGGATTTTCATTTATTATGGGAATAATCAATCAGTTAAAGGAGTCTTTAAAATGCCGAAAATGAATGTCGAAAGCTTCAATCTCGACCATACGAAAGTCGATGCGCCCTACATCCGCCTCGCCGGGAAGAGCGAAGGTGAGCATGGGGACGTCATCTATAAATACGATATAAGGTTCTGCCAGCCGAACAAGGAGCATATGGAGATGCCGGGCCTGCACTCGCTCGAGCACCTGATGGCAGAAAACATCCGAAACCATCATGACAAGGTCGTCGACCTGAGCCCGATGGGCTGCCAGACCGGTTTCTACCTTGCCGTGCTGAACGATGATGACTTCGACCATATCCAGGAAGTGGTGGAAAATACACTAAATGATGTGCTCGAAGCAGATGAAGTCCCTGCATGCAATGAAGTGCAGTGCGGATGGGCGGCGAGCCACAGCCTGGAAGGTGCCAAGGAGATTGCCAGGGACATGCTTGCCAAAAAAGATGGCTGGGATGTTGTATTCGCCAAATAGACATGAAAGCCGAATGGACATGAAAAGGACGATCACATTTTTAATGTGATCGTCCTTTTTCTATCTGATCTGGGCTCCGCTTTCTTCAAGAGCTTCCAAAACAGGTGCATGCAGTTTTTCTATTTCCTCATCCGTAAGTGTGTTCTCCTTGTTCAGATAGGTGAGGCGCAGCGCGACGGATTTCCTGCCGGCTTCCATATTCCCGCCTTCGTATACATCGAAGACGAAGACATCCACAAGATACTTCCGTGCTGCCGTCTCAATGATGCGGACAAGTGTATCCGCCGCGACGGACTCGTCGACGACCAGCGCGATATCGCGTGTGATGGATGGATACCTGGAGAGCTGCTCATAGACGATGTTGCCCTGCTTGACGGCAAGCAGCCGATCCAGATTGATTTCGAAGACCGCTGTCCGGTCAAGGTCGTTCTGCTGGGCGTACTTCGGATGCAGTTCGCCGATGAAGCCGATTATTTCGTTGTCCAGCAGTACATCCGCCGACCTGCCCGGATGCAGTTCATCGAACCTTGCAGTCTGCGCGTAGCGGACATCATCTTCAAGACCAAGTTTTTCAAAGATGCTTTCCACAATGCCTTTGGCAGCATAGAAATCCGCTGGGACTTTTGTACCCAGCCAGTCCGTACGATTCATATCCCCTGTCAGGATGCCGGCCAGCATCTCCTCTTCATCAGGAAGCACAGCCGGGCCGTTGGAAATGAAAATCTTTCCGATTTCGTAGAACTGGACGTCCTTCTGCTGGCGGTTCCTGTTGTAGACGACATTGTCAACCAGATGGGGGATCATGCTCTTCCTGAGCACCGCATGGTCCTCGCTCATCGGCATCAGAAGTTCAAGCGCATCTTCCGGTCCGCTGAACTGGGCCGCCTTCCTGCGGCTCGTCAATGCATAGTTGATCGACTGTGATAGTCCCAGTGATTCGAGCTGGTGGCGGATGATGCGCACCTTGCTCTGTTCATCCGTCAGCCTGCCGGGTGTGATCTTCGTGTACTCGGGCAGGGACGATGGCAGGGCATCGTAGCCATAAATCCGCGCCACCTCTTCAGTAATATCCTCTTTGATCTTCAGGTCATCTCTCCGGGATGGAATGGACACTTCGAGCCCTTCCCCCTTCGCTGTTGCCTTCAGGCCGAGCTTCGACAGGCTTTCCTGGATCTCTTCAGTCGTGAGGCTCATCCCGAGATGGGCATTGATGAACTGCTCTGAGATATCTATCGTCGTATCTTCAAGTTCAAGTGCCCCGTCGGAGATGACAGGCGTCGAGACGGTGCCGCCTGCATACTGTTCAAGCAGCAGCGCTGCACGGTCCAGCGCCTTGAGCACGAATTCGTGGGACACACCCTTTTCAAACCTTGTGGAAGCTTCGCTCCGCAAGTTCAGTCGGCTGCTCGTCCTGCGTATGGAGACGGGATTGAAGACGGCGGATTCGATTACGACATTCGTCGTTTCATCCGTCACTTCCGAGAACTCGCCGCCCATGACACCGGCAAGCGCGATCGGCTCCCTGCCGTTGGTGATGACGATATCCTGGCTCTCAAGATGCCTTTCCCTGCCATCAAGCGTCGTCATCGTTTCATTTTCCTCAGCATAGCGCGTCACGATGCGGGCCGATCCGATATGATCGCGGTCGAACATGTGGAGGGGCTGTCCGAATTCAAGCAGCACATAGTTCGAGATGTCGACGACGTTGTTGATTGGACGGATGCCCGCCTTGATCAGACGCAGCTGCATCCATGCCGGGGCCGGTGCTACCTTCACGTTCTCAACGACTCGTGCACCATAGTATGGTACAGCGGTGGCATCCTCATTTTTGATTTCGAGCGTGCCATTTCCATCCGTTCCCTTTTCAGCCACTTCATGCTCCGGCAGAGCCACTTCGCCGCCGAACAGCGCCCGTGCTTCATAGGCCGCACCTGCCATGCTGAGTGCATCTTTGCGGTTTGGCGTCAGATCGAATTCCATGACTTGATCATCGAGCAGCAGTGCTTCCAATGCATTGCTGCCGGCCGTCTTCTCTTCCGGGAACATGAAAATGCCGTTCTGGTACTCCTGGGGAACATAGTCTTCCGGAATGCCCAGTTCCTCGAGGGAACAGATCATACCTTCTGAGACCTCCCCGCGGAGCTTCGCCCGTTTGATCTTGATGCCGCCCGGCAGGCGCCCACCCACTTTGCAGACGACCACATAGGAATCCGCCTCTACGTTCGGGGCACCGCATATGATCTGGTTTGTTTCGTCACCCGTGTCGACCTGGCATATCCTCAGCCGGTCCGCTTCCGGATGCTGCTCAACGCTCTCTACATAACCGACGACGAGATGCTTCACTTCGGCTGTATAGTCGATGACATCATCGACCTCGATACCCCCGCGTGTGATTCTCTCGGCCAGTTCATCGATCGGCACATCGATCTGGATCCATTCATTCAACCACTCTTTAGATACTTTCATTTGTCGCACCACCATCTTCTGTCGCTTTGAACTGATTGATAAACCTTAAGTCATTCGTGTAGAAATGCCTGATGTCCTCGATGCCGTACTTCAGCATCGCAATCCTGTCCGGTCCCATTCCGAAGGCAAAACCGGAGTACTCATCCGGGTCGAAGCCCGCCATCTCCAGCACGTTCGGGTGGACCATGCCGGCGCCGAGGATCTCTATCCAGCCGGTGCCCTTGCAGACGTTGCACCCTGCCCCTTTGCACTTAAAGCAGGAGATGTCCACCTCCACACTCGGTTCCGTGAACGGGAAGTAGCTTGGGCGCAGCCTGATTTCACGTTCCGCCCCGAATATTTCCTTGGCGAAGAGCTCGAGCGTTCCCTTCAGGTCGCTCATGCGGATGTTCCGATCCACGACCAGTCCCTCGATCTGGGTGAACTGGTGGCTGTGGGTCGCATCATCGCTGTCCCGCCTGTAGACTTTGCCCGGGCAGATGATCTTGACCGGTCCCCGGCCTTTCCGCGACTCCATCGTCCGAGCCTGTACCGGCGAGGTGTGTGTCCGCAGCAGCGTCTCCTCCGAGATGTAGAACGTATCCTGCATATCACGTGCAGGGTGGGATTTCGGCAGGTTGAGCGCCTCGAAGTTATAGTAGTCGGTCTCGACCTCATAGCCTTCCGCTATCTCATAGCCGAGTCTGAGGAAGAAATCCTCGATGTCCTCGATCGTCCGGCTCAGCGGATGCGGACTTCCAAGGCTGAATGTCCGTCCCGGGAGCGTGACGTCAATCGTCTCCTCCCGAAGCTTTTCCTCCAGCGCCGCTTCTTCCAGCACTTCGCCCCGGCGCTCGATTGCTTCCGTAATATGTGTACGCACTTCATTCACTTTTGCACCGTATTCCGGGCGCTCCTCGTTGGAGAGGTTCTTCATTTCCTTCATGAGGCCGGTGACCTTGCCCTTCTTGCCGAGGTATTCCACTTTCAACTGCTGTAGTGCATTCAGATTGTCGACGTCCGATATTGCGTCATCGAACGACTGCCTGACTTCCAAGATTCCTGCTGTATCCATCGTTTCCACTCCTCCAATATAAATAAAAAAACTCCATCCTTGTATCAAAGGACGGAGTTTCCGCGGTACCACCTGATTTTCTGCATAACAAATACAGACGCTTCTGGAAAGATAAGGGATTATCCCACTGCTCCATCTGCCAGGTGAACCCTGGTCCCATCCGTGCGCAGCATTCCAGTCCATGTGCTGCACTCCCTGTCTCGGATTCCTGGACCATTTATGTCCGGCTTCATCTGAAGCTTGATATTCATCTATAGCATTATTATAAATCAAAGTAATTAAAAATCAAGCTTTGAAATGGTGCATGATGATGCCGCCGGCAATCGCCACGTTCAGGCTTTCACTGCCCCCAGGCATATCTATCTTCATTTTCATGTCCACACAGGAGAGCACTTCCTCGGAGACACCCCGGCCCTCATTGCCGAGCACAATCATGACAGGGCCTTCAGGGAAGTCCAGCTGTTCGAGGGAGGCCGCACCTTCAAGGGAGGTGCCGAGCACCGTCCCGTCGAATTCACGGGCAGACTGCGCGGCATCCGCCACAGTGATATCAATGTGGAAAGTACTGCCCTGTGCACTCCGGAGCACCTTATCGCTGAATGCGTCGACGGTATCCGGTGACAGAATAACCCGTTGGAAGCCGAAGGCATCTGCAGTGCGCAGGAGCGTCCCCAGATTCCCGGGATCCTGGATGCCGTCGAGCAGCAGGACACGGCGCCCCTCTGACGACGGCTTCCTGTAGGAGACCGCAGCCATGATGCCCGGAGGCGTCTCGAGTGAAGACAGATGCTTCATGACAGCCGGAGTGACGGTGATCACTTCCATGCCTGCTGCGGCGTAAGCGCTGTAATCATAGTCTTCGAGCGCAATGAGTGTCTGCACTTCCTGGTCATGCCTGATGGCCTCTTCGACCAGGTGTGCCCCGTCGATCAGGAAGAGACCCTGCTTTTTCCGGTATTTCTTCAGTTGAAGTTTTTTCAACTCCTTGATGCGCCTGTTGTCCTTCGAGGCAATGTGCTTCGGTTCTACCAAATGATTTCCTCCACCTTGCTGTCGTCGAGTGATCTGACGATTTCAGTGACGAGACGCACCGCATTATTGTAGTCATTGCGGTTCAATATGGAAACGTTGGAGTGCATGTATCTGAGCGGTACTCCGATCGAGATGGAAGGTACCCCTTCGTTGGAGACGTGGAAGGCGCCTGAATCGGTGCCGCCGCCTGTAATGGCAGACCACTGTACCGGAATATCCTTTTCCTTGGCCAGCTTCTCGACATGCCTTCTGAAGCCGACATGTCCGATATTGGAGCCGTCAAGCAGAAGCACGAGCGGGCCGTCGCCCATCTTGCCGGTGCCATCCTTTTCGCTCATGCCCGGCGTATCCCAGGAGATGCCCACATCCACTGCAATCGCAAGATCCGGCTTCACTTTGTTCGCCGCCACTTTGGCACCGCGGAGACCAACCTCCTCCTGCACTGTCGCACCACTGACGACATTGATGTTCACATCTTCATCCTTCAGTGATTCGAGCACTTCGATTGCGACACCACAGCCAAACCTGTTGTCCCATGCCTTGGCCAGAAGGTAGTCCTTGTTGGCCATCTCTGTGAAGTCGCAATGCGGTGTGATCATATCGCCCACTTTAACGCCCGCTTCCTCGGCTTCCTCTTTGGAAGCCACGCCGATATCGATGAACATGTCCTTCATATCCACCGGCTTCTTGCGCGCTTCCTGTGAGAGGACATGAGGCGGCTTCGAGCCGATGACACCTGTCAGTACACCTGATCCAGTCACGACGTTCATCCTTTGTGAAAGCATGACCTGGTTCCACCATCCACCGATCGGCGTAAATCGGATGAACCCTTCATCGTCAATTCTCGTGACCATGAAGCCGATTTCATCAAGGTGGCCGCCGATGAGCAGTGTGCGCGATCCTTCTTTGGCATTGCGTCTGCCGAAGATTCCGCCCAGATTATCCTGTACGAGCTCATCACTTACAGGCTCGAGATATTCTTGCATCACTTTTTTTACATCATACTCAAAACCGGAAATGCCATGGGTATCCGTAAGGCTTTTCATCATTTGAAGCTGCTTGTCCATAATCAATCTCCTTGTCTTTTATTAAGATAATTCCATTCTACCATAAATTATTTCAGCTTTCGTAATATAATCCATATTGATACACATATTTCAGATAAGTTGATATCATCATTATAGACAGAGATTTAGAAACACTCTAGGAGGCGTTACCTTGATGAATATTACGATATCAAAAGTAGAAGAATCCGGCCAGGAAGTACTTGTGAAAAGCAGCACTTATGAAGACGACAAAGCAGTGGGCCTCTATAACAGGCTCACCGATGAATATGCCGACCAGACACTCCCGTTCTTTGATGAAGGGGAAAGGCTGATCCGGCTGGATATCGTCCCGGAACAGAAGACGGACGATGAAAACAAGGAGCAGAAGGAATGCTATTTTGAATTCTCAGAGCCATTGCTGGAGGAACTTTCCGGACATATTTAAACTGAAAAAGGAGCCACTCCTCTATGAGTGGCTCCTTTTTGGTTCATTCCTATTTTTCCAGAGCGTTTTTAGCCTGGCTTACAATTTCAGCGAATGCCTTTTCATCAGAAATAGCGATTTCTGAAAGCATTTTTCTGTTGATGTCGATGCCTGCAGTCTTCAGTCCGTTCATCAGACGGCTGTAGCTCATGCCGTTCTGGCGGGCTGCTGCGTTGATACGCGCAATCCAAAGCTTGCGGAATTCGCGTTTTGTCTGACGACGGTCACGGTATGCATACTGACCGGATTTGATAACCTGCTGCTTTGCTGTTCTATAGAGAGTGCGCTTCGCACCGAAATATCCTTTTGCCTGCTTCAATACTCTTTTACGTCTTTTACGGGACGTCAAACCATTCTTAACACGTGCCATGTGTGCTCCTCCTTAATCGTTCGATTATTTTACATAAGATAGTAGTTTTTTGATGCGCTTCTGGTCAGCTTTAGCCACTAGAGATGCTTTTCTCAGGTGACGTTTCTGCTTTGTGGATTTGTTGGCGAACAGGTGGGATGTGAACGCGCTGTTGCGTTTGAATTTACCTGTTCCAGTACGCTTTACACGTTTGGCGTAACCTTTGTGAGTTTTCATTTTTGGCATGGGTCTAACCTCCGGATTATTATTTGTTTTCAGTGATTGGGGCAACCACGAGGAACATTGAACGACCTTCCATCTTCGGTCTCTGTTCAACTGTCGCAACTTCGGAAAGTTCGTCTGCGAAACGCTCCAATACTTTGCGTCCGATATCCTTGTGCGTGATTGCACGGCCACGGAATCGGATTGAAACCTTCACCTTGTCTTCTTTTGCCAGGAATTTCTTGGCATTTTTCAACTTGGTGTTGAAATCGTGGTCTTCAATTGTCGGGGAAAGTCTGATTTCCTTGACGTTGACCACTTTCTGTTTCTTGCGTGCTTCCTTCTCTTTACGCTGCTGTTCGTATCTGTACTTGCCGTAGTCCATGATGCGTGCAACCGGCGGCTTTGCGTTCGGTGCAACGAGTACAAGATCAAGTTCTACACGGTCTGCCATTTCCTGCGCTTCATTTTTGGATTTGATTCCAAGCTGGGAACCATCCTGTCCAATAAGGCGCACTTCTTTGGCACGTATTCTGTCATTGATTAATGTTTGGTCTTTTGCTATCTTTGACACCTCCATAAATTTTGAAGACGAACAAAAAGGGCGGGCACATAATGCGCCCGCCAACCAGCATTGAGATGCATGCAGAAGTGCCTTGCACTCTGCATTCCATTCTCACTGTACAAACCCGGTCGCTGCCACACGGGGCGCTTGCGGGTGAGAAGCGGGAGCTTCTTCTTGTCCGTTCTTATCAACTCTTAATATATTACACCTTTATGCCTTGAATGTCAAGCATCTATTTCTTCAGCCTGATTTCATCCACGAGCTGCCATATGAAATCGTCCCGGTCGAAGGTGTTCTGGTCCTTCTCCCCATACTTTCTGACGTTGACCTGGTTCTCTTCAATCTCCCTGTCGCCGATGACGACCTGATAAGGCACCTTCCTCATCTGGGCCTCCCTGATTTTGTAGCCCATCTTTTCATTCCTGTCATCGATGTTGACACGGATGCCATGGCTCTTCATTTCATCTTTCAGGGCTCTTGCGTAATCATAATGGAGGTCGAGGTTGACCGGTATGATTTCCACCTGCTGGGGCGCAAGCCAGAGCGGGAAGGCCCCCTTGTACTCCTCTGTCAGGAATGCAACGAAGCGTTCCATCGTGGAGACGACACCGCGGTGGATGACGACAGGACGATGCAGTTCCCCGTCGCTGCCCGTATAGGTCAGATCGAACCGCTCAGGGAGCAGGAAGTCGAGCTGCACTGTGGACAGCGTCTCCTCCTTGCCGAGCGCGGTCTGTACCTGGACATCGAGCTTCGGACCATAGAACGCCGCTTCCCCATCGGCCTCCGTATAGTCGAGCGCCATTTCATCGACCGCTTCCTTCAGCATGGATTCCGCCTTGTTCCACATTTCATCATCATCGAAATATTTCTCCGTATCCTCAGGATCGCGGTAGCTCAGGCGGAATGAATAGTTCTCGAAGCCGAAATCTTCATACACATCGATGATCAGCTGGACCACGCGCTTGAACTCTTCCTTGATCTGGTCCGGACGCACGAATACATGTGCATCGTTGAGCGTCATCCCTCTTACACGCTGCAGGCCGCTGACCGCACCACTCGCTTCATAGCGGTGCATCATGCCGAGTTCCGCAATGCGTATCGGCAGTTCCCTGTAGGAGTGCTTACTCGATTTGTAGATCATCATGTGGTGCGGACAGTTCATCGGACGGAGTACCAGCTCCTCACCGTTCATGTCCATCGGCGGGAACATGTCATCCTGGTAGTGCTCCCAGTGGCCACTCGTCTTGTACAGGTCCACGTTTGCCATCACCGGTGTATAGACATGATCGTAGCCAAGTGCAATCTCCTTGTCCACGATGTAGCGTTCGATCTCGCGGCGGATCGTTGCACCATTCGGCAGCCATAGCGGCAGCCCTGCCCCGATCAGCTGGTTGTTCTGGAAGAGCTCCATGTCCCGGCCGATCTTCCTGTGGTCGCGCTCCTTCCTTTCCTCGAGCAGGTTCAGATATGCCTTCAGATCCTTCTTGTCGAAGAAGGCAGTGCCATATATCCGCTGGAGCATCTTGTTGTCGCTGTCCCCACGCCAGTAGGCGCCGGCTGTAGACAGCAGCTTGAACGACTTGATCTTCGATGTCGACGGTACATGCACACCGCGGCACAGGTCCGTAAATTCGCCCTGTGAATATACGGTCACCGTCTCATCCTCTGGAATCGCATCAATGAGTTCGAGCTTGTAGGGATCATCTTTGAACAGCTCCTTCGCTTCGTCCCTTGAGAGTTCCCTGCGCTCGATTTCAACATTCTCGTCGATGATCTTCTTCATTTCCTTCTCTATCTTCTCGAAGTCATCGGAGGAGATCTTCTCATCCATATCGAAGTCGTAGTAGAAGCCCTCTTCGATGACGGGGCCGACGCCGAACTTCACATCGCCGTACAGGCGCTTGAGCGCCTGGGCCATGAGGTGTGCCGTGGAGTGGCGCAGTACTTCAAGCCCCTCCTCGTTCTTGTTCGTGATCAGCTCTATTTCACTGTCCGTTTCGATCGGCCGCCTCAGATCGTACATCTCACCATCCACCTTCGCAGCAAGTGCCGCCTTCCTGAGACCCGGACTGATCGAGTGTGCTATCTCCTCAGCTGTTACACCTTCATCGAAACTTTTGGCATTCCCATCGGGAAATTTGATTTCTATTTCGCTCATCATATCCACCCTTTCAAAATTGTTGTTCATATATGGAAAATAAAAAAAACGCCCCTCATTGATAGAGGGGCGATTTTCACCGCGGTACCACCCTGATTTACAGGTCTGGGACCTGCCTTCAGCCGGAAATAACGGTCCGATCCGTCTGGGTATTAGCCAGCATATATCAAGGGAGTAACTCAGACGGTTCATTATGCATGTCTCACCAATCATGCACTCTCTTTGAATAAACACGAAAAAGTTTTGTCCTTGGGATTTAATTAATGAAATTATACATAGAGTATACTTCAGGGCCGTCCATTAATCAAGCGTCAATTGTTCCTGTAGTTGCTGCCCTCGAGCTGCACTTCCTCGCACAGTGCCCGGAGCCGCTCCGTCATACGGCGGGCCTTGGTCTCTTCGACACCGTTTTCCTTCGTCCTGCTGTAGCGGTACTCCAATTCCTCGATGGAATAGTTGGAACTGACGAAGGTCGGCAGCCCTTCCACCATGCGGTGGTGCAGGATACCGGTAATGATTTCATCCCTCACCCACGGGGTCACATCCTCGGCACCGAGGTCATCCAGCATGAGTACCTGGGCATTCTTGATGGTATTGAACTTCTTATCCGTTGTTCCATCCTTGAACCCCGCCTTCAGGTCGCGGATGATTTCCGGTACATAGACGATGATCGAGGATACCGACTGGTCCTTCAGTTCATTTGCGATGCAGCCGAGCAGATAGGACTTGCCGATGCCGAAACTGCCATGTATATAGAGCCCCTTCGTATCGATGCCTTCGATGATCTTCTTGCTTGTGCTGATTGCACGCTTGATGATCTCCTGCCTGTTCGAATCCGGATCGAGGAATACCGTCTCGAATGTCGCATCCTTGACGTCTTTCGGAACATGATAGGATTCGATCATCTTCTCCTTTTCACGGAATGCATCATCTTTTATTTTGGTCGGACATGGGGAATAGATGATATGGATCCGGCCGCCTCTGACATCAATCGAAGGGACATATCCCTGCGGGTGGTTGATGCATTCACCAAGTGAGCTGCATTTCTCACAGGCCAGGGACTGTTCGGTATAACGCTTCAGCTGAAGCAGGTCGTTCCTGATCATGGAGCGGGTGATTTCGAAATCACTGTTCTCTATCAGCTCTATGATCCTCGGGTGCTGGATCAGGGATTCATAGAGCTTGTCATTATTATCTTTTATTTTTTTCGAGTTCTTCAAGAACTGGTTAATGGGTTCCATACATATCACCTGGATTTTCTAAAGTCGTCTATCATTTTCTGGATTTCCGGATCGTCCTTGGCCGTCTTCTGGACAGCTTCTTTTTTAGGCGGCGCCTGCTGCTTCGCTTCTTTTTTCGCTGATGGCTTCTGACCGCCGTCCATCCATGATGGCTTGCGTTCGCCCTGGCGGTCCTTCGGACCCTTGCGCTTCGCATTCATCTGTTTCCTGTAGTCCATTATGGACTGGTAGGCCTCTTTTGCGGACCGGATCCCCTTGTCCTCCCAGTCCCTTGCGATCTTCATCGTATAGTTATATCCAAGGTCGCCATTCTTCTGCTGGTATACATATTCCAAGAGAAGATTGACCACCCCGTTCGGCAGACTTGTCCTGGCAATGATATCCGTCACAAGCCTGAGGTCATTATCGCTTGGCTGGTTGTTCCTGATATCATTCAGCCTATCAAGCGGACTGATGGATTCGAGACGCTCGATATAGGATGCCTGTTCCGTCTCTTTGTCATCCGTCCGGGGTTTCGATATTGCCGGCAGCTTTCCCCGGTTTTCCTTCTGATAATATTTTCTGGCTTCGTATTTCAGCTGTTCCATGTCGATGCCGGCATATTGTGTGGTCGAGGAAAGCAGAACCTGCTTCATATCATAGGCATTGAAATTGAAGAGCACGCTCAACTTCACAATCAGCATCCTGACTTCCCTGGTAAAGAAGGACCGGTCGATCTTCGTCCCCTTCAAGTGTGTAAAGAGCACATCGAAATCGAAGTCATCGAGGTCCAGGTTGGGGCCGCTGGAGACATTCTCCCTTCTGAACGATTCATCGGGTACGGTGAAGCCCTCTCCGCTTCCTGCCTGGAACACTTCGGTGAACTTCCGAGTCACTTCGGTGATATTCTTCGGTTTCAGCGGATATGCCAGGCGCTCTTTTTTCTTTTTGTATGCACTGGGGCCGATATGGCTGTATAGATACAGGCTCAGCATGGGATCTTTGAAAAAGTCTTCCGGGGTCAGAGGGAGGAGCAGTTCGTAGATGAACAGGTCATCGTGTGCCTCATTGGAGACGAAGGACCTTACGAGGCCGATGCCCTCCAATTTTTCCAGCAGTTCTGAGAATGTGGACAGGGGCGTATTCAGCTCATCCATAATCTCTTTATGGAATCTTATTTCAAGCGTACCGTGATGTTGGGAGGACTCCTGCAGATAAATGTATGCCATCAGGGCGTCCTGCTGGATGAGCGGAAGATACAGTTCATTCAGCACATTCAGGTGCGACTTTTCGAAAGCCGCGGGATTATAGATCATGAATTCGGTATTCGGTTTCAGCCGTTCATTGAAGTTCATCATCATCCCTGCCTTTGGCGAGGTGCTTCAGTGTATCCATCAGCTGGTCGATATCCTTGAATTCCTTATAGACCGAAGCGAACCTGACATAGGCCACCTGGTCCAGTGTAATCAATTCCTTCATCACAAATTCACCAATTTCGTTGCTTGATATTTCTGCCTTGTTCAGATTCCTGAGTGCAGATTCGATGCGTGCAGTTGTTTTCTCCAGCGCTTCATATGGTATCGGACGCTTTTCACATGCTCTGAGCAGCCCGTCCATCAGCTTGTCACGGCTGAAGACTTCACGGTTGCCGTCCTTTTTGACGACGACGAGCGGAGACAGTTCCATGCGCTCGAAAGTGGTGAACCTAAAGCCGCATTCTTCGCACTCCCTGCGTCTGCGGATGGAGGACAGCTCATCCGTATGCCTGGAATCGACCACTCTGGAACTCGTATGCTGGCAGTTTGGACATCTCATATGACCACCTCACTTCCCGGGATTAGTATACCATTATAATATATTCCGAATAAAAAAAGAAGAAACAGAAGTTTCTTCTTTCCAAATACCGATTACAGGTCTGCAGTAATCTTCTCCGCAAGTTCCACGACACGGGTGGAATAGCCCCACTCGTTGTCGTACCAGGCAAGCACTTTCACTTTCCTGTCATCCATGACCATGGTGAGCGAGGAATCGATGATCGAGCTTCTGCTGTCTGTGTTGAAATCACTGGACACGAGCGGCTCGTCTGTGACGCCGAGGATGCCTTTAAGCTCATCCTGTGCATACTTTTCAAATGTTTCATTCAGTTCCTCTTTGGTGACCGGCTTGTCGAGATCCACGACAAGGTCTACAAGGGAAACATTGGAGACAGGTACACGGAGCGCCAGACCATGGAGCTTGCCGTTCAGTTGTGGCAACACGACGCCAAGTGCCTTTGCTGCTCCGGTAGAAGTCGGAATGATGTTGTCTCCACATGACCGTGCCCTTCTCAGGTCCTTATGCGGATTATCAATATTCTTCTGGTCATTTGTATAGGCATGGACCGTAGTCATAAGGCCGTTGTTGATGCCGTACTCATCATCGAGCACCTTCGCAACCGGCGCCAGACAATTTGTCGTACACGAAGCGTTTGAAAATACATCATATGTATCGGTATCCAGAGCCTCGTCATTGACACCAAGTACGACCGTCTGCACATCGCCTCCCTTGGCCGGCGCAGTAAGCAGTACTTTCTTCGCGCCTGCTTTGACATGGGCGATGGCTTTATCACCATGGTTGAAGGCGCCTGTCGCTTCTATGACAAGATCTACCCCCAGTGATTTCCAGGGCAGATTTTCAGGATTTCTTTCATTGGTGATTTGAATCTCACTGCCGTCAATGACGAGTTTGCCATCCTTCGGCTCTACATGCTTATCCCACTTGCCATGGTTAGTGTCATAATTGAGAAGATGCGCAAGCGTTTCTGCCGGATAGCTGGCATTGACTGCTACAAGTTCCAATTCATCCGAAGCGGCCGCAATGCGGAATACCATTCTCCCTATTCTTCCAAGACCGTTGATTGCTACTTTTTTCATGACATTAGCCCCTTTATGCTATACTTTTCAATAATTAGTATAACATATTGACTTTTGATTAAAAGGAGTATTTAGTATAAATTGTCTACTTTTCAATGTTCGCCAAAAAGTCTTCAATCTGCGCATACAGCTCATTTTTTGAACCACTGTTGTCAAGTACTTCATCACTTCTGTCACGCTTCTCGGAAAGCGGCATCTGACTGTTTATCCTGGACAGGGCTTCGGAATGGGAGAACCCGTTCCTTTCCATCAGCCTTTCAATCTGTGTCTCCTGATCCACATATACCGTCAATGTGATGTCACATTGACGGTCCAGTCCATTTTCGAAAAGCAGCGGGATATCGAGGAATACATGGCCCTCTTCAGCCAGACGATCTTTGTCTGCATCCATCATCCGCCGCACTTCCGGATGCACCAGCTGGTTCAGGACCTTCCTC
The DNA here is from genome assembly GCF_000712035.1 of Salinicoccus luteus DSM 17002. GTDB lineage: Bacteria > Bacillota > Bacilli > Staphylococcales > Salinicoccaceae > Salinicoccus > Salinicoccus luteus. The sequence continues at coordinate 184,046 of NZ_JONV01000006.1, read as the reverse complement.
TCTCCGTCATCATTGAAGACGATGGCCCCCAGTTTCCGCCGGTCGATCTCCCCGTCATCCTGCAGGAGTTCTGCGCCGAAATGATCGATGATCCCCTGATATGCGGGTCCGCCCTTGGCGGTTGCCTTCTTCGCATAGGTATCCGCATCGAGGACCGGATATCCTTTTGATCTGATATAGTCCGAGGCAGTGGATTTGCCGCTGGCAATTCCGCCCGTCAGACCGATTATATAATTCATTTCATCACCTCTGGCATTTGGTACAGTAGAATGTGTTCCGCGTTGCGATCGTTTTAGTCTTGACCGGTCCGCCACACGAGGAACAGGATTTCTTCTGATAGATATGGAAACGGTCCTGCATGCTTCCCTTTTCACCTGACACACCCCGGTAGTCCGAGATGGTCGAGCCGCCGTTCTCTATGGAGAGGTCGAACACATCGGCAATTGCCTTATGAAGTGCCATCAGCCGCTTGACTGAGATGTTTCCGGCTTTTCTCGTCGGCAGTATCCCTGAAGTAAAAAGGGCCTCTGATGCATAGATATTTCCGACACCCGGAATGACCGCACTATCCATGATTACGGCTTTGATCGCCTTGTTCCTGTTGGCCGGGGCCCGCGCCCTGTCGATGAAATCGACCAGGCTGTCAGGGTGTGTGTATTCGACTGCCATGCGTTCGAATGGCGGGAAATCACCCATTCTGCCCACGGTCAACATCTCCCCGAATCTTCTGATGTCGCAATATGACAGAGTCCGCCCGTCCTCAAGCCTGAAGGCGACCTGCCAATGCTTCCTGTAATTCCTGTCCGCAATGGCTTCAATGGAGTCTGTGACAAAGAAGGCACCGGACATGCCCAGATGCGAGACCATGTGGAAAATTTCATCGGATTTCTCCATGATGAAGTATAGGTATTTTCCACGTCTGCCCACTTTCCTTATTGTCGCTCCACTGACATTGCTGCGGAATGTATCCAAATCCTGCTTTATGATCGTCTTTCGGCTGGTTGCGTGCCCCTTGTTCACGAAGTCGGAAAAGGCGACCGCTTCAATCGAGGCGCCCTCCACTTCCTTCTCAAGCGCCCGCCGGACCAGCTCAACTTCCGGTAATTCCGGCATTTCTCCACCTACTTTACTTCATACCAGTCATTGCCATAACCATAATCCACTTTAAGAGGAACACGAAGTTCCATCGCATTCTCCATGATTTCCTTGATGACCGGGATAAAATCTTCCACTTCATCTCTCGGAATGTCAAAAATCAGTTCATCGTGGATCTGGAGCAACAATTCGGCATTGAATTTCTGTGCTGCTTCCGATTGTTCGTACTTGACCATGGCGAGTTTGATGATATCTGCCGCACTCCCCTGTATCGGAGAGTTCATGGCCGTCCGTTCTGCAAAGCTTCTCGCATTGAAATTGCGGCTGTGTATGTCGGGGATGTACCTCCTTCTGTTGAGGAGCGTCTTCACATAGCCATCCCGTTTGGCATCCTGCACAATGGACTTCATGAAGTTCTTCACCTCAGGGAAGGAGTCCAGGTAGTTGTCGATGAACGTTTTGGCTTCCTTCCTTGTAATTCCAAGATTCTGGCTCAATCCGTAGTCGCTGATGCCGTACACGATGCCAAAGTTCACGGCTTTGGCGTTCCGTCTCATCTCGGAAGTGACATCCTCCCTGTCCACATTGAAGACTTCCATTGCCGTTTTGGTATGGATGTCCGTATCACTCGTAAATGCGGTTGTCATCGTTTCGTCCCCTGTGATGTGTGCAAGCACCCGGAGTTCGATCTGGGAGTAATCGAGTGCCAGCAGTACGTGAGAATCATCCTTGGGCACAAACGCCTTCCTGATCCGTCTACCCTCGTCGATACGGATGGGGATGTTCTGGAGGTTCGGTTCAACGGAGGACAGCCGGCCCGTCTGTGCCAGTGTCTGGTTGAAGCGTGTGTGGATCTTCGAATCTTCCTTTATCTCCCCTTGGAGTCCGATGACGTAGGTGGACTGGAGTTTGGCGAGAGAGCGGTAATCCAAAAGATACCTGATGATTTCATGCTTGTTCTGGAGTTCCTCCAATACATCGACTGCTGTCGAATAGCCTGTTTTCGTCTTCTTGATTACAGGAAGTTCGAGCTTTTCAAAAAGGATATGCCCGAGCTGCTTCGGTGAGTTGATGTTGAATTCCTCACCTGCAAGTGCATATATCCGTTCTTCTATTTCATCAAGGCGCTCCTTGATCTCCGACTCCATCTCCTCAAGGCGTGAAGGATCCACCCTGATGCCCCGGTACTCCATACTGGACAGCACTTTGGCCAAAGGGATTTCGAGGTCTTTCCACAGATCGAGCATTTCATCTTCCTCGAGTGAGGCCTCCATCAGCGTCCTGACATTATGCACAGCCATCACCTTGTCATTGAGGAACTTGAACTGCACTTCTCCGGTCGGCTGCTTGGCCTTGCGTCCCTTGCCGTAGTGGTAATCGTCACTGTCTATATTAATATTGAACTGGCCGGCCGTTTCTGCGACATCAATGATCTTCCTGGAGGGGTCGAGCAGGAAACTGCCCAGCATGATATCGTAGTCAAAATCCTGAAAATGGATATCCAGGTGTTTGAGAAGACCCATCTGGCGCTTGATATCGTACACATTGATGGACTTCCTCGATTTGAGGAAGCTTTCCAGCTGATCTGGATCGATCTCGTCCATCTCACTGATGAATGTCCGCTCGCCGTCGGTAATTGCAACGTACTCCGGCTTGTGTGTCAGATAGTTTTCCGCACGGACTTCCAGATGGAGGGAGACATCTTCGCCGAGCATATCCATCTTCTCCACACGTTCATCCGTGAACTCGACCTTATCCTCGGTCTCGCTGGCTTCCATATTCTTGAGCAGGGATTCGAACTCCAGCTCCTTGAAGAGCTCATACTTTTCCTGCTCGTTGTCACCAGTGAATCTGAGGTCGTCCATACCGAAATCAAGAGGCACGGTACGGTGGATGGTGGCCAGGGACTTGCTCATCAGTGCATCTTCTTTATGCGCAGCCAGATTCTCCTTCAGCTTCTTTCCTTTGACCTCATCCAGGTGCTCCAGCACTTCTTCGACACTGCCATGATTCTTAAGCAGCTTGAGCGCCGTTTTCTCCCCTACACCCGGAACACCCGGGATGTTATCCGATTTGTCACCCATCAGGCCTTTCAAATCGACGATCTGCTCAGGATCCAGACCATATATCTCTTCGATATACTCGGGTGTGTACCTGTCGATATCGGATATGCCCTTCTTCGTATAGTAAATGACGGTATTGTCACTGGCCAGCTGGGTAAGGTCCCTGTCCCCTGTGATGATGATCGTTTCAAAGCCCTCTTCATCCGCTTTCCTGCTCATCGTCCCGATGATGTCATCGGCTTCATATTCATCCAGCTCGTATCTTTTGATACCGTATGCATCGATCAGTCTGCGGATTGGTGCCAACTGCTCACCCAGTTCAGGCGGCATCTTCTGCCTGCCCCCCTTATACTCTTCATACTGCTTGTGTCTGAATGTTGATTTTCCCGCATCGAAGGCAACGAGGAAATGAGTGGGAGACTCATCTGCAATCAGTTTTTCCAAAAGTCTGGCATAGCCGAATATGGCATTCGTATGAAGACCGCTCTGGTTGCTCAACAACGGCAGTCCATAAAATGCACGGAAAGCCACACTGTTCCCATCTATTAGAATCAGTTTCTTCATTAATATTATCTCCTCTCCGCTGAATCTTCCCGACCGTTCCAACTCAGTCTCTTCATATCAGATTATACATTTCTGTGCCGGTTTAATCCATAGAAAAAGGCACAGCTAAAGCTGTGCCTTTTGTTATCCTGCATATTCGATTGGTGCATTCGGTCCGAGCGGGAGGCCGAACAGCATCCATACGATGAGCATAAGTGCCCATGTGACAAAGAAGAAGATGGAATATGGCAGCATGACGGAAATCAATGTACCTATTCCTATATTCTTATCGTACTGCTGGGCAAAAGCGATGATAATCGCAAAATACGTCATCAGCGGCGTAATGATGTTCGTGGATGAATCCGCTACACGGTATGCCATGGTCGTCAGCTCCGGAGAATATCCGAGCTGCATCATGATCGGCACGAATATCGGCGCCATCATTGCCCATTTGGCACTGGCACTTCCGATGAAGAGGTTGACCACCGCTGTTACGAACATGAAACCGATGATCAATGGAATACCAGTGAGGTTGAGTGCTTCAAGAAGCTCTGCACCATAGACGCCGATGACCAGACCGATGTTGGATTCTGCGAAATATGCAACAAATTGCCCTGCTGTGAAGGCGAGGACGATGAACATGCCCATGGCAGCCATCGTTTCGGTCATCTGGTTGGCAACATCCTTGTCATTTTTGATGCTTCGGGTGATCAGTCCATAGACGAGACCCGGTATGAAGAAGAGTATCGCTATGACCGGCACCAGTCCATCACTCATGAATGGAGATTGGACGATCGTATCCATATAATTGCCGATCGAATCGTCACCACGCATTGGAGAATTCGGCAGCACGACGAGCAGCGATGCAAGCGCAATGCCCACAACAGCAGAAATGATTGCCCAGATCAGCCCTTTCTTCTCAACAGGCTTCAGAGGATTCATTTCATCCGTACTTTCCACTGCGTCAGAATCGCCACTCTTCGGATTGAATTTCCCAAGCCTCGGCTCGACAATCTTGTCGGAGACGAACCACCCTACAAGCGTGAGCAGGAATACACTCGCTGCGATGAAGAAGTAGTTCATCGCCACATTCATGCCCTCTGCATATTCAGGATCGATGACTGAGGCCGCTGCGATTGAAAGTTCTGCAAGCATTGCGTCCGTTCCGCTGAGGAGCAGGTTGGCTGAGAAACCGGCAGAAACACCGGCGAATGCAGCTGCAAGACCTGCAAGCGGGTGTCTGCCAAGTGCGAGGAACAGTACGGCTCCAAGTGGCGGCAGCACGACATATCCTGCATCGGAAGCAAGCGAAGACATGATGCCAGCAAAAACCAGTCCGGCAGTAATCAGCTGCTTCGGTATGGACAGGACGAACCCGCGCAATGCAGCACTGATCAGCCCTGACCTTTCAGCAACACCTATACCCAGCATTGTGACAAGCACTACGCCGAGCGGCGCAAAGTTGATGAAGTTGTCGGTCATGCTTGAGAATATGTAACTTATTCCTTCACTGTTAAGCAGATTGTTGATTGAAACAGTTTCCTGATCTTCTCCTGGATGCTCCACCGAAATTTCGAAGATCGATAGGACGGCAGATGCCACCAGTGTCAGTGCTGCAAGCAGCGCAAACAGAGTTACCGGATGAGGCAGTTTATTCCCCAACCACTCTACAAAATCAAGAAATTTCTGAAAAATACCATTTTTCTTTCCACCATTTTCCATTTCAAAAATTTCCTCCCATTTTAATCTATAAACCGAAAAGGCCACCAAATTGGCAGCCTTCTCAGTATAATACTCAAACTTGAATTTTACAAATATTATTTCAACATGTTCATGACGTTTGTCACAGAGTCTTTGGATTTATCCAGCTGGCTCTTTTCTTCATCGGTCAGTTCCAGTTCGATGATGCGCTCTATGCCTTCTGCACCGAGAACGGTAGGCACTCCAAGATAGATATCTTCATAGCCATATTCACCTTCGAGATAGGCAATTGCCGGCAGCACACGCTTCTGGTCTGAAAGGATTGCTTCAGCCATCTCGACAAGAGCGGCGGCAGGCGCATAATAGGCGGAACCACTGCCAAGCAGATTGACGATTTCAGCCCCACCCTTTCTTGTACGTTCGATGATGGCGTCAATCTTATCTTGGTCCAGGAGGCTTGTAAGTGGCACCCCGCCTACATTCGAATAGCGTATGAGCGGTACCATATCGTCACCATGGCCACCGAGTACGAAGCCTTGGACATCCTGGACGGACAGCTTCAGTTCTTCTGCAATGAATGTTCTGAACCTTGCTGTATCAAGTACACCGGACTGGCCGATCACCCTGTTTTTGGGGAAGCCGGACTCCTTATACACAGTATAGGTCATAGCATCCACCGGGTTGGTCAGGACGAGGATTGAGCAGTCCGGTGAATATTTGACTATTTCACGCGTGACCGCAGACATCACCTTCTGGTTTGTCTTCACCAGGTCGTCCCTGCTCATGCCCGGTTTTCTCGCGATTCCCGCTGTAATGATGACAATATCGGAGTTCCTTGTATCTTCATAATTGCTCGTGCCTGTAATATCCACATCGACACCGAGTACAGGCGTCGCTTCAGACATGTCCAGGGCCTTGCCCCGGGTTGGGTCTTCTGCCTGTGGGATATCGACCAGTACAACATCACCCAATGCTTTTGATGCAGCGATGAAAGCTGTCGTGGCACCGGTGAAACCGGCGCCGATGACTGAAATCTTCTTTCTGTTCATGCTGTCCACACTCCTTGTCAGCAAACATGATTACATGTTTTTGATCAGTTCATCCCCAAATTCGGAACATTTCACTTCTGTTGCGCCATCCATCAGACGGGCAAAGTCATATGTGACGACTTTGGAAGCGATCGTTTTTTCCATTGATTTAGTAATGAGGTCTGCAGCTTCCTGCCATCCAATGTGTTCGAGCATCAAGACGCCTGAAAGGATGACTGAAGAAGGATTCACCTTGTCGAGTCCAGCGTATTTCGGTGCAGTACCGTGAGTCGCTTCGAAGATCGCATGTCCAGTTTCGTAGTTGATGTTCGCGCCCGGTGCAATACCGATACCGCCGACCTGTGCTGCAAGTGCATCGGAGACATAGTCGCCGTTCAGGTTCATCGTCGCTACAACACCAAAGTCTTTTGGACGTGTAAGGATCTGTTGCAGGAAGATATCTGCAATCGCATCCTTGATGACGATCTTGCCTGCTGATTCAGCTTCAGATTGGGCTTTATCGGCTGCTTCCCTGCCTTCATCTTCGACGATCTTGTCATACTCTTTCCATGTGAAGACCTTATCTCCGAATTCGCGCTCAGCAAGGTCATAGCCCCATGCTTTGAACGCACCTTCTGTGAACTTCATGATGTTCCCTTTGTGGACAAGTGTTACAGACGGACGGTTGTTGTCGATTGCGTAGTTGATTGCAGAACGGACAAGTCTCTCAGTACCTTCCTTGGAGACAGGCTTGATGCCGATTCCGGAAGTTTCAGGGAAACGGATGTTCTTGGCGCCCATTTCATTCTGGAGGAAATCGATGACTTTCTTGACATCATCAGTACCTTCCTGGAATTCGATGCCCGCATAGATATCTTCGGTATTTTCACGGAAAATGACCATGTCAGTCTCTTCCGGACGTTTCAGTGGAGAAGGCACACCTTCGAAATACCTTACAGGGCGGAGGCATGTGAAGAGGTCCAGTTCCTGTCTCAATGCAACGTTGAGTGAACGGATGCCGCCACCGATCGGTGTTGTCAGAGGTCCCTTGATGGCCAGGAGATATTCATCGATTGTATCGAGCGTCTCCTGAGGCAGCCACTCGCCTGTCTTATCGTAGGCTTTCTGTCCTGCGAGTACTTCCTTCCACTCGATGCCTTTTTTGCCGTCGTATGCTTTTTCGACTGCTGCATCAAGCACCTTGCTTGCTGCACTCCAGATGTCAGGGCCGATGCCGTCCCCCTCGATGTATGGAATTACAGGTTGATCCGGTACGTTGAGTACCCCGTTGTCTGTAGTTATTTTTTGACTAGCCATAGAATTTATTCCTCCAATTATTTATCTTGATTGATTATCTTTCTTCAATAGGTTCGTATTTTTTGTCAGTCTGCCCCACATATTCAGCCCTTGGTCTGATCAGGCGGTTGTCCTGATACTGTTCAAGGATGTGTGCAAGCCATCCGGATACACGGCTCATGGCGAAGATCGGTGTAAACAGGTCATGATCTATGCCGAGCGAGTGGTACACGGACGCACTGAAGAAGTCGACGTTTGGAAGAAGACCTTTTTCCCTCTCCACGATTTCAGCTATCTTGATGGACTTCTCGTAGAGGTCCGGCTCACCGATCTGTTCCGTCAGCTTCTTGGACATGTCCCTCAAGTATTTGGCACGCGGGTCCCCTTCTTTGTATACACGGTGGCCCATGCCCATGATCTTTTCCTTGTTCTCAAATTTCTTTTTGAGATAGCTTTCCACATCATCAGATGAGTCGATTTCAGAAAGCATCTGCATTACACGTTCGTTGGCGCCACCATGGAGCGGCCCCTTCAGAGCACCGGCTGCAGCCGTGACACCGGAATATACATCGGACAGTGTCGCTACACAGACACGTGCAGTGAATGTGGATGCGTTGAGTTCGTGGTCCGCATGAAGGACAAGCGCTTTGTTCATCGCTTCAACTTCTGTATCATTCGGCTCTTCGCCCTTTAGCATGTAAAGGAAGTTCGCTGCATAGCTCAGTCCTTCTTTAGGCTTCACGACTTCCTGGCCATTGCGGATTCTTGAGAATGCAGAGACCAGGGAGGCAACTTTCGCCTGGATGCGAATTGCTTTTTCCTGATTCGCCTCTTCACTCATGTCTTCAGCATTAGGGTCGAAATGCGCAAGATATGACAGTGCAGTCCGGATACCCGTCATCGGGTGGACCCTGTCTGCAGCATACTCTTCAAAATGGTTGTAGACTCTCGGATTGAGTGTCATATGCTCGAATAGTTTGGCCTGGAACTCATCCAGTTCCGATTGATTCGGAAGCCTGTCATTCCACAGCAGGAAGACTACTTCCTCAAACGATGCATTTTCAGCAAGGTCATCAATCTCATAGCCACAATAAGTGAGCTGTGAACCAATGATAGAACTGATGCGGGATTCGGCCGCTACAATACCTTCTAAACCTTTTTTGTCAGACATATTGACTCTCCTTCTTAGTAATTCATAAAATAGCCACTTCGGCTTCTATACCATTATATCAAATTCAAGAACTTTGTGAATAAATCAAGAAAACATATTACATTGTGAAAAAATTACCGTTATCTTGCTCGAAAGCCCTTACACAAGGGAAAAAGCGGTAATTTTCGCAAATTACCACTTTCATAAGAAACAATTAATTATCTTATTGATTCCTATAAGTTAATCTTATATTTAGTGGGAAACATCTGATGTGGATATGCCCGTGACCGATTTGACCTTGACCTCCCGATATTTTTCATGGGATTCCGCTTTTCCGAGGAATGTCCCCAGGAAAGCACCGATGAAGCCTGCAGGCACAGAAAACAGTGCAGGATTATCCAAGGGGAAGATCGGTTCCATGGCGATGAACGCACTTCCGGATGGATCCATTACATTCGGACTCAGTATGACGAGTGCCAGGGAGACGACAAGTCCGGTGATGATGCCGGAGATTGCACCCTGGGTGTTGAAGCGTTTCCAGAATATCGTATAGACGATGACGGGAAGATTGGCACTGGCGGCAACACAGAATGCCAGAGACACCAGGAAGGCCACGTTCTGGTCCTGAGCGAATATCGCAAGGATGATGGACAGCACACTGACGCTTAAAGCGGCTGTTCTTGCAGCCAACATCTGCTCCCTATCCGTCATTTTCCCTTTCTTTATCACTTGTCCATAGATATCGTGTGCAAATGCACTTGCGCCGGAGAGCACTAGTCCGGCGACTACAGCAAGGATTGTCGCGAATGCAACCGCTGCAACGAAGGACATCAGGAAGTCGCCTCCCAGTCTTTCAGCAAGCAGAGGCGCTGCCATGTTGCCTGCCGGGTTGGCAGCGATGATCTCTTCCCGTGTCAGCAATGCCGCAGCCCCGAAGCCAAGGAAAATGGTCAGGATATAGAAGATCCCGATGATCCATGTCGCCCACATGACAGAGCTTCTCGCCGTCTTTGCATCCTTGACGGTGAAGAACCTCATGAGGATATGGGGCAGGCCCGCCGTTCCGAACAGAAGGGCGACGATCAGGGAAATATTATTGAGTGGAGAGTTTCCCTGCGCCCCCGGATTCAGGAATGAACCCTCCAGTTCAGGTGCCGTGACGTTCTTCATCTCACCGAACATCGCGAATATATTGAAGTTGAAAGTAAGCAGTACCAGAAAAGAAATGATGAGCGTACCGATCATGAGCAGGACAGCCTTGACCATCTGTACCCAGCTCGTTGCGGTCATGCCGCCGAACAGCACATAGATCGTCATCATGATGCCTACAAGAATGACGGAAATGCTGTAGGGTATATCGAACAGAAGCTGTATGAGTGCGCCTGCGCCCACAAGTTGGGCAAGCATATAGAATATGACGATGGTGATGGATGAGAGTGCAGCGAATGCCCGGACCTTTTTCAGCTCGAACCGCGCTGCAATCATATCTGCCACCGTATATTTGCCCAGGTTTCTGAGTGGTTCTGCGACTATATACAAAACGACCAGATATGCCGTCAGATACCCTACACTATAGAAGAATCCATCGAAGCCCCATAGTGCAATCGCACCAGCAATACCGAGAAATGATGCCGCCGACAGATAATCCCCCGAAATTGCCAGACCGTTCTGCCAGCCTGTCAGGCCGCCTCCTGCGGTATAGAAGTCTTTCGTGGACTGTGTGCGTTTGGAAGCAAAATATGTAATTACCAAAGTTGCCCCTACAAACACCAGAAACATGATGATGACTGTCAAATTCATTCGTATTCCCCTTCCTTGTACTTTCTGATGATTTCGTCGGCTTCCTTGTCAAACTTCTTCGCCCTGCTCATATAGATGGTGACGAGCGTCCATACCATGATGAAAAGCAGAAAAGCATAAATCCATGCCCACGATATATTACCGAATGGCTCATTTGCGAGCAGATCGGTATAGCCGGTCAGCACTGGAAAAATAAGAGTTGCGATGATGAAAAAGATGCTGATCGGCAGGATGAACCTGTTCCGCTTTCTGAGAAGCGCCTCGAATTCGGGCTGATCAGAAATCTTTTTGTAATCAATTTTTGACATTTCAATTCCCCCTTGTAACTAACATTCTATGTGGGGTGTATAATAATGTCAATTTTTCGAATAGTTAAAATCGTATACATTTACACTATATGAAAGCGATTACCTCAATTAAATAAAAAGGCCGCTCATTCTGAACGGCCTTTCAACTTACATATTTTTCGGTTTTTCAATTCTATCCACTTCACCGATTCTGTCCATCGTGATATTTGAGATGATGTTCATCTCGTCATCCCCTGAACCGACTGTCAGTGTGAACTCGGCACCGGTGTACTGGTATTGCTCGTTGAATTGCAGCGTTACCTGCCCACTGAATGTATCGACATCATCGAATGCATCTGTCATCCCGTCATTGAAGAATGGTTCAGCATCTTCTTTTTCATCCAAGGTGTAGCGCAATTCATATCCCGATTCAAACTCGGATACTGTGCCTTCCCTATAGGGTTCCAAATCGGAGATGAGCGCGCCATATTGGCTGGCGCCGATTTCACGCGGCTCATCCTGCGCTTCGGTGCTTCCCCCCTGATAGATGAAATGCTCACCCTCGACAATATAATGGGTTTTTATTTCCTGTCCATCATCGACTTCCACTTTAATTTCATCCGCTTCGCTTCTTGTCGTAATGGTTCTTACCACATACTGGCTTTCACCTGAAGAAATCGTGGAGGTCTGCCTGGCTTCGTAGCTCACAGTATCCCCCCATGCCGACGATGCCTCATCGATCAAATCGGAAGCATCCATCGCTCCATCCGCTTCAGATTGCGGCTCCCCTTCAGAGGATTCCGTCGTTTCTTCACTCTGACCTTCCGGATTCCCGGCTCCGGACTCATCGGCCTCATTGCCGCATGCAGCCAATAATAGCATCACTGCCAATAATAATAACTTTTTCATCTCCGCCACCTCATCTACATTATACCGGCCGTCTCTTTGGACGACAACAATAAAAAGGGTACTTTGACAGTACCCTTTCCTGCGTTCTGCTACAGTACATTGGCATGGCCGCTGAAGATGCAGTTCTGTTCGGAATCGACAGTGATCGTCATGCCTTCTTCAAGGACATTCAGGGCATCAGTGGCCCCTACAATCGTCGGCAGATTGAGGTTCAGCCCCACAATGGCCCCATGGGAAGTCAGTCCACCTTCTGCAGTGACAAGACCGGCGGCCTTCTCGAGATAAGGGGTCATATTGGAATCAACGGACTGGACAACGACGATTTTTCCTTCGATATCCTTTTTTGAAAGGTCATCTGATGAATTTACGATGACTACTTCCCCGACAGTGCTTCTCCTGCCTATACCTTGGGCACGCACGAGTACGTCCCCAACGATGTGTAGTTTCATCAGGTTGGTCGTCCCCGCTTCGCCAGCCGGTACACCCGCAGTAATAATCAGCAGGTCGCCATGTGTGGCAAATCCCTTTTCCATCGCAGCGGATACGGATACATTCAGCAGTTCGTCGGTGTCCCGCTCCCCTTCCTTGACGACGGGATGGACACCCCACACAAGCTGGAGCTGCCGCGCTACATATTCATGAGGGGTCACGGCGACGATGTCAGCATGCGGACGGTATTTCGAAATCATCCGCGCCGTATGGCCGGATTCCGTAGCCGCCACAATCGCACGGCACTGCAGGTTGAGGGCCGTATGGGCGACGGATACGCCAATGGCCGTAACGAGGTTCGTCTGCAGCGACTTGGTTCTTGCAGAGAGGAGTTTTTTATAGTCCTGTGCCTCTTCAGCAGAAACTGCGATGCTGGCCATCGTCTGTACGGATTCCAATGGATAATCCCCGGCAGCCGTCTCACCGCTCAGCATGACAGCATCCGTTCCATCATAGATGGCATTGGCCACGTCACTTGCTTCAGCACGTGTACAACGCGGGTTGTACTGCATGGAATCCAGCATCTGGGTCGCAGTGATCACCGGCTTGCCGAGCATATTGCACTTTTTGATGAGGTCCTTCTGGACCATCGGTACGGACTCCGGTGGAATCTCAACACCCATGTCTCCACGCGCCACCATAAGACCATCCGAGACTTCCAGAATCTCATCAATGTTGTCGATACCTTCCTGGTTCTCGATCTTCGGAATGATCTTGATATATTCGGCAGACTGCTCTTCGAGCAGCTCACGTATTTCAAGTACATCGCTGTTCGTGCGGATGAAGCTCGCTGCAATGAAGTCGACACCTTCCCCGATGCCGAAAATGATATCTTCCCGGTCCTTCTCGGTGATGCCCGGAAGTTTTACGGATACACCCGGCACATTGACGCCCTTCTTGTTTTTCAGCACACCATCATTCAATACATGGCAGTGTATCTCTTTGGCGTCATGGTCAATATCATCGATCTTCAGTTCAACCAGTCCATCATCCAGCAGGATACGGTCTTCTGTATCGACATCGTCTATCAGTCCTGCATAGGTTACAGAAAACTTCTCGGGTGTCCCGACAACCTCTTCCATGGATACGGTGATCTTCTGCCCCTTGGACAGTTCGATCTCTCCATTTTCCATCGTATGCGTACGGATTTCGGGTCCTTTCGTGTCGAGCAGTATGGCTACTGTGTGGCCAAGCTTGTCCGCTGCTTTCCTTATATTGGTGATTCTTGCCCGATGTTCTTCATGATCACCATGGGAAAAGTTCAGACGGGCGATATTCATGCCTGCATCCATCAGCTTTTCCAGCATTTCAGGTGATTCGGAAGCCGGTCCTATCGTACATACTATCTTAGTGTTGCGCATGTCAATTCCTCCTATATGGATAGCTCTCTTGAGAGCCTGTATAGACCTTCGTCTATTTTGTGGGTTTCTTCGAAAACCTTGTCGAAACTCGTCTTCGTCATGCGGTTGTTTTCAATGCCGACCGCGTGTCCGTGAATGTCATTCAGGAGCAGTTCGACTGCATACGCCCCCAGGCGGGAGGCCAGGACACGGTCGCTGCCCGTCGGTTTTCCGCCACGCTGCATATGCCCAAGTACACTCTCACGCGTATCTACATTGATGTATTTCCGCAGTTCCTCAGCACACTCCGCGGCGCTCATCACACCTTCTGCAACAATGATGATGGAGTGCTTCTTGCCGCGCTTCATGCCGGTTTCAATCCTTTCGGCAACCTCTTTGATATCGGAAGGGGCTTCCGGGATGAGGATCGTCTCAGCCCCTCCTGCCACCCCGGCCCACAGTGCCAGGTCACCGGCGTCCCGGCCCATGACCTCGATGATGAAGGTCCGTTCGTGGCTCGTTGCGGTATCCCTAATCCTGTCGACCGCGTCAATGATGGTGTTGAGGGCCGTATCGAATCCGATCGTATAGTCAGTACCGTTGATGTCGTTATCTATCGTACCCGGAACACCGACTGTATGGATTCCCTCTTCATTCAGCCGCTGGGCGCCTCTATAGGAACCGTCCCCGCCGATGACCACGAGGGAATCAATTCCGCGCTTCTGAAGGTTTTCAATCGCCTTTTTCCTGACGTCGGGCTCTATGAATTCCGGGCACCTTGCAGAATAGAGCTTTGTACCCCCCCGCTGGATGATGTCGCCCACATCCCCCAGTTCGAGTCTCTTTATATTGTCGGTGACGAGGCCCTGGTAGCCCTGGTATACACCATAGACTTCTATGCCTTCATATATGCTTTTTCTTACTACGGCTCTTACTGCGGCATTCATGCCGGGAGAATCGCCTCCGCTAGTCAGTACTGCAATTTTCTTCATAGTTCCCTCCGTTAAAACATGATCTTATCTTTAAAATAGCACAACTGCTTATCCTTAGCCATAATTTGAATGGTTGAAACCGTTTTAAAGCCAAAAAAGAACAGTCGGAATCAGGACTGTTCGGTAAACACGCCAATATTCATGTATTTGTCGTAACGGTCATCCATCAATGTCTGGCCATCCATGGACTGGAGTTCATCCAGATGCCTCTTGACTGCTTCGTCAAGGGAGGAGATGACCGCTTCCCTGTCATTATGGGCGCCCCCTTTGGGCTCCATGATGACTTCATCTGCAATGCCGAAAGACTTCAGGTCCGCAGCAGTAATCTTCAGGGACTCCGCCGCAATCTCCTTGAGGGAGGCATCCTTGAACAGTATGCTCGCTGCACCTTCTGGAGAAATGACGGAATATGTCGCATTCTCAAGCATCAGGAGGCGGTTGCATACACCAAGGGCCAAAGCCCCCCCAGAGCCGCCTTCCCCAATGACGATGCTGATCACGGGCACTTTGAGCCCAGCCATCTCCACAAGGTTCCTGGCAATGGACTCGCTCTGGCCGCGCTCTTCTGCCGCTTTCCCCGGATATGCACCCTTCGTATCGATGAAGCATATGACCGGACGGTTGAATTTATCCGCCTGCTTCATCAGGCGCAGTGCCTTTCGGTAGCCATCCGGATGCGCCATGCCGAAGTTCCGGTGGATGTTGCCCTTCGTATCCCGGCCCCGCTGATGGCCGATGACCGTAACAGGAGTGCCATGATATGATGCGATTCCGCCTACGATGGCGGCATCATCACTATGGACACGGTCCCCGAAGAATTCGATGAAATCCTCGAAGATTTCTTCAATATATTCCAATGTCGTCGGGCGTTTGGCATACCTGGCAATTTCCACACGCTGCCATGGTGTCAGGTTGCTGTAGACCTCGTCTTTCTTATCATTGACCTTCTTCTCCAGGAAACTGATTTCCTTCGTCAGATCAAGCTTGTTCTTCGCAGCATATTTCTCGAGTTCTCCAATTTTGTCTTCGAGCTCATATATCGGCTTTTCAAATTCAAACGCCATGGTCACACCCCACTATGCAGTTTCAGTATTCTTCCGAGATAGTTTTTCATATCCCTGCGGTTGACGACCTCATCCAGCTGTCCATGCTTCAGCAGGAATTCGGCTGTCTGGAAATCGTCCGGCAGTTTTTCCTTGATGGTCTCCTCTATCACACGTCTGCCGGCAAAGCCGATGAGCGCACCCCGTTCAGCAAGGTTGATATCCCCGACGGATGCGAAGCTTGCAGACACCCCGCCCGTCGTCGGGTTTGTCATATAGGCGATATAGAGGAGCCCGGCCTGGTTATGGCGCTCAATGGCCACGCTCACTTTTGCCATCTGCATCAGTGAGATGATTCCCTCCTGCATGCGTGCCCCGCCGCTTGCCGTAAAGACGATTACGGGCAGACGGCGTTCGGTCGCATATTCGAAGGTTCTTGCCAGCTTTTCGCCGACGGCAGAACCCATGCTGCCCATTCTGAAGCGCGAATCCATGATGGCCACCACAGCGGGGGTATCATCTATGGTGCCTTCTGCACAGATGACTGCCTCATTCAATCCCGTCTTCTCCCTGTCCTTGTTCAGCTTCGCTTCATAGTTCGGGAAGTTCAGGGGATTGGCCGATGTGATATTTTCCAGGATCGGTTTGACCGTGCCTTCATCCATGAGTGCCTCCATCCGGTCCGGCGCAGTTATGGGCAGATGGTGCTCGCAGTTCGTGCAGACATTCAATCTTTTATAGAGTTCCTTGGAATACAGTATTTTCTTGCAGTTCGGGCACTTTGTCATGATTGACTCGCTGTTTTCAAAAGTGCCGTCATTGCGGTTGGTTTCATTGACTTTTTTATTCAGTTTGGAGAACAAGTCTTTTAGCATAATAAACCCCTTGCTTCTTTACGATTTGAAAGCTTTTGAATATTTGTCTAGCAGGACATATATCTTCTTCATGATCTGATTGTCGTCATCCAGGACAGTCATTTTGTCATCATGATGCTTTGATTTCACATATGCCTCGATCATCTGTTTTATTTCTACTATTTCATTCTGTTGTCTTTCGGTTCTGATCAGATATCTGCCGATGAGCTGGAAGAGCTGGTGACTGTCGATGTCAGCCAAAAAGGTTCCTTCTCCACGGCGGACATAGATGATACCGAGCAGTTCAAGTGCCCGCAGCGCCTCTCTCACACTCTGCCTGCTTACATTCAGCTTTTCTTTCAGATACCTCTCACTCGGCAATTTTTCGCCGACCTGGATATTTTCAGATTCGATGAGATTGTGGATTTCTTCAACGATATTTTCCAGACCTTTTTTTTCCGTCATTTCATCTGACACTATAACGTCAACCTGCGCGCTTTCTCGTAGACTTCATCCGGGTCCACCTTGATGCGGCTGACACCCGTCTGCATCGCAGCTTTCGCCACCGCCCTCGCCACATTGGGCGCCACTTCCTTATTGAATGGTTCGGGGATGACATAGTCGCTGTTCAGGTCACTCTCATCGATCAGGTCGGCAATCGCAAGGACAGCAGCCTTCTTCATCTCATCATTGATATGCGTCGCCCTGACATCGAGCGCCCCTCTGAAAATGCCCGGGAAGGCCAGTACATTGTTGATCTGGTTCGGAAAGTCACTGCGTCCCGTACCGACTACGAGCGCGCCCGCAGCTTTCGCATCTTCCGGCATGATTTCAGGGTTGGGGTTGGCCATGGCGAATATGATCGGATCATCTGCCATGCTTTCCACCATCTCGCCTGTCAATGCGCCTGCAACGGATACACCGATGAATACATCGGCATCTTTGATGACATCACCGAGTTCCCCTTCCTTGCGGGCGTGATTGGTGAAGCGGCTGACCTCATTCTTTACAGCGTTCATGCCGTTGGGCCTGCCTTCATAGATGGCGCCTCTTGAGTCGCACATGATCATCTCTTTGACACCGAAACTGTGCAGCAGCTTCACGATTGCCACACCTGCAGCGCCGGCACCATTCAGGACCACCTTGATCTGGTTGAGGGATTTGCCGGTCAGTTTCAAGGCATTCATCAGACCACTTAGAGTGACGATTGCTGTGCCGTGCTGATCATCGTGGAAGACGGGTATGTCGGTCTCACGGCCAAGACGCTCTTCAATCTCGAAACATCTTGGGGCGGATATGTCCTCCAAGTTGATGCCCCCGAAGACAGGTGTGAGCAGCTTCACAGTCCTCACGATTTCATCCACGTCATTCGTGTCCAGTGCGAGCGGGAAGGAATCCACTCCGGCGAAGTTTTTGAACAGGGCGCTTTTGCCTTCCATTACAGGCAGACTCGCCATCGCACCGATATTGCCCAGGCCGAGCACAGCAGAGCCATCGGTGATGACTCCGACAGTATTGCTCTTGATTGTATAGTCGAAGACGGTGCGTTCATCCTCATAGATCTCCTTGCAGGGTTCAGCGACCCCCGGGGAATAGGCGAGGCTCAGCGCCTCCTTGTCTTTTATCTCCACTTTGGAGTTTACGGAAAGTTTTCCTTGCTTTTCTCTGTGCATTTCTAGTGCATCATCTCTTAGGGACAATATGATCTTCCTTTCTTAAGTGGTCATACCACCAATTATATTAACATTATCCAATTTCCATGACAACAGATTCACCCAAGCAGACGGATATCAGTCAGGCTGATGTGCTGCAGCAGCTTATGGATATTCGATGTTTCAATATTACCAAGCTTTTCCTTCCTGTCAAAATCATGGACGGGGATGCCTGATGCCTCGAGGAGCCCTGAGAGGTCATAATTCTGGGAGTTGCGGATGACGACACGCTTGGCCGAACGGATGCCATTCTCCCGGAACGTCTCCACGTCATCCACTGCATCTATGATCAGTTGCGGCTGCGACTTCCTCGTTTCCATCCTTCCTGTCACCGCAACGATTTTGCGGGACAGTTTCGGGTGTACATTGAAATAGACTTTCGGGAAGATCACACCTTCCATCTCCTGGTATCCATCGGATATTCTGACGAAGGCCATATTCTGTCCCTTTTTTGTCCGTATCGTCTTGATATTTTCAAAAAAGACGAGATACGTCCCCTGCTTCCTCTGATGGAGCAGGGAAAAAGGGATGTACTGCAGGGATTTCTGCAATGAGATGATGGGATGGTCCGACAGATGGAAACCGAAGACTTCCTTTTCCCCTTCCATCTTTTCAATCTCATCCATTTCATCCACATAGTGGTATTCCTTTTTTATATTGAATCCCAATGTGCTCAAAAATGAATCGTGGGCGTACTCTTCCGAATTCAGTTCATCAAGCATGGGCAGTGATTGAAGCATCGTCTTCCTGTTTTCCTCAAACCCGTCCAGGGCACCGGAGAGGATGAGCTGTGTCAGCACCTTCCTGCCCAGCACCACATCCTTCACCCGCGTCTTCAGATCGTATATATCCTCAAACGGCCCTTCTTTCCGCGCTTCGATTATCGCTTCCGACATCCGGTATGTCACCCCCCGGATCATTGAAAAACCGAGCTGGATGCCATCCACGCTTCTATTGCTCCATACCGAGCGGTTGATATCCGGCGGATGCATTCTGATGTGCCTCTGCTTCACTTCGTTGATGACCTGCTTGGTTTTCGTATCGTTGCCGAAATGATGGGACAGGATGACCGAGTAGAAGATCTCCGGAAACTTCGTCTTGATGTAGGAGAGCATATAGGAGATCCTGCTGTAGGCGACGGCATGGCTTTTCGGGAATCCATAATCAGCAAATTCGAGGATCAGATTGAAGATATGGTGTCCGACATTGCTGCTGTATCCGCGCTCTGCCGCGCCCTTCTCGAAATGTCCACGTTCCCGCTCCAGTGTTTCCCTGTCCTTCTTGCTCATCGCCCGCCTCAGAATATCCGCTTCTGCATAGGAATATCCCGCAATTTTGGAGGCGATCTGCATGATCTGCTCCTGATAGACGATGACGCCGTAAGTTTCCTTGAGGATATCCTTTATATCGGAATGGGGGTATTTGACGGAGGAGGGATTCCTTTTGCCGGCGATGAAATTGGGGATCTCCTTCATCGGACCCGGGCGATAGAGGGCATTGACGGCTACGATATCCAGAAACTGTTCGGGCTTCATTTCCCGTATGACTTTCCGGATGCCGTCCGACTCCAACTGGAACACGCCCAGGGTCATTCCGCGGCCGAGCAACCGGTATACATCGGGGTCGTCCGGGATGCCGCCCAGAGTGAATGCATCGTCCAATCTCTTTATCTGGTTCACCATATTTTTGAGCAGTGACAGGTTTCTCAGGCCGAGGATATCAATCTTAAGCAGCCCCGACCCCTCCACTTCGTTCATCGGCCACTGGCTCAGGGTATGCCCTTCACTGAAGATGACCGGCACATTGTCCGTCAGCCTTTCCTCACTGAGCAGCACCCCTGCTGCATGGGTGGAAGTATGGCGTGGCAGCCCTTCAATCTTCCGGCACATCGTGGCGTAGACGCTGTACCTTTCATCTGCCTCTACGAGTGACTGGAATGCTTCCGTGGCAAACGCCTCTTCCAATTTCGTCCCCGGGGCATCGGGGATGATGCCGGAAATCATTTTCAATTCATCGTCGCTGAATCCCAGCACCCGTCCCACATCACGTGCCGCCATCTTGGCGCTCAGCGTCCCGTAGGTGACGATATGGGCGACATTCATCTCTCCATATTTTTCAATGAGGTATTCAACCACTTCGTCCCTTCTCGTATCCTCGAAGTCAATGTCGATATCCGGCATCGTGACACGCTCCGGGTTCAGGAAACGTTCGAACAGCAAGTTGTATTTCAACGGGTCAATTTCAGTGATGTTCAGCAGGAAGGAAACGAGGCTTGCACTCGAAGATCCCCTGCCCGGACCGACATATATCCCCTGCTGCTTCGCATGGTTTACTGCATCCTGCACAATGAGGAAATAGTCTTCATAGCCCATTTCCACGATGATTTCGTATTCATATTCAAGCCTTTCCACATATGCATCGCTGCCATCGGTCTTCACTTCAAGCTGTTCCTGCAGCATGTTCCATAAAAATACTTTCGAGTCATGATTATCTGCATGTGGATAATGCGGCAGCGTCCGCTCGGCCCGGGGCAGTGTGACATCACACTTTCCGACCAGTGCCCTGTTATTTTCCAGGTGACGCCTCTCCGCCTCATCCAAATCTTCAGACGTCCTTACGAAATCCGCTCCCCGTGCATCCCGTATATCTGCCGGGTCGATCCTCCCATTGTCGCGGATGGCGTTCAGCACTTCTTTTGCAGGCAGATCTTCCGGGGATATGTAGTTGGCCTGCTTCATGAATACGCTCTGGTACGGTGAATCCTGTACTTCATGGCTTGTGTATTTGTCCGCTTCATCAACGGCCATCGTCTCCAGCACCCCGACGCCGGAATCATCTTTGGCGATCATCAGGCAGTGATGGATATTTTTGGCCAGGAAGTTCTGTGGTGTATAGTGGAGGTCCTTATAGGAGAGCATGGCTGAAAGCCGGATCAGCTCCCGGTATCCCGATGTGTTTTTTGCAATCAGGACCACCGGGATGCCGTTCAGCTGGTTGTCGACGGATATTTCCATGCCGATCAGCGGCTTCACACCGAAATGCTCTGCCCGCCTGACGAAGTGGTAGATGCCGTGGAGACGGTTGAAATCAGTCAGTGCTACAGCCTCCTGCCCATCCGAAGACACCTTTTTAAGCAGCTGATCAATTCTGATATTGCTATTCAGAAATTCATAACAGCTGTGCACATTCAAATTGATCATAGGGCTGCCCCCCTTTAAAGTTTGCTGTCCAACGCTTTGACCAAAGCATCCAGTTCATCACGCGAGGCGACGCTCACGCCGCTCGCCAGAGGATGCCCACCGCCGCCGAACCTTTCTGCCACATCATTGATGACGGTTTTTCTGGAACGCAGCCTGACTCGGATTTCATCCTCCTCCTCGACCGCCATGAGCCATATGGCCGCTTCCTCTATCTCCCTGTAGAGGTTGACATGCATGCTCGCCTCGTTGCTGTTGATATCATATTCTTCGAGGACATCTTTTGGCACCCATACGGAAAGGACGCCCTTCTCCGTCATCTCGAAATTGTCGATGAGGTAGCCTTTGAACTTGAACTGCCTGATGGACTGCCTGTTCATGTCGCTCATGTCCTTTGTTGCGTCAAAATTGAACTTCTTCAGTTCAGATGCCACCAGATGCGTCATGCTGCTCGTGTTGTCGAACAGGAACCTGCCGGTGTCGCCCACGATGCCGGCAAACAGCAGTCTGGCTGAAACATCATTGATGTAGTCATTGTCGAAGCCCCAGACAAAGGACAGCAGGAAGATCAGCTCCGAGGTGGATGATACGCCGTTCTCCACAATATTGAGGTCCCCGAACGGATCGTGGTTCGGATGATGGTCTATTTTGACGACCTTGTCCCCGAGGGACAGGTCTCCATCAATCCGGTCCACGCCTGCAGTATCCACTACGATGAGAAGCGGTTTTTCGACTGAGGCTGCGGTATCCATTTCCCCGAGGAATGCCAATGAAGGTTCCGTTTCCCCAAGTGCCGTCACTTTCTTGTTCGGAAAGATCGATTTCAATATCGCCTTGAGCCCCAACTGGGCGCCGATGGCATCTGGGTCAGGCCTCACGTGCCTCAATATGATGATTTCATCGTATTCGTTGATCATGTTGAGAAGTGCTTTATGGTTGCGTTTTAATGTTGGAAATCTATTTATATATTCTGTGAACAATTGAAAATCTCCCTCTGTTTGGATTTACTTGGTCAGTATAATAAATTATACTACAATATGGAATGGAGTTGTATCCGATGGAAATGATGTATCAGATTGCTGTCTCCTTTCTCGTCACCGTGCTCCTACTCAGTTTTTTCATGTTCATCCTCTATAAAGTAAGGATGGTCAGGAGCGGCCGTGATGTCAGAAAGGCATACTACAACAGCATATCAAGAATCTGGCTTGGTGTATTGATCCTGTCGTTCGGCCTTAACACAATGTTCCAGTTTCCTACAGCCGTTTCATATATTATTGGCGTACTGTTCATTGTGGTCGGTGCATATAATATATGGCATTTCAATGCTGCAAGGAAATACTTCAAAGGCAATCTGCCAATTGAAGACAAGGCATGGGCAGACTTCAATCGCAAGTCCGGAAAATAGACAAGTGGATTCCACTTGTCTATTTTTCTTTATAATGCTGGATGAGCAGCATCGCCTTCGAATATGTCTCCCCATTTGACAGCGCCTCAATTTCAAGCCTCAGGAACTGATCCCCCAAATCCAATATATGCCCTTCTATGATCAGTTCCTGATTCATCTGGACCAGTTTGATGTTCATCACATTGAGCGTGTCGATATGATAGCTGTGGATGCCGTTGTTATTGAGCACCACTTCTGCGAGGCGTTCGATGAGCCGCATGAATTCGGACTGTGCGATACTGCCATATTCATCCGTCATGAAGGGCATGACCTTGATGTGGATGCTGTTCTCCCCAATCCTCATCTCCCGATCCATCAGCGTATCCGAGGAAAGGCCGCTGCCAAGCTTGCTTGACTCCCTTTGCTTGAATACATCCCGACGGTGCACGATGCCCACCAGTGTGCCGTCCTCTTCCACGACAGGGACGATATTCAGCTGGTGCCAGCTCATCAGCTGCCTTAGGCGCTGCAGTGTGCTGGAAGTGGTCGCAACTATGTCGGAAGCGATGGCATCCATCCCTCTTTCAGTAAGCCCCGGCAGTTCGGACGACTTCATCACACCCTTGTATTTTCCATCTGCCGTAACTATTGTAGTCTTATCCGCCGGAAAATACTCCTTCCCGGCATCCCTCCTGATATCATAGACGTACTCGTCCTGCCTGATGACGAGGTCGCCTGCAGTGATGACACTCGTCATCATGAGCATGCTGTAGAGTTCCCTTTGGATGATCGAAGCAACCGAGAATGTATCTGCTGTGGTCGATATGACCGGCAGCTCCAGGGCGTCGGCTTTCTGGAGTATGGCAGCATCTGCTCCGAAACCGCCGGTGATCAGTATGCCGGAGTGGTTTTCGAGCGCACGCCACTGGGCATCCTCCCGATTCCCGACGATCAGAAGCGCCCCCTCCTCCAGATAGGTTTCCAGGGCGTCCGTACGCATCGCACCGATGATGAATTTGCTGATTTCACGACTGAGCCCTTCCGCCCCGGCCAGCACCTTGCCCTCTATCACCCGGTTCACCTGCTCAAAACTCAGATTGCCTTCTATGTATTGTTCCTTCGGGGCGACCCTGATGGTGCCGACCCTTTCTATTGTTTTGACCAGCCCTTCTGTTTCTGCATCCTTTATCGCCCTATAGCTCGTTCCGTCCGAAACACCAAGATGGGCGGATATCTGCCTGACCGAAATCTTCGCTCCTTCTGGAAGGCTGTATATATATTCAATAATTTCATCATGTTTTGACATCCAATCACCTGCGATTCCTTTTATAAAAATGAGGAACACCATTCCTGGTGTCCCCCACCTGCCATTATATTCAGAACTGCTACTGGAAATCCACCGTTTCTCCCGGTTTCAGCACCTGAACCTGTGTCTTCGCCCTGTTTTTGAATGCTTCCGCATCCTGTTTAATCGGTGGGAAAGTATCGTAGTGCACCGGCACGGCAACTTTTGGACGAATCAGTTCGTCTGTTGCGTAGGCCGCATCCTCTATGCCCATCGTGAAGTGGTCGCCGATCGGTACAAATGCGACATCAAACGGCCCATTAAGGTTGGAAATGAGCTTCATGTCGCCGAAGATGCCTGTGTCGCCGGCATGATAGATCTTCTTCTCCCCCGCTTCGATGATGATGCCAGTCGGCATTCCGGTATAGTGTACATTACCGTCATCATCCGTGAAGCTGGAACTGTGGAAGGCATGTACGAATTTTACAGTCCCGAAATCAAATGACTTGCTGCCGCCGATATTCATTCCTATCGTCTCAAGGCCCTGGCCTTCGAGGTAGCCGGCAAGCTCGACAGGGGCGACGACTGTTGCATTATTGTTTTTCGCAATCTCGACTGTATCCCCCACATGGTCGTTGTGTCCGTGTGTCAGCAGGATATAGTCCGCCTTGACTTCACCTGCATCGAGATCCGTCAGTTCATTGCCATTGATGAATGGATCCACAATGACTTTTGAATCATTATTTTCGAGTTGGATGATTGAATGGCCGTGATAGCTTAGTTTCATGAAACCCTTCCTTCCTTAATGATTATTGCATGTTACTACTTTACCCGAAGCACTTCGATTCATTCATTATTATGATACAATTTTTATGAGGTGAAATATATGAAAACGATTCATCTGAATCATGAACTTTCCAAAGACTACACATCTGAAATATTGGCTAAACCGGATTTCAGCACGCCAAACCTGGCGCTCCCGGGCATGAAGAAGGCGCTGTATCCAGGCAGTGAACATTTCGTTTCCATCAACCACTGGGAGGAAACGGATTCCTTCCTCCAGAAGAACATCATCATTGAAACCGTGCGCATGCTGGAGGACGCCGACGGCTTCATCATCGATCAGATCTTCGAAGACCGGCATCACCATATCAACCTCCAGTTTGTCGGCGAACTCTCCAACATCATCGGCAGCCGCCATTTTATTGCCGGTCCGAGCTTCAGCAGCGTGCCGCCCTTCCTTCAGAGCCGCCTGCTCGACGAACTCGTTTCACAAGATGTATCAGGCGTGATGTATGACGTAAGGGATATCGACCCGGATGACTTCAATGCCCTGCAGCCCTTGGCGAAACTGAAGATCCATGCTAAAAAACGCATTGTCCTCATACCGCTCGTAAAGGATGAGGCGCAGAAGAAGGCGTTGATGCGCAACATCCCTTTTGAGGTCGTCTGTGTTGCCGGGTGATGTTTATAATCACCTTATAGGGGAATAAAGTATGCAACACTCACGCAAAGGATGTGTCAATATTGCAAGCTGTTACTGTACAGGGAAAAAACAAAGTCAAGGTCAAGAAGATGAAAGCGCCCGAAATCCAGGAAGGAACGGACATGATTATCAGAGTGACGTCAACAGCCATCTGTGGCTCGGATCTGCACCTTTATAGAAAAAGCATGCCGATATCAAATGACTACATCATCGGCCATGAACCGATGGGCATCGTCGAGGAAGTCGGACCAGGCGTCCAGAAGATCAAAAAAGGAGACCGTGTAGTCGTTCCATTCAACGTCAGCTGCGGAGAATGCCACTTCTGCCAAAATCAGATGGAAAGCCAGTGTGATAATGCCAACCCGCACTTCGATGCAGGCGCATACTTCGGCTATACCGAGATGTTCGGCAACTATCCGGGTGGACAGGCGGAATATTTAAGAGTACCCTATGCCGACTTCACTTCATTCGTCGTTCCTGAAGAAAGCGAACTCGAAGATGAAAGTCTGCTGTTCCTCTCCGATGTCATGCCTACAGCATACTGGAGCGTCGAGCACAGCGGCGTCAAACAGGGAGATACTGTGGCGATACTGGGGTCCGGCCCCATCGGTCTGATGACCCAGAAATTCGCCTGGATGAAAGGTGCAAAACGGGTCATCGCCGTAGACCACGACCAGGTGAGACTGAATCATGCAAAACGTACAAACAATGTTGAAATATTCAACTATAAGGAGTATGGTGACATTGGTGATCATCTGCATGAAATCACAAAAGGCGGCGCTGATGTCGTCATCGACTGTGTCGGCATGGACGGGGAAAATACAGCCAAGGACCGCATAAAGACACTGGGTGGACAGATTGGCACCATTGATCCGATTATCACGGCTGCCCATGCTGTCAGAAAATTCGGTACCATCCAATTGACAGGTGTGTATGGTGCGCCGGCCAACGGTTACCCGCTCCATAGAATCTTCTCCAGAAACGTGACGGTCAAAAGTGGGCAGGCACCAGTCATCCACTACATGCCTGAACTCTACCGAATGGTGGAGAATGGAAAGATCGATCCGACGGATATCATCACGCATAATGTTCCGCTTAAAAAGGCGGAGAAAATGTATAAGATTTTCGATGGCCATGAAGATGACTGCATAAAAGTCGTCATGAAGCCTTAGGCCTAATGTCAAAAAAGTCCTGAAGGGCACTTTGCCCTTCAGGACTTTTCTATGGGTCATCGCCACTTTACAAAAGTTCGTTCACATCTTTGTATTCAAGATTCTGCGCTTCCGCCACTGCCTTATAGGTTACATGACCACCCAGCGTGTTGAAACCGCTGAGCAGTGATGGATTGGATTTCGCTGCTTCCCTGTAGCCTTTGTTTGCGATCTGGAGACCGTATGCCATCGTCGCATTCGTCAGAGCGATTGTGGAAGTACGTGGTACGGCGCCCGGCATGTTTGCTACGGCGTAGTGGACAACGTCATGCTTGAAATAGATTGGATCATCATGCGTCGTCACCTTGTCGGTCGTCTCGAAAATGCCGCCCTGATCGATGGCAATATCCACAATTACCGACCCGGCATTCATGGACCTGATCATCTCTTCAGTGACGAGACGGGGTGCACGTGCACCCGGGATAAGTACCGCTCCAATGACAAGATCACTGTTTTTGACCGCCTGGGCGATGTTCAACGGAGAGGACATGAGCGTCTGGACACTTGTACCGAACAGATCATCCAGTTCCCTCAGACGTTTTGGATTAAGATCCAATATCGTCACATCAGCTCCCAGTCCGACAGCCATCTTGGCTGCATTGGTTCCAGCCATGCCGCCGCCGATGATCGTCACCTTACCGCGGGAAACACCCGGTACGCCACTCAGCAGGATACCTTTCCCGCCGTTGATCTTCTGCAGGTATTCTGCACCAATCTGGGTCGCCATCCGCCCCGCCACTTCACTCATCGGTGACAGTAATGGAAGGGAGCCATCCGGCAGCTGTATCGTTTCGTAGGCGATGGCAGTAACCTTCTTCTCAAGAAGCGCTTGTGTCAGCTCTTTTTCAGGAGCGAGGTGAAGATATGTAAACAGGATCATTTCTTCCTTGAAATATCCATATTCTTCAGCCAGCGGTTCTTTGACCTTGACTACCATTTCCACATCCCACGCTTCAGCGGCAGTATCTACAATCTCTGCACCCGCATCAGTGTAGTCCACATCCTCAAAATAGGAGTCTGCCCCTGCATTCTTCTCCACCAGCACAGTATGGCCTGCTTCAACAAAAGCATGCACCCCACCTGGCGTCAGACCAACTCTGCTCTCATTGTTCTTGATTTCCCTAGGCACACCAATTTTCATTACTGAAACCCCTTTCATTTATAAACTTAGCAACGTGACAATTATATCATAGAGTTAACAAATTAGTCATGAACTTCCTTTGCAAAAAGTTATAATTTTCTCAAAATGTGGTATAGTATATATGAAAGCGATACAGCAAGGAAAGGGGTACTTAAAATGCTCAAGTATGATAATATTCTTATCGCAGTAGACGGATCCAGAGAAGCTGAATGGGCGTTCCACAAAGCAATCGACATCGCAAAGCGTAACAACTCCAAGCTTTCCATCATCAACGTAATCGATACGCGCTCCTTCGCTTCAGTAGAAGCCTATGACCGGACCATTTCCCAACGTGCCAATGATTTCGCCCAGAAACTGCTTGATGGCTACGAAGCACTTGCTCTGGACAGGGGCGTCGAGGAAGTCGATAAGATCATCGACTACGGCTCTCCAAAGTCCATCATCCCGAAAAAAGCAGTCAAGAAGACAGGCGCCGACCTGATCGCCTGTGGTGCCACGGGTCTCAATGCTGTTGAACGCTTCATCATCGGCTCCGTGTCAGAAGCCATCGTCCGTCATGCACCTTGTGATGTACTCGTCGTCAGAACTGAGACACTGCCGGATGATTTCGAACCTGTTGTCGCAACGGAAGAATTCATGAACGAAAACAAATAACTGGCATTGAAAACACCCCTGGAATGCTGGGCATTCCAGGGGTGTTAAATTTGCATAGGCCGGTCTACTCCAAATTTTCTACGGCATAGGCCGCCTCCTCCTCTGTAAACTTGTCCCCATAGTCGGAAATCAGTTGATCATAGATGGCGGCGTGCGACATATCCATCAGGTCCTGGTAGGACCTTGCAGATTCCAAAGCATTATTTTTCCAGTCATATTCGATATTATCAATCGCATATTGTGCAGCTTCTTCAGGGAAGTTCTCTCCATATTCGGAAACCAGCTGGTCATATATCCCGGCTTTGGACATATGCATGATCTCAGCATAGCTATAGGCACTGTTCAAAGCAGATTCCCATTCCCTCGGAACATCATCCCCTTCTGCAGCCTCCTTTTCAGCCGGTTCCTCGAGAACCGCTTCTGTGGATTCCTCAGCCGTATTGTCTTCATATTCTTCCTGTGCCGAAGCCAGATCTTCTTCAGCCTGGACGAGTTCAGATTCAAGCGTTTCATTCTCTTCTTTCAACGCCATGACTTCCTCTTCCTGCTCCTCTGCACTGGACAGTTTTTCTTCCAGTTCTGAGACCCGATTATTCAGCTGTTCATTTTCCTCCTCCAGTTCCGCCACCTCAGCATCAGCAGTTTCCGAATCCCCAGTTCTATCAAATGCTTCCAGTTCATCTTCCAGCTCTGAGACCCTTTCTTTGAGCGCTTCATTCTCATCCTGTACAATTTTCATCTCATCTGTATCTGCAGTCTCGGAACTCACCTCTTCTTCACCACAGGCAGACAAAAGAATTGCGGCTGCCATGCCGATCATAAACAAGTATTTCTTCATTGCTCCCTCTCCTTCCACCACTGTAATCTTAAAATGGAGATTGTCCCTAGATAATCCATTATCTATAATTTTCTGTATATTCAGTCTATATTATAATTTAGTAAACTTCTACCAGTTATCCATTATTTATACAAAATAAAAACCACCTTCTATTATGAAATGATAGAAGGTGGTTACACGTTTTTAACGCATTAAATATAGATTTGACCCGCTACAGCCCGGCTATCCTCATGACATCCCTTGCAATCATGACTTCCTCATCTGTAGGAATGATGATGATTTTGACCGGTGAATACGGGTGGTTGATGAACTTCTCCTGCCCTCGTACATTGTTCATTGAAGGGTCGAAATAGACGCCCATGAATTCGAGTCCTTCAATGACCTTTTCGCGGACGATATTCGAATTTTCCCCGACACCGGCTGTAAAGATGATGGCATCGAGTCCGCCCATACGGGTGGCGTATGAACCCATATACTTGTGGATCCTTTCACCAAAGACTTCGAGCGCCAGAATGGCTCTTTCGTTGCCCTTCTGCGCCTCGCTTTCTATATCACGAAGGTCGCTTGAGAAACCACTCACACCGAGGAGACCGGATTCCTTATTGAGGACGTTCAGTACTTCCACTGCCGATTTACCGGTCTTCTCCATGATGTAGGGGATCAGCGCCGGGTCGATGTTGCCGGAGCGTGTCCCCATCGTCACACCCGCAAGTGGTGTAAAGCCCATGGAGGTATCCACCGATTTGCCGCCTTTGACTGCAGCGATGCTTGCGCCATTGCCGAGATGGCAGCTGATCAGCCTCAGCTCCTCGAGTGGTCTGCCGAGGAGTTCGCTGGCACGCTGCGTCACATATTTATGGCTCGTGCCGTGGAAACCGTATTTTCTGATGCCGTAATCCTTGTAATAGTGATACGGCAGACTGTACAGATAGGAGCTCTCAGGCATGGTCTGGTGGAATGAAGTATCGAATACCGCCACATGCGGCACATCCGGGAGCAGCTCCCTGAATGCATTAATTCCCATCAGGTTTGCCGGGTTGTGCAGAGGCGCGAGCTCACTGAGTTCCTGGATATGATGGACCACTTCATCGTCTATCAGCACGGAATCATCGAATGTTTCGCCGCCATGGACCACTCTGTGGCCACTTGCTTCAATATCATTGATGTCCTTGATGACACCGTATTCCACAAGCTTCTTCAGCATGAGGTTCACGGCTTCTTCGTGGTCTTTGAAATCCTGTTCCAGTTTATGCTTCTCTCCATCGATGGTGATGGAGAAGATGCCATTTTCAAGGCCGATGCGTTCGACAAGGCCCTTCGCGATTTCTTTCTCTTCGGGCATTTCAAACAATTGGAATTTAAAAGATGAACTGCCCGCATTTATAGCAATAATCTTAGACATAACTTCCTCCCGATATATTAATTCCTAGCATAACTATCATACCATGACTCCGTCTGTTCCAAGAAGTGTTTGAATTGTGATGCATTCTTGAAGTCCGGGACATCCCCGATGAGCACTTCGTTGTTTTTAAGCGGTGAGAAGTTCTTCTTAATAACGATGATGGACTTCCGCTGATTTTCAGTCTTGAAAATGCTCTTCGGCAGGTTGAGGAACATGAGCAGTGTCGCACTTTCCGACAGGTACTGCTTGATTGTTTCATTGTCCTTCTCCAGCATATCAGATGGTACGACGAATACACCGATGCCATCATCCTTGACGTAGGTCATGGCACTCTCAAGCATCAGGAGGTGTGCAAAACTTCTCCCCT
This sequence comes from Salinicoccus luteus DSM 17002, assembly GCF_000712035.1. Taxonomy (GTDB): domain Bacteria; phylum Bacillota; class Bacilli; order Staphylococcales; family Salinicoccaceae; genus Salinicoccus; species Salinicoccus luteus. Next base: position 152,779 of record NZ_JONV01000006.1, on the reverse strand, counting down.
TTTTGAAAGCGGTGGTGAATCCATCAACTTCCAGTGGGTAATAGCCGATCGGCAGATCCCCGATTGCTGCATCCATCTGGTTTATACGTGCAGGCTCGATGATATCCTGCGGGTAGATGTTCATTGGGACTTCCAGGAATTCGCACAGATTTGCATTCAGACGCGCCAGCACAGGATCCACTTCGATGCCATTCAATCGGGCTTCATCCACCTGCTCCTTCACTGTCATGGAAAGGTGTCCCGTACCGCTTCCTGCATCAACGATCTCCACCGATTTTCCGTTGAAGAGCTGAACCAGGTGCGCCACCATGTAGCCGATCGAGTCGGGAGTCAGCTGGTGGTTCGGCTGGATTTGTTCCTTCTGCGCCTGATAGAGATAGGCGAACTGGAACGCTTTCCTCCGTTCATCGAATGACCCTTCGCCTTCGACATACAAAAGCGCTTCTCCGAGCGCTTCCAGCCTCGAGGCATCAGGATTTTCAGCTATCAGCTGGTCTGCTTCCTGTACGATTTTCTGATACGTTTTTTCCATATTTGTCTGTTCCATAAAATCTCCTCATTGCCATAAAATATGGACTGCCAAGGAGCGGCAGTCCAGTGTCTTTTTACTATTATATTACATTGATTGCAATGCTTCAATTGCTTTGTCGTAATTCGGATGATCTGTGCCTTCAGGCACATATTCGACATATACTACTTTGTTATTTTCATCCAAGATGAATACGCTGCGGGCGAGAAGCCTCAGCTCCTCCATCACAACCCCGTAGTTTTCACCGAAGGAGAGGTCTCTATGGTCACTCAGCGTAACTGCGTTTTCCAACCCTTCATCCGCCGTCCATCTCTTCTGTGCAAATGGCAGGTCATTGGAGATTGTCAGAACTTCGACATTGTCAACACCAGCTGCCCTTTCATTGAACGTCTTCGTCTGTGTGCTGCAGACGCCTGTATCAATTGAAGGAATCACGCTGATAAGCTTTCTCTTTCCTTCATAATCACTGAGGTTGACTTCTTCCAAGCTTGTGTTGAGTACCTTGAAATCCGGCGCCTGGTCCCCGACTTTCAATTCTTTTCCTGTCAGGGTCATAGGATTTCCTTTAAATGTTACGTTTGCCATGTCCAATCATCCTCCTGGTATTATTACTGTCCATCATATGTTTCCCTCAAATAGCGGGCTTTAATCATGTTCTTATAACTTTGGTAGTTGTTCTTGACGACATACGTGTCAGCAAAGAAGTCATGCAGCCCGATTCGATTCTCCGTGAAAATGACCATCAGGTATGGCAGGTAGAAGAGCTGGTTGTTGATGAACCGTCCAACCAGTTCACGATAGACCACTTGTGCAAAAGTCAATCTTCTGCCGTCCTGGGAGATTACGCTGATGCCGGTGATCATCTTGCCGAGCGTCTGCTGGAAGAAATGCGTCATCAACACAAAATAGGAGAAATATATGAGTGCTGTCATAATGTTATCAATACTGAAGAATGGTATCCACAAATATGCATCCCTGATTTCAAAAACATTCAGGATGGGATAGACGAGGATCTGTGACACCGCCCACAGTATGATGATATCGATGATATAGCTGACGAACCTTGTGAAAAAATGCGCCGTGGTCATATAGTCCAGCTTATCTGACAGTGTATCATGTTCTGGTCCATACCTTTCATCATGTTCCAAGCAGATCCCCCCTTACTGTTCATACAGGTACATCGGTTGGACGCCCTGTCTGTTCTTGAGTAGTGACTCTATCTGTGCAATTTCCGTATCTCCAATGAACCCATTGATGAATTCCTTCGCCTTATAGCTGAAGGAGAGCTGATTGCTCCCCCCGCGTCCGTATTCTATGACTTCGGGGTTGCCTCCGATATTCTCCTTGAGTCCGGCCAGCGCATCTTCAAGATACCCCATCTGGTCGACGAGACCATTCTCCATTGCATCCTCACCAAGGTAGATCCGGCCGTCTGCAAGGTTCTCGACCTCACCTTCACTCATGTCCCTGCCTTCTGCAACGACATTGACGAAGTCCTGATACATGCTGTCGACCATGCCCTGGACATATTGCTCCTCCTCTTCAGTCGGGTCCCTATGGCCACCAAGCATCTCCTTCATATCCCCGCTTGCATATGTTTCAAATTCAATGCCGTAATCCTCTGCAAGCTGGCTGTAGTTGATGCTCTGCATAATGACGCCGATCGACCCGGTGAGTGTCTCGTCAGAAGCATAGATCTGGTCGGCGGGTGCTGATACGTAGTATCCGCCCGATGCCGCCATCCCTGCCATGGAACTGTAGATGGTCTTGCCCGCTTCCTTCGCCTCCACCAGATACTTATGTATCTCGGCACTTTCGTAGACACCACCACCCGGGGAGTCGACGTTAAGAAGCACACCTTTGATGCTGTCGTCACCTATTATTTCCTTGAGGGCCTCCACCGTCATCGTGTGATCATATGCTTCAGTGTTGAACATGTTCGTCGAACCTGAATCCATGATCGTTCCTTCGATGTTGAGGATGGCAATCCTGTTGTTCGCGTCCCCTGCTTCCACTACGAAGGAAGGTGGAAATTCACTGCCTGCATACTCTTCGAATACATCTTCCCAATTGCTTGCCCACATGGCGTTGAAAATGGATGCGATGACACCGGAGACAAGCAGGGCCAGCGCAATAACAACTGCAATTATTCTTTTCACATTAACATCCCTTTCTGATTATGTTATATACTGCTATTATGATACCATATACTTATTATTAACAGGAAACGGGAGTGAACTGCTTGATCAATTATAAAACCGTCTACTTCTATGCTCCTCATGGAGAAGAAACACAGGAAATCAGAGAAGAGCTTTCAGAGCTGTTCAACAGGCTCGGCATCAGCACTGTCGAATCCGATCAGGAAGCGGACATAATTGCCTCACTCGGTGGCGATGGCGCCTTCCTACAGGCAGTCAGACGCAGCAATTTCAGGGAGGATTGCGTCTACCTGGGTATCGCAATCGACAACGCCAGATACTTCTATGTGGATTTTCATTATCAGGATATCAGGAGCCTTGAAGAGGCTTTTGAAAAAGATGACATCGATGTCAGGAACTACCCAGCTCTGGAAGTTAAAGTGAATGACAACAAACCGAGCTATTGCCTGAATGAATTCACACTCCGCTCAAGCATTGTCAGAACGATAAAGATGGATGTATACATCAATGACTTCCTCTTTGAACAGTTCAATGGGGATGGCATACTCGTCTCCACTCCGACCGGTTCGACCGGCTACAACAAATCAATCGGCGGCGCGGTCGTCGACCCGCTGATCCATGCCATGCAGGTGACGGAACTGGCAAGTGTCAACAACAATACCCACCGTACACTCGGCACAAGCTTCCTCCTGAACAGGGAGCGTCCGCTGACCCTGCTGATCGACAAGAATACCGACTACTATCCGGTCATGTCCCTGGATAATGAGGCGCTGAGCGTGCGCAATACTGAAAAAGTTGAGCTGAAGATGAGCGATAAGCTGATCAAGACGCTGAAACTGAAGAACAATACATTCTGGCATAAGACACAAAGAAACTTCCTCTGATGAATCAGAGGAAGTTTCTTATATGTTCGACTGGAAAAAGTCATATAGGTTGGCAAGGATAAGTACCGATGTAACGATGATGAACAGTGCCTTCACATAGCCGACACCTTTGGAAATTGCCATATGGGCACCGGCATACGAACCGAGGACCATGCTTGCTCCCATGGCGAGGCCATATGTGTAATTCACTTCGCCCATAATAATGAAGAGCAGCAGTGCACCGATGTTGCTGCCGAAGTTCAGTACTTTGGCGTTCCCGGCAGACCTCAGAAAATCGAAGCCGGAAAAGAGCATCAGAAACATCAGAAACGATCCTGTACCTCCGCCCATGAACCCATCATAGAATCCGATGAGAATGACGAAAAGCACGAGAAAAACAATTTTTTTCGGGGTGAATACCGCCTTCTTCTCAATACCCCCCCAATCTTTCTTAACCAATGTATAGATGAGCACGAAAATAAGCATGATCAAAACGAGAGGCTTCAGTATCTCCCCCGGCATTCTCACCGCCAGCAGAGCCCCACATACAGAAAGCAGGAAACTGAGCGGGAAAAGTTTCATCACCATGCGAAAGTCGACATGCCGCGCCCTCAGAAACTTAAGTGAACTCGTCAATGATCCGAACGATGAGGCGAGCTTGTTTGTACCAAGTGCAGTGGCTGGACTCATTCCAGTTGCCAGCAAGGCCGGGATTGAAACCAGCCCGCCTCCGCCGACCACAGCATCGATGAACGCCGCGAGAAAACCAAGGGCGATGACAAGCAGCAGGGCAGAAAGTTCGATATCCGGCATCTGTCCTACAGCAAGGATTTGAATGCTTCATTTTCTTCTGCATCATTCACAGAATAGCATTCAATACCAGCCAGCGCCTTTTCGATCATCGGTTCGAAATCAACCTTGGATTCGAACTTCTCGACCTTCTCCACTACAGGCTTCGTCTTCGGCGATTTGGGCTTGAATATTGTACAGCAGTCTTCATAAGGCAGTACGGATGTCTCGTAGGTTCCGTACTTGCGTGCCATTGCTACAATTTCATTCTTCTCCAGTGTCAATAATGGCCGGAGGACCGGGAAATTTGTAACTGCGTTGATTGCATGCATGCTGGCCAGCGTCTGCGAAGCGACCTGCCCGAGGTTTTCACCATTGACGATTGCCTTCGCATCGAGCTGTTCGGCCAGACGCTCTGCGATGATGAGCATGATCCGCCGTGTCGTCGTCATGGACATGTTGTCCGGAATCCAGTCATATATCTTCGTCTGCAGTTCAGTGAACGGCACAATATGGAGTTTTATGTCTGCCCCCGTCCGTTTCGACATGATGTCGATCAGCTGCTTGACCTTTTCCGTCGCCTGTGGGCTCGTATAAGGTGGGGAGTGGAAATGGACTGCTTCAATCTCGACACCCTTTTTCATCACTTCCAGCCCCGCAACCGGCGAATCGATGCCGCCCGAGAGCATCAGCAGTGCCCGGCCGCCTGTTCCAATCGGCAGCCCGCCGATGCACGGCCTCACCTCATGATACATATATATGCCGTCAATCCTTACCTCCACCATGATCTGATGGTCCGGATGTTTTACATCGACATCCAGCTTCGGTACATTATCCAGCACATGGCCGCCGAGCATCTGCTGGATATCGAACGTCTTCAGATGATAGCTCTTATCTGCACGCTTGACTTCAATCTTGAAGGTATCCCCTTCGTCGAACCCGTCTGCGAAATGCACGGCCGTGTCCTTCATCGCCGCTTCGGACCGTTCGAGCTTCGCCACTGGGGATACGCTCAGTATTCCGTTTACATTCTCCAAAGCATCCATCACTGCATCAGGTGCCTCGTCACCCAAAGTAATATAGGCACGGTCCCAATGTGCATTGAGTTCGACGTCAAAATCCGACAATGCGCGCTTCATATTTTGTCTCAATGCGTTGATGAACATTTTCCTGTTTCTCGTCTTCAGGGTGATTTCACCGTATCTCACCAGAATATGATCATAAATCATTTCAATACATCTCCTATTTCATTATGCACCGCATGCAGTGCGGTGATCAGTCTTTCCACTTCCATATCTTCAGTCTGGCTGCTGAAGGAAATTCTTATGCTGCCTTCTATCACCGGTTGTGCATTCCCCATTGCCAGCAGTGTCTCGTTCAGCTTCTTCAGCTTCGATGCACAGGCACTCGTTGTTGAAACGAAAATATCGTGGCTGCCAAGCGCATTGACCACGACTTCCCCCTTCGCACCAGTAAATGAGATATTCATGATATGCGGTACACCGGAAGGCTGGACCTGAATCGCATGGAGCCCGTCCAATGCGGCTCTGACTCTTCTATTATAGGCAGTCACCCGTGTATATGATCCGTCCAGCTCCTCATCACTTATCCTCAGTGCCCGGGCCATCGCCGCAGCACCCGGCAGGTTGACGGTGCCGCTCCTGATGTTCCCTTCATGCCCACCCCCATATGTGATGGCGGACAGTGTCTTCACTTCCTTCACCATGAGTGCCCCAATACCTTTCACACCATGGAATTTATGGGCACTGATGCTGATGGAATCCACTTCACTGTAGTCCATCCGGATCTTTCCGACAGCCTGGGTGGCGTCGACATGGAAGTGCACCCTCGGGTATTGACGCAGCGCTTCACAGATCTCTTCAATCGGCTGGATGCTGCCGACGATATTGTTGACTGCCATTACAGTGACGAAGACGACGTCATCATCGAGCAGCTCCGCGAAATGCCTCATATCCACCGTTCCATCAGGCAGGGTGCGGATATACCGCACGTTGAACCCCTCGTCTTTCATCGCTTCCGCCACATTGATGACACTCGGGTGTTCAAGTTCACTGATGAGCATCGTCCTGCCGAAGGGCTTCTTATGACGGAGTACGCTCTGTATTGCGATATTGTTGCTTTCCGTTGCACCAGAAGTGAATATGCACTCATGATTCCCGAGACCCATCAGGTCGAGGACCTGTCTTCTTGATGCTTCCAGCAGCTTTGCCGCTTCGCGCCCCGCCTGGTGGATGCTTGCTGTATTGAAATAGTACGACCTGTTGACGTTCATATATGTGTCGAGCACGTCCTCATACGGACGCGTCGTTGCTGCGTTATCCATGTATATCAAAATATCACTCCTTACACAAAAGGGACTCGGGATCTGTCATCCCAAGTCTCCTATTCTACCGCTTATCAAATTCTTTCTCAATACGTTCCGCTGCACCCGGCTCCACTTTATCGAGGGCCATTCTGACGATCTCCAGTGCACGCTTGTAGCGATTTTCCCTGAAGAGGCGTTCCGCTTCATTCAGCTTATGGCTGAAATCCGGGTCGTCCCTTCTGTAGCGGTTGCCATATTGGATCATCACTTCCGTCAGGCGGGCTTCCTGGAGTATTTCATATGCTTCCTGCTCATATTTATTCATCAGGACTACGGTGCGGTTCACCTTGTCCTTGATGTACTGGACATTCAGAGGTCGCCGCTTGAAATACTTGTTGATCTCTTTGACATCTATGTCGAGTTCATTCTTCATGACCAGGAACTTCTCAGGAACGCTTGTAAGGTTGGATCCGAGGAGCTCCCTGTAGATTTCTTCCTTGCGGTCCTGTACCAGCAGGGCATTCTCCCGGGCCTCCGCTTCGTCTTCACGCAGGTTGATCAGGTACTGCTGGATCTGCTGCTGCTCTTCGTTGATGGAGCCGATATTGTCCTTAATGTACTCCAGGTTATCCAGGACCTCGCTGTATCGCGCCATCGATTTGGAAGTTTCGGAAATGATCTCATCGTAGACTTCAATCATGCTTTCGATTTCATGCTCGTACTTCTGGACCTGATGGATGTCCGTTTCATTGATATGGAACTGCTCTTTGACATAATCAATCTCCGTGCGCAGCGTATAGTTCATATCCTTTGCATGGAAGAGATTGTCCGTAATGATATCCTTTTCGTGGTCGACCTTCGTCTTCGCCATGACTTCATGCTCCACGAGTTCGAGCATGTCATCGAGCTGGGTATTGATGTCATCCAGGATATCCCTCGCCTCATCGAGCTCAAGGCGTGTGATCAGCGGCTCCACAAGGTTCAGCTTTCCTTTGAGTGTGGCCAGCTTGCCCTCCACTTTGATGTGCTCAAGGTCATATCCCTCCGCTTTCAGATCACGGCATCCGAAGCGCACTTCCTGGAACTGCTGGGGCAGATCCTTCTGGACCTCTTTGATCAGTAGCGGAATCTCATCCATGTTCTCCTTGAGGATGGAGAGCTCCTCATGCACTTCATCGATCTCCTTGTTTGCAGTGACATAGTTGCCCTGGTTCACCTGCTTTTCGTACGCTTTCAGTTCGGGTTCATATGTCTCTATCAACTTTTCGAGATGGGGCTGTGCATCACCAAACTGATGTCCGTTCGCAAGTACGTCACGCTTCGCTTCGCGATAGAGCCGCTCCGCTTCATTGTACTTCCTCTCGCCCTCCTTGTTTGCGTCGATCAGTTCATGGATTTCACCAGAGAGTTCCTTGTACTTCTCCTCGACGCTCTCAAGCTTTGCATTTGCGCTTTCAGTCTTGGCACGGCTGTCATTGAAACGAAATTTCTCAACATCTTCAGTAGCCTGATCCAGGTCATTTTGGGCCTCTACCAGAGAATGTTTAAGAACGTTCTGCCAGTCCGACTGCCAAGTCTTGTACAGTGACCGCGCTTCGCCATGGAGATTGTAGTCCTTGACTTTGACAAGCTCGTCCTGAAACGGCAGATTCCGCATTCCCTCGAGTTTTACATATTGCGTTTTTATGTCATCTTTTCTGATATTACGCATATATAATAGCGTGCCGATCGCAATTACGACGGCAAGTATGACAACGATTAAAACATAGACCCACATACAGCTACCTCCTAAGTATATAATTAGATTATAGCTTAAAAAATTGAAAGAAAAAACATATAAATGTATAATTCATTAATATTTATATAGACAGGGTGATTAAATGTTTACAGAAACCAAAATCAAAGACTACACACAACTGAACCAGATGCTCAAAGGCCTGATTGAAGATGAGACGGACCGCATCGCCAATCTATCCAATGCGTCCAGTCTGCTCAACGTATTCCTCGAAGACATCAACTGGGTCGGCTTCTATCTGTATGAAGAAGAAACAGACGAGCTCGTGCTCGGCCCGTTCCAGGGACTCCCCGCCTGCGTGAGGATACAGAATGGAAAAGGCGTCTGCGGCCTTGCCTTCAGGGGGAATGACATCTTCATCGTCGATGACGTCACACAATTCCCCGGACATATCGCCTGTGATGCAAACAGCCGCTCCGAAATCGTTGTGCCGATCTATAGGGATGGTACACCGATCGGCGTACTCGATATCGACTCCCCCATTTTCGACCGTTTCACAGAAGAGGACCGCAAGGGCCTCAGTGACTTCGTAGAAGTATTGAAACAGTATATCTAGAAGAACGTCCATTGACAAGCGTCAACCATTTGTGTATAATCATTAATTGTGTAAATGAACGGATTAAGTAGCGGATGACCATTACATGTCAGCATGCGGTTCCCTTGGTGGTGTGCTGCGTAACTGATGCTATAAGGCGAAGGCACTTAAAATCGCATGCCCATGTAAGTGGTTATCACCCTTATGATGTCTTTTGCATAGACAAAACAATAAGGAGGAGTCAAAATGGCTCGTTTTACAGGTTCAACTTGGAAAAAGTCCCGCCGTCTCGGAATCTCACTGAGTGGCACAGGCAAAGAACTCGAACGCCGTCCGTACGCCCCTGGTGACCACGGCCCAACACAAAGAAGAAAGCTTTCCGAATATGGAATGCAGCTTCAGGAGAAGCAGAAGCTCCGTTTCATGTATGGAATCACTGAGCGCCAGTTCCGTACAATCTTCGACCGTTCTGCAAAAATGAAAGGTGTTCATGGTGAAAACTTCATGATCCTTCTCGCTTCCCGTCTGGATGCAGTCGTATACCAGCTCGGACTTGCAAGAACACGCCGTCAGGCACGTCAGCTCGTCAACCACGGTCACGTGACTGTAGATGGCAAACGTGTGGATATCCCATCCTACACACTCAAAGCTGGCCAGACTATCGGCCTGCGTGAGAAATCCCGCAACCTCGATATCGTCAAAGAAGCGATCGAGTACAACAACTTCGTTCCTGAATACCTTACATTCGACGAAGAAAAAATGGAAGGTACTTTCGTACGTCAGCCAGAGCGTTCTGAGCTCGCTGCTGAAATCAACGAACAGCTTATCGTCGAGTACTACTCCAGATAATAGGTTGAAACAGTATCTGAAGGCTTCAAATCCTCATATGAGGATTTGGAGTTTTTTTATTATCATGTATAATCCGGTCCTGGTAAGAACCGATATGTTTTATCATTATATAGATTGTCCAATATTCTAATCAGCAGCTTCGCTGCTCTTCCCAATGCTGCCTTTTCATTGGTTATGTATCCTCCCCTTTTAGGGGGAGGTGATATATTATATTCATTCCTAGTTGGCTTTAGCTGAACGTACCCCAGTCTGCTCCGACGATGCCGGTTGTGGGATTCCACGTCTTGACGGGCAGCGTCTTATACCTGCCGTTGACGTAGTAGCCGATCCAGACGTGGCCATCCTGGCGCATGAGTTCCACATATTCCGTGGACCATCCCGGATTGGCATATCCACCCTCCGGTGCTGACAGGAATGGACTGCCGAAGCGTGACATGATGCGCGTGCCGCCTACAGTGAACGTACCGCGTGCTTCGATCCATTGCGTGCCATATGCGTTTGTCTTCCATTCTCCAATTGTATAAGGGGTTGCTTTTGGCGCAGGTGCGGAAATCATATTGAGTCCAAAGTATTCCGCCACACCGCGTGCGACGGCTTCGCCCTGTGCTTTGAGTTTGTTTTTGTCCCTCATTGCCACAATATCCTGGTTTGAATCCATGAATCCACCTTCGACGAGTATCGCAAGCTGATGGGGCTCGCGTGTTTCGTGAAGATTGGTGACTTTCACACCCCGATTCGTGATGCCCATCGCTTTTGAAACCAATGGTGCGACAATCGAAGCAAGCTCGTATGACTGCGGTGCATATGGTCTGACATGCACCTCTGATCCGCCACCATTGAACCATACCCCCTGGTAGGCATTGTGGTGAAATGCGATATATACATCGACCTTATTTTGGTTCGCAAAGTCGGTGCGTGTTGTCAGTGGCGTATCCACTTCGCCTATCGGGTCTGATACTTCGATGATTTCCACATCATCATAATTTCCCATCATCTCCATAAACGCATCCGCCACTGGATCATTAAAATACCATTCTCTTTCTCCTGCCGGTGAACGCTTGCCTGCCGTGTACTTTCCGTGTCCTCTTGAAACTCCAATTTTCAATGTCATAAATAATCCTCTCCTTTTTCATAATAAAAAGACCCCTCAATTTTTGAGACGTCCTACTTCAAACCCTGCTTATTCAATTCTTCTTCCTGCCTGCGTGCTTTTCTGGTGACGATGAAAGTATTCTTCCAGATGCCATAGAATGCGAAAGCGAGTGGTATCGCTGTCATCAACACCTGCATCCATAGGTCGATCATTTCCTGATTGAACCAGTCAAGATGAATCCCCATCCCTTGAAGTGCAAGGAAGAGGGCACCCAAAAATCCACCAATCATTGCCACCAGCTGCTTAACTTTGTTCTGTGTCATTTCCCGCCTCCTTTCATCACATGAATATGAATCCCAATACGAATATGATGAAAGGCACGAGAATTCCTGATGCAAAGCCGGCAACCCACTTCAATGTTGTCTTCAGGTCTTTGAGATTTTCCTCTGTAGCTTCTGCCATGCCGAAAGCCGTATTCGATTTGTCATAGGCGTCATCAGCACGCTGCCTGATCTGTTCCAATCCGCTTAATTTGCCGTCAATCTGACCAAGCCTGTCAAAAATCCGTATTGCGATATCCTTGTCCTCATTCGGCATTGCATCCCTCCCCTCTTCCATGTCTGTGATATATCCTCCCTCCTTCCAATAGAAAAGGCCGGCCTGCGGCCGACCTCAGTTACTATGTGATGTTTCATCCCCTTTATCGGTAGAAGGATGAGTATGTGCAGCAACCTATCTATAGATTCCTACAATACAATTGTAATGCCTTACGAGGCTGAATGTGTCCATCTGCCGTACATGAATGGTACGGATGAAGTTCGGAAAAGGTACACACTCATTACGGTTTCGACAAAATTCACGTCTCTCCGCCGCCTTTCCTGTAGACTTCGAGTCCCAGGAAGAAGGCCAGCCTCACAATGGCATCGTTCTTCAGCTCGTAGTACTTCGTCCGGCTGATGCCGAGTTCCGTATAGAGCTCCACATCCATCATCTTCTCCTCCTGAAGGTATTTGTATACGATAATATACCGCTCATTCGGCTTCAGGCATTCCACTGCTTCATGCATCCGATCCATGACCTCTTCCCGTCTTTCCATCAGCTCCTGCCGCTTGATGTTCCTGCTGGCTGCCTGTTCGACATTGTTCAGGCTGCGGTTGGTCGTCGGTGGAATGAAGCTGAAGGATTGTGTTACGGACGGCTCTTCCCTCAAAGGGGACAGGTGGAGCAGCTGGTGGTACTCATTAATGAAATTATGGACAGCATTGCGTGTCGCATTGGTATCCAGATCCTCAATTTTTATCAGTGACATCTATAACCCTCCATTTATTTGTTCAACAATGTTTTCACTTTCTGCAGAATATTCTTATGGTCCTGTGGATCAGGATCCATTCGCGGTTCTTTCCGATTCATTTTCAAACGCCCCCCTCGCCTTATTAATCATTCAAGGTATCCTCTTTGATATGGAATACCGGTTGCCCGTACCCCAATACCGGCTGCCCATGCTTTTTACGATGGTATCTGGCCACCCTGTAGAGTGCCCCGGGTGTATAGTTTTTGACATAGTCCCAAAACTGTTCAAAATCGTCAGTAATCTCCAGTCTGTTGGTCTCCAGAAGATAGAGCAGAACCTCCCTGTACACTGTAAACAGCCTGACTGCAGCTTCTCCGCCAAATGCTTGGGACGCTTCGTCTATTGTCTTCTCAAAGACTTCAAGCTGATCGATAATTTCCATCAGTCTAATTCCCGGAGATCGTCTGATTGTGGCGTTGGAATGTGGTGAGTGCCGTGCCCGTCGGTCCATCCTTGTTCTTGGCAACAATGATTTCCATCCGGCTGCCTTCTGAAGGATTTCCTCCATTCCGGATATAGTAGTCCTCCCTATGGCAGAAGAACACCATGTCTGCATCCTGTTCCAACTGTCCGGTCTCCCTGAGGTCGCTCAGTACCGGCCGCTTATCCTGTCTGGCATCATTCGCACGGGAGAGCTGGGACAAGGCAATGATGGTCACATCCATGTCTTTTGCGATAATCTTCAGTTCCCTCGAAACCTCTTCGAGTTCCGCCCGGCGGTCACGCAACCTGACATCTGATTGCATAAGCTGGATATAATCGATGAAGATGATCCCCCGCCTCCCTTCCGGTATGTTATTGGCGGCAGTCTTCACCCTGTTCGTTGTGACACTCGCATCATCCATTATTTTGATGTTCGAGGCTTGATAGCATTTGATGCCGTCAATGACTTTGTCGATCTCTTCATTGGTCATCATCCTGCTCGGTTCCTTGAATTTGGTGAGATTGACCCCTGTCGATGCTGCAAGGATGCGCTGCGTTACACTGATCTCTGTTGTCTCTGCAGAGAAGAATATGATTTCATTCTGTTCACTCTGCATATTTTGGGCCATCTGAAGTGCCAGGGCCGTCTTGCCCATTGACGGTCTTGCACCCACCAGAATCAATTGCTTTGATGAAACTCCGGATATGAGGCTGTCCAGGGATGCCAGGCCCGTCTTGATGATGGACGCTGAATCTTCGTTGTACAGGCTGTCGAATATGTTCTTCAGTGTGTCGCACTTCCTATCCTCCTGCACCAGGTCGATCTTCTCCAACTTGTCGATCCGGTTGCGGATATACATGCGGCCGGCAAGGCCCGGTTCATTCGTATACTGCTTTATGGCTTTATCGAGTTCCCGATGCTTGTAGTGTTCTGCCACCTGCTCCTGATCGAACATGAAGCCCTTGTCGGTGGGCACATCCATGTAGACAATCTGTTTCACGAATTCGTAGTCCCCATATACTTCTGGAGATTTCACCGACTCACTGATGAGCTGCTGTTTATCAAATTCAGGATCACTGAGCAGCCGGGTGGCCAATGCACCATGCTTTTCATTTTCGAAGTATTCCGGCTCCAGTCTCAGCCGTCTTCTGAGAGCCGGGAAATGGAGTGCTTTGGCGAGCACGGTCTTCTCGAAGTATTCCACCTCGGTAAATCGTGAGAAATCATTCATTACCAGCACCTCCCTTGAGCATTGCCTGGAGTTTTTCCAATTTTTCCTTCCGTTCACGCGCCAGCCTTGGGTCTGCCTTTTCACGCTCGACCCGTTCAATATCTGCCTGCATATGGTCATCACTGTGCATTTCCCTGATGTACACAATGTGTGCCAGTTTTGGCGGAAAAACTTCTTTGGTCGCGTAATCATCAAGCTTGGCCACCGTCATGTGGCGGTCGCCTTTCATGATCTGGTACACCCATGCCTGCTTCGTTATGATATCTGCATCATTGAGGAAGGATGGATAATAGGATTTGATGCGGCCCAGCACTTCTTTTGCTTCTTCATAATTCATGGAATCACCTACAATCCACTCAGAAAGGCGTCTTCACCTTCTGAAGCTTTTTTGCCGTCCGCTTCATACAGATTGCCTTTGACATATTCGTGATCATCCAGGAACCGCTCTTCATTCAGGAAGGTGGCGGGATATGCCTGGAATCGTCCATCCTCCGCTTTGATGCTCTTGAGGTAGGCGATGGTCCCGGTCCTGATGGTCTCCCAATCATGATTCCTGATGGCCCTCCCAAACGCCTTGGAAGCTTTTGGCCTCGCCTTCTTCTTGTCGTAGAGGGTATAGAAGTCTTCAAAGCGCGCATGTTCTTTATTGTTTATACTATTCCTGGTTATATTATTATCAGTTATACTATTCTCTTTAACCGTTCCGTTAACGGCCGGTGCCCCGTCTGATAACGGTCCATTATCAGGATGATCAACAGCCGTTGCCGTCTGCGTCAACGGGTATATCTTCCTGTTCGTTACAACAGTGCCATTTCTTTTATAGATGATGCTGATGTACCCCCTTTTCTTCAATCTCTTCAGCCGCCGGGAAACGGTAACGTCCGTTACGCTGAAGAGATTGGAAAAGTAGTCATTGGTTGCGTAGCAGTAGCCGTGCTTATTCGATAGTGCAGTGATTTCTGCATATAATATCTTTTCATCACCAGTAAGGTCTGGATCATACCGCACATCGGCAGTAATGAAACCAAAATAGCTTGGATGGTTCTCCATATTGAATGCCTCCGATTCATGCTCAATTTGTCTTGGAATATTCCTTGTCACACCGGTCTATTCCAGAACGTTCTTGCCCTTGCCTCTCTTTCATTGTCTTCATAAGTTCATATAATCGCGTTTATGCGACTATAATGTTAAAAAAATAGATGCTGCCTCCTCCTTCGACAAAGGAATTGTCTCCACCATCTTTTGGATCTTCCCAATGGTGAATAAATCTCCCCTATTATCCAATTTTCTGGAGAATGTAGAGCAATCCATTCCAATGGCTGCAGCCACTTTTTCCTGCGTCATATTTTTCTCGATCAGAAGTTCTTTAAGCTTTAATGTATCCACCATTTTTTATACCTCCCCTTTAATCGCGTTTATGCGACTTAATGATTAAATAGTAACATAACATGAAGTGATGTCAATAAATAAATTGCATAAATGCGACGTATGTAGTTGCGTAACTGCAACAATATATATATAATACAAGTATAAATTAAGGGTAATCCGGGGAGGATAAAACCATGGATGTAGGGGAAAGAATTAGACATCGACGGAAAGAGTTGGACGTTTCTGCTGATGCGCTTGCGAACTTTGTGGGGGTCTCGAGGGCAACAATCTTCAGATATGAAAGGGGCGATATAGAAAAGATGCCTGCAGTTACACTGAAGAAGATTGCTGAGAAGTTGAGAACCACCCCAGCATTCCTGATGGGATGGACTGAAGAAAAAGAAACTGAAACAGCCCCCATCAACACCATCGCCGCGCACATTGACGACGATGTTACCGAAGAAGAGATGGATGATATCGTAAAGTATATCGAGTTTATCAAATCCCAGCATAAAGGCAAGTAAGGTGATAAGGTGCAACAGCTTGAAAGATTGATTTCACGTGTTCCGGAAGTAAATATTATGCATGACCATCTCATGCCCAAAAGTCTGGATGGTCTATACTACGATGACAATATACGGCTTAACGCAAATAATGACTACTACAAAAATGTAGCGGTGCTCGCCGAAGAGATCGGACACTACTATACATCGAGTGGGCATATCACCAACTATAAGGACATCAACAACATGAGGCAGGAAATCCGTGCGCGCCGCGTCGGAATAAAACTCGTCCTGCCTCTGGAGAGTCTGATCGACTGCTATGAAAAAGGACACTGGGGAGACCTGTATGCGATGTGTCTGCACCTTGAGATTGACAGAAGCTACTTTGAGGAAGCGATTGAGGATTACAAGCGGCAGTTTGGATCCTATGTAAAATATGACGGCTATCTCATAGAATTCGAGCCATTAAAAATTAAAAAGAGCTAAATCTGTATCGCTCGGTGGAGGTTCTTATCCACCATTTCCAGAAATGATATAGAATAGTCGTCCTGTGTCTAGGCAGATGCATATTCTGCAAAATGGAACATATTGCTGACGATAAGGAAGTATACCTGGACAGTTGTAGATCTCAAAAACCGTTGGCCAAAAATTATTTTTCAGAAGCCTTTTATTTATATTTTTCACTTAGCGACCGCATCATGAAATTTTCCTTTACAAAAGCACATGGTGGGAGTAAGATGACTGTCGAATAGGGAAACCAATATGAGAACTGGAGGAGAAGGCATGGAAAAATCTTTTGCGGTGTTCGGCCTGGGACGATTCGGCGGCACACTTGTTAAAGCGTTCCACGATAGTGGGATAGAGGTCATCGCTGTCGATAAGGATGAGGACAAGGTCAAGGCATATTCCGACCTGGCAACTTACGCGGTGCGCATTTCCCAGATTGACGAAACGACTTTGAATGATATGGGGGTCAGAAATGTCAATCATGCTTTTGTTTCCTTCGGTGACGACCTTCAGGCGAGCATACTGACCTCCCTCCTTCTAAAGGATATGGGGGTTCCCAAAGTATGGACGAAATCCCAGAATGCCCACCATACCAAAGTTCTGGAAAAGATCGGCGTGGACCGGGTGATACAGCCCTCCCATGATGTGGCCAAGCGGATTGCAAAGCACATCGTCTCCGATAAGATGATTGATTTCATAGAACTGTCGGATCAGTACAGTATTGTAGAGATTGAGGCGACTCCCAAGATTGATGGCATTACCCTCCAGAAACTTAATCTCCGGGTCAGGTATGGCTGCACGATTGTCGGCATCCAGAGGGGAGCAGAATTCAATATCTCTCCCCCCATAGATGAAATCATACATGAAGGGGACACTCTGATCATCATTGGCCGGAACGAAGATATAGACCGTTTTGAAAAAGAAGGGATGTAGCTTCTCATCATCATCAAGCCGCTTCTGCGGCTTTTTTATTTGAAAAAAAGATGTAATAAAACATAAAAAGCACAAAGGGGGTCTGGATGAATGGCAAGAGGGATCAGTTTGATGATAAGGAATAAACTGGGATGATGACCGGAGCATTTATGACAACCAGGACGAAGAGTCGATAAAGGAAGATAAGAAGACCAGGCGGCAGACGGGGGCAAAAGGCCAACATGAGGCAACTAAAAAATCAGACATCCATAGATGCCTGATTCTCATCGCTTTCATTGCCATACTCGTTTTTTTATATCATGTCAGGTCAGGCCTCTTCTTCGGTGATGAGCAGGACGAAGAGATTACTGAATATGAGGCGCCTGGAACGGAGAATGAGGAAGTGGATGACGATTCTTCCAACCTTACACCAGACCAGGAGATTAAAAGATAAGCTGGTTTTTAACTATAGTGCAAGTCATGGTCTAAATCAGTGCAGAATAACATTGGAAGCGACAATGTAGAGCTAGCTTTTATTCTTGAGTGTCTGCAGCGTATCGATCGCAACTTGCGTCATGGCTTCGATGCCGTAGGGAATCGCCTCTTCATTGAACCTGAATGAAGGATTGTGCAACGGTTTCTGCCCTTCTCCAACAGAGCTGCCGAGCCAGTAGTAGACACCCGGGTATTTCTGCAGGAACCTGCTGAAATCCTCTCCACCGAGACTTGGTGTCAATGTTGGCAGGGCCGTCTCCCCATACATGCTGCTTACTGTGGAATGAACCTGTTCCGCCCATTCGGCGTCATTGACGGTCGCAGGATATCCATCCAGATAAGTAATATCGACTTTGGCATCCATCGCTTCGGCGACATTCTCCACAATCTCGAAGAACCGCCTCTTCAGCTTCTGCTTCATTTCGTCACTCTGTGTGCGGATGGTGCCTTCCAGTTCTGCCGTTTCCGCAATGACATTGTACTGAAATCCTGCATTGAACTTCCCTACCGTGACCACTGCCGGGTCGAATGGATTGGCATTCCGGCTGGCGATGGTCTGCAGGCTGGTCACAATCTGGTTGGCGGCGACGATGGCGTCAATGGTGTCGTGCGGCATGGAGGCATGGCCGCCGGACCCTGTCACTTTGATTTTAAAGCGGTCTGAGTTTCCCATAATCGGCCCGGCCATCACCCCGAACTGGCCAACAGGCAGCTGAGGCCATACATGCTGGGCAATCAGCACCTCCGGCTCGTGTTCATCGAATACGCCATCCTCCATCATCTGCTTCGACCCGCCTGTCGGCGACTGCTCTTCAGCCGGCTGGAAAACGAGCAGAACTTTACCTTCGATTTCATCACGGCGCTGCAACAGATACTTCGCAGTACCGAAGAGCATCGCGGTGTGCGCATCATGGCCACATGCATGCATCACACCATCCTTTTCAGAGGAAAATGCCTCACCAGAACTTTCCATGATCGGCAACGCGTCAATGTCAGCCCTGAGCCCGATGGTCGGCCCTGGTTTCTCTCCTTCGATGATTCCAAGGACGCCGGTTCCTGCGAATCCGGTCTCATAAGGCACACCAAGCGCATCCAGTTTTTCCTGGATGCGCTGTGAGGTCTTCTGTTCCTCTCCGCTCAGTTCAGGATTCCTATGCAGCTGCCTTCTGAATTCAACAACTTCTTCCACTATATGAGAGTCAAGCGTCATATTAAAAACACCTTTCACTTTTATTCTCAAGAAAATCCTTTTAATATAGTAACACAATAGACTCAATTATTTTGGAATTTTCACATATCATTTATCTTTGGCCTGAGCAAAAAATCCTGTGTTCCTGTTCCATTCTGCAAAATATACCTCATCGACATCATAATCGGTATCCTTTTCAAGCTTCTCCCGGAGCCACTCCTCATCAAATCCAGCCCGCTTCAGCTCTTCATGTTCTATTTTTCCGGCATCGACGAACAGATGGGTGACTTC
Source organism: Salinicoccus luteus DSM 17002 (assembly GCF_000712035.1). Taxonomy (GTDB): domain Bacteria; phylum Bacillota; class Bacilli; order Staphylococcales; family Salinicoccaceae; genus Salinicoccus; species Salinicoccus luteus. The sequence continues at coordinate 133,570 of NZ_JONV01000006.1, read as the reverse complement.
GTTCTCGTCATATTCATCATCACCCTTCAGGTCCCTCCTGACTGCGGGCTCTTCACTCGCATATTGTATGACAGACAGCATGCCGCTGTTCTCAAGCACTGCATACTTGACACTTTTCAATGAAAAGATCTTCTGCATCCGCAACAGTTCACGCACTTCATCCACATCCATGTTATTCTTATCCATCACTTTAACATCGATGATGCCATCATTGATCAATAGTTCAGGTTTGCCTTTCATCACTCTTCTGAAACGCTCGTTCTTCAATGCAAATTTTTCTATCACGTATATCAGCAGTGCCCAATAAGCGAGCGCAAAAAGCATTTCATAGAATGGCATTGTCGTTTCGTACAGGGCCTCTTCGACGACGCTGCCGAGAATCAACGCATAAACAAAATCAAGGGGTGTAATCTGGGCCATTTCCTTCTTGCCGAGCAGCCTGATCACGATGATGACGCCGATCAGACCGGTCGTGAGCTTGACCACATAAGTAAGCATATCTTCCATGGTTTCACCTTTTTCCTGATATATTTTTTAAATGAATACGTAGCAAGAAAACCCCGGTGCTGTTCTATCAGCCACACGGGGTTAATATGGCAACCTTTAAAATGCGGTACTCATCAAACTTTAGTGTTTGCTCTTTCATGTGCCACGGGGCCGCTTTTCAGCATATACATGTGGAACAGATACTCTCCGACGGCAATGACAACCGCAGAAATAAGAGCTGCCATTGCAACTGTGCCGCCTGATATATCAGTCATCAACAGGCCAAGCAGCCATACTACAAGAAAAGTAAGAACGAGGTCGGAAATTGTAGCGACCATGTTGCCTGCTGCCGGCAGTATGCCAAGATCGCCTGCAAAGTAGGAAATGACTCCAAGAACAACAGTCGTAATCAGAATCATTGGCCAGAAGTCCATGCCGTATCCGGCGCCAAGTACAATCCATAAGACAGCAAGTGTCATAACAGCTTTAATCAGTAACGCCTTTACATGTTCCATCTCTTTCGCCTCCATTCTATTAATCTTAGTCTATTCCATCTCTACCCGGCATCATAAGGGTGAAACATATGGTTTGAACAGAAGGATTCAAGGCTATACAAATAGAAAAGGACGGAGGGAAAACATGAAACAGGAATTGCTGAACTTCACCGAACATAGGAACGCACCATTGCCCCATGGTCCCTGGACACTGTATCAGCGATGGGAAAAACTATTATGCATGCACATTCCGGTGGATCCGGATGAACTTTCACCCCATGTGCCCAAGGAGCTTGAACTTGATATATATGACGGCTATGCCTGGCTCTCCGTCTTCCCCTTTCAGGTACGGGATATGCAGTTCAGGGGCCTGCCGAAATTTCCATACTTCGACGATTTCCTTGAACTCAATGTCAGGACATATGTGAGACACAAAAACATACCCGGAATATATTTCTTCAGTCTGGATGCAGAAAAGGCCATTCCTGTGATTGGTGCCCGCATGGGCACACTGCCCTACTATAAAGCGCGTATGAAAGCGGAAGAAAGGAATGGATGGATCCATTACCACAGCCAGCGTCAACACGGAGCACCCGCCTACTTCAAAGGGAAATACAAATCCATTTCAAAGCCCGAAAAACCGATGCTTGCCACACTCGACTACTGGCTCCTGGAGCGCTACTACCTCTTCAACACGGTGGGTGATACCGTCGTCCACGTCGGCATCCACCATCTGCCCTGGAACCCGTCCCGTGCATCTGCGGTGTATGAAATCGGAGGGATCAACTCACTTCTGCCAGGTGATATTGAAGGCGACCCGGTGCTCGCACACTATGTCGAAGCACTCGATGTCATCTTTTGGCCGCTGCAACGTACAGTACCTGACCCCTACTCCTGAAGCCATTCCCAGGCATTATCAATCTGGGCCTTATCGAAATGCCGCACTTCTATACCGGGCATGAGATCGGCAACAGTCGAGCCCCCTTCAATCCAGGCAGGGTTCGCAATCAGTGCAAACTTCCCATATTGTTCCCAATGCTTGACATCAATGACACTGCCCTTCAGGACGGCGCCAATATCTGCACCTTCCATATCTTTAATATAGACCAGTGCATTGAGCTTCTTTTCATTTCCATAGTGCTCTTTGATGAAGGCTTCTGATTTCTCAGCGTCCTCCTCAGTCACTTTACCATCCACTTCGACATATACTACATTTGGATATTCACTTTCCTCAAGTTTCATCATGATACTCACTCCTTGATCTGTTTTTACAATCCGCTACCCTTTTTAAGCGAATGGAAACATCTGCAGGGGCTCTCCAGGCGCTGTAATAGTTTTAGTTTCCAGCAGCGGCGGGTAACATATATTTAAAATGCGAAAAATGACAGGAGGGATTCTGTGGCTGGAATCGTCAGGCTGCTCAAAGATAATGCTGTACTCTCTATTTCAGCAATCATAGTACTGGCTGTAGTGATCTGGGGCGTCTTCATGCCGGACAGTATGATTGCCACTACCGGCAACATCATGGATTTCATTACGGCAGAATTGGGATGGTTCTATGTCCTGTCCACCGCCCTGTTCATCATCTTCTGCCTTTATCTCGGGGTCGGCCCTTTCCGCAATATGAAACTTGGGAAACGGGATGAGGAAGCCGAGTATACTTATTTTCAGTGGATCGGCATGCTTTTCGCTGCCGGCATGGGTGTAGGGCTCGTATTCTGGGGGACTGCAGAACCCCTTTCCCACTTTGCAAACCCGCCTGCCGGTCTTGAACCCGAATCCCAGGCAGCAGCGGAACAGAGCCTGGTGCTCAGCGTATTCCATTGGGGGATACATCCATGGGCAATATACTCCATCGTTGCGCTCAGTCTTGCCTTCGCCAAATTCAGAAAGGATCTTCCCGGCCTCATCAGTTCAACTTTCTATCCACTGATTGGATCCTACATCTCAAAGTGGCCTGGTAAAACTATCGATATCATCGCCGTACTTGCTACGACTGTAGGCATCGCCACCTCATTTGGGCTGAGTGCAATGCAATTCGGCGTAGGTCTTGAACACGTATTCGGTCTTCCCAACAACAATGTCAGCCAGCTTATCATCATCGGGGGAGTCACCGTAATCTTTCTCCTATCGGTGGTTACAGGCATCAGCAAAGGCATGAAATACCTGAGTGTAACAAACCTTGCCATCGCTGCGGTTCTACTATCCATTGTACTCATCCTGGGCCCCACCACCTATCTGATTGAACATGTTTCAAAAACCATTGGGGGATACGGCAGCGGTCTTTTTGGAATGACATTCAACACCACCCCCTATAGTGAAGATAATACCTGGATGAGCAATTGGACCCTTTTCTATTGGGCATGGCTCATTTCATGGAGCCCGTTCGTTGGCACATTCATCGCCCGTGTTTCAAAGGGGCGTACATTGGGTGAATTCATGTTTGGGGTGCTCATCATCCCCACGCTTGGTACACTGGTATGGTTCGTGGTTTTCGGCGGCTCCGGGTTGTTCATGGAGCTCGACGGCCAGACTTCAATGTCGGATACAGTCACGCAGACGCCTGAAGTGGGACTGTTCCTGCTGCTTGACCAGTTCCCTGGTGCAATCCTCCTCAATATCATGGCCCTTGTACTGATTGCGATATTCTTCATCACATCTGCAAATTCAGCGACCTATGTACTGGGAGTGTTCACATCTGAAGGCAACCTCAACCCTTCAAATAAAGTGCTGATTACATGGGGTATCCTACTCTCATCCATTGCTTCTGTACTGCTTCTGAGCGGCGGCCTGGATGGACTCCAATCGATTGCAACAATCACAGCCCTGCCGTTTGGCGTCATAATGATCTTCATGATGATCGCCCTCTACAGGAATCTGCGCACCGAAGGACGGAGCAACCAGAAAATCAAAGATGAGGAGCACTGGTAGTCTCCTACCGGCTCCTCATCTTTTCATTTCCTGTAATAGGATATATATTCTCCATCAAACGCATTGCCTACATAATCATCTCCATTTTCAAGCATCCAGTCGGTATCCGTATAGTGGACCCATGTCGCCTCGCCGGACCGTACATACGGCTGCGAAAGGTTCAGATGCATTACATGGCGCTTTTTTCCGTTATATTTGTATGTAGTCTTTCTTATCTTGAAACCGAGTCTGAATTTATCCTTGAGGCTCGGCACGTTCTCCGGCATTACTGTCGTCAGGACATCCTGGAATCTGCCATCCGCCCGGACCATTTCAATCAGCTGCCTGCCCATCCTTGTCTGGAGGCCTTCGCCTCTGTGCGAAGGGGCAATGAAGCTGATTTCGGAGTATATTACACTTTTCTTGTCTTTAATGCCTACATCGTCCGCCAGATGCTCCTCCTCATCAGGTGTCGGGATATACATGGAGCGGGAAGCCACGAGTTCCCCATCATCAACGGCCCCGATTATGAAGCCCTGTGCAATAATCTCCTTGAATTCCCGCTCTGTCAGTGTCTGCAGCACTTCCTTGTCTTCCAGGCTTTCATATACTTTGTTCTGAAGAAAGAGCAATTCCGGCAGATCTCCGAGATGCAGCGTCTTAAAATCCATCAAATCATCCTTTTTATTTATAATATGCTCAATATGTCACGTTTGAGTCCAGGGTACTGCGGATATATACATAATGAGGAGTTGGTGCATATGGCAATCTTGGTAAAGGTTAAGGACAGCACGAACGACAGGACGGATTTCAAGTATATCCGGAATGATAAAGTGAATGAATTTGATAAATCAGACTACATTTTTCAGGAAATAACTTCAGAAGATGACAAATTCATACAGTTCATCTACCCCGGGCATACCGAAACATTCACACAATTCAAGATCAACTATACCAGAGGACGCTGAAAGCAGCGTCCTCTAATTTTTGTTCAGCACTTCATCAAGCCAGCTGAACATGAGGCCTGTCCACTGGGAAGCACGTGCGTCCTCCCTGCCGGTCACTTCTGTGGCAAGACTCAGGCCATGGCTGCCGCTCTTGAATGTATGGAGCTCCCACGGTACCTGAAATTTCTCGAGCGCCTTCGCAAAATCCAGTGTATTCTGTACAAAGACGAGTCTGTCTTCAACGGTGTGCCAGAGGAAGGTGGGCGGTGTATCTTTTGACACATGGGCCTTGAGGTCAGCACGTTCGAGGGTTTCATCCTCGATAGTGTGGCCGAATACCATTCTGGAAGCCGTTGACATATACCTTGGATCCCCGATCCCCCGTTCCTCGGCTATATCCCTATTCAGCATATAGTCCAGAATCGGATAGGCCAGCACCTGGAAATTCGGCCTGTACCACCTTGGCTCCTGTCCTGTGAGTGCACTGAGCCATGCCGAATTCCAATGTACGCCAAGGCTCGCCGCCAGATGGCCGCCCGCAGAGAATCCGACTGTGCCGATCTGATCCGGATTCACATTAAACTCATGGCAGTTTTCCCGGATGAAGGTGATCGTCTGTGCCAGTTCCACCAGCGGTCCCGGAAACTCGGATCCGAGGACCTCGTCCTCTCCGACCATGGAAGCGATCTGATAAAGTTCGTCCCTGTTCGCCTGCCTGTTCTCCCTCCTCATCGCCGTACCGATGGTCGAGTACCTGAGTATGAACACATGGTATCCTTTCGCCAGAAACTCATACCCGACAGGTTCTGCTTCCCTTTCGGATACATACATGTAGCTTCCACCCGGACAGATGACGACCGCAGGCCTGCCCTCCTTCTCATGTACTGCGCTTTCCCCAAGCATCATCGTCACTTCGGCATGTTTATCACCAATATAAAAACTTTGCAGATTCATATGTCTCCCCCACCATTTCAGTTGATCAGTCTATATAAATATATTTCATTCCTGTATTCTCCATCTATGAACAGTGCGTCGATCCGTTCGCCTTCCTTTTTGAATCCGAGCGCAGTATACAGCTCGATCTCTTCTTCAAAATCATCGCGGATGGAAAGCTCAAGGCGGTGGATCCGGTTTCCTTCCGCCCAGTGGATGGCCGCATTCAACAGATTCCTTCCTATGCTGTTCTGCTGTTCCGTCTGCAGAACACCAAGGGATACATTGGCCCGGTGCACCGTCATTTCATTATGATTCCCCGAAAGGCTGATATAGCCCATCATCCTCTGCTGATCGATGGCGACAAAAATCTGCCGTTTTGCATTCTGCAATACAGACGACAGGAGTGACTCCGTATTAGAGATATTGAGTGGCTGCTCCTCATACAGATCATCTTTGCTGTTTGCCTCCAGTGTCAGCAGTAGATTGAGGAATTGTTCAATATCCCGCATTTCTATCGGACGTATTTCCATGATCTAACCTCTTTCCTTAAGCAGCACATTCAATATGAAATCAAGCGCTGGTGGATTTTCTTTCCTGAGTCCATCAATGAAGGCACCGCGGTCGTAATGGATGTTCCTGTGCATGATATGGATGGCCCCATCATCTTCGATTTCCATGATGGCATAGGGTGCGTACGGTTTCGATGTGACGCCCAATGGTCCCGGATTCAGGAAGATTTGATGGTCCATTTCAAATTGATATCTCATATGGTCGTGGCCAAAAAGGATAAGGTCGTGCGTCCCCTCCTGATAGATGTGCGTGAGACTTTCTACAGACGGGTCCGGATCGATCGGGATGTAGCCGGCATCCGCATCCAGGTGGTAATGGGTGAGGAGGATGCTGCGGCCTTCCACTTTCATCTCCAAAGTGAGGGGCAGCTCCTCAAGAAACTGATGATAATCTGAATCCAGATGCTCCGCCACCCATAAATGATGGTCATGCTCAGGGCCAGTGACTTCAGAAGGCACATTCCGCAACGCCTTCACCACCTCTTCATCATGGTTGCCCCGGATGACGGAAAGGTTATCCATCCTTTCAAGCAGCTCCAGCACTTCATTGGTCTGGTGCCCCAGGGAAACGATATCCCCCAGGCAGTAGACCGCATCAATATCGAACTTTTCCATATCCTCGATCACGCTGGATAACGCATGGTGGTTGCCATGGATATCGGAAATGACCGCTATCTTTCTGTTCAATGTCCACACCCTCCATCACTTTTCACTCTTATGCTCCATTTTAACAAAAGTTTCTTGGTTCACCTATCATTTCATTCTCATGTTATCATATATGTAAAATACTAATGAGGTGTAATATGACCAGAATTTGCCTAGTCAGACACGGCCTGACAGAATACAATCATTTGAGGAAGCTCCAGGGTTCTTCAGACATCCCTCTGAACGCTGAAGGGGAATACCAGGCGGAATGTGCCGCCGAAAAATTGAAGGATGAACCCTTCGATGCAATCGTTTCAAGTCCGCTTGGGCGCGCCTACCGGACAGCGGAAATCATCAACCGGCACCATCAGCTGCCGATCCATACGATGGATGAGCTGAAAGAGCAGCACTTCGGGACGCTTGAAGGCAGCCACATTGATGACATCATAGAAAAGTATCCGAATGGCGAACTGCCCGGAGCTGAAACGTTCGAAGCACTATCCGCCCGCGTGGAGAAAGCTTTAAGACATATCCATGGACAGTATGAAGGACAATATGTGCTGCTGACCGCACACTCCAGGACAATCAAATCCATATTGTCGTTGTACAGCGATGAAATCGATATGCTCCGGACAAAGCTCGACAACTGCAGCCTGAGTCATATTCAATTCATCGATTCCAAATGGCATGTACATGAGTACAATGTTCCAACATACACAGAAACCGTCCAGGAAAAGCATAATAAATAGAGGAGCATCAATCATATGCAGAAGATAAACGCTTTGGTCCAGCCATTCAGAGGGCGCCATTTCGACTATGGCATCCAGCAGGGCAGATGGCTGAAGGAGACCCACTACATGCAGAACAGAAACTACGAGTGGATAAAGCGCCGACCGAAATTCGACCTCGACTACAACGAAACAAAGCAGCTCTACATCCACTTTGCCCCCCATATCTGGGAGGAAATCATGGGGCTTCAGGAGGCGCTTGAAATCACCGACCATGAGGTGCTGCTCAATCTTGCCCACTACAGGGTTTCTCCGCGTGATAATGGATGCAGTGTCTATATGGATGATGAATTATTCATCAGAAATTATGATTACCATCCAAATACTTACGATGGAATGTACAAACTGTTTCAGCCGGATCACGGATACGCGCATATTGGGCCTGCATCCAGGGTAACGGGTAGAATGGACGGCATGAACGAACATGGCCTTGTCATGGCCTATAATTTCATGAACAGGAAGCAGCCGTTCGATGGTTTTACATGCTTCATCATCGGCCGCTTCATCCTTGAACTGTGCCGCACTGCAGATGAGGCGAAGGCATTACTTCAGGCGCTTCCCCACCGTGGCGGCTTCAGCTATATCATCCAGGACAGGAATAATGACTCCTTCATTGCAGAAACTTCCGCCCGTGGCATGGAATTCCGCGAAGCCCACATATGTACGAACCATTACGAGAAGCTTGCACACGAAAACAGGAGATACCTTGTCGACTCAAAGGAGCGTCTTGATATCCTTCACGATATACACTCCGCTTCCAGGGAAGAACTGCTCGCCCTCTTCACTGATCCGGCCCATGGCCTTTTCGTGGACAACTACAGAAGCTGGGCTGGCACCATCCATACATCCATATATGACAGGAAGAACCTGAAAGCCGGCATACGCCTCGGTGGAGAGGGACAGATGCATGAATTTGATTTCGCAGACTGGCTTGACGGCAATGACAGTACACAGGATCAGATTTTCGGAAAGATCGATACGGATCTCAGCTTCACCAGTGCCGACTGGCAGTTGAAATCCAGAACATAAACCCAGGGAGGCGGATATTATCCTCGAATTCGATAAAGTCATATTCAGTAACTTTGATGTCATTATACGGACTGTGCTGGTCGGAGTCATGGCCTACCTTTCTCTTGTGGTCCTCCTCCGGGTGAGCGGCAAGCGGACCCTGACCAAGATGAACGCCTTTGATTTTATCGTAACGATCGCACTCGGATCCATCCTTGCCAGCATCATCACGAGCAAGGACATCACCCTCGCCCAGGGCATCACTGCTTTTCTTGTGCTCGTCATCATGCAGTACATCTTCACCAAAATTTCTGTAAAAAGCCGGGCATTCAGCAATCTCATCAAATCACAGCCCGCCCTGCTCTACTATAATGGGGAATTCCTGGCACATAACATGAAGAAGGAACGGGTGCTGGAAATTGAAATCAGGCAGGCGGCCCGCTCAAGCGGCAAGGATGACATGTCCGAAGTCATGGCAGTCGTCCTTGAGACCGACGGCAGCATTTCCGTCATCAGCAATCAATCCGATGAGCCGAGCTTGGACAGACTGTTCAAAGAGGTAAAAAAATAAGACCTGTGAGGTCTTATTTTTTAATCGGCAATATTCTGCCATATGTCAATATGCGCCAGATCCACTCCAGTGGACCATAGCTGAAGGCCTTCATCCACATATGACTGAGAACAATCTGAAGCATGAATGTTGTGAGTACAATCAGAGGGAACCACACTGCCCCGATCGTATTGAACAAATCGAATCCAAAGAACACGATGATCATAACAATACTCTGCAGAATGTAGTTCGTCAGTGCCATCTGCCCTACCGGCTGAAGCAGTCTGGTGAGCCCTTTGAACCGCATCAGTATGAGCAGCAGCACCGCTATATAGCCAAGTGACATCAACGGCCCACCCAGAGTATAGGCAAGCATGGTTGCGATCGACCATGCGGGATCATCCATGCCGTATGTCATTCCGTATCCGGTGACGAGCTTTATCGGCAGACCGATTCCAATTCCGAAAATCACCACTTTCCACAGCAGTCCACGAATCGAATCCAGCCTATCGAAATAGCCCTTCTGGCCAACGTACAGGCCAATCAGGAAGACTGCCAGTACAAGCGGCACCATCACTATGTTATTCGTCATCATCAGCCCTAATATCGACATATTCAATGAAATGATGTCTCCGTAGGAGCCGGAAGCTGCCGCCATCATATCCACGCCATAACTGGAAGCGGAAACCGCACCCATGTCCACATCCCGTATCGAAAACATCAGGAGTGTAAGCAGCAGTACAAATACGGTGCCGAGCAGAAGAATCACTCCCGAGATGGCAAGGTTGAACTTCGGAGGCAGCCGGTAGAAGAAAAGCAGCAGCAGTCCTGTAATTGCATAGACGGTAAGGATATCACCATACCAGAGGAATACCGCGTGGATGATGCCGATGACGAGCAGTATGAGCATTCTTCGAATGAAAAGCAGGTAGGTGGAACCCTGCTTCATTTCGGCTCTGGAGAGGAAGATATAGAAACCAAGTCCAAAAAGGAAAGAAAACATCGTGTAGAAATTGGAAGTTACAAGCGTATTGATTAAAAAGATGACGATTGAATTGGTGCCTGAATAGATGGCACTCGTGTTCATCGTCAACTGATCCTCCATATGGGGACCGGCAAAACTCATGATATTCATCATCAGAATGCCAAAAAGTGCAAATCCGCGTACCGCATCAATTTCAAGGACTCTGGATGATGACTGTACGGGAACGTGGGATTGTTGCATGGCCGACCTCCTAAAGTAAAGTTTTCTCAATTATATCGTATCACATCCAAAAGATGGAATAAGAATCAATCCTTTTGAAAAACCGATAACCAATATAACCAAGAATCCCTGCACATAAAAGTGTCCCGGATCATGGTCTGGGACACCTGACAATAATTCTTTAGAGCAATGGAGAAAGCAGCCGGAAGACGGATTCCTTCGCTTTTTGATAGAAGGAGCGGTCATTGTACGTCTCTTCGGTAAGCTGTGTTGAAGAAGCCATATCCTTGTGGAAGATTTCCTTCATCTCTTGTGCAAATCTTCTGTGATAGATGAAAGTATTCAATTCAAAATTCAGCTCGGCACTCCTCATGTCGACATTCGAAGTACCGACTGAAGAGACTTTATCATCGACCACCATCGATTTGGCATGGAGAAAGCCATGTTCGTATATATAGATCTTTGCTCCTGCCCTCATCATCTCAGCCACGAAGGAGAATGTCACCGGGTAGACAAACGGATGGTCCGGCTTGTTGGGTATCATAATCCGGACGTCCACATCGCTCAAAGCTGCAACACGAAGGGAAGCAAGAAAACCCGGTGTTGGGATGAAATAGGGACTCTGTATATAGATATAATCTTCAGCTTCCTGGATGATTTTGATGAAACCATGCAAAATTTCCCCACCACGTGCGTCAGGTCCACTGGAAACAATCTGCAGCGGCACGTCTCCATCTGAAGCGGGATCAGGGAAATAGCTGTCATCAAAATTAATGCCATTATCCCGATTGGCCTTGGTCCAGTCCAAGATGAAACGTTCCTGGAGCAGATGAACGGAGATTCCTTCCATGCGAAGGTGTGTGTCCCTCCAGTAGCCGAGCGCCTCGTTTTGTCCAAGATATTCATCTCCAACGTTAAAACCGCCCATATAGCCAACCCGGCCATCGATGACGGCCAGCTTGCGGTGGTTTCTGAAATTCAGTCTTAATTTCAGCAGAGATGACACGATGGGAAAGGAAGACTTTGCCTCTCCCCCCTGTCTATGAAGTTCAGAAAAGAACTTTCTTCCGATTTTTCGTGAACCGAAGCCATCGTACAGGAAGAGTACTTTTACACCTTCCTTGGCTTTTTGTATAAGCAAGTCGCGCAATTGGCTGCCGAGCCTATCTTCCCGCACTATGTAGTACTGCAGATGAATATGCTGTTTGGCTGCCTGTATATCATCAAAAAGAGCTTCGAATTTCTCCTGGCCATCCGTGTACACACTCACCTTGTTCTCCTGCGAAAGTGCGGAGTCATCATTTTTGAGCAGCATACCGACCAAAGATCGAAGCTGTCCAGGAAGCGAGTCGGGCAGGAACAGACGATTATCGGCAAATGATTCTTTTTGGCATTCCAGCATCCCGCCTATTGATGGGAGCGTATTGTTGGACCACTCCTTTTTTCCGGCCGACCTGCCAAGGAGCAGATAAAGGAAGAAGCCGAGCACCGGAAGGAAGAATAGAACCATCAGCCATGCCCATAAGGACGTCGCATCCTTTTTTCCAAAAATGACCATAAAGGCTGCCAAAATAATATTTATTATCAGAGCGATATTGCTCACTGTATTCCACCATTGCCAATCCATCCAGAACATACTGCCACCTACTCCCTGAGCTTTTTCTGCTATATCAGTAGTGTACTGTTTCCTTTTTTAATTCTTCTTAAAACCCCGATACCCATGAAATATACTGAATAGAATTCGATATTCCGGTTATAACTACCAAACAGTACATGCTTGGAAATTCCATTCATAAATAGTAAGGGGGAGTATTATGTCAACCACTCACTGGTTGAGTCTTTTATTTGTCGTCGGCTTCATAGCTGTACATTTCACTTCGAAATATGTAAAACTCTCGACCTCTTCTCCGAGGAGTCTCTGGTTCTCGACGTTTGGGGGCGCTGCACTTGCCTATGTATTCCTCATTCTCTTGCCTGAATTGAACAAGTATCTCGAGAGGGTCAAAACGGCAGTGGAAAGCTGGACAATATACCTGGACAACTATACGTATCTGCTCGCCCTTTTTGGGCTGCTCTTGTACTACGGGATGGATATGCTGGCAAAGAGCAAGGATGAGGTAGAAGATGACAGCCCCCCTCCCGTTCGTTTCCGGTACTGCTCGTCCATATGACTGCTTTCTTTCTGTACAATGTCACAATTGGCTACCTGCTGGTACGGGAAGAATTTTCAAGTTATATGGGCATGGTGACCTATTTCATCGCTTTATCGGCCCACTTCATTGCTACGGATTTTACACTTAAGGAAATTCATGAGAAAGACTATGAAAAGTATGGCAGATGGGTTCTGAGTGCAGCCATACTGATTGGATGGCTGATAGGCATCACATTAAAGGTGCATGAAGTGGCAGTAAGCATTGCCGTCTCCCTTCTTGCCGGGGGCATCATCTTCAATGTGTTCAAAGATGAATTGAAGGAAGGCACTTTCAAAAATTACTTCGCCTTCCTCGGAGGTGCATTCATTATTGCAGCACTGGTTACACTGTTCAGATCCTGAATCTGCTCAGCGGCTGTCACAATGTGGACTTTCAGGCACTAAAAAAAGGAACTCAAAACCATTGAGTTCCTTTTCCTATCCAGTCCATATCAATTGTCTCCACCGGCGTGCCTGTGACGTATGAATAGAGGTAATATATGAGCAGCGCCACAAGGGGCAGAAATACGAATATGAATAGAAAAACTTTCAGGAATTTCGTAAAGACGCGATAAAGCAGTCCGAGGACAATCAAGGTGATGGCAGTGACTGCTACAGATTGGAAGCTGTAGCCGATGTCTGCCAGATCCAGATAGTTGAGTCCATATATGACGAAAAATGATAGCGCAATAATTAGTATCAATCTGATGAACATTTATCCTCACACCCTTTTTACTGGCTTATTATTATGTCTGCTCCGGTTCTTTGACGAATACCGCACATACAAGTCCCAATGCAATGATGAATACACTGAGCCATGGTGCATATCCGATGTCGAACTGGCTGATGTAGATGCCGCCGATGACGGCGCCGATGCCGATGCCGAGGTTGAGTCCCGACATGTTCCAGCTGAAGACGACAGCGGCAGAACCCTGCACATTCTCGACCAGTCCGCTTTGGACGGCCGGACTTGTGCTCCACTGGAAGAGGCTCCATAGGAAGAGGTTGATATAGAATAAAACTGGTATACCATATATCAGCGGCATAATCGCCATCGATATGATGAACAGCGACAGCATGATCATCAGGGTGCGGCGTGTACCGATCCGATCGACCAGATTGCCGCCGAGGATCGTCCCGAACATTCCGCCTACACCGGCAATCAGCAGTGCAATGGAGACGTTTTCTAGGCTGTAGCCATTGGTGGTCATCAGCGGTGAAATGTAGCCGAGGACAATATAGTTGCCGATCAGTACAGACATCGTCACCCCTATGTAGAGTACGATGTTCCTTCTGTCCAGTATCTTGTCCGGAACAGGATCTCCCAGATCCTCGCCCCTTTTATTCGGGGCCAGGGCAATGATGCCTAATCCTACTATAACTGCAATGGCAATAACAAGCCAGAAAATGACCCGCCAGCCGAACTGCTGTCCGATGATTGTTCCGATTGGAATGCCGAAGACATTTGCTGCACTGAAGCCCATATAAACCAGTGCAATCATACGTCCGCGTATGGCCGGTTCCGAAAGCAGCACAGTCATATCCATAATCTTGACGATGAACACTGCTGCTGCAAGTGCTGTGATGACCCGACCCAATGCCAGCATTATGAATGTACTGGACAATCCGAAGATTATATTCCCGAGAATGAAGACAATCAGGGAAACAAGGATGACGGGTTTGGGCCTTAATTTTTCAGTTGCTTTGACGAGTATGGGACCAAAAACCGCAAAGCTCACTGCATATACTGTAATCAGCTGTCCTGTCAGGGCATTCGAAATGCCGAGATCCGAACTCATCAGCTCCAATATACCCGAAATGATGAGTTCCATCATGCCAAGAAGAAAGACGCCCACAGTAAATGTTATTAATAGTTTTCTATTCATTATAATCACCTATTCAGAAAGTCAACTTGGCTATTATACAACATAACACGATCCAATCAAACCAATACATGTTAAAATATATGTGAGGTGGTATTATGAAAAAATTGCTTCCACTGTTGCTATTTCTGCTTCTCACAGGATGTACACAGGCCGATCAGGAGGCGCTGGATGAACTATACGATGCTTTTGAAAGGAATCACGATGAGCTTGAAAGTGAGTTTTCAGATATGCTCAGTGAGGTGGAGGACGGCGGTGACCGTGAAGCCCAACTCAAGGTAATATATGATGAGATGCTGCCGAGGATCGAAGATTTTAGGCGGACCATCCATAATTATACGGTCACCGGAACAGAACACGAGCAGCTTAAGGAAGAGATGCTCACCTATATCGATTCCCTTGAAACACTGGTCGAGCTTAATGGTGAGTTCAACCGTACCGTCATCAGCTATAATCCGCTTGGGGGCACTGAGTTCAAAGAAGAGGTCGATGACCTCCTTGCTGAAATAGAATCCCAGGAGAACCTGGTGGAGGAGCGCTATAACCAGATTCAGGAAAAGTATGAATCGCTTAATTCAGGTGAAGGATCTTAAAAAGACTAGTCATAGGACTAGTCTTTTTCCATGAATTTTTCCTTGAAGTTCAGATGAGTGATTCTTTCAGTGAATGCCTCTCCGTATCTCTGGACAAGCGCCTCTACAAGACTCTGATATTCGCCTGCATCTTCAAGTCCCCCTACATATGAGCCGATGCCATCAAAATCCGATCCAAGTCCGATGGCACTTTCTCCACCAAGCTCTATGATGCGGTCTATATGAGGAAAAAGATCTTCTATGCCGGGATTCCCTTCCTTGATGAATGGCGGATTGAATACGATGTTCACCATGCCGCCTTTGTTGATCAGCGCCCTGATCTGCTCATCGTAGAGATTTCTCCTATGGTCGAATACCTCCCTTGCATTGGAATGTGTCGCGATGACCCGGTCCGCATTTCTGATTACATCATCCACACCTTCGGGATTAAGGTGGCTCACATCCACCAGGACATCATGGTTGTTGCAGCATTCTACAAGCTCGAGACCGAATTTGGACAGTCCGGCGCCCCTCTGTTCTCCAACCCCATCAGCAGCAAGGTTGGCGTCATTCCATGTGAGGCCGACAGACAACACACCCAGTCTGAATAAGGTCCTCAGTTTCATCAGGTCGTTTCCTACAGCATCCGCACCTTCAAGCGCAAGTACCGCTCCGATCTCCCCTTCTTCCAAACGGTCGATCTCATCGAAGTTCCTGATATGCACAAAGCCCTCCTCGGCCAACACTTCATTATAGAAGCAATCCACCTGTTCGAGTGCATGCTGCCATTTCTCATTATCCGGCAGCATCGGTGGGATGAAGATGGCAAAGAACTGGACCTTGACGCCACCCTTCCTCAGCTTCTCCGCACTCGTATCGAGATTTTCCCCATCCTTGAAATCAAGGCTACGTTCCTTGGTACGGTAGCCCTCTCTGTAGTCGGATTGAAGTTTCAGCAGTGCATCACAATGTGTATCGATGATTTCCATTCCATCTCCTCCTTTTCTGCGAGTATAACAATAATCATGGATGTCTTGAATCAATAAGAAAAGAATTAGATTGCATAACTATTACTAGTTGTATAAAATAAATTCAGTATGTGAAAACGTTTTCTTTTTCTTTGAGATTTACAAGTTCAAATTGCTATGTATAATTATTTAATAAGGAGGCTTTATTATGCATAAACGTGCAACTTTATTTAAATTCATTATTCCTTCTCTGATTGGGGTATTCATGTTCCTCTTCCCCCTGAATATCGATGGGGAGACGACGATACCCGTCGCCTATCTTGCAAATGCACTCAATGAACTGATTGGCTATGACAATGTTGTTCTCATCGTCGTCATACTGATAAATCTTTCTGCATTGCTGACCATCCTGTTCAGTTGGATGGTCAATCCGGGTTACGAATTCCTCAGGAACCTGTTCCGGATGAATGCTATCTGGGTTATCCTGCGTATACTGGGTGCAGTATTCTCGCTGATGGCATATTTCGTCTTCGGCCCAGAGTTCATAAATTCTGAAGTCACCGGCGGGCTGATGCTCTATGACCTGCTGCCGACACTGTTTGCCATATTCCTGTTTGCCGGAATCCTGCTGCCGCTCCTGCTCAATTATGGTCTGCTCGAATTCGTCGGCACCATGTTCGCCAAGGTTATGCGCCCACTATTCACCCTGCCGGGCCGTTCCACAGTCGATAACCTGGCCTCATGGGTTGGAGATGGCACAGTAGGCGTCCTGCTGACGAGCAATCAGTATGAGAAGGGCTACTACTCCAAAAGGGAAGCTGCGGTCATTGCGACGACTTTCTCTGTCGTATCGATCACCTTCTCCATCGTCATACTCGATCTGATCGGTCTGATGGACCGTTTCTTCCTGTTCTACATGACCATCATCATTGCAGGTGTCATCGCTGCACTGATCATGCCGAGGATTCCGCCACTCTCCCGCATCAAGGATGACTACTATGTAGAAGGAAGATCCATAGACGAAACGGTTCCTTCCGGATACAATCCCCTCTCGTGGGGCTATAAGAAGGCGCTTGACAGGGCGGACGAAGCTGAAGGATTCGGTGGTTTCCTGAAGGATGGAGTGAAAACAGTCGGAGACATGTGGTTTGCGGTACTGCCCATTGTCATGGCAATCGGTACTCTCGGTACGATATTCGCCGAGTATACCCCAGTATTCACATGGATTGGCGCGCCTTTCGTTCCGATTCTGGAACTGATGAATGTACCGGAAGCCCAGGCTGCATCAGAGTCGCTATTCATCGGCTTCACCGATATGTTCCTTCCAGCCATACTGATCGAGGGTGTCTCTTCAGATATGACCCGCTTCATCATCGGTACACTGAGCATCACGCAGCTCATCTACCTTTCCGAAGTCGGTGGGGTCATACTCGGCTCCAAAATACCGGTCGGAATCGGAAAGCTGTTCATCATCTTCCTGCTCCGTACCGCGATTACACTGCCGGTCATCGTAGTGATTGCCCATATATTCTTCTAAGGATGCAAAAAAGCTTCCGGATTCAAATCAATTTGAATCCGGAAGCTTTTACTGTTTATATGAAACTCTAGAAGCCGCGTCCGGCACCGCCGCCGCCGCCGGAGCCGCCACCGAAACCACCGAAGCCACCGCCACCAAATCCTCCGCCGCGTCCACCGCCGCCGGATGGTGGGAAGAATACTACGGGTCCCCGTCTGCGTCCACGACGGCCGCCGCCTCTTGGGGGATTGCCTCCGCCTCCCATGAGCTTGAACAGCAGGTAGATGACGACCATCGCGAAGATGAGCCTGAAGATGGACTCGCCAGCACCGAGAGTCTGGCCGCCTGTTGCCCCCATAGCGGTATCTGCCTCAGGCGTATCGCGGGTAAACTCCCCTTCTTCGTATCCGTACGCCTCAAGCGATTCCTGATAAAGTGCCTGATAGAGGTTCGAGAGCCCCTGCTCATAATTCGCAGCGGCTGCTTCAGAACCTTCTTCCGCTTCAGACGCCGCCACGAAATGCTCCATGGCCACGTCATCGATGATCCTGCCGATCTTCGCATCGTTCAGATATCCTTCAATGCCATAGCCGACCTGGACCTCGACGCCCCGGTTGTTGTATTCATTGCCGTTATCCAGGTTGAGGAGGATCACAATGCCATTGTCCTCCTCCTGTTTGCCGACGCCGTATTCACGCAGCGCCTTGAGTGCATAATCCTGTCTATGCTCCTGCCCGGTTGAAGGCATGGTGAGCAGCAGCATTTCAACGCCTGTGCCCTCTTCCAGATGCGTCCCCATCTGATTGAGTTCCTCAATCGTCGCTTCGCTCAGCACTTCAGCATTATCCTGGACGAAATAGTGGGAAGTGTCGAGAGACGGAAGCGCCACCCGTGCCTCAGCAGGAAGACTGGAGAATACAAACATGATCAGCATAAGCATGACCAGGCGCTTCATCATTCTCCATCCTGATCGGTGTTGAATTCAACTTCAGGGACGTCCCTGCTCGTTTCATCCGCTTCGAAATATGGCTTCTCGGAGAAGCCGAACAGTCCGGCCACCATATTGCCCGGGAAGGTCCTGGTGTTCCTATTGTATTCCTGCACGGCTGTATTGTAGTCCTGGCGGGCGACCGCAATGCGGTTTTCGGCCCCTGCAAGCTCATCGCGCAGCCCTGTAAACTGCTCGCTCGCCTGGAGATCCGGATAGTTTTCCGATATGGCCAGAAGCCTTGACAGTGCCGATGTCACTTCGTTGTTCGCCTCGGCCATTTCTTCCACATTCTCTGCACCGGATAGACGGCTTCTCGCATCGGCAATGTCCGTGAAGATCTCCTCTTCATGGGAAGCATATCCCTGAACTGTGCTGACAAGGTTCGGAATGAGGTCTCCCCTTCTCTGCAGCTGTGTTTCAATCTGGGATTCCTTCTGGTTCACTTCCTCCTCGAGGTTGACGAACTGGTTGTATTTCGGTGCGAATATGATTGCCAGAATGATGAAGAATCCGACAATGACGCCCAATGGAATAAGTAGTTTTTTCATTTTTCTTCTCCTGTTCTGCACTTTGTTATACCTTTATCTTACCATTAATCCTATCATTTCAAACCTCGGCACATGACAAAAGAGACCGGTGCAGTGCACCAGTCCCGGCTGTTATGAATACTTGACCATATGGTATTTCTTCTTGCCTCTTCTGATGACGGTGAAGGCACCATCAAGCCTGTCATCTTCCTTGATTTCATAGTCGACATCCTGCTGGCGCTCCCCATTGATGTAGATGGCACCATTCTTGATGTCCTCCCTCGCCTGTCTGCGGGAGGAGGAGATGCCCGTCTCCACCAGCACTTTGACGAGATTCATGTCGTCATCCGTATAGCTTGCCGACGGCACATCCTTGAAGGCATCCCTGATCTGGTCGACCGACAGGGATTTGATATCCCCGCTGAAGAGCGCTTCAGTAATACGCTGTGCCTCGGCCAAAGCATCCTCGCCGTGGATGAAGGCCGTGATATCCTCGGCCAGGCGCTTCTGTGCCTTCCTCAGATGCGGTTCCGTCATGACGGATTCCTCCAGTGCCTCTATCTCCTCCCTCTCCAGGAAAGTGAAGAGTTTGATGAACCTGATCACATCCGCATCACTCTGGTTGATCCAGAACTGATAGAACTCATATGGGGAAGTGCGATTCGGGTCGAGCCATATGTTGCCGGACTCCGTTTTGCCGAATTTCTTGCCATCCGCTTTCGTCACGAGTGGAATCGTCATGCCTTCTGCTTCCGTTTCACCATATACACGTCTCATCAGGTCGAGGCCGCTTGTGATGTTGCCCCATTGGTCGGAACCGCCGATCTGCATCTTGCAGTCATATTGACGGTTCAGGTGGCCGAAATCAATGGCCTGGAGGATCGTATATGTGAACTCGGTATATGAAATGCCCGTCTCAAGTCTGGATTGGATGGCATCCTTTGCGAGCATGTAGTTCAGGCTGACATGCTTCCCGTAGTCCCTCAGGAAGCTGATCAGACTGATTTCCTGAAGCCAGTCCTTGTTGTTGACCAGCAATGCACTGTTTTCATCAGAGAAGTCGAAGATGCGCTCCATCTGCTTCTTTATGCCACGGACGTTGTCATCGATCTGATCCTCCGTCTGAAGCTTCCGCTCCTCGCTTTTGAAGGAAGGGTCCCCGATCATGCCTGTGCCACCGCCGATTAGGACGATTGGACGGTGTCCATGATCCTGGAACCGTCTGAGTGTCAGGAATGGCACCAGGTGGCCGATGTGGAGGCTGTCCGCCGTCGGGTCAGCCCCGCAGTATAATGAGAGTTGCCCGCGGTCGAGCAGTTCTGTAATCTTTTCCTCATCCGTCATCTGATAGATGATTCCCCTGTATTTCAAATCTTCCAGTAGTTCATTCATGTCTTTTCCTCCTAATGTCATATGTAATTTCTACAAATTAAAAAGCACCCCTACAAGAGTAAGGGTGCTTGAGTACACGGTACCACCATACAGTTTCACTTTATGGGCAGGAACGTCCACCCCGACGATCGAATATCTGATGCAGTGTATTCGTTGGACGCGTGCACTGATTCCCACCTGCCATCAGCTCTCTGAATTCCGCCAAACCAACTACTTCTCTGCCATTCGAATAATATCAATTTATAGGAATGATATATTCTTGTCGGCAAAAAGTCAAGAGCCTTTCTTTCTATACCGTCAAGAACTCCTGTGGACCAGGCTTGCACCCTGCTGGCACAGGACGTCATATTCACCTTTTATCACTAACTCTCTTTGTTTTTTCTGTGTTATAATGACCGATGATAGGAGGTAGCAATGAAGAATAATGACTTTGTAAATTATATTAAAAACCTATTTTCTCGCAGAGATACAGGGAAGGCTTCCATTCAGGGATCCACCTTCAAAGAGAAATACAATAGTGTCACCTCGCGCTTTAAAAAAGCCGGTTCTCCACTCAGGATATCATTTTTTACTGCCTATGACACAATCTGGAACATAATTCTCTTTACAGTGCTTGCAGCCACCCTGGTGGGCATACTCGCATTCAGCATCGGCGTGGGCTATTTTGCAGCACTCGTAAATGATGAGGAAATCCAGCCGGCGGAAGAAGTGAAGACCGCCCTGACTGAAATGACGGAAAGCACCACCGTCGCTTTCGGTTCCGGTGAGGCACTCGGCACTTTGAGGGCAGACCTAATACGGGAGCGTGTAGATTATGAAAATATTTCCCCACACGTCGTCGAAGCCCTCATAGCCACTGAGGATGAGTATTTCTATGAACATAACGGTGTCGTGCCGAAAGCCTTCATGAGAGCCGCACTCCAGCAGGTAGCGGGGGCGGAATCCGGTACAGGCGGCAGTACACTGACACAGCAGCTGGTCAAAAATCAGCTGCTGACGAATGAAACGACATTCGACCGCAAGGCAACGGAGCTCCTGCTTGCTTTCCGCGTTGAAAAACTTCTGTCCAAGGAAGAGATTCTGGAAGCCTATCTGAATGCCGTATCCTTCGGCCGTAATGCCAACGGCCAGAATATCGCCGGGGTACAGGCGGCTGCAGAAGGAATTTTCGGAAAGAATGCAGATGAATTGAACCTCGCAGAAAGTGCCTTCATTGCCGGTATTCCGCAGAACCCTTACGCGTATACCCCATTCCTGCAGGGCGGGGCAGTCAAAGATGAGGATCTGCGACAGGTAGGACTGAACAGGCAGCGCTTCGTTTTGGAAAGGATGCTTATTGAAGACAAGATCACCCAGGAGGAGTACGATGAAGCTGTCGAGTATGATCTGTATGCCAATCTGACCGACAGTGTAACTGTACCGAACCAGAACTATCCATTCCTGACTGACGAAGTGGAAAGGCGCAGTATAGACATACTTAAGTATCACCTTGCTGAAGAAGATGGCCTGACGCGTGAGGATGTCGACTCCACTCCGTTGATCAACCAGGAGTATACAGGCATGGCGAACACTGCACTGAGAAACCAGGGTTATCATATCGAAACGACCATCGATAAGACGATCTATGACACCATGCAGGATGTGAAGGACAATTCCAGCTACTACTATGGATCCAGGAGCATTGAGGATGCAGAAGATGCCTCTGAGGAGGAGCAGGAAGCGAGCGATGAAGTGTTCGAACACGAACTTGGTGCCATGCTGAAGGACAACCAGACCGGCAAGATTCTTGGCTTCATAGGCGGACGGGATCATGACCGTTCTTCAATCAACCATGCAACCCAGACAACCCGGATGGCCGGTTCCACCATGAAGCCGCTGATCACCTATGGTCCGGCACTCGATAAAGGGCTGATTGCTCCGGATACAGTGCTGCTGGATGAAATCTTCACAATACCCAATCCTTTCGGTGAGGACTACAGCCCCCGGAACTATGATGTGGACGAAGAATTCGGACTTGTGTCCGCCAAGCATGCGCTCAGCAATTCATACAACCTGAGTACATTGAGACTATGGGCGGATGTGAGACAGCATAATCCACAGGAATATTTCGAGAAGATGGGAATGCCACTGGCAGACGCCCATTATGCTGATGAAGATACCCTGGGAGTTTCGCTCCCACTCGGCTCCAACGACATGTCGGTCGAGGACAATGCAAATGCATTCTCCACTTTTGCAAATAATGGTGAACTGGTCGACAGTTATATGATCGAATCGATCACCAGCCCAACCGGTGAGGTCATATATGAGCATGAAAGTGAATCCACCCAAATATTCAAGGATTCTACAGCCTATCTCATGACCGACATACTCAAGGAAACCTTCCAGACGGGTTCCGCCTACTATATCCAGGACTACTACAACAGTGTCAGCGACACATATGATTGGGCAGCGAAGACCGGTACGTCCAATGCGTTCATCGACTCCTGGTTCATGGGCTATAATCCTAAAGTTACATTAGGGGTGTGGATGGGTTACGACCGCAACATTCCACAGGTGGCCAACCAGGATAGCGAACAGCACCTGCACATCTATAACTGGCGTAACATTGCGCAGGCCCTCAGCGAAGTTGCTCCTGAGCAGATGGGAGCCAATGAACGGTTCAGCCGACCTTCTTCTGTAAGGGAAGTCGAATACTGTGCACTCACCATGGAAACAGAGGAGGACTGTGAGAAGAATCTGGATAAAGTGCGTGAAGGCTTGATTGCCGAAGATACACGGCTTACCGACAAGGACAGCCTGAGCGACTCCGAAATCATGGAGAGGATGGGAGAGGACTTCGACTCCGGGCTCAGCACTTCGGATCTCCGTGGTACAGTGACACATTCATATGATGACCGTTATCGTGTCGGAGGCAGCGCCTCAAGTTCTGACGATGATGAAGACGAAGACGAGGAAGAGGAGTAACAAAAAATCGCCCCTATCAATTGATAGGGGCGATTTTTCTATTTCTGTATTCTTTTGATTTTAGAAGAGACCTTTGGAGTTGCCGTCGGCATCCACGTCCATGTGTACAGCTGAAGGTACTTTAGGAAGGCCTGGCATCGTCATGATGTCTCCTGTCAATGCAACGACGAATCCTGCCCCCGCCTTGGCGACGACTTCCCTTACAGTGACCTTGAAGCCTGTCGGACGGCCCAGCAGTGTCGGATCATCACTCAGGGAGTACTGCGACTTCGCCATACATACCGGGAACTCTCCCCAACCGTGGCGATCGATTTCAGCAAGTTGTTTCTTAGCCTTGTCTGTAAAGATGACGCCTTCTCCACCATAGACTTCAGTAACGATCTTTTCGATCTTCTGGTCGATTGGCAGTGAATTTTCATAAAGATGTTTGAAATTTTGTGGTTCATCAAGCACTTCAAGGACCTGCTTGGCAAGATCCGTGCCACCTGAACCGCCATGCTCCCATACTTTGGTCAGGGAGACCCTTACATTCTGCTCCTTGCACCAGCTGAGGACATAGTCCCTCTCTTCATCCGTATCCGTTACGAAATCATTGAGTGCAACAACCGGCTCGATGCCGAATTTGCGTGCATTTTCGATATGCTTTTCAAGGTTTTTAATACCTTCCTTCAATGCATCGACATTCGCTTCACCGAGGTCCTTTTTGGCCACGCCGCCATTCATCTTGAGCGCGCGGATTGTCGCCACAAGCACAATCGCATCGGGTGCAAATTCACCTTTTCTTGCTTTGATGTTCATGAACTTCTCCCCACCAAGGTCGGAGCCGAATCCACATTCTGTAACAACGATGTCCGCAAGCTTTCTTGCAGTGTTCGTTGCGATGAGCGAGTTGCATCCGTGTGCAATGTTGGCGAAAGGTCCACCATGGATGAGTGCCGGAGTCCCTTCCATCGTCTGTACGAGGTTCGGCTTGATGGCCTCTTTCAGCAGAAGCGCAAGTGCCCCTTCAACTTCAAGCTGTCCGACTGTAACCGGCTCCCTGTCATAAGTGTATCCGATGACGATGTCTGCAAGCTTTTTCTTGAGATCGATTATGTCACTTGCGAGACACAGCACCGCCATGATTTCACTTGCTACTGTAATGTCAAATCCATCTTCTCTTGGAACGCCGCGTGTCGGTCCACCAAGCCCCACTACCACCTGACGCAGTGCGCGGTCGTTCATGTCCAGCACGCGCTTCCAGGTTACACGTCTTGGATCGATATTCAGTTTATTGCCGTGATGGATATGGTTATCGATGAATGCTGAAAGTGCATTGTTGGCTGTTGTGATAGCGTGAAGGTCTCCGTTGAAGTGGAGATTGATCTCTTCCATCGGAAGTACCTGTGCACGTCCACCGCCTGTCGCACCACCCTTGATGCCCATTACCGGACCCAGGGATGGTTCGCGGAGAGCCACCATAACATTCTTCTCAAGCTGGTTGAACGCGTCTGCGAGTCCCACGGTACAAGTGGACTTCCCTTCTCCTGCCGGTGTCGGGTTCATTGCGGATACGAGTACGACTTTGGATTGCTTTTCGTTGCCTTCAATCTTATGTATGTCGACTTTTGCCTTGTATTTTCCATACATCTCCAAAGCATCATGAGGAATGCCCGCCTTTTGTGCAATCTCCTCAATAGGTTTGATGTCTGCTTTCGCAGCAGTTTCCTGGTCTGTCAAATGTGCCACCTTGTCATCTCCTTTTTATTATTAGGATTCCACCCTTCCATTATGCCATAATAAACAGAAAATTGCCCCTAATATTTATTAGGGGCAATCAAGTTTTTTAATCGTCATCCATGGATGACAGGTCGCCTGTCGGCAAGTCAAGTTCCCATGCTTTCAGCACGCGGCGCATGATCTTACCACTTCTTGTCTTAGGCAGTTTATCCTTGAATTCGATCTCTCTTGGGGCAGCATGTGCTGCAAGACCTTCCTTGACATACTTGCGGATCTCTTCTTTCAGTTCATCCGTCGGCTCGTTGCCTTCCCTGAGCGCGATGAATGCCTTGACGATTTCACCCCGTACTGGATCCGGCTTGCCGATCACCCCTGCTTCCTGAACAGCTGGGTGCTCCACGAGCTTGGATTCTATTTCGAATGGTCCCACACGTTCACCGGCGGTCATGATGACA
Source organism: Salinicoccus luteus DSM 17002 (assembly GCF_000712035.1). Lineage (GTDB taxonomy): Bacteria > Bacillota > Bacilli > Staphylococcales > Salinicoccaceae > Salinicoccus > Salinicoccus luteus. The sequence continues at coordinate 107,855 of NZ_JONV01000006.1, read as the reverse complement.
TCATCCACACGGCCCTGGAACCAGTAGTAGCCATCTTCATCCTTATAAGCGGAGTCACCGGATACATACCAGTCGCCGATGAAGTAGGAATCGTACTTGGCATCATTCTTCCAGATCTTGCGCATCATCGCAGGCCATCCACGTTTCATGGCCAGGTTGCCCATGCGGTTTGGCGGCAGTTCGTTGCCTTCATCATCTATGATTGCCGCTTCGACGCCAGGCAGCGGTTTGCCCATGGAACCACCCTTGATATCCATTGCAGGCATGTTGACGATCATATGTGCCCCTGTCTCGGTCATCCACCAAGTATCATGTATTCTCAGGTTGAACACCTTCATTCCCCATTTGACCACTTCCGGATTGAGTGGCTCACCGACGGACAGTACATGGCGGAGTGAAGACAGATCATAGTCGTTTACGATTTCGTCCCCCGCCCCCATGAGCATACGGAATGCCGTCGGCGCACTGTACCAGATTGTGATGTTCAGATCCTGAATGGCTCCATACCATGATTCAGGGGAGAAGCGGCCACCCACTACAACATTCGTTGCCCCGTTCAGCCATGGTGCGAATATACCATATGATGTACCCGTCACCCAGCCTGGGTCCGCTGTACACCAGTAGACATCGTCCTCTTTGAGGTCGAGCACATATTTCCCTGAGATATAGTGCTGGACCATGGCATGCTGGACATGCAGAACCCCTTTCGGCTGACCTGTCGATCCACTCGTATAGTGCAGGATCAGGCCGTCTTCCTTGTCCAGCCACTCTATATCGAATTCATCACTTGCCTTCTCATAGCTCGCGTCGAAATCGATATACCTTTCATCGGAACCATCTCCGACGACGACGACTTTTTCAAGATTTGGCAGATCATCCACCGGAATCCTCGGCAGCAGCTCAGGCGTCGTAATGATGACTTTGGCATCACTGTTCTCCAGACGATCCCTTACCGCCTTCTCCATGAATGCTTCAAACAGCGGACCGACGATTGCACCAATCTTCAGTGCACCGAGCAGTGAAAAATAGAGTTCAGGGCTTCTTGCCATGAAAATGAATACGCGGTCCCCTTTGACGACTCCTGCTTCATCCTTGAGCACGTTGGCGGCTTTATTGGATGCTTTCTTCAAGTCCTCAAATGTATAGGAGAGTTTCTTATCTCCGTTCTTATAGTGAAGTGCGACTTTATCACCACGACCATCCTCAACATGCCTGTCTATGCACTCATAGGCCATGTTGTATTTCCCGGTCTCATACCAGGAGAATTGCTTCTCCACTTCTGTCCAATCGTGGTTTTTCACCGCCTCGTCATAATCCTTCAAGTTAGGATTCTGATCCGTTGCTTCGTAAAGTTCTACCTTCATAATAATAACTCCCCTTTTGTGTTTTCTCTTTTACACTTCTTATTATATAATAGAATAGAACCATTTTTCAAAATAATTAAAATAAAATCCAGGAGGGCTTCTTTTTGCATCACACAAAGACTTATTATAAAGAAGAGTACGAGACGGAAAATCACTCATTTATACTTGAAGGACCCCTGACCGCCAAAGAGCTTTCCGCCTTCACATTTGATGATGGTCTTGATGCTTTCCGCCCACCGATTGAGCAGTTCGAAGCGATAAAGGAAATCGCCGAACTGGAAGAAGGTCGGATCCTGATTATCAGGGAGGGGAATCACATTATCGGCTATGTGACCTACCTCCACCCGGATCCCATGGAACGCTGGTCTGATGGCAATCTCCCCTATATCATGGAGCTCGGTGCCATTGAGATCAGTCTGGACTACCGCAGTTTCGGTCTCGGCAAACGCCTGCTGAGCCTTTCCATGCAGGATGCATTCATGGAAAATTACATCATTATCACAACAGAATACTACTGGCATTGGGATCTTAAGAACAGCGGTCTCGATGTGTATGAATATAAAGATCTGATGATCAGGCTGATGGCAAGCGTCGGATTCGAGGTCTTTCAGACGAACGACCCGGAAATCACCGGCCACCCCGCCAATACGCTCATGGCACGTGTAGGGAAAAATATCAAAGAGGAACAGATGATGGCTTTTGATAAGCTGAGATTCAAAAACCGCTTTTTTTTCTAGGAGGAGAGAAATGCTAGTTGAAAGAATTATGACCAGTCCGGTCAGGACATTGACGCCCGAGCACACGATTGAAGATGCATTGAATATGATGAGTGCCTACTCATTCCGTCACATCCCACTCGTTGATGAGGAGGAGAATCTCGTGGGCATCGTCTCCGACAGGGACATAAAACTGACACTGCCCTCGGTCCTTTCAGATGACGATCCGGATTTTACACTGAAAGTGCCCATATCGAGGATAATGCGCAAACGGGTCACCTATTGTCATCCGCTGGATTTCGTCGAGGAGATTGCGCTCGATTTCTACCACTATGCAATCGGGGCGATACCTGTCCTCAGAAATGGCAGGATTGTAGGCATCATCACCCAAAAGGATATGCTCAATACCTATCTGGAACTGACGGGAATTACTGAGCCCGGCTCCATAATAGAAGTCGAGGTGGAGGACCGCACCGGCGTCATCTATGATATCGGCAAGGTATTCAAGGACCTCAACATAAAGATAGTAAGCATCTCCGTCTATAAAAACAAGGAGAAGAAGGGGTACAAAACAATTGTGCTGCGGGTACAGGCAATGAATCCGAGAAAAGCCATCGATACACTCAAAGACAGAGGGTTCACCGTCCTTGAACCCTCACAGATGGGCCAATGACAAGACCACTTTATGTATATGATGATGCATTGCTCAAGTACCGCTTCCACTCTACCCACCCCTTCAATCAGATGAGGCTGAAGATGACGACCGATCTATTGATGGCGTCGGGTCATCTCAGCCCCTCGGATATCATCAGGCCGCGTGAAGCGACTGACAAAGAGCTCGAACTGGTGCACAAGAAGGATTTTATCGAAGCGGTGAAGCTTGCAGGTGAAGGGAAACTGCCTGAAGACAAGATGGAAAGCTATGGCCTCAACACGGAGGATACCCCAAGTTTCGAAGGCATGCATGAGAAGAGCCGCATGCTTGTAGGCGCCACATTGAGCGCTGTGGAGGCTGTAATGGACGGCAGGACGGATAAGGCCCTCAGCCTTGCTGGAGGCCTGCATCATGGCTTCAGTGGACGGGCAAGCGGCTTCTGCGTCTATAATGATTCGGCGGTCGCCATAGAATACATCAGAAAAAAGTATGGCAAACGTGTACTCTACATCGATACCGATGCCCATCATGGTGACGGTGTGCAATGGATATTCTATGATACAAACGAAGTCATGACCTATTCCATCCACGAAACAGGACGCTACCTGTTTCCGGGGACCGGCAGTCTGACGGAACGGGGTACGGAAGAGGGATTCGGTTTTGCCGTCAATCTGCCCATAGATGCGTTTACCGAAGATGATTCCTTCCTGGAAATATTCAAGGAAACGCTCGAGGCGGCAATCAAAAAATTCCAGCCGGATGTGATATTCAGCCAGAATGGTGTCGATGCACATTTCAGGGATCCGATGACCCACCTGGCACTGACTTCCAGAACCTTCGAGGAAATCCCCCGGTTTGTCAATCAGATGGCCGACAAGTATACGGATGGCAAATGGATCGCTGTCGGTGGCGGCGGCTACAACATTTGGCAGGTCGTCCCCCGCATGTGGGCCCAAATATGGCTCAGCATGACCGGCATCCCCGCTCCGCGCGGTCCGCTGCCGGAGGCATTCATGGAGCAGTACCGTTCGAAGAGCCCGGTCGACTTCCCTGAAAAATGGGAGGACGTGCTGACCGACTACAACGATATCCCGCGTCGCGAAGAAATCAGTGAAAAGAACCGCAGCATGCTCAGCAGGGCCATGCTCCACCTGGAGGAGCAATAATCAATGCAGGGTTTGGCGAAATAGAAAAGACGGACTCTCGGAGTCCGTCTTTTCTATTTCGTTGTTGCCCGGTATTCGATTTTATAGGGAAGGATGACGTTCGCCTCTTCCACAGTTTCTTCATTCATGTATTTGGTGAGCAGACGCATTCCGACAGCCCCGATATCATACAATGGCAGCGCCACACTCGACAGCGGCGGCCTTACCATATTCACCAGGCGTGTATTGCTGCAGCTCATAATCTGTATTTCATCCGGTACCGCAATGTTGTTGTCCATCGCACCGTGGAGCACCCCGATGGCTGTTTCATCACTCATTGTAATCACAACATCGGCTTTCAGCTCCTGTATCTCGTCAAACAGGGATTTTCCGGATTGGTAGTCTTCAGCTGCGGAAAGGATGTACTGATCATCGAAGTCCTTCCCCTGCTCCTTATAGGCCGCTTTTATGCCTTCTTCAATGTGACGCTCCAGCTGTTCGGAATAGGCCGCTTTGACAAATGCAATCTGTCCGGCGCCTTCATCAAGGAACTTTGAAGCAGCCTCCTTGATGGCTTCATAGTAGTCTATATTGACTGATGGCATGTTTTCGTCCTTTTCGCTGGTGCCGCATATGACGACTGGGAGATGGGAACTCTTTATGTCATTGAGCGTCTCCTCGTTCAATGCACCGCCCAGGAAGACGATACCATCGACCTGCTTGCTGACAAGACCAAGGAAGGCGTCCCTTTCCTTTTCCGGATCGTTGTCTGTGTTCGTAATGATGATCTGATAGTTATACATCTCGGCAATATCATCCAGACCACGTGCCAGAGATGAATAGTACAAGTTTGAAATATCCGGTATGATGACACCGACAGTCGTCGTCTTCTTGCTTGCCAGACCGCGTGCCACAGCATTTGGACGATAGTCCAGCCTTTCAATAACATCTTTAACCTTTTTTCTTGTTTCTGGCTTGACGTTGGGATTCCCGTTAAGCACTCTGGAAACTGTTGCCATCGACACTTTGGCCTCTCTGGCAACATCATATATGGTAACCGTCATATTGCACCCCCGCACGCTTTTGAAAGCGCTTTTTGTACTATAATAACATGACTGTAAAGTTTCGTCATGGTTAAATAAGACTAAAATGAAAATTATCGAATTCCTCAAGAGACATCTGCTGCGCCCTGTCACTCAGAGCAATAGCTGGATTTGGATGGACTTCGGCCATTATGCCATCGGCGCCTGCTGCAAGTGCCGCTTTGGCACAATCTGACATGATTTCCTTCCTCCCTGTGGAATGTGTGACATCCACTAGGACAGGCAGGTGGCTCGCCTGCTTGAGCAGAGGGACAGCCGATATATCCAGCGTGTTCCTTGTGCTCTTTTCGAATGTCCGTATACCCCGTTCGCAGAAGACGACATTTCCATTGCCTTCAGCCAATATATATTCGGCGGCATAGAGGAACTCTTCTATCGTAGCACTCATGCCCCTTTTCAGTATCACAGGCTTCTGGGAACGCCCCACTGCTTTGAGCAGTTCGAAATTCTGCATGTTGCGTGCCCCGATCTGGAACGCATCCAGATGGTCCTCAGCCATGGTGACATGCTCTGGAGCTACAATTTCGCTGACCACTGCGAGGCCATGCGTTTCTTTTATCTCCTTCAGTATTTCGAGGCCTTCCTGCCCCAGACCCTGAAAGTCATATGGTGAAGTGCGGGGTTTGAATGCCCCACCCCTGATCATCTTCAGGCCTTTCTGTTTGAGGGCCGATGCCACTTCTGCAACCTGTCTGTAGGATTCAACTGCACAGGGGCCGAATATATGGGCAGGTGCATCTCCGCCTATTTCAGCATCACCAATCCTGACGATCGTATCCGCACTCTGATGAGCCCTCGAGACGAGCAGGGGCGGCGGGTCTTCCGCACTTGCCTGCCTGGAGGATGCATCGGTCAGGTTTTCGAGCAGATCCTGTACAAAAGCGGCATCATACATGCCTTCATAATTGGCCAGCAGTCTGCTGTAATGGCCCGCGCCATCGATTCTGTCCCCGGAATGGCCGGTTATTGCGGCCCTTTCGTCCAACAGATCCAATAGGGCCATATCGATCTCCATCAATTTTTCCCTGTCCAAAGCATCATCCTGATTCATATTGTCCACCTCATAAAATCAACCACATGCCGAAACATGTGGTTGAAAAATAATGATATCATGTTATTACTATTTTTTGTCTTCGTCAAGCTTTTCAGCGTATTTCGACATATCCACTGTCCTCGGATCATCAGTATGCGGTTCATTCACTTCTTCCTGAATCGCATCCTTCTGTGCCTTGACTGCAGATTCATCGAGGGATTTCACCCTCTTCTTCTCATCCATTTCGCTTTTCTTGGCTGAGATGTCGCCTTTCTTGTCTTCCATCTTGTCACGCAGTTGATTTGTCTTGTCCTGTACTTTCTCTTTGAAGTCTGCACCTTCCCCACTGCCGCTCTCCTTGGTTTTGGAAAACTTCTGGGTCTGCTCGGAAATGTCATCCCTTAATGCATCCCCGGATTTTGGTGCAAGCAGCAGTCCACCGATCGTTCCAACGAGAAGACCGACGGCAAGACCGATGGAGAAATCCCTTCCGGTCGTCTGGTTGAGCTGCTCCTCATATTCTTCGACACCATGAAGGTGCCGGTCACGGTTATAGGTTTCCATATAAGAACCTCCCATTATTTGCTGTCGTTATCAAGCCCAGCATTCACACGGTCTTCATCGAGATTGTCATTTGTTGTCACTGACTGGTTTACAGCCACCGGCAGATTATCCGGATCGTCTTCAGCCGTAGTTGAATATTTCGTGTTGAAAGCACTATTGCGCTTCTGTCTCATCTGCCATTTGTCTGCAACTTCCATTGCGACATTGGACCATTGTACGACTTGGGAAATCTTATCTTCATTCTGTGATATGTTGTGAGTGATTGAGTTCGTCACCCGGTCAACCGAAGAATTCAGGTTATTCATGGATTGCCCGATACCTTGTACGGCATCCACTACAGAATTGAGTTTAGCAGATTTACCCTGTACATCCTCTGCCAGACGGTTCGTCTTGTGCAGCAGGTCAGTTGATTCCCGTGTAATGCCCTGAATCTGTCCTTCTACTCCATCAAGTGTCTTTGCTACATGATCCAGATTCTTCTTGACTGAGAACAGTACGACTGCCAAAGCAATACAAAGAATCAGGAAGGCAATAGCAGCAACACCTGCGGCAATATATAAAATTATTTGCCAATCCATCATAACGCCTCCATCTATATCTTTATTTGTTATTCATTCTTTAACTTATCCCAAATGGTAATGGTATAAACATTTTATTAGGATAATAACTCAGTGAATCTTTTTTCGTATTTTTGGATGTCCCCCGCCCCCATGAAGATGATGACGGCTTCCTTATGAGAATTGAGCCTATCGATTTCCCCTTCTGCCAAAAGTTCGGCCCCCGGGATCAGATCGACAAGGTCCCGGCTCGACAGATCGCCCTCCTGCTCCCTTGCCGAACCGAAAATATCCACAATGTAGGATTTGTCGGAGGCGGACAGGGCTTCTGCAAACTCGTTCAGGAACTTTTCCGTCCGGGAAAAGGTGTGGGGCTGGAAAACTGTGACGATTTCCCTCCCACTATATTTCTTCCTTGCCGTCTCAAGGGTGGCCTGTATTTCTTTGGGGTGATGTGCATAATCATCGACGATGACCATACCATTCCTGAACGTTTCACTGAAACGCCGCTTCACTCCACCGAAAGTCATGAATGCCTTTTTGATGTTCTCCATATCCAGCTTCTCCAGGTAGCCGACTGTGATCACAGCGAGGGAATTCAGAACATGGTGGTCTCCGTACATCGGAATCGTAAACCTGTCCAGAAACTCGCCTTCCACATGGACATTGAAGCGCGTCCCGTTGGGAAGAACTTCAATGTCGGTGGCACTGATGTCGAAGTTGTCACCAATACCGTAGAAGTAGACGGGGACATCATAGGACATGCTTCTTGTATGGCTGTCCCCCCCGTAGGCGATCACAGCTTTTTTGACCTGGCTTGCCATTTCGGAAAATGCATCGATGACATCCTGCAGATCCTTGAAATAGTCCGGGTGATCGAAATCTATGTTGGTGATGATGGCATAATCAGGATGATAGCTTAAAAAATGCCGCTTGTATTCACAGGATTCGAAAGTGAAGTATTTGCTGTCCTCAAGACCAAAACCTGTGCCATCGCCTATGAGGAATGTCGTATCCACATCCCCATTCATCACATGGCTGAGCAGACCAGTGGTGGAAGTCTTGCCGTGGGCCCCAGTGACCGCTATCGAGGTGAACTGGTTCATGAATTGCGACAGGAACTCATGGTAGCGTATGACCGGATATCCTTTTTTTCTTGCGGCGCTGATTTCGGGATGATCATCCCCAAAGGCGTTGCCTGCAATGTAGGTGAAGCCCTCAACGATGTTCGATTCATTAAAGGGCAGGATTCTTATGCCCTTGTCCCTGAGCTGGTGCTCAGTAAAAACTTCCTTTTCTATATCTGCCCCCTGGACCTCATGACCTAGGTCATGAAGTACCTGGGCCAACGCACTCATGCCTGCGCCCTTGATTCCTATAAAATGATATTTTTCCATGAGCTCACCATACTTTCATAAAATGGATTCATTGGGATATCCCTTTCAGATGAGAGAGAACATCTTCCTTGATTTCTTGGGACAGCACTCCGGCATTTACGCGGAGCGGTTTATTGGATGTGGGAATCTGAATCAGCATATCATTGCCTTCAGTGAGCTCTTTCGCCCCTTCGACAACCTTGGATTTTTCATCCTTGAATGATATGCGTGTCTGCATCATCTGGAGCAGTTCAAAACGGATTCCCACATCGTTTCTTGAATGATTCATGATGAGGTGTATTCCGAGCGGCTTCCCTTTTTTCAGGATTTGTACGATAGCCCGTATGGCCTCGGGATTATTGTGTTCGAACAGCTCTGCCAGATCGTCGATGACGACCACGAGGACACTTTTCTTGGCTTCATTGCTGACCCGCTGATTGAAGCTGTCCAGGTTGCGCACATGTGCCCTCCTGAATTGGTTATGTCTATTGTTCAGCTCTTCCAATACATCCTGCAGTACATGTTTACCGGTGATGGACCTCGGCGTACTGAACATATGCGGTAGGCCTTCATAATCCTTGTAATGGGCCTTGTCGGAAGCGATCATGACCTGAAGTTCCCTTGGGTTATGATTCATCATGAGGGAAACGAGGATGTTATCGACCACTGCAGATGAATGGGCGGCTTCCCCCCCATGGATCAATACCTGGCCTGCCTTCTTCAACGGAAAACTGAAGATCTGGTCATCCACTGTCTTCCCCACTACAAATTTGAAGTCATTCTTTCTGAGTCTGAGGCTGCTGGAGGAAAACAGCGTACTGAAAGGTATCGGATACGGCTCCGGCAGAATGAACTCGACGCCTATATTACTTGTTCCCGCAATGGGAACGATCAGTTTAAAGTCATCGAACGGCAACTCGGAAAGCAGGTGCTCCTTAAGCTTTCCGACAACATTCAGCTTGAAGTTCCTTTCCATCGAAAGCTCATAGCGGCCGACGATGCCATTGGTTCTGTAGGCAGCAACTTTAACAGGCACACCAATAGCGTCAAAAGCAGCAACTATTTCCTCGGAGAGCGCTTCATCCACGCTGTCGTAGCTGCTGTTCTGACCTTCGCCCAATATATGTAGGGGTGGCAAAGTGTTTTTCGGGCCACTCCGTTTTGCCTGATTCTGATTTTTGGATCTGTATTTATTCTTGTCATAAGGTGTCATCATGACATTGAAAGGAGAAACGGATTTCTTGTCGGTGGTATCCTCTCTGGCAGTGGTTTTTTCAGCCGCTTCCTCCCCAGTCTTTGATTGGCCGGACTGACCGGTCACAACGCCGATGGATCGCTCAGCCTCTGCCTTTTTCGCCCTTTCCTCCATACGCTTCTGCTGTTTTCTTTCACGCTCTTGCCTTTCCCTTTTCAGTCCTTCAACAATCGGGGATGAGTATCCGGATTTCTGATCTTCAGGCGAAGTCTCTGTCTCATCCTGTTTTACAGCCTTCGGATTCCCTTTCGAGCCATGGATTGCAGAAGGCACTGGCCGTGCTTTGCTGATCGTATTTTTCCTTGGTCTCTTCCTGGAATAGCGGCTTTCACCCAACAGCGATTTCTGCTGTTCTTTCCTTATGGGATCGCTGTTCTCCTGTGTCTCCCCTGGCGCCTCAGGACGTTTTTTTATGGCTTCATCGCCATCCTTATCATCCATATCCAGGGGGAACCGGAAACGTTCCCTGTCGGAATGACCTTCTTCAAGCCTATGATTGAATTGTCTTCTCCTTCTTGATCTATCCATCCGCCTCACCCTTATTTCACTTCAAATGGTTGCGCTACTTCATAGCTATCGTCCAGTACATAGATGCCTTTCACTCCGTCATCTTCGAGGTTCAGTTCCTTCCTGGAACAGATCATACCCTTCGATTCGACACCCCTCAGTTTTGAAGGTTTGATATAGAGCCCATCAGGCATGATTGCACCTACTTTTGCCACAACGACCTGCTGGCCGGAATCGACGTTCGGAGCGCCACAGACGATCTGCAGCTCTTCGTCCCCGACATCCACCTTGCATACATTCAGCTTGTCTGCGTCCGGGTGCTTTGATTTTTCGGTTACTTTTCCGACAACGAACTTCGGAGAGAGATCCGGATTGATTTTCTGGATCCCTCTGCTCTCAAGCAGGGTATTGATGCTTCCAAGTATCGCTTCATCCGCCTCGATGTTCACTTCATTCGGGAGCGCAATGTGATTGGATGCATTAAAAATATTCAGGCCGATGATTTCATCCCCGTTCCTGATCACTGTCACATCTTCATGGAATTCATACGTCGGATTTTCCGCCTTCTTCAAAGTGACGAGCAGTACATCTCCAACGTACTGGTAATTATAAGTCAGTTTCATTCATCTCTACCTCTTTTATGATTCTTTTGTTTGCCCAGTATGAACACTGGTTCCAGTTTCTTTTCACGATAGGAGAACGAGAGGGAAGTAATCGGCGTCAGCCCTTCAGCGAAGTACTGCATCATCATCTGTGCCATGATGTCGTAGCCGACACTGTTCCTCACGTTGGCGATGATCAGCACATCCTGGTGCGGAAGGCCGACCATCATTTCTCCATCGAAGTTTTCGTGCATGTCATCGAGAAGCTGTGTGTTCAGTATGCGCGTCGCATCATATCCATCGTTATGGTTGATGAAATAGAAGTCGTTCTCCTGGATCGTCTCCTTCTTGTGTGAGACGGGCAGACGCTTCATATTTTTATCAGCCAGCTTCCTCAACGCTTCCTTGTCCAGCCCCAAAGTCTTCAGGAGGGGCTCATCAATCAGCCGATAGCTGTTTTTGAAATCTACTGCGTAATATATTTTCGTTTCATTCGTATGGTCATCCACAACAAACGGGTCACCATTCTTGTTCTTCCTCTGGAAGCTTGAAGAACGGATTACGGGATAGACGCCCGATTCATCCAGGGTGATTGCTTCCTCTTTCATGCGTTCAAGCGTCTCATTAATATAATAGACGATTTCCTCTATGAAGTTCTCGTCCTTCTTCACTTTATCCACCGCTTTTGAAAGTGCAATGTCCAGGCCCTTGCCATTATCATTGCGCTCCACCCTGAGCATCTCCTCTTCCCTGTCGAAGGAAGTCTGAAAATCACTCCGTTTTTCATTGAGCTTCTCTATAATTCTATTTTTAAGCTGGAAAATATTCATCAGATTGCCTCCAGTTCTATTCTTTCGCACCAATTCTTAGTTTCTGATCTCCATCCTTGATCAGTCCTGCGCGTTTCAGCAATGTATAGAATAACAGAGTTACCAGGGCAGGTAAAACGATTTGGAACACGAGGATGAGCAGCCACACCTCCATGGAAGGCCCCATCGTCTCTATCGTCATAATCTGCCCGACGAGGCCACTGGTGCCCATTCCGGCCCCGGCAGCATTGTTTTCCATCGGGAAGAAGACCGTCATTACAGGAGCAATGACCGCACTCGCCAGAACAGGGGGCAGGATGATGAACGGATTCAGAAGTACATTCGGCACCTGCAGCATGGATGTCCCGATTCCAATGGATATCAGGCCTGAGAATCCATTATCCCTATACCCCGTCACAGCCAATCCTACCATATGGCAGCAGCAGCCGATGACCGCGGCCCCGGCGGCAAGGCCGCTCAGGTCGAGCATCAGTGCAAGCGCAGCACTGGAGAGCGGCGCAGTCAATGTGATCCCGAAGATGACTGCCACGAGCATGCCCATCACGAAGGGCCTCTGTTCGGTGGCGAACACGATCACTTCGCCCATGCTTGTCATGAAATCGCCGATCACAGGTCCGATGAACCGGGCAACGAGGTAACCCAGTACAATTGTCAGAAATGGTGTGACGATGATGTCTATCTTCGTTCTTCCTGAATACAGGCGGGCCACTTCAATTGCGATGATGCTCGCGATATAGCTGCCTGCCGCACCGCCCATGTCATAGGCGGCATAACTCACGACGACCACTGAAAATATTACCAGCGGAGAAGCCTTCAGGCCATAGGCGATGGCAGCACCGATTGCGGCGCCGGTCATGCCCATCGCCACCGCCCCGATCTCCTTCAGGCTTTCAAGATAGGGAACATAGGTCCCGATCGTGTCGATGATCAGCCCGATGATGAGGGAGGAGAACAGGCCGAGGGCCATGAAGCTCATGCCATCGATGAACCACCTTCTCAGAAGGCTTCTCATCAGCGTCCCCTCAACTGCTCGACCCTGTCTTCATCGATGCCCCTGACAAGCTCCGTCAGCATTTTCTTCGCGTGGAGATAGTCGTCCGAATTGATGATGGAGTGGCTCGTATGGATATAGCGGGCCACGATGCCCACGACGGCACTGATCACGCCTTCATTGGAGACGTGGATGCTGCCCGCGTCCGTACCGCCCGGAGACTGGTAGTACTGGAATTTGACGTCGTGCCGGTCGGCCGTCTCGAGCATATAGTCGCGCATCGGTTTGGACAGGATCATCGTCCGGTCCATGATGCGTACCAGTGTCCCTTCACCAATCCTGCCCATGTCATCCTTCTTGCCCAGCATATCATTCGCCGGGGAACAGTCCACTGCAAAAGCAACGTCCGGATCTATCAGGTTGGAGCTGACTTTCGCGCCCCTGAGACCGACTTCCTCCTGGACATTGGCACCGACATACAGATCGCATTCGAGATCGACATCAGCCAGTGCCTCGAGCGTCTCTATGGCGATCAGACAGCCATAGCGGTTGTCCCAGGCTTTTGCCAGCAGTTTGTTCTCCTGTTCCATCACTTCGAAATCGACATCAGGCACTATGGAGTCTCCCGGACGGATACCCATGGATTCCAGCTCTTCCCTGCTGTCTGCACCGACGTCAAGGAGCATATCATCCAGTTCGACGGCCTTGTTCTTGCCCTCACCTTTTCTGAAGTGTACAGGCACACTCCCGATGATACCGGTGATCTGCCTGTCTTCTGCCGTCCTGACCTTGAACTTATGGCTCAGCAGGACATCGTTCGACCAGCCGCCGAGTGGAGTGAACTTGATCATTCCATTCTCAGTCAACTGCGTGACCATGAAGCCCACTTCGTCCATGTGACCGGCGATCATGACTTTCGGGGCATTTTCATTCTTCGATTTTTTGAGCGCAAAAATGCCTCCGAGCCCATCCTGCAGAATTTCATCCGCAAAAGGCTCCATCTCCTTCCTCATATAGTCGCGTACCTGGTCCTCAAAGCCGGGAGCCCCGTGAAGCTCCGTCAATGCTTTCATTCTTTCCAGTGTCCTGTTTTCAATTTTCATTCGAATCCTCCTTTTAGTAATCCTCCAACTGATAAATATGTTAAACTTATGGCGATAAGGAGGTCATATACATGCGATCCAAAACCGCCAGACTACTGCTTTTCGCTTCAGTCATTCTATTGCCGGTGTTCATCTGGATCAGATTGAACAGGCATATCCACCCCCAGACGGTCATCAACCGGCTGCACAGGCAGTATGAAGACATTTCATTCGTATCGATTGACTATCATTCCAACAAAAACAAATTCCTCGGAATTGATCGTGAAGTCTTTACAGGCCGCTTCCACGCACTGACCGACGATGGAAAGAAACGCTATCAATTCACCGCCGATGCATATACTGGAGAAATCATGGAAGCTACTGAACTGTAGATTTCATGATTTTTTTGAATGTGCGGTGTATCCTTTCCAGACCGTCTTCGATCCTGTACCGGCTCGAAGCGACATTGAACCGGAAATGCTGATTCTCCTTCACATCATAGATGTGTCCGGGGGACACCGCAATCCCCCCGATATCAATCAATGCCTTATGTACTTCCTCGTCTTCCAGCCCACTCTTTTCAAAGCTGATCCATGCCAGGTAGGTCGCGTCCGGCTTTTTGAAATCCAGCCATTCGGACATGTGCTCAGCGATGTAGTCTTCGACCAGCTGCAGATTTTCCTCAATGTGGCTGTTCAGCTCATCCACCCATGGCCCGCATTCCGTATATGCTGCATGTACCGCTTCCAGCGCCACGCTGTTCGCAGCGCCCATGCCATACTTTGAGGCGATGTTGCGGCCGATTTTAAGACGCAGATGCCTATTTCTGGTAATGAAATAGGAATGTGGGATGCTGGCAAGGTTGAAGGTCTTCCCAAGGCCTGTCGTCACCAGGATCGGGTCCCCTTCCTCCATCAGCTCCACCATCGAAACGAACCGCCCTTTCGGACGCACAAAATCCATATGGATTTCGTCACTGATGAGAAAGACATCCGTTCTGAGACAGATGTCCCGGATCTTTGCCAGCTCCTCCCGCGTCCACACCTTCCCTGTCGGATTGTGCGGACTGCAGTGGATGTAGGCCTTCACATCCTCTCTCCTGCACAGCGCTTCAAATTGATCGAAATCAAACTCGTAGGTATGCTGGTTTCTGATCAGGGGGCAGTCGACGATCTTTCTGCCATTCCCTTTCAGCATCCCGATGAACGCGTTATAGGATGGCATGGTGAGGATGACACCATCCCCTTCTTCGGAAAATTGTCTGACCACCTCACCGATTGTAAACATCACAGAGGGCGCATAATGGATCTCCTCATCCTGGAGGGTGATGCCGAACCTCTCGTGCCACCAGCCTTTCACTGCCCCATAGAACTTCGGATTCTGCCACTTAGTGTAACCGAAGATGCCGTTGTCGATGCGCTTCTTCATTGCATCCGAGACCGCTTCCGGCGTTTCGATGTCCATGTCCGCAATCCAGAATGGTTCGAGCCCGTCCGTCCCGAAAAGCTTTTCGGTCCCCTCGTACTGGACGCTGTATGTACCTTCCCTTGTCGTCTGCCTATTGAAGTCAAAAGTGCTCAAGTGATCTCCTCCAAACTGACCAGAATTTATATTGTCCAAGTATATTTTATCATTCTTTCACGGTGAAATACACGACATTAAAAAAAGCATCTTCAGAAAGATGCTTTGAGTCTGTATATTTTATTTCCCTTGGCTGAAAACTTGTCTTCATATTCCGTCCTTATATTGTCCTCCGGCTCGTCTGCATGAAGATCGAGCTTCACTTCATGGAATGCCATGCCGAAGTTGTTCAGGCTCTGGAGGCTGTATTCGAACAGCCCCCGATTGTCCGTCTTGAACTGGATGAGACCGTCTTCTGCCAGGATGGAGCGGTACTTCTCAAGGAATGCCCCATGGGTCAGGCGGCGCTTTTCATGCCGGTTCTTCGGCCACGGGTCGGAGAAATTAAGGTAGATCCGCTCCACTTCACCCTTCTGGAAGTACTCATCAATCCCGCGTGCATCCAGCAGCAGAAGCCGGACATTTTCAAGCCCCGCCTCCTGCACCTTTTCCACTACGCGTATCATGACATTCTTATCCAGTTCTATACCGACATAATTGATATGCGGATTGCGGGCAGCCAGTTCCGTTATAAATGTGCCCATTCCCGTTCCGACTTCTATATGGAGCGGTTTTCTGTCGGGAAAGAAATTGCCTATCTTTCCGGAGTGGCTGCCATCCGTATCCACAATATTGCTGTTTTCATTCAGAAATTCCATCGCCCAGGGCTTATTGCGCATTCTCATTTAAGTTTCCCACCTGTTACTCATATCTCTCGAATATTTAATATTATATAAAACGGTCTCTCTGTATTACTTTATTGAGGAAGATGATCCAATCATTCATATCCTTGAAACGCTTATGATCTTCATACCATTGGATCATTGTAATCGCCTGCACGAGTGTATACCACTTCATGCGTTTCATCAAAGTCCTGTCCAACGGCTTGCCGTAGACTTCCAGCCATTCCTTCCAGTCATCCGGTTCCACATAAGTGTAGAGGATCATACCGAGATCTATCGCAGGATCCGCAATCATTGCACCTTCCCAGTCCACCAGATACAGCTCATCCTGGTCAGAGAGGAGCCAATTGTTGTGATTGACGTCTCCATGGCATACTGTACAAAATGCTTCATCGATCAGGGGCATCTCATTTTCCAGGTATTGGATTGCAGAACGGACGGTATGGTGGGCATTGACTTTCGGGGATAATGAGGTCTGTATCTTGTTAAGCAACAGATCCGGCAGCATGGGTTTCATGCCGAGCTTTTTCAGCATAGTGAGAAGAGGACCTGATGTATGGATTTTCTTCATCAGTGAGGCTACCCTCTCCGAATGCATCTCTTCACGGGTCAGCTCCCGGCCATTTTTCCAATGCTGTGCTGTCACTACTTCTCCGGTCTCTATTCTTTTGGTCCAGACCAGTTTCGGTACAATACCTTCAGCGGACAGCGCTGCAAGGAAAGGGCTGGCATTGCGTTTCAGGAACAGCTTCCTGCCATCTTGCTCTGCCTTATAGGCTTCGCCAGATGCTCCACCAACGGGGTCAAGTGTCCAGCCGAGCTGATAGAAATGCTCCAAATTCCACACCTCTTTTCATCATCAAAGAAAAAAGCGCTAAATATTTAAGAATAAGATAGCGCCAGCTTCTGTTCGTGTTATAAATTTTATAGGGTTTTATGGTTTATTTCAAGGACTATTATCCACAGATTTCATGACAACCGGGCGTTACGTGCCCACAAAACCATACAGTGTAAGCGTTGAGGCCCCCAAAATTTATTAGGGTAATTTTTCAGGTTAACATTATTTAACCAGGTTTAATTTGTGGATTTTCTGGTCGAATCCTTCCTGTATCACCTGTGTGATTTTGCCTTTCGAACCGTCAGCAACCTTTTGGCCATCGACGTGTGACACAGGCGTGACTTCCTGGGTCGTACTCGTGATGAATACTTCTTCCGCCGATTTCAGTTCATCAAGGGTGAATGCCTTCTCCTGATATTCTATTTCCCGCTCCTGTGCAATCTTCAGCACTTCCTGCCTCGTGATGCCATTCAATATCAGGTGGTTTGCCGGATGGGTCCTGAGCACTCCATCACTGACGATGAATACATTCGTGGAGGACCCTTCAGTCACCACTCCATCACGATGCAGTACTGTTTCATGGGCGCCGGCGCGCACTGCACGCTCCTTTTCCATGACATTTGCCAGCAGATTCAGGCTTTTGACATGGCATTTCAACCATCTGTAGTCATTTGCCGTAATGATTTCCACGCCCTCCTCCATCTGGAGGGAAGGTCGTACCATGGCATTCATATAGGCGAGGATGACAGGTTCGGCCCCTGCAGGATAGGCATGGTTTCTCGGGTCTATGCCCCTCGATACCTGGATGTAGATGGATCCGTTTTCGATGCTGTTGCGCTCCTTCAACTGGGTGATGATTTCAATGAGCTTCTCCCGCTCGAGGCCGTTGATTTCGATTTCTGATGCACTTCTGACCAGACGGTCCATGTGCTCCTCAAGTGTAAAGAACTCATTGTCATATACTCTTACCACTTCATATACACCATCACCAAAATAGAAAGCGCGGTCGTTATAGTCTACTGAAATTTCGTTGTCCCTTTTGAATTCTCCATTATAGTAGCTTATTTTCATCCATCTCACCCTTTATACAGATTCTATGCAGTGCTTCGAGGTAAATCTCCGTTGCCTTAAGCAGCTCATCAACCTTCATGCGTTCGTTTTTCTGGTGCATCGTATCTACAGTATCCTTGAACATCGCCCCAAAGGCAACACCCTTTTTCAAGGTGCGGGCATACGTCCCCCCTCCGATGGTGAATGGCTCCGTGTCATCATCCACATGGTTGCGGTAGGCATCTGTCAATATTGCCACCAGCGGGTCCTCCCTGTCCACATAATGGGGAGGCTGATACTCAAGATCTTCGATGGTGAAGCCCTGTGCATATACCTCTTCCTTCAGACTGGCCATACCGCCTTCGAAATCGATGCCTTTCGGATACCTCAGGTTGACTCCGAATATGCCGCCATCCACTTCCGTATAGTTGATCATGCCCACATTTACGGTCGTGTCCCCCATTTCAGGGTGCGAGAAGTCCATTCCAAGCAATGAGCCGTCCGTGCTGCCGACCAGCCGCGCCATCGCAAATTCAGTAAAGGCTGCAGCATTGTTGTCCAGTGCCAGGCTATCCAGGAAGCGGAGGAGAATCAGGCCGGCGTTCACGCCGACTTCCGGAGTCGAGCCATGGGCGCTTCTTCCCTGTATGCTCAGTTTCAAAAATCCATTGTCCACTTCGTAGGCGCCATCCGCCTCGACTTCCCGCAGGAAGTCTTCGTATGACTGGATCACCTCACTCATATTCTGCTGAACCTTCAGTTTCGCTTCAGCGTCTTCCGGCACCATATTATACCGCTCGCCGGAAATCAGCACCTTCAGCTCAATCTTCGGCTCCTTCTCATCCAACGGCATCGGTTTCTGCACGAAATTGAATGTGGAGATGCCTTTTTCTCCATGAATCAATGGAAATGCCGCATCCGGCGCAAAGCCGGCATCGGGCATCTGTTCCGAGTTGAAGTACGCATCCGTACACTGCCAATCCGATTCCTCATCGGTCCCTACAATCAGACGCGTGCGATATTTGAACGGCAGCCCCTGTTCATGAAGGATCTTCATTGCATAGTAGGCTGCAATGGTCGGGCCTTTGTCATCCTGAACGCCGCGCGCCACTATCTCATCATCGATGATTTCAGGGACGAACGGATCCGTATTCCAGCCTTTTCCGGGAGGTACAACATCCACGTGCCCAAGTATGCCGAAGAGCTTATCCCCTTCACCGGCTTCGATATGGCCCGCAACATTCTCCACATCCAGGGTGGACATGCCATCACGGGTCCCCAGTTCCAGCATGTAATCCAGTGCCGCCTTTGGTCCTGTGCCCACCGGTGCTCCACTGGAAGCTTCCCCTTTCACACTTTCAATTTTCAAAAGCCCCATCAGATCGTCTATCAGACTCTCCCTATAGTCATCCACCAGCGCTTTATAATCCATGAACGTACTCTCCCATCATATGTAACAGAATCTTTTCGTCAATAATAAAGAAAAAAATATGTAAAAACAAGAGAACAGGGCAATAAATGCGCCTGCTCTCCATTATTATAGACTATTTCTTTTTGTTTGAATCTTCATCATCATCTGTAACAACATGGATATTATGATTGTCGTCCTTTTCTCCCTGGTCGTCCACAACATCTACATCTGTTGCATTGTCTTTGTTCAGACCGCCGAAGGAGACATCATCCTGCAAATGCTCCTCCGGATGAATGCCGCCTTCTGATACCCACTCATTGTTCATCTGTTCTGCAGTGAGCTGGCCTTCAGCATCCATTCTGTCAGGTTTCGTATAATGCTCATCATCACCGCTTACACTGCTTTTTCCCTGAGTCGGTGAAATCTTGTCATTCTGGTTGTTTTCATCATTTTCATCATTCGGCACCTGGTCGGCTTCGTCCCTGTCCATTCTGGATCTGACCTTATCCTGTGCACTCTGTGCATAGCCTTTCGGGTCTTCCTTGGCCTTGCTGAACTCAGATTTTGCCTTCTCCTGATATTCGCCGGCCTGCTTCGTCACTTTTTCCTGATATTCGCTTGCCTGTTTGGTGACCTTCTCCTGGACATTCTGCGCGTAGCCCTTAGGATCCTGCTTCACCCTGTCATATTCACTCTTGGCCTTTTCCTGATATTCCCCGGCCTGCTGGGACAACTTCTCCTGAACATTCTGGGCATAGCTTTTAGGATCTTCCTTCACTTTATTGTATTCATTCTTCACAACATCGCGGTTCTCTTTTTTGGACAATTGCTTTGCAGCAACTGCGAGCCCGAGCATTGCCGCGACTTTCAGTAGTCCTCCTGTTTTTCTAGCCATTTCCAACACCTCTTATTAAGTATTTTGTTTTGATATCTGATTCATATTTACCCCATCAGAATACCCTTAAACCTTTTTAATCAACTTGATTTCATTTTCACGTAATCTTCGATGGCTCCCTGCTGTGAGGTGTTCATCCAGCATCAGATCACCGAACCCGATGCGATGAAGTGCAGTGACTTCATTCCCCAGATAATGGAACATCCTTTTGACCTGATGGAATTTGCCTTCTGTAATCGTCAGCTCCACCGCGTGGGAGGACAATTTTTCCGCAGCTGCCGGTGCCGTTGTGAAGTCTTTCAGGGGAATGCCGGCCTCAAGCTGCGAAATGTCATCCTCCGTGACCTCAGATTCGAGCTGTGCGACATAGGTCTTGCCTATTTTGCTTCTGGGACTCAAAAGCTCATGGGCGAGCTTCCCATCGTTGGTGATGAGCAGCAGGCCGGTAGTATCCTTATCCAGTCTGCCAACCGGGAACAACTGGTCCTTCTGTGGATGGTCGATCAAGTCGATCACCGTCGGCGTCGGCCCTTTTTCAGTCGATGAAATGACACCAGTTGGCTTGTTGAGCATGATGTAGATTTCTTCTTCCAGTACTACAGGCCCGCCGTCCAGCAGTACCCCATCGTCTGGGGAGACTCTGGATTTCGGATCTGTGACGATTTCACCTTCCACTGTGATCCGCTTCTTCTTTATCATATTCTTCACTTCACTGCGGCTGCCGATGCCGGCATTTGCCAAATACTTGTCCAGTCTCATCTAAAGCACCTTCAATTTCTTCCTGATTTTGTCCGCCCGGCTGCCGAGTATTTCATCTGCCAGCCCGGTCTTGAACGACAGCAGCATGTACACCAGCCCACCGATCGGTACAGCCACTGCCATGATGAGGACGGAGTTCAATTTTTCCGATACATCCACACTGAAAATGAAGGCATAATAGATGAGCTCCACCACCAGCAGCATGACCAGGCTGTAGACCACAATTTCAGCCAGTGGCCTGAGGAGCGGCCTGAAGCGGAATTTACCATACTTCCGGATGATCACAAAATTGATGAGGACGCCGGCGCTGAGTGCGATGCCCGTCCCCATCACGGCACCGACCGTCTGGAACTGCATGATGAGCGGAATGTTGATGGCCGCCTTGATCGCCAGCATGATCAGAACCACATACAGCGTCAGGTTCTGCTTATCGATGCCCTGCACGATTGAGCACGTGATCGTAAACAGTGAAATCGCGATGCTCACCGGTGCATAGAAGAGCAGGATCTTTATCCCCATTTCATTATAGCTGTAGAATGACGTATAGAGCGGTGCCGATAGGATCATCATTCCGATTGCTGCCGGGATGACGAAGAAGAGCAGCATGAGCACCATCATCCTGATCTGCTCGTGCACATCCTCCATCTTGCCGCGCTGGTAGTTCTTTGTGATGAATGGCAGTATTGTGATGGCGAATGCAGAAGCGAAGGCCGTCGGGATCATGACCAGCTTGTGTGTCGTCAGGTTCAGCATGCCGAACCACGCATCATGGTACTGCTCAGGCACACCGCCGAGTGCAAGCCCGTTGTTATGGGTCAGCTGATCGATGAACAGTGTCAGCGGGATGCTGATGCTCACGATGATGAATGGGATGCCATAGCGGATGATTTCCGAATACATCTCACGATAGGAAAAATCGTAGTCGGTGTCATCGGTCGCAACCATGCGATCGATATGGACCTTCCTTTTCCTCCAGAAATACCAGAGCGTCACCATGGAGGCCAGCACACCGACGAATGCAGCGAATACTGCAATTTCATTTGCCGTCTGCACGGAACCACCCAGAACATAGATGACAAGAAAGGCGCCGCCAAGCAGAAAGGCGATCCTGATCAGTTGTTCGATGACTGCAGAGACACTGGTCGGGCCGAACGATTCGAATCCCTGGAAGATGCCGCGCCATGTCGCCATGAACGGTACGACGATGACGGCCACACTGACGACCCGAATGATGCGTGTGACATCCTCAGTGGACCAGCGATGGGCGCCATCCCCGGCTGCCAGCATCTGCAGTTCTGCGATGAACGGTGCAGCCATGAAGAGAATGAGAAAAGCGATGACTCCGGAGCCCAGCATGACGAGCAGACTCGAACGGTAGAGCTTCTGGCTGGTCGCGTACGCGCCAAGCGCATTGTACTTCGATACATATTTGGATACGGCCCCCGGCACACCCGCTGCCGCAAGCGAGAGCATGATGGTGTACGGTGTATAGGCGTATCCATACAGGGCAAGGTTTTCCTCCCCGCCCATTATGCTGTAAAATGGAATGAGGTAGAGCATTCCCAATAACTTCGTGATGAATGTTGCCATGGTCAACAGGAATGTGCCCCGCACCAGATTATTTGAATCAGACATTTTATAACCCTCTTACTTTAAGAATAATATCCATTATAATCGAAAGAATACCAGTTTTAAACAAAAAGGAGAACAGCCCATGTATCAAACGATAGTAGTCGGCGGTGGTGTAAGCGGGCTCATGGCCGCCTATGCCGCCTCCGAGAACGGCAATCGCGTATTGCTCATAGAAAAGAACAAAGCCCTTGGAAAGAAGCTGCTGATTTCAGGCGGTGGCCGGTGCAATGTCACCAACAGGCTCCCCTATGAGGAGATCATCCGGCATATTCCGGGCAATGGCAAATTCCTCTACGGTCCCTTCAGCACTTTTGACAATGAAAGCATCATCCGGTTTGTCGAGTCCCGCGGCGTCTCCCTCAAGGAGGAGGACCATGGCCGAATGTTTCCGATCACGGACCGGGCGCAGGACATCCTCCAAGTATTCCTGGACGCACTCGAGAAGAACAGTGTTGAAATCAGGACAGAGACGATCGTCAGGCAGGTACTGGTCGAGGAAGGCCACGCAATGGGCGTAGAGCTGGCGGATGGTACCATAATCCATTCGGACAGCATCATCATCACCACAGGCGGCCGGAGTGTCCCCCAGACCGGCTCGACAGGCGACGGCCACCGTTTTGCCGAATCCGCCGGCCATACGATTACGGAGCTGTTCCCGACCGAAGTGCCCATCACTTCACCCGAACCCTTCATCAGGGAAGGCCGCCTCAAGGGCCTGAGCCTGTCTGATGTCGCCCTTTCCGTCCTGAAGAAGAACAGGAAACCGAGGGTGACCCACCAGATGGACATGATCTTCACCCATTTTGGCATCAGCGGTCCGGCAGCCCTACGCTGCAGCCAATTCGTCCATAAGGAAAAGCAGAAGCAGAAAAGCGGAACCATCCTCATGTCCCTTGATTTCTTTCCGGAAAAAAGCGCAGGCGCCCTCAGGGCGATGATGGAGGAAATTATTGCCGCCAACCGGGACCGTTCCCTGAAAAATACGATGAAGACATTCCTTCAGGAACGCCTCGTCCTCTTCATGCTGGACTTCCTCGACATTGACGGTGCAACAAGCGGTCATCATGTATCCAAGGAGAATATCGAAAAGATCGTCCAGTTCCTCAAAGCTTTCGAATTCCGTGTTGACGGCACCCAATCGATTGAAAAGGCGTTCGTCACCGGCGGCGGTGTGAAACTTGCAGAAATCACGCCTCAGACGATGGAGAGCCGCAAGGTGGCAGGCCTCTATTTTGCCGGGGAAGTGCTTGATATCCACGGGTACACGGGCGGCTACAACATCACGAGCGCCCTGGTCACCGGCTATGTGGCAGGACACAGCACCACCCTGTAGCATATGACAAAGAACACCTCCCGTCAGGCTGATGGCCGGCCCGCGGGAGGTGTTCTTCTAGTTTGCTACGATATTTACAAGTTTATTCGGTACAACGATGACTTTCCTGACCGTCTTCTCCCGGATTGCTTCCTGAACCCTGTCGGATTCAATGGCAATGCGCTCAAGATCTTCCTTTGTCGCTTCTGTCGGCACGTTCATCTTTTCCTTCACCTTGCCGTTGACCTGGATGACGATTTCAATTTCATTCTCGACCAGCTTGGATTCATCGAACTGCGGCCACGCTTCATAGGCGATCGTGTCCGCATGCCCCAGCTTCTCCCACAGTTCTTCTGCGACATGGGGCGCCACAGGGGCGAGGAGTTTGACGAATCCTTCGATATGGGCCCTGCCGAGTTCCTCCTGCTTATAGCATTCATTGATGAACACCATAAGCTGGGAAATGGCCGTATTGAAGTTCAGTGATTCGAAGTCCTCAGTCACCTTTTTGACGGTTTCATGGTATACCTTATCAAGATCCGGCGTCTCCCGTGCAACCACATTTCCTCTCAACTGTCCTTCCTCATCAACGAGGAGTCTCCATACGCGGTCGAGGAAACGGCGCGCACCATCAAGTCCATTGTCGTTCCATGCGACCGATGCCTCGAGCGGCCCCATGAACATCTCATATAGGCGCAGCGTATCTGCCCCATGGGAACGGACGATATCATCCGGATTGATGACATTGCCTTTGGACTTGCTCATCTTTTCATTGCCTTCCCCAAGAATCATGCCCTGGTTGAAGAGTTTCTGGAAAGGCTCCTTCGTGTGGACCACGCCGATATCATAGAGCACCTTGTGCCAGAATCTTGCATAGAGCAGGTGGAGTACCGCATGTTCCGCTCCGCCAATGTAGAGATCCACCGGCATCCAGTGTTCAATCTTCTCTTTTGAGGCAAGGGCTTCCGTATTGTGCGGGTCGATGAACCTCAGATAATACCAGCAGCTTCCTGCCCATTGCGGCATCGTGTTGGTCTCCCTGCGGCCCTTCACGCCATCCTCCCTGACGACCGTTATCCAGTCCTCGTTGTTGGCGAGTGGGGATTCGCCAGTGCCGGAAGGCTTGATCTGATCCATTTCAGGCAGCATCAGCGGCAGTTCCGATTCCTCCACGGCACTCATCGTGCCATCTTCCCAGTGGATGACCGGAATCGGCTCTCCCCAGTAGCGCTGGCGGGAGAACAGCCAGTCACGCAGCTTGTATGTCGTCTTCTGCTCCCCTGCGCCCTTCTCTTCCAGAATGCGGATCGACTTCTCGATTGCCGCCTCCTTGCCGAGGCCATCCAGTTCTCCGGAATTGACATGCTCTCCGTCACCCGTATAGGCCTCTTTTGAAATGTCTCCGCCTGCAACCACTTCCTTGATCGGCAGGTCGTATTCCCGAGCAAATTCATAGTCCCGCTCGTCGTGTGCCGGCACTGCCATGATTGCTCCTGTACCGTAGGAAGCCAGGACATAGTCCGCTATCCATATCGGCATTTTTTCACCCGACAATGGATTGACGGCATAGGCACCTGTGAATACACCCGTCTTCTCCTTGGCCAGGTCGGTACGCTCAAGCTCACTCTTTCTGGCTGCCTTTTCCTGATAGGCTTTGATTTCAGAACGGTGGTCATCCGTCGTGATGACATCAATCAGTTCATGCTCCGGAGACAGCACCGCATAGGTCGCACCGTGGATCGTATCGGGACGGGTCGTGAATGCCGTGAACGATTCCCCTGTGCCTTCTATTTCAAAGCGGATGTTCGCACCTTCAGACTTGCCGATCCAGTTCCTCTGCATATCCTTCAGAGATTCGGGCCAGTCGAGGTCATCCAGATCCTCAAGCAGGCGGTCCGCATATTCAGTGATTCTGAGCATCCACTGCTTCATTGGTTTTCTGACGACCGGGTGTCCGCCACGCTCGGAGAGCCCGTCGATGACCTCCTCATTGGCCAGCACCGTACCGAGTGCTTCACACCAGTTCACCGGCACTTCATCAATATATGCGAGGCCCTTATTGTACAGCTGGATGAAGATCCACTGCGTCCACTTGTAGTAGTCCGGGTCGGTCGTATTGATTTCACGGTCCCAGTCATAGCTGAATCCGAGCTCCTTGATCTGGCGGCGGAAATTGTCGATGTTCTTTTCATTGAATGCTTTGATGTCATTGCCGGTATCGATGGCATACTGCTCGGCCGGCAGACCGAATGCATCCCAGCCCATCGGGTGCAGTACATTGTAGCCCTGCATCCTCTTCATGCGTGAGATGATATCCGTGGCCGTGTAGCCTTCCGGGTGTCCGACATGGAGCCCCGCACCTGAAGGATAAGGGAACATGTCCAGTGCATAGAATTTCTTCTTGCCGAGTTCGTCCTCCGTCTTGAATACCTTTTCATTTTCCCAGTGGGATTGCCATTTTCTTTCGATGTCCATATGATTGAACGCCATAAAAATCCTCCTTGAATATAAATAATCCCATGCCTGTATAAGCATGGGACGATCATATATGTATACGACCGCGGTACCACCCGCATTCACTGTTAAGTGCAACTTCGTTCGATGGGATTCAGTTCAGTCCGGATGAGTTCATATGGATCCACTACTGGTTCACAGCACCCACCAGCTCTCTTGGAATGGAGTCGCATACTACTATTTCCAACACTTATAAATATAGAATATATTCAGGCAATAAGCAAGCTGTATATTTATTTCGGCCGGATATCGAGCCCTTCGCGCTCAAGCAGCCGGCGTTTCTTCCCTACACCGCCGGTATAGCCGCCGAGCGTGCCGTCTGAAGCGATCACCCGGTGGCAGGGCACGATGATGGAAATCGGATTCCTGCCATTCGCATTCGCCACAGCACGCGAGTGGTTCGGCCCGCCGCAGTCGGCAGCGAGCGCCTTATAGCTGAGCGTCTCCCCGTACGGAATCTCTCTGAGTCTGCGCCATACCTTCTGCTGGAATTCCGTTCCTTTGTGCCCGAAGCTGACCGGCACCTCGAAAGTCGTGCGGCTGCCGGCGAAGTATTCCTCAAGTTCCCGAACGCACTGGCGGATGACTCCGGAAGCCCCCTCCAGATCATTGCGGCCATCCTCCCCTTCCACAACATCCGCTTCATCAGCATAATCCAGTGCGATGATGGTGTCTGCTTCAGAAACGATCTTGAGCCAGCCGATCGGCGTCTCCATAAAATAGGTTTCCTTCATATTAATCAGTCCTTATAGGTGATTTTGAATCCTTGATCATAGCGTGCTCCGACTTTCCTGAGCATCCACAGTGATGAGAGTGCCAGCACAAGCAGTACGCCCCCTGCTGTAAGCAGCTGGACGGGTGATGCACCATCGTCGCCGAGCACGCCCAGGATGATGGCCGTGAGCACAAGGGCAGCGAAGATCGCGACGGTGATCACGATATTGCTTGCAGTATCCAGCCTTTTCACCGGATTCTTGCTGCTGACGACCGGATTGGCACTGCCGATGTACATGCCGACAGGCACAGCGGCCATCGAAACAAGGGTGATGAAGACCAGCAGCTGGAGCAGGACCCCGATGCCTGCGGATGAAAAAAGCCAGACGACAGCAAAGGCCGCCATTACAACGGGGACTGTCGTGAGGAGGGTGAAGCCATACTTTGCCCCGGCAATATGCCTGCCGGAGAGCGGCAATGCCTTCAGCATCGCAAAATGCTCCGCATCCCGGGCAGTATTGTACGCTCCGATGAAGAGGGAGATGACGAGCGTGCCCCCTATCGCCGTAACAAGAAGCTGGCTTGCCCCGATCGCCTCCGGCGCCGATCCGGCATCCACCGATGTGGAAAAGTAGATGAAGAGCAGCGGCATCAGGTAATACGGCAGCAATGCGGCAATCTCCTTGAAGTTCCGGGTCGTGAGCCTCAAGTCCTTCTCCATGAGTGAGCCGATGGGATGGCGCACACGGCCATCCGCTGTCCTGTGCTTTCTGACCGTCCGGCCGCCTGCTTCCCACCCACGGGAGAGTGCACGTACCGATATCAGTTCGGCTGCCTTGAAGGCGAGCACGGCAGCTGCAATGAGTAACAGGACAGCGAGGCTGCCGGAGAGCACTTCATAGTCATACAGAAACCCGCTGAATGAAACGGGCATATCGGACAGGCGTGCCGTCATGCCGGTGAAGGCATCCCCGATGAGGAACAGGACAAGATACACCAGGATGAAGGAAATCGCCCCAAGAAAAGAAAGTATTTCGCTGATCTTCCTGATGGGAAGAATATTGGCCGTCAGAAAGATGAACGCATATGCCAAGGATACAATGAAGATACTGAGTACGGAAAAATAGACCAGGCTGTCAGCCAGCAGCATCCATTGCCCGAACCGCATGGAAAGTGCGGTGCCGAGCACCGCCCCCAAAGGCAGGAGGATGGATGCGGCATAAATGAGTACATGCTTGATGAATTTGGCAAAAAACAGTTCAGCAGCTGATATGGGAAATGACAGATACAGCTGCACACTTCTGTCCAGAATCATATCCTTGATGATGAAATGCAGCGACAGCAGGGTCAGGACGGCAGCACTGGTGATCGAGAGCAGCAGTATATAGCCATCCAGCACACTTTCGTTAAAGGAGAGGGTCAGCGAAAATATCACTGAAACAAGCATTGGCAGTGGAAAAAGCAGCAGAAGGAGTCCGAGAATGATGTAGAGCACCATCTTCGTCTCCCCGAGCGACTTCCAGTAGTTGAAGAGGGACCGCAGCTCTGTCTTTAGTATCAGGCGGACCATAATCAGCTTCCCCCGGTCAATTTCAGGAAGATGTCCTCAAGCGTCGCATCCGGTTCTTCAATGCGGCTCCTCAGCTCCCCCAGGGAGCCGTGCGCCAGATTCTCTCCATTATATATGATCAGGATATCCGTCGCGATCTCTTCAGCAAGCGCAAGGTTGTGCGTGGTCAGGAAGACCGTCTTCCCCTGCTTGATGTAATCCCGCAAATAATTTTTCAGGTTCCTGTTGCTTTTGGGATCGAGCCCCACCGTCGGTTCATCGAGAAACAGAATATCCGGGCGGTGCACCAGGGCACCGATGAGCGCCACCTTCTGTCTCATGCCATGGGAATATTCCTCAACCAGCGTGTCGAGCTTCCCCTCGAGATCGAACAGGTCCACGAGCTTCTGCTGCTCTTCCCTGAAATCCGTCTCATCCATCCGGTAGGCACTGGAGATGAAGTTGAGGTATTCCCTCCCGGTGAGCTTGCCGATGAGGTCCGGCGTGTCAGGGACGAAGCTGATCCGCTTTTTCAGGTGGACCCTGTCCATCCCCATCTCCTCCCCGAACAGCTCAACCGACCCTGATGTGGCCTTGAGCAGCCCTGTAATCATCTGTATAGTCGTGGACTTCCCCGAGCCGTTCGGTCCGATGAAGGCGAACAATTCCCCTTCCCCCACCGAGAAATCAAGGTTCTTCACTGCGTCGTGTGTCCCGTATCTCTTGCCCAACCGGTCCACTTTAATCATATTATCCCCTGCCTCCCCTGAACTTCTTTTTCATACCTCCATCATACATCAAACAGCACCCGGCAGAAAACCTCACAAAACCGCATCGTCCATCAAATCGACATGCGATTCCCCCGCTCCGGTATGGTACAATGCCAAATATGAACAAGAGGTGAAGAATATGACGGATTTCAAATACAGTTTTGATGATAAGCGGTACCATACCCTCAACTATCATCTTAAGAACAAATTCAATGAAAAGATTTTCAAAGTGGCACTGGATGCCGGGTTCGACTGCCCCAACAGGGACGGCACCGTCGCTTATGGCGGATGCACATTCTGTTCGGTTGCGGGCAGCGGCGATTTTGCCGGTGACCGCGTCGACCCAATCCCCGTACAGTTTGAAAAGATCAGGTCCAGGATGCAGGATAGGAAGTGGAAGAACGGCAGGTACATCGCCTATTTCCAATCCTTCACCAATACACATGCCCCCCTTGAAGTACTGCAGGAAAAATTCGAAGCGGCACTCGACATAGAGGGTGTCGTCGGCCTCTCCATCGGCACGCGCCCGGACTGCCTGCCGGATGACGTCGTGGAATACCTGGCCGAACTGAACACCCGTACCTACCTTTGGGTCGAACTCGGACTCCAGACCGTCCATGACAGCACCTCGAAGCTGATCAACCGTGCCCATGACCTGGACTGCTACCTTGAAGGTGTACAGAAGCTCAGAAGGCATGGCATCAATGTCTGCAGCCATATCATCAACGGCCTTCCCCAGGAGGACCGCAGCATGATGATGGAAACAGCCGAAGCCGTAGCAGCCATGGATGTACAGGGCATCAAGATCCATCTGCTCCACCTCCTGAAGGGCACACCCATGGTCAAACAGTATGAAAAGGGGCTTGTTTCCTTCCTGAACCAGGAGGACTATGTAAACCTCGTTTGCGATCAGCTCGAAATCCTGCCCGAGGAAATGATCGTCCACCGCATTACAGGCGATGGCCCCATCGACCAACTCATCGGGCCGATGTGGAGCACGGACAAATGGAATGTACTCAACAGCATCGATGAGGAACTGAAAAGAAGGGACACCCATCAGGGAATCAGCTACAAGGAGAAGATCAATGCTTAGACGTGTACTGCCCCAGGCAAAAACCCTTGCACAGGATATCATACAGGCGGGAGACGCTGTTGTGGATGCCACATGCGGCAACGGCCATGACACGAAGTTCCTTTCGGAACTCGTGGGCGCGGCCGGCAAAGTGTACAGCTTCGACATCCAGGCCGAGGCGATCGAGAACGCCCGGTCGCTGTGCGGCAGCCATAAGAATATAGAGTTCATCCTGGATTCACATGAGCATGTCGACCGTTATGTCGACAGCCGCCCCCTGAAGGCCGCCATGTTCAACCTCGGATATCTTCCGAGAGGCGACAAATCGATTACGACAACCCCCGCCTCCACCATGCTTGCCATCCAGAAGCTTTTCGACCGGCTCGCAGATGGCGGCCGCATCATCATCGTCGTCTACCATGGCCATCCAGGCGGCAAGACTGAAAGGGATGTGCTTATGGAACAGCTTTCCCAGTGGCCCCAAAAGGAAGCACAGATACTCAAGTACCAGTTCATCAATCAGAAGAACGACGCCCCGTTCCTATTGTGCATAGAAAAAAACAGACACGCCTGACCCCAGGCGTGTCTTTCTATTTGATGAGACCGATCCGAAACAGCTGGGCGCTTAGGAAACGTTCCATATGATAATAGGGAACGGAAGTGTCCCCCCTCTGGAAGATGCTGTGTTCGATGCCATTCAACATATGGATGGACAGCTCCCTCGTATTCATACGTTTAATGTATTTGGCGGTGAGATAGGGTTCGATGATGTCATTCTCCCGGCTGAGCATCGCCGACACTGGCACATCAGGGAAGTCATCCATAAACTCCGTCGTGGATTTCATCTGATTGATCACCGTCCGGTACCAGTGGTAGCTCACCTTCCTGACCAGCAGTTCGTCATTTTCATACTGGCTCAGAAACTTCCTGTCTTCGGTGAAATAGCTGAAATGGATGCCCGGGTCAAAACGCGTCGTATCACTTGATGTCCTGACACTTGTCCGTATTGTGTTCTTCCTGTTTATGAAGGACTGCTTGAATGCCAGCAGTGGATTGAGGAGAATCAGGCCATCTGCGATGATGAGGTTCTGTCGGATGGCTTCGATTGCAATCAGCCCGCCGAGCCCCTGGCCAAGCATAAAGGTCGGCAGCCGGTATGCCCGCGCTACTTCATGCCATTCATGAACGCGGTCCAGATATTGTGTGAAATCGTTGATATGCCCCTTGTTCATGCGTGTGGTCTGGCCATGGCCCGGCAGGTCTCCGGTTATGACATGATAGCCTGAATTCCTCAGCTGTGATATCACCTGTGCGTAGTATTCATGATGCTCCATCATGTCATGTATGACAACAATTACACCCTTGGCCTGCTTGTCGGTTTCCCATTTCCACATTGCAATGCTCCTAACATACTGTAATTCATTCTTATATGATAAACTTATTATAACAATCCAATAGAAGAAAGGACATGAGAAATGATACTCGATTACAAAGGAGATACTCCAAAAATTAATGAAAGCGCTTTTATTGCTCCGAATGCTACAGTGATAGGAGACGTGGAAATCGGGGGCCAGTCGTCCGTATGGTTCGGGACTGTCCTGCGGGGGGATATTGCACCGATCCGGATCGGCAGCCGTACGAATATACAGGACCTCTCCATCCTGCATGAAACGCCGGACATGCCCCTTGTCATAGAAGACAATGTGACTGTCGGACACAAGGTGACGCTCCATAGCTGCACCATCAGAAAAAATGCATTGATCGGCATGGATTCTACAGTACTTGATGGTGCAGTCATCGGAGAGAATGCCTTCATCGGGGCAGGCAGCCTTGTGACGCCAGGGACCGAAATCCCACCCAATACACTGGCATTCGGACGACCGGCCAGGGTTGTGAGGGATCTGACTGATGAAGATCTGGAAGAGATGAAGCGGATCAACGAAACATATGTCAATCATATCCCCCACTACAAATAAAATATAATTTTGACATATTTTTGATGTCTAAAAATTTCAATTAAGGGTAGAATATAAACTGTTACGAAGACTCGGGAGGTAAATTATGCCATTATTAAGAGATGTATTCATCGCACTATCAGAAAACAAGGTAATGAACGAGGCAAGCAAGAAAATGGGTCTGAAGTTCGGGGCCAACAAAGTTGTAGGCGGCATCACAGTAGATGAGACGATTGAGCGTATCAAGGATATCAATTCCCAAGGGATGAGTGTCAGCTTTGACAACCTTGGTGAATTCGTCACCAATAAAACGGATGCGACAAAGGAAAAGGACCTCATCCTGAAAATGATACAGGCCATCGGCGAGGAAGGCGTGGATGCTTCTGCATCGGTCAAACTGTCGCAGATTGGCCTCAACATCGACTATGACTTCTGCCTGGACAATGTCAGGGAAATCATGGATGCTGCAAAAGCGAATGATATGTTCGTCAACATCGACATGGAGAACCATGCTGCCTATGACGATACCATCCGTATCGTCGACCAGCTTATGGAGGAGTATGACAACATTGGCACTGTACTGCAGTCCTATCTATACAGTGCAAAGGACGATGTCTACAAATATAAGGACAACAGGATCCGTTTTGTTAAAGGTGCCTACAAGGAGTCGCCGCAGGTTGCCCTGCAGTCCAAGGAGGACATTGACAAGGCATTGGAGCTTCTGATCAGGCTCCACCTGACCAAGGGGGAAGGTTTCACTTCCATCGCTACCCATGATCACAATATCATCGAAAATATGATAGATTTCATCAAGGAGAACGATATACCGAACGACCGATTCGAATTCCAGATGCTTTTCGGCTTCCGCAAAGAGCTCCAGAGGGAGCTCGTGGAGAGGGGCTATAACGTATGTGTCTACATTCCGTTCGGCACCGACTGGTACGCCTACTTCATGAGGAGACTTGCAGAGCGCCCGCAGAACATCAACCTGGTGGTCAAATCACTCAGCAAAGACCACACGTTCAAGACTGCCTCTGCAGCAGCAGGTGCCGTGGCCATCGGGTTCGCCGCCCTGAAAATCTTTAAAAGGAAATAGATGTACCAATATTAAAAGCGCAACTTTTAGAGTTGCGCTTTTTTCATTTATCCGAAGCCATCTCCCCTGTCGGTGCATCCATCAGCCTATGGCTGCTGTCCACCTGATGGGCCACCCGCTTCCCCTCATTGCCACAGTACTCTGCATGTCTACTTCCATATTTTCATTAAAACCTGCATTACAGATTATGTAATTCAATACTGAGGTCCCGAAGAAAATCCACCATCGATGATTGATGTATTCTGCCCTTTCTTCATCCGTCCACACTCTCTTCTGAACTTTTCTTGTGTTAATATTATATAGGCATTATCCGTGTTCTGCACTTCACCCTAATTACCAACTATCCAACTATCGAGGGAGGATATATATTGAAAAGATACCTATTCATATCATTGGGTGCCATGATCGGTGCACTCCTGAGATTTTTCATCTCCTTTGCGACGGTATCCGGCACATCACCCTTCTTTATGGGCACGCTGATTGTGAACATGAGCGGTGCCTTCGTCGCCGGTGTCCTGCTCAGAAAATTCCATGACAGGGAGGGCCATATGCGTGACTTTCTCATCACCGGCCTTTTGGGAAGCTTCACTACATTCTCCATGCTGACATATGAGCAGTACCTCCTTCTCTCCTACGGGGAATACTTCATTTTTCTCATCTATCTTGGAGTGAACATGGTCGGCGGCTTCTGCCTTGCCCTCATGGGCTGGAAGGCAGGTGGTATGGGACGATGATCGAGCTGATTCTCCTTGCCCTCAGTGCCGCGCTCGGTGCTGTCATAAGGGCCTATATCATTTCTTTGAAACTGTTCGACCGCTTCAGCCTGCCATACGGCACTTTCACCGTCAACGTTCTCGGTGCATTCATGATGGGGCTGAGCATTCCGCTCGTTGCACAGGGAAGCCTGATCTATTTCATGGTGATATTCGGCTTTCTTGGCGGATTGACCACCTATTCCGCTTTCACCCTCGATCAGCTTCGGCTGTTCGAGACGAAGGCATTCAAGGCACTCGTCAGATACACCTTCACCATGATGTTCTTCTGCCTCGTCGCCCTGGCGCTTGGACTTCTGATCGGCGTCTCTTTCTGATTCCATAGAAATGGCCTGCATCCAGTGGATGCAGGCCATTTCTATAATCTATATCCTCATTGAAGTGATTTTTGTTTCCAGATACGGTTCGATGCCTTCCGGT
This sequence comes from Salinicoccus luteus DSM 17002, assembly GCF_000712035.1. Classification (GTDB taxonomy): domain Bacteria; phylum Bacillota; class Bacilli; order Staphylococcales; family Salinicoccaceae; genus Salinicoccus; species Salinicoccus luteus. The sequence continues at coordinate 73,012 of NZ_JONV01000006.1, read as the reverse complement.
CCACCTTCGCGTCCGATGCCGCTCTCTTTCAAACCGCCGAATGGAATGTGTGCCGCACTCGGCTTGCCGTTGTTCCAGCCTATCACGCCGAAATCAAGGCCTTCCTGCAGCTTGATGCCATCCCGGTAACTTTCGGTGAAGAAGTATGCCGCAAGACCGTATTCCGTGTCGTTGGCCTTCTCTATTGCCTCATCCAGGGTGGAGAATGTCTGAATCGGGGCGACTGGGCCGAATGTCTCTTCATTCATGATCAGCATGTCGTCTGTAGCACCCGTAATGACCGTCGGTTCGATGAAGTATCCGGCGTCCTTGCTGCCTTCACCCCCGGCAGTGATCTGTCCGCCTTTATCCTTTGCATCACTGATGTGCTGCATAACCTTGTCATATCCATCCTCATTGATCATTGGTCCCACTTCGACACCTTCATCGAGGCCATTTCCGACCTTAAGCTTCTTCACCCGCTCGGCAAATTTCTGGCTGAATGCTTCTGCAACATCTTCATGTACATAGAATCTGTTGGCACATACGCATGTCTGGCCGGAGTTTCTGAATTTCGTCGCTACCGCATGTTCCACAGCGGTATCCAAATCCGCATCCTTATGCACTACAAGCGGTGCATGGCCGCCAAGCTCCATCGTGATGTTCTTGACCGTGGATGCAGCCCCTTCCATCAGCGTCTTGCCGACGGCAGTGGAGCCCGTGAAGGTCAGTTTCATGATCTTTTCGGATTGTGAGAATACTTCTCCGACATCCTTGCCGGAAGCCGTAACGTACTGGATGACGCCCTCCTCGAATCCGGCCTCCAGGGCGAGGTCTAGGAACCTGATTGCAGACAGCGGTGTTTCACTCGCTGGTTTTACGAGGAAAGTACAACCCGCAGCCACTGCCGGCGCTGCTTTCCTTGCCATCATCGCCACCGGGAAGTTCCACGGTGTAATCGCAGCAACCACCCCGATCGGCTGTTTGGTCACGACCAGGCGCACATCATCTTCATGCTGTGGTATCGTCCGGCCGTATACCCTTTTTCCCTCTTCGGCATAGTAGTCGATGTAGCTGCATGCATATTCCACTTCACCGGCTGCTTCCTTGAGCGGCTTGCCATTCTCTTTAGTGATCAGCTCTGCAATTTCGTCCTTATTTTCCCTTATGAGCTCAGCCCATCTGACCATCAGTGCACTGCGATCATGCGCATTTTTCTTCCTGAACTGCTTGAACATCTCGTGTGCCTTGTCGATCTTCTGTTCAATGTCCGCTCTGCTTTCCTTTTTGACCCTGTCAACCTCTTCCCCGGTAGCCGGGTTCAATACGATTATTTCTTCAGACATTGCTACGCCTCCTTTGGAATAAATAAAAGCCCTATAAAAAAATTATAGGACTTTTTCATACCCAAGACAAAGGATACGATTATGGGTTCAATTGGAAGATTGCTTCTGCGATTTCATCCAGGTCCTTCACTGTATACTGGAATCTGCCATGGAAGACGTATTTCAGGAAGAAGTTCTCCAGTTCCTCTTCTCCGACGAGGACTTTTATGGATGGGTCCGTAGAGTAGTTGCTGATGGAGTAGTTTCCATTGTCCTGCGGGTTGAAGTAGAGCATCGGCACGACATCATATTGGAGCTTGAAGACGTTCTTCAGCTTCTCGGCCGATATCTTCGTCTCCTCTATCGTGTCATTGTAGTAGTTGACTGATACATTCTTATCATCCGACTTTTCGAAGATCAGGGTCTGTTCCTTGGATTTGTCCAGATCCAGCAGATCGAAGAAGGATTCGATATACGGCAGCTCTTCAAAATTGCTTTCATCCACCCCGTGCAGTATATGACCCTTCCAGTACTTGGAATCAATCAGGTATATACCTGTGCGTGTGAGCACCAGATGGTCGATTTTGCGTGTATTTGTATAGTTTCTCGAAGGCAGATAGACATTGGATAGTATATACATGTCCGTTTCCCTGATCTTTTCATCACGTACAAGACGCTCTTTCAACTGGATCAGCGAGAGATCGGTCAGATATTCACCCTTGTCCACTGTAAACTGGCGCAGGCTTGAAAGTTTGTTGTTGAGCAGGGTTGTATCATTATGATATTTCTCGTTCAGTGATGATACTTCCTTCTTATATTCCAGGCGCTGCTCTTCATTGTCGGATTCATACTTCTCTACCAGGCTTTCCTTCTCTTTGCCGTATTCGTCCTTGAGCGCATTGACCCTGTTCCTATGTTTGAGATAATAGACCAGGAAAGCGATGGCAATGGCCAGCAGCAGCACCAGCAGTGCAATGACGATTGGATTAGTGAAAATTTCCGTATTCATAGCTCCTTCTCAATTCCCTTCCATATTGTAATTTCTGTCGTCTTGCCTAAGACTTTGTTCATTATATCAAAATAATATCTGTTTACGGTCAAAAACGGATATTTTCATAAAAATCTATTTACCATCCATCATATCTGTGTGAATCTACCATTTTAAATGAATGTCCCTTCAGCCAAAGGCTCAGAATTTCATCCGGCTCAGAATCTTTTATGTTTTAACACCCCCGCCCCGGGTACCTGTATACTGACTTGCTAGGCAGAGAGAGAATTAGCAAGCAGCTTAGTATGCAGACTATTAGAAAGCAGGAGGGTTGATTATGGAACTCAGAAAGTATCTAATGGCCGGCGGACTTGCTTCAGTTCTCGTGCTCGGCGCTTGTGGCGGAGATACTGCCGAAGAAGACACTACCGAAGAAGAGACGATGGAAGAGGACACAATGGAAGAAGAGACAATGGAGGACGATATGTAGCAGCAAAAGGTGCATCGTCTACAAAAGCGAAGGCTCCGGGATACTCCGGAGCCTTTTTCCATATTTAATTCACCTTGAGGCTCGAGAGCTCCTCTTTGAGCTGTGCGGCCTTATCCAGCTTCTCCCATGGGAAATCCTGGTCTTCCCGTCCAAAGTGGCCGTAGCTTGCCGTATTTTTATATATCGGGCGGCGCAGGTCGAGCATGTCTATGATGCCATCCGGAGAAAGGTTGAAAATCTTTCTGATGACTGCGACGATATCCGCCTCGCTGTAGGATGAAGTGCCGAATGTATCCACGGATATGGATACGGGCTCGCTGACTCCGATTGCATATGCCAGCTGGATTTCACACTTCGAAGCGATGCCTGCAGCAACAATATTTTTTGCGATGTAGCGTGCGGCATAAGCTGCGGAGCGGTCGACCTTGGTCGGATCCTTGCCGCTGAAGGCACCGCCCCCATGGCGTGCGTAGCCCCCATAGGTATCGACGATGATCTTGCGTCCGGTCAGTCCGGCGTCGCCCTGCGGGCCGCCGATGACGAAGCGTCCCGTCGGATTGATGATATATTTCGTTTCCTCATCAAGCAGTTCGGCCGGCACCACTTCACGGATGACGTGCGTAAGCAGATCCCGCTGGATCGTCTCCTTTTCAACCTCTTCGTGGTGCTGTGTCGAGATGACGATGGTATCCACCCGCTTCACCTGGTCATTCTCATCATACTCGACAGTGACCTGCGTCTTGCCGTCGGGTCTCAAGTAGTCGATGATATTCTCCTTGCGTGCCTCGGTCAGGCGCCTCGACAACTTGTGCGCCAGTGCAATCGGCAGAGGCATCAGTTCTTCAGTCTCATCGCATGCAAAACCGAACATCAGCCCCTGGTCTCCAGCTCCTGTGGAAACGGCATCCGTCTCCCTTGTCTCAACAGCGTTGTTGACCCCCTGGGCGATGTCGGAGGACTGCTCGTCTATTCCGGTGAGGACGGACATCGTCTTGTAGTCGTAGCCGTACTTGGCGAGCACATAGCCGATATCCTTCACCGTCTCCCTCACTATTTTCGGAATGTCCACGTATGTGTTTGTGCTTATTTCTCCGACGATCAGCGCCATGCCGGTATTCACTACGGTCTCACAGGCGACCCGGGCATGCGGATCCCCTTTCAGTATTTCGTCCAGAATTGCATCCGATATCTGATCCGCAATTTTATCAGGATGTCCCTCCGTCACGGATTCGGAAGTAAAAAGTCTACGCTCTGCCATTAAAAATATCTCCTTTATGATTATTAGCTATCTCCCAGTAGCAAAAAATAAAGCCTTTTCTCCAATAATACGAGAAAAGGCTCCGCTCTTCCCCTTATCGATCAGAATAACTTCTGCATCCTTTAGCACCTTTCTTTGTTGAAAAGAGGTTGCTGGGTTTCATCGGGTATGTTCCCTCCACCGGCTCTTGATAAGAGATAACTTAACATATAATATACTAGATGATGGGAATCAAATCAAGGTAATAATATTTTACAATTATTATGTCACATCAATTATCAATGTGTTATACTAATTCGTGAAAGTACCTGATTACTTTGTAAACTACATAAAACGGGGGCAATAATTATGGTAAACCATTCCGAAAGCATTCAAAATCTGGTGGCTAAGGATACTTCGCATGTACAGCTTTCCACATCCAAGCTGGTCGAAAAGTCTTTGAAAAGAAGAGAAGGCAGACTGACGGAGACAGGTGCACTCCGTGCTGAGACGGGCAAATATACCGGACGCAGCCCGAAGGACCGCTTCATCGTCGAAGATGGTGTATCAAAGGACAAGGTGGACTGGGGTGAGGTCAACCAGCCCATCTCTGAAGAAGTCTTCGACAACCTCTTCTCCAAGGTCGTCGACTACCTCGATGAGAAGGAGGAAGTCTTCGTCTTCAACGGCTATGCAGGTGCTGATGAAAAGACGCGCCTCAACCTCAGCGTGGTGACCGAGTTCAGCTGGCACAGCATGTTTGCACGCACGATGTTCATCCGTCCCGAAACGAAGGAAGAAGCCCTCGGCATGGATCCACAATTCACGATCGTTTCCGCACCGACCTTCAAGGCCGATCCTGAGACCGATGGAACCAAGTCGGAAGCGTTCGTCATCGTCTCCCTCGAAAAAGGCATCATTCTGATCGGCGGTACGGAATACGCAGGGGAGATGAAGAAGTCCATCTTCTCCATCATGAACTACCTGCTGCCCGAACAGGGTGTGATGAGCATGCACTGCTCTGCCAATGTAGGGGAAAACAAGGATGTCGCCCTCTTCTTCGGCCTCTCCGGCACAGGCAAGACGACGCTGTCCGCGGATGCCCAGCGCGAACTCATCGGCGACGATGAGCATGGCTGGAATGAAGACGGTGTATTCAACATCGAAGGCGGCTGCTACGCGAAGACGATCAACCTCTCCCCTGAGAAGGAGCCTGAGATCTTCAAGGCGATCAAGTTCGGCTCGGTGCTCGAGAATGTTGTCCTCGATGAAGATGGAAACCCGGACTACGATGATGGGGCACTGACCGAGAATACACGTGCCGCCTACCCGCTTGATCATATCGACAATGCACGCATCCCATCCGTGGCAGGACATCCGAATACAATCATATTCCTGACTGCAGATGCCTTCGGTGTACTGCCTCCGATCTCCAAATTGACGAAGGAACAGGCAATGTACCACTTCCTGAGCGGATTCACATCAAAACTCGCAGGCACGGAACGCGGAATCACTACGCCGCAGCCGGTATTCTCGACATGCTTCGGCTCACCTTTCCTGCCATTGCATGCCAAGACCTATGCGGATATGCTCGGCGGCCTGATCGACAAGCATAACGTGGATGTATACTTGGTCAACACCGGCTGGAGCGGCGGTGAATACGGTGTCGGCAAGCGCATGGACCTCAAATATACACGGTCCATGGTGAGGCGTGCCATCAGCGGTGAACTCGCACTCAATGCCTTTGAGGAGGATTCCGTATTCGGCCTCAGCATCCCGGCTTCAGTGGCAGGTGTACCGAAAGAGATACTCAACCCCCGCAATACATGGGTTTCCGAGGAAGCCTACGATGAGAAGGCCAATGAGCTTAAAAAATCTTTCATCGAAAACTTCAAAAAGTTCGGGACCGAATCAGAATACATCGCCAAAGAAGGCGGCTTCACACTATAATGGAATAGAATTGAAGAAGCCGGGATATCAGATGATATCCCGGCTTCTTCATGTGGATTGGTCATCATTCCGGATTTTCCGATACAGGTAGTCGATGCATGGGTCTTTGAGCAGAAAGCTCCTCCGCTCCTCAGGTATGCCTTCGACTGACGGGTACAGCACCGGCCCATAAGTCTCCATGTACTCGCACTTGAAAAACATGTCCTCGACTTCTGCAAGATAGACGCCTTTGACGAAAGGCCTGGTCTCATCATGGACGGTGTAGACACCGACGAACTGCATATTCCCGATACTTGCGCCCGTCTCTTCGAACACTTCCCTGTGCACCGCTTCCTCCGCACTCTCCCCCGGCTCTATCTTGCCGCCCGGAAATTCTATGCCGCGCACCTTATGGTCTGTGAACAGATATTTCCCATCCATCACACAGATGGCAAGAATATGGTCCATATCACTGGTATGTTCGAATTTGAGCGTCACTCTCCGGCCACTCTGGTCTTTAAATTCAAGCATCGTATCATCTCCAAATTTGCTTAAATCCAGTGTACCCTATATCATTACAGTTATAAATGCTATAGTGGTGATTAAAATGAAAACAGTGATTCTATATATGATGCGGTTCTATCAGAAGGCCATCTCCCCCATGTTTCCCCCGAGCTGCCGCTTCAATCCGACATGTTCAAACTACGGCATCGAGGCAGTCCAGGAGCATGGTGCCCTGAAAGGGAGCTATCTGGCGGTGAAGCGGATCCTCAAGTGCCATCCCTTCCATCCGGGCGGCTATGACCCCGTGCCACTAAATCCGAAGAACTATGAGAAAAAGGAGCAGTAACCTAACGGTTGCTGCTCCTTTTGATGTTGTACGCCTGCTGGTTCTGGGCTCTCGACACCTTGCCCGTCGAAGTCATGATGATGTTCCCGACGCGATGTATCTCCTTTGGCAGCTTGTATCTCGCGAGATGCCGCTCAAGATGGGCCATGATTCCCCCATTATCGACGCCCATGCCTTCAGCCAGTTCAACGAGCAGGACCGGGACCTCCCCCCACTCGCTGTCCTTCCTTTTGACGACCGCAGCATTCACGACCCCGGGATGGGCAGTCGCCACATCCTCTATCTCTTTCGGATAGATGTTCTCGCCTCCGCTGATGATCAGATCTTTCCGCCTATCCAGAATATGGAGGTATCCCGCTTCATCGATGTATCCCATGTCCCCGGTCCTGAAGTATCCCTCGGAAACTTCCATAGCGGCATTCAGGTACCCCCCTGTAACCGGTCCGCCGCGTACGAGGAGTTCACCATCATTGTCATGATCGATCACGATATCGATGTTATCGAGCGGCTTCCCCACCGTACCTTCAAGGATTTTTGGATCATCCGGTGCAATGGAGACGATCTGTGAGCATGTTTCGGTCATGCCGAAGGAGTTGTAGACCGGCAGCCCCAAGGAAAGTGCACGGCCCAGTATATCCCTGGTGACTCCGGCACCGCCGAGGAGTATGCCTTCCAGCCCATGTTCGCGCACCCCATGGTCCATCAGCCGCTTCAGCATGATCGGCACCATGCTGGTATGGGTCACACCATACTCCGATATGGTCCGCCATATCTTCGCCTCTTCAAACTTTTCGATGAGCACCATGGTGCAGCCCCGGATCACCGACCTCAACAGGACGGAGAATCCTGAAATATGGTAGATGGGATTGATGTTCATCCACATGCTGTCCTCCGTATAGCCGAAACGGTTCTCACAACCGATGGCTGAAGCGTAGTGGTTGTCATATGTCTGGGTCACGGCCTTCGCCCTGCCCGTCGTTCCTGATGTGAACATGATCGACAGTATATCACTGCCGGATGCGCGCCTGCTCTCTCCGGCCTCGGACGCCCTGTTCCGGAGATCCGTCCATCCATATACCCTGTATCCCTCAAGTTCGAAGGGTTCAGTCGTCACGATTGTATCCACATCGATGTCATCCAGCTGGACTGAAATCTCGCGTCCCGTCAGCCGGGTATTGATCATCACAATTTCAATGTTGGCAAGCATGGCCGCATGGATGGCATACACCGCATCCAGCGTATTGCCGATGAAAAATGCAATGCGCGTGCGGCCGAGTGATTCGAGGCAACCCTTCATTTCCCCTGCCGTTTCATACAGTTCCGAGAAGGTGACCTCAGCCCCCTCGAATATGACGGCCGGCTTGTCCGGCATCTCCCGGGCACGCGTTTCCAACCAATTGTACATAGTCTCTTCCACCTTTAAAAAAGCCCATCATATGATGGGCTGATAAATGCTTATGGGAATCTTGGGAACTGTCCGAAGTCAGGCTTTCTTTTTTCCTTGAAAGCTTCCCTGCCTTCTTTCGCTTCGTCTGTAGTGTAGTAGAGCAGCGTCGCATCCCCTGCCATCTGCTGCAGGCCTGCAAGACCATCCGTGTCCGCATTCATGCCCGCTTTCAGCATACGCAGTGCCGTTGGTGAATGCTGCATCATCTCTTCGCACCATTGAACCGTCTCGTCCTCCAGTTCTTCAAGCGGCACCACTGTATTTACGAGGCCCATATCCAGTGCTTCCTCTGCATTGTACTGTCTGCACAGGTACCAGATTTCACGCGCCTTCTTGTGTCCGACGATGCGTGCGAGATAGCCGGCACCATAGCCTGCATCGAATGAACCGACTTTGGGACCGGTCTGGCCGAAGCGTGCGTTGTCTGCAGCGATTGTCAGGTCGCACACCACATGGAGTACGTGGCCGCCGCCGATTGCATATCCGGATACCATGGCTACCACAGGCTTCGGAATGACACGGATCAGACGTTGAAGATCCAGTACGTTCAGTCTAGGGACATCATCTTCCCCGACATATCCGCCATGACCGCGCACCTTCTGGTCTCCACCGGAGCAGAACGCCATATCCCCTTCACCGGCCAGGACGATGACCCCGACATTCTGGTCGTCGCGCGCGCGCGTGAAGGCATCAATCATTTCAGTGACCGTGAGCGGAGTGAATGCATTCCGAACTTCCGGACGGTTGATCGTCACTTTGGCGATGCCGTTGTAGAACTCATACTTGATCTCTCTATATTCTTTGAGTGTTTCCCATTTTCTTGCCATTCTTTATCCTCCTAGTAGAAAATCTATCACTATTGTACCAAATTTTTGTGGTGCTTCCATATGAATGTTGTGCCCGGCCCCATCGATGATTTCAAGACGGGCATCCGGGAGCAGTTGTGACATTCTGGAATTGACTGCTATGAACTTCTCATCCTGCGCGCCTGCCAGGAGCAGTACGGGGCGGTCGATATCCCCAAGCTTTTCCCAATAGGAAGGCTGGACGCCCGTGCCGTACTTCATCAGGCTGTCCGCTGCTTCTGCCGGCTGCTGGGAGAGGCGGTTCTGCCGCTGCTGCTCCTGCGTCTTTTCAGGCAGCGTCCGCTGGCTGCTGAACAGCCCCATTTCCTCCCAGCCGGCGATGAATGCAGTGAAGTCCTCGTTGATGCGTGCAGCCCGCCCGGCATCTGTATGCCGGCGGGACTCCCGCTCCTCATCCGATGCGATCCCAGGGGAACCGCTCTCCAATACGGCACGCCCGACATATTCGGGGTGGCCGGCAATGAAGGACAGGGCAACCCTGCCCCCCATCGAATATCCGAGTATATCCACCTTCTGGATATCGAGGGATATGAGGAGCCGGCGGAGTCCCTCCGCAATATCCTCCATGCCGTAGTCGATGCCGGTGCTTGGCGTGCCGCCGAAACCCGGAAGGTCGACTGTGAGCATGTTGAAATGTGGCGCCAGCTCGCCGGCCACCCCCTCCATGCTCGCCATATCAGACAGAAATCCATGCAGCAGCAGGATCGTCCGGCTTTTGCCGTTATCTCTGAATCGATGGTTAAATTTCAACGGATTTCACCACATCTTCGATCTGCCGACGCAGATCCTGGTGGGATGCGGCATTCGTCACCCTGTCCGTCTTTATTTCTATAATGTTCCGGCCCTTTTGGTTCATGAGCCCGTTCGTGATGTCCGCGATCTTGTCCGTATGCATGTAGTTGAAATTGTACAGCTCGGCAGTGTGTCTGAAATCGAGATCCAGCGGGGTGCCGAAGAGCCGCTCGAAATGTTCCTGGTTGTCATTCTGGGGCAGGAAGCTGAATATGCCGCCCCCATTGTTGTTGAACACGATGATATTGATGTCGATGTCCTCGAGCTTCGACATGATGAGCCCATTCATATCATGATAGAGCGCAATGTCGCCGATGACGAGGGTGAGCGGCGTCTTTACAGCCATGCCGAGTGCAGTGGACACCACGCCATCTATGCCATTGGCGCCCCGGTTCGCATATATCCGCTGGGTATTGTCCAGGTCGTACCGCTCCCCATCCCTGATCGGCATGCTGTTGGAGAGGAATACTGCACGGTGCGCCGGTGTGTGCCTGATAATTTCATACATGAAGCGCCCTTCATCATCATAATCGGCGATGTACTTTTCGATCCTTTTGCTGATGCGGGCATCGAGCGCCGTCAGCCAGGCCTTGGGACCTGTCCCGCCGGATGAGAATTCGATCGACTTCAAAATTTCACTGATTGTGCCCACAAAGGCTTCCTTCGGTGCTACCGGGAATGTCTTCAGTATCTGGTGCTCACTGATCAGATACTGCGGAACACCAGACTGGGCCAGGAATTTGTTGGTCGCTTTTGATGTAAGCGGTTCTCCAATACGTACGATGAAGTCGACTTCACGCTCAAGCCGTTCGAATTGCTCGGGATGCATGCTGTTGAAGATGAGATCCTGGTGGGTGATGGCACCTGCCAGGTTCCGCCGGATATGCTGGCGTGGATCCGTAATCACTGTCAGGTTGTCCCTGTCCAGGATCGGCGCTACCGCATCCAGTTCCTCGACCGTCTCCCCGATCAGTACAATGCCGTGCCCATCCAGACGAATGCCTGCCTCGGGAACGGTTCTGTACTGGGTCAGCGCCTTCGGCGTCCTGAAGAAGAGATCGGTCCGTGTCATATCCGGCATCAGCGGTTCCCTGATCGGTATATTGATATGCACCGGTCCCATTTCCAGACCCCTGAGATACTGTGCACACTGCATGACTTTCGTCTCAAGCAGGTTCGGGAGGGATTCATGCACATCCGCAATCGGCAGCTCCGTATAATACCGCACGTAATTCCGGTACATGTCCCTCTGGTTGATCGCCTGCGGCGCCCCAACATCCCGCAGTTCATGCGGACGGTCTGCCGTCAGTGCGAGGAGCGGGATATGACTGAGGTCCGCTTCGGCGATTGCCGGCAGATAGTTTGCCGCCGCCGTACCCGACGTGCATATGAGCCCCACGGGGGAATGCTCCAGCTTGGCCAGTCCAAGCGCAAAGAAAGCCGCACTCCTTTCATCCGGGTGAATATGGGTGTGGATGTCCGGGTGAAGCTCTGCTGCCAGGGCCAGTGGTGTCGAACGTGAACCTGGACTGATGACGATCTCCTGTACACCGTGGGACTGCAGCAGATCCATGAGCGTGAACACCTGGTACGTCAATGCATTCTGATGGTCTGATGGATTCATTTGTTCTCTACCCCCAGTACATTAAGCATTGGTGTGAATTTGACACGTGTCTCTTCAAATTCCTTTTCGCTGGAAGACCCTTTGACGATGCCGCATCCTGCGAACAGTGTTGCACTGTTGGCATGCAGCAGCATGGATCTTATGGCCACGACGAACTCGCTCTCATTGTCTTCGTGGATGAGGCCGATCGGCGCTGCATAGAGTCCTCTTGTGCCGTATTCCTCTTCCATGATGTACTGCCGGGCCCGATCCTTCGGCATGCCGCCGACAGCCGGTGTGGGATGGATGGCATCCAACAGCTCGAATATGCCGGTCTCTTCCGCCAGTTCCGCCCTGATCGGCGTGTGGAGATGATAGATATATCTGTTTTCCAGTATATTGGGCTCGGGGCCGAATTCCACCCAGTCCGTGAATGGTTCGAGATCGCTGACGATGGACTCCCGCACAAGCTCATGCTCATACCGGTTCTTCTCATCGTTCAGAAGGAATGACTTCTGCATTTCATCCTTCTCTTCGTCCCCGGTGCGCTCCGACGATCCTGCTATCGCATTCGTCCGCAGCGTATTCCCCTGGATATCAAAGAGCTTTTCAGGCGATTTGGACACAAAGAGCGACTTCCCTTTTTCATAATAGATCGTATATGTGCCTGTTTCGTCATTCAATCTTTTCAATAAAAAAAGAGGATCGATCGTTGATTTGAATGTCAGCAGACGCTGTCTCGCCAGCACCACTTTCCTGAAGGCCGTTTCATCCAGTACACTCACGGCCTGGTCGACGAGTGACTTCCATTCCTCCGGAAAGATGTCCTTTTCCATATTGATCTGTGGCGCTTCGAACGCTTCGATTTCGACTGCTGCAATGTTTTCAAGCTCTCCTGAAATGCTGCCCAGAACAGAAGCCATGTCCACATCCGCAAGCGGAACCGAATAGAACAGTTCCCTGTTGACCAGGTCGAACTGCCACTTCGGAAGGTGGAATTCCACCATGGTAAAATCGTTCCATTCATCAGAAGTGTCCTTATTATCAAAGCGCGTGCCGCCAAAAAGGCTGAGGGAGGATTTCATATCCTCTTCAAGCGCCACTTTCTGGACCTTGTCATATAATGTGGATTTCTGGACGGCCAGTGCCCTGGAGGAATACTTGTCCCTCTTGATGCTCTCAAGGTATTCAATACCGACAGTGTTATATCTGTCGTCTTTGGAACGGAACCAGTACCTTGCCCCCTGCGATTGACGGAAATATGAAAATATCTTCTGTTCATCTATATCATATCCATCAATGGGCAACTGCAGGCTGAGGTAGGCTCTGTCTGAATCCAGCCTGACGTCATCCAGAATGTTTTGATATGCTTCCAAATTCATTAATACACACTTCTTTCCGCATAATTAATACTATTTTATCATTTATTCATTTACCTGTGTATGATATATAATCAAATGTGCTAAAATTGTTATCATCATTATTAAAAAGGAAGATCGCCATGCAAGGAACAGATACACATACAGGTATCAAAAAATATATCAGCCTGACCCGTCCACATACACTCACTGCCGGATTCGTACCAGTGCTCGTCGGTACAGCGAGTGTACTTCTATTTTCGTCCATCAGATGGGATATGTTTTTTGCGATGCTGATCGCCACCCTGCTCATCCAGTCTGCAACCAACATGTTCAATGAGTACTTTGATTATAAGAAGGGGCTCGACAGCCGCGAATCGGTGGGAATCGCCGGAGCGATCGTGCGAAACGGCATGTCCCCGCGGGCTGTGCTCAGCATCGCAGTGGTCTTCTATATCCTCGCGGCCCTGATCGGCATCTACATCACAGTGAACAGCTCATTCTGGGTACTCGTGGCCGGCATCATTTCCATGGCCGTGGGTTACCTTTATACAGGTGGACCCTACCCGATTTCATGGACGCCCTTCGGTGAAGTTTTTGCCGGCTTCTTCATGGGTACCGTCATCATCATGATCACATTCTTCATCCATACGGGCACACTGCACTACTTTCCGCTTCTGATGTCGATTCCTGTCGCCATAACAATCGGACTTCTGAATATGGCCAACAATATCCGGGACCGCAAAAAGGATAAGGAGAGCGGCAGGAAGACATTCGTCATACTCGTAGGGAAACCGGTTGCCGTAATCACAACCACCGTGCTGCTTGCATTCTCCTACATCTTCATCGGATGGGTGGCGTTTTTCAAACCGTACGGATCTGTATTCATGATCCTGACCTTCCTCTCCCTGCCTATATTCATAAGGACCATCAAACTGATGTGGAAGGGCAGCACACCCCAGGAACTCATCCCAGCCATGGCCTCGATGGGCAAATTGAATACGATTTTCGGCCTCCTCCTGACCATAGGCCTCCTCCTGTATGGAATGACAGGAATTTAAAAGCTCTGGCGATAATCGCCAGAGCTTTTTCAAACCATTTTATTCTGCTGCATATTTGTATAGAAATCACGGAAGCACTGGAAATGATTCGGGTTCAGATTGCGCAATGTACGATTCCGTACAGCGCCCCTCTCGTTCAGGATCTTCAAGAAAAGCACTCCTGTTTCATATCTGGATGAGTCCGAGTCGTCATGGTCGAAATCCATATTCTTGATTTCATCGATACGGAATTGGGTGATGGTCCAGTCCGCCTCCTCGTTGAAGTCCTTAAGAATGGACTTATGTACACTGATGATCTCATCCTCAAGCAGGAAATAGAGTGCCGTACGCGTGAGGTTGATCTTGCATGTACCGATGCAGTGGACCTGCTTGAAGCGGTAGCTTTCAAAATCGATGTTCTCCCTCAAAAAACGTTTCGCGACTTCAAGGAATTCCTTCTCCCTGCCGTCAAGTTCATGTTCCACTGTGAAAATTTCTTCTATGCTCTGCGGCAGTTCAACATTATCCAGATATTCATTTACTTCATGATAGGCTATCATATGCATTCTCCATAGGGTTTTCTTTTATTCTATATAAGAAAATGCACAAATTCAACAAATATGCGTGACATATAATATTTCGAAAATGGAAATAATATTGATTATTCCCTAAATTGTATTATAATTGACATGTATCTTTATATTTATAGGGGGAAATTTCACATGACGTTAAGAAAATATCTGCTCGCCGGTGGCCTTTCAACTGTGCTCGTTTTGGGCGCATGCGGTGGAGATGGCGGTTCAGAAGAGGAAACATCCGAGGAAGAGACGGCCCAGGAAGGGGCTGAAGACACAGGTGAGGAGACAACTACTGAGGAAGAAACTTCTGAAGGGTCAGACAGCGGATCCTCCGAAGATGGTGAAGTCACACATTCCGGTGAATATGGAGACTATACTGTGACGGAATTCAGCCAGTATACAATCGAGCCGGAAGAAGTGGAAGAGGAAACAAGTGAAGAAGAGACAGAAGAAGGTGCGGAAGCACCTCAGCCGACTGAAGTCGTGACCATCGAATTCGAATTCACGAACAACTCCGATGTCGCCACTGCGCCGCAGGAAGCATTCGGTCTCGACCTCGCCGTCAGACAGATCATGGAAGGTGGAGAAACAACACTTGAAAATCTGACAATGGATCTGCCTGAGGATTATGAAAAGAGTGAGGAAGCAGCTGCAGCCGGCGAAATGATCGAACCTGGTGAAACGGCGACGGCAGTCGTTGCATACGGTCCGGTGGATACGGAACTTGAAACTGTCCTCCAGAGCCGTGACAATCCGATGGCCGAAGAGGAGATCGAACCACTCGATTACACGATTGAACTCGAAGAATCCGGGTCTTCCGAAGAGGAAACGACTGAAGAAGAAACCGAGGAAGATTCCGAGGCATAATATCAACACCATGACCCTGACACACTGTTCAGGGTCATTTCATTTAAGGAGCATATCATGATAGTCACAACAGGCGGGAGAACCGATCAGCAGACCATAATGCATGCCCGGTCGCTCTCCAAAAAATACAATTCCCCCTATATAGACAGGTCAAAGCAGTCCATATACAGACTGAAGAAACGATACCAGCAGGACATCATCACAGTCAGCAGAAACGGCATTGCCATCCATCCCCTGGCCCAGGAAGAATCCATTACATTCCATCCGAGTATGGCGATGGTGCGTGCCAAACGCATCCTGAATGGAGAAACAGATCCATTCACTGAAACTGCGGGACTCGCCTCTGGCATGAGTGTACTTGACTGCACCATGGGCCTCGCGGCAGACAGTATCATCGCAAGTCTCGCTGCCGGCCCTGATGGCCGGGTCACCGCCCTCGAAGCCGATCCCTTGCTCCATCTGCTCGCAGCAGAGGGGCTGCAGACATTCACTGCCACAAACCGGACAATCAATGAAGCCATGCGCCGGATAAAAACAATGAATGCAGAGCATCATGAGTTCCTCGCAGCAGAGCCCGAAGACTCATACGACATCGTCTACTTCGATCCCATGTTCAGCGAGGCCATCGACAACGCAAACGCCATCCGAAACATCCATCAGCAGACAAACCAGTCCGAACTCCGGATGGAGACCATCAACGAAGCCCGGCGCGTCGCCAGAAGACGCGTGGTGCTGAAGGACCATTGGAAGAGCACGAAATTCAATGAATTGGGATTCATCCAGCTGAAGCGTAAGAGCAGCCGCTTCCATTATGGATATATCGATGTACAGTATTAGAATGGGCACCATGATGACCGCCCATGTTTAGGGAGGACCATACCGGGAAATTACAAGGTGTATAAAACAATATTTCTAGGAGTGATTGTGAATGGCACATGAACAGCATCAACAACTGCTCGATACTTTGCATGAATGTATGGAAGAATGCAACCATTGCTTCGATGCCTGTCTCAAGGAAGATGACGTCAAGATGATGGCCGAATGCATACGCCTCGACAGAGAATGTGCGGACATCTGCGGTTATCTGGAACAGGCGATTTCCAGAAATTCACCATTCGTAAAAGAGCTCGCCCAAGTATGTGCGACAATCTGTGAAGCATGTGGCAAGGAATGTGAAAAGCATGACCATGACCACTGCCAGAAATGTGCAGAGGCCTGCTTCAAATGTGCAGAAGCGTGCAGAAACGCTGCATAATCCGCACACCTTCATCAGACAGGAGACTCATCCAATTATGAGTCTCCTGTTTTTTTGTATCTCCGCCCTATTAGTGAAAATAAATCTGAAGTCATCTATACTTCAGATATGTACAGACTGAAATGAGGTGGAAGCAATGAGCATAAGAATCAGTAAAATCCATATGTTATCAGCCCTCCTGATATCCATCCCCCTCTTTCTCGCCTCCTGCATCACACGCCCTTCTCCCGATCTGCTGGAAGACCCTTCACCCAGACAGGAACTCCCCGCCGAGTCGGAAGACATCACGCTGTCACTTGAACAGACGACCCATGCCCTGCCTGTAGAAAAACTGAACCTCAATGTCCATAACACTGGCAGCACCTTCTATACATATGGTGAGTTCTTCTATATGGAAAAAGAGATCGAAGGCAGATGGTATATGCTCGAAATCGAGGATGCCATCTTTGATGATTTTGCCGCATTCGACAACTATGGCAGCAGAATCGCCCCTGGAGAAACCACGGAGGAAACGTTAGACCTGAAGGACTATGCACTCACCCTCAATTCCGGAAAATACAGACTCGTCAAAGCCTTCAGCAACGAGGCCACCTCCGAAACCACCTGGCTCTCAGCACATCTTGAAGTGATGGATTAGTTCCTATGCATCCCACCCTAATCGTAAACATCCATATTCACACTAATTAAAAGTAATTTAGTATGAATATGGATAAACCCCTTTTTATGTAACTAACTATCAGTTACACTGGTAATAGAAAGTATTTCCAAATAAGAAAGTATCAAAAAGTACCTATTTCATAATATGTGCTTATTTTTTTACTTCTTTATTGGAAATATTGTGTAACCAATACATATATAGGAGGTTAAATTTATGGCAGAAGAAAGACAGAAGAAAAAAGGTGGGTGTCTGAAATGGGCAGCAATCATCATTGGAGTACTGATACTATTCGGAGCCTGCGCTGCTGCATTTAGTGGAGGAGAAGAAGAGACTGGCAATACTTCAAATGATTCGAATGCTTCCAATTCAGCAGAAACGACAACTGAAGAGACTGCGGAAGAAAGTACTGAAGAAGAGACGGAAGAAGATATTTCAGAGGCGGTTGAAGAAGAAACTGAAACTACAGATGAAAACTTGGCTGTCGGTGATTCAACAGAAATCGACGGCATCACTTTTACTTTAAACGAGGCCTATTATACTGACGAGAGAAATGAATTCGCAGAAGTTGAAGCTGATAACGTTCTTGTGCTGGATATGACATACGAGAATAATTCTGGAGAAGATATCAGTGTAGGTGGAGATGTTTCAGTTTACGCCGACGGGACTAAACTAGAATCCTATCCGATCGATGAAATGCTGATGGACAGCTTGTCTGATGGCAGAAACATTTCAGGCAAAGAAGGTTTTGCAGTGGTCGGAGAACCTTCTGAAATTGAAGTTGAGTTTTCTCCTTTGATGTCCTTTAGTGGAGAAAAAGCAATTTACACAGTAAATCCTGAATAAATTTAAACACCTGCTGATCACATAATATTTAAGTGATCAGCTTTTTTTATAAATTAATATAAACTAGTTTATATATTTACAACTTGAATCTCTGCGAAAGTAGTGGAAATTAAATCTTTTTATAATTAAAAAACCCTCTTCAAAATAAAATTTGAAGAGGATTTAGATAATCTGCTTGGTAAGGATAACGGACAATGAGGGGTTTTCAAGGGCTGTTATATCAACGTTTATTTAAAAAGTCGCTGAAATATTGACACCTACATTCCCTACTTTTCTGTTTCTCTTATCTCTTTAATTTGCGGGTCGGGTTCCTGATACGAGCGCCATAATGACAACTTCAAAAGTTTCATTGTCAGGTGTCTTTACCTTTTCTCATACTCTATAGCTGATGATACATACATTCACTGTATTTCGCTAATTGTACCTATTATAACTCCTTTACAAAGAGAAGGCCAAGGAGTAATATAACTTCCATAAAAGAAGCGGATAAAATCATAAAAACTGAAGGTACCCTGATTGTATCACTCACCATGCAGGTATAAATCATTTTGAAGAAGAAGGTATGTAAATTGAAAAAGTTTAAGCATATCACTTTCAACCCATCTCAGTTATTTATTGTGGTATTTTCAGTTTTTATATTTCTTGGAACTCTTTTATTGAAACTTCCAGTTTCAACCACTGGTGTTATCAGTTGGATAGACGCACTATTTACTGCAATTTCTGCGATGACAGTGACAGGATTGGTCGTAGTCGACAAGGGCACAGGCTTCATCCGCTTCGGACAACCGTTCAACCAGCGTAGTCCTGGCCCCCCTTATGAGGTTCGCCAATAATTGCATCTCCTTAACCAACTGTCGAGATGTCCAACATCCGGCCCTAATAGGAATAGAAGTTCAGAAGCTCGGAACACTGGGAGTGGCCTTTCTGTGCGAACATCTGAAACATGAGTGTGCAGGGGGGCTGTTTTTCGCTTGCATGTAAATGCCTGTGGTTTGCCTTCACGGATATCTGCCAGATGGATTACCCGGCCTTCTTCAATATACGCTTTAAATTCACCCACTCTATCTTGCATGCACTCCCCCTTCTTATATTCTCATTTCGCTGCCCGTGCGCCTATGCGGTGCACCCGGCATCAGAATTTCCCAAATGATATCGCCTTTGCATTTTCATGACGCGGGCAGTGCAAAAAAGCAGGCATTCATGGATTTACATGAATGCCTGCTTTTTAAGTAATGTCAAGACCCTTAAGTTAATGACATTGATGAAATCATCGTTTCTTTTTCTTTCTTATTAGTAGGAAAATGAGGATGATCACCACTGCAATGAGAATGCCATACATGATCTTTGAATAGATATCCATATATCCCACAATTGTCTGCCACGAGCCACCGGCAGAAGCACCAAGGTATACGAGGACAGTATTCCAAATCAAAGTACCTACTGTAGTCAATGTAAGAAACAACAGGATGTTCATGTGTACCATCCCTGCAGGGATTGATATGATGCTGCGCATCACAGGAATGAAGCGGCATATGAACACAGCCACTGATTGAAATTTACTAAACCAGTCATTGGTTTTATAGATATCTTCCTTATCTAACGGGAGGAAATGCCCCCACTTGTCGACAATCTTTTCCATCCGCTTCTGAGCTTGAAACTTGCCGAAGTAGTACAGGACAGTGGCGCCACCAACGGAACCGATGGTCGCTGAAATGATGACACCGGTCATCCTCAAACTCGACTGGGTCGTCATGAAACCACCGAAACTCAGCACCACTTCTGATGGGAGGGGCGGGAAAACATTTTCTAAAGCCATCAAAAAGGCGATGCCGAGATGGCCGAAATTATTAATGATATAGGTAAGCAAACTTTCCATCTTATCCTCCTAAGACGCACCAAAATTACGGATAAAAATATACATCTCTTCCTTCTTTTAATTACCCGTAATCAGTTTCATTATGCCGTAATTGTTTAACAACATCGATAATATGGTTAAAACAGCTAAACGAACAGACAAAGGAGTATTTGATCATTACAGAAGGAAACAGGAACCTACAGGAACAAATGATGGAAAAAGCACAGGCTAAACAAAGCGATTATACAGATGAAAAATCAAAAGATCATTAAATATTTATAAGCAAATTAAAATCATCATAAAAAAGCCCCTTGAAACCAGAAGGTTTCAAGGGGTGAGTACGGACAGTGAGGGATTCGAACCCTCGATACGGGGTTGCCGTATACACGCGTTCCAGGCGTGCGCCTTAAGCCGCTCGGCCAACTGTCCATGATTGAAAAAGAAGTGAGCAGGCTCACTTCTGTTATGACCCGTACGGGATTCGAACCCGTGTTACCGCCGTGAAAGGGCGGTGTCTTAACCACTTGACCAACGGGCCATGGCTCCACAGGTAGGATTCGAACCTACGACCGATCGGTTAACAGCCGATAGCTCTACCACTGAGCTACTGTGGAATAATAAAATGGAGCGGGTGATGGGAATCGAACCCACGACATCAGCTTGGAAGGCTGGGGTTATACCATTTAACTACACCCGCAAAACCAATAAGGGCGGCTGATGGGGATCGAACCCACGCATGCCGGAACCACAATCCGGTGTGTTAACCACTTCACCACAACCGCCATAATATTAGAATGGTTCAGGACGGAATCGAACCGCCGACACTGTGAGCTTCAATCACATGCTCTACCGACTGAGCTACTGAACCTTGGTATGTATAGTCAAAAAAAAATAATGGCGGTCCCGACGGGAATCGAACCCGCGATCTCCTGCGTGACAGGCAGGCATGTTAACCGCTACACCACGGGACCTATATGTAAAACTATTGCGGGGGATGGATTTGAACCATCGACCTCCGGGTTATGAGCCCGACGAGCTACCAGACTGCTCTACCCCGCGGTAATATTATTGTGCGCTTTCAACGCCTGATACATATACTATACGTTTTACGAAATATTTTCAAGCAGTTTTTTTAATTTCGTTACGTAAAATTTACACTTTGGACAAAATTTGTTGTTTGTAAGTATTTCATACGGAATAAGGGTAAAAGATATAAAAATGTTTGAGGAGGATAATACATGACTGAATTGAACAATGACAACATTTCTTTCTGGACCGATACTGTAGACTTGCCCTCTTACCCTACTCTTGAAGACGATACAAGTACAGAGGTGCTAATTGTTGGAGCCGGAATCACCGGACTGATGAACGCGTATCAGCTTGCCATGCGGGGCCGTCAGGTGACTGTCATCGAAGGTAATGAAGTGCTCAGCGGAACGACAGCGAATACGACAGCACGCATCATGGCACAACAGGGGCTGCTCTATAGTCAAATCAGCAAGCAAAAGAACAAGGAGACCGCCCGCCTCTATTATGAATCCCAGATGGACGCCATCGATGAAATTGAAGCAGTCGCTAAAAAGCATAACATAGACTGTGACTTCAGAAGAGTCGACGGTGTCATCTATGCCGAAAATGAAAGCTCAATCAAAAACCTGGAAAAGGAAGCGAAAGTTTATGAAGAACTCGGCATAGATGGCACTTTATTGAAAGATCAGCTTGACCTTCCTTTTGAATCCGTGGCCCAACTGGTCATGAGGAATCAGGGGGAATTCCACCCTCTAAAGTTTCTGAAAGGCATATTGGAAGTGCTTGAGGAAAAAGGGGTCAAAATATATGAGCATACGATGGGCAAAGGTGTTGAGGGCAATACATTGAAAACGCCTGAGGGGATAAACATAGATTTCGAGCATCTCGTAGTGGCTACACACTTCCCGTTTCTCGACTATCAGGGATTCTACTTCAACAGTTTCAAGATCAACCGATCTTATGGACTCGTTGTCACGACTTCGACCCCACCGTCCGAAAACCTCTCCTTGAGCGGCTATGATGGCCCCAGCCTGACGACAAGGAATATCGTCAATCCGGACAAGGAGCTGCCTACTGTCCTCTTCGGCGGTCTTGGGCATATGTCCTATAATGAAATGGATATGACAGAGCAGCTCGAGAAGCTCAGGCTCTATGCCGATCAGAAGACGACCAACCATGAGCGCCTATACGCCTTCAGGGCGCAGGATCAGATGACGGCCGACTCCCTCCCCTACATCGGATATTTCGACCAGAAGCATGACAACCGGTTCGTTGCTGCCGGCTTCAACAAATACGGCATGACCAATGGCGTCCTCTCCTCGATGATTATCAGTGATTTGATCGAGGGCAGGGAGAACCGGTACCGTGATATGCTCAGTCCTCATAGGAAGAAAGGCACATTCGCCGAGCTCAAGCAGTTTGCTACGACGCCAATCGAGAGTCTAGGAGTCGAAGCGAAGAACATGCTGAAAAGTTATCCCGACATCAATGAGACGGACCTTTCTGCAGGAGAAGGCGCCGTTGTCAGGGATGGTGTGATGAAGAAGGGGCTCTATCGTGATGAGAACAGCGATGAGTACCTCGTCGTAGACAACCGCTGTACCCACATGGGATGCAGTCTGAGCTGGAACCAGGAGGACAGGACATGGGACTGTCCGTGCCACGGTTCGCGCTTCAACTTCAAAGGCAATGTAATAGAAGGTCCTGCGACAGAAGATCTCGATGTGGAGATAAAGAAACCGGAAAATGAATAGCACAAAAGTTCTTGATTCACACGATTATCTCCCCAAAAAACCATAAAAACTTAAAAAATTATCAAAACACGGATAAAAACATTACACCTACATTTTTTATCCGTGTTATTTTATGTCCCAATACTTTAAGAAGCATTCTTTCAGCGACTCAAAATTTCCATCCAAACCATCGACTTCCCCTCTCCCCCAAAGGGTATGCATGCTTACTATTCATTAAACTAATGTAATTAAATTTCTTTTATGTTTAAAAAATAATTTCATAATTTAGAGTTTAAAATCTATAAAAATCTGTGCTTTAACTCACAATATAAGACTTGATATGCGTTGTATAGGTTGAAAGTTTCTTGTGTTAAGTGTATAGTATAAAAGTCATGCAATTTGAAAATTTCATAGAAATGGAGAGGATATGTATGGGATCTGTGAAAGTGACAGATCAAAAGATTGATCATGAGATTGAAGAACAGGAAGATGACTACTCTTTGGACAAAGTTCCTTATAAAGAAAGGAACATGGGCTGGTTCAGCATTACCAACATAACCTTTGGTATCGCAACTGCAATCTTCTACTTCCAGCTGGGCAGTGTCATGGCACTTCAATTCGGTGCAGTGAACGCGCTCATATCAGCTGGTTATGCCATCATTGTAGCAGGTATCATGGGTACGATTATTTCCTACTTATCTGCAAGATCCGGGATGAACGTCAACCTGATGTCGCGAGGCGGCGGATTTGGTTACATAGGCGCTTCATTGACTTCCCTGATCTACGCATCCAACTTCATCATGTACTGCGCGTTCGAAGGTATGATCCTTGTGTACGCCATACATGAATTTTTCCCGGCCATTCCATTATGGGTGCTGATCGTTGTATTCGGTACGCTTGTCATTCCATTGAACTGGTTCGGCATCAAGCAGCTGGATAAGCTGCAGAAATGGTCTCTGCCGATATTCTTTGCTTTCCTTATCGCAGCAATTACTGTTGCACTGTTTACTACATCACTATATGATGGCCGCTTCTGGACCTACATGCCTGAAGGTGTGCAGATCGGCGGCACCGCACTTCTGATGTGCATCGGCATGCAGCACGGCATCATGGGACTGACTGCACTGCTTGCATCCGACTACGCACGGTTCCTGAAACCTGAACACCTTAAGATCGGATCCGTCATGATTGGGGTCATACCACAAATCTTCTGTTACGGCGTTATGGGCGGCCTCGGCATATGGTTTGGTGTCCGTCTCGCGGAACCAAACCCTGGCGTCTATATCGTTCAGCTGCTCGGAATCGGTGGTGCACTCTTCACGATGCTCACCCAGATCCGCATCAATGTGACTAACATCTACAGCAGTTCCCTATCCCTATCAAACTTCTTTGAAAATGTGTTCCGCTTTACACCGGGACGCAGGTTCTGGATCGTCGTTGCAGGCGTCACTGCAATGGTTCTCATGCTTGGAGGCATTGTGGATCATCTGGACGCAGCATTGATCTTCCAGGGTGTATTCCTGCTTGCATGGGCCGCCGTACTCATCACCGACGCCCTCATCGTCAAGATGATGCTCAAAATCGGCCCTGCATTCTATGAAGCACGCCAGGAAAACCTGTACAAGTGGAATCCGGTCGGCGTGGTGGCGCTCATCGTTTCCAGCGCCCTCGGTACCGTAGCTGCTCTTGGATACATGGGCACATTCCTGGAGAATACCGCCGCGTTCTTTGCCGCAGCACTTGCAGCGGCCCTCACAGTCCTCATGGCTGTTCTGACAAAAGGAAGATACTACCTTAAAAATGAGGTCGATGACATCGACAAGGAAGACTACCTTTATGAGCCGAAAGCAGAGCAGAAAAAAACCGTGCCGGTCAGGCGTCCGGTCACGGTCAATGCAGAAAGCATGAAAAATTAGGCTGTACAGAAAATGAAAGTGGGACGGAGATCACCATGACCTCCGCCCCACTTTTTTATATACTAGGAGCCCGTGTTACTCTGCTGATCGACTTCAATCCAGTCCTGGGACCAGTTTTCGATATCTCTCAGTACAGTTTCAAGGGAGCGTCCTTTTTCTGTAAGTGAGTATTCTATGACTACAGGCGTTTCAGGGTATACATCCCTTTTTATGAGACCTTCCTGCTCCATATCCTTAAGCCTGTCGGAAAGCACCTTCCCGCTGATGCCGATTGCGGCCTGTATTTCCCCGAAGCGTTGCGGCGCTTCCAGCATCTGATAGATGACCAGAGCCGTCCATCTCTGGCTGAGCAGTGTCACTGCCTTTTCGAATTTAGGACAAAGATTTGATTGTTTCAACTTATATCACATCCTTGATGTAATTATACCATATGTTACCTTTAAACATAAAGATATGATTTTACTTTACATATCCAAATTAGTAATATAAACTTAGTTACATAAAGTAACTTTTAATAGGAGGCAATTATGAATTTCCACACACCCCCTGCTACTCATGTTTCCCATGTAAAGATCAATGTGTCCGATATGAAGGAAGCCTCGAATTTCTATACTGGCCTGCTCGGCTTCTCCATTCTCGAACAGAGTGACAAGGATGTTCAGCTGACGACCGATGGCAGGACAAGCATCCTCTCACTACATGAACCAGAAAACCCTGTAGAAAAGAAAAGGACATCCGGATTGTATCACTTTGCCATCCTCCTGCCTGAACGTGCAGATCTCGCTGCAGTCACCATCCACCTTGCCAAAAATGATGTCAGACTGGGTGCGTCCGACCACCTCGTCAGTGAAGCCCTCTATCTCAACGACCCCGACGGCAACGGCATCGAAATATACAGGGACAGAAGACCTGAAGAGTGGACGTGGAATGGTTCAAGGGTGGAAATGACGACAGACCCGCTGGATTTTGAAAACCTCGTCGAATCACTGGATGAAGGACAGGAATGGCAGGGCATGCCGAAAGGTACGGTCATGGGACACCTTCACCTGCACGTCTCCGACATGCCTTCTGCCGTGAAGTTCTATACGGAAGGCCTTGGGCTCAACGTTGTAACTGAGTTCCCCGGCCAGGCCGCATTCATGTCTTCTGAGAACTATCACCACCACATCGCCGTAAATATATGGAACGGCATCGGTGCGCCAAAGCCCGAACCAGACAGTGTCGGACTCAATGCCTTCGTCATGAGCTACCCCGATAAAGCATCACTCAACGCCGCAGCCAAAAGACTTGAAGACTTGGGTTATGAAGTCGGCTCCGAAGATGGCGCAACCGTTTCATACGACCCTTCCGGCAACAAGGTCATCATGACAACAGACTGATCCTCCCCGTGCCCGCAATACTTTGTATTGCGGGTTTTTAGTTTGAATTCCGCCCCAACGGGAATAACTACTTAAAAAACGGAGGTCACTATACATGTATAAGAATCAATACAAACCATTCAAGACTGAAAAAGATGCAGAAATCTATCTGGACAACTACATCGACCTTAAGAATTATGTCGTCATATCCAAACAGGATCTATCCGGTCTCAAGTCGAAGTTTGAAGAGTTGAAGATCATCGATGGGAATGTCGACCATCCCGACCGCGACATCGATAAGCTGGACTTTGATGAAGGCAGCAAGAAGGACCTCATGAACCACTATGAAAATGACGAAGTCATCATCTTCGAGGGACTCAATCAGGAAGACACCGATTCCCCACAGATGGATGCGGTCAGTGAAAAGTACACGAATGTCGTCCCTAGGGATGAATATGATACCGAAGTCGTCGATGTGAACACCGGCGTCCGTACGATGGTCGAAGTCGAGGACAACAACCCGGATATGGTCACAGAGGATGAAGAGGAATACTTCAAGAAGCATGATGATGAAGAGGAACAGTTCCTGAACAGATAACAGCAAATTTGAATCGATATTGGATTTATGGCGCAGCTGATTGCAGTTGCGTCTTTTTTATGTCCTATATAAGGCACAAAAACTCCGCAACCAGAATGGTTGCGGAGTTGATGCTGAAATGACGGTATGCCCAAGGCCATTTTCCTTCATATTATATAGATGTTTGCTACTCACATGCCCAATTGTCCTTATCCCTGTCCATCTTCGGCTGATAGGCTGCATGGTCTGAAGACACACCATCCGGATAGACCTTCTTCAGCTCTGTACAGTTCTGGAAGTATTCTGTTTCTCCATTGCCCTCTGAAGGTGAAGTTTCATTTGTCGCCGGTTCGCTTGTCGTTTCCGGCTCAGCTTCCGGTTCTTCACTATTGAAGCCTTCCCCGCCTTCATTCACGTAGCCCGGGATGGACCAGATGCCGAGTTGGCGATCCTTGGCGTACTGTTCCGCTGCACGGAATTCGGACAGGTAGCGCTGCTGCTCATAGATGTAGCCGACACGTGCAAGCCCTTCTTTAAGCAACACTTCATGGACACTCACATCATCCGCGTACAGATAGACCAGATGCCTGTCATAATGATCCGTCTTATCGCCGCTGTCATACTCGATATACAGCTGATCTGCCGCATTCAGCAGCTCTGTCAATCTTGCAGACGCTTCCTTGCCATACGGTTCGACCGGCTTGTTCGGATGGACGGTTTCAGGCGTGTCGATCAAAAGCAACCGCAGCTTCAGCTCCTCACCGGAGTCATCAATGACATTGACCGTGTCCCCATCGACTACACGATAGAGGGAGACCGGAATGAGCCCCTCCTTGGAAGCTACAGGTTCCTCCACCGGCTCCTCTTCAGCTTCGGCTTTTGCTTCCGCTTCCTCGATGGACTTTTCCTTCTCAGCTTCAGCCTTCTCGATTGATTCTTCCTTTGCTTCTATGGACGCTTCTTTTTCGGCTTCAATCGATTCTTCCTTCTCTCTTTCAGCCGCTTCTATGGATGCTTCTTTCTCAGCTTCGATGGATTCCTCTTTTTCCGTCTCCGCCTCCTCCTCTTCTTCTGCGTCCTCTTTCGACTCCTCTGCAGTCTCTTCCTCTGTCGCTTCTTCCGTCACCTCTTCAGTATCTTCATCCGCTGAAGCGGTCTGGTCGACAGGCTCCTCCACTTCATCCGTGACAGCAACAGTCACGAAGAACAATGCCAAACCTGTCACAAATGCGATGCCCGCCCTTCTGAAATGCCTGCGGGGGTTCTGGTTTTTAGACTTGGACCTCAATGCCAGAGCAATGAAGACAAACATCACAATTGATACAAAAAACCATAGTATCCCAACCATATCCGCCAAGGAATACTCACTGCTTACTATCCCCAAAAGGACCACAAGCAGACAAGTCGCCACGAAGGAATAAAGTGCCGCTTTCCATGTACTATAATACGCTTGTCCTCTGTTCTCCCGGATTAAACCAAGCACGAAAAGAGTGATAGTTGCAACCACACCTAAAAACATTAATAATCCTACAAAAGTTCCCACTGATTCCCCTCCAATACATGCAATTTACATCATTTTACACTATTGGAATAAGATTTTGAATGGATTTAACAGGATTTTACCAAATATAAGGAAAGTTCTACGGTTTCTATTTAGTCTATGACTATTCACAGGATAAAAATTAAAAATCCCGCAACCTAAAAGGTTACGGGATAAATAACGGAGATGGAGGGATTTGAACCCTCGCGCCGGGAGAACCGACCTACACCCTTAGCAGGGGCGCCTCTTCAGCCACTTGAGTACATCTCCATGGCTCCACAGGTAGGATTCGAACCTACGACCGATCGGTTAACAGCCGATAGCTCTACCACTGAGCTACTGTGGAATAATGTTGTTTTCAATCGAACATTTACAATTATAACAATTCCACACGTTTTTTCAACCGTTTATAAACATGTTTTAAGTTAAATTTACACTTCATCCTTGATTTGCAGTCCGTTTATATAATTAATGTAGGAATGGTAGATGGTTTCATTGATCTGCGCTACTTCTCCCCTGCCGAGTGTGGGGTACTGGAAGTGCATATTCATCTCCTTCTTCTGATACTTCTCCTTCTGCTGGTTGAACTTGTAATGCAGTTTGAGTGCATTCAGATACTGGTTGTTGAAGGAGGCATAGGATATGTCGATGATGCGTTCCTCGTTGTTCGAGAACTGCACCCGGGTCATCCCGCCTTCATTCCAGTAGGACTGCACATGCCTGATGTTGAACCAGTTGTTCTCTGCTATCCGATCGGAATGTGTACAGAAGTATATGTAGGAGCCAAAAAGATCTACGATAACCGGCAGCTTGCTGGTGATGCTGGTGAGTGTCTTGGTCAGATCCTTCCTTGCTGCATAGTTCTGCGAGTGGTTCCGGCAGTTGCGTTCGATCAGCTTATTCGGATTGAGCCTGCAGTCGATGCCGCCCCCATATATCTCACCTATTCTGCTTTCGATATATCCCCCATTGTTGACTGGTACAATATACATGGTGTCTTCGTGGATCTGATAATGCAGTCTGTTCATGCTGTTCCCCCTTTAGAATATTCTAACAATTACACTATATCACACAGCGTTAAATTTGTTAACTTATATTTAAATAATGTTAAATAATAATTCAAACACAATTTATAATTGTAAAATTACAACAATAAATTGTCTAAATATTCAAAACTTAGTTTGACCTGGTGCATTTCGTGTTATATAATTTGTAACAACCAAATGATGAAGGGGGATTTAGGGATGAACAAACAAGTATATCCGGTTAACCAGTTGCGAGTCTTCATCAACACGATAAACGATCTGTCCGCTGAACTGCTGCTTCAAGAGGCCATGGATGACTATAATCGTAAGCAATACACTGAAAAGGTGGAAGAGGCCCTCATTGAAAAGGATGAAGAGAAGTTCATGACCTACACATCACTGCTAAAGGAATTGACGGATGAAGATGAAGATGCCGCTTAAAAGATACGAAAAAGGCTGACTTTTAACATGTACGATTGTACATACAGTTAAAAGTCAGCCTATTTTATTTGTCTACGCAATCAGGTCTAGGAATTCTTCCCTTGTGATCCTTCCCAGATAGAAACTGATGTCCACTCCTTCGAGTGCTTTATCTATCGCTTCCCTGTTATGCTCCACACCGATCAGTTTCTCCTCGATGACATCCACTTCCCCTACGCCGAAGAAGTCTCCGAATATCTTAGCATGCTGAATACGTCCCTTTTTGACGTCCAGTCTGACATCAAGCAGCCCGGCATCGAATTTGTGGGATGCATTGAAGTTGTATTTGGGATTCCTGCCATAGTTCCATTCCCATGTCTGATACTTCTCTTCAGAAAGCTTATAGATTTTCTCCCAGTCTTCCTCCGTCAGGACATACTCCTCGATGTTCTCTTCCCCACCAAAGATATATTCCAGAATCTTCTGCTTGAACGTATCGATATCAAGGTCCTCATCCATGAAGTCGTTGATGTTGCCGACACGTCCCCTTACGGATTTGACACCCTTCGATTCAATCTTCTTTGGATTGACCTTCAGGGCGTTCTGCACTTCGGAGATGTCACTGTCGAGCATAAGTGTGCCATGGGAGAACATCCGTCCCTTCTGGCTGAACATCGCGTTCCCGGATACCTTCTTGCCATCGATTTCAAGGTCGTTCCTGCCGGAAAGTTCTGCATTGACGCCCATATCCTGAAGCACATCGACGATTGGCTGTGTGAACTTCCTGAAGTTGTGGAAGCTTTCCCCGTCATCTTCCGTAATGAAACTGAAATTCAGGTTGCCTTCATCGTGATAGACAGCCCCGCCACCTGATACACGGCGGACGACTTTAATGTTATTCTCCCGTATATACGACTCGTTTATTTCCTCTATCGTATTCTGGTTCTTTCCGATAATGATGGATGGCTGGTTCACATAGAACAGGAAGTAGGAATCGTCTGTAGGAATTTCACGCAGTACGTACTCTTCCATCGCCAGGTTGATCATTGGATCGGTGATATTATTGTTTGAAATGAACTTCATTATACCTGCCTCCTTAAAAAAATGCCCTGATATTATATATGATAACATTCAGGGCATGGTTTTCCATCTATTCTGTAATTGACTCTACTGCTTCTTTGGCCTGTCTGACACAGTCCGGCAGACCGACGCCGCTATGTGAGGCGCCTGTCAGTACAACGCCCGGATAGTGTTCTGCCATATACTCATGAATGCCACGGATCATTTCCTTGTGGCCCACTTTGTACTGCGGCATGGAATGCTTCAGCTTCGTCACAATAGTGAACTCGGGCTCACCATTGATCGTCATGATCTGATCCAAATCTTTGCGGGCAAGACGTACGATTTCTTCATCATCCTTCTCTTCTACGATGTAGTCCCCTGGCCTGCCGACATAGGCACGCAGGAGCGTCTTGCCATCCGGTGCAGCATGCGCCCATTTCTTGTTGGTCCATGTGCATGCCGTGATGGAAGTATCCATCTTCCTGCTCACTACGAAACCAGTGCCGTCGATCTCATTCTTCACCTGATGATCATCAAAGGCCATGACGACCGTTGCGACGCTTGTGGCCTTCATGTGCTTGAAGTATTCAAGCGGCATGTCTTGGAACCATCTCTTGTACTGGAAGTGCGGCGTCGTGATGATGACATTGTCGTATGTGCGTGTTTCCCCATTGACGGTGAGCGCATATGTCCCGCCGTCTTTTTCGATGGTGGTCACATCATGGTTGAAATGTGTCGATACGCCGTTCTCCCGAATCACTTCGAGGAGCCTGTCTATGAACGACTGCAGCCCGTTCTTGAATTGGAGGAACTGGCCCTGCTTCTTGCCAGGCGCGCTTTTCGGAGCACTGTTCTTCTGGTGATAGACCCCTTTGATGAGGCTGCCGTGCTGCTCTTCCATCTCCTTGAAGTTCGGGAAGGTGGACATCAGGCTCAGTTCATCGATGTTGGTGCTGTAGATGCCGGACAGGAGCGGTTCGACGATGTTCTCGAGCACTTCATCACCGAGCCTGCTCCGGAAGAACTCACCGACGGAGATGTCGGTGTGCACTTTGATCGGCTTCTTGACGAAATCAAGGCCGGCCCTGAGTTTGGCCCGTGCTGAGATGAGGTCCGTCGTCAGGAAAGGCACCAGTTCTGTCGGCATGCCGAGCACCGCCCCTTTCGGGAGGGGCGACAGCTTCTTATTCACATAAATATATGACGTGCCCGTCTGGTTGCGGACGAGGTCATCGCCGAGGCCGATCTCTTCGGCCAGTTCAGTGAGGATTTTCTTCCTGGCAAGATACGATTCGGGACCGAGCTCGATCGTATAGCCATCCTGCTGGTGCGTCCTGATCTTGCCGCCTGCCCTGTCGCTCTGCTCGAAGAGGTCCACTTCGACACCTTCCTGCTTGGACAGATAATGGGCTGCGGATAATCCGGTTATCCCTGCGCCTATGATTGCTACCTTTTTCACTATAATCAGCCTTCTTTACTACAGTCTGTTTATTTCGTTGATCATTGCCTGAATGAAACGCTCGTCCGTGTTCGGCATTGTCGGCCTGTGGTATCCCGCGCCCACTTCATCACAGACATCCTTGCACTCGACATCGTTGTCATAGAGGACTTCGAGATGCTCACAGACGAACCCGACTGGAAGGTATATGAAATGTTTGTAGCCTTTTTCGTCATAAAGATCCTTCGTCAGATCCTGTACGTCCGGACCGAGCCATGGGTCCGGTGTATTGCCTTCGGACTGCCATCCGATATGGACGTTCTTGAGATCCGCATTCTCCTTGATGAGCTGTGCTGTTTCCTCGAGCTGATCCGGATACGGGTCATTATGCTCCTTGATCTTTTCAGGGAGGCTGTGGGCACTCACAACCACTGCCGTCTCACCGCGTTCTGATTCCGGCACTTCACTGAGGGAGGATTTTACCGCTTCCGTCCAGAAGTCGATGAACGGCTGCTGTTCGTAGTATGATTCCACAGATTTGATGGAAATGCCGTACTTGTCGGCTTCCTCTTTCGCCCGCTTGTTGTAGGAACCGACGGAGAAGTTGGAGTAGTGCGGTGCCAGTACGACGGATACCGCTTCCTTGATGCCATGGTCGTTCATCGCCTCGACTGCGTCCTCGATGAACGGATCGATGTGCTTGAGGCCGATGAACAGTTCATATTCGATCTCATTCTGCGACTGGTTCAGCTGGCTGACCAGTGCTTCCGCCTGACGCTTCGTCGTATCGGCCAATGGAGAGATGCCGCCGATTGCTTCGTAGCGGTCCTTCAGATCCTGGAGTGCTTCTTCGGACGGCTTTCTGCCCCTGCGGATATGGGTGTAGTAGGGTTCGATATCCTCTTCTTTATACGGCGTACCATACGCCATTACGAGTAGACCTTTTTTCTCTTTCATTCCAATCACTTTCCTTTACTGTATTCATGTACAAATGAAGTTAATTTCCTAAGTGTCTCCGGATCCACTTCAGGGAAGACCCCGTGGCCCAGATTAAATATATGGCCTTCATTTCTGCCCTGGTCGAGGATGGCTTTCGCCCGGTCCTCGATCACCTGCCAGTCGGCCAGAAGCAATGCAGGATCGAGATTGCCCTGGAGCGCCTTTGTAACGCCGAGCTCCCTTGCCTGGTCAATTGAGGTTCTCCAGTCGAGACCGATGACATCCATATTAAGTGTGTTCCATTCCGGAATCAAATGAGATGCTCCGATGCCGAATACGATGACCGGTGCACCCATCTCCCTTACACTGCTGATGATTTTGTTCATTGAAGGGGAAAGATAGTAGGCATAGTCCTCGCGGCTCAGTGCGCCGCCCCACGAATCGAATATCTGGATGAGGCTCGCCCCCGACTCGACCTGTGCCCGCAAGTAGCGGATGCTCATCTCAGTCAGCTTGTCCATCAGTCTGAACCATGTTTCCGGCTGGTTGTACATCATCTTCTTCGTCTTGTGGTAGTTCTTAGACGGACCGCCTTCGATCATATAGCTGGCCACTGTGAACGGTGCGCCACAGAAGCCGATGAGAGGAACGTTCAATTTCTCTTTCGTCAGTATCTCGATGGTCTTGTAGATATAGTCGAGATCCTTGTAGGGATCGAGCTCCCCAAGCTTCTCCACATCCTTTATGTCACGGATGGGATTCTGTATGACAGGCCCGACACCCGGCTTGATGTCCACATCAACGCCGAGGGGGGCCAGAGGAGAAACGATATCCTTGTACAGCACGGCCGCATCCACATCATAGTTCTCGACTGGTGTCGCAGTCAGATAAGCGGTCAGCTCCGGCTGGTGCGTAATCTCCATCAGAGAGTATTTTTCTTTGACCTTGTTATACTCTGGCTGGCTTCTTCCGACCTGTCTCATGAACCAGACAGGAGTATAATCGGTCTTTTCTCCTCTTGCCGCTTTAATTATCGTATCATTGAACACAATTTTCTCCTCCAATTTTTAATATCCATCAATATTTTAACACATTGATGATAGTTATTATTAATTAGGACCATAATGTCAAAAATTTGATTTATTTTTTGCACGTTTACCCCTCTTGGCTTTAAGGTATAGACCTATTAAGACTACTTACGAGGTGAACATGATGAAACTACATTTGACAACAGGAACGATAACCTATATGCAGGATCTGAAGAAAAAGCACAGGGATGTGAACATTGCCGCCATGGGGCAGGATGCCGTCCTCTATTATGAAAGCGACAG
The DNA here is from genome assembly GCF_000712035.1 of Salinicoccus luteus DSM 17002. Classification (GTDB taxonomy): domain Bacteria; phylum Bacillota; class Bacilli; order Staphylococcales; family Salinicoccaceae; genus Salinicoccus; species Salinicoccus luteus. Next base: position 38,684 of record NZ_JONV01000006.1, on the reverse strand, counting down.
CAGCGACAGCCTCTTCAGTTCGCGCAATTCCTACGACCTGCAGTATTCATCCGGGACACTCGACGAGGACAACCCGACATCAATGCACTTCATTCCTGTGCCGGATGAGAGGAAAGGCCCGCTTCATGGCCACCTTGCCGATCTGAACGAAATACTCTCCGGGACGAGAGGGGTCCAATCCCACCGCATAGGCGAAGCACTGGGTGAAGATTCCTACCTCGTCCTCATCCAATGGGCCCAGACTTCAACCTACAACGATTTCAAGCAGACGAACAGCTACAGGAACTATCTGAGCACCGAAGCTCTTGCCAAGTACCGCACGGCGGAGTCGCTGTTCCACAAATCCATCTCCTCCAAGCTCTACCTGCCCCTCAAGGACAATGAAGAAGATACGGAAGACGAATTTTAAGCGACTGAATTATTCAGTCGCTTAATTCCTGTTCCTTTTTATATACCGTCCTGCTCAAAGTCCTATTGATGATGTATCCCCATAGTGGAAACAGCAGTACAAGATAGAAGTATTGGATATGCACACCCAGGAAGACCAGGCTGAAGATGACCGCAATCACGAATACGAGCTTGTGCGAATAGGTGATGTAGCTCCTCTGGATGAAACTGCGGTCCACCGGCCAGACCTTCGGCCAGAGCAGATAGGCCTGGGCAGTATAGATCTGCGACATCTGCAGGACGATGATGTAGATGCCGAACAGCACGATGATGACCGAAAGGTAAAGGTTGCCGATCCACACCATGACGATGCCAAACAGCAGGATGAGCCGCAGGATGATCATCGGCAGGTCATGGTCCCGTGCAAATGTCCGGTAGAAAAGGTATTCGTACATCCGTTCCTTGCTGAAGGCATCGCCCTTCGGCTTCCACAGGAAGGGGTCCAGATACCTTCTTCTTTTGAACTGCTTGTCAATGTGGCTGACATTCGTAAACAGTGCAACATTCTGATAGTACTTGTTGAGCTGGGCTTCCTCATAGTCGATCAGTGTACTCCAGTCCAGCTGGGAATGACGCCGCTTCCTCATGTATCCCATCAGCATATAGATGCCGATGGCCGCAGGGATGATCCACAGCGGGTGCTGCAGAATCAGCAGCAGCGAAATGAAATTCAATGCCATCAGCATAGCGATGACGGCAGCATTCGACACATCGGAGTTGATTGCGGCCTTCTTGATATGATAGTTCATTACATAGAAGATGATGCCTGCTGCCACAAATACAAGGATCTGCATGATGCCGTGCCCCACCGTCAGGAGCAGGACTGCGACGATGCCCCCAAGGATGGGTTTCGCAAGACCCAGCGTCAGCGAATATCTGTCGGCAGATGTCATATACCTGCTGAACTTCGCCTCATAGGGCAGCAGGAACACGCCATCCGCCCGCTTCAGCAGCGTCCGGTAGGCCGGGATGAGCGTGATGCTCACTAGAAGCGCTGCAGCGACGTCCTGCCATAATGAAGGCTCGAGCGTCTGGATGAGGCTGAGCAGCGAATATAGGAAAAAGCCGGAGGCGATTGTCAGGAAAATGAGGAAATGACTGTTGAAAATGAATTTGCCATAGTAGCTCCTTCTTTCTATGTCCGCATTCATTCTCTCCCGAAATAGCTGCTCAGTCATTTTGGGTGCCGCCTCCTGTAATCTTGAGATACACTTCATCCAGTGTGGCCCCCGGCATATTGAATTCCCTGCGGAGTGCTTCCAGGCTGCCGATCGCAATCAGACGTCCCTCGTCGATGATGGCGAACCGGTCACAGTATCTTTCAGCCGTGGCAAGTATATGCGTACTCATCAGTATCGACCGGCCATTGTGCTTCTCTTCGACCATCAGCTCGATCAGGGATTCGATGCCAAGTGGATCGAGCCCGAGAAACGGTTCGTCTATGATGTAGAGGTCCGGGTGCGAAAGGAACGCACAGATCAGCATCACCTTCTGCTTCATCCCTTTTGAAAAGTGTGTCGGGAACATATCCACTTTCGTCTCGAGCCTGAATACTTTGAGGAGCCGCTCTGCACGTGCCATCGCCGTGGATTCATCGATGCCGTATGCCATCGCCGTCATCTGTATATGCTCCTTCAGGGTCAGTTCCTCATAGAGAATCGGTGTTTCAGGAATGTAGGCAAGCTGCCGCCTGTAGGATTCTATATCCTCCGAGGCAGTCATCCCCCCTACCTTGATTTCGCCCGAATGCGGACGCAGCAGTCCGAGGATATGCTTGATCGTCGTACTTTTGCCGGCGCCGTTCAGGCCGATGAGGCCGACGATCTCCCCATGTCCGATGTTGAAGGAAATATCATGTATTACCGGTGTCTTTGAATATCCACCTGTCAGTCCATCTATTTGAAGTACCATATTCGACTTCCTTTTAATTAATATATATTATTTGTATACTTGTACCAAGTAAATATATCATAACTGAACAATGGAGGTACAACGAATGAGTAAAACTATTTTTGAACAGATTGCAGAAGGTGACATCCCGGCAAATATCGTATATGAAGACGATGTCTGCATCGCATTCATGGACGCCTTCCCCCTATCCAAAGGGCACACGCTTGTCGTGCCGAGGAAACCGATTGAGAACATCTATGACCTCGATGAGGAAACAGGTGCCCATCTCATGAAGGTCGTTACAAAAGTCGCCAACGCCATCAGGGATGCCTTCTCTCCGGAAGGACTGAATGTTGTACAGAATAACGGCGCATTCGCTTCCCAGTCCGTATACCATATCCATTTCCACCTCATCCCCCGCTACAAGGAAGAGTATGACGGCTTCGGCTACAAATGGGAGCAGGATGAGAAAAAACGGACCGACGAAGAGAAAACGGAAATTGAAAATGCCATCCGTGACCGTCTGGATGCATAACCCATCAGACAGCAGGGTATTGGTATATAAAAAAGGACGTGACATGCTATGAAATTCAAAAATATTGCAATCGGTTTTCTCGTTGGTGTGACGGGAGGCTCACTGATATCACTGATGAATGCACCGAAATCCGGAAGTGAACTGCAGTCTTCGCTGAAATCCGGTTCGGGTGATATGAAATCCCAGATGGACCAGCTCAAAATAGAGGCCAATGAGGTGAAATCCTCCTTCCTGAAGACAAAGCACGAATCCCAGGAAGTATTCAAGACACTGGGGGACGAAGTCAAGACGATGATCAGCAACTACAAGGCCGACATCAACCCCAATATTGAACATATCCAGGAAAATGTGGAAAATATTCAAAACAGGGTTGAAGAGGTTCAGAATACTTTTACAAAAGACAAGTAACCATTTGATAGCGGGTGTACAATCATTTGTACCCCGCTACTTTATTGTGATATATTATCTCCTGTAGCCAAATTTAAAGGAGAATTGTGAAATGAGAAAAAAATTAGCGCCAATTGTGGTCGGTTTGGGCCTCATCGGTCTTGCTGGATGTTCAGATGACAGCAGTAGTGAAAACGCCACAGGCAGTGAAAATGGTGAAACGGAATATGGTGATGTGCTCGCAACAAGTGACGCAGGAGAAGTCACTACTGACGATATACTTAACGAACTCGGTACCGATAATATCGCAAACCGTACTTTCCAGTTGACCCTGGATTCCATACTGCAGGACAAATACAGTGACGAAGTCGACCGTGAAGAGATCGAATCCCAAATTAATGAAGAGATTGAAAGCATGGGCGGAGAGGAACAGTTCGCCATGGTGCTCCAGCAGCAGCAGCCGGGCATGACGGTGGAACAGTATAAGGAGCAGCGCATCAACAATGCGTACCATGATAAGTTCTTTGCCGAGAAATTCGAAGTGACGGATGAAGAGGCGAAAGACTCCGTACGAGAAGCCTCACATATACTCGTTGAAGTATCCGAAGAAGAGGATGGTCTGAGTGATGAGGAAGCGCAGGAGAAAGCTGAATCCCTGCATCAGCAAATCGAGGACGGTGCCGACTTCGGTGAATTGGCTTCTGAAGAATCCGATGATACAGGCAGTGCAGAAAACAATGGAGAACTTGGCTACGTCCAGCGTGGACAGATGGTCGAACCGTTCGAGAACGCCCTTTTCGAACTTGAAAAGGGCGAAGTATCCGATGTAGTCGAATCCGATTTCGGCTACCATATCATCAAAAGGCATGAAGAAGAGAACATTGATGAAGAACTGGATGGCGTCAAACGCCAGGTTGTAAGCCAGAAGATCCAGGAAAACCAGGATCAGGTGCTCGGATTTTATAATGACCTTCTCGAGGAATACAATGTCGAGTTTGAAAATGAAGAAATCCGCACATATATTGAAGAAACATACTTGAATTCCGGTTCCGAGGAATCCAGCGAGGAATCCACTGAAGAATCCGCGGAGGAATCCACTGAAGAATCCACCGAGGAATCCACTGAAGAATCCACCGAGGAGCCAGCCGAATAGACGAAAAAGGACTTGTGAGTTGAACTCACAAGTCCTTTTTCGTGTCTTCAGCTTTAATCCAGCGATTCTGGACGGTAGAAGAAACGGCCTTCAAGCGGGAAAATCCGCTCTGTAAACTGCCCCTTCTCCGATTTTGACGTATGCTTGTCCATCATCATCATGCGTGCATCAATGTTGTCGATGAAATGGAGGATTTCAGCTTCCTTCAGCATCGGTGGTTTCGGCGAACCATATTCGAGCTTTCCATGATGGCTCAGTATCATGTGCTTGAGCAGCATGACCTCTTCACCGTCGATGTTCAGATCCTGGGCGACCCGCGTAATCTCTTCACTGGCGATGACGATGTGCCCGATCAGATTGCCCTCGACCGTATAGGTGGTCCCCACTGGGCCGGACAGCTCCTTCACCTTCCCTATATCGTGGAGGATGATGCTGCTGTAGAGCAGGCTGCGGTTCAGCGACGGATAGATGTCGCACAGCGCCTCTGCCGTCCTCAGCATATAGTGTACATGATACGCCAGTCCTGAAACGAAGTCGTGGTGGTTCGTCATTGCTGCCGGGAAGCTCAGGAATTCCTTCCTGTACTTGTTCAGAAGCTGGCGGACGATGCGCTGCAGACTGCCATTCTCGATTTTGATGACATAGTCCATGATGCTCTCATACAATGTATCTTCATCAATCGGTGCCTTCTCAACAAAATCCTTGGCATTCAGGTCATCCGCTTCGGTTGCGGTTCTGAACGCGGCAATTTTCATCTGCTTCTTGTTGCGGTAGTCGATGACATCCCCTTTGACCTTGATGAGCGTTTCGGGCTTCAGGACTTCCATATCTTCTTTCGATACGGTCCAGAGCTTGGCTTCGATCTCCCCCGTACGATCCTGAAGGAACAGGGTCATATAAGGTTTGCCCTGGGATGTGACCCCTTGCTGGCTTCTTTTTATCAGGTAGAAGGATTCCACCGAGTCTCCGGGTTTCAGTTTGGATATGTTATTCAAGTATAGTCACCTCATTTTACTCTTTCTTTAAGTTTGACCGTCTGTGAGGACGAAATTGCGCTGTCCAGGTTGCATGTGAAGTACAGTACCTGATCATCCACTTCATTGCGCAGGTAGTCGATGATGATCTTCTTGCGCTCCTTGTCGAAGTGGACGAAGGCATCATCTATAATCAGCGGCAGCTGGTAATATCCCTTGAGTGCTTTGATCAGGCTCAGCCTGAGACTGATATAGAGCATCTCCTTCGTCGACTGGGACAATTCCAGGGGATGGAAGAGCTGACCGTTGACATGCCTTACCGTAATGCCGTTCTCGTCATAGACGACGTTGATATACCGTCCTCTTGTCACCTTCTCGAAAATGCTCCTCGCCTCTTCGATGACCACAGGCAGCCTTTCATCTTTGATGGCTTTGATATGCGTTTCAATGAGGATGCGGATATAGTTGAGTGACATGTATTCTTTTGAAAGGTTCCGGATGAGGGTCTTCTTCATCTCGAACCTGTGATTCACTTCACTCAGCTTGCCGTCACTTTCCAGCGTACTGATTTCGGAGTTCAGCTCCGCCAGCACCTTCTGTTCATCCTGCAGCTTTCTGTTGAAGTCCTCTATCTGTTCCGCGATGCTCTCCTCCTCCTCCTTCAGATCGGCAAGGAGATATGTGGAGAGCTCGTTTCTCGCGTCATAGTCGAAGTGCTCCTCTTCAAGCTTTTCACTCAGTTCTTTAAAGCGTTCTATATTGTCATGATACTCTTTGTGTTTTCTTGCGAAATAGTAGTATTCTTCCTCATCTTCCGCATCCACATAGTCGAGCAGCTGCACGATTTCCTGCCTGCCTGCCTCGTTCCTTTCGGCAAGCACCTTTATTTCATTTTCAAGCAGGTTGATCTGATCTTTCAGCCGATTGTGATGCGCCTCATCCTTATACATGCCCGAAACCATATTTTTGACATCATAGAAGATGGTGCTGTCATCATAGTGTATACCGAAGTCCGCCACGTCATCCTTGACGGTCCTTTTGAACTGCTGAAGCTCCCGGTTGATGTTGTCCATTTCCACCGTATGCCTGTTGATCTGGTTCCGCTTCTGCTTGATCTCCCTGATCGTATGGATCGCATCCACGATATTTTTGTTTTCAATATCCGGATTCACTTTCAGGTCACTTTTGATTGCCGCAAGGTCGGTATTCAGTGAGTCATGCTGTGTTTCCTTGAGGGCCAGTGTTTCCTTGAGCTCCTCCAGCCTGACGTTCGTGGAGATCCTTTTCGTCCTCTGCGTCTTCAGGTCCATCTTGAGGTCTCTTGCGTCGTTGAGGTCGAAATCGACGTTATTGTTCCTTTTTATCGTCTCGATGATGTCCTTGAGTTCACGGACCTCATCCTGATAGTCGTTCTTCAGTGCATCGTCTCCACGCTGGTTGGTGAGCATCAGGAGCAGCAGGGCACCGGCCCCAATCACTGCGAAAAGCCCGCCCATCAGCCAATTGGTGCTGATCAGATAGAACACGCCGATCAGGAGGGCGAGGACACTGATCCCTATGATCAGGGTCGACTGGCCTTTTTTGACACGGTCCCGCTCCTTCTTCTCACGCTCATAGTCCTTCTCGATGAGTCTGAACATCTTCTCTTTTTCCTTCAGTTCAAACTCCCGTTCAACGACTTCCTTCTTCACGCGGATCCGTTCATCGCTGATCTGTTCCTGCTCCAGACGCTCTATGTCCTGATCGAACTGTTTGAGGTCGGATTTCAGATGATCGATTTCGCGTACAAGGAACTGTTCTTCCAATGTGACCTCATCGAGCTTTGAAAGGACCGTCTGCACGGACTCCTTGACGATATTCGAATCATCCACTTCATGATGCTCCTGCTGCCAGCCGATATCCCGCCTGAGCTGGGCGATCTCCTCCTCCAGGGTATCTATAGAAGCAGAGAGTCTGGAATACTCCATGTTCTTCTGTTTGATGTCCGGCTCCTTCTTCTGGATGCCCTCCAGATAGGCCAGCCGGTTCCTGTCGGGCAGCGACACACCGTCGATTTCATTTTCCAGGACTTTGAGCTTCTCGGTCCGGAGCGCAATATCGCGGTCGGTCTGCTGGACCTGATGCTTCAGCGTCTCGTACCTTTCAAGCCCCTGCTCGGGGAAGACCACGGGATCTATGTTCAGCTTGTCCTCAAGGGCCTTCCAGTCTTTGATGTCCTTATGGTACATGACTTCCTTCATCTTCTGCTTGCGTACCATATCCAGCTGGAAAAGGGCATCCTTCTTGGCATTCAGGCTTTCCTCGGTCTTGAGCCTCTCGTTGATCAGCGTCTTGTAGCGCTCCTCCGTCTGTTCCAGCACCCTGATCTTTTCACTGAGGCCAGCAATTTCATCCATTTCCTGGTTCAGTTCAGGGTTTGTGCCGTTCTTCTTATAGATTGATTTCATCTCGGCGTCTATGGCACTCAGCATCTCGTCATATTCATGGGATCCAAGTGCACCTGCCCGAAGCAGGTATTCCTGAAGTTTGTCTTCGGTCATATTCTTATGGATATCCTGAAGCCCCAGAACATCAAAGGAGAAGATCGACCGGTATGTCTTCTTGTCGATGAAGTTCAGCTTCTTTATGAGCCATTCTTCACCCCTGACGGAGCCGTCCATGAAATAGACTTTCACATCACCCTGGACCTTCCCTTTTATGCGCTCGATTTCCACCGGGCCCGCTTCATCCGGAAATTCCACCGTGATCTTCCCACCATACAGGTTGTGCATGCGCGGTTCCCTTCTCGGTTCCTGTTCCTTCCGCGTCGGAAAGCCGAACAGGATGGAATGGATGAACGACTGCATCGTCGATTTGCCGGCTTCGTTTTCACCAAAAAACTGGATGAACTGCTGATTGGTATCTATTTCAGTTTCTGTAATCTTTCCATAGCCATATATGTTCAAAGCAATAATTTTCATATGTCCACTACTTCCTCATCAGCATTCTAAGTCGTTCTTCGCCTTCTTTAAGCAGCGCTTCCTGGTCGATGTCCTGGATAGGCTCCAAGTATCTGTTGAGCCGCGGATCCATATACAGCGCATTCACCGCTTCCTTGAACAGTTCCCTGTTCTCAGAATGGGTCGCCTTTATATCATTGAGCAGGGCGATGTTGTCCTGGGTGAGATATTTGAGGCGGAGGTCATCGATCCATATGAACTGCTTCAGGTCCCTTTCGTCTTCCTTGAGCAGTTCGACCACTTCATTGAAGTCGGCATCCGATATCGTCTCTTCCCCATCATACAGAAGGTTGAGCTGTATGATGTGCCGCCCCTTTTCCCTCAGCCGATGCTTGAATTCGACGATGGACTGGTAGAGGTCCTGTTTGGCGAGCGACTGGACTTCCAGCTCATATTCCGAAAAGATGAGCTCCTGTACCGGTACAAAACGGGTGGTGAGATAGACGTCATCCCCTTCTGCCAGCAGGAAGCCCTTCTCCCCATACTCATTCTTGTGGCGTCCCTGGATGTTGCCTGAGTAATGGATCGGCGGGAGGTCGCTGAGCTGCTCCCGCTGATGGATGTGGCCCAGTGCCCAGTAATGATACAGCTTTTCATTCAGCACTTCCAGATTGAATTCTGTATAGCGCTCCTGTCCATACTGGCTCTTCGAATAGGTGCCGTGCAGGATGCCGATATGAATCCCTTCATTCATCGTATTCACCGGATAGTCATCGAGCTTGTTCTCATAGGAGTCATCCAGGAAATAGCTGAAGCCGTGAAGGAATACATTCTCCCCCTTCGAAGTGATCATCTCATAGGTTTCCACATTCTCCTTGAAGACCGTGACATTATCCGGCCAGGACGTCCTTACACCCTCGGTCAGCGGGTCGTGGTTCCCATGGATGACATAGGCGAAGATGCCGGCCTCCTTGAGGCGTTCAAACTGGCGTTTCATGAATATCTCGGACTTCAGTGTGCGGTTCGCCTGATCGAAGACATCCCCCGCTATTATAATGAAGTCCACCTTCTCCTCGATGGCGAAATCCATCATCCTTGTGACACTATTGTATGTACTCTCCATAAGCACATCGAAGATGCCTGAAGGCATCTTGGATCGGGACTTGAAAGGGCTGTCCAGATGCAGATCTGCGCTATGAATAAACTTAACCATATATTTCACCTGACTTTTCCTGGCATTATATTTTCAGTATACCAAAAAACACAAAAGAAAGAGGCCTATAATAGACCTCTTCAATAATTAATTCTGGTTGTTCAGACCATAAAGCTCTTCTATAGGTTTCATGATGACACGGTTCAGGTCCTGGATGAGCTCGCTCATCTTCTGTTCTGCTTCCATCAGTGATTTGATATTTTCATCCTTCTCTATATCTTCTGCTGATTTCTGTGCTTTCTGAACATCTTCCTCCTGAATCTCTTCACCCTGCATCTGCTTTTGCTGCAAGTCCATCTGTACTTCTCTGAACTCGTCGAACAGCTGCTTGGATTCCGGATTGGAATTCACTTTACCATAAAGGTCCTTCATATTCTGAAATTCATCTGAGTTGCGCAGTGCATCTTCCAATGCATTGGCCTGATCGTATACATTAACTGCCATTATTAAAAAACTCCCTTTATAAAGATATCTCTACTGTAACATAAAAAACCGACTTATAAAAACACAACGATGAGTCCCTGGACGATTCCTATCATTCCACCGAGGAAAAAGCCGAGAAGCGTAATCATGCGGAACTCCTTGCTCGAGATTTCCATCACCAGGTCTTCGATATGGCTGAGTTCAAAACTGTCGATCTGCTTTTTGACCACCTGTGCAAGCTGGAGCTTTTCGACGATTCTGCCTGTATTCTTACCAAGGTATTCTATGATGTTGTCACGCAGCCGATATTTTCCGCGTGTCTTGAATGATTCGAACATTTCAGGATTGAAGTCCTCAATCGGATAATCGAGTATGCCCTCGATATCTATACGTTCCCTGAGCACGCCATAGACGCTCTCAGTCAACCTTTGCCGGTCCCTGTCGGAAATGAGTTCATCCAGCCTGCTGTTCTTGATCTTTTCATACTCGTCGTTGATGATGCGCACCTGTATCTCCGTCATTTTCGGATGATGGATCAGCTTGTTCAGCTCGCCTTGTATATTCTGTACGATCGTCTCCTTCGACATCAGATATTTCAGCGAGCGGGCGAGCCTGCCCCTGTGTTCGATAAACTCGTCGGTCATCGTATAGAGGTCCTGATACCCCTTCTCCGAATTGATGTACTCTTCTATTTTCTGTGTGATCTGGGGCTGCAGGCTGCCGATTTTGTCATCCAGCGTAGCCATGGCATCCCCGGGGATGAGTCCGCCGATCTCCTGCTGATAGAGCCTTTCGCCTTCTGAGGCCACCTTCTCGGACAGCTGGGCGTTGAAGCCTTCCACCACTTTGTCGGACAGCCCTTCATTGATCCGTTCAAGAAAATAGCGCAGTGTCAGTTTTTCGGATTCGATCGTCTCTATCTGCCGGTCGATGAACAGCATGATGAAATTCTGGGTCTCCCGGCTCTTTATCTTCTCTATGAAGGCATCGGGCGTCAAAAGATGCCTGGTGACGATCTCCCCCATCTTTACGGAGGCTTCCTCCCGCCTGCGCGGAATGACACCCGGCGTAAAAGGGAGACGCCTGCCGAACATGTATTTCGCTTCATACGGCCTGAACAGCATGCGTATGGCGAGCATGTTCGTCAGTCCGCCGATCAGTGCACCGATCATGGCCATGAGTATAATCTGAAAACCATCGTTCAAGAAAAAGCCCTCCTTCTCCTGTCATTTATCCTACATGAATCCAAAAGAAAAAGCACCTTGCGGTGCTTCCTTTGAATCAGACGGGCTGCAGATCCGTCTGTCTCATGAAGTATGTCCTGATTTCCCTCTCAATATAGGAAGCATGGACCGGACGGTTCTCATCATTCAGTACTCTATATATCTTATTGCTTTTATTATACTGCAGACGGAATCCATTCTTTCTGTCGAGATCCTCCCAATATACCGCTTCACCATCATAATTCGGGTAGATACAATGCCCTCTGGATATCACCTGGGCAAGTTCAAGGGGATCACCACCGAATGAATTTGTCAGAACTTCGCTGTCCCTGAATAGTGCACAAAGCGAGATGCACGTTGTCCAGTTGGGAAGGATGCGTTCTTTCTCAATCTGTACGAGCGTCTTTTTGGACAGCCCGATTGTCTGACTCATGGAGTCCTGCGTATAACCAGCTTCTGTCCTGACCATCTTGAACTTGGACTGGAGCATCTCCGTAAAAGTCTGTTTATCCATTCTTTTCTTCCTTTCACTCAATTCGGGTATTGTAAAATTTACATGCGATAATAATACACTTTTAATATAATAATATAGATCGGGTAAAATTAAAAGGGCATATATTGAAATTCACCAAGTGTTCAATATATGCCCTATTCAATTTTAGTGATAAGAATGGCTTAGGCTTCGGCTTTTTCAGCCTCTTCCCGACGTGTCTGCTGCTCATTGATTACGAGCGCAATCGTTGCGTCCCCCGTAATATTGACCATCGTACGGGTCATGTCAAGCAGCCTGTCGATACCGATGATGATGCCGATCGCCGCCGGATCGAGCCCGACTGCCGTCAATACCATGGCCAGCATGACAAGGCCGACACCCGGCACACCTGCAGTACCGATGCTCGCCACCACCGCAATGATGACGACTGTAACCATCTGCATGATCGTGAGATCGATCCCGGACAGCTGCGCAATGAACACCGTGGCCACACCCTGCATGATTGCAGTACCGTCCATGTTGATCGTTGCACCGAGCGGCTGCACGAAGCTCGACACACTCTTGCGTATCTTCAGGTTCTCCTGTGCCGTCTCGAGTGAGATCGGCAATACCGCACTTGAGGAGGATGTACTGAACGCCACACCCATCGCCGGCGCAAAGTTCTTAAGGAACCAGATGAAGCTTTTCTTCGCCAGGAACTGGACTACAGAACCATATACGATTGCAAGGTGGATGAACAGCGCAAGCAGCACACAGATGAAGTACATGCCGAGCTGCTGGATGGCACCGAATCCGGCCTGGACGAAGGCGGTCGCAACAAGTCCGAATGCACCGATTGCTGCAAAGTATTTCATGATGGCCATGACAATCCACATCACGACGTCATTCGCCTCTTCAAACAGTGCTGTAAGCCGCGCGGACTTGTCCTTTGCGGCGATCATGGCAATGCCGATGAAGATCGCAAAAGCGATGATCTGAAGCATGTTCTGCGTGCCCATCGCCTCGATGATGTTCGTCGGAATCAGGTTGATGACCGTCTGGTCGAATCCCTGCTGGATGGCTTCCCCTGTCGATCCACCCTCAAGTTCCGTCTCGCGGTATTCTGATACTTCTTCCGAATCCAGAAGCTGGGACTGCCCTTCCCCAGGATTCAGAAGGTTCGCCACAACCATGGCGATGGTGATGGCGATTGCCGTAGTCGCCAGATAGAATGCCAGCGTCTTGATGCCGATGCCGCCGAGCATCTTCGGATCACCGACATTGACCACTCCGAGGACGATGGAGATGAAGACGACCGGAACCACCATCATGAAGATCATATTCAGGAACAGCTGTCCCACTACGTTGAATATGTACTGATCGATCCACTGTACCCATCCCTGGTCGCCCATCGGGCTGAGCACCGAGCCCACGATGATGCCGAGGATCAGGGCGATGATGATCTGTATTGTCAGTTTATTTCCCACTTTCATATTACCCCTCCAGACTTTGAAACTCCTTGATTCATTATACTTCCTTGTAACAGTTTTTGTAAACTGCTATTTGTAACCGGTTTACTCGGCGTCATCCGTGGCTTTCTAAAGTTCCACGATATTATATTTGATGGCATAGATGACAGCCTGGGTGCGGTCGGAAACTTCAAGTTTGTTCAGGATATGGCTGACATGGGTCTTCACCGTCTTTTCACTCACATAGAGCGCCTCCCCGATCTCCTTGTTCGATTTCCCTTTGACGATCTCCCGCAGCACTTCGACTTCACGCGCCGAGAGTGCATTCTTCTCATGGGGCATATCCCCCTCGCGGTCGATCACTTCAAGAATGTTCGGATGGATCACCTTCTCGCCCTCGATCACCTTTATGATGGAGTCGATCAGTTCCTCCGCCTCCATCTCCTTGATGATGTACCCATCCGCATGGGCGGCGAACACCGGACGGATGTACTCTTCACTCGTATAGCTGGAGAGCACGAGCACTTTGATGCCCGGATAATGGCTTTTGATTGCGCGTGTCACTTCGATGCCGTCCATCTCGGGCATCACGAGATCCAGAAGCACCAGGTCTATATGTGAATGCTTCTCCTCCAGATAGTCCAGCACTTCCTGTCCCGTGCCGAAATCCTCGAGTACGTTGATGTTTTCCGTGGTGGACAGAAGGAACTTCATCCCTTCCCTGACGATATGATGATCGTCCACCAGTATGATGTTATACATATGCTCACTCCTTCATCGGGACACTGACAACCACTTTCGTGCCCTCACCTTTTTTTGAAATGATGTCGAAAGAACCGCCGAGCTTGTGTACCCGCTCCCGCATGTTTGCAAGTCCGTAGCTGTAGCCCTTGCCCTCCTCCATCTCGAATCCCGTACCCGCGTCTTCTATTGTAACCTTGAGGGTGTCCGTCCCGGCAACCATTTCAATCCGTGCCGCATGCGTACCGGAATGCTTCCTGATGTTGTTGAGGCTCTCCTGGATGACCCTGTAGAGCCCGATTTCCACCCGGTCGGAAACATTATAGAATCCATCGACCTGCACAGTAATCCTAAGGTCCAATATGTCTGCGTATTTTTCGACCGCATCGATGATGCCGTTCTCAAGGCCGATCGGCTTGAGCTGCCAAATCAGCGCCTTCATCTCCTTCATCGCATGTTTCGACGTATGCTCGATCGACTGGAAGGCATCCTGCACCTTCCCCCGGTCGTCCAGTGTTTTTGCCGCGTGGGAAGTGATGCCGATCGAGAAGAGCATCTGGTTCACCGAATCATGAAGGTCCCGCGCCAGACGCTGGCGCTCCCGGATGATCATGTTCTCCTGTTCCTGCGCCGTCAGCTCGATCCGCTTCAGTGTTGAACCGATCTGGAAGGCGACGGACTCCAGAAGGTCCAACTCGTCCTGGGTGAACTGCTCCCTGTAGGGACTGGCAACGTTCAGCAGCCCGAATGACTCCTCACCGGATATGAGCGGCACCGTCGCATGGTGGGTGATCCCCTTGTTCTCCTCCGGGTACTCCATCCTGGCCTTCTCGAGCCTCGAACAGACGAATATATTCGTTGCCGTCTTGAGTTCACTGTTGTTATATTTGTTTACACACCAGCATTTTCCGTCGCAAAGATGGTGGTACTGCTCCTTTTCGAGAGACGGCGGCAATCTGTAATGGGCGCTGAGTTCATGCTGGCCTTCACTGTTGATGAAAAAGATCCAGCCCGTATCGAATTCGGAATAGTCGATCAGGAGCTTCAGGGCACCATGTATCATGGTACTGCGATCGGTCTCTTCATTGAGGAACTCGGCGATATCCTTCAAAAGCTGAAGTTTACTCTTCATCGTGACACCCTTTCGGTATACAAAAGTTAATAACTTTGTAAATTAATCGTTACCATGCATATATCATTATCACTTATAATGATATAGTATGACCTTGAAATGAAAAAGCAAATAGGAGGAACGGCATGGCCAACAATAAACTTTATATGCAGCTCATCTTCCTCACTGCACTGATTGCGACAATGGGATCCCTTTACTTCAGTGAAGTCAGGCAGTATGCCCCCTGCGAATTCTGCTGGTATCAGCGCATTCTGATGTATCCCCTGGTCATCATTTCAATCATCGGCTTCGTCCGCAATGATCAAGGTGCGAAATACTACATCCGCGTAATGAGCGGCCTCGGCATACTGCTTGCATCCTACCACTATGCCCTGCAGAAGGTCAGCTTCCTTGGGGATAACTTTGCAGCATGTACCGGCGTGTCCTGCACCGTCCAGTACATCAACGTATTCGGTTTCATCACGATACCGCTGCTCTCCCTCATTGCTTTTGCACTCATCTTTATATTATCATTTATGATAAAAAGAAAATAAAAAGGAGACTCAACCATGGGCAATAAACTATTTTATGGCATCGTCGCACTGATCATCGTCGCTTTTGTCGGAATCTTCATCTATATGAACAATGCTTCCGACAACCCGGACAACCTCAGCGACTCCGGCTACTATCCGTATACAGACAGGGAGCCGGAAGAACTTGAAGGAGCGACGATCGACAAGCTTGATGATGAGAACTACCACCACAACAAGACACTCGATGAAACACAGGAGATCATCGACGGCGGCGAAGGTGAGTTCGTCTACTTCTGGAGCCCGACATGCGTCCACTGCATGGCGGCAACACCATTCCTGATGGAGGCATTCGACGAGACGGGTGAAGAAGTCACCCAGCTGAACATACTGGAGTATGAGCAGGCTTGGAATGACTATGCCATCGAAGCCACGCCGACGCTCGTCTACTTCGAAGACGGCGAAGAAGTCGACCGGATGACCGGCAACCCGGGCAATGCAGATGACTATGCCGAGTTCATCACTGCCATGACAGGGGAAGAATAGATGAAAGTAAATATCCACGAAAATTTTGATGGCATGACACTTGAAGAGATGCTGAAATCGCTCCATGTTCCAAAAAAAGAGCTCCATTTCCTGCGCATGTCAAAAGACATCACGATCAATGGGGAGCAGGCGCCGCTCAATGCCCCCGTCCATACCGGGGATGCGGTCCTCCTGCCCGACACCGGAGCCGAGAGCCAGTACAAGCCGAGCTACCGTACATGCGACGTATTGTATGAAGACAGGTATCTGGCCATCCTGTTCAAGCCAAGGGGGGTCAAGACCCACCCGAACCAGATGAATGAGACGAACACGCTTATGAACCATGCGGTGTACACGCTCGAGTCCGACTATCTGGAACCCGTGCACCGGCTCGACCAGGAGACCAAAGGCGTAATCCTTGTCGCCAAGAACCCGCTTGTCAAGAAGATGCTCGACCATATGCTGAGCGAACGGGACATCAAACGCACCTATATCGCAAGAGTGGATACGAAGAAACGCCTCGAGCCGCAGACGATCGATGCACCGATCGCCAAAAACCCGAAGGAACGCAACAAGTACCATGTAACATCCAAGGGGAAGGAAGCCATGACGCACGTCATAGAGTCCAGAGTCACGCCTGAATACTGTGAACTCGAAATAGAACTTGAGACGGGGCGGACACACCAGATCCGGGTCCATCTTGCACACGTCGGCTTCCCCGTAATTGGAGATCCGCTGTATGGCGATTCAACGCTCAGGGACCTCCAGCTTTTCAGCTACAGGATAGAATTCATCCATCCGCTGCTGCAGAAGACGGTCCGTGTGGAACTGGACAGGAACACCCTCTAGAACAGGAAACACCGCTGAAACTTCATTGTTTCAGCGGTGTTTTCTTGTTTCTGCAAAATTTTTCGACCACATTCCCGAGCAGCTGCCGGCCTTCTCTGGACCCGATCGACTCGGGATGGAACTGCACCCCTTCAATCGGCAGCGATTCGTGCCGGATGCCGAGGATTTCCCCGAGCTCCGTTTCTGCTGTAACGGTAAAACAGTCCGGCAGCGTCCCTTCGTCAACGACGAGGGAATGGTAGTTCATCACATCTGAACCCTGCGACATCCCTGCGTATATGCCGGTATCGTCGTGATGGAGCTCAGAGGTCTTGCCATGCATCAGTTTTCTTGTGCGCCTGACATTGCCGCCGAACACATGGGCAATCGTCTGGTGCCCCAGGCATACGCCAAATATCGGCACCTGCTCCCTGTAGCGGCGGATGACCTCCATCGTCATTCCCGTATCTTCAGGGCGTTTCGGGCCGGGGGACAAGAATATCAGATCCGGCGCCAGCCGGTCGATCTCATCGAAATCTATTGCATCGTTCCTTCTTACTACGATTTCTTCACCCATTTCTCCAAGTGCCTGCACAATATTATAGGTGAAGGAATCAAAGTGATCGATCATATATATCATTTTCCATCCCCCTATACTTTCAATATATTTCTATCGTTGAATATCTTTTCGGTCAGATGCACCGTCTGCTCCAGGGCGCTCGCCTTATTGATGGTCTCCTGGTACTCCGATTCGGGATCCGAATCGGCGACCACGCCTGCCCCCGCCTGGATATAGAGATTCTGGTCCACCAGTGTCATCGTGCGGATGGTGATGCAGGAGTCGATGTTCCCATCGAATCCGAGGTAGAGGATGCTGCCACCGTATAGGTTTCTTGCGGTCGGTTCAAGCTCCCTCAGGATCTGCATCGCCCGCACTTTCGGGGCACCGGAAAGTGTGCCGGCCGGGAAGGACGAGATGAATGCGTCTATCGGGGAGACACCCGCCTTGAGCCTTCCCCTGACTTTACTGATGATGTGCATTACACGTGAGAAGCGGCCGATCACCATGTACTCGCTGACTGCCACCGATCCGTATTCGGCCACCCTGCCGATGTCATTGCGCGCCAGATCCACAAGCATGCGATGTTCGGCGATCTCCTTTTCATCTTCCAGGAGTTCCCGGGCGAGCCGGTCATCCTCCTCCTTCGTGGCACCCCTTTTTCTCGTCCCTGCAATCGGGTGAATTTCGAGATTGCCATCCTGGACTTCCAGCTGCCGTTCCGGGGAACTGCCGATCACTTCGAGCTGATTGAACTTCAAGTAGTACATGTATGGGGACGGGTTCACCTTCCTCAGCACACGGTAGAGTTCAAAGCCGCTTCTTTCCGTCTTCTTATGGAACCGTTGGGAAAGGACCGCCTGCAGTATATCCCCTGCCTCGATGTAGTTCTTGATCTTTTCGACATCGCCGAGGAACTTCTCTTTTCTATAGTTGCTCTCCAGGTTGAATGTGGAGGTCATCGGCAGCACAGTGGGGAGGAGCAGATCGGACAGGTCGCTGTCATGCAGCAGACGCGTTCTGATGTGTTCAATCGTCTCCATCGATTCTTCGTATATCTGTGCGTTGTCCCTGTCGTCATCCACTCTCGCAAAGTGGATGATATGGATCTCTTTGGAACGATGGTTATACACGAGCAGTGTGCGGCAGAAGAGCAGATGATAGTTCGCAATATGCACTTCCTCCTCCGGCGCCCTTGGAACAGGTTCATAGTCGGATATCGCATCGTAGCTGATATAGCCGACCCCGCCCCCTTTGAACGGAATATCCATATCAGGGATCTTCACCTCGAGACGTCCAAGCGTCACTTCGAACGCTTCTTTGAAAGTCGGCAGGGTGAGACGGTCTCCCCTCTCGAGGTCATTGACGATGAACTGGCGGCCGGTTTCCTCGATTTCGACCATCGGGTCCAGTCCGATGAAGGAGAAGTTAGACCACGCTGATTCGGGTTCCTGGCTTTCCAGCATATAGACTGCCTCATCCTTCAAAGAATGAAACATCTGTACAGGCGTCAGCAGATCGGTGCTGAACGATTCGATCACCGGTACAGTACGGTAATTCCCGGCATCTTTTAAAAATTCCTCATACGTGGTCATATCTTCACCTCATTGTTTTAGTTATATCTAGATAGTCTAAACATTTCAGAAAACAATGTCAATTGCAAAAAGACCAGGGATATGAAATCCCTGGCCCAAAACATGCTATTTTCTTCTTCTGAAGCGGTTCTTGACTTTAAGGAGCAGCTGATTCTCTTTCTGGACGAGCTGCTCCCTGCCGTTTCTCTCGGCACGCCGCATCAGCTCGATCTGGGCACTGTTCGGTTCATATTCATTGTCGACATATTCATATGTGCCATCCGGCTTCTGTATGCGCGCCTTGATGTTGTCCATCAGATACAGGCGACTGATGGATTTTATCTCTTCAAGTATTGCCGGGTCTTTGATCGGGAAGAGGATCTCCACCCTTTTGATCATGTTGCGTGTCATCATGTCTGCTGAGGAAAGGAACATCTTCTCCTCGCCATTATGATGGAAGTAGTAGATCCTCGAATGTTCAAGAAACCTGCCGACGATGCTGATGACCCTGATGTTGTCACTGACGCCTTCAATACCGGGCTTCAGACAGCAGATGCCCCGTATGACAAGATCCACCTTTACCCCCTCCTGGGAGGCCTGCAGCAGCTTGTTGATGATCTTCTTATCCGTCAGTGAATTCATCTTGGCGAATATATACCCTCTGCCATGCACCTTGTGCATCTCAATCTCCTTGTCGATGTACTCGGCAAACAGATCCCTAATGTCGAATGGCGCCACGTAGAGTGCCTCGTAATCGGGTTTCAGGGAATAGCCGCTCAGATAATTGAAGAAGTTGATGGCATCATTCCCGATAGCCTCATCCGTGGTCACGATTCCCATGTCGGTATAGAGTTTTGCAGTGGAATCGTTATAGTTCCCGGTGCCCAGATGAACATACCGGACGAGTCTGCCGCCGACCCGTTTGACTACGAGTGTGATTTTACTGTGCGTCTTCAGATAGTGCATGCCGTATATGACGTGGCATCCGGCATCTTCCAGCTCCTTCGCCCATTGCACATTGTTCTCCTCATCGAACCGTGCTTTCAGCTCAACGAGCACAGTCACCTGCTTGCCGTTCTCTGCAGCGGTCTTCAGTGCCTCGATGATGGGTGAATCGCTCGACACCCGGTAGAGCGTCTGCTTGATTGCCAGCACATCAGGGTTTTCCGCCGCTTCGCGCATGAACTCCACAATCGGCTGGAAACTTTCGAACGGATGATGGAAGAATATGTCCTCTTTGAGGGCCTTGTCATATATATTCTTGCCGGAAAGGAACTTCGGTTCCTGCGGTGTGAACGGTGGATATGTCAGATGCGGAAACCTCTCTGCCAGCGACGCGGTCAGTCCAAACAGGAAAGTCAGGTCAAGCGGGCCGTGGAACTTGTAGACATCCTGCTCGGAGAGTCCCAGTTCGTTCCGCAGGAATGACCCGTTGATGCTGTCATCTTTGCTGATGTCGATCTCCAGTCGCACCGCAGCGCCTTTCGTACGCTCCTTGAGAAACCTTTCAATCTCAATCAGAAGGTCCGCTGCCCCCTCTTCATGTATCGTCAAATCTGCATTTCTGGTAATCCTGAAAGGGAATGTCCGATCGATTGTATACCCTCTGAACAGCTTGTTGATGTATGTCTCAATGATGTCTTCAGCCAGTATGATATAGGTGCGGCCCCCGTCTTCAAGCTCATAGTAGCGTCTGATGACGGTGGGCAGCTGGACGATGGCGGTCTGGTCGCCCAGATCGTTCGACAGATTTATGAATATGTTTATCTTTTTGTTCATCAGTTTTGGAAATGGACGATAGGCGTCAATTCCAAGAGGGGTAAGAGAAGGAAATATTTCCGTATCGAATATTTCTTCAAGTTCCTCCTGCAGGTGCTCCGGAAGTTCATATGGCCGTTTCAGATAGATATCATAAGTTTCCAACTCACCCATGAGGCGATGGAAATACTCGTACTGCACAGCACTGTTCTGCCGGTTCAGCTCACTGATGCCCGCGAGCTGCTCCTCGGGAGTCATCTGCGTCTTCGTATCCGGCTCATGATAGTTCATCTTCACCTGGTCTTTGAGGCCAGCCACCCGAACCATGAAGAACTCGTCGAGATTCGAACTGGTTATCGCCAGAAACTTCAATTTCTCAAGTAGCGGGTTATTGGAATCCGCCGCTTCCTCAATGACCCTGTAATTGAATCTGAGCCAGCTCAACTCTCGATTGTTATAATATTCCTTATCATTCAATCGATATGCCATCACTATTCTCCTACTCCCTATAAATTAAAGATAAATATTATGCTTCAATGAATCTGATCTCCAGATCTTTATCCATAATTTTTTCTATATGTTTCCTCTGCCGGGTTGCCTGATATTCCTCGGCAATCGGATCGCCTTTATATTTGACTGTCATGACCATGTCATCGCCCTCCTCTTCCAGATAGAGGTCCTGAACAATGCCTGTATTGGATACATTGAGGGCGTTGGCGAACTTCAGTATGCTCCCCAGCGTCAACAGCGTCTCGAGATCATTGCTGTCGAACCATCCCGACTCCTCGGCATAGAACTTGAGCAGTGTCTTGTTCTTGAAACTCGCCATCAGGGCAAGCCGGACCCTGTCCTCGTGGACGATGCCGTTGATGTTGCTGTTGGAAATTATATAATACGTGTGCTGACTCGTCGCATCACGGTCGATGAATGCGCCAAGATAGAAGATATGCGCTGCATTCTTCATCAGATACTTCTCATGCTTGCCCGTTTTTATGAAATCGAAGCGTGCAAGTTCATGGTAGATGCGCTCTGCAATCTCCTGCCGTTTTTCACCTTCGCTTCTCAGGATATGGAAATCACTCGCCAGTTCCATCAGCGAATCCCTGAAAATATGGTATTTGTTGAAGGCGGCCGGATAATCCTTCGATATGATCGACATGGCCAGACCCTCGCGCAGGCCCTGGCGGCTGAATTTGAACTCTTCAGCCCTGACCAGGTCATAAAGCGACTTGAAGACGATGGCACTCGGCAGGATGATGTCGCTCCTATCCTTGCTGAGGCCATCGATATCGTCAAGGTCATCTTCTTTTGTACCTTCCAGAAGGTCGTAGACATCCTGCAGGTCATTGCGGTCCATGGAGTATCCATGGACACCTGCAATCGGATAGTTGACGGAAGACTGGTGGATGCGTGCAATATTACGCGCACTGCCTCCAATGGCCAGGATCGGCACTTTCCTTTTGGCCAGCCATTTGACCGACTTCAGCTGCTCTTTGACATATTTCTCAGTGGCCTCGAGTGCCTCTTCATCGTTATGCTCCTTGCCCTCAAAGAACATGGACTTCAGTGTGACAACCCCAAAGGGCAGGCTGACGGAATGGATGAGCTCCTTGTTCTCGAAGAAGGTGAGTTCGGTACTCCCTCCGCCTATATCAATTGTAACCGCGTCCATGTTGCTGATCGTATGGACCACTGCATGATATCCATAATAGGCCTCTTCCTTTCCTGGAAGGACTTTGATATCCATACCGACTTCATTTTTCGTCCGCTCCAGAATCTCCTCAACGTTGACGGACTGCCTGATCGCTGCCGTGGCAACTGGGTAGATTTCCGTCACATCATATTTCTCGCTGATCTTCTGGAAGCTGCCCAGGATGGAGAGGAGGTTGTCGATCCCCTCCTCGGCCATCACATTGTCTTCGTCCAGATACCTGGCCAGCCTGGCAGGTGTCTTGATGTTCTGCAGTTCCTTCAGACCGGTTTCTTCATTGTATTCGAAAAGTACAAGACGTACGGTGTTGGAACCGATATCCACAAGTCCGATTCTTTTCATAAGTAAGCTCCTAATCTTTGGATTGGATCATATCTTCCGGATTGATCCACTCATCAAACTGCGCTTCAGTGAGATGGCCGGATTCGACTGCCGACTCTTTGAGTGTAATCCCTTTTTCATGGGCATTTTTAGCAATCTTTGCTGCGTTTTCATAGCCGATATGAGGATTGAGTGCAGTCACCAGCATCAATGAATTATTCAGGAAGCGTTCAATGTTCTCTTCTATTGGTTCTATTCCCACTGCACACTTGTCATTAAACGTGTTCATGCCATCTGCCAGCAGATAGATTGACTGCAGTGTGTTGAAAAGGATGACCGGTTTGAAGACGTTCAATTCGAAGTTGCCCTGGGAGGCTGCAAATCCGACTGCTGCATCATTTCCGAACACCTGGGTCGCCACCATCGTGAGCATTTCAGACTGTGTCGGGTTTACTTTCCCCGGCATGATGGAGGAGCCAGGTTCGTTTGCAGGGATTTCGATTTCGGCGATTCCAGCCCTTGGACCGGAGGCAAGCCACCTGACATCATTGGCAATCTTCATCAGATCTGCAGCAAGTGCCTTGAGCGCCCCGTGCAGGTATACCACTTCATCATGGGCCGTGAGTGCATGGAACTTGTTTTCGGAGGAGACGAATTCATAGCCTGTCTGGTTTGAGATCTCCTTCGCCACACGATCGCCGAATTCAGGATGGGCATTGATTCCCGTGCCGACAGCCGTACCGCCGATTGCGAGGTTCTTAAGCTGCTGCTTGGATTCATTGACCAGTGTTTCACACTTCTCGAGCATGTATCTCCATCCGCTGATTTCCTGGCCGAGCGTCAATGGCGTCGCATCCTGCAGGTGTGTCCGTCCGATTTTGATGATGTTCTCAAACTGCGCTTCCTTGTCTGCAAAAGTCGACCTCAGCACACCGAGTGCAGGTACGAGCTGCTCCTCGACCGCCTGGTACAGTGCCACGTGCATTGCAGTCGGATAAGTATCATTTGAACTCTGGGATTTATTCACATCGTCATTCGGGTGGACCTTCTCGTCACTCCCCTTTTCTTCCAGATATTCATTCGCCACATAGCTGACCACTTCGTTGACGTTCATGTTGCTCTGTGTACCGCTTCCCGTCTGCCATACGACAAGTGGGAAATGCTCGTCAAGTTCGCGTGCGATGATTCTGTCGCAGGCATGCACGATCGCTTCCTTCTTGGCTTCTGAAAGCTTGCCGAGATCATGGTTCGATACCGCGGCTGCCTTCTTCAGATGGGCGAAGGCAACGATGACCTCAATCGGCATCTTCTCCTTGCCCACAGGGAAGTTCTGTCTGCTCCTCTCAGTCTGTGCAGCCCAGTATTTGTCACCAGGAACTTTAATTTCACCGATTGTGTCTTTTTCTATTCTATATGACAATTAAAAAACCTCCTGAAAAATTAGTATTCATAGAATATTTTATACTAATTTACAGAAGGATTCATCTGTTATTCATTATTTTCGTCTTCTTCCGGGTCCACACCATGTGATTCATCATCGGAAGAATCGATCGGATAGTCCTCATTCTGGGAAAGCTGCTCCATTTCCTTCCCCAGCGCCTTCACATCTTCCATATCTTCAGTCATCTCATTTTCGTCCGGTTCAATATCATTCCTATAGTCGATATCATTGTCCTTTTTCATGTTCTCCCTCGTTTCTAGGCGAATTCAGAAGTATAGTACTGGACGATGTCCTGGTCAAGACGGGATGCCGCTTCAGTATCCATGACAACCGTCACCATGCGGTGCTGCTTCACTTTGCCGAAGTCATCCTTGTCATTCTCGACTGCATCATACAGGTCCCTGATCGCATCCGCCTTGTCATTGCCAGTCGCCACAAGGATAAGTTCCCTTGAATCGAACAGTTGGTCGTTGCCGTCCGAGTCATTGTAGCCGAGATTCTTGTTGGCACCGATCGAGAGCACCGCAAGGTTCACTTGGTCCTTGTCGTCCAGCACTTTTTTCATCGAATCCACAGACCCGTCGGTCTTCAGCTGGTTGTCAGGGATATCCAGTTTTTCGAATATGTCCGTGTCTCCATCCTTGTTGATGGTCACGAGATAGATTTGTGAGAAATCAGCCGGATGCTGTTTGGATTCACCGACAAATTTTTGGTAGGTCCAATCCAGTTCCTCATTCATTTCAAGCCCCATTACGCTTGTTGGATTATTATGAACCTGTTTCCTCAGGATATCAGCAAGATAGATGCTGACCAGTTCCTTGTCCTTGAAAATTTTAAAGTTCATTGCCATGTTGATTCCTCCTAGATTTCTCAATGTCTTTTATATTCTACCCTTATCGGTACTATTTCTAACAAAACTTTTCTCCCTTTTCAGCTTTTTTCTTTCAGGCATATGGTTTATAATGTGTATATGTATGGAAATATAGGAGGCGCTAGTTTATGAAAGCATTTCTGATACTCATGGTAAGCATATCCTTCATCACCGCCATCCTCTCTTCAAGCCGTGACTCCGAATGGGGCTACAAGGATGACGGAGATGAAAAGCTCAGTCAATAAAAAATAAAGCCATGCGGATTCTCCGCATGGCTTATTTTTTATTGGCCGAGGAATCCCTGGCCCTTCAATACCCCGTCCACATCAAGGCGCTGCTTCTTGCCGAGCATTCCGATGACCTGGTCGCTCCAGGAATCATCCCGCTTGCCGCCGGAACGCGCCTTATAGTATTCGCTGATGCGTGCGTCATAGCTGTCGATCGCATCCTTCACCTCTGCGACCGGTGTGTAGCTGTTCTCATGATAGACTGCTTCGAATGGCAGCCTTTCCTTCCGGCTGCCTTCCTGGTCGGGTTTGCCTACCACCATGCCGAACAGGGGAACGACCCCTTTTGGCAGCTCAAGAATCTCTATCACGCGTGCCATATCATTTCTCAGTGAGCCGATGTAGCACATGCCGAGTCCCATACTTTCAGCCGCCACCGCGAGGTTCTGGGCAGCGAGTGTCGCATCCACAGTGCCCACGATGAGCTGTTCGGTCTTGTCATAATCGATCGGCGTCCCCTTCTCCTGAGACAGTTCGACATGACGGTTGTAGTCTATCAGGAAGACGAACAGATGTCCGTTATGCTCCACATAGGGCTGGGTGCTGATTTCCCTGAGTGCCGCCTTCTTTTCGGGCTCCGTGACGCCGAGGATGCTGTAGGCCTGTACATAGCTCGATGTACTTGCCGCCTGGGCGGCAGTGACGAGCTCCCGGATTGTATCTTCATCCAACTGCTCATCCTTGAACTTGCGGATGGAGCGGTGATTCTTCAATAGATCGATCACTTGGTTCATTGTATTGCCTCCTAATGTAATTGTGGAAATTCCTGCTGCTTCAGCGCTTCATATATCAGTATGGCAGCCGTGTTGGCCAAGTTGAGGGATCTCACTTTCCCGCTCATCGGCACCCGAAGGAGCGTTTCCCGGTACTTCTCCTTCATCCAGTCCGGAAGCCCGGACGTTTCTTTGCCGAAGATGAAGTAGTGTTCCGCTTCACGGCTGCTGAAATCCATTTCTGCATAGGATTTTTCTGCGAATTTTGTAAGCAGGTAGTAGGTGCCTGCCGTCGCTTCGAAAAAATCCTCCACAGAGTCATGATAAACGACATTGATATGGGGCCAGTAGTCGAGACCCGCTCTTTTGAGCATCTTGTCATCGGTCGAGAACCCAAGTGGTCTGATCAGATGGAGTGTGGTATTCGTGGCCGCACACGTGCGGCCGATGTTTCCTGTATTTGCCGGTATTTCCGGTTGATATAGAACAATATGATTTGCCATTGTAACCTCCTAGGCGACTTCCTGGACACCTTTCAACATTTCATCTCTGACTGCTTCATCTTTTTCCATTTTATATCTTTCACTTATATAATCAAGTGCACGATCTCCGAGGATCCTCCCGATCGCCCAGTAAGCCGTCCCTTTTATGACCGGACGCGGATCATTCTCCGCTACACGCTTCAGCGTCTCCACTGCCGCCTCCTCCCTGAAATGGGCAAGTGCGATGATGGCATTGCGCTGGATGGGCTTCTTCCCTCTCCAGACACCGGCCAGATGACCGTATGTCTCCTTGAAATCCTTGTTGGATATCTCAAGCAGCCCAGTCAGTTCCGGTTTCAATATCTCAGGCTCGAGCACGATGTCCGAATGATGGTCTGTATTGATGCCCTTGTTCCTCGGGCAGACCTGCTGGCATGTGTCGCAGCCGTACAGCCGGTTGCCGATCTTGCCGCGGTATTCATCCGGCAGGAACCCCTTCGTCTGGGTCAGGAAGGAGATGCACTTCTGCGAATCCAGCTGCCCGTTTCCGACAAGCGCCCCCGTCGGGCACCGGTCGACGCACAGATTGCAGTCCCCGCAGGAGTCTATAAGCTCTTCGTCGGGCGGGAAGGGATAGCTCGTGATCATTTCACCCAGGTAGGAGTATGTCCCAAGTTCCGGGTTGATCACAAAGCCATTCTTGCCGATATAGCCGAGGCCGCTGCGCCGCGCCACTTCCCGGTCACTGAGCACACCTGTATCCACCATGGACCTGCACTCGATGGAAGGATCCAGGGACTTTATATAATCTTCCAGCTTGGCGAGCCTTCTGTTCAGCAATGTATGGTAATCGACGCCCCAAGAAGCACGGGCGAAAGTGCCGCGCCGTTCACCCTTTCTGCTCTTGGGGGCATCAGGCAGCCGGTTCGGATAGCCGACCGCAATGGAGATGATGCTTCTGGCCGAGTCTAGCGAGAGACGGGGCTCAGTGCGTTCGTCCACTGAGCCCTTTTCAAACCCCGAGGCATACCCCCTCTTATGGTAGTCGATGAGCTTTTCCCTGAACTCCGTGAAGGGTTCCGCATGGGTGAAGCCGATCTGGTCTATTCCTATCGAATGGGCATAGTCGATCACTTTCTTCTTGAATTCGGATCGTTCCATATCTTCACCTGCTTTCAAAACTGGGGCCAATAGCCAAATTCAAATAAGTATTATACTATTCCCCAGCCCTTTTGACAATCATCAGGGACGCTGCCGGATCATTCACCCCTGCCCCTCATATAGTCTGCCTGCCACTCTTCATCCGGCACCATGCTGCCACCCGTGCTCCAGACGATATGGGTTGCATCCTGGAGCTCAGACCGGTTGAGATTCTGGTGGAGGATGGCGGGGCCCGGCAGGCCGGCTGTTGCGGAAGGCTCAATTTTCATGTGCTCCCGGTCATACAATTCGGCCAGAAGTGTGTACATCTCCTCATCCTGGACCGTATAGAACGAATGGATATCACCTGCGAGCAGCTTCCCTGCAAATTTTGACGGTCTGCCCACTGCCAGGCCGTCCGCAATCGTCCTGTTGTCGAGACCGATGTCCCGAACCGATACTTCATCGTGCATCCCCGTGATGAGACCGAGCAGCATGCATGGGGAGTGCACTGGTTCAGCGAATACCGGATGGACTGCGTCCCCGAACACATGCTTCAGGCCGAAGCTGATGCCGCCGGGTGCACTGCCCACCCCGCACGGCAGGTATACATAAAGCGGATGTTTTTCATCCACCCGGATCCCCTTCTCCTCAAGCTGTCTCTCAAGACGCAATGCAGCCACCGCATAACCCAGGAAGAGCGGCTTCGAATCCTCGTCGTCGACAAAATAGCCTTTATCATCCCGAAGGGCCTCCTCCCTGCCCTCTTCCACTGCTTTGCTGTAGTCGTCCTCATGCTCGATCACCGTGACACCATTTCCCCGCAGCATATCCTTCTTCCACTGTTTTGCATCACTCGACATATGGATGACGACCTTGAATCCGAGAGCGGCACCGATGATGCCTATGGAGAGGCCGAGATTGCCGGTCGAGCCGCATATGATTGTATAGTCTGAAAAGAAATCCCGGAACTTTTCCGAATCGAACTGTCCATGGTCCTCATTCAGATCGATCATTTCATGTTCCAAAGCAAGATCCTCGGCATATTTCAGAACTTCGTATATGCCACCGCGTGCCTTGACGGAACCGGAGACGGTAAGGCTGTCATCCGATTTGATGTGGAGGGCGCCATCGATGGTCACCCCGTATCTTGTACCAAGATGCTCCTTCATATCATCCGCTTGGACCAGCGGCGACTCGATGATGCCGTCCTGCGCTTTTGTCTCCGGGAAAGCCGCTTCTATAAAAGGTGCGAAACGCCTCAGGCGCCTGTCCGCCTCCATAATATCTTCCTTCTTCAGGATGGAGCTCGACGAATCCGGCTGGAACGCCGAATAATGATCATTCGGCCAGAATACCACCCTGTTTTCAGCCATCTGTCCGATCAATGGATGTTTTTCAGTCAGCGGAATCTTCATGAGCACCCACCTGCCCTCCATTGAACATCGCGTTTCTGGTACGCTTCGGCATCATTACGACGGAAGCATTGAGATCAAGTGGCTGGAAAGTCTTGTCAATGCACTCGTCAAAGAAATCCACCAGCTTCTGGTTGATGTCCAGCGCATCATCCTCATCCGGATCTTCCTCCTGCACACTGTACCAGTAGAGATATTCATGTTCTCCATTCTGCTCCCTGAATATCGTTTCGATATACATCTTCTCACCTTCCAATGTAAGAAGCGCATCATCCATGTTCTCTTCGATATATGCCATCCATTCATCCACTTTGTCACTTTTATTCGGCTTCACCTTGAATTTCGTCAGTTCTACCTTCACTTGTCTTCCTCCTATCATCATTTTGAATATCTAGCTTTTCCGCACCGGGTGGTTCATCGCATTCCTTCCCATTCCTGGTAGAACTGCTCCAGGTACGCCTCCATGAAATCGTGGCGTTCTTCCGCCATACTTCTGGCAGTATCCGTGTGCATCAGGTCTTTCAGTCTGAGCAGCTTTTCATAGAAATGGTTGATCATCGTATTATCTTCCTGGCTGTACTGTTCAAATGTCAGATTCTCACGCGCTGCCCTGTCCGGATGATAGAGTTCATGGCGCTTGTTGCCACCATATATGAAAGTCCGTGCAATGCCGACTGCCCCAAGTGCATCGAGACGGTCGGCATCCTGTACAATCGCGTCCTCCACGGACGCGACTTCAACGGTATTGTTTCCGCCCTTGAAGGAGACTGCCTGCATCGCGTGGATGATGCGGTCGATCAAATCTGGCTCCACATTACGTCTGCTCAGGAATGCCTTTATCCAGTCAAGCTGTGCATGTTCGTCATCAGTCAGCTTATAGTCGATCATGTCATGGAAAAGGGCTGCCACTTCTATGATGAAACGGTCTCCACCCTCCTTTGACTGCAGCATGCGGGCGTTATTGTAAACACGCATGACATGCCAGTAGTCATGTCCGGTAGTGTCCGAGCTGTGAAAATCGTATACCTGTGCCTTTGCATCTTCAATGATGCTGTGATGATCCATAATCCATGCTCCTTTTCAAATTTCATGCTGGAACCCGCTGCGGTTCATTCATTGGCTATTATATCATGATTAACGGGGTGGTTTGTTCCATAAAAAAACAGGACCCGCACCAAAAGGTACCGGGCCCCGTCCATGAAATGCACCAGCGGAACTATTCCTTGGAATAATCCACTCCGCGTGTATATCTGTTGGAGGCATCCCATAGCAGGAACTCCTCGACTCCATTATCGTAGAGGGCCTGTACTTGCGCCTCCACTTCCGCTGTACCATATGGCTTGTAGTTTCCACTTCCCAGATAGGAAGCGGTGAAATCCTGAAGCCATGGTCTGGAAGTCGGTGGATCTTCAAGCTGATTCAGCACTTCATTTTCGACTTCCATGTATCCTGAGACCACCTGGTAGGGGTTAAGATCGGGCTTTTCCACTCCAAAGTAGCCGTCTCCCCAGTGACTCGGATAGATCATTGAAGAAATGACATCGACATTGTTCGATATTTTTGAGAAATTCTGCCCGATACCCGGTGCTTCCTGCTGTGTGGCAGCATAGCCGAATATATCTACGGATACATCGACATCGTACGGTTTGAGTTCTTCCCTGGCATAGCCGACGAAGTCAGTCACTGCATCAACACGCTGCTGTACGTCATCCTTGCCATTGTTCTCATAGTCTCCACGTGTATAGTTGAGTGTATCGGCACGGTGTTCAAAACCTTCCGGGAAGCGTACATAGTCAAACTGTATTTCTTTGAAACCAAGTTTCGCGGCCTGTTTGGCCACTTCCACATTGTATTTCCATACTTCCTTTGAGAATGGATTGACAAAACTTTCTCCGCGTCCATTTTTCCACACGGTGCCGTCAGAATGTGTAAAAGAAAGGTCCGGCCGTGCTTCGGCAAGCAATGAATCCTTGAAGACGACGACCCGGGCAATCGGATATATCTGCTCCGATTCCATATGCTCCATCAGCGCACCCGGATCGATATGGCCAATGGAGGCGCTCTGGATCGTCTCCATATCCGAACCAAGATCCATCATCATATTCCCATGGTCCTCCTTGACATCGATGACCATCGCGTTCAGTTCTGTTTCCGCCAAAAGACCCGTCAAATCTTCCATTCTCTCCCCACCGGCTGAATAGCCTGATACGTAGATGCCCTTGACCCCTTCTTCAGGATAGGCGATATCTACACCACTATCATACTTGAACTGGTCTGGAATCTCTTCAGGCATACTCAGCAATGGTTCATCATGCAGTTTTATGATTTGTGTCTCTTCGGCTGCTGCTGTGGATGGAAAGAAGAGTGCAGCGAATAGACCTGCGATTCCGATAATAAAGAAATATCTCCTCATTGTGCCGTCTCCTCCCTCTCTGGAGAAGCAATCAGAGCAGGGTCGACCAGTTTATACCCCTTGTCTCTCAACCCCTCCACGATTTCTGCTGAAGCATCCCTGGTCCAGGAACGGTCATGCATCAGGAGGTTGGCTCCATGATTCAGATACTCGGTATCGACCATGATTTCCGCCAGTGCCGGGGCATTCTGATATTCCGGCTCCCAGTCGTAGCCGTATGTCCAGTTCATAAGCGCCATGCCCTCCTCTTCGGCGATTTCCCAGGATGCTTCGGTGTTCTGTCCGAATGGTGCACGGAAGAAGCGCGGACGCTCACCGGTAATTGCTTCAACCCGCTCGTTTGTAGCTGTAATTTCCTCACGCTGTGCTTCCGGAGACAGATCGGGAAGGCTTGCGTGCGTCTCGGTATGGTTCCCTATTTCAAAGCCCATCTCATGGATGGTGCGGAGGGCTTCCTTTCCCGCCTCGGATTCGAGGTACATGCCGTTGACGAAGAAGATGGCAGGCGCATCATGTTCTGCCAGAATTTCTGCAATCTCCACTGCATGACCATCTGGCGCATCGTCATAAGTAAGCAGGGCGACCTGGGGGTCTGCGCCGCTATCTTCAATCGGCTGAATTGCGTATGTATCCGCATTGACTTCGTACTGGAATGCTGGCTCTTCAGTGATTTCTCCATCATCTTCCTGTGGCATTTCAGTTTCTTCCGCCTTTTCCGCTGCCGGCGCCTGGTTCTCCTGTTCCTGTTGTTGCTCTCCGTTCTGCGCATCTGCATCGGCTACGTCCGTCTCTGCATTTTCTCCACTATCCTGACAGCCGGCCAACAGCATGCTGCTGCATAGCGCCGTCAATAGAAACTGCCTCTTAAACATATCGTGCCTCCTTTGGGGTCATCTTATTCATCGGATGTTTCCTCCAACTGTGAAGACAGGGTGCTGCGGGCCGCTTCCAGCGCCACAAACTCCTCATCAAGTTGAACACGCAGTGCCTGGATATCTTCCATTTCCTCGTTGACCGCTTCGATTCCTTCCCGGAATGTTTCATAAGTCGCATCATCCTGTCCCAGGGATTCAAAATATCCTGTCTCGGAAGACAGCTGCGCTTCATAGGCTGATGTGAATTCATCAAGTGAGCCTGTCACAGCTTCGAGGGAATCAAGGACTCCATTGACCGCCTCCTCCGATATTTCACCGCTGTCGATCTGGGTCATCTCTTCGTGCTGACCGCGCAGTCCCCCGTTGGTCTCCGACAGTGTTCCCAGGGCTTCCCGCCTTTCTTCAATCGTCGTATGGACTGCGGCAGAACCCTCGGCCAGTGTACTTAAATCTTCGTCTTCCTCCAATACCGTCTGAAATTCTGACTGCAGGCGGCTTTCCAGATCAGCCAATTGCGTGAATGATTGAACCGCCGCTTCCTGTTGTGCCTCTATGTCTGACAATGAAGTCTCCGTCTCTTCGACGGGGTTGCTGCATCCTGAAAGCAATAATAGTGAAGCCGTAACGCCAACTGCCATATTGCGACAATGGGAGAACATAGGTCATCTCCTTTATATTTGAATTTCAGTAAAGTATAACAGTTCCCACATTTTTAGTAAATTTCAATTTTGACCCATCCACTATGAAAAAAGCCGGAGACCAGTCATTAAAACAACTGGTCTCCGGCATATATATTGCACTTAGGGCATATTTGCCTATTCACTTTTTTCTGAGAACTGAAGTTCAAGCTGTGCCTTTACATCCTTGCTCACAAGTACGCCGCCCGTCTCCAGCTGCTGGTTCCATGTGAGGCCGAATGCTTCGCGGTTGATGGTAAATTCCGTTTCAAAGCCATGGACTTCCTGTCCCCATGGGTTTGTGCCCTTGCCATTATACTGGAGGTCGATCGTCATCTCTTTGGTGATGCCATTCATTGTCGTTTCACCCGTCACTGATACAGTATCACCGGATTTTGTGACATTGCTGGATTTGAATATGATTTTCGGATGCTTCTCGACATTGAAGAAATCTTCGGATTTCAAGTGTGCATCACGGTCTTCATTTTTCGTACTTATGCTGTTCACATCTATTTCTGCATAGACTTCCGCATTCTCGAAAGTTTCAAGCTTGTCCGTCTTCACTTCAAAATGAAAGTCTTCAAAATGCCCTTTCACTTTTGATACCATCATATGTTTTACTTGGAATCCCACTTCTGAGTGCGCTGGATCTGTTACGAATGTTGTCATTATTAAAACCTCCAATAATTATTATCTCTAATTCAAGATAAATATATAATACATCACTAACTTACTTTATGCAAGTAAATTATTAAATATGATTATATGATTGGCTGTTTCGCCTTTCTTCGAACAGGTAATAGTGGATTACAGGAATACATAATATTTTTATGGGAGGGTTTAATATGATTGAATTGCCTGCAACGACGAAAAGAGTACAGAATCATACACCTGAACATATAAACAAGGAAATTCAGGAGGAAATCGAGCGCCGTATTGAATACTATCGGGGGAGAAATGAAAAGGATATAAAGAAACGGATCGCATCACTTGAGAAGGAATGGAATACTGAAAGGGTTCTCGAGGCGAATGCCAGCACCCTCGTCATCATTGGCAGCATCATGGGTGCTTCTGTCAGCAGGAAATGGAACCTGCTTCCCGCCATCGTCGGAACCTTCCTTCTCCAACATGCCATCCAAGGATGGTGTCCGCCTCTGTCGGTCATACGCCGTCTCGGTATAAGAACACCGGGAGAAATCAATCAGGAGAAGAGCGCCCTGGAAGATCTCCTCAAATGATATTCGCTGTTGACTTGACAGAAAATTCTTTATCCTTTAAGGTACATGTAATATAATAATTGAAACTCTTATCAAGAGAGGTGGAGGGGCTGGCCCAATGAAACCTCAGCAGCGGACCTTAGGTACCGTGCTAATTCCAGGAGCACTGCTCGAAGATGAGATGAATGGATGGTCAGAATCCCCAATTTATCCACTTCGGACGATTGGGGATTTTATTATATTACTATTATTGGAAAGAGGGATCAGGATGACGAAAACGGCACTCAAAGCACCATTCAGGGCGGATCATGTAGGTAGTCTATTGCGGCCCGAAAGCATACATAAGGCACGGGAGGACTATCAGGCGGACAGGATTTCCTATGAACAGCTCCGTGAGATAGAGACCGAAGAAATCAGGAATGTGGTCGACAAGCAGATTGAAGTGGGACTCAAGGCGGTCACCGATGGAGAATTCAGAAGACGCTTCTGGCATACTGACTTCCTGGAACACTTGGAGGGCGTGGAAGGATATGTACCCGATACAGGCTTCCAGTTCGATGGTATCGAGACGGAGAGATACGATGTGCGTGTTACAGGAAAGGTCGCATTCAACAAAGATCACCCTCATATAAAGGATTTCATAGAATTCAGGGAAATCGTCGGAGACCGTGCAGTGGCCAAGCAGACGATTCCCAGCCCAAATCAGATGTTCAATGCAGGCATCAGGGACCAGGATATCTATCCGGATGTCGAAACTTATGCCAAGGATGTCATCAAGACATACCAGGAAGCTGTTCAGGCATTCTACGATGCCGGCTGCCGCTACCTCCAGTTCGATGACGTATATATTGCAGGCCTCAATGCACCGGAGATTCCATTCAATGACAGCGGATATGACAGGAACTCCCTAATCCATCTGGCATTGAGGGTGCTCAACGGCGTACTCGAGCAGAAACCTGAAGATATGGTCATCACCACCCACCTCTGCCGCGGAAATTACAGATCAAAATGGGCATTCGAAGGCAGCTATGCCAAAATTGCTCCCGTGCTCTTTGCCAAGGAGCAGGTTGACGGATTTTTCCTTGAATATGATGATGATCGTTCCGGAGACTTCGAACCTCTCTCCTATATTCCGAAAACAGGCCCCCGCGTCGTGCTTGGGCTGTTCACCTCAAAGCGTGGCGAACTTGAGGATGAAGATGTAATCAGGGAGCGGATTGAGGAAGCATCCAAATATGTCACAAAAGATCAGCTATGCCTCAGCCCCCAGTGCGGATTTGCCTCCACCCATCATGGCAATGAACTCACGGAAGAGGCGCAGTGGAAAAAGCTCGAATATATCGTATCGCTCTCTGAAAATTTCCTCGGCGAATAGAAAAATGAGGCTCACTATTCGTGAGCCTCATTTTTATGGAATACTATAGTGTCCGGTTTAAGAATTCGATTATCTGGCTGTTCATGTCATCGATATTCTCCTGATGCATGTAGGTATGTCCTTCATTTTCATATGCAGTGAATCCGACATATTGACCGTTCTCCTTCAGAGCCTCCACCATCTGGACCGATTCGCTGTATGGAACACGGGCATCGTGATGGCTGTGGAAGACCATCAGTGGAACCGATATGTTCCCACTTCGGGAGAGCGGTGAGATGTCATCGAGGAATGCTCCCGACTCTTCTATTGAACCGTATTCGGCAGCCCGCAGCGTCCTCCTCCATGGTGGGGTATGCTCCAGGAAAGTCCTCAAGTGAGAGATGCCGACGATATCCACAGCTGAAGCCCACAACTCAGGATGGTGGGTAACGAGAAGTAGCGTCATCAGTCCACCATAGCTCCTGCCCATGACCGAAATGCGGGACTCGGGAGCAATGCCGTCATCAATCAGATGACGCCTCAATGCGATGACATCCTCCATCGCATCAAGCCGTTTCTCCTTATCATCGGCTTCAAGATAGGCACGTCCATACCCTTTGCTGCCCCTGATATTCGGAACCACCACCTGGATGCCTGCCCTGTTCAGATGATAGTAGAGTGCATTGAATTCGGGTCTGGCCTGTGATTCGGGGCCTCCATGTATATGGATGACGGCCCTCTTCTCATCCGAGTCCGAGTCATATATGAAATATGGAACTTCCAGATCATCGAATGAGCGGTAGGATGTCATCCGCCATAAGACTTCGGAAGCTTCACTGGTGTTCCCCAGCACAGTTTCAGTTTTTCCCGTTTCAAGTGAATAGCGGCATATGTGATGGGGCTGGTCGACCGAGGAATGGATCAGGAAAAGCTCCCGCCCTTCTCCATAGTCCAGTGAATGCACGACACCATCCTGCATGCCCGGCAGCTTTTTAGTTTCGAATGTTTTCAGGTCCAGACGATACAATATGGAATAACCATTTTCATTACATGAAAGAATGGCTTCCGACCGGTCCCATGATACTTTGAAATGTTCAATGTCCCACTGGAATGATGTAAGGCTTTTATGACTGCCATCTTCAAGGCTGATTTCATGGACATTCATGTATCCATCATCCATGTCGGTGAGGCACAGGCACCTGTCGTCATGGAATTTGAAGGAGGCAAAACGGGCTTCAGGCAAGGAAACCGCCTCTGTGGCCCTCTTATCCAAATCATAGATCAGCAGTGCTTCATCGATGTTGTTCACATCTTTTGACAACAGGACCCTCTCCGGCGACAGTTCATGTATGAAACGGATCGGCCCGTCAAAAGTCTCAAGCACCTTGAACGCACCTTTGCCATGGACGATGCAGAGATCAAACGAAGAGGATTCATGATGGTTGCGGACCATGGTATAGATATTCTGCCCATCATCATATTCTCCATAATGATGGAAGTAATCAGGGTTTTCGACAAGCGGCTTCATATCATCGCCGTCCATCACATGAAACTGGTTCCTTTCGTTTCCATGGTGGTCCACAGCCACGGTCACATGCTCCTTCTCCAGCCAATAGTTCTTGACGTTCTGATCCGACTTTGTAAGCTGTACTTTCCTGTCTTTTGAGGGACTGTATTTCCACAGCTGCTGCATTCCGCTTTCGCTGCTTATGAAATAAAGTTCCTGGTCTTCCCTTTTGTACTTTATATTCATGTACTTGATGAACTTTTCCACTCCTCATTCCCCTTTATGTATGACTTCATTCCCATCTTACTATATTACGTGACTTTTCTGTCAACTTTACGGGATAATATGGATAAATATGAATGAAGGGATGCATCCTATTATGAAAGTGAAGACATTAAGTGCCATGACCGAAAAGGGTCTCGATAAGAAAGTGAATGAATTCCTCTATGAAAATCATCAAATAGAGATCATCGACATCAAGTTTTCCTATGGCGGTACACTTGCGGTGCTGATCATCTACAGAGACTAAAAGAAGCCCTGCACTTCAATTTCCTGAAGTGCAGGGCTTCTTTATTTTGATAATGGCGGTAAAGGAAATATTATCTCCTCTGGAGTATTTCTTTTACCAGAACTGCAACGTTCTTCGTCTTGTCGTTGTTACTCGTACTATCTCCTCCTTGTATTGTTAAGACGCAAAAAAGCAGCCAGATGAAATGATTCATTCTGACTGCCATAGGCAATTATTAAACATATCATTTATATTGTTTGGGAAAACAGGTTATACCACCGGTCGGGATCGAACCGACACTCCCGCAATGGGAACTGGATTTTGAGTCCAGCGCGTCTGCCAATTCCGCCACGGTGGCCCAGTATTAATAGAATTATAAAGCGGAAGATAGGATTTGAACCTATGTCTTGCTTCAGGTAGAAGCATGTTCTGAACACTGAACTACTTCCGCATGGGAGTAAAAGAATGGAGGCGCCAACCGGATTTGAACCGGTGATAGAGGATTTGCAGTCCTCGGCCTTACCACTTGGCTATGGCGCCTTGAAGCTGGGCTAGCAGGATTCGAACCTGCGCATGACGGTACCAAAAACCGTTGCCTTACCGCTTGGCGATAGCCCAATAAAATGGGGCGGATGATGGGAATCGAACCCACGAATGCCGGAGCCACAATCCGGTGCGTTAACCACTTCGCCACAACCGCCATGGCAGGGGTAGTAGGAATCGAACCCACACCAAAGGTTTTGGAGACCTTTATTCTACCGTTAAACTATACCCCTGTATATGGAGGGGGGCAGATTCGAACTGCCGAACCCGAAGGAGCGGATTTACAGTCCGCCGCGTTTAGCCACTTCGCTACCCCTCCATCATGTCTATCTAAAGATGGTGCCGGCCAGAGGAATCGAACCCCCAACCTACTGATTACAAGTCAGTTGCTCTGCCAATTGAGCTAGACCGGCAACACAAATGGTGGTTCAGGACGGAATCGAACCGCCGACACTGTG
>NZ_KL544008.1:94543-679606 GCF_000712035.1 Salinicoccus luteus DSM 17002 | reverse complement strand
GACCCACTGTATTGATGATGTAGACATTTGCGCCCTTTCCCCCGGCTTTTCTGCGTGAAGTATTGGCCACTGTAATAAAGCCATTGTCCTTGAGATATTTCAGATGGCGGTGGATGGCACGCACGGAGCGATTGAGTGCCTGGGCGATGGTCTTGACCTTCAGGTGGGAGACCCCGATGATCTTGCAGGAATATCGTTTCAGCAGGTTCAGCGTTTCGTAGTGCACCCTGCTGATTCTGGCATTGAACTGTCTGACGGTCTCATCCATTTCTTTGATGCTGTCGAAGTTCTGGTAGTCGGTGAAGCTGACGATTTCGTATTGAGTGGTCATATGTAAATGGCAGTATTAAAATGGCTCTTACGCTAATTTGGGGAGAACAGGGTATATATCAGTAAAAAGGAATGATGGTCATGTATACCCACTTTGCTGATCTTGATTCTCGCCTGATTGTCTTGTCGTGCATCGAAGATGCTAATACATTGACCTGTGTCGTTACAGTAGTTTCAAAAACAGGCCGATGTCCGAAGTGTCAGTACGGGTCCCATAAGCGGCATAGTGCCTACATGCGGGTTATTGATGATTTGCCCATCCAGGGCAAGTCTGTCCAGTTGTATCTGAAAACCCACAAATGGTTCTGTACAAACAGTTTCTGCGAAGCAAAAGTGTTTACGGAACGCTTCGAATGGCTCCTGCCCCATAGACAGCGAACGGTCCGTCTGGATGCTGCGCTCCGGGTCATTGCTTTCTCCACCAATTGTATCGAGGCGGCACATGTCACTCGAATGCTGGGTATGCCGGTGAGTCATGACACACTGCTCCGTTTGATCCATACAACAGAGATGCCGACGGTACACAGCCCCTTTTGTCGGCATTGACGATTTCGCCTGGAAAAAAGGCCACCGGTACGGCATCCTAATTTGTGATGCCATGACTCATCATCCCATCGACCTCCTGCCCGATCGGGAAGCTGAGACACTGACGGATTGGCTGGGCAGTCACCCGGAACTGACGCACGTTACACGAGATCGGTATCCCCGTTTTCAGGAAGTCATCTCTACCCATGCTTCGAATGTCATTCAGATCCATGACCGGTTTCATCTGATTCAGAATCTATGGTCTCTGCATGACCAGATTATCCGGAAAATATTGCCTGCACGCGTTGACTTGGGCACACACCTGCCACGGCCGGATCCACCTCGCATGCAGTCAAAAGCAGAACTTCGGCAGAAAGAAAATGCCAGGAACAAATGGGAGCAGGCCCAAATACTTCAGAAATATTATGCGGATGGATACTCGATCACCCGGATTTCGAAGCAGTTCAATCTGCATTGGAAGACAGTTAAACGCTACCTTGAGATGACCGGTCCACCGGACACGTCCAGACAGAAACGGGCCAAACCGTTGGATGTCTATCACACGCAGATCATTGATTGGGAAGCTGCGGGGCATCCCGTTCATATCATTTATGAGAAACTCCAGGGCATCGGCTATACAGGGGCATATGGCGCGGTCAAAGTCTTTATTGCAGAGCTCCGGAAGAAAAAACGGGCGAAAGCGCCATTGGACACTGAATATCACAGCCGGCGGGACATTCGCCGTATCCTCTGGCAGAATCATCTGGAAGACGATTCGGAACGGGAAATCATCAACCGTGTCTTGAAACAATATCCACAAATTCAGCCCGTCTATGCATTCATCGCCGGCTTCCGTGAAACCATTGCTCTGAAAGACCATACCGGATTTATCAAGCTGATACTCTATGAGCAAGAGCGGAAGGACCCATTGACGAAACACTTCATCCGAAGACTGCTCAGTGACTTCAAATCCACGGTGAATGCCATCGTGTACACAGAGAGTAATGGATTTGTGGAAGGCAATGTCAACCGACTGAAAACACTGAAAAGAATGATGTATGGCCGTGCAGGATTTAAATTGTTACGACAGCGGATGCTTTACAGAATAGCCTGATTTAAAAAATGATTGAGATATTAGTTAAATACATACGCATATATTCACCAAATTAGCGTAAGAACCATTTTTAAGTTGCCCTTGACACTCTATCAATTTTGCGGATCCTTCTTTCATCATTTCACTAATCAGGATTCACTTTGCGCATTCCCTTTCTTTCGAGTAAAAGTGATAAACACTGCACCTGCGATAATTCCTGAAAGTGCCAATAGTTCTTCTAAAATGGCTGTGTTATTGAAAATTAAGTTATATATGCCGCTTAAGGCTGCAATTGCGGCAATCCACAACAGCAAATAAAACAAAAGCTTATTATTCAGCATCCGGGAGTCATTATAATGATAACAGTAAAAAGACAAACGAACTGGATAGGCTTGGCCCTCCCGTTGACAATCAAAATGATGAGATGGAACTAAGCGTTTCACAGACAGGCAGTCGAAGTAATAGACTCATAGTGAACGACGGAGATACAGTTGTTATCAAGAGCGCCGTAAGAAGCCAACTAGTTTTTTATATCTTTTTTATTTCAGTAATTGCCGCTTCACTCATTATTAGTGAATTCTTGAACCGGGTTGCTGTAACATCAGCAGCTGTAGCTATTCTAATCGTGGCTCTTTTTGTAATTAAGCAATTTAAAATTGAAATACTTTATGAAGCGTCATAAGAGCGTCACCTTGATTAGCGAGGCCATTTTCTTCTACAAGTAGTCGTCATCGAAGACGTAGTAAGCCAGTACAAAGTATACAAAGATTGAAACAGGCATTGTAAATATGAAAATCAACCTTATCAAAATCGTGGGTATGCCTGTTTCTCTGGCAATTCCACCGCTTACTCCATATATTGCTCTATCTTCAGATGCTGTCTTTATTTTCCTCATTATGCCCTCCCCTTCTTAATCTGTAAAATGCTTATTATGCATATTCCCCGTAGGCATTGAAGTAATTAACATTTTGAGAATATACAGTGAATTCTAAGATCACTTAATCCGTTGAAATCCTTTTATATCAAACTTTCGGTATTTTTTATATGGATGAAAATGTATTAAAAAGGATCGTAATTGATGTAACTAAAACCAATTCGAAGCAAATTCATAAGTGTTAGTTAAAAAGAAATATGGGAGAATTCATTTTTCCACTTCGCCTCCAATTGGTTCAAAAATCACACCATCGGTTGTTTTTACCTGCAAAGGTTCATTTATTTCTCTTATGCCTATTTGAATAAAAGGAACTTTGTCTTCCTCCCCTCCATCTACAAATTTCAGCGTAATTTCTGTAGCTCCCTGTTTACTTAAATTTTCAACTTCAATCTCTTTCCCACGATATTTTTCCCCTAACAGTAAAGTAACTTCTTTGCTTCCTTCAGAAATAGTGGAGATTCGATAACCTTCTATTTCTACAGGCGCAGTATTTGACTGGGCAATAATCCAATATCCTTGTTCTGAATAAATAGCAATGCCAATCGTTGCAACAAATATAATAGGTAAAATTAATAAGCTGATTTTATCTCTTTTATTAAGTTGTTTTGATTCTTTTCCACGGATTAATAGGGGTAAAAATAGTGCACCTACAATACTAATAATAAAGAATCCGGCTGCTAGAAATAAATAAGCCATTCCTTCAAATCCTCCAACGAAGAATAAGCCGTACACAACAATAATTACGGCAAAAAGCAAAGTGATTATTGGTGCTAAATAATACTTGCCGTTCCTTTTCGCAACAATAAAAGTGAATATGAAAAGAATAAAACCTAAAAACAGTCCACTCAACAGAATTAAATAAGCCATGTCGACACCTCCATTTTAAGTAAAAGTTCTAATATACTGTATAAAGGTACAATTTAAAAATAAGGGTTGATATCGATCTCATTATGTCCATGATTTGAGTATTCATTTCATTATATAGTAAGATTACTCTAATAATATTATACGAGGAGTGAGTATTTGAGACGCTTGCAAATCATATTTATAGTGGCAGTTTCATGCCTTTTGGCTGCATGTAATACTGATGAAGCAACAGATATGTCAGAAAATCCGGTGGATATATTGCCCGCTGCAGACACAGAAAGACCAGAACACGGTGATGTTTATTTAATTGAGACGTCGTCCGCAGAACAGTTCGTCTATGCCTACATTGAGGAGAATTCAGAAGTATCAGTTGATGAAAGTCAGGATAATGTATTGAATATTCGTTTTGATGAACCAGATGATAGTGAAGAATATGTACTCTACTCCATTGAATTGGATTCTGATCAGGGTGGAGAGACGATGAATTTCTTTATCAATGATGAAGAAGTAGATGTTGAAGTCATTTATAGTGATGATGAAGAGTTAAGTAGTTAATAAGATATTCTGAAATATTTAAGCATCAGAAAGCGGAAATTCAACGCTTTTTGATGTTTTTATTTTCTTTGAAAAGATGTTGTTGGAAAATGAATTGGTTTCTGTAGCTCTTTCGTATGCTACAATTACATCAAATTAAAGATTGAATTTTTAGATATTATTAATATCAACAAGGAGGAATTGGATGTTTCGAACCTCACTAATCGATACAGAGAGAGGACAATTCGAATTATTCAAGAAAGGTAAAGGACCGCCTCTGGCCTTTACGCACCTCTACAGTGAATTTAATGAGAAGGG
This sequence comes from Salinicoccus luteus DSM 17002, assembly GCF_000712035.1. Classification (GTDB taxonomy): domain Bacteria; phylum Bacillota; class Bacilli; order Staphylococcales; family Salinicoccaceae; genus Salinicoccus; species Salinicoccus luteus. Next base: position 675,005 of record NZ_KL544008.1, on the reverse strand, counting down.
CCGCATCATGTCCCAGGATTTATCCGAACACTATACTGTCCATGTTATCAACTTGCGCGGCGCCGGCCGATCTGTTGATCAAACTGATGAATATACATACAGCATGGATGATGCCATTCACGACCTGGAAGCGATCAGAGAATCACTAAGATTTGATGAATGGACATTTTCTGGTTACTCCACTGGAGGATTCCTTGCTTTGAAATACGCGGTGATATGCCCGGGTAGCTTGACCAAAATCATTGCCGGCGGGCTGTGTGCATCCTATGAGTATATGGAACATCCTAGCACCATCTACTGCAAGGATAGCCCCAGCAATCAGAGGATGAAGGAGATATTTGCAGAACTTCGCAAACCGGAGACACCACGTGAAGAACGCATCGTCCTGTCCAAGGAATGGATTATGATGTCACTGTACAGGAAAGACGCCTACTATGAACTGCTGAACCGGAAGGAAAGCGGGAGGACACTGATGTCCAAAATCGATTACTTCACATCGGTGCTTAAAGACTATGATGTCCGTGAAGAATGGAAGAAAACACCGGTCAAAGCTCATATCTATTGTGGCAGACATGATGCACAATGCCTGCATGTCTTCAGTGAGGAAGTAGCAGATCTGATACCTAACGGTTCATTGACCACTTTCGAGTACAGCAACCATAGCCCTGCTATTGAGGAGGAAGAGAAATTCAAGACCTTTCTGAAATCAACAATAAGTCGTGCTTGCTCATCTTTAATAAACCAATATAAAAGGAGTTATTACCTTGAAAACCACAACCATAAAAGAATTGAATACAGAAGAAGAATTTCACAGCGCCTTTCCCATAATGCAACAGTTGAGAACACATTTGGATGAAGAACAGTATATCAATCTCGTGAAAGAAGCGAAAGAAGTGGATAATTATCTGATGTATGCCCTTTTCGACAATGAGGAAATAGTTGCAGTCTGTGGATTCAAACCGATGATTACACTCTATTACGGGAGATTTGTCTGGGTATGCGACCTTGTCACAGACAGTGCCATCAGATCCAAGGGTCATGGCAAGCAGCTTTTAGACTTTATCCATGAATGGGCTGAAAAGAATAATTATGAAAGTGTCGCCCTTTCATCCGGATTGGCACGTAAAGAGGCCCACAAGTTCTACGAGAAAAAGATGGATTATGATAAAGTCAGTTATGTTTTCAAGAAAAATCTATAAGCAACGACAGTTTGCAAGAGCCTCTCATTCCTAAATTTCTCTATATTTAGATTTCCGTTGGCTCAACAGGAAGAAGTAGACACCAAAAAGCACGATGATTCCGCCGAGAATTTGATACTTGCCGAGATATTCCGACAACAGGAAAAATGCCAGTATGGAAGCGCCAACGGGTTCGAGCAGCATGGCCATCGAAACTGTAGTCGGGCTCACCTCATTCAACAGGTAGTTGAATATGACGTGCGCGATGGTGGGGAAAATCGCAAGCAGTATGAACAGAAGCCATTCTCTTGGCGGATACCCGGTCAATTCGGTCTGGGTGACGATGTTGTATATCAATAGAAATCCCCCGGCAATGCTGAACACGATGAAACTGTAGACCCAATGCGTAAGGTTCCGGACGGAATTCTGTCCGATCATAAAGTAGCAGACAACGGCTACAGCGCCTAGGAATGAAAGGATATTTCCTGTGATAGCACTTAAGTCCGTAAAACTGAAATCTCCCCAGCTGATAAGGACGACACCGAAAAATGAAATGAATACTGAAAAAGCAACCCTGCCACTCACTTTTTCCCTATATACAAGATAAGCCCCCACCATTGCAATAATTGGCTGCAAGGCAAGAATGACCGTTGAGCTCGCGACGGATGTAAGCTTGAGTGACTCAAACCAGAATCCGAAATGCATTGCGAGGAACAACCCTGCGATGGTCAAGGCGCCCCACTCCCTGCGTGTGGGTTTCATCAACTCCCGCCTGTACTTGAAGACGATGGGAGCAAGAAGGATGCCGGCAAATATCATTCTGTACATGCTGATGATGCTGGCCGGTGCTTCAGACAATTTTACGAAAATCGCAGCAAATGCGATGCAGATGACAGAAATGGCGAGTAGAATGACCACTGTTTTTCTCATTAACAAGCTTCCTTCACTGAAATATAGTTTCCCTTCCTACGCTCCTTTCTATCTGAAAGTTTGTGAGACCACGCCGTTGCCCGCCTTCACTTCCACTTCTGTGTATGCACCATTTATGAATGTGATCTGTGGGGGCATATGGCCGCAATCTATGTCGTAGACAATGGGGACGCCCAATTCTTCAGAAAGTTCCTGGTATACATCCTGGACTGTATAATCTTCAACAGGCATGTCTGATGAGCTTCTCCCGAACATGATCGCTGATGCGTCCTTGAACCACCCTGCAAGTTTCATATGGACCAGTGTCCTTCTGAGTTCGACAATGGACATCTCGCAGTTTTCCAGATACCAGAGAATCGGTTCATCCGGGATATATTCTTCCCTGAAGCTCTGGACATCTCCAAACGGTGTGCCGATCAGATGCCGAATGGTGTCCATACATCCCCCCAACAGCCGGCCTTCGAATTTTCCATCATGACCTGAAACTGTCTTCCAATGCGTCTCTTCAGTCAGATTGAATATGTGGGGTGTAGGATTATCGTAATCCCAGTCCTCCTGGTACTTTTCTGATGAATATTGGATGACGGTGTCTCCTTCTTTATTGGATAAAACAGGTTTCCACATTCGTGTCGTTTCATCTGATGCCTCTCCCCTCAGATCGATGAGGTTGGTTCCATGGGCCGTAGCAATTCCCCTATTCAAAGTGATGGCCAGCAGCAGGAGGCTGATGTCTGAATAGCCCAGCACCCATTTCTCACGGATGCTGTCAAAGTCAATATATTCAAGCGTTTCAATCAACAGTTCCCCACCCCACGGCGGGAAGATAAGTCCGATCGATTCATCGCGCATCATTTCATTGAACTCCTCTGCCCGTTTTTTGGCAGAAGCGGATTTTGCCTTCTCCTGTGTCCATGCAGTATCACCGGAAACAACCGAATACTCTTCATCTTTCAACTTCTGTATGGCCGACTCCAGTAAGTCATGCATCTCTTCTGGTATGCCGGATGATGGTGCTGTTATTCCTATTCCGGCTTTTTCTTCTAAAACTGGATACCTTATCATAATTAGCAGGCCCCTTCTACAACTTATTTTTTCTAAATTTTCACTTATTTATATGTTACCATATATAGTAATCGGGTTTTGGAATTCCCACAATTAAAATTGATCTGAATGGAGACCAGAAAATGGAGCACAGCATGGGATTGTATGAAGCACCCTTCAACTCAATGAAAGCCGGACATAAAACAGTGGAAGTAAGGCTGAATGACCCAAAAAGAAGGGAAATTGATGTCGGAGACACCATCAGGTTCACGAAGCTCCCCGAAGATGGTGAAACTTTGACCGTAGAAGTGACAGCCCTACATACCTACCCTACTTTCAAAGATATGTACAGCGATATTCCCGCAAAGGATATGGATGCTGATAACCGGACAATAGAAGAAATGGTTGAGAACACCTATAAAATATACACGCAGCAACAGGAGACTGAATGGGGCACACTTGCCATCAGCATCAGACTGCTGAAGTGACAGTTCAAAAAATCCAAACAGGAGGCACCATGTATACAGAAATCTTTGATGACGTCATCTCAATCACACATAATGATTATTTCGGCCATTTGGACAAGAAAGGCTGGGATGAGCCTGAAAAGTATAGGACTTGGATAAAAAGAATGGAAGATGAAGATGTGCTCGATGCTGGGACATTCCAGGAAATTGTGGAGGATTATCTGCTCGACTTCAAGGACCGCCACATGTACTTCAGGTTGAAGGACAACGAAAAACACAATATATATCATAATGGGTTCAGCACAAGGCGGTTTGATGATAAGCTTCATGTCACTGAAGTGACGGATGAGGACCGCCTGGAGACTGGTGATGCCCTCCTTTCTTTGGATGATGTACCGATCAGTGTACTTGTTGAAAAACACGCAAGGGAACTGTTCGAAACCGTGGCAGAGAGGGAAAACTGGAAGCCGATTATCCAAAGGTATACCAGCTGTGAAGTTGAAGCGAGGGATGGGACAATAAAGATGTTGGAGCTGAAGCAGTTTGCACAACAGGATCGGAAGCCCAGATTTAAAGTGGACAAGCTTAATGATGATGTACTTTTCATGTCCCTCCCCTCGTTCGGCGATGTAAAAGCTGTAGAGATGCTGCTTGAGCAATATGAAGGGGAATTGGATACTGCTGAAAAACTCATCATCGATGTCAGGGAAAACAGTGGCGGCAGTGATCTGGCATTCAGGAATCTGCTGCCCTACCTCTTTCCGGAAGGAGAGAACTCAATTTCGCTTGAGGATTCAATCCAAGAGTTCAACTGTACCCGGCGGAATGTCGAACTGACGGCAAAGGTGTTTGGTCAGTTCCTTGAAAACATCAATGATGAAACGATCAAAAAGAACTTGAATAAATATGTGGAGGACATGAAGAAGAATGTTGGACAAGGCTTCAAAATATTGGAGGATGAGACACCCACCATCAATATTCAGGGAAAGGCTTTTCCTAAAAAGGTCGTCGCTCTATCTGATGTGCACTGTGCCAGCGCGTCTGAAGCCTTGATTGAATTCTGCAAGGAATCTCCCAAAGCTACAGTCATGGGCCGGGCGACTGCAGGGGTCAATGACTACTCCAATCTTGTCATCGAAGAGTGGGAAGATCTATTTGAATTGTGGTACTCGACTTCAAGGATGGCAGGCGTGAATAAAAGAACTGCTGGTGAGGCTGTTTCCGTCATCCATCCGGAAATCTATATACCATGGACTTCTAAACATACTTGCGAAGATATGGATTTGAAAAAAGCATTGGAATTCCTGGAAGAATAAATTGCAGTAATTACGACTCCTTATGTTTGAACATACCACCAGCCTGCCGGCTGCATGCTAGAGTGGCAGGCTGGTGGCTTCATTATTCCAACTCATTTCTTCTTCCTTATGAACAGATAGATGAGAATGAGCGCAAGGATAATCAATATCGCATAGACGATTCTGGAGTACACATTCATATAGTCTACGATCGTCTGCCATGAATTGCCGACGGAGGCACCAAGATAGACCAGAACCACATTCCAAATCAGTGTACCTGCAGTTGTCAGCAAAAGGAACGGAATGATATTCATTTTTGCCATGCCGGCAGGAATGGAAATCAAGCTGCGCATCAATGGGATGAAACGGCAGAAGAATACTGTCCAATAGCCGTATTTGTCAAACCACCCCTGGGCCTTATGGATGTCCGCCTTCTCGAGTCGAAGAACATGCCCCCATCTGCCCACTATCCTCTCCAATCTTTCTACACCGAGCTGGCTGCCGAGAAAGTACAATACGACAGCACCTCCGACAGATCCTGCGGTTGCTGCAATGACAACTCCTGTAATGCCCAAGTTTGACTGTGTAGTCATGAAACCACCGAATGTCAGCACGACTTCAGAGGGTATGGGGGGAAAGATATTCTCAACAGCAATCAGAAATGCAATGCCAATATATCCGAAATCATTCATTATATCCGTCAGCCAATTTTCCATATTCTCCTCCTTGATTTCCCGGGATTGACAAAATCATCAATGGTGGCCTTCATGATTTTCACTGTCATGGGCGCCGAGCGATTCCAAGATGATGTGCTCTTCGTGAGTCAAGTCACCGACTGAAAAATACTTTATAGGCGCAGCGGTGATGTCTCCTGAAATGACGTTTGCCTTGGCATTAATACAAGCCTTCTTCCCGGATATCAATAGCTGTTGCGTATATACCTTCGTCATGGAGGAGTTTATATTTTTCAGCCGATTTTTCATCATCCACTGCTCTCCATACCTCGATTTCCACTTCTGCATCCTCCACCGGAACTTCACTTTCAGTGATTTCTACATAGATGGGCTGGTTATCAGCAGCTTCTATAACTTCTCCAGTATTTACACTGACGGTGACAGCGGGCAAAGTGTTATAGTCTTCATGATTATCTATATTGCATGCTGCCAGTGTTATAACGGCTAGCAGAAGCACAAGAAATTTATACATTCTTATCCACCTTCCCCTTGTCAGCATTAAACCAATCTCTGAGTTTGCCAATTCTCTGGATGATCATAACATCCATAAGGAAGATGATGACCATCGAGATGCCTGCCAATGGGAAAATCACTCCCAGTATGATGAGTATGGAGAATGGAACTTTATATCTTATGATGCCATCTGATTTCGGCGCCCCACTGTTTCCCTTCGGCTTTCTTCTGAGCCATAGCCAAAACCCGCTGAAGACCATCCCTACGAGACCGAGGCAGATCAGGAGACCGAACAATTGATTGATGATGCCGAACTGCAGTCCTTTGTGCATCGTTATGCCCAATGCCATGATTTTTCCAATAGCACCGTAGTCATCAAACTGATAGTCGGCTATTGTGACACCTGTATATTGGTCGATATGGACAGTCGCTTCGTCCTGAGCCTGATTTGGAAATGTGGAAAGTGTAAATACCCCTTCTGGCGCATTCGGGTAGAACACGTTATATGTCGGATGTACATCGAGCCGTTCTGCCTCTTGAACGACATCATCGATGGATATTTGCGCGTAGCCGGAAATGATTTCAGAGTCCGGCACGGGCAGATTTTCAGCCGTCCAGGATACATCGGCTACCTCTTCCGTTTTTACATCGGACTCAGGCGCTTCTCCTATCCATATGGAAGGCGGATAACCTGCACCACTGCTTGTGGTAAGGTGCTGAACTCCATTGCCCCAGAACCTACTCCACAAAAGGCCGCTGAGCAGAAAGAAGATTAATCCGCCGGACCACCACAAAGCCGGTACCGCATGCAGGTCGCGAACGAGTATTCGGGACCCCTTCCTGAATCGCGGAAGAAGGGTCCCCCACAATTTTCCTCTCTTTCTTGGGAACCAGAGATACAGGCCTGAGACGATGAGTATGATTGTCCAGCAGCAGCAAGCTCCACAATCCGGTCTCCAGCAGTCCCTGCCATGAGCTCGCCGTGTATTTCTTCTATCCGATCCATCAGCCGGTGCCCATCATTTAAAGTTCCGAGTACTTCCCCGTTGTATGGATTGATGAATACTGTAAATGATTCCCCCTGTTCCGTAGCAATTCCCACTTCTGCAGATCGCACATCGGATTCCCCGGGGCGGAACCTCATCACACTCCCGTCAATTTCATCAAGGGCAGCATCCACCTGTGCCTGTGCAGCTATCGGTGTACCGGAAGGTGTCACTTCATAATAGTCGGCATACAAGGTGTCTTCAATATCATGTTTGAATAGATAGCCCCCACCGGTAACAGCCAGCACAAGCAGAAGGGGTGCGATGACAATCCCTGCATAAAAGTGCCAGCGCCAAATCGCCGGGTATATCAGTTTCTTTTTTCTTTCCATTAACAACTCCTTCTGACTCGATCCATAATTAACTCTTCCTTTTCATGAATGACGGTATTGGAAGCAATCCATATCAAGTCCTTGAAAATTATTTTAGCATGATTTCTTTATAGCAGATCACTTCTCCTCTTTTTATTGGAGTTGTTTCTTCTTTTCTGACTTTCTGGCCACTTTGATAGTTTATGCAGGATTTCAAGGGGAATTGGAAGGTATCATTTTTTTCAGGAAGTGAGGATTTTGACAACATCACAGATTGTTCTACTTTTACTTATTGGCTATATTATATTCACAATCGATAAAAAGCAGGAAAACTTTCCTGTACCCATCATTCTCCTGATGCTGGGCATCAGCCTTTACTTCATACCATATTTCTCCACGATAGAAGTATCGGGACAGATGATCTATCATGTTTTCCTGCCGGCGCTTCTCTTTACATCCGCCTATCAGTTTCCAGCGGATGGACTCAGGAAGAACGGGGGTATCATCGTTTTCCTTGCAACTGCTGGCATTATGATGACTGTCGCCCTTCTTGGTGCTGCCATATATGCACTCAGCGGGCCATTTGTATCCATCCCTTTTATAGGCGCAATGCTGCTTGCTGCGATTCTTACACCCACTGACCCGGTTTCAGTCGTCTCGGTTATCAAAAAAGCCTCAGGGGACGAAAAGGTGGCGGATGTAGTAGAGGGGGAATCGATGATTAACGATGGCACCAGCATCGTCATCTTCAGTGTACTTGCAGGCATGTTTGCCAACAGCCGTTCCGTCTCGCTATTCTCCTTCATCGTAGAATTCCTTCTCGTTTCGCTGGGAGGCGTTGCACTTGGTGTAATGTTTGGTTGGCTGATGGCTAAAGCGGTCCACTTCACCCATCATAGGCAGTATCAGGTGATGCTCAGCATCATACTGGCCTACGGCATATTCAACCTTGCTGAAGCAATCGGTGTGTCGGGTGTGCTCGCCACCGTATTTGCCGGAATAATGCTGTCGTTCGAGTATGGCACCGCAAGCAGGGAAGAGCACTTCCGGGAATCATTGGATGGCTTTTGGGGGATTATCGAACCTTCCATCCTCTCACTGCTCTTTCTGTTGATTGGAATACAGGCAGCAGATACACTCCTTTTTGATTCATGGGGCTTTGCCATCATTGTCTTTGTCCTGTCATTGATAGTTCGTTTTATTGTAATTATGGGGACTACACAAATGTTTTCCAAATGGCGACACAAAATCAATTGGAGAGAATCGGTACTCATATCATGGTCTGGACTGAAAGGCTCCATGTCGGTCTACCTGATTCTGAGCCTGTACTCCGAAACCAACTCCGGAGATGCGGATATCATCATTTCACTTGGTTTCGCAGCTGTTTTCCTCTCACTTGTCATCCAGAGCCTGGGTGTTTCGCCTTTGTCCAAAAAATTGATCAAATGATGCTTTTTGAACTGAAAAAGCCTCTTCCAGTTGAATGGACAGAGGCTTTTCATTATGGTTTTCTATTATTGTTTTCTTCAAAATAGATATGGTGATGCAACTTGCATCCCGCGTTGAACTCGGAACTGCACTGCAGACATCTGTCTGTATTCTTATATTCGCTGATGGTATGTTCCCTTCCGCACACACCGCACAGTATGGCATACTCATCATATTGATTTGTTTCCCAAGGGATGACGGTGTGCGCTTCTTTATCATCGTGGCACCTGTAGCATGGATAATACTTACCGCAGCATTTGAACTTAATGGCAATGATGTCTTCAGCAGAGTGATAATGAATGCAGCGTGTCTGTTCGTCGATTGTATTTCCATATACTTCAGGCATAATTTTATAGCTCCCTTGCTTTTCCAGTATCATTCTTTATAGGCACTAAAAGTCCTGTCACCTTCATTGAATTCATCAAATCTGACATTCAATGTCTCTTCGCCATTTACTTGAATATCCAAATTCAATATTAAAGTATTACCCAATATAAGTGAATAGGGGCATTTCTTCGTAATTATCCATCGAGAAATTCGGAAATGACACCCTTTATATCTTCTGCCCAGGCAATTGCGGAGATGAGTGAGATGCCATCGGCGCCACTATCCATACACGATTTATAGTTGGTCAGGTCGATGCCTCCAATTGCGACCATCGGCATATCACCGATCATCCGCCTCATTTCGACCAGACCCTCGACACCGATTGCTGTCCCTGCATCTGCCTTCGAAGGTGTGCTGAACACCGGTCCTGTACCGATGTAGTCGACATTCTCAAGACTGCTCACTTCGAGTTCCGCTGCGTCCCTTACAGACAGACCGATAATCTTATCATCGAAATATTCAGGGAGGTCGGCTACTGCCATGTCATCCTGACCGAGATGGATGCCATCTGCATCCACCGCTTCAGCCAATTTCCAATCATCATTAACGATGAACGGCACACCATACTCTCTGCATAATTTCTTTATTTCAGAAGCGAACTGAACCAGTGCTTCTCCCTCAAGTGGATGTATTCCCTTCTCCCTGAGCTGGAACATGGTTACTCCGCCTTCCAGTGCTTCGCGTATGGTCTCAACCGCATCCCCTTTCGCATCCTCACTGCCACAGATGAAATAGAGCCTGAGCAGTTCGCGGTCCATCATACGCCACCCACCATACTGTCTTCCAGCAGAGTATCATCATTCAGATACAGTTCATCGATGAGGCCGGCTATGAATGTGCCTGGTGCCGGCATGGCACATTTGCCTGCAGCCGCTTCAGCACATAGATTGTAGTAGCTCACAGCATCCACAACCGCCTCTCGGCCGAAAGTATCCGCAGTCCCGATGAATGCAGCAATAATGGCGCCAAGCAGACATCCGGATCCTGTAATCCTGCCCTGCAGACCATGTCCATTGGCCATCGTTGTCACCCCGTGCTCCGTTGCCAGTGCATCCTTCTCTCCAGTGACCAGTGCCGGGACGCCATATCTCCGGTGGACAGCCTCCGCGATTTCTGTCGTATTTGCCGATTCGACGGAATCCACACCTTTCATCCGGCTTTCTGACCCGGATAGTGCCAGCATCTCTCCCGCGTTGCCCTTGATGAGTGCCACTTTGTGGCGGGCAAGCAGATCTTCCGTGATATCCACCCTGAAACGCGATGCACCGAAACCGACCGGGTCGAAAACGATGGGCACACCATTCTCCTCTGCCGCTTCCATCATTTCATCCATCAGATGCACTTTTGCGCGGTCCGCCGTGCCGATGTTGATCAATAACGCTGACGCCGCCTCCATCAGATCCTCTGACTCCGTGATTTCACCGCTCATTATCGGAGAGGCGCCGATGGCCAGCATGCCATTTGCCGTAAAGTTTTTAACCACGTCATTGGTGATGCAGACAACCAGAGGATTTTCATTCCTCATTTTTTCCAATCTATTCATGAACCTGTTCCTCCCTGAAACTGAAGTGGTTGACCGGACCGTTGCCCTTGCCGATGCCCGGACTGTTTCGAATGGCGGATGTAATGTATCTTTTTGCCAGACGGAAACTCTCTTCAAGCGTCTTTCCTTTCGCGAGTTCTGCCGTCATTACAGCAGAAAACGTGCACCCTGTGCCATGTGTGTGGCTGGTTTCTATACGCGGTTCACTCAGAATGACTGTGTCGTCATGCGTAAAAAGATAATCCACCGCATCCCCTTCCAGATGTCCGCCCTTTATCGTCACACTGTGCACCCCGAGTTCATCAAGGAATATCCGGGCGGCCTTTCTGATGTCCGCTTCCTGTTCGATTTTATGTCCTGTAATCTTCTCTGCCTCGTGGATGTTCGGCGTGACGGTAAGTGCGGCAGGGAGCAGCGTATTCCTGAGGAACGCGATCGACTCCTCCTCTATCAGGGCATCTCCACTGGTGGCGATCATGACCGGATCGATGACGAAGGGAATGTTGTGATCCTCCACCATATTCGCAACCACCACCATCATATCGACAGTCGCGACCATTCCAGTCTTCATCGCGTGGGGTACTTCATCACTGAATATGCTCTCGAGCTGCTTTTCCAGAAATTCTGCAGGAACATTGAACACATCCTGCACGCCCATCGTATTCTGGGCAGTCAGCGAAGTCACCGCCGCCATGCCGTATACGCCTCTCGAATGGAATGCCTTGCTGTCTGCAAGCACCCCTGCGCCACCGGTTGGGTCCGTCCCTGCCACCGTCAGTGCAATTGGCATCCTATGCATGGACATCCACCTCCATCCAGCGCTCTTTCGTCGCCGCCATATTGAAGAAGCGCCTTTCATGTTCCGTACTTTCGATGAAATTCCTCTTTAGCTGCCCGATATCTTCATCCGGCATTCTTTCCGCTTCATTATCGATTATCGTCAGCATCACATCGAGTGTATCGTCCATGTCCCTTGAGTAGAATTCAAACCAGCCGCGATAAGGATGGTCCGCTTCAAACGTATGACGTGCCATCACCTTCTCGGCAATCCTTCTGTAGACATATGGACAGGGTGCCATCGCACTCAAAGTGAATGCGATATTCTCTCTTGTGAATGCATTGAAGTACATATGCTTGATGTAGTGGTCGGCGGATGGGTACCACTCCCCGTCCCGGATGATATCCTCATAGGGTATATCGACCGCCTGCGCCAGTACTTCATGTGCTTCGCTTTCACCTTCAAGCAGGAATTCCATCTGTCCCAGAAGGTATTTCACAGTATCCTTCGAGTCGGATTTTGCAATCAGCATGGCATAGAGGTTCGCAAACTCCTCCAGGTAAAGTGAATCCGCCCTCAAATAATGGATGACTGCAGCCGCATCGATGTTTCCATGTATCAGCCCCTGGATGAAAGTGTCATTATAGATTGCTTCGATGATTGGTTCCGCCTCATTCTTCAACTCTTCAGTCAGCATATGATCTCTCCTTTTCCAATATAAAAACCCGTTTCCAGCGTAGGGAACGGGTTCAGTATGGAGGCAGGATATGCCGGACCAACCCACTTTCCTACGCTGGTATTATCCAGATCAGGTCCAAGGGATCAGCCAAACGGCTGTCTCAGCAAAAAAGCACCCCTAGTGGTGTTGCTATTCGATTGACTCCAATAATAAGGAAGATTCATTGCCATGTCAAACAATAATCGAAAATTTCAATATCTTGCATTTTAAAAAGAGAAGATATACACTGAATATATCAAATAATTTTGATTTAATAGGGGTGGTGCTAATTATGCAGCTTATGAACAGCAAAGAGGGTACGGCCAGTGAAAAAAACCTCGAATTCTATGAACAAATGTTCAATGCACTTGCGGACAGGATACGATTGAAAATAATCAGCGAAATAAGCAAAAGTACCAATAGGCAGCTCTGTGTGTGTGATCTGGAGGAAATACTGGATCTGAAGCAGTCGAAGATCTCCTATCATCTGAAGAAGCTTGTGGATGCGGACATCCTTTCGACCGAAAAGCATGGAACCTGGAACTACTACAAAGTCAATGAATCACACCTTCAGCGCATAGTGTCAGAAGAAGTCTGCTCAACCATCCTGTGATGGCCTCTTTCTACACTATAAATCAAATTTTATTGATTTATATATCAAATATTTTTGATGAATATAATGATAAGGAGCCAAGATGATGACTGATTCCATTACCGAATTCCTGCGGACGTTCTTCCAGCTCTCCACCACTCTAATCGTCCTGTTCATCATCATCAGTTTCCTCGTCAGCCTCCTCCAGCAGATAGTATCGGAAGAGAAGATAATGAAGGTTCTGAACCATCCCAACAAAACAGTCGGTTATATGCTCGGTACACTTTTTGGTGCGGCCACCCCCTTCTGTTCCTGCTCGACCATTCCCATTCTGGCAGGCCTGTTGAACTCAAAGGCACCATTCGGCCCTTCGATGAGTTTCCTGATCGCTTCCCCATTGATGAACCCGGTGATGATGTTTACATTATGGATACTGTTGGGATGGGAAGTCGCACTCGTCTACTTTATAGTTCTTGGTGTTTTCAGTGTTTTTGCAGGCGCCATTTTTTCAAGGTTGGATCTGGCAAAGACCTATAGGGAGGTCGGAATAAAAGTAAAGCAAGAACAGGAGCCGATGGAAGAAAATTCAAAAGTGAAACAGGCGATGGAGGATGCATGGGGATTTCTCTTCCCGATGCTGCCGTACTTGTTCATCGGTGTATTCATCGGTGCTTTCATATATGGATTTGTGCCTGAATCATTCATCGCAGGATATGCGGGGGGAGACGGCATTCTTTCCGTCTCCCTCGCTTCAGTGGTGGGCATTCCGATGTATATCCGTGCTGAAACGATGCTTCCCATCGCAGATGCCCTCATAGCCAAAGGCATGTCCCTTGGAACCGTCATTGCCCTGATCATCGGTGGTGCCGGCGCAAGCATTCCGGAAGTGGTCCTCCTGTCGAAACTTTTCAGCAGGAGATTTCTGGTGGCCTTCATCTCGGTAATCCTATTGGCAGCGATAAGTACAGGACTCATATTTAATGCATTGCTCTAATACAGCCGAAGGAGGTGGAAAAGATGGACATGAAGAATCTGTTTAAGAAAATCAGCCCCAAAGAAAAAGGATGCTGTTTATTGGAAATCGAAGAAAAAAGGCAGCACGGGAAGATGGAAAATGAAGGTAAGCCTTCGGAAACACAACGCAGTCAAAAGAGTGCTGAAAAATGACATTCAAATCGAAACCAGTCGATGCCTGTACATTACATTGTTTAACTGCAGGGCTGAGAAGGTAAAACAAATTATATCACTTATATCAAAATGCAAAGGAGTGTATGACAATGACAGAGGAAAATAAAGACCAGCAGGAACAGATGAGGGAACAAGCAGAGCAGAAAGCTGAAGAAGGCAAAAGCCAAAAGGAACAGATGAAAGAAAAAGCCCAGGCCAAACAGAAGGATTTCAAGGATGAGAAATCCAAAGTACAGTCAAAACAGGATGAAACCCAAGGGAAGGTCGATGATGCGGAAGATCAGGTCTTTCAGGAAAAGGGAGATAACCAGTTCAACCAGTACAGATAGATCCAATCTGCATCCTACTGGAACACGCGGACTTTGAATGAACGCTCCAACAATCCAAAACAGCAGTTCCCATTTGGGAGCTGCTGTTTTCTTGTCCTATTTTTCTGTTCTGCCTTTCACTTTCAAACCCCGGTAACGGTTGATAGCGGCACAGAATTCCTGCTTTCTGGGCAGCGCGAGATTTCCCGGATGACCCGTATAGGGTGAAATGGAGTCGAGGCCGTTTTCTTCGATATGGGCATAGATGAGGTCGGCCGCTTCGGACAGCGTACGTCTGTCATCCAGTATTTCATTCCTGAAATAATCCAGCATGACGGCGATACAGTTCGTTTGACTGGCATCGACGAGCTGCTCCAGGCCCGACATGTCGATCGGCTCGCGGCCGTACAGGATGCTGGTTCTGCCTTTTGGCTTCAGCCGTGCATCCTTCCCGGATTTGGAAAATCCAGCTTTCAAAGGGATTCTGTCAGACACTTCGCCGAATCGACTGTCAGAGGTCGTTTCCCGCCTGTACCCTTCCGTATCCGCGATGTCCTTGGCGGCCTCCGTGACATCCTTCAGCCTGTATTCATCCATCATGAGCACCTGGTCGGCCGCTTCAAAATAGTCGCCGGAACCACCGACAATCAGGATGGTGGAGACGCCCCTGTCATCATACAGCGGCTTCACTTTGCTGGAGAACGGTGTGATGGGCTCCTTGTCCGGTGCAATCAGCTTCTGCATCCTTGCATCCCGTATCATGAAATTCGTGGCAGAGGTATCTTCATCAATCAGCAGAAGGGACGATTCATATTCCAGCGCCTCCATCACATTTGCCGCCTGTGAGGTGCTCCCGCTGGCATTTTCGGTTGAGAACTGTCTCGTGTCCTTTTTGGCCGGCAGGTTGTTGATGAAGGTGCTGATGTTCACCTTCTCGATATTGCGTCCGTCCTCGGCACGGATCTTCACCGCGTCCGGCCGGGTGATGACCATCTCCCGGCCATCCCCTGGAATGTGATGATAGACCCCGCGCTCCAGAGCTTGGAGCAGGGTCGACTTCCCGTGATACCCGCCGCCGACGATCAGAGTGATCCCTTCGGGGATACCCATCCCGGTCACTTTTCGGCCGCTCGGCAGAGAAATTTCAATCTTAAACCGCTCCGGGCTTACAAATGGGACGGCACCCTCCATCGGCCTGTCGGAGACGCCGCTTTTTCGGGGGAGGATGGAATCATTCGCCACAAAAGCGACCAGGTTCCTGCGTGCCAATTCCTCCTGCACATATGCCTGATCGACCATGAGGGTCACCTGTTCCTTGAGCGCCTTCTGATCCAGGTTGCGATACAGCAGGGCCTGCTCGGCCATCTTCGGAAGTATGTCCATGAAGATGTGTGCAGCCGCCTTTCCGAGAATCTTTCTGCCTGCTGCAGGCATCCCAACTTCAAAACGCACTTCCAGCTCCTTTTCTCCAATCATCACGGAAGTGCGCTCCAGAATTTCCTGGCCGCATCTGTCAATCTGGATGCTGCTCTTGCCCTTTGAGGCATTTTTGTTGGACTGTATCTGCTCTGCGAACGTACGCGTCAAAAAGTCGGATACTGCGATGGCTTTATTTTTGGCGTCCATCAGTTCATCAGGAATACCCGCTGTGTCCAAATCCATGATGATCCGCATTTTGGATGGCGGTGCATAGGGATCGGACTGGATGTTGTCCACAGCCAGCCTGAACCCATCAAAACGGTATGTTCCCTTCAGGCGCTTGTATGCACCATATTTCTGCCCATCCAGGCTTCTCAGCAATTGATCAAACTGCCTAGCATCCTTCATTCAAATTCTCCTTTAGCTCATGTGTTTCATTCTGTACACTCACTCCCGATTCTAGCAACTCGTCTGGATGAAGTACAGCCATTATGAAATATGATGCAGTCATCCGGGTATGAAGTATAGGAGAAAGGAGTGTTTGAATGACACATAAAGTCTGGTTCCGGACAGCGGTTGCGATTATTTTCCTATTACTAATCATTCGTTTGTTCATGGAAGTTCAAGGAATATTTTCTCCAATTTTTGTAGTCGCACAAACCATCTTCCTACCCCTGCTGCTTGGCGGCGTACTTTTTTATCTGACAAGACCCGTGTTGTATTTCCTGCAGGAAAAGGGATTCCCCAAATGGGTGGCCATCCTGCATATTTTTATTCTGCTGGGCGCACTTATATGGCTGTTCTACATCCTGATTGCACCCATTGTTGCCAGTCAGATCAATTCTTTTGTGAATAATGCTCCTGGAATCATCAGAAGTGCAGAAGAATATGTAAGATCTCTCCTGGGTCAGCGTGAACACCTCCCAGATTCTGTCCAGGAACAGGCAAACAGCATAGCCGGACAATTTTCCGACTGGGCTTCCAATGTCGGTTCGTGGATTGTATCCTTCCTGTCGGGGCTGGTATCTGGAGTGCTTACACTTATTCTCGTTCCTTTTTTCCTGGTCTACATCCTGATTGACCACCAGAAGTTTGCACCGTTTGTCGCTCATTTCTTTTCCGGGGAGAGGCGCAGCTGGATCCACAAAACTTTGCATGAGGTGGACGAAACTTTGAAGGCCTATATCGTCGGACAGCTGTTTGTCAGCCTGTCTGTCGGTACCATGCTGCTGATCGGTTACTTGATCATTGGCCTTGACTATGCCTTTCTCCTAGCTCTTATTGGTGTTGCAACAAATGTAATTCCATTTCTCGGCCCCTATCTCGCGGTGATACCGGCACTGATAGTCGCTCTGGTGCAGGATCCGATCATGGCTTTGTATGTGGCCATCATCATGATTGTCGCCCAGCAGATTGAAGGGAACCTGATAACTCCGAATGTCATGGGCAACGCGCTGAATGTCCATCCCCTGACAGTCATCACAATAATACTCGCTGCAGGAAACATTGCCGGCATTTGGGGCATCATACTCGCAGTACCTTTCTACGCTGTGCTGAAAACGATTGTGACGAACATCTATGAAAAACGGGAGGAAATCACAAGGAAGGCAAGAGAAGAACTCTACTGACAGAAAAGATTGAAAGGCGCATCGACACTCCAGCTGATTGGAATTGGCCCTACTCCCTTCCTTAATCTGGAATTCACAGAAGGTGAACCGTCACCCGTCGAGCAGGCGAATATGTAAGTAATGCCCATCCAGTGGATGGGCATTATTCATAGCTTACCGATATCTTCAATCAATGCTTCAACATCATTTTCGTCGGTCGACCAGCTTGTACAGAAGCGAATCACTTTCCTGTCCGCATCCAGGTCTTCCCAGGGCTGGAAAGCATACTTTTGGTTCAACTTGTCGATCTGTCCTGTAGTCAAAACAGGAAACAGCTGATTGGTCGGCGATGGATAATGCATTTTGATCCCCTTATTTTCAAAACCTTCCTGCAGGCGCTTTGCCATTTTCAGGGCATGTCGGGATATATCGAAATACAGACCGTCTTCGAATAGCACTTTGAACTGGAGGCCAAGCAGCCTCCCCTTCGCCAGCATCCCGCCCTTCTGCTTGATGATATAGCGGAAATCCTCTTTGAGGGTGCGGTTCGATATTACGACTGCCTCCCCGAACAGTGCCCCCACTTTCGTACCGCCGATGTAGAAGACGTCACACATCCTGGCCAGATCGGCCAGGGTGATGTCGTTCTCTTTGGAAGCGAGTGCATATCCGAGCCTCGCACCGTCAATCATGAGATGGAGATTATGATCATCACAAACCTTTCGAATCCCCTCCAGTTCCCGCTTCGAATACATGGTGCCGGACTCGGTCGGCTGGGAGATGCAGATCATCTTCGGCTGGGACATATGCTCCCGGATGGGACTGTTCCAATGTCCCTCTACGAAATCTTTGACCTGTTCTGCACTGATCTTTCCACTTTCGTTTTCAATGATCAGCACTTTGTGGCCTGTTGCCTCTATCGCGCCGGTTTCATCAGCTGCGATATGTCCGGAATCCGGGGCAATGACGCCCTGATGCGTCCGGAGTGCTGATGAGATGATGGTCAGGTTCGCCTGTGTGCCCCCGACCATGAAATGGACATCGACATCATGATCGCATATGCTGCTGATCAGCGCCTTCGCCTCATCCGAGTAGTGGTCCCTACCATACCCCGGAAGCTGTTCTCCATTTGTATCTACGAGTTTCTCAATAATTCTTGGGTGTGCGCCCTCTGTATAGTCATTGTCGAATCGGATCATGCCTATCCCTCTTTCCCCATGTTTTGGACCTTATCAACTCCAAAGAACCCTTTACCTTTATAATAGTGTTCTGGTGGCATAGGCGTCAATTACATGGATTCTGATTTTTATCCCCTACAGAAATGGAGAGCACGTAAGCCCTCCTTCACATGAATCATTCGACTTCGAAACGGTGCAGAAGCTGTGCATTGATGGCGACTATGATGGTGCTCAGACTCATCAGGATTGCCCCCACGGCAGGACTGAGGATGATGCCCCAGGGGGCGAGTATGCCTGCTGCCAAGGGAATCGCGAAGATGTTGTAGCCGGTCGCCCAGATCAGATTTTGGATCAGTTTATTGTATGTCCGCTTCGACAGGCTGAATATCGCAAGTATATCCTTTGGATTGCTGTCGACGAGGACGATGTCTGCACTGTCCATGGCGATGTCGGTCCCAGCCCCGACAGCAATGCCGACGTCCGCCCGGGTCAATGCGGGAGCATCATTGATTCCGTCCCCGGTCATCGCTACAACAAGTCCCCGTTTCTGGATCTCTGCCACTTTTTCCGCTTTCTGGTTGGGCAGGACTTCAGCATATACTTCATCAATTCCGATCTGTTCGGCCACATAGTCTGCCACTTTTCGATTATCGCCGGTCAACATGATGGCTCTGATATTGCGCTTGTGCAGCTCGGCCACCGTCTCTTTTGCACTTTCCTTGATTTTGTCTGCAAGTGCGACCGCACCTGAGAGTCTTTCATCGACCATGAGGAAGACAACGGTCTTGCCCTGTCCGGACCATTCATTGAGCCGGGCATCGTCAAAGTCGATATTCTGTTCAGCGACGTAGCCGGGACTGACGACCTTGACATCTCTGCCATCGACTGTCCCTTCTATTCCGACGCCTGAAATGGAATTGAAATTGGACAGTTCAAGAAGTTCCAGATTTCTCTCAGAAGCTTCATCCAGTATGCCCGTCGCAATCGGGTGCTCCGAATCATTCTCCACTGTTGCCGCATAGGACAGAACTGTATTTTCATCCATGTCGCTGAAGGTTTCGATATCTGTGACGCCGAATGTTCCTTCAGTCAAAGTGCCCGTTTTATCGAATATCACAGCGTCTATATTGCGTGCCCGCTCGAACTGTGGACGCTTGCGTATCAGCAGCCCATGCTTGGCAGACAAGGCGGTGGAAACCGAAATGACGAGTGGCGCCGCCAACCCCAGTGCATGTGGACATGTGATGACCATGACTGTCACCATCCTCTGAATGGCCGTATCCACAGTCGAACCGATAGCCACCCAGACGATGAAGGTGATGATGCCTGCTGCCAATGCGATATAGAAAAGCCACTTCGCTGCCTGGTTGGTGATGTCCTGTGTCCTGGATTTGGTCTTCTGGGATTCCTTCACCATTTCGATGACCTGATTCAAGTAGGACTCGTCCATGAGCTTCTCTATTTCTACAGTAAGGGAGCCTTCCCTGTTGATTGAACCACCGATCACTTCATCACCTGCGGATTTGACTACAGGAACGGATTCGCCGGTCAGCATCGATTCATCGACCTGGGATTTCCCTTTGATGATCTTTCCATCCAAGGGCATCTTTTCTCCCGGCTTCACCATCACATGGTCCCCTGCCTTGATTTCCTCCACCCGTACCTCTTTTGTAGACCCATCTTCGGAAATGCGGTTTGCCGTGTCCGGCATCAGGGAGGCCAGGGACTCCAATGCTTTGGATGCATTGTTGATGGAACGCATCTCAATCCAGTGGCCAAGAAGCATAATGAGTACCAGTGTCGCCAGTTCCCAAAAAATCTGTTCCCCATCAAAACCAAATACGACGGCAATGCTATAGAAGAAGGCGATGGATATGGCCATGGCAATCAGGGTCATCATTCCGGGTTCCCCATCCTTCAGTTCACCGGATGCACCCTTGATGAATGGCCATCCCCCATAGAAGTAGACGAAGGTGGACAATGTAGCCAAAATATAGATATCACCTGTAAAACGCCAGTCCACTCCCATGAAGTTCTGAATCATCGGTGACAGCAGCATGATTGGTATGGTGAATATCAATATGATGAAAAACTTATTGCGGAACTCCGTCACCATGTCCCCATGGTGGTCATGACCCGCATGGCCATGGTTGCTGTAATCCCTGGGGTGGGGCCCGTGATGCTTTTCGTGGTCATGGTGATGATCGTCTCCATGATGATTATGCTGTCCATTTTTAGTGTGGTTCATCCTATCACTCCCTAATATATCATTTCACCCGAATTATACCCCTATAGGGTATAATTAAACAAACCTAATGCTTATCAGGCGGGCATAAAATCATTTGAATGAACACAACATATGAATTTTTCAGGGAAAGGAACCATATGTTAGAATGGAATGACAATCAAGAGCAACGATTTCTATTCCTATAAGGGGTTTTAATATGAGAAGCAGCAGCACAATACTGTATATATTGATTGCTGTAGCACTTATCGTCTTAGCTAGTGGAGCATATAATATTGCGGTCAACAATACGGCGAGTGTATTGCAGATTATCGCACTTGCAGGCCTCGGGGCAGTTTCTGTTGTAGCACTTCTGGGCTTGATCGTCAGACTGTTCACCACTTGAAGATGATAGGATATTGAATTAAAAAAGAAGTCCCGCATGAAAATATTTTCATGCGGGACTTCTTTATTTTATTGTCTAATCGGTTTTTTCAACAGTCCAAGCATTACTGCACCAATGAGTGTACCTATGAGAAGTGAAAGCAGGAACATGAGTCTGCCTTCTCCGATCGTCAGTGCAACGAACAGCCCGCCATGCGGTGCATTGATCGTCGTTGCGAATGCCATGGCAAGGGCACCTGCTGTTGCAGAGCCAACGACCATAGACGGAATGACTCGAAGCGGATCGGCGGCTGCAAACGGGATGGCACCTTCAGTGATGAAGGAGGCGCCCATGATCAGATTGGTTGGACCGGACGATCTTTCCACCTGTGTAAACCTGTTTCTGAATACCATTGTTGCGACCGCAATCGCAAGTGGCGGAACCATGCCGCCAATCATTGCTGCGGTGATCGGTTCAGGGTTGTTCGCAGACAGTGCTGCGATACCAAAAGCATAGGCCGCCTTGTTGATTGGGCCACCCATATCTATAGCCATCATGCCGCCAACAATCGCACCGAGGAGAATGATGTTGCTGCCGCTCATATTGCTTAGCGTCGTATTCATCCAGTCATTGAGTGCCGTAGCTGGAGGATCTACAATGTAGTACATGATGATACCTGTCAGGAATACACCAATCAACGGATAGAGCAATACAGGTTTCAGTCCATCGAGCACCTGTGGCAGCCCTTCAAGCAGCTTCTTGATTCCGACCATGAGATAGCCAGCGAGAAAACCTGCAATCAGACCACCGAGGAAGCCTGAACCCATTGTCGATGCCATGAGTCCTCCAATCATACCGGGAGCAAGGCCAGGCCTGTCCGCGATACTCATTGCGATGAAACCGGCGAGAATCGGAATCATCAGTTGGAATGCATTGCTGCCGATGAAGTTGATCATCTCTGCAAGTGGATTGTACTGTGCGTGTTCCGGATCGGCGGAGTGGATGCCGAACATGAAGCTGATTGCAATCAGTATACCTCCGGCAACAACGAACGGCAGCATGTTGGAGACCCCGTTCATCAGATGCTTATAGATGGAAGGTTTGCCTTTGGCACCCTTCTCTCCTTCCATCTGCTTTTTGGACTGTTCTGCACGGTATGGTGCCCTCGATGTGTCGAGAGCTTGGCTGATCAATTCATCAGGTCGCTTGATTCCATCTGCCACAGGGGCTTCGACGACATTCTTGCCATCAAAGCGTCCCATCTGGACATTTGTATCTGCTGCGACGATGATGCCTGTAGCACGGGCGATATCCTCATCAGTAAGTTCATTTTTCACGCCTGCAGACCCGTTCGTTTCGACCTTGATGTCGTAACCCATTTCCCCTGCCTTTTTCTTCAGTGCATCAGCTGCCATGTAGGTGTGCGCTATTCCTGTTGGACAAGCTGTGACACCCAAGATGAACGGACGGTCGGATGGTTCCGAAACAGCATCCTCCGTCGGCTCGGAGTCGTCGAAAGCATCGATCGTTTCGATGACTTCATCTTTTGTGGAAGCATTCATCAGCTGGTTTCTTGCATCGTCATTCATCAGTATGGTGGACAGTTTCGCCAGCGCATCCAGGTGCGTAGTCGCCTGACCCTCGGGCGCGGCGATCATAAAGAACAGATATGCCGGCTGACCGTCCATGGAAGCATAGTCGATGCCTTCCTGGCTGCGCCCGAACATGATCGCCGGCTCAAGCACTTCCGCAGTCTGCGCATGGGGTATTGCGATGCCATCACCCACGCCCGTCGTACTTTGTGACTCCCGTCTATGGATGGCTTCCTGGAACTTATCCTTTTCGGAAATCTTTCCTGCTTCATGCAGCCCTTCCACCAGTTCCGTGATGACAGCATCCTTTTCTGATGCACGGACGTTCATATTGATAGTGTCTTTAGTCAAAAGTTCTGTAATTCTCATCATTTCACCTCTTCTATCGTCTGGATTTCTATCTGGTCAAGCAGTGCTTCTATGTCCCCACGTGTGGCAAGATCATCACTGAACGCCGTGGCGCTGCCGCATGCTATGGCATATCTGAGCTGTTCCGTGATGGGATGCCCTTTTCTGCTGATGAAACCGGCAACAGTAGAATCCCCGGCGCCGACCGAATTCTTCAACGTTCCTTCCGGCGACGGGACATAGTACCTATGCTCCGGATTGATGAATAGCGCACCATCGCTGCCGAGGGTGAGCAGAATATTCTTTGCTCCAAGATCGAGCAGTCCCGTTGCCGCCTCGATCATCTCAGCTTTGGTCGACGGCTTCTTGCCGGTGATGCCTTCAAGTTCAAACAGGTTCGGTTTTATCAGATATGGCCTGTATTTGAGTGTCGATGTCAGCTTGTCGCCTTCGGCATCGATGGTGAACTCTATTCCTTTACTGTCAAGAAGCTGTGCCAGTTTTTCGTACAAGTTGTCGTGTCCCGAGGGAACACTTCCTGCAAATACGACATGGTCTTCTGTGGTGAGTTTTGATAGCTGGTCTTTCAGCCTATCGATATCGGAAGTATCTATCAGTGGCCCTGCAGCATTGATTTCCGTCTCTTCACCAGTTTTCAATTTAATATTTATGCGCGTGTCCCCCATAACTTTGATGAAGTCATGATGGATGCCCTGACTTTGAAGCGTCTCCTCTATGAAAGTTCCTGTGAACCCACCGACAAAACCGAGTGCGGTCGACGGCACTTCAAGGGCATTCAGAATCCTGGAAACATTAATTCCTTTACCTCCGGCATATTTTGCAGTGTCGCTGGTCCGGTTCAAAGCGCCAATTTCAAGCGCATCCAGGCGGACAATATAATCCACCGAAGGATTGAATGTGACTGTATAGATCATTATTTTTCACCCCCATAAATTTCAGTGCGTGATTTTATCTTTTCCACAAAAGGATGCTGCACATCGTCGGTGATGATGGATGCATCCTCTATGTCGGCAAATCTGATGAAAGCCGTACGATTGAATTTTGTGCTGTCTACCAGTGCATATGCATTCCTGGACTGGCGGATTGCACGACTCTTGATATACGCCTCCTCCTCTTCGGGAGTGGAAAGGCCATGCATCACATCCGCAGCATTTGCCCCGATGAAACACTTGTCAAACGACAGCCTGCTGATCTTGTCGATCACTTCAGGTCCAACAACTGCTTTGGTGACCGGTTTGATCCTGCCCCCAAGTACATGGACCTGATGACCATTGCGTACCAGCTGCTCAATCAATGTGATACCATTGGTTACAATTGTAAGATTCTGCTGAGAGATGAATGGCACCATCTCATATGTCGTCGTGCCGGCATCTATGAAGATGATGTCGCCCTCTTCAATCATACTTGCTGCTTTTTGAGCGATTTTGATTTTTTTGGAAAGATTTCTTACAGATTTTTCCCCATAATCTTCTTCCCTTTCAATTTGACTTATTGTAGCCCCGCCATGGATGCGCTCAAGCATCCCCTTTTCTTCAAGATACGTCAGATCCCTACGAATAGTAGGCGCACTGCTTGAAGTTATTTCTACAAGCTCATTGACTGAAGCCATCGTATTAGCATTCAAATAGTCCATTATTTTCTCGTATCTTTGATTGGTCAGCATTTCATCACCTTCTTCCATTAAAATATACTCCATTTTATAATCATAGTCAATCATAATCGTTCATAAACAATCAAAAAGGGCAAAAAAAGAAACGCCAGCATATGCTGACGTTATCTTCTGGATCTCGGTTTTCCGATGATTTCTGAAAAGATGACACCATTTACGATATCCTTGCGACCAAAGGAAAGGGATTCCTTTTGCACTTTCGGCTTCTGTTTCGGTTCCGCGGACTTCTGTTGCCTGCGGGGGCGTTCTCCCACCGCACTTGTTTCAATCTCATCCCTTTGTCCACGATCTTGCCGACGGTTTTTCACTTCTTCACGGGCTCTGTCGGCCCAATCGTGACCCTGTGGTACTTCTCTCGATTTCTGCATATAGGGGTCCGCCACCCTTTTGCCTACATTCGTTTCTTTGGCCTTCTCTTCAAGACTTCTTCCAAATGACCGCTCGGTCATAGGACGCTGATTCGATTGACGTTCTGCACGTTGGGATGCAGGTCTTGATGGACTGGCTTCCTGTGCAGGCTGTCTCGAACTTTTTGGAGTCTGATCTGTTTCACCGGAAAAGCGACGTTCTATCTCTCCGACCATATCATCAAAAAGTCCTTTTGACTGATTGTCAGAGCTTGATTGTCTTCTTCTGGGAGCAGCTGAACCGGTTGGACGGTCCATCTTGCTCGGATCAATATTCCGCTCTTCTTTCTTGCCTTTATCCTTCTGGCTGGCAATCGCCGTGTAGATGATGCCGCCTATGAAGATAAGCAGAGGGAGTATTTCCATATTATCACAGCCTATTCATCGTCTTGGGTATCGCGTGTCGGATCAGTCATCTTGTTGATTGAATCCCTCATGTTCGTATCCGCTTCGACGTTTTTAAGGTTGTAGTAGTCGCTTACGCCGATATTTCCACTTTTGAGTGCCTGGGCAAATGCAAGAGGCACTTCGGACTCGGCTTCTACAACTTTCGCCCTCATCTCTTGAACACGTGCTTTCATTTCCTGTTCTTGTGCTACGGCCATTGCACGACGTTCTTCGGCTTTTGCCTGTGCAATATTCTTATCTGCCACAGCCTGTTCAGTCTGGAGATCGGCACCGATGTTCTTGCCGATGTCCACATCCGCGATATCTATGGACAGGATTTCAAATGCTGTACCGGAATCGAGGCCTTTTGAAAGGACGGTCTGGGAAATGCTGTCCGGATTCTCGAGTACTGCAGTATGTTTGTTGGAAGAACCGATTGTTGATACGATGCCTTCGCCGACACGGGCGACAATCGTATCTTCACCGGCACCACCGACGAGACGCTCAATATTCGCACGCACTGTAATACGTGCTTTCGCCTTCACTTCGATACCATCCATCGCAACACCGGCAATGAAAGGCGTCTCGATGACTTTCGGATTGACGCTCATCTGTACGGCTTCAAGTACGTCACGACCAGCAAGGTCGATTGCCGCACATCTTTCGAAAGTCAGATTTATGTCTGCACGCTGCGCCGCGATCAGTGCATCAACGACACGGTCTACATTACCACCTGCCAGGAAGTGGGACTCGAGCTGGTTTGTAGTGACTTTTAGTCCAGCCTTATGCGCCTTGATCATTGGTTCAATTACACGCTTCGGCTTGACCCTTCTCAATCTCATCCCGACAAGGGAGAAGATTCCCACATTCACACCGGCGGCAATGGCTGAAATCCATAGACCGATCGGTACAAAGGATAGGAGGAAGGAAATGACGATGAATGCGATGACAATAAGGAATATTATCATCAGACTTGAACCGGTGATAAACATTAGATTCATGTAAAACGCTCCTTTTAAATTATTCTTCCAGTGGACGTACTACAACCCTGGTTCCTTCAACATGTATCACTTTAACTTCAACATCCCCGGCGATATAGCCGCCTTCCGCCACGGCGTCGATCCGCTCGTCCCCATATCTTATCGTGCCCGAGGGCCGGAGCGGTGTGACGGTCTTGGCTGTCTCGCCGAGCAGATAGGATCTGTCATCGAATGATGTATAACCCGATTCTGCATCTGTCGCATCCCTCAGAATCAGACGATTGAGGAATGGCAGCTTACTCTTTTTCTTTTTCACAAATATCACCCACTCGATTATAGCTAGAAAAATGATGACGAGAATGTAAAAGCTGAACAGAAGCGCACTGCCGCTCACCAGAACCATACTTATTATTATTATGATCCCGCCTGTCAGGGCGAGGAAACTCCCAGTCATGAAAAGTCCCACAATTATGAAGAGGGTACCGATGATGAAAAGGGCAAGCACGATTCCGTTATATTCACCGATGAGAAGATGTCCTGCATAGTAGACGATGATGGAGAGTATTGAAAGTATACCGATGATACTGACTCTTTCGGAAAAGAGCTGATAAATCAGCCCCAGGAAGAATATCGCTAATAAAATAAAGGCAACCAATGGCATCGTGACTACATCTCTGAAGGCAGTCAGAATATTCCCTATCAAAAATGCCTGAACTAGAGCCATTGTAATCCCCTCCATTAACTTCATTATACATGAAACCGCTATATTATTAAATTGATTGCACAAAAAAAGACAGCACAGTGTGCTGTCTCTATATCGTGATTATCAGAGGGAGTCGAACTATTTGAATTTACGCTTACGGGCAGCTTCAGATTTCTTCTTACGCTTTACGCTAGGCTTTTCGTAGAATTCTCTCTTACGAGCTTCCTGGATCGTACCGCTTTTAGAAACTGTGCGTTTGAAACGACGCAGCGCGTCTTCAATAGGTTCGTTCTTTTTAACTACTGTTTTAGACATCGTCTTCCCTCCCTCCGGATAACAAAAACCTTACTTTTACATAGCTATTACTATGTACTCACACATTATAATATATTGTAAAAAGCGGGTCAACTGCTAATTCAATAACTGCTCTCACTTGTGCCGCCGCTGACGATCTCTTTCCCGCTTGATGCACCGATTCGTGTTGCACCGCTTTCAATCATGATTCTGGCGTCTTCGAATGAACGTACACCGCCGCTTGCCTTGACACCCATATCTTCTCCGACCGTCATGCGCATCAGGGCGACATCCTCCGCTTTGGCACCTTCCCCATTGAAACCGGTGGAAGTCTTGACGAAGTCTGCTCCGCATTTTTTGCTCAGTTCACACGCTTTGACGATTTCGTCGCTGTCGAGCAGTGCAGTTTCTATAATGACCTTGACGATCACTTCCTGTCCGGCTGCATCGCAGACAGCTTTGATGTCATTGTAGACAAGGTCTTCATTGCCGGATTTTAATGCACCGATATTGATGACCATATCGACTTCGTCGGCACCATTCTGGATGGCATTCATCGTTTCAAAGGCCTTGACCTCAGATGTCGTCGCTCCAAGCGGAAAGCCGATGACGGTACATACTTTGACATCGCTCTCCTTAAGCAGATCTTTGCATGTTGAAACCCATGTCGGGTTGATGCACACGCTGCAGAAATTGTATTCCATTGCTTCCTGGCACAGCTCGAAGATCTGGTCCTGGGTTGCTGCCGGTTTAAGCAGTGTATGATCGATATATTTCGATAGTTCCATAGTATCACTCCATTAGTTGTTGGGATCGGTTGTTCGGTCCTGTTCCATTATATACTAGTTGGACCATTCATACATCAGATAGTGCGTTCGAGATAGGCATAGGCTTTGACCATCGGCTTCTCAAGTACCTTGACGACCTCACCCCTGCTCACTGGGTAGCCCGGTTCGGTGATCTTCACTTTGACAAGCTCCCCGGTCAGTGAAGGGTCTCCTTCGACCTCCACCTTGAGGTAGTTGTCGGAGTGGCCGATGAGTTTGCCGTCCTTCTCCTCTTCAGGGATGATTTCGAGTACGTTGTCCTTGAACTGTTCTGCATATGAAGTTGCAAGTTCGTTTGACAGTTCAATCAGACGATGAACCCGCTCATTTTTCGTCCCCTCATCCACCTGATCGGTCATCCGTGCTGCCGGTGTACCCGTCCTGATGGAATATGGGAAGACGTGCAGTTCTGAGAAGTGGTGCTTTTTGATGAAGTCGAATGTTTCCATGAACTCCTCTTCCGTCTCACCCGGGAAACCGACGATGACATCGCTTGTGATCGCGACGTTCGGCATGATTTCCTTCAGCTTGATGATGCGGGATTCGAAGAATTCCATCGTGTATTTTCTGCGCATGCGCTTAAGTACGGTATCACTTCCGGACTGGATCGGTATATGGAGGTGGCGGACAATCTTGTTGGAATCATTGATGACATCGATTACTTCGTCCGTCAGCTGACTCGCCTCGATACTGGAGATGCGCAGGCGGTTCAGTCCATCGACTTGTTCTAGGTCACGAAGCAGTTGTGCAAGGTTGTAGTCCTTGAGGTCCTCTCCGTATCCACCGGTATGGATGCCTGTAAGGACAATCTCCTTATAACCCTGATCCACGAGCTGCTGCGCCTGTTCCACGACCTTTTCAGGGTCCCGGGAACGCATGAGCCCTCTGGCCCAAGGGATGATGCAGAAGGTGCAGAAGTTGTTGCAGCCTTCCTGGATCTTCAATGTTGCGCGGGTACGGTCTGTGAAATAAGGCACATCCATCTCTTCGTATGTACGCTTCTTCATGATGTTCTTCACGCCGTTGATTGGTTGGCGCTCCTCATGATACTGGTTCACATAATCAATCAGTTTGTCGCGGTCTTCGGTGCCGATGATGATGTCAACACCGGGGATATTCATTATATCCTTCGGTGCCGTCTGGGCATAGCAGCCCGTAACGCAGACGACGGCGTCCGGATTGTTGCGGATGGCACGTCTGATGACCTGCCTGCTCTTCTTGTCGCCCGTATTCGTCACTGTGCATGTGTTGATGACGAATACATCCGCATTCTGAGTGAAGTCGACGCGGTCGTAGCCTTCGCCCTTGAAGAGCTGCCACATCGCTTCTGTCTCATAATGGTTCACTTTACAGCCTAATGTATGGAATGCGATTGTTTTTTCGCTCATAAAAATCAGATCTTTCTTCAGTGGATTTGTGGTTCATCTGCCCCATATAATAGCATAGCCCGCCTCTTTCTTCAATGTGAGGCAGGCTATTCGAGCTTGGCGCTGATGGCCGATAACGCATACAGGGGGGCTGTTTCGGCACGGAGTATCCTGGGTCCAAGACGTATGGAGTTGTGGCTGGACAGCTCTTCTGTTTCCGATTCGGTGAAGCCGCCTTCAGGACCGAATATGAAAGCGATGTGGTCGCCCTCTCGAAGAGACTGGAGCGCTTCGTGGAGAGCGGCAGCAGGATTTGATGCATTGCCTTCAAAGGCAAACAGCACATGGTCGAATTCCTCGAATGATAACTGTTTTACCGCCGGGACGAAGGAGATATCCGGGATATGCTGCCTTCTGCTCTGTTCACTTGCCTCCCTGATGATCTTTCCATATCTCTCTAGCCGCTTCCCGCGCTTCTTGTCATCAAGCTTGACGATGCTCCTGTCCGCATCATAGATGCGGAACGCATGCGCACCAAGCTCCGTCGCCTTCTGGATCATCCAGTCGAATTTTTCACCTTTCAGGAGCGGGCAATAGAGGAAGACATGTACAGGGAGTTCCGGTGATTCTTCCACCGCCTCCAAGACACGGCATTCCACCGTTTCCTCCACTGAAATGACTTCACATAGAAAAGTATGCTGGTCTCCATCCACCATATGGAAGGTGTCCTCCGGCCTGAAGCGCATCACGTTCTTCATATGATGCGTATCCCCGGCCGATGCTGCGAACACTTCATCAACAGTCAATGTTTCATCGGTAAAGTATCGCTGCATCATCTCACACTTTCCTGGCCAGAATACTGACCCATCCATTTTCTTCAAGCACTTCCTCAATGGAGAATCCGACATTCCTCATATGCGCAATGATATCATCCCGTGCTTCAGTGATGATGCCGGACGCGATGAAGCTGCCGCCTGCATTCAGATGGGCGTGTGCATCGTCGATCATATCATCGATGATATGGGCGAGGATGTTCGCGATGATGATATCGTAGTTTTCGGATTCCGACTTCAGAAGATCGCCTGTTTCAAGCACGATGTCCTCTACACAGCCATTCAATTCGAAATTCTCCCGGGCAACCTTTATGGACAGTTCGTCGATATCCGTCGCCTTAAGGTTCCTTGCACCCATAAGATGGGAACCGATCGTCAGAATGCCCGACCCGGTGCCGACATCGATGATCTTGTGTTCCGATTTGACCGTATTTTCAATCATTTTGAGGCACATGCTGGTCGTCGGGTGGTCTCCTGTACCGAAAGCCATGCCCGGATCAAGCTTGATCAGCTTGTCATCCTCCTGAAATTCATAGTCTTCGAGCTCCCATGAGGGCACGATGACAAACTGCTCGGAAACCCGGAAACTGTGGAAATACTTCTTCCATTCGTTTTCCCAGTCCTCCTCGTTGATCTCTTTGGTGTCAATAGTGATGGAGGATTTCTCATCGAGGGGCTGTGATCTGATGAAATCATGGATCTCACCGAGCTTTCCTTCGATATCGGCCGTTTCATCGAAGTAGACGATTATCCGGATGTCGCTTTCCGGATAATCCTTCGGATTGAGCCGATATTTGTCATCGAAGTCGTCAATCTTCTGCTTCAGGATATCCAGGGAATGCTCGACGGATATGCCTTTAGATATTGAATTGAGGAACAGGGAGAACGCCTCTTCATTGCTTTCCTTCGTATGGATGGATACTTCATGCCATTTCATATCTAGTCACCCTTAAAGAATCTTCGTGTCTTATCGAAGAAATTTTCATTCTGTTCGGTAATGTCTTCTCCGCCCTGTTCTGCAAGCTGACGGAAAAGGTCCGCTTCCCGGTCAGAAAGCTTGGTCGGCGTGACGACTTTCACAGTGACGAACTGGTCACCGTAGCCGTATCCATGTACGTTCTTCACGCCTTTCTCTTTGAGGCGGAAGCGCTTGCCGGACTGGGTGCCTGCCGGAATCGTAAGCACGACTTCCGAGCTCAATGTCGGCACCTTCACTTCATCACCGAGGGCTGCCTGCGCGAATGAAATCGGCAGCTCGAAGTGGATATCGTCGCCATCCCTCGTGAATCTGGAGTCCGGCCTGACACGGAATACGATATAGAGGTCTCCCGCCGGGCCGCCATTGATTCCCGGGTCACCTTTACCCTGGAGCCTGATCTGCTGGCCATTGTCCACACCTTCAGGAACAGTAACTTCAATATGCACGTCTTTTGTGACAGTACCTGCACCTTTACAGTTGTTGCAAGGATCCTCTATTTCTTCACCTGAACCGTTACAAGTTGGACATGTGCGTTCCGTCTGTATCCGGCCGAATGGTGTATTCTGCTCTACAGCTACACGGCCTGCGCCGGAACACATTTTACATGTCGATTTGGATGTGCCCGGCTTTGCACCGGTACCATCACATGTATCACAGTTCACTTCTTTTTTGATCGTAATGGTCTTTGTGACACCGAATACTGCCTCTTCAAAATTGACGGTCATCGTATATTGAAGATCATCGCCTTTCCTCGGTGCATTCGGATCCATTCTTGAACCGCCGCCGAAGAATGAACTGAATATGTCCTCAAAGCCGCCGAATCCGCCGGCACTGCTGAATCCGCCACCGCCGCCGAACTGCTGGTTCATCCCTTCATGGCCGAAACGGTCGTATTGTGCCCGTTTGTCCTCATCACTCAACACTTCATAGGCTTCCGATATTTCCTTGAACTTAGCATCGGATCCTTCTTCCTGGTTTATATCCGGATGGTACTTTTTCGAGAGCTTGCGGTATGCCTTCTTTATTTCGTCCTTTGATGCATCCTTGCCGACTCCAAGCACCTCATAATAATCTCTTTTCGCCATTTTATCGCCTCCAACCTGTATACTATATCATTTAAAAAAGTCAAAGCCAATGCTGTTGGCTTTGACTTTCATCAATCAGAAATTGATATCATAATTATTTCTTATCGTCTTCGTCCACTTCTTTGAAGTCTGCATCCACGACATCGTCGCCGGACTCCTGGGAAGCTTCTGCGCCTTCTTGGGCCTGCTGCTCCTGAGCCATCTGCTCATAAAGTTTCATGGACATGCCCTGGACAATCTGTTCAAGTGCTTCCTTCTTGGATTTGATTTCATCCATATCGGAGCCTTCAAGTGCTTTCTTGAGGTCT
This sequence comes from Salinicoccus luteus DSM 17002, assembly GCF_000712035.1. Taxonomy (GTDB): domain Bacteria; phylum Bacillota; class Bacilli; order Staphylococcales; family Salinicoccaceae; genus Salinicoccus; species Salinicoccus luteus. The sequence goes on along the minus strand of NZ_KL544008.1, from coordinate 641,935 downwards.
TCTTTTGCACTTTCCGCCTTTTCTTTCTCTTCAGCGTCGACTTTGTCTCCAAGGTCTTCAATTGTTTTGTCGGTTGTGAATACAAGCTGATCCGCTTCGTTTCTCAGATCCACTTCTTCACGGCGTTTCTTGTCTTCTTCTGCGTTCTTTTCAGCTTCCTCAACCATTCTGTCGATGTCGTCATCAGAGAGGTTGGAGCTGGATTCGATTGTGATCTTCTGCTCTTTGCCCGTACCCTGGTCCTTCGCTGTAACATTGACGATACCGTTCTTGTCGATGTCGAATGTCACTTCAATTTGAGGCACGCCTCTTGGTGCCGGTGGAATGTCCGTCAGCTGGAAACGGCCAAGCGTCTTGTTGTCTGCCGCCATTGGACGCTCACCTTGCAGTACATGGATATCCACGGCCGGCTGGTTGTCGGAAGCTGTGGAGAATACTTGGGACTTGCTTGTTGGAATCGTCGTATTGCGCTCGATGAGGACTGTGGATACACCGCCCATCGTTTCGATGCCGAGTGACAGTGGTGTCACGTCAAGCAGAACAACGTCCTGTACATCTCCGGAAAGTACGCCACCCTGGATAGCTGCACCCATTGCAACAACTTCGTCCGGGTTGACACTCTTGTTCGGCTCTTTGCCGGTTTCCTTCTTGATGGCTTCCTGTACAGCCGGGATACGTGTAGAACCACCCACGAGGATGACCTGATCGATCTCGTTCCTGTCGATGCCGGCGTCTTTGATCGCCTGGCGTGTAGGTCCCATCGTACGCTCTACAAGGCTGTTGGAAAGTTCTTCAAATTTTGCACGTGTCAGGTTCATTTCAAGGTGCAGTGGTCCTGCTTCCCCTGCTGAAATGAACGGCAGTGAAATTTGTGTGGAAGATACACCGGAAAGGTCTTTCTTCGCTTTTTCAGCAGCATCTTTCAGGCGCTGCATTGCCATCTTGTCCTGGGAAAGGTCGATGCCGTTCTCCTTCTTGAATGAATCTACGAGATGATCGATGATGACCTTGTCGAAGTCATCCCCGCCAAGGCGGTTGTCACCGGCTGTGGATAGTACTTCAAATACGCCGTCGCCGAGTTCAAGGATGGAGACGTCGAATGTACCGCCACCGAGGTCGAATACAAGTACTTTTTCATCCTGTTCCTGCTTGTCGAGACCGTATGCAAGCGCCGCGGCAGTCGGTTCGTTGATGATGCGCTCCACTTCAAGTCCGGCAATGCGTCCGGCATCCTTTGTCGCCTGGCGCTCGGAGTCATTGAAGTAGGCCGGTACTGTAACGACTGCTTTGGCCACTTTTTCGCCCAGGTAGCTTTCTGCAGTCTCCTTGAGATTTTGGAGGATCATTGCAGAAATTTCCTGTGGTGTATATTCTTTACCGTCGATATTTTCTTTATGGTCTGTACCCATGTGTCTTTTAATGGACATGATTGTATTAGGGTTGGTGATCGCCTGGCGCTTAGCCACTTCACCGACCTGTTTTTCTCCATCTTTGAATGACACGACTGAAGGCGTTGTACGGTTGCCTTCTGCATTCTGGATGACTTTAGGTTCTCCGCCTTCCAATACGGATACAACAGAGTTGGTTGTTCCCAAGTCTATGCCTATAACTTTACTCATAATAAAATTCCTCCATTATAGAAAATTTTCATTCGGTATTTTGATGCTATTCGCTTACTTTGACCATGCTCGGACGGATGACCCTGTCCTTCAGCATATAGCCCTTCTGGAACTCCTCAATTACGATTCCGTCTTCTTCATCGGAAGCTTCCGTCATCACTGCCTGGTGATAGTTCGGATCAAATGCCTGTCCGACGCTCTCGATTTCCTTCACATCATTTTTCATCAATGTGTTGACGAGGTCGTTGTAGACCATCTCGACACCTTTGAGGAGTGAATTGAAGGATTCGGAATCGCCTTCGATCTTGAGCGCACGTTCGAAGTTGTCTATGATCGGGAGCAAATCCTCGACGATGTCCTGGTTCTTGTACTTGTTGTTAGTTTCCATTTCCTGGCGGTTCCTGCGCTTGAAGTTTTCAAATTCCGCATAGAGTTTCAGGTACTTGTTCTCTTCTGTTTCCACCTGTTGCTTCAATGCTTCAATCTCTTCCTCTTTCGCTTTCAGTTCGGAATCTTCTTCGTTTCCGTCCGCTTCAATGTCCACTCCGTCTTCGGATGATTGGTCTTCGCCCTGAACCTTCTCCGCTTTCATATCTTCTTCAGAAGTGTTTTCCTCATGTTCCATCTCTTCTTCAGAAACCTGCTCCTCAAGCTCCTGATTCAATTCTTCTTTGGTTTTATTCTCCGTCACTGCGATCACTCCTTTTTATTTCCTGGTTCCGTATGGAGTACATCAGCCGGATGACTTCCTTGTACCCCATTATCTCAGGACCAATTATCATAAGATTCCCACTCATGCCATTGACGTTGAAATTAGTCGCAATGACCGAGATGGAATCATAATCCCGATTCAGCTCATCACTGAAATATACGTCGACCCCATCTATTGTATTGAGATCGATGATATCATTCAACTGATCCGATTCCATATCATCATACAGCAGCTGTAATGTACTGATATCCGTGCTGATCTGGTGGATCAGATGATTGAAGCCCGAATGTCCGACCACCTGCTGCGGCTCGCCTATTCCGTCAATGACCGCGTTGATGATGCTTGATTTGAGAGCGCCGAGCTGACGTCTGACCCGCATCGCATGGATGATGGACGGCAGGCTGCTCACGGGTTGTCCATATGAGAGCAGGTTCATTTCATTACCAAGCTTCTCAAGCTCTGGAACAGTGACATTTCCATCCATTTCAACCGGTATTTTTCTGATGGTTCCCGACTCAAGGACGATGATAAGGAGTAGTGTATTTGTGGTGATGGGTGTCAGAAAAAGACCTTTGACTATCTCATCCTCTTCGGCCAATGAAACCTGTGTCAGATACTGGGTCGTATTGCTGATCATATCGGCCAGGGAGCGGCTCATTTCGTTCCTGTCCATATCCCCGCCCGCTTCCGGGATGATGTTGAAGTTCAGCTGGTCTTCGGATTCGCCGATCTGCTTATTGAGCATATTAATATAGAAGCGCAATGCCTTCCTCGAGGGAATCCTTCCCGCTGATGTATGGGGTTTGGTAAGGAAGCCGTCTGCTTCCAGCTTGGCCATTTCATTTCTTACTGTTGCCGAAGAGATGTCAAGTCTGTACTTTTCAATCAGATGTTTGGAACTGATCGGCATCATAACCTTCAAAAAGTCATCGACTATTGAAAAAAGAATGATCTCCTGTCTTTGGGTTAAAATTGACATCACCTCATTAGCACTCTATATCCTTAAGTGCCAATATTAATTTATCAAAATGGTCAAAGTATGTCAATCCTTATGTTCGATAATTGCTGAAAACCGTTTTCTAGAGGAGGAACTCCATAAAGACGGTGTTCCCCACCAGCCGTCCCTTCTCTGTCAGCGAAATGAATCCGTCCTGTTCCTCAAGATGTCCCTTTTCGATTTCCTGCTCAATTACAGTGCCATATACATCATCCATCGGCCGGTCGAACTTCCTGTTGAATCTGGCAACTTCGACACCCCTGTTCATCCGCAGCCCCAGGAACATCTCCTCTTCCATCCTGGCCTTCTCATCCAGCGGCAGCGTTTCCTTGACGACGCTGCCGGACTCCTGCATGGACTGGATATAATGGTTGACCGGCTTGATATTGTAGTACCTTGTACCATCGACATATCCATGGCTGCCGGCTCCGGCACCATAGTAGGATTCGTTCAGCCAGTATGTCTTGTTGTGGGCGGATTCGTACTGTGCTGTCGAGAAATTCGAGATTTCATACTGCGGATAGCCAAGCTTCTCCAGGGATTCAATGATATGGAAATACTTCTCCCCCTCCGCTGAATCGTCATCCACCTGCATCCTGCCTTTCCTGATCTGGTTGTAGAACACGGTATGCGGTTCGATGATCAGGGAATACCAGGAAATGTGCTTGGGTTTGAGGCGCTCGACGTGGCGCAGGCTGTCTTCTATATCTTCCATCGTCTCCCCGGGCAGGTTGTACATCAGGTCGAGCGAATAGTTGTCGAGACCGATCTTCTCCATGTGACTGATGGCGTTGAATATATCGTCGTAGCCATGGGAACGGCCAAGCACTTTCAAAAGATCCTCGTTGAACGTCTGCACACCGAGGCTGATGCGGTTCACACCGAAGCTTTTCAGGACATCCAGCTTTCCGGGAGTCAGCTCGTCGGGGTTGGCCTCGAATGTGAACTCATCAGTCACCGTGAATTTCCCGGTGACCACTTCAAGGAGGCGGGCTAGCTGCGCCTCCGTCAGTGCCGTGGGTGTCCCCCCGCCGACAAATATGGTCTTCATGCGGTCCTCCTCGATCATTTCAATTTCCCGGATCAGTGCATCCAGATAGTCGTCGACCGGCTGGTTTTTGATCAGTACCTTGTTGAAGTCACAGTACGTGCATATGCGGTTGCAAAAGGGTATATGAATATAAAGACTCTCAACCATTTTTTCACTCCTTTCAAAAGTAAAAGCCACTTGATAGTGGCTTTTACTCTTCATCCATCTTAAGTACAGAAAGGAATGCCTCCTGAGGTATCTCGACATTTCCGACTGCCTTCATTTTTTTCTTTCCTTCTTTCTGCTTCTCAAGCAGCTTGCGTTTTCGGCTGATGTCTCCCCCGTAGCACTTGGACAGCACGTTCTTGCCCATCGATTTGATGTTCGTCCGCGCAATGACCTTGTTTCCGATTGCCGCCTGGACCGGCACTTCGAACTGCTGGCGCGGAATGAGGGTCTTGAGCTTCTCCACGATATTCTTGCCCCGGTCATATGCGAAGTCACGGTGGACAATGACACTGAGTGCATCGACCTTCTCGTTGTTCAGCAGTATGTCCATCTTGACCAGTCTGCTTTCCTGATAGCCGATCAGTTCATAGTCGAATGAAGCGTAGCCCTTCGTCTGGCTCTTAAGCTGGTCAAAGAAGTCGAATACGACTTCCGACAGCGGGATCTCATAGATGATGTTGACACGGATGTCATCCAGATAGTCCATATTGATGAAGTTGCCGCGCTTCTTCTGGCAGAGTTCCATCACAGCTCCGACATAGTCGCTTGGGACCATGACGGTGGACTTGACGTAGGGTTCTTCGATATGGTCCACCTTTTGTGGATCCGGCATTTCAGCAGGATTATCCACTGTAATCACAGAGCCGTCCGTCATGTACACTTCGTAGATTACTGAAGGGGCGGTCGCAATCAGTTCGATGCCGAATTCACGCTCGATGCGTTCCTGGACGATTTCCATATGGAGCAGTCCGAGGAATCCGGTACGGAAACCGAATCCGAGCGCCTGCGATGTTTCCGGCTCATAGACGAGGGAGGAGTCGTTCAGCTCGAGCTTCTCAAGCGCCTCGCGCAAGTCGTTGTATTTCCCGGTATCAATTGGGTAGATTCCACAGTAGACCATCGGATTCATCTTCTTGTAGCCTTCAAGCGGTGTTTCCGCCGGATTGTTGGCCAGAGTGATCGTATCCCCGACGCGGGAATCGCTGACATTCTTCACAGATGCCATGAGATAGCCGACATCTCCAACGGTCAGTTCCTTAACAGGCAGCGGCTTTGGTGTGTTGATGCCGACTTCAGCCACTTCAAATTCCTTTCCGGTCGCCATCATCTTGATCTTATCCCCAGGCTTTACCGTGCCTTCCATAATACGGATGGAGGAGATGACTCCCCGGTATGGATCGAAGACAGAATCGAAGATCAGTGCCTTGAGCGGTGCGGAGGGATCCCCAGCCGGTGCAGGGACCGTTTCAACGACACGCTCCAGTATCTCCTCGATGCCGATGTTCGCCTTTGCCGATGCATGGATGGCCTCGTCCTTGTCGAGTCCGATGACATCCTCCACCTCCTGGGCAATCCGGTCCGGGTCTGCTGCAGGCAGGTCGATCTTGTTGATGACAGGTATCAGCTCGAGATCATTATCCAGTGCCAGATACACATTGGCAAGTGTCTGTGCTTCAATGCCCTGTGCCGCATCCACGACAAGCACGGCGCCTTCACACGCCGCAAGAGACCTCGAGACCTCGTATGTAAAGTCGACATGTCCCGGTGTATCGATCAGATGGAAGATGTAGTCTTCCCCGTCTTTGGCAGTATATTTAAGCTGTACCGCATTCAATTTGATTGTGATGCCGCGCTCACGTTCCAGATCCATCGAATCCAGGAGCTGCGCTTTCATCTCCCTTGATGTGACGGACTTGGTGTTTTCAAGAATACGGTCTGCGAGTGTACTCTTGCCGTGATCAATATGGGCGATGATTGAAAAGTTCCTTATTTTTTCCTGACGTTTCAAACGCTCTTGATCATTCATATATCTTCCAACTTTCTCTTATTAGACAGTGGTTGTATTATAACAACAAACATAATTTCATTCAATTCATTTTCCATTTATATTGCATAACGGCGGGATATTTGGTAAAATACTTTTTGTTGCAATAAAAGTTGTACAACTACAAGGTGGAGGTGAATGCAATGCCTAACATTAAATCAGCAATCAAAAGAGTGAAGACTACTGAATCCGCTCATAATCAGAACATTGCTCAAAAAAGTGAGATGCGCACAGCTGTCAAACGCGCAATGACTGCTAAAGAAAATAATTCAGAAAACGTTGAGACACTCGTTTCAAACGCTGTGAAACACGTAGATAAAGCTTCCAAAAAGAACTTGATCCACGGCAACAAAGCAGCACGTATGAAATCCAAGCTCATGGCAAAATAAGACCTTCCACAGGAAGGTTTTATTTTTTTGCCGAAAATGAAAACCGCCCCCTTCGAACGCTTCTGGAGGGGGCGGTTTCTATATCTCCATAATGAAGAGTTCAAACAGGCTCTGCCTGTCCAGGTAGCTGGATTTGAACTTGTAGTCGATGTCCCGGCACTTGACCATTTTGTGTTCAAGCTCTTCCTGGCGGTACTTCCTGACTTCACGGCTTGCCAGCTTCACCCTGTATGGATGAACTTTGAGTGATTTCGCAATGGAGTCCCCCTGGTAGCCTTCCCCCTGCATCAGCTTCACCTGGTACAGGAGCCTAAGCTGGCTGATGATGAGGTGCAGGAGCTGCATCGGCTCTTCATTCTGCAGAATCAGCACCCTGAGCAGCCTCACGGCCTCCGCCTTCCTGCCCGAGAGTATGAAGTCCGTCAGTTTGAAGATGTTCTGCTCCAGGCTGACACTCACAATCTCCTGGACATCCCCTCTTGTGATGGTCTCCTCCACATACAGGAGGAGCTTCCCGAGTTCGTTGGTCACATGCTCATACTTGATGCCGACCAGTTGAATGAAGAGGTCGAGGGCGTCGGGTTCCAGATGGACTCCTGCATCTTCCGCTGCACTTTTTATATGGCTGCGGACTTCCTGCTCGGTCATCTCACTGATTTCAGTGACTTTTCCTTTCGACTTCATCAGTTTGGTGATCTTCTTTCTGTTATCCAATTGTTCACTGTATACTTTGAAGATGACGAGGGTATCGTCATTCTTATTATTGATATATTCCACGAGCAGGTCGATGTTGTGCTCGACTTCCGAGCGCACTTTGGCCCCGGTGAAGGAGAATGCATCCTCCACGATGATGGCTTTCGCATCGGACAGGAAGGGCAGCGTCTGGGCCTCTTCTATGATTCCTTCAACCGGTGTCTCTTTGTAATTCAGGGTGACTATGCTGAAGGCATCCGGGTCTTTTACATAGGATTGAGCCAGTGTTTTTGCCTTTTCGGAAATCCTCATGGTATTGCTGCCGTGTATTAGCTGTAATCGTTCCATTTAAAGTCACTCCTGTATTAATTGTAAATCCATTATAGCTTTTTTATAATAAATATCCTATACTATTAGTGATATGTTTAGGAGGTTATCTCATGAATAAATTCGAAAAGCATGTACAATCAAAGAACAATGATGTTGTTGATTCCGGACTCGGCTTCATCGTCGGATTCCTTGGGCTTACTGCAATCTATGTTGTAGCCCAGATCTTCCAGATTGTTGCCGGATAAAAGAGCTGATCATTCAGCTCTTTTTTTTATGCAGTGATTGCGCGACGGATCGAGCTTCGTTTCGACACACATCCGCCCGCCCTTGATCCTGAAACGCACCATGCCGAGTTTTGAGGTATCGAGAAGCTCCATATCCTGCGCCCGCTCCACTACTTCATGGTGTGGATGCCCGTATCGGTTGCCTGCTCCTGCGGATATCATTCCATATGTAAAGTCGGTATTGGCAATGAAGTATTCCCCTGTCGAAGTGTCTGAGCCATGATGGGCAAGCTTCAGCACGTCACCTTCTATCCGTCCTGCCTCCGATACCCATAACCGCTCCATCTCTTCATCCGTATCCCCTGTAAAAAGGAAGCTGTATGCCCCAGTCTGCACCTTCAGTACGAGGGAATTCCTGTTTGGATCATCATCCCGGTGTTCAGGACCGGGGAAAAGCCGCGTGATGTCGATATCCCCCACCTGCAGCTCCGTTGCCTGCAGCGCATCTATAACCACACCTCCAGAACCATCCGGCATGCTTTCATGCCACTCATTGAACCCGGGGTCATTGGGGTTTGCATATATGTGCTCCACCGGTACTTTCCCGAGGATGTGATGTGCCTCCCCTACATGATCCAGGTCGAAATGCGACAGGATTATCATATCAATGTGGTCGACCCCCGACTCCTTCAGATACGGCAATACGGTCCGATCTGAAAGCTTCTGTCCCGCTTCCCTGTAGTAGTACTTGCCGCCCGTATCGATCAGAAGGACGGAGTGGTTCCGATGATCCTCGATGACAAAGGCATCTCCCTGACCGACATCCACCATTGTAACAGTAAAATCATCTTGAGGAATACGGTCGATCAGAAATATTGATAGAATGAAGCATGCTGAAAGCATCAGGAATTTCCTGATCTGTCTGAGGCAGAGCGTCCGCATCATCCAATAGGAGATGAGGGTCAGCAGGATGAGCCAGAATGGTCCCAGATTGGCGACCGCAATGCGGTGCTCCATACCATTTGCAATCAGTGTGATGGCTCCCTTCAACGCCGTAAAGACAAACGCATAGGCCATATCGGCGACTTCCGGCAGATGGATGAAAGCCATGGCATTGAACAGGATGACCATCGGGAAAATCAGAGAGGTGAAGAGGGGCACAAAAATCATGTTCATGACAATGCCGCTGATGCTCACTTCGTTGAACTGATGAAGCAGGATGACCAGTGTTGATATTTCGGCGAGCAGCGTGATGCCGAGCAGTTGGGTAAAGAAGCTGGCACCACTCCAATAATAACGGCTCAATATGATGACGAAAGTCGTTATATAGGATAGCTGAAATCCTGCATGGAACACGATCCATGGATTGATGATGATCTGTATCAGTGCCGAGAGTGAAATGACAGAGAGATATGGTTTCTTTCTTGTAAATGAAACAAGGAGCAGCGTCACCGTCATAAATACCGCACGGAAGACGCTCGGACTGAAGAAGTTGAGGCACAGGAACATCAGTAGTGCGGCAATCATCAGCAGCTTGATTGATGTGATGTCCAGCCTGAAACGGTTCAGTACATGAAACAGTATGGCACTGATGAAAGCCACATGGGTGCCCGAGATGACATAGAGATGGTAGATGCCGAGTTTCTGGAGGGCATCGAAGAGATCCGAAGTGATATATGCCTTGTTGCCGATCGAAAGGGTAAGTATATCGAACTTGTAGTCATGGTCTGTCGCTGCAAGGACGGTTTCCATATATCGATCGCGGATATCGGCAAGCCGCATCCCCCATGTCCTCACCCCCTCCGCACAGAGCCCTGGGTCGATCGATGCTGCGTAGATCCGCCCATCCAGATTATTGACCCTCATATTCATCAGGTCGTCCTTCTTGATGAAGTTTCTCTGTTCGTCCGGCACCGTCACTTCGAAAGGGCCCGAGCACTCTGCACCGATCGGCAGCTTCTCCGCCTCCTCAAGATACAGATCATAGCGCCCCTCGTCGTGTGCCACAGTATGTGCGATGCCATCCTGAGAATATTTATATCCAGTGACCGTCAGCGTGTCGATCATGCCGGGAGCCTGTTTTTCAGGCAATATAAAAACAGCCATTGCGACAATGACTGTTGTTCCAAGATGAAAAAGCAGGAATGCCTTCCCCTTCATTTTTCTATGGCATATGAGGCTTGTGAAAAAGACGAAAAACACTCCCAGAATCGGCTGTCCATGCAGGATATATCCATTCAGCACCGAGAGGAGTATGAGAAAAAGGATCATGGCTGCTTTTCAAAAGAATCAATGATACTTGCCCTGTCGAAATCGATGCGTTCATAGTGGACTCCCGTCTTGTCCAACAGTTCCAGGGCATACGGATGGTTCTTGTAGTCCTCAGCGTAATATATGTAGCTGATGCCTGCCTGTATCAGGGATTTCGTACAGTGCACACATGGGAAGTGTGTAACATAGATGCTCGCGCCTTCCGTTGATACGCCAAACTTGGAGCACTGCAGCAGTGCATTTATTTCAGCGTGAATGGTTCTGATGCAGTGGCCACCTTCAACGAGGCAGCCGACATCTATGCAGTGGGCCTCACCCGATACGGACCCATTGTATCCCCCGGCAATGACCCGGTTGTCCTTCACAATCGTCGTTCCCACCTTCAGCCGCTCACAAGTAGAACGGAGGCTCAGCAGATGACTCTGTGCCAGGAAGTACTGGTGCCAGTCTATTCTCATTTTATCCCTCCTCGTCATTTGTTCATTAATCTATTGTAATATATGGCTCCAGACTTTCAAATGTTTTATCGCCGATACCGGGTATATTCTTGATGTCTTCGAGCTTCATGAACAGCCCCTGCTCCTCCCTGTAGTCGATGAAGAGCTGCGCCTTCTTTTCCCCAATGCCATTCAGTGTCACCAGCTCCTCCACCGTTGCGGTGTTGATGTTCACCTTCGCTGCTTCCTCTTCGCCCCCAGGCCCTTGCACGGCAGCAGGATCGACGCCTTCCGCCTCTCCTTCGACAGGGACATAGATGACCATCTCGTCCGTGAGCTTCATGGACTGGTTGACGGTGAGGAGGTCGGCTTCCGTTTTCAATTGGGCCATTTCCAGCACATTCTTCACCCTGGCATCAGGTGGCAGTTCGAACACCCCGGGATACTTCACAGCCCCTTTTACTTCCACAAAAATGGTCGCTTCCTCAACCATCATCTCCTCAGGGGATGGCTCTTCAGTGGACGGCTCCGGTTCATAGGCCATCACCTCCACATTCTGCGCAGGGGATAGCAGTGCATATGCCGCTGCTGCGAACAGCAGAAGCGCACCGCCACCAACAATCCAGATTTTGTACTTCTCCCATATTGTCCTGATATCCATCATTCCGCCTCCTCCATAAAAAAGCTCTTTCTATGTATATGGAACGAAAACGGCATTTTGATTTTTTTCAATGTCGAATAAATAAAAAAACTTGAGAAATAAAAATGACCCGGCTATACAGCCGGGCCAATAGTCACATCTGTTTTTTCTTCAAAACATAGAATACCCTGTCAGACACTTCAGTCACGGCATTATCCGGATCGAAATCGCTGAATGCAGTGTCTATGATGAACCCTGACCTGTCAATCAGCTGAAGCATGTCCTTATGTGTATATGTCCGCTGCACGTGGGTTTCCTGCACTTTACGGTAGAGATCCGATGCCCCCTCCTCCTTTATGAAGAAGGTCATATCATGGATGACCGAAAGGGGTGCCTCCCCCTGGATGGCATTCCATATATAAGTGATGTGCTCAGTCTCATCACTGTATGTCATATCATTGAAATCATTGGTCATTTTGAAGACGCTGTGGATATCAAATATGAAGAGGCCGCCCGGCGTCAGATGGTCATGGACGTTTCTCAGGACATCCAGCACCTCTTCGCCATTCCTACAATAGTTGAGTACATCGACGGTTGCAGTTGCCATATCAAACTGACTGCCAAGATTGAAGTCTTTCATATCCCCTTGAACGTACGCGACCGTTCCAGCACTTTCCTGCCTTGCGACATCGATCATCATATCAGACTGGTCCATTCCGGTAATTTCATTGAACGGGAGCTGGACCGTCAGCCTCCCTGTACCACAACCGATATCGATTACAGACTGGCGTTCACCCTTGAAGTGGCGGATGATGTCAAGCCACAGCCCATAGGGCATATCATATGTCAGTTCATCATAATAGTGGCTGAAAAGCTGGTAGACGGGCCTAGACTTCAACACGTTCACCATGCTTGAACAGACGTTCAAGGTTGTAGTAGTCACGCTCCGGCTTATGGAAGACATGTACAACCACGTTGTTGGCATCTAGCAGAATCCATTTTGCGTCCTTGTACCCTTCAACGAGAAGATCCATACCATTCTCCTTGCAGACATCCATGACTTCATCAGCAATCGCCTGCACCTGTCTGTCCGAATTTCCGTGGCAGATCAGGTAGCAGTCGGTGACGCTGCTCGTGTCACTTACATCAAATTTCATGATTTCCTCTGCTCGTTTATTATCACATGCTTCAATCAGCATGTTGACTAGATGTTCAGTATCCATACAGTCACTCCTTAACCATATTATAGTAGTTCAGACACTCCACCGTTCTGTGATAGACCGCCCGGTCCTTCGAGACCAGGTGGAGCACGTTCGACTTTGTAATCTCATATATTGCAAGATCCAGGTTTTTCATTTCGAATACGATATCGCGTATCCGGTCGACACCGGGCTGAGTCCGTTTCGGTTCGATGTAGTCGGCAACATAGATGATCTTTTCATTCAGGGACATATGGCTTCTGCCGGTCGTGTGGTTCATAATTGCCTGGTAGATCTCCTCATCCAGAATGCCATGCTCCTCCCGCATCTTGACTGCGGCCACTGGGCCATGCAGTACTTCGGCTTTGAAGCTCAGCAGTTCGGGGTCGAGTTTATAGTTGGTTACGTACTGGTACATTTCTCCCAGTTCATCATATTTGGAGAAATCATGAAGGATGCCGGCCAGAAAACATTTATTGGCGTCCCCACCATATATTTTGGCCATTTCAATCGCTGTTTCAGCAACCCGCTTGGAATGCTTGTAGCGTTTCTCGGGCAGTTTGTCCTTTACAAGAGTGATGGCTGCCTTATGCTTCATACAGATGATTCTCCTTTACATACTGATACACTTCGGGGTCGAGCTGGTGGCGGACGATTTCGCCCTCCCTGATGCGGTCCCTGATGATTGTGGAGGATATCTCGATTACCGGCTGGTTGATTGTAATGAACCGGTCATCGCTGATCGGCTCACCCGAATACCGGTCCAGGATGACGAAGTTCATGAGGGCGAGCAGTTCCTCATGCCTATGCCATTTTTCAAAACTTTTGTATTGGTCTGTGCCGATCAGGAAATATCGTTCATCCTCCGGGTATTTTTCCTGCAGGTAGATGGCGGTATCATACGTATAGCTGACACCTTCCCGGGTCATTTCCCAATCGTCGATTTCCATGAATCCATAATCCCTGATGGCGAGATCCAACATATTCAGCCGATGGTCATCCCGGGTCGGTGCACTCGTTTTGAGCGGAGACTGCTTCGCGGGGATGCAGACCACCTTATCGAGTCCCAGTGAAATTTTGGCTTCAGCAATCGCATGGATATGCCCGGGGTGGACCGGGTCGAAAGTTCCGCCAAAAAAACCTATCTTCATGACAACTCAATCTTCTTGTTCTCTTTTGACTCCCTGTACAGGACGATCGTATTTCCAATGACCGTGACAATATGGCTGTTTGTCCCTTCACTGATCTGAGACGCAATATTATCCTTGTCTTCAAGACAATTCTGCAGGATGGAAATTTTGATCAATTCCCTTTTTTCAAGCACATCGTCAATCTGTTCCAGAAAGTTATCATTAACCCCGTTTTTCCCGACCTGGAAAATGGGATTGAGATGATGAGCTTGTGATTTGAGCTGCTTCACTTGACGTGAAGATAATTTATTCATGATTTACCTCCGATATAATCTTCATATTTTTTATTTACTGCCTCGTAGTCTCCCTTTTCACCTGTCCAGATGCCATATGCATCCATGGCCTGGTGGACGAGCATCGGCATGCCATTCATGTAGTGTCCATCCGGGAAATATTCAAGAAACTTCGTCTTCTGCGGCTTGTAGATCAAATCCACTCCGACTGCACTTCCAGAAACCAGTGTTTCAGGAATATCCATCTCTTTCAGAAGGTCTTCCCCCTTCATACCGACGGGTGTAGCATTTATGATCGCATCAAACTCTTCGGCTCCGGTGATGTCTGAGATCAGCATGGGTTTGAAGTCATCAGCTTTGAACTGTTCGAAACTTTCCATACGCCGCGCTGCAATCGTCACGTCGTCTCCGTTATTGGCATGCGCCCGATGGACGGCTTTCGCAGCGCCGCCTGCCCCGATGATCAGCACGCGCCGCGCCGCCTGACCGAATGCATCCAAAAATGCATGCATATAGCCGGTGATATCGGTGTTGTGGCCCGTCAGTATATCGCCATCGACCGAGACTGTATTGACTGCCCCGATCTTCTGTGCATCCTCGTCCACTGCATCCAGATATGAAATGATCGCTTCCTTGTGTGGAATCGTCACGTTGAATCCCGAAAGTTCCTTCGTTGCGATCAGATCCCTGATATGCAGCAGATGATTGGGATGCACGGATAGTGCGGTATAATTGTCATCTGTGCCCTTTGCTTCAAAATTCGCATTGTGGATGAGGGGGGACAGCGTATGGGAGATTGGATACCCTATTACTGCATAATTACCCATTATACCCCACCTTTAAAGATTGTCGGTCTTGAAGTGACGTCGATGCCTTTCGGTACACGGACCGCCACCTTCACTGCGGCCCCCACACGGATGAATGCCAGACCACTGATCGAAATGTCGCTGTCCTCTTCGATATCAAATTCGAAAATTTCATATGACTCGCTCAGATAGGCCGTATCGAGCTCCGGTGGTGCCAGCAAGGTATTGAAGTGCTTCTCATAGAAAGCCTCGGCATTTTCCGTCTTGGTACGGTGGATGTTCAAGGCGTGGTTTGTATAGACGATGAAACTGTTTCTGTCCCCGTCTACAAAATCCAACCGTGCGAGATTGGATATGAAGAGCGTCTGCTGTGAATCCAGCTGGAATCCCTTCGGTTTGATCTCCTTGACCGGCGTGATATGTTTCAGATCCCCGGTTTTGACATAATGGGCCATCTGCGAGTCCATCACTACACCTGGAGTGTCATAGATGAAAGCATTCTCATCCAGGGGAATGTCAATCAGATCGAGCGTCGTGCCCGGGAACCTGCTCGTAGTGATCACTTCCCTGTCTCCGGAAGTGTTTTCGATGAGCCGATTGATCAGGGTGGATTTTCCCACATTCGTCGTGCCCACTACGTAGATGTCCTTACCGTCAGCATAGCCGGACAGCTTGTCCACGAGCTTGTCAATGCCTTCGTTCTTCATGGCACTGACCACTACAGTGTCCACGGCTGTGATGCCTGCTTCGCTGAGCATCTGTTTTGCACGATGCACCAGACGGCCGCGGTTGACTGATTTCGGCAGCAGGTCGATCTTGTTGATGACGGCAACCACCTTCTTGTCACCGACGATGCGGTTGAATGCCGGGATGAGGCTGCCATGGAAATCGAAGACATCGATGACTTTGACGATCAGCCCTTCGGTCTCATACAGGGCATTCAGCATGGTCATGAATTCTCCTGAATTCACATCTATATCCATCACTTCGTTATAATGCTTCAGACGATAGCACCTTTTGCATATCGGTTCTTCCTTGTCCAGCCCGCTTGCCGGTATGAATCCAGGTTTGTTCTTATCCTCAGTCTGCAGCTCAGCGCCGCAGCCGATACATTTTATAGATTCCAAATACTAGTCCCCCCATTGGATTAGACCTTTACGGTCGAAATATTTCATGATGATGCGTTCAATCCTGCGGTTGACGATGGTCGCCCAGCCATCCCTGTTCTTTACAGGTACGACGAGTATGCTCTTCAGGCCGGCACGGTTCGCTCCGAATACATCGGTAAGCAGCTGGTCCCCGATCATGACGGTCTCAGCGCTGTCCATTCCCATCATGTGCACCGCTTTCCTGTAGGAGCGGCCAAGGGGTTTTCTTGCCCTGAATATATACTCGATATCATGCGGGTCACAGAACTCACTGACCCTGAGCCTGCTGCCGTTGGAGACGATGGTCACCTTTATGCCATTGTCCTTCATCGTCTTGAACCACTGCAGCACCTCATCGCTTGCATCCGGTTCATCAAAACCCACAAGTGTATTGTCGAGATCGGTGATGACGGCACGGATGCCGCGATCCTTCAGATACTGGGGTGTGATACCGCGAAACTCCTTGAAATAGTCACTGGGAAGGAAATATTTTTCTAACAGCTTCAATATGCGCACTCCTAATGAGTTTTTTTATATTCTACCACAAAAATAAAAGCCCCTTAAAAGATTAAGGCGCTTTTTGTGTTATTCAATGATTTCATTATCTTCTGTTTCAGTATCCCTGTAGATGAGGAAACCGATAACGACTGTAATGATGATTGAAATGATCATAAGAAAAAGCATGGATTTTCCCTCCTGATTACAAGTCCTTCAATAATGATTTTACAACTTCGGATGAATGAACACAAGCTTTGGAGAGAAATTCTTCATAAGCCATATCCGCCGTGTCATCCGCCCTGTCCGATATGGAACGGATAATGACGAAAGGTGTGGAATACTGATAGCATGTCTGGGCAATGGCGGCCGACTCCATGTCAACGGCCATTGCCTTCCTGAAGTTTTTGGTGATCTTCCCCTTCTGTTCACTGTTGCTTATAAACGAATCCCCGCTGACGATCAGGCCACCGTGGCCTTTGATGTCCGGAAGTGAAGAAATCGCTTCAAGCGTCAGTTTGACGAGTCCCTTGTCCGCAATATAGAATTTTGGCATGCCGGGCACCTGCCCAAGTTCATAGCCAAACTCGACGGCATCCACATCATGATGGAGTACCGAGGTGCTCACGACCATACCCGTCACATCAAGGGTGCTGGACAACGCACCAGCCACACCCGTATTGATGATGATGCGGACATTGTAGCGTTCTATCAGCAGAGCTGTGATCATGCTGGCATTGACTTTGCCGATGCCGCTTTCAACCAATACGGCATCCTGGCCGACCAGGGTACCCCTATACACTTTCGCATGGGCAATCGTATCCGTCGCCTCGATATCCATCCACTCCTTGAGGATATCGATTTCAGGCTCCATGGCTCCGATAATGCCGATGATGCCCTTAGTCAATAGACACGATCTCCACTTTCATCTCGTTGCCGTTCGGGAGCGGTACATTCACGGAATCATTGAGCTTTGCACCAAGCAGTGATTTCGCAATCGGTGATTCATTTGAAATCTTGCCTTCAAATGGGTCCGCTTCGGCACTGCCCACAATCTGATAGGACTCCTCATCTCCGTCCGGAAGCTCTTTGAATGTCACCGTCTTGCCGATCTGTACCATATTGTTGTTGCTGGTGTCCTCGATGATTTTCGCATGACGCAGCATATCCTCGATTTTGGTGATTTCCTGTTCCACGAATCCCTGCTCGTCCTTCGCTGCATCGTATTCGGAGTTCTCGGAAAGGTCACCGAAGCTTCTTGCCACTTTGATCTTCTCCACCACTTCCGGGCGCTTTACCGTTCTCAGGTGCTCGAGCTCCTCCTGCAGCTGTTCATATCCACTTTGTGTCATCGGAAATTCTTTTTGTATATCCATCGTAATCCTCCATAAATTGATAAGTTTTTTTAAAATCGTCTATTCATTGAGCAGAGTGCGGATCTTGGTTGTGATCAGGTCGATCGCCACGTTGTTCTCTCCGCCTTCTGGAATGATGATATCGCTGAAACGTTTGGTCGGTTCTATGAACTGCAGATGCATCGGCCGGACGACATTCAAATACTGGCTGATGACCGAGTCCATGGTACGCCCCCGCTTCTCGATATCCCGCTTCAACCGTCTCAGGATGCGGATGTCGGAATCGGTGTCCACATAGAGTTTGACATCCATCAGATTCCTCAGATCTTCATTCTCAAGCGCAAAGATGCCCTCTATGATGATGACATCCTTCGGCTCGACCTCTATGGTTTCGTCACTCCGGGTGTGTATTTCATAGTTGTACGTGGGTATTTCCACCGGCTGGCGGTCGATCAGCTGCCTGATATGGGATATCAGAAGATTGTTGTCGAAGGCGAAAGGGTGATCATAGTTCGTCTCGAGCCTCTCTTCAAATGTCTTGTCACTCTGGTCCTTGTAGTAGTAGTCCTGTTCGATCAGAACGACGCTGTGACCATTCAGGGCTTCCATGATTTTGCGGGTCACTGAAGTCTTTCCGGACCCGGAACCTCCAGCAATGCCTATGACTGTTGGTCTTTTCATCTGCGTTCTCCCTCTTTGTCCTTAGTAATAACAAGCAGGCCATCGCCCACCGGCAGGAATGCCGAGGATACATCTGATTCTGCGATGGCCCTGTTGAAGCTGTCGACCTTCTCCTTCATTTTTCGGGTGCCCCTCGAGGTGATTTCCTCCTCGGTGACGAGGCCGCGAAGCAGTATATTATCGACGATGACCAGGCCGCCCGGTTTCACGAGCGGCAGGTACCGTTCATAGAAGCGCTGGTTGTTCCCTTTTGATGCATCTATAAAAAGCAGGTCGAAGGGCGCCCCGCCCAGCTGATCGAGCGGAATCTCCTTGGCATCGCCAAGCAGGCTTCTGACCCTGCCCGTAACCCCGTACCGCGCAAAGAACGTGTTTGCCTGCCTGTGGGATGCCTCGTCCTTCTCAAGCGTCACAACAGAGACGTCCTTGTCCACAGAAAGCATATGCATTGCACTATAGCCTATGGCGGTCCCCACTTCAAGCACATGTCTGGCCTGCGCCACTTTCATATAGTGCTTCATCACATTCAGTGCATCTTCATCCATGATCGGCACGTGATGCTCGCGCGCATATTCAAGCATATCCGGAAACAGTTCCGGATATGCATTCAGATTCCTTACATATTCGTAAATGTCCATATTCCCCACCATATACAAAAAATACAACTGATAACTTCCGTTATCAGTTGCTTTATTTATCACAATTCATAGTAGCACAAATCATTTTACTTGAAAAGGTGCTTTTTGTCTTTAGTTGTTGTTGATATACTGCTCACGGTTTTCGACATGCTCCTCGAAAGTCTCAGCGAAATGGTTGTTGCCTTCGCTGTCCGCAAGGAAATAATAGTAGTTGGTGTTGGATGGATTCATTGTACTCTGGATGGACTCCATTCCCGGAGAAGCGATCGGTCCAGGCGGCAGTCCCGTATTGATATAGGTGTTGTACGGATCCTCCACCTCAAGGTCTTCGAAAAGCGTCCGTTCCTGATGCTCGCCGAGGGCGTACAGTACGGTCGGATCCGTCTGGAGCGGCATGCTCGGGCTTTCCGACATCCTGTTCAGGAAGACGCTCGCAATCTTGGAACGGTCCGCAAGCGACGTCGCCTCTTTTTCAACCAATGATGACAGTGTCAGGAATTCATGGAAGGAAAGATCCCTCGATTCCCCTTCAAAATTGATCGAATAGCCATTGCTCGACTGGAAGACGCTATAGCTGTTGCTTCTCGTCGCGTCGAGCATCTGTCTGACGAGTGCTTCGATGTCGGGCTCCTCTTCTGTTATATCATAGGTCGCCGGATACAGATAGCCTTCAAGCGGATACTTGATATCATCGGACAATATGTCCTCTGAAAGCATATCCGGATATTCCTCAATCAGCGTATTGATGAAATCCTCATCCTGCATCAGCTCCAGGAAGCGGTCACCGACGATCGGCAGCTGCTCATCCGCCTGTTCTGCGATCTGCTCGATGGCGTATCCTTCAGGTATGGTCAGTCTATGGAGCACTTCCTGATAGATTCTGCCCGTTTCCAGCGTTTTGGCGATCTGTTCGAAGTCCATGGACGGCGAAAGTTCATAGTCTCCTGCATGATAGTTGGTGATGCTGTTCAACTTGAGGAAGTATTCGAACATGGTGCCGTTCCTGATGATCCCCTCATCTTCCAGCTGGTCACCGATCATGCCCGCTGAAGAACCCTGTTCTATCGTCACTTCCTTCACCTCAGTCGAATTCGGATCCAATGGTTCGGAACCCGATTTGATGTACATGTAGATGAAGAATGCAATGACGATGAAGATGACAGCAAGAGCAGCAATTACGAATAATGAAAGGTAGGATGAAACATTCTTTGAAAATTTTATATCTTCGTATTTACTCATATATGACTCCTATCTTAAAAATAGCTTCCAATTGATATTGGAAGCCATTCCCTGTTAACTGAAAAAATCTACTCTTCCGGATCATCCATCCGGGTATTTACAACCTCTTCAATCATATCCCATTCCTCATCCGTCTCAACAGGCATGAACTTGCCGCCTTCGCCGTCTTCATCCGGCATGTTGATCATCGGGATAAGCTCTATTTCTTCATCATCATTGGAGAAGTTGCCTTCTTCAGCAAGAATCACATAATCCTTATTGAACTCCGGATGATGAAATTCAAGCATCTTGCGGTAGAGGACCTCGTTGCCTTCCTCATCATACAGCGTAAGAAGTTCTTCTTCCATGTTGAAATCCATTTCTTCCTGACTCATAGTTCAGTCTCCTTTAACTGGATTGTCGAGATAGCCCTGCAGTATGAATACCGCGGCCATTTTATCGATTACAGCTTTTCGTTTTTTTCGGGAGAGGTCCGCTTCAAGGAGCGATCTCTCGGCACCGATGGTGCTGAGACGCTCATCCCATAATATTATTTTAACATCTGGCAGTTTCTTTTCAAGCAATTTACTGTAGTGGATGGATCTGTCGCCACTTTCTCCGACAGAGTTGTTCATGTTTTTGGGAAGACCGACGATGATTGTGGAGACATCGTTCTCCTCTACAATCCGGGCCACCTCTTCAATGCCGTATACTTCCTCTTCGTAGTTGATCTTCAGTGTCGTCAGCCCTTGTGCTGTCCATCCCAGTGCATCGCTCAGTGCAATGCCGACCGTTTTGGTGCCTACATCCAGTCCCAGTATCCTATTCATGGATTTCCTTCTCGATGTAGGTCCTTACAAGCACTTCCATGATTTCGTCACGGTCAATGTGCCGGATCTGATTCCTCGCTTCATTATGACGGGGAATGTACGCAGGGTCACCGCTCTGCAGATAGCCCACAATCTGGTTTATGGGGTTGTACCCGCGCTCTTCCAGCGTGTTATAGACAATGGTCATGATCTCCTTCACATTGTGTGCTTTTGCTTCGTCCACATTGAACTTCATCGTTTCGTCAAATTGATTCAAATTCAGCACTCCCATCCTTGCTTGCATTTCCATCCATTATATCATTGATGTCCTTTTATTGAGTACTTTTAATGTAGTCTTCAACAAATTGTAATGCATTTGTTATATTCTCGGGTGCCGTACCGCCACCCTGCGCCATATCCGGCCGGCCGCCGCCTTTGCCCTCCACGGTGGAGGCCATGCCCTTCATGATTTCGCCGGCCTTGAATCTGCCTGTCAGCTCTTTCGGCACAGTGACTACAAGCGACACCTTGCCTTCGTTCACGGAGCCGAGGGCAATGACCGTATCCTGCGCCCGGGATTTGATGCGGTCCATCGTTTCGCGAAGTTCCTTTGCACCATCTGCCGACACCTCTTTGGACAGCACGCGGACACCGCCGATCTCCTTGATGTCGCCTGTGACATCCGCCAGCTTTTCATCCTGTCTGGATTCCTGCAGGGCCTTGATTTTCTGCTGCAGCGTGCGGTTCTCGTCAAGCAGCGATTCGATGCGCTTTTCCACCTGGTTCTCCTTGACCTTCAGGCGCCCCGAGATGGACGCGAGCTGCGCCTCCTTCTCCTTGTAGACATTGACGGCGTAGCGGCTCGTCACGGCCTCAATCCTGCGTACGCCGGCACCGATGCCTGTTTCGGAGACGATCTTGAACAGTCCGATCTCCCCGGTGTTCCTGACATGAATTCCGCCGCACAGCTCGACTGAATACTGGTCGATATCCACTACCCGGACGACATCGCCGTATTTCTCCCCGAACAGCGCCATCGCCCCCTTCTCCTTCGCCTGGTCGATCGGCATTTCAGAAATCTGGACGTTCATGTTGCTGTAGATCTTCTCGTTGACGATTGCTTCGATCCTTTCTGTCTCTTCCTCTGTCAGACCTTCAAGATGGGAGAAGTCGAAGCGCAGACGCTCCTTCTCGACGAGGGAGCCCGCCTGGTTGACATGGTCCCCGAGCACATCCCTGAGTGCCTGATGGAGCAGGTGCGTCGCCGTATGGTTCTTGGTGATGAAATCGCGGCTGTCCTTCAGCACCTCGAGGGTGAACGTTTCACCGGTTTTGACAGTGCCGGACTCGATGCGGGCGACATGGACATTCTGTCCATTCGGCGCACGGTATACCGACTCGACCTGAAGTTCCGCATCACCGCTTGAGATGCGGCCCTTGTCCGCAACCTGGCCGCCGCTTGTGGCATAGAACGGCGTCCTGTCGAAGATCAGCTCCACCGGCCCCTCTGTGGCGCGGTCGACCGTCTGGTCCTCCTGTATGATATAGAGCAGGCGGCCCGCCTCCCTGAGGGAGTGGTAGCCGGTGAATTCGCTCTGTTCGGTAAGTCCGGCAAGCGTCTCGGACTGCACCTGCATGGATTCGCCCGACTTTCTTGCGTTCCGCGCACGCTCCCGCTGCTGCTTCATCTCCTCGATGAATCCTTCCTCATCTACTTCGAGGCCGTCGTTCTCTGCATATTCCTTCGTCAGCTCATACGGGAAGCCGTATGTGTCATAGAGCCTGAAGGCATCGTGCCCGCTGATGACACCGCCGCCGGCCTTCGCCTTTTCCCGGACCTGCTCGTATATCTGGATGCCTTCATCAAGCGTCGCCAGGAACCGCTCCTCCTCCTTCTGGATGACGTCGCGGATGAAGGAGAGGCGCTCTGTGACATTCGGGTAGAAACCGTGCATGACTTCCGCCACCGGGTCTGCAAGCTCATACATGAAGGCACGCTCGATGTCGAGCTCCTTGCTGAAGCGCACTGCCCGGCGGATGAGCCTTCTGAGGACGTAACCGCGGCCCTCGTTCGAAGGCAGTGCCCCGTCTGCGACCGCAAAGCTCACAGTACGGATATGATCGCTGATGACCTTGAAGGCGACATCCGTAGCGTCATTCTGTCCATACTTCCTGCCGCTGATCTCCTCGATACGGGAGAGGATCGGTGTGAACAGGTCCGTGTCGAAGTTCGTCGGCACCTCCTGCGTGATGCTTGCCATGCGTTCAAGCCCCATGCCGGTATCGATGTTCTTCTTCGGCAGCGGTGTATATGATCCATCCTTGTTATGGTTGAATTCACTGAACACCAGATTCCAGATTTCGAGGTACCGCTCGTTTTCGCCGCCCGGATACATCTCCTCGGCCGGTGTGTCGAATTCGAATTCCGGACCACGGTCGTAGAAGATTTCGCTGTTCGGTCCACATGGACCTTCACCGATATCCCAGAAGTTGCCCTCGATGCGGATGATGCGCTCCGGGGACAGTCCGATGACATCCCTCCAGATGTTGTAGGCATCCTCATCCTCCGGGTGTATCGTCACATAGAGCAGATTTTCGTCAAACCCGATCCAGTCACTGCTGGTCAGGAAGTCCCAGGCATACTTGATTGCCCCTTCCTTGAAGTAGTCCCCGATGGAGAAGTTCCCGAGCATTTCGAAGAATGTATGGTGGCGGGCTGTAAACCCGACGTTTTCTATATCGTTTGTACGTATCGCCTTCTGCGCGTTGACGATCTTCGGATTGTCCGGGATGACCCGGCCGTCGAAGTACTTCTTCAGCGTCGCCACGCCGGAGTTGATCCACAGCAGTGAATCGTCGTCGATCGGGACTAGCGGCGCACTCGGCTCCACCATGTGCCCCTGTGTTCTGAAATAGCTGATGAACAGCTCCCTTATCTCATTGCCTGTCAATTGCTTCATTACTCTCACTCCTCAGTTTTTGGAAAATAAAAAAAGACCCTCCCAAAATATATGGGACGATCTGGACCGCGGTACCACCCAAGTTATGACCGTAGTCATCACTCCAAGAGTATTTACCTGGACGGAAAGCAGCACGTGAAGGGATGCGTCATTGTTTCCACCAGCCACAATGTCTCTGTATAGCACATGCCCACACTTAGAATTCCATCTTTATTAAACTTGCTTTGATTATAGAAATATTCAGCCGATATGTCAAATGAAATCGTATGGCGTAACGCCGTCCATATTGATCATCGCCGGAATCTCGAACATCCGCTCTTCGGAGAGGGTTTCCGGAGCCGCCTGGGGGGGTTCCTCCCCTGATTCCGATGCCTTGCCGAATAGCAGGCGGATCATTTCATAGAGGGATGTGCGGCGCTGGATGCCCTCCTTCTCCAGTGATTCATAGAAGGCTTCCGCGTCACCGCACAGTATCAGCGACTCCTTCGCTCGTGTGATGCCGGTATAGACGATGTTCTTCATCAGCATGTGGCGGTAGCTCCGGACCACCGGCATGATGACGATCGGGTATTCACTCCCCTGCGCCTTGTGGATGCTGGTGCAGTATGCATGGGAGAGCTCCGTCAGTTCCTTCCGCTCATAGGCGATATGGATGCCCTCGTAGTCGACCATGATGGTATCCTTCTCCGCCCCGTCGCCATCCTTGAAAAGGATGGATTCGATGACGCCGGAGTCGCCGTTGAAGATGTTGTCCTCTGCACGGTTGACGAGCTGGATGACTTTGTCGCCCTCCCTGAAGATGACATCCCCGAAGGCGATTTCATTCTTGTCCTCCTCCTCGGGGTTCAGGATGGACTGGAGAATCTGGTTGAGCTTCAGTATGCCTGCATCCCCCTTATAGATCGGGGCCAGCACCTGGATGTCCCGCATATCATATCCCTTGGCCACGGCCTTGTTGACCACATTATCCACGAGGTCCGGGATCTGGCTCACCCTTGCCGGAATGAACAGCCGGTCCTTGAACTTCTCGGTAATGTCCATCCGCCTCTGCTCCTTGATCTCATGCGCGAGGCGGATGATGGAGGAGCCCTCCCCCTGGCGGTAGATCGTGTCGAGTTCGGTCACGGGAATGATTTCAGACTCTATCAGATCCTTGAAGACCGTCCCCGGGCCGACCGAAGGGAGCTGGTCCCTGTCGCCGACGAACACAAGGTTCGTGTAGGGCTGTACATTGCGCATCAGCTGGTAGAAGAGCCACGTGTCGACCATGGACATCTCATCGATGATGATCAGATCGGCATCGATCTCTGCATCGATCATTTCATCCTTTTCCGTATCCATCCCCCACCCGATCATCCGGTGGATCGTGGAGGCGGGGATGCCGGCGGTCTCGCTCAGCCGCTTCGACGCCCGTCCCGTCGGCGCGACGAGTTTGATAGGATATTCATCCCCCTCGTACTCATCGTGCGCCTTCAGATCATGGAGTTCATGATAGGCCTTGATGATGCCTTTGACGATGGTCGTCTTGCCCGTCCCTGGACCGCCTGTGATGATGGAGATCTTCTCCGTCAGTGCAGCGATCATCGCGGACTTCTGCTTCGCATTGTAGTGGATGTCGAACCGCTCCCCCACTTCGCTGATGACTTCCCCCGCCTTCTCCTCGCTGACCGGGATGTCGGTGCGGTCATTCATCATCCTGTAGATCTGTTCAGAGGACTTGTATTCGGAATAGAACAGCGAAGGAATATACAGGCGGTTTTCATATTGGACCAGCTTATCGTTGTCGGAAAGCGAATCGATCGTCCGGCTGATGTCCTCCCTGGTGAAATATTCCTGGCCATCCTGGTTCAGCAGGTCGGCTGCCAGATCGATCAATTCATCGTGGCCCATGTAGGTGTGCCCGTCCGACATGACGATGCCTTCCATGATGTACATGATGCCCGCCTCAAGACGGCTTTCGTCATTGCGGGCGATGCCGGCTGTATGGGCGATGCGGTCCGCCGTCTGGAAACCGATCCCTTCTATGTCCATGACCAGCCTGTATGGATCCTTCTCTATCACGTGGAGCGCCTGATCCTGATACGTCTTCAGGATCTTTGCACTCATGCGCGCTCCGAACCCGAGCTCGGTGAGCTTGATGACGAGCCTTTCGGTCTGGCTGTTCTCGAGGATGCGGTGATGGATCATCTCCCGCTTCTTCGCAGTGAGTCCTCCAACCGCATCGAGGGCCGACCGGTCATCTGCAATCTTCTTCAGGGCATCGACACCGAGCGTTTCGACGATTTTCTTGGCAGTCTTCTCGCCGATGCCGGGGAAGGTGTCCCCGGACAGGTACTGGATGACGCCGCGCACTGTGGTCGGCTGCTCCTTCCTGAACGTTTCCGCACTGAACTGCTCACCGAAGCGGGCGTGCTTGGTCACCTTCCCGGAGAAGCGGTAGGTCTCCCCTTCCGCAATCGCATGGAAGTAGCCGGTGACGATCACTTCATCATCGAAGTGTGTATTCGTTTCATTTATCAATACTTTGAGTACAGTAAAGCGCGTCTGTTCACTGAGGAATATGACGCGCTCCACTTCACCAACGATATAGGTATCGTCATAGATTGTTGATTGTGCCAACTGAGATCACCGTCCCTGACGCTTGCTGTCTTCCTATTTGAGTTTGCTGATGGCATTGTGGGCAAGATGATGGTCTGCCTGGATGTCGACGGCCCGGTGAAAGTGCACGAGCGCCTGTTCCTGGTCATCATCCTTCATCAGCTTCAGAAGCCCCATATTATACTCGGCGTCTGCATTCTCCTCTTTCCTGATCACTTTCCCAAGCAGCTTGTCGGCCGGTTCATACAGGCCGATCTGGCAGCACAGCAGCCCATACTGGAAAGTGATTTCCAGATCTTCAGGCTTCGCCTTGTGGGCAGCTTCGAAGAACTGCAGCGCCCGCTCTGCATCATTGAGGTGGATATGCGACATGCCCAGCATGAAGTTCAGATCCCCGTCTTCCGGATTCCGGCTGTATGCAAGCAGATAGAGCCTGACCGCCTCTTCGAACCGCTCGCGGTCATAGTAGATGTTGGCGAGTGTATAGTATGCGCTTGTGCTTCCGGGATTCAGCGTGATCGCCTTCTGGAGGAAGCGTTCCGCCTCCTCATCCCTTCCTGCCTGGTGGAGGAGGTTCCCGCCATTGATATAGTGGGCCTCCTCTTCCGGGTGTGCTTCTATCTCCTTGAAGATCTCCTCGAGTGCCTCTTCAATTCGTCCGTCTTTGATCAATTGTTCATACTTGATTGTCATTATCCCAGATACTCCAATTCTTTCGCTTCTTTGAAGACGCGGTCGATCGTGGCACCGCCGAGACAGACATCCCCATCATAGAAGACGACCGCCTGTCCGGGTGTGATTGCACGTGCCGGGTCGTGGAATTCCACATACAGTCTGCCGCCATCTTGTTTGGTCACCGTAACCGGCACATCCTCCTGGCGGTACCTGAACTTGGCTGTGCATTCAAAATGTTCCGGCGTATCATTGATGAAGTTAATTTCGGACGCTTCGAGGCTTGAAGAATAGAGGGCTTCATTTTCGTAGCCGGATACGACATAGAGTTCATTCGTCTCGAGATTCTTGCCTGCAACGAAGTATGGACCGCCGTCCCCTCCGATGCCGAGCCCCTGCCGCTGGCCGATTGTGTAGTACATCAGGCCATCGTGCCGACCTTTGTCTTCACCGGTGTCCATGTTGATCATGCGTCCCGGGTTCGCCGGAAGATATCCGCTCAGAAACTCCTTGAAGTCCCGCTCACCGATGAAGCAGATGCCGGTGGAGTCCTTCTTGTCCTTGGTGGCGAGGTCATACTCGTGGGCAAGAGCCCGTACTTCGGACTTCTCCATATGGCCGAGCGGGAACATGACGCGGGAGAGCTGCTCCTGGGACAGCTGGTTCAGGAAATAGGTCTGGTCCTTGTTGCGGTCGACCCCCCTGAGCATCGTCGTCCCATTTTCATCATGGATGACCCTTGCATAGTGGCCGGTCGCCACATAGTCCGCGCCGAGCTTCATGGCATGGTCGAGGAATGCCTTGAACTTGATTTCCTTGTTGCACATGACGTCGGGGTTTGGAGTCCTGCCCTTTTTATATTCGTCGAGGAAATATTGGAAGACCCTGTCATAGTACTCCTTCTCAAAGTTGACGGAGTAGTACGGGATTCCGATCTCCTCTGCAACCAGCCTGACATCCTCGTAGTCCTCGGTTGCCGTGCATACACCGAACTCATCGGTGTCGTCCCAGTTTTTCATAAAGATTCCAATGGTGTTGTAGCCCCGGTCTTTGAGCAGCTTGGCTGTGACGGAACTGTCCACGCCGCCGCTCATGCCGACTACAACTGTAATGTTCGAGTTGTCCATCAGATCATTCCTTTCCATTTATAATTATCAGTTCATCAGTCTTTCATATATATCCTTCAGTGCTGCAACGATTCTTTCGATTTCCTCATCCGTCATCATGTACGAGAAGCTGAAACGTATGGATTTCGTGCTCCTGTCCGTTTCCCCGTACATCGATGCCAGTACATGGGAAGGCTCCAGGGTGCCTGCATGGCATGCCGAACCCGCAGAGAGGTAGATGTCCGCCATATCGAGGGCCGTAAGCAGAAATTCCGCATCGGTCCATGGGAAATGTATATTGATGATGTGGCTCGCCGCCTGATTGACATCCCCATTCACCTCGAACGGGATTTCGGCTGCTGTGAGCGTGTTCAGCAGCAGTTCCTTCAGCTGCATCTCCCGGAGGCTCCGCTGCGTCATCGTGTCTGAAGCCTTCTGCATCGCTTCTGCCATCGCCTGTATCCACAGGACATTCTCGGTACCGCCTCTTGCATCCCGCTCCTGGGAGCCGCCCGTGATCACCGGGGCAAGATGGACATCTTTCGATCTGTAGAGCAGTCCCACACCTTTCGGTCCATACAGCTTATGGGCGCTCAGCGACAGTAGATCCACACCGAGGTCTTCGACATCAACCGTCATATGCCCGAATGCCTGGACCGCATCGACATGGAGGAGCGCATCGTGCCCTGAGAGCATCTCCTTGATTTCATAGATCGGCTGCATTACACCCGTTTCATTGTTGACGAGCATGACCGATACGAGTGCAGTATCCTCCCGGAGGGCGCGCTTCAGTGCCCCCATGTCCACCACACCCTTCTCATCGGCAGGGATATAGGTGATCTCGGCATCAGCCTCGAGGGCTTTGTACGTGTTCAGCACAGAGGCGTGCTCAATCTCGGTCGTGATGACATGCGGACGTTCATGGCGTCCGATCACTCCCCTGATTGCCATGTTGTTCGCCTCGGTCGCACCGCTTGTGAAGACGATTTCCGAAGCCGATGCATTGAGCAGGGCAGCTATATCCCTTCTCGCCTTCTCAAGCTGTGCCTTGGCACGCTTGCCCGCCTTATGGATGCTGGATGGATTTCCGAATTCATCCGCATTGTCGATCATATTTTTTAGAATATCCCTGTCCACCGGGGTGGTTGCTGCATAGTCGGCATATACTTCCACTCTTGATCACCCTACTTTACAAATAGCTTTATTATACAATATAGAATTTTAACATGGAATAGTAAATTTTTATACTTTCCAAACCGTTTATTAGACAAAATAATTCGCATGGCCGATAATTGTTTCCAGATAGGAGGAATCACAAATGCCAAAGAAATTGACACCATCCATCCTGAACCTCGTGCCCGTACGTGAGGGCAAGGATGCCGGCGATGCATTCAGGGACATGGTGGACCTCGCCCAGCATGTGGATGGCTCCGACTACGCCAGATACTGGGTGGCCGAGCACCATAATACAACATCTATCGCGTCCTCTGCGACGCGTCAGCTCATCCACCACATACTGCAGCATACGGCGCACATACGCGTCGGAAGCGGCGGCGTCATGCTGCCGAACCATTCCCCCCTCGTCGTGGCAGAGGAGTTCGGCACGATGCATGCCATCTTCGGCGACCGGCTCGATATCGGGCTTGGACGCGCTCCGGGCACGGATATGCGGACAGCTGCAGCAATAAGGCGCAACAACCATGACGGTGTATATACATTCGGATCGGAAGTGGAGGACATCCGCAAATACCTCTCTGATGAAAAGACCCATGTCGTCGCCTTCCCCGGACAGGGCACAAACATTCCATTATACATCCTCGGGTCATCGACGGACTCTGCACATATTGCTGCACGACTCGGTCTGCCGTATGCGTTCGCGGCACACTTTGCACCGGATCAGATGGATGCAGCCTTCAAGATATACGAAAGGGAATTCGAGCCGTCGGATCAGCTCGATGCACCCTACAAAATCGCCTGCCTGAACGTCATCTGTGCGGATACGGACGAAGCGGCTAAGTATCTCTCGACGACAATGTCGCAGTTCGTACTGAACGTCGTCCGCGGCGGAAGAAATAAACTCCAGCCGCCGGTCGATGACATGGGACCGCTCTGGACGGAGCAGGAAAAACAGATTGTGGAAAGCCGTTTCCCCGTCGCGCTCCTCGGTTCGGAAGCGACGGTGCTGGATAAGCTCAGGCTCTTCCAAAGCCAGTATAATGCTGATGAAATCATGGCTGTCAGCTATATATATGACACCGATGCACAGAAGCATTCCTATGACATATTCGAAAAAGTGGTACAGAAATACAACAGCTGACCGACAGAAGACCCCTCATATTTTCATATGAGGGGTCTTCCTATTGAAAAATTTCAACTTTTTCGTGCAGGCAGCCGGAAACACTGTCGAGCGCCTCCACTATCCGATCGGCGTCTTCCTCCCTGCACAGTGTCAGGAGTGAAGGGCCGGCGCCGCTGATGACCGTCGCATAGGCGCCTTCCGACAGTGCAATCCTTCTGATGTCTCCATACTCCGCTATCAGAGATTCGCGGTATGGTTCATGGAGGCGGTCCGACATCATCAGCGCTCCCATGGACTGATAGTCCCTGTTCAGGATGGACAGCAGCATGACATTGTTGATGGCATTCTGACTGACCGCGTCCGCCCTCGAATATGTGGACGGGAGCGCCGCCCGCGCCTCCCCTGTATCAATCTCATATGGCGGCACACTGATGATGGCGGCAAGGCCGTCGGATGCCAATGTGTGGTAGTAGAGGCTGCCCTCACTGTAATATCCGACGAACAGACCGCCTGTTACAGCCGGTCCGACGTTGTCGGGGTGTCCTTCAAGCTCGCTGCCGCACATGACCTTGTCGAAATCGCTCAGTCCAAGATCGCAGAAATGATCTGCAAGCTCCACCCCGGCGATGATTGCCGAGGCCGAACTGCCCATGCCATGGGTCAGCGGAATTTCACTGCCCATTCTCACCTTCAGGGGCGGCAGTGTCCTGCCATATTTTTTGGCGATCCTGAGGGCAGTATCAAGGACGAGGTTCTTTTCGTCAGTGGGCAGGACTTCGAGGAAGTCATTTTCGAATACGACCTCGAAGCGCTCGCCCGCTTCCGCTTCAATCCTGAGGAACTTCCCGAGTGCGAGTCCCATGGAGTCGAATCCGGGCCCGAGGTTCGCACTCGTCGCCGGGACTTTAAACTGATGGGCTGGCATCTTTGGAAATACTTTCGATGTATTCGATGATCTGGTCTTCGTCATTCGGCAGCACCTTCGGTTTCTGTGTAATCTGTTCGATTGCAGTTTCCGGGTCTTTCAGGCCGTTTCCAGTGAGGACAGTCACGACTGTGGATCCCTTTTCGATTTTGCCGTTCTCAAGTGAGCGGATCAGTCCTGCAACCCCTGCATTGGAGCCCGGTTCTGCGAATATGCCTTCAGTCCCCGCGAGCAGTTCATAGGCAGCAAGGATCTCATCATCAGTGACCGCTTCGATGGCACCGCCGGATTCATCCCGTGCCGCCACCGCAAGCGACCAGCTCGCAGGATTTCCGATCCGGATGGCAGTGGCCACCGTCTCGGGCTGGGCGATGATTTCATCATTGACGATGGCCGCCGCCCCTTCCGCTTCAAAACCGAGCATCTTCGGCAGTCCGCATGATTTCTTTTCATCATACTCCTTGAACCCTTTCCAATAGGCGGAAATGTTGCCTGCATTCCCGACGGGTATCGTGAGGTAGTCCGGCGCCTTGCCGAGCACATCGACGATTTCAAACGCTGCCGTCTTCTGGCCTTCGAGCCTGTATGGATTGACCGAGTTGACGAGCGTGATGTCATCCTTCTCCTCGGCGATCCGGCGGACGATCTTGAGCGCCTCATCGAAGTTCCCCTCGATGGATACGATCTTCGCCCCGTACATCATCGCCTGGGCAAGTTTCCCAAGAGCGATCTTGCCCTCCGGAATGACGACGATGGTATTGAGGCCAGCCCGTGAGGCATAGGCTGCAGCAGAAGCGGAGGTATTGCCGGTCGATGCGCAGATGACCGTATGCGCCCCCTCCTCCTTCGCCTTGGCCACGGCCATGACCATGCCGCGATCCTTGAATGAACCGGTCGGGTTGGCCCCTTCAACCTTTGCGTAGAGGTCCGCTTCATATTTTTCACTCAGGGTATCAAGGCGTATAAGCGGAGTGTCCCCCTCATGCAGCGTCAGTTTCGGCGTCTCTTCGTTTACTGGGAGCAGCGCACTGTATTCTTTGATTAAACCTTGCCAATTTGCCATGCTATCAATCTCCTTCCACCTGATATATTGACTCGATGCGGTATTCCCGGTTTTGCTTCAGTTTTTCAAGCTGTTCCGGGTCGATTGGTGATGTAACCACCGTCGTCCCGGAATCCGCATCCACTACGCTGTACTCGACATTGAGGCCAGCGAGATGGGCCTTTACGTCCGCTTCAGCTGCATTGAAACGGATGAAATACTTATTGCTCGACTGCGATGGCTTTACGGACGCCGTCTGCTGCGGCGTCAGATTGAACTGCTTCCTGCCTGCATTGCGCCAGCAGTTGATCAAGTCAGACACGATGGCAGATGCCGTTTCCGGCCCGCCGGCACCAGGGCCGTAGAACATCGTTTCCCCGACCGCGTTGCCATTTACATATACGGCATTCTTTTCATAGGCGACCGAAGACAGCTGATGGTCCGCCGGCAGGAACACGGGTGCCACTTCAACCGACAGGCCCTGACCATCAAATTCACTTTTGCCTACAAGCTTCAGTATGAGCCCTTCCTTCTTGGCGGTCTCTATATCCTTCAGTTCAACATTGCTGATGCCTGTAACCGGAACCTCCTCAATATCGACCTTGCGGTCGTAGGCCAGCCGGGACAGGAGGACGATCTTCCGCTGGGCATCGAAACCGCCCACATCATTTGTGGGATCCGCTTCAGCATACCCCTTCTCCTGTGATTCCTTCAATGCCTTCTCATAATCCCAGCCGTCATTCGTCATTTTGGACAGGATGTAATTCGTCGTTCCGTTCAGGATGCCCATGACCTTATGTATCTCGTTGGCATTCAGACCATGCTCGATGGCGTGCAGGATCGGGATGCCGCCCGCCACGCTCGCTTCATACAGCAGCCGCGCATCATGTGCGTTCGCCACCTCGGTCAGTTCATCGATATATTTGGCAAGCATATCCTTGTTCGCACTGATGACGTGGATTCCTTTTTCCAGGAATTTCTTCAGAATATCCCGCGTATCCTCCATGCCGCCCATCACTTCGATTACGGCATCTATGTCATCGGCCCCATACAGGTCCTCAATGTTATCCGTCAGCTTCGCATCCTTCAGGTCGACATCCCGTTCCTTATGGATGTTGTTGACGAACACATGACTGATCGTTACATCTTCACCTATGAGTCCTGTGATCTTGCTTTTATTCATTGAGAGTACTTCCACGACTCCACAGCCGACCGTACCCATACCAAGTATTGCCAAATTCATATCGCAAACAACCTCCTGTTATCTTTTCATCGTATAAGATTATATATTAGAGAGAAAAGTTCAAAAATTCAAGAAATAATTTAAAAAAAGGTACACAAGTTTTAATATTTGATGTAATATTGTTTTTAAAATTCCGAAGACAGAGGTGTGAGATGATGAAAGTAGTGAAGTTTGGAGGCAGTTCCCTAAGCGATTCCCATCAGGTCAGAAAAGTGGCCAATATAATTAAAAGTGATTCCGAACGGCGGATTGCTGTCGTCTCGGCACCAGGCAAACGGTTCAGTGAGGATACGAAGGTCACGGACATGCTGATCGCCCTGCATGCCAACAAGACGGCCGGCTTTGATACCAGGGAGGCAATCGACCGTATCATCGAGAGGTTTTCTTCCATTATCAACGACCTCGGAATCGACCATAACCTGCTCGGCCGATACAGGGCCACCCTGAATGCCTACCTTGATACCATCGAGGAGGAGGACCGTCTGCTCGATGCATTGAAATCCTGCGGGGAGGACTTCAATGCGCAGCTTTTGAGTGCCCACCTGAATATGATCGGTGTGGCGGCGGAGTACATGTCACCGAAGGAAGCAGGCATACTGGTCACGGATGAACCTTCCAATGCCCAGCTGATCGAGTCATCCTACGATCAGCTGAACAGGCTGAAGGATTCTCCGCGTGTCATCGTCATTCCCGGCTTCTTCGGCTATTCTGAAAACGACCAGATCGTCACCTTCCCAAGAGGCGGCTCGGACATTACGGGTGCCATTGTAGCAAGGGGCGTCGAAGCCGAGCTGTATGAAAACTTTACAGATGTGAGCTTTATCTACTCCGCCCACCCGGGGCTCATCGACAATCCGCATGCCATCAAGGAAATCACTTACCGGGAGATGCGGGAGCTCTCCTATGCAGGGTTCGGTGTCTTCCATGACGAGGCGCTTGCCCCGGTATACAAGAAAAAGATTCCTATCATGATCAGAAACACGAACGACCCGGACGTCGAAGGGACGAAAATAGTTGCAGAACGGGAATTCATCCCTGAAATGCCGGTCATCGGAATCAGCTGTGATGAAGGCTTCACTTCAATCACCATGAACAAATACCTGATGAACCGGGAGATCGGTTTCACGAGACGGCTGCTGCAGATACTAGAAGACCACTGCCTGTCCTATGAGCACATCCCGTCCGGCATCGACAATCTCTCCATCATACTCAGATCCAGACAGTTTGAAGGCAACACGAAGCTCGAAGAGGTCATGGCGGACATCAACGACAAGCTCGAGCCGGAATCCATGTATGTGGAGGAGGACCTGGTGCTTCTTGTCATCGTCGGCGAGGGCATGAAGGAGCATATCGGCATCGCAACCAAGACGACGACTGCGCTGAGCGATAATGGTGTCAACATCAGCATGATCAACCAGGGTGCATCCGAAATCAGCATGATGTTTGCGATTGCCCTGAAAGATGAGGAAAAGGCGCTCCGTGCCATCTACAGCAACTATTTCAAAGAAGTGAAAGTGTGATTTTGGCATTCAAATGGATGAATGATTCTCTCTCACAGGGTATACTGGTATGAAGAGATACTGGAACATGGGAGGGGCAGAATGATATTTGAAAAAAGACTGCAGCATATAAAAAGGTACAGGGAAATCGCCCTCGCCTTCTCGAAGAGCGGCTTCGGCTATATCGTCGAGGAGCTGGGACTGGATGAAGTGCTTTCCCTACCGAAACGGATTCTTCTGAAGCAGGACAGGGAGCACGTTGAAAAGACGCGTGGGGAACGCATCCGGCTCTTCCTCGAAGAGATGGGCCCGACCTTCGTCAAAATCGGCCAGGTGGCAAGCACCCGGCCCGACCTGGTGCCTGAAGACATCATAAATGAATTGTCGAAACTCCAAAGCCATGTCCCCCCATTCCCCTACGATCAGGTGGAGGAGATCATCGAGGAATCACTCGGTGTCCAGATTGAAGACATCTTCGAAACTTTGGAGACCGAACCGATCGGCTCCGCCTCCATCGGCCAGGTCCACAGAGGTGTGCTCGTCACGGGGGAAGCGGTCGCCGTCAAAGTGCAGCGTCCGAACATCGAAAAGATTGTGCGGAATGACCTCGAAATCCTCCATAACCTGGCAATGATGGCCGAATCAAGACTGGAATGGGCCCGGCAGTACCAGCTGAGGGACATGATCGAAGAATTCACGAGGGCAATCATCGATGAGCTGGATTATACGATAGAGGCGAGAAATGCAGAAAAGATCGGCAAGCAGTTCGCTGATGATGCGACCGTCCATATTCCCGAAGTATTCTGGGAAGTGACGACAAAGAACGTCCTTGTACTGGAACATATCAATGGCATAGGCATCAACGACCTTGACGCCATCGATGAAAAAGGATATTCCAGGGAACGCCTGGCCGAGCGGCTCACCCATGCCATCTTCCATCAGATACTGATTGAAGGCTTCTTCCATGGCGATCCGCACCCCGGCAACATCACCATAATGGAGGATGAGATCATCGGCTTCATGGATTTCGGCATGGTCGGCAAGATGACAAAGGAGATGAAGGCCAATTTCGGCTCGCTTCTGATTGCCATGATGCGGAAGGATGCGGACGGTGTCGTCAGGGCAATCACCCGGATGGGTGTCGTTCCTGACGAGGTCGATATGAAGGCACTGAAGAAGGATGCCGAGCTGCTCCGCGACAAATACTATGATATACCGCTCAGCCGCATGAACCTTGGTGAGGCGGTGCAGGATATTTTTGACATTGCCAATACGCACCGCATAAAACTGCCGACGGACTTCACCATGCTCGGCAAGACGATCCTTACACTGGAGAGCATCGTGCGCCAGCTGGATCCCGATTTCAGCATCGTCGATGTGGCCGAACCGTTCGGCAGGCAGCTGCTGAAGGAACGCTACAATCCAAGGAACATTTCAGACCGGGCATGGCATCAGTGGCTCGATTTCAGCGATGATCTGAGGGACACCTCCAACAACCTCCATGAATTTTCAAAAGGCCTGAAGGATAAGAAGGTGCCCGTCGAACTGGAGATGCGCCGCAGCGAACAATTCATGAGGCGGCTGGACCGTCTGGGCAACAGGCTGTCCTTCAGCATCGTACTGCTGTCCTTCAGCATCATCATGGTCGGACTGATCATCAGCTCCGCCCTATCCGACCAGTCGACAGTGATTCTGAGCATACCGGCAGTGGAAATCGGCTCCGTCGTAGCCCTCATCATGTTCATCGGCATGATCTATTCGATATTCCGATCGGGGAGATTCTAAAAAAACTTGGAGATCATATGATCTCCAAGTTTTTTATATATAGAACATATAGTCGTCGACTTCATCCTCATCATGGTTCAGCATGTCCTGGAGGGA
Source organism: Salinicoccus luteus DSM 17002 (assembly GCF_000712035.1). Taxonomy (GTDB): domain Bacteria; phylum Bacillota; class Bacilli; order Staphylococcales; family Salinicoccaceae; genus Salinicoccus; species Salinicoccus luteus. The sequence goes on along the minus strand of NZ_KL544008.1, from coordinate 604,543 downwards.
GGTATGGTCGAGCACATCCCTCAGCGCATCCCTGATGCGCCCCCAGAGATACCGTTCAGTGTCCGTGTCCTTGTCGTCGCCCTCGACCGCGACGATGTTCTCCTCGAGCGTCCTGAATATCTTGCCGACCGTGATTTCGTCCGGCGGGAGATTGAGTTCATAGCCGCCGTACGCACCACGTGTACTCTTGACCAGTTCCGCCTTTTTCAGATTCGCCACTATCTGTTCCAGATAGAGGTCGCTGATGCCCCGTTCCTCTGCTACCGATTTGACGCTTCGTTTCCTCTCTCCGTAATTCCTGGCCAACGCCAGCATGAAATAGAGTCCGTATCTTCCTCTTGTAGAGATCTTCATACAACACCTCGTAGTTTAAGTTCATTTATAATTATATTATAGTATTATTAAATATACCATAACTCGGAAACAGGTGAAAATATGTCTACTCAACCATTAAGCTACAGGATGCGCCCGAAGTCGATCGATGAGATACTCGGACAGGCGCACCTTGTCGGTGAAAACAGCATCATCAGAAGGATGGTCAAAGCCAGAAGGCTGTCCTCCATGATCCTCTATGGCCCGCCCGGCATCGGCAAGACGAGTATAGCCAGCGCCATTGCCGGCTCCACGAACTACAAGTTCAGGACACTCAATGCAGTGACGAATACAAAGAAGGACATGCAGGCGGTTGCCGAAGAGGGAAAGATGAGCGGCAGCGTCATTCTGCTGCTGGATGAGATCCACCGTCTGGACAAGGCGAAGCAGGACTTCCTGCTGCCCCATCTCGAAAATGGAAACATCATCCTGATCGGGGCGACGACCTCCAATCCGTATCATGCCATCAATCCGGCCATACGGAGCCGGTGCCAGATATTTGAACTGGACCTGCTTGATCCGGATGATGTCAAAGAAGCCCTTGAACGGGCCATCAGGGATGAGTCGCGCGGCCTTGGCGATATGGATCTTGAAATTTCAGATGAGGCGATCGGCTACCTTTCCCATACCAGCCAGGGGGATGTGAGAAGTGCACTGAATGCCCTGGAACTCGCTGCACTGAGTACCGAAAAGAATCCACAGGGGGTCACGGTCATCGGCATTGAGGATGCCAAAGCATGCATGCAGAAGTCGGATCTCCTGTATGACAAGGACGGTGACCAGCACTATGACGTCATGAGCGCCTTCCAGAAATCCATTCGAGGCAGTGATGTGGATGCAGCCCTCCACTATCTCGCCCGACTCGTCGAAGCAGGTGATCTTGTCACCATCGCAAGACGCCTGCTCGTTATCAGCTATGAGGATATTGGCCTTGCCAATCCACAGCTTGCCTCACGGACACTGGATGCCATCATCTCGGCCGAACGCCTCGGCTTTCCGGAAGCACGCATCCCCCTGTCACAGGCCGTCATCGAGCTCTCCCTGTCACCGAAATCGAACAGCGCCATCAAAAGCATCGATGGTGCACTGTCCGACATACGGAAAAAGAAGACAGGCGCCATTCCGAAGCATCTTAAGGACAGCCACTACAAAAGTGCAGAAAAGCTTGGAAATGGCATCGGCTACAAATATCCACACAACTATCCGAACCATGTGGTCAGGCAGCAGTATCTCCCCGACCCCCTCAAAAATGCCGCCTACTATCAGACATCGGATGTCTCCAAGTATGAAAAACAGCTTGCCGACATTTACGATAAGCTTAAAAAACTATAAAAAAATAAGCACCGAATTATTGCAATTCGGTACTTATTCGGAATATCCGAGCTAAAGCCGTGTGTTATTGTTGATTATTTTGGCCTGCTAAGTGCAGGTGGGTGCCTTGTTCCCTACTCCAAACGTCCTGTCAAGCAGGCTTGTTTTTCATAGGAAAACCTATCAGGCTCCCGATTAAAAAGGTGTTAGGTCAAAATATAATTCAACACATCACGCACTTCTCAGATATTCCTATTACCAATATAATAGCATACGTCTCCAAAAAAAGATAGTAATATGTACCTTTTTTATCCTGATAAATTTGGCACATATCATCGGCATCGTCCATATCCGCAACCTCACTTTGAGACGCACCTCCCCGGGGACTGCAAGTCTTTTCACTCCCTCATGGGAAGGATTTCGGCCTCCCTTATAGGGAGGTTCTTCTATTCCTCGATGTCTACCTCAATGTGCAGTTCCTTGAGCTGCGCCTCCGAAACTTTCGAAGGTGCATTCATCATCAGATCTCCGGCGCTGGCAGTTTTCGGGAATGCGATGACGTCACGGATGTTGTCCGTGCCGGCAAGCAGCATGACGAAGCGGTCGAATCCATAGGCGATGCCACCGTGTGGCGGAGCGCCATATTTGAATGCCTCAAGCAGGAATCCGAACTGTTCATCCCGTTCCTCATTTGTGAAACCAAGCGCCCGGAACATCTTCTCCTGTGTCTCTGCATCATGGATGCGGACGGAGCCGCCGCCCAGTTCGTATCCGTTCAGAACGATGTCATATGCATTGGCAATGACTTCCTCCGGTGCAGTTTCCAGCTTCTCGACATCTTCCGCTTTAGGGGAAGTGAATGGATGGTGGGCGGCAAAATAGCGGCCTGCCTCTTCATCATATTCGAACAGCGGCCAGTCGGTCACCCATAGGAAGTTGAACTGGTCCTCCGGTATGAGGTCTAGGTCTTTTGCCAGCTTGTTCCTCAAGTTGCCGAGTGATGCATGGACGACTTTTTCCGTATCCGCTACGAAAAGGATGAGGTCCCCATTCTCAAGCGAGAGAGTCTCAAATAGATCCCGTCGGTTGTCTTCGCTGAAGAATTTTGCAATCGGCCCATTCAGGTCATCTTCCTTCACTTTGAGCCATGCCAGCCCCTTCGCCCCGTAAGTCTTCACGTAGGTCTCAAGCTTGTCGATATCCTTTCTGGAGAAGCGGCTCTCTTCGCCCTTGACGACGATCGCCTTGACCATGCCTCCGTTCTCAACAGCGGAACGGAAGACTTTGAAGTCGACGGATCTGCTGAAATCGCTCAGGTCATTGAGTTTGAGTTCGAACCGTGTATCCGGCTTGTCCACACCGTACTCAGCCATCGCCTGGGCATATGTCATCCGTGGCAGAGGCGTTTTTATGTCGACTCCTTTGACATCCTTCATTACCTGTTTGATCATTCGTTCATTCAGCTCGATCATCTGCTCCTGGTCTGTAAACGACATCTCGATGTCGACCTGGGTGAATTCCGGCTGTCTGTCCGCCCGGAGATCCTCATCACGGAAACACTTTACAATCTGATAATACCGTTCCATGCCTGAGAGCATCAGAAGCTGCTTGTATATCTGGGGCGACTGCGGCAGGGCATAGAACTCCCCTTCATGTACACGGGAAGGGACAAGGTAGTCCCGGGCCCCTTCCGGTGTCGACTTGGATAGGACGGGAGTCTCGATGTCGATGAACGTTTCATTGTCCAGGAAGTTCCTGATGCTGCGGTTGAGCTGATGCCTCAGCTTCAGGATGTTCTGCAGCTTCGGCTTCCTGAGGTCGAGGTATCGGTATTTGAGGCGGATGTCTTCAGCAATCGACTCATCCATGATCTGGAACGGTGGTGTATCGGCTTTTGACAGCACCTCCACTTCGTCGACCAGCACTTCGATCTTCCCTGTTGAAATGTTGTCATTGTATTGGGATGGGTCCCTCTGAAGCACTTCACCCGTTACAGCTATGACATATTCGGAGCGGATGCGTTCCGCGGTTTCGAGGGCCGCTTCGGATACTTCCGGGTTGAAGACGACCTGCATGACGCCGGAACGGTCCCTGAGGTCGATGAAAATCAGGCCGCCCAGGTCACGTCTTTTCTGCACCCATCCTTTCAGATGGACCTTTTCACCTGTCATTTCTTCTGTAATTTCCGTTGCATATTTTCTCATGATCAATTCTCCTCAATTAGCGTACTTAGTTCTTCCAGATCATCCAGGTTGACTTTCTTCGATTCTCCGGATTCCATATTCTTCAATTCAACTTCCCCAGTTTCAAGCTCAGATTCCCCGAGCACGATCGTGAATGCCGCCCCTTTCCTGTCTGCATCCTTCATCTGGGCTTTCAGCTTCCTGTGCCTGTAGTCCATATCACAGCTGATGCCCTCTGCACGCAGCCTGTGGAGCAGCTGCCCCGCTGTGGCTTCAGCGGCCGCATCCAGCGTACAGATGTAGAGATCGATGCCTTCGGGTTCAGGTATTTCGATGCCTTCCGCTTCCAGCGCAAGCAGCAGGCGTTCGATGCTCAGTGCGAAACCGATGCCGGTTTCCTTCGGTCCATCCAGCAGCTCGAGCAGGCCATTATAGCGGCCGCCGCCGCACAATGTTGTAATGGCTCCAAAACCTTCCGCATCACTCATCAGCTCGAACGCCGTATGTGTATAGTAGTCAAGTCCCCTCACGAGGTTGTAGTCGATCTCGTAGGAGATGCCGAGCGCATCGAGGTTTTCGGTCACTTTTTCGAAGTAGGCCTTGGATTCATCATTCAGATAGTCGTATATCCTGGGTGCATTCTGGACGAGGGGATGATCCCTGTCCTTTTTGCAGTCGAGTATGCGCATCGGGTTCGTATCAATGCGGGTCTGGCAATCCGAACAGAACTCATCGATCGATGGTCTGAAGTGGTCCACGAGCGCCTGATTGTAGGCGGCCCGGCTGTCCTGGTCACCGATGGAATTGATGTAGAGTTTCAGATCGGACAGACCGAACGACTGGTATATGTGCATCAGCATGCTGATGACCTCCACATCGATCAATGGATCCTCAACACCGATCGCTTCGATGCCGAACTGGACGAACTGGCGGTATCTGCCCTTCTGGCGGCGCTCGTACCTGAACATCGGCGCCAGATAGTACACTTTGACCGGCTGGTTGACGTCATGCTGCATCTTATTTTCGATGTAGCTTCTGACGACCGGTGCTGTGCCTTCCGGTTTCAGCGTCATGCTGCGGTCGCCCTTGTCCATGAACGTATACATCTCCTTATTGACGATGTCCGTCGAACCGCCAACGCCCCGCACAAACAGTTCGGTGGATTCGAACACCGGAGTACGGATTTCTTTGTAGTTGTAGTTCTGTGCAATCTCATGCAGCCTTTCTTCAATGAACTGCCATTTGTATGTGTCCTTCGGCAGGATATCCTGTGTGCCTCTTGGAATCTGTATCATATGTTCCACTCCATTCATAAAATATAAAAAAGCCCCTTATATCCAGACGGATATAAGGGGCGATTAGATCGCGTTGCCACCCTGATTCAGCCCTTCATACGGGCCCTCTTGCATAGTAACGGCTGCCACCGCCTGTATAGGAGGATCCTACCGAAGTGTCGGCTGACGGATACTGGCGGACAACCTGCTTTCAGCCTGGGCAGGTCTCTCTGGTGGCCACCATATCCACCTCTTCGGATCGATGAATTCACATCATTCAATTATTTAATATGATATTGTTTAACCCGGCACAAGTCAAGCACTCAGTTCAAATAATCGTCTATACCTTCGACAATTCCCTTCACCATCATATCCTGGTAGCGGCCTTCATTCATCACCATATCATCTACGGCGTTGCTCAGATAGCCCAGTTCCACAAGGACCGCCGGATAGTCGAGCTGCCACGTCACCTGGTAGTTCATCGAATGCACCCCGCGGTTATGGAAATAGGACCGCCGGTCGAGTGCCTGGTTGATGGACTCTGCAAATGCCTTCTGTTCCGGATGTGTATAGTATGTTGTAAATCCGGATACCGCCGGGTCGTCCATGGCGTCACTATGCAGGCTGATGAACAGGTCACCGTCCACCTTCCTCTGGTCAAGGGAAGCAAACTCATCCTCGTTGCGTGTCAATACGACTTCTGCACCGGCATCTTCAAGTGTCTCCCTGAGGTTACGTGCAATGCTGAAGACGATTACATCCTCATTTACGCCGGAAATGCTCGTGGCCCCTGGGTCTTTTCCGCCATGGCCCGGATCGATGACGATCACCGTGCCGCTGAAGTCATATGACGTTTGGTCCAGTTCCATCTGGACGGCATCTCCCGAAACTGAAAAGAAACGATTATAGAGCAGCACGGCGATCAGAATGATGCAGCCGGCTGCTGTCAGGAAAAACAGGGGGGCTGCATAGATGTGCTTTTTATATTTCAGGAAATGGCGGAGGCTCTGAAATATACTGTTCGGAATTCCAGCTCGCCTCTTCATTACTGGATTTTGCCACCAATGGATTCATAAAGTATGGTGATCGGTCCGTCATTGTTGATCTGCACATTCATCATTTCACCAAAGAACCCCTCTTTGACGGTCAGGTCCATCTTCTGCAGATGGGAATTGAAAAGCCGGTACAGCCTGTCGGCATGCTCTTTGCCCGCAGCCTGCGTAAAACTCGGCCTGTTCCCTTTTCTGACGTCCGCATAGAGTGTGAACTGGGAAATGCTCAAAATGTCCCCGCCCACATCCTTGATCGACAGGTTGATCTTGCCTGATTCATCCTCGAAGTTTCTGCTTGCGGCTATCTTCTCCGCCAATTTCAGTGCATCTTCTTCCGTTGAATCCTTAGAAACACCCACAAGCAGGCAATAGCCCTGCCTGATTTCATTGAAGAATTCATTGCTGATGACAGTGGCACTTGATACTCTCTGTAATACGACTCTCATTTCTACACCTCATTTAAAAACGCGTTCCACGCTGTATATGTCAGGAAGCTGTTTGATCTTGTCCACGACCCTATGGAGGTCGGCGACGTTCTGCACCATGACGGACAGGCTGATTTTCGCATGCTTGTCGATGTCCGCCCGGCCGTTCACGCGGGTGATCGGGAATTTGGTGCTGGCGACGACGTTCAGCACTTCATTGACCAGACCCTGGCGGTCATATCCGGATACTTCCAGATCCGCCTGGTATTTGCGGTCCTTATTCTTGTTCTTGACCCATTCCACATCGATCAGGCGCTCTTTTTCATGCCTGATGTTCGGACATGTCGCAACATGGACCTTCACCCCATGCCCTTTCGTGATGAAGCCGACGATGTCGTCTCCGGGAATCGGATTGCAGCACTTCGACAGGTTGATCAGCAGATTATCCATGCCCTGGACATACACGCCGGATTCCGTCGATATCTCCTTGTAGTGATGGGTCCGGTCGATCTCCTCGACGACATTCGTCTTCTCCTCGCTGACCTTGAACTTTTCCATCAGGCGGTTCGTCACCTGCTGGGCCGTGACACCGCCGAAGCCGACCATGGCGTACAGATCGTCCTCATTGCTGATGTTATAGCGGTCCAGTACAGGATCGATGAACTGCGGCTTCAGTATCTCATCCGGCTTATGGTCACGGTTTTTGATCTCATGCTCCACCGCAAAGCGTCCTTTTTCGATATTGCTCGCACGGTCCTGCTTCTTGAAGAATGCACGGATCTTGTTCTTCGCACTCGATGAGCGGACCATCTTCAGCCAGTCGAGGCTCGGACCATAGGACTGTTTGCTCGTCCTGATCTCCACAATCTCACCGGTGGAGAGTTCATAGTCGATCGGCACAATCTTGCCATTGACCTTGGCGCCGATCATTCGGTTCCCGACTTCCGTATGCACCTGGTAGGCGAAGTCTATCGGGATGGCGCCTTTCGGCAGCTCCACCACATCGCCGTTCGGGGTGAAGACATAGACCTTGTCGCTGAGGAGGTCCGTCTTCAGTGCCTCCATGAACTCTTCTGCATCCGGGGAGGAGGTCTCCTGGTCGATCAGGTCCTGGAACCAGTCGATCCGCTTGTCCATGGCAGGTTCGCCCTTCAGCTCCTTGCCCTCCTTGTAGGCCCAGTGTGCTGCAACACCATGTTCCGCAATCTCGTGCATCTCATATGTACGGATCTGGATTTCCAGTGGATCGCCGTTCGGCCCGACCACGGTCGTATGCAGGGACTGGTACATGTTCGGCTTCGGCATGGCGATGTAGTCCTTGAACCGTCCGGGCATCGGCTTCCAGATGGTATGGATGACACCAAGCACTGCATAGCAGTCCTTGATGTTTGTGACGAGCACCCGGATGGCGAGCAGGTCGAAGATCTGGTCGAACTGCTTATGCTGCTTCTTCATCTTCCTGTAGACACTGTATATGTGCTTCGGACGGCCGGAAAGTTGGCCTTTGATGCCAGTATGGTCCATCTCGTCCTGGATGCGGTCGATGGCCTGGTTGATGACGATTTCCCGCTCGCTCCGCTTCTTCTTCATCAGGCTGACGATCTTGAAATACTGCTGGGGCTCGATATACCTGAGCGCAGTATCCTCAAGCTCCCATTTGATGCTGGAAATACCGAGGCGGTGTGCCAGAGGCGCATATATCTCAAGCGTCTCCTGCGCAGTACTGATCTGTTTATGCTCAGGCATGGCCTTGAGCGTACGCATGTTATGGAGGCGGTCTGCAAGCTTGACCAGTATCACCCGGATATCCTTTGCGATGGCAATGAAGAGCTTGCGGTGGTTTTCCGCCTGCTCCTCCTGCTTGGAGCGGTACTTGACCTTCTCGAGCTTGGTGACACCGTCGACGATTACGGCAACCTCCTCGTTGAACATCTCCTCGAGGTCATCAAACGTATACGGTGTGTCCTCAACGACATCATGAAGGAACCCGGCAATGATCGTCGGGCCGTCCAGTTTGAGTTCCGCAAGTATACCCGCCACCTGAACGGGGTGCAGTATGTACGGCTCCCCGCTCTTCCGGTACTGGCCCTTGTGTGCTTCATTGGCCAGCTCATATGCTTTACGGATCAAAAGCATATCCTCTTCACCCATGTATGATTCACACATGCGGATGACATCGTCCTTGCTATATGGATATTCCTTGTTCATGACCTCACCGCTTCCCATCTACACTAGTTAGAATCATCATACTATAAAACCTCTTTCAAATAAATGAATGACAAAAAAAGCCTGTTTCCACAGACTTTAAAACGGACTACTCGTCATAGGTGATCAATGAGAGTGTATCATATCCTTCGAGGCGTTTCATGCCATCCAAATATTCAAGTTCTATCAGGAAAGCAAGTCCCACCACAATGCCGCCAAGAGACTCGACAAGTTTGATCGTCGCTTCTATCGTGCCTCCCGTTGCCAACAGGTCATCCGTAATCAGTACACGCTGGCCGGGGGAAATCGCATCCTTGTGCATCGTCAATGTATTCGATCCGTACTCGAGATCATACTCATGTCTGATGACTTCCCTTGGAAGCTTCCCTTCCTTCCTTACAGGCGCGAATCCGATGCCCATGCTGTATGCCACAGGGCAGCCGATGATGAAACCGCGGGCTTCGGGACCGACGACGATGTCGACTTCCTTCTCCCTGGCATATTCCACTATCTGGTCTGTCGCATACTGGTATGCCGGACCGTTGTCCATGATTGTTGTGATGTCCTTGAAGCTGACACCTTTCTTGGGCCAATCCGGCACTTCTGATACATATTTTTTTAAATCCATACTAATCCACCACTCAATTCGAAATTAATGATCTGAGATACTCTTTCAGTTCAGACGAAGAGGACATCTTAAGAAGTTTTTCAGCTTCCAGCTGATTTTTAAGTTTACGGTAATACCGTGATTCTTCCAACTTCCAGCTTCCTTCTTCCCGGTCCTTGTATACTATACCATTTTTTAGTGTGATAATCTCCAAATCTGTCATAATATCGATGGCCATCTTAAGAAATTTCATCTTCATGCCGAGCCGGTCAGCCAGGGCCGGTGCATGTTTCGCAAGATCTATTGACCCATCCTCCGCTTTTTCGACCAGCTGCAGCACATTCGATATGTCGTCTGATTTGGGTATGCCTGTGAAAAACAGCTCCTCCTTCTGATGGAAGAGGGCGATGATTTTCGAGGCATGGACGTCCCGCAGTGAATACGACAGGTTATCAAGGCTCTCGGGGAGGTCCCTGAGCACTACCGTCTTCGATGTGAAAGGCAGTGCTTCACCAAAGTGGTAGTAATTGTCCCCTTTTTTCTCCCTGCCCTCGGCTATGACGAATACATCTTCCTTTGTGATCATATCGAAGCGCTGGTCGGTGCGGCTTCTCATGTCGATCAGCTGGACACTGTCGACGCTTGCATCCTGAAGCATCATCTGAAGCGTCCGCTTCTGGTTGAACTCGTTTACGTTCACCGTCCCCACAAGACTGATCGTATCCTGCGTGGATACTTCATTGATCAGATGGCCGAAACCGAAGCCGATGACATCCATCCCGACTTTCGGCATGGACAGTTTGATGTGGGAGCGGTCCTTGCCGACCTGTTTTATTGTGCCGATATTTTCATTGGTGAGGAGGAATACCGGGGACTGGAAGGATTGGCCGAAGGGTTTCAGCCGGTCGAACCGCTCGAATGCCTTCATGCTCATGTTCCCCTGCTTGATCTGGTAGTCTATGTGCTTCAGAGGCCTCAGGTTCAGCTGCAGACCATTCATATGCTGCTCGAGCTCCTCCCTGAAGGCCTCGATGTTTGATGCATGCACTTCCACGCCGAGCGCGAGCGCGTGGCCGCCGAAGCGGTGATGGAAATGCGAATGCTCCGTGAGGATTTCATGCAGGTCCACCCCTTCTATCGAACGGGCCGACCCGCGATACGCGTCGTCCTCCTGGGTGAGGACGATTGCCGGTTTCCCATATTTTTCAACGATCTTTGAAGCGACGATGCCGAGCACGCCCGGATGCCACCCTTCCCGATAGATGATATTGATCTGATTGGTGGGATCTATTTCTGCATCCGCCTCGCTGAAGATCGTCTCCACCAGCTGCTTCCGTTCCATATTCATATTCTCTACAACTACGGCCTGCTCGTAGGCGAGGTTCGTATCCTCCTCAAGGAGCAGCTCGACAGCGATTTCAGCCTCTCCGAGGCGTCCTGTCGCATTAAGACGCGGCGCCAGCCCGAAAGCGATGGTTTCTTCATCGATGTATCCGTCGCTCCCTGCACTTCTCAGGAGTGTGTGGATGCCTGCCGGCGGCAGGTCATTAAGAATCTTCAATCCTTCTATGACGAGTCTTTTATTTTCATCTATCATCGGGACAAGGTCTGCCACCGTGCCGATCGCCACCCAGCCGAGATCCTCCTTCCGGTCGAGGCCGAGTGCCTGCACAAGCTTGTAGGTGATGCCGACACCGGCCAGGGACTTGAATGGATACTCCCCATCCGGATGATCCGGGTGCAGGATCGGGACATCGGGCACATTCTCACCGAAGGCATGGTGATCCACCACGATCACATCGACGCCCTGCGAAGTGAGAAACGCGATCTCCCTGCCCCCTGAGACCCCGTTATCCACAGTGATGACAAGATCGTACTGGCCGACGACGATTTCCTCGAATATGGCCTGGTTGGGGCCATATCCATCCTCTATGCGGTTGGGAATGAAGAAGTCCACGCTGTCGGTGGCGGCTTTCCTTCTGAGTGCAGAGAGAAGCAGTACCGTACTTGTGATGCCGTCCGCGTCAAAGTCGCCATAGACGAGTATGCGTTCACCGCCGTCCAGGGCGGCCTCTATGCGCGCCACTGCCGTATCCATCATATGGACGAGCCCGGCATCATACGTCTTTGGATGATAGATCTTCTCCAGGTCTGCCTCCGTCGTGAATCCCCTGTTTTCCAGTATGGTCTGCTCCAGTGGATTCAGTTTGAACTTTTCACGGATCTCCTCTGGAATATCAGAGGTTTTGCGTCTTACTTTCCACTCGTACTTCGACTGATACATATGTTTCATCCTTTGCAAAACGCCCAAGGTTCCCTGGGCGTTTTAGAGATTATACTAATATTTTATCATCGTCCTTGCTTTTTTCCTCATATACCGTCAGGGCACCATCTGCATTGCGCAGCTGGCGCTTCTTCAAGATTCCCCATAGCTGCAGTGCAATGAAGAGTGAAGAATAGATGCCGCTGATCAGGCCGACCAGGAGGGCGATGGAGAAGTTCAGTATGGCAGTGCTTCCGAAGAGCACAAGGAACACCACAACGATGATGACCGTAAGGACCGTATTGACGGAACGGGTCAACGTCTGCTTGAGGGAACGGTTGATGATTGCATCAATCTCCTCTTCCTTCCGGATGACCTTGAACTTCCTCAGGTTCTCCCTCACCCTGTCGAATGTGACGATCGTATCGTTGATCGAGTAGCCGACGATCGTCAGTACAGCCGCAATGAAGGTGATATCGACTTCCAGATGGAAGATGGAGAAGACGGCGACCATGATGAAGGCATCATGGATGAGTGCGAGCACGCTCGGCAGCGCCATGCGCCATTCGAATCGTATGGAAGCATAGAGAATGATGCCGACAGAAGCAATGGCGAGTGCGATGGCCGCATTCTTGGCCAGCTCCTGCCCGATGACCGGGCTCACCGTGCTGATTGCCGGCTCACTGCCATAGAGGTCATCGAATGTGGTCTGCATCTCGGTGACGGAATCCTGCGGGAGGTTTTCCGTATACCGTACGACCACCATATCCTCACCCGAAGTCGTGATGCTGTCCGGCGGCAAGTCCATCTCTTGGAGCTGCTCTTCCACCTGCTCCACCGTCGCTTCGCCGCCAGTCTGTATATCGGCCCGCGTACCACTTGTGAAGTCGATGCCGAGATTCAGCCGGAATATGGACAGGATGATCAGTCCGACCAGAATGGTCGCCAGGCTGAATGCGAAGAACTTCTTCGCATGGCCGACGAAATCAAAGCGGTCCCATGGCGTCGTCAGATCTTCTATATCCTTGCCTTCATTGATGTTGAATCTGCTCTCCTCCTTCACACCAAACCATCCGGGCCGCTTATTGAAGAAGCCCGACTTGATGAGCATCGAAAGCAGGAGGCGTGTCAGGAAGACTGCAGTGATGAAGCTCATGATTATGGAAAGCAGCAGCATGGTCGCAAACCCTTTTACACTGCTTGTGCCGAAGATGAACAGTACGACTCCGGCAACCATAGTGGTGATGTTCGCATCGACGATTGTCCATAATGAAGCCGCAGACGCTTTTTTATAGGCCTGCTTCAGATTCCGGCCGATGCGCAGTTCATCCCTTATGCGCTCGTACATGATGATGTTGGCATCCACGGCCATCCCCACACCGAGGATGAGGGCTGCGATACCCGGCAGCGTCAATACCCCGCTGATCATATTGAAGCCGAATATCGTCAGATAGATGTAGATGGTGAGCGTCACCGCAGCAATGACGCCCGGCAGCCTATAGAACGCAATCATGTATATGAATACGAGTGCCACACCGATCAGGCCGGCAGTGACCGTTTCATCCAGCGCCTGTTCACCGAACTGGGCACCGACGGATGTCGAATAGATCTCGCTCAGTTTGACCGGCAGTGCGCCGGAGTTCAGCAGTGCTGCAATATTCTGTGCGCGCTCAAGACCTTCCTGGCCCGAGAAGCCGCCTGAAATCATGACATCAGAGGAGTTGATCGGCTGTGAGACGCTCGGGGCAGAGATGAATTTGGGGTCCTCCTTTTGGACCTCCTCTTCAAAACTGTCCTCTCCTTCCTCAAAGTCCATCCAGATGACCATCAGATTCTCGCCGGCTGGACGCTCGGAAATCTCTTCAGTGATTTCCCGGAATTTGTCCGGGTCCTTCAGTTCGAGTGAAACCATTGGTTGGTTCATTTCATCGAAGTTCTGGCTTGCACCGCCCTGCACGAGATCAGAACCGTCCAGCAGCACATTGTCATCGACATCCCGGATCGTCAGTTCAGCCTGGGTGCTGAGCAGTTCACGTGCTTCCGCCTGATCTTCGACCCCTGCAAGCTGGACGCGTATCCGGTTGCCCTCCTCAATCTGTATATTCGGCTCCGAAACCCCGAGCACGTTCACCCTCGAATCAAGGGTCTGGGCGGTGCTCTGAACCGCCGTATCATCGATTTCATCGCCTTCTTCCAAAGGTTCGACCTGATACAGCACTTCAAAGCCGCCCTGGAGGTCCAGGCCGAGATTGACATTCCTGGCAAGGTCCTTGGCGGTCAGGCCGACGACTGTCAGGAGCAGCACGGCCACCAGGACAGCAGCTATGATTCTATTCTTTTTCACATTCAAAAAAACACACCTCGATTATATTGTAAGTCCTCAACGTTTCAATTATAACCGTTACCACCAAAAAATAAAATGAAAAAAGCTGACTCCATGAGCCAGCCTGTTGTCTTCCTATTTTACGATTTCTTTAAGTGCGACACGCTCAAATTTGAGTACTGCGCCGTTCACTTCATCCGTACGGATGTACATGTGCTTCTGGTCGAACGATTCCACTGTGCCATGGATACCGCCGATTGTGATGATTTCGTCACCTTTTTGCAGGTTTGACTGCATGTTCTGAACTTCCTTCTGCTTCTTCTGAGCCGGACGGATCATCAGGAAGTACATTACCAGGATGAGTACCAGAAACGGCAGGATGGCCATAAAGAATTCCATCTATACATCTTCTCCTCTGTTAGAAATTTTTCGGATTTTCAACATTTAATCCGTATGATTCGAAAAATGCTTCTTTAAAATCCATCAATTGATCATTTAAAATCGCAGTTCGAATATCCTCCATCAATTTTAGCAGAAAATACAGGTTATGATAAGTGGTAAGCCTCAATCCTAAAATTTCATCCGTTTTGAACAGGTGGCGCAAATATGCCTTCGTATAGTTGCGGCATGTGTAGCAGTCACATCCGGGATCGAGCGGTGTAAAATCACGTTCGAACTTCTTGTTCTTGACGACGACCCGTCCCTTCGACGTCATCGTCGTGCCATTCCGTGCAATGCGCGTCGGAAGCACGCAGTCGAACATGTCTATGCCCCTGATGACGCCTTCAATCAGGGCATCGGGCGAGCCGACACCCATCAGATACCTCGGCTTGTCCTCAGGAAGGAATGGTACCGTCTCCTCCAGCATACGGTACATGATCGGCTTCGGCTCACCGACGGAAAGGCCGCCGATCGAGTAGCCCGGGAAGTCCATCGCCACCAGGTCCTTTGCACTCTGGGCGCGCAGGTCACTGTATTCTCCGCCCTGTACGATGCCGAACAGGGCCTGGTTCTTGTCATGCCCCTCTTTGACGTGGTGGCTGAGGCAGCGCTCGGCCCATCTTGTAGTCCGCTCGATCGAATCCTTGACATACTTCTTCTCTGCAGGGAATGGCGGACACTCGTCAAACGCCATCATGATATCCGATCCAAGGTCATGCTGGATATCCATCGCCTTCTCGGGGCTTAAAAAGAGTTTGGAGCCGTCGAGGTGGCTTCTGAAGTGGACGCCTTCCTCTTCGATCTTGCGCCTGTCACTCAGGCTGAATACCTGGAAGCCGCCGGAATCCGTCAGGATGGGCTTGTCCCAGTTCATGAACTTGTGGAGGCCCCCGGCCTCCCTGATGATATCACTGCCGGGTCTCAGCCACAGGTGGTATGTGTTGCTCAGAATGATCTGGCTGCCGATGTCTGCGAGCTCCTCGGGCGTCATCGTCTTCACCGTTGCCAATGTCCCCACCGGCATGAATATCGGTGTATCGATCGTGCCATGCGGCGTGTGCAGCTTGCCGATGCGGGCACCGGTCTGCTTGCATGTCTTTATATGTTCATATCTTATTGCCATCTAGTCTTCATCCTCATATATAATCATTGCATCCCCAAAACTGAAGAACCGGTATTTTTCGTCGATCGCATGCTGATAGGCCTTCATGATTGTCTCCTTGTCACTGAAAGCACTGACCAGCATCATCAGGGAGGATTTGGGCAGGTGGAAATTCGTGATCAGCGCATCGATGGCCCTGTATTGGAAGCCGGGATAGATGAATATGTCTGTAAACCCGCTCGCTTCCTCAAACCTGCCATGATCGCGCATGATCGTCTCAAGTGTCCGTGTACTCGTCGTACCGACACTGACCACTTTCCCACCGTTTTCCTTCACTGCATTGAGTGCATCTGCCGTCTCCTTGTTCATGATATAGAATTCGGAATGCATTCTGTGATCCTCTATGTTCTCTGCACTGACGGGCCTGAACGTGCCGAGGCCCACATGGAGGGTGATATAGGCGATATGTACACCCTGCTCCCTGATACGCTCGAGCAGCGCTTCCGTAAAATGAAGCCCAGCCGTCGGCGCAGCGGCAGATCCCGTATGTCTTGCATAGACCGTCTGGTACCGATCCTTGTCCTCCAATGTTTCCTTGATGTATGGCGGCAATGGCATCTCCCCAAGTTCATCCAGGACATTCTCGAGCAGTCCCTCGTGGTGGAGGCTGACATGCCTGATGCCCTCATCGAATGTGCCGGTGCATACCGCCTTCAAGAGACCGTCGCCGAAGTCGATCTCCGTCCCCTCCTTGACTTTCCTGGCGGGACGGATGAGCACTTCATACCCTTCTTCGATCGGCTTGAGCAGCAGCATCTCTATTTTTGCACCCGTATCACTCTTCACACCGAAAAGCCTTGCCGGCAGCACTTTCGTATCGTTGAGCACCAGGGCATCCCCCGGGTTGAGATATTGTATAACATCCTCGAATTTACCATCCGATACTGTGCCGGTGGCCCTGTTCAGGCCGAGCAGCCTGCTCTGTGCCCGGTCTTTTAGAGGGGTTTGGGCGATGAGCGATTCAGGCAGCTCAAAATCAAATTCGTCGAGTTTCAAAACCTATTCCTCATTTCTAAATATATCCATCTGACATTTTCCATTAAAGTAGTCGTAGCTTTTGGCTGTCGCCTTCCGCCCTCTCGGCGTCCTTTCCAGGAACCCCTGCTGGATCAGGTATGGTTCATACACATCCAGAAGCGTCACCACTTCCTCGCCGATCGACACGGCCACGGTTTCAAGGCCGACAGGTCCACCGCCATATGTGTTCAGAATCGTATTCATGATCTTGTGGTCGATCGGGTCCAGGCCGCTCGGATCAACTTCCAGCACCTTCAGTGCGTGGTTCGTCGTATCGAGGGTGATGGACGGCTCACTCTTCACAATCGAGAAGTCCCGGACACGCCTGAGCAGCCGGTTGGCGATCCGCGGGGTCCCCCGGGAACGTCTGGCGAGTTCCATCGCACTGTCATCATCGATTGCAACTTCGAAGATGTCCGCTGTCCGGTTGACGATGGTGACCAGACTGTCGACATCGTAGTACTCCAGCCTCAGCTGGACACCGAAACGGTCACGCAGCGGTGCCGAAAGGCTGCCGAAGCGCGTCGTCGCCCCCACGAGCGTAAATGGCGGCAGGTCGATCCGGATGCTTCTGGCCTCCTCGCCCTTGCCGATGACGACATCCAGGAAGAAGTCCTCCATTGCTGAATAGAGGATCTCCTCCACAGCTCGCGGAAGCCGGTGGATTTCATCGATGAACAGCACGTCCCCCATTTCGAGGCTCGACAAAATCGCCGCCAGATCCCCGGCACGTTCAATTGCCGGTCCGGAAGTCGTCCGTATATTCACACCGAGTTCGTTGGCGATGATGTTGGACAGCGTCGTCTTGCCGAGCCCCGGGGGGCCGTGCAGGATGACATGGTCCAGCGCCTCTTCCCTGATCCGTGCCGCCTCGATGAATACGTTCAGATTGTTCTTCAATGTCTGCTGGCCGATATACTGATTCAGGTATTCCGGCCGGAGCGACATCTCCAAATGCTCTTCATGCTGCTGCTTTCCTTCATCTAAAATGCGATCATCCATAATAGCACCCCATTACTGAACTAGGTATTTAAGCCCTCTTTTTACTGCTTCGTCCACTGAACTGAAAGATTCGCTGCCCATGTGCTTCTCAATGCGCTTGAGCTCACGTTTGCTGTAGCCGAGCGCCTCCAGTGCCAGCAGGGCTTCGCTGATGAAGTGGTCATTATCGTCCACAGCAGGGGCTTCTGGAGAAGCCTCCACATGCGCGAGTTTGCCTTTCAGATCGAGGATGATCTGGCTGGCCGTCTTCTTCCCTACACCAGGGAACTTCTGCATATACTTTTCGTCTTCCGCCTCGATCGCACCGACGATTTCATCCGGAGTCGAGGCTGCAAGGATGGCCATCGCACTCTTCGGGCCGATGCCTGTGACCTGCAGCAGAGACTTGAAGAGGATCTTTTCATCCCTCGAGTTGAAGCCATAGAGCGTATGGCTGTCCTCCCTCACAATCAGTTCAGTATGGATCTTCACTGCGCTCTCTTTATTATGCTCAAAGCGAAAAGGATTGGGTACCATAATCAGGTATCCGATCCCATTCGATTCCACAGTGATATACTGCGGTTCCACTTCCTTCAAAACACCACTAATATACTGATACATCAAATCACCATCATTCTACGAATTCGAATTCTCCGCCGAGTATCCTTACAGTATCGCCCGTCTGGATGCCACGCTCCCTGAGCGCATCATCTATGCCCATCGAGCGCATCTGTCTGGCAAATCTCCTGACGGCTGCGTCCCGGTTGAAGTCGGTCATCTTGAACATCCGTTCTATAGCGTCGCCGGCAACCACATAGGCACCATCATCATCCCGTCTGATTTCGAATGCATCCGGGTCTTTCTCGTGACGGTAGACCACGCGGTGGTCCGTCTCTTCTATGACTTCCTCCTCTTCAGTTGTCTCTTCGAGCAGGTCTGCAACCCTGTAGAGCACAGTGTCCAGATTCTTTCTCGTCGCTGCGGATATCCTGAATATTTCCTTGTCGTCCCCTACGGCTTCTGTGAAGCGGTCGAAGACCGCTTCATCCTCCACCAGGTCGACTTTGTTCAGCACGATGATTTCAGGACGCTTCAGAAGGTTTTCGTTGTACAAGCCCATCTCATTTCGGATGATCCTGTAGTCCTCGACTGCATCCCTGCCTTCAAGGCCACTGATGTCAATGACATGGACGATGACCTTCGTGCGCTCGACATGGCGCAGGAACTGGTGGCCAAGTCCCGTGCCTTCGGAGGCCCCTTCGATCAGCCCAGGCAGATCGGCCATAACAAATGAACGGCCATCTCCGGTTTCGACAACACCAAGGTTCGGTTTGATTGTCGTGAACGGGTAGTCGCCCGTCTTCGGCTTCGCTTTCGATACTGCACTGAGGATCGTGGACTTGCCTACGCTCGGGAAGCCGACAAGGCCTACATCAGCCAGCAGCTTGAGCTCCATGATCACATCGAGCTCATCACCCGGTTCACCATTCTCAGCAAAATCCGGTGCCGGGTTCCTGGAGGAGGCGAATCTTGAATTGCCGCGTCCCCCGCGTCCGCCTTTTGCTACGACTGCCCGTGCCCCGTGCTGGACGAGATCTGCAATCGTTTCCCCCGTATCCTTCCTTTTGACAATGGTGCCCGGCGGCACTTTCAGTACCATCGGCTCACTGTTTTTTCCGTGGGCATTGGAGTTCATCCCATTCTGGCCGCGCTTCGCCTTGAAGTGGCGCTGATAGCGGAAATCCATCAGTGTCCTCAGCCCTTCATCGACTTCAAAGATGATGTCTGCACCATTGCCCCCGTCACCACCGGCTGGTCCGCCGAGCGGCACATACTTCTCACGTCTATATGCGACAAGGCCGTTTCCGCCATCGCCGGCTTTTAAGTATATATCTACCTGATCTATAAACATTGTCTCACCTCTATCCTTAAATATTATAGCATATCAATTTCAACTCATTTAAATAAAAAGGACACCAGCTTTGCTGATGTCCACTCGTTTCATTATTTTGCTTCCTTGTATACGGAAACGCGCTTCTTATCGCGACCGAGACGCTCGTATTTTACAACGCCGTCGATTTTGGCGAAGAGTGTATCATCGCCACCGCGGCCTACGTTTTCACCCGGGTGGATCTTAGTCCCACGCTGACGGAAAAGAATGGAGCCGCCTGTAACGTGCTGGCCGTCCTGCCTTTTCGCACCAAGACGTTTGGATATGGAATCACGACCGTTTTTCGTTGAGCCTACACCTTTTTTGGATGCAAAGAATTGAAGATTCAGTTTAAGCATTGCTTTCACCTCACTTGAATAATAATCTGATATGTTCACCGTATTCTTCTTCTATCGTTTTTAAAGAAATGATCATGCTTTCAAGCAGTAACTGCAGTTTTGCATCATCCGGATCTTCGACTTTGAATTCGAAATAGCCGGTCTCTTCCTCCATATTAACAGAAGGGTTGGCTTCAGTCATATTGAGGATTGCATTTACAGAACCGAAAACGACTGCTGAAGCACCGGCGCAGACAATGTCCTTACCGTGTTCATCGAACTGGGCATGTCCTTCCATCTTGAAGGATGTAACCTGTCCGTCATCGTTTATGTTGAACTCTACATTGATCATTACGCGTCGATCTTATCAACAGTCAGCTTTGTATATGGCTGACGGTGTCCTTGTTTACGCTTGTAGTTCTTTCTGCGCTTGAATTTCACCACATCGATCTTCTTACCGCGACCGTGCTTTTCAACTTTCGCTGATACAGTCGCGCCTTCAACTGTCGGCACACCGACTTTGACGGAATCTCCTCCTACGAAGAGCACTTTGTCAAAAGTGAAGGTTGCTCCTGCTTCTGCATCGATTTTCTCGACGTAGATTGTCTGGCCTTCTTCGACCTTGAGCTGTTTACCACCTGTTTCGATAATTGCAAACATACTTACACCTCCTGATTTAAAATAAGACACGCCATCTACAGGTGGATATGCATCACTTGAACCTGTAATTGAGCGGTTGATGTCTACATTATCACCAACCACTGCATTATACCAACCGCGTTGCCGGCTGTCAATGCTTTGGCAGGACCTCTTTTCTGATTCTGGAAGTTTTCAAGGCAATGATAAATACCAGGATGAAGATCAATGCGTTCAGAAGCAGACTTGGCGCGGCCCTGAGCGCCAGGTAGTCGAATGCCGGCAGATTCACCATATCGAGCAGCCTGTATATGAAGAAGATATACATATCATAGAACAGGATGAGGAAAAGCACAACGAAGGCCATGGCGACAAAGTCCTTGTGGAACACCCTGAAGGCGGTGTGCATGAACAGGACGAAGGCCACCATTCCAAAAGTATGTATGCCGTATATCGATCCTATGTACAGATCCAGCATCGCACCGAAGACGACACTGAGCAGGACGCTCATCTGGGGGCTGGCATAGACGGAAACGAGCAGGATGAACATCAGCAGTGCACGGGGAACGAAATATACCTCCACTCCGCCGAGCGTCATCGGACTGAATTCTGCAAACAGGAAATCCACATACATCAGCAGGAATGAAAACAGAAAAATTATGATCGCCCTCATGCTATTCCTCCATGGATTCCGGATTTCTCTCGATGACGAAGACGACATCGACATCGTCGACATTGCCCTTCATCTGGACATAGGCATTCTGACTCAGTCCATATTCATCATTCTGGACCTCCACAACAGTGCCGATCAGAAGGCCTTCAGGATAGTCGCCCACAAGTCCGCTCGTAAGCACCTCGTCCCCGCGGGCCAGACCGCTGCGGTTCTTTATATTCTCAATGACAAGAAGGTTTCTTTCGGTATCGTATTCCCGTATGTTGCCATAGATCGGATTCCCCTCATGCATGATCTCCACAGAGAGGTTGTTCTGTGAAACGGAAGTCGTCAGCATTTCGACATAACTGGAGCCGCCATTTGCACGTGCCACTGTGCCGATCAGCCCCTCTGTCGTCATTACAGCCATGCCTTCATTAATACCATCCGCCTCCCCCTTGTCGATTGTGAAATTATCCAGCCACTGGTCCGGGGAACGTGAGATCACCCGGGCATTGATGCTCTCGTAGGATTGCTTGGAGCTCACTTCCAAGGCTTCCCTCAGTTCCTCATTTTCTGTTTCAAGACGTTCCAGGTCCGCCTGCATCTGGGGAAGCATCTCCAGTTGCGCCTTGAGCCGCTCGTTCTCCTCAACCGCATTGAAGCTTTGCCTGATGCTCGTGAATATGCTTCCTGCAAAGTTCAGCGGTGCGTCGATGATCATCTGGGAGCCGGCTGCAGCATCGGCAGTGAACTGTTCAGCTTTGGTGGTCGAACTGCGGTCGCTGATCGAAAAGCCGATCAGTATGATGAGTATGATGATGCCGAATAGGATGATCAGCATGCGATTACGGTTGAAAAGCCTGTTCACAGTAGAGCGCCTCCATTAAATCGTTGATATATGATAAAAGAATACCATAGACAGCCGTTTCTGATAAGCATATGTAAAACAAAAAAATAGAGAGGCGGCAGCCTCTCTATAACAGATAAGATAATAATATATATGATATCTAGAACAAGAATGGATCTGTTCTATCAAAAGCCACGATTCGCGATGGACATCACTACTTCATGACTTGTTATGTCGTTTTCATTACATCTATTATGTTACATGTATTCCGGCATCCTTTCAAGGGGGGATTCGAAATTAAATGTTGTACTTTTCCACATTACTGCCATAGATGTCGGATGTTTCCAAACCGTGAAATGACATTTTCCAGCACCTCATCACTGACGGCAAGCGAAATTCTGATGTAGTGCCGCCCCCTCGAACCGAACGGGATGCCCGGGGTGACGAGGATGGACTGCTCTTTCATGAGAAACTCTTTGAAGGATTCCCCGTCATGGCCTTCCGGCACCTGAATCCATCCAAAGATCCCGCCTCTGATGGGGTTGATCGGGATGCCCATTTCTGTAAATGCCCCAGTCACAAGGTCACTTCTCTGCCGGAACTTCTCTTCCTGGTGCGGCAGTATCTCTGCTGCATTCTCCAGTGCTGCAATGGAGGCATCCTGCAGGACGCCCCACATGCCGGTCTGGGTGTGGTCCTGATACGTATTGATCGTCTCGATCATCTCATCGTTGCCGACCGCAAACCCCACCCGGAAACCGGACATGTTGAAGCCCTTGGAGAGTGAGTATATCTCGATGGAGCACTCTAGATCCGGGTCGCTTTCAAGCATGCTCGGGTGAGGACCTTCGAATGAGAACGGGGCATAGGCGAAGTCATGGACGATGCGTGTCTTTGTACCCTTGAACCGCGCCACCGTGCGGTCGAAGAATTCCTTGTCTGCGACGGCACCGAGTGGATTGGACGGATAGTTCAGGTAGATCAGCCTTGCATTTTCAAGCTCCTTGTCGGGTAGACTGTCATAGTCCGGCAGGTAGCCGTTCTCCGGAAGAAGCGGAAGGTCATAGACTTCTCCACGTGCCAGCCTCACTCCGGCTTCATAGTCCGGATAGCCCGGGTTCGGCAGATAGACGCCCTCGCCCGGTTCGATGAACAGCATTGGAAACTGGACCAGGGCATTTTTCGTACCATAGAGTATCGCTATATTGTGTTCCGCAAGTTCTACGCCATACTGTTCAAAGTAGAATCTGATGATCGCATCCTTAAAGGACTGCTTCCCCCTGAAAAGACCATACCGCTGATTCTCTTCCTTATATAGGGCATCGGCCGCTGCACCCAGAATCTGCTCCGGCGTCTCCCCATCCGGGATGCCGACCGCCAGATTGATCAGCGGCAGCGGTCCCTGTTTCACGTCACTCGACATTGCCGTTTTAAAATAGCTTGGTGGTATGCTCTCAATCAGCCTGTTTGCCATCAGAACCCCTCCGGTTTATCGAAGCCCTGGAACTGGTTGTCTATCGTCTGTTTAAAATGCTCAGACTCGACTGCCTGGATCAGGGCACGGGCGAGTTCCGTATCCTCATCTTCTGCATTGATGACAATCTGGTTCCGGAAATTCTCGTTCATATTCTCAAGCTGCAGTGCATCAGCCAAATCCATGCCGCTTGCAAGGGCGAAATTGCCCGGCACGAGCGACAGCCCAATCTGGTCCACACTCCTCGGCAGCTGGCCCGAATCCTGGTAGACGAACTCAAGGTTCTTGTTGTTCTGAAGGATGTCCTCCTCTTCGATGGCCAGCATATTTGCATCTTCAGCAATTTCTATCAGTCCTGCGTCCATCAGTGTCTGGAACCCTCTTGAGGAATTGACCGGATCGAGCGGCAATGCGACTTCGCTTCCATTTTCAATCTCTGCGATGGAATCGAATGCGCTGGAATAGAGCCCCATCGGCGCAGTCGGCACCTGGATCAGATTGATGAAGTCGGTGCCATTTTCGTTGTTGAAGTCCTGCATGAAGGATTTGTTCTGATAGAGGTTGGCATCGAGGTCGCCATTATGCAGCGCGTTGTTCGGCTGGATGTAATCCGTATATTCGACGATCTCCACCACATACCCCTGCTCTTCGAGTGCCGGCTTCAGGGCGAAATTCACCATATCACTGTACGGTCCCGTTGATGCACCGATTGTAATGACCTCGCCCTCCCCTTCATAGAGCAGGGCGCTTGATCCGATGATCACTGCCAGTGCCGAAGCAAGAAATATCAATATTCCACGCATATCAGTTCCCCTCCTGTCTTTGGCTCAAGTAGTCTCCAATGAGCTGTATCAGCTGCACGATGATGATCAGCACGACGACTGTCGCAACCATCGTCACCGTATCATAGCGATAGTAGCCATATCTGATGGCAAGGTCGCCGATGCCGCCCCCGCCGACGACACCCGCCGTTGCACTGAAGGCGACGATGGAGATGATCGTCAGCGTAATCGCCTGTGTGATGCCGCGTTTTGATTCCGGTATCAGGACGTCCGTCACGATCAGCCATAGGGAGGCACCACCGGCGATGCTCGCCTCAATGACACCCGTGTTGACGCCGTTGAAGCTTGTTTCAACAAGCCGTGCAAACAGCGGAATGGCCGCGAGCGACAACGCCACGCTTGCAAATACCGGACCATGCGAACTGTTTGTCAGCCAGGTGGCAATCGGCATGATTGCGACGATCAGTATGATGAATGGGAATGAGCGGATTACGTTGGTCACTGCGCCCAGAAACTGGTTTAAAGGTTTTATCCGAAACAGCAATGGATTCGCCGTGATATAGAGCAGTATGCCGAGCGGGAGCCCGAGCAGCACCGCAAAGAAGATGGAAATGGAAACCATCAGTGTCGTCTCCAGCAGTGCACGGTACAATAGCGGTGCAATCTCAGTCAATCTCTGCATAGATTTCAGCCCTTTCTATTCCTTTGGATTCGTCGATGAAGCTTTTCAGACGCGCTATCTCCTCCGGTTCACCCTTGATGTGGAGCATCAGGAAACCGAGAGGCATATCATGTATGTATTCGATGCGTCCGTTCAGAATGCTGATGTCGCATTCAAAATGGCGGTAGAGCTGGTTGACATAGTTCGCTTCGGCATGCTCGTTGAGGAATTTGATCGTAATCACTTCCGAACGATTGTTCACATCGATATGGGGCGGGATGGCAAAATCATATATATCCTGCACAAACCCCTTCGTCACATCATGCTTAGGGTGACTGAACGTGCTGTAGACATCACCCTTTTCCACAACCTCGCCTTCCGACATGACGCCGACACGGTCGGCAACTTCCTTTATGACTTCCATTTCATGGGTAATCAGCACGATTGTAATACCAAGCTCCCTATTGATCCGCTTCAAAAGTTTCAGGATGGTCTTCGTCGTGTCGGGGTCAAGTGCACTGGTCGCTTCATCGCATAGCAGGACATCCGGATGGTTCGCCAGAGCGCGGGCGATGCCGACACGCTGCTTCTGGCCGCCGCTCAAGTTTTTCGGATAGCTGTCCACCTTGTCGCCGAGCCCCACAAGGTCGAGAAGCTCCTCGATGCGCCCCCGTATTTTCTTCCTGTCATACCTGCTTGCCTTCAGAACGAATTCGATATTTTGATAGACTGTCTTCGATTCGATCAGATTGAACTGCTGAAAAATCATGCCGATCTTCTGCCGGCGGATTCTGAGGTCATCCCCCGTCAGACTCCCGAGGTCAGTCCCGTTCACATTCACTTTGCCGGAACTTGGCGCCTCAAGCAGATTGATCAGTCTGAGCAGCGTACTCTTCCCTGCTCCGCTGAAACCGATCAGCCCGAATATCTCCCCGTCCTCTATCGTCAGGGAAAGTTTTTTCAAAGCTTCAATTCTCTTCCCCTTGACTTCATATGTCTTCGACACATCTTCAAGCACAATGGCCATCCCATCACTTCCTTCCTGAAATTAAAAAGCCACCTGCCCAAAGGCAAATGGCTTCAATCGTTTATCTGCCAAGCCTAGGGCTTGCGGGATTTAGCACAGTACCTCCCGGCCTGCTGCTGAAGCTTCATAGGGCCCAATCCCTCCACTTCTCTGGATAAAAGTATTCAATTGAATGCTCATTACTCTACATTAACATAGGAGAAAAGTCAAATTTCAAAATATTGCGGCCCACAATTATTCCACTACGGATACATGGGCCACCTGCATGGTGTACATCTTAGCGTATTCCCCGCCCGATTTGAGGAGGGCTTCATGACTGCCCCGCTCGACAATACGTCCGCCATCAAGCAGGAGAATCTGATCTGCATGCTGGATCGTCGAGAGTCTGTGTGCAATGATGAATGTCGTCCTGTTCCGGCTTACGACCTTCATGGCATGCTGGATCATCTGTTCCGTCTCAGAATCGATGTTGCTTGTCGCCTCATCCAGTACGAGCACTTTCGGATCGAACACCAGAGCACGTGCGAATGAAATCAGCTGCCGTTCCCCAAGGGACAGTGTCGAACCGCGTTCTGCAAGTTCTGTATGCACGCCATCCGGCAGCCTGGAGAGCATTTCAGCCCCACCCACACTCACGAGTGCCGCCTCTGCCTCCGCTTCCGTAATATCGGTATTGTTCAGCCTGAGGTTGAACAGCAGCGTCCCGCTGTAGATGAAGGGATCCTGGAGCACAATCGACATGTACTGCCTCAAAGACTGCTTGCCGATGTTTTTGATATCCCTGCCATCAAACCGTATGGTGCCTCCGGTCGGGTCATAGAACCGCATCAGCAGGTTGATGATCGAACTTTTGCCGGACCCTGTATGACCGACAAGTGCCACCGTCTCTCCTGGGGATACTTCCATATTGATGTCCTCAAGCACCTGATGTCTGCCGTCATATGAAAAACCAACCCGTTCGAAGGCGATATGTCCATCAAATTCGCCAAGCAAACCCGTGTCATCCTCTTCTGCCTGCGCATCCAGCAGTTCGAACACTTTGAGCGCCGCCACCCGCGCCTGTTCATATATATCCAATTGGCGGATGATCTCGAACAACGGGTTGAAGTAGCGTGTAATATAGTCGACCAGGATATACATCGTCCCGACCGACAGGGCTGCCGACCCGTCGAGGAAAGCGGAGGCGAATATATAGACCAGCACAGCGAACAGCAGGGAACGGAAGGTCCCCATAAGGTTCTCTCCGGTGGCACTTTCAAGTCTGATCAGGCTGTTCGAACTTCTGACATAGCCATCGTTCAGATTTTTGAACTCCTCCGTCACCTGGGATTCCCGGTTGAAGGCCTGGATGATCGGCATGCCGCTGATCGACTCATTTATCATGGCGTTGATGTCGCTGTTCCGCTCCCGCCGCATATGATTGTACCCTTCCGAATACTTCCTGTAGAGCATCATCCATATGAGGACAAGAGGGATGACCACAAGCATGGCAAGTCCCGCCCAGAAGTTGATGAAGAATGTCACTGCCGTAATGCCGCCGATGGTCAGAGTGCTCACCAGAAACATCGGCAGCACCTCTGAGAACATATGCAGGATGGATTCCGTATCATTCGTGATTCGGGCGACCACCTTGCCGGCCGGCAGATCGTCGAAGTAGCGGATCGGCAGCTTCTGCACATGCCGGAAGACCTCATTGCGGATATCCTGCACTACGAGGGCGCCCGATTTCTGCAGCACGATCTCCTGCAGGTAGCTGAAGATGGCGTGCATCATCTTGATGCCGAGGAATACGCCAAGGAGCTGGTAGATCGGCAGCATTTCTATCTGCCCTGTACCGTCCTGTATATGATGGTCGAGGATCTGCATGGCAATAAAAGGCCCGAGCAGTTCGAATCCGACCATCAGCACCATGAGCGATATCCCCAGGATGAAATGCCTTCGGAACTTAAAGGCATAGCCCATCAGTCTTTTCATTTCCTTCATGTCGATGCACCCCCCTTCAGATAATAGTCGTTCTGCCGGCTGTACCAGCCATCTGAAGCGGACAACTCAGCATGGGTCCCCATCTCTATGACCCGGCCGTCATCCAGGACGACGATCAGGTCAGCATGCTGGATAGCAGACAGCCTGTGCGTCACGATGATGGTCGTCTTATCCGTACGATTCGTACGGATGCCGTCGATGATCCGCTTTTCCGTTTTTGCATCCACGGCACTGAGGGCGTCATCCAGGATCAGTATATCCGGATCCCGGATCAGGCTCCGTGCAATGGAAATCCGCTGCTTCTGGCCGCCGCTCAGGGCGATGCCCTTTTCACCGACCATCGTCTCGAGTCCTTCGGGCATCCGTTTGAGGTCCTGATCGAGCGCACTGAGATGGATTGCATCCTCAAGCTGTGTCTCCGTCGCACCGGGATTTCCGAACAGGATGTTCTCCCGCACCGTCCTTGAGAAGAGGATGTTCTCCTGGGAGACATATCCCACCTTCTCCCGCAGTGTTCTCCGGTCAAGCTCCGATATCGGCCGCCCATCAATGACCAGCCTCCCCTGCCCTTCCGGGTAGAACTTCAGAAGCTGTTTGATGAGCGTCGATTTACCGCTGCCCGTCCTGCCTACGATGCCGAGCGTTTGACCGCTTTTTAGCGTGAGTGATACATCATCCAGGTTCGTTCTGCCACTCAATGGATACTGGAACGAGACGTGGTCGAAATCCATATTTGATTCCTGAATGCCATGCACGCCCCGATCATTCACATCATCTTCCGTATCCAGAACACTGTTGATGCGCGTCAGCGAAGCATTTCCCCGCTGCATGACATTGAACAGCATGCCGACGGCGAACATCGGCCATATCAGCATGTTCAGATAGACATTGAAGGCCACGATGTCTCCGACAGATATGAGGCCGCGGTTCGCAAGCACCGCGCCATAGCCGAATGCGACCATGAAGCTGAATGTCGTGACGATGATCGTCAGCGGCTGGAATAATGCATCAAGACGTTCCACCTTCATGAACTTCTCCAGATAGTCGTCCGTCATCCTCCTGAACCGCCTGTTCTCGGCCGCCTCCTGCACATAGCTCCGGGTGAGCTTCACCCCTTCCACGATTTCGAGCACCGAATCGTTCATGGATCCGAACGCCTCCTGGCTCTCCGTATGCGCCGCGTTGATTCTTTTGCCGAGCCGCTGCTCGACAATCGCCAATATCGGCAGCGGCAGCAGTGCAAAGAAAGTCAGCTGCCAGGAAATCGTGAATCCCATGACCAGTATGATCGTGAGCATGAAAGTCGTCGCATCCACCAGGGTCAAAAGTCCCATGCCAGCGGCCTGATTCACGCTCTTCAGGTCGTTCGTCGCCTTCGCCATAAGGTCGCCCGTCCGATTGCGTTCATAGAAGCTCGGCGACATGAGCAGGAACTTTCGCATCAACTTCATCCTGATGATGCTTTCGATCTTCACCGCTCCGTCAAAGAGCAGATAGGACCAGAGATATGTCGCCGCATAAGTCAGTATGGTCACCACGATGAATACACCGACCAGCTGCCACATCAGACGCTCCGTCATTTCCCCACCGGCAATGAAGTCGATGGTCCAGCCGATCAGCTGGGGCGGAATGACTTCAAGGATATTCGCCACAAGCAGTACAAGTACGATTGTCGTATACTTCCATTTATGTTCTCCAAAATACCATTTCAATTTCCATAGAAAATCAAACATGATATCACCACCCTGTCCGAAACCAGGGATTCAATCCACAATTACAGTCGATGGTCCCCTCTGGTTTTCCTTGTTGTGTTATTCGTTGGTGTCATAGCGTCAAACTGTCTTATGCAAATTGAAGATACCACATCATCAGCTCCTTGTTTACAGAATTTTCTTAAAAATGACATCAAAAAAAGTGCGCACTCTATTTGTGCACACTGATTACAGGCAAAAAAATAGAGAGGCGGCAGCCTCCCCATAACAGATAAGAAATAATATATATGATATCTAGATCCAATCGGAGTGATTAGAATCTATCAAAGGAGGCAACACTATAAAATTGATTTACGGATGAAAGAATTACATTAATCATCAGGTTGTCCTCCTTGTTATGTCATTTATAAGTCATATTTATAATATCCTAAACTATTTCGGTTTTCAACAGAATTTACAAATATTACAGATTTGTAATCGATTTGTAATGTTTATAATCGTACTTTACCAATCAGAAGTGAAGAAAAGATCGTATTTTTCATAATCTATGAATTTGGCATGATAGAAGTCACAAGCTGCCTGATTGATGTAGTTATGGTATATCCGGTCATATTCATAAGAACCAAAGAAAGGACCAGGGAATACAGGCATAAGAAGATGCGATTTTTCAGGAGAATGGCGAATTTCATTAAGCAAAAGATACAGCTCATTTACCATTTCTACTGACAACTTGATTTTCCCACAGTTTTCAAGACTGAAATTTTTTACGAAGTAACCCTGTAGGGCGTTGAACTTTCTATAATAACTGTATTCAATGACTTCATTGGTCTCACGTTCCTGAAGATATAGATACATATCCAATCCCATATGCCCACTCCTTATTTGATGAAATTCATTTCTTTTAAACTGATGTATTTTCCC
Organism: Salinicoccus luteus DSM 17002; assembly: GCF_000712035.1. Classification (GTDB taxonomy): domain Bacteria; phylum Bacillota; class Bacilli; order Staphylococcales; family Salinicoccaceae; genus Salinicoccus; species Salinicoccus luteus. The sequence continues at coordinate 573,961 of NZ_KL544008.1, read as the reverse complement.
GAACCAATAATAATATGATCAAGAAAATCAACCCCTATCATCTCTCCACATTCATGTAGTCTTCTTGTTACTTCTATATCTTCCCTGGAAGGCGAAGGATCTCCACTTGGATGATTATGGACGCAAATGATTGCTGCTGCGCTTCTTTTCACAGCTTCTTTGTACACTTCTCTTGGATGAACGATGGAGGTGTTCAATGAACCTTTGAACATTGTCTCCTGGTGTATCACCATATTTTTGGTGGAGAGGTAGAGAACTACAAAATGTTCCTGCTGAAAATACCTCATCTTCTCCATCAGGAGATCACTTACATCATCCGGACTTTTAATGAAGATATCCTCTTCAAGTGAATGGGTGTGCATTCTGATTGCAAGCTCAATTACAGCAAGGATTGTTATGGCCTTAGCCTCTCCTATACCCTTTACACTGGTCAGTTCCTGGTAGGTCAATCCTCTGAGTTCACGTATGGTCTTCATGTCTTTTATGATTCTATTGGCCACTATAATACTCGATTCTTCCCTATTGCCTGTATTGATGATGATGCCCAACAGTTCCTGATTGGTCAGTTTGTCAGGACCATAGTTCATCAACCTTTCCCGAGGTTTGTCAGAGTCATGCATTTCTTTGATTAATAGTGTCATAGGAACCCTCCGAAATAGATTGTATTTATATCTTCATAAAGGATGAAGGATAGGATGAGTGCGTTTGTTATAAAGGGGACAAGAGGAATCTTGCGTGGCATATCACTCCTGTAGAAATGCAGAATGATGATGAATAATCCTCCAATCATATAGGTGAGTAGAATTGTGTAAACAAAAAAATTGACCGGCGTAACCAGTGTGATTACTGTGAACAGTTTGATGTCTCCATAGCCCACCGAATCTGAAAACAGGAAATAGAACAAATGTAGGATGATGATGATCACTACATCTTTAAAGGGGTCGATATATGATAAATCTGTCAAAAAGAGTCCAGTGAAAAGGAAAAGCAGACTCATATGGTTTGGAATCGTAAATGTCTTGAAGTCATTCAGAGCAATTGGTATAAGTATAGTGACTATAAGATAATACAAGGTCAAATCCTTAAGTGACAGGTCATAAAATAAAGGAAGAAGATAAAAGAAAATCAATAAAACCTCGCACATGAAAGAACCTAAATCAATCTTGCTCCTACAGTATGCACATTTCCCCCTGAGCAGTATAAAACTGATGATTGGAATCAATTCTGACCATTTCAAAGTATGATGACAACTATTGCATTTACTTCTTCTGTATAAAATGCTGAAATGTTTTGCTTCTGTAACTGCATACATGAATGATGCGCATATACCACCTATCAATATGATCCAGACCATACTCACCCTCCTCTGCTATAAACATATTACCTCCGATATTATTTGTTGTAAAAATGCAGAAATAACGAAACATGGGACCTTTGTCTGGATTATTCTTTTAATGTATTTATAAATGTACAGATTTCTTATTTCTGCATAGATTGGTTTGAAAATCATACATTTATTGACTATGCTCGAAGCAAGAGTGATTCAATTCTTTATAACAATATAGATTTTCAAATGAATAAATATGAAAATACAAAAAAACCCAATATCTCAAAAATCTCGAAGACTTATGAAGTATTGGGTCTTAGTTAAAGCTATGAAACATAAAATCAATTATTAATCTATGAAGTCTTTCTGGATGCGTGCTTTATACATAGTTGATAGAAATGAATGAAGGAGGTTACGAAATCTTCTTTCATCATCTCTTACCCATCAACTTCTCTCAACAACCCCTACATACCTAAACCTTCCACGACAACTCCGACAAATATACCGCTTCTCATACCCTTTCATATTCCTGCTGAACTGGTACTGGCACTTCCTGCATTCATAAAGGTGGCTCTCTCCCCTGTACATATGGGTCCGTGTCCTGGAAATACCCAGACGATCGAGAGTTCTAATGAAAATAGTATCAGAATCCCTGTAGGGCTGATTTTTAGCGAAGAGTGCATAGTGCACGCATTCGTGGTACAACACATCAAGAATGGTTTCAGCGGAATTATTACTGATGAAAGTATGGGACATCACAATCTCCATTTCCTTGTCATTTGCTTTGCCCCGAATATATTTGATTCGGAAGGCTCCGAGTTTTGACTTCATGCGTTTTGAAATGCGGATCGGTATATCGAGCGGCATGCCGAATTGCCTTTTAAGGAAAGCGTCCGCATGCTGCTCCAGTTGTATCTGTTCCATTTTCATCGACCTCTATCATCCTGATTTTTCATTGTCTTCATCTTCTCATATTTTACTTGCTGATGGAATTTCATTTGGGCAGAAAAAAGCCAGGGTATCATCTACCCTGGTTTCATCTATCCATTAAAGCAATTCTTTCGCAAGCAGTTTGTAGACATCAAGACGTGTCTCCTGCGCGTGCGGGATGCTGACGATCATCGCTTCATCGAAGCCGTACATCTCCTGCTCGTCCTGCAGCTTTTCTGCAACTTCCTTCGCCGATCCGACGATATGGAGTGGACGGCGCTGCTGGATCTTCATCTTGTCCATCTCGGTGAGTGGATAGTCTTTGGCTTCCTCCGGGGTCAGGGATTTCTCGATCCTGCCCTGTGAGAGCCATAGACCTGCAATGTCCTGCGGCTTTGCCTGGTATTCCGCTTCTTCCCGCGTCTCCGCTGCCGTCACCATATAGCACACGTTGATTTCCGGCTTCTCCATGAACGCTGAAGGCTTGAAGTTCCTTCTGTAGGCATCGAGTATTTCACGACTCAGTTCACCATTGAAGAACTGTGCGAAGGAGTATCCGACACCCATTTTTGCGGTCTCGATGGCACTGTTGCCGCTTGACCCAAGCATCCATGCCTCCGGCAATGTCACATTGTCCGGCACTGCAGGTGTCGAGCCGAAAAGTCTGCCTTCCGGCGTCTCGTCATTGATCAGCTGGAGCGCAATCTGATACTTCTCATACATGTTGTCCATCTCGGGACGCTTGCCTTCAGACAGTGCATAGACCGCCCTGCCGTCTCCACCGGGTGCACGGCCCACGCCGAAGTCGATCCGCCCAGGTGAGAATGCACTGAGCGTCTTGAACACTTCAGCCATCTTGAGTGGCGAGTAGTGCATCATCATGACACCGCCTGTGCCGATGCGGATATTCTCAGTCTTTGCCGCAAGCCTTGCTGCCGTGATTTCCGGAGCGGAGCTGACGACGGATCCGATGCCGTGGTGTTCGGCCATCCACATGCGGTAATAACCGAGTTCATCAGCAAGAACAGCGAGTTCCTCCGATTTTCTCAGCGCATCCACGCCGGTGTTGCCTTTTGTCACAGGTGCCTGGTCCAGTACACTTAATCTCATCATTAACATCCTTTTCTTTATCTGTCGTTTTATCTGATGCCGCTATTGTTCGAAGAGTCTATTGAGTTCCTGTTCACGCTTCAACTTTGCAGGGGTCACGTCATTGCCGAGCGGATCGATGACCGTCAGGCCGGCGAGGTTGTCGAGCACCTGTCCGCGGAACTGGCGCATATAGTCTTCCCTCAGCTGTCGCTGCTCCGCACGCTCTTCATCCGTCAGCCCGATCTGCTTCTGCTTTCTTGCCAGTTCATTGATCCTATCGAGTCCTATAATCATAATTACCATCTACCTTTTAATATTAATACTCACTCTCTATTGCGACATTATTCTCTCTGAATTCAAATGTCCTAGACGACCATCTTTTCATCCAGCCACTTTCTGAGAGCGGCCATCTGACTGCTGTATTGCTCCGCCTGAAGCTTATCGGTCAGGGAAGCGATGGTCTCCCGTTTGAGCACGGATTTCCATGAATCCTCCGCTTCATCCATCAGGCTGCCGAGGATGCAGTGTTCTTCCTCACTTCCCAATTCGAGCATGCCATCGAAGATGCCGCTAGGTGTATAGAGGGACTGCTGCCCTTCTATCGCCACATATATATCATATACACGGATATCCTCCGGCCGCTTCTTCAGCTTGAATCCGCCTTTTGTGCCGGGGACGGAAGTGATCAGATCCGCACTGCCCATCTTCCTGAGCAGCTTCTGAAAATACGTGGGAGACGCACCGATCTGCCTGCTGATCTCTTCGCTGTGCAGCACTGCCCCATCCGGGAGCATGTTGAGCAGCAGAGCCGCATAGACCGACTGTTCAACCCCTGTCTTCATTTTCATGTCCTGATCACTTCCTTTCCGTCTAAACTGGATAATTGTTGTCCAGATTGAAATAAATTATAACAGATGCATTCCTATCGTTCAAATGAGATGACTTGAACGTAAAAAAACAGTACAGAATCCATCTGTACTGTTAAATGTTCACTCTTCCATCTTCAGCAGTCTGCGTGCATTCCCCTCCATGATCTTGGCCATGATGTCAGGGGGCAGATCACCGCTTCTGTAATGCTTCATTGCGTAGTCATAGGGCACATTGGGATAGCAGCTTGCATACAGCACCTGGTCTTCAAGTCCTTTATCCGCCGCTTCCAGATACTGTTCTGCCCCCGGGAATCCCATGTAGAAATCCGGGCAGAGATACAGGTTTGGATAATGGACAGCCACAGCTATGGACTCATGGACAAAGGGCCAGGCGGCATGTGAAATGATGAGGTCCAAATCCGGATACTTCTCCAGTACGCGGATCAGCTGGCGCGGGTGGATATAGTCATAATCCGCCCCTTCAGCCAAAAGTGTAATCAGCATGCTGAGTGTCATGCAGAATGGCAGATCATGCTCCATGCACGCCTCGAATATCGGATCCAGAATTGGGTCACCAATGGGTGTGAGCGGCCTGATCTTGGCAGGATTGGCTGCCACACCATGGAACCTCCCGGTTGCAGCATACTTGTGGATCGTCTCCACCGCTTCCTCCACCGTCATATCCTCGATGCCTATGAACCCGAAGAACCGCCCCCCTTCATTGCTGGAAAGGAAATCAAGCAGTTCTGCATTCGAACTGCCCGCCTGATTGTTCCTCCCCAGAATCACGGAATGGGTAACCCCCTGGCTGTCCATCTCATCAAGCATATCCTTCATGGTCATGGCTTTAGTCGGTGTGAGATCCTTCAGCACACGGAACCTCCCCACCACCGAAGTCCTCCCCTGTTTAAAAAGCGGTTCCCATTTGGGAATCGGTGCCTTCATCTTGAAGCCGATTGCCATATCATGTACGCCTCCTCATCTTGCTGCCGTTCTATCCCTCAGCACTTACAGTCACATCTTCACCAAACCATTCATTGGAGATTTCAGACAAAGTGCCATCCTCCCGCATTTCCTGAAGGGCACCGTTGATCTCTTCGATGAGCTGGTCATTCTCCCCGGTTTTGGCAAATGGCAGAGCGACCAGCTTTTCTCCAAATGCCTCTTCCGTCACCCTGAGTGGAATCCCCTTGTCCTGTATTTGCGCAAGCAGTGTCTCCCTGCCTGTGACAAAGGCATCCATATTTCCACTGGCCACGTCGCTGATGATGACGTCCATGGTGTCATAGTTCACCAGTTCGATTCCATCCGCCTCATCCTCGGTCTTCAGGACATCACCATAGTTAGAGCCGGTGACATTGGCTACCCGTTTGCCCTGGACATCCTCAAGCGAATTGATGTCTTCATTATCCTGTGCAACTCCCAAGCCTGCCCTGGAATAGTAGTAGGGATCGGTATAATTGTACTTTTCCTGCCTTTCCGGCGTCACTGCAAAATTGGCCAGTGTGTCCACCTTCCCGGTCTCGAGTGAAGCCAGAGCACCGGTCCAGTCCGTCAGCGACCATTCGATTTCATATTCCAAGCGGTCGAAGACTTCCTGATAGACATCGGCACTGAATCCTTTTACTTCCCCATCTTCCGAATATACTTGCGGATATCCATCCGGCGTCGAACCGATTTTTATGACCGCGCCCGACTCCGCTTCATTGGCACTGGATTCTCCACATGCACCCAAAACGAGCACAAGTGCGAACGTCAAAAATATATAAAACTGCTTCATCATTTCCGCCTCCATCTATAAATCATACTTACAAACTATGTTTTTCATCCTAATAAACATATCATTTAAAAAGTATGACTACAATGGACTCTCTTATAGATGATTCCCCGCTTCCTTATAACCTTTTTCAATAAGCCATGAAGAATATAAAAAAGCAGACTCACAGAGTCTGCTTTTTATGATGGCTTCTCTACTATGAAATTTTGTGGTGCCACATGTACTCCTGTTTTTTGGTCAGGACGAGATGTACGTGCCGCCATTTACATGGATGAACTGGCCGGTCATATAGGCGGAGCCTTCCGAAGCCAGCAGAATGTAGGGCTCGACCAGGTCTGCAGGCTGTCCGGGACGGCCGAGAGGCGCTGTGACCCCGAATGATTCCTGCATATCGGTCGGCATCGTAGCCGGAATCAGCGGCGTCCAGATGGGTCCAGGTGCTACACCGTTCACCCGGATGCCCTTCTCGGCAAGCTCCTGGGCGACCGAACGGGCAAAAGCGACGATAGCGCCTTTCGTGGATGTATAGTCGATCAGCGCCTTATTGCCGACATATGCATTGATTGATGTCGTATAGATCAGACTGTCTCCAGCCTGCAGATGCGGGATTGCGGCTTTCGTAAAATGCACCATCGAAAAGAAGTTGACGTCAAATGTGTGTTTGAACTGCTCGGCGCTGATGTCCACGACACTGCTCTTCACTTCCTGACGTGCTGCATTATTGACCAGTATGTTCAGCTGGCCGTGCTTCTCCACCACTTCCTCAACCACTTTGAAACAGAATGCTTCGTCCGCGATGTCCCCGGCATGCAGCGTACACTTTACACCTTCCTGCTCGACCCGCTGTTTTGTAGCCTCTGCATCTTCATGCTCATCCAAATAGGAGATTGCGATATGTGCCCCTTCCTTCGCGTAGCCGATGGCAACCGCTTTTCCAATTCCGCTGTCCCCACCGGTGATCAGGGCCACTTTGCCTTTCAGCTTGCCCGAACCGACATGGCTCTCCAGTTCATAGACCGGTTCAGGGTCCATTTCCTTTTCCACGCCGGGCTGGCGGGACTGCGTCTGTGGCTTCACACCGTCTGATAGATACGTCTGCTTATCCAGTTCACTCATTATAGAATGCCTCCTTGGAGAATTATTGAAGTCACCCTTTCAGTACCACTTCGTGGAAAAGCTAAACGCCTGGCGACAATCCGACTGTCTGTCCTTTGGTCATTTCAAATGATTCAGTATGCAACTCTGATGTTTCTGTCCCCTGCACTTTTACTTTATAATGGAGGAAGACGAAAGGAGATACATAGTATGGAGATCAAAGAAATAACAGATATTCAGAACGACCGTGCGGAGTTGTCACGGCTATTCCAGGAAGTCGTAGCCCAGGGCGCCTCCATGAACTATCTGCACCCGATGAGCGATGAGACGGCAGCCCGCTATTGGGAGGGTGTCCTGTCGGAACAAGTCCATCTATACGTCGCCATACTGGATGGACAGATTGCAGGCACGGTACAGCTGCACCTCAGCGATAAGGAAAACGGACAGCACCGGGCGGAAGTCGCCAAACTGATGACACATCCGGACGCCCGCAGGAAAGGGGTCGCGAAAGCATTGCTTCAGCATGCAGAACAGGCAGCCATCCAGAAGAACAGGTGGCTGTTGATGCTGGATACCGAAAAGGATGGGCCGGCGAATGTCCTCTATCAGTCGGAAGGATACATGCTCATTGGTGAAATCCCTAGCTATTCACAGGATCCATTCGGAGAATACAAAAATGTGAACGTCTACTATAAGCTTTTGAACTGACTGGGCGGATCCTCCCCAAAAATTCATATGCGTTTTCTTTAGTTGATGCAGATTATGGGTAGATATTCTATATGTCAGATTCACTCGGCATGAGGGCGGGACATTGGACAGCCCGCATCCCCGCCCCGCAGGGACCAAGCATGCCGTGACAGCCAAATTTCAAAATCAGGGAGAGAAGAAGATATGAAAAATGTTGAATTCCACAATGGAAATACGATGCCGCAGATAGGACTCGGTGTATTCAGGGTTGAAGATGGTGAAGAATGCAAGAACGCAGTCAAACATGCGATTGTGAACGGCTACCGCAGTATCGACACGGCCATGATATACAAGAATGAAAAGAGCGTCGGTGAAGGCATCAAAGAAGGCATGAAGGAAGCCGGCATCGACCGCTCGGATCTTTTCATCACCTCAAAGCTGTGGTTTGACGACTTCGGCCGTGGAAATGTCGAGAAGGCCTATGATACATCACTCGAAAATCTGGATCTTGACTACCTTGACCTGTACCTCGTCCACTGGCCGGGTACTGACGAGGAGCTCATGATCCAGACGTGGCAGGAGATGGAACACCTGTACAATAACGACCGGGTCGAGAACATCGGCGTCAGCAACTTCTTGATTCCGCACTTGGACAAGCTCCTGCAGCGGACGGACGTCAAGCCTGTCATCAATCAGGTGGAGTACCACCCCTACCTTGTGCAGAACGACCTGAAGCTGTATCTGGAGTCCCGCAAGATCATCATGGAATCCTGGTCTCCACTGATGAACGCCAAGGTGCTCAATGATGAGACCATCAACGAAATTGCTTCAGAAACCGGCAAATCAGCAGCACAGGTCATCATCCGCTGGAATATCGAAAACGGGCTCGTCACCATTCCGAAGTCCGTTACACCTGAGAGAATCGAAGAGAATATAGATGTATTCGACTTTTCCCTCAGTAATGAGCAGATCAACCGGATCAATCTGCTGAACAGGGATGAACGCAATGGATCGGACCCTGCCACATTCAATGGCAAAAAGTAATCAGACATGCTCTCGCAATGACCATGTGAATAAAAAGAAAAACCACTCCCATAACCGGACAGCTTCCGGCATATGGGAGTTTTTTATTGTCCTGTCCTCCTCTTCCCTCATTCGGATGGATAGATAAAGTAAAATCCTCTGCTTTCCGGTATCTGTCTACCCGTTCTGCAGAGGACTTTCTAAATCATATGGAAGAGTGCACAATGCCTCCAAGTGTGAAAATCAATCGACAGCCGGCCGCTGCCTCACAAAGCCGAGGAATATGATCAGTGCACCAATGCTGCAGAGGATGATGACGAGCCCCATGGGCCATGCCGCCTCATCTCCTGCCATGCCGACCAGCGGTGATACAAGTGCACCGCCGATGAATGGCAGCAGCCCGAGAAATGCTGAGGCGCTGCCGGCGGACTTCTTCTGGTTCTGCATGCCGAGCGAGAAGGCGGTCGTCGACACCATGCCGACACTGGATACGACGAGCAGCAGAGCGATGAGCATCGGCAGGAGAGGAAGCTCCAGCATGACCACTACTATGAGCAGGAGGCTGCCGACAACGGACATCGACACGCCCATCAGCAGTATCCTCACCTCATCCACTGTCGAGGAGAGTCTGCCGGCCGCCTGGGCGGCTACGATGATACCGAGGCCGTTCATCGCGAATATGAGCGAGAACTGCTGGGGTGAGACTTCATAGATGTTCTGCAGAACAAAGGGCGAACCGGCGATGTAGGCGAACATGGCGGACATGATCAGCGCCTGGGTAAAGGCGATGCCCATGAAGACTTTATCCTTAAAAAGGTCGTCGAACGTTTTGACGACGGCAAACATGCTGCCCTCTGAACGGTTCGATGCCTCCAGCGTCTCCTTGAACATGAAGGAAACCGACAGGAGCAGAAGCACGCCGATGGCCGCGATGACCAGGAAGACGACCGGCCATGAACCGAAATTGAGGATCATGCCGCCTGAAATCGGAGCAAGTATTGGTGCCGCCCCATTGACCAGCGCCAATAGTGCAAATGCCTTCGTCAGTTCCTTTCCTATATACATGTCCCGTGCCGCCGCCCGTGCGATGACGATGCCCGCTGCACCCGTAAACCCTTGAACGAAGCGGAGCAGCACGAACACCCATATGTTGCCGGTGAAGGCGCATAGTGCAGAAACCAACGCGTATATGGCAAGTGTATATAGAAGTGGCCGCTTCCGTCCCATGATGTCACTGAGCGGACCGAATATGAGCTGTCCGGCGGCAAGACCGATCAGACAGGCCGTCAGACTCAGCTGGGCGAGCGATGCAGTGGTATTGAGGTCCGTGGCCACAATCGGCAGTGCCGGTAGATACATATCCATCGACAATGGACCGATCGCAGTCAGCAGACCAAGCAGTACGACAATCCAGACCTTCCGGGATTTTTCTTCATGATTCACGTTCATGGGACACCTCTTCTTATATCATATTTCTGATGATTAAACGCCCGCTTATCATTGGCCAAGAAACAGGCCGCAATTGAACATTCAAAAAGGTATTGAAACATTAGATATCATTCTTCAAATTCTATGTCGTCGTATGCATGAGTCCAATGATAAGGTTGAAGTGCTTCCAAAGTTTTGAATTCAATGTTGTCATGATAGTTGCTTGTCACCGCAACCTTAACCCCTCTGCCCCAATAAAGTAGACGTTCCTGACATGTACCGCATGCTGTCAGTATTTTAAATGCACTACTTTCATCATCTCTGACCAGACATAAGGAGTGTGTGATAACTTCTGCCTCTTTATGTGCCTCCAGTATCGAACCTGTTTCAATGCAAAGTTCTGTAGAAGCATTAATGACTTCTGGAGCTACGGACGTATAAATTTTCCCTGATTTTGTGTACATAGCTGCGGCTCCGCCCCAACCTTTTGGATATCTATTTTCTATCAATTCTTTTGCTTCTTCAAATAAAAGCTGCTCTATACTCATTTCATTCACCCTCTCAATTATTTAATATGAGGATTGCACTTATAGCATGGGTTGGACATCTTTTCCTCCCATACCATTCGTCTCCCCATCGGCACAAATCGCTGTTCTTTCAACTATACAAATGTTCTCCTGCTATACTAATCTTCAAACATCACACCCGGACATCTCTTTTTGATTTCGCCAAGGAAATTCTTTTTATATTGAGGTGAAATTTTGATGCTTCCAAAAAATGTATACTGATTGAAAATCTCAAGCGCATCCCTCGATGACAATATTCTATGTCCTGATAAAACTTTATCTGTAGAGGTTATTCTTGTGATACTTTTATATGGAATCCGGCTCCTGAATGGACCGCCTTTTATCAATAAGTAGTCATCCAAGAAGACATACTCGACTGAAAAAGTCATACATAAGATGAGACTTGCCACCAAAAGGAATATAGAAGCACATATGAGGATCGCCAGTAATGGTGCATCTTCCAGTAATAGTGGTAAAAATGAAACCAGTCCAATGATCAGTATTACAATCAATATAAAGCCAGTATAAAATGCATCAACTTTTGACCGAAAAACCACAACCCTTCCTCCTTTTATATGTCTTCAATCACATATAGAACTTAAAGTGCTACATTTCATCCACTACCTCCATGCCCAGAACAGACATAGCATCTTTTATTATTTTTGAAATTTGCTCCAGGAGGATCAGTTTCGACTGCTCGTTCCCGCTCCCTATGATTCGCTCTTTACCATAGTACGCATTGAACAGCCTGCATAACTGCAAAGTATATCTGCAGATGACGGAAGGAGCATAGCGGTCTGCCGCCTCGACCAATACGTCTTCATATCTTGCCATATGTTTGAGCAAAGGCCACATGGCATCATCAAAAGTCATTGCAGCCTCAGAATCGAGTTCGCTTTTTCTTAAGATTGAATGGATCCGGGAATTGGTATACATGACATAGACGGCAGTTTCACCATCGAATTTGAGCATATCTTCAATATTAAAATCATAGCTGTTCATCCTGTCATTCTTAAGGTCATGAAACTTGATCGCACTGACTGCGATTTTTTCCGCCACAACTTCTTTATCCTGCAGTTCCGGATTTTTTTCATCTATGACAAACATAGCTTCTTTCTTTACATCCTCTATGATTTCTTCAAGTAATATGACTTCGCCCTTTCTTGTGGACATTTTCTTGCCATCTTTCAAAATGAGTCCAAACGGAATATGTCTGATCTCCGGTTTCAAGTCGAGCAACTCGCCCAGTTGGAACAGCTGCTCGAAATGTACAGACTGCTCCTGACCTACAACGTATAGAATCTTATCTGGATAGAATATATCAGTTCTATAGAGCATCGCTGCAATATCTCTTGTGATATAGAGGGAAGCCCCATCTTTCTTTTTAATTAATGCCGGTGGCACGTCTTCCAATCTTACAATGTATGCCTCATCATCATATTCCAACAGATTTTGCTTCTCCAAAAGGATGCTGGCTTCTTCAAGTTTATCATTGTAGAAAGACTCCCCCTGTATGTAGTCGAAAGAAATATCCAGTTGATCATAAAGCTTCTGGAAAGCCTCCAATGAAACTGTTCTGAACCATTCCCATAAATCGAGGTATTCCCTATCCCCTCTCTCAAGCTTACTGAACGCATCTCTTGCCTCCTGATCCAACGGTGGATTTTTATCCGCTTCTTTATGGAAACGTGTATACAGTGCGAAGAGTTCTTGTATGGGATTGGCTTCAACCTTTTTAGCATCCCCCCACTTGCTGTAGGCGACAATGAGTTTTCCGAATTGAGTCCCCCAGTCGCCCAGATGGTTAATGCCAATAACTGCGGCACCATTTTTCTTGAGCAGCCTTGAAAGGGAATCACCGAGTATGGTCGCTCTCAGGTGTCCCATGGAAAAAGGTTTGGCGATGTTCGGGCTGGAAAAGTCCATGACATAGGATTGCCCCTCCAAATAGGATATATTTCCAAAGCCCTCTTCAAGAATGGCATCCATAATGAATCTGCTTCCTGTCTCCTTGTCGATGTAGAAATTGATATAGCCATTGATGATCTCTACTGATGAAACCATCTCACTTTGAAATTTCATGGAGATATCTTCAGCAATCAATTTGGGCGATTTTCTGAATAACGGTGCCAATGTGAATGTAGGAAATGACAAATCCCCGTATTCTTCGTTTGAAGGGGTTTCGAGAATTTGAATAACCTCTTCCAATCCCAAGTGACCTTCCAACACTTTATGCAAATCTTCAGCAATTCTATTCTTCAGCATATGATTCCCCCTAAAAATAAAAATAACCCACCTCCATATAGAGGTGAGTTGCTCACGGTACCACTCCAAATATACTCTCATTGATAACGGTGTTGCCACCAGATGAACGTAATGCGTTTCGTCCACTTCCCCCATCCGGCTTCCACCATCCCGGACTCGCTTAAGAACTCCATGAACTACTCTTTTACTGAATTATTCAATTATGTATATTATAGCTAACATCTAAATTTTTTCAATAGTTAATTAATATAACAGTGGAGTAGAGTCTTCTCTCCTTCACTGCAAATATTTTACTCATTCCATGCCACGCCATAATGATTATAATCTATCTCTGCGGCTTTTTCGACAGCAGTGCACTGATGATGCCGATGACCGGGAAGACGACCATCAGCGTGAGAATGAATGTATAACTGCCGAACATATCGTATCCAAGGCCGAACGGCAATGGGCCGAGTGAAGAGCCGATGACGACCATTGTAGAACCGACGCCATTGATGCTTCCCACGTAGCGTCTGCCGAAATAGTTGGACCAGACGACATTCGTCCCGATCCGTTCGAGTCCGTTCGACATTCCCCATATGACACCGAAGAGTATCGCGAGCGCATAGGTGGTCACGTTATTGAGGAAAAGCAGGAGGATGATTTCAATGACGAATATCATGACCAGGATGTAGTTGGTCCTGATCCTGTCGGTGATGAGGCCTGAAACGAAGGACATCGGAATGCCGACCATGGCCATCAGGCTGAGCACCATAGCGGAAGCCCCCATTTCAAGGCCGTTCTCCTTGAAGATGGAGACGATGTGGAAGGTGATGCCCGTATTGATCATCGACGGTATGCCGACGCATATGAGCAGTGTCCAAAATGACAGGGTACGGGTCGCTTCCTTCAGGGTCCAGCTGTCCTCAAGGACATGAATGTCGTCACCGCCATCTTCTTCATTACCATCTATATTAAGGCGCAGCCCATCCGGTGACAGCCCCATCTCCTCCGGTGTATTCCGGATGAAGATCCAGGCGATCGGTACGAATATCACGAGCAGCGCAAAGCCCCAGAACTGCCAGGCAAACCGCCAGCCCCATTCCGATATGAGCCAGACATTGATGATCGGGAACAGCATCGCGCTGGAGAAGCTCCCGAGCATCATCAGACTGAACGCCAGTCCCCGCTTCCGGATGAACCATTGGGGGACGAGCGTATTCGGAATCAGTGTCATGCTGCCCTGCCCGAAAAGGCGGATGAAGAAGAAGCCGATGGCCAGCATGAACATATTCTGCACGAAGCTGTTGAAGAAGGTCGCAAGAGCAAGGACGATTGCCGCGATGATCATCATCTTCTTCTGGCCGAACCGGTCGATGAAGTTGCCCACCCCGATCATGACGAATCCGGCGACCAGTGTCGCAAATGAATAGAGGCTCGATACTTCCGTACGGCTCCATCCAAACTCTTTTATGTATTCATCGATGAAGGCGGCATTCGAATAGGTCTGTCCCGGTCCCGAGAAGAAGACGGCCAGTCCGCATACCGCCACGATCACCCAACCATAATAGAAATTGTTTTTATTTTTCATTTCGGCGTCACATCCATTTGGAATCAAAGATTATGATGCAACCGGAAATAGGCAGTTATATACTGCAACCGGTTTTCTTTAGAATAAATGATTCATCTCCATAAAAGAAGCCCCCAAAGCTGATATGGTTCAACTTCGGGGATACGGAGTGGTTTTAGCCAGCCATTCTCTACTCCATCTCTTCCCGCTTCGGCATGCCGCTCTGGGCACCAAGCTTCTGTACGGAGAGGGAGGCGGCTTTATTGGCGAATGCGACCGCTTCTTCAAGCGTCCTGCCTTCAGCGAGTGCGACGGCGAGTGCGCCATTGAATGTATCACCGGCTCCTGTAGTATCGGTGACTTCAACCTTCTCGGTCGGCACTGTGATCATCCTGTCCTCCCTGAAGAAGGAAGCGCCTTTGGCGCCATTTGTGATGATCAGCCTGTCATGGAATTTCGGCAAGCCGTCTGTATCATATGCAAACAGCTTCTCCGCTTCATTATCATTTGGTGTGATGTATGTGGCCTTTTCCCAATGTATATCATCCAGCTGCATGGCAGGCGCGGGGTTGATGATGACGGGTACGCCGAGTGTACCGCAGAGATCGAGGATGTGCTCAATGGCCCGTTTCGGAATTTCGAACTGGATGAGGACATAGTCACTTGCTTCAATTTGTTCTTTGAATCCGTCCACATAATCCGGGGTGACTTCACCGTTGGCACCGGCAATGATGATGATCCGGTTGTCATGGTTTGAGACGATGATGTTGGCGAGTCCGGAGGAGATGCCTGCCTCCGTTTCTATGGCACCCGTATCCACACCCTGGGCTTCGAAATTATCAATGAGGGTGGCACCGAACGGATCGCCCCCCACCTTGCCGATCATATGTACTTCTGCACCGAGTCTCGCGGCGGCGACGGCCTGGTTGGCGCCCTTGCCGCCGGGCAGGGTCTTGAAGCTGTCTCCTGAGATGGTTTCGCCCTGCTCGGGCATGTTTTCCGCAACGGTCACGAGGTCCATATTGATGCTGCCGATGACTGTAATTCTAGGCGTCTTCATACGCTTTCACCCCACCGTATGATTCAAGGATTTCTTCGAACAGGTTCCAGAATGCTTCCTGATCCACCTCATGGGCGAAGCGAGTGTTCGGTATACGGCCCGTGACACCAAGCATGTCGACTGCGGTTGCTCCGTATGTGAATTCGCCTTTCGTCTCGATCGCCACATGGACGTGTTTGAAGCCGAACAGTTCCGGCTTCAGCAGATACATCGTCGTGCAGGCATCATGGATCGGCCCGCCCGCCATGCCGAAGTGCTCCTGATACATATCGCCGAAGAATACGAGCAGCTCGGCGACGAAGTCCGCCACCTTGTTGTCGATCTTTGCGATCCGTTTCTGGATGTCATCCGTCGCAATCACCTCATGTGTGGCATCGAGTCCGAACATTACAATCGGAACACCGCTCTCATAGACCACTTTTGCGGCCTCCGCGTCCACATATATATTGAACTCGGCAGCGGGCGTCCAGTTGCCGAAGGTACCGCCGCCCATCAGGACGATCTCTTCTATATTCGCCTTTATTTCGGGCGCCTTGACGAGTGCCATGGCGATGTTCGTCAATGGACCGGTCGGTACCAGTGTCACCTTCTCTTCAGACTGCATCACCTGATTGATGATGAAATCCACCGCATGGCCGTCCGTTTTCCTGCTCACCGGCTCCGGCAGTTCGGGGCCGTCCATACCGGACTCCCCATGGATTTCAGTCGCGATTTCGCTCTCCTTCACAAGGGGCCTCGAGGCGCCCTGCACGACCGGGACATCGAGTGCGAGCAGGTCCTTCACCTTCAGTGCATTGACCGTATTCTTCTCGACTTCCACATTACCGGCGACCGTCGTGATGCCGAGAATTTCGAGGTCGCTCTCTTTTGAAGCGGCGATGATGATGGATATTGCGTCATCATGCCCCGGGTCACAATCCAGAATTACTTTTCTTGCTGTCATTTTTCTGCATCTCCTGTCATCAGTATGGATTGACGTGAACATTCACGTCCTTTACTTCTTCGTGATTCTTGAGCAATGTCTGTTTGACGATTCTTGCGACGTGGTGTCCCTCTTCTACGGTAATGTCCGCATCGACGCTGATTTTGATGTCGATGATGACATACGAGCCATGCGACCGGGCAATCAGCCGGTCGATCTGCCTGACCTTGTTGATCTCGACGACCGTCTCCCGCATCTCCCGCGTCTCATCCTCATTCAGGACGACTTCAAGCGTCATGCTGACGGCCTCTTTTGCGAGCTGATACCCCATGTACATGATGATCAGTGCGATGATGGCACTCGCAATGGGATCCAGGTAGCCGAGATAGGGAATGCCGTAGGCCGTGCCGATGATGGACAGGCCGATGCCCACCAGGGCGACGACGGAAGAGATGGCGTCAGAGCGGTGATGCCAGGCATCAGCAATGAGCGCCGGGCTCTTGATTTTAGTGCCCAGCCTGTATTTGTACTGGAAAAGCACTTCCTTGACGATGATGGAGAATATGATGATATAGAGTGCAATCATCGTCGTGTAGTTCTGTGCTGTGCCTGCCATCAGTGAAACGATTGCGTTGTAGATGATCTCAAAACCGACGACGACAAGCAGTATGGCCACAATCAGGGTCGCCACGTTCTCCGATTTTCCATGCCCATACGGATGCTCACTGTCCGGCGGCTTTTGTGCCGCCCGGATGCCGACGAGGACGGCGATGGAACTCACCACATCCGAAGCCGAATGGGCGGCATCGGCGACGAGTGCACGGCTGTTGCCGAGTATGCCGCCCACCGCCTTCAGTACTGCGAGGAGCAGGTTCACGGCAATGCCGATCATTGTCGCAATCTGTGCCTTCTTATATCTATTACTCATGATTCAGCCCTCTTTTGCATGCATTATCATTTCATACTATCATATTCCCCTATTCATGGAACAAAAAAACAGAACCTTGCGGTTCTGCATCTACTGGAGGCCTTCCTCTGCCAGCGTTTCCACGTCGGAGACGACCTCCTCAAGCGGGAATTCCGTATCTCCGGTGTCCACACCCGGATAGTCCTTGATGATCTTGCCCTCTTGGTCGATCAGGTAGAAGCTGATGCCATGCGTCACCTGGTTGCTGCCTTCAGGCGGCGGTGCCACGATGGTCTTGAAGTTGTTTTCGGCAAAGTTCCTGATGAAATCATAGTCATATCCGGTCAACAGCTGCCACTCCGTCCCTTCGGGCACATCATAATATTGGATATAGTCCGTAAGTACTTCCGGCGTATCCGTCTCGGGGTCGACGGAGAAGCTCAAGACACCGTAATCCTCAATGCCCCGCGCTTCAAGCTCTGTGACCACTTCTGTCATATTCGCCGTCATCGGCGGACATACCGTCGCGCAGTTGGTGAAGATGAAGTCGAGCAGCCAGACCTTGCCTTCCATCTCCGCCCTCGTAAATGTCTCCCCATTTTGGTTGGTCACTTCAAAATCATCGATCGTATTGCCGTATCGTGACATCGTTTCGACACCGGAGGTACTGCAGGCTGATAGTGCCAGCGTTAAAATAAATACAATAAAAATAGACTTCCGCATCAATAACCCTCCGATTTGTATATAATTCTAACTATATCAAATAAATATTGACGAACAACCTTAAAAATCGGTATTTTGTGAAAAGAGTATGGCATATTCTGCAAACGCCAGCAGAAAAGGGAGAACCCCGTTGAAGGATTCTCCCTTTTTTACACATCTTCTGTTCTATCCTGCTGCCGACTGTAGTCCTGTTCCCTCAGGAAGAAGGTCATCAGAAGGCCTGCAGCGGCCATGAGGGCCGAGAAGATGAATGCTACATTCACTCCGGCGATTTCATCGACGAGTGAGGGCGTCCCTGCAGAAAGGTTCAGTGCCACGCCGGTCATTACGGTGACCATTACGGCTGTGAACAGTGAACTGCCGATCTGCCGCATCGTGTTGTTCATCGCAGTGCCATGGGGGATCTTCGAATCATGCAGGGCATTCATCGCGAATGTCGTCAAAGGCATCATCGTCAGCCCGGTACCGAGCAGACGGAATGTATAGACGATCGCCAGATAGGTGAATGTGGTCTCCTTCGTCAGGAAGGACAGCATGATCGAAGTCGCAAGTATCAGGCCGAGACCCGCGAATGTCAGGGTCCGGATGCCGAACTTGTCGAACAGTATACCTGCAACGGGCATCGTCGCCCCCATGAGCAGTGCGCCGGGCAGCAGGGCCAGCCCCGATTCGAACGGGGTGTACCCGAGCATGTCCTGCATCAGGACCGGCAGGATGTTGTTCGCACTGACCATGGAGGTGAAGACGATGACGCCGATCAGTGAACTCATGAGGAAATAGCGGTTCTTGAAGACGGTCATTTCAAGTATTGGCTGCGGCAGCTTGAGCTGGCGTTTCGTGAATACCAGCACAAGTGCCAGGCCGCCGAAGACCGACAACAGCACGAGCGGATCCGCCCATCCCCTGACGCCTGCGACGGAGAAGCCATACAGCAGTCCGCCGAATCCGAGCGTGGACAGTACGATGGAAGGGATATCGACCTTCGGATTGGTCTGATGGGTCACGTTCTTCATCGACAGGTACGCAAGCAGCAGGTTGGCGAGCACGAGCGGCAGCACGATGAGGAACAGCGAGCGCCATGGCCAGATGCCGACGATGTACCCGGCAAGCGGCGGCCCGATGGCAGGTGCCAGCCCGATGACGAGGCCGAAGTAGCCCATCGCCTTGCCGCGCTGTTCAAGCGGGAACTGCGTGAGCAGTATGACCTGTGTCAGCGGCATCATGATGCCGGCTGCAATCCCCTGCAGTATCCTGCCTGCCAGCAGCACCGAATACAGGGGGGCGACCGCTGCAAGGATCGTCCCTGCGATGAATATCATCATGCCCGTCAGATACAGTGTTCTGGATGTGAACTTGTTGATCAGGAATGCCGAGACCGGAATCATGATCCCGTTGACGAGGAAGAAGCCCGTCGTCAGCCACTGTGCCGTACTGAATGGAATGTCGAATGCCGCCATGATCGGCGGCACTGCTGTGACAAGCAGCATCTGATTGAGGAGCACAAGGAACGATCCCATCATCAATGTCGCAATCAGGACCGTCTTCTGGCTCGGCCGGGTAAAACGTGTGATCTGCATATTCTCACTACTTCCTTATGGTGGCCCACCTTTTATTATTTGAAATTCGTAGTGCTCCGTTCATTCACTGCAGTGACTTCGAGTATATTCTCCATGCGTTCCTTCAGTTCCTCGACATGGGAGATGATGCCGACCATCTTGCCGTGTGTCTGCAGTTCCATCAGTGTATTCACCGCCATATCGAGCGTTTCCGGATCCAGTGTCCCGAACCCTTCATCGATCAGCATCGTATCGAGGCTGATGCCGCCGGATTCCTGCTGCAGCGCTTCGTTAAGGGCAAGCGCCAGGGTGAGCGCCGCCTGGAATGATTCGCCGCCGGACAGTGAGGTGATGTGGCGCGGGCGGTTGTTGTAGAAGTCGAACACTTCAATATCAAGTCCGGTCTTGCGGCTGCTTTTGGAAGTGCTGCGCCTGAGTTCGTAGCGGTGGTTCGTCATCTCGAGCAGCCGTACATTTGCGATGTGGAGGATGCGGTCGAGATAATATGTGAGGACGTAGCGTTCCAGGGAAACCTTCTGCTCATTCCTGCCGGAGACTGCGTCGACAAGTGCCACAAGGGCATGGATTTCCTCAAGCTCCTCGTTATGCTGGGCAATCAGGGCTTCCATTTTCTCCGAAGTTTTCCGGTTATGTTCGAGATTCGCCATCAGCCGCGCCCGCTCATTGGTCAGTGACTCCCCTTTTTCCTCAAGCTGCCGGATTTCTTCCTCGACCGCTCCGGTGTCCTGGATGTCACGGGTCGATACGGTCTCGAGCAGTGCTGCCCTGCGGCTTTCCAATACTTCCTTTTTGCTGTGGAAGGCCTTGATCGATTCCTCCATGGAGGCGGCATCCGTCCGCTCCAATACCGACAGCAGATATGCCCTGTCCCGGCCGGTCTTTTTGGTGAAGCGATCGATGTCAGGCGTGGTCTCCTCAAGCTCGGCATTCAGCGTCTTGAGCTGATCCTTCTGATGGGACAGCTTCTCTTCCAGCCTGGACTTCTGCTCCCGGCAGTCCTGCTGCCGCTTTTCATTATTCCTGAGGCGGCGCTGATAGTCCTCGAGCGCCTGCCGGCATTTCCGGAAGGAGGCGGTGAAATCTTCGTACCTTTCATACCCGGATTGGGTTTTGAATTCCGAGGCAAGGTTTTCCGCACGGGAGAGGGAATGCTGGATGTTGTTCTCTTCCAGCCGGTTGTCGCCGAGTGTGCGGTTCAGCTTATTATACCGCTGGTCCAGCTCCTGTTTATGCTCAAACTTCTTCCTGTCCGCCTCGATTTCTTCAGACAATCGGTCCCGCTGCGCCTGTTTCTCCCTGAGGGACGCTTCGAGTGCAGCGATATCCCTGCGCGCCTTTCCTGCGAGCAGTTCCTCTATCACCGTGATGCGTCTGTTCTTCGAGTCCTTCTCACGAAGAAGTGCTTCCAGGTCCGTCTCGAACTTTTTGAGTTCCGCCTCTTCCGCTTCCGACAGATATTCATTTTCAACGGGCAGCGTCTCGACGTTCTGCTGACAGACCGGGCACGGCCTGCCCACTTCAAGATGCTGGACCAGATGTTCGATATGTACACCATCGGCGGACGAGAATCTGCTTTTTATACTGTTCTTCTTTTCATCGCGTGCAGATTCGATCGTTTCACATTGCCTGCCGATCGCCTCGATCTCCTCAGTCAATCGGGCCTTCTCTTCATCATATCGGCTGTTGGCGCGCTCTTCTTCCATCTCCTGCCTGAGGGTGCTGATGGCATTGTCAATCTGGAACTTTTCCTGGTTCAGCTGGTCCGATTGTCTATGGTCCCAGGCTTCAGAAGCGAGTGTCTGCTCGATCGACGCCAATTCCTGCGAAAGCGCATCGTTTTCCCGGCTGATTTCCCGCTTCCTCTTGTTGAGGGACCCGATCGTCTCATCGAGATGCGCGATTTCGTCATCATCCATGAAGCGTTCTGTCGAATTCAGCCAGCGCTCCGCCTTCTTGTACAGGGCGTCCTTCTCCCCGAGTGCCGCGTGGTCGCTGAGGGCCTCGTCCAGTTCACCCGCCACCTGCTTTGACTGTACTTCAAGTTCCGACAGGGCCGCTTCGGCCTCTTTTTTTCGGCGCAGTGCCTGGTCCTCGGTCTTCAAGGCATACTCCATCTCCTTGACCGCCCTGTACTCCTCAAGGGAAGCCTCGAGTGAAGCGATTTCGGAACGGTCGGCCTCGAGGGCCGACAGCTGGGATTTGATCTCCTCCAATTCCTCAAGCCTTCTGTTGTTCTCCCGCTTCTGCTGAAGATCCTGCCGCCCGGCTTCCAGGGCCTTCCGGTTCTCTTCGAGTCCGTCCTCCATCCTGCCCTTCTCTGCTTCGAGGAGCGTCTGGACCTCCTCGATTGCAGCCACCCTTTTGGTGAAAGTCGGATAATCCGCTTCAAGCAGTGCGTCTGCTTCAGGCAGTCCACCGCTGCTGACCGTATTGAAAAGGCCTTCTATTTTTGCCTCTACGGCTGCACTTTCCGAAAGTTTTTCCTTCTTCAGTTCATTCAGCCGCTTTTCGAACTGGACGAAACGTTCCGTCCGGAACAGGGTCCTCAGAATCTCCTGCTTCTGTTCGCTTGATGAAGTCAGGAGCCTTTTGAACTCCCCCTGCGGCAGGATGAGGATCTGCCGGAACTGTTCTGCATTCAGCTGGAGGATATCGAGCACCTTCTGCTTCACGCCATTGATGCTGCCCTCGAGCACTTCGCCGGAGGCGTCATAAAGGACGGCTTTCGGCGGCACCGGTGTCTTGCGGCCCTCCTTGCTGTAGGAGAGGGTGCGTTCGACTGTATAGCGTTTCCCCCTGATCTCGAATTCCAGGCGGATGCTGCTGATGTCATTATCCGTCGCAAACTGGCTCCTGACCGACCCTTCGGCCCGGTCGCTCGTCGACAGGGTGCCATAGAGTGCATAGGTGATGGCATCGAATATCATCGTCTTCCCGGAGCCCGTCCGGCCGCCGATCAGGAACATGCTGTCCCTGACACGGTCGAAATCTATCGTCTCGTTCTCGAACGGACCGAAGTACTGCATATTAATCCGAATCGGTTTCATCTGCATCACCTTTGAAATAAGTATTGAAAATCTGCTTCTGATAGTCCGTCGGCGGCTCTCCATGGACGGTTCCGATGAATGACTCGAATATTTCGGCATCACTCGACCGGTGGGCATCAACCGTCGATTGGCCCGCTTCATGGTGCTGCTTCACCGGCCTCAGCTCAAGCGTGTTGGGATAGAGCATCTTCAGTTTCGCCATCGGGTCGTTGACGGTCTCCATGCCGGCAAGCTCGAACTTGAAGTAGGCTCCGCTGTCCTCGAATGTCACCGCCTCATTGATGACTTCATCAAAGGTGCCCGTGTAGTGCACCAGGTCGCGGCGGCACTCGAGCGGCTGGAACCGGCACTTCGTCCCGGCGTCCGTCTCCACGACACGGAATCCTTTCGGCTGCTTGACCTCAGAAAATGAGTACTTGAGCAGGGAGCCGCTGTAAAATATCTTCTCGTGCGTGATTGCGAACGGATGATGCAGGTGCCCGAGGAGGACCAGGTCGAACGCATCAAACAGTTCCGACCCTACCTCTTCCGACAGTCCGACGGACAGGGGACGCTCGGAATCGGACGCCTTCCCTTCAGAGATGAACATGTGTCCGATGAGGACATTGTAGGCATCCGGGTCCATGACCGCCGCTATCTCCTCCGTAATCCGCCGGTAGACATCATGGTGCGTCCGGATCGATTCATCATCGAAATACACCTTCGCCTCGAGTACATCCATGTGCGGCACCATATAGAAGTGGTGCCCGTCCATCACTACCGGTGTGGTGATGTCGGACAGCGACGTCCGCATATGATAGGCGCTCTTCTCGAACCAGTAGCTGCCATAATCGAGCCTCGAGCGGCTGTCATGGTTGCCGCTGATGGCAAGCACCGGAATGCCCTTTTCTATATTGATCCTGTACAGGTATTCATTGACGAGCTTGAGCGCCGCCTGGGAAGGGTTGCTCCGGTCGAATACATCACCGGCCACAACCACCAGGTCGATGGGATTGCCCTCTATATATTCAATCAACTGGTCCAGTATGAATTGCTGGTCCTCTATCAGGTCCACGCCGTTCAGGCGTTTTCCGATATGCCAGTCTCCAGTATGTAATATCTTCATTCTACCACCTCATGTGATTACGATTATACAAGAAAAACCGCCCCCAAGTAAATTTGGGGGCGGCATTTCAGCTCAGCTGTCTGATGGATATGATGAGATCGTCCAGTTTCCGCTCCATGCGATGGAGCAGGAAGAACGTGATCACGGCCGGAAATCCAACATCGCTGACCAGTGGGACCCATTCCATGCTAGATGATCTCGGTGACGTTCTGCTCGACGATCTTGGCGGAATGCACGGATACCGGTTTCCCCTGCATCGGCGCAAGAACGCCCGTCTCTATGAGGCGCTCCGCCTCAAGCAGCAGTGTCGCCTCGGTCAGGTCCTCCTTTGGATTGCTGATGTTCAGCGTGAATCGGCGGTTCAGTTCTGTGTTGAATACAATCACAAGCTTTTTGGTCATTCCTCTTCCTCCCTCTTATTAGTTGATGACGTAGGTCTGCTCTTTCTCGACGATCGGGTACACATCATTCGTCAGGTTCCTGTAGATGTCGGCCAATGTGTTGATGGCTTCATCCGTCGATGTGATGTCCAGGTTTCTCACGGATCTGAAACGGAGCTTTTCATCGCCCGTCTCGTCCGCTTCAAAGAAATAGAACTTTGCACTCATGTTCTTCAGCATGTCTCTCACCTCCTTCACCCTATATATCGTCACAAATGATTCAATGGACAATTCTGTTTTAATTTTCTATAATGACGGGGAGGTGAGGGAATGAACGATGTATTTATGTGGGGCATTGCTTTATGGACATTCGTCATGCTGGGAGCGATGACCATCGGCGGATATTTCATGTTCAGGAAGTTTCTGAAGCGGATGCCGAAGGAAGACGGTTATAGTGAACTCGACTGGCAGGACTACTATATAGACAGGGCACTGCCCCTGTGGAATAACGAGGCGCGGCACCTTCTGAACGAGCTGGTCTCCCCCGTCCCCGAACTGTTCAGGGATGTGGCGAAGGAGCGGATTGCCGGACGCATATCAAAGATTGCACTGGACGAGAAGGCGGATAACATCACGCTCGACCATATCATGAAGGGATATATCATCGCGACGCCGAAGCGCGATCATAAGTTCATGAAGAAGAAGCTGAACGAGATGGAGATCGACTATACCCCTTATGAGGATCTCTTCCAGTATGCCGATGATGAAAAACAGAAATTCTCCATATTCGAACAGACGGAAAAAATAAGCAGCAGATCAAAATGAATGGCGAGTCCAAAAAGTCTAACTTCTTGGGCTCACTTCATTGATCTGCTGCTTTTTGAATGCCTGGAGATGGATGAACATCGACAGTCTCCAGATGACGATCATGACAAATGCGAGGAGGAAGAACATCCCTCCGATCTCCCCGGGCGAAATGCTCATGGACAGCACCGTCTTCAGTATGATCCTGAGTACCAACAGGACGATCAGTATGACGGGGAACATCCGGGACTGCTTGACATACAGCGCACCATCCTTCTCCTCGTAGCGTGTCGTCATGACGAGCACGATGGAGAAGAGCAGTCCCATGACCGTCGCTTCCATGATTTCAAACGGTGTCAGCCTGAAGTACGGGAATATGTACATCAGCGCCCCTGTAGACATCATGACCGGCGGAATGACGATTTTTGCCATCGTCAGGGGACGCTTCGCAGCCTTCTGCCTGACGAAGACTGCAGCGATGCCCATGAATACGGCCATGATGGATGCGGCGGCAAAGAGTATGCTTTCAATATTCATTGTCAGAACCCCTGGAAGTCGCCGAAGAACGGCTGGAGCCATATGATGATTTGTGTCAGGCCATCAAAATACAGGAGCACACCCATCAGCACCATGATGATGCCGCCGATTTTCATGATGCGGCTGGAGTATTTGAGCATCCAGCGCGTCCTGGAGACGAAGAAGCTCAATGTGAAGAACGGTACCGCAAATCCGAGGCAGTACACCACCATCAGCATCAGTGCATTGTTCGGTTCCGTTGCACTCATCGCGAATATGGCGCCAATGATCGGCCCGTTGCATGGTGTCCATCCAGCGCCGAAGGCCATGCCGATCAGGATTGAGCCGATGAAGCCGGAAGGCCGGTTCTTGAAGTGGATCTTCCTGTCCTTCATGAGGAAGTCGAAGTTCAGGACACCTGTGACGATGAGCCCGAATACGACGATGAGTATGGCGCCGAGCTGGCGGATCAGGTCGGAATATTCTATGAGCAGGCCGCCAAAGAATGCTGTGCCGAACCCGAGTGCGATATATATAAGACTGAATCCGATAAGAAAGAATACTGTATGAAGGATCGCCCGGAAATTGAATTTCTGGCTCTCGACTTCATTATAGCTCATCCCTGTTATATAGGAGATGAACGCGGGGAAGACCGGAAGTACGCACGGTGAGACGAAACTCAGTACGCCGGCTCCGAATGCGAGGAGAAAAGTCACTTCGCTACCCATAGAAATACCTCCATTCAGATGTCATTTTAACAGACATGATGGAGGCATAAGTAGTTTTTGGGTCCATATTTTAGAACTTTCTATGACAATTGATGCTGGCCGTTCTGCAACTGGTACATCCTATGGTAGATGCCGCCATGGCGGATCAGCTCATCATGGCTGCCGCGCTCCACGATTTCACCCCTGTTCAGCACGAGGATCTGGTCTGCATCCTGGATCGTCGACAGGCGGTGGGCGATCGCCAGTGTGGTCCTGCCCTCCCGCATCCGTTCGAGCGACTGCTGGATCTGCTCCTCGGTCTCGGAGTCGATGTTCGCCGTCGCCTCATCAAGAATCAGTATTTTCGGATCCATGGCCATGGTGCGTGCAAAGGCCAGAAGCTGGCGTTCGCCGCTCGAGAAGGCACCGCCCTTTTCGATCACACGGTGCCGGTACCTGTCCGGCAGCCTGTTGATGAACTTGTCCGCATAGACGAACTCCGCTGCCGCCTGGACCTGCTGGAAAGTCATTTCCGGGTGGTAGAGCCTGATGTTCGATTCCACCGTGCCATAGAAGATGAACGGATCCTGGAGTACAAGCCCCACCCTGCTTTTGAGCTCATGCTTTGGCATCTCCTTTATGGAGTGGCCGTCGACCAGGATCTCCCCTTCGGAAAACTCATAGAAACGCATGAAGAGGTTGATGATCGAACTTTTGCCGGAACCCGTATGGCCGACGAGCGCCACCGTCTCACCCGGGCGCGCCGTGAAGGAAATGTCCTTCAGCACATCCGTCCGGCCGTCATAGCTGAAAGTGACATTCCTGAACTCGATGTGGCCGTCGGTAATCCTGTAATTCGATTCCTCCGGCTGGTGCGGTTCGATCCGTTCATCATCCATCAGTGCAAACACACGGCTCGCTGCGACGAGTGCCTGCTGGAATATATTCAGGTTCTGGCTGACCTGGTTGATCGGCTCGAAGAACCGCTCCATATACTGGATGAAGGCGAAGATGACACCGGCGGTCACCGTTGAACTGAAGCTGAGCAGTCCGAAATAGCCGAGGATGAGTGCAATGGCCAGTACATAGATCATGCTGATGGCCGGCCGGAGCAGCAGCCCATCGAGCCTCACGTTCTTCATGTTGTACTTGTAGTGCATTTCATTTATTTCATTGAACTCCCTGCCAAGACGGTCCTCCTGGTTGAACACCTGGATGATCTTCATGCCTTCGATCGATTCGGCGAGCTTGGCGTTCAGATCACTGAGCAGCTGGCGTGCGTGGGAAAAGAAGTTCGCCGAGTATTTCCTGTAGACTGCAAGTATGAATACGATTACAGGCATGAACAGAAGCGCCAGGACAGCAAGCCTTACATCCAGGATGAACATCATGACGAAGCTCGATATGACCATGAAGAAGGCCATCAGGAAGGTTGCCAGCACACCGATGAACATCTCGACGATCGCTTCGGTGTCATTGGTGATCCTTGAGACCACGCTGCCGCCCGGCACCTTGTCGAAATACCGCATGCCAAGCCTGCCTATCTTGTCGAATGCATCAATCCGAAGCTGCTGGATGACTTTGAATGCTAGATATTGGAACAGATAGATTTGCATATAGGTCGTCGCCGCCCCGATCAGCTGCACAAGCACAAAGATTGTGATGAGCCATGTCATATCCCCTTCCGGGAAGACGCCCGGAGTGAGATAGTCGTCGATGAAGACCATCACCAGGTACGGTGTGGCGACGCCGGTGATGGTGGAGATGATCAGCATGATGAAGCCGAGTGTCAGCGTCCCCTTGAAGGGCAGCGTATACTTCATCAGCCTGAAAAGTACATTCTTCTGGTCATTGAAGGAGAGATTGAACTGATTGTCTTCCATCTAACGTTCCTCCCTTTGAACAAGATCATCCAGCGAGCTCTCGAGCGCTTCCCGGAGAGCCTGGGCATTATAAGTATCATGGTACCAGCCCTGCTGCTTCATCAACTCATGATGATCACCATGTTCGATGATCGTGCCGCTGTCCATGACGATGATCAGATCGGCATGGCTGACCGCGCTCATCCGGTGGGCAGTGATGATGTTCGTCTTGCCGGTCCGTTCCGACTGGATATTGGCTAAAATCTGTTCTTCCGTCTCGGCATCCACGGCCGACAGGGAATCGTCCAGAATCAGCACTTCCGGGTCCATGATGAGTGCACGGGCGATGGAGATGCGCTGCTTCTGTCCGCCTGAGAGTGATACGCCCCGTTCCCCTACGACGGTTTCGTAGCCGTCCGGGAATCCGGCGATGTCCTCATGGATGTAGCTGAGTCTGGCTGCCTGGAAGATTTCTTCGTCCTCCAGATCGGGGTTGCTGAAGGCGATGTTGTTCCGTATCGTCGTCGAGAACAGGAAATGATCCTGCGGCACATACCCGAACTGGCCTCTGAGGTTCCGGATGCTGTAGTCACGGAGTGCATGGCCGCCGTACCGGATATCCCCTGGATTGACCGTATCGAATTCCCTGAGCAGCAGGCGTATCAGTGCACTTTTCCCTGAACCGGTACGCCCGACGATGCCGACCGTCGATCCTTTCCGGATGGTGAACCGGATATCCCTCAGCCCATCCGACTCATCGTCCGGGAAGCTGAATGCACCGATATTGAATTCGATGTCCCCATCCGGCTGATCTTCAATGCGGTAGTCTGCGCCGATCTGGTTTGGTGTATCCATGATCTCCTCAATCCGGTCATATGAGGCGCTTCCCCGCTGGACCAGGTTGAAGAACCATCCGAGTGCGAGAAGCGGCCACACCATCATTCCGAGATAGGTGGTGAAGGTCACAAGCTCCCCGATGGTGATTGTGTCGTCCAGCACCATGCGCGCACCGAAGAAGATGGACAGGAAGTAGCTCACGCCGATGACCATCATGATCGTCGGGTCGAACAGTGCGTCGACCTTCGAAACCTTCAAGTTCTTCTCGACCACATCATCACTCATCCTGCGGAAATCCTCCTGGTCGCTTCCCTCATAGCCGAATGTCTTCGTCACCTTGATGCCCGAGATGCTCTCCTGCGTCTTGTCGTTCAGCATGCTGAAGGCCGCCTGGGCCTTTTTGAAGCCGCGGTTCATCAATGTGCCGTAATAGCTCGTCAGGATGACCATGAGCGGGAGCGGAATCATGGCGATGAGCGTCAGTTCGGGACTGATGGTAATCGCCATCGTGATCAGCACCGCCCCACCTGTGATCAGGGAGTCTGCAATGGTCAGTATCCCTGCCCCGGCCGTAGCCTGAACCGCCTGTATATCATTCGTCGCGTGTGCCATCAGATCACCTGTCCGGCGTTTTTGATAGAATGCGGGGCTCATCTCGGAATACTTCCGGTAGAGGCGGGACCTGAGAATCCTGCCGAGCCGGTAGCTCGCCCCAAAAATCATGATGCGCCAGAAATACCTGACTATGTATGTCAATACGGCCACGGCAATCAGCAGCAGAATGAACTGCAGCAGCCGGTTCCCCGTCAATGTCTCCTGGGTGATGCCATCGATGACCCAGCCGATCACCTGCGGTGGGACGAGCTCCATCAGTGCCACAAGGATCAGCATGATGACCCCGACCGTATAGCTCCGCCATTCCCGGCTGAAAAACCATCCCAATTTCCTGAATACTTTCATCTCGATCCCCCTCGCTGTCATATACATCTAAATTCTACCATATGTTTCGAAATATGAAATAAACAACATCACAAATTCGTTACTTTCCACTCCCTTATAGGACAAATATGAATAGGTTTAAATGAAATATCATCGGGAAAAATTACATTAGAACATAATATTCAGGAGGGTGATTTATGTCCAAGCCAGGTCTGAACACACTAAAACCCGGTGAACACTACAAAGCGAACGAAATCGACAGTTTCATCACAACGACCGACGCGGTCATATTGTCTACAAACGACAATGAGCTCTTCTCAGATCCTGAACGGGAGTTCAGGGTAATCCATGAATTCGAAGGTTTCTTCGAACATTCTTCTGAAGATGGAGAAAAGCACTTCAGGGAAAAGAAGGCCTATGTCGTTGAAAAAGTCTGATACAGAATTAAAAAGCCCCATCTGATCATTGATCAGATGGGGCTTTCGTTCGGAAATATAGCTCAATTATTCAAATGTAACGTTTTCAATCCTGATGTTGCCGACCGGATCGAGATCTACCCCACTCACCTGTGATGAGTTCACACCGATCGCAAAATTGGTGTGGAACAGGTAGGCCGCCGGTGCTTCCTCGATCAGAATCTCCTGAGCCTGGCTGTATGCTTCAAATCGTGTATCTTCGTCAGGTTCAGTACGTCCTTCATCAAGCAGGCTGTCGACTTCTTCATTCGTATAGAATGAACGGTTGCCCGTTTCACCATGGCTGTTTGAATGGAATAGTGCATACAGGCCGTAGTCTGCATCTGCTGTTACCGTCGTCCAGCCAAGGATGAACATCTCATGGTCTCCCTGTGCTGTCCTGTCAAGGTAGGTACCCCACTCGAACTGCTCCACCTGGACATCAATGTTCAATTCGGAAAGCTTCTCCTGGATGTATACAGCAGTATCGATGATTTGTGGATCTTCATCCACCCAGATTGTGGTCTCAAAGCCGTCTGCAACATCCGTTTCCGCAAGCAGTTCCTGTGCTCTTTCCATATCATATTCTACACCTTCAAGGTTCTCGTCATGCCCCCAAACATCAGGTGCCAGCGGGCCATCGGCCTTGATTCCCATATCATCATAGACCCCGGAGATGATTTCATCCCTGTCGATTGCATATGAAATGGCTTGTCTGACCCTTACATCATCGAATGGTTCCTTTTCAGTATTGAAGCCGAGGTAGGACATCCTTACAGATTCCTGCTCTACAAGTTCCGTCTCCTCCCCTTCTTCCACGCGTACTGCGCTTGAAGAATCGACATCTCCTGCGACTTGGATGCCGCCTGTTTCAAGTTCCGCCATACGTGCGCCATTTTCAGGAATGACACGGAATGTTACCGTCTCAAAGTTGCGGTCGCCACCCTGGAAGTCATCGAACTTCTCAAGCACGGTTTCTTCACCAGCTGAACGGGACTGGAACATCAGGTGGTTCGTACCATCCGCTTCTGAGCCGATGACTGAGCCGATATGCTCTGAAATCTGTTCGGCCACATCATCATACTCGGACCCGCCTTCTTCACGGATTTCGTAGTATTCATCTGCAGTCATGTCCACACCCGCTTCATCAAGTGCCGCCTGATAGTCGCGGTCGATGAGGTCTTTGCTCATGATGCCGGCGGTGTTATGTGCGAGGTGGCTTGGCAAGGGTGCAAAAGGATATTCAGTATGGAGGTTCACTTCATAGTCCCCTACAACTTCCACTTCGGAAATCATTTCGAACAGGAATGCCACCTGTGAAGCCACAGCTGTATCCCTTACTCGGTCGAGTGTCGCCTTGACATCCTCTGCAGTAAATTCTGATCCCTCATGGAATGTCGTCCCTTCCCTCAATGTGAAGGTCCATACATCATCTTCAGTCGCTTCCCACTCCTCGGCAAGTCCTGGCGCAAGCGCCATGTCCGCCTCCTGGAAGACGAGCGTCTCATAGATGTTCCGCCTTACTTGGGCAGAAGCCGAGTCGTTGCTGCCATGCGGATCGAGTGTGACTGCGTCATCCATCATCGCGATGGTCAGGTCACCCGAACCTGATCCACCGGATGCTTCGGAATCTTCAGAAGTATCCTCTCCGCCTGCACTGTCGTCCGTACCCTCTTCCACATCAGAATCATCCGTGCAGGCAGCGAGTGCGAGAGTGAGCACAATTACAAAAAATAGCATAAAATACCGTTTGTTCATTCATTTTCCTCCTTTGTTTGAATAATTCAATTATATATGAATACTTATGCCTGTTCAATGAATATTCAAAAAAGTTTCAAGTTTCAAACAAATTTGAGGATTGGCGTTCGACAAAAAATAAACCCTCCCGCTCAGGCGGAAGGGTTTATCTTTATTTTTTTGAAGCTTTTGGAGCTTTCATACGTTCTTTTGCTGATTTTGAATCCGTATTGCGATTCATCATTGTCATCATCTGATTGATTTTCTTCTGGGAAGGTTTCTGTCCCATCTGCATCATCATCATCCTGAGCATGTCTTCATTGATCGGCGGGTTCTTCTCAAGATAGTCCATCATGTACTTTCTTGCGAGGAAGAATCCAAGCGCAACGCCACCGATGAGTGCAATTATAACAATCAGTATCCATATCCAAGTAGCCAAACTGCTCACCTCTTTCTTCGTAGACCATAATAAAGTTTACATCAAAAGCAGGTGTTTTTCAACAGATTATTTATCCATCACCGTCTGCAGGATGCGTTCGACAGTAAAGCCGTACTTCTCTACAACGACATCCCCTGGAGCGCTGGCACCGTAGGTGTCGATCGTATGAAGCTTGCCGTTCATGCCGATGAAACGGTGCCAGCCGAGGCTTGCCGCCATTTCAATCGCCGTCCTGTTCTCAATGTGCGTATTGAGTACGCTTTCGATATATTCTGCATCCTGTTTGAGGAATTTCTGCATATTCGGGATGGATGCCACCTTCACTCTGACACCTTGGGCATCCAGCTGCTTCGCTGCATTGACTGCCAATGGCACTTCGCTGCCGGAAGCAAACAGAATCGCATCGTCACCTTTGTCGAATGCGATGTAGCCGCCTTTTCTAACGCCCGCTTCCACCGTTTCATAAGGGACGTCGATCGTTTCCACATTCTGACGGGTCAGTACGAGGGCTGTTGGTGCATCTTCCGCTTCCATTGCCACTTTCCATGCGGCGCGGACTTCATTGCCGTCGGCCGGACGGATCGTGTTCAGGTTCGGAATCGCCCTCAAGCCTGCGAGCTGTTCAACCGGCTCGTGTGTCGGACCATCTTCACCGACAGCGATGGAATCGTGTGTCAGCACATATGTCACCGGCAGCTTCATCAGTGCACTGAGTCGGATGGCCGGCTTCATGTAGTCACTGAAGACGAAGAATGTACCACCGTAAGGGTAGATGCCGCCATGTGCCGCCATGCCGTTCAGGGCTGCGGCCATGCCGAATTCCCTGACGCCGAACCAGATGTTGCGGCCACCGTAGTTTCCGGCATCGAAGTCCTCTTCGTCCTTGACGTTGGTCTTGTTGCTGCTTGCGAGGTCGGCAGCACCACCGAAGAGCGTCGGCACGGTTCCGGACAGCGCCTGGATCATTTCACTTGAAGTCGCCCTTGTCGCCTTGGAATCGCCCGCTTCGTAGAACGGTAGATCCTTGTCGTAGCCTTCCTTCAGACGATGATTGATCGCATCGTCAAGTTCACTGTAGAGTTCAGGATATTCATTCCTGTAGTCCTCGAGCATCTTGTTCCATGCCGCTTCCCTTCCATTGCTTCTCTGCTTCATGGTTTCACTGAAGCGGTCATAGACGGCATCATCCACTTTGAACGTCTCGTCCGGATCGAATCCGTAATATTCGAAGGCTGCCCTGCGCTCCTCTTCACCAAGCGGCGCACCGTGGGAAGCACTTTTGCCCTGCTTGTTCGGCGCACCATATCCGATGATCGTCTTCACTTCGATCATCGTCGGCTTGTCGGAGGACTTCGCTTCCTCTATCGCCTTGTCGACCGCTTCCACGTCATTGCCGTCGGCCACTTTTATATAGTGCCAGTTGTAGCCTTCAAAGCGTTTCTTGATGTCCTCTGAAAAACTTTTGTCCAGGTCCCCGTCAAGTGAAATATCATTGGAATCATAAAGCACGATGAGCTTATCGAGGGCCAGGTGACCGGCGAGGGACGCCGCCTCGTGGGAAACGCCTTCCATAAGGTCGCCGTCACTTGTCACAACGTATGTGTAGTGGTCCACGACATTGTAGTTGTTGCGGTTGAAGCGCGCAGCCAGATGCTTTTCAGCCATGGCCATGCCGACGCTCATCGCAAAGCCCTGTCCGAGGGGGCCGGTCGTGATCTCCACACCTTCGGTATGCTTGAACTCAGGGTGCCCAGGCGTCTTCGATTCATACTGCCTGAAATTCTTCAGTTCCTCCATCTCCAGTGCCCCGCTCAGGTGAAGTAGGCTGTAGACGAGCATGGAACCATGGCCGGCACTGAGTACGAAGCGGTCCCGGTTGAACCAGTCCATCGAATTCGGGTTGAAGTTCAGGTGGCGGCTCCACAGTGTGTACGCCATCGGTGCAGCCCCCATCGGCAATCCCGGGTGTCCGGAATTGGCTTTTTCAACTGCATCGATAGAAAGTGTTCTGATTGTATTGATCGCTAGCTGATCCGTTTTGTCGAATGTCATATTCATGCTCCTTTATTCTCTGATATTTTTATCCTGTTGAATGCGTTTAAGTTTTTCAGGTGTCACATCATTGCCTTCTGGATCGACCACCTTGGTGTGCTCCACCTGTTTTCTGAAGGAGGACCGGAAGTTTTCAAGGTACTCTTCCCGCAGACCCTTCAGTTCTTCAAGCTCTTCCTTTTTGATGCTGCCTGCCTTCTTTTTGGCGGCCAGTGCATTGATCCGTTGCAGTTTTTCCTTTTCAAGCATTGCGAAACCTCCTGTCCACTCACATATAATTTAACACAAAAAAAAGTATGAGACCATTCCCATACTTGATAATCACTATAATCACTTTATAAAACCGATCATTTCCATCAGCTGATCCATATGTGTCCGTTCGGCATACTGTTCGTCCGGAACATGCGTTTCTTCCGCAGGATCCAACATATCCGCTTCTGTCACTACTTCATACTCATCTATATATACGATATCGGAATAGGCGTTCTCTGTATTATGGGAGTCGAACATGAATATAAGACCGGCACCCAGCGCAAATGCAAAAATGGCGCTCAATAACTTGAATTCCTTCGATGTCATGGTATTCCCCTCCAGAACATGTGTTTGTATCCACATGGTATCAGAACATCTGTTCCGGGTCAATACCATTACGAACAAACGTTTGTAACACATGCATAGATATGGTAAAATTGAATCAATAATAAGCCGGAGGTATATATATGAAGCCGCTAACAGATAGACAGAAGCAGATATATCAGTTTATAAAGACTACCGTTCACGAAAAGGGCTATCCGCCAAGTGTAAGAGAGATAGGCAACGCGGTCGGCCTCCAGTCCAGCTCGACCGTCCACGGACACCTTGCGAAGTTGCAGGAGAAGGGTTTCATAAAGCGGGATCCGACGAAGCCGCGTGCAATCGAAATCATTACGGAGGAAAACGAACAGCATGGAGCCGTCATCCATGTCCCGGTACTCGGTAAGGTCACTGCCGGCCTCCCTATTACAGCAGTCGAAAACATCGATGAATACTTCCCGCTTCCCGAACATTTCACGGCAAACCATAACAGCGAGATCTTCCTCCTGAATGTCGTGGGCGACAGCATGGTTGAAGCCGGCATACACGACGGTGACCGTGTCATCGTACGCAAGCAGAACATTGCACACAATGGGGACATCATCGTGGCAATGACGGAAGAGGACGAAGCGACGGTCAAGCGCTTCTACAAGGAAAACGGCTACTACAGGCTACAACCCGAAAACGCATCCATGGAGCCGATCATCCTGGATAGCGTGACCGTCCTCGGCAAGGTTGTCGGGCTGTTCAGATCCTTCTAAATCAGGTTCGGACATATTTAAAGGGCACATACCACTCTGGTATGTGCCCTTTCTATTATCGCTTTTCCCAAGCCATCCCGTCATACTTCTAGTGGTTCATTCAACTACCTGCCAAGTATTATTCTCACTTGTTCCAAAATGTCTTTAGCATCTTCAGTTTCATTTTCCTGTGTTTTACTGATCAACTGCATCCCCTCGTTCTACAATTCTATCAGGATGGTCCTGTAGGAAAAGTTATAATCATCAAAAAATGCGCCTGTTGCGTTCACTTTTAAATTCCCCTTAAAAACGGTTCCAAACACATTTATTTGTATAATATTGTACCATAAGGCAAATATTCCATCTACTTTTGTATATAATTTTCTGTATAATAAGGCACATTTTCTTCATTATAGGCGGTCCCCGTGCCAAGATGCGTGAATGCCGGCTTGAGCGTATTCACACGGTGCTCCATCGAGTTCATCAGGCTGTGGTGGGAGAATATCGGTGATGTATGCCCCATGGCGATGTTCTCACCGGCCATGCGGTACTGCACCCCCGCCTCCTCGATACGGTCCTTCAAGGTTTCGCCATCCGGCGAATCATGGTTGAAATAGTTGCGTTCTGCCATATCCTCGCTGTGGCCCTGTGCCGCCATGCCCGCCCTGTCATATGTCCCGAGCGGCTCCACACCGTATTCGAAGCGGGTGGCATTGACCAGGAGGTGATTCATCCTTGAGTTGTCCTCTGCCGGCGGATGGTTGTACAGTTCCTCGCCCGCCTCGACTTCCTCCTTCATCACCACAAGCACCCCATTGACCTTGTCTTCTTCATGGAGATCATAGAAGAAATAGACGTATCTGTCCTTCAGGTCGTATACCGCATATTCATTGCTGTCGACCCTGAGCCGCTTCCATCCCTTTGTGATCGACTCTTCAGGTTCCCCATAGGCCTTCCCGACACTCTCACGGTCCATGCCCTCGATATTAATATTATCGATCGACACATCGTCACTGTTCGTATAGGCGCCTGTGACCTCTCCTTCATTGACAAGTACCATCCTGAACCTTCCGTAGTCCTCTTCGATGACAAAATCCCCTGCATATTCACTTCCGAGCACTTCCTGGTCCCCGATATCATATTCACTTTCCATGGTCACTTCAATGTCTTGGGTCTGGGCACTATTGATCTCGTGTATGGTGCTCATATCGTATGCCGGATATACGTTTGCCTCCAGCCATTCCTTTGCGTATTCTCTGTTCAGGCCCTCCTTGAAATCATAGGAATCGACAGCCGGAGCGAGGATGGTGGAGACGATATAGATGAAGATGATGAAGAACAGTTTACCAAACATGGATGCACCTCCTTTTTCAAAAGTTTAAAAAGAGTAATTAAACGGATGTCTAATTACTCATTGATGTGTATATTCGGTTTGTCTTTTTTCGATGTACCCGGGGTCGACGATATTGTTGTCCTGATCGACGATTACCACATTCGGCTCATAGCCATCCAACTCTCTGTCATCGAGCTGGACATAGCTGATGATGATGATGACATCACCAACCTGCACCTTTCTTGCGGCGGCACCGTTCAGGCATATTTCACCAGAGCCGCGCTCCCCTTCGATGACATATGTTTCAAGGCGTTCGCCGTTATTATTGTTGACGATCTGCACCAATTCATTCGGCAGTATGTTCGCCGCTTCAAGCAGTACCGGATCGATTGTAATGCTACCTACATAGTTCAGGTTGGCCTCTGTGACGACCGCCCGGTGTATTTTACCGTTCATCATTGTCCTGATCATTTTTTATCACCATCATATTATCTATTAACCGTGTTCTTTCGAACTTAACAGCAATGAATATTATAACATCACCGTCAATGTTTTGAACAGGATTTAAATCGGGATGGGTGAATATTTGAAGGTCATCTATCATGCCGGAAGTGTGGTCTGTGACATGGGCTTCGATCCGTTCCTTGACTTCCCCGGCATCAGAAACACCCTCCTCTATCATGTCGCGGCCCATTTCAAGCGCCCGATTGATCTCCGGCGCCTCGGCACGTTCCGTATCGGACAGGTTGACGTTCCTGCTGCTTTTGGCAAGCCCGTCCGCTTCCCTTTCGGTCGGCACCCCCACGATTTCGATATCATGGTTGAAGTCCTCCACCATCCTCTGGATGATCATCAGCTGCTGGCGGTCCTTTTCACCGAACACGGCGAAATCGGGACGGATGATGTTGAACAGCTTGTTCACCACCGTCA
Organism: Salinicoccus luteus DSM 17002; assembly: GCF_000712035.1. Classification (GTDB taxonomy): domain Bacteria; phylum Bacillota; class Bacilli; order Staphylococcales; family Salinicoccaceae; genus Salinicoccus; species Salinicoccus luteus. Next base: position 535,708 of record NZ_KL544008.1, on the reverse strand, counting down.
CCACACCTTCAAAATGCCCGGGCCTTCTGACCCCGTCAAGAATGGAGGCCATCGTCCGGAGGCGGAGTTCAAGCTCGGGTATTTTCGGGTACATCTCATCCTCTGACGGATGGAAGACGACATCCACCCCGTGCGCCCGGCAGATTTCAAGGTCCCGTTCGAGATTCCGCGGATAGCTGTCGAGGTCCTCATCCGGGCCGAACTGCAGCGGGTTGACGAATATGCTGACTGCGACGATGTCCCCTTTTCTTCTGGCTGTATCGACGAGTGCCATATGCCCTTCGTGGAGGGCGCCCATCGTCGGCACCAGTGCGATGCTGTCCCCGCGATGTTCCTCCAGTATATTGCGGACTTCCTCTATTGTACCTGCTGTCTTCATCATTCCTCAAAAACCTTTCTCTTGTAAGTTGTATCCTCATCCGGGAAGCGGGCGGCCTTGACCGCTTCGGCGTATGCCCTGAGTCCCTCCACTCCGGCCGTATTGAAATCCGCATACGGTTTGACGAATTTCGGCAGCCGGTCGGTTCCATACTGCAGGAGATCATGGTATACGAGCACCTGGCCGTCCACATCCGCCCCCGCACCGATGCCGATCGTCGGAATGGAGAGGGTCCGAGTGATTTTGCCGGCGAGGTCGGAAGGGATGGCCTCGAGAACCACCATGCATGCACCGGCCGCTTCGACCGCCTTGGTGTCCTCGATCAGCTGCATCGCCGCTTCCTGTGTGCCGGCCTGCATCCTGAAGCCGGTCACACCGACCGACTGTGGCGTAAGGCCGAGGTGGGCGACGATCGGTACACCCGCGGCTACGGAACGGCGGATGACATCGACGCATTCCACGCCCTCCAATTTGACGGCATTGGCGCCTGTCTGCTGATAGAGTTTCAGGACATTGCCGACGCTGTCGTCATCATTTCCATGATAGGATCCGAATGGCATATCCACAACGACGTATGTATCCGGTGCTCCGCGTCTGACCGCCTTCGCATGATGGATCATATCATCCATCGTCACCTGCACCGTACTGTCGTAGCCGAGGACTGTCATCCCGAGCGAGTCGCCGACGAGCAGGGTGTCCAGTCCGGCCGCTTCACTCTGCTTCGCACTCGGATAGTCGTAGGCTGTGACCATCGTGATCCGCTCCTCCTCCATTTTCATCCGTTTCCAATCACTTGTAGCTTTCATGATGCTGCCCCTTTCCATTCGAAAGTAATATATTATAATTAGTTTACCATATTATTTAAAAGTGCTACATCCAACCAGGAGGGAAATAAATGAAAATTGCAGTCATCGGCATCGGCGCCGTCGGCAGTGTCATTGCACGTGAAATGAAAATGCTGCCGCATGATATTACACTCTTCGGCAGATCACGAAAGGAAGGCTTCACCATACAGGAAGACGGTGAACGCCGCCATTACCCCTACACCATCGAGGATATCTCAGCATATGAAGGGGACGCCTTCGACATCATCTTCATCGCCACGAAAGCCACAGCGCTCAAGTCCATAAGCGGAATCATCCCTGCAATGGCCCACCAGGATACTGAAGTCATCCTTTGTGAAAATGGCATGGGATTCGACGAATACTTTGATGCACCGGTGCCCGCAGTCGTCTATATCAGCGGCCAGAAGCGTGAGGACCGGATCGAGCACTTCCAGGATGCACGCCTGCTCATCGCGGACAGGACCTATGCGTATATCGACTGCCTCATCACGGACCTTGAAGATACCACCGGTGTTGAACTCGAAATAGTGAAGGCTTTGGATTTCCGGCGCATCCGCTATGAGAAGCTGCTCATCAACCTCGGCATCAACTCCCTCACCGCACTGTCCGGGAATACCGCAAAAATATACGATCTGGCCTCCGTCACGTCTCTGACGCGCAGTCTGCTCGAGGAAGGACTCAGCATCATCAACCAGGATGAGGAAATCATCGCCCCCTCCTTCATCGACAGGGCGCTATCGGTCTATCAGGACTACAACCGGGAAATGGGCACAAGCATGTACTATGACGTCATGTCGGGCGTGCCGACGGAATACACATTCATCCAGAAATACCTTCAGCAGCAAAAAGGACAGATCCATACGCCCATCCTCGACATCGTCGTCACCCTGCTTGAGGCCTATCAGTATGAAAGGTAGGAATTTGAACGTATTATGACACTTTCCCACCGCCCACAAATTCATAACCTCAGATGATACAATAAAGAAAAAAATCAGGAGGCAATTATGAAAAGACTGCTGCTGCCCTTCATATTTTTAAGCATCATCCTCGCCGGGTGCGGTTCGGAGGATGCGACCGGTGACGTCAAAGCGCTGGTGGACGAATACAGTGCCAACAAGGAAGCGGAAGCCGCTTCCATTACAGGGTCGGAGCTCATCATCGGTGAAGACCAGGAAGAAAGACATGAATTGCCGGAGGATGAATTCTTCGTGTCCATCGCCCCCTTCATCAACTACACCCATCCTTGCGAGTTCCATAGCCTGACCGGCTGTGAAGGTGAACTTGCCTCAAAGGAGATGGATGTCCGCATCACTGATGGAGCAGGCAACGTCCATGTCGACAAAACGATGACGACACTTGAAAACGGGTTCCTCGATTTCTGGCTCCCGCGTGACAGGGAATACAACATCACCATCACCCACGACGGCCTTTCGACTGAAGGGACATTCTCCACATTTGAGGATGATTCCACATGCCTGACCGATTTCCATCTGGAATAGCATCAGGGAGCGCTCCTGCCTCAAGGGGCGTTTTTTATGCACTTCATCCCATAAACCGAACTTAATTATTAATTCATTGTATTTTTAGCACAAAAGATGAACTTTAGTTATAAATAACCTTGAAAGGTTCGTTTATTATGTTATGATTGGAAACATCTTAATTATTGAAGCACTCATATAATCGCAAGGATATGGCTTGCAAGTTTCTACCGGGATACCGTAAATGTCCCGACTATGAGTGAGTAACTTTCGTGGATAGACTCGAAGCTGCTCATCTCATTAGATGTGTGCTTCGGGTTTTTTGTTTCAAAATAATATTTTGGGGTGTTATTCATGAAGTTGCTCAAGGAGAAAATTTTAAACGAAGGTGTGGCACTTTCAGACACGGTGCTCAAAGTCGACCACTTTCTTAACCATCAGATTGATCCGGTGCTGATGGCCGAAATCGGCAAGGCGTTCAAAGAAAGGTTTACAACTCAAAAGATAACGAAAATACTGACGCTCGAATCCTCGGGTATCGCACCATCCGTCATGGCCGGTCTTGAATTCGGCGTGCCGGTCGTATTCGCAAGAAAAAGGAAGTCCCTGACACTGAGTGAGGGTCTGCTTACTGCAGACGTTTATTCCTATACGAAACAGGAGACGAACAGCATCGCAGTCGCCGACAAGTTCTTGTCCAGTGGAGATTCCGTATTGATCATCGACGATTTCCTCGCCAATGGCGAGGCCGCACATGCACTCGTCGATATTGTCCGGCAGGCGGGTGCCGACACTGCTGGAATCGGCATCGTCATCGAGAAGTCCTTCCAGCCGGGCGGGGAGAAGTTGCGGAGCGCCGGACACCGGGTGGAATCCCTGGCACGCATCTCCTCCCTGTCGGATGGACGAATCGAATTCCTGTCCGAGGTGGAAGCGTGATGCAGATGTCCAAGCCCAAACAGCTGTCACTCGGTTTTCAGCATGTACTCGCAATGTACGCCGGCGCAGTCGTCGTGCCGCTCATCGTCGGAGGCGCCATCGGCCTCACACCCGCACAGCTGACCTACCTGATCGCCATCGACATCATGATGTGCGGGGTTGCAACCATACTCCAGGTATGGAAAAACAAGTTCTCCGGCATCGGACTGCCCGTCGTGCTCGGCTGTACGTTTACAGCCGTCGGCCCGATGATCGCCATCGGCAACACATACGGCATCCCGTCGATCTATGGCGCCATCCTTGTGACAGGACTGTTCGTCCTCGTCATCGGCAAGTACTTCAGCAAGATGATCCGCTTCTTCCCGCCAGTCGTTACGGGTACAGTAGTCACCACCATTGGTATCACACTTGTTCCAGTCGCCATGCATGACATTTCCGGAGGACAGGGCAGCCCAGACTACGGCTCCGGTCTCAATCTGGCGCTCGGATTTGGTACGCTGGCCGTAATACTGATACTGTTCAGGTTCGGCAGGGGATTCCTCAAATCCATCGCCATCCTGAGCGGAATCGTCATCGTTACCCTGGTCAGTTCATTTTTCGGCATGGTCGACCTCGATCCGGTGAGGGACGCTTCATGGTTCCACCTGCCCCAGCTCTTCTTCTTCGGGATGCCGGAGTTCAACCTTGTTCCGATACTGACGATGATGCTCGTTGCCGTCGTCAGCCTCGTCGAAGCCACCGGTGTCTACTTTGCACTCGGGGACATATGCGAAGAGGATCTCGAAGACACGGACCTGAAGCGCGGCTACCGTGCTGAAGGCCTCGCCATCATACTGGGCGGTCTGTTCAACGCCTTCCCCTACACGACCTATTCGCAGAATGTGGGACTCGTGCAGCTGTCCGGTGTGAAAAGCAGACAGATCATCTACATCGCAGGCGTCATGCTGATCCTGCTCGGCCTTGTACCGAAGATTGGCGCAGTCACGATGGCCATCCCGACACCCGTACTTGGAGGCGCCATGCTCGTCATGTTCGGCATGGTCATCTCCTACGGCATCAAGATGCTGTCACGGGTCGATTTCGACAACCAGAATAATCTGATGATTGTCGCCATCTCCATCGGCATGGGCCTTGGGGTCACAGCCGTACCAGACCTTTTTGCCATCGTACCGGGCAGCCTCGCCGTCGTTGCGGAAAGCGGCATCGTCCTCGGCAGTCTGACGGCGATTGTCCTGAACTTGATATTGAATATCAGAATGGACAGGAATAGACAGCAGGTTCTGAAGGAAGAACATGCTGCGAACTGATAATCCAAAAAATATCATTTTATGGTCAACCCCCACCAGCACACTTTGCTGATGGGGGTATTCTTGCGTTCAGTATGTTTTTTTGCATTACACCGATCCTCCCGGGTGATCATGGCAGGGGTTGCACAGCATATACGACTCGAAGAATGATTTGGTTTAAGTATAGCCAATATCCGGCGCATGCGCCGGACCCTCTGCCGTATTTTCATAAGTTCACGATGCGCTTCGATTAGATGCTGGGACAAGCGTGCATCAACTCGTTCTAAAATGAATCCAGCCTCCAATTCATTTTGATTGTTGTCTTTGTCATAATGAACATGGTTTTTTCCCTTCCAACAGGGTAATGTACTGTAAAAGTACTTAGGAGGGTTGCATGTGAGTGAGGATAAAGATGGTAGGATTGACAGGAATGAAATGAAGGAGCGGAAGGATGGGTATCAGCGGGACCCTGAAGAAATGCCGGACCCCGCTGAAAGGAATGCCATTGAGAGCCAGAAGGGGCCTGTGGAACAGCATGATGAGGAAGTGGAGAACGCGGCTCCCGGCAAGGAGCGTGCAGAAGCGCTTCGGGAAGAACGCAGAAGTGAGGGCGCAGAACAGCAGTATGAAACGAATAAGAAAATCGGTATCAGCGGGTGTCTGATTTTGACAGTCACCTTCCTTGCACTATTGATCATACTCGGTTCATGCACCGGCCTCTTCTTTGGGGACGAGCAGGATGAGGAGATCACAGAAGATGAAGCACCCGGAAACCCGGAAGAGGATGATGTCGGTGACGATTCATCAGGTATCACGCCGGAAATGGAACTTGAAAAGGAATTCGGAATCGTGTTTCATAAAGAAAGCCACCCTCTGGGTGGCTTTCACAGTATACATATGTCTATCCTTCCAGGCTGACGCCCACTCCCGGTCCAAATGGGATGCCGAATACGAAGAAGATTGTAAGCAGCACGAGCCAGATGCCGAAGAAGGCGATGCTGTATGGCAGCATCAGCGAAATGAGAGTGCCGAGCCCGGATTTTTTATCGTAATCCTTCATGACAGCAAGCACCAGCATGATATATGGATTCAGCGGTGTAATGATGTTTGTCGAAGAATCGGCGATACGGAAAGCGGCCTGGATGAAAGCGGGATGATAATCCAGCAGCATGAACATCGGTATGAACACCGGGGCCATCAGTGCCCATTGCGCAGAGCCGCTGAAGATGATCATGTTGAGGATTGCGGCCAATAATGAAAATCCAAGTATCAGCGGCAGCCCCGTCATATCAATGTTCGTAAAGAAATCTGCACTGTTTACGGCAAGCCACGTACCAAGGTTGCTCCAGTTGAAGTATGCAATGAACTGGGCAGCGGCAAAAATCAATACGATGTAGCCGGACATATCTTTCATGGCTTCCGCCATAAACTTTGGAATGTCATCCAGCTTTTCAATTGTACCCGCAGTCCTCCCATAGACGACACCGATTGTGACGAAGAACAGCAGCACAATCGGAACGATGTTGCCGAGGAACGGTGAAGGGACCAGTCCACCCTCTTCATTCCTTAATGTGGACCCAGGGAAGAACACAAGTCCGGCAAGCACCGCCAGGAAGACCACTCCGGCGATCACTGCGTTCCTAAGTCCTTTCGTTTCGATGTCGGTCACTTCCTCCAGCTGTCTGTCCCCTTCCGTTTCATCCTTGTATGTACCCAGGCGTGGTTCTATGATCTTATCCGTAATCAGACCACCGGCAATCGCGATGAAGAGTACGGAAGTCAGCATGAAGTAGTAGTTGTCCACTGGTGTTACGACGACGGCATCATCAATCATGGCAGCAGCTTCCGTCGTAATGCCTGCAAGTGTCGCGTCGGTACCTGCAATAATCAGATTCGCCGTGAACCCTGCACCGGTCCCGGCAAATCCGGCCGACAGTCCGGCCAGGGGGTGCCTCCCTATAGTATAAAATACCATGGCGGCAAGCGGCGGAATGATGACGAAGGCTGCATCGGAAGCCAGATTGCCTGTAATGCCGACAATGATGATGGCATAGGTGACAACGGATTTCGGTGCCTTGAGGATTGACTTCTTGATGGCAGTGGAGAGCAGTCCCGTCTTCTCAGCTACACCGATACCCAGCATGATGCCGAGCACAAGGCCCAGAGGCGCGAAGCCTGTGAAATTATCAAGCATGGAGGACAGCATGTAGGCAAGCCCTTCAAAGGAAATGAGACTCCTGATTTCAAGCGTTTCCCCCGTCCCCGGATGATCGACAGTCGCGCCTGTGAGGCTGAATATCATGGAAAGCATCATGACAGCCGCTGCCAGTATCACAAAGATGAAGAACGGATCGGGGAGCTTGTTCCCCAGCCGTTCGATTTTTCCCAGAATGCCATTCCGCTGTTTTTCGTCCACTTCATTCATAAGATGTATTCTCCTTTTCCAGATGAATAACTGCAAGATGCAGGATGATGCTGGTGTATACGGATACTGCTGTTCTGATCGCCCTTTCATCAAAATCGAATGATGGGTGGTGATGGCCCGCCGCGAGCGGACTGGCGAATATCATGAATGTGGCGAGCCCTCCATTTTTCTGTACATGGTCAATCATATACGTCACATCTTCACTCGCCTTGAGCGGCATGACGTCCATAATCTTGATTCCATCCCCTTCCGCCCGATTCGCTGTTTTTACGATGTCCACCCATTCTTCATCGCATTCGGCACCGATGGCGTTGCCCATGAACGCTGTTTCATATTCCACATCATGGAGCAGTGCCGATGCCTTGAGTATACGCTCCGCTTCACTCAGCATATAATCGTTCAGGGCATTCGTCTCTCCCCTTGTCTCCATTTTCAATTCTGAATGGTCGGCGATCACATTCCTGCCGCTGCCCGCATTCAATATCCCGACATTCACTCTCGTTGCACCGTCGCGGTGCCTTGGGATGGAATGGAGATGCAATGAAGCGGAAGCAGCTGCAAGTAGCGCATTCTTCCCTTCGTTCGGTTCTACGCCGGAATGTGCCGATTTTCCTCTGAATGATACATCGAGCTTTGTGCTGGCCAGAAACTGGTCCGTCGTTGCACTGATGGTGCCGGCCTCATGTTCATTGATGCCGAGGTGGCCGCTCATGAAATAGTCCACATCATCCAGCCATCCATTCTTCACAATACTTCTGGCACCCCTTCCCCCTTCTTCCGCAGGCTGGAAGATGAGGGTGAAGCGTCCGGACAGCTGATCCTGGTTCTCATTAATATATGCAGCGACTGCAAGCCCGATACTGATATGGCCATCGTGTCCACATGCATGCATCTCGCCTTCATGGATAGATCTGTAGCCGTTTGCCGCCGGTGCGTGCAGTGCATCTTCCGCCTCCATTATCGGCAGCCCGTCGATATCGGAACGCATCGCAATATGCGGCCCCGGCCGTCCGGTATCAAATACCGCCACCAAGCCAGTGGTTCCATCTGCCATCTTTTCGAGAAATGCTTCAGGCACACCATATTCCAATGCCCGCTTCCGCGAAGCTTCTATCGTGTCCTGATCAGGCACGCCATAGCGGTGCTCCCGGCTGATGGCCTCTTCTCCAATGGAAAGTGTGAAATCCTTTTCTTTCAATACTATGTAGATTTCATAAGTCGTAATGAACTCTGTAAAACCCACTTCCGGAATCCTATGAAACATTCTGCGCAGATCCAATGCCCTGTCCTGAAGCTTCCCAATATTCATATTTCGCCCTTCTTCCTTTATGTTCTTCACGGTTTTCCAATGTATAACCAAACATAAAAAATGATAGCATTAATCATATTTAAATAATAGGGATTGGGGGATATACCATAAAAAATTTAGTAAATTGATATATGAATTTAGAAGGTCCTCCTATATCCGAAATTGGCTTCAGTCTTTCCTTTTTCCATACATTAGAAATTTTCGTGCATGAATTCTCCATTCTGAACATAAAATGCAGTCGCTGACGGAAGACTTTCATTGTGCTCATCCATCAGGTGGAAAACATATCCTGTCGACGGGAAGAATACCCATACCATGAGTTTCAGGCGGGGTACGGCTGATCGTACTAATGGTTGTGGCAGTGATGGCTGCACTCCTCGGCCTCTATGCCGGGCGGCCTGAGAAAATCGATTTCGAAGAGGCAGACTGAACATCCACAGACGCAATCCCCGATAGACATCTCCATCGGGGATTCTTTCATATGCTGGATTGCGAGAGCGAAGCCAGCCGCTTTGCAGGATGATTTTCTGGAACCCTTCGACTTCCCTTCCCGAACAGGTTCTCCCTCAGTGTGGATGCCTCATACTCTTTTCTAAAGCTCCCTCTTTCCTGAAGCAGAGGGACGACGAGTTCTATGAAATCCTCGAATGTCCCTGGGGAATGGGCCTGGATGATATTGAAGCCGTCTGCATCCCCTTCATTAGCCATTGATTCGAGTGCATCGGCAACCTGTTCCGGTGTGCCGACCACTTTCGTCGCCCCGATGCCGAGACCGTGATGCAGGACTGCTTCCCTGACCGTCCATCTCCTGCTCGTACTCGCCACCGTATACTTCTGCAGAAATCCATGGGAAGCATCGGTTCTGATGTTTTCCACATACTGGTCGGGATCATAGCCGGAGAAATCGATGCCTGTATGGCCGCTCAGCATGGACAGCGTGCCTTCATAGCTGACGTGGGAAAGGAGGGTTTCGTATTTCTCATGTGCCTCCGATTCCGTCCTGCCGACAACCGGTACGATGCCCGGGAATATTTTGATGTCTTCAGGGTTTCTCCCGGCTTCAGCCGCCCGTCTGCGGATATCCGCTGTGAATGATTTCAGCTCCTCCAGATTGCTCGCTATGGTAGTGAAAAGCGCCTCGGCGTGCTTGGCGGCGAATGCCCTGCCCTTTTCGGAGGCGCCTGCCTGGAAGAGGACCGGCGTCCGCTGGGGGGATGGCTCGACCACATGCATTCCCGGAACACTGAAGAACTCCCCTTCATGACTGATCGGGTGGACCTTCTTCGGATCGGCATAGATACCGGTTTCGACATCCGCCTTTACGGCATCCTCTTCCCAGCTGTGCTCCCACAGTTTATAGACGACATCCATGTACTCATCCGCCCGCTCATACCTCCTGTCATGCTCAATCTGATTCGCCAGACCGAGATTCACCGCTTCGCTCTTCAGATACGACGTCACGATATTCCAGGCCACACGGCCCTTCGTCAGATGATCCAGTGTCGAGAAGTCGCGTGCCAGTTTATAGGGTTCGGCATAAGTAGCCGAATATGTCGCGGCAAAGCCCAAATGTTTTGTCGCTGCCGCCATCGCTGAAATCTGGAGCAGGGGATTATGCAGGGGAACCTGGACGGCATGTTCAATTGAAGTGTCAGGACCATCCTTATAGACATCATATATGCCGAGCACATCGGCAAGGAACATTCCGTCAAACTTGCCGGCTTCAAGCAGCTTTGCAAGGTCCACCCAATAGTCCAGGTCACCATGACGCACCCCCTGGTCCGCTTCATGTCTCCATAATCCCGGGGAATGCGGGGCAACGGTGTTCATCGTAAAACCATTCAGTCGAATCTGCTTCTTCATAGATCATCTCTCCCTTTAAGTATTCATCGAAAAAACCCATCAAAAGGGTGGGAAATAAAAAATACCCCATCCGATGAGGAAGAGGTATGAGATACTAGACGCTCCTCCTCATCTTCCAAGCATGACGCTTGTTGGAATTGGCACCGTTCAACTTTTTTAAAGTGGGGTTGCCGCAGGATCTCAGGACCAATTTCCTCCCCTGGCTCTTGATAAGGAATATATTCAATTTATAGTTAAAAGCTATGATATCAGCTGTAAAATTTTCTGTCAAGTTTGAATTTTTAAATATTCACATCCCGCATTCGTATCTGTGGTGAGGAGGGACGGACTGAACCCCCAGTCACTTCCCTTTCGGACTCGGCCCGCGCTTCACTTCCCTCGGCAATTCGAAGAACGGCTGGATATCCTGTACGTATTCCAGAATTCCCATGAACTTCCCCGCCTCGTCGAAGACAGCCTTGTATGTGACATGGATATACTTGTCCTTCTTTCTGAACCACATCGTTTCCGATTCCTTCTTCCTTTTTTTCAGGTCATGTATGATGTGCATCACTTTCTTTGTGCTTTTTGGCGGGTGGCAGTTGGCGACATTCCTTCCGATGGACAGTGGTGTACGTATGAACATCATCTCGCTTGATTCCACACTATCATTGAAGTATTTGAACAGTCCATTCCGATCGACAAACGTGACTTCGACAGGGAGATGGTTCAGGATCAGATTCGCTTCCTTCGCCGTCAGATAGCCTCCTCCAAACTGCATGTGGACCGTGTCATCCAGGGACTCGGATTCATTCTTCCTGTCGTATCCCCTGCCATTATGATACTTTCCCACGGACTCTATCGCATAGCCGAATGCCTTGCTTTCCGCTGCAATCGCCGTCCAATCCGGCTCTTTGAACAGGGATTGCGTCAATGGTATGAAGAGGTATGATTCTTCGAGCATCATTTCCTCGCACGCATCCTTCATATCATCAAACGATTTTCTTACATGTCGGAATTCAATCTCCTCAATCTTTTCCGTCCGCTTTCTCAGAGCCCGCAGCAGAAGACGGATGGTGTCATGCTGCGCCCACATCTTCCGCGGAAGCGTGTAGATGCCGCGGCGCTCGAGAAGCGGGAAATAGAGCTTCTCCTTCCTGTTGAAATGGCAGGTGACTTCTTCGAAACGAACGACTTCTGCGATGAGTGTATCCACCATCGTCCGCTCCCCTGCCCCGTAGCATTCGAGGAGGTGATTGATGATTTCCAGTGATCCGGAAAGCAGCCTGTTTTCCTTCTCCAGTATGCGAAGTGGATGACAGTCATCTTTTGATATATGGATTTCAGTAAGCGATTTATGGAAGAGGTGCTCATGGATATCCAGAAACTCCTTGATGTCATATATGGTGACATCCTTCTCTACATATTTCACCTCTATAATCGCACCAAGCATTTCTCCCGGTTCCATTTCCTTGAGTTCAGTATTGAAATCATCCATTAAACTCTCCACCGGCTTCCCCTGACTGATTTTGAGCAGCAGCGACCTTACTTTGCTGACGTCCGTTGTTGCGATGGACATGCAATCACCCCTTAGAAATATTCTCTTCCAATTAAACATGCATCAATAATACATCTATTATACGCCATATTACCCTTCCGGTATCGCCTGTTTCCAATCGTTAACAATTTTTTCGCTATTGTGAGATATTTTCGACACAAAAAACGCCCTCCAAAGCACGCACATCTACTGTGTCCACCTTGGAAGGCGTTCATCTATATTGCATCATACCTTCTACTAGAGGGATGAAAGTACTGTCGTCGCTTGATTCTGGGTCTCAGCATACGCTCCATATGAGGTGTCGACGAAGACGACCACGTCCCGTTAACCCGCTTCCCCTCAAAGTATATTCCTGTCCGCATCGAATTCTTCTGTTTCCTTTTTCAAGCGCGCGTACATTCCCTTAAATACATCCACCTTTTTGAGGGTTATATGGTGCAGGATACCGACGACCAGATATTGGACGGCCAACATCAACTTCATGGTGCTCCTTTCGACTATCTGCATCTTTCATCCCTCCTTTAAATACATAGTAGAACGCCATGTCCATCCGGGTGCGCCTAAAGCATAATCATGCCCTTCTCCCGCATCTCGAGAAGTGCCATTTCGAGCGCATGGACGACATGCTCGAATACAAGGCCGCCCTGGACGAATACGGTATAGGGTGCCCTGACCGGTCCGTCTGCACTGAGTTCGAGGGATGCCCCCTGCACAAAAGTGCCGGCGGCCATGATGACTGGATCCTCGTATCCCGGTATATCGCTCGGCACGGGAAGGAACTGGGAATTGACGGGCGATGCCTTCTGTATCATCTGGGTGAAGGTAATCATCTCCGCCTCCGTATTGAACGACACACTCTGGATCAGATCCGTCCGTTCTGCATCAGGCGCCGGATCTGTGGCCAGTCCCGCCTTCGATAGCAGGTGGCTCGTCAGTACGGCGCCGTTCAGGCTCTCCACCACCGCATGGGGGGCCATGAAAAAGCCCTGGTACATGTCAGTGTTCGCATTCAGGCTCGCTCCCATTTCCTTGCCGATGCCGGGCACGGTCAGCCGGTAGCTGATCCGTGTGATCAGATCCGCATTCCCCGCAATATAGCCGCCCATTTTGGCAAGCCCGCCGCCTGGGTTCTTAATCAGGCTGCCGGCGATGACATCCGCACCGGCCTCAATCGGTTCACGGGTCTCCACAAACTCCCCGTAGCAGTTGTCTACGAAGACGATGATGTCCGGATACTCCGCTTTTATCCTGCTGATCATCTCCTCCATCTCCCTGATGGTCAGCGACTTGCGCATGCTGTAGCCACGGGAGCGCTGGATGGCGATCATCTTCGTCCGGTCTGTTATTGCTGCCATAATCGCCGCTTCATCGAACTGGTCATCCACAAGGTCGATGGACCGGTAGTGGACACCCTTCTCCCGAAGGCTGCCGATGTCCCGATCGGAACTGCCGATGACCTTGGCCAGCGTGTCATAGGGCTCACCACTGATATAGATGAGCTCATCACCCGCCTCGAGCAGTGCGAGCAGCACCAGGCTGATGGCATGGGTACCCGAGATGATCTGGCTTCTGACGATCGCGTCCTCGCTCCTGAAGACCGACCGGTAGATTTCCTCGAGCTTGTCCCGGCCGGCATCGTCATATCCATAGCCCGTCGTGCCGGAAAAGTCACTTTCGGCCACTCCGTTCTCATGGAAGGCGTGCATCACCTTCCTGAAATTTTTTCTTGCTATCTTTTTGTTCTCCCTGATGATCGGGTCGACCTCTTCGATCGCTTCCTCAATCAGGCGGCTGATATCTGTTTCTGTGTACTCCACGCAGTCATGCCTCGTTTCTTTCTGAAATTCTCCGGCTCCATGAACCGGGTGGTTCGTAGCCCTTTAGCCTGTATGTCCCCGCCTCTTCATCAATCTCCTGTTCATCGACGATGGTATACCGCTTGAGGTCATAGATCTTCTGGGGTTCCGACATGGGCAGTTCCGCTTCATACTGCTCCATGTATTCCTTCATGAACCCTTCAAGCACCTCGAGGATATCCTGGGGCGGCATGTCCTTGTTGACATAGGCATGCGCCTCCCCCGGCGTATAGTACCGCCCGTCATCGATGTCCGTCTTGTTGAAGAAGACGATGGAGGGGATGTGCTCCATTTTGAGCTGGGCCACGAGATTTTTCACGGTATCGTAATGGGTTTCCAGATTTTCCGAGCTGTTGTCGATGACATGGATCAGAAAGTCGCTGTCGGCCGCTTCCTCAAGCGTGGACTTGAAGCTTTCGACCAGTGTCGTCGGCAGGTTCTGGATGAACCCCACGGTATCGGACAGTATGCATTCGAATCCGGAAGGCAGTGTAATCTGCCTTGTTTTGGGGTCGAGTGTGGCGAATAGGGCGTTCTCTTCATACGTATCACTTTTTGCCATCGTGTTGAACAGCGACGACTTCCCGGCATTCGTATAGCCGATCAGTGAAATTTTGACGACCTGGTTGCGGTTCCTCTTTTCACGGTACCTCTCACGATGGGACTCCACAACTTTAAGCTGCTTCTTTATCTCCTTTATCCGCTGGTTGATGTGCCTGCGGTCGGTTTCGAGCTTCGTCTCCCCAGGCCCCCTTGTGCCGATTCCGGCCCCGAGGCGGGACAGGTTGATGCCTTCGCCCTTCAGACGCGGTACAAGATACTGCAGCTGGGCGAGCTCGACCTGAAGCTGGCCAGCCTTGGACTGTGCCCTCAGGCTGAATATGTCCAGTATGACCTGTGTACGGTCGATGACCTTCGTATCCATCACCGCCTCTATTGCGCGGTTCTGACTGGCCGTAATTTCGTCGTTGACGATCGTATAGTCTATCTCCTCATCCGCATCATAGCTTTCACGCGTTTCCGAGAGGAAGCCGGTGCCGACATAGGATCTTGGGTCCTTTGTCGTACGGTTCTGGATATGGACACCGATGATTTCGATGCCCACCGATTCCGCCAGGCTCCGAAGCTCCTCCACCTCTGTCTGAATGTCTTTTCTTCTCGGTGTATTCACTGCGATGATGACACCTCTATATGTGTTTGACACTTGAGCACCTCCTACGTTACTTTAATATATCATACCCTTTTTGCTGAATGGATAGAGATGTTTTTGTTTAGCCTGCGGGTATTTTGTCTAAATAAGTTATATATTTGTGTTTCTCGCTTTTAGAAAGGGGTCCAAAATCATGAAGACGCATCTATATGATATAGAAGTCCATGATGACACCGGTACATCGATGCGTATGGCAGACTTTGCGGGCAAAGTCATACTTATAGTCAACACGGCAAGCGAATGCAGTTTCCGCAACCAGCTTTCGGAACTTGAATTCCTCTACCAGAAATACAGGGACGAGGGGCTCGTCATACTCGTCTTCCCTTCCAATGATTTCATGAATTCGGAACCGCTTGATGCCACTGCTGCCAAGGCCCACTACCATAACGAATATGGTGTGACATTCCGGGTCATGGAAAAGGCGAATGTAAAAGGCGACAGCATCCATCCCCTGTTCAAATATCTGACTGAGGGAAGAAGTGGCCTGTTCACCAACACTGTGAAATGGAATTTCACCAAGTTCCTCATTTCAAGGGAAGGACGGATCGTGAACCGGTTTTCACCGCAGAAATCACCCATGTCATTTGAAGAGGACGTTAAAAAGGTGCTCAGAGGCTAAAAAAGCATCCCACTATGATGGGATGCTTTTTTCTATTTTGTGAATGTGCTGATGGCATGCTTGTAGATCAGGTGATTCTTGCCGCCGGAATGGAGCTGGATGACGAATTTATCAAAATCGATGACAGTGCCCCTCATCTGAAAGCCGTTTACCAGAAATACGGTGACCTCGACTTCGGATTCCTTGAATTCGCTGAGAAACTTATCCTGTAGATCGCCATTAGTCATTTTTCTTTCTCTCCTTCATCTGTAGGAATTGATATATATCCTCAAATATTATATCCGTATTCACTGAATCAAGATCATACCACTTTACAGGGAGCTGGTTTCTGAAGAAGGTCAGTTGCCGCTTGGCATACTGTCTGGTATGCTGCTTGATCGATTCCTTCACATCATTGAGGGATGCCTCCCCTTCGAAGTACGGGAGAAATTCCTTATAGCCGATTGCCGCGCCCGCTGTTTTCGATAGTGACCGGTGCTGGAACAGGTTCCTCACCTCATCCTCGAGCCCCATCTCGAACATTTTTTCGACACGTGCGTTGATATTGTTGTGGATAGACTTCCTGTCACGTGTCAATCCTACTATAAATGTATCATATTTCAACTCATCTGTGTAGCCGGGGCCTATTCTGTTGCTGATCCTGTCACTCAGTTCATGCTTGACCAGGGCGCGGATGACGCGCTTGCGGTTGTTCGGATGGATCTCCTCGGCAAGTTTCGGATCGATGGATTTGAGGCGGCTGTGGAGGATCGGCGTCCCCAGCTGTTCGAGGCGTTCTGTCAACGCCCGCTTCTCCTTGTCGTCCTCATCATCGAACTCATATCCATAGATGAGCGCCCGGATGTAGTGCCCCGTCCCACCGACGATGAACGGCACCCGGCCGTCTTCATGGAATTCGTCTATGATTTCGTCCACATGCTTCTGAAACTGATGGACTGAAAATGTGGTATCCGGAGGCATGACATCGATCATGTAGTGCTGCACGCCGTCCATCTCCTCATCGGTGATCTTCCCAGTGCCGATATCCATCCCCTGATAGACCTGCATCGAATCCCCACTGATGATTTCCAGGTTGAACCGCTTTGCGATTTCAACACCGAGATTGGATTTCCCGATGGCGGTCGGACCCACGAGTATAAGCAGTTTTTTCTTTTCAGACATGTCTCATCACCCAATCCAGTAATCTGTTATAAACCTGCTCGCGATTTTTTTCGAACAGGACTTCGTGCCGGCTGGCATCATACAGCTGTACGGTCACCGAGTCGACGTACTGCCTGTAGCGGCGCGCACGCTTCCTCACATCATCCCCCCTGCTTGAGAGCGGATCCTCCTTGCCGCCGATCAGAAGTATCGGCACCCGGGGGTCGAGCTTCCTCAGGTTCCCATGCTTTTGGCTGAGCCTGAAATGACGGAGCATTTCGGATAGTGCTCGGTTGCTCATCAGGAATCCGCAGTACGGATCTTCATTATACTGTCTGACATGCGTTCCGTCAGCTGAGAGCCATCTGTTCTTCTGCGCCCCTTCAAAGGATGCATCATACCCGAGGAAGGCCAAACGGTTGATCAATTTGGACCGCGCTTTTGGTGCGGCATCCGCGATTTTCCCGAGCAGTTTTGATGCAATCCGGTCTGTAATGGCATCCTTATTGCCGGTGCCGACGATGATGCCCCCATCATATATGCCGGCTTCGAGCAGTCTTCCTGCCACGATGGAACCCATGGAGTGTCCGAGGATGAATTTCGGCAGGGACCCGGGAATCAGCGTGGACACCGCCCGCGCATCATCAATCAGCAGGGTGAAGTCGTCGAAATGCCCGGGCGCCCCGGTCCCCTTCCCATGGCCCCGGTGGTCATGCATGACGACCATGCAGTCGTTCATCGCCAGCCATGTCATCATTTCGGTGTAGCGCTCCTTGTGTTCGGCCATGCCATGGAGCAGCTGGATGGCGCAGATGGGTCTTTCGGGCGTGAAGACTGTGGCCTGTATCTCCCTGCCCCCGTTGTATACCATGCGTTCGCTGATTTTCATCTTCTGCCTCCCTATTTCATGATACGGTTGAACATGCGCTCGATTTCATAAGTGCTCATATGGATGATGACCGGCCTCCCGTGCGGACACGTGTAGGGTGACCTGCATGACCTGAGGGATTCGAGCAGTGCTTCGATCTGCGGCCTGTCCAGATAGTGGTTGGCTTTGATCGACTGCTTGCAGCTCATCATGATGGCCATCTCCTCCTTGTACTGGCTGACCGAAAAGTCCTCCTTTGAGGAGACGAAATGGATCAGGTCCTCTATGTCGGCTTCCGGGTTCTTTTCATCGATCCAGCTTGGGTACCGCGTTACGGCATACTGCCTGAGACCCGTCTTCTCTATTTCAAAACCGAGGGACCGGAGCCGCTTCAGCCTGTCGTCTATCGCTATTATATCATTCATCGGGAATTCGAATGTATATGGGATGAGCAGCGGGACGCCATCGGTTTCCTCCTGTACGATATTTTCCGAGTAATACTCGTACTTGATCCGCTCCTGGGCGGCGTGCTGGTCCATCATATACATGCCGGTGTCGTTCTGCAGGATGATGTATGTGCCATGAAGCTGGCCGACGATCTCAAGGTATGGCAGCTTCTCCTGCTCCACTTCCCCGGGGTGCGTATGGGGGACACTCGCCGGGGTGTCACGCCGCTTCGGGGGAGTGGACGGTTCCGGCTTCCGTGTCTCCTTCAGTACCGTCCGCTCGGGGGCGACCCTGTAGTCCAATTGCGTGCTTTGATCCTCCCGGGCTGCCGGCGCCTCCTGTACGGATGGTTCTGCCTTAGGCGGTGCCGACCGCTCTGAAGTGAAATCCAGCGCCTCCTGGACCGGCTTCTCCTGCCGCCGCGGCTTCTCCCGCGATACATCGGGAATCAGCATTTCGTTCTTCACATGGGTGCCGATTGCCGATTCGAGCAGTTTGTTCAGCTCACGCTCCTTTGAGAAGCGCACTTCTATCTTCGAGGGATGGACATTGACATCGACCAGTTTCGGATCCATCGTGATGTCGATGACCACGATTGGATACTTGTCCTTCGGCAGCAGTGTATGGTAGCCGTTCACAATCGACTGTGAGAGCCTGAAGTTCTTGATGAACCTGCGGTTGACGGAAATGTTGAGGTAGTTCCGGTTGCTGCGGTTGACCTCCGGGCGGATGGCATAGCCGTGGATGTCAAAGTCGGCATCATTTGCCTCTATTTCAACCGCCTGGCGCGCGACATTCAGGCCATATATATCACTGATGACCTCCTTGAGGTTGCCGTTCCCCTTCGTCATGACCCTCTCCTGGCCGTCCAGGACGAGCCGGAAGCTGATGCCGGGATTGGCAAGCGCCATGCGCTGGATGATGTCAATGATCTTTCCGCTTTCCGTCCGCATGGAGCGCATGTATTTCAGCCTCGCCGGGGTGTTGAAGAAGAGATCGGTGATGGTGATGTCCGTCCCCTGCCGCTCCTTGCCCGGAATCTGCTCGATCAGGCTCCCGCCTTCAAAACGGATGAATACCGGGTTGCCTGTATTGTGCTTCGTCTCAACCGTGACTTTCGCCACGGCGCCGATGCTTGCCAGCGCCTCCCCGCGGAAACCGAGGGAGCGGATCTGGAAGAGGTCATAGTCGGTATCGATCTTGCTTGTGGCATGCCGCTGGAACAGGAGCGGTCCATCCGTATGATGAATGCCGTCCCCGTTGTCGACGATGCGGATCTGCTTCATCCCGGATTCCTCTATGAACACTTCCACCTGTGTCGCATGGGCATCGATGGAGTTTTCGACCAGCTCCTTGACGACGGAGCTCGGACGCTCCACCACTTCGCCTGCGGCTATCTTGTTCTGTATCGCACTATCCAGTACTTTGATCGGACTCATATCATCACTCGCCTTCAAGCTCGTTTTTTAGTTCCTGCAGCTTCATCATCGCATCAAGCGGCGTCATCTGATTGAGATCGATCGACTTCAGCTGGTCGATGACCGGATGGGCTTCAAATGCCTCCGTATCATCAAGCGGAAGTGAAAGCTGCTCGCTGCCGGTCACCCGTCCGTCCTGTTCGAATGTCTTCAGGAGGTCATTCGCCCGGGTGGTGACTTCATCCGGCAGTTCGGCAAGCTTCGCCACATGGATGCCGTAGCTCCGCTCCACCGGTCCCGGCTTCACCTTGTGCAGGAAAATCAGTTTGCCGTCGTACTCCGTGGCCTTCACATGCACATTCTTCAGATGGTCAAGCTCGGTACTGAGCCGGGTCATTTCATGGTAATGGGTGGAAAACAGCGTCTTCGCCCCGATATGATGGTGGATGTATTCAAGCATCGCCTGGGCCAGGGACATGCCGTCATAAGTCGAGGTGCCCCGCCCGATTTCATCGAATATGAGGAGGCTGTTTTCCGTCGCATTCTGGAGGGCATCATTCGCCTCCATCATTTCAATCATGAAAGTCGATTTCCCGCTGGCCAGGTCATCGCTGGCCCCGATGCGGGTGAATATCTGGTCGAATATCGGCAGTGTTGCCGCTTCCGCCGGGACATACATGCCCATCTGGGCCATAATGCTGATGATGGCAACCTGGCGCATATAGGTGCTCTTGCCGGACATGTTCGGGCCTGTAATCAGATAGATGAATGTATCCCGGTTCATGTCGAGGGAGTTCGGCACATATGTGTTCTCCCCGATCACCTTTTCCACCACGGGGTGGCGTCCTTCAGTGATCGACAGTTCATCTTCGCTGAACTCGGGGCGCACAAGACGGTATTCATTTGCCACCGTCGCAAACGACACGAGGCAGTCCAGTGTGCTGATGATGTCCGCTGTCGTCTGCAGCCGTGGTATGAACTGCTCCATATGTTCACGGAGCGCGACGAACAGCTCATACTCGAGTATGACACTCTCATCCTGCGCACTGAGCAGTTTCGATTCCATCTCCTTGAGTTCCGGTGTGATGAAGCGTTCTGCATTCGTCAGCGTCTGCTTGCGCTGGTAGTCGAACTTTTCGGCGTCGAAATTCACCGCATTACCTTTGGAGATTTCGATGTAGTAGCCGAACACCTTGTTGAATCCGACCTTCAGATTTTTGATGCCGGTACGCTCCCTTTCGCGTTCGATGTAGTCATTGAGCCACACTCTGCCGTTGTTTGAGATGTACCGGTATTCATCGAGCCTGCTGCTGTAGCCCTCCCTGAAGATGCCGCCCTCCCGGATGGTCTTCGGCGGTGAATCATCGAGGCTGTCCGCAAGCAGCCCGTGGACATCATCGAGAATGTCGAATGAACGGAACAGCGGCGTACCGAGCAGTCCGATCCGTTCGAGCATTTCCGCGATGGCTGGGAGCCCCTGGAGGGAATCCCTCAGCTGTACAAGATCCTTTGCATCGATATTGCCGAAGCTCAGCCGGCCGACGAGCCGCTCGATGTCATATACATTATTGAGCAGGCTGCGCATGTCCTCGCGTTCGATGAAGTGGTCGAGGAGTACCGCAACTGCCTCATGGCGCTCTTCGATTGCCGTCTGGCGGAGCAGCGGGCGCTCGATCCATTTCCTCAGCTTACGCTTGCCCATCGGGGTCTCCGTCCGGTTCAGATACCAGAACAGTGAACCCTTCGTCTTTTTCGTCTGCAGGCTCTCGAGGAGCTCCAGATTGGAGAGTGCCGCATAGTTCAACTGCATCGTCTCCTTGATGCGGTGCTTCTCCACTGTCCTGAAATGCTTCAGGTCCTTCATGTTGTGGTCGCGGATATAGGCCACGAGCAGATCGAGCGTCTCCCGTTCCCCTTCCGTGATATCCGTCCCGTATTCGAGCGGGAAATGCATCTCATTCGAAAAGGGTGTATTCACCGGCGGGTCGGCATAAAGCTCGGACAGCAGGCCCTCGATGCCCTCCTCGACCACGATCTCCCTTGGCCGGATGCGGTCGATTTCACTCTTTAGCACACCAAGATCCCCGGTCGAAAATGCAAATATCTCGCCGGTCGAAATATCCGAATAGGCGGCGGTGAAAAGTCCGGATTTTTCATCCAGTGCAAGGATGTAGTTGCTCCTGCCGTCATCCATGCCGAAGTCATCGATCAGTGTACCCGGCGTGATGATGCGCACCACTTCCCGCTTCACCATGCCTTTCGTCTTTTTCGGGTCCTCCATCTGTTCGCAGATGGCAACCTTGTATCCCTGGTCGATCAGCCGCTCGATATAGCCCTTTGCAGAATGGTACGGCACGCCGCACATCGGGATGGGATCCTTCTTCTTGTCCCGTGATGTCAAGGTGATTTCAAGCACCTTGCTCGCTGTAATCGCATCATCGTAGAACAGCTCGTAGAAATCACCCAGTCTATAGAAGAGCAGCACGCCAGGGTGCTCCTCCTTGATATTCAGATATTGTTGCATCATCGGTGTTACTGTAGCCATCTAAACACTTCCATTACTAAAATATATCTGCATTATATCATGCACCCCTTCAAATGTTGAACTGCTTTAGGATCCCTTTTTCATCCAGCTGCCTGAGCAGAAGCCATGAGACCACCGAGCCGATCACGGTGCTGATGAGAAATGCCGGTGCCAGCACCCAGAAGAAATCCCTGTCCAGGCCGAGTATCATGATCAGCGGTAGTGTTGCGAGTGAACCGATTATCCCCGTCCCGAGCACTTCCCCGACGGCAGAGAAACCAAGCTTTCTGAATCTCCTGTACAGTATGAATGCGAGGAGCGCCCCGAGCATGCTGCCGGGATAGGCGAATGGGGAGCCCGTTCCCATCATGATCCGTATCGTGGATGACAGGAATGCCTGGACGATGGCCCAAGGACCTGTAAATACGACCGAGAGGACATTGATGAGATGCTGTACAGGTGCTGCCCTGATGGGCCCTATAGGTATGATGATAAACATGCTGAGCACGACGTTGAGAGCAACAAGCACACTTGTAATGGTCATTTTCCTGGTCATTTCAACACTCTCCTTCAAAAAAGGGCCACGCACCCCTATACGGATGCGCAGCCCTTATGCATTTAATATCTATTTTATTTCTCTTCCTGGTTCGGCATATTCCTCATTGCCGCACCTGTCTCACCCTGGAGCAGATCTCCGCCTGTGGAAGTGATGATATCATTCGTCACTGTCTGACTGATGGCATGGGAGACCATTTGGAGCAGTTCATTGACCTGTCCCTGGGATTCCTTGAACTGGTTGACGATCGGCATTTCGTCGAGTTCCGCCTCGACTTTCTTTATCTTCTCTTCTGTCATATGATACGCGCGTTCCTTGCCGTAGTTCTGGAAGTTGACCGCCTGCTTCTGCAGACTTTTCAGGCTTGCCATCTTTTCCCTGACATCCTTGTTTTCATGGATCTTGGCTTCGGCCTTCTTGAAGAAGTCCACTTGTTCCGTCTGGGCGATCATGTTGCCGAGTTCTTTCGCTTCTTTCACAATATCATCTTTCGTATACATTGTACTGCCACCTTTTCCCTATTTTAAAACCACCCATCGGATGATTCATTGCATTTTTATCCATTATCCGCAATCTGATCCGATTGCTCAAATCTCCTATCAGTATATATGTTTTTCTCCCATATTTCAAAACTATTCGCCCCCGGAATTCATCTCGCGTCTACAGTGTCAAATGGGCTGAACCACTCCCCAAGGAAAGCGGAAAGGATGACACCGAGAAGGATGAGCAGGACGAAGTGGAGATCATGGATGGAATAGGTGGTGCGATGATAGTAGGTTCTCGGTCCGTCGTCAAAGCCTTTGGATTCCATGGCGACCCCAAGACGCCAGGCCCGCCTGATACTCTGGCTGAGCAGGGTGACGAGCGTCGATATGAACCCCCTCAATCCGCTGATGTATTTGCGGTGGATCAGCGCCCGCCTCACTTTGCGTGCCCGCCTGAGGGCCATATATTCACCTGCAATGATCGGGACCATACGGACTGCAGCCATGAACGAATAGGCATATTTCGGCTTCAGCCTCCCCTGCTGCATCAGGCTGTAGAAGACGTCAGTAATCCGCGTGGTGAAGACGATGAGTGCACCGAAGAAGGAGAGCGTGATGCCGCGCATCATGATATGGAGCCCGCGTACAGCACTTTCTTCGGTGACATGGATGATTCCAAGCCGGAAAATCGTCGTCGTCCCTTCACCGTAGAAGATCATATACAAGCTTGAAATGAAGCCGAAAAACAGGATGGCCCCCGTCAGGAGTGCGATATAGATGTACTTCACACCACTCAATATGAAAAGCAGAATGAACATGATGATCGCCAGATGGAAAAGGTGGTTCGGGTCATGGATGAGGATGACGGTCAGAAACAGCCCGACGGCCACAAAAATCTTGACAAGGGGATTGACCCGGTCGGCGAATGTGCTGTACCGCTTCACCGCTTCAGGCATATCGATCCCCCCTTTCTACCAATCGGCCGTCTTCGATCCTCAGGCGTCTCGAAGGATAACGCCTCATGATCTCCGCATCGTGGGTGATCATGATGACACTCGTCCCCCGCTTCACCATGTCGTGGATCATCGTGAGCAGGCCGAAGGCATGACGCTGATCCAGGCCGAAAGTCGGTTCATCGAATATGAGGATTTCCGGCACCCCGCCTGCTGCCGTCGCGACACTCAGGCGACGCTTCTGCCCGGTGGATATTTCGAGCGGATGCAGATGCGCCACATGCGATAGCCCGAAGCGTTCGAGCAGGGCGTCGGTCTCCCGGCGTGCCGTCCTGTCATCATAGTGCATCTCCAGATTGATGAATACTTCATCGAACACACGGTTCGTAATGAACTGGAGTTCCGGATTCTGGAAGACTGGATAGACCCTCCCGGCGAGATGGCGCGTCCGGCTGATCCGGCCGCCTCCGAAAAGAACCTTTCCTCCCGAGGGTATGAGTTTCATCAACGCAAGCAGCAGGCTCGACTTGCCCGTCCCATTATCCCCTTCAAGTGTAATCCACTCGCCTTTTCCGATCCTCAGGCTGTCTACCGTCAGAAGGGGCCTGCCCCCTCTTCTGATGGAGAGGTTTTTTGCTTCCATCATTGTGCCGGGTTCCGGTGCAATTTTTGGAAGGTGCGGGGCCGCCTCCCAAGAATGTGGATGCCACACGCCATATCGGTCGAGCAGCCGGCGATGCACCTCCAGCATCTCCTCAGGGGGTGCGGAACATGCAATCCCGCCGGTGTCATCCATCAGTATCACCCGGTCGACCTGGTGCCATAGTGCTTCGACACGATGTTCGACGATGACGACGGTCAACTCATCCCACATCGCCCTTACGGTATCCCAGAGATGAGCCGCCGATTTGCCGTCCAGCATGCTTGTCGGCTCATCGAGGAACAGCGTGTCCGCCTGCTGGAGCAGTGCCGAGGCGATGGCGAGCTTCTGCTTCATCCCCCCTGAGAGCGTCTGTATGGCGCGCTCCGGTGCCACATCAAGCCCGACCATGTCGAGCGCCTCCGTGAACAGGGGTGCCATCTCCTCTTCGGCCACCTGTCTGTTCTCAAGGACAAAGGCGAGTTCCTCAGCAACCGTCGGCATCGTGAACTGGGAATCCGGGTCCTGGAAGACGTACGCACTGGATTTGGGCAGTTCAAGTCTATCGGCCTTCATCGGTATCGTGATCGTATCCGGTATGAGGCCCCCGAGCACATTGAGCAGCGTGCTCTTGCCGGAGCCGCTCGGTCCGACGATGAGAACCTTCTCACCTTTCCCTATCTTCAGGTCGAGGCCGGTGAAGAGGGGTGATTCCGATTCCGGAAACTTCAGACGCAGCTTTTCCACTTCTATGCACATGGTCAAAGCCCTTCTTCAGCAGCATGGCCATTGCCGACAAGTTTCAGTACACCAGTCTCCTTCAGTGCACGGTACAGCAGGTGCGCGAGCCAGCCGGCAATGAGTGCACCACTCAGCACCCTGAAGCCGAACATCAGCAGCAGATTCCATGTCGCAAGCTGGCCGAGGTAGCCGTAGTACCAGTCGAGCGGGAATGTCGCAAGTGCCGCCGAAATGCCAGCGATGACCGCCACCATCAGGGATGTGCTTTTGTATTTCACGATGGCGAATACGATTTCGCATGCAAGCCCCTGGATGAGCCCATACACGATCAGCATGACATCGAACTGCAGCATGACGATCGTTTCTCCCGATGCCGCTGCAAATTCCGCAATCAGCGCCACGCCGGGTTTTCTTATGACGAGATAGGCAACCACTGCTGCGATGAACCACATGCCGTACAGCAGCTGGTTGAGATGCAGTCCTAGCGGTTCGAGCGCCGTATAGACCCCGCCCCATATCGAATAGACGAACGAGAATACCAAGGCGATGACGACCGTGATCAGCACATCGGTCAGGGTCAGCCCTTTTCTTTTTGCCATTGTTAAAACCTCCATATAATATATTCCAAACAAAAAACACACCACTAGCGGAGTGGTGTGCATATTATATGTAAATATGCCACTTCCCTACGCTAGTATGATCTAGATCAGGTGATAAGGGTAATTCTCAGTCCTTGCGGACACCCCTAGTGGTGGTTATTTATTCGGTTGGCTCCATGATAGTACACTTTCTGAATTTTGTGAAGCTATTTATTGTCGGCAACCATCTGGTAGTAGCGGCCGCGCTGTCTGACGAGTTCCTCTTCAGAGCCGCTTTCGACCAGTTCACCGAGCTCCATGACGAAGATGCGGTCCACGGCCTTTATCGTATTCAGCCTGTGGGCGATGATGATGCTTGTCCGATCCTTCATCAGCCGCTCGAGCGCCTCCTGTATCTTGAGCTCCGTTACTGTATCGATGCTGCTCGTCGCCTCGTCCAGGAGCAGTATGGCCGGATCCGTAATCAGGGCGCGGGCGATTGATATCAGCTGCTTCTGTCCCTGGGAGATGAACCCTTCATCGGCTTCCAGCACCGTGTCATAGCCCTCTTCGAGCGCAACGATGAATTCGTGGGCGTTGGCAAGCTTTGCCGCCTCGACCACTTCCTCATCCGTCGCATCGAGTTTGCCGTAGCGGATGTTCTCCCGGATCGTCGACTCGAACAGGTAGGGATCCTGCAGGACGAACGCCGTCTGCGAACGGACGGTCGAACGGCTGTAGTCGAGGATGTTCTCCCCATCGATCCTGACCTCCCCGGAGTCCGTTTCATAGAACCTGGCCAGGAGCTGCATGACGGTCGTCTTGCCGGCACCGGTCGCACCGATCAAAGCGACCGATTCGCCTGCATCAATCCTGAAGCTCAAGTTTCTGATCGTCGGGGTCTTCTGCGTCGGGTCATAGGAGAATGAGACATCATCAAATTCAATCTCACCCGCTATGATTTTGTCGGTGATCTTCCCTTCATCCTTCTCCGGCTCGGAATCGATGATGCCGAATACGCGCTCCGCTCCGGCGATGGCGGAAAGCACCTGGTTGAACTGGTTGGACAGGTCGGCAAGCGGCCGGGTGAACTGCCGTGCATATTCTGCGAACACGACGATGGTGCCGATCGTGACGACACCATCCGTATAGAAGACGAGCAGGCCGCCGGCACCGGCCACAATCGTGAAGCTGACGTTGTTCAGCATGTTCATCACTTTCGGGATGAAGCCGGCGTACAGGAATGCCCAAAATGTGATGTCCCTGAGATTTCCCGCCTTTTCATTGAAGTTGCGGATCGCCGTCTCCTCCTGCGAGAAGACCTTGACGATCTCCTGCCCGGATACCATCTCTTCGATATATCCGTTCAGCTCCCCGGTCGCCCGCTGCCGCTTCTTATAGAGCGGACCGGTGCGCCTTGTGATGAAGCCTACAGCGAATATCAGCACCGGGATGATCAGCACGGTGAGGAGTGTGAGCAGTGGACTCAGATAAAGCATGACGCTGATCGTACCGATCAGTGTGACGATGCTTGTCGTGAACTGGATGAACGATGTATTGAGCGTCTGTGAAATCGTCTCGATGTCATTGGTCATGCGGCTCATAAGCTCGCCGTGCTGCCGCTTGTCGTAGAATGATACCGGTAGCTTCTGCATATGTGAGAACAGCCGGCTTCTCAGCTTATAGACCGTCCGCTGGGACAGTCCGACCATGAAGAAGGCTGCGGTATACTGCGTCGATGACAGCAGGATATAAACGACGAGCAGGAAGAGCAGTATGGTGGACAGTCCGTCCATATCTCCTGGTATGAAGTAGTTGTCCACGATGTATCCGACGAGGAAGGGCCCCGTGATGCTCAGCAGGCTGGTCAGTGTCACGAGGAATATGATGCCGTACAGAAGCGCCCGCTCCTCCGAGATGAACTGCCACATCCGCTTGAGGGTGCCCGTGATGTCGTTCGCCCGCTGGTCCTCCTTCTTTTTCCTGCGGCCGATCTCCTCTTTTTTGAGGACCGGTTCATGGCCGAATGGCCGTCTGATAAAATCAATCATCCAATTGCCCCCCTTCCGTTTGAGATTCGACGATGGAACGGTAGAGTTCGGACTGCTCCATCAGCTCAGCATGGGACCCGAGTGCACTGATCTCCCCGTTGTCGAGGAGCAGGATCCGGTCTGCCATCCTGGCCGTAATGACCTTCTGTGTGACGATGATGCGCGTCGTATTCTCATCCTTGATGGATTCCCATAATGCCGATTCCGTACGGATGTCGAGTGCAGAGGTGCTGTCATCGAGTATGAGGATGCCCGGTTTCCTGACAAGTGCCCGTGCAATCGACAGGCGCTGCTTCTGCCCGCCGGAAAGCGTGACGCCCCGCTGCCCCACTCGTGTGTCGTAGCGGTGGTCGAACGACTCGATCGAATGGTGGATCTGTGCCTTCTGTGTGGAGGTGAAGATCTCGGACTCCCCGGCTTCAAGGTCCCCCCACAGCAGGTTTTCGAAAATACTGCCCGAAAACAGCACGGCGGACTGGGGCACATAGCCGATGGTCTGCCTCAGGTCATCTTCATTCCAGTCTTTGACATTGGTCCCGTTGACATAGACATCGCCCTCCCTGACATCGTACATCTTCGGTATCAGACTGAGCAGGGTACTCTTTCCGGACCCGGTGCCGCCCATGATGACAAATTTCTCATTTTCCCTGATGTCAAAAGTGATGTTCCGGAGTACATAGCGTGTCGATCCCGGATACTTGAAGGAGACATTGTCGAATCTTACGGTACCCGCCCGGTCCTCCTTCTTTATCACATCATTCTCGTTTACGCTGACCGGTGTGTTCAGGACTTCGGCCATCCGTTCACTGGACGCCTTCGACCGGCTGAATGCGATGATGATGAATGCGAACATGGAGAATCCACCCTGCATCCTCAGGGCATAGTTGATGACCGCGACGACTTCCCCGACCTGAACGGTGTTGTTCTGCAGCAGGTCGGAAGCCATCCAAAGGACGATGAGCAGGCTGCCGTTGATGATGAGCAATAGGACAGGCATGATGGACTCCATCAGCCGGAGTGCATAGATCGTATCGTCCCTGAGCCTGCCGGCGACTTTGCTGAACTTGCTGATTTCAAACTGTTCGCGGTCATTCGCCTTGATCAGCCTTACAGCCTCCAGGTTCTGCTGGATGAAGCGGTTGATCTTATCCAGCCGCTTCTGGACGCGCAGGAATACCTGGCCCCCTTTGCGGGCAGTGAAGATGAGGAAGATCAGCAGCAGCGGTGTCAGGAACGACAGGTAGAACCCGAGTGTCGGATTGACGACGAACGACATGATGAGCGATCCGACGACGAGCAGCGGCGCCCGGAGGATGATGCGCAGCGACATGTAGAGGAGCATCTCCGTCTGCAGCACATCCTGCGTCATCCGCGTGATCAGGCTGGATGTTGGGAACTTGGACAGGGTGGCCAAAGTAAAGTACTGCACTTTCCTGAACAGGGCTGTCCTTATGTCATAGCTGAAGCTGTTGGCGACATGGCTCGAAAAATAGGAATTGATGATACCACTGATGAACGCAGCCATGCTGATGGCGAACATGACGGCCAGATAGAACCATACGGTATCGATATCCTGGGCGACGATACCGTCATCAATCACCTTCGATATGAGATACGGCTGCAGAAGCTCCACTGCCAGTTCAATAAACATGAAGAACAGGGCCACTGCGATGAACCATTTATATTTGAGCGCGTATTTATAGACTGTTAGCAATTGTTTCCACCCATTTCTTTCGGTTACCGAAGTATTAAACTAATTATGACATAATTCTGTCTTTTTTGACAGCCAAAAAAATACACCCGAAGCTTCTGTACTTCAGGTGTACTGCAGTAGATCCTATCTGAATTCGGCCATCAGTTCATTGAATGTATCATTTTCGATCGTCATTTCCTTCTTGACCAGAGGCTGGTCGAGGTAGCCGTCGATGTGTTCCTGGTAGGATTTTGCTTCTTCATCATGATAGATGATGCCCTTCAGCATGCCTTCATGCGCCATGATGTTCTGCATCGCAGATTGTGCATCCGTATGGTCATAGTCCTCAATGTCCTCGACCGGTATCAGGTTTTCCTTGAACCAATCGTACGTATTCACCTTATTGTAGGTGACACATGGGCTGAATACATTGATGAAGCTGAATCCCTTATGGTCCATCGCCTGCTGGATGATGGCGGTCAGCTGCTTGATGTCGGAGCTTACACTCTGGGCGACGAATGTAGCACCACTTGCCATCGCCGTTTTGATTGGCTGAATCGGCGTCTCCTTGGAACCGTCAGGAGATGTCTTCGTAACGAATCCCTTATCGGATGACGGTGATGTCTGGCCCTTCGTCAGACCGTACACCTGATTGTCCATGACGATATAGGTGATGTCGATGTTCCGCTTCAGGGCGTGGACGGTATGTCCCATGCCGATTGCGAAACCATCCCCATCTCCGCCGGAGGCGATGACCGTCAGGTCATCATTCGCCATCTTGACCCCCTGCGCGACGGGAAGGCTGCGTCCGTGTGTGGCGTGAAAGCCATATGACTTGATGTAGCCGCTCAAACGGCCGCTGCATCCAATGCCCGTGATGACAGCCAGCTCGTCCGGTTCGAGTCCATTCGCAGCACAGGCCTTCTGGATGGCTGCCTGGACACTGAAATCTCCACATCCGGGACACCAGTTTGGTTTGATATTGTTTCTGAAATCTTTGAATGTCGCCATTACATAACTTCCTTTATTTTAAGAATTGAATTGATATGCGCTTCAATTTCATTGGGTTTGAAAGGCGTGCCATCATATTTGACATGGGAGCGGATTCTGTCATGTCCATGGTAGTTCATCTTGAGAACACTCTGCAGCTGTGCGCTGTAGTTCTGCTCGATCACAAGTATTTCCTTTGCACCATCAAGGTAAGGTCTCAGTGCGTCAATCGGGAACGGATGAATTTGTTTGAGGTTGATCGTCGTAATATCCGCATCGATGCGTTCGGCCGCCTCATTGGCGACGCCGTTGACACTCAGGAAGCTCAGGATGAGCAATTCGCTCTCCACACCGCCCCTTGCTTTGAACGGTTCTTCCATCGTAAAGTCCTTCAATTTCCTCATGCGCTTATCCATCTGAATCTGGCGGTTCTCAGGACCCTCATTCGGCGTACCGGCCGGGCTGTGCTCCACTCCTGTAACATGGTGGATGCCGCCTTTGATGCCTGGGATCGGACGCGGTGAAATGCCGTCTTCTTCATCGCTATAGCGCTCGAAGTATTCATCGTCCTGCCCTTCAATATCCTCCGTAATCGTCTTGCCGCGGTTGATCTCGACACGTGACATGTCGAAAGGAGCGGATGACTGCTTGCCGAGGGACATCTGCAGGTCCGACAGCATGATGACCGGCACCTGGTAGTATTCTGCCAGGTTGAATGCCTCGATCGTCGTATAGAAAGCATCCTCGACGTCTGACGGTGCGAGGACGATTTTCGGGATGTCCCCGTGTGTACCGTAGATCATCTGCATCAGGTCGGACTGCTCCTGTTTCGTCGGCAGTCCGGTCGACGGGCCGCCCCGCATCGTATCGACGATGACGAGCGGTGTTTCTGTCATTCCCGAAAGTCCGATCGACTCCATCATGAGTGACAGGCCCGGTCCGGCTGAGGAAGTGAAGCTTCTGGCACCGGCGTAGTTCGAACCGATTGCCATTGTCACTGCAGCAATCTCATCTTCCGTCTGGATGACCGTACCGCCCACTTTCGGCAGGTGGTTGATCATATATTCCATGATTTCACTTGCTGGTGTAATCGGGTATGCCGCCATGAACCGCACTCCGGCATTCAGTGCACCGAAGCTGATCGCGTCATTGCCGATCAGGAACAGGCGGGGATCGCTGTCGGAAGGCAGCATTTCAAAATCGCCCGTGATCGTATCCATCTCATCATCCATCAGCTGATAGCCCTGCAGCAGCGCTTCATGGTTCGAATCGACGATCTCCTGGCCCTTTTTGATGAACATCGTATAGATCATATCTTTGAAGGGCTGGAGCTCCAGGTTCATCAGTCTGGCGCTTGCTCCAATCGCCACCATGTTCTTCATCAGCTGGCTGCCGAGCTCTTTGGCCGTGGCAGTGAAGGGAATGGATATGAGCTGCACATCCAGGTCCTCATCCTTTTCCGGCTTGAATTTGCTGTCGGCAAGTATAATGCCTCCGGCAACAAGCTCGTGGCTGTTGACATCTATCGTCTGCTGGTCGAACGCAACGAGAATATTGGTGTTGTCGCTGACCGCCCTGACTTCCTTGGTTGAAATTCTTACATTATTATTAGTATGCCCACCTTTGATGCGGCTCGAAAAATGCCGATAGCTGTAAAGGTGATATCCCATACGGTTCAGTGTTGTTGAAAAGATTTCTCCAGTCGATTCAATGCCTTCACCCTGCTGGCCACCGACTTTCCATGACAATTGTTCATTCATACACATTGCCTCCTTGTCCTTATCTAATATACCAAAATTCGGGGCAATTTTCGATGATCAGTGCATCGATTCACAGAAAATCAGCCTATTGGATGACCGCTATTCCCTGATGCGGATCGTATCTATTTTATTGGTCTTCGTGTCGATGATGACACCGGAAAGGATGCCCGGCCCCTCTTCCGGCACATTGTGCCTGACGGGCAGCTGGTGGAGGAACCGTTCGATGACCTCCTCTTTCCTGATGCCGAGTATGCCGTCCCTGAAGCCGGTCATACCCACATCCGTTATATACTTCGTCCCTTCCGGCAGCACCTGTTCATCATTCGTCTGTACATGTGTATGTGTGCCGACGACGGCATCCACCCGTCCATCGAGATAGTGTCCCATGGCCAGGCTCTCGCTTGTCGTCTCGCTGTGGAAATCGACGAATATTTCATCGGCCTGGATCTCCTCCAGGATGGCGTCAGCCTTCCTGAATGGACAGTCGATTGCGTCCATGAAACTGCGTCCCTGCAGGTTCATGATCAGCAGCTTTACACCGTTTACATTCACCACACCGTAGCCTCTGCCGGGAGCCCCTTCCGGGAAGTTTGCAGGGCGGATCATGCGTATGTCCTCATCCAGGAACTCATACACGTCCCGCTTGGCGAATGCATGATTGCCAAGCGTGATGAAATCCGCCCCCGCAGTCAGGAGTTCCTTGTAGATTTTCTCGGTGATGCCCTTGCCATGTGCGGCATTTTCTCCATTGACGATCGCCACCTGTGCCCCGTGCTGGCGCTTCAAAGTAAGCAGATGCTCCTTCAGCATCCTCCTGCCGATTTTTCCAACGATATCTCCGATAAATAAAATGCGCATTCATTCTCATCCTTTGAATTTCAATTTGATGTTTATTATACATGTTTTGGGGAATCTATATTTTATAAAAATACCTAGGAGTGAATAATGTGACATTATCCATTGATCCCAAAGAATTTGCGAAGCTGGCGCTTTTGGCCAATCCTTCAACGAGCGAATCCGTTGAGGATAAAGCGAAAGACAGCCTTGAACTCTACCTGAGCGCCTATAAGCTTGCTGAGAAATACGAGAGGTATTCCAACAGCGCCCAGGAGACGAGTGAAGCCTTCAAGAATATCCGTGACATCGACCTCAACCTCTAAGTATATAGACATGAGAAAAACCAGCAGGGTTACCTGCTGGTTTTTCTATTTGGCATATTCCACTGCCCGCATTTCTCGGACGACTGTCACTTTGATATGTCCAGGATATTGCAGTTCCTCTTCGATCTGCTTCTTGATATCGCGTGCAAGACGGTGGGCCTTCAGATCATCCAGCTCATCCGGCTTGACCATTACGCGGATTTCACGACCTGCCTGGATGGCGAATGTCTTCTCGACACCTTCATATCCTTCGGCAATCGATTCAAGGCGCTCAAGACGTTTTACATAGTTCTCAAGCGTCTCCCTGCGTGCGCCCGGTCTTGCTGCACTCAGCGCATCGGCTGCTGCAACGAGTATCGAAATGATACTTGTCGGTTCAACGTCACCGTGATGGGAATGGATCGCATTGATCACTGTCCCATGCTCCTTATAGCGCTTTGCGAGTTCGACTCCGATTTCAACATGGCTGCCGTCGACCTCATGGTCGATCGCCTTGCCGATATCGTGCAGGAGGCCTGCCCGTCTCGCCAGTTGGACATCTTCCCCGAGTTCACTTGCAAGCATGCCTGCAAGATAGCCCACTTCAACGGAATGCTTCAGTACATTCTGTCCATAACTGAGTCGATATTTCATTTTACCAAGATGCTTGATGAGTTCAGGGTGCAAGTTGTGGATATCAAGTTCGAATGCCGCTGCTTCCCCTGCATCACGGATGTTCGTCTCCATGTTGCGCTTCGCCTTGTCCACCATTTCCTCTATGCGGCCCGGATGAATTCTTCCATCCTGTACCAGCGCTTCCAGAGCATTTTTGGCGATTGCCCGGCGAATCGGGTCGAAACCGGAAAGGATGACGGCTTCTGGTGTATCATCGATGATCAAATCTATGCCCGTCAATGTTTCAAGGGTGCGAATGTTACGGCCTTCCCTGCCGATGATGCGCCCTTTCATCTCATCGTTCGGTAATGTAACGACCGATACTGTCGATTCACTTGTATATTCCGCTGCATAGCGTTGTGCAGTTACAGCAAGCAGTTCTTTCGCTTTCTTGTCCGCTTCCAACTTCATCTGATTCTCTTTCTCTTTGACCATTACAGCCATATCGTGTGACAGTTCCCGCTCTACTTCTGCAAAAATTTCATCCCGCGCCTCTTCGCGCGTAAGTCCGGAGATGCGAGTGAGTTCTTCTTCTTGCCGACTGATAATTTCTTTAATCTTCTGATCCTCGGCATCAACCATTTGCTGTTTTTCTTCAATTTTGGCTTCCTTTAGATCCAGCGCTTCATCTTTCTTGTCGAGAACTTCGCTCTTTCTATCAAGAACTTGTTCCCTGTTCAGCAGTCTGGATTCCTGTGCCTTGAGTTCATCTCTTTTCTCATTGGATTCACGTTCGAATGTATCCTTGAGATTTTGATTTTCCTCTTTTGCCTCGAGCAGCTTTTCTTTCTTGAGGCTATCCGCCTGCTTCTTCGCTTCATTAATAATGTGCTCAGCAGAAGTACGCGCCTCTTGCTGCCGTTTAGTCAAAGTGTTTCTGACGATAAAATATCCGATAACAACACCTAGAATAATGCCAAGCAAGATTAAGAAAATGTCTATCATGTCCACAATAAACACCTCCCTAACAGGCTCTAGCTATTGTTTTATATAATATTATTCGAATTCAATATTATATACACCCAATTCTAAAGATAATCATATAAAAACGCAAGCACCAGAACGTCTTAATTGCATTCTGGTGCTTGAAAGGCATTACGGTATTCGGTTAGATTTCGTCCTCGTCGAACAGCTTGTCTGAAGCTGATTCCTCTTTGGCGTCCTCTTCCTTCTGCCCGCCGAAACCGAGTGCAGTGCGCAGCTTGCCTTCGATCTCTTCGAGCAGTGCCGGATTATTGGCAAGATGCTCTTTTACGTTCTCCTTGCCCTGTCCAAGCCGTTCACCTTCATAGGAGTACCAGGCACCGCTCTTTTCAACGATGTCATACTCCACACCAAGGTCGACCATCTCTCCTGTCTTGGAGATGCCCTTGCCGTACATGATGTCGACTTCCGCGACACGGAATGGCGGTGCGACCTTGTTCTTGACCACTTTGATCTTCGTGCGGTTGCCGACGATCTCCTGACCGAGCTTCAGCTGCTCGGCACGTCTGACTTCAAGACGCACGGAGCTGTAGAACTTGAGCGCACGGCCGCCGGATGTCGTTTCCGGATTACCGAACATGACACCGACTTTTTCACGGATCTGGTTGATGAACATGGCTGTCGTATTACTTTTGGAAATCGCACCGGAGAGCTTCCTGAGTGCCTGGGACATGAGCCTCGCCTGGAGTCCGACGTGAGCATCGCCCATCTCGCCTTCGATTTCCGCCTTTGGCGTCAGTGCTGCAACCGAGTCGACGACCACGATATCCACTGCACCACTTCTTACGAATGCCTCAGTGATTTCCAGTGCCTGCTCACCTGTATCCGGCTGGGAAAGATAGAGGTTCTCTATATCCACACCGAGATTTTTAGCATAGTCGGGATCCAGTGCATGCTCTGCATCGATGAATGCTGCAATGCCGCCATTTCTCTGTGCCTCAGCAATCGCATGCAGTGCCACGGTCGTCTTACCGGAGGATTCCGGACCGTAGATCTCTATGATGCGCCCTTTCGGATATCCGCCTACGCCAAGCGCCTTGTCCAATGTGATGGAGCCTGAGGAAACTGTGGATACTTTGCGCCCCACATCGTCTCCAAGCTTCATGACTGCGCCTTTGCCAAATGACTTTTCCATGTTCTTTATCACTGTATCTATCGCTTTTTGTCTTTCGTCCATAATTACCCTCCATTAATTCGCTTCGTAATATATTATAGCATAATCGACATCAAAAAGCGAATATATGTTCGCTTTTTATGGCTGTTTTCAAGCGGTTGTTCGCGGTTTTCCGATTGCTGTATGCGTGTGCACTCAATTACGGGGGAAACACATGAAACGGCGGCGGAAATCATTCCTTGTTGTCCGCCTGGAAAACGGCCCTGCCCTTATAGAAATACTCTATTCCGGACAGGATTGTAAAGAATACTGCAATGTACATCATGACGATGCCGGGTGAAAAAGGGAGATATTGTGTAAACATGTCACCGAACAGGAGAAGTACGAGCGCAATCATCTGGCACACCGTCTTGATTTTGCCAAGTTGCCCTGCAGCACTTACATACCCCTGTTCTATCTGCAATAATCTCAATCCTGTCACGGCGAATTCGCGGGCGATGATGACGACCGCAATCCATGATGATATCGTCTGCAGCTCCACAAGGACGATCAGGCCGGAAGTCACAAGGAGCTTATCGGCCAGCGGATCAAGGAATTTCCCCATATTGGTGATCAGATTCCATTTCCTTGCCAAGTATCCATCGAGGAAGTCGGTCAAAGCTGCCACCACAAAGATGGCGGCGCCAATCAACTGACTTACGGCAATCGGTTCGCTCCCGAGGAACGAGGTGGTCCCCCAGCCGAAATCGACAAGTATGAATACCAGGAAGACCGGAATCAGAATCACTCTGAACACAGTCAGCTGATTTGGTATATTCATGGTCCTACTCCTTTATCAAATTGAATTCGTAATAGACGGTGACAGACTCGCCCTGCCTCGGATTCTCAAGTGGCTCGCCATCGATCAACACCTCAAAATCAGTCGCATTTCCCAAGGTCAGATAGACGATGTCCGCTTCCGGGGAAATTTCGTACTCCCCTTCGGTCAGGTTCTCGTAGGCGTAGGTATGGTCTGCGTCATCAGTCAGGGCCACCCAGGAAGCACTATTGCCAGCCAGCGATATGGTAAGTGGCGCTTCCACATGGAGATCATAATAGAGTGTGCTGCCATCAGAGCCGCTGAACGTATAGTCTGTCACCGGTTCTTCCGTCGGCTCCTCTGCCGGCTCTTCCGCTGTCGCAGCTTCCTCCGTCTCTTCTTCACTTTCTTCCGACGGGGAAACCACCTCCTCGTCCACTTCATAAATGGGCTTTTCTTCGAAGATGTCCGTCTGGGAACCGATCTGGAGCAGTATCATCCACCCTGCGAAGAGTACACCGACCAGGACAAGGAAGCTGACCAGCACCCTTTTGAAATACTGGTAGTCCCCATCTTCCGACTGCTGTCTTTTTCTTTCGTTTGGACTCTCATCAGGTATCTCATCGGCATATCTCTCCGCCACCCCCTCGTAGTCCAGTCCGACCGCCTCTGTATATTGGCGCAGCAGGAAGGGCGCGTGACGGGGCTCGGGGAGGGCTTTCAGATCTCCGTCCTCAATCACCTTGATGATATCCTTGCGGATACCGGATCTCTCCTGCATTTCCTTAAGCGTAATTCCCGATTGTTCTCTTTTGTTTTTCAAATATGCACCGAGTTTCATGGGGCCTCCCTACATTCCACCGAAGAAGTTCATATCTTCGTCTTCGAACCAGTGCTGCTTTCTATGTTTTTCATAGGTGATCTCCTGGTTCTCGTCTTCCCTGAGTTCAATGATGTAATCAAAATCTTCAAGTTTGTACTGCATGCCTTCAATGAAAAGATCCGGATGCTCGATGACCTTTATGGCGGGAAAGCTCATGATTTCACGGATCAGCTGTTTATGCGCCTCATCCGTCGAATTGCTCGTCACCGCACCATCTATGATGAAGACATTGTTCTGGTCGTACTCGCCTTTGAGCAGGCTTGTCCGCTCGGTCTGCTTGATCAGTGTAGAGGACAGGAAGAGCCATTTCTTCTTCGCAGTGACACTCGCGGCGACGATCGATTCCGTCTTTCCTACGCGCGGCATGCCCCGAATCCCTATGAGCTGATGTCCTTTTTCCTGAAATACTTCCGCCAGGAAGTCGACCAGTATCCCGATTTCCTGCCGGGTGAAACGGAAGAGCTTCTTGTCTTCCTCATCCCTTTTTATGAATCGGCCATGCCTGACAGCGAGGCGGTCCCGCACCTGGGGCTTCCGGATCTTCAGTATATTGATGTCATCGATATACTTGGTCATATACTCGAAGCGCTTCAGCTTGTTCAGTTCATCGGTCCTCAGGAGCAGTCCCCTTCTCCTGTTCTCTACCCCATTTATCGTATCGATACTGATGCCGAGGTTGCCAAGAAGGGACGAAATATCCCCCAGCAGACCGGGACGGTTATTCAATATTTCATACTCCATATACTGTTCGATGTTCCGCTCTGGATACATCGGCCTTTTGTTCTCTGTCGTACTCATGTATACCATCCCCCATTGATATTCATTATTTCACCTGTAACGGACTGTGCCTCGGGAGCGAGCAGATATTTGACTGCATGCAGCACTTCCTCCGGCTGGATGAACCTCGACTGGGGCAGCTCTTCGAGCAGGAAGGCCTGCTCTTCCGGAGGAATCTCCTCGGTCATCTCCCCTTCGACGACACCTGGTGCAATACCATTGACGGTGATACCGGTGCTTGCAAATTCTTTCGCCAGCGATTTGATGAGTGATTCCTGTGCCCCTTTCATCGATGCATAGACACTTTCATAGCTGGCTCCATTGCGGCCCCAGACGGAAGTAATGATGATGATGCGGCCCTGCCCGCTTCTTTTGAGCTTCGGCAGGAGGATATTGATAAAAGTGATCAGCGAACGTATGGATATGTTGTATTGCCGATCAATTCCCTCCATCGGTGTGTCCGGAAGCAGTCCGAAGAGTGTCTCCCCGGGGCACCATATCAGTGCGTCAACACTGTCGATGCCACTGAAGAGGTCTGCGACCTGCGCCTGATCCAGTGGTCTCGCCAGATCCAGGAAATGGTGGATGCCATCATGAACCGGAGCACGGGCCCTTGAAAATGAAATGATTTCCGCCCCGTCCTTCAGACCGCCATGAATCCTGCTGCCGATATCTCCTGTGCTTCCGGCGATGACATACCTAGCCATGGGGTTTCAATATACACTCTACCATGTATCTGCTGTCCATCACATCGATAAAGTGCTTCTCCACATCATTAATCGTAATTTCATCGATGACCTCAGGCAGGCGGTACAGATCATAGCCATCCAGATAATACTTGGTATATTGATTGGCGATATATTCCGGGGAATTCAGGCTGGACAGATAGTCCCCTATGATCTCCCTTTTCTGGACCGTCAATTTCTCCTGGGTGAAGAAGCCGCTGTCCTTGACCGCCTCGCATATGCGCCTGATTTCCTCTGTAAACGTCTCAGTCTCCTCCGTGTTGGCAGCAAACAGTACATGTGAAAATGCCGCCTCTTCGATATGGCTGAAGCTGAACGAATCATCGATCAGTCCTTTTTCCATGAGCTCATAATAGTATTCGGACTGTTCGCCGAAAACCATGTCGAGCGCAAACATCATCGACAGGTCCCGCACGAGGCGCGCTGAGGCATCCGTCCTATCCTGATGATGCTTGAATCCGAGCATCACACGCGTCTCTTCTACATCCATTTCGAGCACGCTGCGGGGGTTCACGATGTCCTTCGGCTCCTCAGGCAGGATACGCTCTATTTCCGGCCGTGCATCCACATCCCGTCCGCCCTGATGCTGGTCGATATACTGCATCAGGGGCTCGACATCAAAATCGCCGACAAGGATCAGCACCATATTGGAGGGATGGTAGAATGTCCGATGGCACAGGAACAGATGATCGCTTGTGATTTCACTGATCGAGGATTCCGTACCTGCGATATCAGTCTTGACGGGCAGGTTGTGATACATCTGGTTCAGGGTCTCGAAATATAGCTTATATCCCGGATTGTCCTGATACATTTTTATTTCCTCATTGATGATGCCCACTTCCCTCGCCACGGTCTCCTCCGTGAAATAGGGCTGTTCGACCATGTTCATGAGCAGGGACAGATTTTTCTCAAAGGATTCTGTCGTACTGAACAGATATGACGTCCGGTCATAGGACGTGAATGCATTCGCATTGGCGCCATATTTCGAAAACAGGTTGAATACATCGCCATCCTCCTTCTCGAACATCTTGTGCTCCAGAAAATGTGCGATGCCGTCAGGCACATTGAATGCTTCACCATCAATCCTGAAATGGTCGTCCATCGAGCCATACTTCGTCGTGTAGGTGACGAACTTCTTGCTGTAGCCGGGCTTTTGGATGACGAAGACATCAAGGCCGTTGTCACACTGGTGCCGATATACGCTCTCATCAATTTCCGGATAATCAATTCTTTTCATCTTCATCACTCCTTGTAAGGACATATACGGTGTCCAATGCTGTTTTCCGGCTGATTTCCATGATCATTTCCCTGTCCACCGCTTCGAGGCGCTCTTCCCAGGAAAGTGGATGCGCCTCTTGGAGCAGGCGGTTGTACTCCAGTGTTGTGAGTCCTTTCGGCTTGTCCATCACTTCCTGCCTGTTCACCTTCATCATACGCTTCACCTCTTCGACGAACTCCGTGTCGAACTCCCCTTTTCGCAATACTTCCAGTTCCCCGAGTATTGCATTTTCTGCAGTCTCCACATTACCGGGATCGACGCCGCCCATGACGAACATATAGCCGTTCCTCACATCGACCTGTGAATGGATCTGATATGCCAGGCTCAGCTTCTCCCTGATGTTCATGAACAGGAGGGATGAGGCGGAGCCGCCATACATCTGGTTCATGACATTGAATGCCATCTGCTCCTGAAGATCCCTCACATCCGCCCTGAACCCCATGTTCAGCTTGGCCTGCTCGATCTGCTGCGTATCATTGCTTCTTTTGACATCGTCGACCGGCCTGTATGGATAGGGACGATGAGCAACTTCTGTCTTTCCATTGCGTGCCACAATCTTCTGAAGGTCATACTTGATGCTGTCGTCCACAGCGCCGACGACGAGTATGGCAATGTCGTCATCCGCCATCATCCGCGCATGCTCCTCCTTTATCTCATCAAGCGTGACGGCTTCCACATCTTCCAGCACACCATGCGGCAGGTATTTGTACTCCTCCTGATCGAACATTACGTCGAGCATCGCCTGGAAGCTTGCCTGTGCCCTGTTGTCCTTCATGCTCCTCAGGCGGTTTCTGTAGAGGCGCTTCTCCTTGGTGAAGAAGTCCTGGTAGGAATCATCATAATGTGAGGGCGTATCGAGGACATCGTGGAGCAGCCGGCACATTTCACCGATGACATCCAGCTCCTCCCTGATGAAGCGGTCATTTACGAATTCCATGCTGAAGCTTACGATATGATCCTGCCCCTTGCGGCTGACATTCGATGTCAGATGTGCACCATAATAATGCGCAAGATGCTTGAGGAGATCCGCTTCCTTCGGAAAGCTGACCGTCCTTTTGACCATCATTTTCGACAGGATGTTCCGCTTTGTCACACGTTCCCGTTCCATCCTGCTCCTGAATTGGAGCTGGACCGTTATGGTCTTGAATTTGTCTGTCTCTATAATGGCTGTCGGGATATGATTGACTTCACTGTTTTTCACTTTATACATATAGGACTCCTTATTCTTCATTCTGTACAAGTACATTTCTCGGTTTGCTGCCGCTGCTTGGACCTATGACGCCGTTCGCCTCGAGGTCATCGACCAGCCGTGCAGCACGATTGTACCCGATTCTGAACTGGCGCTGCAGAAGTGAGGCACTGGCACGCTGCTCTTCGATGACAAACCATTTGGCATCCGGATAGAGTTCGTCCTCCGACTCCTTCTGCTCCTTCTGGACCGGTTTGTTCATGATCGATTTTTCGTAGTTCGCCTTCATCTGGCTTGTGATGTGATGGACGACATCACCAACTTCATTATCCGAAAGGAATGCCCCCTGGACACGGATCGGCTTGGATTTGCCGGATGGCAGGAACAGCATGTCCCCGCGGCCAAGCAGTTTCTCCGCTCCCTGGCCGTCCAGAATGGTTCTGGAATCCGTCTGGGAACTGACGCTGAATGCGATTCTGGATGGAATGTTCGCCTTGATGATGCCGGTGATGACATCGACGGATGGTCTCTGTGTCGCGATGATCAGGTGTATGCCTGCAGCACGCGCCATCTGGGCGATCCGTGTGATCGATGCTTCGACATCTTTTGATGCCACCATCATCAGGTCGGCGAGCTCATCGATGATCACGACGATATAAGGCAGTTTCTGCACCTTCTCAGGCTCTTCGCTTTCCCGCTCCAGGTACTGGTTGTATGCCTCTATATTCCGTGTGTTCGAATGGGAGAACAGATCGTATCTGCGTTCCATCTCACTGACGATCCGGTTCAGGGCATCACTTGCCTTCTGGGGATTGGTGACGACCGGACTCAGAAGGTGCGGAATACCATTATAGATATTCAGCTCCACCATCTTTGGATCGATCATCATCAGCTTGACTTCATGGGGCTTGGCCTTCATCAGCAGGCTGATGATGATGCCGTTGATGCATACGGACTTCCCGCTGCCTGTGGAACCTGCAACGAGCAGGTGGGGCATCTTGTTGAGTTCTGCCGTAATCGGGCTGCCTGAGATATCCTTTCCAAGCGCCACTTCGAGTGGATTGTCCGAAGTTTTGCGTTTGAGCACTTCACGCAGTGTCACCATGCTGATCACCGAATTCGGAACTTCGATGCCGACAGCGGATTTGCCCGGTATCGGTGCCTCTATACGTATATCCTTGGCAGCCAGGCTGAGTGCAATATCATTCTGCAGATTGATGATCTTGCTCACCTTCACACCGATGTCCGGCTGGATTTCAAACTGGGTGACTGCAGGACCGATGCGGATTTTTGAGACTTTGGCATTCACGCCGAAGTTTTTGAGCGTCTCTTCGAGGATTTTGCCCTGTTTAAGCACTTCCTTGTTGCTGACCGATTCCGTCACCTCGGCATCCTTGAGCATCGTGATCGGCGGCAGCTCATACTGTTTCAGCTGGTCGATCTCTTCATCGTCGAATGTATCCAGCTCCGCCTCTTCATCTGAAGTGCCGACCGGCACATCCGTTTCATTGCCGAATTCGTCCGTTTCATATTCTATTTCCTTGACCTCATCGCTTCCGGTCTCTATTTTCGCTGTAGTTTCTGCGCCGTTTTCCTGTTTCGGCA
Source organism: Salinicoccus luteus DSM 17002 (assembly GCF_000712035.1). Taxonomy (GTDB): domain Bacteria; phylum Bacillota; class Bacilli; order Staphylococcales; family Salinicoccaceae; genus Salinicoccus; species Salinicoccus luteus. Next base: position 491,928 of record NZ_KL544008.1, on the reverse strand, counting down.
AGTTCTCCTTCTCGGCTTCCTTTTCCACCCGGTCATATTCATGCATCGTTTCGATGATGGATTCATCTGCTTCGAAGTCCGCAAGCTGTTTAGGCTTGGGCTGCTCTTCCCCACTGCTGGCAGCGGGCTTCGGCTGTGGCGTCTTCTTCTCCGGCTTCGCCTTTGCAGCTGCCGGTCTGTTGCGATCCGACACTTTGCCCGATATCAGTGAGAACAGCTTCGCCAATTGGCTGCCGGCCTCCTTCAAGCCTTTCATCAGAGCATTGCCAAGCTGTTTCGCCAGTTCCGAAGCCTTTATGAGATCATGTGAGATCGACTGCTCGATATCTTTTGATGTAATCAGCAGATAGCTGAAATAAAGGAATATCAGTCCGAGCAGCAGTGTACCCACCATGGAGATGCCGGTCGAGGAGAAGGAAAACAGGGCCTGGCCGATGATGCCGCCCCCGAAGAATTCCATGATTCCATTCACCTCTATCGCTTCGACCGTTTCACTGAACGTATAGAAATCCTCTATGCGTGCACGGTTCAATATATAGAGCAGTGTATGGAAGAGGAACAGCATGCCGAACTGCAGCAATACATAGCCGCCCATCCTGCGGGTGAGTGGTATCTTCTGTTCTCCCGCCAGATAGATGCTCATCAGGAACAGCATGAGATATGTAAAGTATCTGCTCGTACCGAAGAGGTAGGCAAAAAATGCATCGATGTACGTCCCGATGACTCCGAGCTGGAAAATGGTGATGAACAGGATGACGATGAGAACGAAGGCCGATATGGAATAATAGGACCGGTTATCCTTCTTTTTCTTCTTCGTCTTCCTCTGCTTCTTTGCCATCGTATGCTTCCCTCCTATTTACAATGAGACTGCCAAAATTGGCAGTCTCATTGCTGTTTTATATTTCGGATATGATCGGGATAATCATTGGGCGGCGCTTTGTGTTGTCATACAGATATTTGCCGAGATCATCACGGATGCTCTGCTTGAGTGTACTCCACTCCAGCTTCTTCTCATCCATGGATTCGAGCACAATGTTGTACACGCGCTGCTCCGCCTCTTTCAGCAGGTCTTCGCTTTCTTTTACATATACGAAGCCCCGCGACTGGATCTCAGGTCCAGCCATGATCCTGCGTTTTTTCGGGTCGATGGTCACTACTGCGATGAAGATTCCGTCTTCACTGAGCAGTCTGCGGTCCCTGAGGACGATGTTGCCGACATCTCCGACACCGCTGCCATCTATCAGTACATTGCCGGCAGTCACCTTGTCTGCACTGATCATCTTGTCTCCATCGTAAGAAACGATGTCGCCTTTTTCCAGCAGGAAGATGTTCTCAGGCGCCACACCCGTCTCGGCTGCAAGCTTCGCATGGGCAATCTGCATCTTGAATTCACCCTGGACTGGAATGAAGTGCTTCGGCTTCATGACGTTGAGCATCGTTTTGAGCTCTTCGCTCATGCCGTGGCCGGACGCATGGATGTTCTGCTCTGGTGTAGCGACATGTGCCCCTGCTTTGACAAGTTCGTTCATCGTGCTGTAGAGGATGACTTCCATGCTTGAAGATGGTGTCGTCAGTATATAGACGATGTCGCCCTCCTTGATGTTGGTCACTTCATGCTGTCCGCGTGACATTCTGCCGAGTGCTTCAATCGGCTCGCCCTGGGATCCTGTGGCAATGATCACTACTTCGTTGTCGGGATAGTCGCCGATTTCGTGGCTCGGCACGAGCAGCCCTTCAGGAATATCGAAATACCCCATATTGCGGGCCACCTTGAATGAGCTCTCGAGCGTGCGGCCAAGGAATGAAACCTTCCTGCGCGTTTTTGCAGCATTCGTCAGCACCTGCTGGATGCGTACAAAGTTCGATGCATAGCACGATACGATGATCCTGCCGCGTGCCCTGGCAAAGCCGTCCAGAATATGCTCCTCAATGATGTTTTCAGGCGTGTTGTAGCCTCTTCTCTCCGCTTCAGTCGAGTCACTGATGAGCGCAAGGACATCCTTCTTGGCTACGTCATACATCTTGGCCATGTTGTAGCCGTACTCCCCTGTCAGGCTCTGGTCGAATTTGAACTCCCCCGTGTATACGATGGAGCCGTATTTCGTTTCAATGCTGACACCATAGGAGTCGGGAATGCTGTGGCTTGTTTCGAAAAATACCATTTCCGCATTTTTGAACTTCATGCGGGACTGGCTGTTGATCGTGTAGAACTTCACTTTCTTATTGACGCCTTTTGCTTTGAGGCGGTCTTTGACGAGTGCAAGTGTCAGTTTTGAACCGTAGATCGGCACGTTCAGTGATTCGATGATATAGGGAATCGCACCGATGGAGTCCTCATGTCCATGGGAGAGGAAGATGCCCTTCAGCTTCTGCTTGTTCTCCTGGATATAGGTGATGTCCGGGATGACGATGTCGACACCGAGCATCTCATCTTCCGGGAACATGAGACCCGCGTCAAGGATGAACATCTCATCCTCGACCTCTACAACATACATGTTCTTTGCAATCTCGCCGACGCCACCCAGCGGTATGATTTTTACTTTCGCTTCTTTTTTTGCTTCGTTCAAAATATTTCCTCCTAAAGCCTACTTGAAAGTGGCATGGTAGAACTTCCCATCAATCGTTATATGGGATACTTTTACATTCTTTGTGTCGTACCTTGTCTCATCACTGTTCTTGATGACAAGATGTCTGATTGTTTCTTCCTTCGTATTGAGGTCCTTGAGGTTGTTTCCAAACATCAGATCTTCAAAAATGATTTTTACTTCATTATCTTCCTTGATCCTCAATTGGCCGGTAATGTCATAAGTTGTATCATTGAGTTCAACTTTGTTAAAAATCAATTTTATTACTCTCCTTTTTCATCCTCCAGCAACACTTTGCGTGAGGCGTTTACTCTGCCCTGATTATCGATGTTCGTCACCTTGACCAGGAATTTGTCCCCGATCTTGACAACATCTTCGACTTTGCCCACCCGGGAGGTGTCCAGCTGGGAGATATGGACGAGGGCATCCTTGCCGGGGAACAGCTGGACGAATGCGCCGAACTTTTCAATGCGTCTGACTTCTGCCATATAGATTTCCCCTACTTCGGCGACACGGGTCAGATCTTTGATGATCTGCTTTGCCCGCTCTATCATGGTTGCATCGCTATGTCCGATGAATACTGTGCCATCCTGCTCGATATCCAGCTTGACCCCTGTTTCATCAATGATCTCATTGATCTTCTTGCCGCCGGGTCCGATGACATCGCGGATCTTGTCCGGTTTAATATGCATGACTTCCACTTTCGGTGCATACCTGCTGAGTTCTGCACGGGGTTCACTGAGTGTCGCCAGCATATTGTCGAGGATTTCCTGACGGCCCTCTTTTGCCTGTGCGAGCGCCTCCCGCAGGATGTCTTCACTCAGGCCTTCGATTTTGATGTCCATCTGGATTGCTGTGATGCCGTTTTCAGTGCCGGCGACCTTAAAGTCCATGTCACCGAGTGCATCTTCCATACCCTGGATGTCCGAGAGGATCGTGTACTGGTTGTCCTTCATGACGAGACCCATCGCAATTCCTGCAACAGGGGACTTGATCGGTACCCCGGCGTCCATCAGTGCCAGAGTGGAGCCACAGATTGATGCCTGGGAGCTCGATCCATTGGATTCCAGAACTTCCGAGACGAGACGAATCGTATAAGGGAATTCCGTTTCGTTCGGAATGACTTGGTACAGTGCCCGTTCACCGAGTGCACCATGCCCGATCTCACGACGCCCCGGCCCTCTGATCGGCCCGGTTTCACCCACGGAGAAATTCGGGAAGTTGTAGTGGTGCATAAAGCGTTTGTTCTCCTCTACACCGAGGCCGTCGATGATCTGGTGTTCACCAAGTGCGCCAAGTGTACAGATGGACAGCGCCTGCGTCTGTCCTCTTGTGAACAGGCCTGACCCATGCGCCCGCGGCAGGATGCCCGCCTGTGAGTTCAATGGTCTGATTTCAGCAGGCTCACGACCGTCGGGACGGACCTTCTCCTCTGTAATGAGACGGCGGACCTCATCCTTCAGCAGCCCTTCAACAATCGAGGATGCCTCGGAACGGATTTCATCATGGTTCTCATCCGTTTCATCAAGCGTACCAAGAATGCGTTCCTTGGCCTCGTTGATCGCATCTTCACGTGACTGCTTGTCCGGATCCTGGATGGCATCATACAGACCCAGGGACTGTGCTTTCTCCTCCATGTCACGTTTCAGATCGGCATTCGCCTCCGGCTGTTCGAAATGGCGTTTCACAACATTCAGTTCGTCAAGGATCTCCTGCTGGAAAGCCACCATTTTCTTGATGCTCTCATGTCCGAACATGATTGCCTTGAGCATCGTCTCCTCCGATACTTCCTTCGCTCCTGCCTCCACCATGTTGACGGCATCCTTCGTACCTGCCACCTGGAGTTCTATTTCGGAGTGGCCGAGTTCATCGGTGGACGGGTTGATGATGAACTCTCCGTCGATGAGTCCCACCGTGACACCGGCAATCGGTCCATCAAATGGAATATCACTCACACCGAGTGCCAGGGATGAGCCGAGCATCGCTGCCATCTGCGGTGAAGCGTTCGGATCTACAGAGAGTACGATGGACATGACCTGCACATCATTTCTGTAGCCATCCGGGAAGAGGGGGCGGATTGGACGGTCGATCAGGCGGCTTGTGAGGGTTGCTTCCTCACTCGGTCTGCCTTCCCGCTTGTTGAAGCCGCCGGGAATCTTCCCTGCTGCATACAACTTCTCCTCATAGGCCACTGTGAGAGGGAAGAAAGGCAGGTCTCTCGGCTCTTTTGATGCTGTCGCAGTACTCAGTACTACAGTCTCCCCGTAGCGGACGAGTACGGCACCATTCGCCTGTTTCGCCATTTCTCCATATTCGACAGTAAGCTTATGCCTACCCCATTCTGTTTCGTACACTTTTTTCGCTGATTCTATCATAATTTGTCTACTCTCCTTAGTAAGGCTACTTGATTCAATCATATCACTTTTGTAAAAAAATATACATAAAAAAAGGCATATCCGGAGGATATGCCTTGCCAATTCTTATCGACGGAGACCGAGTCTTTTGATCAGTTCACGGTATCTTTGAATATCTTTGTTACGCAGGTAAGTCAGCAGGTGTTTTCTGCGTCCGACCATTTTGAGAAGACCTCTTCTGGAGTGGTGGTCTTTCTTGTGGAAACGCAGGTGCTCGTTGAGTGCTGTGATTTCAGCAGTCAGTACAGCGATCTGCACCTCTGGGGATCCTGTGTCGGATTCGTGCGTACGGTATTCCTGAATCAGTTCATTTTTGCGTTCCTGTGTAATTGCCATGTATAAACGCCTCCTTGTTTATTGTTCACCACTATCCGAGCAGACGTCGGAGATTCACTCTGCCAAGAGTAGGGCACTTGAATCATTATACTGGATGGGCTATATGTTTTCAAGTAGTTCGATGGCTTTTTGCTTATCTTTTGCAATCTGTCCGGTCAGTTCCTCGATACCTGAAAACTTCCGTTCCCTGCGGATGAAATGGTGCCAGTAGACAGTCACATTCTCTCCGTAGATGCTGCGATCGAAATCGAACAGGTGAACCTCAATCGACACACGTTCCATATTGTCATGGAAAGTCGGCTTGACCCCGACATTGCACACACCCTTGTAGAGTGCCTCCTCATTATCAAGGCGCAGTGTCACGGCATAAACACCTTTCCCCGGAAGATGATAGCGGTATTCCGGCTCGATGTTGGCAGTCGGGAAGCCGATTGTACGGCCGCGCTTCTCCCCCTGAACAACGACGCCCTTCACTTCATAGGGACGCCCAAGTATCAGATTGGCATGCTCCAGATCGTTCTTCGCCAGATCCTCACGGATGCGCGTCGTCGATATCTTCTCCCCGTCTTCTGTTATCTTGTCGATGCCTGTGGTATTGAACGCGTCATACTCCGATAGTGTATGGATGTTCCCCTTCCCATATCTGCCGTATGTAAAGTCGAAACCTGCGACGACTTCCCTGACATTCATCCGCAGGATGTACTGCTGGACGAAAAAGTCGGGTTCAAGGCCCGCCAGGGCGCTTGAAAAGTTGATGACGAAGCAGTAGTCGATGCCCTTTTCCTCCAGCATTTCCAGTTTGATATCAAGCGGTGTCAAATATGTCGTACGCTGCTTTTTTGGACTCAGCACGACCGATGGGTGCGGATCGAAGGTCATCACCGCCTTCTTCAGCCCTTCCGCTTCCGCAATGTCTTCCATCCTGCCGATGACATCCTCGTGTCCCCGGTGAAGGCCGTCGAAGAAGCCGACCGCAACTGCAGAAGGTTCCAGATTGAGTTCTTGCTGATCATGTGGATAGTGAAGTCTGTAAATTTTCATCTCATCGCCTCTTATATATTGAACATTTTGTATGGTTTCATTATATCCGTGTGTTCGGGATGATCATAGTACACGCCGACCGGGATGCCGCCCTTTGTGAATGCGACCATATCGGCGTCATCTTCCCCTACTTTTTCAATGATATCAGATTTGTCTATCTTCTGCCCATTACGAATTTTGAAAAAGAAGGATTCATCAGCGATTTCGATGGTCGGAAGATCCGCGATGAGTTCTGAAATCGGAACAATCGCATCTTTCGGATCTCCTGCTTCAAGCGCTTCAAACGTCACTGCCCGGTCAAGCGTCAGACCGCATGACTCCGTCCTGACAAGGGCGGACATATGCGCCTCGACACCGAGGCGTTTCCCGATGTCCACAGCAAGTGTGCGGATATAGGTCCCCTTCGAGCATTCTACATCCAGGCTGAACCGGACGAGGCCGGATTCCCTTTCCACCCTGCCAGCACGTCCTATCTCATGGATGAACACTTCCCTCACGGGACGCTCCACTTCGATGCCTTTGCGGGCGTATTCATACAGCTTCCGGCCATCGACCCTTACTGAGGCGTATTTCGGGACCCTCTGGCGATAGCTGCCCCGGAAGGCATCGACTGCCTGGTCGATCGCCTCGTCTGAGATGCCTGTAACACTATCGCTTCTTCCGGTGACCTCGCCCGTCTGATCTTCCGTGTCCGTCGAGAACCCAAGCGTCACCTCGGCATGATAGCGCTTCTTCTTCGTCTGCAGATATTCGGTCAGCTTCGTCCCCTCACCGATGCAGATCGGCAGGACCCCTGTAACCTCAGGATCCAGAGTGCCGGTATGGCCCACCTTTTTCATATGTAGTATCCTGCGCATGCGCATGACAACATCATGGCTTGTCAGTCCTTTTGGTTTGTTGACAGGTATTACACCGTGCATATCTGTACGCCTCCATATAAAAATAAAAACCTGGGGGGAATCCCCTCAGGTTTATTTATCTTTGATTTCATTCAGAAGATTTTCGATCTTATTGCCGTACTCAATAGAAGTATCATACTTGAATTGCAGTTCCGGCGCTTTTCTTATCCTGATTTCCTTCGCCACTTCGGAACGGACCAGCCCTTTGGCACGGCCCAGGGCCGCTTCCACTTCCTCCCGATTGTCGTTCAGGGATGTGAAGTAGATGGTCGCTATCTCCATCTCCTTGGTCAGCTCGACGTCCGTCACTGTAATCATCCCGATATCCGGATCCGATACTTTTGTACGCAGCGTCTCACTTACCACTTTCTTGATTTCTTCGGCAACTCTTTCATGTCTGTTGCTCATAGTCATCACCTTTCAATTTCAACCATGATATAAGGCTCGATCTGGTCTCCCTCTTTAAGGTCATTGAAGTTCTTGATCGTGATGCCGCATTCGTACCCGGCAGTCACTTCCTTGGCGTCATCTTTGAAACGCTTCAGGGTATCCAGTTCACCTTCGTAGATAACTATACCCTCTCTGATGACTCTTACACCTGAATCCCTGGTGATTTTGCCGTCGGTCACATAGGCGCCGGCAATCGTGCCGACTTTAGACACTTTGAATGTCTGGCGGACTTCCACGTTACCGATGACCTTCTCTTCAAACTCGGGATCCAACATCCCTTTCATCGCAGATTCGATCTCTTCGATGACATTGTAGATGATGCGGTGGAGTCTCATGTCCACTTTCTCACGTTCCGCCGCCTTCTTGGCATTGACATCCGGACGGACGTTGAAGCCGATGATGATCGCTTCGGAGGCGGAGGCAAGTGTAACATCGGATTCATTGATGGCACCGACACCCGTGTGGATGATGCGTACATTGACGCCTTCCACATCGATCTTCATCAGGGAGGCGCTCAATGCTTCCACGGAGCCCTGCACATCACCTTTGATGATGAGGTTGAGGTCCTTCGTTTCGCCTTCCTTCATCTGTTCGAAGAGGTTGTCCAGTGTGACTGCAGATGTCTGCTCACGATCTTTCATGACCTGCTCTTCGCTTCTTGCCTCACCGATGCTGCGTGCTGTCTTGTCATCCTTGAAGACGACGAAACGGTCACCTGCATGCGGCACGGCATTCAGACCCGTGATTTCAACAGGTGTGGATGGACCCGCTTCCTGGATGCGGCGTCCAAGATCGTCGACCATCGCCCTGACCTTGCCGAAAGTACTTCCGACGACGATGGAGTCGCCGACCTTCAGTGTACCGTGCTGGACGAGCAGGGAGGCTGCCGGACCTCTCGACTTGTCGAGTTCCGCCTCGATGACGGTTCCGACTGCCGGTCTGTCACTTTTCGTCTTGAGTTCTGCAACTTCCCCGACGAGCGTGATCATTTCAAGCAGGTCTTCAATGCCTTCACCGCTCAGTGCCGACAGGGAGACGAAAATCGTATCTCCGCCCCAGTCTTCCGGATAGAGGCCATGTTCGCCGAGTTCCGTCATGACGCGCTCAGGGTTTGCCGTCGGCTTGTCCATCTTATTGACGGCAACGATGATCGGCACTTCCGCAGCTTTCGCGTGGTTGATCGCTTCAATTGTCTGAGGCATTACACCGTCATCGGCAGCGACGACAAGTACTGTAATGTCCGTCACCTGCGCACCGCGTGCACGCATCGTTGTGAATGCGGCGTGTCCCGGTGTATCGAGGAATGTAATCTTCTTGCCGCCAGACTCGATCTGATAGGCGCCGATATGCTGAGTGATGCCGCCCGCTTCGCCCGCAGTCACTTTCGTATGGCGGATGGAATCGAGCAGTGTCGTCTTACCATGGTCGACGTGGCCCATAATGGTTACAACACTTGGACGTTCTTCATCCAGATCATCACCGAGCTCGAAATAATTTTCAAGGTCCGTATCATCTACCACGACTTCGAGTTCGGCAGTGAATCCGTGGTCGCTTGCGATCAGTTCCACTGAATCATTATCCAGTGGCTGGTTGATGTTCGCTACGATGCCGACCATGAAGAGGTCCTTGATGATTTTTGAGGAATCCACACCGATCTTCTCGGCGAGTTCGCCGACTGTGATGCCTTCCTGATAGGTGAAGTTCTTTGGAAGCTCAACCTCTTTTTTGACGGGTTCCGGCCTCTGGTTCTTCTGTTTATTGCCCGGCTTCTGGTTCTGGTTGTTCTTGTTCCTGTTGCCTGCACCAGGCTTGTGGTTCCGGTTGTTCCTCTGTGGACCCTGACCGCCCTTCTGCTGACCGCCCTTCTGCTGACCGCCTTGACTGCCTTTTTGGGTGTTCTGGCCGCCTTGGCTGCCCTTCTGGGTGCTCTGGCTTTTCGACTGCCTGCTGTTACTGGAGCTGCTGTCGGAAGCGCCGGATTTCTTGAATTCCTTGTTGAGGAGATTGACCTCACTGTCTTCGAGCGACTTCATATGGCTCTTCACTTCGATATCCCTTGCCTGAAGGAATTCAATCACCTTTTTGCTTGGCACTCCGCATTCTTTTGCATATTCGTAGATTCTGATTTTACTCATCGAATCACTTTCCTTTCTCTTTAAGCTGCAGCATCTTCCGGCTGAAACCTGAATCTGTAACTGACAATACAACCCGGTTCGAAGCGCCTGTAGCCGTACTCAGGGCTTCGTTGGTGTAATCATCAATCAATGGTATTTCATAGTAGTTGCATTTGTCTCTGACTTTCTTGGCTGTACTGCTGCCTGCATCGCTGGCAAGGAAGACGACTTTGGCCCTATTGCGCTGAATGGATTCTATCGTCTTCTCTTCCCCGGTCGTCAACATGCCTGCACGCTTGGCCAGGCCCAAAAGATTCAATATCTTGTCCGTCATCTTTTCGGAATGTCCTCCCGGTAGATCAGGCGGATGATTTCATCGTATACCGGAGAGAGCGTATCGCTGTCGAAGCCGAGCCTGCCTTCAAGCTTTCTGCCTTTGCGTGCGGCCTCGACCTTTTCAAGATCTTTGACCACGTAGCTGCCGCGCCCATTCTTCTTGCCCGTCGGATCGACGAAGACCTCTCGCTCTTTCGTCACCACGATACGGAGCAGATCTTTTTTCGGATGCATTTCATTGGTAAGGATACATTTTCTGAGTGGTACTTTCTTCTTCATGCTACATCACCCACAAGTCTTATTCGATGACGCCTTCTTCACGGGCGTCGGATTCGCTTTTGATATCAATCTTCCACCCTGTCAGCTTCGCAGCCAGACGGGCATTCTGCCCTCTTTTGCCGATGGCAAGGGAGAGCTGGTTGTCCGGAACGATCACCATTGTCGACTGGTTGTCCTCATCCACGATGACATCCACGACCTGGGAAGGGCTGAGGGCGTTTTTGACGAACACTCTCGGATCCTCATTCCACAGGACGATGTCGATCTTCTCGCCTGAAAGCTCATTGACGATCGCCTCCACACGGGCACCTCTTGCCCCGACGCAGGAACCCACCGCATCGACATCGGGGTTCTGGGCATGGACGCTGATCTTGGAGCGCTCCCCGGCTTCCCGGGCAACACTCATGATCTCCACAGTCCCATCAAAGATTTCAGGCACTTCCTTTTCGAAAAGGCGCTTCAGCAGGTTCGGGTGCGTCCGCGACACGAAAATCTGTGGACCTTTCGTCGTCTGCTCGACCTTGTTGACATAGACCTTGATCCTGTCATTGGGACGGTACACTTCGTTCGGCATCCTCTCGGATTCGCTCAATACGGCGTCCGTCCGGCCCAGCTGGATATGGACGAAACGATGGTCGACACGGTCGATCAGGCCCGTCATGACCTCGTCCTCCTTGTCGATGAACTCATTGTACAGGATGCCCCGCTCTGCATCGCGGAGGCGCTGCATCACTGCCTGCTTGGCAGCCTGGGCACCGACACGGTTGAAGTCCTTCGGTGTGACATCTTCGTCATAAGGATCGCCGATCTCATATGCCGGGTTGACCGTACGGGCGGTTTCGAGATCGATTTCCGCAGTAGGGTCCTCAACCTCCTCCACCACATCCTTCCTGGAAACGACACGGTATGAGCCGTTTTCCATATTCAGATCCACTTTGACATTCTTATGCTGTGAGTAGTTCTTTTTATAGGCTGTAAGAAGTGCCGCCTCTATTGTTTCGACAAGCACTTCATTGGGAATGCTTTTTTCCTTTTCAAGGTATTCTATTGCATTCAGTAGTTCCTGGTTCACTAATAAGCGCCTCCAATCATAATATTACCGCTTTGCGTATGGTCGCAATCCTATCCCGGCCAATCGTAACCGTCTTCGTGCGTGTTTTTTCCCTGTAGTCGATTGTCACTGTATCAGAATCGTAATCTTTTAAGATGCCTGTCCATTCCTTGTTGCCGTCGATCTGCTGATACGTCTTTACATATATCCCCTGGTTCAATGTCATTTCCAGGTCGTCATCATCTTTAATCGGACGTTCGGCGCCGGGAGAAGAGACGTCGAGGAAGTAGCCTCCCTTGACGATATCCCACTCATCGAGTTTTTCACTCAGCACTTCACTTGCCTGAGCACAATCTTCGAGCGTGATACCACCCTTTTTGTCAAGATACAGCCTCAAATAGTAGTCAGGACCCTCTTTCACATATTCCACTTCGATGAGCTTATACCCCATCTCCTCAATCAGTGGCTGTGCATGCGTCATGACATCCTGTTCTGTACGATTCACTGTCCATTCCCCTCCTTCAAAACTAAGAGAAGAACGGGCTAGCCCGTTCTTCTCCTTGTGACTGGGTATTTAATATCACAACTATTATATCACAGAGCCATTGTGCCTGCAACTACGCTACATGTCGAAAATGGACAGCTGGGCCTTGTCCGGCAGATGGTTGAGGCTGCCGAGCTCGGTCAGGTACTCCACAATCTTCGGGGAGACGCCGGCACGCTTGTTCAGGTCCTCCTTGGAAATGAAGGGCTCCTCTTCACGCGCTTCGACAATGCGCTTTGCGACACTCGCACCAAGTCCCGGTACAGCGAGGAATGGCGGGATGAGCGCATCCCCTTCAATCCTGAATTCGGTGCTGTCGGACTTTTCGACATCCACCGGCAGAATCTTGTACCCCCGCTGTGCCATCTCATTCGCAAGCTCCAGTACGATGAGCGTATCCTTCTCCTTTTTGGTCAGCTCCTGGAACCGCTGGTTCATCTCCTTTACCCTGTGCCTGATCGTCGTGCTGTCCTTGACCATCGTCAACAGGTCGAAGTCGGAAGCACGTACGGTGAAATAGCTCGCATAGTAGTAGAGCGGATAGTGCACCTTGAAGTATGCAATCCGCACGGCCATCAGTACATAGGCGGCCGCGTGGGCTTTCGGAAACATGTATTTGATCTTCTTGCACGATTCGATGTACCATCCCGGCACACCCTGTTCACGCATCGCCGATTCATGCTCCTCTGAGAGCCCCTTCCCTTTCCTTACCTTCTCCATGATGTTGAAGGCGAGGGAAGGTTCAAGCCCCTGGTACATCAGGTAGACCATGATGTCATCACGGCAGCCGATGACGTTCTTGAGGTCGCATGTGCCGCTTCTGATGAGGTCCTGGGCGTTGCCGAGCCATACGTCCGTACCGTGGGACAGGCCTGAAATCTGTACGAGCTCACTGAACGTCGACGGCCTTGTATCCTCGAGCATCTGACGCACGAATCCTGTACCGAACTCGGGTACACCGAGCGTCCCCGTCCGGCATACGATATCCTCTTCAGTAACCCCGAGCACTTCCGGGGAATTAAAAAGCGACATCGTCTCCTTGTCATCGACAGGCACGGTCTTCGGATCGATGCCCGAGAGGTCCTGCAGCATGCGGATCATCGTCGGATCATCGTGCCCGAGTATATCCAGCTTGAGCAGGTTGTCGTGGATGGAATGGAAGTCGAAGTGCGTCGTCTTCCATTCCGATTCTATATCATCCGCAGGGTACTGGATCGGCGTGAAATCGAAGATGTCCATATAGTCCGGAACGACGATGATGCCCCCCGGGTGCTGTCCGGTCGTCCGCTTGACCCCGCTGCATCCAAGGACGAGGCGGTCGATTTCAGCACCCCGCCGATGAAGCCCATTGTCATTCAGGAAGCCTTTGACGTAGCCGAAAGCCGTCTTCTCTGCAACGGTGCCGATCGTCCCTGCACGGAAGACCTTGTCTTCACCGAAGAGCTCCTTCGTATAGTTGTGGGCGACCGGCTGGTAGTCCCCGCTGAAGTTCAAGTCGATATCCGGTACCTTGTCCCCCTTGAATCCGAGGAAAGTTTCGAACGGGATGTCCTGGCCTTCCTTGATGAGGGCTGAACCGCATGCGCCGCATTCCTTATCGGGCAGGTCATAGCCCGAGCTTACACTGCCGTCCATGAAGAACTCGCTCGTCCGGCATTCGGGACACACGTAGTGCGGCGGCAGCGGATTCACTTCGGTGATTTCGGTCATCGTCGCTACGAAGCTCGAACCGACGGAGCCGCGGGATCCGACGAGGTAGCCGTCTTCAAGGGACTTTTTGACGAGCTTCTGACTGATCAGGTAGATGACGGCAAAACCGTTGCCGATGATGCTGTCGAGCTCCTTTTCGAGCCGCTCGACCACAATCTCGGGGAGGTCGTCCCCGTAAAGGCTGCGGGCATTGCTGTAGCTGAGTTCCCTGATCTCGTCATTCGCCCCTTCGATGTTCGGGGTATAGAGCTTGTCCTGGATCGGGACGACCTCTTCTATGCTGTCTGCAATGCGGTTCGGTGCGTCGATGACGACTTCCTTCCTGACATCCTCGTCAAGGAAGGCGAACCCTTCCAGCATTTCATCGGTCGTCCTGAAATGCGCATCCGGCAGGCGTCCGCGGGAAAGCGGGTTCCCCGGGTTGCTCTTCACCAGGATGTCCCGGCACAGCTTGTCCGATTCATCCAGATAGTGCACGTTGCCTGTGGCAACGACCGGCTTGTCCAGCTCGTCACCGAGCCTGATGATGTTTGTAATGATCTCCTCAAGCGTCGTCTCGTCCCGAACGATTTCACGGTCGAGCAGACGGCTGTAGAGCGCTTTGGGAAAGATCTCGAGATAGTCATAGAAGCCCGCGACCTTCTTGGCCTGGTCATAGGACTTCTGCATCATGGTCGTAAACACTTCACCGGAATCGCACGCGCTGCCGATCAGGATGCCTGACCGGTATTTCTCAAGCACCTGCTTGCGTATACGGGGTGTCTTATAGAAGTGGTCGGTCAGGGAGGCGGAGACGATCTTGAACAGATTCTTCAGCCCCTCCTGGTTTTTGACGAGCAGGGTGACATGCGTCGGCATGGCCCGCTTGTATGAATCGGAATCGGCAAGCTTTTCATTGATATGGCTGTGATTGTCTATGCCCAGCTTCCTGATCTGCGACAGCATCTTGATGAAGATGTACGCAGTCGCCTCCGCATCATAGATGGCCCGGTGGTGCTGGGTCAGCTCCACATTGTATTTCTTCGCCAATATGTTCAGTCCGTGCTTTTTGAAATCCTTGTTGATTGCACGGGACAGTTCGAGCGTATCGATGACGCCGTTGGTGTAGGAGCCGAGGCCCTCCCTGCTGTAGGCCGCCTCGATGAAGCCCATGTCGAAGCTCGCGTTATGGGCGACGAATATCGCGTCACCCACCCATTCCTTGAAATCTGTAATCACTTCAGAAATCGGTGGTGCATCCACCAGCATGTCATCCGTGATGCCCGTAATCTCCTTGATGGTTTCGGTCAGCGGTTCATTCGGGTTGCTGAAACGCTCGAAGCGGTCGATGATCTCGCCATCCTTCACCTTGACGCCGGCAAGCTCGATGATCTTGTCATATTTTGATGAGAGGCCGGTCGTCTCGACGTCGAACACCACATATTCATGTGTATCGAGGGCGATGTCCTGCGGCCTGTAGGCGATCGGGGCACCATCATCGACGAGCAGGCCTTCCATGCCATAGATCATCTTGATTCCGTTCGATTGGGCGGCATAGTAGGCGTCCGGAAACGCCTGTACATTATTGTGATCGGTCACTGCAATGGCACTGTGGCCGTAGTCGGCGGCCCGCTTGACGTATTCCCCGATGTTCCTGAGGCCGTCCATCTGGCTCATCTCCGAATGGAGATGGAGCTCGACCCGCTTCTCGTCACTCCTGTCCGTCTTCTCCGGTTTATGGACCACGTTCAGGTTGCGGATCATGAGCACCATGTCCCTTGAAAATTCATCATATTCCACGTTGCCCTCGATGACCACCCAATCGTTCTTGGACAGTGCATCGAAGACGGCATCGTCATTCTTGCCATGGCGGGAGAACATCTTGGCGGCGATCGAATCGGTATAGTCGGTGATCTTCAGCTGGAGTATTTTGCGGCCGGTCCGGAGTTCCCTGACCTCGGAATCGAAGATGACCCCTTCGACCTTGACGTTGAACTCCTCCTCGACGACCGTTTCAAGCGGCCGGATATCACTCATGTTCATGGACTTGCCGATCTGCTTGACGACCGTTTCCTGCTGCTGCTTCATCTCGGCTTCATTATCCTTCTGCTGTTCAATGAAGCCCTGGACAAGCTCCGTCTTCTCTTCCTTCAGGCGTGCCTCAAGCTTTGTCCGGCGGTCGGTATCGAGTGCCCTGTCGGCATGGAATTCCACCGCGCTGATCGGCATGCCGTACGTGTTGTAGGCAGCAGTCAGATTGCCGTTGATGTGCTTGTTGAAATGCGCCACTTCAATTTCGTTCTGTACTGAAAACATCAGAATGCCATCCTTGAACTGCTTGTCACAGTTGAGCAGCTGGAAGCGGATATTTTCATTGACATTGATGTTGATGAGGGCATACTCCAGGTAGTCGATGATATCCTTGTCCGTGTAGTGGTCTGCAGAAATGATCAACTTCGTATCTGCGATATTCGAAAAGGCATCCTTTACGCTTTTTTCCATCATGCTCCTTAATGAAGCAGGTATCATCTGCTCAAAATGCAGGTGGAACTCCCACAGTCTTCTGTCGTCATCAGACACGACCTTCTTCAATGTGCCCGTCGACAGATAGTCTTCATTCCCCCTGATACCTGCCTGTTCGAGCAGGATGTTGAACTGGTCCTTTCCCTTCACTTGCAACACTCCTATAAAAGCGCGTAAATCCAGGATTTACGCGCCCAACTTCTTTTAATAGTTCACTTCCAGATACTGCATTACGTCATCTATCGGCAACTCCATGGAGTCTTCGCTGTTCCTTGCCTTCACTTCCACTTTACCCTCTTTGGCTGCACGGCCGACGACGATCCTGTACGGCAGGCCGATAAGGTCGGAGTCTGCAAATTTCACACCAGCCCGCTCTTTCCTGTCGTCATACAGCACACGATACCGCTTGCCGAGCTCCTCATAGAGTCGTTCCGCAATGCCGGCACCTTCTTCATCCTTCGGATTGGCGGTGATGATGTGCACGTCGAAAGGTGTGACGGCCTTCGGCCAGATGATGCCCCGGTCGTCATGGTGGCTTTCAATGATGGCGGACAGGGTCCTTGAAATGCCGACGCCATAGCAGCCCATGAGTACAGGCACACTTCTGCCGTTCTCATCCAATACGTTCAGGTTCATCGCTTCAGAATACTTGGTGCCCAGTTTGAAGACCTGGCCGACCTCGATGCCTCTCATGAACTTGACCGGACCGCTGCCATCCTGTGCCATTTCACCTTCGGTGATGAAGCGGAAATCTCCGAATTCACTGACTTCGAAGTCCCGTCCATGATTGACATTGATGAAGTGATGGCCGCTCTCGTTCGCTCCTGTCGGATAGTCCTGCATGTTCCTGACCTGATAATCCAGGTATACCGGCAGACTGGTTCCGACCGGACCGAGACTGCCGGGTGAAGCACTCAGCAGGTTCTCGATCTCTTCATCCGTCGCGAAGTCGATATCATCGGTGCCAAAATGGGACTTGACCTTCACATCGTTCAGTTCGTGGTCCCCCCGGAGCAGAATTATCACGTAGTCGTTGTCGACACGCAGAACCATCGTCTTCGTCGTCTCATCCAGATTGATGTCCAGGAATTCCGCAAGGGAGCTGCATGTCGCTACATCCGGTGTCGCCACCTTCTCCAGTTCCCTGTCGCTGTGGATCTCCTTCGCTTCCGGTACCGGACAGCCCGCCTTTTCGATGTTCGCCGCATAGTTGCTGCCGTCGGTGTATGCAATCGTGTCTTCACCGATATCCGCAAGCGCCATGAATTCATGGGTATGGCTGCCGCCGATCGCCCCGGAATCCGCTTCGACTGCCCGATAGTTCAGTCCGACGCGGGAGAAGATGTTCGAATAGGCATTATACATGTCGTGGTATGTCTCATCCAGCGATGCTTCATTACTATGGAAGGAATAGGCATCCTTCATGATGAACTCGCGCCCGCGCAGCAGTCCAAACCGTGGACGCAGCTCGTCCCGGAATTTCGTCTGGATCTGGAACAGCGTCAGCGGGAGCTTCTTGTAGCTCTTCAGCTCGTCGCGCAAGAGGGCCGTCACAATCTCCTCATGTGTCGGTCCAAGGGCGAAATCGCGCTCGTGGCGGTCCTTCATGCGCATCAGTTCACTGCCGTATGCCTCCCAGCGTCCGGATTCCTGCCAAAGTTCCTTCGGATGCAGAACGGGCATATGGATTTCCACGCCGTCGATGGCGTTCATCTCTTCCCTGACGATCTGTTCGATGTTGTTCAGAACGAGCTTCGTAATCGGCAGGTAGGTGTATATGCCGCTCGCCATCTGCTTGATCATGCCCGATTTCAGCATCAGCCGGTGGCTCAGGCTGTCTGCGTCCTGCGGTGTTTCACGCATTGTTGGTATAAACATTCTGGATTGTCTCATTCACTTCACTCCTAAAGGAAAAATGTCTTTATGTCATTCCATGTTACTAGAATCATGACCATCAGCAGGAACAGTACGCCAATCAGCTGGATATTCAGTTCCACCTTCTTGTTCAGCGGTTTTCTGAATATGCCTTCATAGAGGACGAACAGGATGCGTCCCCCGTCCAGTGCTGGAATCGGCAGCAGGTTCATGATGCCGAGGTTGACACTCAGGATGGCGGTAAAGTTGATCAGTGTGATCAGCCCCTGTGCCGCCACCTCTTCAGTCACCTTGTATATGCCGACCGGTCCGTTCAGCATGTCGAAGGAGAATGTACCTTCAACAATACTTATAAACATATTGACGACCAAATCAAAAATCATGGTACTCATCTGGACGGTCTGTTCAGCACCCCAGAGTATCGGGGAGAAGACACCGCGTTCCATCTCGGCGCCGATGCCGATGATGAGTCGTTCCGACGTTTCGCCGTCCGGGAGTTCCGTGGTCTCGACGACCGGTGTCATCTCCACTGTCCGGGATTCACCATCATTGGCCACTTCGATATCAAGCGGCTGCTCACCCTGCTCCTGGATGATGGCCGACATGTCATTCCAGTCATCGACAGTCTCACCGTTGATGCTCTCGAGACGGTCCCCTTCCTGGAGACCTGCTTCTTCAGCAGGTGTATCCTCTGCAACAAAACCGACGACTGCTTCATCCGTCGGCTTGCCCTGCACATAGAACAGCACCGTAAACAGGACGAATGCCAGGACGAAGTTCATCAGCGGTCCCGCAGCAAGCGTCATGAATCGGTGTCCGACGGACTTCGACTCAAAGCGTGACTCCTTCGGCGCAATGCGTTCCAGCTGCGAATTCTCGACGAAGTAGGCTTCATGCGCCAGGCTGTAGGTGACCTCCTCGCCGTCATGAAGACGGCTCGCACGGATGTACATCTCTTTCGTAATATCGGATTCGATGACTTCCACTTCTTCTATCTGGGTGAAATTGTGCTTATCATCGAGGATGATATGCGTGATCTCATCCCTATCATCCACCTTGAGCTGCACCCGCATACCGGCATTCAACGGGTTGACTTCCATCTCTTCGGAAGCCATCCGCACGTAGCCGCCGACGGGCAGCAGCCGTACGGTGTAGAGTGTATCATTATATTTGTATGAAAATATCTTCGGTCCCATGCCGATGGCAAATTCGGGACACATGATGCCGGCCCGTTTGGCAAAGACCAGGTGTCCGAGTTCGTGAACCGTCACCAGCACACCGAAAACAACAATAAAAGCTAAAATGCCGGTCATTTCATCACCTCATATCAGACTTGTAGAGCCGGTCGTAGTAGAGAATCGTATCAAGATCCGGATTCTGGATCGCCTCATGGCTGTCCATGCGCGATTCGACGATCTCCTCTATTTCCAGAAAGGAGATTTCCCCCTCCAGGAAGCGGTTCACTGCATATTCATTGGCAGCATTCATGACAGCCGGCATCGTGCCGCCTATCCGGAGCGCATCATATGCGAGCGCGAGCATCCGGAAACGTTCCAGATCCATTGGCTTGAAGTTGAGCTGGCCGAGTGCATCGAAATCCATCGGATTGTCCATCGGCAGCCTTTTCGGATGGCTGAATGCAAACTGGATGGCCGTCTTCATATCCGGCGTTCCCATCTGTGCCATGATGCTGTTGTCGACGAATTCGACCATGGAGTGGATCGTGCTCTCCCGATGCAGTATTGTGGAAATCTGGTCCACTTCCGCATCAAAAAGCCATTTTGCCTCGATGACTTCGAGCCCCTTGTTCATCATGGTGGCAGAGTCGATCGTGATTTTCCGGCCCATCGCCCAGTTCGGATGGTCGAGTGCACGCTCGAGCGTCACATTCTGGAGCTCGCCGCGGGAGAGGTCGCGGAAGGAACCGCCGCTCGCAGTCAGGATGATGCGCTTCATCTCACGCAGGTCCTCACCCCTCAGGCACTGGAATATGGCAGAATGCTCCGAATCGACGGGGATGATGGAGACATTCTTCCCCCTGGCCTTCGCCATTACAATCTCCCCGGCGGCAACAAGCGTCTCCTTGTTGGCAAGCGCAATATCCTTGCCGGCATCGATTGCAGCGAGTGTCGGTTCGAGGCCGACACTGCCCATTACAGCTGTGAGCAGGGTGTCCGAATCATCCGTCGCCACCGCCATCAGCCCTTCCCGGCCACATGTGAACTCGATATCGGGATATCTGTCTTTCAGGTGGAGACGGTCCGCATCCTTCATGACACTCACCAGTTTCGGCCTGAATGATTCAAGGATCTTCTCCAGCGCTTTTATGTTCGTGCCGATCGAAATGCTCCCGAGTTCGAATTGCCCAGGGTTGTTCCCTATGACTGTCAGCGCCTGTGTTCCAATGGAGCCTGTTGCACCTAGTATGGAAATTGTTTTCATAAGACTCACCTGTATTCTGGATTAAGTTATTATCGGTAATATGTTCATCAGGGGCAGAACGAAGATGAAACTGTCGAAGCGGTCGAGCACACCGCCGTGCCCCGGCAGCAGCCGCCCGGAATCCTTGACGTCAAAATGGCGTTTCAGTGCGGATTCGACGAGGTCACCCAGTTGTCCAAACATGCTCAGAATCATTGTCAGTAGCAGGAACAGAAGCACATGAACGCCTTCGATCCAACCCGTCAGATAGAACAGGAGGGCCAGCAGCACGCTGCAGAATATGCCTCCCAGGAAACCTTCGACGGTCTTGTTTGGACTGATCTGCGGCCACAGTTTCCTGCGGCCGATCGCACGACCGAAAAGATAGGCGCCCGTGTCGGTTACCCAGACGATCAGCAGGCCGTACAGTATGTAGATGATGCCTTCTTCCCGCGTTTCGTAGAAATACATGAAGCCGATGCCCACATAGGCCACTGCGAGCACGCAGAATCCCATGTCCACGAATGAGAACCTGTTCTTGCTGATGACGGTGAAACTCAGCATGAGCAGTGCCATGACGATGATCAGGTCCACTTGGAACATCGAAATATAGGGCATGTAGGACTCCTGCGGCATCATGATGATGAAAAGTGCCACCATGGAGAGCATCCCGGGAATGGAGAAGATGTGGATGCGGTTCATCTTGAGTATTTCATAGAGCGCAGTATAGGCCAGAAGGAAGACTGTGATCAGCAGAGGCCATGAGCCCAAAACGACAATGGGTACAAAAATTAATAAGGCGATGATTGCAGTTATCGTCCTCGTCTTCATGTCATTCCTCCTCTTTGGTAAGTCCCCCGAACCTTCTCTCACGCTTCCTGTATTGGGAAATCATATGATCGAGTTCTTCTGTTGAAAATTCAGGCCATAGTGTTTCTGTGAAAAACAGTTCGCTGTATGACGACTGCCATAAAAGAAAATTGCTCAATCTGTATTCTCCGCTTGTACGGATGAGCATTTCAGGATCGGGAATCGTACATGTCATGAGATGCTGGTCTACCATTTCAGCCGTAATGTCCTCCGGGTCGAGATCACCCCGGGAAACTTCATTGGCCATCTTCCGAAATGCCTGGATCAGCTCATCCCGCCCCCCATAGTTGAGCGCAAAGATAAGATTCAGTCCCGTATTGTGGCAAGTCTTGTCAATCGCCTGCTGTACGGCTTTTTTAGTATGTATCGGCAGGGCATCAAGGTTTCCGATGGTACTGACCTTGACATTCTTCTCTATGAGTTCCGGCAGAAATGTTCCGAGGAAATCCCCCGGCAGTTTCATCAGATAGTTCACTTCGCTTTTCGGCCGTGACCAGTTCTCCGTGGAAAAAGCATATAGAGTTAAATATTTGATGCCGAGATCTGAAGCATGCCGTGTAATGCTCTTTACATTCTGCATGCCTTCATAATGACCGTTTATCCTTGGTTTATTTTTCTGTTTGGCATACCTTCCATTTCCGTCCATGATGATGGCGATATGTGCAGGCAGCTCTTTTTCGGAATCGGTTCTCTTTTGCTTCTTCCAACCAAACATAACAATCCTCCTGAAGCATTATAATTATTAGTATACATTGATAATATCGTGTCCTCAATCACTTTATTCTACCATATAATATTGCGAACATAAAAAAACAGGCAGGAAAATCCTGCCCTGGAATGATGATTCAGACTTCCATGATGTCACTTTCCTTGTCGTCGCACATCTTGTCGATCTGATCAATGTAGTCATTCGTCAATTGCTGTACATCTTCTGTATAGCTCCTGAGGTCATCTTCGGTCAGCTCACCATCTTTTTCAAGACGCTTCAATTCGTCATTGGCATCACGTCTGATGTTGCGGATTGCAACTTTGGCATTTTCGCCTTCCTTGCGGGCATCCTTGACGAATTCCTTGCGGCGTTCCTCTGTCAGCTGTGGCACGGTGATGCGGATCATCGTACCGTCGCTTGTAGGGTTCACACCAAGATCAGCTTGCTGGATGGCTTTGAGGACATCATCGACTGAACCTTTGTCGTAAGGTGTCACAGTGAGCATCCGCGCTTCAGGCACAGATATGCCTGCAAGCTGATTGACAGGGGTCGGGGCACCATAGTAGTCCACTGTTACACGATCAAGCATGTTTGCATTCGCACGGCCTGTACGGATTGAAGCAAGCTCCCTGCTCAAGCTCTCCAGTGACTTCTGCATTTTTGACTTTGCATCTTTTAAGACTGATTCACTCATGTTCTTTCTCTCCCATTACTTTTTGATTTCTGTACCGATGGTCTCACCTGATACAGCACGTTTTATATTGCCATCTTCTGTAATCGAAAATACCACAAGCGGTATGTCATTGTCCATACAAAAGGATGAAGCAGTTGCATCCATGACCTGCAGGTTCTCCTGCAGCATTTCCATATAGGTCAGTGTATCGTACTTGTGTGCATTGTCATCAAGCTTCGGATCAGCTGAATAGACGCCATCCACATTATTCTTGCCCATCAGGATTACATCCGCCTCGACTTCTGCTGCCCGGAGTGCCGCAGTCGTATCGGTGGAGAAGTATGGATTGCCTATACCTGCTGCGAAGATGACGATCCGTCCCTTTTCGAGATGTCTGATTGCACGTCTTCTTATATAGGGTTCAGCCACCTGTTTCATTTCTATCGAAGTGAGCACCCGTGTCTCACAGTCCATCTGTTCCAGGCTGTCCTGAAGTGCAAGTGAATTCATGACGGTGGCAAGCATGCCCATGTAGTCCGCTGTGCCCCGGTCCATGCCGAGGTCGCTGCCGACCTTCCCCCGCCAGATGTTTCCGCCGCCGACAATGACTGCGATTTCCACACCAAGGTCCTTGGCTTCTTTCACCTGCTTGGCAATATTCTTGATTACGACCGGGTTGATGCCGAAGCCATCTTCACCAGCCAGGGCCTCACCACTTAATTTCAATACGATACGTTTGTATTTGGAAGTCTCAGGCATATGTCTCCATCCTTACATAATTTAATATTATATCCATTCAGCCGGAAATGTTTGTGCACCACTGTGGTGATGCATGATGCAAGAAGAATAAACTTTTCTTATCTGAAAAAAAGACACCGAAGTGTCTTTTTATTATTTATTCACTTGCCCCATCACTTCATCAGCAAAGTTTTCCTGTCTTTTTTCAAGACCTTCGCCTACTTCGAAGCGGATGAAAGTTTTGAGTGTGCCGCCTTTGGATTTCAGGAACTGTTCAACAGTCTGATCGGAATCCTTGACGAACGGCTGGTCGACGATGCAGATCTCTTCGAGATACTTGCGCATTCTGCCTTCCACCATTTTGTCGACGATCTTTTCAGGCTTGCCTTCATTCAACGCCTGCTGTTTGAGAACTTCTCTTTCGTGCTCGAGTTCTTCCTGGGACACTTCGTCTTTGGAGACATATTTAGGATTCAGTGCTGCTGCGTGCATTGCAACATCTTTCGCTGCCGCATCGTCAGTGGAATCTTCCACAAGTGTCAAGACGCCGATACGTCCACCCATGTGGAGGTATTCGCCGAATGCATCATTGTCCGTCTTTTCAACAAGGGCAAATCTTCTCAGAGTGAGTTTCTCACCGATTTTCGCCACCGCTTCATTCATGACATCTTCGACTTTCTTGCCATTCATTTCAGACGCATTGAGCGCTTCGATGTCAGCAGGTTTAGTGTCAAGGATGTGCTCTGCGATGTCTTTGACGAGTTTCTGGAATTCTTCATTGCGTGCAACGAAGTCAGTTTCGGAGTTGATTTCAACGATGACGCCGTCATTGCCTTTTGAAGCGACATGTACGATGCCTTCGGCCGCAATGCGGTCCGCTTTCTTCGCAGCTTTGGAGATGCCTTTTTCACGCAGGTAGTCTGCCGCTTTATCGATGTCACCATCAGTTTCCTGGAGTGCTTTCTTGCAGTCCATCATTCCAGCACCAGTTTTTTCACGTAGTTCTTTAACCAATTTTGCAGAAATAGCCATTTTCCATCCTCCTGGAATCATATTTAATAGGAACCGGGAAAATCTCCCGGTCTTTTAAAAAAGGTGATAAGAGTAAGGAACTTATCACCGTTGTTTAATGCTTTATTTGCTTTCGCCCGCTTCGACAGTCTCCTCTTCGGAGCCTTCTTCCATGTCGATGTTCTGCTCTGCAGCGATTTCCTGGTCGGATACGCCTTGCTGTCCTTCCAGTACCGCGTCCGCCATTTTGCTTGTCATCAGTCTGACTGCACGGATGGCGTCATCGTTCGCAGGGATGACATAGTCGATTTCGTCCGGATCACAGTTTGTATCGACCATCGCAACGATTGGAATGTTGAGTTTCTTAGCTTCCATGATCGCGTTGCGCTCTTTTCTAGGGTCGACGATGAAGAGTGCCTTCGGCATTTCCTTCATCTCACGGATACCGCCGAGGAATTTGTTCAGACGTGTGTATTCTTTGCGGAGTTCCATAACTTCCTTCTTCGGAAGTACATCGAAGATGCCGTCTGCTTCCATTTTCTCGATTTCAGAGATGCGTCTGATACGTTTTGAAATTGTTTTGTAGTTCGTCAGGATACCACCGAGCCATCTCTGGTTGACGTAAAGTTGACCAGCGCGCTCCGCTTCTTCCTTGATTGCGTCCTGAGCCTGTTTCTTAGTACCAACGAAAAGGACTTTTCCGCCTTCTTCAGAGATGCTTTTTACGAAATCGTAAGCCTCTCCTACTTTTTTGACTGTCTTCTGTAGATCGATGATGTAGATGCCGTTTCTTTCCGTGAAGATGTACCTCTTCATTTTCGGGTTCCAACGACGTGTCTGGTGACCGAAGTGTACACCAGCTTCAAGCAGTTGCTTCATAGTAATTACTGCCATGATATTTCCTCCTTTGGTTTTTCCTCCAGTACAGCTGTGGAAACGACCGTAAGGCACCTGTCTCCAATTCACCATACTGTGTGTGATGGGCTGTTTTCAGCCTTGAATAATATACCACATTTCAGCCGTTAAATCAAACCCCTGATTCGGCCAAATCAGCTTTCTTTTCTGAGTTCAGGCAGGAAGTCCTCTTTTTTGACCTTGATGAATGTACCTTTCATGCCGAGGGAACGGGATTCGATGACACCGGCACTCTCCAGCTTACGCAGTGCATTGACGATGACCGAACGCGTGATGCCCACCCGGTCTGCAACTTTGGAGGCGACAAGAAGCCCTTCATCCGCATCGAGTTCATCAAAAATGTGCTCGATCGCTTCACGCTCGGAATAGGAGAGGGAGCGGATCGCCATGGCGATGCTCGCCTTGTCACGTGCCTTCTGCTCAATTTCCTCCTGCTTTTCACGGAGAATCTCCATGCCTACAACAGTGCCGGCGTATTCTGCGAGTACCAGATCATCATCTTCGAACTGCTTGGATATGCGGCCGAGCACGAGGGTGCCAAGACGCTCTCCACCACCAAAGATCGGCAGGATGCAAGTTTCGGAGTCCTGGAAGGAATCCTCAGTAGGGAATACAGTCAGTTCGTCTTCGAACTCGATGTTCTCCTGGGTTTCATTGATGCTCATGATCTTTTCAACGTATTCCTCAGGGAACCTTCTCGCTTCCAGCATTTCAACAATACGTTCGTTCTCAATCTTCTGATTGATTCCATATCCCAGCAGCTTCCCTTTGCGGGAGACGATGAATACGTTGCACTCCAGTACACCGCTCACCTTCTCCGATACTTCCTTGAAGTCCACTTTGACGCCTTGATGACTCTGAATAAGCTTGTTGATTTCTCTTGTTTTCTGTAATAGGTTGCTCATGGTAATTCTCCTTTTAGATTATAAAATAAATGCACTCAAATTCTTGTCGGACTTGATGTTGTTCAGTTTTGCCTCCACATATTGCCGGGTTATTTCCACGTGCGCCCCCTGCATGCCGCTCGCTTCGAAGAGCAGCTCCTCAAGGAGGGTCTCAAGGATCGTGTGGAGGCGCCGTGCACCGATATCGTCCGTGTCGCTGTTCACCTCAAAGGCGATCTTGGCGATCTCCGTGATGGCTTCATCCGTGAAGGAAATGGTCACATCCTCTGTTTTGAGGAGCGCCTCATACTGCTTGAGCAGCGAACTTCTCGGCTCCTGCAGTATTTTGACGAAATCCTCCGCTTTGAGCTTGTCGAGCTCGACACGGATTGGGAAGCGCCCCTGGAGTTCCGGAATAAGGTCGCTCGGCTTGGCGACGTGGAATGCCCCCGCGCCGATGAAGAGGATATGCTCGGTGTCTATCGGACCGTACTTGGTCTGGACCGTGCTGCCTTCGACGATCGGCAGGATGTCCCTCTGCACACCTTCCCGGGATACGTCCCCGGTATTCTGATTTCCCTTGGCGATTTTGTCCATTTCGTCAATGAAGATGATGCCCATCGTCTCGGCAAGCGATATCGCCTCATCATTCACATTGTCGGTATCGACGATCTTCTCAGCTTCTTCACGCTTCAGGTATTCCCTCGCCTTTCTGACCGGCATGGTACGCTTGTGCTTTTTCTTGGGCATGAACTGTTTGAGCATGTCCTGCATACCGCCCTCATCCATTCCCGGCATCGCCATGCCCATCGGGTTCTGTTCCTGCTCGACTTCAATGGTGACCTCGTCGTCTTCCAGCAGTCCTGCCGCCAGCTTCTCCCTGAGGTTCATACGCTTCGCCCTGACTTCCGGCGTCACTTCCTCATATTCGTCATCGGATTGCTGGTTCATGAACATTTCGAAAGGATTCGAGTTTGCCTGCCTGCGCTTCTCACCCGGTGCGAGCAGTCCAACCAGGCGCTCCTCGGCAAGCTTCCGGGCATCATCTTCGACCATCTTCATCTTTTCTTCCTTGACCATGCGGACACTTGATTCGACCAGGTCGCGGACCATGCTTTCGACGTCCCTGCCGACGTAGCCGACTTCAGTGAACTTTGTGGCTTCCACTTTTGAAAATGGTGCGCCTGTCAGCTTGGCCATTCTTCTGGCAATTTCAGTCTTGCCGACACCGGTCGGTCCAATCATCAGTATATTCTTCGGCACGACTTCGTCCTTCAATGAAGATTCGAGCTGCATGCGGCGGTAGCGGTTGCGCATCGCAATCGCCACTTTGCGCTTGGCTTCCTGCTGGCCGATGATATCGTCATCGAGTTTGGCAGTAATCTCCCTTGGAGTAAGATTTTGTCTCAATTCAAACGCTCCTTTTACTCAATCGTTTCTACAATTATATGGTCATTTGTGAAGACGCAGATTTCACTTGCGATGAGCAGGCTGTCCTTCGCTATCGTTTCAGCATCCAGACTGTCGCCATGAAGCTTCATCGCACGGCCGGCACTCAGGGCAAAGTTGCCCCCGCTGCCGATGGCTAGGATGCCATCATCCGGTTCGATGACCTCTCCTGTACCGCTGACCAGCAGCAGGGTCTCCCGATCCATGACAATCAGCATGGCTTCAAGCTGTCTGAGGATCTTGTCGCCCCTCCACTCCTTCGCAAGTTCGACAGCCGCCCGCGTCAGGTTGCCGTTATAGGCATACAAGTTTGCTTCGAACTTCTCAAATAATGTGAAGGCATCTGCAACGCTGCCGGCAAAACCAGCAACTACCTTATCATCAAAAAGGCGCCTGACTTTTCTTGCGGAATGCTTCATCACCACCTGGTTGCCAAGCGTTACCTGACCGTCGCCTGCCATTGCCATCTTGCCTTTATGCCGGATGGCAAATATCGTTGTACCTTTTATTGCCATGTTTTCACCTCTTCTGATTAGCTGGATGGTGCTCGAGATAGGTTTTTCTGAGCTGCTCTTTGGACACGTGGGTATACTTCTGGGTGGTCGACAATGATTCGTGCCCGAGCAGTTCCTGGACCGCCCTGAGATCTGCCCCATTGTTCAGCATATGGGTCGCAAAACTGTGCCTGATCTTGTGCGGATGGAGGTGAAGATCGCTTGCACTCCTCTTGACCATCATATCGATGACATAGCGGAGGCCCCTATCCGTCAGAGGACCATTTCTTTGATTGATCCATAAAGTTCCATTCGCTTCGATCGCCTGATGGTGCTTATCTATATAGTCCTTCATGGCTTGGGAGGCGTGGCTGCCGAAAGGCAGCACCCTTTCCTTGTTGCCCTTTCCACGCACTTTCAGCAGGCCGTGGTCGAAATCGATATGGGCCAATGTGAGGCCGAGCAGTTCGGAAGCGCGCATGCCTGTCGCATACAGCAGCTCCAGGATTGCCCTATCCCGTTCATACATTTTAGAATCCTGATCGAGGGAGTCAAAAAGCTTGCGTATTTCGTTCTCGTACAGAAAGCCCGGCAGAGGCTTCTCCTTCTTCGGATTGGGAAGGCTCGTAAACGGATTCGAAGCACGGACCCCCTTGTCGATCAGATAGTTGTAAAAGCTTCTGAGTGCTGATATTTTCCTGGATACTGTAGATTTTTTCAACTCTTTCTGATAAAGCATATTGAGGTAGTTTCTTGCATCCATATACTTGAAAGTTTCAATGTCCAATCCCTCCTGATCAAGAAATCGGAGGAACTCATCGATATCCCGCTTATAGTTGCTGACAGTGTGGGATGAAAGGTTGCGCTGATACTTGAGCTGTTCAGTGAAATTTCCAAGATGGTCCATTCCACCACCCCTCCTTTATCAGAATCTTATCACAATTCTTAAAAAATCATCAACTGATGCCCTTGAAATCGGCATTCCGATATTTTCTTCAGCATCCAATAATATATAATAACCTATTTGGCTGTAATTTACACAAAATAACATGAATATTTATAATATTTTGTTCTTTTCCCAACAAAAATACCCATATCAGGATATGGGTACCTGTGCTACTCGGCTTTTTCTTCATAATCGCAGTTTGTACATTTCACTTTGGCCTTCTTGCCCTTTTTGGTTTCCACAAGATAGTGCTCGCATTTTGGACAGTCCCTGCCGATCGGCCGATCCCAGGAAATGAAGTCGCATTCCGGATAGCGGTCGCAACCGTAGAAGATCCGGTTCTTTTTGGATTTCCTCTCGACGACATCCCCTTCATTGCACTTCGGACATTTTACACCGATCGTTTTGACGATCGCCTTTGTATTACGGCAGTCCGGAAAATTCGAGCAAGCCATGAACTTTCCATAGCGCCCCATCTTGTAGACCATTGGCGAACCGCATTTCTCGCAGTCCTCACCGGCCGGTTCGTCCTTGATTTCAATCTTTTCCATCTCTTCATCCGCACGTTCCACCTGTGGTTCGAAATCCTTGTAGAAATCATCTATGACCGCAACCCAGGACGCTTCGCCCTCGGCGATGTCATCCAGGCTCTTTTCCATTGTCCGTGTAAATTCCACATCTATGATATCCGGGAAGTATTGTGTCACCGACTGGTTGACGATTTCCCCAAGTTCCGTAGGAATGAAACGTTTCTGATCGATTTTAACATAATTTCTTTTCTGAATCGTGTCCAGCGTCGGCGCATACGTGGATGGCCGGCCGATCCCCTGTTCCTCCAGGGTCTTTACGAGCCTTGCCTCCGTATATCGCGGCGGCGGCTGGGTGAAGTGCTGCTTCGGATCGATCTTGTCCGACTTGACCGTTTCCCCTTCTGCGATTTCCGGCAGCCGGTTGTTCAAGTCTTCCTCTTCGTCATCCCTGCCTTCGACGTAGATCTGCATGAAGCCTTTGAACTTGATCGTCTGTCCATTGCTTCTGAAAATGACGCCGTTGTTCGACAGTTCCATGCGGACGGTATCCAGGATGGCTGGTGCCATCATGCTGGCGATGAAACGGTCCCAGATCAGCTTGTACAATCTGTACTGGTCACGGGAGAGATACTGCTTCATGTTTGCCGGCGTCCGGTTTGCGCTTGTCGGACGGACCGCCTCGTGGGCATCCTGGCTGCCTTCCGTTTTTTTCCCGGAGGGCTTTGCTCCGACGAAGTTATTGCCGAATTCCTCTTCAATATAGTCGACGGCCTCCTGCTGGGCCACTGGGGAGATCCTTGTGGAGTCCGTCCTCATATAGGTGATCAGACCCACTGTACCCGCTTTCTTGATGTCTATCCCTTCATAGAGCTGCTGGGCGACCATCATCGTTTTGCGTGCCTTGAAGTTCAGCTTCCTTGCCGCTTCCTGCTGGAGGGAGGATGTAGTGAACGGTTTCGATGGATAGCGCTTCTTCTCCTTCTTCTCAACCGAATCCACATTGAACTGGTCACCTTCAAGCTGCGACAGCACATGATCGACATCCTCTTTTGCCTTCAGCTTGATCTTTTCCTTGGCGAGCCGGTTGAATTTTCCTTCGAAGCTGCTTTTGCCATATTTGAAAAGGCCTGTAATCGTCCAGTACTCTTCAGGCTTGAACTCCCTGATCTCATTTTCACGGTCGATGATCATCTTCAGTGCTACAGACTGAACACGTCCGGCCGACAGCCCCTTTTTCACTTTCTTCCACAGGACGGGCGAAATGTTGTAGCCAACGAGCCGGTCGAGTATACGACGCGCCTGCTGGGCATCCACAAGCTTTTGATTGATTGTTCCGGGATGCTTGAAGCTCTCCTTCACCGCATCTTTCGTAATTTCATTGAATACTACCCTGTAGTATTCCTTGTCATCTCCAAGTGCATGGCTCAAATGCCATGCGATTGCTTCGCCTTCGCGGTCCGGGTCACTTGCCAAGAATATCTTTTTCGCTTTTTTGGCTTCTTTCTTCAAATCCTTGAGAAGAGGCCCCTTGCCGCGAATGGTGATGTATTTGGGTTCATAATTGTTTTCAGTGTCTATCCCCGTTTGACTGCGAGGCAAATCGCGTACGTGACCCATCGATGCAACGACTTTGTATCGTTTGCCGAGGTATTTTTCTATCGTCTTAGCTTTCGCAGGCGATTCTACAATAACCAGATTATCTGCCACAGGCCGATTGCCTCCTTCGTTTGTGTTTTCAAATCCAAATAATACAGTGAAGTAAAATTGTTTGTCAACTATAATAGATTTTAAATTTTCTTGTATTCATGAAAGTCAGCTTCTGAAATCTTCCATTATATCTCGGGCCGACAGGACCATCTTCGCCCCTTCCCGGAGCTTTTCGTTTGTGCCGGCCGACTGTGGTGCATGGATGTTTCCCGGAATGCAGTACGTATGCCGATTCTCATTTAAGGCCATATCCAATGTGATCAGACTGCCGCTCGCGAGCTCCGCTTCGGTGACGAGGACGCCTGAGGACAGGCCGGCAATGATCCTGTTCCGTGCAACGAAGCGCCATTTGGCTATCTTCACATCCGGCGGGTACTCACTGATTACGAGCCCCTCCTGTTCCATCCTTTCCCGTGTCCTCCCTGTACTCCGCGGATAATGGAGATCATGCCCGAAAGCAAGCACCCCCACCGTTCCGAGACCGTTCTCCATTGCCGTATTGTGTGCCATGTCATCAGCACCGTAGGCGAGCCCTGAAACAACCACCATGCCCTCAAGATCAGGTACGATTCTCTGGAGTACAATCCGGGTGTATCCAGTCGCTTTTCTGCTGCCGACGATGCCGAGCATCGGTTTTTCGAGCAGATTGACATCCCCGCGGTAGTAGAGGACAAACGGCGGATCATAGATCTCCTTCAATAGGGTTGGATATTCCGCATCATCCAGGGTGATGTGGTCGATCCCCTTCGCTTTGAGCAACCCTGTCAACCTCCCTCTATCCATTCTTCCTGCTCGGGAAACCTTTTCCCGGATTCTGTCCCCCACCCCCATGTGACCATGGCTGGTCAGCATTTTGTATTCATGCGGCGTCACTCCTGCAAAACTCAAACTTAATAGATCCATACGATCCCTCCTGTTCATGTATGATAATTATAGAAGAAATCGGTCAGGGCGCTGTTTACGATCCGATTAAATATAATGGAATAAAATGCAAAAAAACACGGAATCTCGTGTGAGATTCCGTGTTTTCCAACTGGTTCAGTGAACCATGTAACAATTATTTTACAGTGAGGCATTTCTCATAGAGGCCATCTTCTTTTTTGATGCGGGAAATCAATGTTTCACCGATTTCAGATGGCGTGTCTGCAGTTTCAATGCCACATGCGTTCATTGTTTTGATTTTTTCGTCTGCAGTACCCTTGCCGCCGGAGATGATGGCACCTGCGTGGCCCATGCGTTTTCCTGGAGGGGCAGTTACACCGCCGATGAAGCCGACAACAGGTTTGGTCATATTATCCCTGACCCATTCTGCCGCTTCTTCTTCAGCCGTACCACCGATTTCACCGATCATGACAACCGCTTCAGTTTCAGGATCTTCATTGAATGCTTTCAGCGCGTCGATGAAGTCCGTGCCGTTGACAGGGTCGCCGCCGATTCCGACAGCTGTCGTCTGGCCGATTCCGGCTTCAGTCAGCTGATGTACCGCTTCATAAGTCAGTGTGCCTGAACGGCTGACTACACCGACATGGCCTTTTTTATGAATGTAGCCAGGCATGATGCCGATCTTGCATTCATCTGCAGTGATGACGCCTGGGCAGTTCGGGCCGACAAGGCGTGTCTTCTTGCCTTCCAGATAGCGCTTCACTTTGACCATATCAAGTACAGGGATATGCTCGGTGATGCAGATGGCGAGATCCAGTTCCGCATCTGCACATTCCACAATCGCATCTGCAGCAAATGGTGCAGGAACGTAGATGACGGATACGGACGCTCCCGTTTCCTTCTTCGCTTCTTCAACCGTATTGAAGACAGGCACGCCTTCGACTTCCTGGCCGCCTTTGCCTGGTGTCACACCAGCCACGATCTGAGTACCATATTCAAGCATCTGTTTAGTATGGAACAGTGCCGTTGATCCAGTAATACCTTGAACTAGGACTTTTGTATCCTTATCAATAAATACACCCACAGTAGATTCCTCCGTTATTATTTATTTTCGTTGACCGCTTCGATGATCTTCTGGGCACCTTCAGCCATAGTGCTTGCAGGGATGATGTCGAAATCGGATTCCGACAGGATTTCCTTGCCCCTGTCGACATTCGTACCTTCAAGACGCACAACGAGCGGAATTTCGAGACCGACATTCTTGACGGCTTCCACTACACCTTCAGCAATGACATCACACTTCATGATACCGCCGAAAATGTTGACGAAAATCCCTTCAACACCCTCATCTCCAAGGATGATTTTGAATGCTTCGGTTACCTTTTCAGTCGTCGCGCCGCCCCCTACGTCGAGGAAGTTCGCCGGTCTGCCGCCGAAGTGGTTGATCGTATCCATTGTTGCCATCGCCAGACCTGCACCGTTGACCATGCAGCCGATGTTTCCGTCAAGCGCAACATATGAAAGATCATATTTGGATGCCTGGATTTCCTTAGGATCTTCTTCATCCAGGTCACGGAGTTCCACAATATCCTTGTTTCTGAAGAGCGCGTTTGCATCGAAGTTGACCTTCGCATCGAGTGCAAGCACACCGCCCTCGCCTGTAGTTACAAGCGGGTTGATCTCCACGATGGAGCAATCCTTTTCTGTGAATACATTATAAAGGGAAAGCATGAGCTTGGCTGCTTTGCCTACGGATTCCTTCGGGATGTTGATGTTGAACGCCAGTCTTCTCGCCTGGTACGGCATGAGGCCGACTACAGGGTCGATGACTTCCTTGAAAATCTTCTCAGGCGTTTCTGCAGCAACTTCCTCGATTTCCGTACCGCCTTCTTCAGAGCCCATCAATACCACGCGGTCCGTCGCACGGTCGATGACGAAGCCGATGTAGTATTCATTCTGGATGTCGCAGCCTTCTTCGATAAGAAGACGTTTGACTTCCTTGCCTTCCGGCCCGGTCTGATGTGTGACGAGAACTTTGCCGAGAAGTTCCTTGGCGTATTCCCTCACTTCATCAATTGACTTGGCGATCTTGACGCCGCCCGCCTTGCCACGGCCACCGGCGTGGATCTGTGCTTTTACGACATATACATCAGAGTCGAGTGTCTTTGCTGCTTCCACTGCTTCCTCAGGTGTATAGGCCACACTTCCGTTGGGCACAGCTACGCCCATGGAGCGAAAGATTTCTTTCCCTTGATACTCATGGATATTCATGTTCATCCTCCTAAGCTTTTTTAAACCTTACCATTCAATTATAGAAAAGGTATTCATCAAAGTAAACTGCATTAATTAAATTCGTTCTGTAAGAACCATATTTTTCACAGGTCCGAACGTTTCACGGTGGATTTCACACGGACCGGGGGGTCACAGGACTTTCAGGAAAACCACTACCGGTCTCAATAAGAATTATTGAAGGGGCAACCACTCTCCTATTGCCTCATGTGCCTCAGCATCATATATGGGAGCAAAATGGGAAAGATCATCCAACAATACTACTTCAACCTGGTCATGGTCATCAAAAACTGTTTTATATTCGAGTGCTCTAAATGATTCATCTTCGCGACCGGCCAGGACGAGTACATCCCCCTCCATCGAATCAATATCATGATGATAGTCATCCCTAGGATGCATGGACGCCTGCATCCGGTAACTGTACTTCAAAGTCTCAGTGCCATCACGATACTCCTCTGGCATATTGAAGGATATGACATCCCTGTTGTTCATGTGGCTTATGCCAACCTGGTTCAACATCGACAATCCGATCATGCGTGGCATATTGACATTGGCCCATCCATTTTCCCCACTCTTGTCTGTTGGTGCATTATGATGGATATAGGGTGCAATCAGCAGATATTTATCCACGGCTTCGTGAGAGTACTCGCCACCTGCTGTACGTATGACAGTCCCCCCTCCACTTGAATGGCCGCCCAATACGATGGCTTCCCCTGGATGCCTGCCGCGTACCAATTCAATGAAATCATACAGATCATGCTCAATCTGTCCAATATAGTCAATATCCCCCCGCTTGTCTGTGTCTCTGCCATGTCCTCTCAAATCGGGCGTATAGACAGAGGCGATACCTTCTTTTGAAAGATGCTCTGCCAAGGGCTGCAGATAACTGCTGTGGTAACCCGATCCATGCAATAAAATGAGGACACTGTCCGTATCAGCTTCGTAATGACGGTACTGCAGTCGTGTTCCATCACTTGCTTCATATTCATCCAGC
This sequence comes from Salinicoccus luteus DSM 17002, assembly GCF_000712035.1. Taxonomy (GTDB): domain Bacteria; phylum Bacillota; class Bacilli; order Staphylococcales; family Salinicoccaceae; genus Salinicoccus; species Salinicoccus luteus. The sequence continues at coordinate 456,280 of NZ_KL544008.1, read as the reverse complement.
CGGGGAAGTGCTTGTCCATCTGTGGCGATATGTTCAAAATCCAAGCTTTTCTGTTCATGGGCGGGCTGTTTTACATTACTGAAAAGTATCATTGCATATGCTGCCCCTAAATAGATGAATACAGAGGTGGCTATAAATATGATTAGAATCCTGAAGGCTTTCTTCATTTGAAATCCCCCTTCGACCTTTCCTTCGATGGCACTATCCTTATGTCACAACAATTCCGTTTGTCCAAGTGATAGGGTGCGTACGGGTTCAAATGTCTTCCGGTGGATTTTACATGGGCCAAGGGCTTCAAGTGCCTTGAGGTGGTCCTTTGTACCATACCCCTTGTGGGCGGCAAAATTATACCCCGGATACTTCGCGTCATATGCCTCCATGCGCATGTCCCGCTCCGTCTTGGCGATGATGCTCGCCGCTGCGATCGAGACGGAGTGCGCATCCCCCTTGATGATTGAAGTTTCGGGGATGCCCGCATCAATCGTCATCGCATCCACAAGGAGGTGTTCGGGCTCTTCGTCGAGGCCTGCCACCGCACGTTCCATGGCAAGCCTGCTTGCCTGATATATATTGATCGCATCAATCTCCTCGACACTTGCGATGCCGATGCCGTAGTCCGCCTCCCGCATGATGATTTCACGGAATGCCAGCCGCTTCTTGAGCGAAAGCTTTTTGGAGTCATCGAGTCCCGGCAACATGAATCCTTCCGGAAGGATGACGGCCGCAGCGACCACTTCTCCGGCGATCGGGCCGCGCCCGGCTTCATCAACGCCGGCGACAAGCCTGACGGTCTGCCGCACTTCATTTTCGTACTGGCTCATGGCTTCGAATTTCTCCCGGAGTGCTGCTTCCTTCTCAAGGCGCCGCCTGTGCCTCTCAAGCAGCTTCACAACCCCTTTGCGTCCGTCCGCGGCATGCGGGGAGGCGGAGAGTGCATCGATATTGGTGCAGGCGGAAAGTTCCGCTTCTATTTCCCGCAGCGTCTTCATGACTCTTCCACCATATCAAAGGTGTACCTTCCGATCTTGCCGTTGCGGATGTCATATATGAGACGGTTCGTGACCGCCTCGTAGTTGATTTCGTTGCCGCCGGCCTTGAGTCCGCGGGATCTGCCGATGGCATCGAACACCTCCACGATGCCATCCTCTGGTGACACATCAATGTTGTAGAAGCGTTTGAACCGCTCAAGGTTATGCTTCATGAGGAATTCCATGCCGTAGATGGCGACCTCGTCCAGAGGGACGACCGTATCCTTGATGGCTCCCGTCAGCGACAGCTTCCTGCCCGTCGTTTCATCTTCGAACTTCGGCCATAGGATTCCCGGGGTGTCGAGCAGTTCCATTTGCGCGCCGGCCTTGATCCACTGCTGTTGCTTCGTCACACCCGGGGTATTCCCCGTCTTCGCCCCCTTCTTCCTGGCGATGTTGTTGATCACCGTCGATTTGCCGACATTCGGTATGCCGATGATCATGGCGCGGATGGCCCGTCTGCCGATGCCCTTCTTCTCCATCCGCTCAAAGATGTCTGCAGTGGCCTTCACTGCAAGCGGCTCGATCTTTTTGATGATCTGGTTGTTCCTGCCATCGAGTGCCACGGGATACTTGCCCTCGCTCTTGAACTTTGACACCCATGCCTCCGTCGCCTTCGGATCGGCCATGTCGACCTTGTTCAATACGACGACCCTCGGCTTGTGCTGGGTGATTTCGTCCATCATCGGGTTGTGGCTCGAATAAGGTATCCGTGCATCGAGTATCTCGATCACGACATCCACCTTCTTCAGATTCTCCTCGACTTCCCTTCTTGCTTTTGCCATATGTCCTGGAAACCAGTTGATGCTCATTGTACAGCGCTCCTATTCATTTATAAGTCTTGCCTGTTTGGGTTCATTACCATATTATATAATACAATCAATCTTTAATAAAATGACAGGGGGTGGGAAAATGATTTCGATTGTTATTCCTGTACTCAACGAAGCGGAGAACATCGCAGGGCTCGGTACTGAAATCGATTCGGTCATGACTGTTCTTGATCGGAAGTATGAAGTCATATTCATCGATGACGGCTCGACGGACGGAACGCTCGAGGAACTGAAGCGCATTGCCGGAAGCACCGTCAGATACATCTCATTCTCCAGGAATTTCGGGAAGGAGGCGGCCATCATCGCCGGCCTTGAAAGTGCCGAGGGGGAGGCTGTGATCATCATGGATGGTGACATGCAGCACCCTCCGTCGCTGATTTCGGAGATGATAGAGCAGTTCGAGGCCGGGTTCGACCAGGTGGTCGCAAAAAGAAATCGTACGGGGGAGCCCCTCTCACGCCGCCTCCCCTCCAAACTCTTCTACCGGCTGATGAACTTTACGAGCACCGTCCGCCTCGTAGATGGCGAGGGGGACTTCAGGCTGATTTCGAGGAAGGTGGTCGATGCCATACTGCTCCTCAGCGAGAACAACCGGTTTTCAAAAGGGATATTCGAATGGGTCGGATTCAACAAGACGGTGATCGAATTTGATCACATCAGCCGTGAATCCGGGCGGTCGACATTCAATCCTCTGAAGCTTCTGGACTATGCCATAGACGGCATCAGTGCATTCAACCACCGCCCGCTCAGGATCTGCTTCTATCTCGGGCTGGGCGTACTCGTGCCATCGATCGCCTATATACTGTACATGTTCGTGAACATCCTCATCAATGGCGTCGAAGTTCCCGGTTATTTCACCATCATCGCAAGCCTGCTGCTGCTCGGCAGCATCCAGCTGTTCTCACTCGGGATGATCGGCGAGTATGTCGGCCGCATCTATGTGGAGACCAAAAACCGTCCAAAGTATATCGTCAGGGAATCATCCGAATCCGAAAAGGAGCAGGGGGGCCATCATGAGACAAAGCAGTATCACCGGTGAATTCGTACGGTTCGTGGCCGTCGGCCTCCTGAATACGGCAAACTATTATGTCGCCTATACCCTCCTCTTCCTGTCGGGTGTCCCCTACCTCATCGCACACCTGGCAGGGTTCATCATCGCATTCATCATTTCCTACTTCCTGAACTGCTATGTGGTCTACCGGGTGCGGCCGACACTATCCAAATTCCTGAAATTTCCCCTGACCCAGGTCATCAATATGGGCATGCAGACGCTGCTGCTGTATATTCTGGTGGACCAGTGGGGATGGAATGAAATAATCGCACCGCTGCCTGTACTGGTCATCACCGTACCAATCACCTACGGCATTACCAGGTGGGTGCTCAAGGACAAGGAAGGATGATACGATGCAGACATTGAAATCAAGAATATATGCATGCCGCCATCTCATGCTCATCGCCTTCCTGGCGGTCCTTTCCCACTTCTATGTATTATGGCGCTTCATCATGCCGGACGACCGGAGGGACAGGGTCTTCATGACCGGCGCCAACGATGGCCTGGAACAGATGCTGCCGATGCAGCTCTACCTGTATGAACAGTTCAGGGAGGGCACATGGTTCTATGATATGGATTTTGGCCTCGGCGGCGATTTCTATACGGATCTCGCCTACTATTATTCGACGAACATCATCTACTACGTTAATATCCTGTTCGTCAGGGCCGGAGAACTGCTTATGGGGTTCGACCCGTCCACCATCGGCTTCTGGGCGCATAATGCGTTCTTCATATCCATTCTGAAGGCATTCCTCATCATCTACTTTACATACCGGTTCCTGGGCAGCATCGGGGTCAGGCCGATTCCGGCGATACTCGGAGGGTTCATCTTCGCCGCCTCGCCGACCTACTTCAGGTTTACGATATTCTGGTCCTTCTTCAGCGACGTATTCATCTGGCTTCCGCTTACACTTTGGGCGCTGGAGCTGCTGATCCAAAAAAGGAAGCCCGGCCTCTTCATATTTGCCGTTGCTGCGACAATGATCAACAACTTCTATTTTGCCTACTACCAGCTGATCATCGCGATCGTCTATCTCGCAATCCGGCTCGTCTTCACCCGGAAAGGAGACCTGCCCCGTATGGAGACGCTGAAATGTGCCATCCCTTCAGCATTGTTCGGAGCGGGCATTTCAGCCGTTGCCTTCTTCCATGCGGTCCGCGGGTTCCTCAACAACGATGCCCGGGAGTATGAAGTCGATGTGCCGCTGTTTGAGGACCTGGGCTGGCAGGACAACATATTCTATGAGAACTATCTCGTCATCATCCTGTTCCTCGCCATCCAGGCCCTGTTCACAAGGCAGCTGTATGGCCGCTATTTCTACAGGCTGTTCGCGATACTGACCATCGTCTTCATGATGTTTACGCTGTCACCCTACATAGACTTGTTCTTCAATGGCTTCCAGCAGCCGCAGAAGCGCTGGCACTACATGCTTGTGTTCTTCCATGCCGTACTCATCGCCCAGTACCTGTCACGCTTCAGGGAAATAGGTGTCCGGCAGTACCTGTTGAGCCTGATACCGGTATATGCCATCATGGCCGCCTCCATCTACCTGAAGGAGGAAATGGTCGTCTGGGTGCCCCTGATTCCAGTGATACACGTGGCGGGACTGGCGCTCCTGCTGATGACGACGAAGCGCCGGATAGCTTCAGTCGTATATAGTGCACTGATCGTCCTCTTCACGCTGATGGTCGGTGCGTCCCATACAAATACGCAGATCTACCACGATGGCATCATCGACCGCAACCATCTGTTCTATATCAACAGCAACCACTATGCGAGCGACCGGCAGGAACACAACATCGAAGAGATCCAGGCACTCAAGGCACCGGAACAGAAAATCGACTATAAGGTGAGGGAACAGGACAATACGCCCATGTACATAGACTTCAGCGGGACGAGCATCTACTCCAGCATCATCGACGGCAATATCATAGACTTCTACTACAATGAACTGAAGGTGAACATCCGGTACGAGTCGATCAGCCGCTATTCGAGCTTCCAGTCGAGGAGCAACCTGTTCTCCCTGTTCAATGTGGACTACATGATGCGGGAGGACGAGGCATACGGCATCCCTTCGAAGTTCAGCCCGATATTGTCGGACGGCACATATACGGTGTATGAAAATGAAGCGCCGCTCCCCTTCATCAGATATGCTTCCGAAGTATATGACCCGGATGACCTCGTGCATCCGCTGCACAGGGAGCATGCGATGCTTCAGGGTGTGGTAACGGATGCGCGCGTACCGACCACAGCACCGGAACCGCCGGAAAACCGTCTGGATGAAGTGGATGTCGAAACGGAGAATGCCGCATATACAAACGGCATACTGGAGGTCGGGGAAGGCGGCGGCGGATTGAACTTCAATTTCGATGCCTTCACCGGCATGCCTGAAGATACTGATGTCTACATTGAAATGCACGCCGAGCTGCTCGAACCCGAAAAGCGGTTCACCATCAATGTCGACGGCTATCCGAATGAAAGGCTGTTCGCCTCGAGCAAATACCGGACATATGCAGATGACCTGCTGTACCGCGTCGAACTAAAGGATGATGTTCCCATCACCTTCCCGGAAGGCAGGTATGCAGTCGACCTGCAGGGTGTCTACATCGAGGACTACGAGGTACTGGAGCAGGAAAGCATGGCACAGGATCCGGAATACACTGTAGAGGCGCATGCGAATTCATACGAGATCGAGCTTTCCGAGCCCCGGGCCGGGATCGCATCCGTGCCGATCATCTATCGTGACGGCATGACGGTCTCGGGGGACGCCTCAGGGGAGCTTGAATCCTTCCGGGCGAACTACCTGATGACAGGCTTTGAGGCCGGGGAAGATGATCGCATCATCACGTTCTCCTACGCACCGCCATACTACTGGCTGACACTTGCCATCAGCATGCTCTCCATTCTGGCAAGCCTCGTCTACCTGGATGCCTTCGGCATCAGGAGGCGCCTTGGCAAAAAATGAAAACAGACAGAAAAAAACGCCTGACAGTCAGACTGTCAGGCGTTCTTGTGGTTCTATCGGATTTCTCTGATACGTGCAGCTTTACCGCGCAGGTTACGCAGGTAGTAGAGTTTCGCACGACGTACACGACCACGGCGTGTCACTTCGATCTTTTCGATTTTAGGCGTGTGTACCGGGAAGGTACGCTCAACACCTACACCGTAAGAGATCTTACGTACTGTAAACGTTTCGGAAATGCCGCCTCCGCGACGTTTGATTACTACACCTTCGAAGACCTGGATACGCTCGCGTGAGCCCTCAACGATACGTACGTGTACACGTACAGTATCTCCGGCCTTGAAGTCCGGCAGATCAGTTTTAAGCTGTTCTTTTGTCAGCTCATTGATTAATTGCTGTGACATGTTATCTTCTCCTTCTTCCAATTATCTTGCCCATCATAGCAGCGGATGATTGTGTATATGTGTCCTTGACACTCGTATAATATTACCATAATACTCCCGTGCTTTCAACGGGTAAAATTAAACCTCACTACTCTTCTTCGAGCAGGTCGGGCCGTCTTTCCCGGGTCCGCTTCATGCTTTCCTCACGGCGCCACTCTTCAATCAGTCGATGATTCCCGTTCAGCAGCACCTCAGGCACTTCCATGCCCCGATATTCCCGGGGTCTCGTATAATGGGGGTGTTCGAGAAGGCCTGTGCTGAAGGAGTCCTCCTGGTGGCTTTCCTCCCGGCTGAGCACACCCGGAATCAGCCGCACGATGGCATCGGTCATCGTCATGCTCGCCAGCTCGCCGCCGGTAAGCACGTAGTCGCCAATCGACACTTCATCCGTCACCAGCGTACGGATGCGTTCATCATATCCCTCGTAATGGCCGCAGATGAAGACGATGTCCTCCTCCCGGCTCAGCTCCTCGGCCATCTTCTGATCGAACGGCCGGCCCTGCGGACACATCAGGATGACCCTGGGATTCTCAAGGTCCATCGCATCCATCGCATTGAAGACGGGCTCCGGCTTCAGCACCATTCCGGCACCCCCACCATACGGATAGTCATCCACCTTGTTGTGCTTGTTCCCGGAATAGTCCCGGAAATTCACGGTATGGTAGTCCACGATGCCCTTCTCCTTCGCACGCCCGAGGATGGATGTGCCGAGCACGCCTTCATACATTTCGGGGAACAGCGTCAAATAATGAATGTTCACTCGAGCAGCCCCTCCATTGGATGGATGATGACATGACCCTGTTCAAGGTCTACATCCTTCACCACATCTTCTATATATGGAATCATGTACTGCTTTTCACCTTTGACCACCCATACATCATTGGCCCCGGTCTCGAATATGTCCTCGATTGTGCCGATCACCTCGAGGCTGTCCTCAAGCTTCACCTCGAGCCCGATGATCTCCCGGTAATGGTATTCCCCTTCATCCAGGGGAATGTCCACTGCATCCACTTCCTGAATGATTTCAGCACCCTTCAGGTGCTCCACTTCATTGATGTTTCCAATCCCTTTGAACTTCAGCAGATGGAAGCTCTTATGGGTGCGGTAGCTTTCGATTGTATAGTCTGTACCGTCCACTTCCACAGTGCTGCCCGGTGAGAACCTTGATTCTGCGAAATCGGAATCACTCATCACTTTGACTTCCCCGCGGACACCATGGAAATTGACAAGACGGCCGATACTGATTTTCATTATATGCCTCCTTACGGTAATGGGATGATACAAAAAAGGCACACCACCCGGTGTGCCTAATCGACATCAACAAACACTTTCTTTGAACTGCCATGATTCGCATTCGACATGATTGTGCGCACCGCCTTGATCATGCGGCCACGCTTGCCGATCACACGGCCGACATCGTCCTCATGGACCCTGATCTTGTAGGAAACGTTGTATTTCGTTTCCTCCACTTCGATCTCAAGCGCCTCGGGATGTTCAAGCATCGGTTCAAGAATTGTTTGAAGCAGTTGTTTCATCCGGGATTATTTCCCGTGCTTTGCATTATGATAACGTTCCATAACACCTTTTTGGCTGAGGATGTTGCGTACTGTGTCACTTGGTTTTGCACCATTCTGCAACCACTCAAGTGCTTTGTCCTCGTCCAGTGTTACGTTGTCATCATTTTTTGTAACCGGGTTGTATGAACCGATCTGTTCGATGATACGACCGTCCCTTGGGCTGCGGGAATCCGCAACGACGATACGGTAGTAAGGTTTCTTATTTGAACCCATGCGTGTCAATCTGAGTTTAACTGCCATGTTATATTAGCTCCTTCCAATTTCTCAATTTCACTTTTACTACTATAACAGAAAGAAAAAACTCTGTAAAGACCTTTTCCTTTACAGAGTTTCTATTTTAGAACGGAAGACCCATATTTCCGAATGGATTCTTCTTCTTGCCCTTCTGGCTGGTCATCTGCTTCATCATCTTCTTCATCTCGTTGAACTGCTTGAGCAGACGGTTGACTTCCTGCAGACTGCGGCCGGAACCTCTCGCAATCCTCTTCTTGCGGCTTGCATTGATGACGGATGGGTTTTCACGCTCCTGCATCGTCATGGATCGGATGATCGCCTGGACATGATCGATCTCCTTGCCGCTCATCTGCATCTTGTCGAGCCCCTTGATCTTGTTGGCGCCGGGCATCATCTTCAGAAGTTCATCCAGTGGGCCGAGATCCTTCACCTGGTCCATCTGGGCCAAGAAATCATCCAGCGTGAAGCTCTGGTCCTTGATCTTCTTCTCAAGTTCCTTCTGATCCGTCTCATCCACATTTGCCTGGGCCTTCTCGATGATGGAGAGCACATCGCCCATGCCGAGTATGCGCTGCGCCATGCGGTCCGGGTGGAATGCCTCCAGTCCATCCATCTTCTCCGACATACCGACGAATTTGATTGGCTTCTCAGTAACCGAACGGATGGAGAGTGCCGCACCACCGCGTGTGTCGCCGTCCAGCTTCGTCAGCGTGACACCCGTAATGTCGAGCAGCTCATTGAATGACTCTGCAACATTTACGGCATCCTGACCGGTCATCGCATCGACGACGAGCATGATTTCATTTGGATCTGCTATCTCCTTGATGTCTTTGAGTTCGTTCATGAGGTTCTCATCGATATGCAGGCGGCCTGCCGTATCGATGATGACCGTATCCAGATGCTCCGCCTTGGCATGTTCCATCGCCTCGGTGACAATCTGCTGCGGTTTGACCTGGTCCCCAAGGGAGAACACCGGTACATCAATCTGCCTGCCGACGGTCTCCAGCTGGTCGATGGCTGCAGGACGATATATATCGCCGGCCACGAGCATCGGCTTCTTGTTGAAATTCTTGCGCAGATGCAGGGCGAGTTTCCCCGCTGTCGTCGTTTTACCTGCACCCTGCAGACCGACCATCATGATGACGGTCGGCGGTTTGTTTGCGAGGGTGATCTTCTGGTTCTCCCCGCCCATCAGTTCGGTCAGTTCTTCCTTGACGATCTTGATGACCTGCTGGCCCGGTGTCAGCGACTGCATGACGTCCGATCCCAGTGCCCGCTCCTTCACCTGGTTGACGAACTGCTTGACGACCTTGAAGTTGACGTCTGCTTCGAGCAGTGCAAGACGGACTTCACGCATCATCACCTTTACATCGGATTCGGTGACTTTCCCCTTGCTTTTTATGCGGTCCATTGTCGCTTGGAGGCGTTCTCCTAAACCTTCAAAAGCCATAATCTTCTCCTCCTAATCGAGCGCTTCAAGCTCATCTAAAATTATTGCGATTTCTTTATCTTCGTTATGGTCGAGCTTCTCCCTCAGGCGTTTCATCAGGGACTGCCTCGACACAAAATTTTTGTACATGCCCAGATTCTCCTCGTAATGCTCCAGGAGATCCTTCGACCGCTTTAAATTATCATAAACGGCCTGCCTTGTCACTTCAAGCTCTTCGGCGATCTCGCTGAAGGCGAAATCCTCGAGATAGTAAAGCTCTATATACTTGCGCTGCTTGTCCGTCAGCAGCGTGTGGTAGAAATCATAGAGGTAGTTCATGCGCATCGTGCGCTCGAGACCCTCAATCACTCCTGCCACCCTCTTCTTTTGCGTCTGTGCCCGCTTCCTCCTCAGCTTCCGAAACCATATCGGCAAACAGGCCGTATACGTAGTTCTCTGCACTGAATTCCTGGAGGTCATCCAGCTGTTCGCCGAGGCCGACGAACTTCACCGGAATACCCAGTTCGTTCTTTATCGCAAGGACGATGCCCCCCTTGGCCGTGCCGTCAAGCTTGGTCAGGATGATGCCTGAAACGTCCGTGACCTCCTTGAATGCCTTCGCCTGGCTCAACGCATTCTGTCCGGTTGTCGCATCCAGTACGAGCAGGGATTCATGTGGTGCACTTGGAACAACCTTCTGGATGACCTTCTTGATTTTTGACAGCTCATTCATCAGGTTGCCCTTGTTCTGGAGGCGGCCGGCAGTATCACAGATCAATACATCCGCCTTGCGTTTTTTGGCTGCATTGACGGCATCGAACATCACCGCTGCAGGGTCGCTGCCCTCCGCCTGGCGGATGACATCGACGCCGACACGGTCCCCCCATATCTGCAGCTGGTTGATCGCCCCTGCACGGAATGTATCCCCGGCGGCCAGCATGACACTTTTGCCCTCCTGCCTGTACTTATGGGCAAGCTTGCCGATGCTCGTCGTCTTGCCGACGCCATTGACACCGACGACGAGGATGACAGTAAGCTCGTCATCCTGCATGTTCACCGTTTCAGGCAGGTCGTCATTGCGCTCATAGATTTCGACCATCTTCTCGACGATCGTCTCCCTGAGGTCGGCGGTTTCCGTAATGTTCTTCACCTTCGCCTCATGACGGAGTTCATCGGTGAGCTCCATCACTGTATTGAAGCCGACGTCCGCTGAGATCAGCACTTCCTCCAGGGCTTCAAAGAAATCTTCATCGACTGTACGGTAGCGCGCCATCAGTTCATTGATTTCATTCTGGAACTTCTCCCGGCTCTTTTCGAGGCCGGCCTTGAATTTATAGCCGATCTGCTCCTGTTCCCATTCCTCGAACTCCTCTATACTGATCAGACCGTCATCGAGGGCCTCACTCTGGGACTCGAGGGATTCCTGCTCCTCGGGATGCGGCTGGTCGGTTTTCGGCTGGAATTTATCTTTCAGTCGTTTTAAAAAGCTCACACTGTCTCTTCCTCTCTGATATTATCTTCATATTCCTTCAGATCCACGCTGATCAGCTGACTCACGCCGCGTTCCTGCATCGTCACGCCAAACAAACGGTCGCTCTCCTCCATCGTTCCCTTGCGGTGGGTGATGACGATGAACTGGGTGTCTTCTGCCAGCTGCTTCAAATATCGGGCATAGCGGATGACATTCGCTTCATCGAGTGCCGCCTCCACTTCGTCCAGTATGATGAATGGACTCGCCCGCACTTTCAGCAGACTGAAGAGCAGGCTGATGGCTGTCAGCGCACGTTCGCCTCCCGAAAGGAGGGATAGTGTGGACAGCTTCTTGCCGGGCGGCTGGGCGTAGATTTCGACCCCCGACTCCAGATAGTTGCCGGGTTCCGTCAACCTGAGTTCCGCCTGGCCGCCGCCGAACATCGTGCTGAACACTTCCCCAAAATGCTGGTTGATCTGTTCAAATGAGGACTGGAAGCGGATGGCTACTGCCTCATCCATTTCTTCTATGACTTCAAGCAGCGTCCCCCTGGCCTCGAGCAGGTCATTCTCCTGGGATTTCAGGAACTGGTAGCGTTCATTCACCCGGTCGAACTCCTCGATGGCGCCGAGGTTCACAGGCCCAAGCTCTTCGATGCTCTTCCTGTTCAGGGATATCTTCATCCTTTTCTGGTCGATGTTGGAGAAGTCCTGGTATTCCGCTTTGGCTCTATCATACGTCGTTTTGTATGTTTCCGACAGATATTCGATCTTCTGTTCGATCTGTACATCCAGCTTTTCCTTCCTGCCTGTATGCTGGCGCAGTTCTTCCTGCAGCGTATCCAGCTGTTTCAGATGTGCAGCCTTGGTCTCCTGAAGTATATTATACTCCCTTTTCATCTCATGCTGAAGTGTTGCCGCTTCCTCCGTCGCTTCGTTGAGCGCTTCGACCCGCACTGCAAGTGCCTGCCTTTCAGCTTCAAGGGCATCCACATCAATGCTGCCGAGATCCTGCTCGATCAGCCGCTGCTGGCTGACGATGTCCTCCACCAGCCCGCTTGCCTCCTCGAGTTCTGCGGCCAGCCGTTCCATTTCGTCTTCGGCATGGGCGAGGCGCTCCCTGACCGTGGCATATTCCCTTTCCATGGCGCGGCTCTCGTCCGTCAGCTGACGGAGCGTCTCCTTCTTGTCCTTGTCGGACGCACTCATTCTCCGGATGCGTGCATCGAGCGCCTCAAGGGCTTCATCAGCCTTCCTGATGCGTTCGGTATAATCTTCGTCTCCGCCTGCAGCGTCATGGCTCTCGAGCTCAGCTTCAAGCAGCGATATGTTCTCCTGCCTTGCCTCGAGCTGGTATTCAAGGCGTCTGCGCTCACTTTCGACTGCATCGTTCTGTTCAGACAGTTCCCTGCCTCGAGACTCCAGCCGTTCATATTCCGCCATCTGGTCAGCCAGCCTGCCGCCAAGGGTCTTGACGGACTTCTCGATTTCAGCCGTACGCTTCCGGTAGGCTTCAAGCCTCTGTTTCGTCTCAAGGTGCTCGCGCTGGCTTTCGATGATGGAACTTTTGGCGTTTTTGGAACCGCCGGACATGGCACCGCCGGGCATGATCGTCTCGCCGTCCAGCGTAACGATGCGGAGCTTATGGCGGATCTCCTTGGCGAGGGCCGCCGCTTCGTCGATCGTGGCGGTGACGAGTGTCATTCCGAGCAGATGGGAGACGATGTTGTCTATATCCGCTTCATAGCCGACCACTTCCGACATCACTTCCGCATCAATCGACGAGCGGTTGATGATTTCCCGGATATCGGAATGGATGTGCTTGTGACGGATGATGTCGGCGGGCAGGAAAGTTGCAAAGCCGGCTTTGGCATCCTTCAGGCGCCTTATGGCACGTTTCGCACTGTCCTCATCCTGTGTGACGATGTTCTGTGACTGTGCCCCCAGTGCCGTATCCAGGGCTTTGACATACCGGCTTTCTGCAGAAAGCAGTTCCCCGACGGCACCGACGATGCCATCCGGATCCCTGCGGTTTTTGAGGATGAAGCGGGCACCCGGATAGTACCCGCGGTATTCATTCTGCATGGCGGTCAGCATCTCGAGCTTCGACGACTGTTGTTCTATATACCGTCTGGCAGTATCCAGGTTCTCCTTCTCCTTGTCATACTGTGCTTCGAGCGCCTGCAGGCTTTCCTTGGCTTCCCTGTAGGCCGCCCGCGCTGAAGAGAGGTCCCCTTCAATCTTTTCATGCCGCTCCTTGAGCTGTGCGGAGGTTTCCGTCTCCTCTTCCTGCGCTGCCTTCAGCGACTGCAGCCGTTCCGACTTCTGGCGGACGCTGTCGTCCAGACGCGCCTTCTCGGTCTCGGCACGGCGATGTTCATTCTCGAGCGTCGTCTTCTCGACCATCAGGTCATAATACTGGTCCTTCAGCTTCTCGATCTCTTCACTCTGATCCTCGAGCAGCTCACGGCGTTCATTCTCCGTCTCCTTCAAAGCCTGTCCGAGACGTTCTGCCGTACGCTTCAGCTGTGTGAGGTTCTCTTCAGCCTCCACCTGCTGGGTGCGTACGCCGTCCCGGCGCTTTTCGGCGGATGCCAGACGCTGGGAGAGGTCTTCGCTCGCCTGGCCCCGGTTGTTTTTGCGCTCATTGTATAGCGCGATGCGGCCGTTGGTCTGTTCGAGCTTTTTGGAATGGTCCACGAGTTCCCGGTTCAGTTCCCGGTTCCGGCGGTCGTGGGCATCCCGCTTCTCCGCCACTTCTGCCATGCGGTGTTCCGTCTCCGCAAGCTTCCGGCGGTGCTGTTCAATGTGCCCCTCCGTTTCCGAAAGGGCCTTCCCCTCGGCTTCAAGCAGACCGATCAATGCATTCAGGTCATAGACCGTCACTTCGATATCGCTATGGCGCATCTCCTCTTTCAGGGCGAGGTATTCCTTGGCATTTGCGCTTTCCTTCTCCAGCCTGCCCACCCTGGATTCGAGTTCATGGATGATGTCATGCACGCGGCTGAGGTTCGCTGCGGTATCTTCAAGCCGCTTTTCGGATTCCTTTTTGCGCAGCTTGTATTTCATCACCCCTGCAGCTTCTTCGATGAGCCCACGCCGCTGGTCGGGCTTCGCCTTCAGCACCTCATCCACCTCGCCCTGCGAGATGATGTTGTAGGCGTTTCGGCCGAGGCCTGAATCGAGGAAGAGCTCGTTGATCTCCTTGAGGCGGCTCTTCTCATTATTGATGTAGTATTCACTGTCGCCATTACGGTAGAGTTTTCTTGTGATATGCACTTCGTCCGCATCGAGCTGGATCACCTTCGAACGGTTGTCGAGTACGAGCCTGACGAACGCAAAATTCATCGGCTTCCTGTCCGATGTACCGTTGAATATGACATCCTCCATCTTGACGCCGCGGATGGAGCGGGCAGACTGCTCGCCCAGCACCCAGCGGATTGCATCGGTGATGTTGCTTTTCCCGCTGCCGTTGGGGCCGACCACTGCAGTGACGCCGGCATCGAATTTGATGTTCACCTTATCTGCGAATGATTTGAATCCGTGTGCTTCTATTGCCTTCAAATATACCATCAGCGCTTCTCCCTATTCTCCATTTCACTCAAGGCATGCTGTGCTGCCTTCTGCTCCGATTCCTTCTTGGAACGGCCGGTGCCTCTGCCGATCATGTCGCCATCTGCAAATACGCCTGTGACAAACGTCTTGTCGTGGCTCGGTCCGGTGGCTTCAAGCAGCTGGTATTCCACGCTTTTCCGCTCGGTCTTGTGCATCTTCTCCTGAAGCCCCGTCTTATAGTCGATGACCGCGTTATAGTCGCTGTTTTGGACCTCCGGAAAGACATGCCGTTCGAGGAACTGCCGTGCCTCGTCGGTCCCACGGTCGAGGTACAGCGCACCGAGGAACGCTTCAAATGTATCGGAGACGATCGACGGGCGCTCCCTGCCGCCGGTCTTCTCCTCTCCCCTGCCAAGCAGGATCAGCGGCTGCATTTCGAGTTTGGATGCGAATACTACAAGTGAGGGTTCACATACTATATTGGCTCTGAGCTTGGTCAGGTCGCCTTCCGGCAGACTCTGGAAGCGATTGTATATATAATCTGAAACCATCAATTCTAGTACAGCATCGCCGAGGAATTCCAACCGTTCGTTATTGTATATCTTGTCCATCTGCAGATCATTTATATAGGAACTGTGCATGAACGCCTGGACATACAGCCCCTCGTCACCGATCGTTATGCCTGTCCTTTTGACGAATGACTGGAAAGCCCCACGGAATTTCTCAAGTCCGCGCTTTGCATGCCTGTCCTTTCTGATCCGTTGTTCTATTTCATTGAATGTCATCATTTCAGCCTCCCATTCCATTTATTTTATACGATTATCCATATGAATAAAAGTTTTGACATAAAAATAAAATCCACTCCGAAAAGTGGATTTTATCATTACTTCGCTTCCAGTTTGTCGATGTAATCCAGAGCGTCGCCTACAGTGTTGATCTTCTCGGCTTCCTCATCCGGAATTTCCATTTCGAACTCATCTTCAAGTTCCATGACAAGCTCAGCGATATCTAAAGAGTCCGCACCAAGGTCATCCTTGAAAGATGCTTCTCTCGTCACTTTTTCTTCATCGATTCCAAGTTTGTCCACGATGATGTCTTTTACTTTGTCAAAGTTTTTTGCCATTATTCTTCACCTCCCTCCAATGGTACCACAGGGCCTAGCCCATGTACATACCACCATTTACATGAATCGTCTGGCCGGTGATGTAGCGTGCCGACCCGGATGCAAGGAACGCCACCGTCTCCGCAATATCATCGGTATTGCCGAAGTGGTTCAGTGGAATCTGCGCAAGCATCTGCGACTTTACATCATCGGACAGGACATCGGTCATGTCGCTTTCGATGAAACCCGGGGCCACTGCGTTTACAGTGATGCCCTTCGGCGCAAGCTCCCTCGCCACGGATTTCGTCATGCCGTCGATGCCCGCCTTGGAGGCGACATAGTTCGTCTGGCCTGCATTTCCGAGGGATCCGACGATGCTCGAGATGTTGATGATCCTGCCGCCCTTCTGGCGGATCATCGGACGGGCGACGTTCTGGATGACATTGAATGTTCCCTTGAGGTTGACGTCGACCACCTGATCCCATTCCGCCTCCTTCATGCGCATCAGCAGGTTGTCCTTCGTGACCCCTGCATTATTGACGACAAGGTCGATGGAACCATGCGTGTCCGTGATGTACTTGACCATGGATTTCACTTCATCGAAGTTCTGGACCTGGCACTGGACTGCTTCTGCGCTGCCGCCGTCCGACTCGATCTCCGATACGACCGCTTCTGCCCTGTCCTTCGAACCGGAGTAGTTCACGATGACCGTATAGCCCTCTTTGCCAAGTTTCAGTGCGATACTTCTGCCGATGCCGCGTGAGGCACCTGTAACCAATGCAATACTACCCATTTTGAAACTCCTTTACCTGCTCCATCGTATCGATGTTCGTTGTCTTGATGGAGCGGTCTATTTTTCTCACCAGACCGTTCAATACTTTCTTCGGACCCACTTCGACGGCTTCCGTCACACCGGCTTCCGCTGCCGCCCTGATGCACTCGACGAAGCGCACCGGGCTGGTCAGCTGCTCGATCAGCTGGGCTTTGATCGTCTCCGGGACCGTCTCGGCCCTCGCTGAAACGTTCTGTATGACGGGGATGGCCGGTTCATTGAATGTGATGTCTTCGACGAACTTCCCGAATTCCGCCTTTGCCGGCTCCATCAGATGGGAGTGGAAGGCGCCGGAGACATTCAGCGGCATGACCCGCCTCGCCCCCTTCTCCTTCGCTTCAGCGGCGAAGGCGTCGACCAGCGTGCGGTCGCCGGAAACGACGATCTGATCGGGTGCGTTGATGTTCGCAGGCTGGACCTTCCGCTCTGCATCGGACATGGAGTCGCACAACTCTGCAAGCGCATCATATTCCATGCCGATTACGGCCGCCATGCCGCCGCCTGTACTCTCTGACATCAGTTCGCCACGCTTTGCAACGATCTTTACGCCATCCCTGACGCTGATGACGCCTGCATGGACCAGTGCCGGCAGCTCTCCGAGACTGTGGCCGAGGACGATGTCCCCCTTCAGTCCCGTAGCAGCGAGTACCGCCAGGCTGTGGGCGAACAGCGCCGGTTGTGTGTATTCCGTCTGGTTCAGACGTTCGTCCTCCTCGAACATGATCGACTTGAGGTCGAAGTCCACATTCATGAACACTTCATCGAGGAGCGTCCGCCCTTCCGGCGAGTTTTCATAGATGTCTTTCGCCATTCCACCATATTGGGCACCCTGCCCTGGAAATAGAATCAGTTTCTTCATGCTTCCCCCACTCTCTCTTTTATCCTTTTAATCGCATCAGATTCCGCCATGCGCTTTGCCTGCCTGATGGCGGAAACGATCGCCACGCTGTCGCTCGACCCATGGGCCTTCAATACATTGCCGTTTAGACCGAGCAGCGGCGCACCGCCGTATTGGCGGTAATCCAGAAGGTCCCGGATGGCCTGGACATCCTTTTTGAGCACCAGGGCCGCAAGCTTGTTCTTCGCGTTCTTGAGGAAGGCCCGCTTCATTTCGCCCATCAGACCCATCGCGGTCCCTTCCAGCGTCTTCAGGATGACGTTTCCTGTGAATCCGTCCGTCACCGCTATGTCCACCTTGCCTGAAATTATATCCCGCGTCTCGAAGTTCCCTACGAAGTTCAACCCGCTTTCGTCCAGCAGCTTGTAGGTCTCCTTCGTCAGTTCGCTCCCTTTGTTCGCTTCGCTGCCGTTGTTGACCAGGCCGATGGTCGGATTGCTCCGCCCCTCATTCTCCCTCATATAGAGGTCGGCCATGACTGCAAACTGGTAGAGGTGCTGCGGCTTGTTGTCGGCATTCGCCCCCATGTCAAGCAGCATCATCCCCTCTTTGCCTTTGCCTGTGGTCGGCAGCAGTGTGGCGATTGCAGGGCGCTCCACACCTTTGATGCGCCCGACGACGAACAGCCCTGCGCTCATCAGTGCACCGGTGTTGCCGGCGGAAATGCACGCATCCGCCTCACCGTCCTTCACCGCCCGGCACGCCCGTACGAGTGAGCTGTCCTTCTTCCTTCTCACCGAACGGACGGGATCGTCCTCGGATTCGATTTTTTCAGTGACTTCTATGAACTCCACTCGTGGATGATTCCCGGAATACGCACCCTTCAGGCCAAATAATAGTACTTCAAGGCCCTCGTCTTCTTCGACAGCCTGAAGTACGCCCTTTTCGATTTCCTCCGGTGCATTGTCTCCACCCATAAGATCGACTGCAATTTTAACCATTCTCTTCACCTTCACCTGTATAATACATCTCAAAACGCCCCTTGAATACAAGACGCTGTTCTATTTTCGATTCGACCGTAATGACGGCAATCCTGCCGTCCATCTTTTCGACGACTGCCTTTGAAACCACCTTGTCCCCGAGTTTGGCCGGCCGGATGAATTCTATCTGGGCCGACTTCGTCAGTGCCAGCGGCTCATCGATGACCGCGACACACAGGGAGTTCGCCTGGGCGAACAGATAATGCCCCCGGGCGATCCGGTTCTTCCGGAATACATGGCCCTCTTCAACGATGAAGAGCGAAAGTGCATGGTGGTTGAGCTCCAAATCGATGATTTCCCCGATCACTTCCTGCAGGGAGAGGCTTCTGATCTTATCCGTCTCCTCCCTTGCCACGTGCTTGATGCGTTCCCTCAGCTCGGGGATGTTCAACTCTAGGCGATCCAGCCGGATCGTCTGTATACTGACATCAAACATTTCCGCCAATCGTTCATCAGTCAGGAAAGGGTCTGTCGATACCTTCTCGAGCAGAAGTTCCTGGCGTTCTCTTTTCTTATATTTCGCCATATGTCATCCTCTTTTAGTAGTTGGTACTAACATCAGTATATATAACTGCTTTGGTGATTTCAAACACTTTATAGCATATATGACAAAAAAATGGCGCTGTGCCCGAAGGCCCATGCGCCGGCATGCTATTCCATTATCGTCGCCTTTACGATCAGACGCTTTTCAAAAAGGAGCGTCTCGGGGTTGTAGTCCTCGCATGTGATCAGAGTCAGCTGCTGGGGATGGTCCCTCTTCTGATCCAGTACTTCGACCTGTGAGGGGTCGACTTCGAACATATCAGTGATTTCATAGCTGCGCACTTCATCTCCAGTTCCGAACTCGACGATGTCTCCGACGGCGGCCCGGTCAAGATGGTTGAAGCGGATGCCGGCCCCCTCCACGCGGTGCCCCGCGATGGGGATGTTCTGCATGTCCACATGATCGATGGCGTCGACGAACGACAGGCCGCTCTTCAGCTTCTCTTCGGTCACCGGTCCAGAAAACACCGGTTCCTCTATGTCAGCAGATTCAATCCTGAGGACACCGGCCACACCTTCCATATCATATGATGCACTCTGGTCCACTCCGGTGACGAAGGATTCCAGCCTGTTCACCTCGACCGGTCTGCTGTCATCGTGGTAGGACTCGATCATCCGGTCATTTACCCTGTCTATGAAAATCTCCCGGATATCCTGCCAGAAGAACAGCAGGAGCCCTGCCGCAATCAGCAGGGCTCCGGAGAGTCTCAGGACATGTTTCATTCGCCCGCCTCCATTTTTGCACTGTATTCTATCGCGCTCATCCTGGCATGCTCAAGCACGCGGTAGTCCTCGGCCAGGTCGGCCACCTTGAACTGGGGCAGCCCGCTCTGGCGGACACCGAAATAATCCCCCGGGCCGCGCATCTCAAGATCCCTTTCGCTCAGTTCAAAGCCATCCGTCGTGCTCGTCATGATGTCCATGCGGAGTTTCGCATTCTCGGTCTTCGGATCGCTGATCAGCACGCAGTAGCTCTGCTTGTCGCTCCGGCCGACACGCCCCCTCAGCTGATGGAGTGTGGAAAGGCCGAAACGCTCGGCGTTGAATATGACCATGAATGTGGCATTCGGTACGTTGATGCCTACTTCTATGACCGTCGTCGACACGAGCACCGGCTTCTCGTGCGATTCGAAGCGGCGCATGCCGGCATCCTTCTCATCCGGTTTCATGCGCCCGTGCACCAGTTCGACGTTCTCCTCACCGAATCGGTCGGTGAACAGCTGGAAGATCTCCTGGACATTCTTCAGGTCGAGCGTCTCCGATTCCTCTATCAGCGGCGCTACGATATAGGCATTATGGCCTTTCTTTATTTCGGCCGCCAGTGCATCGAGCACTTCGTCCGTCTCATCGAAGCGGCGCCAATATGTCTCCACCGGCTTCCGCCCCTTCGGCATCTCCTTGATGATGGAAATGTCCATATCACCGAATGTGGTGATGGAGAGGGTCCTCGGAATCGGTGTCGCAGTCATGTAGAGCACATTCTTCCGATATGCCCGGTCGTTCAGACGCCTCCTCTGGTTGACGCCGAAACGGTGCTGCTCGTCGGTGATGATGAGGGAGAGCCTGTTGAAGACGACATCATCTTCGATCAGTGCATGGGTCCCGATGATCAGATCGATTTCCCCCGATTCGAGTGCTGCCAATATACCAATCTTCTCTTTCCTCGACGTATTGCCGGTCAGCTTGGCGATGTTCAGGAGACCATCGAATATTTCAAGGAATGACTGGTAGTGCTGATTTGCGAGCACTTCGGTCGGCACCATCAGTGCCGTCTGCTCACCTATCGTCTTCACCGCATAGCTTGCGATTCCCGCGACAATCGTCTTGCCGCTGCCGACATCCCCCTGCAGCAGGCGGTGCATGGACACATTCTGCTTGAGGTCCCGGCATATCTCGTTCACACTCCGCTTCTGATCGTCCGTCAGTTCAAAGGGCAGTGTGTCGATGAACGTGCGCAGCGCCTCGACATCATAGTCCACGATATACCGCTCATTCCTTACACGCTCCCTTTTGCGCTTCTCCATCAGCTGGAGCTGGAAGATGAAAAGCTCGTAGAATTTTATCGTCCGGCGTGCTTCATTGATGTCATGCGCACTCTGTGGAAAGTGCAGCCGCCGGAGCGCCTCCCGGACCGACAGCAGCCGGTATTTCTCCTTCAGGTCCTCGGGCAGATCGTAGTTGAAGATGCAGTTTGCGAAGACTTCCGCCACAATCTTATGGAACGTCTTCGAGTGCATGACGCCCCCGAGGGAGTATTTCACACGGTAGCCGCCCGAAGTATCGTATACGAGCCTCTGGGCGTTGATCTCGAGCTTGTGCCGCTGGAACTTGCCCGAAACTTTGACCGTCTCCCCCACCTTCAGCTTGTCCTTCAGGTAGGGCTGGTTGAAGAATACGACCTTGACGTACATGCCGTTGATCTCCATGAACACCGTCAGCCGATTTTTGCCGCCCCTGAAGTAGGCGAGTGCCGGTTCCGTCTGGACGGTGCCGGAAACGGTGACCTTGTCATTATGTCCGGCTTCCGTCAAGTTCATGACTGTCAGGTTCTCATGCCCGCTCGGAAGGTTGAATACGATATCATTCACGTCTTTGATGTCCAGTTCCAGCAATTTATCACGGAGTTTCGGACCAACACCCTTCAGGTCTTCGACCGGCGTCGGGGGTGTCACCACCTGGTACATGACGGGCATTACTGTTCACCGAAAAGCTCGGCCTTGATGCGCTCCCCTGTCGGTGTGCCGGCCAGTCCGCCGCGGCCGGTCTCCCGGAGTGCAGAAGGCATCGTCAGGCCGATCTTGTACATCGCTTCGACCACTTCGTCTGCAGGAATCCTGGATTCGATTCCGGCCAGAGCCATATCCGCTGCCGTCAATGCATTGCTTGCACCGGCCGCATTCCTTTTTACACACGGCACTTCCACAAGACCGGCGACGGGATCGCAGACCAGTCCGAGCATATTCTTGAGCGCAATCGCAAAGCCATGGGCGCTCATCTCAGGCGTCCCCCCGGCCATTTCCACAAGGGCCGCGGCAGCCATCGCACTTGCGCTGCCCACCTCTGCCTGGCATCCGCCGGCCGCACCGGAGATGCTTGCATTGTTCGCCACGACAAAGCCGAAGGCGCCGGAAGTGAAGAGGAACCTCACCATTTCCTCCCGGGAGATATCATGCTTCTCACGCATTGCGAATAGGACGCCGGGCACGACACCCGCCGATCCGGCGGTCGGTGTGGCACATATCTTGCCCATGGCCGCATTCACTTCATTCGTACTGACTGCATGCGCAATCGCGTAGAGTGTCAGTTCCCCACTCAGACCTTTGCCGCTGTCGATATACTTCTTCATCTTGACCGCGTCCATGCCGGTCAGTCCGGTGGTGCTCTCCACCCCGCCGATGCCCTCTTCGACAGCAGATTCCATTACTTCGAGGTTCCGCTCCATATCCTTGTAGATATCGAGGTAGGACCTGCCCGTCACTGCCATCTCCTGCTCCATCATCACATCTGAAATCGCCTTGTTTTCCGATGCTGCCTGATCTATCAATTCCTGAATACTTTTAAACATGATGGCCCCCCTAGCTTTCCTTCATTTCGATTACTCTGTCCACACCGGATGCCGCACGCACCTCTTCTATCACTGCTTCATCGATTGTATCATCGAGTTCGATCGTCATCAGGGCCACATCGCCCTTTTCCTTGCGGGCCACATTCATCTGGCTGACGTTGATCTCATTGTTTCCGAGTATTGTGGTCACCCGGGCGATCGTTCCGAAAGTATCCTTATGGAATACCAGCAGCGCCGGATAATTCCCGGACAGGTTGATCGGGTAGTCATTGATGCTGACCACTTCAATCTTGCCGCCGCCGATTGAAATGCCCTCGACCGTCAGCTGTTCACTGCCCTTCACCAGGTGGAGGACTGCAGTGTTCGGATGGGAACGCTCCTCCTCCATTTCGATGAACTGGTACTGCATGGACGATTCCTTGGCAAGCGCCTCTGCAGTGATGATGCGGTCGTCATCCGTGTCGAATCCGAGCAGTCCACCGATGAGTGCAACATCTGTACCATGCCCCTTGTATGTATCCTTGAAAGATCCATAAAGGTATATATCCACATGATCCGGCTGGCCGCCGAACAGGCTGCGTGCAAGCAGTCCGATCCTCGCTGCTCCTGCTGTATGCGAAGAGGAAGGGCCGACCATTACCGGGCCGATGATATCGAATACACTTTTATACTTCATACAATCGCCTCCAATTTTAAAAAGACCCCACCGGCACATTCGGCCGATGAGGTCCCTATGACTATTCTACAGATAGTAGATAACTATACACCGGCTGCTGTCCGTCATGAACTTCAAATTCAACTTCGTCATGTTCTGGTTCAATCGATGAGATGATGCGCTCCACTTCTTCGGCGTCGCCTTCCTCACCAATCAGTACAGTTACAATTTCAGATTCCTCATCAAGCATGGATTCTATCAGCTGCTTCAATGTTGCTTCACGGGAATCGTCCGCTCCAGTTATTTTACCATCTTTAATGCCCATATGTTGGTTTTTCTTTATTTCCATGCCATCTATCTTCGTATCCCTCACCGCATAGGTGACCTGCCCCGTCTTAACATGCTCGAGGGACGCCTCCATCGCTTCCCTGACCTGCTCAAGGTTTTCATCCGGAGAATAGACGAGGAGGCTAGACAGTCCTTCCGGTATGGAACGTGTCGGAATCACCACTGCCGGAATTTCAAGCATGTCACGGGCCTGTTCAGCCGCCATGATGATGTTCTTGTTGTTCGGCAGGATGATGACCTGCTTTACATCTTCGCCTTCGATGGTCCGGAGGATATCCTCCGTCGATGGGTTCATCGTCTGGCCGCCATTGATGATATGCGTCGCCCCGATGCTCCTGAAGAGCTCATTGATGCCCTCTCCTGAAGAAACAGTGATGATGGCGGTGTCATAGGCCCGGCCTTCCTGCTTCCTGCCTGCGGATGCACCCTTCTTCTCCTGGATCTCCCTGAACTGTTCCCGCATGTTTTCAATCTTCATTTTGATCAGTTCACCGTATGTTGCACCGTATGTCATCGCTTCGCCCGGTGTCTCCGTATGGACATGGACCTTGACGATTTCATCGTCCGAGATGACCAGGAGGGAGTCTCCGAATTCACTCATGTCCTGCCGGAAAGCATCTTCATCGAACTTCTGCTTGTCCGCCTCGAAGCGCACCATGAATTCCGTACAGAAACCATGCTCGATATCTTCTGCCGACATGAATTCATCGAACTCATGGGCATCATTGACGAAAGTATCCGTATCGGCCGGCTTGCTGCCGGCTTCAATGGTTTCACCCTTCAGTGCGGAAAGGAATCCCTGGTAGACGTAGACCAGGCCCTGTCCGCCTGAATCGACCACACCAACCTCCTTCAGAACAGGGAGCAGATCCGGTGTTCTTTCCAGGGAAGCTTCCGCCTCTTCAATGACCGCTTCCATGATGGCGATGATGGAGGATTCTTTTCCGGCGGCCTCTCCAGCCCTGTCTGCGGAATCTTTGGCTACTGTCAGTATCGTCCCCTCAACAGGCTTCATCACTGCCTTGTATGCCGTCTTCACACCGGCTTCGAAAGCAGCAGAGAAGTCTTCCGCACCGATTTCATCCCGCTCCTCGATCGCTTTGGAGAACCCTCTGAACAGCTGGGAGAGTATGACGCCCGAATTGCCGCGCGCCCCCATCAGCAGGCCTTTTGAGAAGTGTCTGCCCACGGTACCGATATGTTCATCTTCCCTGTCTTCAATCTCGTTTGCGCCTGAAGTCATGGACAGGTTCATATTCGTACCCGTATCACCGTCCGGAACAGGGAAGACGTTCAATGAATCCACATATTCAGCATGCTGCCGAAGGTTTTCGGCCCCGCTTAAAATCATATTCCTAAACATTTTTCCATCTATCTTATCCATCGCTTAGTAAATCCTCCCTGATCAGTCCTCGGTATTGATGATTCTGACCCCTTGGACATGTATATTCACAGATTTGATATTGAGTCCAAGTGTCTTTTCAAGTTTGTATTTTACAGTTGATTGTACATTCGTCGCCACTTCTGATATTTTTATTCCATAGCCGACGATGATATACAGGTCGATATCAATATTGCCTTCATTGTTCTCAACGATGACACCACGTGCGTAGTTCTCCTTGCCGAGCAGTTCGGCAAACCCGTCCCTGACCTGGTGCTTTGAAGCCATGCCGACCACGCCGTAGCTTTCCACTACCGCTCCACCGGCGATGTTCGCGATGACATCCATGGCGATATCGATGCTTCCCAATTCATTTTTAATTTCAAGAGCCATTATTTTTCCCCCTGACACATCATTTTATTATAAGCAGAAACAACGTATAAATACAAGTGAATTCAATTGGGCATAATGCAGCTCCCGCAGAAAATTGCTTGTAAAAATTTTTCTTATCATGTATTATATTATAG
This sequence comes from Salinicoccus luteus DSM 17002, assembly GCF_000712035.1. Lineage (GTDB taxonomy): Bacteria > Bacillota > Bacilli > Staphylococcales > Salinicoccaceae > Salinicoccus > Salinicoccus luteus. The sequence continues at coordinate 430,869 of NZ_KL544008.1, read as the reverse complement.
TATGCAATTAAACCTACAATCAATGTTTATGGTAATATTTATAAAAGGGAGATGACAACATGGCTAAAGAATGCTTTTTCACTGGTCGCAAGGCGACTTCAGGCAACAACCGTTCACACGCAATGAATGCCAACAAGAGAAGATTCGGTGCAAACCTTCAGAAGGTAAGAGTTATGGTTGACGGCAAACCACAAAAAGTTTGGGTTTCAGCCCGCGCCCTCAAATCCGGCAAAGTTGAACGCGTCTAATTACGAATAACCGAAAAAACCATCCGACCCTGTCGGATGGTTTTTTTTAGAATATATTGATCAGATAGACCATGATCATTGCTGTAAAAATGGCCGGAATCATATTGCCGACACGCATATGCGTGACGTTCAGCATGTTGAGCCCGATGGCGAGCAGTATGACCCCGCCTGTACTCGTCACCTGTTCGATCATCTCATCCAGTATGAATTCCGGAATCACACGGGCGATCTGCTGGGCAGAGAGAATGATGCCGGATTCATATAAGAACGTAGGAATTCCTGATATGATGACGCCAAGACCATATGTAGTGGTCATTACAATCGCAATGAAGAAGTCCATAATCGCTTTGGTGAAGAGCACCTCGTTGGACCCTCTGAGTCCGGCATCAAGGCCGCCTACAATCGCCATGGCCCCCACAATGAAGACAAGTGTACCCGAGACGAAACCTTGGGAGAGGTTCCCGGCGTGCTTGTCTCCAAGCTTGAACTCCATCCAGTGGCCAAACCGGTTGAGTGCCTCCTCAAGACGTATGATCTCGCCGATGACTACCCCGACGATCAGGCTGAGCAGGGTGATGATGATGTCCTCCGTCTGCACCACCATCTGGATGCCGAGGGTCACGATGATGAGTCCCTGGATCTTCATGATGGAATCCTTGATCGCATCCGGAATGAAGGTGAATACCAGCCCGAGCACCCCGCCGATGATGATGGCCATGCCGTTGACAAATGCACCTGCTAAAATCATTCGACCCCCCCTTTTCTATTCATCTCTGGATTGTATCATAATTATCGGTTCATCTGTATGCACAGTTGCCTTTGTATCAAGAAACTCATTGCTGATCGTAAGTGTTGCACCGAGCTTCAGAAGCTCCTTATCAAGATTGTATTCAAACCCTTCGAGTGTCAGCGAAGTCCCTTCAACAAAGGGGATGAACGATACATATTTCATCGGTTCGACCTTTTCGATATTATGGGTGCCGGCATCAAGGCGCCGCATGATGTTCTGGGCGTCGATCAGTGTAATATCGGCATCCTTGAATTCACCATGCATGAGCAGGAATATGTTGCCCAGGGTATGATCCAGCCGGCCGCCGATTGCCCCATAGACATCTATCGACTGATAGCCGCGCCCCACAAGATCCTTCAGACACATCTCAAGGTCCGTATCATCTTTCCGGGAAGGTACGGGCGCCACTTCCATATGCCGCTTTATGAACGCCCATTCCGACGCATCCACGGAATCGAAGTCCCCATACGTGTAATCGGGGACAATGCCTTCCTTGAGCAGAAGGTAGACGCCGCGGTCCACCCCTGCCCACCTTTCATTTCTTCTTTCGTGTGGAATGCCCGGACTGTCCTCACGGATCAGCACATTGATGTGATTCACTGCTTCATCTCCCTGATTGCTTCCTGCCAATCCTCCGACTTGAAAAGATGGGAACCGCTGACGAACAGGTCCGCCCCTGCTCCCCTGCATATTTCCGCCGTCTCCTGGTTGATGCCGCCATCCACTTCAATCTCATATTCATATCCATTATCGGTCCTCAGCGCGTCCAGCGTGCGGACCTTGTCCACACAGGTATCGATGAACTGCTGTCCGCCGAATCCCGGATTGACCGTCATGATCAGTATGAAGTCGATTTCCGCCAGCAGGTGCTGGATATGCCCGACCGGGGTGTGGGGATTCAGTGCAATACCCGCCTTCATGCCGCTCTGCTTGATGCGCTGCATCAGCCTGTGGGGATGGTTGGTCGCCTCAATATGGAATGACACCATGTCGATGCCGAGTCCGCTGAATTCATCGATGAACTGCTCCGGATCGAGCGTCATCAGGTGCACATCAAGCGGGATGGCGGCAGTCCGGCTGATGGCCTCGACCACCGGCATGCCGTAGGAGATGTTTGGTACGAACTGTCCGTCCATGATATCGAGGTGGAAGATGTCCGCTCCTGCCGCCTCCATTTTTTCGATGTCATGTCCGAGTCTCGTAAAATCACTCGCCAATAGTGATGGAAGTACTTTTGTCATGTCAATACCTCGCCTTTCTGTTTTCGATTTCCTGATAGATGGACAGATAGCTCTCATGACGGCTGGCCGCGAGCCTGCCATCGGCCACCGCCTGCTTCACGCCGCATTTCGGCTCCTTGATGTGCTGACATTCCCTGAACTTGCATGCGTCGCTGAAATGATTGAAGTCCGGGAAGCAGAACTTCAGGTTATATCTGTCGAGTTCAGTGAATTCTATCGTGCTGAAACCGGGGGTGTCGGCAATCAGGCCGCCTGCGATTTCCACAAGCTCGACATGCCGCGTCGTATGCTTGCCCCGGTTCAGTGCATTGGATATTTCTGCAGTATTCAGCTCAAGCTCCGGCACGAGCGTATTCAGCAGCGTGGACTTGCCGACACCGGACTGCCCTGCCAGAACACTGATCTTGTCTTTGAATATTCCCTTCAGATCTTCATTGATATGATGGCGGTCGGTGAAATGGATGTCGTATATGGGCTGGTAGACAGCTTCGATTTCTTTGAGATACCCTTCATCCTTCAGAAGATCCGTCTTCGTGATGACAATGACCGGCTCGATGTCATGCGCTTCTGCATAGGCAAGAAAGCGGTCCAGGAGGTAGTAGCTGAACTCGGGGGATTTCATGCTCATCGTGATCAGCACCTGGTCGATATTGGCGACTGGCGGCCGCATGAGTGCATTCTTACGCGCATGTATCTCCCCGATATATCCTTCATTTTCATTTTCGACTTGGAAGGTGACGATGTCGCCCACCAGCGGTGATTCCTTCGTTTTTCTGAACAGCCCACGGGCTCTCGTTTCATAGAGGACCCCCTCCGATTCCACATAATAGAAGCCGCTGAGCGCTTTTGTAATTCTACCTTTTAGCATACCTCACCCCGAAATAGTTTTTCTCCATTATAACAGTTACCCTCTTTATGATAAAATATGACTAGCACTTTCTATAAGGAGGAATTATTATGGCAGAATCCATTCAGGCAAGCGAAGTACAGAACGTCACTAAGGACGAAGGGAATGTACTGATTGATGTAAGGGAGCGCGATGAACTGGAAGAGACGGGCTTCGTGCCCGGCGCCCAGCACTATCCAATGTCCAACATCGACAGTGCCCTGCCGAACCTTGACAAGGACAAGAAGTACTATGTCATGTGCCGCTCCGGCAAAAGGAGCGCACAGGTGCAGAACTACCTCCTCGACAACGGCTACGATGCTGTGAATGTCGAAGGCGGCATACTGGACTACGACGGACCGGTCAACCACCTGTAGCATCCGCACCAAAGGCGCCCGCCCGGGCGCCTTTTTTTACTTCTATTTCTTTCCGAGCTTCATATGGTCCTGAATGATAGCCGCCAGTATGGGACTGAAGTTGACTGACGGTGCAAAAGTTATGGAACCCTCCGGCAGAATCCCCTCAACCGCCTTCTCCATCTTTCCGGTCAGAAAACCGTCCTCCAGGTCAATCGGTACGATGATGAAGTCCCCGGCCCTGTCCAGCTGCTCGGACAGGCGCTCTACAGAAAGCTCGCCATAAAGCGTTGCGGGATGTGCCGGCATGCGGATATCAAGGTTTGCCACAAGCTGTTTCAGCTCACGGTCCGCCTGCGGATAATCTTCATTTCCATGCGCCATCACGATGATCGTGACATCTTCCACAGCAAGCTCCGCCACCCGTCCTTCCACAAATCGGGCCATTAGATGATGGGTGCCGACGGGAGGCGCAACAGTCCAGCGCATGTCCTGATATTCCGCCTTCAAATGTTCGAGTGCCTTCGGAATGTCGCGGGAGTAGTGCGAGGCCGAGAAGAAGAGGAGCGGGATGATGTTGAAGTCACGCTCCCCCTCTCCTGCCAGCCTGCCGACCACCCGGCAGATGCTCCGTTCATGGCTTTCTATGAACGCCACACTGTACTGTCCTTGTGATTCCATCAGCGTATCCAGGCGGCTTTCCAGCTCCGTATTGCGCGCCTCCCTCTTTGAACCATGCATGACGATGACATCATGTGCCATTCGATCCCCCCTCAACTGCATTATAGCAGATGCTTTTTATTTTTCCATGTGGCAAGTCTGTCCTAAAAGGGTATGTGGATAGGGAGGTGATGCCGGGTGACAATTTCGAATCCCCTGCTCATATTCTTTCTGGGCATGCTTGCGTACCTTGGTGCCAAGCTGATCGACTTCTTCATCGCAAAAGTATACGAGTACATGTGGAATGCCCACGTCAAGGACTGGTTCGTCCGCGGACTCAACAGCGGCAGCCGTGTGATTGCCTGGGTCGAATCGTCCCCGCTCTTCAACTCCATCTTCCGCTCCATATTCATGCAGGATATACAGTACGGGGAGTATGAGGGCGAGGAGCGCTATTTCAGTGTAAGGGACAAGGTGATCACCGAACTGGCGACGATGATGGAGCCGGGGCGCTACTACACTTTCAGCGAGCTGTTCGCCCTTCTGAAGCCGATCATCCCCGAACTGTTCGATGCGTCGGACAAGAAGGACCGGACTGCTGTACTGGAAGGTGCCGTCAAGCAGCTGGAACTCGATCCCAAAACGAATTTCAACCAGACCGTCATCGAAAACAAAAGGTATTTCTACATCCCGGGCAGCCAGGAAAGCGGCAATCTTCAGCCGATCGTGGAAAAAGTGAGGCGGAGCATTCCGGAGGTGATGGCACCTGGAGAGGAATACACCTTTTCCACACTGCTCGCTGCACTCGCGGAAGCCGTGCCAGAGCTCCATGACCGCGAGCAGGACCGCCTCCGCGTCGGCATCCTGCAGAGTGTCATCAACCGCCTGGACCAGACTCCCGTGCCGGGCCTCGAAGTATCCGTGGCCGCAGACAGCACGAAGCGCTTCAAATATGCCGCTCCGGAATAATGACTTCATTTCACGCATCAAAAAAACCTTCCACAGCCTGGCTGTGGAAGGTTTTTATTCTGTGTATACTATCCGCGGTCAACATTCTCCTGGACATTCTCGATGATGAATCCGCTCTTGATGTAGCCCGGGATGCTGTTGAGATCCACTGTAAGATCCTGTTCAGGCACATCATAGCTGATTTTGCCGGCGAAGTATTTCATCGTCTCTTCCATGATGATGATGGTCATCCACTCACCTGCACAGCGGTGGTTCGTGTAATAGTCCCCGCCACCTTGTGGGATGAGGTCGAATGGGCTGCCATCCCAGTCGCGGAAGCGCTCCGGATAGAACTCATCAGCATTTTCAAAGACGTCGTCCCGATGCATTGTACCGTAGATGTCCAGAACCAGCATCGTGTCCTTCTCGATGTCGTGGCCCTCAAACTGGATGTCCGTCTTGGCTTTTCCAGGGAGGAACGGAACGAATGGATAGAAGCGTCTGACTTCCTGGGAGAACATGTAGGCATAGTCCGGTTCGTTCTTGATTTTCTCTTTTGAAATTGGATGTTCATACATGGCAAGCAGACCGAATGATACAAAACGGTTGATTGCGATCAGTGGACGGAATGTATTCATGAGGTCGATTGCACAGAGTCTGGAATCCATTGGATTACCCTTGTAGTCTTCCCAATGGGCAAACTCGTAGAGTGCCGTCCCCTCCGGAGGGAATATTTTGCCTTTGCGCGTCTGGATGATCTGGTCTTCGAGCCAGTCCTCAACACGGCGGCGTGCGGCTACAGAGGCTTTATATCCTTTGTAGGCAGTACCCAGCCCTTTGAAGGAGTCGATCATGATGTCCATGTCAGTCGCGATTTCTTCGATTTTCTCTTCCGGGGCCTGTACACCCGCCCACTTGGTGCCGACTTTGGTCAACAGGATGATGGATTCCCTGTAGATGTTGATCTGGTCCATCTGTTCCATCCTGTGGGTATTCATGTACCAGTGATTGCGCGTCAGTTCCCTGAGATGCTTCAGGTTGCCTTCCGTCATGAGGGACATGAAGAGCGCTTTCCTGTCGACGTGCTTCTTTCCTGTTGTCGTATGGATGGCGCCTTTACCAAACAGTGTGTTCACCAGACGTTTTGGAAGCGTCCCTGAACGTTCTGTCTTGTCATTGTCATAAAATAGCTCGGCGGCCTTCTTACCGCTGATGACGATGGCGCGTTTTCCGCCAAGCACCCTTGTTTCAAAGATATTATCTGATCCAAGGCGCCTTCTCTGGTTCGTTGTATAGAGATAGCCCTCTTTCATGACTTTCAGAGTGTTATCGAGACCCTTGTGCTTCTTGATTGTGCTCATAAATTTTCCTCCAATTTCAGTATTCCTATCTCATTATATATAAATCATTGCATATATGCCAATAATTACTCATATGGAATCTCTTCTTCACGCACGGTTTCCCCTTCGACTTCAATGCGGTAGGATGCCGTCCCGCCTTCCTGGATGATGAGATTCAGCGTATACTCGGTATCTTCTGTAATCTCGAGGGTATCAAACACCTCATCCATTGAATTGTCCTTGTCATCGACGTAGATTTCGACAGTTTTTGCCTCGGCTGCATCTTCTTCTTCGCTGCCTTCACCTTCTGCCTCATCCCCATTCTCTTCCTCGGTCGGCTCTTCTTCGGCATCCGCTTCAGATTCATAGGGGATGGTGATCTCTTTGGCAAACTGCTTTTCGTCCGGCGGCTCTTCTCCAAGGGAGACGATCATACGGATTGGGGATCCCGGCACGAAGTTTCCGTAGCTCGGATCCTGGCTGATGACATGGCCGCTCTCCACTTCACCGCTGTAGGCCTCCTGTATCACTTCGACATTAAAGCCCTGTTCAGTGAGCTCGCTTTCTGCCGTCTCGTAGGGCTGGCCCGTATAGTCCAGTACCTCCACGGTTTCAAGCCCCTGGGAGACTTCAAGCCTCAGTGCTTCCGCCGCCGGATCCACTTCATCCCCGGCCTCGATGGACTGCGATAGAACGGTCCCCGGCTCGGAATCATCATAAACTTCATCAATCTCCACAGAACTGAACCCGATGGCGTCGATTGTGCTTCTCACACTGTTGTATTGGTCACCGGTGAAATCCTCCATCACGTATGGCTCTTCACCCATGCTGACAACAAAATCCACTGTCGATCCCTTCTCCACCTCGTTGTCGGCCTTCGGCGATGTCTCGACGATCCTGTCGGCTTCGAAGGTGTTGTTGTATTCCTCAGTAATCTCGCCGAGAATCAGATCGTTCTCCTCGAGCAGCGGTTCGGCCTCCTCCATGGTCATCTCCTGCATATCCGGCATCACCACCGTGCTACTGCCCTGCCACAGCATGAATCCTGCCATCAGAAGGGCGGCCATGACCAGGAACAGCGGCACCGTCCACAGCAGTGCACGCCACCTTCTTTTACGTGGTATCCCTTCCTCCTCATCCTCCGCCTCGTGAGCATCAGGTATGACTGCAGCGGTCTCGACCGTCTTTTGCTCATCTCTTCCGGGAGGCGCTTTGTCTAGTGCCCGCCCCTCCTTGAAATCATTCAGGTCATGAAGAATCTCGTCCACCTGGCGATAGCGGTCATATGGATCCTTGTTCGTACACTTATAGACGATATGGGCGAGATCCTCGGGCACCTGCCGATGATGCAGGATGTCCGGCAGGGGTTCGGATATGTGCTTCAGGGCGACCGACACAGCCGTCTCCCCATCAAATGGCAGTGTACCGGTCAGAAGTTCGTAGAGGACGATGCCGAACGAATATATATCCGTACGCTCGTCCGTCTTCTGACCTTTGGCCTGCTCGGGGGAAATGTACTGTACGGAGCCCATCACCTGGTTGGTTTCCGTCATCTTCGTGTCACTGAGTGCCTTGGCGATGCCGAAATCGGTGATTTTGATCTGCTGCGCTTCATTCATCAGTATGTTCTGCGGCTTTATGTCCCTGTGGATGATGCCGGCATTGTGCGCATGCTTGATGCCCCTCAGTGTCATTTCACTGATCCTGATGGCCTCCTCGAGTGGAACCGGGTGATTGTCCCGGATGTACTCCTTGAGCGTCGGTCCATGGACGACTTCCGTCACCAGCAGATGGTACTCCTCGGATTCATCGACATCCAGTACACTGACGATGTTCGGATGGGCAAGATGAATGGTGCTTTCCACTTCCCGCTGGAAGCGCGCCTTCGACTTTTCACGGTTTTGGTGGTCCACTTTGATCAGCTTTACGACCACTTCCCGATCCAGGATGATGTCCCGGGCCAGATAGACGGAACTCATCCCGCCGCCCAGGTACTTCATCACTTCGTAGCGATCGGAGACGATCCGGCCGATCACTCCCCTTCACTCGCTTTCAGATCGGCCAGAACGAGGCTGATATTGTCGGTGGATCCACTCTTCAACGCCTGGTCCACCAGCTGCGACGCCTTCTCTTCAAGTGTCCGGCCGCTCCGGGTGATGATGGCGTGCAGTTCACTGTCCTCGGGGTCGTCCGTCAGGCCATCGGAAGCAAGCAGCAGATAGTCGTACTGCCTGTTCCGCAGCCTGAAGACATCCGCCTGGATCAGACGGTCGGTACCCATCGCCTTTGTGATGATATTGCGCTTCGGATGCACCTTGGCCTCGGCTTCGGTGATCTCCCCTGCATCAACCAGCATGTTGACGAAGGAATGGTCCTTCGTCACCTGTTCGATCATTCGGTCATTCATGGCGTAGGCCCTTGAATCACCCACGTTGAGAATGATGATTGTCTCTTCGATCACAGCTGCCAGCACGAGTGTCGTACCCATGCCCTGATATTCCGGATTTTCCTGTTGGTAGTCGAACATCCTCCTATTGACGTCCATCACCAGATGGCGCAGGAATTCCACGCCATCTTCAACATTCAGCAAGTTTTCATTTTTCCATGCCGCCCCAATCTCGTCATGTACAAACCGGCTGGCGACATCCCCGTACCGGTGGCCACCCATGCCATCCGATACAAGCATCAGCGTCTGCCCCGTGCCATTCTGGAAAATACCTGTAACATCTTCGTTGAGATCCCTGTAATCCCCCCGAATACTCTGATCGATGACTTTCAAGACTACTCCCCCGTCTCCTGTTTGGATTCTTTTGCCCTGAGCTGTCCGCAGGCCGCATCGATGTCAGTGCCCTGCTCCCTCCGGAGTGTGGCATTCACACCGCATTCATTCAATGTTTCAAGAAAATCGAATATATCGTCTTTGCTCGTCCGGACATAATTGCGTTCCGGCACATGGTTGACCGGAATCAGATTGACATGGCATTTAAGGTCGCTGATCAGTTCGCTCAACGCCTTCGCATGTTCCGGCTGGTCATTGACCCCGCCGAACAGGCCGTATTCGAAAGTGACCCTGCGGTTCGTCTGCTGCTGGTAGTACTTGAGCGAGTCCATCAGCTTGTCGATGTCATACGCTTTATTGATCGGCATCAGCCGCGTGCGGGTTTCATTATCCGCCGCATGCAGACTGACGGCAAAGTTGATCTGGATGTCCTCATCTGCAAAATCATAGATCCTCGGCACGATGCCGCTTGTCGATACTGTGATGTGGCGCGCGCCGATGTTCAGCCCGGCGTCGTGGTTGATGATCCTGATGAACTGCATCATCTGGACATAGTTTTCAAAAGGTTCGCCGATGCCCATGATGACGATGCTGCTGACGCGTTCGTTCGTTTCATCCAGTGCCTTCTGTATCTGTACGACCTGCGAGACGATCTCACCCGCCTCCAGGTTACGCTTCAATCCTCCAAGTGTGGAGGCGCAGAAGCTGCAGCCGATCTGGCAGCCGACCTGGGTCGTCACACATACTGAATTGCCGTAGTCATGGCGCATCAGCACCGTTTCAATCGTATAGCCGTCCCGCAGTCGGAAGAGGAACTTCATTGTGCCGTCCTCGCTCTCCTGTCTGACCACGGTCTCGAGCGGGTCGATGCTGTAATTTTCAGCCAGTGCCTCCCGCATTGCCTTCGGCAGGTTGAGCATATCATCGAAATGGTCGGCACGGTGTGTGTAGAGCCATTCGAAGATCTGGCCGCCACGATACCTCTCCTCGCCCCATCCGATGGCGAGTTCTTCAAGATCCGAAAGGGATAGCGAGTAGATGGACGGTCGGTCGAAATCGGGTTGTCTATTGTTCTTTATCGGTTTTTTTGGTGGTCTTTGAATCATTATTTTTCCTTCTTTCTGAATCTGGCTATGAAGAACCCGTCGGTTCCTGCCTCCTGGGGCAGAATCTGCCGGTATGGACCTTCAAAATCAAATGCCTCGAGGGTGAACGGATCAAACTCGATATCTTCATTCTCTTTCATGAACGTATAGGCGACATTTTCGTTTTCCATCTGATGGATGGTGCACGTCGAATAGACGAGTACGCCGCCAGGCTTCAAATAATTTTTTACGTTGGATAGGATTTCCAGCTGGAGGGCGACAAGACTGTCTATATCCTCTGCTTTCCGTTCATATCTTATTTCCGGTTTCCTGCGGATTACACCGAGGCCGGAGCACGGTGCGTCTACGATGATGCGATCATATTGCCTTGGGTATGCCTTCTTTGTGGCATCGCCCTGAAATACTTCGTGGTTGGACAGGCCGAGGCGCCGGGCCTGCTCTTCTATCAATGGAATCTTGTGGTCATGTATATCCGACAGGTCGACGTGCCCTGAAGGCGTCTTCTCCAGTGCATGGAGCCCTTTGCCGCCGGGCGCGCTGCATGCATCGAGGATGACGTCGCCGTCTTCAGGTGCAAGTGCATCATTGACAAGCATGGAACTGACATCCTGGATGCTGAACAGACCCTCCTGGTAGAACCTCGACTGGATCACCTCGCCCCCGACTTCGATGGCGTCCGCCTGTATTTCGGAAGGCACCGCGTCGAGTCCCTCTTCATGGAGCTTTTCGACGAGTGCCATCCGGCTGATACGCGAAGTGTTCGTACGTATATACATTTTGGGACGGCTGCCGAGCGCCATGGCGATCTCCCGCGCCCCGTCCATGCCGTGATGGGTCTTCCAATGTGAAATGATCCACTCCGGTATGCTCGCTTCAATCGACAGGCGCGCGGTCTCACTCCTGATGCCGTCGAAGTTCTGGAGCGGTGCCCGCTCGAAACTGCGGAGTATGCCGTTGACTGCATTGGCTGCCTGCGGACCCCCGCGCTCCTTCGCAATCTCCACCGCTTCGTTTATCGCAGCATAGTTCGGCACACGCTCAAGCCATACGATCTGATAGACGGTGATATCCAGCAGATTCTTCTGCCAGCGCTTCAGCTTCGTACGGATGAACGGCCTGATGTGGAAATGTATCGTCAGCCGCCTGGAAATTGTACCATAGACGATCTCGGTAAGCAGCCCCCGATCGTTGGCGGGAAGGCCTTCCCTCTTGATCATGTCATTCAGTATGATATTGCTGTAGCCGCCTTCATCCACGACCCTCGTGTAGGCATCCAGTGCCAGTTCACGTACTGTCATCTACACCACCTGCCCGAGCACAGTGCCGGCGATGTTCTGCCTGCCTGCTGCGAATTCTGATGCGTCTGTGCGCTTCTTGCCGGCCAGCTGCACTTCCGTAACCTCTATCACGCCGCCATCCCCGCATGCAACCTGCATGCCGTCCGGAGTCGTCCCGACAATCGTGCCCGGTGCCTCTTTTGATGTCCCCTCCGGCGGGTTCGCACCATAGATCTTGAGACGCTTCCCGTCGATTTCCGTATAGGCGCCCGGCCACGGCGACAGCCCCCGGATATGGTTGAACACAGTGCGGGCATCCTCCGACCAGTCGAGCCGTTCATCCTGCTTTGAGATGTTGGGGCTCACGGTAACGGACGATTCATCCTGCGGAGTGCGCGCGTTCCTTCCTGCAAGGATGTCCGGCAGTGTCTCCATGAGCAGTTCGGCGCCCATGTGCGACAACCTGTCGTGCAGCGACCCTGTATCATCCGAATCCTCGATCCGTGTGGCCACACTGCTGATGATGTCCCCGCTGTCCAGGCCTTCGGCCATGTACATGAGGGTCACACCGGTCTCACTGTCCCCCTCCATGATGGCACGATGGATCGGCGCGCCGCCCCTGTGCCTTGGCAACAGGGAGGCGTGGACATTGACTGCCCCGAGGTGCGGCACCTCGAGCAGTGCCTTTGGCAGTATCTGTCCGTAAGCTGCGGTGATGATCAGGTCCGGCCCTATGCTTTCGATTTCTCCGATGGCCGCTTCATCCCGGATGCGGTCCGGCTGGAACAGCGGGATGCCGAGCGCTTTTGCCGCTTTTGCGACAGGCGGCGGCGTCATTACCCGCTTCCTGCCCACCGGCTTGTCCGGCTGGCTGATGACCATGGCGACATTGTACTCATCGTTGAGCTTCTCCAATATCGGCACTGAAAAATCCGGCGTCCCCATAAAAATGATTGTTTCTGTCATAAATTATTCCTCCTACATGATCACGAGTGGATCCACGTCGATCCGGAGCGAAATGCCTTCGGTCCTGTATGCCTCGTGGTAGTATTCATCCAATGAATTGAGCATTTCGAGCAGTTCCGGCTCCCTTTTGTATTTGAGCAGTATCTGGAAGCGATACTGCCGGTTGATGCGTTCGAGCGGGCTTGGTGAGGGGCCGACGATGATCGACTGGTCTGAAACTTTCTGGATCAGTGTATCATGGATATGGCTTGTTGCCTTCAGGCACTTTCTGATGTCCTCGCTTGAAACGGTGAACAGGACATGGAAAAAGTAGGGTGAATAGCGGGCCAGGCGCCTGAACGCCATCTCCTTCTCATAGAAGCGCCGGTAGTCGTTTTCCTTCGCCAGCTGTATTGCGTAGTGGGTCGGGTTGTACGTCTGGAAAATGACTTCCCCCGTCAGCTCATGGCGCCCCGCCCGGCCTGAAACCTGTGTCAGCAGCTGATATGTCTTCTCGTTGGCCCTGAAGTCAGGGAGATTGAGCATCGTATCGGCGTTCAGCACCCCGACAAGGGTCACTTTCGGATAATCCAGCCCTTTGGCGATCATCTGTGTGCCGAGCAGAATCGGAATCTCCTCCTGCTCAAAATGGTCAAGCAGCTTTTCATGCATCCCTTTCCTTCTCGTCGTATCATTATCCATCCTGACCACTTCCGCATCGAACATGTCCCGGAGGATCTCCTCGACCTTCTCGGTGCCTGTTCCCCTGAATGTCACATCGTCACTCTGACAGTTGTCGCATGTTTTGTGGACGGGGCCTTCATACCCACAGTAGTGGCAGAGCAGACTCCGGTTCGACTTGTGGTAGGTCAACGAAATGTCGCAGTTTGGGCACATGGGCACGTACCCGCAGCTCTGGCAGATCTGGAAGTTGGAGTAGCCGCGCCTGTTGAGCAGCAGCACCGTCTGCTCCCCCCGTTCGATCCGTGTACGGACCGCCGCTTCGAGCGGCTTGGAGATGATTGATGTGTTGCCGGTACGGTGCTCTTCCGACATGTCCACCACACTGATTTCAGGGAGCACCTTCGTGCCGGCCCGTTCTGTCAGTTCCAGCCGCTCATAGACGCCCTTCTCACTCCGTGCGTACGTTTCAAGGCTTGGTGTAGCCGTCCCCAGTATCAATGGACAATTGTGGTATCTGCTTCTGAACTTCGCCACTTCAATCGCATGATACATCGGGCGGTCACTCTGCTTGTATGTCGTTTCATGCTCCTCATCTATGATGATGGCACCGACGTTTTCGAACGGGGCGAAAATGCTGCTTCTTGCACCGACGGAGACGCGCGCCCTGCCCTCTTTGATCTTGCGCCACTCATCATACTTTTCACCATGGGAGAGCCCCGAGTGCAGCACCGCGACATCATCACCGAACCGCCTTTTGAAGCGGTTGACCATCTGGGGCGTCAGGGCGATTTCCGGCACAAGCATGATTGCCGTACGGCCTTCTTCGAGCACCTTCTGGATGACCTGGAGATATACTTCCGTCTTGCCGCTGCCCGTAATGCCGTGGAGGAGGAATGTCTTCGCCTGCTGTGCATCCAACGCCTCCATGATTCTGCCGTAGGCATGCTGCTGCTCTGGATTCAGCACTTTCGGCGGATCGCTCGTGAAGATGCGTCCGCTGTATGGATCACGCTCCACTTCCCGTTCCACCTTTTCGATATACCCTTTTTTGTGCAGGGCATTGATCAGATGATTGGAGAAGCCGTCATTGACAAGATCCCTGACGAAAAGCGGTTCGGACGATGCATCGATGACTGCAAGCAGCTCCTGCTGTTTCTTGGCACGGGACAGGTCCCCGCCCTGCTGCTTCAGCGAATAGACGGCAAGCGCCGTCTTCTTCTTTGTATGCTGCCTGATGACGGTCTCTTCCAGTATATCCCCCGACTTCAGATGCGGCGAGAGTGCCTTCAGTTCCTCAGGGTCCAGCCGCTTCGGTTCGACTTCAGCACCGCCGGAGATTTCCGCCAATGCCGCTTCAGCTTCTGTCGTATGACCTTCCGCGAGCCTGAGCACCTTCCTGTAGTTGGCCTTCAGCGCAGCCGGCAGAATCGTCTCGATCACACTGATGTACTGGTCGACGTAGTAGTCCGCCAAGTATTTTGCGATCGTGACCATCTCTTCCGTCAGCACGGGTTCTATATCGAGGGTGCGGGCGATTTCCTTGATTCTTGATGGATCGAAATCGGTGGTGTCCTGCAATTTCATTACATACCCCTGTATCGTCCGCCGTCCAAAGGGGACGAGCACACGGTGGCCCACTTTGATCAGGCCCTCCATTCCATCCGGAATGCGGTAGTCGAACACCTGGTTGACACTTTTGCTCGGTATGTCAACAATGACTGAAGCAAACATCATCCAAGCCACCTCTGGACGAGCGTGTCGATGATCTGCTCGGCAAGCACCCGCTTGTCCATCTTTTCAAACGGGACCGGGTCCCCCTCCCTGAACAGCATGACCACTTCGTTGTCGGTGCTGTTCATGCCGATGGATGTATCGGATACATCGTTCATCACGATGCAGTCGGCGTTCTTGCGCATGAGCTTGTCCTCTGCATACCGCTCGACATTATCGGTCTCCGCCGCAAACCCGACGACATACATATCCGCGCTGTGCTCCCCGGCATATTTGAGGATGTCCGGCGTCTTCTTCAAATCGATGGAGACCGTCTCCTGACCCTTCTGCTTCTTCATTTTGCCCTCCATCCGTGTGATGGGTGTGAAATCGCTGACGGCGGCCGTAAATATGCCGAGATCCGCATCCATGTGCGCTTTCACCGCAGTGAACATCTCTTCGGTGGAAATGGCATCGATGACATTGACCCCCGCTGGTTTTGCCAGGTTGACGGGCCCGCTGACGAGCACGACCTCGGCACCGCGCTTCTGTGCCGCTTCAGCGATTGCATAGCCCATCCTGCCGCTGGAATGATTGGTGATGTAGCGGATCGGATCGATCGACTCCTGCGTCGGCCCGGCAGTCACCAGGACCTTCTTCCCCTTCAGGCTGCCGCCCTTCATGAGGAGCTCTTCAATATACTGTCTGATTTCAGGCACGTTCGCCATGCGCCCTTTGGCGTTGTAGCCGCAGGCAAGGAAGCCCGATTCCGAATCGATGAAATGATACCCGTCATCCATCAGGGTCTCCATGTTGCGGCGGATGGCCGGCTGGTTGTACATATGCACATTCATTGCAGGCGCCAGGATGACCGGTTTGGTGTTGGCTGCAAGGACATTGAGCAGCATATTGTCATAGATGCCGCATGCCAGCTTGCTGATTGTATTGGCGGTTATGGGTGCAACAACAATGATATCCGCCCACTCCCCGATGTTGATGTGGGAAATTACTGACGGATCCTCTTCCTTGAACGTATTCGTATAGACGTGGTTGCGGCTGATGGCCTGAAACGCCAGCGGCGTGATGAATTCGAGGGCGTTGTCCGTCAATACCACACGGACCTCGTGTCCTGCCTGGATCAGCTTGCTCGTAAGGTCTACAGCTTTATATGCGGCAATGCCACCGGTAACTCCGATTACAATATTTGCCATGTCTTCACCTCTTAAAAAAAGCTGACAAAAATTTGTCAGCTAGTGTTTTTCTTTAACTTTGTTTTCAGCAATCTCTTCAAGCGCCCGGCTTACCGTCTTCAGCGTCTTGTATTCATCCAGCACAAGATCATCCGGGTGGTCCTGCAGGTGACGTGCACGCTTGGCAGCCATTGTGACCACAAGGTATTTTGAATCGACATTCTTTTTCAGTTCATGTATAGGTGGGTATAGCATTATTGATTAACCTCCAACAGCATTTTTCTTAGTTTGGATTCTACACGGGCACGCCTCATATGGGACGCTTCGACGATGCACTGTACCCGTCCGCGCGCCAGATCCACATCATCATTGATCACAACATAGTCATACAGGTTCATCAGTTTCAGCTCACGTTTCGCCTCATCGATGCGGTGTCTGATGATTTCCGGTGAATCCGTGCCACGGTTGACGAGCCGCTCTTCTAGCTGCGTCAGGTCAGGCGGTGCAAGGAAGATGAAAAGGGCCTCGGGAAACTTCTCCCTGACCTGCTTCGCGCCCTCCACTTCAATTTCCAAAAAGACATCATGACCGTCGGCCATCGTCTGCTCCACATAGTCTACCGGCGTACCGTAGTAATTGCCAACATATTGGGCGTACTCGATAAATTTGTCCTGCTCTATCAGCGCCTCGAACTCTTCCTTCGTCTTGAAGAAATAGTCCACGCCATCCACTTCGCCTTCACGCTTTTTCCTCGTCGTCATTGAAATCGAGTATTTGAAATCCGTCTCCGGATGTTCAAAGATCGCCTTTCTGACCGTTCCCTTGCCTACACCGGAAGGGCCGGAGAGGACGATCAGCAGTCCCTTGTCTGAAGTCATAACACGTTACCTTTCTATTTGTAATTATCTCCTAATGTACCATATCCGGAAGAAAAATTCATCATTAAATCGCTGGCCGTAAACAAAGAGGCCGATTTCATGTTAAAATATTGGATAGTCTGAAACAGGAGGAAGAAACCATGGCATTCGACGGCAACTTTGTCCACGCGCTTCTTGGGGAACTGGAAGTGCTCAAGCGGGGCAAGATCAATAGAATACAGCAGATAGATGAAACTTCAATGGTTTTCAAGGTGCGTTCCGCCGGCAGCAACCACAATCTGCTGATCAGCGCGCATCCCATGTATGCACGCTTCCATCTGACCGGCCATAAATACGAATTCCCCTTCGAGCCTCCGATGTTCCTGCGCGTCGCCAGAAAGCATCTCGAAGGCGGCATCATCCAGGAGATCAGGCAGCTCGGAAACGACCGGCGGGTCGAAATCCATATACAGTCGAGAAATGAAATCGGCGATGAGATCAGGCGTATACTCATCCTTGAGGTCATGGGCCGGCATTCGAACATCGTCATCACGGATGCGGACTACAGAATCCTTGACGGCATCAAGCACCTGACACCGAACAACAACAGCCGGACGATCATGCCGGGGTTCGACTATACGGCGCCGCCGACGGAGGAGAAGCTGAACCCGAGGACCGATGCGATTGAAAAACTGCCTGCCATGATCGACTTCAATGCCGGCAAGATCCATAGGCAGATACTGGCCAATGTTGAGGGCTTCAGCCCACTGTTTGTGAAGGAGGTCGAGCACAACGCCAGGTACTTTACGATAAAAAACATCGTACCCGCCATACGGGAGACGATGGAGAAGGCCAAGGATGTAAAACCCGTGATGTACACCATAGGCGACCGGGATGTCTTCTACTTCACCCCCCTTTCCCATCTCGGGGAGGATTACGAAACCTATGATTCATTATCGCAGCTTATGGACGACTACTACCATGACAGGTACAGGAAGTCGCTCATCAAACAGAAGGCACAGGACTACCTGCATCTGATCGAGCGCGAATATGAAAAGACGGAGCGGAAGGTCGAGAAGCTCAAGGAAGATCTCGCGGAAGCGGCGGAAAAGGACAAGTATCAGAAGTATGGGGAACTGCTCACTGCATATATGCATCAGGTGAAGCCCTATGACGAATCGCTCGAAGTCATCGACTACTATACGAACGAGCCGCTCGAGATCCCGCTCGATAAGAACCTCTCAGCCAGCGACAATGCACAGAAGTACTACAAGCGCTACAACAAGCTCAAGACCCGCGAGAACAGCGCCGCTGTGCAGCTGGACCGTGCAGGGGAGGACCTCGAATACTTCGCGAGCCTGCTCCATCAGATGGACAGCATCACGACCGAGGAGGAAGTCGACGAAATACGCGAAGAGCTCGCAGAACAGGGCATCATCAAAAACAACCGGAAGCAGTCCGCCAAGAAAAAGAAGAATAAGATCCAGCTCCACGCCTACCGCACCACGCGCGGCCTTGATGTCCTCGTCGGAAAGAACAACAAGCAGAACGACTATCTGACCAGCAGAAAGGCACAGAACAACCACCTGTGGTTCCACACGAAGGACATCCCGGGATCCCACGTGGTCATCACCCACCCTGCATCCGAAATAGAAGATCAGGACATCCTGGAGGCCGCGATGCTCGCCGCCTACCATTCAAAAGCCCAGGAGTCGGAATCGGTCCCCGTCGACTATACGGAGATCAAACATGTGCACAAGGTCAGCGGCGCGAAGCCCGGCTTCGTCACCTACACCGACCAGAAGACGGTCCATGTCACCCCCGTAAAAGCGAAGGTCGAACAGATGGAGAGCGGCCGGACAAACTGAAAGAAGGCACTGCCGAACCCAGCCAAGTGACTGGGTTCAGCAGTGCCTTTCCATTTTCCGCGCCTTGTGCTAGACACCATACAGAGACATGTACTGGCGCGCTGAATTCGCCCAGCTGTAGTCGGATGCCGTCATGTTCCTGCATAATGCATCCATATGTGCCTTCTGGTGATAGATGTACAGGCTGTACTTCATCGCATTGAGCAGTTCATGGGCATTGTAGTTCTCGAATGAGAACCCGTTGCCGGAGTGGTCGAATTCATTATATGGAATGACCGTATCCTTCAGGCCGCCCGTCTCCCTGACGATCGGTGCCGTAAGATAGCGGATGGCGATCAGCTGGCCGAGCCCGCAAGGCTCGAACAGGCTCGGCATGATGAAGAAGTCGCTCGCCGCGTATATCTTCCTTGCATAGCCTTCACTGAATCCGAGCGTCACATGCGCCTTTTCCGGGAAGTGGTGCACAAGCGACTTGAAGTAGTCTTCATATACGGCTTCCCCTGAACCGAGCACCACAAGCTGCACATCCTCTGTAAGGAATTCATGCATGATATGTTCGACGAGGTCGATGCCCTTCTGGGTGACGAGGCGGGTGACGATCCCATACATCGGGATGTTCTCATCCACAGTCAGCCCAAGATCCCGCTGCAGCGCCGTCTTGTTCTTCGCCTTCGTCTTGCGCGAAGAACGGTAGCGGTGGTACAGGGCCTCATCCCTGACCGGATTATAGTCGTAGGTATCGAGGCCGTTGATGACCCCGTGCAGATCTCCCCGCCTGTATTCCAGCACCGATTCGAGCCCTTCCCCGAAGAACGGTGTCATGATCTCCTCGGCATAGGTTTCCGATACGGTCGTAATTACATCCGCGTGATGTATGGCCGCCTTCATCATATTCAGCATGCCCTGCCATTCGAAACCGGCAAAGTGCTCGCGTCCGAGGTTGAACAGCTCACCGAATGCCGACTGTTCGATCCAGCCCTGATACTGGATGTTATGGATCGTGTAGACGGTCTTCATGCCGGGGTGCGGCCGCTTGATGCTGCCGATTGCGACAGCTGCGCCCGTCTGCCAGTCATGGCAGTGCAGGACGTCATACGACTCCTCCACCCTGTACATGAATTCGATGATGGCGTTCGAGAAATAGACGAAGCGTTCGCCGTCATCGATATAGCCATACAGGCCGTCTCGGTTGAAATAGTATTCATTGTCGACGAAATAGTAGGTTGCGTCCCGGCCGCGATATTTCAGTATGCGCGTATACTGGTTGCGCCATCCGACCTGCGTGTTGAAGATCATCACTTCCTCCATGTCCTCACGGTATTCGGAGTGGATGATCTCCTTGTAGAGGGGCAGGATGACCGAGACTTTCGCCCCTTCCTTGACGAGCGCCTGGGGCAGGCTCCCGATTACATCTGCAAGCCCTCCCGACTTGATGAATGGCGTACATTCACTTGCAGCAAAAAGAACATGTTTCATACTGTCACTTCTTTCCGGTTTCTTATTATATCCGTGAGCGCTTTGGCACTGTATACGGCTTCTCTTCCGACCCTATCAGCTGGCGGCCTTCGGTGATGGTCACATCCTTATCCAGGATGACATTTTCAAGATGGGCACCAGGCTCGATGACGCAGTTTGCGAAAACAATGGAATTTTTGACGGTCGCGCCCTTTCCGACGAACACGTTCCTCGAAATGACAGAATTCTCCACCGTCCCTTCCACAGTCGTTCCATTGGACAGGATAGACCTTTTCGCACTGCTGTCATTCTTGTAGAGGGTCGGCGGGTTCGTGCTGACCTTCGTCTTCACCTTCTTCTGGCCGTAGAAGAATTCGCGGTAGCGGTCCTTGTCGAGCAGCGCCATGCTGTTTTGGAAGTAGGACTGGACGGAATAGAAGTAGTGCGTCTTCGCCTTGATATCATAGAACCCGGTATCATATTCCTCAAGCTTCTCCCGGATGCCGTTATGGAACAGGCTGTGCTTATAGTTGTCGATGCAGAATCGGACGATGTTCTTCAGGACTTCCTTCTTGATGATGTAGACTCCGGAATAGAGGTGCCCGTTATCCTGATCATGTGTGAACCCGGTCACCTGGTCCCCTTCGGTCACCAATCTGAGGATGGGGCTATTCGGCGGATTCTCCACCTCTTCACCAACGAATGTTATATCCTTGTCGTTCTCCTTATGGTACCTGACCGCCTCGGTGTAGTCGGTATTGGAAATGAACTGCGTACCTGAGATGATCACCTGATCCCCTTTGAATCGCCTGAAGAGATCGTCATGGTTGTGGAAGTGCTTGAGGTCGCCCTCTGAGATGTCCGACGGATCGTTCCAGTCCGGAGGCAGGACGAAGATCTTGGCCTGTCTCCCCTCCAGCCCGAAATCCTCCTTGCGGTTCAAGTGGTCGAGCAGGGACCTGAACTTGTGTCCGGCGAATACGCCGATGACACTGACCCCGGAATTCGCCATGTTGGTGATCGCGAAGTCGATCAGTCGGTACCGTCCCATGAACGGGACCGATCCGCTGCTTCTGAAATAGGTCAGCTCGTCCAGGTAATCCTGCTCCGGCTGTAGGTTGATGAGTCCAAGTACTCCTTTATCCATTTTGACTACCTCCTTCTGCTATATAATCTTTCAGCGTATCGGGACTGATGACGACCGGCTCATCGTTTGAGGCCACAATGCGCGTACCGTCCGGTATCTCCACATCCGACATGACGATGGCACAGTCGAGTGTGACATTTCTGCCGATGACGGCGTCAGGCAGGATGATGGAATCCTTCACACTGGCACCTTCCATCGTCTCCACCCCGACGAACAGTATCGAGTTGTCGATCGACCCTTCGATGAAGGACCCCGGAGAGATGAGTGAATTGTTGATTTCTGCAGTCTCCCCGATATACTCTGGCGGGCGGTTTTCCTCGTTCGGATAGGTCGGCCATTCCTTTGACATCAGCAGCGTCTGGAAGTCCTCCTTCAGAAGGTCCATATTCGCCTCCCAATAGCTCTTGATCGTTCCGACATCCTTCCAGTAGCCGTCAAAACGATAGGCGAACAGCTTCCTGTCATCCTCCAGCATCTTCGGAATGATGTCCTTCCCGAAGTCGTGATCGCTTCCCTCATCCTTTTCGTCCTCGAGCAGATAGGGCTTGATGGTGCTCCAGTTGAAGATGTAAACCCCCATCGAGGCCAGGTTGTTCTTCGGATGCTCGGGCTTTTCATCGAACTCATAGATGCTGAAGTCGTCATTCGTATTGAGGATGCCGAACCGGCTGGCCTCGTCCATCGGCACTTCGATGGCGGAAATCGTTGCATCCGCCCCATTCTCCCGGTGGAATTCGAGCATTTTGGTGTAGTCCATCTGATAGATATGGTCGCCACTCAGTACGATCAGTTCATCCGGTTCGTACTGCTCCACAAAATGCCTGTTCTTCACGATGGCGTCTGCAGTACCGCTGAACCATGCACTCCCCTCGCGGCTTGAATAGGGTGACAGCACGCTCACCCCGCCATACTGCCTGTCAAGCCCCCACGGTTTTCCGATGCCGATATGCTTGTTCAGCATCAGCGGGGAATACTGTACGAGAAGCCCCACGGTGGAGATGCCCGAATTTGCAAGATTGCTCATTGTGAAGTCGATGATGCGGTATTTGCCCCCGAAGGGCACCGCCGGCTTGGCAAGGGTCTTGGTCAATTCGCCAAGACGTGTCCCCTGCCCCCCTGCCAATAGCATTGCTACTGTTTTTGATGTCATGCTACTTCCTCCCTTTTGTCTTATCTTCTAGTTCGAATACTTGAAATGCCAAAGGTGCCACGGTGATCTGGATGAACTGCGATTCCCTGACGTAGTGCTCGTCGGTGGTGAAATGACGGCCATCATTCAGGACACCCGATCCCGAATAGATGTCCCTGTCACTGTTGAATATCTCACGGTATACACCCGGTTCCGGCACAGGAATCCTGAAATCATGGTAGACTTCGGGACGATAGTTGAATACGCAGACCTTGAAGGAATCCTTGTATTTGCGCACATAACTCAATATGGAGTGCGTGCTGTCGTCCACAAGCAGCCACCTGAAACCTTCAGGCCTGTAGTCCCATCCATGAAATTCAGGATGCTTCCGATAGAAGCGGTTCAGATTCGATACATAGCGTTTCAGATCCACATGTACCGGATAGTCCAACAGATGCCAGTCCACCTGCTCCTTATCCTTCCACTCATGGTACATGCCGAACTCCTGGCCCATGAAGAGCAGCTGCTTGCCCGGTTCAGTGAACTGGTTGCCGTAGAGGAGCCGTGTCTGGGCAAACTTCTGCCACTGGTCTCCGGTCATCTTATCGACGATGGCCTTCTTGCCGTGCACCACTTCATCATGGGAGAGCGGCAGCAGGTAATTTTCATTGTACTTGTATGCCATGGAGAAGGTGAGCTTGTTATGGTTTTGGGCCCTGGCGTAGAAATCCTGCTCCATGTAGTCCAGCCGGTCATGCATCCAACCGAGGTCCCACTTGAAATTGAAACCGAGCCCGCCTTCATGGATTGGATGTGTAATCATCGCCTTGTCCGATGAATCTTCCGCCATCATGAGCAGCGTTTCATCATAATCGAAGGCGACGGCATTCAATTTCTTCAACAGTTCAATACCCGCTATATTCTCTTCTGTACCCTTTTCATTGTAAATCTTGGAGTCCGGTTCATGATTTTCAAAATTCAGGTCGATCATGCTGTGGACAGCATCAATCCGGAGCCCGTCGATATGGAACTCCCTGATCCAGTACATGGCCGACGAGACGAGGAAGGATTGGACTTCCGGCCTGCCATAGTCGAATGTCAGTGTCCCCCATTCCTTCTTCTCTGCTATTTTCTCGTCCGGATGTTCATATGTGGGTGACCCGTCAAAGAGCCTCAGCCCGTGGGCATCCTTGCAGAAATGCGCAGGTACGAAATCCATGATGACGCCGATTCCCGCCTCGTGGAGCCGGTTGATCAGGTACTTCAGATCCTCGGGTTTCCCGTAGCGGCTTGTGGCGGAGAAGTAGCCCGTCACCTGATAGCCCCATGAAAGGTCGAAGGGATGCTCCATCAGTGGAAGGAACTCCACATGGGTGTATTCAAGCTCCTGCAGATAGGGGATCAGATGATCCGCCACTTCCCTGTAGCTGAAGTGCGACGCGTCTGTAATCTCATCAATTGTCATGCCCTCGGTCTCCTCGACCGGATGCTTCATCCATGTACCAAGGTGCATTTCATAGATGCTGATCGGGGATTCATATACATTGGAACTGCGACGCTTTGACATCCATTCATCATCCGTGAATTCAAAGTCATCTTCATGGACGATGCTCGCAGTTGCCGGGCGCCGTTCGTGATAGGAGCCGAACGGGTCCGATTTGAGATGATGGCCATCTTCAAAATGGATTTTGTACTTGTAGGTGTCTCCGACGCCCACACGGGAAGTGGTCAGAATCCACAGTCCCTGGTCACCGAGCCTCTCGAAATCGAAGCCTTCGCCCGAATAGTCATTGTAGTTGCAGGCAAGCTGGACATGCCTGGCATTCGGTGCCCATGTGATGAACCGCACTCCCTCTTCCGTCACATGCGCGCCCATGAAATTGTAGGCGTTGTAATGGGTACCCTGATGAAACAGGTATTTATCCATTTCCAAGTTTTCTTCACTCAAAATATTTCCCCCTTTGCGTTATACTATAGACATACCCTTAACACCGATTATACAACTAAAAAAAGAAAATGTATAAAATTTTTATAATTGTCAGACTACATGCTACAGTATTCATTCTATATACTAACACTATCACATTCAACCGGACGGAGGCTTTTTATGATTGATGCATATCTTGATGCACCAGATCAGATCACTATAGTCAGAAAAGGCACACAGGGCGAATACGGAAATGACCTGGCGGTCCTCCAGAACGATGAAGCACTTCCAATAAGAAAGATCGAAAATGCAGGTGCCTACCTTACTGTCTGGCTCACCCATCCTGTAAACCTCAACCATTTTACACACATCAGATTTGAGGGCAGGATGTTCCCGCTTCTGATGGGGCGCTATATATTGTCCATAGAATTCGACATGAAATACTCCACAGAAAAACAGATGGGGGCCACCTATTCAAAGGACCGGACCGTCTTCAGGGTATTTGCACCGACCGTCGTCCAGTGTCGGCTCATACTGGATGGCCAGGCCTACAACATGGACAAGATCGATGGCTACTTTGAAAAGGTGATTGCACAGGACTGTCACGGTAAGTATTACCACTACGAAGCAAGCCATAATCATGTGACGCATAATGTGATCGATCCCTATGTCAAAGCAGTATCGGCAAATGGGAAGGAGGCGATGATCGTCGACTTCGAACGCATCAACCCCGGATTCACCGATCATCACATTCCGGATATACCGAATGATTCCGCCATCATCTATGAAACACATGTCAGGGACATCACATCCCACCCCAACAGCGGGGTCAAAGAGGAATGGAAAGGCCGCTACCTCGGCATGACTGAACAGACGACCACCAAGCACCGGCTCTCGAGCGGGCTCAACTACCTCAAGGAGCTCGGAGTGACACACATCCAGCTGATGCCGGTGAATGATTTCATCACTGTGGATGAACTCAACCGGGATAAAAGCTATAACTGGGGATACGATCCACATTTCTTCATGGTCCCGGAAGGCAGCTATGCAACAGATCCGAACGACCCCATCAACCGCATCATCGAGCTGCAGACATTGATCCGGACACTGCATGAAAACGGCATGAAGATCATTCTCGATGTGGTTCTCAACCATGTCTACTGTGTGGAGGATTCAAATTTCGATAAACTCGTCCCCGGATATTATTTCAGGCATAATGAGGATCTGTCGCTGTCCAATGGTACAGGCGTCGGCAATGATTTCGCTTCCGAGAAGATGATGGGACGCCGCTTCATCGCCGACACGATCCATTTCTGGCTTGAACAGTACCGGATTGATGGCTACCGGTTCGACCTGATGGGGGCATTGGATATAGAAACGATGCAGGGCATCGAATCCATCGTGCACAGGCAGGGCCGTGAAATTTTCCTCCTCGGGGAAGGGTGGGACCTGCCGACCGCCCTCGACTACAGCAAGAAGACGCTTCCCGAACACAGCTATCATGTCCCCTCGGTCCACTTCTTCAACGACCATTACCGGGATTCGATCAAGGGAAGTAATTTTGAACTCAGTGAAAAAGGGTATGTAAATGGTGATGGACAGGGAATAGATGTCATCCGTGACCTGTTCACCGGCTTCCACAGACCGTTCACCGCCCTGATGAGCGTCAATTATGTAGAAGTCCATGACAACCATACATTGTATGACCGGCTGAGGTATTCATCCGGGAAGCGGCAGTATATACTGGAGAGCCAGCACCAGATTGCCACAGCCCTCGTCCTCCTGTCCTTCGGTACACCCTTCCTCCATGCGGGACAGGAATTCTTCAGGACGAAGTATGGCCACGGGAATACCTACAACCTGAGTGATATGCTCAACCGGATGGACTGGAACAGGCGCGCAAAATACCAGGATAATATCGAATTCTTCAAGTCCCTGGTCCAGTTCAGAAAAAAGGAGGAAGTGTTCAGGCTGAAGGACCGGGAGCGCATCAATAGCGCCCTTTCATTCATGACCTTCAGCAATCTGCCGAACGGCTTTGGAGTGAAGGTCTCGTATCGGAACAGTGAATTCATGATCATCATCAACCCGACTGAAAAATCGATGGAGCTCGGTTTTGATACACAGGATCCCTACGAGATAGAAATCTCCAACCAGCGCCATTACGACAAGGCGGTATATACACGCAGCTTCTACATCAAGGGCTACGAGGTGGCGGTTCTGAGGAAAGTGGCGAATATGCATCAACACCAATATACAGAATAATAGGAGTGTGATCTTTGTGGACAGAGCACAATGGGAAGAACATATCGGCAACAGTTTCATTACAGAGGAAGCTTACGAGGCGCTTACGGAGGAGGAGAAGGCGGATGCATTTTCCGGTACGCTTTCATTCGGTACTGCAGGAATCAGGGGGAAGATCGGTCTCGGACCCAACCGCCTGAACCGCTATACAGTTGAAAAGGTGGCGCTCGGCATCGCACACAACCTGGAAGGTGCGACGGACCCGCTCGTCGTCATCGGCTATGACACGAGGCATTTCTCCCCGGAATTCGCGGAGACGATGACGGGTGTGCTTGTACAGAATGATGTCAATGTCCGACTTTCCGAGAAATACATCTCGACGCCCGAACTCTCCTTCCATGTCAGGGAGCACGGAGCGGATCTCGGCATCATGATCACCGCCAGCCATAATCCGCCGGAATACAACGGCATCAAAGTCTACGGACCGGACGGGGCACAGCTGATCGATGCGCCTGCGGCAAGCCTGAGCGAAAAGATCAATGCCATAGAGGACATCTTCAATATCGGCACCGTGTCCTTTGAGGAGGCGCTCGAATCCGGAAAGGCACAATACATCTCGGTCGAGATGGAGGACCAGTACAGGGCAAGGATCACTTCATTCATTCCCGAGATTCCATCTTCCGACATGAAAGTCGTCTTCTCTAGCCTCCACGGCACAAGCGTACCAATCGTTCCCGATCTTCTCGATTCACTGGACTATGAAAACTACCAGCTTGTCAAGGACCAGTGCCGGCCGGATGGCGACTTTCCTACGGTCAAGTCGCCGAACCCGGAGAGTGAGGATGCATTCGAAGCAGCACGCAGGCTCGGCACCGATACAGGTGCGGATCTTCTGATCGCAACAGATCCGGATGCCGACAGGATCGGCATCGAAGTTCTCCACGACGGCCACTATGTACATCTGAACGGCAACCAGCTGGGCATCCTCCTGCTGAAACACCGTCTGGAGCACCACAAAGGTTCCACCCCTGTGGTCATCAAGTCGATTGTTACAAGCGACCTCGGCCGCAAGATTACTGAAGACAAAGGTGGGGAAATGATAGAGGTCCTTACAGGCTTCAAATATATCGGCGAACAGATCGAGGCAATGGAAGGTGAATCCGACAGGACATTCGTGCTCGGATATGAGGAGAGCTACGGCTACCTCCTTGAACCTTTCGTCAGGGACAAGGATGCCATACAGATCGTGCCGTACATCATCGGCATGGCCAGTGAACTGAAGAACAGCGGACGGACACTCGTTGATGAACTTGAGGCGGTCTATGAAACCTATGGACGCCGTATGGAAGTCCTGTTCAGCCATACTTTCGAAGGGACGAGCGGCAAGGAGAAGATCAATGAAATCATGAGGCAGTTCCGCACAAACACCCCGAACGAACTGGACAGGCGGGAAGTCGTCATGACCGAGGATTTCAAGACACAGAAGCGGACTTACCGTGACGGTACGTCGGAAGACATCGAGTTGCCGAAGGCAGATGTCATAAAAATCCATTTCGACGATGGATGGATCGCCCTGAGGCCTTCCGGAACGGAACCGAAAATCAAACTTTATGTATCACTCGACAGCGATCACATCGAGCAGGAAGCAAAACTCATCAATGATATGATATTCGGTGTATAAAAAAGAACGAAATGGGTATTTCCCATTTCGTTCTTCTTATTTTTGCGACAGCTTCTGCCGGAACTGGAGGATCGTTTCCTTCTGCTTTTCATCAATTGCACCACGGTCCATGCTGACATCAATCAGGGCATCGAGGGTGCTTAATGTATGGTACGAAAGCCCCGTATCTTTGAATGCTTCATCGGCACGGGGGATGCCATAGGTGAAAATCGCGATCACCGTCAGCAGATCGGCCCCATTTTCCTTCAGCGCTTCTGCCGCTTCAAGGCTCGATCCGCCTGTGGAGATGAGGTCCTCGATGAGTACGACCTTCTTCCCGTCCACTGAGGCCCCTTCAATCTGATTGCCTTTGCCGTGCTTCTTTCTGCTGCCGCGCACATAGCACATCGGCAGTCCGAGCCGTTCACTGATGAAGGCGGCATGCGGGATGCCGGCAGTCGATGTACCCGCTATGATTTCTGCGTCTGGTGCCTGTACTTTTATCATTTCTGCAAAAGCGTCTGCAATTTCACTCCTTGCCCCGACATCACCGATGATTTTCCTGTTGTCACAGTATATCGGGGAGACGATGCCGCTCGACCATGTGAATGGCGCCTCCGGACTGAGTTCCACTGCGTTGATGTCCAATAGGATTTCCGCTACACGTGTTTCCACTACTCTTCCCCGCTTTCCCATTCTTCTTTTATTTGTGCATATCGTGCTGTTGGATCCGCCGCCTGGGTGATGGATCGCCCGACGACGATATAGTCGCTGCCCAGGTGATGGGCCTTCGACGGCGTGACGACGCGCGACTGGTCATCCTTTGAATCATCGGCGAGCCGGATGCCCGGAGTCACCGTAAGGAATTCACCGCCGCACGCTTCATGGATGAGCGCCGACTCAAGTGGGGAGGATACCACTCCGTCCAGTCCCGCCTGCCGGGCCAGCTGGGCATAGTGAATGACACTTTCGTCCAATGTCAGCGACGATTTCTGCTCTGTCTGCATCATTTCCTCGCTCGTTGAAGTCAACTGCGTCACTGCAATCAGTATGCCATCGGGGTTATGGTCCCTAAAGGACTCAGCCGCCCGCTTCATCATGGGCGTGCCGCCCTGGGCATGGACATTGGTCATCTGCACATCAAGCTTCCCAAGTCCCTCCATCGCCCTCCCCACAGTATTCGGTATGTCATGCAGCTTCAGGTCGAGGAATATGTCATGACCCATGGCCCTGATCTCCCTGATTATATCCGGGCCATTCTGCAAGTAGAGCTCCATTCCCACCTTCACGAAAAGCGGCTCTTCAAATTTATCAAGAAACTGTTGCGCTTCTGCCATCGTACCGAAGTCGAGGGCAATGATCGGTCTGTTCATAAGTTTCCTCCTCAGCTTATTTGTAGGCGCGGCCCTTCAGGTCATGGAGGTGGGTGATGCCCATTTCCACGAGCCTCTCGTCCAATGCTTCGATCAGTGCCGGGCAGATCATCGGATCGGTGAAGTTCATCGTTCCGATGGCCACCGCATCCGCACCGACAGAGATGTAGTCCAGAATATCATCGGCAGTCGCGATGCCGCCCATGCCGATGATCGGAATATGCGGCAGATGCTGGCGTACCTGATAGATCATATTCAGGCTGACCGGCTTGATGGCCGGCCCGCTGAGCCCGCCCGTCACATTGGAGAGGATCGGTTGTCCATTGCCATCCAGCCTCATGCCGACGAGTGTGTTGATCATCGTCAGACCATCGGCGATATCGCCGACACTGAGTGCCATATCGACGATGCTGGTCACGTTGGGCGAAAGCTTTACATAGACCGGCACATCCGATACTTCCTTTACACGGGCGGTCAGACGGCGTGCCGTCTCGGGATCGGTTCCGAACTGGATGCCGCCCTCTTTGACATTCGGGCAGGAAATATTAAGCTCGATGGCCTTTACGTTCGGCGCCTTTGAAATCTTGTCCGCAACGATTGCATAGTCATCGATTTCACTGCCTGCCACATTGGCGATGATCGGCACATCATACTGCTCGAGGAATTTGAGTTCATGTTCAAGGATATGATCCACACCCGGATTCTGAAGTCCGATGGCATTCAGCATGCCGCTTGAGGTTTCGGCGACACGCGGTGTCCGGTTGCCGATCCTCGGCTCGTGTGTCGCCGCCTTGACCATGATGGCCCCAAGTTCCGACAGGTCATACAGCTTCGAGAATTCCTCGCCGAAACTGAAACAGCCGGATGCCGGCATTACGGGGTTTTTCAGCTCAAGGCCGGGGAGGTTGATTTTCAGCGCTTCCCTGTTCATAGTATGATCTCCCCTTTCCTGAAGACGGGACCTTCCGTGCACAGCTTGATCCAGTCGCCCTCAGCCGTCTCGCAGACGCATGCATAGCATACCCCGAAGCCGCATCCCATACGTTCCTCAAGGGAGATGTAGCCATCAAGGTCCATCGTTTCACTCAGCACCTTCAGCATCATCTTGGGTCCGCAGGCATAGAAGCAGTCGAAATCGGCATCGAGTGTCCGGATCACATCCGTGACGTAGCCTTCCGTCCCGTACGAGCCGTCTGCAGTGGCAATATGTGTGTCACCAAGGGCCCCGAACTTCTCTTCATAGAACACATCCTTCTTTGAATTGAAACCGAGTACATGGGTGGTCCTGACACCTTTCCTGTTCAGCTGCTTGGACAGCTCATACAATGGCGGCACACCGATGCCGCCGCCGACGATCAATACGTGCGTGTTCTGTTCGACCGGGTACCCCCTGCCGAGCGGGGAGAGGATATCGAGTGTATCCCCGGGGCCGAGCTTCGACAGCTTTCTCGTCCCCTCCCCTTCAGCACGGTACACGATGGTGAACCGGGAGTGCTCCGGGTCAATATCCGCGATGGAGATCGGACGCCTCAGGACATGTTCCGTCGTATCATTGATGCGGACATGGACGAACTGCCCCGGTGTCTTCATGCTTCCGGTGATTTCCCCTTCGAGCACCATTTCGTGGATTTTATCGGCAATGCGGTTCTGGGCGACGACTGTCATGATATTCTTCATATCCTCACCTACATCTTTTCCATATTGAACGTCATGCTTTCTATCACTTCGACGAGCGTACGTGCAGTGTCGAGCGAAGTCAGGCATGGGATGCCGTTCTCGACCGATTCCCTCCTGATTCTGAAACCGTCCCTTTCAACCTGCTTTCCTTTCGTCATCGTGTTGATGACGATCTGCACGCTGCCGTTCTGGATCCATTTGAGAAGGCTGTCCTGGCCTTCACTGACCTTGTTTACAGTGATATAGGGGATTTGGCGTTCTGCCAGCGCCTCGCCGGTCCCTGCGGTCGCCATGATGCGGTAGCCGCACTGGGACAGGCGGTGGGCAAGCTCGACCGCTTCCTCCTTATCCTTGTCTGCAACGGTCATGAGCACCGTACCGTGGTCCTTGACTTCCAGCCCGCTGGCCACAAGCCCCTTGTAGAGCGCCTTGTTGAGGCTCAGGTCCTTGCCCATGACTTCGCCTGTGGATTTCATTTCAGGTCCGAGCGTGATGTCCACGTTCTTGAGCTTGCTGAAGCTGAATACCGGTGCCTTCACATGGTAGCCCTGCTTGAATGGTGCCAGACCAAGCGGATAACCGGTCTCTTTGAGGTCTGTACCGAGGATCGCCTTCATCGCGAGGTTCGCCATCGGGATTTCAGTAATCTTGCTCATGAACGGCACTGTACGGCTGGCGCGCGGATTGACTTCAAGTACAAATACCTCTCCATCCGACAGGACGAACTGGATGTTGATCAGTCCCACCGTCTTCAGGCCGAGCGCGAGCTTCTGGGTGTATTCCTTAAGCGTGTTGATTTCATTGTTGGTCAATGTCACCGGCGGGTACACAGCAATGGAGTCCCCGGAGTGGACACCTGCACGTTCGATGTGCTCCATGATGCCGGGGATGATGACATTCTTCCCGTCGCTGATGGCGTCGACTTCTATCTCTTTTCCAGTCAGGTAGCGGTCGATCAGTACCGGATGCTCCGGTGATGCCTTGACCGCATCTCTCATGTAGTTCTTGAGTTCATCTTCGTTGTAGACGATTTCCATCGCACGGCCGCCGAGGACGTAGCTTGGACGGACGAGGACCGGATAGCCGATATGCTCCGCATTATCCAGCGCCTCCTGTTCATTAGTCGCCGTCTTGCCGAGCGGCTGTGGCACATCGATCTTTCGCAGCAGCGCTTCAAAGCGCTTCCTGTCCTCTGCACGGTCCAGGTCATCAAGCGATGTACCGAGTATCCTCACGCCGTCACGCTCCAGCCTGTCCGCCAGGTTGATTGCCGTCTGTCCGCCGAACTGGACGACGACGCCTTTCGGCTGCTCCAGGTCGATGACGTTCATGACATCCTCGTGCGTCAGCGGTTCAAAATAGAGCTTGTCGGAAATCGAGAAGTCCGTGGAGACGGTCTCCGGGTTGTTGTTGATGATGATCGCTTCATATCCGGCTTCCTGTATGGCCCATACTGCATGGACGGTGGCATAGTCGAACTCGACCCCCTGCCCGATGCGGATCGGTCCGCTGCCGAGGACGACGATCTTTTCCCTGTCGCTGACGATCGACTCATTTTCGAATTCGTATGTGCCATAGAAGTAAGGCGTCTCGGATTCGAATTCCGCGGCACACGTGTCCACCATCTTGTATACCGGCATGATGCCGTTGGACTTTCGGAGCTGGAATATTTCCTTCTCATCCATACCCCAGCGGTGGCCGATGACCCTGTCGCTGAAGCCGTAGGTCTTCGCCCACTTCAGATGGTCCATGGACCCCTGATTCTCCTTCAGCTCATGTTCAATTTCGATGATGTGCTCGAACTTCTTCAGGAAGAACATGTCGATCTTCGTCCACTCGTGGATGGTCTCCTTGGAGACGCCACGCCTCAGTGCCTCACCGATGTAGAAGAGCCTCTCATCACTCTGCTTCTGGATCATCTCATTGATGTAGTCGAGTTCGAAATCGTCCCCGTTCGGCAGGCCGAGGTGATGGACGCCGTACTCGAGTGAACGGATTGCCTTGAGCAGGGACTCCTCATACGTACGGCCGATTGCCATGACTTCACCCGTCGCCTTCATCTGCGTTCCCAGCTTGCGTTCCCCCTTTTCGAACTTGTCGAATGGGAAGCGAGGAATCTTGGAGACGACATAGTCGAGAGCTGGCTCGAATGCCGCATAGCTTGTGCCGGTGATCGGGTTGATCATTTCATCGAGCGTCATGCCGATGGCGATTTTTGCTGCAAGCTTTGCGATTGGATAGCCCGTCGCCTTCGAAGCGAGCGCTGAAGAGCGGGAAACCCTCGGATTGACTTCGATGATGTAGTAGTCGAAGGAATCCGGGTCGAGCGCAAGCTGCACGTTGCATCCGCCTTCGATGCCGAGTTCGCGGATGACGCCCAGGGAAACGTCACGGAGCATCTGGTGTTCCTTGTCGGTCAGCGTCTGTGTCGGTGCGACGACGATGGAGTCCCCTGTATGGATGCCGACGGGATCGATGTTCTCCATGTTGCAGACGACGATCGCATTGTCGTTGGAATCGCGCATCACTTCGTATTCGATCTCCTTGAATCCGGCAATCGACTTTTCGACGAGGCACTGGCTTACAGGCGAATACTTGAGGCCGTTCGCCACAATTTCAGCGAGATCCGCGTCATTGTAGCAGATGCCGCCGCCTGTACCGCCCATTGTGAAGGCGGGACGCACGATGAATGGGTAGCCGACACGGTCCTTGAATGTATGGGCCTCCTCCATCGTCGTGATGATGTCGGAGTCCGGAACCGGCACTTCCATCTGGTTCATCAGCTGCCTGAAGAGGTCGCGGTCTTCAGCCTGCTTGATCGAGTCGAGCTTCGTACCGAGCAGTTCCACACCGTTCTCTTCAAGGATGCCGAGACGATCGAGTTCTACTGCCATGTTCAGGCCGACCTGGCCGCCGAGTGTCGGAAGCAGCGCGTCGGGATGCTCCTTGCGGATGATCCTTGCGATGAAGTCCGGCGTCAATGGTTCGATGTAGACGACGTCCGCAATCTCCTTGTCCGTCATGATTGTTGCTGGATTGGAATTCACAAGGATGACGCGGTAGCCTTCCTCCTTCAATGCGAGACAGGCCTGCGTCCCCGCATAGTCGAACTCTGCCGCCTGGCCGATGATGATCGGTCCGCTTCCTATGACCAGAATGGTTTTGATGTCTTCACGTTTAGGCATGGTTGGCCTCCTTTTGGTTCATCAGTTCTATGAATTCATTGAAAAGATATCCCGGATCATGGGGTCCGGCACCCGCTTCCGGGTGATACTGTACTGAAAATGCAGGATATTCTGTGTGGCGCAGCCCTTCCACCGTGCCATCGTTCAATGCGAGATGCGTCACTTCGAGGGATGTGCCCTCGAGTGTATCCGGATCGATCGAGAAGCCGTGGTTCTGTGATGTGATCTCTATCTTACCGTTTGAGAGGTTCTTTACAGGATGGTTGCTGCCGCGGTGTCCGAATTTCATCTTGTAGGTCCTTGCGCCGCACGCGAGACCGAACAGCTGGTGGCCCATGCAGATGCCGAACATCGGGATGCCGAGCAGTTCCCTCACCGTTTTGATCTGATCGGGAATGTTTGCAGGGTCCCCTGGCCCGTTGGACAGCATCACACCGTCGGGACGCATCTGCCTGATCTCTTCGGCAGTTGTGTCATGCGGCACCACCGTCACATCACATCCGTATGAATTCAGCTGGCGGACGATGTTCTCCTTCTTGCCGTAGTCGATCAGAACGACACGCGGCCCCGGACCGGTTGAAATGTATGGTGTTTTTGTTGAGGCACGCTTGACCTGGTCTGTGCGGAAGGTCGAATTCTGCAGCAGTTCGATGAGGTCCTCATGATATGTTTCATCAGTGATGACCGCCTTCATCACCCCGCCGCTTCTGAGCTTTCTGGTGATGCTTCGGGTATCGATGCCGCTGATCCCCGGTATGTCATGGCGCTTCAGGAATGCATCGAGCGTTTCCGTCGTACGGAAGTTCGAAGGATCTGTACATGCTTCCCTGACGACAACGCCGCGTGCCTGTGCACTGAATGATTCGCTGTCCTCTATATTCATGCCCGTATTGCCGATCAGTGGATAGGTGAACGTAACGATCTGATCCGTATAGGACAGATCGGTAATGACTTCCTGAACCCCTGTCATCGATGTGTTGAAGACGAGCTCCCCTTCGGATGCCCTGTTCGCTCCAAATGGATAGCCCTCGTACACGGTGCCATCTTCCAGTACCAGATATCTCTTTTCCTTCAGCATTATGCTTCCTCCCTATAGGCGATTTTCCCGTCCACAATCGTCATGTGGATGTCGGATTCGAGCGCGGTTCCATGAAATGGAGTATTGCGTGCCTTCGAATGGAACTTTTCCTTGTCGAGCACATATTTCTTGTCAAGATTGATGATGGTGATGTCGGCCGACCGGCCTTCGGCGAGCACGCCCATGTCCATTCCAAATGTTTCGGACGGCCTGACCGTCAGCCAGTCGACGAGCTGCTGCAGTGTGAATACACCCGTTTTGACGAGCTTCGTATAAAGCAGCTGGAAGGCATTTTCACTGCCGGTGATGCCGAATGGTGCCGTCTCGATGCCGACCGCCTTGTCGTCTTCTGCATGCGGTGCATGGTCCGTCGCAATCATGTCGATGGTCCCGTCGAGCAGCCCCTCGATCAGTGCCTTACGGTCTTCTGTGCCCCTGAGCGGCGGGTTCATCTTGAAATTCGGATCTTTTTCCACGATGTCATTTTCGTCCAGCACAAGGTGGTGGGGAGTGACTTCTGCAGTGACCCGGATGCCCGCCCGCTTTGCGTCCCGTATGATGCGGACGCTCTCCTTCGTACTTACGTGGCACACGTGATAGTGGCAGCCTGCCGCTTCCGCAAGCAGCACGTCCCGTGCGATATGTACCGATTCCGTCACCGAAGGGATGCCCGGGATGCCGAGCTTTTCACTCGTCTTCCCTTCGTGGATCGCACCCCCGTGGATAAGCGTGTTCTCCTCGGTATGGGCAACGATCGGCATGCCCACCCGGGCGCCTTCCTTCATCGCCTGAAGCATCATATCAGCGCTCTGTACCCCGACGCCGTCATCGGTGAATGCGAATGCACCGGCTGACTTGAGTGCTTCGAAATCGACCAGTTCACGTCCCAGCTGGCGTGTAGTGATGGATGCGTATGGAATGACTTTTACATGTGCCGTATCCCGGATCCTTTTTTGGATATCCGCCATCGTTTCGGCATCATCCGGTACCGGCCGGGTGTTCGGCATCGGGCAGACTGCCGTGAAACCGCCCCGTGCGGCTGCACGGGTGCCCGTTTCGATCGTTTCCTTGTGCTCGCCCCCCGGCTCCCTCAGATGGACATGCACGTCCACGAATCCCGGAGTGATGAGCATGCCGGTACAGTCCACCGTTTCATCGGCTTCCGTGGTGATGTCGTCTGCAATCTCTTCAATCCTGTCGCCATCGACAAGAATGTCCTTCCTGATCTGCCTGTTGTCTTCAAGTACCGTTCCATTTTTCAAAAGCATCTTCATTATTATTCACTCCCAAGGATTTCTTGTAGTACACTCATGCGCATGAATACACCGTTGTTCATCTGTTCGAAGATGACCGAGCGCGGCGCTTCGATCAGCCGGCCGTCTATCTCGACATCACGGTTGACCGGTGCCGGGTGCATGATGATGGCATCCTCCTTCATGCGCTGATACCGTTTCAATGTCATGCCATAGCCGTTATGGTATGCCGTTTTCGTAAAGTCCTTCTCATTTCCATGCCGTTCGTGCTGGACCCGCAGCAGCATGATGACGTCGGCATCTTCGACTACATCGTCGAGGTCGACGTACGGGACTTCAATGCTTTCATCCTGCCAGGCCTCCGGTGCACTGAACCGGACTTCGGCACCGAGCTTCGCCAGTGCCTGCTGGTTGCTCCGCGCCACCCGGCTGTGGGAAATGTCCCCGGCGATGACCACCTTCAGTCCCTCGAACCGGCCGAACCGGTCATAGATGGTCATCAGGTCGAGCAGCGACTGTGTGGGATGCGAGCCGCTGCCGTCCCCACCGTTGATGATCGGGATGCCGAGCCCCTCCATCTCATCATAGTAGGCGGTTACGCCATGGCGGATGACGAGTGCATCGCAGCCGATGGCCTCCATGGTGCGGCACGTGTCATAGAGCGACTCGCCTTTGGTGACGGAGCTGTGGTCGACGTCGAATGGCATCGAGGTAATGCCGAGGTGCTTTTCGGCCATTTCAAAGCTCGCCTTCGTCCGTGTCGACGGTTCAAAGAAGAGGTTGGCCACATATTTCCTTTCGGCAAGCGGCCTGTAGTTTCCCGTCTTCATTTCGAGTGCGCGGCGGATGAGGCGCATGATGTCATCCTTTGACAGGTCGTTCATTGATAGCAGACTATTCATCACGGACAGGAGCCTCCTTCGGTAGAATTGCGTTCAAGAGAATGCCGGCGACTGCTGCGAGTGCCATCCCTTCAAGGTTGAATGGGATGTCGCCGATGGTGAAGTCGAGGTGTGCCTTGCCGATTCCGATGACCAGGATGACTGAAGCGATGACCAGGTTCCTCTTGGAATCCAGGTTCACCTGCTCATCGATGAGCATTCGCAGCCCACTGGAAGCGATGATTCCGAAAAGGAGGATCGATACGCCGCCCATGACGGGGGTCGGAATGCTCTGCACGACTGCTGTGAACTTGCCGATGAAGCCGAGGATGATCGCGAGCACCCCGGCACCGCCGATCACCCAGACGCTGAAGATGCGCGTGATGGCAAGCACTCCGATGTTTTCACCATATGTCGTCGTCGGCGGGCCCCCGATGATGCTCGAGAACATCGTGGATACGCCGTCGCCGATCAGCGAGCGGTGGAGTCCGGGCTTCTTGAAGAAGTTCCGGCCGACGATTTTGTTGATGACCATCTGGTGGCCGATATGCTCACTCACGGTGACGAATACGATCGGCAGCATGACGATCATCAGTCCGACATTCCATGTTGGATCATAGGAAACGAATGGCAGGTGGACATCCGGTGTGACGAACCAGCCCGTCTCGATGATGCCTGTGAAGTCCACGATGCCGACAAGTATGGCGGTGATATATCCGCCGACGATGCCGATCAGGACCGGTATGAGCGACAGGACGCCCCGGAGGAAGATGGAGGCGCAGATGGTGATGATGAGTGTCACTGCAGCGACGAATATGTATAGCATGCTGTAGCCTTCCTGATTGCCGGAATCCGTGTACATCGCCATGTCGACCGCGACCGGCGCAAGTCCGAGCCCGATGACCATGATGACCGGCCCCACGACCACCGGCGGCAGCAGGTTCATCAGCCAGTCGGTACCGAACAGCCGTATGACAAGCCCGATGATGACATAGAGTACACCGCTGAAGAACAGTGCGGTGAGCACCTCTCCCAGGCTGTTCGCGCCCAGGGCGATTGTGATTGGAAGGATGAATGCAAAGCTCGAACCGAGATATGCAGGAATCTGCCCCTTCGTAATGAGTATATAGAGCAGGGTGCCCACCCCGCTCGCTATGAGGGCGGCTGATATCGGCAGTCCCGTAAGGAAGGGAACGAGCACCGTCGCACCGAACATCGCGAACAGATGCTGTGAACTGAGCAGTAGCCACTGGGCGGGTTTTGGCTTTTCGTGGACATCCAGTACCGGCTCCACACT
The DNA here is from genome assembly GCF_000712035.1 of Salinicoccus luteus DSM 17002. Classification (GTDB taxonomy): domain Bacteria; phylum Bacillota; class Bacilli; order Staphylococcales; family Salinicoccaceae; genus Salinicoccus; species Salinicoccus luteus. Next base: position 391,678 of record NZ_KL544008.1, on the reverse strand, counting down.
TTTTGTAAAAATTTCTTCTGTCGACTCTTTATCCTGCATGTTCCAATTCCTCCTGCTATTTGCTTAGTGTCACTTCATTCGCGTGATCGTGCTCTTCAAGATATACATTGATCTTCTCGCCCCGTGCGGTCGGGATGTTCTTGCCGACGAAATCCGCCCGTATCGGCAGTTCCCGGTGCCCCCGGTCGACCAGTACTGCGAGGGTGATTTTCGATGGCCGGACCTGGTTCAGTATCGCATCCATTGCAGCCCGGACCGTCCGTCCCGTATACAGTACATCGTCCACGACGATGACATGGCGGTCATCGAGCGGGACATCGATTGCGATGGCCTCCGCCGCCGCTCTGCTGTCCATGGGCCGGTCATCCCTGAACGCAGTGATATCAATGGTGCCGGTCGGGATTCTTACACCGTCGATCTCCTCTACCTTCCTCTGCAGCCTGCGCGCGAGATATTCCCCCCTGGTTTTGACACCGAGGAATACGATGCCCTCCGCCCCTTTATTGCGTTCAAGAATTTCATGCGACATCCGTGTCAACGAACGGCTGATCTGCGCTGCATCAAGAATGACTCTTGGTTCCATATGATTGGCTCCTTTTAAAAGATGATATAAAAAAATACTCATGTCTAAAGACATGAGTATACACGTATCCTAATAAATATGCATCCCGCCCTGTATGGGTGCACCCGTTTATACCATGTCTTTGAAGCCTCACGGGACTTCCCTTAAAGACATTTCATATTCACTTTTCCTTAATATCTTAGACTTAATGGTTTTTAAAGTCAAGCATTATTCCGAAAGTGGCGTCAAAGTTTCTAGGACATCCTCGAACAGATCCGGCAGCGGCGCTGTAAATTCAAGATATTCACCGCTTTTTGGATGGATGAATCCAAGCGTGCCTGCGTGCAGCATCTGCCCCTCTGTTTCGAGCGTCTTCCTCGGTCCGTATTTCGGATCGCCTGCAAGCGGGTATCCGATATATTTCATATGCACACGAATCTGGTGGGTGCGTCCTGTATCCAGTATGCATTCCACCAGGGTGAAGTCCTTGTACCTTTCCAGGACATTGAAGTGGGTCACCGCCTCTTTGCCATCGTCGACGACAGCCATCTCCTGGCGCTCTTTCGGGTTTCTGCCGATCGGTGCTTCAATCGTCCCCTTGTCATGCGGGATGGTGCCATGCACAAGGGCTGTATATTTTCTCGTCACACTTTTTTCCACCAGCTGCTCCACCAGATGCCTGTGCGCCACATCATCTTTGGCCACCATCAGTAGCCCGCTCGTATCCTTGTCGATACGGTGGACGATGCCCGGGCGGAGTTCCCCATTGATGCCGGAAAGGTTGTCCAGCTGATGCATCAGTCCATTCACCAGAGTACCTGACGGATGACCTGCGGCCGGATGGACCACCATGCCCTTTGGTTTGTTGACCACCGCCACTTCATCATCCTCATGGACGATGTCAAGATTGAGATTCTCGGGCACAATGTCCGCTTCGACGAGTTCCCGCACTTCAACAGTGACCACATCATCCTTCTTGACCTTGTAGTTGGGCTTGACCGTTCCACCGTTCACTTTGACCAGTCCATCCCTGATGCGTCCCTGCATATCGCTGCGGGATGTGTCTTCGAGCTGTTCTGCAAGCAGCCTGTCGATCCTCTGGCCACTGTCCATATCACTTACTGTAATTTCATGCATCCTTGTCACCTTTTCCTGTAAAGAAGAATTCCAAAAGCATTAGTATGACGCCAACCGTCAAAGCGCTGTCTGCGACATTAAAAATTGGGAAATCATAAAACACGATCAGCACGTCGATGAAATCGACCACTTCCTGAAATAAAATACGATCTATAAAATTGCCGAGCGAACCTGCCATCAGCATGACGATTGCCAGCTGAAGGAGGAAATTGCCTTTCGCTTCCTTGATATACACATAGACCAGTATGGCCAGCACGACCACCGTCACCACATAGAAGAAGATCATCTGTCCCTGGAACATCCCCCAGGCAGCGCCGCTGTTGCGGTGGGAAGTCAGTTCCAGATACTTCCCGAGTATCGGAATCGACTCCCCCTCCTCCATGAAGCGGACGACCAGGTACTTCGTGAACTGGTCGAGCCCCAGTATGAACAGGCCGACCAAGGCCATCGGAATGAATCTGTACGATTTCATGACATCCTCCTACATCTGGTCGACAACTTCACGACATCTTGGACAGATGTCATCATCGCCACCGTGGATGGATTCAGCCGTAGAATAGTTCCAGCAGCGTTCGCAGCGTGTGCCCTCGGCATGCTCCACCTTCACGCTGATATGATTATACTGCTTTCCGTCCGGCAGTGAATCGACGACTTCGACCTGGGAGACGATGAAGAGCTGCGTCAGTGCACCATTGATCTCGTCATAGCTCATGCCTTCGGGTTCGGTCACTTGGACTTTGGCTTCGAGCGACTTGCCGATGACCTTTTCATTCCTTGCTTCTTCAAGTGCCTTCAGTACGTCATCCCTGACAACCATGAAGTGCTTCCATTTTTCCACCAGTGCAGTGTCGACTTCCGCTTCTTTCGGAAGGTATTCGAGATGGACGCTCTCCTTCTCCACATAAGGCGTATGCTGGTGGATCTCTTCGGCAGTATGCACGAGCACAGGGGCGAGGAGGCGGTTGAGGTCGGTCAGGATCCTGTAGAGTACGGTCTGCATGCTGCGTCTGATATGTGCATCCGCGCTCTCGATATAGAGGATGTCCTTGCCGTAGTCCAGATAGAAGTTCGAAAGGTCCACATTGATGAAGTTCTGGAGCGACTGGTACATGGAAACATAGTCGTAGCGGTCGTAGCAGTCGCGCATCAGATTGACCATCTCATTGAAGCGCTGCATCATGAACTGGTCGACTTCCTTCATGTCCTCATATGCCACAGCATCTTCATTCGGATTGAAGTCCGCCACATTGCCGAGGAGGAACCGGAATGTGTTCCTGACCTTGCGGTAGACTTCGGACACCTGTTTCAGTATATCGTCCGAGATTCTGACGTCCTCTTCAAAGTCCGAGGACATGACCCACAGGCGGATGATATCCGCCCCCATCTGCTTCATGACCTTCTCGGGCAGGATGACGTTGCCGAGGGATTTCGACATCTTCTTCCCTTCCCCGTCCATGACGAAGCCATGGCTGAGCAGTTCCTTGTACGGAGCAACGCCTTTAGTCGCCACACTTGTGATGATGGAGGAGTTGAACCATCCGCGGTACTGGTCGGAACCTTCGAAATAGAGGTCCGCCGGGTATGTCAGATAGTCCCGCGTCGCCAGCACGCCGCGGTGGGTGGAGCCGGAGTCGAACCAGACGTCCATGATATCCATCTCTTTTGTGAATTCACCATTCGGCGAGCCGTCATGTGTATAGCCTTCAGGCAGCAGATCTTTCGCATCCCACTCGAACCAGATGTTGGAGCCGTGCGTCTCGAAAAGCTGTGCCACGTGTTCGATGACATCCGTATCGACGATCTCCTGGCCGTTTTCGGCATAGAAGAATGGCAGCGGCACGCCCCATACACGCTGACGGGAGATGACCCAGTCGCCGCGGTTCTTGATCATGTTGTACATGCGCTTCTGGTTCCAAGGCACCTGGAACTTCGTGTCCATGACCGCCTGCAGGATATCTTCCCTGACATTTTTGATGGAAGCGAACCACTGTGGTGTCGCACGGAAGATGACCGGTGTCTTGGAACGCCAGTCGTGCGGATATGAGTGTGTATAGAAGTTCAGCTTCAGCAGTGCACCGTTTGCTTCCAGGTCCTCTGTGATGACCTTGTTCGCCTCATCATAGAAGAGGCCGGAGTATTTGCCCGCTTCATCAGTGAAGACACCTTTGTCGTCGACGGGGCTCAGTACCTCGAGGTCATACTGCTGGCCGAGGATGAAGTCGTCATCCCCGTGTCCCGGCGCCGTGTGGACACAGCCGGTACCGGCATCCGTCGTTACATGGTCGCCGAGCACGACGAGGCTCGTGCGGTCGAACAGCGGGTGGCGTGCTGTCACATACTCGAGTGACTCCCCTTTGAATTCCTTCGTGCGCGTCACTTTATCCTTGTCGAAATCGACCTCTTCCAGGAAATGGTCGAGCAGATCTTCCGCCACGATATATTCCTTCCCTTCGTAGCCGAACTGCACATAGTTCAGTTCAGGATGCAGGGCAACCGCCTGGTTCGCCGGAATCGTCCAAGGTGTCGTGGTCCAGATGACGAGCTGGACACCTTTGTCCACTGCACCTTTTCCATCTTCGACTTCGAAGCCGACATAGATGGACGGAGAACGCTTGTCCTTGTATTCGAGTTCCGCTTCGGCGAGTGAGGATTCATTGACCGGAGACCAGTAGATCGGCTTCTTGCCTTTGTAGATGAGGCCTTTTTCCACCATATCCTTCAGCACGCGCACCTGTGCCGCCTCGAACTCGGGCTTGTATGTGAGGTATGGATTGTCCCATTCCCCGTCGATGCCCATGCGTTTGAAGCCTTCACGCTGATGGTCGATCTGCGTGTTGGCGAACTCGATGCATTTGTTCCGGAATTCTTCGGTCGTCATGCTCTTGCGGTCGACACCCTTGTTCGTCAGCGCCTGTTCAATCGGCAGGCCGTGCGTATCCCAGCCCGGCACATAAGGTGCATAGTATCCACGCATCTGCTTATTGCGGATGATGATGTCCTTGATGATCTTGTTCAGTGCGTGCCCCATGTGGAGCGCGCCATTGGCATATGGCGGGCCGTCATGCAGTACATACGGCGTGTTGCCTTCGTTCAGTTTCAATTTCTTTTCATAAAGCTTGTCTTCCTGCCACTTCTTCTGCATTTCAGGCTCCTTGTTGATCAGCCCTCCACGCATTTTGAATTTGGTCTTCGGCATGAGCAGTGTATCTTTGTAATCCATTTTTCCTAGCTCCTTCTCCTATATTGGTTGTTGGAATAAAAAACTCCGGATCGTCGTCAACAGGGGCGAAAAAATCCGCGGTACCACCCTAATTGACTCCGGTCCAGAGTCCACTCGATTCAGATATGAAGATAAATCATTAGTGATATCAAGGCCGCCACTGTGTGCCGGAGCTTCCACCCTCCCCCGGTCGCTTGATCTGTAATGACGTCTGCATGTCTAACAATACTATTATTATGCTAAATATCCGCTGATCCGTCAACATGTCATTCGTCCTGTTTCTTCTCCACCGCTTCCAGATCATCCACCCGGTGCTCCTGATTCGTCTCGAAATCCAGCAGATAGTCCCAGTCATCCGACTTCAGGAGATCCAGCTGTGCCTCGACAAGCATCTTGAAGCGTGCCCGGAATATTTTGGACTGCCGTTTCATATCCTCCGTCTGGTTGGCGATATGGCGTGCACGCGCAAGGCCTTCATCGACAACACGCTCGCGCTCCGCTTCAGCCGCACGGATGATCTCTTCGGCCCGTGCCTGTGCGGTGCGCTTTGCCTCGTCCCCTGCACGCTGGGCGGTAAGGATCGCCTCATTGATGCTCGTTTCGACATTCCTGAAGCTGTTCAGGTTCTCTTCCTTCTCATCGAGCATGCCTTCCAGCTGTCTGATCTTCTCATCCCGCCTGTCGATTTCCGCCTGCAGATTTCTAAGATGTGCCCGAACCTCCTGTTCATCGAGACCCCGGTATACTGTCGGAAATTTGCGGTTCACCGCTTCTTCTCTATCCATAATTTTCACCTCAGTTGTGTATTACCCATCCCTGTAGACTCTAACCTCAAGCCGGTACTTGCCCTTCTTCGTCTCCGCAATCAGCTGCGTGACCTTGAAGCGCCCGAAATGGCGGATGGATACCGTATCACCAGTTTCCATTATAAATGATGGATTCACAACAATCGAATGATTGACTTTGACCTTGCCCTTTTCCACACGTGCCTTCGATTTGGCCCGCCCCTCCCTGACCACTTCCGAAATGATGGCATCCAGCCGGAAGGAAGCGACGAGTATCGACATGGGCCTGCCGTCGTCCACCGGTGTGATGAATGATTCATGCGGTACTTCCGTCAGGACGACCGGTGCATTCCTGATGCGTGTCAGCGTCTGGTGGAACAGGGGCGCATAAGGTGCTGCCACGGCAAACTGGATTCGGTCCGCCACTACGATGTCCCCGATGAGGGAGCGGTCGACACCGACATTCATCACGGCACCCAGTATGTTGCGGTGCGTCAGTTTGACGAACTTCTCAGGATATTCCAGTTCAAAGACGGTGATTTCAAAGTCCGGCTCCGATACCTCCAGCATTTCCGGAATGATCATCGCACGCTGCCGCTCCCGCTCTCCCGGTCCCCCGTAGAATTCCACCCTGAGCTCCGGATGGAATCCGGAGAGGCTTGTGACGATCCGCTGTTCCCTCGGGTCCAGGAAATCGAGGAGGACGGGATAATAATCCCGTGCCGCAATTTCAAATTTCCCATTGAGCATTGTAATCTTTTCATGCTCCTCTTTTCTAAAGTGCTGATAGACCTCTTTCAAAACTAGACCTCCTGTTAATGACAATCAGGGCGCCCATCCGGGCAATCGTCGGCAGACAATTGTCCAAAGGAGCGCCCCTTTTCCTGAATATTTAATACAATGAAGTGATGATGGTGTTGAAGATTGCATTCAGACCGCTCAGAAACAGCTGCATGACGATGATCGCAATGATCGGGGAGAGGTCGAGCACGCCGCCGAGCGGAGGAATGATTTTCCTGAATGGTTCGAGTATCGGTTCATAGATTTTCCCGAGGATCTGTCCGAAGGCCGACTCCCTCAGCCCCGGCAGCCAGGAGCTGAGAATGTAGATGATCAGCCCCCAGAAGAATATGGGAAATACGGTATTGATGAAACTTTGGATGAAACTTAGTACTTCTATAATTAATTGATTGTCCAAAATCATTCTCCTTACATTTCTTCAGTTTGGTTTTTATCTTCGCTGATTTCTCCTTCGACACCCACGCTGTTGGGCGTGCACAGGAAGATATCGGCACCCACCTTCTGGATGTCTCCATCCAGGGCATAGACCGTACCACTCAGAAAGTCGACGATGCGCTTTTTCGGTCCGTGGTCCACCTTCGACAGGTTGACCAGTGTCGCCCGGTCATTTTTCAGTTCATCAGCAATATCCTGGGTTTCGGAAAAAACCCTGGGTTCAAACAGACATACTTTCGTATTGCTTGCTTCAGCACTCATCAAAGTCGTCTCCTTTTCCTTCTGAATGGCCTTTTTGTCCTTCTCCTGGCGCTGCCTGGTGGACTGTCTGCGCTCCGTCTGGCGGAAGGATGGTGAAACGGATTCTTTTTTCTGGGGTTTGGACTGCGGTTTGGGCTTGGGCTGTCCTGCTTCCGCAGATGGGTCCTGGTTCCCTGCCCGCCCTTTTTTGGACTGCTCCAGGCTCGTCACCTTAGCACTGCTGCCGACCGATTTCGATTCCTTCTGCTCCTTTGCCGGTGCGTCCTCTTCATATTCTACGATGAAGATATCTTTGAAAAACTTTTTGATGGCCATGGTTTTCACCTGCTTCCCATTAATTTGCTGCCAATACGGACATATGAGGCACCGTGTCGGATAGCAATGCCATAGTCGTTGCTCATCCCCATGCTCAGGTCTTCCACCTGGATATTCCCGTGGTTGTCCGCCTTGAGTGAATCCCTGAGGGCGGCGAGACGTTCGAATACTGCACTGATTTCGGATTCATCTTCCGTATGCGGTGCCATGGTCATCAGCCCGATGATCTGGACTCTGCTGTAGGATTCCATAGCTTCCAGAAAGTCGGGGACCTCCTCCGGTGACAGCCCATGCTTGGATGCTTCGCCTGATACGTTGACCTGTACAAAGCATTTTACAGCACGTTCACTGTATTGTTCAATTTTTTTGGCGACACTTTCACGATCAAGGGAATGGAGGTAGTGCAGATGGCCGGCGATATCCTTCACCTTGCGCGACTGCAGCGTACCGATGAAATGGACTTCCGCATCCTCGGGGAGTGCCTCCCGCTTTTCAAGGAAGCCTTCCACGCGGTTCTCGCCAAAATGCCGGACTCCTGCATCATATGCTTCACGTGCTTCGTCTATGGAGTGGTATTTCGTCACCGCAATCAATGTTGCAGCATCACCGATCTCCTTTTTCAGCTGTTCATAGTTTTCCTTTATCATTATCTTTCTTCCTCCCGATAAATGCAAGTGCACGACCGGTCTCACCCTTCTCCAGACGGTAGGAGAAGAAACGGTCCAGATCCTCTGTGCCAAGCTCTGATACATGGATATGGCTCCCGTCCACACCCGCCTTCAGTGCCTGGTATCGGTTTATTTCCTTCAGGTCAAGGTCGAATCCTGCATCGTGGGTCCGCACCGCTCCGTCAGGCAGACCGGCCTCCTCGAGCGCCCGGATGATACGCGCATCCACAGTATAGCATGACCCATTTATGGCCACTCCAATTACAACCGTGAGATCTTTCGGATCCCCTTCATAGCGCTCGACCATCCTTTTGATGATTCCGTGTGATGTGCCGCGCCAACCGGCATGGACAAGCGCAGTGAAATCATTCTTCCTGCTCCATATATGGATGGGTACACAATCTGCATAGTTCATGGCAAGCATGATCCCTGGTTCATATGTATACAGACCATCCACATCATAAAGCCGGTCGGACAGCTTTCTGACATTCGTACCTGCATCCAAAAGCGTCACTTCTTCTATGTTGCCCCCATGCTTCTGGATCGGCATCACCCAGCGTTCCGGCGGGAAGCCGACCGCCTCGCCCAGACAATCCTGATGATGCTGGACATTCGATGCATCATCACCGATATAGAGGGCCATGTTGAAGCTGTCGGATGGATAGCTGCTCCTTCCACCAGTCCTCTTGGTGTAGCCGAACAGGACATCTTCTGACTGATTGCCTACATGATGCTTGTGGTCTATAAACTTCATTGGTTACACCTCAAAAAATAAGTCAGAAAGGCGTGCCCTTCTGACTTATACCTTATTTCTATCGTCTGCGTCTTGAACGGTTCCGCAGGAACGTAGGCACTTCATAATCATCATCCTGTGAACTGCTCTCCCTCGGTTCCGCTTCGCGTTCAGGCGCGCTTTCCCTTGAGGAGGTCGGATATGTGAAGGTGTCCTTCTTCTCTTCCCTTTCAGGTGTACGGTTCACCGACTTTTCATTGAAGCCGGTAGCGATGACTGTAACGACGATTTCGTCTTCCAGTTCCGGATTGATGACCGTACCGAAGATCATATTGACATCTTCATCCGCTGCATCCTGGACGACATCCGCTGCTTCCTGTGCTTCGAACAGCGACAGTGACTCGCTGCCTGTAATATTCATCAGGACACCCTGTGCGCCCACGATGGATGTTTCGAGGAGTGGACTCGATATTGCCTTCTTGGCTGCTTCGATGGCACGGTTCTCACCACTGGAGACACCGATGCCCATGAGTGCTGATCCCTGGTTGGTCATGATCGTCTTGACGTCTGCGAAGTCAAGGTTCACTTCACCGCTGACGGCGATGAGGTCGGAAATGCCCTGAACCCCTTGTCTCAACACATTATCCGCTTCCTTGAACGCTTCCATCATCGGCGTGGATTTATCCACGATATCCAGTAGACGGTCGTTCGGGATGACGATGAGTGTATCGACCGCCGCCTTCATTGCGTCGACCCCTGCAGAAGCCTGGGTCTGGCGTTTTCTGCCTTCAAAGGAGAATGGACGTGTAACGACACCTACAGTCAGCGCGCCCATCTCTTTGGCAATCTTGGCTACTACCGGTGCTGCACCGGTACCTGTACCGCCGCCCATTCCTGCAGTGACGAAGACCATGTCGGCGCCCTGAATGGCATCTTCAATCTGTTCCCTGGATTCTTCGGCAGCCTTTTTCCCGATGTCCGGGTTGGCCCCAGCACCGAGACCGCGTGTCAGTTTCTCACCGACCTGGATCTTGGATTCTGCTTTTGACAGGTTCAAGGCCTGTCCGTCCGTATTGATTGCGATGAACTCCACGTTCTGCATGCCGTCGTCAATCATCCGATTGACTGCGTTGTTGCCGCCGCCACCGACGCCGACAACTTTTAGTGTCGCCATATGGTTAAACCCTTGCTCGAATTCTAACATTTCTCATTTCCTCCCAGTCATTCATCTTACTCAAACAAATTTTTAAAGAGCTTCTTCATATATCCACGGTAGTCTTTCTGTTCACCTTGACGTGCCTCTTCAGAGCGTCGGGTGACTGTTTCATCCGAGCGCTCTTCATCATATGCGTAGTCGGAATACTCTTCTTCACCCGGGTTCCCCTCGCGGGATCCCTCAGGTGGATACTTGTATGTCTCCCCTGATTCCAGCTGGCGGGTATTCTGCTCCTTGCGTTTGTTGAAAAGACCTGTGAAGAAGCTTCCTGATGCCTCTTCATCGCTTGTATCTACAGTATTTTTCGACTCCGTATCATAATTATCAATTGTAACATACTCAAGGAGTTCATCAAACATAATTCCACTGGATACTGTGGAAATGACACTTGAGAATTCCGGCTTGCGTGCACCCATTTGGTTTGGAATATGGACCCTGATCTTTTCGGAGACGAGATCCTGGAGGAGTTCTTTCACCCCGAGGAGGTTGGCTGTGCCCCCTGTGACGACAAACCCGCCATTGACCTTCGTGATGCGCTGCTCCTGCAATGCTTCGAAGACGGTCATGAACATTTCTTCCAGTCTCATTTCGATGATGTCCGCAAGATCTTTTGGAGTCACTTCAATATCCGGCTCCCCGTCCCTTTGCGGAAGCCTGACGATATCCTCCGATGACGCGAGGTCGTAGAAGGCATGCCCGTACTGCTGCTTCGCTTTTTCAGCTGATTCGAAAGTCGTGTTGAATGCTTCCGAAAGGTCATTTGTAATGTGGTTACCCCCGACTGGAATGCTGTGTGCATACTTCAGTGTGCCACGTTCATAATAGCCGAACTGTGTCAGGTCTGCACCGATGTCGATGACCACGCCGCCCAACTCAACTTCTGATTCACTCAGTACATGCTGATAGTTGACCGCATCGGAATAGACATCGAGCACGGTCAGGCCAGCATCTTCAACACATTTGACTGCATTCATCAGGATCGTCCTGTTCATCAGGATGATCCCGGCCCTGACGAACAGCGACTGTGTTGCCATCATTTCCTTCGGATCCATTACTTCATGCAGGTCATCCACCTTGAAGTGGACAGGGTAGACAGTGATAACTTCCCTATCGCTGTGGACTTCCCGCTCCCTGAGCGTTTCAAGAAGGTCTTCGATGTGGGTACCATTGATTTCAGTGGAATTGCCGCCGAAGCGCAGTTCCTCTTCTCCGAATTTGAATTCAGTTTCAGTAATAGGCATTTTTAAAAAGACTTCATCGATGTCTACACCGGATGAGATCTTTGCTTTTTTAACCGTATCTATAATTGCATTTCTCGCCAGATCAAAATCTTTTATTTTCCCTTTGGATATCGCATCCGTGAAGGTCTGGCCCGTGCCAATGATGTTGACACCATCATGGAATTTCTCACCAACGACCGCCTTTACACTCGCGGAACCGATATCCAGGGCGACATAATAATGTTCCTTCAACTCATTTGCCTCCTAGCAAGCCTGTTTCAGCTATCTCTATCATATAGTTTACATTATACTTTTTATATTGTGAACTATTTACGCTGAATAGTCCAGTATAAAAACAGACGGGGAATCATTCTTCCCCGTCCTCATCCTTCCCGATATTTGAAAGGCCATCCTTAACATTGGCGAGTGCCTGATTCACGTCTTCGATGTATTGCGCCTGCACCGGGGCCTCATAGATGCCCGCCTTCACTTCTACAGCTTCCTCGCTGCCATATGGCAGGAAACTGCTGCCGATTTCAAGGTCGATGATTCCGGCTTCCGGATCCCCGATTTCTTCACGCATGCTCAAATAATAATTCATCTTTTCGTTGATGGTCCTGTAGTCGGCGACAATCTCCTGGCCGTCATTCATGAACATATGGATGCGTGTTGATGAATTCTCTGACGGCCGGTAGTAGATTTCTGAAATGCTCTCCCGTATATCCGTCTCTATTTCATTAAGGCTTTCCACCATCTGGTCGAATTCACGACCCTCAAAATAGTGGAGGATGGGCGCCGAATCCGGTGAAGATGGATAGCCGCGGAGCACCTGGGCATTTTCCAGTACCGGATAGTAGTCGGTATCGTTGGCCACATAGCCAACCGCGCGGTATTCCGTCACGGCAACATTGATGGTGTTCCACCATTCGCGGTCTATTTCCACCTCTTCAACAGCGGGCAGCATGCCGACATTCTCCTTTGCCCGGGACAAATCTGCGCTGAACATCTTGTCACCCGTGCCGAACTGCAGTCGTTCCTCGAGTTCCTCATCACTGATCAGTTCATTGCCGCTGATATTTATATTCTTTACATCACTGGCACTGCTGAATACATACCACACCAGCATGCTGACAGAAAGGAGCAGGGTCAGCAGCAGCATCAGATAGAAGTGTGCCCGGGTGAACTTTGGCCGGGGCCGCTTCTTTTTCTGTTTCCGGGTCTTTTCCTTGCCCCGATTCTTCGGGGAGAACGTTTCTATCTCCGTGTCGTCCACATCGCCCCTATCCTTCGGGGAGAACGTTTCTATCTCCGTTTCGTCCACATCGTGATGCGAAGCGTGAAGGGGGCGGCGGTCGGCCGTCTTTTTCTGATGGAAGGTGGTGACCTCCTCCGCTTCATTCCCTGTGCGTCCTTCCCTGGATTCTTCTTCCTCCCTTTCTGGAGGAGAATCGCCGCCAAGCCGGGTGTCCAACCGCCCCTGGGCCGGCCCCTTTGAACGCTTCAGCTTCTGTTTCATCTCTTCTACATCCGGTCGCTCAGTCATCAGCCCATCCCCTTCCATCATTTTTCGAGTGTACTGAATCCTTCTTTGAAATGGTCGCCCCTGGCTTCATAGTCCTTGTACTGGTCCCAGCTGGCACAGGCCGGCGAGAACAGGACCACATCCCCAGGTTTCGCATACTGTGCCGCCTTGATCACCGCGTCATGGGGGTGTTCTGCCAATACGGCCGCTTTACCGGTCTTCTCTGCAAGGTGCTGGAACTTGTCCTTCGTCTCACCGAACGTGATGATCATGGCAACGCTGTCCACGAAGGGGATGAGCCCGTCCAGGGACTGGCCCCGGTCCAGGCCGCCTGCAATCCAGATGACCGGAGACTGGAAGCTTTCCAGTGCGAATGTCGTTGCCAGATTGTTTGTCGCCTTCGAGTCATTGTAGTATGCTGCGCCTTTGTGCTCGCCCAGATATTCCATGCGGTGGGGGATGCTGCCGAAATGCAGCAGGGTCTCCCGGATACCCGCGTCACTGGCACCATGGTTCTTGGCTGCAAGGATGGCTGCCAATATATTTTCGTGGTTGTGCGCACCCTGCAGCTTCACTTCGTCCAGAGAAATCAGTGGTGTACCCTTATGTACGACCATGCCATCTTTGATGCACGCATCGTAATCGCCCTCCGCTGCAAAATATTCCACCGACAGTCCGGAGTGCTCCGCCAGCATTTCCTTCTGTCTGCCATTGAAGATGACGGTCTGCGATGCGTCCATATTTGAAACGAGGTTCATTTTCGCCTGCACATAGGCTTCCCTGGATCCGTGATAGTCGATATGTGCTTCATAGATGTTCGTGAACACTGCAGTATCCGGACGGAAATCCTTTATCCCCATCAGCTGGAATGATGAGAGTTCCATGACCAGGATATCCTCCCTGGTCGCCTCCCTCACCGCCTCTGAAGCAGGGTAGCCGATGTTTCCGCATAATATGGGCGAAAGTCCGGAGCGTTCGAGCATTTCGCCGATCAGATGCGTCACCGTCGTCTTTCCATTGGTTCCGGTGATTCCGATGATCGGGGCCGGGGACATATGGTATGCAAGCTCCACATCGGTAATGATCGGAATGCCCCGTTCGGCCGCTGTTTCAAGGAATGGAATCGTATAGGGGATGCCGGGATTTTTGACGATCAGTCCGGCATCATTCAGGAGACTCGTCGGATGATGACCGTCCACAATTTCGACGCCCCATCCTTTGAGTGTCTGCCGGATCTTTTCATCGGCGATGATTTCATTTGTAGTCAGTGTGATGTTGGCACCAAGGGATACGAGGGCGGATACTGCACTCCGTCCACTCCGCCCATAGCCCAGAACGATCACATTCTTATTTTCAAACTGCGCTTTTTCCATCTATAACGCCCCCAATAATACACCGATGGCACCTGCAATGGCGCCCACCGTCCAGAATACGATGACGATCTTCCATTCGTGCCAGCCACTGAGTTCAAAATGGTGGTGGATCGGCGTCATCTTGAATATTCTCCTGCCCGTCAGCTTGTATGAAGCCACCTGCATCATCACAGAAGCCGTCTCTATGACGAAGACGATTCCGATCAGGAGCAGCAGCAGGCTTTCATTGAGCATGATCGAGACTGTTGCGATGATGCCTCCCAGCGCAAGCGACCCTGTATCGCCCATGAAAAGCTTCGCCGGGTATTTGTTGTAGACCAGGAATCCTGCCAGCGCACCGATCAGAATCATCAGGAAAAGGACGATCTCCATTTCCCCACGCATCCATGCGATGATGAGAAAGCTTGAAAATGCAATGATGGACAGCCCGGTAGCCAGACCGTCAAGTCCATCCGTAAGGTTCACCGCATTTGAGAAGCCGACCTGCCAGAAGACGATCCACAGGACAAACAGCACACCGAGCGGAATATCGAAATCCGTTCCGGGTATATGGATGCCCGTGGCAATATCCGGAATCGCCCGGGTCATGATGAAGTAGACGATGATCGAAACCACAATCTGGGCCAGGAACTTCTGTTTGGAAGACAGCCCCTTATTGTCTTTTTTCACGACGATGATATAGTCGTCTATAAAGCCGATCAGACCGAACCCTACAGTGACGATCACCAGGACCAGCATCTTGTAGGCATCATCGACCAGCGGTACGGCGATGATCGACAGCACAATCGCCGGGATGAGGTAGGTCAGCCCCCCCATCGTCGGTGTGCCCGTCTTCACCTGGTGGCTCTGTGGCCCTTCGACCCTGATGGACTGCCCAAACTTCATCTGCTTCAACAGGGGAATTGTCAACGGCACCAGAATGGCCGTGATGATAAATGCGATAAATAGAAATAAGTAGTTCATTGTGTCCTCCTCTAGTCTGCTGGATCATTGGATGACAGGGTAAACTCGACTGCTTCCGCATCACCCAGTACAGTACCCGGCGCAATGGACTGTGACTCCACATATCCTTCGCCCTCTGTGGATACTTCCATATCCATGAATGCTCCAAACATGATTGCCTCGCGCTTGGATAGCCCCGTAAGGTCGGGCATTCTTGCTTCTCCTTCGGTTTTCACGAAGAAGGTTTCATATGGTAATAGTCTATCATTTTTTGGATGGTGGTCGATAATCTCTTCCCCATCGCCGATTACGATGGTCTGTATCGTATCTGCAGCTGCAGGAGCGGCTTCCGAAATGGTCTTGCCGGTGTAGTCACCGACTTCGGTGACTTCAGCCTCCTGACCTTCATCGGACTCCCCGACAGTCAGATACTTCAGCGTCCGTTCCATCAGTGGGTTGAATCCTGGCATGACGCCGATGTCCCATGTATCCTTCTTGTTCTTCGAAGCGAGCTTCACGCCATAGTAGACGATGACCTCAGGGTCATCTTCCGGAGCATAGCCGATGAAGGATGTCAGGAATTCGTATGGTCCGTCCATGTAGCCGCCCCCTTCCGGATCGATCACCTGGGCAGTTCCCGATTTCCCGGCAACTTCATAATCGTCCAGCTGATATTGTGGATTCCTTTCCATCGAACCGCCGACGAACGTATTGATCTCCTCCTGCGTCTTCCGGGCGGCTTCTTCCGATATCACCTGGCGCACGACGGATTCCTCGCCCTTATGGAGCACTTCACCCGTCTCGCTGTCCGTGATGGATTCGACTACATACGGCTTTTTCATCTTTCCGTCATTCAGTATCGCCGTCATGCCCTGAATCATCTGGATCGGGGTTACCGTCGATGTCTGTCCGAACGACGTCGTCTTGCGCTGCAGTTCGTCATCCCAGGCAATGGTGCCGGACTGCTCATTCGGAAATTCGGAACCCGTCGGTTCCCCGAAACCGAATTTCCGATAATAGTCGAGCATCGCATCTTCGCCTACCTTATCCTGCAGTATCATCATCAGGGCATTCGATGAATACTGCATGCCTTCGTTATAGGTGATCTCGCCCCAGCCTTCAGGCTCCCAGTCATAGATGGTATGGCCGTTGACGTCGAATGATCCGGATTCATATGTTGCATTTGGATCGTAGACGCCTGCATCAATCGCTGCAGCCAGGCCGAATACCTTGAAGGTCGAGCCCGGTTCGAAAGAATACTGGTACAGCATGTTGAGCCAGCTGTTGCCGAAGCCTTCCCTTGTCCTCGGATTGAACGATGGACGCTGACCGCTCGCCAGTATCTCACCGGTTTCGGCATCCGCAACGACAGCGAAAAGCTCCTCCGGCTCAAAATGCGCCTGCATCGTATCCAAGGAATCCTCGAGATAGAGCTGGATATTGGAATCGATGGTCAGCTTGATGTCCGCCCCGTCCTTCGGCGGTTCGACGCTGTCCGTGCCCGGCACGATGTAGCCCCACAGGTCTTTCGTGTAGTCCGTTGCACCGTCCTCCCCACGGAGCAGGTCATCATAGGCCCGCTCAAGGCCGAGCTGGCCAGCGAGCCCATCCGACTCTTCACCCTTTTCGGCATAGCCGATGAGGTGGGAGGCGAAGTCGCCGTTCGGATAGAAGCGCTTCGTTTCTGCTACAAAAACGAGGCCCGGAACTTCAGCATCCTCCAAAGTATTCTTCTGGTTGTAGGACAGGTCCCGTCCTTCCTTGCCGAGTTCCACCTGGAACCGCTCCTCTTCGATGCCCTCCTCAATCCGTTTCTGGATTTCGGAGGCTTCCATATCGATGACCTCAGCAAGCGCTTCGGCCGTCTGTTTTGGGTCGGTCACATGGTTCGGATAGTCGGAGTCCGTGATCAGTGCCAGACGGTATGCCTCCATATCGCTCGCCAGAACGTTGCCTTCCCTGTCCAGTATCTCACCGCGTTCACCCTCATTCACCGCAGTCCGGCTGAACTTGTCATGCCCATGCGCCACTAGATCCTCATCATCCAGTGTCTTGTTTATCATGAGATAGCTGAACTGCCAAAATATGCAAACAAAAAGCACTCCTATACCAAGGTAGATTAGGAGCGCACCAACAGATAGCGTTTTAGTTTTCTCACCAAGCCTGATTCTAATCCTTGCCATACTTCTCAGCAACCTTTACATTTCCATTGTCCAGATCGAGTCCGAGTTCATTGGCTTTTTCGTATATCCTGTCATAGGAGGCAAGATCGGTCACTTCCGTCTTCAGTTCGCTGATTTCGCCCTCCATGACGGCTATTTCGCTCTCGACCTGCATCTTCTCCGTCTGTAGCGAATAGGCTTCCATCTTCAGTGACAGCACATAGATCGCCACTGTGGCAATCACTGCGAACAGTATTAAGTATACAGCCGTTTCAAACTTCTTGAGTCCAACAACGCGACTGGCCTTCCTGGTCCCCTGGGCCGGGTCCTGTTCTGTCTGTGGACGCGGCAGGGTCTGATGATAGCGTTCTACTGCCATAATAACACTCCCTATTTTTGCTTCTCTGCGATTCTCAATTTTGCACTGCGCGCTCGTGGATTGCCTTCTATTGCCGCTTCGTCTGCAACAATCGGCTTCTTGTTGACCCGCTTCAGGATGGGCTCGTAGGCTTCGGGAATGATAGGCATGTTACGCGGGAGTTCAGGTCCGGATTCATACTCCACGAACATCTGCTTGCAGATCCTGTCTTCCAGGGAATGGAATGTGATTACAGATACCCTGCCCTTCCTGTTCAGAAGGCCGATGGCCTGCTCGAGGGAACGTTCGAATACCCCCAGTTCATCATTCACTGCAATTCTGAGCGCCTGGAAAACACGCTTGGCAGGATGCCCGCCCGTCCTTCTGAATTTGTGCGGAATCTGGGATTTTATGATTTCTGTCAGCTCAGTTGTCGTTTCTATCGGCTTCTCACTACGGACACGTTCGATTTCCCTTGCTATCTTTTTAGAGAACTTCTCTTCACCATATCTGAAGAAGATGCCCACCAGCTGCTCATAAGTGTATGTATTGACGATCTCATGGGCATCAAGCGACTGGCTCTGGTCCATCCTCATGTCGAGCCTGGCTTCCTTGGAATGGCTGAATCCCCTTTCGGTCATATCCAGCTGGGGACTGGAAACGCCCAGATCATATAGTATGCCATCCACTCCCGTGACGCCCCGGCTGGACAGTTCTTCCTTCAAGTGTTCAAAGTTGGAGTGTATAAGCGTGAGGTTTTCAATACCTTCAAATCTTTCCTGTGCGTTCTGAATCGCCCAGCTATCCTGATCAAATGCGTACAGGTGTCCTGTTGTCAATTGTTCAAGGATATAGGCACTATGCCCTCCGCCACCGAGTGTGGCATCGACATAGATGCCGTCTGGACGGATATTCAGCCCGTCCACTGTTTCTTCCAATAGAACGGTGTCGTGCCTGAACATATCCTCACATCCTATAAGTCAAAGTCAATTAGCTCTTCTGCTATATCTTCATAATGGGATTCCGATTCTTCATAGAAGTTCTCCCACTTTTCTGTACTCCATATTTCAATCCTGTGCGAGACACCGATGACTGTACATTCCTTCGTCAGGTCGGCGTACTCCCTCAAGTTCGTTGGTATATTGATTCTTCCCTGCTTGTCCACTTCGACTTCGGTGGCACCTGAAAAGAACATTCTCATGAACTTTCTGGCATCCTTTTTCGTCAGTGGCAGGGCACTCATCCTATTCTCTATCTGTGCCCATTCTTCCAATGTATAGCCAAACAGGCACTGATCAAGGCCCCGGGTGATGATGAACTGTCCATTCAGGGCATCCCTGAACTTGCTTGGTACAATCAAGCGCCCTTTCGCATCGAGCTGATGCTTGAATTCTCCCATGAACATCCAATCACCTCGCCTATACAAATAATTTACCACATCTCCCCACTCTGTACCACAAATTATATGCTATCCAGTGAATTTAATTATCCGGACAGAAAAAAAGACAGCTTTCATATCCAATGAAAGCCGTCTTCATGCTAGACACCCTTGATGATGGTGAGCTGTGTTGTATAGGACAGGGCGGAAGGGGCGATTCCGGGAAACATCCATGGGTGGTAGACACGCTCCTGAAGGTTGCCACCCGGCAGAATCCGCTCCGCCACCTCTTCAAGATCATTCAGCTGGTGCCGGAGTGTCCGCCTGACTTCCAGCTGATACCTCCGCTTCAGGTAGTCGAACTGCTTGCGATGCGCCTTCAGGTTGGCATCGATCAGATGGAGGTGTTTCTTGCGGTCTGCCGCTTCCCCCGCTGCTGCATAATCGCTCTCGAGCCTTTCCTGTATGTCATCCACTTCCTCGAGGAACGATGCGTCCGTCGCATCCTCAACCAGACTTTTCTTCCTGTGCTCCACATCCTCATGGAGCCTTGCCGAGACTTCAAGATTATATTTGTCCATAAGCTTGCGCAGCCTCATGTCCTCATGGATGATTTCCATCCGTTTCACTACGATTGGCATGGGGATATCCATATCGCGGAAGACCGCATGGAGCTCCCCCCAATACTTCACTTCTGCGCCGCCTCCGGCAAAGATGAGTGTATTGAAGAGCATCTCCTGCATGAGTGGGCGTGTAACGACATTATTGCTGAATGTTTCCGGTGTTTCCTCAAGCCTCATAAGCAGTTCTTCTTTGGAAACCGCCCCCCCGTCCGTGGCGAATCTGCCGTCTTCATGCACGAGCAATGTCCTGTTCTCCTCCGAACCGGTAAACAGATGGACATTCGTATCCGTCTCTATCATCGGTGGGAGGTTGCATGCGGTGCCGAACGCCTTCTGGCCGCTTCGGAACGCACTGTCGATTTCCTCATGGCGTTCAATCATGGTACTGAACATCGGTACTTCGAGTGCGCGCACTGCACTGCTGTGGGCATTGAAGATGAGCAGTCCCTCCTCCTTGAATGCATCATGGACGAGTGCATGGAAAAGGTCGGTCCAGTACTCATGCCTGTCGATCATCTCGACGATGCTTGCCTTTTTGCTGTTCAAGAATCCAGAGTCCCCACATTCCTCGATGACCGCCTCCAGGGTTGTTTTCATCTCCTCACGGTCATACTTATAGAAACCGAGGCTCATCGGCACAGTCAGATTTGGCTTGTAGGCGATCTTCCTACGTCTCCTGTGCATCTTGTCATAGACATGGGTGTGGTTCACTTCATCAAAGTCATGGTCCTCCCCTGCGATCCAGAATACGGGAACCGCTTCGTATCCGTGGTTCTCCCTGACTTCTTCTGCCAGTACAAGCAGTGTGATGATCTTGTGTACGATGTAGCTTGGACTCATGAACAGGCCGGCCTGCTGTCCGCCAATGATCACCCGGTTGCCCTGTCTGAACCTTTCAAGGTTCTCGCGCTGTGCTCCACTCAGGCCGTAGCGCGACATTTCATCCTCAATGATATCGGCAAGCGCCGCAGTGTGGGCGTGTGCAGGCCTGTGCCATACCTTCTCCAGGCTCTCCTCGTCATAGGAGAGATTTTCATAGAATGCAAGTGTTTCTTTATCTCTACCTGTAAAGCGTTGTGTAAATTCATCCTGTCCGAAATTCAAACATTCAATTTCCATAATTCGTCTCCTTCTTCGGGGGTGTTAATCAAATTATAAATATTATAAACATATAAAACAATTGAACGGTTTTGAAGATGTATACTATAATGAAATCAAAGGAGAGAGTAAAATGTCAGAAGTGAAACATTTAGCAATCAATTACAAGACAGCAGAGGATTTCAAGAAGTTCCGTGAATATGGTGCGCAGGAACTCCAGATGGTCAAGGAGCTCGAGAGCAACATGATCGATGCCGATATCGACTCCCCCTTCTACGGGATCTATGTCGGGGATACCCTCGCTGCACGCATGTGCCTGTACCGCAAGGAGGACGAGCATGCGCCGATCTTCGACCCGCCGCATGACTACATGGTCATCTGGAAACTCGAAGTGCTCGAAAAGTACCGGGGCCGCGGCTTCGGCAGCAAGATGATCGACTACGCCAAAAGCTATGGCATACCGATCAAGGCGGTCAGCCGTCAGAACTCACGCGGATTTTTCGAAAGGCATGGCTTCGAGCAGCTGAAATACGACATCGAACGCGATATGTCCGAAGACCCGCTGATCTGGTATCCGGAAGGCTATGTACTCAACTAGCCGCATGCACCATACAAATAAAAAAGTCGCTGGTGGAATCATTCCACCAGCGACTTTTTTCATCGCATCAATTAGTTTGCTGCGACATCTTCACCTTTATAGCTGCCGCATTCTTTACATACACGATGGGAAAGTTTCATTTCTCCACAGTTTGGGCATTCCACCATACCAGGCACTGAAAGCTTCAGGTGCGTACGGCGTTTTCTTTTGCGTGTAATTGAGGTTCTTCTTTTTGGTACTGCCATTTCTATTCCTCCTTATTCTCACTGTCGTCTAGCAGCGATTTCAACTTTGCCAGTCTCGGATCCACGTCCTCTTCCTCCTGCGTCAACTCCTCTTCGGTGATGACGGACCATTCCTTGCCGCCGGTCAGCGCTTCATCACTCTTCGTGATGACGAATGGAATGTTGACAACAATCAGTTCGCGGACAACGGGCTCCAGATCCAAAGTGTGGGTCACTGGATGAACATTTTCAGCCAGTTCGTCGTCTTCGCCCGCCTCTTCATCGAATATTTCATTCGATTCGATGTGAAGGGGTACTTCTATATCTTCGGAAGTACGGCTATCGAGCATATTAACCACTGTATCTATCATAAGATCGACCGAAATCTGGCGATTCCGGACATGGATTTCTCCCTCTACAGAAGTTTCCTCGATGGAGGTTACATCCTTGCGGTCTGTGATCTCTCCGAACTGGACCTTTTCATTTACAGCGATTGATTCCTGATTAAACTTTTTAAGCTGTGTTAATGACCATCTCATATAGTTTTCACCTCTTATGAGCACAAAAAACATTGTACCTTCAACAAGGTTTTCTGTCAAGTTTTTTTCTTAACACCATGCATTATTCAGCAGGCGATTTCTGTTACAATATCATTGAAGAGAAAGGAGCCGTTAATGATGATTATTACATCTTTGATTACCGAATACAATCCCTTCCACAACGGGCATATCCATCACATTGAAGCATCACGGCGGCTGACGGGGGCAGATGTCGTCATCGCCATAATGTCGGGGAGCTTCACCCAGCGCGGGGAGATTGCCGTCACCGACAAGTTCACCCGTGCCGAAGCCGCCATCCGTCATGTGGACCTCGTGGTGGAGCTGCCCCTCCTCAACGCCATCAGCTTTGCCGATGATTTCGCCATGGGCGGCGTGCACATCGCCGAACTCCTCGGCAGCGACCATATCGTCTTCGGCAGCGAATCCGGTGACATCGATACACTCAAGGATGTCCATTCGAAGCTGAAGGACACCGATATCCAGTCCCGCATGGAGGCCTATATGAAAAAGGGGTACAGCTATCCCCGTGCCATCAATGCATCCATACAGTCGGACGTCTTCGGGGGAGCGAACAATACGCTCGGCCTTGCCTATATCCGGGCGATTGAGGAGATCGGATCCGGCATCATCCCGCTGACCATTCCGCGCCTTGGGAACCGGTACAGTGAAACGACGCTGTCACAGTCCCGCTTCTCCAGTGCCACCAGTCTCCGGGAAGCCCTCCGTGAAGGACGGGTGGAAGCTGCTGCACGATATATGCCGCGGGAACTCGCTGAAAACATCAACGCATCAGGCCCCCTCTCCAACGAAGATCTGTTCGCCACGCTGAAGCTCCTGATCCAGCGCAGCTCGGCAGAAGACCTCCGCCGCATATACATGATGACCGAGGGCATCGAGCACAGACTGCTCGCCAAGATAAGGGACCATCATTCCTACAGTGCATTCATCGGCAGCGTCAAGACGAAGCGGTACACTTGGACCCGGCTGAACCGCCTGATGATCTATATCCTGCTGAACATCACCACATCGCGCATGGACGGCTACGCCATGAAGGATGCCGTCAGGGTGCTGGCGATGAACCGGACCGGTCAGTCCTTCCTGAAGACACTGCCGGAAGACCTCCCTGTCATCACCAATGTCAACAGTACGAACCGGCATCATGTTGAGGATGAAGTCATGGCAACGGACATCCACAACATCTTCAGCCGTTCCAAAAGGAATGACTATAATACCCCGGTCATCATTGCAGATTAAACTTCCGTTTCAGCGCCTCTTCAACAAGCGGCGGCACAACATCCTCTATTTTGCCGCCGTACTTTGCAACCTCTTTTACGATTGAGGAAGAGATGAATGAATAGTTGTTGTTCGTCATCATATATATCGTCTCTATGGAACTGTTGAGCTTGCGGTTCATGGATGTAAGCTGCATTTCATATTCAAAGTCACTTACAGCACGCAGCCCCCTGACGATGGCTTCCGCCCCCACTTCCTCACAGAAGTCGATCAGAAGGCCATTGAAGCTCCTCACTTCGACGTTCGGGTATCTTTCGCTCACCTGTCTGATCAGTTCCACCCGCTCTTCCGGGGTGAAGAGCCCCTCCTTCGAAGAGTTCTTCAGGACAGAGACATAGACTGTATCGAATATTTTGCTTGCACGTTCAATGATATCAAGGTGTCCATATGTGATGGGATCGAAACTTCCCGGACACACTGCAATTCTACCCATTGTATCCCTCTCCTCCTTTCTTCAATATATTCACACGGACGGTACCATATGTCACATCCTTGATGCTTGTGTGACTATGTATCGGATATTTCTCATCCTTGTGGGTCTCTACGACGATCCGTCCACCGTCTTCGAGTATGTTCAGGTCTTCGATCAATCCGATTGCCTTCCCCGCCATGCCTTTATGGTAGGGTGGATCCAGAAAGATCAGGCTGAATCTTTTGTCACGTTTTGCCATGGCTTTCAGTGCGCGCCGGTAGTCATTGCGGAAGATCTCCACGGGTTCATCAATGTCTTCTGTATTCTCCCTGATGATGGCTATGGCGTCCTTTGCACCATCTATAAACATAGCATGAGTCGCCCCCCGACTCAATGCTTCGATGCCAAGTCCCCCGCTTCCTGCAAAAAGGTCGAGGACGCCCCCTTCCACATCGCCCAGAATATTGAATATGTTCTCCCTGACCTTGTCGGTCGTCGGGCGGGTGTCGTTCGATTTCAATGTTGCAAGTTTCTTCGATTTGTATTTTCCACTGATTATTCTCATGGAGAACCCACTTTCTTTCCTTTCACGGTTGGTTTAGAATATTGGATGGGAGTTGATAATCATGCAAAAATTCATCACGCTCGGAGAGGGCCACGGCGACCTGTTCGAACTGGAGGCACTGATCGAACACAATGCTTCAAGAATAGACAGGGGGATCTTCCTGCATACAGCAGACGGTCCATCCACTTTTCTTCTGATCATGTCGCCCGTACGCGGCAATTTCCAGGCCGTCTACACTATATACCAGGGCATCCTCCACAAGGAAGGCACGGGACGGAAATACACTCTGATCCAGGAATGGTGCAGAGCCGGCGATATACCTGTCGTCGAGTTCTCCACGCGCGACCCTGAAGACTTCTATGAGCGGGAGCAGTTCTACCAGTACATAACAGGCGTGTTGCGTCTGAACCACCTGATACCTCCGATGACCTGAAATTAGATGACGCGGTAGTCCTTCGATTCGAAATTCTCGGTGCCGTATTCCCTCTTGATATTCGGATATTCCGAAACCAGAACATCGCTGACATACTTCAGTCCATTCAGCGCTTCCATGGTTTGAGGGAGGTCCGATTCGTATATATATAGTAATAAGTACTTCTTTTCCTTATTGACGTATATGAGGTGGCCGTAGCGTTTCAATTGTCGTATGAATTTATTTTGTTTAAAATAAATGTATATGCCAATACGTTTCTCAAGCATATTAACCCACCTTATATAATTTTATAGAGTTATGATACCATGGAAATGGGAAGTTTTAAATGAAACTATAATTGGAGGCAGACTAACTATGAAAAAGTGTACTAAAAGCCTTTTGACCGCAATTGGTGTCACAGGTGGACTGATCGGTGGACTATGGATCGGTACCAAGGTCACATCCGAGCCCGCAATCAGGGACATCAAACCGTATTTCAGACACCGCTCCCCCTACATCTTCGCCCATCGCGGAGGACTGGGGCTTGCACCCGAACATACGATAGCCGCCTTTGACAAGGCAAGCAAGTTTGATGTGGACGGATTTGAAATTGATATCCGCATGACGAAGGATGAGGAGATTGTAGTCTTCCATGATGCATATGTCGACCGCACCTCCAACGGCGCCGGACGCGTCAGCAACCTGACGCTTGCTGAACTCAGGGAGCTCGACTTCGGCTACCATTTCAGGGATGCAGAAGGCAGCCATCCCTACCGGGGCTCCGAGGATGCAAAAATCGTCACACTCAGGGAACTGATCGAGAAATATCCCGACAAGCTCATCAACATCGATATCAAGGATGACCCGAATTCCTATGAGGGCAGCCTCATTCCAAGTCTCCTCTATCGTCTGATTGATGAACTCGGTGTGGAAGAGCGTGTCCTCGTCACAAGCTTCTACGATTCGCAGATCGACCGTTTCCACCTCTACTCCGGCGATGATATCGCACTCGGAGCGGGCGAAGACCAGGTCAGAAATGCCTACGTTGCATATGCATCCGGGTTCAAGCACCTATTCAGCCCGAAAGCTGATACTTTCCAGATTCCACCAAGATACAACAATATTCCACTGGATAAGGAAGGATTCATCGACTACCTGCAGAGCCTGAACGTTGCAGTCGGATACTGGGTAATCAACGAAATGGACAAGATGGATGAACTGATCCAGAAAGGTGCCCACACAATCGTGACCGACTATCCGGACATCAGCCATCACCTGATGAAAGAACGCTACTAGACGTGCAAAAAAGGTTCCCGCTCCAAATGGTGATTTGGAGCGGGAACCTTTTTATTCTTCAGCCCGCGGTCTGACAGCCGCAGCTGCCTCCCGTAGCACAACCACCGGAATCCGAAGACACCGAGAAGAACGGGTTACTGCTGACCACGTTGACATGAGTGCTGACACTGGTACTGACATGGTAGAGCACCTCATCCAGCATCTCCTGAAGCTGGTATTCGGCCCTTCTGTATTCCATGATGACGGGATGCATGTCCAACTTCTTCTTGAACTGGTTGATCTCCCGCCGCTTGGTACTGAAGTCGGGATGATATTTCCCGAACCTCTGCACCTCTTCAAAATCCGACTTCAGCCGGGTGAAATGATCTATGAGTCCTGCCACTTCCTCGTCCTTCTCAAGAAGTGTCCGGTATTTGCAATAATGCCTGTAGGCTTCGGTCTGCCTTATCTTTTCATTTAAGGCATCGATCTGATCGAGAATTTCCAGTTCTGTTTCTGTAACCATATACAACACCTCTCATCTCATAGTATCACATACATGCCAATTTCATCCACCAGCATTTTCGGTTCTCAAATACTATTTGCAACTGTGCAAGGAATAGATTAAAATTAAAGTAATGGAAAAATGCTTAGGGAGGAAATTTCATGGTTTTCGAAAACTCTACTCTTGAGACGATGCTCGTTTCTCAGGATATACTGCAAGATGTAATGAACAAGAACGGACTGGTCCTCGGTGGTTCATGGGACTATGAACGGATGACCTTCGACTATAAGTACGAAGTGCCTGAAGGCATCTACTACCTGCGCGTACCAGGATATGCTGTCGAAGGCGATGTGGGTGCAAAAAATGCCATCATCCAACTGATGGATCCCTACATGGGCAAGCACTACTATCCGACAGGCATCGAGTATGGAAGCGATGAACACTTCCCTGAACGTATTGTCGATCACGCGGTACAGAAGATCAGGGCGGTTGCCCAGGATCTGAAAGCACTGACCAGCTAGATAACCAATCAAAAAGAGCGGCTCACAAATGTGAGCCGCTCTTTTTCTATCCCTGTAGGATCGCTTTGATCAATGATGTAGTTTCGCCACCCGGATAGAGGACATACAGAAGGACGTAGACCATCACACCAGTGATTGCCGTACCAAACCAGATCGTCGATGCCCAAGGTGCTATCTTCCTGTGCCTGACAAGCTTCTCCTTCTGTCCGAGGTATACCTGGACACCTCCGAGGACACCACCAGTCGTCGCCAGGATGATATGGAATATCAGAAACACCGTATAATACGGCACCAGTGCATCCGGGCCACCGAAAGCCGTATTTCCGATGAATACCGTTCTGGATGCATAGATGATGAAGAAGATCAGGGCGCTGAGCGCTGCAAGCGTCATCATTTTGCGGTGTGTTTCAACCTGTCCATTCTTCACTTTGGCAATTCCGATTGCCATGAAAATAGCACTGATCACGATGAATAATGTACTGAGGGTCGGTAAAATATGCACAGTCAGATTCTCCTAACTTCTTTATCTGTATTGGTTGAATAGTTCTTTTTGCAGGCGTGCTTCCTCAACGGAACGGCGTGTCACTTCATCTTCATCCTTGCGCTCATTGCGATACCAGTTGAAGAAGATATGGGCGAGCATGAAACCGAAGAAGACTTCCTGGAGCACTTTCATTATGATGCCACCCGTCTGCTGGTCCATGATTGGAGTCGTATTCGTAAAGTATTCAGGACCCGAGATGAGGCCCTGTCCTTTCAGTCCATCCAGCACACCGGAAGGTACACACAGTTCCATGGCGGCGAGCCATGCGTCTCCATCCGTATATGTCCGATACAATGGATCTCCTGCAAAGATGATCAGTCCGCATGCCGGTGTCAGCAGTGCACCGATACCGAATATATATAGTAGTTTGAAGAGACCGCCCATATGCTTCTCCTGTGGCTCCACCCTATTGAAGATCGGATAGAACATCAACAGTGCCAGTGCAAACAGCAGGACGTTGAATGCCGAATGCAGCATACCGCTCTGCTTCAGAAAGTCCAATACGACCGGCAGGTGATATATCGAGAAGATGCCATTGAACAGAATCAGCGGTATCAGCGGTTTTTTTGCGATCGCAAAAAACTGTCTCACAACAGGCAGTCCGACAAAATATTTCCATAGATATTCCGGTATGGCGAAATACATGAGCGGTGCAATCAGCAGAAATACGACGGCCATCTGCAGCATGTGGAAGCTGAAGAGTATATGACTCAGAACATCGACCGGAGATCCATACATGGCATAAAGCAGTATCATGCTCGTCAGGAAGACCATGGCCTCCTTATTGCGCAGGGGCCGGCCACCTTCAAAATCAGCATACCATTTCTTCGTAATAAGGAAATAGGCAACCGTCAGAAGGACGACGAACGCCAGAAAGAATGGGCTCCAGTTGGCGATGAACCCGAATATTGATATAGATGACAAGTTTTCCATTTAGAATCATCCCTTTATAAAATCACTTACCTCAAGTATAGAATCCGGTGCCCCATTGGGCAAGACCTGACCTTGACAATATGATGACAAAACAAAGACCGGCACATTTTGTGCCGGTCTTCATACTGACTTAGATCGGAGAACCGATCCAGACAATATAGATGAATGTTACGATGAACGACAGGGCGAAAAACATGCCCGTCATCATGAACAGTTTGGCGAACTCATGTCCCTTATCCTTCATGTGCATGAAGTAGAAGAACTGCAGGATGACCTGAACGAATGCCAATCCAATAACTACAGGGATGACAAAACTTGCATCGATGTCCATTGCTACCATACCAAATGCGATGAAGGTGAAGAAAATCATAAGCCCAAAGGAGACGACCTGTTGGCGCATCTCCTTCGTGCGCTCACGGCGTACATACTCAAGCTTCTTCTTTGACATTGGTTCCTGTTTTATTTCTGCCATATTACAACACTCCCAGCAAGTAAACTATTGTGAAGATGAATACCCACACAACGTCGATGAAGTGCCAGTACAGTGCTGCAGTGTTTACTTTCGCAGCAGTGTATACGGAGAGGCCACGCTTGGCATTACGGATGATCAGCAACGTTATCCATACAAGACCGATTACCACGTGGAACCCGTGGGTACCGAGCAGGAAGTAGAAGGCACTTCCGAATGCACTCGATCTGAAGGTATGTCCAAGGTGGGTATACTCGATGAATTCATAGATCTCAAGAGCCAGGAAGCCAAGGCCGAGGAGAACGGTGATACCGAGCCAGAGCTGCATTTTTGCAAAATTGTTGTTTCTCATGTGATAGACCGCATAGACACTTGTAAGTGATGATGTCAAAAGGAACATCGTCATGACGAATGCAAGCGGCAGTGCGAAGAGATCGGCCGCCAGCAGATGGTCATCTGACGGTACTGAATCCTTCAGAGCAAGATAGGTCGCAAAGAGGGAGGCGAACAGTGCAGTCTCACCTGCAAGGAAGATCCAGAAACCGACAAACTTGTTTTTCCCTTCCATCGTTGCGGTTTCGGGATGTGCAGGCCATCTTTCACTTGGTACGTTATACTCCATGTGAGCCATTAATTCTCCCTCCTTTGTTCTTCTTCTTCAAGATCTCTTAAAACTTCTTCTTTTGTTACATAGTATCCAAGGTCGTCTTTGAGGGAGCGTGTAATCATTGAACCGAATGTGATAGCCAGTCCAAGGATGAGAACCCATAGCGCCCATGGATGCTGCGGCAGATCGGCTACTGCATCGATTGCCCACTCTTTGCCGGAGGCGAAGTACAGCGCACCGAAGGCAGCCACGAACAGGCCGAATGACAGTACGAATGGGATGAATGAGTTGTTCGGCATATGGAAATCTTCCAGAGATTCTGCCGGCATCATCTTGCCATTGTTCGCTTTCTTTTCGATCCAGTATGCATCAAGTCCACGTACAAGCGGTGTCTGTGCGAAGTTGTAGTATGGTACTGGAAGTGGCAGGGACCATTCGAGCGTACGTCCGTCACCCCATGGATCGCGGCCCACTCTCTGGTTCTTCGCAAGTGTCATGATGATGTTTATGACAAGGATGATTACAGCAATGGCCATCAGCAGTGCCCCGATGGACGAAACAATGTTCGCGGTGTTATATCCCTGCCCGTCCAGATACGTGAATACACGTCTTGGCATTCCCCATAGACCAAGGAAGTGCTGGATCAGGAATGTCGTATGGAATCCGATTACGAATAGGACGAATGTAATCTTTCCGAGCTTCTCGCTGAGCATATTGCCGAACATCAGCGGCCAGTAGTAGTGCAGTCCTGCCAGAAGGCCGAACACGACACCACCCACGATGACATAGTGGAAGTGCGCAACGATGAAGTATGAATCATGGTACTGGTAGTCGGCTGGCGCAGCGGCCTGCATGACACCTGTCACCCCACCCATCGTAAATGACGGGATGAATGCGAGGGCATAGAGCATCGGCGTCGTGAACTCGATGCTTCCGCCCCACACGGTGGCGACCCAGTTGAATATCTTGATACCCGTCGGTACGGCGATTGCCATTGTGGCCACCGCAAAGATTGCGTTCGCCGTCGGTCCAAGACCGACTGTGAACATGTGGTGCGCCCATACCATGAATCCGAAGAATCCGATCAGTACGGTCGCAAACACCATTGCCGAGTAACCGAATAGGCGCTTACGTGAGAACGTTGAAAAAATCTCTGAGAAGATACCGAATGCCGGAAGGATCAGAATGTATACTTCCGGGTGACCGAAAATCCAGAACAGGTGCTCCCAGATGATTGTGTTTCCTCCAGTTTCTACAAGGAAGAAGCTGGAACCGAACATGCGGTCGAACATCAGCAGGAAAATGCCGATTGTAAGCGGTGGGAATGCAAACACGATAAGTACTGAAGCCACGAGCGTCGTCCATGTCATCAGCGGCATTCTCATATATGTCATGCCCGGTGCTCTCATATTGATGATTGTCGTTACAAAGTTGATACCTGAAATCAGTGTACCTGCACCGGTGATCTGAAGACCGAGTGCATAAAAGTCGATGCCGTGTCCGGCGGATGCAATTGACAGTGAAGCATAGCTCGTCCAGCCAGCATCAGGGGCGCCTCCGAGGAACCATGAAAGGTTCAGGAAGATACCACCGAAGATGAACAGCCATACACCGAGTGCATTCAGGAATGGAAAGGCAACGTCACGCGCTCCGATCTGGAGTGGGACCGTCGCGTTCATGAATGCAAAGAGCAGCGGCATGGCTGCCAGGAATATCATCGTCGTACCGTGCATCGTGATTACTTCGTTGAACAGTCCTGCAGAGAGGAAGTCATTGTTTGGTACAGCAAGCTGAATTCTGATCAGCATCGCTTCGATACCACCAAGAACGAAGAAGAAACCACCAGCAATCAAGTACAGTATTGCTATTTTCTTATGGTCTACTGTAGTCAGGTAATCCCAGAGTACAGAACCGACACCTTGCTTTTTAGCTGTGGATGCCATTACTAGTTACCTCCTTCTTCAGATTCTGAGGATTCTTCTTCAGAACCTTCAGCGCCTTCTTCAGCGCTTTCCCTTAACGTTTCTACATCGCCTGCGCCTTCCTCGATCTTAAGTTCCATCAGGTAGGCAGCGACAGCGTCAATCTCCTCGTCTGTCAGGTCATACTGGCCTGTCATGTTGTTATCCGGCTTGTAGGATTCAGGGTCCTTGATCCAGTTGACCAGGTTCTCCTCATTATGCTCCATATAGCCAGCAATCAGGTCACGGTCTCCGAAGTTCGTGAGGTTGGGACCTTGTGCTTCTGCACCAGTTGGAGTGACTGCGTGACAGCCGATACATGAATTATTGAAGATTTCCTGACCTTCTGCTGCATCTTCTGCAGATGCCTGTACAGGCTCTTCGATGTTCTTCATGTCTGCAAGCCACTGGTCATATTCCTCTTCAGGCAGCGCTTTTACCTTGAAGTCCATCAGTGCGTGTGATGGACCGCAAAGCTCCGCACATTTACCATAGAACAGGCGGTTGGAATTCTGTGCATCTTCGTCGTTGAATTCAAGATAGAAACTGTTGATTCCGTCGACGTTGGTATCCAGCTTACCGCCGGCTGCAGGGACCCAGAATGAGTGTTTCACGTCTGCGCCTTTGAGATTGAAGTATACTTTCTTGTCGGTAGGAACGACGAGTTCCTGTGAAGTGACGACCCCTTCATTCGGATATTCGAATTCCCACCAGTATTGGTTCGCCGTCACATTGATGACTGTTTCTTCGCTGTTCACTCCACCTTCTTCATTCTCCATTGCCTGTGTATCTGCCTGTTTGAATGTCAGGTAGATGGTTGGCACGGCCAGGATGATAAGTAAAAGAATCGGGATTGTAGTCCAGATTATTTCCAATGTATGATTCCCGGCAACATCCCTGGGCTCGAAATCTTCACCCAGGTTCTTTCTGCGACTTTTTACGATAGCTACAGTAAAGATGATGGAGACAACTATCACCACAAATACCATTATGATGATGGAAAGCAACATCAGATTGAACTGTTCCTGTCCCACTTCACCAGCTGGCTTCAAAGTGCTGAGATGATTCTTGCCACAGCCTGAAGCAAATACAGCCAGGAGGGTGATGAGTCCAAACCATTTGGCATTCATCCAACGATTTTTCATTTAAATAGACCTCTCTTTCATTCTTAAGCTTTAGAAATTCCCTAATAGGCCAGCAACAATAATCATTACAAAGAATATGATAATGTAATTTAACGAGAAGACAAATACCTTGCCGGCATGACGGTTATCGTCTTCGACCGGACGGAACTTGTTGAACGAAATGACGAGCCATATTATGTTCAATGCAGTTGCCAGAACTACGAACCACATTCCAAGCTCCGTCATCATGATCGGGGTAAAGAGAAGCAGTGACACCCAGAAGACAATTGATATCCTCGTGCGGTGATTCCCTTTCACGGAAGGTAGCATGGGCACTCCTGCCTCGCTGTATTCATCGCTCCGCCTGATTGCCAATGCGTAGAAGTGTGGTGGCTGCCACAAGAACATTACGATGAACATCGCCCAGGCCAGAATATGAAGATTCGGGTCAATCACGGCCCAGCCGATAAGCGGCGGCATAGCTCCGGGAATTGCACCGATGATCGTATTCGACAGCAGATGACGTTTCGCAAATATCGAGTAGATCACTGCATAGCCAAAAGCAGCAATCAGTCCCAATGTGCCGGCTGTCGGGTTGATCGAGAACAGCAGTATCTCTCCGATGATCAGAAAACTGTAGCCGATCAGCAGAATATCCCGACCGGAAAAAGTGCCATCTACACTCGGCCTCGATTGTTTCGATGCCATCACGGAGTCGATATCGCGGTCATAGTAGTTGTTCAATGCTGCAACGCCTCCTATGACAAGCCCGGTTGCCACAACCATCATCAACAGAAGTGGAACATTGGAGAAGAAAGATTGGTTGTGGTACATTACAGCAAGAAAACCCGCGGCAAAAGCCGGAACCAGGTTTGACTTGATGATACCATCCTTGACCAGTGTCTTCACTGCCTTGAAGGTGATTCCCTTACTGTCATGATGCACATCATTCCCATATACATCACTTTGCATCCATACGCCTCCTTTCACCACAAACACATTTACAGATAATAATAAATTAAAAATGACACATTTACTATACATTTCTGAAATAAAATCGTTACATTTTATATTGTTCAAAAATTGTTCATTAATGTGCCACAATCTCAATCCCCATGTGATTTATACTGGGAATAGTTGTTTGTTGTACATTTAGATTCTACCATATATTCAGGAATTGTTAAGGGTAATCCGGCATATTGATGATTGCCCGGACCCGTCCTTTCATATATATTGGTATTCTGTGGCTACATACAGTATAAGAACTATTGAGGTGTTACCATTGTATAAAAATTTAAAGATACTAGCCGTCATCACGACACTCATGATGGTTTTCGTACAGATCGGTGGCGCCCTGGTAACCAAAACAGGTTCGGCCGATGGCTGCGGACAATCATGGCCCCTGTGCCATGGACAGGTCATCCCCAGTTCATGGCCGATAGAAACCATAATCGAACTCGCACACCGTGGTGTCTCGGGTCTTGCCATCATACTCGTTGGCGTTGTGAGCTGGCTTTCGCTCAAGCTGCTCTCCCATAAGAAGGAAACACGCTTCCTCGTCGCGATGAGCATCGGCTTCATACTCGCACAGGCACTGATTGGTGCAGGAGCTGTCTTGTGGGGTCAGAACGACTTCATACTCGCTGCACACTTCGGCATCTCCCTGATCAGTTTTGCCGCTGTCTTCCTACTTACCCTGCTCGTATTCGAAGTCGATCAGAAGTTTGAAGCGCAGAAACTCATCATCAGACCCTACCTGAGGTATCACACGATATTTCTTACCATCTACATCTATCTCGTGGTCTACAGCGGTGCGCTCGTCAGACATACAGACTCTTCGCTGGCCTGCCTGGACTGGCCGCATTGCGGCCCAGGTCAACTGTGGGCAGGGAACTTCTACCAGTGGGTGCAGATGAGCCACCGGGTACTTGCAGGCATCATCGTAATCTGGATCTTCATCATCCTGATGCACGTCCTCAAAAATTATAACCAGTACAGGATACTCAAATATGGCTGGATAATTGCATTCGTACTCGTGCTGCTCCAGGCCCTGACGGGCATGCTGAGCGTACTTACACTAGTAAACATCTTCATCGCCCTGCTCCATGCCCTGTTCATCACCCTCCTCTTCGGCCTGCTGTGCTACTTCATCCTGCTGCTGTCGAGAGCCAAATAAACAACCCCACACCTCGTGTGGGGTTGTTTTATTTATGCCTTCTCCACGGTCATCATGAGATCCATTGATTGAACTTTGTCGCCGGCATCCACAAACACTTCGGATACCTTTCCGTCGAATGGCGCCTTGACCGAATTCTCCATTTTCATGGCTTCCGTAATGATGATGACTTCGCCCTTCTTGAACGTATCGCCCACCTTGTACTTTACAGTACTTACAGTACCCGGCATCTGAGCGCCGATGTCACCGATTGCAGCCGGATCCGCCTTCCTTAGGCGTGCCGTTGCGGACTCGACACTTTCATCATTGATGTAGACTTTTCTAGGGAAGCCGTTCAGTTCGAAGTACATCCAGCGGAATCCATCTTCATGGACGTGTCCGATGGAGAGCAGATTGACAATCAGGGTTTTGCCTTTGTCGATCTCAATCTCAAGCACTTCGTTCTTTCTCATTCCGAAGAGGAATGTCGGTGTATCCAGAACTTCGACATTGCCGAATTTGTTGTTGGTAGCGATGAATTCCTTGAACACTTTCGGATAGAGCGCATAGGAGAGCACATCCTTGTCAGTGATCTTGTGTTCGCAGAATGCAGACATCTCCTCTCTGAGTTCATTGAAATCGATCGGCTCGAGCACTTTTCCTGCACGTTCGGTCAATGGTTCGCTGCCCTTCAGAACCACTTTCTGCAGTTCTGTGTTGAATCCTGTGACTGGTTTTCCGATTTCGCCCTTGAAGAAGCTTACGACGGAATCCGGGAAGTCCAGATGTTCACCGCGTTCGATGACACTCTCTTCATCGAGATCATTCTGTACCATGAACAGAGCCATATCCCCGACGACCTTGGAGGATGGTGTCACTTTGACGATATCACCGAACAGCATGTTCACTTTCTGGTACATCTTCTTCACTTCACCATAACGGTCTCCAAGACCGAGGGACTTCGCCTGGCTGAACAGGTTGGAATACTGGCCGCCCGGCATTTCATGCTTGTAAATTTCCGTGTTCGGACTCTTGATGTCGCTCTCGAAGTCCACATAGTACTTTCTGACATCCTCCCAATACTCGCTGAGACGCTCCAGGCCGTCTATATCGGCACGCACCTTGCGCTTCTGGCCACTCTGGGCATAGTAGAGGCTGTTGGCACTTGGCTGTGATGTCAGACCGCTGAGCGCACCGAGGGCTGTATCCACGACATCCACTCCTGCTTCGATGGCCTTATGGTACATCAGCACACCATTTCCGCTTGTATCATGCGTATGGAGATGGATCGGAATGTCCACCGCCGCCTTCAGTTCACCAATCAGTTCATATGCCGCCTGCGGCTTCAGTAGGCCGGCCATATCCTTGATTGCCAGTATATGGACACCTTCTGCCTCGAGTGCTTTCGCCATCTTCTTGTAGTACTCGATCGTATAGACATCGGAACGTTTCGGATCGAGGATATCCCCCGTATAACAGATGGCACCTTCTGCCACTTTGCCCGTCTTCAGCACCGCTTCAATCGGCTGCTTCATTGCTTCCATCCAGTTGAGGGAATCGAATATCCTGAATACGTCGATGCCGGCCTCGGCACTCTCCTGGACGAATTTTTCGACGACGTTATCCGGATAGTTCTTGTAGCCGACCGCATTGGATGCTCGGAGCAGCATCTGGAAGAGGACGTTTGGAATCTCCTTGCGGAGCACTTCGAGTCTTCTCCATGGGTCCTCCTTCAGGAAGTTGTAGGCCACATCGAATGTCGCCCCGCCCCACATTTCGAGCGAGAAGGCGTCTTTGAGGTCATGGGCCGTATATGGCGCAATCTTCTTCATGTCATACGTACGGATGCGTGTAGTCAACAGGGACTGGTGCGCATCGCGCATCGTCGTATCTGTAATCAGCGCATCATCCTGTGCCTTCAGCCATTTCGACAGGCCTTCCGGGCCTTCACGGTCCAGGATCTGCTTCGTCCCATCTTCAATGACCGGCTCATAGTCCGGCATCCTTGGCGGATCGAAATGCGGCTTCTGACGCTTCTCGACACCCGGGAAGCCATTCACCGTGATTGTGGAAATGTACTCCAGCGTCTTCGTTCCCCGGTCCTTCGGCTTTTCAAATTCAAACAGGGACGGCGTCGTATCAATGAACTTCGTTGAATAGTCACCCTTTTGGAAGTCCTTGTCGCTGATGACATTGATCAGGAACTGGAGGTTCGTCTTGATGCCGCGGATCCGCATCTCCTTCAGGCTGCGGATCATCTTCTCATTCGCATCCTTGTATGTCAGACCGTGGGTCGACAACTTTACAAGCAGGGAATCGTAGTACGGGGAGATGACGGCGCCCTGGAATCCGTCTCCGGCATCCAGCCGGACGCCGAACCCACCGCTTGAGCGGTAGGCCATGATTTCACCCGTATCCGGCATGAAGTCATTCAAAGGATCCTCAGTCGTGATACGGCACTGTACCGCATAGCCCATCAGAGGAACATCCTCCTGTTGCGGCAGGTTGATGACTTCGCCGAAAAGCGTGTTGCCGTCGGCAATCTGGATCTGCGTCTTGACAATATCCACACCAGTGACCATTTCGGTAATCGTGTGCTCGACCTGTACACGCGGATTGACTTCGATGAAGAAGAATTCATCATTTGCCACCAGGAACTCGACCGTTCCTGCATTAACATAACCGACCTGCTGGGCCATATCCTTGGCAGCTTCGCAGATTTCCATGCGCAGTTCATCCGAGAGTCCCACTGAAGGCGCAACTTCCACCACTTTCTGATGACGTCTCTGCACTGAACAGTCACGCTCGTAAAGGTGAAGAATGTTCCCTTCGGTATCTCCAAGAACCTGGACTTCTATATGCTTCGGCCTGTCGATGAACTTCTCGAGATAGACCTCACTATTGCCGAAAGATTTGGATGCTTCACTTTTGGCACGGTCATAGCTGTCCCTGACATCATCATTTTCATCGACGATGCGCATGCCTTTGCCGCCACCGCCGGAAATGGCTTTGATGATGATCGGAAATCCATGCTTTTCGATGAATGCCTCCACTTCTTCAAATGACTGGACTGCCCCGTCCGTCCCCGGAATGACGGGCAGACCTGTAGAGATTGCCGTCTCACGGGCCTTCACCTTATCTCCGAACATGTCCAGATGGCGCAGTTCAGGACCGATGAAGATGATGCCCTCCTCTTCGCAGCGTCTTGCAAATTCCATATTCTCACTCAGGAAACCGTAGCCCGGGTGGATTGCATCTACGCCTGCATCCTTAGCGACCTTGATGATCGCTTCTATATTCAAATAGCTTTCCGTCGGTGAAAGATCTTCGCCGACAAGATAGGCTTCGTCTGCTTTATATCTATGTAAAGCACCTTTGTCTTCATTACTATAGATCGCCACAGTCGTAATATCGAGCTCTGTACACGCCCGGAAAATGCGGATAGCAATTTCTCCCCTGTTGGCGACGAGCAACTTATTGATCTTATTCATAGTGTTCCTCCTTTGCTATAATTATCAATTATAATAAATATTCAAAAAATATACAATAATATTAATAATTAAAAAGTGTATTCATACTTTATGAAGCAATATGAAGATGATTTCCGTATGTTCTGATGGATGAAAATTGGTGGACTGCAACATTAAAAACCGGGTATCAGAGATACCCGGTTCACGTACGGCCCAGTGCTTTTGATTTTTTGACATGCTTGGCTGCGATAATCAGCAGCCCGACAGCGATCGAAATACTCAGGAATGAGGATCCACCATAGCTGAGCAGCGGCAATGGCACACCTGTAAGCGGAATCAGCTTCGAAATGCCGCCCAAATTTATGAAGAGCTGGAACGAGATGTATATGGCCACACCGATGCAGATCAGCCGATAGAACATATCCTGCGACACTGCTGCATACCTGAGCGCCTTGATGACGATGATGAGGTACAGACACAGTATGAAGATGACCCCGATCAGCCCCAGTTCTTCGGCGATGACGGCAAATATGAAATCGGTGTGCGGCTCCGGCAGATAGCCGAGCTTCATCACACCGTTGCCGAGACCGTTTCCGAATACGCCGCCATGCGAGATTGAGACCAGTGCATTGGTCAGCTGGTACCCTGTCCCCGTCGGATCGTTGAAGGGATGCAGGAACGTATCGATACGAGCCTGCTGGTGGGGGGACAGGATGCTTCCTTTGATCAGGTAGATGATGACACCCACTGCACCGGCAGCGACTGCGAGCGCTCCCCCGACTTTGGCGAGGAATCGGATTGAAATGCCGGAATAGATGAATATGCCGGCGATGATGCCTGTAATCACAAGACCTGTGCCAAAATCGTTGGAAATGACGATCATCGTACAGAACCCGATGAAGGCCAGAGGAACGAGGTGTCCCCCTTCAAGCTGTTTCAACCGGTCTTTTTTGCGGTCATATATATATGACAGGTAGAGGATCGTCACAATCTTGAAGAACTCGGAAGTCTGGAAGTTGAACCCTGCCAGACGGATCCAGTTCCGCTCACCGTTCACCTCGGTCCCAAAGAATGCCGTAAAGACGAGAAGGACGAAGATGCCCCCCGTCGCAGCAATCTGGAAGTACTTGTTCCTCAGAAACTCACCCGACATGAAATACGCCATGATGAACACGATGGTGAACCCGAGGAATATGGAAATCAGCTGCCGTATGTAGAAGTGCTCGGAGTTCCCCCCGGTGATGGCTGGAGTTCTTGATGCCATCACCATGCTGGCACTGTATATCATGACGAGTCCAATCAGACTGAGCAGTACATATGTAATCACTATGGTGAAATCGACATACCTTGAATATGTCCTTACGTAATTAAAGAAATCTTTTATGAATGACAAAGAACCGCCTCATTTAAAAAAAGTCTA
Source organism: Salinicoccus luteus DSM 17002 (assembly GCF_000712035.1). Lineage (GTDB taxonomy): Bacteria > Bacillota > Bacilli > Staphylococcales > Salinicoccaceae > Salinicoccus > Salinicoccus luteus. Next base: position 351,821 of record NZ_KL544008.1, on the reverse strand, counting down.
AAGATCACATTTCTTTAGACTCGAATTTTTCATCTTCCATATATGCATCGTGGACTTTGGATACTTCCTTTTCCAGTTTCTCCAGAAGTGCACGTCCATCTTCCGGGTCAATCAGGCCAAGCCTGGCAGCAAAATGAACTTCTTTAGAAAGCCCAAACATCTGTGTGTCCAATACTTCTTCATAGACTGGGCATTGGGGCATCGTCAAATTGTCCATCTGCACTTTGATCAGCTGGACAATCTTTTCTGCATCTTTCTCCAGCTGCTCATAAGCCTGTTTACTCAATTCATCTAATGTGGACACGAAATAACCCCTTTCTATAAACTCTCTATAAAATTTTATATCACCAACCGTAAAAAAGCAAGCAAAGACAAGCGTGCGAAAACAGCAAAGAGGATTTATTTATCATATATAAGTCTGTTATAATTACGGGGTAAGGAGAGAGTAAATATGATTATACAGATTATGGGTAATGTGCGTTTTCAAATCACACTGGATCCATCCACGTGGATCTTCGATGACCGTAAAGAGGAACTCGACAAAGTGCTGGCCAACGATGGCGATGAAGAGCAGATAGAGTTTTCCGATTCCAAGGAGTGGAGCAGGCAGATCATAGAGGGCACGACAAAGCCGCCTACACTGAAATCGGAAAAGAAATTCAAGAAGCAGGAGCTGCTCGATGGCACTTTCGTCATCTGCCTGAAGCCCTTCCTGGAATACACAGAGCCCGAGCGTGGAGAAGATGCCATGATCACCTTCACACACGACGGTGAGACGACGATCCTTCCATACAACCAACGGCACAAGTTCTACGCGCATTTCAGCCAGGACGGCAAGCGCATTTATGATGACGGGTTCATCGACGTACTTGTCATCGGTGATGGAGAAATAGAAAAGCGCCTCGAGCACGTCACCGGCATCTCTTTTGAATAGTTGATGCGCAAAAAATAAGCTGCTCATCCCCATGGGGATGAGCAGCTTATTTTCTATTTTCCGGAAGTTTTGATGTTGCCGGCCTTGCGTTCCTGATGGAGCCTGAATCGATACAGCGCCAGGAAGATCGCGGCGACACCCAGGCTTTCCGCCACTGGCAGGAATGCACCAAAGAATGTCAACATCACACAGCCGAAAAACATGACGATGTAAATGACCACGTTCTGCCATAGTTTGATTTTGCGGGCAAAACCAAGGTTATAGACGATGATGGAAAGGACGAATATGGTCAGGAACAAATACCACATCCCCGCCTGGGGATTGGTATCCAGACCGAATATCCTGCCGAAGAACGTCAGGCGTTCCGTAACATTTACATTCATCAGATCAGGGAGAAACAATTAGACTCACTCCGCTTCAAGTTTAAACTTTTCTTTCTTCTGCGATTTTTCTCTTTCGCTCTTGCCGAGAATCTTCTTTCTCAGACGGACGGTCTCAGGTGTCACTTCCACCAGCTCATCTTCATTGATGAACTCAAGCGCCTCTTCAAGTGTCAGAGACCGCGGTTTTTTCATCGTTGTAGTCTGCTCCTTCGTCGCAGAACGGATGTTGTTTGCCGCCTTCACCTTGGTGATGTTGACGGTGAGGTCGTTATCCCTGGAGTTTTCTCCGACGATCATGCCTTCGTAGACCTCTGTCCCAGGTTCCATGAAGTTCGTGCCACGGCCCTCAAGCTGCAGGATTGAATAGGTGGAGGCCGCCCCCTTGTCGATGGAGACGAGTACGCCATTGCGTCTGCCGCCGATGCGCTCCCGGATGACAGGCCTGTAGTCCTCGAATGTATGGTTCAGTATACCATAACCCCTTGTCATGGACATGAATTCGGTACGGTAGCCGATCAGGCCGCGTGCCGGTACATGGAAGATGATCCGTGTCTGGCCATTTCCCGTATTGGACATGTCGACCATTTCACCTTTACGCTGTCCGAGCGATTCGATGACGCTTCCGGTATTCTCTTCAGGCACATCAATCTGGACGCGTTCGAAAGGCTCACACTTCACGCCATCGACTTCTTTGATGATGACCTCGGGCTTGGATACCTGAAGCTCAAATCCTTCACGTCTCAAGTTTTCAATCAGTATGGACAGGTGGAGTTCCCCCCTGCCTGAAACTTTCCATGCATCCGGCTGATCCGTCGGATCCACTTTCAATGAGACATCGGTTTCAAGCTGCTGTTCGAGCCTCTCCTCAATCTTGCGTGCAGTGACATATTTGCCTTCCTTGCCCGCAAACGGTGAATTGTTCACTGAGAAAGTCATCTGCAGCGTCGGTTCATCGATATGGAGGATCGGCAGGGCTTCCGGTGTATCCACTGGCGTGACCGTCTCTCCCACGTTGATGTCCTCCATGCCGCTCAGTGCGATGAGGTCGCCTGCTTTGGCATAGTCGATGTCGACACGGTTCAGGCCGAAATAGCCGAACATTTTGGTCACTCTGAAATTCTTGATTGTACCGTCGGTCTTGATCAGGGAAACCTGGTCGCCCACTTTCATCTCACCCCTGAAGACACGGCCGATGCCAATCCGTCCGACATAGTCATTGTAGTCGAGGAGTGCCACCTGAAACTGGAGCGGTTCGCTGCTGTTGTCGACAGGTGCCGGCACATGTTCAATGATCATTTCGAAGATGGACTCCATGTTCTCATCCTGCTGGTCCACCTCGAGGCTCGCTGTACCATTGATGGCAGACGCATATGCAACCGGGAATTCCAGCTGCTCATCGTTGGCATCAAGCTCGATGAAGAGTTCCAGTACTTCGTCGATGACCGACTCGGGACGGGCAGTGTCCTTGTCGATCTTATTGACCACGACGAGTGGTTTCAAGTTCTGTTCCAACGCCTTTTTCAGTACGAAACGTGTCTGCGGCATCGTCCCCTCATAGGCATCCACGACGAGGATGACACCATCGACCATTTTCATGATACGCTCGACTTCACCACCGAAGTCGGCATGTCCTGGTGTATCCAGGATATTGATTCTTGTATCTTTATAGGCAAGTGCTGTATTCTTTGCGAGGATCGTAATCCCACGTTCACGTTCAATATCGTTTGAATCCATTGCACGTTCTGCAACATGCTCATTTTCCCTGAACATGCCGGATTGTTTGAGCAGTTCATCCACCAATGTTGTTTTTCCGTGGTCAACGTGCGCAATAATCGCGATATTACGGATATCATTTCTTAAATTCATCAAGACTTTCCCTTCGTTTTTAGAATCGCTATTTCACAACCTGTTTATTATAACATGAAACCCGTGTGTTTTTCCACTATGCATTCTCCAGACCGGGTGTAATATGGCGCCGTTTATGGTATAATGGCGCAAACATGATTTCGAAAGGATCGTAGCCCATGGAACCAAAAAGATCTAAAGCCATATTTGGTGTACTTGCTGTGCTCGCTGTCCTGATGATGATCGCATTTTCCGTCTTCATCGCTGAAGCGATGCCGCTTATGGCAGTCGTCTCCGTCCTTGTATTCATTGGCATATTCGGTACTGGCTTCACCTTGAAGAAGAAGTACCGGGAAAACGGCTGGCTGTAGGACTGCAGATTTCAAATAGTTGCGAAACCGAAGCAGGATAAAAGGGGGATTCCATTCCAATTCTTCCATTTATCCTGTTTTTTTATACCATTTTTCCGATTTTAGCGCTTTGACCTGCAGCTTCCGATGTTCGACAATGAGGGCATCAAACAAAAGGGAGATGCGCCATGAGAGAGAAGCCCGACCGATTGAAAGTGTACGAATTCCTATATAATAGACTGCCTTTTTCAGACGATGAGACAAATGAATATGAAGCCATGCAGAGGATGGAGAAACTGGAAGCGCAATTTGAACATCATCTGATGAAAATAAAGACGACAAACATGCGTATCCATTGGCACGCCGAGGTCCTCGTCGACAGAAAGGCCGAAATAGTGAACGTCCTGATTGTGACCGACTACTGCTACTATCTGTTCATAATCCATGAGCTTGAAGGGGAGCATTACATCAACCCGTTCAACATCCTGTGCAGCAGCAGTCACGAGGCGGTCCTCGACCTGAACCGCAGCAGGCGGATATTCGAATTATTCCGGGACCAGCTGATTGACGCAGATACATATCAGCGGCCCATCATATTAAAATATGTCATGATGAATGACGGGTTCCAGTTGAAGGGGAAGCGGTCGGATCTTTTTCTTGAGGAAAGGAATCTTCCATACTACTTGAAAGCCATCGAACACTCCGCGGTAATCAGAAAAAAGAACCATCGCCCCGCCTCGACATGATGCTCAAGGCGCGGGTGCCCCTTTCCATCAACGCGGGAAACTTCCGACGGGGCATAAAATGCAGGCGGTGCCATGCCTTCGGTTGGCAGGCCATTGGAGGCAGCATAGGAAAATGTGATGTCTGCGGCCAGGTCGAAGCAGTCCAGATCATCGCCAGGGATTATTTCGCACAGTTCGACCGATTGTTCCCGGGAGAGAGCTACAAGCGTCGGGACATCATCGACCACCTGCAGATTTCCGTTTCGGAATATACACTGCAAAAAATAATACGATCCAACTTCAGGAAGCTGGACCGTAAGGAAAGAATCTACTATTTTTCACCATGCGCACGCCTGTGAGCAGCAATGAACGATTCATCGGAATCGAAATATTCCACAAGCTCACCATGCAGCGCCCGATTTCCTGCCAAGATGCTGTCTTTTTTCAATATATCGATTTCTTCGCCCAGCAGGTTCGTTGTTCTCCCCCCTACTTCCGAAATGATGATCATCCCGGCAGCATAGTCCCATGGGTGCAGGCGATAGAAAAGTGTCGCACTTACTATGCCTGTTGCGGTGAATGCCAGATCAAGTGCTGCAGATCCGTATGAGCGTGTGCTGCGTGCTTCTTTGACCACTTTTGTGAAGGCCGGACCGATTTCATCCTTGATCACCCAATTTGAATTCAAGCTCACGAGGGAATGGGCAAGGTCTGTATCCTCGAGCGGCGCCAGCCGGATATCATCCTTGAATGCGCCCTCCCCTGCCTTCGCATGATAAAGATGGTCGTTCATTACATCGAGTATCATCCCGCAATGCGGCCTTCCATCTATATAGACGCCGATTGAAACTGCAAAATTCTGAAGCTGATGTACGAAATTCAATGTACCGTCAATCGGATCCACGATCCAGAGGACCCCTTTCGTGTCTTCAATATCCGTACCATGCCCTTCTTCACCGATGATATGGTGATCAGGGTATTTTTCCAGTATGCGGTCATATATATATGTTTCGGTCTCGCGATCCACGTCCGTCACAAGATCATTCGGATTCAATTTTGCATCTATGCGGAAATCCTTTTTCATGCGCAGACGGACGAAATCGCCAGCCTCTCTGATTAAACGTTGTCCAAACTCGTATATTTCCATTGCATCCACCCCAAATAATTGATTGACATCATTACTTATTCTATCATAGTAGTAATGATTTGAAAGGAGTAGTAAAATGCCCAAATACCATTTTACCAAAGACGATTTTAAAGTATTCGATATCGAAGGCCTCGAACCGAGGATGGATGCCCTCAAGACAACCATACGACCAAAGCTCGAGAACCTTGGGGAATACTTCAGCGAGTACCTGACAGAAATTACCGGCGATGAGCATTTCGCACACGTTGCCAAGCACGCGAGACGCAAGGTCAATCCCCCGGACGATACATGGGTGAGCTTCAGCACTAATCCGAAAGGCTACAAGATGATGCCCCATTTCCAGATCGGCCTTTTTGGCGACCACGCATTCTGCATGTATGGCATCATCTATGAATCCCCCGAGAAGGCCGCAGTCGCCGAAAAGTGGCTCGACCAGACTGATGAGATCCGTTCCATACCCGAGGATTACGTCGTTTCCCTCAACCATATGAGACCGGAGAAGACGCCGCTCAGGGAGATGAGCGAGGAAGATCTTGAATCGGCCCTCATAAGGCTGCGCGACGTCAAAAAGGGCGAGTTCCTCGTCGGCAAGAAATACCTGCCTTCAAACAGTGTGCTCACCCGTGACGATATCTTCATCAAAGAACTCGAAACCGTGCTCCAGGAGCTCGTCCGTCTATACTAGAGTGCAGCAGAACAGAATATCGGCACAAAACAACCCGTCATCTGGAGAGATGACGGGTTTCTTTCATTCCTAGCCAAAACACTGCAGTCTGGAATTACAATACAAGGGCTTTGTTGGACTTCTCGGGCTTCAACTGATTTGCAAGCGACTGGACATGGGCGATTTTGCCTATGTCGAAATTGCCGCCGCTGACGATTACTCCACAATGTCTGGAATCTATTTGATCATTATGTGACAATAATCCCGCCAATGCAGCCGCACCAGCACCCTCAACCAATGTCTTACCACGTTCGAGCATAGTGACCATGGCGTTTGCAATTTCTGCTTCACTCACCGTCACAACATCATCGACATAATGCTGGATGATCGGGAGTGTCTTTTCGCCCGGCTGCTTTACTGCTATGCCTTCTGCAATGGTGGAGACCTTATCCAGCTTTTCCACGACGCCCTGATGATATGCGGTGTGCATCGCTGCAGCAGATGCTGCCTGTACACCGATCACCTTGATATCGGAATTCAGGGATTTCGCTGCGACTGCGATACCACTGATGAGTCCGCCGCCGCCGATCGGTACGATGATCGTATCGATCCTGCTTTCCTGCTCCAGCATTTCGAGGGCCATCGTTCCCTGTCCGGCCATGATGTCATAATCGTCGAAAGGATGGACAAAAGTTGCACCGCATTTCTTCTGATGTTCAAGTGATGCCTCGTAGGCCTCCTGAAAGCTTTCTCCTATGAGTACGACATTGGCGCCATACCCTCTTGTTGCCTGGACTTTCGCTTCAGGGGTCGACTCAGCCATGTAGATCGTCGCTTTTACTCCCAGTTTATGGGCCGCCAAAGCCAGTCCCTGTGCATGGTTGCCTGCAGAGGCGGTGATTACTCCGCATGCCAGCTGGTCCTGTGTCAGGCGCATGAGCTTGTAGCTTGCCCCCCTGAATTTGAAAGCGCCGGTCTTCTGCTGGTTCTCCATTTTGAAATAGACATTTTTCTCTGTGCGCTGGTCCAATGTAGCTGACGTACGTAACGGTGTGTGATGGACAATATGATCCAAACGCTTCCAGGCGTCATGGACTAATCCACCAGTTAGGAAATCCCCATGTGGTCACACTCCTTGAATGATTTATTTGGATTTAATCTATGTTTTTGATTAATCCCTGTTCTGGTGAGGGTTCAGGCTCTCGCAGCCTGCTTCTCCTCATATTCCCTGATCTTATCGTCAAGCAGCAGTGTCAGTGCGATGTCATCCCAGCCGTTCAGGAGTTTCTCCTTATGGTAGGACGGAATATCGAATGGAAGACGCTTTCCATCATCTGAAATCGTCTGGTCTTCAAGGTCGACATGCAGGTGGAAAGTACCATCCTTTGCCTGCTCCATCCACTCCGCGATCTGTCCCTCATCCGCCTTTATCAGGATGATGCCGTTCTTGAATGCATTGTTGTAGAATATATCGGCAAAACTTGGTGCAATGATGACCTTGAAGCCGAAATCGAGCAGTGCCCAGGGTGCATGCTCCCTGGAGGAGCCGCATCCGAAATTTTCCCCGGCGATAAGGATGGATGCATCATTGTATCGCGGACTGTCCAGTTCGAAATCCGGCTTTGGATTTCCATCGTCATCAAAACGCCAGTTGTGGAAGACGAACTGGCCAAAACCGGTCCGTTCCACACGCTTCAGAAATTGTTTCGGGATGATCTGGTCCGTGTCCACATTACTGCGGTCGAGCGGGAAGACCTTCCCTGTATGTTCTTTGATTGCTTCCATCTGATCTCCTCCTAACTCGGCACTCCGGCCTGAAATTTTCTGACGTCCGTAAAGCTGCCTTCTATGGCAGCCACGGCTGCCATTTCCGGGCTGACAAGGTGCGTACGTGAACCGCTGCCCTGACGCCCCTCGAAGTTCCGGTTGGAAGTGGAGGCACAGCGTCCTCCAGCCGGTACCACGTCATCATTCATCGCAAGACACATGCTGCATCCGGATTCACGCCATTCGAAACCGGCGTCCTTGAATATTTCGTCGATGCCAAGCTCTTCCGCCTGAAGTTTGACGCTGAATGAACCCGGGACGACGATGGCCCGTACACCATCCTTGACCTTGTGCCCCTTGACGATGTTCGCGGCATTCACCAGGTCGGGAAGCCTTGAGTTCGTACAGGAACCAATGAATACGTGATCAACTTCGATTGAGGTGATCGGCTGGTTTTCCTCGAGCCCCATGTACTGGAGGGCGCGGCTGACTTCATCCTTGTTGTCTACTGAATCGACAGAAGGCGTCATCCCGCTGATCGGGACGACCATGCTCGGATTCGTTCCCCATGATACTTGTGGTTCAACTTCCTCTGCGTCTATTTCAAGCGTCATATCGTATTCGGCATCTTCATCAGAAGCCAGTTCGAGCCACTCGGCTGCCTTGCGGTCGAATGCTTCACCTTTCGGTACATACTCCCGCCCGCGCAGAAATTCAACAGTGGTTTCATCGGGACTGATCAGCCCTGCACGCGCGCCGCCTTCAATCGACATGTTGCAGACCGTCATCCGCCCTTCCATCGACAGGTTCCGGATTGCTTCTCCGGTGTACTCGATGACGTGGCCGGTTCCGAATTTGACGCCGAATTTTGAGATGATTGCAAGGATGAGATCCTTTGCCGTCACACCAGCTGGCAGATTTCCGTTGACCTTGACGTTCATCGTCTTCGGACGGCTCTGCATCAATGTCTGCGTCGCCAGTACATGTTCGACTTCGCTTGTGCCGATGCCGAAAGCGAGTGCCCCGAAGGCGCCATGTGTGGATGTATGGCTGTCTCCGCACACGATCGTCTTGCCCGGCTGGGTTAAACCAAGCTGGGGACCGATGACATGTACGATGCCCTGATCCGGGTGGTGCATATCAGCAAGCGTGATGCCGAACTCCTCACAATTCCTCCTTAATGTCTCCATCTGGGTTTTGGAAACTTCATCCTTGATGACTTCCCTATTCCGCGTCGGGACATTGTGATCCATCGTGGCATATGTCAGATCCGGACGCCGCACTCTGCGGTCTTTGAGTCTGAGTCCTTCAAATGCCTGGGGGGAAGTCACTTCATGCACAAGATGCTGATCGATATAGATCAGGTCCGGCTTTTCCTTCTGGCTGTGGACAACGTGAGTTTCCCATATTTTTTCAATTACTGTTTTTCCTTTTCCCATATCCGACACACCTTTTCCTTACATATAAGAACTGCAGATTGCATTTGAGATACTTTTCGTCGACAGGTTGTCAATGATCCGTTTGACCATTTCTTCCGTCCCGACGACCTTCCCGTCTTTCACATCAAGGTCGCGTGTATGATACCCGTCCTCCAGGCATTCAGCGACGGCCCGTTCGATCTCCGCCGCTTCCTCTTCCATGCCGAATGAGTACTTGAGCATCATCGCAGTGGAGAGGATCATGCCGAGCGGATTGACTACGCCTGTTCCGGCAATATCCGGCGCCGAACCATGGACCGGTTCATAGAGGCCTACCCCATCTGAACGCAGGCTTGCTGAAGGCAGCATTCCGAGCGAACCGGTGAGTACGGAAGCCTCATCACTGAGAATATCGCCAAACAGGTTTTCAGTGACGATGACATCGAACTGCTTCGGGTTTGTGATCAGTTTCATTGCTGCCGAATCGACGAGCTGGTGTTCCACCTGCACATCCGGATAGTCCCTCGCCTTTTCATCGACGACTTCCCTCCACATGCGACTTGATTCAAGTACATTCGCCTTGTCGACGGATGTCAACTTGCCGCTCCGCATTTGGGCAGCTTCGAAACCTTTCTCGACGATCCTTTCGATTTCGCTCCGGGTATAGCGCAGCGTATCGACGACTTCCTCACCATCGGTACTCCGTCCACTCGGTTTCCCGAAATAAAGGCCTCCGGTCAATTCACGGACAATAAGGATGTCGCAGCCATCGACAAGCTCGGTTTTTAGTGGAGAGGCATGAACAAGCGGTCCGAACCCCTGTACCGGACGCAAATTTGCGAAAAGGCCAAGCGACTTGCGGATGCCGAGCAACCCTTTTTCAGGCCTTTTACCTGCAGGAATACCATCCCATTTCGGACCGCCTACAGCTCCCAGGAGAATCGCATCCGCGTTTTTGCACGCTTTGACCGTATCCTCCGGCAATGGAGTATCATATCGGTCGATGGCGTCACCGCCGATTGCATGTTCATGGACGATGAATTCATGATTGTATTCACTCGCTATGGCGTTCAGTACTGCTTTTGCGCCTTCCATGATTTCCGGGCCCACCCCGTCACCAGGTAATAGGATTACTTGTTTTCTCATTTGTACCCCTCCATTTCACTTTATCCGTTAACGACCTCTTCTTTTTCTGCCTGGGTCTTCAGGATATACCTGTTGACCGCGTTGATATACGCATTTGCCGAAGCTTCGATGACATCCTGTGCCGTCCCCCGACCATTAACGGTCTCCCCTTCGACAGAGAGCTGGACATGGGATTCAGCAAGTGCATCCTTTCCGCCGCCGACCGAATTGAGCTGATAGTCGAGCAGTTTCTGATCGTAGTCGATCAGTTCGGAAATGGTACGGTACAGCGCTTCGACACTGCCATTTCCGGTGGCTGCCGTCTGGACTGTTTCTCCATCCGGAGTGTTGAGCGCCACTGTGGCAGTCGTAATATTCTGCGTCCCATAGTTGACCTGGAACGTTTCGAGTTCATACTTGTTCATCACCGACTGGTCCGTCTTGACCTCCATGATCAGTGTATAGATGTCGTCATCCGTCACTTCACGCTTGTGGTCGGTGAGCGTCTTGAAGTTCTTGAACGCCGCCTTGAGTTCATCATCCGTCATTTCCACACCGAAGGCCTTGACCTTATCCTTGAATGCATGACGGCCAGAGTGTTTGCCCATGAACAATGTGTTGGACGATACGCCGACGAGCTCAGGCGTGATGATCTCATATGTCTCCGCGTTCTTCAGAACGCCATCCTGGTGGATGCCGGATTCGTGTGCATATGCATTCCGGCCGACGATCGCCTTGTTCGCCTGCACATACATGCCCGTGAGCTTTGCCACAAGATCGCTGGAACGTTTGATTTCATTGAGCTTGAGGCTTGTTTCGTAGCTGTAGCGGTCGCTGCGTATCTTCAGTGCAATCGCAACTTCCTCAAGTGCCACATTGCCTGCCCGCTCGCCGATGCCGTTGATTGTGCCTTCGACCTGGGTCGCGCCATTTTCAATGGCTGCGATGGTATTGGCTGCCGCCATCCCTAGGTCGTTATGGCAATGGCATGAGAGGTCAACTCGGTCGATGTTCGGAACATTTTCCTTCATATACTTGAACATGTTTCCATATTCATCAGGTGTCGTATAGCCTACCGTATCCGGAAGGTTCACGACCGTCGCTCCGGCTTCGATGACCTGTTCGATCACCTGGGCCAGGAAAGGCCACTCGGAACGTGTCGCATCTTCAGCGGACCATTCCACTTCCTCGAACTTTTCCTTGGCGTACTTCACCATATCCACCGACTGCTGGATCACCTGTTCCGGCGTCATCTTCAGCTTATAAGTCATATGAATCGGGGATGTCGCCAGGAAAATATGGATTCTTGGGTGTGGTGTATTCTTCAAAGCCTCATAGGCACGATCGATATCCTCTACTCTCGTCCGGGCAAGTGCTGTAACTGAAACATTTTTGATAGTATCCGCAATCAGCTTGACTGCCTGGAAGTCGCCTTCGGAGGCGGCTGGAAAGCCGGCCTCCATGACATCCACACCAAGGCGCTCAAGCTGCTTCGCGATTTCAAGTTTCTCCATCTTATTCAGATTCACGCCTGGGGACTGCTCCCCATCCCGAAGGGTCGTATCAAATATCCTAATTCGTGACATGGACTTTCCCTTCTTTCTTTTTGTCATTGACAGGCTGCTTGACGAATGGCATCAGATCACGCAGGTCCTGTCCGACTTTTGTAATCGGATGGTTGTATTCATTATTGTTGATTGCATTGAACTGTGGACGTCCCGCCTGGTTTTCCAGGATCCAGCCTTTGGCAAACTGGCCGTTCTGGATCTCTGTCAGTACATCCTTCATGCGTGCCTTCGTTTCGTCATTTACGACGCGTGGTCCGGATACGAAGTCACCCCACTGTGCAGTGTCGGAGATGGAATATCTCATATTCTCCATGCCGCCTTCATACATCAGGTCCACGATGAGCTTCATTTCATGCAGACACTCGAAGTATGCCACTTCAGGCTGATAGCCTGCTTCAGTCAATGTTTCGAACCCTGCTTTCACGAGACTTGTCAGTCCGCCGCATAATACAGCCTGTTCTCCAAAGAGATCCGTTTCCGTCTCTTCCTGGAATGAAGTCTCAAGCACACCTGCTCTTGCAGCACCGATGCCCGCAGCGTATGCCATCGCAACATCCGTCGCTTTTCCTGATACATCCTGGAAGATGCCGTATAGTGCAGGTACGCCTGCCTCCTCTTCATATGTCCTTCTTACAAGGTGGCCGGGTCCTTTTGGAGCGACCAGGAATACGTCGACATCTTCCCTCGGAACCACCTGGTTGAAGTGGATGTTGAAGCCGTGTGCGAAAGCGAGGGCACTGTTTGGTTTCATGTTGTCCTTGATGCTTTCTTCATATACCTTAGGCTGGTTTTCATCCGGCAGCAGTACCATCGTGACATCCGCTTCGGCGACTGCATCGGCGACCGCCTTCACTTCGAAACCATCCTCTTTGGCCTTGTCATGGGATTTGCCTGGTCTGAGTCCGACTACGACCTCGTATCCGCTGTCACGCAAGTTCTGGGCGTGTGCATGTCCCTGGGAGCCGTACCCGACGATTGCGATTTTCTTTCCTTGGAGCGCCTCTTTGTTGATGTCTTTGTCATAGAATACTTTAGTCATTATAATCTTCCTCTCATTTGTGTGTATTTATTTTTTGTTTTAATGCTATACGCTTAATGTAAACTCCTGGATCTGCCTGGGCTGCTTTCCTCTTGGGAAAGCCGTCACCCCTGTCCGTGTCATGTCCTTGATGCCGTATGGATGGAGCAGGTCGATGAGCGCCTCAATCTTGTCCGGTTTGCCTGTCACTTCTATCACCAGGCTGTCCCTCGATACATCCAGGACACGCGCCCTGAACGGTTCGATGACACCCTGGATTTCCGCCCGGGAAGCGCTTGTACTGCCCACCTTGATCAGTGCAAGCTCCCTTTGGACAATGGCCTTTTCGGTAATGTCGTTCACTTTCAATACGTCAATCTGCTTGTTCAGCTGCTTTGTCAGCTGTTCGATCTTGTTTGGATCCGGCACTTCCACTACAAACGTCATCTTGGATATGCCTTCTATTTCGGTTGTGCCGACTGTGATGCTTTCTATATTGAAAGCCCGTTTCGACAGCATGCCGGTGATCCTGTTCAGCACGCCGCTCGAATTCTGGACGGTGGCTGTAATTATTCTTCGCATTGTTTCACCCCTATCATTTCATGGTTTCCCTTGCCCGGAGCAACCATCGGGTATACTTTGTCGAGCTTCTGCACTCTGGCATCGACAAGCACCGGGCCGTCATGCTGGAAGACTTCCTTGATGACGGAAGGTACATCGGTCTCCTTTGAAACCCGGATGCCCTTGACCCCGAAGCCTTCAGCAAGTTTGATGAAGTCCGGATTCTCGGTCAGCAGTGAAGCGGAGTAGCGTTCCTCATAGAAACTTTCCTGCCACTGCCTCACCATGCCAAGCGCTTCATTGTTGACGATGATGACTTTGATCGGAAGGTTGTGCTGTTTGACGACCGCCATCTCCTGCATGGTCATCTGGAAGCCGCCGTCCCCGACGATGGCCACCACCGTCTCTTCCGGTCGGCCAAGCTGTGCACCGATTGCTGCCGGAAGGCCGAAGCCCATCGTGCCGAGTCCACCGGATGTCACCCATTTGTGCGGAGAATTGAACTGATAGAACTGGGCCGCCCACATCTGATGCTGACCGACGTCCGTTGTGACGATCGCATGACCATCCGTTTCGCGGTAAATCGATTCGATCAGCCATTGGGGTGAAATCAAGTCATCGGAACGTTCGAACCAGAATGGGTATTCCTTCTTATTGTTCATCGCATTTTCACTCCAGCTGGAGTGGTCGGTGCATTCGATATCGATATCCAGCAGGGCCCTTAATGCTTCCCCTGCATCGCCGACGACCGGGATCTTCGTTTCGATGTTCTTGCCGATCTCGGCAGGGTCTATATCGATGTGTGCGACTGTTGCTTCCGGTGCAAAGTGCTGTATGGCTCCTGTGAGCCGATCATCGAATCTTGCACCGATATTGATCAGCAGGTCCGCTTCATAGAGGGCCATGTTCGCACTGTAGGAGCCGTGCATCCCGGCCATCCCGAGTGCCTGTTCATGACCTCCCGGGAAGCTGCCAAGCCCAAGCAGTGTCGTCGTGACCGGCAGTTCGAACTTTTCGGCAAAAGCCTTGAGTTCTTCAGAGGCATCTGCAAAATGGACACCGGCACCGGCCAGAAGCACCGGCTTCTTCGCTTTCGCAAGTGCTTCAGCGAGTCTTCTTATCTGCAGCGGGTTCGGCTTGATCGTCGGCTGATAGCCCGGCAGATGGAACGAAGTATCGAATGTCTTGTCCGTGATTTCCTGGGCGATGTTCTTCGGAATGTCCACGACGACCGGTCCCGGCCGCCCTGTCGAAGCGATGTGGAACGCCTCCTTCGTTATCCGCGGCAGATCCTTGATATCCGTCACCTGATAATTATGCTTCGTTATCGGGGTTGTCAGACCGATTACATCCGCTTCCTGGAAAGCATCGGAGCCGATGACTGCGGTCGACACCTGTCCGGTGAATACGACGACCGGCAGTGAATCCATCATTGCATCCGTGATGCCCGTGATCAGGTTGGTTGCACCCGGTCCTGAAGTGGCAATGACGACACCAGGCTTGCCTGTTACCCTTGCGTAGCCTTCAGCAGCATGGATGAGGCCCTGTTCGTGCCTGCATAGAATATGCTGAAACGGAGCGTCCGCCCGATATAGTGCATCGTAGATCGGCAGCACTGCCCCACCAGGATAGCCGAATACTGTGTCCACCTTTTCTTCAACAAGTGATTGGACGAAAAGGTCAGCCCCTGTCCTCAGTTTTTGTTCAACTGGTTGTGTGTGCGTTTCAGTTTGTGTTTTCATTACCACTTACCTCCTTGTAAATCTTGAGCAAGATCCTCTGTATTTAATTCGATTATAAAAAAATAGCTCTTCTCCCCCACGTTCTACTCCCAGTCGGACTGCGAGCATGTCATGGGGCGAAAAGAGCTATTTCACGGTACCACCCAGTTTTGCATGATTCTTGCGAAGCATGCCTTATGGACTTTTGGAAAGTCCGTTTTGGTAACGGGTGCCATACACCCGGCCGAGCCTACTGTCAATATTTCAGTCCGGCACTCAGGGTCGAGATAGAAGAAAGTGTCAATCCCGGTTTCCAGCATCCCGGGTCTCTGGTAATCGACCTGTCTTTCCTCTACGTTCCCATCGTCGTTTTTTTGCGATTTATATTTATCTGATATTTCTGATATGTGATATTGAAAGTAATCTTATAACGTTTGAGGAAAGAAATCAACCACCTGTTTCGAAATAATTTCTAATTATCTAATATTTCTGAAAATGTAAACGGTTACATTGCCGTCATGTCAAGGTTTAGAAAAATAAAATATTTTTCTGATTTATTTCAAACGATCCCATATAGGCCTTCTAATAAAAAAATGCACAGCATGATTATGCCGTGCATGCATGTTCTATTTGGTAAGGTAGTCCGTCACTGCACCTTCCGAGGAGCAGGTTACATTGTGCGCATATTTACCGAGTACACCCTTTTTATAAAGGGGTGGTGCTTCCCACTCGCTGCGGCGCCTTTCCATCTCTTCTTCGGATACATCGCAGGATATCTCCTTCTTCGTGGAGTCGATTGTCACCATATCCCCTTCCTTGAGGAAAGCGATTGGTCCCCCACTTTGTGCTTCAGGCGAAATATGCCCGACGACGAGTCCATGCGTGCCTCCGGAAAAGCGGCCGTCCGTGAGCAGTGCCACCTTTTCGCCGAGCCCCTTGCCGACCAGGAGGCTGGAAATGGAGAGCATCTCTGGCATGCCGGGTCCGCCTTTCGGACCGACATAGCGGATTACGAGGACATCCCCTTCGTTGATTTCATTGGCCAGTACAGCATCGGATGCCTCCTTCTCATTGTCGAACACCCTGGCAGGTCCTTCGTGGCGGGCGACTTTCACTCCGGACACCTTCGCCACTGCACCTGTCGGTGACAGGTTTCCTTTCAGGACGATGAGCGGTCCATCTGCACGTTTCGGATTGTCAAACGGCATGATGACGTCCTGCCCTTCAACGAGGTCGTCCACTTCTTCAAGGTTTTCAGCCACTGTCTTGCCGGTCACCGTCATGCAGTCCCCATGGAGGTAGCCTTCCCTATGCAGCATCTTCATTACGCCCTGCACGCCTCCGACCTTATAGAGGTCCTGCATGACATAGCGTCCGCTTGGTTTCAGGTCCGCCAGATGCGGGACCTTCTCCTGGATGCGGTTGAAATCATCGATTGTCAGATCCACTTCTGCCGCATGGGCGATGGCGAGGAGGTGCAGGATCGCATTCGTCGATCCGCCCAGCGCCATGACCACAGTGATGGCATTTTCAAACGCCTTCTCCGTCATGATGTCCTTCGGATAGATGCCTTCCTCGAGCAACTTGTAGACCGCTTCGCCCGCAGCTTTGACATCTTCAGCTTTCGCCTGTGATTCGGCCGGGTTTGACGCGCTGCCGGGCAGACTGAGTCCAAGTGCCTCCATTGCGGATGCCATGGTGTTGGCAGTGTACATTCCACCGCACGCTCCTGCGCCTGGACATGCATTGCATTCGATCTGGTTCAGTTCCTTCTCATCGATTTCACCGGCGTTCAGTTTGCCGACGCCTTCGAAGACACTGACCAGGTCGATGTCGCGGCCTCTGTGCTGGCCCGGCGCAATCGTGCCGCCATAGACGAATACCGCAGGCACTTCCGCATTGGCGATCGCAATTGCACAGCCCGGGATGTTTTTGTCACAGGCTCCGATCGCCACGAGACCATCCAGATTCTCAGCCCCTACGACCGTTTCGATGGAATCGGCAATAAGATCACGTGATGGCAGGGAGTAGCGCATGCCCTGCGTCCCCATGGAGATTCCGTCTGATACGGTGATCGTATTGAACTGGAGCGGCACGCCGCCCGCTTCTGCCGCACCCGCCTTCGCCTCTTTTGCGAGATCGTTCAGATGGATGTTGCATGGTGTCACCTCGGCCCATGTGCTGGCGATGCCGATCTGCGGCTTTGTGAAGCTCTCATCCGTCAGTCCGACAGCACGGAGCATTGCCCTGTTCGGTGCCTTCACGTCACTTTCCGTATACACTTTGCTTTTGATGCGAAGATCCTTTTTAGTCTTTCCTTCTGTTGACATTCAAAAACCACCCTTCATGATTATGACCCATTATACATGTACTTCTTCATTTTTGACTGATTCTGCTTCCGTTCCTTTTTCATCGTCGCGATATTTGCTCATCCACGTTGCGACCATGGAGCCGGAAATATTGTGCCAAACGCTGAACAAGGCAGCCGGCACGGCGGAGAGCGGTGAGAAGTGTGCTGCGGACAGCGCCGCTGCAAGCCCTGAATTCTGCATGCCGACTTCAATCGATACCGCCTTCTGGTCTGCAAGGTCGAAACGCAGTACTTTGGCCAGTACAAACCCTACGAGATAGCCAAGCACATTGTGCAGTATGACAACACCGAAGATCAGGAGGCCGGACTGCATGATCGCCTCCGTATTGTTCGAGACGACTGCTGCGACAACCCCGACGATGCCGACTACAGAGATGAGCGGCAGGACGGAGATGCCCTTTTCAACATGATCGCCGAGCAGCATCCTCACCGCCAGGCCAAGTGCAATCGGAACCAGCACAATCTGGATGATCGAGACGAAGAGATCCATGAATGATACCGGAAGCCACGCACTTGCGAGCAGCAGTGTAAGCGCAGGAGTCAGGATGGGCGCCAGGACCGTAGATACCGCAGTTGCCGTCACCGACAGCGCCGTATTCCCTTTTGCCAGGAAGGTCATGACATTCGATGACGTTCCTCCAGGTGTACACCCGACCAGGATGACACCGACCGCAATTTCAGGCGGCAGCTGGAACAGTACGACCAGCCCGAGCGCCAACAGCGGCATGATCGTGTACTGGGACAGTACGACGATAAGAACCAGTTTTGGTGCTTTCAACACCCTTTTGAAGTCCGTCAGCTTGAGTGTCAGACCCATGCCGAACATGATGATGCCGAGCAGCAGGTTTATGTATGGTGCAATCCATGTAAATCCTCCTGGCAGAACAAATGACAGGATCGCAAAAATAATGACCCAGATGCCGAACGTACTTCCTATGAATTGACTCAGTCTTGCCAAACCATTCATCAATTTTCCCTCCTCATTGGATAAAGCTTGAAACTATAGAAAGTATCTTAACAGATAAAATGGGAATAGCCTAGAGATTTTATTAAAATTTTTAGAATCTTTGAAATTATATTTTTACAATCGGAGGGCTGCATCCATTGGCATATTTGGATGAAATCGATTACAAATGAAGGGTTCTCAAAAGAATTAAGCCCCGGCTCAAAGAGCCGGGGCTTAAACCTGTCATTCAATTACAGTGTGTCATTGTTGCGGCGGTTTACATTATCCCGACGCTCTCTTGTTGCACCGTAGTCATAATCCTCTCCACGGCGGTTCACCGATTCATCACCCGGTGTAATCTCGCTGCCATCGTTCCTTTCGGTACCGATGCCGCCACGGCGGGCATACTCTTCTTCTGTGACCGGCTCCGTCGTCTCCTGGGAATCGATGTTGCGGTCGACATAGCGATCCTCATCACGTGTGCCGTACTCACCTTCGCGGTCAGACTGTGCATCACTGGCGACGACACCTGAACGGCCGCCTCTGTCACTGTCGTCCAGACTGCGGAATGTCCGGGTCTTTTCCAGATCATCGTCCCGTCCAGTACGCTGCCTCTCATCAATTTCATCCGCACGACGCTGTTTTTCACGGTCCTCTTCATACCTTCCGACAGGGTCGTCTCCACGGCGGTTCACCTGATTGTCTTCCAGGTCCCTTTCCATATCACGGCGACGATCGTATGATGCATCATCCACCGGTGTGCGCTGCCTGTCGTCCCGGATTCCGTCTCCACGGCGTCCGGTGGCATCCCTTCTCTCATCAAGCGGCTCCAAGTCATCATCATGGGTAATGACACGATCTTTTCTGACGAACAGAAGGATCGCTGCAATGACGAAGAACAGTGGAATAAGTCCAGTGATGACGAATGCAATCAGCGGTGCCGTCAGGATGCCTGCAATAAGGAGCAGGAAGCCGGCAAGTATTCTACGGCGCATCGTCAATAGGCCGAAGAGCCCGAGAATCAGCGGTATCGCAAGATAAAGGGCGATCATCCAGACGTTGTTCAGCCAACCGACTGCCATGTTGGCAATCTCTCCCGGAGCCGCCCCCAGATCCTGCCCCTGCTGCGCCAAGTTCTGGAATTCCGTCTCCAGCTGCTGCCTTAGATTATCAACAAATGCTGGATCGTTCATGGTGACCAGTGAAAAGAATAGAAGCAAAGCGGTAATCGCGAGCAGTCCGAGCCAGGCCAGCCAGCCGAAAATCTTTTCAGCAATCCGGCTGACAGGTTCTACTGTTTGTGTGTAATTTTTTCTAGCCATGTTAACCTCCCAGATATTATGTCCTCATTTTGAATAATACCCTACCGTTGATATTTTAATCAACTCTGAGCGGTATATACGCCTAATGGATCATGTCACCCGAACGCTTCGGACACCTTCCGGATGACCATGACATTTTCAGACCGTTGCCGTTTATCCTGTTACATTGGAAAAGAAAAAGCCTGTCCCCAATCGGGAACAGGCCTGGTGGGTGGATTTATATTCTGATGACATCGTCCTCGTCTGCATCATTGAGCAGTTTGACCACCGCGTAGGACTCGAGGCCGCTGTTCGACTTGAATTCCCTGAAGATGGTCTTCTCCTCAGCCTTGCCGGGCACAACCGCTTTGAAGCTGCGGTACTTCCCTTTCAGTTCCGACGCGACAATCCCCTCGTCGTAGGCTTTTTCAATGGCTTCGAAAAATGCGACGACATCGATGATTTCATCTGTTGTCCAGTCGACATCTATCGGGTAGCTGTATTCTTCCATATTCAGACTCCTATCTGTCAATATAATAAAAAAGGGCGCCCGGATGGGCGCCCATGGTCAGTCCTATTACATAGTGTGGATTGGTTTGCCGAGCACAACGTCTGCCGCTTCCATTGGAATTTCTCCAAGTGTCGGGTGGGCATGGATCGTGAGGGCAATATCCTCTGCCGTCATGCCGGTCTCTATCGCAAGACCGAGTTCAGCGATGATGTCGGAAGCGCCTGTACCTGCCACCTGGGCGCCAAGAAGCAAGCCGTCTTCTTTGCGTGAAACCAGTTTTACGAAACCATCCGTTTCATTAAGACCCAGCGCACGGCCGTTTGCCGCGAATGGGAACTTGCCTGTCTTCACTTCGAATCCAGCTTCTTTGGCATCCGCTTCGTTGTAGCCTACAGTAGCAAGTTCAGGCTCGGTGAAGCAGACAGCCGGCATGCCGAGGTAGTCGACTTCAGATTTTTCTCCGGCAATCGCTTCTGCCGCTACTTTGCCTTCATAGCTTGCTTTATGGGCAAGTGGAAGCCCAGGAACAATGTCCCCGATTGCGAAGATGTTCTTCACGGAAGTCCTGGACTGCTTGTCGACTTCGACAATGCCCTTGTCCGTCATTTTGATGCCGATCTCTTCAAGACCGAGTTCGTCCGTGTTCGGACGGCGGCCCACTGTGACGAGCACATAGTCCGCTTCGATCTCTTTCGTTTCGCCTTTGACTTCATACGTCACTTTGACGCCGTTTTCCGTCTCTTCGGCTTCTTTGGCCATCGCCTGTGTTTCGACGGTTACGCCTTTTTTCTTGAGTTTCTTTTTGACAAGCTGCGTCATCTGTTTTTCGAACCCGCCAAGAATGTCTTTCGCACCTTCAAGAATCGTCACTTCAGTACCGAAGTTTGCATAGGCTGTACCGAGCTCGGAACCGATGTAGCCGCCACCGATGACGACGAGTTTTTCCGGCTTTTCTTCGAGTGCAAGTGCACCTGTGGAATCCAGTACACGTTCACCGAATTTGAAACCAGGAATCTCGATCGGACGGGAACCTGTAGCGATGATTGCATTTTTGAATTCATAAGTCTGGGACTGCTTATCGTCCATGACCTTCATTTTGTTCTCATCAACGAAGTATGCTTCGCCTTTGACGATTTCGACCTTGTTTCCCTTAAGCAGGCTCTCAACACCGCCAGTGAGCTTTTTGACTACGCTCTCCTTGAAGGATTGCACTTTTGAAAAATCAAGTTTGACACCTTCGGTGATGACTCCCATGTCTTCGGAATCCTGTGCCTGATGGAAACGGTGGGAAGAGGAAATCATGGCCTTGGAAGGAATACATCCGACGTTCAGACATACTCCACCAAGAACATCCTTCTCTACGATTGTCACTTTCTGGCCGAGCTGTGCTGCACGGATTGCTGCAACATAGCCACCTGGGCCGGCGCCAACTACAATAGTATCAGTTTCAATAGGAAAATCTCCAACAACCATCTGTAATTATCCCTCCATTAATAGTAATTCTGGATTGTTAAGCAAACGTTTAACATGGTTCAGGGCGTTCTGTGCTGTCATTCCGTCAATCTGTCTGTGGTCATAGCTGAGTGACAGGGCAAGTACAGGTGCTGCAACGATTTCTCCATCTCTGACAATGGCCTTCTGTTCGATGCGGCCGATGCCGAGAATTGCAACTTCCGGCTGGTTGATGACAGGAGTGAACCATTGTCCACCTGCAGAACCAAGGTTTGAGATCGTCATGGATCCGCCTTTCATCTCTTCACCGGACAGCTTGCCATCACGTGCTTTTACAGCAAGATTGTTGATTTCATCGGAGATTTCAAACATGGATTTCTTATCGGCATGCTTAACGACAGGCACGACAAGTCCGCGTTCTGTATCCGCAGCAATACCCACATTATAATAATGTTTCTGGATAACTTCAAATGTTTCATTATCGATTGAAGTGTTGAACTCAGGATATTTCTTGAGCATGGACACAAGGGCCTTCACAACATAAGGAAGGAATGTGAGCTTGACGCCCTGCTCCTCTGCAATACCCTTGAACTTCTTCCTGTGGTCCCATAGGGCCTGGACTTCAATTTCATCAAGATGCGTCACGTGAGGGGATGTCTGCTTGGAGTTCACCATTGCCTTCGCAATCGCTTTTCTCATGCCGCTCATCTTCTCGCGCGTTTCAGGGAAGTCGCCTTCAGGGGCCGCCTGTTTCTCCGGCTTGCCTTCAGCCTGCTCTTCGGATGCTTCCGCCTCTTCTGAAGAGTCCGTGGAAGTCTGATCACCATTCATGAACGCTTCGATATCCTCTTTAAGTACACGGCCGTTCTTGCCACTGCCGGATACTTCGTGGATGTCGACATCATTGTCGCGTGCGAACTTGCGTACAGATGGCATCGCAATGACACGTTCATCTGATTTGCCCTTGCCGGAATCCTTGGAGTCCTCTTCCTCTTTGGAAGCGTCCTCTTTTGTTTTTTCTTCTGTTTCTTTTTCTTCCTTCTGCTCGGAGGTTTCTTTCTTGTCCTCTTTTGCCGGTTCTTCTTCACCGGAATCTTCGGAGCCGTCGTCGATCGTCACGATTGTCTCCCCGACAGTCGTCACTGTACCTTCTTCAACATGCAGCTTCTTGATCGTACCATCCACAGGGGACGGGATTTCAACTACGGCCTTGTCGTTCTGCACTTCTGCGAGTACGTCGTCCTCTTTGATTTCATCGCCTTCACCTATGAACCACTTGACGATTTCACCTTCATGGATACCTTCACCGATATCCGGCAGTTTAAATTCAAATGCCACAGTATTTCCTCCTTTGCTGATTAAAAGTCCAATACTTGTTTCGCACGTTCGATGATATCATCCTTGTTAGGAAGCCATATGCCTTCTGCCTGTGTAAACGGATAGACAGTATCCGGCGCAGTTACGCGCATGATTGGCGCTTCAAGGCTCAGTATCGCACGTTCTGACAGTTCAGCCGCGACATTCGCGGAAACACCTGCCTGGCGCTGTGCTTCCTGGATCACTACAGCCCGGTTCGTCTTCTCTACGGATTCCACGAGCGTGTCGTAATCGATTGGGGATACTGTCCTCAAGTCGATGACTTCTGCAGAAATGTCCTCTTCTGCCAATGCATCTGCCGCCTTGATCGCTTCCTGCACCATTGCGCCATAGGCGATCAGTGTAATGTCATCTCCTTCACGCTTGACGTTCGCCTTGCCGATTTCCACAGTGTAGTCCTCTTCCGGCACGTCTTCACGGAATGAACGGTAAAGCTTCATGTGCTCGAGGAATATGACAGGGTCGTTGGAGCGGATTGCTTCGATGAGCAGGCCTTTCGCATCTGTTGGAGTGGAAGGGATGACCACTTTAAGTCCCGGTGTCTGTGCCATGAGCCCTTCAAGGGAGTCTGCGTGGAGTTCCGGCGTGTGTACCCCGCCGCCGAATGGTGCACGGATTACGATCGGCGCTTCCTTGCTCGCTCCTGAACGGTGCCTATGGCGTGCTATCTGGCCGGCGATGCCATCCATTGCTTCGAATACGAAGCCGAAGAATTGGATTTCGACAACAGGACGGAAGCCTTCAAGTGTGAGGCCGAGCCCCATTGAGGCGAGTCCACTTTCGGCGAGGGGTGTGTCGAAGACGCGGTCTTCGCCAAATTCCTTCTGAAGACCTTCGGTCGCACGGAATACACCGCCGTTCACACCAACGTCTTCACCGAAGACGAGGACGTTCTCGTCATTTTTCAATTCCGTGGCCATCGCATTAGTGATTGCCTGGATCATTGTCATCTCTGCCATTGCTTATTTCGACTCCTTTTCTTTGTAGACTTCATACTGCTCTTCAAGGTTGGAAGGCATTTCGTCATACATATTTTCCATCAGTTGAGTGACAGTCTGCTTCTCAACTCCATCTGCTTCCTTCACAGCCTTCTTGATGTCCTCTTTCGCCTGTTCCATCACTTCGTTCTCTTTCTCCTCGCTCCATAGTTCTTTGGACTCGAGGAAGGTGCGGAAACGGACGAGCGGATCTTTCTTCTCCCAATCGGAATCTTCGTCGGAAGTCCTGTAGCGTGTCGGGTCGTCCCCCGCCATTGTATGCGGTCCGTAGCGGTAGCACAGCATTTCTATTACAGTAGGCCCTTCTCCTGCGACCGCACGGTCACGTGCATCCTTGGTCACTTTATAGACTGCGAGCGGATCCATGCCATCGACGAGTACGCCCGGCACACCTGAGGCCACACCTTTTTGCGCAAGTGTTTTCGCGGCCGTCTGCATCTCCCATGGTGTAGAGATCGCGTAGTGGTTGTTCTGGATGACGAAGATTGCAGGCGCCTTGTAGGCACTCGCAAAGTTGACACCCTCGTAGAAGTCACCCTGGGACGTGCCGCCGTCCCCTGTGTAAGTGATTGCGACAGCGTCTTTCTCACGTTTTTTGATGCCCAGCGCAACACCGGCAGTCTGCACATACTGTGCACCGATGATGATCTGAGGGCTGAGTGCATTGACGCCTTCAGGGAATTGGTTCCCCTTGAAATGACCTCTTGAGAAGAGGAATGCCTGCGTCAGTGGAAGGCCATGCCAGATCAGCTGCGGCACATCACGGTAGCCCGGCAGGATGTAGTCCTCCCCTTCAAGTGCATATTGGCTTGCAAGCTGGGAAGCTTCCTGGCCGGCTGTCGGTGCATAGAAGCCGAGACGCCCCTGTCTGCTGAGGGAAATTGAACGCTGGTCGAGCACGCGTGTCCAGACCATACGCTCCATCAGTTCTACAAGGTCATCATCCGACAGGTCCGGCATATAGTCTTCATTCACTACCTTGCCGTCCTGGTCCAAAATCTGAAACATTTCAAATTTGCTTTCGATCTCTTCAAGTGTCTTGACCGGATCGAAGCTCTTTTTCTTCGGTGCCATAAACAGTTCACCATACCTTTCAAATTTTCATTTATCATCAGTTATCTTACCATAAGCTGTTATAATAGTAAATAAAATCGCACTGTAACAGCAGCTCAGAAACCCTTTTAAATCAATGTTTTCTGTACCAAAACAGTATTATCTGTTATATAATACAGCGCTTCCATCACTTAACCTTCAATCAGTGATTCTATCTCCTGCTTGATCTGGTTCACATTCTCGGTCTGCTCGCTGAAAGTCTGTGCATCCTCCTGCACCTGCTGGTACTCTTCATCCAGATTGTTCAGCCGCTCATCGACCTCATCCTGGGACAAGTCCTCTTCGCCGAGGTATTCGAAAATGCTCTTTTCGCTTTCCAGTACGGTCTTATAGCTGCCAATCATATCCCCATGTGCAAGATACCTCTCATCCATCGCATCCACCAATGACTGTGCCTTCTCTTGGTTGGACTCATTCGAGATTTCGCTGACATACTGCTTTGACGCTTCCATGCGGCTCCTGCTTTCGCCCATGATGGCTACTTCCTCATCGAGTTTGGCGATTCTGGCATCTGCATTCTCCACCAGCTGGCCGCTGATTTCAGTCAGCTCTTCCCTTGTGGCGGATTCGAGGGATTGCTGGAGTTCCGCTTTTTCAGTTTCCAGCTCGTCAAATTCTGCTGTTACATTCTCTATCTCCTTTTCCACCTCAACAGTCTCTTGAAACGCATTATAGAAATCCAGCAGTTCGTCCTCATCCGAGGAGCACCCCGCAAGCACTACTGAAAAAATAATCAGGCTCCCTATCAGTTTCTTCATTTCCTTACCTCCGATAATCGATTTTTAAGTATAATATATTTGAGAATCCCACGTTCCCCTGAGTATTATAGTATAATAAATAATAGTATAGATAAAACAGGAGGGTTTATTTTGTTGACAATGAAAGATATCGTACGCGACCCGGATCCGATGCTCCGGACAAAAGTCGCGGAAGTGGAAGACATAGATGAAGAGACGGTCTCCCAGCTCAAGGAGATGAGGGAGTATCTCGTCAATTCACAGAATGCGGAAATCGCTGAAAAATATGACCTGCGCCCCGGCGTCGGACTCGCTGCACCCCAGGTCGGACTCGACAAGCGCATGCTCGCCATCTACATCGAGGGCGATGAGGGGGAGGTCATCCATGACTACATGCTGATCAACCCGAAGGTGAAAAGCCACTCTGTGAGTGAAACATACCTCCCGGGCGGCGAAGGCTGCCTCAGTGTCGATGAGGAGATACCGGGTCTCGTGCACCGGTACCAGCGGATCAAGGTCACTGCAACAGACATCCACGGCGAGCCGATCGAGGTGAAGGCCACGGGCATGCTTGCGGTCGTGCTGCAGCATGAACTCGACCACCTCGATGGCATCATGTTCTATGACCGCATCGATGAGGAGATGCCGATGGAACCGAAGGCCGGGGCCACTCCGGTGGAATAGACATGAAGCGGCTCGATTGAGCCGCTTCTTTTTTATGCAGGAATCATTCAGATGAACGCATCCCGCCTCTCTTTGAATGGTACATTGTTTTCGTACAGTTTTCCCTTCAGTGCTTCGAACGTTTCATGATCCATGATTTCCGGATCATGGTCATGGCGCTTCTTGTGCACATCACCGCCGGCATCATGGCCGTCATAGATATAGTTCATGACCACCATGTCCGTACGGATGTTGAATTCCAGCATGATCATATTCCGATCCTGGCGCTCCCTCTCAAGGAGCACCCCTTCCAGTATACGCTTCTCCTTCATCCCAATCCCTCCATTCCCCACCATTATAAAGTCTTTGCATGTCCCCCGTCTATAATGTAAAATAAACTTAAGCTGATAAAGGGATGTGGTCTTCTTGCTCAAACGGTTGAGAAAAAGGCTGAAGCAGAGGCTTGGACGCATTCTCGGTAGAAAAGGGTTGCTGAACAACGAATTTATGAAGAGGGACTGACCCACCCTCTTTCCTGTGCCGCTTCTTACAGCGCACGTCTTCAACGAACCGTAAATCATGCACATAACTAGCTAAAGGAGAATATACAAAATGGCAGTATTCAAAGTTTTTTTCCAGGAAGCCCTGGATAGCCGCATCATCCGTGAGGATACCCTCACACGCTATTTCGAAGCGGAATCCGAAACGGAAGTCCGCAAGATTCTAAGCGATTCACCCTACAATATCGAATTCGTACAGGAACTGAGTCCCTCACACCTGGAATACGAAAAAGAGCATAACGAAGATTTCAAGGTTGAAAACGCCTGATGGGACTTGAAAAAGGTGAAGTAGGCGTTTTTGCCCTCGGGGGACTCGGGGAAATCGGCAAAAACACCTACTGTATCGAATATAAAGACGAAATCATAATGATCGACGCAGGCATCAAGTTTCCGGATGATGAACAGCTCGGAATCGACTATGTCATTCCCGACTACACATATCTCAAGGAAAACAAGGAGCGCATCAGTGCGCTGATCATCACCCATGGCCATGAGGACCACATCGGTGGCATTCCCTTCCTGCTGAAGGAGATCAATGTGCCCATCTATTCCGGACCGCTTGCACTCGGACTCATCCGCAACAAGCTTGAGGAGCACCATCTCCTGCGCACTGCAGAACTCAATCCGATCAAGGAGGACACTGTGCTCAAGTTCAAGCACATGACCATCGAGTTCTATCTGACGACGCACTCCATTCCTGAGGCGTATGGTGTAATCGTCCGGACGCCGGAAGGCAACATCGTCCATACGGGCGACTTCAAATTCGACTTCACACCGGTCGGTGAACCTGCAAACATCGCCAAGATGGCGGCGCTCGGGGAAGAAGGCGTACTCTGCCTCCTGTCGGATTCGACGAATGCGACAGTACCGAACTTCACAATCAGCGAAAAGGAAGTTGGCCAGAATGTCGAGGACATATTCAGGAAATGCACCGGGCGGATCATCTTTGCCACATTCGCTTCCAACATCTACCGTGTCCAGCAGGCGATCGATGCGGCGATAAAGCTCGACCGCAAAATCTGCATATTCGGCCGCAGTATGGAGAACAACATCAAAATCGGTCTTGAGCTCGGCTATATCAAAGCACCACCTGAAACGTTCATCGAGCCGAAGATGATCAACAGCATCGAGAAGCACAAAGTCATGATGCTGTGTACCGGCTCCCAGGGTGAGCCGATGGCTGCACTCTCAAGGATCGCCAACGGCACCCACCGCCAGATTAGCATCATACCGGATGACACCGTCGTCTTCAGCTCCTCGCCGATTCCGGGCAATACGCTCAGCATCAACCGGACGATCAATGCATTGTACAAAGCCGGTGCAGATGTGATCCATGGCAAGCTGTCCAACATACACACATCCGGACACGGCTCCCAGGAGGAACAGAAACTGATGCTCCGCCTGATGCGCCCGAAATACTTCATGCCGATCCACGGCGAGTACCGCATGCTGCATCTCCATAAGGAGCTGGCAGTGAATACGGGAATGGATCCGGATAACATCTTCCTTATGGAGATCGGTGATGTGCTCGCACTCAAGCGTGACAGCGCAAGGCACAGCCACCGGGTGCCTGCCGGCACCGTCTTCGTCGACGGCATCGGCATCGGGGACATCGGCAACATCGTCCTCCGTGACAGGAAGGACCTTTCGGAAGAAGGCCTGGCCATCGTCGTCGTATCCATCGACTTCGAGACGAAGACGCTGCTCAGCGGACCGGACATCATCTCACGCGGTTTCGTATACATGCGTGAATCCTACGGCCTCATCCGCAGTGCGGAGAAGAAGATCAAGGGCGATGTCATCAACCTTCTGAATACAAAGGAAAATGTCGAGTGGTACCATGTAAAGCAACTCATCATCGAAGAGCTGAGCAACCATCTCTACCGCAAGACACACAGGAAACCAATGATCCTACCGACGATCATGAGAGTCGATCAGCAGAAATAAAAAAGAACATCCGGCGCTGCCGGATGTTCTTTTTTGTCTCTATCGGGTCAATGATTTTTCAAAACGGGTCAGGTCGTCATCGTTGCCGATCATGATGAGGATATCCTCTTTCTGGATATTGACTGTCGGATCGGGGCTGACGATGATATCCTCGCCCCGCTTGATCGCAATGACGCTGACGCCATATTCTGCCCGTATGTCGAGATCGAGTAGCGATTGGTTGGCAAGTTTCTCCTCTGCCATGATTTCGACAATCGAGTGTTCATCCGACAGTTCAAGATAATCGAGCACAGAACTTGAAGCAAGCTTATGGGCGATTCTGCGCCCCATATCCCGCTCCGGGTGGATGACGAGGTCGGCACCGATCTTTTCAAGCACCCGCGCATGGTAGTCGTTCTGCGCCTTTACGCTGACCTTCTTGACGCCGAGGTCCTTCAGCAGCAGTGTCGTCAGTATGCTCGACTGGATGTTATCGCCGATTGCGACGATGACATTGTCGAAGTTGCCAAGGCCGAGGTCCTTCAGCACCGTTTCATCAGTCGTATCCCCGATCACTGCCTGTGTTGCGATGTCTATGAATTCATTGACGCGGTTCTCATCCACATCCACCGCCAGGACATCCATCTCCAGCACCCTCAGTTCACGGACGATGCTCCCCCCGAACCGTCCGAGCCCGATGACTGCATAATCTTTATTCATCTTATCACCTGTCCATCCTCAATGTTAGTACTTGCTGTTGCCCTTTCCCCGTACATAATCCTTGTCGAACAGGAACAGTCTCATGAGAAGGACGAGACTTGGCACCAATAATAGTAAACCTAAAATGAAGGCCACTGTCAAACTGAAAGCCATGCTCTCGTTCACAACCGCCGTGTTGATCTCCACATACGGATACAGGATGTAGGGCAGCTTGCTGATGCCGTATCCATAGAATGCAAAGGCGAACTGCATCATGATCATGATGAATGCAAGGCCGAAGGCGCGCCTCCTAAGGATCAGGAAGACGGCAACGCCCATGGATGCAAGACTCAGGCCGAACAGATACCAGTAGTCCTGGGCGCGCAGGAAGTGTTCATAGTTGTGCTCCCGCAGCCCCAGGAAGACGAACTGCGAAATGAACAGCATCGGCAGCGTCCAGATGAGGAACCATCTGCGCACCAGTTCGAGCGCCTGCGTATCCTGTGCGCGTGCCGCATAGAAAGTCAGGAAGCCGCTGGATACATAGAGGACGGTGATGATGGCCAGGAACACGACCGACCAGCCATATGTGCTGAACAGCAGTTCCTCCAGCTGCAGCTGGATACCTCCCTCTTCTTCAACGATGTAGCCGCCTTCCGATATGACGAGTGCCATGGACAGGGAGGCAGGTATGAGGAGGCCCGTCACACCGTAGAGGAAGGTCCAGGAGAGCTTCGGTTCCTTGTTGTAGGAGTTGAATGCATAGTAGCTTCCGCGTATGGCGAGCAGTATCAGCGCGATGCTTGCCGGAATCAGGAGGGCCGTTCCATAATAGTAGGCCGTATCCGGATAGAATCCGACGATTCCTACGAAGAAGAAGACGAAGAAGACATTCGTCACTTCCCAGACCGGATTCAGATAGCGCTGGATGATCGGACTGATGACATTGTCGTCTCCAGTCAGCTTCGAATAGAAGTTGAAGAAGCCCGCACCGAAGTCAATCGATGCCACGATGATATAGCCGTAGAGGAATGTCCACAGCACGGTCACTCCGATGATTTCATAATTCATGGCAACCGACCTCCTTTGTAGTCTTCACCGTACATTTCAAGCCGTTCCGTATCGGCACTCTTGCCCTGGAACATCTTGAGCAGTACATAGACGCATGTCGCACCAAGCACGACATAGAGCAGGACGAAGGCGATGAGTGTGATGCCGAGTCCGTCTGCATGCGTCACCGCCTCGGAGACTCTCATGTATCCGCGGAGAATCCATGGCTGACGGCCCATTTCCGCCAGGAACCAGCCGGATTCTATCGCTGCCATGGACAACGGTCCGGTCAGTACATAGGCGTACAGGAGCGCCGGGTGGTGTTCATCGAACTTCGAAAACTTCGCAATGAAGTAGATGATGGAAACCGTCAGGGCATACATGCCGAAGAATACCATCATGTCGAAGAAGTAGTGGATGATCAGCGGCGGATGTTCATCCTCAGGAATATCGTTCAGGCCGGTCACTTCAGTATCGAACGAGTTGCCGGCAAGGAAGCTGAGCACACTCGGGATTCTGATTGCATAATTGATGTCCTCAGTCTCTTCATCGAGTACCCCGAAAAGGATGAGGTCCGCATTGTCCTCGGTTTCAAAATGCCATTCCATCGCTGCCAGCTTCTCCGGCTGATGTTCATGCAGGAATTTGGCAGAGAAGTCACCGGCGAGCACTGTCATGAAGGCCATGAGCAGACCGAGTACCATCATGACCTTAAGGCCCTTCTTATGGTATTCCCGGTCTTCCTCGAATTTGGAGCGGAGCAGCTTGAACGCCCCGATGGAAGCGATGATGAACACTGCCGTCATATAGGCCGTGGCCACGACGTGGAAGACACGTACCCAGACTGATGGGTTGAACATTGCTGCAAGCGGGTCCACATTGACCAGTGCACCATCCACCAGATCGAATCCCGCAGGGGTATTCATGAACGAGTTCACCGTAGTGATGAATACGGCGGACAGGGTCGATCCGATGACGATCGGTATATTGAGCAGCCAGTGATGCCATGGGTTCCTGAAACGGTCCCATGTATACAGGAATATACCCAGGAAAATCGCCTCAAAGAAAAATGCGAAAGTCTCCATGAACAGCGGCAGGGCGATGATCTGACCGCCGAGCCTCATGAACTCGGGCCATATCAATGACAGCTGGAGACCGATGATGGTCCCGGTGACAACGCCGACGGCAACGGTCACCGTATAGCCCTTCGCTATCCTTCTTGCCATGGTCAGGTACTTGTCATCCTTCTTCCATATTCCCAGGAATTCCAGCACCATGAAAACAATCGGCATGCCGACACCAATCGTCGCAAAAATGATATGGAATCCCAGCGTGGATGCGGTCAGTACACGACCAATGATTACGTCATCCATTCAATCACCTCTTAATTAATGTATCCTGAATCATAAGATGGCCCTCTCATATATGATATTCAGAATCGTGATATATTCATGACAATTTTGTGAAATAATTATCATTCTCAATTTATTATTCTATCCTATCATGCCCCAAATTACAATTATTTAAACCGGGGATTCACCCTCCCTGACCTTGAGGTGGAACAGGAGCCCGATCACTATCATGACGATGAGGCTGGTGATTGCCATGCGCGATGCCACAACCCCATAATCCGCCAGCAGCAGTGTAATCGAACCGTAGATGAAAGGACCCACGACTGCACTCATCTTTGCACTGAAGGCGAACAGTCCGAAGAACTGCCCCTCTTTTCCTGCCGGGGAGAGTTCGATGATCATTGTCCGGCTCACCACCCATGTCGATCCCATCGCAATGCCGAAGAGGGAAGCGGCAATCCAGAAGGTCCACATGGGCAGCGGAATGGCGGCGACTGCGACCGCAAGCGCCAACAGCATGGCAATGATCAGAAACGTCCGTTTCGATCCGACCGCCCTATTGATGAAGCTGAAGACGATTGCACCGATGATGCTGAACAGTGTCGCCACCATGAATATGATGAGGAATGTGCCCGGTTCGAAACCGACGACCGTCGTCGCATAGGGCTGCATCATGGCAATGGCTGTCGCCAGTGCATCGTTGACGAAGAAATAGGCAATCATGAAATAGAATATGGATGGATATTCCCTTGCCTGGATGAACGTTCCGTAGACATCCCTGTATCCTTTCAGAAATGGCTGTTTCGGCTTCTGTTCTGCAGGCGGGTCCCTGTTGATGAAGAAAAGCGGCAGTGCAAAGATCAGGAACAGTATTCCGGACAGCCAGAACGTGTGGTGCACCGCCCTGTCCCCAATGATCAGGAGGACTGAGAATATGCCGAATAGAGTGCCCAGATAGCCGAGTGCCACTCCATAGCCGGAAATCAGCGGAATCTCCTTTTTGTTGCCGAGGCCCGAAAGCATCGCATCATAGAACACGTTGCCTGAATTGAATGCAAATTTTGCGATGACAAAAAACAGGATGGCCAGCACGAATCCATTGGGGAGTCCGAACCACTCGCCCGTATCCATGCCGCCAAAAATCCCCATTCCAACTGCAGCGGTGATGCACAGCAGCGTAAACAGGATGACATACCTCTTGCGCCTGCCCGTCCGGTCCATCGTCACACCATACAGCGGAGCAAAAGCAATCAGCAGTATCGCTGCCACAGCATTCGCATAGGCGATGACCGTGGAGGCGATTTGTTCCAGACGGGGATTCGTCCCCACCGTTTCAGTGACATACTGTGGAAAGAACAGCGTAACGATATTGGCACTGAAGATGGTATTGGCAAAATCATAGAGGGCGAAAGCGAGAATCGGCAGCGTGAGATAAAGTTCCATCGGTCGACGCACTGTTTCCTTCATCAGGGGACCTCCTCAGCTCTTTTCTGCCATTATAACAGCAAAAAGCACGCATGAATCGCTCCATGCGTGCTAAAAAATTTATATTCTTTCTGTGTATTCCTCAACAAGTGCAAGCACTTCTTCAGAGTCCTTGCATTCGACTGCCGCTTCAGCCAGACGTTCCATATCCGTCTTCTTCAGCTGGGAGATCTGCTTGCGCGCCTTCAGCACTGAAGATGCACTCATGGAGAACTCATCAAGTCCAAGTCCAAGAAGCAGTGGCACGGCCTGTTCGTCACCGGCCATCTCTCCACACATGCCTGCCCATTTGCCTTCCTTATGCGCGGCATCGATCACCATCTTGATGAGTCTCAGAAGCGCAGGATGGTGCGGCTGGTACAGATAGCTTACGGATTCGTTCATCCGGTCGGCAGCCATCGTATACTGGATCAGGTCGTTCGTTCCGATTGAGAAGAAGTCGACGACTTTCGCAAACTGGTCGGCAATGATTGCTGCCGAAGGAATTTCGACCATGATACCCACTTCGATATCCTCTTTGATCTTCTCCCCTTCGTCGACAAGCTTGTCCTTCTCTTCAATCAGCAGTGCCTTCGCACGATTGAATTCATCTATGGTCGCAATCATCGGGAACATGATCTTCAGATTGCCGTGCTGGCTCGCACGGAGCAGTGCACGCAACTGTGTCCTGAAGAGTTCCGGGTTATCGAGCGTCATGCGCACGGCCCGGTGGCCAAGGAACGGGTTCATCTCCTGAGGGAGATCCAGATAAGGCAGTTCCTTGTCGCCTCCGACATCCAGTGTGCGGACGACGACCGGCTTGCCATCCATGTCCTCGAGCACCTTCTTGTAGGCTTCGTACTGCTCCTCTTCAGTCGGCAGTTCATTCCTGCCCATATAGAGGAACTCTGTACGGTAGAGCCCGATGCCTTCGGCGCCGTTCGATTTGACGCCTTCCAGATCGTCCGGTGTGCCGATGTTCGCAGCCAGTTCCACTGTAATGCCGTCCATCGTTTCAGATGGTTCATCGACAAGTTTCTGAAGCTCGACCTTCTCTTCCTGGACGCGCGCCTCCTTGTCCTTGTAGACGAGCACTTCCTCTTCAGTCGGATTGACGATGACTTCCCCTGCACTGCCGTCTACGATGATGTCATCGCCGACTTTCGCAATAGCCGTTATCTCCTTCGTACCAACGACTGCCGGAATTTCCAGGGAACGGGACATGATGGCCGAGTGGGATGTCCGCCCGCCCACATTCGTCACAAAACCTTTGACGAAGTTCTTATCCAGCTGTGCTGTATCGGAAGGCGTCAGGTCCTCTGCGACGATGACGACCGGTGTGTCGATCTTGCTTGGGTCCGGAAGTTCCTTCCCGAGCATATGAGCGAGGACACGCTTTGATACGTCCTTGATGTCTGCAGCACGTTCCTTCATGTATTCATTGTCCATATTCTCGAAAATGGCGACGAACTGGTCCCTAGTTTCCAGAAGTGCCTGAGGCGCACTCTTCTGGTCATTGCGGATATGGGCCTCGATCGGTCCGAGGAACTCCGGATCATCCAGCACAAGCAGGTGTGCATCGAATATCGCGGCATGCTCCGGCCCTACCGACTCCTCCGCATGGTTTCTGATTCTGGTGATTTCTACTTTGGATTGGTTGAAAGCAGCCTTGAAGCGTTCAACCTCGGCATCTTCCTCACCGGGTTCAATCTGCTTGCTGTCAAATGACAGGTCCGGCTCTTCCAGGGAGTATACCGGTGCAATTGCTACACCGTCACTCGCACCAATTCCTTTCAGGATGTTTGACATCAGTCGGTCAGTCCTTCTTTTGAAAGGGTCTCAGTAATCGCTTCAATGGCCTCAGTTTCATCTTTACCTTCTGCATAGACTGATACTTCAGAATCTTTGCCGACACCGAGTGACATGACGCCCATGATGGATTTCAGGTTCACTTTCTTGCTGT
This sequence comes from Salinicoccus luteus DSM 17002, assembly GCF_000712035.1. Taxonomy (GTDB): domain Bacteria; phylum Bacillota; class Bacilli; order Staphylococcales; family Salinicoccaceae; genus Salinicoccus; species Salinicoccus luteus. The sequence goes on along the minus strand of NZ_KL544008.1, from coordinate 316,112 downwards.
TGTATTCCAGTTGGATATCGGAATCGAATTTGGATGCTGTCTGCACCAGAATTGTAGCTGGTCTTGCGTGGATTCCTGTTTCGTCTGTAATCAGATAAGATTTTTGTTCCATTGCGTTAGTCTCCTTTAGAATGCGTTATAAGTTTACATGATAGACATACATGGTTAGCTTCATTGTACCACGTATGATAGGGATATTCTAATATACCACAAACGATATAAGCATAAACTTTTCACTTTTTGTCCCACATGGGTCAAAAATAATACATCTGCTTGGAAAATATTTTGGAAAATAAAAATCCACCTTTAAAAATTTTTTAAAGGCGGATTTTCCAGTCATCAGACCGTCTGTTTCCTGGCAATTTCCACGCATTTATCTACATAGTCGTTGCCAAGCTTCTGCATCATCTTATAGCTGATTGCTGCACCAAGGACCTTGCTGACGATCGGTATGAGTCCGAATCTCGTCATCTTGGAATTTTTCGTGACCCGCTTCAGCAGTATCTTGGTGGTCTGGCTGCCTATGAATTCACTTCCTATACTTGTCGCCATTACGGCAGCACGGTTCATCAGGTCGTCTGAGAGTTCGTTCACCTCATTGTGGTCGAATCCGAAAATCTCCTCGGCCTCCTGCTTGATATCCTTCATCAGCTTCATATCCGTACCGACATCGAGCAATGGAATCGGAAGGGCGGCCGCGATTGAGGAATAGAGTGATTTCTGATGGACCATTTCACGGGCTTCCTGTTCTTTCTCCTCTATCTGCTGGTCAGTGAGCGTTTGGGCACTCATATTCAAAACTCCTTTGCACTTTATTTTGATGGTTGTCGTTTTGAATATACCCATTTCCGTCCACCCGTAACCACTTCATCCAGGGACCACGCTACTTGCTGATCTCAACCGTGACCACTTTGAGGTACTTGCCGTGCTTATACCCCTTCACCGTCGGAAAATCCTTCGGCAGTCCCTTGACGTCTACAAGCGTATAGGAGTACCCGGCCTGTGTCAGTGTCCGGTCTATCTGCCGTTTGAACTGATTCAATGTAAAGGACTCGAGGTTCTGGCTGAGTATCAGCCGGCCTCCGGGTCTAAGCACTTTGAGCGCCTCCACAATGAGTTTCGGGAAATCGCGCTCGACCTTGAACACTTTCTTGCCGAAGCGCGAGAAGCTCGGCGGATCGATCAGTATCGCATCGAACCTCTGGCGGTTCCTCGCTGCATATTTCAAGTATTCGAAAGCTTCCATTATATAGATGCTCTGTCCGTCAAGCGACATATTGTTGGCATTGAAGTTTTCTGTAATCAGTTCCCGGCTCCGCTTCGCCAGGTCGACACTTGTCGTCATCATGCCGCCTTCCCTGGCTGCGATGGAAAACGTGCCGCTGTAGCTGAACAGATTGAGGAAGGATTTCGCGTTGGCCGTATTCTGCATCAGTGTCTTGCGTGTTTCACGCTGATCCAGGAACAGTCTCGTCATCGGACCTTCATCAAGGTGTACGCTGTATATCAGCCCGGATTCACGTACCGTAATGGGGAATTCCACATTCCCCATTATCCGGCGGTTGTTTATCGTCATCTTGCCCTGGTCGCTGAAGCGGGTCTGTTCCGTAATGGAGTCCGGTTTCAGTTCCACCATCAATGTCTTGATGATCAGGTCGCGTATCTTATAGATGCCGCGGGAATAGAATGTGATGAGCAGATGGTTGTCATAATTGTCGACGGTGAATCCACCGATGCCATCCCCGATCTCATTGAACAGGCGGAATGCCGTCGTATCCTCCTGATTGTAGAGGGGTGTGCGTTTTTCCAGCGCCGTCCTGATCCGTGTTTCGATGAATGCGTCATCTATCACTTCCCGCTCATCACGCGTGAGCACCCAGCCCTGCGCCTTCTGTTCGAAGCTGATCATGGCAATGCCCATCAGCCTGCCGTAGGTGTCTTCGAGCCTGACGATTTCACCATCCTTCAGGAATGTATCATCGCTCAGGTCCTCCCTGTCTATATTCAGCTGCCCATTGAAATAGGCCCGTTCCTGTCCTTTTTTCAGCTGTATCGTATTCATCAGAATGTCTCCCTTTCTATCATGAAGCTGTGGAATAGGCTTGCGGCCAGACTGCTCGTCCGGTCATCGACATCAAGGGCCGGGGCCACTTCGCTGATGTCGAAGCTTACAAGATTGGAAAGCTTGGCAAGTTGTGCTACCATACCATGAATTTCCTCGGCCGTATAGCCGTTCTGGGCAGGCATGCTCGTACCCGGGGCCACGCTCTGCTGCACCGAGTCCATGCAGAGTGTGCCGAATACCACATCGTACGCCTCCAGCCTGGAGAGTGTCCGCTGGTAGACATCCGTCCGCCTCACATCGTCCATCAGCGCGTAATGCACCCCGAATTCATCCGCAGTGTCAAAAAGGGTCTTCGTGTTGCCGGATGGCTGGATCCCCAGTACATGATAGTCGATGTTCCGGTCCTCGGAGAGGATCTGGTGGAACATCGTCCCGGAAGATGGGCGTTCATTCCTGAGATCGAAATGGGCATCGAAGTTCACCACCGCAACACGCTTGTCCGGATAGGCCTTCCGGATGCCGAGATAGTGCCCGTAGAGTGTTTCGTGGCCACCGCCGATGATGAGCGGGAACTGGTTCCGGGCGAGCACCTCGCCGACACATTCACCCAAAGCTTCCTGCGACGCTTCGAGGTCCTCATCCCCCACAACGCTGCCATAGTCGTACACCGGTTCCGTATAGGGCAGGGAAGCGAGTTTCTGGCGCACCTTCACCGGTCCGTCGAAAGCACCCGCACGCCCTTTGTTGCGCCGCACCCCTTCATCGGATCGGAAGCCGATGAATACCGGGACCCCTGCAGGCGCCTCCCCACTCCATTGGCCGATGACCTGATGCATGCGCTCCCTGACTTCCGGGTCGTCTACTCTTCCTGTAAAGGTGTGGTGTTCAATATGCTTCATTTCCTATGCCCCCCATTATGGAATTCCTTGAATATGCTTATGATCAGCAGCGGCGTCGTCAGCAGGACAAGCAGAATGTTGAATGGCAGTATGAACAGGGACAGTTCCACGTCCCTGAACAGGGTGATGAACAGGCTTACCGTGACCTTCAGCCACAGCGCCGTGATGACGATCATCTGACGGTGGTAGTACTTGCCCTGTGTCATGTTGAAGAACGTCGTGAACAGGTAGGCCACTGCCAATGCGAGTGCGATGAACAGATTGACCCATTCATATATATACTGCATGTCGGATATTCGGAAATACCCTTCAGTAAACACCCCATGCCGATTGTTGAATTCAATCAGGATGAAGATCAGCACAAGTGCCCCGAGCAGCAGCTCGATATAGTTCAGCTTCAGCCAGGATGGAAAGTCGATTTCCATGAACGTCTTCACTCTTCGGAGCAGACCGTTCCGCATATCATACAGCTGCTTTGAAAATCCGAGATATTCGTCCGGATGCAGCCTGCGCCTTTTATTCTTGCGCGAGAGTGTCGCCCGGTCGCCCTGCTTCGGCTTTTTGAGCAGATTCTTCGACTTCGACAGGAAGACGCCGACCCAGAGGGCCATGAGCGACAGCACCCAGAGGATGCCGAAGAACATATTGATGGACAGGACGTCCGTCGGGGACAGCGTCGCATTGATGTTCGAATACACTGCAGTCTGCGTAAAGAAATAGGCCAGGCCATAGAAGAACAGGATGACCATGTAGTGTTCCTTGCGGTGCCGCGGGTCCAGATACTCGTTGAAGATGTTGTAGAGCATATGGACGATGAATGCGAGCAGGAACAGGAGTGCAAACCAGCCGTATACCTGAAACATCAGCAGTGTCGTCATCAGGAACAGGAGGAACGAGAGCCCGATGAAGAAGAATGACAGTTCCGTATCATATTCCGTCGTCCTGCGGATGAGCTGGGCGACCTTGAACATTCCAAGGCCGAACAGGATGGACAGTATGCCCGCAATGATCGGGAACCCTCCGATGACCATGCCCAATATGTTGAGGACCTCAACAAAAAAAGCATTGAACAGGTCAAAAAATGTATCTATTTGTGGCGTGCCGTCACCTTCGCCATTGCCCCGGATCCTGCCCGTATTGAACAGTATGAACAGGCCCAGGATGACAAAGAACACTCCAAGAAGGATGCTTATGATCACTTCACTTTGTTGCTTCAACCACTTCATTTCATTTCACCTCAATATCCCTTCCCATTATAGAGGAATTCCTCTCCAAATGCATTGATTGGACCATCACCCGAAAAGAAATATTTAAAGTTTTGTTTAAGGATCCGAAAGCATGGGTATACTCCAATTAACAGCAGATAAGTAATAAATATATATGATATCAAAACAGTAATATTAGGAGTGATTTCAAATGGACTTTAAAGATAAAGATAAGAAATCCGAAATCGAAGATGCAGCACAGGAAGCACGCACCAAGGAAAATCCATCAGAAGAGATGGATACTGAAGCGGACAGGACAGTCGATAAGGGAAAAGACCTTGAAAGGGACGAATCCGGTTCCGAGAGGACAGAAGAAGAGATTCAAGATTCATTTGAATAGCAAAAAGGCGTTGCCATTACACGGACGGTGTTCTGGCGACGCCTTTTTTATGTGGGTTTTCATTGCTTTGGAGTACTTTGCCGCCCGCAGCTTTCGTCAACGGCAGCTGGAGACTCAATTGCACGCGTCAGATGCCTTGAGGGAGAACCGGCCTCCAATCATTCATGCCTTAAAGCCCTCTGGGCGATGTCCCGCCTCAGGAACAGCGTCCCCTCATTGAATGTTACCTTGTCGACATTGGCATATGCTGCGTCGACCGCCGCTTCAATCGTGGCCCCTCCACCGGTGACGAGCAGTACCCGGCCGCCGTTTGTGACCCACCTGCCGTCTTCCTGCTTCAGGCCGCTGACATGGCACGCGTCGCGCACATCATCAAAGTCGACGGCGTACCCCTTTTTGTAGGTCAGGGGATAGCCGGCACTTGCGAGCATAACGCCCACCTGATACCCGGGTGAGAAGGTCAGTTCGAAGGATTCCTTCTGCGCCACCTTTTCAAGTACATCGATGAAGTCGTCCTCCATCAGCGAGAGCAGAATCTGCGCTTCGGGATCGCCGAAGCGGGCATTGAATTCAATGACCTTGACGCCATCTTCGGTCACGATGGCCCCGAGGTAGAGGACGCCGAAGTAGTCGAGGCCTTCTGAGATCATTGCGTGTGCCATCGGCTTTACAATCTGTTCCACCGCCGCCTCCCTGACGGATGCCTCAATATGTTCGACCGGTGCGTAGGCGCCCATGCCGCCGGTGTTCGGTCCTTCATCACCATCGAATGCACGCTTATGATCCTGGGCGATGATCTCGAAGGCGTGTGTATATTCCCCATTGACGAGCACCATCAGGGAGAATTCCTCCCCTTCCAGGAACTCCTCGATGACGACCGGCGCATCGGAATCTTCCATCAGTGCATCAAGTCCCGCCAATGCCTCGTCCATATCCGTCGCGACGACGACCCCCTTGCCGGCAGCAAGCCCGTCCTTTTTGAGGACAATCGGTGCTCCCACCGATTCTATGTATTTATAGGCGGCGTCGTAGTCCGTGAAGGATTGGTATTTCGCCGTCGGGATGCCGTACCGTTCCATGATGTCCTTTGCGAATGCCTTGGAGGACTCGATCTTCGATTCCGCCTTCCTCGGCCCGAACACTTTGATGCCCTTCCCTTCCAAAAAGTCCGCTACACCTTCGTTAAGCGGCGCTTCCGGACCGACGATGACCCACTCCACCGCGTTTTCTGCGCACAGGTCCGCCATCGCCTGGAAATCAGTCTCCCCGATCTCCGGACGCACTTCCGCCACATCACGCATGCCATCGTTCCCCGGCATGGCAAAGACCTTCTCCACGCGACTGGATGCGGCGAGCTTCCTTGCGAGTGCATGTTCCCTTCCACCGCCACCGATTACAGCAACATTCATAAAACTGCTCCTTTCGATAATAAAAGAGCCGGACGCATCCGGCTGTATCCATTGATCAATGCTTGAAATGCCTCATACCAGTGAAGACCATCGCCATGTCATGCGCGTTGCAGAAATCGATGGATTCCTGGTCGCGTTTGGAGCCGCCCGGCTGGATGACCGAGCGGATGCCATGCTCATGCGCCAGTTCGACAGTATCCGGCATCGGGAAGAAGCCGTCACTTGCCATCACGACATTGTCACCGAGTTCAAGTGCCCGGTCGATGGCGATTTTGAGCGCACCGACACGGTTCATCTGTCCGGCACCGATGCCGACGGTCTGCTTCTCATTCGCAAGGACAATCGCATTACTTTTGACATGCTTGGAAACTTCCCAGGCCAGTGCCATCGCCGTCATCTGTTCACGCGTCGGCTTGTTTTCCGTAACCACCTTGATTTCGTCCTCCTGGAGTGCACCCGTATCCTGGGACTGGACGAGATAGCCGCCGGACACGCTGACGAACTCCTCTGCATGCTCATCCTCACGGAAGTCGGCCTCGAGCAGCCTGACGTTCTTCTTCTGGGTGAGCACTTCAAGTGCCGCCTCATCGAAATTCGGCGCAATGATGACTTCAAGGAAGATGGAATGGAGCTGTTCCGCCGTCTCCCGGTCGACCGTCTTGTTGAGCGCAACGATGCCGCCGAAAATCGACTGGCTGTCCGCTTCATGGGCGTTCCTGAATGCTTCCGCAATCGTTTCGCCAGTGCCTACACCGCAAGGGTTCATGTGCTTGACGGCGACCGCCACCGGCATCGTGAACTTCTTGGCCAGCTGGAACGCGGCATCGGCATCACGCAGGTTGTTGTAGGACAGCGCCTTGCCATGGAGCACATCGGCATTGAGGATTGTATTCCGGTCCTCCGTCGTCCTGACAAGACGGGCCGACTGGTGCGGATTCTCGCCATAGCGCAGCGTCTCTTCCGCCTGGCTGAAATGGTTGACGATCGCCTGGTCGTAGTCGTTCGTATGACGGAACACTTTAATCATCAGGGAACGGCGGTATGCCTCATCGAGCGTATCCGATTCGATGCGCTGGATGATCTCCCCGTAGTCCTCGGGGGATACGACCGTTGTGACATGCTTGAAGTTCTTGGCAGCGGCACGCAGCATGGTCGGTCCACCGATGTCGATGTTCTCGACCGCGTCATGTTCAGTCACATCCGCCTGCGCCACCGTCTCCTTGAACGGATAGAGGTTCACCGCCACCAGATCGATCGGTGCAATGCCCTCCGATTCGAGTGCCGCCATGTGCGACTTGTTGTCGCGGTCTGCAAGTATTCCTCCATGGACGGCCGGATGGAGCGTCTTCACACGTCCGTCCAGTATTTCTTCGAAGCCTGTCAGCGTGCTGACGTTCTCGACCGGGACTCCGAAGGATTCTATCTCCTTCAGTGTGCCCCCTGTGGAATAGATTTCATAGTCATTGCGCGCAAGACCGCGCACGAATGGTTCGAGTCCCCTCTTATCGGAAACGCTAATGAGTGCTTTCTTCATCGTCTCTCTCCTTTAGAACTTTTTTGATGGCTTTTGGATAGAGTGCATACTCCGTCTCATGGATTTTGCGTGCGACCGCTTCAAGCGTGTCCCCCGCTTCGATCATCACCGGCATCTGGTCGATGATCTCCCCCGTGTCGATGCCGGCATCGACGAAGTGTACGGTCACACCGGTCACCTTCACACCGTATTCATAGGCATCTCGGATGCCGTCCCTGCCCTTGAAGCTCGGCAGCAGGGAAGGATGGACATTGATGATACGGCGTTCGAACCGCTCAATGAAGGGGGCCGACAGGATCCGCATGTATCCGGCGAGCAGTATATAAGAAATGTCGTATGCCCCGAGTGTCTTCATGATGGCCGATTCATGCGCCGCTTTCGACGGATGATCCCCCCGTGCATGGACCACGCAGGGGATGCCCAGCCGTTCCGCGCGGGTGACGGCAAACGCATCCTTGTTGTCGGTGATCAAGACGGCGATCTCCATGCCGATGTCCCCGGCACGGTGTGCAAGGTTTTCAAAGTTCGTGCCTCCTCCGGAAGCGAGGACCGCAACCCTAGTAGCCATGGATCGTCAGGCCGCTCCCTTCGGTCACTTCCCCGATCACAACGGGCGCCTCACCGGCGGCTTCCAGGATCCCGAGCGTACGGTCGGCTTCTTCACGGTCGACACAGAGTATGAATCCAATACCCATGTTAAACACATTATACGCTTCTTTCCTGTCCATTTCCCCAAGCGTGATGAGCCAGTCGATGATTTTAGGCACTGCAATTTTCGAGGCGTCGATGTCGATTCCCGCATCTTCAGGGAAGGCACGCGGTATGTTTTCGATGAATCCGCCGCCCGTAATATGGCTCATCGCCTTCACCTCGACCTGTTCCAATACAGCAAGCACACTTTTCACATAGATGCGTGTCGGCTCAAGCAGCAGGTCGATGATCGGTGTGCCGTCCAATGTGTCTTCGACATCCACCGAATAGTCCCGCAGCCATTTCCTGACAAGGCTGTAGCCGTTGGAATGGATGCCGCTTGAAGGGAGGCCGATGATCTGGTCACCCGGCTTTGCATTCGAGCCGTCGATGTATTTCGTCTTCTCGACCGCACCGACGCTGAATCCTGCGATATCATATTCACCTTCGCCATACATATCGCCCATCTCGGCAGTCTCCCCGCCGATCAGCGCGCAGCCCGCCGCCTGGCAGCCTGCTGAAACACCTTCTACGATCTGCTCGATATGCGTCGGCACCACTTTGTTGACGGCAATATAGTCGAGGAAATAGAGCGGCTCTGCGCCTGTCGTCAGAATGTCGTTGACGCACATCGCCACGGCATCCACCCCAATGGTGTTGTGCCGGTCATGATCGATTGCAAGCTTGAGCTTCGTGCCGACCCCGTCCGTTCCGGAAACGAGGACGGGCGATTCCATGTTCAGGCTGGACAGGTCGAAAGCGGCACCGAAGCCGCCGAGCCCGCCGATGACCTCCTTCCGCATCGTGCGTTTGACATGGGATTTGATCTGGTTGACTGCCTGGTATCCGGCCGTGATGTCCACGCCGGCATCTCTATACTGTTCTGACATGTCAGACCCCTTTCGTCTTCAGATCCTTCTCCTGAGGCAGGAGACGGTCGATAATATCAATAGGATAATTGCCTGTGAAGCAGGCGTCGCACTGGCCTTTTGAGCCATAGGAATAGTATACATCATGCATCGCATCGACCGACAGGTATGTCAGAGAATCGGCACCGATCTCGTCCCGGATCTCCTCGGTTGATTTCTGTGATGCGATGATTTCTGCATGCGTCGATACATCGATGCCGTAGAAGCATGGATTCTTGAGCGGCGGGGAGGAGACACCCATGTGCACTTCCCTTGCTCCCGCCTTCTTCAGTGCCTTGACGATGAACCGGCTCGTCGTTCCCCGTACGATGGAGTCGTCGATGACGATGACGCTCTTGCCCTCCACGACGTCCCGTACCGGGGAGAGCTTCATGCGTACCGCCCGTTCGCGGGCTTCCTGCCCTTTTGAAATGAACGTCCGGCCGACGTAGCGGTTCTTGAGGAGCCCCTGCTCCTGCGGGATGCCGGAGGCTTCAGAAAACCCTTTTGCCGCTGCCAGGCTCGAATCCGGCACACCGATGACGATGTCCGCGCTGACATCCATCTCACGGGCGAGTTCACGCCCGAGTGATTTCCGTATAGTATATGTTGAAGTGTTGCGGAATTCGGAATCTGCACGTGCAAAATAGATGTATTCCATCGAGCACATGTTGGGGTGGCGTGTATCCGTGTAGTAGTCGAATTCGATGCCCTTGTCACTCAGGGTGATCAGTTCACCCGGCTCGATATCCCGGATGTATTCGGCACCAATGGCCGTGAACGCACATGTTTCACTCGCCACACAGTATGCCCCGTCCACCATGCCGAGCATGAGCGGACGCACACCATGGTCATCGAGCGCAATCGTCAGTGAATCCTCATCCAGGATGACGAAGGCAAACGCACCCTTCAGCTGGCGCAACGCCGTCTTGATGCGCTGCTTCCTGTCCGGGCTCTTGTTTTTGCGGATCAGGTGTGCCAGCACTTCGGAATCGGAGGACGTCTGGAAGATCGCCCCGTCGTCCTCGAGTGCCTCACGCACACTGATGGCGTTGACGAGGTTGCCGTTGTGGGCAAGGCCGAGATCGCCCTTGTGGCTCTTGAACAGGAACGGCTGGACATTCGATATCTCGCTGCCGCCCGTCGTTGCATAGCGGACATGGCCGATGGCGTGCGGAAACGTTTCAAGCGACATCAGCTGCTCCTGCGACAGTGCTTCCGTCAGAAGTCCCATGCCGCGTGCGCCGAAGAGGTATTCCCCGTTCGAGCAGACGATGCCTGCACCCTCCTGGCCCCGGTGCTGCAGGCTGTGGAGTGCCATGTATGTCAATTCGCTGGCGTGCGGGTGGTTGAATACGCCGAATACGCCGCATTCTTCATTCAGTCCGTGGATGTCATACATTGCGGGATTGCCCCCTCCCAAGTATTTGAAATCGCGTCAATGCTCCGGTCGATGGTCAGGTCGTGCGTACCGATATGGAATCCTTCGTCCGTCAGTCTGCCGATTTCTGTGCCGTCCTTGATGTCGAGGCCGGCGGGTGCAATCACAATGTAGCGGGAAGCGTTCTCTGCGAAAAGGTCTTCCCCGTCAAGGTCGACTTCCACATCCACGCCGAGACGGTGGAATGCTGAAAGCTGGGCCAGTTTGATGGCGATGCCGCCGCGGCCGACCGGCGTGATTCTTTTCACTTCACCGTCGATGAGGCGTCCGCGCAGATCCATGCCGCGTGCATACTCGAGCTCCAGGTCGATGTGGCGCGCCTGCTTCCTGATCTCATTGTCGATCAGCTTTTCAATCTGGCTGCCTGCGAATGATTTCGTCGTCTCACCGACGAGGTAGAGTGCGTCACCGGCTGAAATTTCTACGCCGGCCATGAAGTTGACATCTTCGATCAGCCCGACCATGCCGATGACCGGCGTCGGGAGGATGGTGCCCTTCGATTCGTTGTACAGGCTGACGTTCCCGGATACGACCGGCGTCGACAGCATTTCACATGCTTCCGCCATGCCGCGCGTGGATGCTTCAAGCTGGTGGTAGATTTCAGGCTTTTCCGGGCTGCCGTAGTTCAGGCAGTCGGTCATCGCAAGCGGCAGTGCGCCGGTCGAGATGATGCTGCGGAAGGTCTGGGCGACCGCCTCCTTGCCGCCGTTCAACGGATCGGCATAGACATAGCGGCTCTTGCCGTCGATTGCCATCGCAATCGCCTTGTCCGTGCCCTCCACTCTTACAACACCTGAACCGAAGCCGGATTTCTGGACGGTGTTCGCCCCGACCTGGTTGTCGTACTGTTCATATATATAGCGCTTCGATCCGTGCGTCGGATGGCCGATGAGTGCATCGAACACTTTGTTCAGATCCTGGTCAGCGTAGCTGTACGGTGTTTCGTCCTGCGCCGGCGCCTCGCCTTCAAGGATGTAGACCGGTGCTTCATCGGACAGCGGCTGTACCGGGATGTCCGCATATTTTTCACCATGGAAGAAAAGTTCCAGACGGTCGGTATCGGTCACTTCACCGATGACTGCAGAATCGAGTTCATAGCCTTCGAACATGTCTAGGAACTTGTCCTCGGATCCCGCTTCGACGACGAGCAGCATGCGCTCCTGTGTTTCCGACAGCATCATTTCATACGGTGTGATGCCGTCCTCCCTGACCGGCACCTGATCGAGATGGAGCGCAATGCCGGACTCGCCCTTCGCTGCCATTTCGGCGCTTGAGGATGTGAGGCCCGCCGCACCCATGTCCTGGATGCCGACGAGTTCCGGCTGCCTGATGGCGTCAAGTGTTGCCTCCATCAGCTTCTTGCCGGTGAACGGATCACCGATCTGGACCGACGGCCGCTTCGATTCGGATTCGTCCGTCAGCTCCTCTGAGGCGAATGTCGCCCCGTGGATGCCGTCGCGGCCCGTCTTGAGGCCGACGTAGATGACCTTGTTGCCGATTCCCCTGGCAGTGCCCTTCTGGATCTTGTCATGGTCGATCGTACCGACGCACATCGCGTTGACGAGCGGGTTGCCGTCATAGGAAGGGTCGAATTCCACTTCGCCCGAGACCGTCGGGATGCCGATGCAGTTGCCGTAGCCGCCGATGCCTGCAACGACGCCGCGCAGCAGGCGGCGGTTGTTCGGCTCGGAGAGTTCGCCGAAGCGCAGCGAATTCAGGAGGCCGATCGGACGCGCACCGATGGAGACGATGTCGCGGATGATGCCGCCGACACCCGTAGCCGCACCCTGGTAGGGTTCTACAGCCGAAGGGTGGTTATGGGATTCCACTTTGAACACGACCGCCTGGTTGTCGCCGATATCAACGACGCCGGCACCTTCGCCGGGTCCCATCAGTACACGGTCGCCCGTCGTCGGAAACTGCTTCAGGAAGGGTTTGGAATGCTTGTATGAGCAGTGCTCGCTCCACATGACGGAGAAGATGCCCGTCTCCGTATAGTTCGGTTCCCTGCCGAGGATTCCGATGACCTTGTCATACTCCTCATCAGTGAGCCCCATATCGGCATACAGTTTTTCATTCCGGATATCCTGTTCAGTCGGTTCAGTGAATGTAATCATGGTTTGCCTCCCAATCGTTCATTTTTTCAAAAAGTCTCATGCCGTCGTCGCTGCCGAGCAGTGACTCGAGGGCGCGCTCCGGGTGCGGCATCAGGCCGAAGACGTTGCCCGCCTCGTTGACGATGCCGGCGATATCCGCCCGCGAACCATTCGGATTGTCATGGTATGTGAGCACGATCCGGTCGTTCGCTGCAAGTGTTTCGTATGTCTCGTCGTCGCAGTAGTAGTGCCCTTCGCCATGTGCAACCGGGAAGACGACGGATTCGCCCTTTTCGTATCCGCTGGTGAACGCCGTTTCATTGTTCGTGATCGTCAGCACTTCATTGCGGGAGATGAATGTATGTGTATCATTGAAGATGAGTGCACCCGGCAGAAGGCCGATTTCAGTCAGTATCTGGAATCCGTTGCAGACGCCGAGCACCGGCCTGCCTGCTGACGCCGCCTCTTTTATGGCACGGGTGATCGGTGCCACACTCGCCATCGCACCGCTCCTCAAGTAGTCGCCGAATGAAAAGCCGCCCGGAATCAATACGCCATCATATCCTTCGAGGGAGGTTTCGCGGTAGTCGACATACTCCGCCTCGCCGCCTGCCTTGATGGCGGCATTCAGCATGTCCCTGTCACAGTTCGACCCTGGAAATTTCACGACTGCAAACTTCATTATTGGGACACCTCGTCAAGGATCCTGTACGTGTATGTTTCGATGACCGTATTCGTGAACAGCTTCTCGGACAGCTGGCGCACACTGTCGTCGATCTTTGCATCATCCGTTTCATCTATGTCGAAATAAAGGACCTTGCCGACGCGGATGTTGGTGATTTCATCATGGTCGAGCTCGTGCACAGCACGGTTCAGCGCCTCCCCTTGCGTATCCAGTACCTGTGGTTTCAGTGTGACGATCAGTTCTACCTTTTTCATTATCTAATGGCCTCCATCTTGTTATAGAATGCGGTGTACGTATCGAGCAGTGACCCTGTGCTGTTGCGGTATACATCCTTGTCGAAATTCTCCTTCGTCTCCATATCGACGATGCGGCATGTATCCGGTGAAATCTCATCTGCAAGGACGATGTTTCCATCCTGGTCCTTGCCGAACTCTATCTTGAAGTCGATGAGGGAGAGTGACATCTCAGCCATCATCCGGCTGAGCACGGTGTTTATCTTCAGGGTGGCCGTCTTAAGCGCCCTGATCTCCTCAGTTGTCGCAAGCCCGAGCATCAGCACGTGGTCGTCCGTCAGGATCGGATCGCCGAGGTCGTCGTTCTTGTAGAAGAACTCGACGAGCGGCGGATCGAGCGGCTGGTGGGATTCCAGTCCAAGGCGCTTGACGATGCTGCCCGCAGCAAAGTTTCTGACCACCACTTCGAGCGGGATGATGTCGACGGCGCGTACAAGCTGCTCCGTCTCACTGATGCGCTCCACAAAGTGCGAGTCGACGCCGTTCGAAGCCATGTATTCGAAGATGTCGGCGGAAATCAGATTGTTGAGCCGTCCCTTTCCTTCAAGGAAATCGTGCTTTTCCCCGTTCCCTGCCGTCACTTCGTCCTTGTATTCGATGCGGTAGACGCCATCCGCCTCCGTTTTGAAGACCCGTTTCGCTTTTCCTTCATATAAGAGCATTATGCTTCGACTCCCCTGATAAATTTTTGTTCCAGATGATCGAGTGTCGTCCCGACATCATCCGTAAGCAGTGTCACATGTCCCATCTTGCGGGCGGGTTTGCGGCCCGTCTTGCCGTAGACATGCACATGCCAGTCCGGCTGGCTGAACAGTGTGTCCTCCAGACGGTCGAGGTCATCACCGAGCAGGTTCATCATGATCGCCTGCTGATGCTGGCGGACTTCCGGCATCGGGTGGTCGAGCAGCGCCAGGATATGGGCATCGAACTGGCTGATGCTGCATGACTCGATCGTGTGGTGCGCCGAGTTGTGCGGCCTCGGAGCAATTTCATTGACATACAGCCGGCCGTCCCGGTCGATGAAGAATTCCACTGTGAACACGCCGACGAAGTGCATCGCTTCCATGATCTGTCGGACGGCACGCTTCGCCTCCTCCTCGTAGTCAAGGCGTGAGGGGGCAATCGTGCGGTAGAGGATCTGGTTCTTGTGGAGATTCTCCTGTAGAGGGAAATGAATGATCTGACCGCTTGTGCTGCGTGCTGTCGTCAGGGAGACTTCGCGCTCGAGGCGGAGGTATTTCTCCACCACCCATTCCGCTTCATAGAATGGGATGGATGCTTCTGCAAGGTCCGAACTGTTCTCAATCACCATCTGGCCCTTGCCGTCATAGCCGCCCGTCGTCGTCTTGACGATGACCGGCAGGCCGTGCTCCTGGATGAATCCATCCAGTGATTCCTCATCTTCTATTTTCTGATACGGGACGATGTCGGCGCCCGCCGCCTGTATCGCCGCCTTCTCGAGATCGCGGTTCTGGAGTGTCAGCACCGTTTCCGCACCCTGCGGTACGTTATAGTCATGGACGAGTGTCCGAAGAATATGCGCATCGATGTTCTCGAATTCATAAGTGACGACATCGGATAGTTCACACAGTTGTTTCAGTGCCTCGAAATCACTGAAGGGCGCGTGGATGAACGTATGACACGTCGCTCTTGCCGGTGCATCCTCCGACGGATCGAGTATGGCCACCCGGTACCCCATCCTGAGTGCACTCTGGGCGAGCATCTTGCCGAGCTGGCCGCCTCCGATGATTCCGATTGTACCTCCGAAACTAATTGAGCTCATCCTGCATCGCCTCCACTTTCTCCTCCAATGATTTCGTGTACGCCTCGAGTTTGTCATAGATTTCCGGCTCGCCCACTGCAAGCATCCGTGCCGCCAGTATGCCGGCATTCGTGCTGCCCGCCTTGCCGATCGCCGTCGTCGCCACCGGGATGCCGCCCGGCATCTGGACGATGGAGAGCAGGGAATCCAGACCCTGCAGCGCCTTCGATTCGATCGGCACGCCGATGACCGGGATGTTCGTCATCGAAGCCACCATGCCCGGCAGGTGTGCTGCCCCGCCGGCGCCCGCAATGATCACTTTGATGCCGCGCGATTTCGCTGTTCTTGCATAGTCCATCATCATTTCCGGTGTACGATGGGCACTTACCACTTTCTTTTCGTACGGTATTGAAAAAGTATCCAGCATGTCGCCTGCATGCTTCATCGTCGGCCAGTCCGAAGAACTGCCCATAATTATTCCAACTGTCATGAATAAATACCCTCTCTTATGTCCAATGTTTTTTTCTCAAGTTCAGCTTAACAATATGGATGTGGATAATCAACCCAAAAAACGAACATTTATTTATTTTTATATCTTATTGTATGCATTTTGTTAATTAATACCTTACATATACATGCTAATATACGTTATTGTTCATGTTTGAAACAATATTCTGAAAATGTGATGAAGTAGGCAGATTCATAAAATGAATATGGAAATTTTCAATAAACTCATGGATAATGGAGGAGGAAAATCTTTTAGGAGGCGTTTTAAGATGACAGCAGAACTCTTGAACGGCAGGGAAATCGCGAAGGAATACCGCGCCGGCCTTGCCGAAGAAGTTGAGAGATTAAAAAGTAAAGGCATCACCCCGAACCTGACGGTTGTGATCGTCGGCAACGATGGTGCCTCTTTGAGCTATGTCCGCTCAAAAAATAAAGCCGCCGAAAAAATCGGCATGACATCGGAGATTGTCCACCTTGATGAGGACACATCTGAAGAAGAGGTGCTCAGTACCATCGACCGCCTGAACAATGATGATGCAGTCAACGGCATCCTTGTCCAGGTCCCCCTCCCGGAACAGGTCAGCGAGGAGAAGGTGCTCGAAGCGATTGCACCGCACAAGGACGTCGACGGCTTCCATCCGGTGAATATCGGCCGGCTCTATACAGGCCAGCGCACCTTCGTACCATGTACGCCGCTCGGCATCATGGAACTGCTCAAGCATACCGGCTCCCTCGAAGGGAAGGACGTTGCGGTGATCGGCCGGTCCCACATCGTCGGACAGCCTGTCGCCAAGCTGCTCACCAACGAGAACGCCACTGTCACCCTTATGCATTCCCGGACAAAGGATCTGACGGACAAGCTGAAGGACTATGACGTCATCGTCAGCGCCGTCGGTGCACCCGGTCTTGTGACAGGCGCACACCTTAAAGAAGGCGCCATCGTC
Source organism: Salinicoccus luteus DSM 17002 (assembly GCF_000712035.1). Classification (GTDB taxonomy): domain Bacteria; phylum Bacillota; class Bacilli; order Staphylococcales; family Salinicoccaceae; genus Salinicoccus; species Salinicoccus luteus. The sequence continues at coordinate 299,274 of NZ_KL544008.1, read as the reverse complement.
ATCGACGTCGGCAACACCGTCGTCGACGAAAAGCTTGTCGGTGATGTCGATTTCGATTCCGCCAAGGAAGTCGCCAGCTACATTACGCCGGTGCCAGGCGGTGTCGGCCCGCTGACGATCACAATGGTGCTCAACAACACACTGCTCGCTGCCAAATGGCACAACGGCATCGAATAATCCTATTATATGTAATAAAGCCCTGACGGCATATGCCGTCAGGGCTTTTGTGCGTGGGAGGCGTGCCAATTGTCGCCGGGCCGGAACCACGAGTGGCAATTGGACCTCTTTATTTGCTCCCATGATCCCTATACATGAACTCTGCCCCCGAAAACGAGTATCCCATCACCACTGGTGATCTTTTGTTCATCTCCTTTTCTTCATAGCAAAAACCCCCCTGCCTATATATGGAGGCAGGCGGGGTGTTCTGATTTTTCTGCTGTATATGATTCAAGCCACCCAGGATTAATGAATTGATCTGGGGTTCAGGCACCTAGTTCCTTATGATGATGTACACGAGATAGGCGAGATAGGCGGCAAGCATGACCGCCCCTTCTCTGCGTCCGATCTTGAAACGGGTCCGGGAGAAGATCAGCAGCAGTACGGTCAGGGCCACCATCACCCAGCCGTCGAAGAACAGTTTGGACTCGATGGTCAGAGGGGCGATCACAGAAGAGGCCCCGGCAACGAAGAGGATGTTGAAAATGTTGCTCCCCACAATATTGCCGAAAGCGATATCCCCCTGATTCTTCAGGGCCGCTGTAATGGAGGTTATGATTTCAGGGAGGGATGTCCCGACCGCAACAATCGTCAGGCCTACAAGCGTCTCGCTCATGCCGAGGGCCAGGGCGATTTCTATTGCACCATCGACGACCATGCTGCCGCCGAATACGATGGCAACGAGGCCGCCGGCAGTCAGCATTATATTCTTCGGCTAGGCCCCGCCGGTATCGGAATCGACATCCACCTCAGCCTCCGCTTCCGCACGGTTCTTCATGGCGATTTCGAATACATAGTATAAAAATATGGTGAAGATCAGCAGGATGACCAGGCCATCGCCCAGACCCAGTATATTTTCCGCAGCATTCTGGAGTACCACATCCGCCATCAGTATCATCAGTATGATGGTGGCCAACAGGGCGAACGGTATCTCCTTGCGCACCGTTTCACTCTTTACGGCAATTGGAGCGATGAGTGCGGTGATGCCGAGTACAAGCGTAATGTTGACGATGTTGCTGCCGATGACGTTGCCGAGCACAACGCCCGCGCTCCCTTCAAGCGCCCCTGCGATGGACACTGTCGCTTCCGGTGCACTTGTCCCGAAGGCCACGATGGTCAATCCGATCAGAAGTGGGGAGACATTCAGCCTGAAGGCGATGTTCGAGGCGCCTTCAACAAAGTAGTCCGCCCCTTTGATCAGCAGTATAAAACCTATGATGAGCAGAATATAAACCAATACCTTCATCTCTCTTTCCTGGAATATGGATTGACTTCTCCACTCCATTCCCTATTAATTATAAAATAATAACTCCTTCTCTTCACCGAGAAGGAGAAAAACAGGGGGTATTTTTATGATATGCACCATCATCACCTAGTTCCTCATGATGATGTACACCAGATACGCGATGTAGGCGATGACGAGTACCGCTCCTTCCTTCCGTCCGATCTTGAAATGGGTCCGGGAGAAGACCAGCAGCAGCACGGTCAGGGCCACCATCACCCAGCCGTCGAAGAACAGCTTGGATTCGGCAGCAATCGGTGCCACAGTGGAGGCGGTGCCGGTGACGAAGAAGATGTTGAAGATGTTGCTGCCGACGACGTTGCCGATGGCCATGTCGCCTTTGCCCTTGAGGGCTGCAGTGACCGACGTCATGATTTCAGGCAGTGATGTACCGATCGCAACGATTGTCAGACCGACGAGCGCTTCGCTCATGCCGAGGGTCAGGGCGATTTCAGTGGCGCTGTTGACCACCATGTCCCCGCCGAATATGATCGCAATAAGGCCGCCGACCGTAAAGAGTATGTTCTTCAACCAGGATTCCCCGGCATCCGCATCGACCTTCTCGGTCGCATTGGCGCGGTTCTTCCGCGCCATTTCGAATACATAATACAGAAAGACTAAGAAGAACAGCAGGATGATGATGCCATCCCCACGGTTGATGATGTTCGCTCCCGCCCCCTGCAGCGCCACGTCCGCCATAAGAATCATCAGCACGACAGCCGCAAGCATCGCAAACGGGATTTCCTTGCGGACGGTTTCGCTCTGCACTGTAAGGGGTGCAATCATCGCCGTCAGGCCGACGACGACCGTGATGTTCACGATGTTGCTGCCGATGACATTACCGAGTACGACACCCGGGCTGCCATCGAGCGCTGCCAGAATCGCCACTGTCGCCTCAGGTGAACTGGTGCCGAGGGCGACGATGGTCAGACCGACCAGCAGCGGGGATACATTGAGCTTGACTGCGATATTCGAGGCGCCCTCTACGAAGTAGTCTGCGCCTTTGATCAACAGGACAAAGCCGATTACCAGAAGAATATATTCCAAGGACTCCATCTCGCTTTCTCTATATGGTTTTAATACTACATTCCCTTTAAAACAAAATGAAACACAAAAACTCCTCCTTTTAAAGAGGAGCAGTCTAACCGGCCTGCTGGTCCTTCTCCACAAGGAATGTGATGACGAGGAAGAGCAGGAAAGCGATGAGCAGGATGCTGCCGCCTACGATGAAATAAATCATGGTGAATGTTTCATTGAATCCGAACGGGTTGAGCATATAGAAGTACATCCCGCTGGTCAGCATCACTGCACCCACCATGCCCGTGATGCCGTGGATATGTACGAGCAGTTTATTTCTGATGCGGTAGACGCTGTAGAATATGCCCCATGCAAACATGGACAGCCATCCCACAAGCAGTACGTGTGTGTGGATCGGACGGATGCTGTAGTCCATCTCCCCGGCCATCTGCGACCCGATGAATACACCGAGCAGGCCGAATACTGATGCCACCCGGATGAAGTTGATGCCCCATTTTCTTTCCATTTTGAAGCCTCCTGATTTTTAAGCTGGTACGGAAAATCATTCGTTTCCCATCCATCATTATAATATAAACCATTCCAAAACAAAAAAATACACCTCTCCAATCTGGGGCGGAGGGGTGTACCATCTATATTCGAAAAATCAGCTGGATGCCTATTATACTTTCTGAAGGCTCATTTTCGGACCGAACGGCTCGAAATGGATGCGGGAATCATCGATGCCCATGGCGTTGAGCTCGGCGATCATCGTATTCATGAACGGCATGGAACCACAAATGTAGATTTCACGGTCATCACTGCCTGTGAAGTCTTCACGGTTCAGGTAGCCGTCGGTATCACTATACTTCACTTTGATCTCTGCTCCATCCGCCTCCAGTTTTTCAAACTGGTCCTTGAATGGCAGATAGTTTTCATTGATTGCACTGTAGACGAATTTGACATCCTTGCCTTTTGAAATCGCCTCTTCAGCCATTGCCATGACCGGTGTCGCACCGACACCGCCGGCGATGAAGAGGAGTCTGTCATGCTCCGCTTCCACTTTGAAGTCGCCTGCCGGTGCAGAAAGGAAGAGCGCATCGCCTTCTTCGATACCACTGTGCAGATAGTTGGATACGACACCCTTCTTGTCATCCAGGCCTTCACGTTTCACCGCAAATGTAATGCCGTCTTTGGCATCGTTGGAGCAGATGGAATAATGGCGGAGTGCTTCATAAGGATAGTCTGCAGGCTTCACCTTCACCGTAATATACTGTCCGGCTGTGAATGTCTTGTCCACATCGTCTGAATCCACTGTGAATCTGACGATTTCAGGTGTCATGACTTCCTTCTTCCTGACGATGAATGGCCTGAAGCCGTCCCATGCCGCGGCCTGGTACATATCCTGCTCAACATCGATGAACACCTGGGCGATCTGGTTGTAGTAGTCTCCCCATGCATCGATGATTTCAGGTGTCGCCTGGTCGCCAAGCACCTCCTGGATGCCTTCGAGCAGATACTTTCCGACGATTGGATAGTGTTCCGGTTTGATCTCGAGGGCACGGTGCTTATGTGCAATGCCGACAACATGCGGCACGATTGCATCGAGGTTGTCGATATGCTTCGCTGCTGCCAATACCGTCATCGCGAGCGCCTTCGGCTGGTCGCCGACCGTCTGGTTCGTCTGGTTGAAGATGTTCAGGAGCTCTGGATGCGCCTTGAACATATTTTGATAGAATGTGGATGTGATTTCGGTTCCATGTGCTTCCAGTACAGGAATCGTCGCTTTGATGACTTCTTTTTTCTCTTCAGTAATCATATGTTTAAAACCCCTTTGATTAAAAGATATATTTACAATACACCTTTATGATAGTTTAATATGAAATGGTTTTCAAGTTTTTGTGCTGTATTTCACATTTTGTTCACAGAATAGTTGCGTTTCGGTGCACTTTATTTATATCGGAAATGAATCCGTGTATAATTATGTGAAGGAGATGATTCCAGTGAAACTGACATTATATACGGACTACTCTCTGCGGGTGCTGATGTACCTCGGCATGCGTGAAGAGGAAAAAGTCCAGATAGATGAAATCGCAGGCTACTATAATATTTCGAGGAACCACCTGACGAAAGTGGTGCACCATCTGTCGAAGCTCGGCTATGTCAAAACTGTACGTGGTCGTGGCGGAGGGATTATGCTAAACTATAAACCAGAAGCGCTCAACATCGGCGAAGTCGTCCGCCAGACGGAGGATAACTTCCATATGGCCGAATGTTTCTCGGAAGGCAACGAATGCGTTTTGACGCCCGTATGCGGGCTGCGCTTCGTGCTGAATGATGCCCTCAAGGCGTACCTTGAAGTGCTCGATAAATACACATTGCAGGACATTACCCCCAAAGCAATACCGAGGTGACCATAATGAATACAAGTACAATAGTAAAATTCATGGCCGGACTGCTGCCTGTAGCGCCCATTACAGGAGAGCTGCTGGATGAAGAGCTCGAACAGGCGGAAATCTCTGAAACAGGCGCAGAGTCCGAATCCGATACGAATTCCAAATACGCCGATTACAACGGCCCGACAATGGAAGAGGAAATCGCGTCACATAGCGGCAACACTCCGATTATTAAAGGTACGGAGGCGTATAATGTCCAAGTCGGCAGCAGTTTCGATCCCCTGGCCGGTGTCTATGCGATCGATAACCAAGATGGGGACATTACCGACAACATCGAAGTGACCGAAAATAATGTCAACACCAGCCGTCCGGGCAGCTATACCGTCTCGTACCGGATCGAGGATAGCCAAAACCGCTATTACGAGTACACGCGCGTCATTGAAGTATCGAATGCCGCAAGCGATCCGATACCGATGATTCCGCCGACCGAGGAAGAGCTTGCTGGAGACTCCGGGGAATCCGAAGATGAGGCTGCCAGCAGTTCAGCCATTACATTCCTCGGACTGGAGGATATAACGATTTCCCAAGGCGACACGTTCGACCCCAAGGAGGATGTCGCAATCATCGATGTGGATGGCAGTGATATCACCCACCGCACCTATATTTCAGGCGAAGTCGATACCGAAACGCCGGGGAAATACACGATTGCCTACGCGGTATTCGACCATTTCGGCGATCCCCATGCCAAAGCACGTACGATAACAGTCGAATAGTTGGAATTGGGCCGCTCCTCAAACTGAGGGGGCGGCTTTTTTCGGTGTTTTGGCCATCCCCTGAAACTCATCGTTCCGGTGAACGCCAGTTGGAGGGTCCCTGTCCATAAAAAATGGCCCAATCCCTGGTGGGACTGGACCTGCTGTAAATATTATAAATCAATTGCCTCCATATATATCTCTATTTAGGCAAGTTGTGCTGTAATTTCACGGTTGAAGTCTTCCAGGTCATCCGGCTTACGGCTGGATACGAGGTTGCTGCAGACCACAACAGATTTATCATGCACTTTTGCACCTGCATTCTCCAAGTCTTTTCTTACTGAAATGAAGGAAGTAATGTTGCGATCCTTCAACAGGTCGGTATCAATGAGGACTTGTGGGCCGTGACAGATTGCGAAGGTCGGTTTGTCCTCCTGCAGGAAGTGTTTTGCGAACTTGCCGAAACGGCCTTCCTCATCTGCACGCAACAAGTCTGGGGAGAATCCGCCGGGCACCAGGATTGCGTCATAGTCTTCCGGACTCACATCGGAAATGCTTTTGTCCGCCTGGAACTTGCCACCCTGCTTACCTTCTATTTCCCCAGCTTCAGGTGCGATGACTTCCACCTCGTGTCCTTCATTCTGAAGTGCCTCGACCGGGCTTGTATATTCTACATCTTCTACCATGTTGGTCATGATTACTGCGACTTTCTTAGCCAAAATCAATCACTCCTTCTAGAATATCGTTACACTACATATTGTTCCACATTACGCAGGTTTTTAAACATCGATTCATATTCATCAAATATAAAAAGCCATCATTGACAAACAGAACAAACGTTCCTATACTATTCTGGCAGGAGTGATCATATGCAGTATTCATACGATAGAAATCTGGAATACAAGATACTATATAATGTTCAGCACGAACTGTTCGAGTATCCGAACACGAGCATGGCGGAATATGATATCCGCACTGTGGACTTTCATATGAAGCTGATGGAGCAGAAAGGCCTCATCACACTGACGCCGTTCGACTATGACTTCTACTACAGCAACATCGAACTGACGGATGAAGGCAGATTACTGCTAGAACAGGAAGTCCACTAGACCTTAAGAGCCCTCTCGAAACCGAGAGGGCTTTTTTCATATAGAGAGGTCGAATGCCCTGAGGACTTCCGCTTCCGTTTTGCCATCAAGCAACGCGACCGGGTCATCGGAATCGAATCCGCCGATCTGCTTCCCCGCCTCCACCGTATCCACGATGGCAAGCCATTCCACGCGCAGTACATACTCCTCTTTGCCGAAATGGGGGTTGATGCGCTGTATCTCCTTGAAGGGATACGCATCCTGGTCGATCAGCCGGCCGCCCTGATGCATCCTGAAATCCTGGAAGGGCACGGCCGGATCCACCACCCTCCCGACGCCAAGCCAGCCCTGTCGTGTGCTGTACAGTGCAAACAGGTCTCCCGGCCCGAGACCCATGACACTTTCCCTAAAGCGGGTCGTCGTCACACTCACAATGCCGAGCCGCCGGTATATTCCGAAATCCCGGAATGTCCGATTGAATTTGCCATTTATCGCATACATGTCATCACCTCACCCCACTCTACCCAAAAGGGTAATGTTTCACTCCATTTCACGGCGGGTAGTGAAATAAAAAGGAAGGGAGATGTTGCACATGTTCAAAAAGGACGAGACGGATAAAATGTTCGAAGAATCATCCGACGAAAAACTTGGACAACGCAATTCCGAAGACGACTCCATGGAGGACGTCCTTTCCGATATAAATAAAAAGCGCAAGGAATTCTACGTGGACGAAGAGACGGACAAGAGCGTCTTCCACGACAACCGCTACGATTCCGGAAACCGTTAGATGTTTAGCCTCCCCATGAAGCGGGAATCGATCTGTGGAAAGCAAAACTACAATTCATATGAAGAGGTGTTTTATTGATGGCTGATGATACTAGCAAAAAAGACAAACTCATGGGCAAGGCAAAGAAAGCTGCCGGCGACATGATGAATGATGACAAGACGAAGGAAGAAGGCAAGCGTCAGGAGACTGAAGGTAAAGTCAAGGACGCTGCGAACGACGTAAAAGACAAGGCAACCGATGCCTTCAACGACAAAAAATAGCATCCCCCGGCACCGTCCAATTGGACGGTGCTTTTTCAATGGATTCGTCAATATATGTTTAGAACCTTGTATACATAGGTAGACATATAGTATAAGAATTAACGCAAAGGAGATGTTGATTATGGCTGAAGAGAAAAAAGGATTATTTGATAAAGCAAAAGACGCGGTAAATAATATTAAAGACGGCAATGGCGATGTCAAAGATAAATGGGACAACGTCAAAGAAAAGGGTGACCAGGTCGTCGACCGATTCGGCGGCGGTGATGACAACGCCGAGCCGAACACTGAAGAAAGCAACACAGGCCGTGAGATGACAGATAAAGATACGACGACACGTGCCGGTGATAATCAGAACGACAAGGGCAACGATGGCGATCGCCAGAACCAATAATGCAAAAAATGGTGGGTTCCAAAAATGGAATCCACCTTTTTTTATCGGCTATTCATCTGCTACAACCAGTTCATCATCGGTTCCTCCGGCGTCCGCTGCCAGCGTCTCCAGCTGACTGAGCGATTGGGATGCGCTGGATAGATACTTGCTGCTGTTCTTTAGATGGATGTCGAGCATCGTTTCATTCATCGCATAGTCTTCATTCTGGTTCATCAGCTTGAACTCGATCAGTGCCAATGTGCGGTTTGAGATGGCCAAGTACAAATCCGCTTTCATCTGTTCAAGCACCACTTCATGCTCCGGTGCCAGGAATGCCGGCGTCTTCAGACTGTCGACCTGCATTTCCAGTTCTCCATAGGACTTATGCATCTCTTCAAGGTTGGCTGCCAGCGTATCGTTGTCAATCCCGTGCCATAGGAACTGATTATACATCGGTGTGAACGTCTCCCTCCATATTCCCGAGACTTCCTGCTGGATGTCTTCCGCCTTCCGGGCCACCTTGTCTATCTGCAAAGATTCCTCTCCGGAGTAGTCCACGTCGGCTGCGTCCACTTCTTCCCGACTCGTGTTTTCGACAGCATGTTTCGGATAGTCATCTGCATCCAGAGTGGTGATTTGATCCGTATATTTGATAGAGGCATCCAGCTGGATGCTCTTATGTGTAATCATGTGTACTTTCGATCTCTCAGTATTGAAATCCTCTAAGTCGATACTTTGCTTCGCACCAGTGCCACAGGCTGTCAGCAGCACAACCGCGAATAATAGGAATATCGGTCTCAATTTGGTCGTCTCCCTCATCTTTCGGATGATTTCCCGTAATATAACGAACTTATTGTAACACAACTGTAATATTTACAAAAGTCCAACCTTATCCTCTCCCTTGCCCCAATAAAAAAGCCCTCAGGCAGGAAGCCCGGGAGCCTTCGTGAGACCTTTATTTTCTGTACAGATGGACTGCTGATTGAGCAGGATCATCCATATCGAAGCTGACCCTTTCCTCCGCTTCGATATGGATGACTCCCTCTTCGGTATCCTTGTCATACATTATAAACTACCCTTGCCCCGCAATAGAAAAGGCGGGAAGACCATCCGCTTGGACTGCCTCCCCACCTGTCACCCACTTCAGGAGTGGACCATTCTATATAAAGTTTTACTCATCCTTGTTGAGGATCAGATAATCCAGCTCCTCTTTTGTCAGAGCCCTAAGCTTCTTCAGCTGGAACAGGAAGAAGATGGCGCCGAGCACCACCCATGCACCAAGCGCGATGTATGATGGTGCACTGAGCGACGCCGGGGATCCCGGATACAGAAGCAGCACGAGAAATGCCAGTGAAATCAGTGCACCCAACACACCGAAAATGATATACAGAATGTTGTAGTTCTCTTTCCTGCTGAAGAATTTGACCGCCACGAGGCTCGTGATCAGAAATGCAACGGAGACGCCGGTCGATGACATGTCGACGATCCAGCTGAGTGCCGTACGGCCGAGCCATGGTGCCGCCAGACACACTGTCATGATGAACAGCACTGCGACATAAGGCGTCTTATTCTTGCCGAGCTTCATGAATACAGGCGGAATGAACCGCGCACGTCCGAGGGCGAAAAGCAGGCGGGATGATGACAGGTAGAATCCGTTCAGGCCCGTAAATACGCCGAATGAAATCGCAAGTGCCAGCAGTGTCATACCGAGCGCCCCCATGGCGGACTGGATGACAGATCCCGTCACCCATAATGCACCATCGATAGACTGTTCGTCCGGGTATACCCACGAAGTGATCAGGATCATCAGTACATATGTGATGATGGAAGCGATGATACCAAAGACGATCAGTTTGAATGTCTTATCCGGACTGAATTTGAATTCTTCGGCCGCCTGCGGGATGTTGTCGAACCCGACATACATCCAGGGCGCAATCGCGACGATCAGAATGATTGATGTCCATATGCCGGCCTCATCATTGAACAGCGGCTCGGCATTTGACAGCGCGAACTCTCCCGAGAAGAACGACCAACCGAAGAGTGCCGTCACCACAAGCGCCATGAACAGACAGAACAGGAATTGAAGATTCCCGGACAATCCGCTCCCCTTGATTGATATGAAAGCAAAGAGGACCAGTACGAGGGATGACAGGATCACTTCCATGATATAGACATCCCAGCCCGCAATCGTGTATAGATGGCCGATTTCAAGAAATTCAGGTAGAATGAACTTAAACAGCAGGCTGAAGGCACTGGCATTCAGAGCGACGACACATATGTATCCGAGTGCCAGAAACCATGATGCGATGAAGCTGACATATTTCCCGAATCCGGCATAGCTGAATGCGAATTCACCGCCCGAGACGGGAAATCGTGTGGTCAGTCCGCCATATGCCACGGCGATGATCAGCATCAGTATACCACCGATGGTGATGCCGAGTGTCGAACCGAGTGTGCCCGAGGAGGCCAGCCAATCCCCAGGAAGGATGAAGGCGCCCCATCCGATGCTTGAACCATAGGCAATAGCCCAGATGAAACGCTTGGACATGGTGTTGTCGAGCTCCGTGCGCTCTACGTTGGATATTCTAGTTTCCATATTTTCTTTTAAGCTCCTCTTTGTGTTTTCTGAAATATAGCCTAACAGAACAGCCGGCAAACGTAAAATGGAACTATTGCACGAAAAAATGATTGGAGGAATGAAGATGACATTACTGCGCATAATGAAATACTCGATATTATCAGGTACACTCCTGCTTGCTGCATGTGGAGGTGCGGAAGAGGCGCCCCCTGAAGATACGGCGGACGAGGCGTCGGAAGAAGCAACAGGCGAAGTAGCGGAAGAAACTTCGGAAGAGGCTGAAGGCATGGAGACATTCGGCGCGGAGGCATGGACTCAGTACCGCTTCAACCCTGAAAAGAATGCGGTAATCGATTCGGGCCATGACCCCCTCAAGAATATGAAGTTCAAAACTGAAGATGAAGTACGCGCCACTCCGGTCGTCGCTGATGGCAAGCTGTTCATAGGCAACCACAGCTCCGGACACATCCTTGCATTCGACCTCGAATCCGGCGACAGGATCTGGGAGGAGACGGCCCCGAACTGGATCCACTCCGAAACCATCTATCACGAAGGAACGGTCTATGTCGGCTATGGCAACCGACACTTCCAGGATAATGGCATTCGCGGAACAGGCGAAAGCGGCGTTATGGCGCTTGATGCAGAAGAAGGAGAAATCCTGTGGGAATTCGAAACCGAAGGCGAAGTCATGCCGACACCAGCCATCCATGGAGAGCACCTTTATATTACGACGGGAGACCGCCATCTCTACAAGCTGACACTTGACGAAGGCGAACTCGAACACCAGCACGAGCTCGGCTCCACAATCAGCATGTCCTCACCGAACATACATGAAGATACGCTCTATGTCGGTGGAAGCAGTCCAATGCCCTACACTTTCTACGCATACGACCTCGAGCAGGATGAGGTAAAATGGGAGACCGAATTCGACGAAGTCGTCATGGGCCTTGATGACGTGCCGCCTGCCGTGAGCGGAAACACCGTCGTCACCACTGCACTCGTAGAAAATGAAGATGGAGAGACCGAGCATGAAATCTATGCGATGGACATCGAATCCGGCGACATCCTCTGGGAGGACAACTGGGGGACGGGAGAGCTTGTCCAGAACAACAAGTCCGGTGCCCCCATGATATATGAGGGGGCGGTGTATGTCGCCAGCCCGAAGACCCAGACATACTATGCCTATGATCTCGAGAGCGGAGAACAGCTGTGGGCCTATGAAGATGCAGCCGCCAAGGCGCCCCCTGTGGCCAAAAATGGCATCGTCTACTTCTCCAATGTAGAAGGCAGGGTCGTCGGCATGGACGTCGAGACCGGCGAACCGGTCAAGGAGAAGGTGCTCGGCGGCACCCTCGCCCCCGCCGGTCCAATCATCGTCAACGACACCCTTCTGGTCGGCAGCCAGGACAGCTATGTCTATGTCGTCCCTCTGAGCGATTTCGCGGATGCGAAGGAGTAGTATGATCGGAAGGGACCGAGTGGAATCATCAATTTCATGCACCGGGGCACTCGGTGTTGGTTGGACACCCTGACCGGCATCCCCCGCCCTATCCATACAGAAAGCCCCATCTCATAAAAGAGATGGGGCTTTCTTTTTAATTTATCATCCACTGAAGTTCAAAAGGTCGATGCCAAAAATGATCGGCATCAGGAAGTAGACGAATGTCACAATCAGGATGACGCCAAGAATGTTCAGGGCAAAGCCTGTTTTGGCCATCTCCTGGATGGTGATCTTCTGCGTACCGAATACAATGGCGTTCGGCGGGGTCCCCACCGGCAGCATGAACGCACAGTTGGCGGCCATGGCTGCAGGCACCATCAACGTCAGCGGATGGACTTCAAGTGCAATCGTCAGTCCGGCAAGTACCGGCAGAATCATCGTGGCGGTTGCGGTATTGGATGTGATTTCCGTCAGGAACAGAATACCCAGTGTAACGATTATTATGATGATGACGATATGAATGCCTTCCACAGCTGTCAGAAGCTCACCGAGCCACTGATCCACGCCGGTCTCCACGATGGCGGCCGCAAGGGCGAGTCCGCCTCCGAAGAGCAGCAGGACGCCCCACGGCAGGTCACGGGCAACAGACCAGTCGAGAATACGCTTCGATTTCCTCTTGGTCGGCAGCAGGAACAGTATGACTGCTGCCAGCATGGCGATGGAGCCATCCGTGAGCATTTCCGTCACGGACCAGTTGGACCAGATGAATCCGCGTGTGATCCACATGAATGCCGCGAACAGGAAGACGAGTAGAACGAGTATCTCCTCCCGGGTGATCTTGCCGAGTTTGTCGAGTTCGCTCGTGATGATTTCCCTTCCGCCCGGCAGGTGGTCCATACCATGCTTGAACGAAAAGAAGTGCATGTATGCCCACGCCATAAGCAGGAAGATGATGACGATCGGCACACCGAACAGCATCCATTGAGCGAAACTCATCTCGATGCCGAAGAGTTCCTGGAGCTGTCCCGACATGATGATGAGGGGCGGTGTACCGATCAGCGTACCGAGGCCGCCAATCGTCCCGGCGTAGCCGATGCCGAGCACCAGTGACTTTTCAAACTTGCGCAGGTTGTCATCCAGATCATTTTTGGACAGCGAGTGCGCCTCGCTGATGATCGCCATGCCGATTGGAATCATGATCATGACCGCCGCGGTGTTGCTGACGAACATGGACAGTATGCCTGTCGCTATCATGAAGCCGAGCAGGATGGTAGCAGTCGTCGTTCCGATTGCCTTGATGATCGTCAGTGCAATCCGTGTGTGCAGGTTCCACCGCTCCATTGCGAGCGCCAGCAGGAATCCGCCGAGGAAAAGGAAGATGATGTCGTTGCCGTAGGCGCTTGTTGTAGTATCGCTGTCCATGACTCCCCCCAATGGGAACAGGAACAGCGGCAGGAGCGAAGTCGCCGGAATCGGAATGGCTTCCGTGATCCACCATGTCGCAATCCATAATGTGGACGCCACTACGAATACCCCTGCTGAGTCGAGTCCCTCAGTGTCAAGGAAGAGCAGTGTAAGTATGAACAGCAGCGGCCCCAGAATCAGACCGACCATCTGCATGCGGCCGTATGCTTTCTCGGGCTCTTCATTTCCAGGCCCGCGATTTCCCTGTTCAGCATGCTTCTTGGCTTCGTCCACACTGAAGAATTTAAGGAGTGACTTCGTCCGTTTGGACTCCCGCCACATGTTTCGGTATGTATTTTTCAACTTTGACAATATTAAACCTCCTCGAAAACGCTTTCTATGAACACTAGATGAAGATATCATATTTTTTTGAATATTGCCATACCAATTTTACACAATATAGAAAACCAGCATCAGAAAACCGATGCCGGTTCTTCCATCTATAGTGGACCCCAGTTGATCATGACACCAATGGCCAGTACAGCCATTGCGATGACTGACCAGATGATGAAAAGCGGCAGCAGCCACTTCGCCCACTTGATCCACGGTACACCTGCCACTGCGAGACTCGCCATCAGCGGCCCTGAAGTCGGGAAGATGCTGTTGGAGAAGCCATCACCGAACTGGAATGACTGGACCGCCACCTGTCGTGTAACATCGATCATGTCTGCAAGCGGTGTCTGGATCGGCATGATGATCGCCGCCTGTCCACTGCCCGAAGGAACGAAGAAATTGAACAGTGTATTTGCGATGAACATGCCGATGGCCGCAAGTACGGGCGTCAGGGCACCGAGCGGCACGGACAGCGCATTGACGATGGTATCCAGAATGTTTGCCTGTTCCATCACGACAAGCACCGCACGGGCCACCCCGATGATCAGTGCTCCATAGACCAGATTCTTGCACCCTTCCAGAAATGTCAGCGTCAGCTTATTGTAGTTCATGCCGGCAATGATGCCTGCCACGACACCAATGATGATGAAGAAGGCCGCCATATGGTTCGTCGTCCATTGGAACTGGATGACGGCGAACACGAAGAAAGCCAGTGCTGCCGCCACCCAACCCAGGATGAGCTTATGGCGCAGGGTGAACGGTGCATCCTTCATGGCCGATACGTCCCCTTCATCTTCAAGGATGCCCATCAGGCTGCGTGACGGATCACGCATGATGCGTTTGGCATACATCCACGTATACCAGATGGTCACACCGACCAGCAGGATGAACGAAATGACCCTGAAGAGCATCCCGGAGAAAAGCGGCAGTTCTGCAATCGCATGCGCGATGCCCACCGTATAGGGGTTCAGGAATCCGGCGGCAAAACCGATGAATGTCGCACCGAATGTGATGGACACCGCAACAATCGCATCGAGTTTGAGCGCACGGGCCAGCATGACGCCGATGGCGACGAACGGGATGACGGAGTTCGCCACCGCCCCCGTCGCACCACCGAGTGCAAACAGGATGGAGATGACCGCAATCAGCAGGAATTCCCTGCCGCACATCTTATCCACGGCACTCATGATGCCTCCGGTTATCGCTCCGGAACGCTCCACCACTTCGAACATCCCGCCGGCAAACAGCACAAGGAAGATGAGCCCTGCCGATTCGACCATGCCGGTCTGCAGGGCCATGAAGATATCCATGAACCCGACTGGATTCTGTGCAGTACTTTCGTACGTACCCGATACCACACGCTCCACACCGTCCACCTGCTCCCTTTCGAAGGCGCCGGCAGGCACGAAGTATGTCGCAATCGCTGTGACTACCAGCACAAGGAACAGAATGACGTATGTATCCGGCATTTCAAGACGCTTTTTATTTGGAGGATTCTGCTGTTTCACAAGCCGCAACCTCCAGTCCATTCATATGATGCAGCACCGCAAGGATGAACACTTTGCCGATCTCCACCATGGCCCGTTCATCCACATCGAATTTCGGGTGGTGATGCGGATAGACGGCATCGATTTCCGAGTTGCGTGCACCCACAAAGAAGAAGGAGCCCGGTACATGCTCAAGATAGTAGGCGAAGTCCTCGGATGTCATCATCGGCGCCTTCTCCTGAACGGACATATCCGGCAGGTACGCCTCCGCCAGTACCTTAAGCTGCTCCGTCTCGCCTTCACTGTTGATCAGCGGTACACAGCCATATGTAAAATCGACTTGTGCCGTCGCTCCGTTCTGTGCGGCCGTCGATACGCTCATCAGTCGGATCCACTCCTCCATCACGGCTTTCGATTCGGTATCGAATGTACGGGTGGTACCTGAAATCACAGCCGTATCCGGGATGACATTCGTCGCCTCCCCGCTGTGGAATTTACCAATTGTGACGACATTCGATGCGTTCGGATCCATCTTGCGGCTGACGATCTGCTGCAGATTCACCACAAGCTGGCTCATCGTGACAAGCGGATCCACCGTCGTATGCGGTATGGCGCCATGTCCGCCCTTGCCCTGAATTGTGATGTCGAAATTATCCCCGCCTGCCATGGCATTGCCCGGTCTGAAGCCGATTGTGCCATAGTCATCATCCGCCCAGACATGGGCACCATATATGTAGTCGACGCCATCCAGACACCCATCAGCAATCATCAGCTGGGCGCCGCCCGGCGGCAGTTCCTCTGCAAACTGGTGAATGAACACCACCGTACCTGCCAGTTCCTCCCGTACTCCGGCCAGAACGGTCTCGACTGCCATCAGCGCCGCCGTATGCACATCGTGGCCGCATGCATGGCTGACACCTTCAATCGTCGATCTGTACGGGACGTCCTTCTCATCCTGTATCGGCAGTGCGTCAAAGTCCGCACGCAAAGCCACCGTCGGCCCCGGCCTGCCCCCATGCAGAGTGCCGACCACACCATTGCCGCCGACATGCGTCCTATATTCAATGCCAAGCGATTCCAGATGCTGGCTGACATATTCGGGAGTAAACTGCTCCTTGAAGGAGAGTTCCGGATACATGTGCAGATGCCTGCGCGTCTTCACCATCTCCGGGTATAGGCTTTCCAACTGTTCAAATAGTTTCTTCTGCAACTTCATCATTCCTCTTTTTTATTATGATACATATTATTACATAATTATTCATATAGATAAATGCTTTTTTAGTTTTCTGCATAATAAAAACACCTGCATTATTATGAGGTGTATCATCAGCCGTATGATTTTCAAACAAAAAAGGCATCTCAAATGCTTCTCTATCTTTTGCATTTGAGATGCATATCTCCTTGCTCACTTGTTCCTTTGTGGCGTGGATGAGACCACAGTGGATGTTACCGACGGAGAATAATCCTATACCGATCCTCTTAGCTTTATTCTATCTCTTCTACAAAGCTCATTTTTTCCTCACACCAAACAAACCCTCAATTCTGTATTCAAATCAGCTGCCTAACCACGAATGGCCCCCGACCAAGGTGCAACTGACTGAACGAATGTTAAAATACAACCATTACAGTTATGCTGAGAAACCATGATGAAAGGTTCGCGTCAATGCATATGCGATGCTGCATGGAATATGTGGATTCCAAAAATATTTATTATTATGATAAAGTTTCATGCACCCTCCGCCATCCTCCTTCCGACCGGTTTGAAACTTTATCTAATAATTAAATAACGTAGCAAACTTTCACGTGGTACAAGTTCATTTTTCCCCTTTTTTCTGTCACTATTAACTTGCTCTCATTATATATCACACAGTGTGTATTATCAATACAAATTATACAAATATTCTGAATCATTGAAATATTTTCTAGAGTTGTATTGTATTTTTAAAGATCTATATGAAATTATATATTGTACTTTTTAACCCTCTCTATTTCTGAAATAGTAAGGAGACAGTTTCTTATACATAGGATATGTAAAAAAATGAATATAAATATAGCTCTATTATCTTTAAGTAGAGATAAATTGGACTTTGAAAATCACTTTTCCTGCAATTATTCAATATATTCATTATCGTGGTTTCAGCCTCCTCTTTACCTACCTGCTTACTAATAATTACCAGGTTTTATTTTTGTAAATTATTTTAAATAAGAAGTTTCATGGAAAATCATTTATTATTTCCCTGATTTGGCTTCCCTGTATTACTAGAGCAAAGAATTTTCAGAAATTAATACGCTTCGCTTATCTCCCTGCTCTTCTCCATGGTAAAATATAGGCAATAAAACAAAGGGGATGGTTCAAATGTCAGAACGGCAAGCGAAGCAGACAGTCTATGTCGACCAGTTCACCAACGGAATCCTCAACCCAGGGGATGAAATGCAGTATGTCGTCAAGGATGGCGGCCATATCGTCGCCAATACAGCGCCCGGCTGCTGGGGGCCGATGATTACACCGGAATTGAAGGGCGGACACGAAGTGACGAAGCCCGTCTTCGTTGAAGGGGCGGAAGTCGGTGATGCCATTGCGATCCACATCAACTCGATACGGGTGACATCAATGGCGACTGCCTCCGGGAACGACAAGCCGATGGAGGGCAGGTTCACGGGAGATCCATTTGTCGCGGGCATCTGCCCGAACTGCGGTACCAAGAATCCACGTTCGAAAGTTGAGGGCATCGGCCAGGGCGCAGTCAGATGTGTGGAATGCGGGGAGGACGTCACCCCCTTCACCTTCACCAATGCCTACACGATGGCATTCGACGGAAAACGGACGATCGGCCTGACCTTGAACCAGGAAGGGGCGGAGAAAATTGCACATGAAGCGAAACGATATATGTCGACGCCGGAAAACTCCATCCAGAACCCCGTCGTCACTTTTGCGCCCCACGACATCGTCGGTGCCCTGGCGCGTGTCATTCCATTCCTGGGACAGTTGGGCACCACTCCTGCAAGGCCCTTCCCGGACTCCCATAATGCCGGGGACTTCGGACAGTTTCTGATCGACGCCCCCCATGAATACGGCATTACGGAAGATCAGCTGGTCGACCGTACCGACGGCCATATGGATATCAACCGCGTCCGTGAGGGTGTCACAGTCATCTGCCCCGTCAAAGTGCAGGGCGGCGGCGTCTACCTCGGTGATATGCACGCCATGCAGGGCAACGGTGAGATTGCGGGCCATACGACGGATGTCGCCGGCATTGTCGACCTGAGGGTCGAGGTCATAAAGAACCTCGTCATCGAAGGACCCATCATCCTTCCGCTTGAAGAGGATCTTCCCGCCCTCGCCAGACCGTTTACAGAACAGGAGATGGAAAAGGCGAAGGCACTTGCAGCAGAGTGGCGGATTGAGGAAATTGAGAGGAGCTATCCGGTTTCGTTCGTCGGTACCGGGGCTGATTTGAATGGGGCGACACTCAACGGTATGGAGCGGGCAGCCACCCTCTTCAATATAGACGTGCCTGAAGTCATGAACCGGGCGACCATTACAGGCTCCATCGATATTGGACGGAACCCCGGTGTCGTCACCGTCACGTTTCTCGCACCGAGGGATTATCTGCTCAGTGCCGGCATTCTGGATCACGTTGAAGAAATGTACAGCTAGCAGATAGAAAAACGCCTTCCACACATGGAAGGCGTTTTTCTATTTCAGCACCGCTTCAGCAATCAGACGGTCGAATTTTCGTATATCCACTTTCTTGCCCAAGTTGATCTTTATGTGGCCCACCTTCGTCCAGAGTTCCACCTCGGCGTTCACATCGAACATGCCTGCCGCATTCTCCGTCGACCACATGTCTATGGAGCTGTACGGCAGCGAGTACATCTCAACCTTCTTTCCAGTCATGCCCTGGACATCCCGTATGATCATGCGCCTGTCGGTGAAGATTGCCGCATCCCTCAATGTCTTGTATGCAGCAATCGGCCGTTCGCCCCCTATCAGAACATCATCGATATCACTCGGGATGTCCGTCTCGAACTGCAGTGTCCATGCAAGTATATTTGCCGTTTCCATAATCCGCCTCCATTCAATCTATTATATTTCCAGTATAATAGAGATGGAGGGAACATGTCCTGTACCGGATGAAATGGAGCCTCCGCAGGAATCACCAATGACGGTTGGACGGCCCCCTTCCTCAAAAAAAGACCCGCTCGAATGAGCAGGCCTCCCTTCTATGCAGTTATGCATTCCTCTTCAGATGCAGCCATCCCCTCGAGTAGGAGAAGATGATGATGACCAGGCTCAGCACAATCGTAATCACCGAAAACAGCCAATGCTGCCCGCTCAGAATGAACAGCGGCGCAAAGGTGATGAGTGCAATTTCAACGGGGGCAATCGGTATATAGGCAAGCCCATAGTCCTCGAGCGTTCCGCTTTCGAGCTTCGGATCGACGATGCGGAGCAGGGCGATGCCCATTGCGACGGCGCCCGTAATCCAGCCGAATGTAAATATCCCCTTTTCAAACCATTGCTCCTGGAAATAATACTGGGAGACGAACCGGTAGAAAGTGTATGTGAACAGGATGCCGAAAGCCATCAGTATGAGGAACGGCACAAGGTTCTGTGCAACGACCGTCAGGTTGATGGAGGCGATGCCGAAGGCGACGAGGACATCCGTCGCACTGCCGCTCACTTTGGACATCACACTCTTGTCGATGTATTTGTCCATGTCTGCTGCCTGGAGCAGAAGGCTCAGGGCGAGGCCGACGAGGAAAGCGAGGGAGAATGCCGGAATGGCAAGCCCGTCATAGAGCGATTCCCCGAACTGACTCAAATAGTAGCCGATCATCGTGACGAACACGACGAGTGCCATATGGAAGACGAGCGGATCGATGGAGATGGCGGAAACCGTATCCTTGCCGCTCCACTCACGCTTTTCTTCCGGGATGAGGCCTGTCCTGAGTTCCTCAGGCAGCTCATCGAACCTGGAAATATAGTTCGCATAGCCTTCATTTGCACTTTTTCTGATCAGTGCCAGTCCGACCCCGATGGCCAGGATGGCACCGAGTGTTGCGGATGTCATCGCAAGGGAAGTGGCTTCTTCCCAGCCCTGCTGGGCGAATGCATCCCCGAGTGCGGCAGCAGTGCCATGGCCGCCGACGAATCCTGCGGCAAGGATGAGGCCGAAGCCGTTGTGCACATCAAATGCCGGCACGAGCAGCACCAGCGCAAACAGCAGCCCGAGCCCCCACATCAGAAGCATCGCAATCTGCGAATAGGACCACAGTCCGCCGACCTTGTTGATCATCTTCCTGATATTGAACCGTCCCGTCGTCCGCGGAATCGCAGCGAATACGATTGCGATCAGGACGCCGGGGTAGTCCCCGATGAACGCTGAAAACGGCAGCCACCCGAGCATGTTCGGTCCGAAAATCAGACCAAGTATGCCCGCGATGATGCTTGCCGGCATGAATGACCGCTGCAGGATGCCGATGCGTGCGCGCAGGAACATTCCGACGAGCAGCAGCATCGCTATAAGACCGAGATCGGTCACAAGATTCCATACTGTAAATTCCATGATGCAACACCTCTTTCTAAAGTCAACTAAGCTAATATAGCATAAAAATCGTCGACGATGAAAGCGATTGAATACACCACTTTTACAACATCATATCAAAGCGGCTACAAATAAATTTCCGCAAGCCGCTCGAATGACCGCTTCTTCTCCTCCCAGTCATGGAGGTTGCACAGGATGAGCCAGTCGTCACATTCATACAGGGCGCTGTAGTGGTCAAGCTCCGCCCTGACGGTTTCCGGGCCGCCGATGATCATGCGCCTCCGGTTGTGCTTCACTTTTTCACGTTCTGCCTCCGTCAGTGCTTCATACTTCTTCTGTGCCGCTTCCGGTGTCGGCACCTGGCTGTCGAGCCCCTTCTCCACATTCAAAAGCCAGATGTCCTGGCTCTGTGCGAGTGCTTCGGCATGCTTGTCGTCTTCCCCACAGACCACGAATGCACATGCACGGGCTGAGGGCTGCGCCATGAACCCCGGTTCGAATGCATCATGATATGCACGGAATGCCTCCACGCCGCGGTCCGGCCGGATGAAATGGCCGAACACGTAGCCGATGCCGAGGATGCCGGCGAGTACGGCACTGTTCTCCCCGAGGCCGAGCGAATGGAGTTCCGGGCGGGCGGTAGTCCGTGGTGCGGCCCGCACCCTGGCACTGCCATCCAGATACTGTATCAGGTCCTTCAGCTTATCCGGGTATTCGGCCATCTGGTTCGGCTTGCCGTCCGCCAGCAGTTTGCGGATGAACTCCCCGCCGCCTGGCGAGCGTCCGACGCCCGCTTCGATGCGCCCGGGAAACAGCGATTCGAGCTGTGCAATCTGCGATGCAACCTTGAACGGGCTGTATTGCGGCAGCAGGATGCCGCCGCTCCCCACTTTCAGCGTTCTGGTCCGGCTCGCGACCGTTGCCATCATGATCTCCGGTGCACTCGAGACCATGCCACGCGTGGCATGATGCTCTGCGAACCAGTAGCGTTCGTAACCGAGGTTTTCCGCCGTCTGTGCCATATCAATCGTGTGTGCTGCCGTCTGTTCAGCCGTCTTGCCCTTCGGCTGCGGCATTTGATCCAGGATGCCCAATTTCATCTTTTTATATCCTTTCCTTCCCTGTGTACTTTATTTAGAACCATACTGTATAGATGATCAGAGTGGAGATCACCATCGTCATCAGCGACAATGGGACGCCCACTTTGATGTAGTCGGTGAATTTGTATCCGCCGGGCCCATAGACGATCAGGTTCGTCTGATAGCCGATTGGTGTGATGAAGCTTGCGGAAGCGGCGATGGCGATGGTCACGGTGAGCCCCATGTAGTCCATGTTCATCTGCGTCGCCATCTCCATCGCAATCGGAAACATCAGCACGGCCGCCCCGGTGTTGGTGATCAGTTCAGTGAATATGTTCGTCATGATGTACAGGATGGCGATGACCCCGAGCACGCCGAGCGGCCTTGCGACCGCCAGCATGTTTTCAGCCAGGAACTGGGCGAGGCCCGATTCCATCATGGCCGCCCCGACGCCGAATGCACTGGCAATGAGCAGGATGACGTTGAACTGTATATAGCTCAGCATCTCATCGGCGTTGATGAACTTGAATATCATCAGCAGGATGACCGCAATCAGCATCGCCTCGAACATCGACAGGAAGCCGAGCGTCACGGAGGTGATCATGACGAGCAGAAGTCCGAGGCCCGCCCACCCTTTAACGCTGCTCTGGTGCAGCGGTTCCGGCGGCGACAGGGAAGTGACGACATAGAAGTCGATGGAATGCATATGCGTCTCCATAAAATCATTGCCTGCGAGCAGCAGCACAGTATCCCCCGGCTTCAGTATGATGTCCCCGACCCGGCTCTTGATCCGCTCATTGTTGCGGTGGACCGCAATGACGCCGGCACTGTATTTGGAACGGAAGCGTGCGGACTTCACGGATTTCCCCACCAGCCCCGACTGATGGGAGATGACCGCTTCGATCAGCTCGAAACTGTCGTCCTTCAGGCTCTCGAGCGTCTGATCCGTGCCCGTCTTCAGTGTGATGCCCTTCTGCTTCTGTACGGAAGCGATGGTATTGATCGTACCGGAGAAGAGCAGATGGTCCCCCTCTTCAATTACGGTATTCGGCGTCACGGGGAAGATGCGGGTGTCATTGCGGATGATTTCGATGATGTATATCCCCTTCAGTGAGTTATTCACCGCTTCGACGATCCGGCCGTTGACGTGCTCGTAATCCTTCTCGATCACCGCTTCGGCCAGGAATTCCTTCACTTCCTCACGGATCTGCTCCTTTGCCCCGAGCGTGTTCGGCAGCAGACGGTATCCAAGGGTGAAGATATAGATCAGGCCGGCAAGCGCAATCGGCAGTCCGACGACCGACAGCTGGAAGAATCCGAAGCCTTCCCGGCCCGACTCGATGAGCAGGCCGTGCACCACCAGGTTCGTCGATGTGCCGATCAGTGTGATCGTCCCTCCGAGGATGGTGACGTAGGAGAGCGGAATGAGGAACTTCGACGGCGCAATCCCATTCTTCTGGCACCAGTTCTTGATGATCGGGGTCAATGTGACCACAATCGGCGTATTATTGAGAAATCCCGAGAACAATGAGATCGGCGCAAGCAGCTTGATCATCGAGCGCTTCGTTCCGCGATGGTCGCTGAGCAGACGGTCGATGTAGTTTTCTATGATGCCATGCTTCTGGATGGCACCGGCCACAATGAACAGAAGCAGGACGGTGAGCATCCCTTCATTGGAAAAACCGCTCAGCGCCTGTTCGGTTGAAATCATCCCCGTCAGCAGGAAGATGACCAGAAAGAAGAAGACGATCAAATCGGCACGGGCGACTTCAAACAGCAGGCCAAGGAGCATCAGTACAATCATCAGGGCGACAAAAATCATTTCAGCTGTCATCGGCATTCCCCCCGTTTCCCGTGGATGAGTAGTTAGAATATATCATAGCATAACCGCCCGATACGATAGGACGAATTTGTTTGAATATAACAGACATGTATCCATTTAATGTAATATGGAAACGGTTTAATTGTAAAAATTCACCCCATAATGATTAATTGGCCCAAAAACGGATATGTAAGACTATCAACGCGTTGAAAATAAATTCACGGGATACTCATACGCAGAGGAGGAAAGGGAAATGGAAAAGTTTTCGAGCCAGCAGATCGAGAAGCTGATCGAAAAGAAACGCGAAAAGGGAGAATTGAAGGATCAGGCGGACTGCATGCACAGGGATATCGTCAAGTGCTACCTCAACGGCAAGGCACACCGCTATGTCTGCATGGAATGCGGTTTTGCAGACAAAAGCCGCGCTGCCTTCTTCTCCTATCCACAGTCCGACAGGCAGATGGGATAAGGAATCCTGGAGTACAAGCCGGATTAATGGAGCTTGTGTCCAGGATTACATATAATGTAGGTACATCCCATAAAGGAGCAATCGTATGAGTATCTATGATATAGAGGTCAAGAAGGCAAACGGTGAAACCTATTCCCTCGACAAATATAAAGGACGGCCGATGCTGATTGCGAACACGGCAAGCCAGTGCGGCCTGCGCGGACAGTATGATGATCTCGAAGCCCTGCATCAGGAATACAAGGATCAGGACCTCGTGGTCCTCGGCTTCCCATCCAACCAGTTCAACAACCAGGAACCAGGATCTGGGCAGGATGCAGAGGAGGCATGCCGCATCAACCATGGCGTCACCTTCGACATCCATGACATCATCGACGTCAACGGTGAAGATGCCCATCCGCTGTTCAAGCATCTGAGAAAACAGACTAATGGTCTGATCAGCGACAAGATCAAGTGGAACTTCACAAAGTTCCTCGTGGACCGTGACGGCAACGTGGTGACACGCGTGGCCCCGACGACATCCCCGCTTAAAATGAAGGATGACATCGAAAAAGTACTCTGACAGGACAGTGAGCACGGAACATCATATCCCGTGCCCACTCTTTTTATGTCCAGATATGGAAAGGAAGACGCCCATGTCCCAAGGCGAACGCAGCCTCCAGGCGCGGCACGGTACGAAAAGACGTGCCGATGCCTTCTACAAAAACCAGATGCTCGATCATGTCAATGCCGATATGGCGCAGTTCATTGCAGACCAGGAAATGGTCTTCATCTCGACGGCCGACGCCAAAGGCAACTGCGACAATTCATTCCGCGCCGGTGATCCGGGATTCGTGCGGGTGCTGGATGCCCACACCCTCCTCTACCCCGAATACCGCGGCAACGGCGTAATGGCGAGCCTCGGCAACATCTCAGAAAACCCGCATATCGGCCTGATGTTCATCGACTTCTTCACCCATCACATCGGCCTCCACGTCAACGGCAGCGCGGCAATCATCGAAAATGAAGACCTCCATGACCTTGGCCTAGATGCCTCCACAATCGAACAGATGCATAGAGAGGAAGGCGGCCGCGCCGAACGCTGGGTATGCATCCGGGTGGATGAAGCGTATATTCACTGCTCCAAGCATATCCCCCACCTCGTGAAGCAGTCCGATGCCACAGACTGGGGCACTGATGATGAGAAGAAGAAGGGCGGCGACTTCTTCAATGTGAAGGGACGGAAATAGCCGGCATGCAGCCCGTGAATGTTCCAACCGATGACAATCAGCCGCCCCCAACCATAAAAAGCGTATTCCCGACGGGAATACGCTTTTCTTCATATCATGTGCCGCAAAATGTCATATGGACCTTGTCATCATCTTCCGGCGGCTCCTTGTATTCCTTGTCGCACCCGTCATCGAACGGATTCGACAGCACTTCGATCAGCTTGGATGCCTTGCTGTAGTCGCCCTGCTCCACGGCGAGGTCGAGCGCCTCCTCCACGAGATGGTTCCTCGGGATGACCGCCGGGTTCACGCTGCGCATGAGTATATGGGCAGCCTCGAACGTCGCATCCTGCGCTTCCAGGCGGGCCGTCCATCTGCTGTGCCAGTCCTTGAAGCGTTCGCTTCCGCTGAACCCGATATCATCCGGCGTGTCCAGCGACAGCAGCCTGAACGTCTCTGTATAGTCGGCCTTGTGATGCGCCATCAGGTCGAGCAGTTCCATCGCCAGATCATCATCCGCCTTTTCTCCGCCGACCAGCCCCAGCTTATCCCGCATGCCGGCCTGCCAGTAGTCGTTGTACAGCCTGCCGAATGCACTCAGGGAGTCCTGGGCGATCTGCACCGCCTCATCCTTGTCCGGATCGAGGAGCGGCAGCAGCGTTTCTGCAAACCGTGCAAGGTTCCACTGGGCGATGCCCGGCTGGTTGCGGTAGCGGTAGCGCTTGTTGACGTCGATCGAGCTGAAGGACGCCTCCGGATCGTACGTATCCATGAAGGCGCATGGGCCATAGTCGATCGTCTCTCCGCTGATCGTCATATTGTCCGTATTCATCACACCATGGATGAATCCGACCAGCTGCCACTTGCTGATGAGTGACGCCTGGCGGTCGATGACCGCATCGAGGAACTTCAGGTACTTTTCATCCTCATCCTCACCGGCAAGCTCCGGGTAATGGCGGTCGATGGCATAGTCGGCCAGCACTTTGACATTGTCCGCCCCTTCGGTGCGGGCGGCATATTCGAACGTGCCCACCCGCATATGGCTCTCAGCCACACGGGTCAATACTGCACCGGGCAGCATCCGCTCACGGCTGACCGCCTCACCGGTCGTCACCAATGCCAATGCCCGGGTCGACGGGATGCCGAGCGCATGCATCGCCTCGCTGACGATGTATTCCCTGAGCATCGGTCCAAGGGGCGCACGTCCATCCCCCATGCGGGAGAACGCTGTGCGTCCAGCCCCCTTCAGCTGGATATCGAACCGCTTTCCATCCGGCGTAATCTGTTCGCCGAGGAGGATCGCCCGGCCATCACCGAGCATGGTGAAGCTACCGAACTGATGTCCGGCATAGGCCTGTGCAATCGGTTTGCCCCCATCCGGAATGATATTGCCTGAAAAAACATCGCCGGATGCCGTCTGCAGGTTTCTCGGATCGAGCCCCAGCGTTTCGGCCAGCTTCCAGTTGAACAGGACGATTTCCGGAAACTCTGCGTGCTCCGGCTTTGCTGACTTATAGAATATTTCGGGTAGACTGGCGTAACTGTGTTCCAACTGCCATCCACTTTCTGTCATATGATCCCTTCCCTTTTTAAAACATGTTATCTACCTATATATTAACAAAATAAATACCCAGTTCATAATTTCACAGTCCTGAATTGATATGTAGGAATATCTGACACGAAGTTGACACGTCCATGCACATTGATTATTCTGAATGATATATAAATTCAGAAATGGGGATGGTTACATTGCAGGAGAAACTATTTGAACGGTTCGAATCGCTCTACCCGGATATGGTCGAATTTCGGAGGGATCTACATATGTATCCCGAGCTCTCCTTCCACGAGGTCGATACACCGAAGAAGGTCGCCACCTTCCTGAAGGCGCTCGGGCTAAAAGTGCAGACGGAAGTCGGAGAACGCGGCGTGGTGGCCACTCTGCATGGCGGGAAGCCGGGGAAGACCGTCGCCCTCCGTGCCGACTTCGATGCGCTGCCGATCCACGAGGAGAATGAAGTGCCCTACCGGTCCAAGGTCGACGGGGTCATGCACGCATGCGGCCACGATGTCCACACATCCGGCCTCCTGCATGTTGCGAAGGTGTTGAGCGAGTTCAGGGAGGAACTGCCGGGGAACGTCGTCTTCATCCACCAGTTCGCAGAAGAGCTTGTGCCCGGGGGTGCCAAGTTCATGGTGGAGGCCGGCTGCATGGAAGGGGTTGACGCAGTCTTCGGTGCCCATGTGAACTCGAAGGAGCCACTCGGCAGGGTCGGATACCGGGCCGGGCCGTCAATGGCTAACGGGGACAATTTTGAAATCACCATCCACGGCAAGGGGGGCCATGCCGGCATGCCGCATCTGACTGTCGATCCTGTGGCCATCGGCGGACAGGTGATGTCTTCACTCCAGCAGATCGTCAGCCGCCAGACGGATCCCCTCGAGTCCGCAGTGGTGACCGTCGCCACCTTCCAGGGAGGCGACAGCTTCAATGTCATTCCCGACACGGCCCTGCTCAAAGGGACCGCCCGGACCTTCAAGCCCGATGTACGTGAAAATGTCGAGGCAGCCATCCGGTCGGTCGCAAAGTCGACATCAGAAGGCCTCGGTGCCACAGCCACGGTGAACTACATCAAAGGCTATCCGGCGGTCGTCAATGACGAAGCCGAGACGGCACGCATCGCCCGCGTCGCCAATTCCCTGTTCGGGGACGAGCTGGTGTACGAAATGACGCCGATGATGGGCATGGAGGACTTTTCCTACTATCTCCATAAAGCCCCGGGGGCGTTCGTCTGGGTCGGCGGTGCCATGCCGGATCCGTCCGACATATACCCGCACCACCATCCGAAGTTCAACGTCAACGAGGAGTCGATGCTGTACATCGGCAAGCTCTTCATCGCCACCGTCCTCGACTACCTGGAGGACGGGGCATCATAGGCAGTACCATAAACAAAGGAGGATTCATCAATGGGAGACATTCTACAGATCGCAAACAGTACCGCATTCTGGATTTTCGCATTCATCATCGTCGCCATCGTCGCCTTCCAGGCCATCGTATTCCTGTGGATTGCCGGCCGCTCCGCACCTGAGGCGGACTTGACGAAACAGGAGGTCAAAACAGCCATCCGTGCCGGATTCATCAGCTCGATCGGCCCCTCATTCGGCATCGCCATCGTGCTCATATCCCTCATCACCCTGATCGGTTCACCGATCACGCTCATGCGCATCGGCATCATCGGTTCCGCAGCCACTGAATCCAGTGCTGCAGCCATCGGGGCTTCAGCGTTCGGAGTGGAGCTCGGTGCCGAGAACTTCCCGATTGAGGCGCTCGCCGCCGTCATGTGGACGATGTTCCTCGGCGGTACGGGCTGGCTCATCTTTACGATGGTATTTACGAAATCGATGGGCAAGACGCAGGAGAAGATCCAAAAGCGCAATCCGAAGATCATGGCCAGCGTCGCACTTGCAGCAATGCTCGGGGCGTTCGCCTATCTTGCCAGCCAGCAGATGGTCAATGGTCCGAACCATGCTGTGTCCGGAGTCGTGGCGCTTGCAGCCATGGTCGCCATGATGAAGTACGCAGACCACCGCGACATCAGCTGGCTGAAGGAATGGGCACTCGGATTCGCCCTGCTCATCGGCATGACGACCGGCTATCTGACCACGTTCATCATGTAAAATAAAAAACAAAGGGGTTTTTAAATGAACAATACAGCAGAACATACAGCAAATGTTGCTGTTGATTCACGGATCAGCGGAACAGAGGCTTCATCCATGGAGATGTTCTACAGACGCTCCCACTTCTGGGGCAGACTGACGCTTCTCGTCATCATCATCATGTCGCTCATCCCGCCACTCTATATTTCATTCGTACTCGATGCCCACCCGGGCTGGGGCGTCATCGCGACCGGGCTCGTCGGATATGCATCCTTCATCGGCATCATGTGGGTGCTCGAGCCGATCACCTACTATCCGACCCTTGGTGTCGCCGGTACATACCTTGCCTTCCTGACGGGCAACATCGCCAACATGTGCCTGCCCTGCTCGTCTGCAGCACAGAAATCGGTCAATGCAGAACCCGGGTCCCAGAAGGCGGAGGTCGCCGGTGTATTCGGCATCGCAGTCGCCTCCCTCACCAACATCATCCTGCTCGTCATCATGATACTCGGCGGTACATACCTGATTTCGATGTTCCCGCCTTTCGTCGAGGGCATGTTCGGCTTCGTCCTGCCCTCCATCTTCGGAGCAGTGCTCGGGCAGTTCGCCTACCGCACGCCGAAATACGGCGTCATCGCACTCGTCATCGGCATGGCGGTGCTGTTCTCACCCATCTTCAGCCTGATCAAGATCGCACTCTGCGTGGCACTCACCATCGCAGTCGTGCTGTTCATGGAGAAAAAGAAAGGAAACCTTGAATAGATGAATAGAACACTCAGCACAATCAATGCATCACGGCTATCGGAACGCATACTTACACTTGCAGAAATCGGAAAGATCGAGGAGACCGGCGTCAACCGCCTGGCCCTCTCCGAAAAATATAAGGAAGGCATGGACCTCGTCCGGAAATGGATGGATGAGGCCGGCCTGAAGACACGCTATGACAACTTCGGCAACCTCATCGGCAGGATTGAGGGCAAAGATGAAAATGCCCCCGCCGTCATGCTCGGCTCCCACATCGACTCTCAGCCATACGGCGGCCGGTTCGACGGCACCATCGGTGTACTCGGCGGACTGGAGGCGGTACAGACGATGATGGAGCAGGGCATCGAACCCGACGTTCCAGTCGAAGTCATGTCCTTCTGCGATGAGGAGGGCCACCGCTTCGGCGTCGGCCTGTTCGGCTCCCGCGGCATCCTCGGCAAGCTCGAACAGGGCGAACTCGAACGCGCGGATGCTGAAGGTGTGACAAGGCGGCAGGCACTGATTGATTTCGGTGCCGACCCCGACAAGCTCGAGGAATCTGAATACGCGCCCGATAATCTCAAGGCCTATGTGGAGATGCACATCGAGCAGGGGCCGAACCTGGAAGCAGCAGATGTGCCCGTCGGCATCGTCAGCGGCATCGCCGGACCCAGATGGCTCACCGTCGAACTGACAGGTGTCTCCGGCCACGCCGGCACAGTCCCCATGGCAAAGCGCCGGGATCCGCTCGTCGGTGCATCCTACATCATCGCCGCCTTCAACAGCCTCGTCCAGTCGGAGCCCGGCGCCCCATCCGTCGGCACCGTCGGCGACTTCGAAGTCTTCCCGGGCGGACGCTCCATCATCCCTGAGCGCGTCAGCTTCACCATCGACCTCCGGGACAGCGACCTCGAACGCCGGAACACCTACGAGGAGGCGCTCCGGAACATCATCGAAAGGACCGCATCCGAACACGGCCTCGAGTACACCATCCATGACGACGGCGGTACCACACCGAAGGATGCGAGCCCGGAAATCATGGATATTATGAAGGCCGAGAGCGCCGACATCGGCATCGAGTCTCCAGTCCTCATGAGCGGCGCCTTCCATGACGCCAGCAATATGGCGGATGCATGTGACATGGGCATGATCTTCGTCCGATGCAGGGACGGCATCAGCCACAATCCTGCGGAGTACGCGAGCGATGCTGACATCGCCGTCGGCACCGAGCTTCTCTACCGCACCATGCTGCGCCTTGCGAAGGAATGAAAATTATTGCAGCCCCAGTCCGTCCCCTCTTGTGGGATGGACCGGGGCTTTTTATATGGGCGGGTGTAAGGTCTTCAATTGGCATTCGGCACGCCCACCAGTGACAATTAACTCCCCCCCCTCCACCAAACATCAGTCCTGAGCTGTATTTTCAGTCCCATACGCCTCTTTCCGGACGGATTATTTCTCATTTCCTCCATTTCATTCCATAATAAAAGCAACAACCTGATACATGAAAGGACGTCTTCAATGGAACAGTACCGCATCAACAAGAATAACGGCCTGGAATTCGGACTCTATACACTGGGGGACCACCTTCCGAATCCGCAGACAGGCCAGAGGATCTCCGCCCAGCAGCGCATCCATGAAATCATCGAGCTCGCGAAGCTCGCAGAAGAAGCGGGCCTCGACTTCTTCAGTGTCGGCGAGAGCCACCAGGACTATTTTGCGACACAGGCGCATACCGTAGTGCTCTCCGCCATCGCCCAGGCGACCGAAAAAATAAAGATCTCGAGCTCCTCGACCATCATCAGCACACTCGATCCCGTAAGGGTCTATGAGGATTTCGCCACCATCGACCTCATCTCGGGCGGCCGCGCTGAAATCATCGCCGGCCGTGCCTCCCGCGTCGGCCTATTCGATCTGCTCGGGTACGACCTGAGCGATTATGAGGCATTGTACGAAGAGAAATTCGACCTGCTGCTCAAGATCAACGAGAATGAAATAGTCAACTGGAAAGGCGACTTCCGTCCCGCCCTCAAAGATGCACGGGTCCTCCCCCGCCCGCTTGACGGCGCGCTACCGATCTGGCGCGCTGTCGGCGGTCACCCTTCAAGTGCCGTCAAGGCCGGTGCCGCCGGTGTACCGATGCAGATTGCGATGCTCGCCGGACCGACCCAGCACTTCAAGGAAACGATCGGCATGTACCGGGACACAGCACGGCAGTATGGCCATGACCCGGAGCAGCTCCCCGTCGCCACGGCCGGGTTCTTCCATGTCGCCGAAACGACCCAGCAGGCACAGCGGGAGGTTTATCCACATATAAATGAAGGTATGAAACTAACAAACGGTGCCGGGTTCCCCAAGCGCGGTTTTGCCATGGGTGCCGACAGGCGCAACGTACTGAACGTCGGCAGCCCGCAGGAAGTCATCGAGAAGATCCTCTACCAGCATGAACAGTTCGACCACCAGCGCTACATCGGACAGATGGACTTCGGTGGTGTGCCATTCGACCAGCTCATGCGGAACATCGAATGGATCGGCAAAGAAGTGCTTCCTGCCATCAGAAAATACACCAAAAAGGAGGCTGACCAATGAAAATCGTAGGACTCTCCGGCTCGAACGTCGGCTCCAAAACACGCACCACAATGAAATATGTATCAGAGAAATTGACCAGCCAGTACCCCCATGTCGACTGGACGTTCATTGACCTAGCGGACTATACCGTACAGTTCAGCGATGGACGCAACTACCTCGACTACGAAGGGGATACGGCATATATCACAAAAACCATAATGGAAGCGGACGCCATCATCATCGGCACACCGATCTTCCAGGCTTCCATCCCGGCCACATTGAAGAACGTCTTCGACCTGCTGCCGATCAATGCACTGCAGGACAAGATCGTCAGCTTCTTCGTCACCGCCGGCACATCCAAGCATTTCCTCATCCCGGAAACCCAGCTCAAACCAATTCTGAGCTACATGAAGGCACAGACGGTGAGCACGTATGTCTTTATCCAGGAAAAGGATTTCCTGAATAAGGAGATCATCAACGATGACATCATCTTCCGGCTCAATGCACTGGTCGAGGATACCGTCATGCTGACCGATACGTACAAGCGCATCCGTGAAGAGAAGGAATCGATGTATGACTTCTGACATAAAAAAGGCGCTATCAGCGCCTTTTTAAATTAAAGAAAATTCAAATGTAGTTTTTCTTTCGTACTTCCGTTTATCCAGTGTCCTTTCAGGACTTATCTTTAATCCATCAAGTATGGGAGGTTCTTGAGCCTCAAAGCATACCCCAGCATGTTTCCCATTTATATTTTTATTGCATTGCTTGCTTTCCATTGCATTACCGGTGTAGAAAATCATACCAGGGAAAGTTGTAGTCATTGTCATTCTTCGTCCGCTAATAGGCTCTGTAAGAACAGCTCTTTTATTTTCAAGATAAAAGTAATGATCAAATCCGCTTGATGCAATCTTTATTTGTAAGTGATCATCATTATAAATATTCTGAAGTGTAGTTGGTGAACTGAGATCGAAAATTCCTTCAGCTTGCTTTTTTTCCAATGGCAACAATTGTTCATTTAATGGATGAAATGATTTACTTCCAAAATTCACAATATGAGCCCCTGTTCCATCGTTTCCCGAAAGATTGAAATAAGTATGATTTGTAGGAGAAATGATTGTAGCACTGTCGACTGTAATCTTATAGTCAATACTCAGCCTGTTTTCATTATCGAGAGTATATATGATGCTCATTAGAGGATGACCAGGGTACCCATCGACACGACAGGACATCTTAATCGAGCATATCCTTCCGATGACCCCATCATCTATACTCCAGCTATCATTATGAACGCCATATTCACCGCTGTGCAGCATCGTCTGCCCTTCATTTCCACGAAAATGATATACTTCATCTCTTATCTTTAACTTCGCATCCGTTACCCTGCCAGCCAATGGCCCGATAACAGCACCTAGATAATCGGGATTTTCAATGTAATCTTCTATATCCTTATATGCAACAACTACATTATCAATTTCACCCTTTTTATCCGGCACATGAATCCCAGTAATAGCAGCACCTATATTTATTACACTTACAGACATACCAACATCATTTTTCAGTGTATACTCCTTGATGCCTTCAGCTAATATTCTTTCAGTAATATTCATCGCATACCCTCTCCCACCTACTTATTTTGGGATGGCGCTTCTTGCCAATGTCCTTCTATCTTTTTATTGCTGAAACGAGTATCTAGATACAGTTCGATCTCTTCAAGTGTCTTTCCATTCGTTTCATAAAGTACATATTTTGCAAAAAGGAAACCGATAGCGCAAATAGCTGCAAAGAGGAAGAAGATGCTACTCAAACCAATACTGCTCATAAGAATAGGGAAGAAAAGCGCCACTACAATGTTCCCAAGCCAGTTGACCATCGATGCAATCCCTGTTGCCATCCCTCTCACATTACTAGGGAACAGCTCTCCAACTACTATCCATGTAACTGCTGCCCATGAGTAGGCGTAAAAGATGACGTATAGACAGATGAATACGAAAACGAGAGTAATAGCCCACGTATATCCATTTTGTGTATATGGATAGATCAATCCTACAAGAAGGAGACAAGTCCCCATTCCCAGCGATCCCGTCATGAACAAGGTTCTTCGTTTAAACCTATCTACAACTAATAGTGTGATGATTGTAGCGACTACAAATACAACACCGACCCCTACTGTTGAAATTACACCACTAATGGTGGAACCGAATACATCTCCCAATATTTGAGAAGAGTAATAAAAGATTGTGTTTGCCCCTTGGATCTGTTGAAGGAAGGTTACCGAACAACCTACCATAAGAGAAAAACCGATTGCTTTGGTCCACCTGAACTTCTGGTTGGTATTCAATACTTGCTCATGCATTGTGATGATTTCATCGTATTCCTTTTTGGCTTCTTTAGATGTACGCAGCCTTTGCAGGTTTTTCAACGCTAAATCCTTAAATCCTTTTTTCACAAGATATCTAGGAGATTCAGGAAGAAGGAAAGCGCCTACAAAAAGTACTATAGCAGGGAGCACTGCCCCTCCAAGCATCCATCTCCATCCTTCGAAAACACCAATGAAAGCATAGTTGACTCCATATGATACAAGCATACCGATAGTGATCATCAACTGGTTCAACCCCGAAATTTGACCCCTTAATGCAGGAGGAGAAATTTCTCCCATATACATTGGGACAAGGGCGGATGCGGCTCCAACAGATATTCCGAGTATGAAGCGTGAAACAACCAATAATTCTGGATTTCCAGAAAAAGCACATGCCAGCGACCCCAGTGCAAATATGATCGCCGTAATCATAATCATCATTTTTCTGCCAAATTTATCTGCCAAAGGCGCCATGGAGACTGCACCTGCCATAGCTCCAAGGAAGAGGATTGAAGTTATCGTCCCTTCCATAAGAGGCGTTATGTCCCAAGTATCCTTTATACTGGGAAGTGCTCCATTGATGATGCCAATATCGTAACCAAACAGGAATCCACCAAATGCACCAAATGTATATATCATCTTTGTCGATGGTTTTTTATTCATGAATCTATCCCCTTTTAGAATCAGTAATGGTGAAACAGAGTGAACTACTCAATGATGGTATAGTCGAGCCCCATCATTTCTGCCAACATTTTCATATGCTTAACATTTAAACTAAGAGAAAGTACCGTATGATGGCCTCCCCCTGCTTGAATCCATTTTTCTATTCCTTCTTTGAAATTAGGTTTTGTTTCCCAAATAACCCTTGCAACAGGCAAGTGTGGTGCTTCCTCAGTCGGTGTAGAGGCGCTGACCTTATTTATGATCATTTTAAAGCCTTCACCCATATCGGAAATACTGCTCACGACACCGTCTCCACTTTTTCCATCAAAAACCATTCTAGCCGGATCATCTTTGCCACCGATTCCCAGTGGATGCACGACAATTTTAGGTTTAGATGCTGAAAATGTCGGGTCAACTTCAAGCATATGTGACCCAAGTGTCTGCTCGTGCCCTTTCCGCATATCATAGGTATAATCTTCCATAAACCCGGTACTTTCATTGTCTGACATGATTTTAAGCAAACGATCAAGTGCTGCAGTTTTCCAGTCCCCTTCTCCCGCAAAACCATATCCTTTCCCGTTCAGTCTTTGAACAGCAAGACCCGGGAGCTGTTTCATATTGTGAAGATCCTCGAAATTAGTCGTGAAGGCTGTATAACCTCCCCTGTCCAGGAATTTTTGTATCGCAATTTCATATTTGATTTGCTCTTTAACGGAAGCATCAAATGCTTCTTCATCATTGTCTCCATACTCCAGTTCATATAAGTTCTGATATTCCTTATACATTTCAGAAACTTCATGATTACTAACCTTCTCTATTTCTTCGACTAGATCACCTATGCCAAAATAATCCACTGTCCAGCCAAGCTTAATCTGCGCTTCAATCTTATCTCCTTCAGTTACAGCAACATTCCTCATGTTATCTCCAAAACGTGCAACTTTTATATTGAAGCTTTGATTAAATGAATGGGCAACTTTCATCCAATCAGATATTTGCTTTTGAGTATCTTGATCTTTCCAAAACCCAACCACAATTTGATTATTCTTCTGCAGACGTTTGTTGATGTATCCATATTCACGATCACCATGAGCCGACTGATAAAGGTTCATATAGTCCATATCAATAGTCTCCCAAGGAATGCCTTCATAGTATTGGGTGGCCAAGTGCAGCAGCGGCTTCTGAAGTAACGCAGTCCCCCTGATCCATAGCTTGGCAGGAGAAAAGGTATGCATCCAGGTGATTACGCCTTGAATGTCATCCCTGTAGTTGACGGTCTTCATAATATTTGTAATGATATCTGAATTTATAGCCAGTTCCTCATGGAGTTCGACCGGATATGGAAGGTTACCGGACTCATTAAGTGTTCTGACCATGTTTTCCGCATTTTCCTTCACTTTAACCAGTGCCTCTTCCCCGTATAATTCCTGGGATCCGACTACGAACCAAAACTTCTTCTTTTCTGTCATCTTTATAACTCCTCTATCTATTTTTTTGACCGTAATAAGCATTTTCACCATGTTTTCTTTCGAAGTGCTTATCAAGGATAAAGTCTGGTAAAACATGCGCATTGGGATTAAGAGCTTGAGTATAATAGTTCATCTTACATACTTCCTCTAGCACGACGGCATTCATTACAGCTTTCTTAGCATCTGAACCCCAAGTGAAAGGCGCGTGACCGTGCAGTAGGACGCCCGGAACAGACACTGGATCTATACCGCGCTCATGAAATGTTTCCACAATGACATTTCCTGTTTCCTTTTCATACTCAGTATTGACTTCTTCTTCACTTAAATATCTGGCACATGGAATAGTTCCATAGAATGTATCAGCATGAGTCGTGCCCAATGCATCTACGTCTTTACCTGCCTGTGCCCATATGGTTGCCCAGGGGGAATGGGTGTGGACAATGCTGCCTAATCCCTTAAAGCTCTGATACAATACTGCATGTGTAGGCATATCAGATGAAGGGTTCAGATCTCCTTCGACAACTCGGCCATCCAGATCACAAATAACTATATCGTCCGGTGTCATGCTCTCATAATCGACACCACTTGGCTTGATGGCAAAGTAGCCTGTCTCTTCGTCAAAAGCACTTACATTCCCCCAGGTATACTTTATAAGTCCACGTTTCGGCAGTTCCAAATTAGCATCGAACACTTCTTTTTTTAATGATTCAAGCATATTCCATTCCTCCCTAACAAAACTGTGCAGCTTGCCGTTGAATAGGCAGTGATTGCTTATAGAGTTCTATATATTTTCGATACCTTTCCACTTC
Source organism: Salinicoccus luteus DSM 17002 (assembly GCF_000712035.1). Classification (GTDB taxonomy): domain Bacteria; phylum Bacillota; class Bacilli; order Staphylococcales; family Salinicoccaceae; genus Salinicoccus; species Salinicoccus luteus. Next base: position 261,425 of record NZ_KL544008.1, on the reverse strand, counting down.
TTCTGGTTCTGCTTCCAAGGTATAACTTTCCACACTTCCAAATACTTCATCATTTAAATAATCCTCAAGGGTCATGCCTGTATCATTCATAAGAAATTTAGCCAGGACTGCCATTCCCCATGCGCCCCCCTCATTTGCAGTATCCATAACTGTTACTGGGCTATCAGTGGCAGCAGCAAGAACGGCCTGTGCGACATCTTTTGTTTTTAGAATGCCCCCATGGGCCACTAGGGAAGCAATTTCGATGTTCTCATTTTCCTTCAACAGATCCAGTCCGATGGTCATGGTGCTGAAGGCGCTATAAAGATGAGTCTTCATAAAATTCGCCAAGTTAAGGTTACTGTCAGGTTGTCTTAAGAAAAGGGGCCGTCCGTTTTCTACATCAGTAATATTTTCTCCTGAGACATATCCATATGAGAGCAAATTGCCTAAATCATTATCACTGGCGTTTATGCTCTTGAATATTTGTCCGTACAACTCTTCTTTTGAAAATTCCACTCCCATTGTGCTCAGAACTTCACTGAACAATCCCATCCATGCGTTGATATCGGAAGTACAGTTATTTGTATGGATCATTGCAACATCATTGCCATCGGGAGTGGTTACAGTATCAATCTCCCTAAAAATATTTTTGAGAGGGGTTTCCAGCACAACCATCATAAATGCACTTGTTCCGGCGGATATATTCCCTGTTTTTTTGGCTACACTGTTTGTGGCGACCATTCCTGTGCCTGCATCCCCTTCTGGCGGACAAAGTGGTACCCCAGCCTGTAGGGACCCGGTAGAATCAAGGAGCCTTGCGCCTTCTTCACTTAAATTTCCTGCATTTTCCCCAGCGAGCTTAATACTAGGCAAAATTTCTTTAATCCTGTATTTAATACCATTCTTCTCAAGGAGTCCATCCATATCTTCCAATAGGTCGTACCTATAATCTCTCGTCGAGGTATCCACCGGGAACATCCCTGAAGCATCCCCGATGCCAATTACTTTCTTCCCTGTAAGGTACCAGTGCACATATCCTGCTAACGTCGTCACATATTTCACTTTGCTGATATGCGCTTCCTGATCGATTACTGCTTGATAGAAATGGGCTATACTCCAGCGTTCCGGGATATTCACATTAAATATATCGGTCAGTTCTTTTGCCGCTTCTTTTGTATTATTATTTCTCCAAGTCCTGAATGGCAACAACAAGTCATCCTTGTCATCAAAGGCCAGGTAACCATGCATCATCGCACTTACACCCATGGCACTTATTTTTCTTAAAGGAACTCCATATCTCTCCATCATATCTTCTGTCATATCCGTATAACTTTTCTGTAGGCCGACCCATATATCATTTAACGAGTAGGTCCAATAGCCATTTTCTAGACGGTTCTCCCATTCGAAATATCCTGATGCAACAGTCTGATACGATGAATCGATAGCTACGGTTTTTATTCTTGTCGAGCCCAATTCTATCCCAACAGTGATTTCACCATTTTCGATTTCGTCTACAACTTTTTTCTCGCTCAATTATCTACACTCCCCTGCAATCGCTTACAAAAAGAATATTAGATTATTTATACGTACATGTCAAACTATTTTAAAAATTAATACGTACAAATTTATATAAAAGAAATCCAAGTATGTTCAAGCACACATACTTGGATTTCTTTTATGCTTAATTTAAAGCCTTCACACTATTTCTTTCTATGATAGAAGTGTCCAAAATTATTGAATCACCCTCTACGCCATCCTGAATTGCCTTTACAATCCAGTTTGCCGCCTTCATACCAAGATCCTCCTGGGGATGGGAAGTCGTTGTTAACAAAGTATCTTCCAGGCGACTCAATATGGAATTATCTTCTCCTATGAGTGATATGTCCTCCGGTATCTTATAATCAATATTTCTAAGTTTTTTATTCAAGTCATATGCTATTTCATCGTTATAGCACACTATGGCAGTAACATCCAATGTCCCCATTTCTATATGCTCCACCACCTGATTCACTACTGCATTACGGCTCTCTGTAGAAAATGTATATATGTATTCTCCCTTAAAGACCGTATCATGTTCTTCAAATGCCTTGATATATCCTTTCATTCTCAGCTTTCCCTGAAGATCATCAATTTTAGTAATGAGAGCAATATCCTGGTGACCGTGCTCAAGAAGATATTCAGTGGCTATAAACCCTGATTTTGTATCATCTATGCTTATGAAAGGAATATTGAGTTCCTCATATCTTGCATTTATCATCAGCGTAGGGATTTTTTTCTTCTTGAGTAGGGAGTAATATGATAAATTCGGATTAAATGTATTACTTTTTGTCGGCTCAATAATCAACCCCTGCACTTCTTGGTCCAGCATCATCTCCAAGCAGCGCCGTTCCTCTTCGTGATTATTATTCGTACTTGCAAGAATAAGCGAATATCCATTCTCCCTTAGGACCGTTTCTATTCCCCGTATAATGCTTGGAAATATATAGTCTGAAAGATAAGTAACTATAACCCCTATCTTTTTCACTTGCTTTTGGCTGCTCTTGCTTAGAAAGGCATTACTTACATATGAACCTGCACCTTTCCTTTTCACTGCGAATCCATCATTCACAAGGATTTCCATGGCTTGCCTTATTGTGTGTCTGCTGACATCGTATTGGACTTGCAGCTGTTTCTCAGTAGGCAGCAGTGTGCCAGCCCTGTACTCTCCATCAATTATTTTATCTTTAATGGCTATGGCTATCTTCTGATATTTTGGTATTTGCATTGGTCGATCCCCTACTTCTGTATGCATATTATTAAAATTTCAACTTTATATATTAAGACGAGTATATCATAAAAATTTTTTAGATTGCTTCAAGAATAAGCCTATCTGCTTCTAGTGTATGTTACATTGAAACCAGTAGACCTATCACATATCACTCTTTTTAAAATGCAGACTGGAGGGATTATTTGATCTTTGTACTTAGACTTATTTTTGCTGCAGCAACAGCTGGACTGGCCCTCTATAGCCTGTTCACTGACAACTATGGATTGATGCCATGGATGCTCCTTACCATGTCTTTCCTCCTTCTGACTATGGGAATCGACGAGTACCTCAAGGGGCGTAAAGTATTTGGCGTCTTTTCCCTCCTTGCTTTTGCTTTTGTACTTTACGTCTCACTGGACGGATTCATTCTATCCTAAATTTCAGGTGTGGGAGTTCTTGATGCCATTTCTGATTTCAAACCGGTCCCTGGTACCGGTTTTTTTCTCACCATATAATATCTCCACAAGGCAGAAGTCGTCCTGCGGGAATGCTATACTGGGGAAATGAATACATATAGGAGGGAATCATATGCCAATCGACTACAGTCAAAGAAAACGGACACTGATGGAGCGGCTCGAAGCGGATACACTCGATATTGCGCTCATTACCGATCCGACAAACATCTTCTACCTCACCGGCTTCTACGCCGACCCCCATGAACGCTACATGTCACTCGTCATCGACGCTGGAAACAGGAAGTCAGCACTGTTCCTCCCCGCCCTCGATGAAGAGCTGGCAAAGGCGTCCGCAGAAGTGGATGCCATCCATCCGATATCTGATGAAATGAATCCTTTTGATGTCGTCAAAGGGTTGATGCAGGAAGACATCTCAAAAATCGGCATCGAAATGGATGTGATGACGGTCAGCCACCAGAATGGCCTCAAATCCATCTGTCCCAATGCGGAATACATGGACATCACCCCTGAACTCAACCACATGCGCACGTTCAAGACCCCATCGGAAGTCGAGGGCCTCAGACAGGCGGTGGCCATCATTGAGACAGTTCTTGAGGAAGGGCTTGCGACCATCCACGAAGGGATGACGGAAGCGGCGCTCACAGCCGAATTCGAGTATCTGATGAAGCGGCACGGTGCAGCCGGCCCTTCATTTTCCACCATGGTGCTCTCAGGCGAGAAATCCGCCATGCCCCATGGCAAGCCGGGAGAACGCAGACTCCAGGAAGGGGACTTTCTGCTGATTGATTTCGGTGTCATTACAAACGAGCGGTACTGCTCCGACATCACACGCACCTTCGTCATCGGCGAGCCGACCGAAAAGCAGAAGGAAATCTATGAAATGGTGCAGAAGTCGACACAGGCAGGCGTCGACGCTGTCAGGGCCGGCATACCTTTGAAATCATTCGATATCGCCGCCAGGGATGTCATCGAATCCGCTGGATACGGGGAATACTTCAATAACCGGGTTGGACATGGCCTCGGCATAGAAGTGCATGAAGCCCCTTCCATCCACCACGAAAATGAACAGCTCGCAGCGCCCGGCATGGTCTTTACGATAGAACCGGGCATCTACATCCCCGGGTTCGGAGGCGTCCGGATCGAAGAAGAGGTGTATATCAACGAAGACGGTGAGCCGGAAGTGCTGACCTCCTACCCACGGAAACTCAGAAGTATTGAGCTCAAATAGGAAGATAAAAATAAGCCCCCGACAGTGTCGGGGGCTTATTCTTTAGTCTATGTGTAGTGCCTTCTGATCTTCTTCTCCCATGTCTTGGAGAAGCATTCCTCGCCGTTGTTGTAGGCGACAAGCTCTTTCACGAGGTAATAGTAGTCTGCATCACATGACATGACATGACACTCTTCGTCTTCATCTCCGTGTCGATGTCATCATCCTTCACGATGGCTCTGACTCTCTCGCGGTGCTTCCGTTTCCGCCTGCTCATGCTTCAGCGAAGCCGCTTCGAAATCATAGACGACCGGCAGCTCCAACTTTGAATCTTCAAGGTCTACAGTCTGACGACTTCTTTTTACAACAAAAAGAAAGGACAAAAAATTAATTGAAAAAAGCATAAAAAACACCAGACCAAAAGGTCTGGTGCCTCATGACCACTACATTACTGGGCTGTGTAGCCGCCGTCCACGAGAAGTGTCGTGCCTGTAGTGAATTCATTTTCTGCCAGGAATACGACCGCGTGTGCGATTTCTTCCGGTTCACCGAGTCTGTCGATTGGGTGCTTGTCAACGAGAGTTTCATAATAATCTCCCAACGCTTCCCTGTTCACCATTCCGGACTCGACATATCCGGGAGCCACTGCACTGACACGGATGTTGTCCTGGGCATATTGTAAAGCGACGGATTTCGTCATCAGATTTACAGCACCTTTGGACGCATTGTACGCGAAGGCTGTCGGTTCACCGACACTGCCGAGGATGGAGGCTGTATTGATGGTTGCACCGCCCCCAACCTTCTGCATTTCAGGAATGGCGTATTTTGAACCGAAAAACACGCTGTCCTGATTGACTTTGATTACTTTGTGGTAGTCTTCGTAGGAAAGCTTGTGCGTCTCGCCCTGAACACCGATTCCGGCATTGTTGAACATGACATCGAGCCGTCCAAACTTTTCAACCGCGAGAGCAACCATATTTTTGACATCCTCTTCAACGGAAACGTCCACTTTCTCAAATAGGACATCGCCGTACTGTTTGAGGCTCTCTTCTGCCTTCCTGCCAGACTCTTCATTGTAATCAGCCACAATGACTTTCGCGCCTTTGTCGAGGAACGCTTTCGCTGTAGCCAAACCAATGCCTGATCCGCCACCTGTTACAATCGCAACTTTGTCTCTAAGATCCAAAATCATTTTCTCCTTTGATGCCTATCGCTGATTCACTATACATATACCTCACATGCATGAACCTGAAACCCGTCATATGTGTCTGAATTGGGTCGGATGGGAAAGATTCGGGAGATGAATGCCGTCCGCCTAGAACAGCTGCATGGACAGGTAGATGACGAATGTCACCGTGAAGCTGCTGAGCACTGTGGAATAAAGCACCACCTGGGCATGAAGTTCCGGTTCCACATCATATTCGAGTGCGAGCGTCGCAGTATTCCGCGATGTCGGGAATGCACTCGCAATGAACAGCGATTGCGCGATGACGCCTTCTATACCGAGTGTGAAGATGAGCACCAGGGCAACAGCCGGTCCGATGACCAGCCGGCCGAGTACACTCCACGCGATGACCCTGTGGAACGAACGGATCTCGATCTGAGCGAGCTGCATGCCGAGCAGGAGCAGCGCAAGTGCTGCAAACCCGCCGGCCAGCTGCTCGACCGGCACGCTGATGAAGTTCGGCAGTTCTATGGTCGCCGCCTGCAGGATGAATGCGGCCACCAGTGCATAGATGATCGGCAGCCTGAGGAGTTCGCGGAAGAGTTCCACGACGGATTTCGCATTGGAACGCAAATTGTACAGACCGTACGTGAATGTCAGCAGATTCTGGACGACGAGCACGATGATCTGCACCGATACACCCACCGGATTGGCGCTGAATACAAGATGGCTGACGGGCAGCCCATAGTTGCCGGAGTTCATCAGCGACACGCTGTTCTTCAGTGCCGTCCGTTCCCCGCCGCGCAGCCCGAGCAGCCGGACGAATAGTTCACCGACGACGATCATCGAAGCAATGAACAGCGTCAGGTACAGTGCGAGCTGCCCCAGCAGTTCAAAGTCGATGTCCGCTTCATATATATTCAGAAAGACCGCAGCCGGCAGGAAGCAGTATGTCACGAGGTTCGCAATCGGCCGCAGCCGGAATTCAAACTTTTTCTGGAGGATGACGCCGACACCGAGCAGAATCAGAATCGGCAGAATGACATCCAGAAATACAAGGGAGATGTAGGCCATAGCCTCCCTCCTTTCCAATCTCACCCCTTTATTCTACCACTTTGCACTCCCTCTGCTCCAAAGCACTGCCTATCCAAGCGCTTCCAAAATCGGATATACATCCCAGGGCTGAGGCAGCAGGTCTCTCGACGCAAAGGACGCCCGTGCTTTACACGCCGGCTCCGCGTACGCTATCATGGAAATGTAAATGAAAAACTGCATACCGATGCACTGGGGGCGCCTTAGGCTGAGACGGAGAAACCGGACCCTTACCACCCGATCTGGATAACACCAGCGTGGGGAAGTGCAGCCTTGTATGCATCACATGCCATACATCCGCTGCATTCCCTCGGGAGTGCAGCTTTTTCATTTTCAAAAAATAATTGGAGGTACGATGTATGGTACAGGAATGCAGAACAGAACGGATTGCGGGCTGCCAGTTCAACTTGAGCGTGATGAGCGACGACTTCGCTGATGTGATCCTCGGCGCGCTGGATCAGGTCGACACATCGAAGATATGGAAGGAGACGGATGATGTTTCAACGTGTGTACGCGGACGGATTGAGCATGTCTTCGATGTGGTGAAGGCGGTCTATCTGCAGGCGGCAAAGACCGGAAAACATGTGGAGATGAGCGGAACGTTCTCCATCGGCTGCCCGGGTGATAGCTCAGGAGACACGCATATGGATGCGTCCCCAGAACGCCTGAATGAAGCGGCATCCGTAGATATCCAGCAGAAGGCGGGATGCAAGTTCGCCCTCTACCCGATGAATACGACCAGCTATATGGACGTCATCTACGAGCAGATCGACCTGTCGAAGGAAGCGGGCGTCACGGTCAGTCCGAGCCATTATGCCACCCGTCTCGACGGTGAAGCCGCAGACATCTTCAATGCAATGGAGTCATCGTTCACGAAAGTGCAGGAAGCCGTGAGCCACACGACGATGACATTCACGATTTCAGCGAACAGCCCGTCGAATAATTAGATTGGAAATGAAAAGGGACGCTCCATGAGCGTCCCTTTTCTTATCATATGATCAGCATGTCGTTGTCATCGAATTCCCAGTCCGCACCATATGCCACTTCCCAGCAGTAGCCGTCAAGATCCGCGAAATAGCCGCTGTAGCCGCCCCACTCGGTAGGAGCCGGGGGACTGATGACCTCACCGCCGTGCTCTCCGGCCCGCTTCAGCACCTGATCCACTTCCGCTTTAGATTTTGCATTATAGGCAAGTGTAATGCCATTGAACCGTCCCTCCGTGTCAACCGCTTCAAGCCCCGTCTCCCCCGCCAGCTTCTCCAGTGGATAGAGGGCGAGCTTCGATCCATTCATCCTGAAGAATACGATTTCAATCGCATCTTCATGTCCCATGATGGAAGCCTCAAATCCCATCTTACGATAGAAGTCGACTGCGTCCGAAATATGCCTTACACCGAGCGTAATCAGATTGATCCTGTTCATGGCAATTCCCCTTTGCGATTAGGATGCGTAAATAAAGAGCGTTTTTACACTATAAATATACCATAAAATAGAAATGGATGCGGACTTTGCCTATGAAGCCAGCGTCCAACCGATATGTTTCGTCCCCTGCCCTCTCGGGAAATTAAGATAATGGATAATCAGTAATATAAGGAGGCAATCACATTGGCACTTAAACTTGAGACACCACTGACAGTGAATGCATATATCAACGGTGAAATAGTCGAGGCACAGAGTCACGAACCCCGTGAGAATCCGGCGAAACCGGACGAGACGGCAGGCTATTGGCCGCAAAATACAGTAGAAGAGGCACAAGAAGCGATTAATTCTGCAGACGAGGCGTTCAAATCCTGGAAGCATTCGGAAATGAAGGACCGCATCGCACGCATGCAGAAGGGGATCCAGAAGGTAAAAGAAAACCAGGAGGACCTCATCAAGCTGCTTTCCCGTGAGCACGGCAAGCCGATTTACGACGCAGAAGGTGAAATGACGGTCTCCCTCATGTTCATGGAATACGCAGTGGAGAACGCAGAACGCGTCTATAGTGAAGATGTCAACGAAGACGAGCGCGGCAAAAACATCCTGCGCCATGATCCGATTGGTGTGGTATCCGCAATCAGCCCGTGGAACTATCCATTGGCACTTTCCACAGAGAAGATTGCACCGGCACTGCTCGCCGGCAATACGATGGTATTGAAGCCGAGTCCTATGGCGCCGCTTACAGTGACGTTGGTGACGCAGCTCATAGCAGAGGAATTCCCTGCAGGCGTCCTCAACATCGTCAACGGTGACGCGAATGTCGGCATTGAGCTCACTTCCAACGATAAAGTGCGCAAAATCGCCTTCACCGGCGGTACGAATACGGGCCGCCACATCATGAAGGCCGCAGCAGATACGATCAAGAACGTGACGCTCGAACTCGGCGGCAACGATCCGGCCATCTTCCTGGACGATTTCGATGTGAATGATGAAGCGGCCATGCGCCGTGTCGTCATCTCCAACTTCCTGACGGGTGGACAGATCTGCATGATCGCAAAACGCATGTATGTGCATGAATCCATCTATGACCAGTTTGTCGAGAAATATATGGAAGCGGCGAATAAATGGCTCAGAATCGGCGACCCGACACTTGAAGAGACAACGGTCGGCCCGGTCAACAACAAGGCCCAGCTTGAATTCGTACAGGAGCTCATTGAGGACTCCAGACAGAACGGCTATGACATCAGGGAAGTCGGCAATGTTGCAGACGAGGAATTCTTCAACAAAGGCTACTTCATGTATCCGACGGTCGTGCTCGGCGCCGACTATGATGCACGCATCGTGGCCGAGGAACAGTTCGGTCCGGCGGTACCAATCCTGAAATTCAAGGACGATGACCATGCGGTCGAACTCGCCAACGACAGCGAACTTGGACTGACAAGTTCCGTATGGGGCGAGGAAGAGCACGCGATCGAAGTTTCGAAACGCATCGAAGCCGGTGTGACGATGGTCAACACTGCAGCGATCCAGGGACTCGACATCCGCTATCCATTCGGCGGTGTCAAACAGTCCGGCATCGGCCGCGAATACGGTGAGGAAGGCATGCTTGAATACGTGGACTCCCATTCCATCAACGTGCCGAAGACAAAAGACCTTCCGCATATTCCCCAATAAAGTTTAAAATATCCGGGCGACCGCTTCAGGTCGTCCGTTTTTGTGCTATTAAAAAATCCCCTTTGAATGGGGGATTGCCATTCAAAGGGGACGGGTTACGAATCCGGGTTTACTGAAACCAGTTGGTATTTGCAAGGGACTTGGGGGGCATCAAAGATCCGGAGGTGGATCTGATGCTGATTTCATCATATCAGCGCAATATTGATATCCGTTTAAGGAAATGTAAATAATATGTAATGAAACACTATACAATAATCATTCTGAAAAGTAACGTTTTCAATGAACAAACTATAATGTAGATACTTTGTATACACATAAATTGCCGTTCATGTTATAATCGATTTAAAATACTGATGAGGAGGCACTGACCATGCCTGATACAACTGTTAAAAAGTGGGGAAACAGCCTTGCTGTACGGATTCCCAAAGATGTAGCGGAAACCCTTTCCATCAACGAAGGTGCTGTAGTCGGTATGGAAGTAGTCGACAACAAAATTACTATTGCCCCTAAAGAACCGGTAAAGCGATATAATTTAGATGACCTTTTATCAGGAGTCACATCCGAAAACCGTCACGAAGAAGTTCAACTAGGAATAGAGGGGAATGAAAAAATCTGATGCCAATAGATGTACCTGAGCGTGGCGATCTGATAGTCATCAATTTCTCCCCCCAAACCGGACATGAACAATCAGGCCGAAGAATTGGGATTGTATTGTCTCCAAAATCATTCAACGAAGTCACAGGGTTTTCATTAATCTGTCCCATAACCAGCCAGATCAAAGGATATCCATTCGAAGTGGCATTACCAGATGTTGGAGTACCAGTGTCAGACGGATCTCCAGTGACCGGAGTTATTTTATCAGATCAAGTAAAGAGTATGGATTGGAAAGCAAGAAATATAAAGATACTGGCAAAAGCACCGAATGAAATCACAAATGATTGCCTTGCCAAAATAGCAACATTCCTGACTTGAAAATAAATGAGTACCCCCATTTCAGCCATTGGCCTGAAATGGGGGTACTCATTTTTCTTATCCTATTTCACCACACCCATCAGGAAGCCGTCATACCCCTTCTGGCCGACAGTTTGTATGGCGGTTGCCTCGATGCGGTCGTCCTGCTCCAGCATATCGAACATCTCACGGATATACGGCACTGCCTTCTCCTTAGTGTCATCGATGATCCGGCCCTGCCGGACGACATTATCGACGATGATGACGCTGCCCTTGTTGGAGAATTTCAGAGCCCATTTGAGATATTCCGTATTGTTCTCCTTGTCCGCATCGATGAAGATCAGGTCGAAACGCTCGTACCCCCGCTCCATCAGCTTCGGCAGCCGATCCAGCGCCTGGCCTTCGATGACATCGACCGGTGCCGCAAGTTCCGCTGAGGCGATGTTCCGACGCGCCACTTCCGCATGATTCGGATCCGCTTCAATCGTCGCCATCCGGCCCTCCTCCGGCAGTGCACGGGCAAGCCATACGGTGCTGAAGCCGCCGAGGGTGCCGATCTCAAGGATGGATTTGGCACCAATCATCTTCGCCATCAGATACAGCATCTTGCCATGTGCCTTCGATACTTCAATGTGCCGCATGCCCGCATCATCAGTCTCCTTCAGTATATGCGCCATCGTGTCGTCCGTCGTCTTGAGCTTCTCTTCGAAATATTCATCGACTGCTTTCCATGTCTCTTCCATTTTCCGAGCCTCCATCATTTTATTTTTCCTCGTTTACCCGCACAGACAGGGGTGGAAAACTCGAAATTCTCTGCGCTGATCAATTTTTTTCCGGGTGCATGAGATAGAGTGCCGGTATGAGGCCGAGTGCGAGCACACCGCCTGCGATGGACAGGAAGCCGAACCCGGCACCCGCAGCCACGATGCCGGATAATGCTCCGCCTGCTGCACCGGAGAGCGCAATCAGTACATCCACTGTCCCCTGCGTCTTCGCCCGGGAGTCAGGGACTGTCGCATCAACCAGGATCGTCGTCCCACTGATCAGGCCGAGGTTCCATCCGACGCCAAGCAGTGTCAGGGAAACGGCCATCATGGCAAACGACTCCCCTGGTGCGGCCGCTGCAATGACGCCTGCCATAAGCAGGATGATCGCCGCCGCAATCGTCATCGCCACGCGCCCGATCTTGTCGATCAGTATGCCGGTGAAGAGCGACGGCAGATACATGCCGGCAATATGGAAACCGATGACCATACCGATGGCACCGAGGTCATGTCCATGATTCCCCATATGGACCGGCGTCATGGTCATCACCGCCACCATGACGATTTGAGTCACCACCATGATGAGGGCGGCGAGCGCGATGCCGCGCTGATCGTTTTCCGTCCGCTCCGCCGCGTCGATCGTACCAACTCTTTGACGTTCCGCTTCCAGCACCTGGGCGACCTTGAACGGATCCGGCCGCAGGAACAGGAGCAGCACGATTCCTGCCGTGATGAACGCCGCCCCCGCCAGGATGAATGGGCCCGCAAGTTCCGGCACGTTGATCGTGCGTGCAAAGTCGCCCATGACCCCGACGAGGTTCGGGCCGGCCACGGCACCGAGCGTTGTACTGACCATCGCAATGCTGACGGACGTCGCCCGCTGGTGCTTCTCGGCGAGATCCGTCCCGGCATATCGCGCTTGCAGGTTTGTTGCCGTGCCGGCACCATAGATGAAGAACGACAGGAACAGCAGTACCGGGCTTTCCATTATCGCAGCCATAACGACGCCCACTGCCCCGAGTCCACCGGCCATGAAGCCTGCTGCGAGCCCTGTCCGTCGGCCCATCTTCTGCGACAGACGTCCGACAAGAAAGGCCGCAAGGGCCGAACCGAGCGTGAACAGCCCGACCGGGAGCCCGGCCAGTGAATCCGTCCCGAGCATATCCTGCGCCAGCAGTGCGCCCACCGTGATGCCCGCAGCGAGTCCCGCCCCGCCGAAAATCTGCGAGATGACGACGATCAGGAGCGTCCGCCGGTACAGTCCTGCCTTTCTGTTTGGATCACCTATGTATACCTCGAGCCCTTGATCTCTACCCATATCTCCCACCGCTTTCATAAAATAAAGGAAGCGTCTGCTACGCTTCCCCGTCCGTCTACCATTTCAAGTATTCCTCCGATTTCCCCTTCGGTATGCTCAGCGACTGCCAGTCCTCCCCTTTGATCTGCTTGCCGATGAACATCATCTGTCCGATATGCGTCGCATAGTGTGAATGCTGCCGCTCCAGCGCCTCCAGAATCGTATGGTCCTCCCCCCGGATCTTCTGGGTACGCAGCAGGTCATCCACAGTGAAGCTGTTCAGTGCATTGAAGAATATCTGCCAGCCATCCTCCCAGGCGGCGATCACATCCGCTTTTGAATTGAGGTCATCCTCGAATTCATCATCCCGGCCGCGATCCGCCTTCTCCCCGTCCGACGTGAATACGTCCGTCCAGCGGGAATACATATTGCCCCTGAGATGCTTCGCCAGCACCGCAATCGTATTCGACGCCTCGTTGTACCGCCAGTGCATATCTTCATCCGACAGCTGATCCAGCGTCCGGTCACCGAGCCGCTTGATCTCCTTGAACCGTGCCCGGATGACATTCAGGAACTCCTGTTCAAATTTCATGGCGCTCTCCCCTTCATTTTTAGAAAATTGTCACTTTCTACTATAGCTGAAATGGCAGCGGTTGCCAATGGTTTGCACGTGCCGGGGCCAATTGCCATCCACCAAATCTCCGAATGACAGCTGAATCATCCAGCTGTCAAAATTCCCGATAAATGGATAGAATGAAACTACTATGAAAGGGGACGATGACATGAAAAGACTGCTCGACTGCAACGCTTCCGACTTCATCAATATGACGGGCCAGGACCTCAAGCAATCGATCAAGGCAAGTGAAGGCCGCACCATGCTCGCTGAGACGATGGCGACCGTACCACCGCTCTATCCGGATGTGACGAATGCGGAACTCACCGCGTCATTCGGTGCAGACCTCCTGCTCTTTAACGTATTTGATGTATTCCATCCTGAAGTCAGGGGCTACACTCCATCAAATCCGGACCAGGTCATCCATGAAATAAAAAGACTCACCGGCAGACCGGTCGGCCTCAACCTGGAGCCTGTAGACCTCAATGCCAAACAGATTGAAACGCTCGATGTCGTCGACCGGGGCCGCATCGCTTCAGAGGAGGCACTCGCGCAGGCTAAAGCGCTCGGCTTCGACTTCATCTGCCTCACCGGCAACCCAAAGACCGGTGTGACGAACGCCGAAATCACGAACGCCATCCGACGCGCACACGCAGTCTTCGGCAGTGATGCGCTCATCATCGCCGGCAAGATGCATGGTGCCGGTGTGACGAATGAGACCGGCAGCGGCATCATCTCGGAATCCGCACTCGATGCCTTCATCGATGCCGGCGCAGACGTCATCCTGATGCCCTCACCCGGTACGGTGCCGGGCATCACCACTGAAGATGCACAGAAATATGTTTCATACGTCCATTTAAAAGGCGCCCTCGCCATGCTCACCATCGGAACCAGTCAGGAAGGAGCGGATGCATCGACCATTCGTCAGATTGCCCTCGCCGCCAAGATGGCCGGTGCAGATATCCACCATATCGGTGATGCCGGATTCTACGGCATCGCAGTGCCTGAGAACATTATGACTTATTCCATCACCATCCGGGGTCGTCGCCATACCTTTGTACGCATGGCCCGCTCCATCAACCGCTAGAGCCTGATTGAGGAGGGGTTCTATTCCCTTAATGTCTCATTTGAAATAATTGTAATTTTTGGTATTATAGGATCAAAGAAAAATATATATGAGACGCTACCGCAAAATGGAAGAGGAATAAGGAGGCAACGCCTATCAGCAAGATTCGGCCGCTGCAGATTATGGGCTATGGTCTTTTCGGGTTTGCGCTCATCATGGACCAGTTTCCGCAACTGCCCTTTGCCACGTGGCAGACGCAGCTGATCAATGCATTATGCATGTTCGCGCTGATCTATATGATCACAAAGCTCAACGATGGAGTCTCGGAGGAAAAGAAGACAGATTCATGGATGGAGGAACTGACCTACTATTTGTGCATATTCGGCTTCATCACATTCCTGAATCTGATTGGCGGCGAGTCTTCGCTTGGTCTGGACTTTGCCAGTGATTCGTTCTGGATTGCAGCCATTGGGGCATTTATAAAAATCTACGGGACATACGAGACGGGCCAACGCGCCCGTAGGCAGCTGGACTAGCATAACCTACTACTCAGCAAAGGGGATGAGAACATCACGATTCAGAAGATTCTTTCAGCATTTGTAGTCATCATTTTTTCAGTCACCATCATTCTCGACCAGTTTCCCGTCCTGCCCTACTCGAACATGCGAACAATTGTCATCCTAGTTGCCGTAATGATCATTTTGGCAATCGCGGGCAGCATATTCGGCCACATGGACCGGAAGAAGACAGGGAGGGAACAGGAGGAATCGTGGCATAATGTACTGATTTTCGAATTGTACTTCATATCACTCATACTTATACTGACCCAGCTCGGCGGGGATTCCCGATTCGGCCTCAATCCGGATTCCGGCCCTTTCTGGATACTTTTGTTCTCAGCCACACTCAGCGTTTTATTTTCCTATCTTCGTCAAAGGGAGACCACAGAACAGTAGAAAGCACAACCGGATCCGGTTGTGCTTCCTTTTTTTCAGCGTATGAACAGCTGTTTGACGAACGAGCCCACCATCCAGAGCCCAAATTCGATGAAGCCCTCCGGGTGCCTTTGGATTTCGAGTCTTGAAGGCACATAGTCATTGTTCGCATGCGTCCCCAAGTAGTCATCCGGTCCATTATAGCTCCGGTGCATCCTCATACCCCCTTTGATTCATTATACCCTTTCCTCCGCCATCCAAAAAACAGATTTCAGAAGATTATGTTAAAATATAGAAGAAAACCACCATCCATGAAAGGACATCCCATGAACAAAAAATTATTCGAGGACAAGAAAGTCCTCCTCGGTTTTGCGCTCTCCTTCCTTCTCAGCATCATCGCCATCATACTTGCTGCAAATGACATCGGCTACTGGGTCGTCTGCGTTGTCCTCGCTTCAATACTGATGTACGCAAGCACTGCCAGAGCCCAAAAAAGCCAATGAACACAAAAATCTCGGGAGCGGTCTCCCGAGATTTTTTATACCCCTTAGATTGCTCTTCTGACCCGTTCGAACAGTTCGTGATTTTCCAGATGGACATGATCGAATGTGTCCTTTTCAAGTTTCTCGAGCCGTGCGTATACCAGCCTGTACGTGCCGCATGCATTCGCGTGTGGCGTAAAGTCGTCTGTAATGTCACGGAGCTCCTTCAGAATATCTCCCACAGCTTCATGCTCCCCTTCGAGTTCGCTCACATGCGGCCGCACTTTTTCGGCCAGTTCAGGTGTCGGGTGCTCCATGAATTCGATGATCATCGGGAATACATTCTGATCCTCGTCCTCCGTATGCTCGACCATTTCATGCTTCAGTGTGCGATACAGCTCCAGGATTCTCACCAGATGCGGTTCGTTCGGTCCATGCTTGCGGGCGAGCTTCGTCACGTATGGTGTCAGGGCGGCGAACTCGTCCATCAGCTCCTGATGGTACCTGTTCTGGATGAACTTCACAATCCCCTTCTCATCCAGATACTTCGGCTGTATGCCGGCCGCTTCATGCTGCTCGATATGGTTGATCTCCTCAAGCATGCCCTCGAGGTCCAGTCCACGCTCCTCCACTGCCTGGGATATCGGCATCTTGCCGCCACAGCAGTAGTCGATTCTGTTTTTCCTGAATATATCTGCACTCTTCGGAATTTCCTTGACGATTTCGCTGACCCACATCTCACGGTTTACTGTAGTCATATTAACCCTCCTGTTTTAAACATACATTTTAAATACATGTTTAATATAACACATCATTATCCTTTGTGACTCCGCTTTCAATGTGAAGTATTGAACATTTAGTGACAGCGTTTTATTTGGGAAACGAAAGCCCTGTTCCGCTTGTCTCCGGGTTTAAATCAATAGTCCGGGGGTACACTTTTATAAAATGGCAAAGGAGCAATACCGATGAATTTAGATGATTATAAACTGACAGGAAACAAGAAAATAGATCTTGGAGAAATCCCTACCACCGAAGGCAAGACGGATGAAAATGAAAAGATCAGGGACGAAGTCATACCGCCGCTTGTCGACCGGCTCCAGCTCCTGCATCAGAAGCTGAATGCCGAGGAGAAGCACGGGATACTCGTTGTGCTGCAGGCACTTGATGCCGCTGGGAAGGACGAGTCCATCAGCTACATCTTCTCGAATTTGAATGCCCAGGGCCTTAAGGTCACGACATTCGGCAAACCGACCGAAGTGGAACAGAAGCACGACTATCTGTGGCGCATGATGCCGGCGCTCCCCGCCCGCGGTGAGATCGGCATATTGAACCGTTCGCACTATGAGGAGGTCATCGCCCCGCGGGTGCATGACAATGTACTGCTTGATGGGGACTATCCGGCGGGTGTCGATGAGGAATCCATCTGGCCCATGCGGTACAAACAGATCAAGAATTATGAGAAATACCTTCACGACAACAACATCCACGTTGTGAAATTCTTCTTCCACATGTCGAAGGATGAACAGAAGCGCCGCTTGCTCGAACGCATGAAGGATCCGGACAAGCAGCACGAATTCTCCTTCTCCGATGTCGAGGAACGGGAATATTGGGATAAATATCAGGAGGTGTTCGAGGATATGCTGAACGAAACATCCACCGAATATTCCCCCTGGTATGTCCTCCCTGCCGATGACGAGTGGCATACCCGCCGGCTCGTCAACGAGGCCATGATTGACCTGATGGAGAAGCTTGACCCAAAATTCCCGGAAATGACCGGCGAGGAGAAAGAGAAACTCGAGGAGTATATAGAGAAGCTTGAAAGTGAATGAAGCCATAAGAAAAATCCCATGGAGAAAATATCTTCATGGGATTACTTTTGGTTCTATTTGGGACCGTCGGACAACGTCCATTCGATGGTTGCCTTATATTCTGTGTTAGCCGCAGCACGGATCGGGTTCAATTTGAGTAGAATACCTTCGTCCTGTGCCTATTCTATTGTTTCACGCGTCATGCCACGCGCTATAGGGACAGGTCTCCCTTCAATCAGTTCAGGTTCGGTCCCCTCACTGGAATAGTACAAGGCATTTTCTAAAGCATCCTGATTTGTATTGAACTTCAAAACGGTGTCTGTTTCGAATCATAACCTGCTTTACTTACATCTTCCTAAGCTTCTTCTATCGAATCCACTTCTGCCTTCCGTTCTTGTTTATTAGCAACTTCTTCTTTGGCGATATCCATTTTCCTGTCAGCTCATTATCGGATTCGTCCTCTTCCTTTTTTCTTTACCCTTGGCTCCCGCCTCTACAGGAATCTCTTTCAAGTTTCCTTTTTTTCCTCAATGGCGCATCTGGCCCCTGACCCTTTTGCCCTTAATTGATTCTTTATTTCATCATGCTGCACTTCAGATGACTCTTTCCCATGGTTTAATTCCCCAACCAGGAATCAAAGTGGACTGTTAATTATATTGATTATTTGGTCATCATCATGCAACAAATATAATATAACATATTTTTACACATTATTATTAATTAGAGATAATTTTTTATGCTTTTAATGTAGTCTTCCTTAAAATATAAAATTTATGATATTTCCAAAAGATATCCCGTTTCCAATTGGAAACAGGATGAGACAGCTTCGTTATAAACATCTAATATTTGTACGACTGACTACCATCAATTGGGATGACGGCACCGTTGATGGACTCGCCTCCTGGATCTCAAAACCTCAACCGAAGAGCAGGATTTCAGTCTTCCGCATTGCCGATTGGTGCTCTGCAACCACCCATCGATGCCCCTGCCTGATTGAGCATCCTTTTCAGGTTCACAACAGCATTGCCTTCATAAACCTGTTCCAGGATCTCCTCCACGCGTGCATTCTCCCCTGCACCGGTTTCCCCGCCGGTGAGGAGACTTTCGAACCATTCCCTGATGTCTGCCGGGGCGAGGTTTCCAGCCATGGAGGACAGGCGGTCATATCCGTAGGTCGTCTTCTCCCGGAGGTCCCCTTCCCCACCGGCATAGAAATGAAGTGCCTGACCGTGCGGATCTTTTTTGATCTGTTCAATCTTTCTCTTGTCGCCGGCATCCTTTATGCCGATGACGGCATCCAGCCCGGCCAGCTCAATGATGCTTTCCGCCGCCAGGTCGAACCCGGTCCGGCCGGGGTTGTTGTAGAGGATGACCGGCTTGCCGGCGCGTTCGATGACGCGCTTTGAGTAGGTAACGGCCTCCGCCTGTGAGGGACAGATATATGGCGGGTATCCGAGCATGATGCCGGCCATTTTTGTCCCACGCACCGCTTCAGCGAGCTGTTCCGCCTCCTTCTGCCTGACTGAAGCGACACCGAATATGATCTCCATATCGCTGATGAGCTTGCCCTCCTGCGCCAAAGCATCCACCATTTCAAGCTTTTCCTCGCGGTTCAGGCTGTGCTGCTCCCCGGTCGTCCCTGACACGAGCACCGATCTGACACCCTGCTCCTGCAGATTTCTAATATGGGCCATCATCCCTTCGATATTCAAGGATTCATCTTCAAAAAAAGCGGTCGGCACAGCAACATGAAAATTTTCCCTCAGCATTCTTCCATCTCCTTTATCCTCTATTCGGCATGGATTGATGCCGGCATATCGTGCTTTCAATGCATCCAGTGTATCATTATATCCTTTCATTTTTACAATATAATCCGGTTTCCAATGATTAGGATGCATGCAACCCGGCTATCTATATAATACAGGGGGTTTATGGAATTAAATCCACATACTACATATAGAGGGGATCTGATCTGCATGCTTGAACTCAATACGTTTTCCATTACAGCACGGTGCGGGAAAACCGGACAGCTGGGTGTCGCGGTATCGACGAAGCTGCCGGCGGTGGGCATGCTCTGCCCATTCGTCAAGGCGGACACCGGTGCCATCGCCACCCAGTCGTTCGTCAATCCATACATCGGCATCCGGGGCCTCGGGTACCTCTCCCGGGGCATGACCGCAGAGGAGGCCAAAGAGAAGATCATCGCTGAAGAAGAGGACCTTGAACTCAGGCAGTTTGCGATCGTCGACCGGCATGGCAACACGGCTGCATTTTCAGGCGAGCGGTGCGAAGGCTACTACAACCATTTCGAAGGGGATGGCTTTGTCGTGGCCGGCAACATGCTGGTGAATGAAAAGACATTGACGGACATGAAGCGCACATTCGAAATCCATTCCGACCTGGAACTCTCGGAACGGCTGCTGCGTGCCCTCCAGGCCGGACAGAAGGCAGGAGGTGACAAGCGCGGAAAACAGTCTGCAGCACTCAAAGTGCATGACACGGAAGACTATCCGCTTGTTGATCTCCGCGTCGATGAACACGAAGACCCTGTGGCGGAGCTTACACGCGTGTATGACGTCGCCAAGGAAGAACTCTTCCCGTTCATGCCACAGATGCCGAGGAAGCAGGATCCAGGCGGCAGCTTCGACCCGGATGCGGTGTAGCAAAAGTAATGGAAAGGAGCATTTGATGAAGAAGATATTCGGTATTTTCCTGATGGCACTGTTTATTGCAGGATGCGGCGGTACCGACGATGGTACTGAAGATGACCTGTCGAGTACAGAAGACAAGCCGACTGAAACGACGACGGAAGACGATATGGAAGAATCGACCGATGAACCGGATGCAGATTAAAATACCGGAAGTCCGCCAAGCCGGAAATTGACAGGGGCCAGGCGGCCATTCCGATCCGGATGCAGTGTAGGAAAGTCAGAATATAAAGGAGCATTCGATGAAGAAGTCCTTGAGTATGTTGCTGATGACACTGTTGATGCTTTTGCTTGCAGGATGTGGCGGTACCGACAATGGCACTGAAGACGACCTCCCGGATACGGAAGACAAGACGACAGAAACGACGACCGAGGAAGTGACAACCGAAGAAGCCGCTGCCGGAGGCGCAGCGACGGAAGAAGGTACGGAAGAAGCCTCCGAAGGTACTACAGAGGAAGCAGCGGAAGAAAACCAGACGGAGACTACGGAAGAGACAGCGCCTGAAGGCGCCTCGGGCGGATCATCCGCTTCCGGGCCGTATGAATACAACGTCGTCACGAACCCCGTGGGTGAAGCATGCATCATGAACCGGCTTGCTGCAGAATATTGCGACGGTGTGACGATGCAGAAGAAATTCCTCGCCTACCACCACCTGACCTTCACCAATGAACTGCCGATTTCACCGAACATCGGCTGCCTCGAATGCATGGTGGACTATTCATTCGCCGTCATGGACGGCACTCAGGCACCCATTTCCAAAAATGAAGTCGATGAAAAAGGGGTACCATTCACCCCCGAGCTTGAAACCTTCATGGAATCCTATGGCTATGAGCTCGCCAACTTCTTCAACGGCCACCCGAGTGCACTGCTCGAATACCTTGACCGGGATGGCCCGGCAATGTGGTATATCCACAACAACCGCCTCTCCGGCAACTTCGCAGACCACACCACCCATGCCGTTGATGTGCAGAATGTCGAGGACATGGGGGACGGCATGTATACAGTCACCATGTACCGCGAATATGAACATGCCACCTCCAACGGCGTCGGAAGCGGCACGGTAGAATATACAGTACGTGAAACCCCGCATGCATTTGAAATCGTCAACTTCAGGGCGGTGGACACTGCTTCAGATGATGACTCGGAAGAAGCGGCGACAGGGGGATCCGGTGGCGCTGTCTCCGGTCCATATGAGCAAGATTTAGTCCAAGATCCTGCAGCCGTCGACTGCATCCTCAGCCGTCTGGCTGCCGAGCAGTGTGCAGGCTTCACGATGCAGGAGAAGTTCATCGCCTATCATCACCTGAACTTCACCAATGAACTGCCGATAACACCGAACATCGGCTGTCTCCGATGCATGGTGGACTATTCATTCGCCGTCATGGACGGAACCCAGGAACCGGTTGGCATCGAAGAAATGGACACAAAGGGCGCACCATTCACACCTGAGCTCGGTACTTTCATGGAATCCTACACCTATGAACTCGCCAACTTCTTCAACGGGCACCAGAACCGCCTGATGGACTACATCGGCCAGGGGAGCCCGGCGATGTCATACCTCGACAACAACCGTGCTTCCGGCAACTATGCCGATCATACGACGCATTCGGTTGATGTGAAAAACATCGAAGACATGGGAGATGGCACGTATACGGTCACCATGTACCGTGAATATGAACATGTCACCTCCAACGGCATCGGAAGCGGCACAGTCGAGTACACAGTACAAGAAACCCCGCACGCATTTGAAATCATTGATTTCATGGCGGTGGACAATTGACCAGTAGAGAAGGCCACTATAAAATAGTGGCCTTTTACACTTGTGTCACTTTCATGAATTCCCGTGGGAGTACACAGAAATTTCATTTTTGCTGAAATTGATGCCAATCCTTTGCTCCCCTTGCCTTTCGTCATTTTTTAAAAGCGCTTACATTTAAATTTTAAAACTATATTTCATTTTAACCGATATAAATTTCATTGAAATGTTGTCATATAACGGTTTGACATCGCCGCAACGGTTATGTTTATTATAGATAGTGTGAAATAACTTTCAAAAGAGATATAGATTTTTATATGACCATCCCTCTCTTTTACATATCGGGATGGATTTAAACTTGGGAAAATGGAGTGATTATTTGAGTAGTCAACAGGAACCCCTCAAAATCGGGTTTGCCTATGTCGGTGTCGTGCTGGGGGCAGGATTCTCGACAGGGCAGGAAATGCTGCAGTTCTTCACCAATTACGGAACAATGAGCTATTGGGCGGTCATACTGTCCGGCCTGGTCATCATGTTCATCGGCCGTCAGGCATCAAAACTTGGAAATCGTCTGGATGCGGAATCGCACCTGGAACCGATCAACGAAATGTTCGGAGAAAGGCTCGGGAAAATCATCGACTACATATTGATATTCTTCCTATACGGCGTCATGGTCATCATGCTCGCCGGTGCGGGGTCGGCCTTCTATGAAAGCTTCGGCGTGCCTTCATGGCTCGGTTCGCTGATACTGGCAATCGCAGTATTCATTACACTGAATCTCAGCTTCAACAAGATTCTCGTCGCACTCGGTGCAGTGACACCATTCCTGATCGCGTTCGTCATGACCATCGCGGTATACAGCTTCCTGAACCCGAGCGTGCCGTTCAGCGAGGCCAACACATACACAGATGTGGCCAAATCCCCATCCGGTGTATGGTGGTGGGACGCACTGACATACAGCGGCATCGTCCTGGCGATGGCATTCAGTCTGCTGTCCATCATGGGCTCACAGGCTTCCGGAATGAAGGCGGCGCGTAAGGGTGGACTCTTCGGCGGCATCATGCTGCTCGTCCTTCTGATACTGTTGAACGGCGGACTGTTGGCACGCATCGACGTGACCCATGCGGCAGAAATCCCATCACTGATACTGGCAAGGGAAATCCACCCGATACTCGGTCTGGGACTTTCACTCGTCATGCTGCTCGTCATCTATAACACTGCAGTCGGAATGCTCTATCCATTCCTGACACGCTTCTCGGATCCATATACGAAACGCTACAGAATGCTGCTCGGCGGTGGTCTCGTCATCGGCTACTTCTTGAGCCTCGTCGGCTTCGTCGGGCTTGTGAACTTCTTCTATCCAATCCTCGGATATGTAGGCCTTCTGCTCGGTGCCGCACTGACCGTCAGATGGCTGAGAAGCAAGTTCTCAGTAAAGCAGACGGCGCAATAACCATAGAAGTGGATACTTCTGTAATGAAATCATAAAGCGGATCTTATATTGAACTGTCTATTATGAAGGCATGTTTCCTGTTATTTACAGGCAGCATGCCTTTTAATTATATGGATCGAACCTTCCTTTCAGCCGCCTGTTTCCTTTCAAATCCAAACGTAGAACATAAAAAAGCATAAGGCGTACGAAAACGGCAAGCAGGTTCTAATACTGAATACATAAATAAGAAGACTGATACGCTGGGACATGGATAGCGCCACAGCATATCAGTCTTTTAAATCTTCACTCGACGGAAACTTCCTGTTCAAATACTTGGTAAGAAAGAATTGCATAACACAAAAGAAAGGAAGCGCCATAATAGTAATGACAAGAATATCCACCCTTTCTGAGAGGAAGAACACCACAATAATATACATGATCGGTACAACCAGGCTGATCCAGGCTTTCTTGTTCTCATTCGACAAAATAACATCCCCCTTTCCAGTACAATCTATCAGACTTCATACCATCATTCAAAAACATAAGAGTGAGCGGAATAATTATGTGGAATCTCCAATACAAAACAGCCCCCTGGAGCCGGGTTCATCATCCGGCTCCAGGGGGGCTTTCATTCAAGTTTTAGTTTCCACTTCTATTTCTGCTTCATGTTCACAAACACGCTCTTCACTTCAATATAGTTGGAGATACCGTAGTCGCCGCCCATCTCCCGGCCGACACCGGACTTCTTATAGCCGCCGAACGGCATCGTTTCCCACTCGAGGCCGAAGTCGTTGATCCATACGGTTCCGCTCTCGAGCTTGCCGGAAATATAGTGGCCAGTCCGGATGTTCTCCGTCCAGACGCTTGCGGCAAGGCCGTATTCACTTGCATTCGCACGTTTAATCACTTCATCGACGGTATCGAATGGGAGGATCGACATGACGGGGCCAAAGATCTCTTCTTTCGCAATCGTCATATCGTCTTCGACATCAGCGAATATTGTCGGTTCGACGAAGTAGCCTTTCTCACCGGTATGGTTGCCGCCCGTAATGAGCCGTGCGCCCTCTTCCTTCCCTTTTTCGATATAGCCCATGACCGTATCGAGCTGCTTCTTGGAGACGAGCGGGCCCATGTCGGTCGAGGATTCAATGCCCGGACCGAGCTTCACCGCTTCCGCCCTGCTTTTCATCTCCTCGATGACCTTTTCATATATCGGACGCTGGACGAATACACGCGTCGTCGCACTGCAGTTCTGTCCGTGGTTGTACATCGTGCCGTCAAAGATGCCGTCGAGTGAACTTTCAAGATCCGCATCCTCGAGCACGATGCTCGGAGACTTGCCGCCGAGCTCCAACGTCACACCCGTAACATTGTCCGCTGCATTCCGCATGATGGTACTGCCCGTCTTCGTCGAGCCGGTGAACGCAAGCTTGTCGACTTTTGGATGCACATTGAGTGCACCACCTGCCACACTGCCGGAGCCCGTAATGATGTTGACGACCCCTTTCGGGAACCCGGCTTCATTGAACAGCTGACCGATATAGAGCAGCGACAGTGGTGTTTCAGATGCCGGCTTGATGACGATCGTACATCCGGCTGCGAGTGCCGCCCCCATCTTCCAGCCTGCCATCGCAAGCGGGAAGTTCCACGGAATGATCTGTCCCACGACACCGACCGGTTCATGCAGTGTGTAGGTGACGTAATCCGGGGAGACGTTCGTCGTCTTGCCGAATATCTTCGTCGCCCAGCCGGCGTAATAGCGGAAATGCTGGATAGTGCCGTCGACATCGTCCTCCAATGCGACATGGTACGGTTTCCCGTTGTCCAGTGCCTCAAGCTGTGCCAGCTCCTCGCGGTGCGCTTCCAGAAGATCTGCAAACTTATAGATCATATGCTCCCGCTCCGCCGCTTCCATCCGCGTCCAAGAACCTTCATCAAACGCCTTCCGCGCCGCCTGCACCGCACGGTCCACATCCTCTTCCTGTGCTTCACTGAGTGTCACGATTACTTCCTCCGTTGCCGGATTGACCACATCAAACGTCTTGCCGCTTGCGCTTTTGACATATTCCCCGTCGATGAAGAAACCTTCCAGCTCATCAAGGAATTTCTTCACCTTCGGCTTCAGTTCTCCTCTAGGCTTTAGATCTGTCATTTTTCACCCTCCCTACAGTTTGAAAGCGCTTACATAATGAACATTAAAAATACCGCCATGAAAATGCGGATGTATCAAATCGGAATCATGGTGGTCGGATGCGGTGCTTATGTAGGTGTTATATGTGCCTTCAAGTTCATTATAGTGGCCCGCTTCTCCACGCTCAAGCGTTTTGTTCAGCTCACTCAAAAAGCACAATCCAAACGGATTGTGCCTGTTTCTATAATAAATTTATCACTACCGAGATGAGATAGCTGACGAGGCCAGCCGCAATCAGTACAGCGGTATTGATCCAGTAGCCCCTTGAACTGTATTCAACCACACCAAGCTTCCCCAAAATGGCCGTTATCGACGCAAAAGCAAAGGCGATTGCCCCGATGCCAAACATCATGAAGGAGATGGTGATGAAAAATCCTGCCAAAATGAATCACCTGTTTTCATATAGTATTATAGTGTACTTTATCAGACACACCCCATGTACTCCAGTGTAGATTTCAACTCTTTTTCCATTCAATAAGTAATTTCCCGTATATAGGGTAAAATTATATGAATGCGAAATGTATATAATTTATCTCCACAGGATTGTGAGGTGAAAATGATGAAATATCCATACGCTGCCGCTTCCCATGCGGCACTCCGGGCCGGGATGCATGAGCGGGCCCGTGAGCTTTTCAGGAAGGGGCTGACCCATCAACTGGGTGCGGATGAACCGGTCATCAGAACATATCTGAGGTTCTCCCAGCATGCATACCTGCACAGCCGCTTGGATCTGTTGGAGCTCGATGAGGAGTACAGAAGCTATCTCAGAAGCCTCGTATACCGGCATGAGAAAAACTATCAGGCCGCATGGGAAATGATCGAGTGGATTCCGGACGAGGCGCTCCTCCCGCTCAAAGTGGGTCTCCTCTGTGACATGCGGAAGAAGGATGAACTGATCGAACTCTCGGAAGAAGGTGTGGATGTACTCGCTCACCTGAAGATTGAAAGGAAAGAGGCACTGATCCGGCACATGATACGGAATCATGACATAGAGCGGGCGGCACAGATGATCAGCAGGACGGAACCTGACAGGGCGCGGCTGCGGACGCTGTTCGAGACGGAAAGCAGCCATCCGGTCATCAGATACGATTGGGAATCATTCCGGAACACGCATCTTGGCATGGAATCCGACCCGCAGCCGGAGGACTTCCCTTCATTGATGGCTACAATAGAATCCCTCGAGCCCACCATCCAGGATGCGGCACATGTCCACCTCATCAACCGGTTCCATGACCAGCCGGAGTATCACTGGACGCTCAACAGAACTTCCGTCGCACATATGAACGACAAGGCGGATCTACTCCAATACATCATAATTGAAGCCCTCTACACACTCAAGTTCAATCCATCACTGCTCGGTACACCATCCTCACAGCTTGATCTGCTGTTCGAATACTACCACAGCGGACATCGCAGCCAGGCCGTCATCCGGGCCATCCATCAGCTGCTGCCGGATGCCAAGTTGACCGACAGCCATATCCGTTCGATGCGGAAGATGATACTCTATGGCACACTCGACCTCTACAACGAACGGCTAATCCAGATGTTCAGGGAGGACAAGAAGGCCTATATGGTCTTCCAGTACCCCGCCCTTTTCCTCGACACGCGGATCAACCGGGCGGTCGACAACTTCGTCTATTTCCATTTCTCAAGCAAGGTGCGGGAGAGGATCTTCCGCCCCCTGGTCACGGAACTGGTCGAATCGACCGAGAAGACCACACTGCCACGCTATTTCGTCCACTACCTGGAACGGACGAGACACAAAAATTTTTCCAGCATGTGCATCCTCGTCCGTCACACATACCGGAGGGGTGACATGGAACAGGTCGAAAAATACATCGGCGAACTCATACCGGACAACCAGTTCAGGCTGAGATTGTATCTGGCGAAGTTCCTCTACGGCTTCGGCGAACTCGAAGAGGCACTGGAAGAGGTCAAGGCGGCTGAAAAGCTGACCGATCAGCATTCGGAACTCTATATGCACTTCATCAAAATCTACAGGCGGCTGGGGGATGCCGAGAACTTGCTGAAATATATGGAGAAGATGAGGGAACACTACCCGAAGGCCCTGCCGGATCGGGAATATGAGAAGGCAAAAGCCGCGTATGAAAGGCTGAAGAGCGGTTGATATGCATGAAAGAAGCGGACACCTTAGTGAGGTGTCCGCTTCTTCGTTGTTCTATTCTCTGTAGTCGCGCCTGACGATACCATAGAGTGCACTGTCACAAAGTCCTTGGTTGTTGCGGTCCGACTGCCGGGTCGTCCCTTCATACAGCAGTCCGCACTTCTCCATCACCCTGCCGGAACCGGGGTTTCTCGGGTCATGCTTCGATTCGATGCGGTTTAATCCGACGTCTTCGAAGAAGAAGCGGATCAGCCGCCCGAATGCTTCTGTCGTGTATCCTCTCCCCCACCACGCCTTGCCGACGCAGTAGCCGATATGGACCATGCCGATGGAATCATCCGCATCCACCACGCTGATCGTGCCGACCGGTGCATTCAAATTCTTTGGAACGATGGCCCATTGATAGAAATCATTCTTATTATACTCATTCACCCAGTGATCGACCAATTGACGGGTCACTTCCACTGATCCATGCGGCGGCCAAGTCAGGTATTCCGTCACCTCCGGGTCTGATGCCCAGTTGTGATACATCGCCTCTGTGTCTTCCAGGGTGAGCTTTCGGAGCACGAGGCGCTCCGTCTCCAATGTTTGTGTACCAAGATGCTGCATATGTATCTCCCCTTTTTACATTATAGGAAAATTTAAAAGACTAATAAAAAAGTAGACGCCAATATTTGGCGTCCTTTTCTACAAGCTCAAAAAGCTTTCTATTTTGAAAGTAAGGTTTTCTTCGTCATATAGAATATTGTATGCAGTTTTCTCTTCTACGGTTTCATCAAGATCATCGTGGAGCCGATCTGAATACACTTCTATATAAATGTTTTCTCCATCTCTTTCAAATTTCACTACTTCCAATCCCCAAATTGTGAGATTAGGAAACAGGTCGTTTTCAAAATTACTGTTCAGAGCATTATATGTTTCAGTCCCTTCAATGATGTAATCTTCAATATATACAATATCCCGGTTATCATAGGCCCGCTCCAAATCAGAGAAATATGAAGCAATAAAATTTTCAACTTCATATTCAATATTTTCTTCGAAGCTTTCTCTTTCCTGTTCAATGAACTCCTGTTCGTAAACATCATCACTATGTTCCGAAAGTGCTTCTTCATCAAAATCCAATGAAACCATATGATGATTTTCGGAATCCAAAGTTTCTGAATTGGAGATGTTCAACTTTTCAGTCGAAGCATCAAATGCCTTTCCTTCATACTCGAGTGTTGCACCAATTTCATATTCTTCCCCATATTTGAACGGCCCCAACTCATCATTTTCCGAGTCACTCACGTCAACACCAGTTTGAGATTCCCCATTCAATTTGACTGTGATATCTTCACTATCTATGTCATAAAATGAATAAAGTATCGGAACATCCAAAGACACATAATATAACCCCAAATCCAACTCGGCAAAAACGGTTTCATATCCATAATAGTTGCTGAAGTCCACATTGATCGTTGAATCAAAAGTTTCCTCATTGATTGTACTTGTTGCACTTAATGCATACTTGCCTGGAATAAGTTCATTCAACTTGGTGTTCCCGGTATCCACTTCTGTTGTCTCGCCATTAAATTCATATTGCAGTGCTTCTACATCTTCCGGCAATTCCAAAAGCACGTTATGCTTGGGTATAGTGAGACTATATTCCTCGAATAGGCCAAATTTCTTACCGTCTTGCGTCATATCCAGTAAAGTGAAGTCTTCATCATAGACGCCGCTTGGTCCGAAACCATTATCCAGATCACTAGACACTTGGTTTACAGATTGCTGCAACTGTGAAAAGCCCATACTGGCGTCTATGTACCTTATATACGACTCTGCCTCTTCTATGGATATATCAGTGGACACAGCCCCCTGCAATCCTTCAGCATCTCCACTTGTTACAGCATCTGTGTATTCATTCAGGACATGTTCGTGCGAGTACATGTTGGATAGCACTTGATAAGTGACAAAAAGGACCAGCAGGAGTGCTGCAACAGATCCCAATATTATCGCCAGTCGCCTCTTCTTTTTTGGGGTCATTGGTTCACGTTTCATACCGTTCCCCCTCTGGTAATCAGTATTAATGGAACCATCCGACCTTTCAGTGTGGTTAGAAGGCTCCGAAGCCAATTTTTCATTTCCGTTCTGTTCATCCGTCAGGAGTTTTTCTCCACATTCAGTACATACTTTTTGATCGGGTCTTATTTCGTTCCCGCAATTTTTACAATACATTGAATCCCTCCTATTCTAATAGAACCAATACGGAGCAACCGTATTTTCTATTTCTGCA
This sequence comes from Salinicoccus luteus DSM 17002, assembly GCF_000712035.1. GTDB lineage: Bacteria > Bacillota > Bacilli > Staphylococcales > Salinicoccaceae > Salinicoccus > Salinicoccus luteus. The sequence continues at coordinate 231,266 of NZ_KL544008.1, read as the reverse complement.
ATCACCATTCGTATGACGATATAGTATGCGACTGCTGTTAAAATAATGTAAATGAAAAGACTATAGAATGTGTCGAGCTTCGAGTTGTTGTACTCCGCGTATTTGAGGAAAATATAGATTGGGGCAATATAAAAGATGATGCTCCCTATCAATGAGACTACAAGAGATATCTCATATAGTTTGATCCATAGTAGAAGAACAGCCATTATATATGAGCCGATGACGATGACTGATAGTAATGCATAATCATTAAGTACTTTGTCCCAAGGGACAGGATTTTTTACAATCCATTTATTCATTAAAAGCAGAACAAGATAAAACAAGGAGAATGTCAAAATACTATAGAAGAAAACTTGGAACATGACGGATATCTCCACTTCCAAGTAGGCTGAAGGAGCGGTAGCTGATCTTAATACAATGAGTGTCAAAACACTAAGAAGAAACAGGAGGGCTGTAGGCACCAGCGTTGAGATCCATGGGGAAGCGATGTGCTTTTCTTTTACAGTGTTTTCAGGAGAGACAATTGCTGATTTTATAAACTCGAAGGCTTCGTTTAGATATGTAGGCTGGTTAACTGTTGTGGCTTCAGTTGTAGAAGTTCCATATTGGGAATGTTCTGCTCTGCCGAATTCAGCACTTTCCTGGTAGTCGGATTCCGGCACTTTCCCATCCGATTGAGCTGTTACGTCACGTAAATCATTCCCACATTCACCACAGAACTTATCATTTTCAAATATTGGGCCATTACAACGGGGACATTTCATTCAATTCCTCCTAGTATACATTATAAGAAAATTATAACAGTAAAATATTGGTTATACAATTTGATATCAAAAAGTAATCAATAAATTTTTGGATATCTTAAATAAAAAAAGCAGGTCCATGACCTGCTCAATCAAAATGTCTAATCTTATATTCCATTTCTTCTTCCGGTGACATCAGCCCTCTTGCCTTGCCGATGGTACCGTCCTGTTCATTCCATATGGTATTATGTACCTGCACAGCGTTGGAGAAGTCGCCTTCCATCCAGTCCTCGAGCGCTTTCATATAAAACTCACGATATTCATAATCCGATTTTTTGGCGGTTTCATACTTCTGCTCGATACGCTCATCGGTGATTTCAAGATGACCCCATTTCTGCTGGGCTTTGACTTTCTGGTGCGTCATATGGTGGATGCTGTCTGCGAACTGTCGTTCACTCGGCAGACCATCATTCGATTTTTCATCCGAGACTTCGAACGTATCCTTCACCTCTTCAGATTCTTTTGAACCGGAATTCGCCAATGCCGCAAGTTCCTCATCCTCTTCAGGCATTTCCGCTTCCTCCGCCACAGATCGGTCGAGTGCATTGCTGATGCTGTTTCTCACATCTGAGAAGTTGAATGCTATTACACCTGCAGCAATCACCCCAGCTACTGCGACGGCCGCCACGCCCCATAAAACCACCTTAGTAAAACTTGTCATAAAACCGTCCTTTCATGATGTTGTGTTAATCTGGTTACATTTCCATATTATGGACGGATACAGTTTAACATTCCCTACTATCAAAATGTAACCCCTTCATCATAAAAACAGAGATTCCTTTTTAAAACTTCCAATAAAAAAAGGAGAGCCGCATGGCCCTCCTGATATTATGCCGTCGTACGCTTATGGCTCGTACGTACCTTCTGTTTTCTTACATCTTCGTCCTTACCAGAACCATACGCCCATTTAAGATATTCGGGAACATAATTGTAGGTGATGATCTTCTCCAGGCGTTTTCTGAACATATAGTTCTGCTCATCGGTAATCCTGTAGATGACAATGTTCATATTCCGCTTCTCAAGCACACCATTAAACGGCTTCAGACGCTTCTCCTCTTTCGACGGCTTCTTCTCGAACGGTTTGCTGAAGTGGCGCTTCAGTCGCCTTGCGATATTCGTGCTATGACCGACATAGAAGAGGTCGGAACCTTTGTAGATCAGATAGACACCAACAAGCGCCTCATCATCAGACAATTTGAATTGCTTCTGTATCTTTTCATCGAGATCCTTGTGGTCGACTGCCCGTCGGCCATCACTCGTCTTGATGATTGAAGGGGAAATCTGACCCGACTCGATCCCCTTCTTCCAGACTCTTTTCGATTCCTTGCCAAAGTTCTTCATTACCCTATCCAGCTGCTTGTTCATGTTCCTGAGCTGTCTCGCCATAATAATCACCTCAGGATACCTATTCCCCAGTATCCCGATTCCACACATTAAAAATGATTGCCATGGTATCCAAGCCTGTGTTCTTATGTGATCTATAGACCAAGCATGCGTTCACTTTCCTCCAAGCTGTACACCGTCTCATCTTTATTATATGCTTCCATTGCTTTCTGATGAATCTGGATATCGATTTCGTCTTCGATCTTTTCAATAGTTAACCTTTTTATAAATTCGGATGTACTGAGAGCGTACGCCTTGGCGTAGTGACTGATAATTTCTTTATCTTCCTTAGATACTCTGATTGTTATTGTCTCAGAATCACTCATATCTATCGCCCCTCTGTATTACATTATAATACATCTGTCTCATTGATTATATACCCCAAGAAAGTAATAAATTACGTCATATCAATAATATGAGACCTTCTTCAGCAATGAATTCAACCATCCTGAAGCAAAAAAAGACACCCCTTCGCATGAAGTGTATCCGTTAATAACCATTATCTAGAATTCCTATTTCATCAGCTCTATCACTGTACCCAATAAAACATTTGCATCTTTTTCAATATTTTCTGCTTTAGCATGTTCCTTGAGATTATGACTGACACCATCCAGACATGAAATGAAAATAAGGCCCGAATCCATCACACTGGGCAGTGTATTCGCATCATAGTTGGTCCCGCTCATCGTCACCTGACATGAAAAGAGCTCATTCTTGGACGAAATCCAAGAATGAGCTCTTTTCTATCATTTATTTGTATGGCTTTCCAAGTCTTCTTCATAGCCTGCAGGTGCCACATAATCCATATCAATGCTCTGTTTGTATTTGGGACGCTCACTCAGAGTGATGATTTCTTCCAAAATTCTACGATATTCCAACCCCTCTTTCATACGAAGTATATCTACTCTTAAATCGCCCTCGAGAAGATCTTTAAAGAAATTATACCGTTTTGGTCCCTCACCATTTTTCACTTTCTCTTCCTTACTGAAATGTCTCTTCAGTCGGCTGTATACGCTTTTCTTACTTTCTCCTACATAGAACAGTTCATTATTTGAATATATTAGATATACGCCCTTCACATCTTCACGGTTCTCGGCATTAAATGTACTTTTAATACTATTCAGCAATTCTGTGGTGTCCACTTTCTTTTCTCCCAGTTCATCCTGTACCTGAACCTTGATGGAACCAAATTCAACCTTATCCCATACGCTCATCAATTCTTCATCAATATTTGCAATGAAATTTCTCAAATCCGGTTTAGTCATGTGTTTTCCCTTCTCCAATAATCGATATATTTCAACCCACTCTATATTCAAGTATTTTCTCATAACGTACAGGGAACTAAGAATTATTTCCGTACCTTCAGAGTGTTCGAATTGGATTCCATGCTTTTCCCTGAACTCATTGACTTCATCTATAAAATCATAATGGGAAAAGATATTGCTGCGATATAATTTCTCCTGCTCCTGGAATAAGAAGTTATATAGCATTTTCTCCGGGAAGGGAAATAGATTTTCTTCATGATTAATAATACTGTAAAAATGATCAGCCAACATGGCCGCAACCTTCCAGTTATCTATGGAATATGATTTTTCACATGGGATTTCATAAACATTATCATGAAGCTTGTGGAGGTTTCTCAGTTTATTGCTTTTGAACTGGTAAACTTCCACTTCCTTCATTCCAAAGACGAAAATATGAAATTCCAACATATAGTCAAAATCTATTTGCATTATACTGTCCAAAGTTGTTTTTTCATTTTCTAAAGTGTTGAACTCTTTGGCATCACTCTCAAAACTGTCAACAAACTCATCCTCCGACATAAAACCATTGATATGGTAGATCAACCTGACTTTTTCATTGGTCTCTAGAAACAAATTGTCATGCTCTTTCCCAATATATAAAGACATTTTGATTTTCCCCATTACCTCCACACCCCTTCCAAAGAGTACGCACACCTTCTTAATGTCCTAATTATACTATAAATGAATAAATTTACCATCATCCATACTATTCATAAAACTCCATATGGGGCTTTGCTTCCTTGTAGTAGTCCAGCCTGTCCTGCATGGTTCCGGTATGAAATTCAAATTTATGACCATCCGGATCCGTGAAATAAATGGAGCGCCGATCCCGTGTATCCCGCTTCCGTCCTTCCAATATACTGACATTGCAGGAGTGCAGCTTTTCCACCATATTGTTGAAATCCGACTCGTCGATCGAGAAGGCAATATGTGTATAGGAGTCGTGGATTTCATTTCTCGGAATTTCCCGCTCTTCATTAAGCGCGAGCCATATGCCGCTCAAATCGAAATAGGCGGTGGTCCTCCCCTTCACTTTCAACTCTGCATCGAAGACGTCTTTATAGAATGCGACGGATTCATCGAGGTCTGATACGGAAAACAGCAGATGATTGACACCCTGTATAGTCATTTGAAATCCCCTTTCATTATATTCATTATAACAATCTCCAAAAGAAAACCTGCACTCCCGGAGCGTTTTCCGGAGGTACAGGTCTAATATATGGCTAAGCGGCCTGCTTCAATCTATTCGCCACGAGTTCAAGCAGAATGGCGACGATGAGGATGAGGTAGGTGATCATGCCGACCTCATGCATGTCGTAGTAAAATGTGCTGGACATGAAGAGTTCGTAGCCGATGCCGCCTGCGCCTGCTGCAGCGCCCATGGCGACGGCGATGCCGAAGTTGGTCTCGAACCTGAGGAACGTCCATGCGATCAGATACGATTTGGTCTGGGGCAGGACGACCTGAAACAGGATGTGGCTGTAGCTGGATCCCGTCGCCCTCAGTGCCTCAATCTTTCCTGCATCGATTTCCTCGAATGCTTCGGAATATGCTTTGACGAGATATGCGACCGAATGGAACAGCATCCCGATGACGGCGGCGACGGAACCGAGTCCGGCCGGCTGAAGAGATTCACGAGTTCCCGGTAGTGCTTCTGTGTTTCATGTACCAGTGTTGTCATATATATGCCTCCTATTCCGCCATCATGTCGAAATCCACTTTGGTCTTGAGTATCTCCTGTGTCCGTGCCTCGATATATGCCGATTCCTTCATTTCCAGCGATTCCAGAATCTGTTCCAGTTCATCTGTGAGTACATCCAGGCTGAAGCACAGGTCGATGAAGGCGACTGCCATGCTGAGATTCCTGTCGGAGCCCTTCACCACGCCCAGTCCGATTGTCTGCGCCTGCCTGATCTTCGTTTCCGTCACAAGCATTTCCCCAATATAGAAAAGACTGTTTTCCGCATGCTCCCTGACCTTGATCATCGTCAGCCCTTCCGTTGGTCCCGAGATGATCTGAAAAGGCACTGCATTCCGATATGCATCCAGGAAATCGGTTGCCTCCTCCTTGCCGTATTTGATAAATAGAGATGTCCAGCGTTTTTTATTCATCATCATGCCTCCCTTAACTACAATCCTAACTTGTTGCCAAGCTGGTGGACTTTAAGAGTCTGTAAAGTCTGTAAAGAGCTGGTTGATTTTGTGAATAAAAAAAGAGGATGACGTAAAGTCATCCCCAATCAGTTCACGGACCCGAGCGCATGCTTGAAAAGATCGCTCCGGTAGAGTATCCGTGTCTGTTCCAGTATTCGGGTTGTATCAAGATCCATCGTCTGCGATTCGTACACGATGAGCGGCACCAGCTCCTCACACTCCAGATGCCGCTGTTCATCCAGTGTCGGAAACGCCGTATGGATATGTGTGTTCATCGATTTCAGGTTCGTGTAGCCATGCTTCCCATAGTAGTTGAACATGGAGGCGAGCTGCTCCATTTCCTCATTGATATCAGGTACCATATCCTCACGCACATAGGAAATATGGATGGCGCAGGGCGTATGGTCCACGATGCGCAGGCGCGCCACTTTGAACATGGAGACATCGACTACGCCAAGTGCCCTGCGGTATTTCTCCTGCTCATTTTCCGAGGCATAGCCCGCAAAGATCACCCTGCTTTCGTAATGCACTCCCTGCTCCCGCATCTTGTCGGAAAAGCTTCGTCTGCCAGACATATCCAGTTCGATCACCGGACGCTTCTCCTTCACAAACCGTCCGACCCCCTGCCGGCTATCGAGCAGTCCCATCTTCTCAAGCTGCACCAGTGCATTCCTTACCACAATTCGCTTCACACCGAATTCATCCGCCAGCACATTTTCACTCGGCAGCGTGTCACCGGGCTTCAGTTCATTGTTCATGATCCGCTCCTGGATGGCATTTCTGATGATGCTTTCGTTGGATATATTGAATTTCGATTCTTTCATGGTTGCTTCTTTACCTCCCGCTTCTCTCAACCGTCCTGATGAAATCGATCTTCTCCTTGGAAATCTCCGCATCATAGGACTTAGCACTTCTAATGCCGGTACCGAAATGAAGGCTCTCCGGCTTCAGCGTCTCAACCACCTCAGAAATATTTTCCGTGCTGAGACCCCCACCCGGCATAACCGTTACGTGAGTTCTTTCCGTCCACTCCATCAGTTTCTGCAGGTTTCCGAAATTATCAGTGACACCGCCGGAACCGCCTGAAGTGAGTATGCTCCCAATCTGTGGATATTTGAGGATCACCTCCAGCCCTTCAGATTGATCTTCCAATGCATCGAATGCCTTATGGAATGTGATATCCATATCTCCACAGACTGAAATGAATCTGTCCAAGGCACGGACATCAATGCGCCCATCTTCCGTCAGTGCCCCGAGGACGATGCCATTTGCACCATAGCTTTCCACTTCCTCTATCTGCTTTGTCATCTGTTGAATATCCACATCCGTATAATGGAACGACTCATCATGGGGTCTGATCATGACATTCACCGGAATGCTGGATACTGCGACCGCTTCCTTTACCAGACGCATTTCCGGTGTCAGACCGTCCTTCTCCATGTCTCCACAGAGTTCAATTCTATCAGCACCGAACCGGTTCAGGTCATGTACATCCTGTATATTTGTCGCGATACCTTCTATAATCATACCGTCATCTCCATCACGTTATTTACATACATAATATTATCAGTCTATATATTAACCAGACTTTTAAATTCTTAAAGACTTCTTTATCCTTCATTTTTTTATAAAGATAAAATATCTTTAGTGCATTGGATTCATTCAACAGTTCATCTTGCCCTCATAATTATCTTCTAGTTCCAATATAAACTAAGAATATACCTCTGTATGGTGTTCTTCATGCTTATTTAGTGGGACCTTATTAATTTCACATCAGGAATAATATGCTTTTATCTCCATATCTTTTATTGAAATGAATTTACAACCACTCCCAAATTGTTTATAAACCCAATCATGGAGCATGAAATATCAATAGGGCTATTATGATATGAATATCCACCATAGAAATGCATAAATTCATACTTCTTAAAACTAGTTTGAAAACTGATTGGTTGGATCCTATCAAAATCATTGATAGGAACTTAATTAATATGCCTCTCAATTAAATAGTACGTCCTATCCTGGGTCTCATAGGTTAAGTCATCATGATTTTGTGTTCTAGCTGATGCTGGTTCATTTGATATTTCACCGTAATTCCCCTCTTTGAACTCAATCCACTCTATTTGTTCTGCTTTTAAAATTTCAAAATCATCATTAGGTAACGTATCCCTCAACACACCCCAAACTTCATTTAATAATGCATCCCATTCTTCGTAATATTGACCGTAGAATCCATGAGGCACATCGTGTGCATATAAACTTTGAGCCTCTCTCAGTATTTCGTCCTCTAAATTATTCGCCTTATCTAAGTACTCATTTTTTAAGCTATTTTCGTCACCCTTCACCTCTTGTACCTTCGTTCCATCTATGTCTCCCTCTAATTTTTGTTCCTTCTTCTCTTCTTCTGCTAAAGCTTCTTGCCTCTTTTCCTCTACTTTCTCTCTTTCCCTCTCTTCCTTTTTTTCTTTTCTTTCTTGTTCCTTCTCTTCAGCAATGGCCTGCTTTTCCAACTCTAGTTCTTTCAAATGACTTTTTATGGATTCTTCATCAAATTTAATTGGAACAGTATAGTTTGAACCTGAAACTTCCTTCTCTATGGAATGAGTTACTTCAGCAACATTAGTTTTAAAGTTTTTTCCCTCGTGATTAACTTCCGCCAAAAATTTGTATGATTGATTGTATTTTAAAGGGCCAAAGACCCCTACTCCTTCTTCATTAAATTCAATGTTTATACTTTGATCATTTATGTACACATGGATATCTTCCAAAGGAATCTCATATTCTTCTTCATATACTCCCATTTGCAGATCAGTATAAAAAGCATTGAAATTGAAGATGCCTTCTATATTATTTGGATCATATTCAGTGAAATCAATACTTATATTTGACTCAAATCTTTCATCACGGAGGTTTAATGTGCTATCAAAGGCATAGATTCCCGGAGCTAAACTGGCGAAATTTTGTTCAGACGTTTTCCATTTTTTTGTACGGTCACCATTATTGTAAATAACGGTGCCTCCTTCTATATCCGTAGCAATATTTACATTATATTGAGGAATGACCACTTCATATTTATTGTATAGGAATAGTACAGTGCTCTCTTTAATCAATTCCAGAAGGATGAAATTCTCGTCCTCTACTTTTTTAAGTTCATTTCTAGCTTCTCCCATTTTTTCAAGCTGCTCTATGTATTGATCTCTCCCTATTGAAGAATCTATATACTTGATATATGCATCTGCCTCATCTACCGATATGTCGTTGTTGATCAATTCTACTAATTTTTCTCCATCTCCCTCTTCAACTGCATCAGAAATTTCCATTAATACTTCGTCAGGAGAATATTTTTCGCTTAACCAAAAGTAGCCAAAAACTAATGTCATTATTAATAGAATGACACAAACTACTAATCCAGTTATCACCTTCTTTAAACGTGCTTTGCCAGGAGTTAAGGCTGTCTTTCTTTTTTTGGTATTACCTTGATATTGATTTGATTCTGATTTCCCGTTATCATCTTTTTTTACACCACATTGGGTACATATCTTAATATCCGAACGTAGTTTATTCCCACAATTCTTACAACGTTTCATGATGAGACCCCCATATCTTATTCTATTTTTCTAAAAGCTTAGAGCGATATAAATATTAATGAAACTATAATTGTAATAACAATGCCTACTGGCATTATTATAGTGGGAGTAATTTTTGTCTTCCCACTCATGGCATAATAAATGGCCAGGATCAACGGTAAAACCAAAAACATTGCTATTCCTAATTTGCTTATTACAACACCAAAAGAGTACAAGCCTAAATGAATAATAAAAGTACCCAATATACTAACTATCATCACTAGGGAAGAAAGCGTGACATAGTCTCTGAAAACAAATTTTTCATATCTTTTTTCCAATTTAATAACGCTGTGAATAATTACAAATATGGTATATGCAGCCAAGAAGTATATAGTATTCATCAGAAATAATGGTATAGTATATGAAAAGTCAATATTGAATATTTCATAATTAAAGTAATAACTTGGATCAAAAGTAGCTTGTATATAGTCAACCTGAGTAAAACTCGAAATGAAAAGAACTATACTAATATAAAACCATAAAAGTGATAAAGGATACACTTCATTAGAGTTTAAAACGGAAAGCGGCGTGATTATAGCTTTCTTACCGTAGCTTGCTGTTTGTGTCCATAATGATACTGACGAGCTTTTTTCTGGTGGTTCTCCTTCCTCAATTTTGTAGGGTATCTTCTCGTCTACCCCTCTATAACCAAATACTGTCGCTAGGTTATGCTCATAAACACTAGAAATTATCTCGTGTTTATGATTACTTAAACCTTCATTAGGTAATAATGCCTTACCACATCTTCCGCAGTATTTATCTTTCTTACTTATTTTAAATCCACATTTTTGGCAATACATCTAATCCTCCTCTTATTCATACAGACTAATCGTCATTTACATAAAAATACTATTTTACAAAATAATATCTATTATCTTTTCTGAATTTTATATATAATTATATTATAATAATAATTAAATATTATCATCAATTTTTTATAAAAGGAGGATTAATATGTTATTTGACCAAATTTATCCAAATTCAGATTTTGCAGAATCACTTGATAAGATGGGAATAAGTATGGATGGAACAACTATTCTGCCATGGGCTGGAGATGGTCATTCCATAATGGATGCCGATGGCAATATACTCGGATTTATTGAAACAGCAGAAAATAATGGCATCAATTTTTATGATAGCAATATGAACCAATTAGGTTGGACAATGGAGAGTGCCGCGGGCACTTCAGAATTTTATTCTGCAGATAATACACACATTGGGTTTAGTCGTGAAAACGTATTCGGTGGTGTAGATCAGTATGACGGGGAGGGCAACCTAGAAACCTTTTCCCAAGAAAATATTATGGGTGGTACTGATACATATTCACCAGACATGGAAATGCTCCACTCTTCAGAAGCAATTGAACACCCTTCTGGAATGATGTACTCCATTGAGACAGAAGTACCTGAAGTAGATGTTGGTTTTGAAGGAATGGATTTCGTCGATTTCAATGGAGCTGAGAACACTTCAGAAATAATGTCGCTATTCGATTTATTCTAGAATAGAGAGGAATTGAAATTTGAAAAATAATAATAATCCTTACCTTGGAGAAGACAAACAGCTGCTCGACATTCAAAAAAGAATCGAAAATGAACTAAATCCAGAAATTCAACTGAAATTGAAAATCTATACCTCGCGCCTTACGAACAACTATTTGAATTCCATTACTCAACCCTTTTATAATATTTCAAACGAACGTCTCAATTTATTGGAACAAATGGAACAAAGTCAAAATACAGAAATCAATCGAAAAATTGTCCAGCAATATTATCAGAATTTCAATCCATCCCCTCTTTATCAAAGTTTAAAAGAATCATTGAGTGTCTCTTCCCTTGCTGATGAGTACAGTGTGTTTATAAAAGGACTCTACAAAATGGAAGGTATAAACAATGTAGTCAATGCTCATATGGCTGACTCCTCAGCTTTTAAAGTATTCCAAACAGGTATAAATCAAATATGTAGTCCTATGTTGAGACACCTGGAGAGACATACTGCCAACCTTAAAGAATATGGTAGCTATGGGAGACAAGTTTCTGAACAGGATAGAGCTGAGAAAAGTGAGCTGAGAAAGTTCAGGATAGCTACTGCAGTGTTCGCAGGCCCAATACCGACTTTAATTGCAAAAGGAATATCTTCCAATATATCAGACCTCAACTCCAATCAAGAGAGAATGATAGAACTTGCTGAAAAGGTGGAGTCTGGATGGATTGAAGGAATAGAGAAAAACCTGACAAACTTTGAAGCAAGATTGCGCAAAAGATACTTGTTCATAGTTTATGTTCTATTCGGAGGATTGCTTTTAAAAATACAGGAAGAGCTCACTAGACATGGTTATGAAATGACTACATTCGACTGGACGACTATGCAAGGAAGCATCGGTTTATCTCAAAATAACGTTGTGACAGTCTCGACTTGGATTTCTTCATCTTTTAATAAGGTTGATGTAGCAATAAAAAGTGGCAATACTGAAGACGCAAAACTTTTAACAGAATATTTATATGTCTTCTTAAAAAATAAAAAAATCTTAAGCGAACATGAGCCTCTTCCCCAAGTTACCAATATGAAATTATCGCTTATAGATATGATTAGGAATAAGCGGTTGAATGCTCATTTGTCCCACATTGAGGGGGCGCTTTGGAGAAAAGGACAGTATAATGATGCAGTAGATAAGTATCTGGATATCATAACCACTTACGAAGACTTTGAAGTGAATTATGAATTGATTACCAATGTTCCTGAGCCTGCTGTGGTACTAGCCAGAGTAATAGCTATTACTGAAGCCAATAGGGACAACCTTTATGCTGAACATCTACATGATTACCTCTATAAGGACTCTAAAGCGAATAGGCTTTTCCATCTTTACAGAAACTATAGATATTCTGAAATAATCGACACACATGACTCTACATCTCTAGAGGAAGTTGAATCAATATATTCTGGGATACTGCAAGAAACCGGTTTGGATAATGATGCTTTCCATGACTACCTTAATAATAAGGAAGGCATGGGACCCCTGGTTGATGAGGATGCATTGAAAGATGGTTTATTAGATAAGTTATATAACAGCAAGTTGTTTGGGGGCATGACACTATCGGATGCTATCCGAAAGAACAATGTATCAAGAATTAAGTATCTCATCTCGAAAAGTAAAGGTATTGAAAGTAGAAACTCAGAATTGAAATCTCCTCTTATAGTTTCTATAGAAGTTGAAAATCATATGGCTTTCGATTTAATCGTCCAAAAAAAGATTGACATCAATTTCAAAGATGCACAGGATAATACAGCACTTCATCATGCTGTAAAAAAATCCAATCTCAAAATGGTTAAGACTTTGTTGAATTATACGGAAATAGATTTAAATCAACAAAATAACAAGGGGATGACCCCTTTGATGCTTGCTGTCTGCCAAAATGATATGGATATCGCTAACAAATTAATCAATGCTGGGGCCAACCCATCAATTAAAGATCATGAAGATATCACCCCTCTTTTTGCCTCCCTGATTAGAGGCCATTTAGAAATTGCAAAAATATTATTCTCGTATACTGATATTGATGAAAGAAGTAATTATCATGGAGGCGTAACAATGCTTATGTTCGCTGCCAAAGTAAATCATGAAGAAATGATATCTCTCTTATTGGAAAAAGGTGCGAATACTAATGTAATAGATCATCACGGAAAGAACGCTCTCACTCACGCAATAGAAGGAGGTATGAACGTCAGTACAATGCAAATTTTGGGTGATGGGGGGGCTGATTTGGATTATGTTAATCCAATTAATGGAAATACTCCACTTATTGAGGCTGTACTGAGGAAAAACAAAGAAACTGCCGAATTGCTTGTTAATTTCGGAGTCAAACTGAACATTCTAAATTACGAAGGCGATACTGCACTTTCATTAGCTCAAGAAAGTCATCAATCAGACTTAAGGGATACCCTCATTAACAAAGGTGCTATTGCCATATAATATGGGCTTACAATGAATGATAGATACAGGAGGTGTCATTATTTTCATATTAATCATAGCAATCATCATTGGAGTTATTGTCTATTTATGGACAAGTGCTGAAAAAGAGGGAAAGTATAATAGTGTTATCAATAAAGAAATTGAAGAAAATATTAACCTTTATACTTTTCTTTATGGTTGTATGGATTCCGCCCTAAAAATGACCGAGAAACCAGATTCATTAAAAGAATATATGATTTTTAAAAGAAAGATATTGAAATACGACTCTCATTTCAAAGATCTTTTTTATTACAACAATACAAACAACCATAATAAATTTCTCGATTCTGAATTCATAACAAAACACAAACTAAATAAAATCCCACAAGATATTCATAGGATTCAAACAAGTCTTAGAAAATCTCATAATTACCAACAGTTTAAAGACAACTTGAAAGAATTACATACTTCATTTCATTTGCTTGATGGTGGAAGTATCTCGAAGGTAGATCTGAAGAAAGAAGAGGAAGCTGTTGTTAAGGCATTTAAAGATTGCATGCGTTGATAAGTGGTACTTACGACCCTATTTTCAGGACTAAATAATATTTATTAAAATACTAAATTGAAAGGTAGGCTGTTAGATGGAGAATAATAGGTTGGAAAAAAATACACTAAGTTATGAAACAGAAGCATTCAATGAGGTTAATAGGAAGCTATCCATGGCATTATACATCTTTGGTATATTGACTTGGTTTATAGGACCATTAATACTTTTTTTAATGTTCCGTAAAGAACTTCCGTTTTTCAGACAACAAGGAAAAGCTTTCTTCAATTTTTACCTTAGTTTCTTTCTCTATTTTATGGTTCTGAGTTTCTTTGCGCCAGATATTCCCATATTAAATTTAGTTTTGGTTTTAGGAGTAATTGCTCTGAATATAATATTATTGGTTGGTGCTGTTAAATTATATAGAGGAGAAAAATTTGTCCCACCATTATCTCTAAAATTTTTCAAATAATAAGTCTAGTGAGGCTTTTATCAAATCTATCTTTACTCTTTAGTTCGATTGTTGAAATAAAGCTAAAGTAGCCCTATACAACTTTTTATTCTATTAAAAAGACCACTCCCCATGGGAATGGCCTATCTTTTCTTCTATGCTCTATTGTTGCCGCCAAGCGCCTTCATGATGAAGGATACAATCAGAATCAGAATGATGGCACCTAATAATCCACCAATGATGCTGACGCCGCCGACTTCGGGACCAAAGCTTAGTCCGATTGCGTTCGCAAGTGCAGCACCTACAAGTCCTGCGATAATGTTACCGATGATGCCGAATGGCACATCTTTTCCGAGAATAAGACCGGCGAGCCATCCGATGATGCCGCCTACGATTAATGTAATAATCCAACCCATTAATAAAACCTCCGTACAATTTTTTATTATTATAACTGAATACATGAATTAGATACCCCGCATGAATATCATAAAACATGGAAAATCAATTTGATGCCAGTTGTCATTAAACAGTAATCCGGGTGTAATAAATCTGTTAATGGAGTACAACCCATAAAAAAGGCAGAGGATATCATGTCAGATATCCTCTGCCTTATCTACTACTCCTTAAACACCGCTTCCACGACCTTCTCAGACGCCCTGCCGTCATCCCAGCTGCAGAAACGTGCGTAAAATTCTTCGTACCTTTCCCTATACTTCTCCTCAATCTGATCAATGTTCTCTATCGCATCAATGACTGCGTCGTTCGTCATCAGCAATGGACCGGGGAGCTCGGTCTCCATGTCAATATAGAAGCCGCGCAGCTGTTCCCTGTATTTTTCGATGTCATACGTAAAGAACAGAATCGGCCGCCTGAGGTTGGCATAATCGAAGAATACGGATGAATAGTCCGTGATGAGCATATCTGAGGCGAGATAGAGTTCGCTGACGTCATCGTATTTGGATACGTCATATGCGAAGCCCTCCAGACCGGTGAGGTTCATCTTGGACGCGACGACATAGTGCATCCTGAGCAGTATAATGTAATCGTCGCCGAACCGCTCCTTCAGCCGCTCGAGATCAAGCTGCAGGGAGAACTTGTATTTCCCGACTTTGTAGTATTCATCATCCCGCCACGTCGGTGCGTAGAGGATGACCTTCTTGTCCAAGGGAAGATTGAGCTTCTCCTTGATGTCCTGGATGATGACTGGGTTGTTGTCATTCGTCAGGATGTCATTTCTCGGATAGCCGGTCTCAAGCATGGTGTTGTTGAACCAGAATGCCCTTTTGAAGATGGCGGAAGAGTACGGATTCGGAGCGATGAGATAATCCCATTTGTCCGTCTCTTTACTGAAGTTCTTCTTATAGCGTGCTGCGTTGGTCCCGGGCATATGTACGTCATCCATATCGCCGGCAAGGCGCTTGAGCGGCGTACCGTGCCAAGTCTGGAGATACTTCTGCCCTTCCCTCTTGATGTAGCTGTTCGGCATCCTGACGTTGCTGACGATATATTTCGCCCGCGCCATATAATAGTAGTATTTCAATGAGAAGCGTTTTACGGTCATGGGATTGCCGGGAATCTTCTGCTTCTTGTTCATCACCCACACATAGTTGTATCCGCTTCTGCTCTTGAGCATCTGTTGGTAGATATACTTCGGGCTGTCGGAATAGGATTTGCCCTGGAAACTCTCGAAGACGACCAGGTCATCCATCAGCGCCTTCTTCATGTAGGAATATTTATAGATGAACTCCTTGCGTCCGTTCCGTGTCGTAAAGCCTCTTTTGGCATCCCTGACAACGTCCCGGACCATACTCAGCCTTTTGAATGTACGCCTGCTCCTCGACTGGATGGCCCGGACATCAAGCCGCAGCACCCTGTCCTTGGTCTTCAGCACTGACGGATTTACCTTCCGAATCGTTTCCTGCAGGCCTTCAAAATGCACATCGATCTGATCCTTGTCCTTGAACTTCACGATCAGATGCTTCCGGTAGAAGTTGAGCAGCAGCGTATCCAGGAGTGCTTCCGCTTCGAAACTGAGGTGGGACTGCTTCAGGCGATTGTAAATCGAGAACAAATCATGCATGCGCTGCTCGATGGGCATCTGACGGAGTGACGGGTGGGTGATCGGGTCGTTCCTCCGCCGCCTGAAATAGACCGCCTCATAGACGAACGGCACCACTTCCACCGCTTCCAGCAATGGGACGATGAACATCAGATCCGAATATGTTTGTACCTCCTCGGCAAATTTCAGCCCCAGCCGGTCGATATAGTCTTTTGAGATGAGGAAGTGGAGCGCCGAATGGTTCCTCACCAGATTGTATCGGTTCCGGTGGAAGATGCTGACCCGCTGCTGCTCGGCTGCACTTTCAATCTCACTCGAATCCAGGTCAGTCCTGCGCATTCTGCCACGCACAACCGGGTGGCCGTCCATGTTTTCAATGAGCATCTGCAGTGCATCATCGGAGATGTAGTCATCGCTGTCCAGAAAATATACATATTCGCCTTTCGCAGCTTCGATGCCGATGTTGCGGGCGGCGCCTGCCGGGATGTCCTTCGGCGTTTCGATGAATTTGAACCGTGCGTCTTCACGGTATCTCTGTCCGACTGCCCGCTTCAGGGCATCGATGTCCGAGTGGAGGATCAGTGCTTCAAAATCCGTATAGGTCTGGGCTGCCATCGACTCGAGCGCCCTATCGATATAGTTTTCATTTTTTTCTGCAGGTGTAATTATAGAAATCACTTTAATCTTCTGCACCTCGACTTTCATCGTTCTCCAACAGGTGATCCACCAGCGAGAACCATTTTTTCTGATAGCTGTCGATGCCGAACTGCGTCCGCATCGTCCTGCCTGCCGCCACACCCATCGCCCGGGTCTCCTCGGGGTTTTGGAGCATATGGATCATTCTTTCCGCAAGCGCCCTGGTGTCCCCCTTCTTGATCAGGAAGCCATTCTCACCGTCCTCAATCATATCCGAAGGGCCGTAGCGGATGTCATAGCTGACGACCGGCGTCTCATTGACCATGCTTTCCATGACGGACAGGGAAAACCCTTCCGCCTTCGATGTGACGACGGACAGTGCACCCGAGCGGTAGACGTTCTCGGGGTGCTGGGTATATCCCTTCACCTTCACGTTGCCATCGAGATCCAGTTTTTTGATCAGATCCTTATACTCCTGCTTCTTATCGCCTTTTCCCCATATTTCAAGCGTCGCTTCCGGGACGGCTTCCACTACTTCCTTGAAGGCCTTGATGGTGTGGTCGATGCATTTAATGCTTGAGAATCTGGAGACGATGACCACTTTCTTCATGTCGCGTTCGATCTTCCGGCTGCGCTGCCGCACATTAATGATGAAAGAGCGCAGTCCGGTGATCTTCGGCGGTCCCGGATCGTAGTAGTTCGGGACGACGAACACCTTCTCCGGATACCCGAAACGGTTGATGATGTCCTGCCGCTGCTTCTCCGTCAGAACGACGAGTCCATCGACATCCTTGACGCTTTCGATGGCATACTTGTTGCGGCGGTTGAGTTCCGAGGACGGGTCGTCCGGGTTCCGGAGGTGGTTGCTGTGGGGGCGGATGAGTCCCCTCACTCTTGGGTCATCGAGCAGCACCACGAGTTCATCAGTCGGCCTGGTATCCGAGATGACGACGGTATCGTGGTCGGATTCGCCGAGGACCTGGTCCAGCCAATCCTTTCTGTACGGGGTCTGGTCGCCGTCGGTTTCGGAGAGTACCCTGTCGTCCTCACCGAAATTCTTGACCTGTGTGACCTTATTCGTCTCCGGATCGTGCCGCATGGTGAGTATCGTATCCCCGTTCCGATTGTAGAAGAACTCCTCTGCCACCTTGTTCTCCTCCGAGTCAAAACGCTGGAGGCGTGTCATATGTCCATAGTAGTCATAGAACTCCCGCCGCTCCCGCCGTTCGTGTGCATCATAGTAGTCGATGAAATCGAGTGTATCGTCCTCCCTCAGGGAGATATATTTTACGTACTTGTCATTCTCGTACAGCCTGTATGCGTTGTGCTTCGGCCGCTTCGACACCTTGTACTGCCCTTCATATTCGGAGATGTCGACTTTCACACGTCTGCTCTCGATCCTGTCCGCCCCGCCATATAATGTGCGTTCATGGAACAGGTTGCGGATGCGGACGTTTTTGCTGACTTTGCCCATGCGCACGAGCTTTCTGCATATCAATGGGAATCTCGGGTCATATCTGAACGTCAGAAGCTCGGTATCGTAGCCGGCGTCTGCGAAAGTACTCGCCTGCCGCAGGGATGCATGCGTCAAGCCGCCCCGGTTCACATCCACGGAGTTGAGTAAAAACAAGATTCTCGGTTTCATATGATCACCCTTCTCCAGACACTTTATTTGAATACCTGTTATGGATAGTACTCCAATTATATATCAAATGCGGATAAATAAGAAAGTCATGTGCGGATTCCCTGAGTTCCCTCTGTTTAACCGCTTCCGACAGGGGTAATTAACTACTAAGCTGAAGCATAAAGACACACATATTGGAGGCCTGATCCATGGGGAGAATCGAAACATTCGGAAGCAGCAGTGATCTGCTCGGCAGAATCGAACACCTGAAGCTGAACGGTGTCGGGGAGGAGCAGATGATGGTCCTATCCAGGGAGAACCTGGATGAGACGCTGCTCGCCCACCTTGACGTCAGACGCATCAGCACCGAAGTGGATACTTGGGACCGGATTGTGGCGTGGCTTGCCGACGAGACTCCCGGTGATGAGGTGATCAGCAGCATGCCGCTTACACCGCGGGAGCAGAAGGAATATACAGAGGCACTCGAGGACGGTATGCTGCTGCTCCATATCGAGAATAGTGGAAGGACAGGTGATCATACAATGAAGGAAAAGGAATCCAGAAGAGTGGAACGCAGACAGGGCGCATCCGTCGATGAGTACGACTACAATACAACACGGAATGATATCAACAGCATGGAGGATTTCGATGCTGACAAGGATATGACGCCGGGTACGGATGCCAGGGCGCATGGCCAGGACCGCACCGCACCGGAGACCCGCCGGATCGATGATGAAAATGAAGAGCGGATGACCCTGCGCGAGGAGCGGTTGAATGTGGACAAGGAAAACGTCCAGGTGGGCGAAGTCGGCGTCGACAAGCGGGTGACGACGAAGCTCGAGGAATTCGATGTGCCGGTCGACCGCGAGGAAGTGACGGTTGAACGGCGGCCGGTGGACGGCAATCCGACGCTTGATGTCTACAGCCGCGATGATGCGGGCGATGATGAGAATGTCATGCGCATCCCACTCACCGAGGAACGTGTGAAGGTCATCAAGGAGACGGTCGTCACCGAGGAGATCGTCATACGCAAAAACATCGTCACGGACCAGCAGCATATCTCTGAAGAACTCCGCAAGGAGGAAGTTGACATCACGGAGCACAATAATACACGGGAGAACTTCGATGACCATAGAAGATAGAATAAAGGACGGGCAGAACCGATTTAGGTTCTGCCCGTCCTTTATTCATAATACCTGCTACTGGTCGATGATCTCCACACCTGCCGGCAGTTCCATATGGAAGAGGTCCATCGACGGCTCGATGCCCTCGACGAATGTGATGACCTCGTATTCCATCCGCATATCGCCCTGGTCCAGCACTTCCTTCAGCGTCAGCCAGTGCTCGGAATCGATCCAGAGCTCCATCGTCGTGCCGCTCTCCATCGCCTCCTCCTTCGGCGTGAAGACCAGATGATGGCCCTTACGGCCATTCACCTCCTCCTGTCCTACGACTTCAGATTCATGGGACATCTTGTAGCTTGATATCCGCTCCTTCATCGCTTTCGATTGAGAAGGCAGATCCGCCCCCGGCACAAGCGTCTCTGTACGTATGGCGATCTCCTCCCCTTCCGTATAGATCGTCGAATCCGTATCATTACCGGTGATATACTGGGTCGGCGCATCCGCACGCTCTATCTCCTTGCGGAAATGGAGTTCCCCTTCCTTCCAGTAGAACCATTCCCGAGTCAATGTTTCATCCGTCTGATCGTCCGTATACATGGTGACCTTCGACTCAAGATAATAGTTTTCCATCAGTTGATCCCCCTCCGAAGCCATCTGCATCACTGCTTCCTTGCTGATGTTCTCCGATGCCTTAGCAGTACCGCCATCTGTGGCATCTGCATTTCCGGCATCCTCTTCCGGAGGTGATGATTCCTCCGCTGGGGCTGCTTCTTCTGTCACATCATTTTCGTTCTGATCCATGGAAATTCCGGCCCCGTCATCTGATGAACATGCACCCAATGTCATCAGCAACAGCACCCCAATCAGACTTCCAAGAATGAAACCACGTTTCATCTTCCGTCCCCCTTGTTCAATTTCCTTCGCAATCTTCCAGTAAGTCCCTGCATGGTAAAACCTTATAAGTCATAAACTTATTTTATATAACCCAGTATACATTAAAACGGCATATATTATTACAATTTTCAGAAAATATTGGTGCAATTTTCCACTTTATGCTATAAAAATTATGCGTTCTTGTCTCATTCATACTTCCGTATTAAATGCCCGGTGCTGGAGCATTTTCTTTGATATCACTAATGGAATATTTGATAATGAAATTAAACTGTGAAGAATACAGCACTTCAGATTATGATGTCGGGGAGAGTAATATGGGTAGAAGGCATTGGCCAAGGAAAATCTTCATCAAATTCAGGATGGCGCTCGAGACCGCGACATGGTTCGGCTCAAAAGGTGTCCGGACCATATTTCGCTTCGTCCGCCGGCAACGGGAGATGCAGCGCATCAGAAGAACAGCGCGCCACCGCTACTACTGGCAGTTCGCCAACGATACGCTTGAGGACATGCATACCCGTACGGATTCGATACGGACCCAGGCGGCCATCAAGGCGGTAATGAAGCAGCGGGGATACACGTTCAATTTTGAAATCGAGCGCTTCGTCCCTTCGGGTACCACAGATGCCGGACACAACAACAAGATACACCTGCTCGATAACCGGAGGACAAGAAGCTATGAGGAGATTGAAGCGCAGTTGAAGTCCCAGCATAAAGACCAGGCATAAATAAAGACGCCGGATATCCATTTTTGGATATCCGGCGTCTTTCATATCAGCTGATGATTGCGTTGTTTACGACCGCTTCCGGTTTGGCACCGAGAATCAGCAGGAATATTTCCGGTGCATCATTGTGCCTGTTCCTGTTGAGCAGGTCCTCGAACACTTCAAATCCCGGTGTCGCCTGCAGCTTCTCCACTTCATCGATGAGGATGTTCAGGACGGAAAGCTTGATGAATGCCGGCTGCGGCTCGCGCTCTCCTCCCGTAATGAGATCGGCGAGATATCTGTACTTCACCTGAAGCTGTCTGGCGAAGCTTGTGACATGCTCGATCCTTGCGTAGAGCTCCGGATATTCTGTGCTGATTGTGGCCAGTTCCTTTTGTGCCTGGTTGATGGTTTCCTGATTTGCATACATGAATGACGCCCCCCTATATATCCCATGGTTTTTCGATGCTGATGTTCGTCGTGAGCTCTTTACTGTGCTCGCGGCGTTCCCGGCGCATTGCCGTACGCTGTGCATTGGATTCGTAGAGGTATTTCTCCTCTTCGGTTTCCGGCACGATGCCGGGCACCGCAATCGGGCGCTTCGTCTCCTCATCGAGTGCGACGAATGTGAGGAAGGCGGTGGCCGCCACTTTGCGGTCCTCCGTCACGAGATCTTCGGTAATGACCTTGCAGAATACTTCCATGCTGCGCTTTCCTGTGGATGTGACGAATGCCTCGATGCATACGGATTCGGCCTGCGTGATGGGATGCAGGAAGTCGATGGAGTCGATGGAGGCCGTGACACATTCCTTCACCCGCGCGTGCCTTCTTGCGGCAAGGGATGCGACATTATCTATGCGTTTCATCAATACGCCGCCAAACAGCGTATCGTAGTTGTTCAAATCGTTCGCGAATACCTGATCAATGCTGATCACTTTACTGTCTTTAGGATTTTTATAATCTGACATAACATTTCTACCTCTCATTTATCTGATGGATCCATCCTACACCCTGAAAACCCTTTCCAAAAAATAGTGGTATTTCATGGGGTCCATAGATAAAAACTATGAAAGCGGTCTTAGGCGCTATTCATAGTACTGCTGGAAGAACTTCAACCATTCCTTCGTGATGAAGTTCATGTACCGATCCCGGTTCCAGATGACGCCGAGCCGCCATTTCAGCACGGGTTCATGAATATCCACCGTCACCGATGAGCTCTTGAGGAGTGCTGCAACACTCTCCGGCAGGATGCAGATGCCGAGCTCCGCATTGATCATCTCCTCGATGAAATGCCACTGGGCGGTCTCCGAGATGACCTTCGGTGTGAACCCGGCATTTTTGCATGCGGAAGTGATGATTTCATTCAAGTAGAAGTCCTCGTTGAACATGATGAAGTGCTCATCCTTGAGGGCGTTCAGATCAATGGAGGCCTCTCCGGCAAGCGGATGGTCCCGATGGACTACGAGCTTCAGCGATTCCGTCAGGAAGTTGAAGGCGTCGAAATCCTCCCCTTCCGTCGGCAGCACCGTGATGCCGATATCGATCGCGTCTTGGCGGAGCCGGGTCTCTATCGTACCGCTGCCGCTTTCGATCAGCTGGAAGGTGATCTCGGGGTACATCGCATGGAAATCCTTGACGATGCCCATCAGCCTGCCCACATCCATGATCGGGGGCAGTCCAATCTTGATCTGTCCCTGGCGCATGCCGACCATGTTCTTCAGATCGTTCTTCAGTTCCGAATGGCGGCGGAGTATCTCCTCACACTGGTCGTAGAAGACCTTGCCTGCATCCGTCAGCACGAACTTCCTGCGGTTGCGGTCGAACAGCTGCATGCCGAGTTCCGTTTCCACATCATGGATCGCCTTGCTGATGGTGGGCTGCGAAATATACAGATGGTTCGATGCCTCCGTCATGCTGCCGTGGCGTACGATGGCTGCGAAGTACCGCATATGCTTGATATCTATTTGGAACACTTCCTCTCACTCGTATTTTACAAAGACCTTTCATATTATATACCCTTTCATTCACAAGTGAACAAAAAAATTCCAGGGCGATTACCCTGGAATATACATAAATGCTGTTCTATTTGTCCGGTTCTGCCGGTTTGGAGATTTCCTCGAGGGCCACTTCTGAGTCCTCAGGATCTTCTTCGTCCACTGCTACGTCACCGAGGGAAATAATACCTGCCACTCTGTTGTCCTCGATAATCGGCAGCCGGCGTATCTGCTCCTGTGCCATCAGGTTTGCCGCTTCTTCCACGTCCATGTCCGGTGTTCCCGTCACATTGTCGGATGACAGGATACGGTTTACCGGTGTCTCAAGCGAGAACTGGGAAGCGATGCCCCGGATGACCAGGTCACGGTCTGTGATGATGCCCCTCAAGTTGCCATCCTCTGTGACCGGAATGGAACCGACGTCCAACTCCATCATTTTTGATGCCACTTCCTGGATGGTCGTTTCAGGTCCGCATGTTTCGACTTCAGTCGTCATAATTTCTCTGACTTTCATCAATAATGCCTCCTTCTGATTTGCATTCATCCTACATATTATATCTCTACCACGTGAGTGGAAGATTTAATCATCATATAAAAATCAATAATTTTTACAATGTTTAGATAACTATAATTTGGAAATTTAATAAGTAAAGGATTTCGCCGGTCATGATGCCATGCCATCATGATCCAGAGGAGGAGAAGATAATGAACAACAGAAAAAGCGTCTGGTATGAGGAAAGCAGCAACAAACTGGATCCCGGCCTGATTGAACAGCTGCGCATCGACCGGAGGAATGCCTATCAGGCGACCGGCACCAGTGAAATTCCGATCATCATAAAATGTAGGCAGGGGTGCAGGGATGAGGAAAAGGATGACCTTTTCAAGCAATGCAACATCGATTCCCATAACCACCTGGACCATGAAATACGCATCATCAACAGCATGAAAGGTGCCCTCACACCCGAGAAGATCAAGGAGATCAAGGATCACGACGCCATTGAACGGATATATTATGACCGCCCCGTTTCGGCGTACCTCGACATCACAGACGCACAGATCGGATCCGGGAAGGTCAGGGACACGCATAACCTGAGCGGAGAAGGTGTGACGATTGCGGTCCTTGATACCGGCGTCCATCCCCATGATGATCTGACCACACCGGAAAACCGCATCATCGCATTCCATGATGTAATAAATGGAGAAACTGACCCCTATGACGATAATGGACATGGCACGCACTGTGCCGGAGATGCAGCAGGGAACGGTGCCCTGTCCAACGGAGAATATAAAGGACCGGCTCCAAAGGCATCCCTCGTCGGCGTGAAAGTGCTGAACGGTGCAGGCGGCGGCAATCTGTCCAACATCATCGAGGGCATCGAATGGTGCATGGAAAATAAAGAGGCATACAACATCCAAATACTCTCCCTCTCTCTCGGTTCTAAAGCCCTTGAATCATATAGAAGGGATCCATTGTCCCTGGCTGCACAGGAAGCGTGGCATGCCGGCATGACTGTAGTTGCTGCTGCAGGCAACGAGGGGCCGGCGCCGTCCACCATCGGTACGCCTGCCATCAATCCCTTCATCATCACGGTCGGTGCAACAGATGACAGGAATACAGTTGAACGCACTGATGATGAAATCGCTGAATTCTCCAGCCGGGGTCCCACCATCGACCAGATGGTCAAACCGGATATCTATGCCCCCGGCACAAACATCATCTCTTTGTTATCACCAGACTCCACGGCTGCAAGCGAGCGCGCCGACCAGGTCATCGATGAAAACTATATACAGATGTCCGGCACCTCCATGGCGACACCCATATGTGCAGGCGTTATCGCCCTGATGCTTGAAGCGAATCCGGACTTGAGCCCGAACGATGTGAAAAGCATACTTCAGATGACCGGTGAGCCGGCATTCGGCAGCCAATGGGGCTATATCGATGCGGAAAATGCTGTTGAGATGGCAATCCGCTATGCAGAAAACCGTCAGAAGTCCGCATCAGCGGATGGGCCACCACTATAGACACAAACCTTTATCAGATAATATTTTTCGGCCGGCTGGTTCATTGAATCGGTCGGCTTTTTAATGTGCATCTTCCAACATATTTTCCAGCGAATTGTACGCTTTTTGGTTGTGGGCTTCTTCAGCAAGCGAGTCCACAGCAGACGATATCATTGCTTTCCTTTCAGCAAAAACCCGCTTCAAATCCTGTCCCTCATACCCTTCATCGATAAGGTCTGAAAGCAATTCTTCCGAAAAATCATCTATTTGCTGCTTGACTGGCCTGACGATTATCCCATTATTATGAAGTTCGAGAATAACATCATTTTCGATTCCCAAGGCGTCACAAAATTCCTTTGGGATGCTGATCTGTCGTTTTGAAGAAACGGTGACTCGTTTGCCTCTATGTGTACTTTTCTTTAAAGGATTTTGATTTACCTTTCCATTGGACATCAGAGCACCTCCTATCCTTTGATCCTTCAATCATATTTTATATTCTTCTTCCCTATTTGATCTTTGCCAGTTTAATGCCATTCTTCAGGATCTTCACACCTCAATTTCCATCCCTACTTCTGCCAGCACAACATTCTCTCCGCCGGCTGATTCGGCGGAAGCCGCAAGCTCATCCAGGTTGCCATAGTGTGGCAGATGGGAAAGGACTAGTTTCCCAGCACCCGCTTTGGCTGCCAGGCCACCGACTTCCTCGGCATTCATATGGCCCATCTTCTCACCGTCTTCACCGGCATACAGACTGCATTCTGAAATCAATACGTCCGCATCTTGTGCGAAACGCACAAGGCTCTTCCTGTAACTCGTGTCGGCAGTATAGACGAGCACATGCCCATCGTCATCCGTAATGCGCATCGCATATGTTTCGACCGTATGTGCATTCTTATGGAATTCTATAGAGAATGGTCCAACTTTGAATGTGCTGTCCTTGTCATATGGATGAAAAGTATTGTTCTTCACTTTGTTCACCTGCTTCCCGACACCCTTGTCACTAGGGCCATAAAAGTTGAGCGTCTTGTCCACCCGGCCGAGCTGTGTGCTGATCATGCGCCCGAACAGGAAGGAACCGATATCTACGGAATGGTCGTAATGATAATGGGTGAGAAAAATATGATGCAGATCATTCAGATCGATATGGTTCTGTACGTGTGCCGCCACCCCGCTCCCTGCATCGAGCAGGATGGCAAATCCGTCCTTCTCGACCAGATAGCCTGAAGTCGGCTCGCTCTTCTTCGGGAAGCCACCCCACATGCCAACGATTGTACATTTCATGATATCCACTCCATTTCTCTAAAATTCCCTTTCCTTTTATGTAACCATAAAAAGAAATATGAAACGCATCTGATAGTTTATAAAAGAATGTGTAAATCTGTGAATACATAATAAAACGGCCCGCACTGCGGACCGTTTCAACTTCCAGATGTTGTATAGCTGAGATTCGATTATTGTGTTGGTTCTTCAACCGGCTCTTCTGGTGTTGGTTCCTCAATCGGTTCCTCTGGTGTTGGTTCTTCAATCGGTTCCTCTGGTGTCGGTTCCTCAATCGGTTCCTCTGGTGTTGGTTCCTCAATTGGTTCCTCTGGTGTTGGCTCCTCAATTGGTTCCTCTGGTGTTGGCTCCTCAATTGGTTCCTCTGGTGTTGGCTCCTCAATTGGTTCTTCCGGTGTTGGCTCCTCAATTGGTTCTTCTGGTGTTGGTTCCTCAATCGGCTCCTCTGGTGTTGGCTCTTCAGGCGCTTCTTCT
Source organism: Salinicoccus luteus DSM 17002 (assembly GCF_000712035.1). Lineage (GTDB taxonomy): Bacteria > Bacillota > Bacilli > Staphylococcales > Salinicoccaceae > Salinicoccus > Salinicoccus luteus. The sequence continues at coordinate 204,267 of NZ_KL544008.1, read as the reverse complement.
CCAGGTGCCTCTTCTTCAGGCGCTTCTGGAACTATTTCAATGGTTCCTAGCAGGTCCTGCAACTCAATAATGAGTGAAATTGTCAGATTGATGTCACCTTCCACTTCTACTATGCCTGATGCATCATTGCTGAATTTCTTGGATACTGCATTCAATTGATTCGTAGAAGCGTTGACGCGATTAAGGAGGGAATCAAGCTCCCCTTGATAATATTCATATTGTTCAGGAGTCAGTGACTCAGCGTTCTCAAGCTGTGAAGCGATGAAGCTTGCTTCAAGTTCCACTGATTGCAGTTTACTTTCAACTGGGCTGAGGCGATGTGCCAGACCCGCTCCGTTTGAATGGGAGACCTGTGCATTTGAGTTCACTTTGGCATTGATGTTGGCATTCGGACTCGCTGCTTCAGCGTCCCCCTGTGCAGATAATGCCAAACCAATTGCCAGAGCTGGTGCTGTAAGTTTCATGAGTGATCTTCTTCTCATTTTCATATGATTCTCCTCCTTCTAGATAATAGGTGATGGGTCTTGCATATCTTGTCTACCTTCCCAGTAGGAAATTAATCATGATTTAGAATTTTTTTACACAATTGAAAAACAAATGAAATATTCTTAATGTTTCATTTGTTTTCAGGAATCAAAAAATCTCTGGAACCAACAGTTCCAGAGATTTCACAATTTTTGCTGCCGTCCATCTTACATGTGCCCTTCTATAGATCTACCCGATTCTGAAATTCCTGTTGATCCGTTCCAGTGTGCCGAGGATACTGATGGCGGCAAGATAGCTCGTCTTCTGGTTTTCAGGCAGCGGCTGGTTTTCTATTTTGAATTCTGCCCTGCCGAATGCACCTTCGATTTCAATCTGATGGATGTTCCTCTCAACATTCGGGTCCGCAATCAGCATCACTTCGGTCTCCTCGATGCCCATGCCTGCCATGCCGAGAATGATGGCCACATTCATATTTTGCGGATAGAGGGTGATGGCGTCTTTGGCCTTTCCATCAAACACCACCCGCTCCGACTCCAGGTTCTCATAGCTGAGTGCAGACGCCGGCTTCCGCGTCGTCAGTGTGACCTTTTTCAGGTCGCCGTGGGATTGAGCATTCTGGAGGAGATCAAGACCGCCGATGGCACCGGACGGGAGATGAAGGGTGTGCTCATGATTTTTCGCAACCCGCATCAGTTCCGCCACCAGTTCCCCGTCCGAGAGTGCACCGACACTGATCAGCATGGCGTCTTTATGTTTGAGCACTTCAGGCAGGTGTGCCTTCACCACTTCCCCATTCGCCGCTTCGACCACCATATCGATGTTGGACGATAAGAACCGGTCGAGATCCGTATACAGTGTGACGCCAAACTCGTCTTCCAGATGCTGATACTTCTCTTTGTTTCTTACGAATACGCTCTTAATCTTCAAATTTTCATGACTGTCATGATTGATGCACTCGAGCATCACATTTGCGATGGCGCCTGCACCAATGATTCCAATATTCATATAGATCCTCCTCTGTATCGTTATATATCTATCCTTACTCTACCCGAACTTGGCTTGGAAATACATCCGATCAGCTGTCATTGGCAACCGGCTACATAGAATCAGTAAAATTGGATATAGAGAAGATAATCAAGAAATGGAGGGGAATCATTCATGGCAGTACTGTTGCAGGTGGATTTCAAAATGGAAGGCCCTTTCGGCGAAGAAATGTCGGAAGCGTTCAAGGACCTCGCCGAGAGCATCAATGACGAACCAGGATTCCTATGGAAGATCTGGACCGAGAACGCCGACAGGAAAGAAGCCGATGGCATCTACGCATTTGAAACCCATGACGACGCAGAACAGTATCTTGAAATGCACACGAAGAGACTCGCCAATTTCGGCATCGACAGGGTGAATGGCAAGATTTTTGAAATCAGCCAGCAGCTCTCCAAAATAAATCATAAACCGATTGACTAGACAGAACTGGCAGGATCCAAGGATCCTGCCAGTTCTACTTATGCCGTCCCTATACCTATTGAAACGCCTCTCCACAGAAGGGGAAAGCATTCAGTCATAGGCATGCTGATGATAGTCGGGATGCTGAACATCCGGCACCACCAGGCAAGTCGCCGGATAGTTCACACCGCTCGAGAAGCTTTCCTCCTCTTCATATACAAGCAATAGATCCGACCCGGGAATTGCCTGTATCACCGTGTAGGTGACCCCTTTGTATTCAATGGTCCTCATTCATTCCACCTCCTTCATTCCCTTTTGTGTTGTCAACGTCTTCTAAGATAATTCTGACGTCTTTCCATATGTCAGCTGCACCACACCGGACTGGTACCGGTTCACTTTCTTAAGTTCCAGATTCAACCGTCCTTCAATATTATTGAACAGAGGCTTCCCCCTGCCGAGCAGGACGGGATGGATGGACAGCCGGTATTCATCGACGAGTCCCTGGTTCACGAATTCAGTGATCAGTTCCGCACCGCCATACAGCCAGATATCCCTGCCTCCTCGGGACTTCAGCGCCTCGACCGTCTCTTGCACCCCACCGGTGAATGTCACGTTGCCCTCCGTCCCTCGCTTCGACCGCGAAAAGACGATCTTCTCCTTGGCTTCAGTCATCTTCATCTCCTGATCGAGATCGGCACTCGTCTTCTCCTGTACATACGATTACCACAATTCATAGCTCTTCCTGCCGAAGATTATGGTATCCACCGATTCCAGAAAATCCGTGAAATTCATCTCCGGATCCATGATGCACCAGTCGATTTCACCATGCTCCCCTTCGATATAGCCATCCAATGTTACAGCGAGGTCCAATACGATGCGTCGCGCCATGGCAATTCCCCTTTCCGTTTGCCCCCATCATACCACACCGCCCCGTCATCGGGATGTAACGATGCTGTCATGTTTGTAATGGATACTTAACACCCTTTCCAATTGAATTCTGCCGGGTTCGGGGTATATATTGGGTGACAATAAAAACCTGAAAAAATCCATGCATCACTTGGAGATTGATGGGAGAGCATAACCATGTCACAGAAAAAACGCTTCACAGAAATTGATGCACTGAGGGGACTCGCGGCAATCGCGGTCATCCTCTTCCACTACACCACCTACTATGACGATAGGTTTGGCCATTTGAAGGATGGGTATATCGACTTCTTTTGGTTTGGGGAATACGGTGTACAGCTGTTCTTCATCATCAGCGGCTTCGTCATCTACATGTCAGTTATGAAGGTGAGATCCGCGTCCGATTTCGCCATCAAGCGGTCCATCCGCCTGTATCCGGCGTACATGTTCGCCGTCGCCCTGACATTCGTGGTCGTTTCGGCTTCCGCGATGGATGACCTCAAGGTCGGCTTCAAAGAGGCGCTGATCAACATGACCATGCTGCAGGACTTCTTCACCGGCATCGGACGGGTGGATGGCGTCTACTGGACACTCCGTGTTGAACTCACATTCTACGTACTGATGGGCATCCTCCTGATGTTCGGCAAGGCGAAGCACATCATGAGTGTTGTGCTCAGCTGGTTCGCGGCTTCCGTACTGATACAGGTCCTCCACCGTACGATGGACACGGAACTGACAGCGATCATCCGCGAATACTCCATCGCTAGCTTCAGCCACATGTTCATCATCGGCATGATGTTCTATGCCATATGGCAGCATGGCCACCGTCTCCGTTATCATGCGGTGATTGCGATGGCACTGGTCTACGACATCATCTTCATGAGCATTGAGAATGCGGCCTTCACCCTCCTCTTCATCGGGGTGTTCCACCTGATTCTCGCCGGGCATCTGAAGTTCCTGAGTGCAAAGGTGCTCGTCTTCTTCGGCACCATCTCCTATCCGGTCTATCTGGTCCATCAGAATATCGGATATGTCATGATCAACCGGATGGAATCATTCGGTCTGATCCATGAAATCTACATGCTTGTGCCGATCGGCATCAGCATGCTGATGGCATACGGCATCTACCGCTTCGTGGAGCAGCCGGGCCAGAACGCACTTTACAAGCTGTACAAGGAAAAGCGCGATGCCTATCCGGAAGATGCCATGCTGAAGCGGTAATCATGTTATCCACTAAAAAGAGATGCCATGGGCTAAACACCCATGGCATCTCTTTCTGGTCATATTTGATTTTTCATCACCCAAGCCTACACTTCCGCACCATTCGAAGCGATGACTTTCCTGTACCAGTCGAATGATGTCTTCCTGCTCCGCTTCATCGTACCATTGCCTTCATTGTCCCGGTCGACATGGATCATGCCGTACCGCTTCTTCATCTCTCCCGTAGTGAATGAAACGATGTCCATGATGCCCCACGGCGTGTACCCGATCAGATCCACACCGTCATAATTGACCGCTTTTTTCATTTCCCTGATATGGGCGCTCAAATATTCGATTCGTGCATCATCCTGGATCGTCCCGTCATCCTGAACATGGTCGATGGCACCGAATCCGTTCTCTACGATGAACAATGGAATCTGATACCGGTCATAGAGACGGTTCAATACATAGCGCAGACCGACGGGATCGATTGTCCAGCCCCAGTCACTGGCGCCGATGTAGGGATTATCGACCTCCTGCGCCAGACCGCCACTCACGATAGCGCCTTTATGTTCAGTCGTGGCTTGGCTGTCCACCGTGGCCGACATATAGTAGCTGAATCCCAGATAGTCGACGGTGCCTTTTTTGAGGATCTCTTCATCCCCTTCCAGAATCGGGATGTCCAGTCCCTCCCGTTCGAATTCCTTTAGGGCATATCTCGGATATTTCCCCCGCACATGCACATCCGGGAAGAAGAAGCGCTGCCTCATGTATTCCTCGGCAAGCATCACATCATCGGGTCTGGCAGAGTATGGATAGATTGGGATATGGGAGACCATGGCCCCGATCTGGAACGCCGGATTGATCTCTCTGCCCTTTGCCACAGCGAGTGCACTGGCGAGCAACTCATGGTGGCCCGCCGTATACATGACCGCCTTCGGATTTTCACCTTCTTCTACAGTAACACCGGAATTCGTCCAGAGGAAAATGGGGTTGCTGTAGTCCATCTTGTTGTTGATTTCATTGAACGTCATCCAGTACTTCACCTTATCCTTGTACCTTTCGAAGACGGTCTCGGCGAACTTGACGAAGAAATCGACCACCTTCCTATTTTTGAAGCCGCCGTACTCCCTCGCAAGGTGCAGCGGCATTTCGAAGTGGGAAAGTGTGATGACCGGTTCTATGCCGTATTTGAGCAATTCATCGAAGAGGGCGTCGTAGAATGCGAGACCTGACTCATTCGGCTCCGCTTCGTCCCCTTTCGGGAAAATGCGCGACCAGGCGATCGATGTCCGCAGGCACTGCAGCCCCATTTCCGCGAACAGCTTCACATCACTCCTGTAATTGTTGTAGAAATCGACCGCTTCATGATTGGGATAGAACCGATCCGGCTCGATCGTCTCCGTAATCTGCCTCGGCACCCCGTGGGCACCTGCCGTCATGACATCCACGACGCTCGGGCCCTTGCCGTCCTGGTCCCAGCCGCCCTCGAACTGATGGGCGGCAAATGCCCCACCCCATTTGAACCCTTCAGGAAATCTATTCATGAAAATCCTCCTATTCATTGTCTGCATCCTTTATTTGTTTGAGTTCATTATAATTGTACCGGTACAATTTATCAAGTAGTATATAATTTAATTCCATCAGGAAAATGCGGCTCGGGGATGATATAATACAGGATGAATATACGCCGGATGAAGGCACGCTCCAGGAGGATGAAAAGATGCTGAAATACCAGAAGATAGCTGAGGATATGGAACACTACATCATCGACAATGCATTGCGGCAGGGGGACAAGCTTCCTGTCCTTGAAGACCTCAGGAAGAAATATGAAGTCAGCAAGAGTACCATCACAAAGGCACTTGAGCTGCTCGAGATGAAGGGGATCATCTACCAGGTGCGGGGAAGCGGCATCTTCGTGAGGCGGCACAGGAGGAAAGGCTACATCAACCTCGATGAGAATCAGGGGTTCAGATCCGGGCTGGATGACTTCCAGCTCACATCGGAGGTCCTCGGACTGGAAGTCGTGGCACCTTCAGAAGAAGTCATGGCCAACCTGTCGATTTCAGCAGAAGAGCCGGTCTATCAAGTGAAACGGCTCCGCTTCATCCATGGCCGCCCGCTGTGCATTGAGGAATCATACTATAAGAAATCCGTCGTCCCCTTCCTGAATGAACAGATCGTCTCCGAGTCCATATTCACCTACCTGAGGGAAGGATTGAGATTGAAGATCGGATTCTCGGATAACTTCTTCCATATACGCAAGCTTGATGAAGATGAGGCGGAACTGCTGGCCTTGAAAACCGGAGACCCCGCCCTGTACTACGAGTCGGTCTATCACCTTCCAAATGGTGAAGCGTTCGATTATTCAAAGCTTGTATACAATTATCAGGAAGCCCAGTTTTATCTGCAGATCAACAGTCTTTCATAAGACAGAACACCCTCCCCGGCATCCCATGTGAATGGAAGCTGAGGAGGGTCGCTTTTTTTATAGACAATTTAAAAAGGAGGTGCATCCTTTTTTAAATGGAATTTTTTAAACATATCATGAAGGTCGTCCACCCTCATGAATTCCCCAATATCGAATGCTCCTGACAGGAATGGTCATCTGATAGACTTTAAAAGTGTCCTATAAAAATCGTAGGCCAAGTCATCTGATGGGATGCCATACACGTTCATCCGACCATCCTGAAATACGGTCATTTCTATACCTTTATAACTGATAAGCTTTACAAAGGGAGTTTCCTTCTTGATGTTGCCAGGCAGATGTTCTGCACTGTCGAATGCCGCCCTTTTCAACCTGAACATGTATGTTCCTCCACACAATGCCTCAATAGGACCGCTTTCCTTTTTATTCAGCAATTCATATTCACTTCTGTCGCAGACTGGACAGCTCCCATCTTTCAAGCCATCGATGTCCATAGTCTGGTTCTTCATTGTAAAAATATCGAAAGATATGAGTTTTTTAGAGAACCCTTCCCCTGAGACATGCCGGATCACTTCGCCGATTTCATAGCTTATGACCTGATGTATGGCAGGTGGAAGCACCCCGTTGATTGCACAGCTTTCCCCTGTATCGGGAATGATATCGAGCATGCATTTCAAACAAGGCCCAGTGTAGTCCATGGCATATACTGTACCCTTGCTTCCTACCGCTGCACCATAAACCCACGGGATGCCCAGCTTATGACATGCTTCGTTGATCAGAAATCGCATCTCAAAGTTGTCCATGCCATCCAATACGATATCCGGCTGATACATATCCAATATTTCCTCAATGTTACGCGGGGTCATTTCGACATGCAGAGCATCAAATCCGACATGCCGGTTGATCCGGCCAATCTTCTTTTTCAGTACTTCGACCTTCGGAGACATGGATTCGGCATCATGTTCATCATAGAGCGCCTGTCTATGCAAATTGGACAGCTCCACGACATCCATGTCGATGACCGTCAGATGACCCACTCCCATACGGGCAAGCTGTTCTGCCAGATGGCTGCCTAATGCGCCACCTCCCATAATCATTATCCGTGTTTTCATCAGCTGATGCTGGCCCTCTGCCCCGAAGGGGGCGAACCTTGCCTGTCTATTGTAGCGTTCCATCATAGAAATCCAAGCCCGTCGGCGGGACTGGATGCTTGTGCAGTATACTTCACTGGAATCCTGCCAGCTTCATAACTCAGCCTTCCGGCTTCTATCCCCAATTTCATCGCACGTGCCATCTTCACCGGATCTTTCGCAGCAGAAATCGCTGTATTCAGCAGTACTGCATCTGCGCCGAGTTCCATCGCGTGGCATGCATCTTTCGGCGAGCCGATTCCCGCATCCACGATGACAGGAACATTTGCCTGTTCAACAATATATCTCATATTGAGGGGATTGCTGATACCGCGGCCAGTCCCTATAGGGGAAGCGAGGGGCATGATGGCATGGACACCGAGCTCCTCCAGCTTTCTGGCCAGCACTACATCATCTGAAGTATAGGGACACACGACATAGCCTTTTTTCAGTAGTACCCTGCATGCTTCGTACGTGCCGAGAGGGTCGGGGAGCAGGGTCTTGTCATCTCCAATCACTTCGACTTTGATCATGTCACATACACCGGCATGGCTTGCGATTTCGGCAATTCTTACAGCTTCTTCAGCCGTTTTTGCCCCAGCTGTATTGGGAAAAGTGATGAAATCATTCAAATCCACGTTCGCCAGAGGGTTCGGAAGGTTCTTGTCATACAGATTCATGCGTCTGACGGCAAAAGTAAGTACTTCCGTTCCTGATTCGGCTATCGCACCGGATTGTATCTCCTCATTTTCAAACTTGCCAGTGCCCAATAGTAATCTTGATTCCAATTCAAAAGGTCCTATCTTAAACAAAATCAACCGCCTCCTACAAATTCTAATAGTTCCAGCCTATCTGCTTCTTTTACGATGTACTCCTTGAAATCCTTCTTTTTTATGAGCACATTATTGTGCTCGACAATGATTCGGTCATGATCCAGTTCAAGCGATTCCAAAACTTCATGGATACTCATTTCATACTCGAACGCAAATGAATCTCCATTGATTCTACATTCCATTACCCACACCTCCTCTGGTGACTTGAAATGGCCTCAGCAGTTCGGGCCTCTGATTTTTGACGATCCAATCCGCAACGAGGTCTCCAATGAGTGGTGACAGCAGAATACCATTTCGATAGTGTCCGGTGATGACAAAGAGTCCATTGTCCAGTTCGTCCATGATCGGCTGCTCGCGAACCGTATATGGACGTACACCAGACCATTTTTTCAACAGGCGGCTTTCAGCAAGGGCCGGTATGGTCGCTGTGGCCTGCGTTTTCAGCCATTCTGTCCCGACATCTGATACGCCCACTGAAAAATCATCGAAGTAGCTTGTCGCTCCGATCAGAAATCGGTCTTTATTTTTGGGGACGATGTAGCATCCATTGGTCATGAATACTGTCTGGTCGAGGTTCAGTCCCTCATGTTCAACAAGCAGTACCTCCCCTTTCACACCTGAAATCATGGAGGATATACCATAACCTTCCAACAGCTTCCCACTCCATGCGCCTCCGGCGACTATCACTTTATCCGCATGGATATCACCGGCTGAAGTCATCAGCGTGTAGGAACCGAATCTTTTCGATATCTGATGGACTTCGGTCCTGGAGAAGCGCTTGATTCCTTTTGTGACGACTGAGGCAAGCAGCGCCCTGGTATATTTCCATGCATTAACCTGTCCATCGCCTGGAATATGGATGGACAGATTGCGGTATACGATCGATCCCTGTGTCAAACTATCGAGTGCCGGTCCGGTCAGTTTCTGGACCCGCGAATCATGGCTGTTCAAAAATTGATACTGGGATTCGAGATCAGGAATCCCGTCGTCATCTGCCGCCATCTTGATCAGTCCCCCCTGTCTGAATTCGATATCCAGATCATGTTCTTCCAGGAAAGCCCTGCTCAGAGCCTCAAATCTGTTTCTCGATGCAAGGGCCAATCTGAAAAGCGCCCCGTCTTCATTGAATTCGTTCTGTGCACCGAGCATGCCACCGGCTTTATATGAAGCATGCTTGCCTGGCTCATCACGGTCTACTACCGCTATTTTCAGGCCATATCCATCAAGTGCTTTCGCTATGGACATGCCGATGACACCAGATCCTACAACTGCAACATCATACATTCTCATACCACGCCCTTCTCACTGCTCTGATTTCTTCGAGATTGTGATCCATGAATAATGAAATGGCACATATGCCGCTGAACCCATCGGGCAGCTCGCCTATCGTATGCTGATTGATTCCGCCGATGGCCATGACCGGAATGTTCATTTCTGCAGCCCGCTCCATTTCATCCAAGGATCTTGGTGGCACCCCTTTTTTAGAAGCGCTTTCAAAAACATGGCCAAAGAAGACATGATCCAGACCATTCTCCCTGGCCTCACTGATGCTTTTCATGGAATGGGTCGACATGCTTACAGTAGTCTCCGGATGTCTGGCTTTATAGGCATATGCCATCGGATTATTTTCCTTGAAATGGATGGCATTCAGACGAAGGGATTCCAGCAGCCGTACATCACTATGGATGATCAGCTTGTCCTTTGGAAACCCCTTATTCATCAGGATATTGAGGAATAGCTCCAGCTCGACAGAATCCATGGGCGTCCTCAGGAGCAGGCGGTCTATGACAGGTTCTATGTCTATGAAGTGCTCCAGATCTTCAACATTCAGCTCTTTGTAATGTGTAATTGCGATAAAGATATTTTTACACCCCAAATAAAAAAGCGTTATTTTTCTTGTAGAAAAATAACGCATCAGGTTTCTTTAAATAACGTCACTTTCCTACGCCAGTATGAACTGGATCAGGTTCAAGGAATCCCAAAGTTGCTACTTTGATCTCAGCCTTTAACAAAGGCACTTCCAGTGATTTCGTTTTCTATTCAATTGATGGATCTTTCGGGCAAGTGAATTTGAATCATTGCCTTATATTTACCATTCTAAATTATATTGCTACAAAATACAATCATGATCCGATAAACCAGTCGTACAGTGGGAGATAGGATGCTGTATGAGATTGTAATTTTGAAACACTTCTACCAGGCAGATCATCCTTCCTTGCCAAGCGTCTCCAGAAAATGCGAGACGAACCCTTCTCCGTCCACATCGGTGCATATATTGACGTTAGGTGGCCTGTCCCACAGATTGCTGAAGTCGCAGATGGTCTGGCCATAGCCGAGTGAACTGATCGTCTCCACATCGACATAATGCTTCTCCGTCCTCAGGAAGTCACGGTTCAGGACATATCCGACCGTCAGCGGGTCATGCAGTGCACAGCCGTCGAGGTTGAACCGCTCCTTGCTGAAGGCACGGTAGACTTCCGTCGACTGTCTAACGAAGTCGTGGTACTTCCCGCCTTCAAGCGTATCGATGTCTGAGTTTGAAAGCAGTGTCTGCTTCGTCACATCCAGACTCACAAGCGTGGTCTCCGTGCCGCTGTGGAAGACGATGCGCGCCGCCTCCGCATCCGTGAAGATGTTGAACTCGGAGTTCGGCAGCTTGTTCCCTCTGCCCATCTCAGACACCAGTCCGCCCATGATGACCACTTCATCGAGCCATTCAGAGAGGTTCGGTTCCTTCCTGAATGCCAGTGCCAGGTTGGTCAATGGGCCGACGGCGATGAGCGTGATTTCTCCCGGATGATTTTTCGCCTGTTCAATGATGAAGTCCGCTGCGAACTGTTCCTCACATCGATTACTATATACGAAATCGTCCAGTGCATTGCCGATGCCGTCGTCTCCATGGATATGGTGGACATGCTCCGACGCCCTCAACAGTGGTCGATCCGCACCTGGGTGAACAGGCACATCTTCCCTGCCGGCCAGAGACAGTACCTTCAGTGTATTTGCGTTCACCATCTCGAGCGGTACATTGCCGTTCACCGTCGTAATGCCCAGCATATCTAGCTGTCCGCTTTCCAGGCCATACAGGATGGCCAATGCATCATCGACGCCCGTGTCGACATCCATTATCACTTTCTTCATTATGTATCCCCCACTTTCATATATATGGATTATATCAGAAGTATAGACCCAAAATAAAAAGGCTCCATAGAAGAGCCTTTCAATTATTGCCTCTGTCCGTCTTTACTGCCTCTGTTTCGCCCAGTTGATGATGCCGCCGGCGAGCATAAGCTCGAGGTGGCGCTTCGTCATGCTGTGTCTGACGGTGATTTCCTCTCCGGAATCCTTCAGCCGGATGGTGAATGTGTTGCCTTCCTGGATGGCCTGATGGACATTCCTGAACTCGATGACATCTCCCTCGTCGATCTTCTCATGATCTGCCGGATTTTCAAATGTCAGCGGCAGAATGCCGAAGTTGATCAGGTTCTGCAGGTGGATCCTGGCGAAGTCCTTGACCAGCACAACCTTCAGGCCGAGATAGCGTGGGGCCAGGGCTGCGTGTTCACGGCTGGAACCTTGGCCGTAGTTGTTGCCGGCCACAACCATGTGACCGCCTGCATCACGCTTCCCTTCCGCCCGTTCCGTATAGTTTTCATCGATGCCTTCAAAAACGAAAGTACTGATCTTCGGAATGTTACTGCGGAACGGCAGGACCCGTGAGCCGCCGGCGAGTATTTCATCCGTCGAGATGTTGTCCGCCATCTTGAGCAGTACCGGCATATCGAAGTTATCCTCGATTGGATCGAAATCCGGAATGGCCGAGACGTTCGGCCCTTTCACGATTTCGACGCTGCTGGTGTCTTCCGGTGGGGCTTCGAGCATTTCATTCGTCTTGATGGCCGCAGCTTCCGGTATTTCCGGATAATCCATATCCAGTGTCCGCGGATCAGTGATGACACCCGTCAGTGCCGAGGCGGCAGCAATTTCTGGACTGCACAGGAAGACCTTGTCCTCTTTTGTCCCGGAGCGTCCCGGGAAGTTCCGCGGTGTGGTCCTGAGACTGTTCTGGTCGGTTGCCGGTGCCTGTCCCATGCCGATGCAGCCGTTGCAGCCTGCCTGGTGCAGCCGTGCACCCGAGGAAAGCAGGCTGGCGATATGTTTATTCTCCACCAGCTGCTGGAGCAGCAGGCGTGATGTCGGGTTGATGTCGAATGAGATGCCGTTGGCGATCTGTTTGCCTTTGACGATTTCTGCTGCGACCGCAAAGTCCCGATAACCCGGGTTTGCGGAAGATCCGATGTATGACTGGTAGATCTCCTCCCCTGCAATCTCCTCGACCGGCACGACATTATCCGGGCTCGTCGGCTTCGCAATCAGCGGCACCAGTTCAGACAGATTGATTTCGTCATGGTCGTCATATTCCGCTCCCTCGTCCGCCTTCAGTTCAACCCACTCATCTGCACGTCCCTGCGTCTCCATGAAGCGCTTCACTTCCTCATCTGAAGGAAACACGGATGTCGTGGCACCCAGTTCAGCCCCCATGTTGGCGATAACGTGCCGGTCCATCGCAGAGAGGTCATCCAGGCCAGGACCGTAATACTCGATGATTCTGCCGACGCCCCCCTTCACAGTATGGCGGCGCAGCATCTCGAGGATCACATCTTTCGCACTCACCCAGTCGGGCATCTTCCCGGTGAGCTTTACACCCATGACGCGGGGCATATGGATATAATACGGCTCCCCAGCCATGGCCATCGTCACGTCGATGCCGCCCGCACCCATCGCAAGCATTCCCATACACCCGTTCGCACATGTATGGCTGTCCGAGCCGAGCAGCGTCTTGCCGGGTATCGACAGCTCCTGCATATGCACGGGGTGGCTGACCCCGTTGCCCGGCATGCTGTAGTGTACACCGAATTTCTGTGCCGCACTCCTGAGGAAAAGGTGATCATCGGGGTTCCGGTGATCATCCTGTATCAGGTTGTGGTCGACATACTGTGCGGACACTTCCGTCTTCACCTTGTCTATCCCCATCGCTTCCAGTTCAAGCATCACCATCGTGCCTGTCGCGTCCTGCGTCAACGTCTGATCGATCTTCAGACCGATTTCTTCCCCGGGTATCATTTCCCCTGAAACGAGGTGGTCCTGAATCAGTTTCTGGGCCACATTCAATGGCATGTTCTCGTCCCCCTTATAGTGTTTTACCGTTCTGCTAAAAAACGTCTCTATAGTTACTATTACACTAAATGGGCGTTTATAAACTGAATATTCAGTACATTTTAATTTTTTAGGTTTTCCAAATGAAAAGCCGATACGGATTTCCGTACCGGCCATATCAGCTACTCTCCCCGTGCAACCTCCACCCATTCTTCAAGGGCGGCAAGAGCCTCGGGATCAGCAACCTTTAATCTGTCCTTCAAATATTCAAAATCGATGTCATCATATCTTGCGGCAATAAGGTAGATGCCATATTCCCTGTTGTCCCTACGGTCATAGTCCAGCACCCTGTCATACAGAATTCCTTCAATGGACTGCACGAGCACGTAGTTATCATCCCCGAACTCCAATCTGATGACCCCCTCATAATGTGGAGGCTCCAATGTGTCGTCGACGATATCGATCGCAACATTCAACCTTTGATGCTGAAATATACGTGCGTTGTCTTCAAAACCGATATCCCTCAACTTTTCCTTCATCAAGTGGGAAGCTGAAGTGACGAAATCGATATCATGCGTCGTATATTCGCTTTCTGTATAAATCTCCAAAGAAAAGCCGCCGACGATGATGGGCATATCACTCTCCTTGACATGCTGGGCCATCATTTTTGTGACGATGCCGGATACGCACATCATCCTGTCGAATAGGTCGGCTTCAGGGGAAATTGCGTCCAAATCAGCCTTGGCATCATCTAGGCTATAAGTCATTTTCCCGCTCCTGCATTTCTTCAAGAATCTTCTGCTTATCACTGTTTATGCGTGCTCGATCATGACTGCGCATGCCGGGAACGAATTCCGGATTGATGCGTCTAACTGCCCGGATTGCCTTTTCCCGTCTCTCTGCATTCGTCTTGCGCATATCAGATAATTTGATTGTCTTCATCAGACCACCCCATTTGTGGATGTAACTTCACTTCTATTATACATCCTTCCAATATATGATGGGAATCTACACTTTGCTTTCCTGTTCCCAGTGTGCCGGTTTATCATGTGTGACATATGTGCCGGCAAGAAGATCGTGGAGACTGCGCTTGTCTTTTCTTAGTCCCACCATGAATGCCGAGACGATGAGTGCAATGCCGAATGTGATGCCATAGATGAATCCGCCGATGACTTCACGTATAACCATCGTCCCCAAGCCCACATTGGAACCGTCTTTCCTTACAATCCTGATATTGAGTACACGCTTGGCAATTGTGTAACCGTAAAGGAACACCGGCATCAGTACAAAATAAAGCGCTGCGAGCACGCTTTCACCCGTCTGGACAGCCTGGCTGGCCGTATCCAGCTGGAGCAGGAATACGAGTGTCCCGACCACCATTCCGATCAGCAGACCATCTATCAGCCGTGCCCCAAGTCTTATCCAGAAACCTGCTACGTTTGACATTTTTTGAACCTCCATACTATTTATCCTTCATTCATTGTAGCACTGACATATACTGCATGGATATACATACAGTCATGAAAAAAGACCATCTTCCCAACCGTTGTATCAAACGATTGAAATGATGGCCATCATGTGACTACCTAAGCCGACAGCGAGAATCGAACTCGCATTGCAGCCTTACCATGGCTGTGTTCTACCATTAAACTATGTCGGCATGCCCAATATGTATCGGATGAAATATCCAAATCCGATTATAGCATAACATGAACACGATATACCATATACTCCTCGATATTTTTATTATCTTTTTACCCTCCCCATCTACTCGATGGGGTCAAAAGACTTCAAATAAAATATGCCCGGACTGCGCATAGTCCGAACAACCATTTCTACAGACTGTCGAGATCCTCGTCATTCTCGGGGACCGACATGTCTATGATCTCCACATCATCCGGTACATCGAATTCATAGCGGTCCGCTGAATGCTCGACCTCCCCGTTGAAATCTACCAGTTCATAGACCATCTGCTGGCCATCGAGCATCATGACCTCCTTCAGGATCAGACCATTTTCGATGTTCACATATACATCCATTTCCGTCAGGGCAGGCGCAGCTGTGCCGCCTTCTTTCGGCGTAAAGGTGATGTGGTGGCCGTCATGCCCGGCAATCTCCACCTGCTCACCGAGCGCCGTCTCATGGGTCTCCTGGTAGCTGCGGAGCCGGTTGCCGATGAGGCCCGACGGACGCGCCATCATATCGCCGCCCCGCATCACATCACTTACGTATGCAACCGAATCACCTTCCTGGTATTGCCATGATTCCTCGCCGTCACTCACGTAGTATTGTACCGGCATATCTCCGGTCTGCACTTCCCGGCGGACGAAATCCTTGTCACCTTCCCTATGAAACCATTCCTTCGTCTCCGTCACCTGGGTCTCATCCTGGTATTCCATTGATACCCGGGTGTGGAGGAAGTAGTTGACATGCGCCTCTGAACGCGCCTCCACCGCATCGATGATCGATTCGGGCGTTATCGGTTCCGTGGCGACAGGTGCTTCTTGCGTCTTCGAATCTTCCGCAGGTGCCTCCTCCACTTCAGCCGTCACCTCTTCTGTTGCCTCTTCAGATTCGGAGTCGGCTTCTTCTGCCTCCTCCATACCACATCCTGAAAGGTATAGAAGCACTATGAGCATCATCTGCCATCTTGCTGTCATATCATCCTCTCCCCATTCCATCTATTGCAGGGTTCGAACCTTGATGTCCATGCCTGCTGAAAACGATAAAACCATGCTTACTCGTCCTATACCCGTGCAAGGGCCCAGGAGCACATTATAAATTAAAAACAGGGGCGTATTCCGTAACATACGAAGTGCACCTGTCATCGTACACTGGCAGAGGCATATCAGCTGAAACTGCCCGACAGCTATTTCGATAATTGACGACTGCACAAAGAAGCACCCTTGAGCCTTAACAGTCAGCTCAAAGGTGCTTTTTAAAATGTCCTATTAATATTACTTAAGGATCATACTATCGAGATCCCGCGGGTACTCCGTGATGATCTCGGCACCGTCCTCTGTCAATACGACGGTATCGGAATGCCTGAATCCACCGACGCCCGGAACGTAGATGCCAAACTATTACTTCCTACAAGGTGAATCTGCTATACTCTACATTGTAGGAAGTGACCTCAACTTCTTTGACTCTCGGCTAGCTGAGGGCCTTATTATGCAGGTGATTTGAAAGTGAAGATTGCAAATCACAAATAAAGCAAGGATAACCAGATGTAAGTTTCTGTATTTATAACTTCAAGAATTAGCATATATATTCGAGAAAATCAGATTACGACTCTTTCCTAAATAAAAGATTCGATTCACTTCAAAAATGATTCCACAAAATATTAAACTAGCATATCTTCTACAATCTCCACTATATTCTCTACGGTAAACCCATACTCTTCCATGATTTTCTCACCTTTTGCCGAAGCTCCAAACTTGTCTATTCCCAGGACTTCGCCCTCATCTCCTACGTACTCCCTCCAACCGAAACGAGAAGCCATTTCAATCCCGAGACGCTTCTTCACATTCGGAGGAATGATTTCATCCTTATATGCTTCGTCTTGTCCTTCAAATCTGTCCCAAGATGGCATACTAACCACACGAACATTTATATCCTTTTCAGATAAAGCTTTTTTCGCTTTGATAGCTAATTGAACTTCAGAGCCAGTAGCAAGTAGAATTGCATCTAGTTCGCCTTTGTTTTCTTTACTTACCACATATGCACCCTTCTCCACACCTTTGTATGCATTTTCTTGTGTGCCTTCGAGAGTGGGAAGATCTTGCCTTGTCAATACCAATGCAGTTGGCCTATCCTTAGATTTCATTGAAAGACGCCATGCTGCTTGTGTTTCATTTGCATCTGCAGGTCTAATCACTGATAATCCAGGTATTGTACGGAGAGATGCAAGGTGCTCGACTGGCTCATGAGTAGGGCCATCTTCACCCACAGCAATCGAATCATGTGTAAAAACATAAGTGACAGGCAATTGCATAATCGCAGATAAACGCACTGCCGGACGAAGATAATCGCTGAAAACGAAGAATGTTCCAGCATAAACTTTAAGACCACCATGAAGCGCCATACCATTAAGTGCAGCAGCCATAGCGAATTCTCTTACGCCAAACCAGATATTGCGACCTTCGAAACTTTCCCTTGAGAAGTCTTTCTGATTTTTAATCAGAGTCTTATTTGATCCAGCAAGATCAGCACTACCTCCAATGAAATTCGGCACAGCCTCAGCAATCGCGTTTAATACTTCTCCTGAGGAAGCACGTGTAGCGAGTACATCTCTACCTTCTTCATATATCGGCAATGTTCTTTCCCAATCTAGAGGTAATTCACCGTTCATTGCTAAAGTTAATTGTCTGGCATCCTCCGGGTACTTTTCTTCATATTCTTCAAATAAATGGTTCCAGTTACTTTCTGCCTCTATACCTGTTTTAATAACTTTTTCATTGAAATCATTATATACACTCTTAGGCACATCAAAAGACTCATGTGTCCAACCATAATATTCTTTGGTCAATTTCGCTTCTTCTTCGCCGAGGGGTGCACCATGAGATTCAGAAGATCCCGACTTGTTTGGGGAACCGAAACCAATAGTAGTCTTAACTTCAATTAATGTAGGCTGATTAATGTTGCCTTTTGCTTTTTTCAGAGCCTCGCCTATGTCTTCGGTATCATTACCATCGTCAACTCTAAGCACTTGCCATCCATAAGCATTAAACCGCATTTGTGTATTTTCAGAAAATGACTTGCTTAATTCTCCATCTAGAGAGATATCATTTGAATCGTATAACACAATCAGTTTGCCCAGCCCAAGATGACCTGCAAGCGAAGCAGTCTCATGAGAAATACCTTCCATCAAATCGCCATCGCTGATAAGTGCAAAAGTATAATGGTCAACAATAGGAAAATTTTCCTTGTTAAATACCGAAGAAAGATGTGCTTCTGCCATAGCCATTCCTACAGCAGTAGCCAGCCCCTGCCCCAACGGACCTGTAGTGGTTTCTACCCCGTCTGTATGATGTACTTCAGGATGGCCTGGGGTACGTGATTTCCATTGGCGAAAGTTCTTTAAATCTTCCATCGTCACATCATAACCGGATAAATGAAGCAGACTGTAAAGTAGCATTGAACCATGACCAGCAGAAAGGACGAAACGGTCCCGGTTGAACCATCTGGAATGTTTCGGGTTGTGCACCATATATTTCGTCCACAGTGTGTAAGCCATTGGAGCTGCACCCATAGGCAATCCCGGATGTCCGGAATTCGCCTTCTCAATAGCATCAATGGATAGTGTACGAATAGAGTTAATAGATAGTTGTTCTGTAGAAACTTGAGTTAATGGCATTACGGTATTTCCCCTCTTAGTAAAATTTGAATTCCTTTATGCCAGCAAATAATTTCGTTTTCTTAATTTTCTAGCTTACATACTAGACACTCTGTACTGCAGTCTCAAACTTATGTTCGCTTTCAATATAACGCAGCTGTTTATCTTTCCCATCAATTAGAATGGAGTGAGTGGTATAAGAACTCCCACTGCACTTGATTCCATTAAGTAGAAAACTGTCTGTTAGACCTGTCGCTATGAATATACATTCATCCGACTCTACTAACTGGTCAAGTTTAAGAACTCCTTCCGGATTATCAATACCCATATCTTTGCAGCGATTTGATTCCAAATCATCTTGAGGCTTTAGCTTTGCCTGCATTTCTCCACCAAGAGCTTTAATTGCTACTGAACTCAACACCCCTTCCGGAGCCCCTCCGATACCAAGGAACATATCGATATCGATATGTTCCATACATGTTGCGGCAGCATAAATGACATCACCATCATTAAAGACTTGAACCTTGGCGCCAGACTTTCTAATTTCGTCAATATACTTAGCATGCCGTGGCCTATTCTGAACCACTACGTTCAGTTCTGATAGATTCTTACCATTTGCCTCGGCAACTGCTTTCATATTCTCAATTAACGAAGCTTCGATATCAATCTTCCCTTTAGCTTTCGGTCCTACAGCTAGTTTTTCCATGTACATATCAGGAGCATGCAGAAGTTTTCCTTTTGGGGCGGCTGCAATTACGGTTATTGCATTCTCTTGTGCATTTACAGTTGGAGTGGTTCCTTCAATAGGATCTACAGCAATATCTACCTCTACAACACCACCTTTTCCAAGTCTTTCACCAATATAAAGCATTGGTGCTTTATCTATTTCACCTTCGCCGATAACAATTCTGCCTCGCATCGGAATAGTGTTCAATGCATTTCTCATTGCAGTAGTTGCGGCATCATCCGCAGATATTTTATCGCCTCTTCCAACCCAAGGTAATGATGCAATTGCAGCTGATTCAGTCACTCTTAAAAATTCTAGTGATAATGATTGCATTGGATTTCCCCCTTTCAAATTAACTGTCCAAATTATTGGAAGTGGCTATCTTCTCAAAACTGCGACCAACAAACTCCTGCTCTTTTTCAATAATTTTGTCCACCTTGCGTTTTGATCCATCTGCCCACTCAACATTCAAGTATGCCTCTACAACCTTCTTAGCTACTTCCTCTCCAATAATTTGGGCACCCATTGTTATAATCTGAGCATTATTACTTAGTTGAGCACGTTCTGCAGAGTACACATCATGAGCGGTTGCAGCGCGAATCCCTGGGTACTTGTTGGCAGCAATAGCCACTCCAATACCAGTTCCACACACAAGAATTCCTCTATCCAAATTTCCCTTGCTAATTTCTTCAGATACTTCGAATGCTACATCCGGATAATCTGTTGATGCACAAGAATGGCAGCCATAATCGACCAGTTCATACTCTGTTGACTCTTGTATAAAATTTTTGACTGCTTCTTTCATCTCAAATCCGTTATGATCACTGCCGATACCAATTTTCATGTTCAATTCCTCCGTTTTTATAAGTAATTTATAAAATCCTCATTAAATTTCGTTTTAATATTTTTAGTTTCATTTATTTTTCGTTTTCTTTCGTTTGAAGTTTTAAAAAAAAGAATCAGAAATATGCATTCCTGATTCATTCAATTAGAGTATTCAACCAGTTTTATCTGTTTTAGAGTATGGCTCAACCCACTTGAGCAGTATGAGACTTAATAAAATTCTGGAAAGTTGCAAGAATCAAATATGCAGAAGTAGCTCCAGGATCCTGTGCTCCGATTGATCGTTCACCGAGTCGGCTGGACCTTCCTTTTTTGGAAATGATGTCCTTCGTATATTGCATTCCTTTTTCTCCCGCTTCCACTGCTTCATTAAATGCTATGCGAAAATCCTTTGTTTCCGCATAAACAGATTCCAATTTATCCGCAAAAGGTTCCAACGTGTCGACCATTGTCTTGTCGCCTACTTCTGCTTGGCCGCGCTCTTGTATTCCTCTTGCAAAAGCTATCCAGAATTCTGCAAGATCACTGTCACCGATTACTGATTTACCTTTGACTACTTTGCCCCCCCTCATAAAACCAGTAGCATAGAGCGGTCCCACAGAAGAACCAACTGCATTAAGAAAAGTTTTTCCAACCATAATGTTGACTTTCCCGCAGTCTTCTTCTTCTAAAAGTTCATTATCAATCTTTTCATCGACCGCTTGCCAACCTATGGACATTGTTACACCATGATCTCCATCTCCAAGTTTACGATCGAGCTCACATAAGTAATTTTTCTCCTCTTCAACCATGCTCACTATCTCTTTATAGTAATTTTTAAATTGATTTGCTGAAAACTCCATTAGTGGATTCCTCCTTTTCATTTTTGGACAAACATAGGGCAGTTTACTGGATGATCAATCGCTTCTTCCAGTTCATCATCCAATTTCATAAGTGTTACTGAGGCACCACCCATTTCAAGAGACGTAATATAATCTCCGACATAGGATCGATGGATATCAATACCACGTTCGTTCAAAATCTGTTCTACTTTGCGGTACATAACATATAGTTCCATTCTCGGTGTAGAGCCCAAACCATTCACCAATACCGCCACTTTTTCTCCAGAGTTTATTTCTATATCCTCCAGAATATCGTTGACCAGTCGCTCAGCAACACTATCTGCAGATTCAACTTTTCCTTTCTCAAGCCCAGGTTCTCCATGGTGGCCGAGTCCAATTTCCATTTCATCTTCGCCCAGTACAAAACTAGGTTCGCCTGTCTGAGGCAACGAGCAAGGAGAAAGTCCAACGCCCATGGAACGAGTATTATCATTTGCTTTTTTGGCTACTCTTACAACTTCTTCAAGTGAATATCCAAAATCTGCTGCAGCACCTGCTGCTTTGAATATAAAGAACTCCCCTGCAATACCGCGACGTTTTTCCTTTTCTTCTTTCGGAGCTGAGGCTACGTCATCTGTTGCTAAAGCCATCCTCACTTGAATGTCCTCTTCCAGATCAGCCATTTCAGCTGCCATTCCAAAGTTCATTACGTCCCCAGCGTAATTGCCATATAAGTAAACAACACCAGCGCCCTTGTCAATATTCTTAGTCACTTCTAGAATCGGATCAGGTGAGGGAGATGCAAATATATTGCCAACAGCCACCCCATCAGCCATACCTGAACCGACATATCCCATGAAACCCGGTTCATGCCCAGAACCACCGCCGACTAGGATGCCAACCTTGTTCTCCCTAGTTTCTTGGGAGGTGACAAGCGCTCTTTTGTTTTCAGGAACTTGTCGAATAATATCAGGATGGGCTTTAACATACCCTTCAATCATTTCTTCCACAATATTTTTAGAGTCGTTCATCAGCTTCTTCATTATTATTGCTCCTATCATAATCATTTTATCATTTACTAAATATTACAAATAATTATATATCAGACTGTCGTGGATGGGACACTCTGTCCTGTATTTTTTTCCGCTTCCACTTTCGCCGTATCAGGTTCTGGAATCTTCAAGAATCTGGTCATTATAGCTGCTATAAAGTAAAGTCCAGCAAGAATCCATACCAATCCTTCAGGGCCCACGGCGTCAAAGAAGAGAGCAACAAGCGCCGGGCCAACAAACACACATAAACCTGCACCAAGGTTTAGAATGGACATTGCTGCACCTTTATCCCCATCGCCTACAAGAGATGGTGTCAAGGCAGACAATGGAACAAACCCTGCGATACACGCTCCCCAGAGCATACCTATAACCGCAACCATAACTACGTTGCCAGTGAAGATTTGGGGGGCATAGAAAAGGGATAACGTAAACACACCACAGCCAACTGCTCCGAACCATGTAACTGTATTTCTCCATCCAAACTTGTCTCCGACATAGCCGAATATTAGATTGAATACAATATTTGATATGAATATCGTTCCCCAAATATTTAGCCAGACAGTCGTCTCTATACCGTATCCAGCTAGATAAATAGGTAGAAACAAAGGGAAGGCATATTGGGAAGATTGGTTAATGATGCGGACAATACCAGCAATAGCAACTTTCGGTTCCCGTTTCAATATTGTAATACCATTTGATAGTTCTTTTAACTTGGAGGAATTACTTTCCTTCTTAACTTTTAATTCGAATTTGTCACGGTTTACTACAATTGCGAATACCGCTCCAATGACCACCCAGAGAAGGCTTGTCCATAATGTAGGTACATGTCCTATAAGTTGTATTGACCAACTGGAGTAGAATGCGCCAAGCACACTCAACCCCCCTGTAAATACAAACCAGAACCAGCCGACTGCCTTACCCAATTGTTGGTGAGGAGTACGATAAGTAATCCACACAAGAAATGCATAGGCAAAAAGTGGGTACCCAAAGCCTCTGATGGCATATGTAGGAACCATCAACTCGTAGTTCAAGGTTGGTATTGCCAAGCCAACAAAAAGTACATGTCCTATAATGTAGAAAAGTACACCTAGTAGCATCGTCTTCCTAGGCCCTATCCCTTCCACAAGTACACCTGAAAACCATGCACCAATTGCAATAGTGACTCCATAAGCCGTTGTAAGAAAAGCTGCTTGTTGAACTGAAAGCCCTTGGTCTACAAGGTATGGACTGATCCAAGCAAGTTCAAGCCCATCCCCCATCATAAAGATTAATACTCCGAAATATCCCCATACCAAATGAGAAGGTATACCTATTTTATCCAGAAAAGTACTATTAGCTGATAGATGTGTCATTCGTCATTCCCCCTTGTTGACTCGTAGTAGAACTACGGTTTCAATATGACTTTCAATGATTTTTCACCTTTTTTCATGAGTTCAAATCCTTCTTCGAAATCTTTTAATTTCAATTGATGTGTAACCACACCTTCTGTTGGGAAATCCCCATTTACAATACCGTCAATCACTATTGGATAGCAGTATGGACCCAAATGAGAGCCAAGAAGATCCAATTCTTTACGATCACTAATTATGCTCCAGTCCACTGTGACCGGTTCACCAAATACACTAAACTCAACAAAGGTCCCCAGTTTACGGATTGCATGCAAACCTTGCTCTACAGATTTAGGATGTCCAGATGCTTCAATATAAATATCGCAACCGTATCCTTCTGTCATATCCTTAATCTCTTTCACTACATCCACTTTGCTTGGATTCATCACAATATCAGCGCCAAATTTTTTTGCCAATTCCAAACGATCATCTTTCATATCTAATACAACGATTTTCGCTGGTCCTGACTTCTTCAGAGCACCAATCATCCCTAGACCAAGCGTACCCGCACCCGAAAGCACGACAATGTCTCCAAGTTGCGGTTGAGCTCTTTGTACTGCATGCAAACTACATGCATAAGGTTCAATAAGTATGGCCTGCTCAATAGTCAATTCTTCCGGCACTTTGAAGTTGATTGCTTCTTTAGTAAACTTCATGTACTCAGCCATGCCGCCGTTGACATTTTTCTGGAATCCATAAAGATCATGTTTCTCGCACATCCAATACTGACCGCGATTACAGAACCTACAGTCCCAGCATGGAACAATCTGCTCAGAGATGATGCGGTCCCCAACTTCAAAATCTTCTACAGCATCCCCTTTTTCAACAACACGTCCGATAAATTCATGTCCTGGAATCATAGGTGCCTTGATATATGAAGGTTGTGTATCATCACCCCAAAAACTGGGTGCGCCATCATATGCTTTAATATCTCCTGCACAAATACCACATGCCTCAAGCTTTATGATGATTTCTTTTTCATTTTCAATTTTAGGTGTGCTGACCTCTTCATAACGGTAATCCTTCGGCGCATATGCTACAACCGCTTTCATTTTCTCAGGTATTGATTCCCGACCAGCTTTGTTCTCAGCTATTTCATTCATCATTAATTCTCCTTTTTCAATTTTTCTATAGTAAATGACACTCTCAAACTTTTATCTACCTTCTACTTAATGGTGTTTCCACCATCCATGACAATGTTCTCTCCTGTGATTAAATTTGCTGCATCACTAGCTAGAAACAAGGCGATTGCCGCCACTTCTTCAGGGTAGCCAAAACGACCAAGAGGAATCTCCCTTTTTGCTTTTTCTCCCTTTTCACCTGCCCATGCCTTCTTCCCAAGTTCTGTTAGAACGACTGTAGGAGAAATAGCATTCACTGTAATCCCGAATTGAGCCCATTCATAAGCAAGCGTTTTAGTCATTCCAAGTAAGCCAGCCTTACTCGTGCTATATGCCACATGATTATCAAGGGCAATCAAAGCAGCTTGGGAAGCCATATTGATGATTTTCCCACCCTCTCCACTGCTGATCATAATATTCCCTACTTGCTGAGTCACTTTGAAAAGCCCATCTAGATTGATTGCCATAGTCTTCTTCCAATATGCATCAGATATATTTTCTGCGTCATCCAGTAAAGCGATACCAGCACAGTTTACGAGGATATCAACTCTGCCAAACTTCTCTTGCACAGTTTCTAATGCCTGAGTAATACTGCCATCATCTGTTACATCACATTGGATACCTACTGTCCTGTTATTGTCGATCTCCATTGCAACTTCATTTGCTTTTTCATTCATGTCTAAAATCGCAACTTTAGCTCCCTTTTCTATGTACAACTCCACAACAGCACGACCTATACCACTTGCGCCCCCTGTAACCACCGCCACTCTATCAGTGATGTTGAAGT
The DNA here is from genome assembly GCF_000712035.1 of Salinicoccus luteus DSM 17002. Classification (GTDB taxonomy): domain Bacteria; phylum Bacillota; class Bacilli; order Staphylococcales; family Salinicoccaceae; genus Salinicoccus; species Salinicoccus luteus. The sequence goes on along the minus strand of NZ_KL544008.1, from coordinate 178,613 downwards.
TCTTGTCATACCCTTTAAATCCCATACAACCCCTTCTTTCTAATTTACTTTGAGCCTCTTATTCCTTTTTAAATCACTCATACCATGAAAAATCACAAAATCAATATGATATAATAAAAGTACGAAAATAAGTGACGAAAATTTCAAAATACACATTTTAAAACATAAACGAAACAATACGATTTATTGCAATCGCTTTCAATAATTGGTATAAGAATAATATTATCATTTATTTTCGTATTGTCAATTAATTTTTTCATAATTCTAATATATTGAAAGTATATATAAATTAAATGATATTTTCGAAAATATACGAAATTATAATGCTAACATGTAATTTTACTGATAGAATATATTATAAAAATGCGTAAAATAAAGAGGATGAGGAATCAATGAAAATGTTCGCTAGTGAAAGAAGAAATGAAATACTGCATTACTTGCAGGAAAAACAAAGAATTACAGTAAAAGACCTTGCAAAACGGATTGGCGTATCTGAAGCGACGCTTCGATCTGATTTGACAAAGATGGAGACCGAAGGATTGTTAACAAGAACACATGGGGGGGCTGTTCTCAATGACTATACAGATGGGGAGATGAGTTTTTCTGCACGTGAGAAGAAAAACAGAAAAGAAAAGAATCAAATTGCGAGAGAAGCCTATCGCTTCATTGAAGAGAAACAATGTATATTGCTGGATGCCAGTTCTACTGCGCTCGAGCTCGCTCGTTATTTGAAACATCAACCTATAAAACTGACTGTTGTAACAAGTGGTATTCAATCTGCCCTCGAACTTAAAGAAAATCCGGATATAACGGTGATACTAATCGGTGGTGTCGTCACTCCCGGCTCTAGTTCTATAGAAGGTAAGCTTGGTCTAGATATTTTGGATTATGTCAATATTGATATGATGTTCACTTCTGCAAGCGGCTTTTCCATTGAAAAAGGGCTGACAGACTTCAATCTTTACGAAGTTGAACTAAAAAAAGAAATGGTTAATCATTCTCGAGAAGTTGTCGCTATTATCGACAGTTCTAAGATAGGTACCAACTCAAGTGCTGTTTTTGCCAACGTTAATCAGATAAATACGTTGATTACTGACAAACCCATCGAAGAGAAAATTTCCAATGAGTTGGTAAGGTATAACATTACCATGGTTTCCCCCCTTTTAAATTAGCAACAAGAAGAGGGACAGCAGACTGGTTTTAGTCTGCTGTCCCTCTTCTTGTTCATTTATACCGCTATTCAAAAATCATGCTCTCGAGATCCCGCGGATATTCCGTGATGATCTCGGCACCGTCCTCCGTCAGTACGACGGTATCGGAATGCCTGAAGCCACCGACACCCGGAATGTAGATGCCGGGTTCGACGCAGAAGACCATGCCGGCTTCGAGTACGAGGTCGTTGTCGAAGCGGAGTGACGGTTCCTCATGCTGGCCGATGCCGATGCCGTGTCCGGTGCGGTGGGAGACATAGGCGTCGTATCCCGCTTCCTTGATGACATCGAGAGCCGCCTGGTTGACAGCCTTTGCGGTGACGCCCGCCTTTATGAAATCAAGCGCGGCGAGGTGCGCCTCCAGCATAACTTTAAATGCTTCCCGCTGCGCCTCCGTCGGCTCGCCGATGAAGTACGTCCGCTCACATTCCGCCCGGTAGCCGTTCAAGCCAACCTGGCGGCTGTGGATGATGACATCGCCTATCTCCAGTTTCCGTGTATTCGAGAAGACGTGCGGCATATTGGTCCGTTCGACGCCTGATGGTGACATGACGAAGTAGTCCAGTGTGGAATCGGTATGATTTTTTGAGATCTCTTCGAACAGGTACTGGTTGCCATGGTAGTCGATTTCGAGTTCCGACTTGCCTGCCGCAGAATGCTCAAGCGTATGCTTCAATGCACCGCTCACAAGCTTGCCGGACTCCTTGATCATTTCTATTTCTTCCTCACTCTTGATGGCGCGCATGCGGACGATATCTCCTTGGACATCGACGAGGTCATGGCCCTTCTCCTGAATGCCTGAGACAAGTTCAGCCGGCAGGGCGCCGAATTCGATACCCACCTGGCTACCTTCAATACCGTCCAGCACTTCATCGAACAGTTCGTGGTAGTCGGTACTGCCCCTGCCTTCGACTTCATGATAGATGTGGATCGGATCTGCATCCGTCTTCTCTTTCGCATGCTTCTCCTCAAGTTTCGGAATGATCAGGCTCTGTCTCGTCTGTTCCACGACCATGATGATCGGCCGGGAATAGGTGATGGCCTTGAGTCCACTGAAATAGAACTGGTTCTCGAAGTTGAATATGATGGCGGCATCCAGATTCTTTTCTGTCATGACCTGCCGAAGACTTTCAATGCGTTTTGCTCTATCCATTACTCTGACACTTCCTTCATTTCATTATGCTGCCCTTTCGTGAAAAGCGTTACAGCGAACAGTACGATGAACGCGATTGGTACAGAGATCAATGCTGAATTGATGCCTGTCGACTGTACATAGAAGAATTCCCAGAACAGTGTGGCGAGCAGACCGGATGCCATGGAGGCGAGACCCGCCGGCTTCGTGACTTTCGGGAACAGGAACACGGCGAGCAGTGCCGGTGTGATGCCTGCACCATATACCGTATACGCGTACATCTGTACAGAAAGTACGGTCGGGAAGTACATCGTCAGCATGAAGGCGATAACGCCGAGTATCGGAATCAGGACCCTTGTGTAGACCAGTTTCTGATGGTCGTTGATGTCCTTCTTCATATACTTGCCGACGAAATCATAGACGACACTCGTTGCGGCAGACAGCAGATAGGAGTTCCCTGTCGTGACGATGAATGCAGTTAGAGCGGCGATCAGGATGCCGCCGATGACGACCGGCAGTACACTCGTGATGGCGATCAGTGCCATGCCCGGTTCAATTCCTGGGAACATGGAGCGTGAAATGAACGCCAGGATGGAGATCAGCGGTGTGACGATGATCAGACCGAGAATCCAGCCGGCTGTACCGAGCTTGGTGGATCTGTCATTCATTGAAGAGGACATCCGCTGATAGATGTTCTGGTCACCGAGCAGCAGGAACAGCGTCGGGATATAGTACCCCATCAGCTGGATGAAGCTCAGTGATCCGGTTGCGCTCATGTGGCTCTCCGGTACGTTCGATGTGATTTCACTCCAGCCGCCCCCGACGGACAAGGCAATCGGCAGTGCGATGATGAGGCCGAAGATGACGAGGAATGCACTGAAGGCATCCGTCGGTGCCACGGACATCAGACCGCCGATGCCCGCCAGGAAGATGATGATTGCTGCAGCGATGATTGTTCCTGTGCCTACCGGTATGCCAAGCGAGATGTTGAGTATGTAGGCGAGACCCTGGTACTGGTATGAGACGATGCCCACGAAAGCGAGAATGATGATTAGGGCTGCAAGCAGACTTGCCACCTTGCCATATTTCACTTCCAGTATTTCAGCGACTGTATATTTTCCATAATGCTTGATCTTTGACGAAATGAGGAAGATCGTTCCGATACCGATGAGCGACGGCAATGTCGACATCAGTGCCGGCCATATTCCAAAGGAGTATGCCAGTGAGTTCTGTCCACCCGTTACAGAGCCGCTTCCGACCCATGTCGCAAGCAGTGTCCCCATCAGGACCACTGGTCCGAGAGACTTGCCGGCGAGTATGAAGTCCTCACTCGAACTGATTTTCTTGGAGTAGTACATGCCAAGCAGCAGCATGAATACACCGTAACCTACTACAAACCATATGAGTATGGGTTGACTTGAAAATTCCATTGTTTTCCCCCTGTGTTTGGATTGTGTCCTCTAACAACCTAACACATTAGAATTTTCATTTCAGCTTCTCATCCGGAAAAAATTTCATAATTCCTATCATGTCAAGGGATACGCTCACAAAGTAAAAATTTTCAGTAAAATAACGTTTTCATGTACATACAAGTTGTAAATTTATAATAAAATGCATCCCCGCTCTCATGTCATCTTTCTCTCTGCTAGATTTCAATTTGTTGAGAGAGAATATATATTGTGCTACAATTGTCTTACAAAATGTCGGGGGTGTAATAATGAGTATTACAATACGGTTGGATAAAGACGAAGAAGAAATTCTACGCGGTATTGTCGAAGCGAAAAATACGAATATGTCCATGTATATCAGAGAAATCATCTCAGAGAAGATTGACGAAGAAATTGATAGAGAAATGTACAACAGAGCCGTTGAAATCATGGAAGATGATGACACTGAGTTTGTGCCGTGGGAAGAAGCTAAAGCAGAGTTAGGTCTTTCAGATGAAATATGAGTTGAAAATTGAGAAAAGAGCACTAAAAAAATTGAGAAAGATGGACAAGAAGACAAGTGCTTTATTAATCGCGTGGATAAATAAAAATTTGAATGCCACAGATGATCCAAGGAAAAATGGAAAACCTTTAACAGGAGATTATACAGGGTTATGGCGATATAGGGTTGGCGACTATAGAATCATAGCAAAAATAAAAGATGAGGAAATATTGATATCCTTAATCGATTTGGGGCATAGAAAGGATATTTATAAGTGAACTATTTCCCCTTTTCAACGACAACGAGTTTATACCGCAATTGAAATATTCAACTGTAATATGTTCTCCTCCTACTCAACCACTAAAATAACAATGAAACTATAAATCATATTACTGCCTTATGCACTTCACATTAATTGAATTATCAACTATATGGCTAATATCACTCACTAAATAGGGGCTGGGACATAAGTCCTGAAAAGATATAACGTTTCACACAGAATAGATAAAATCCGTACGTTAGACTCCTAGGGGAAAAGTATCAGCGTAAGACTACAGGCTTACGCGATGCCCCAGGAAAGCTAACGTACGGATTATTTTTTCGTGAGATATTTATGTTCCAACCCCATAAGACAACCATTCATTTTTATACTCTCACTAACCCCTACTCACTCCACCAGTAGATGCCCATTCTGTACACCCACATTTTGATGTATTCGCTGTACCATATATAGAATGCGTCCCCACTCTCGTGCCATCTTCCCTCCTGCATAGGGAGAGCGGAAATATAGTGGAAGTCGAAACTCCCATCATTCAGCTTGTCATAGATGTACTTGGACCGTTTGATATGCCAGTCGCTCGTTACGATGAGCGCGGAGGTCATATCGAGCCGATCCATGATATCCATGGTTATGGTCGCATTCGTGTAGGTGCTGATCGCCTTTTCCTCCAATATCAGTGCCTCTTCGGGTATGCCGTATTCCATTGCGAGTGCTGAACTCTGGTTGAGTTCTGATGACTCGATGACTGGAGTAATCAGGACATAATCTGCATAGCCTTCATGATAGAGCTGGGCAGCCCTCTGCATCCTCGAATCTTCGCCTCCGCCAAGCATCACAATCAGGTCGCTTTCTACAGGCTGATCCGTATAGTTGTGATTAAAGCTGTCGATGATCGATACGACAATCAACATCAATGTAATGCAGAACAAAATGATTATGATCCTTATTTTCATATGTCCTCCTCACCAAGCAAAGTGGTGCAGTTGCGCCCTGTTGTCTGCTTTCAGTCCTTCTAATCAGAACTGCATTCCAAAGTTCATATCTTGGAATGCAGTACAGGATGCTAATTCTTTTTTACCGCGATTTTCGGTGCACGATAGGCCGGGAAGAAGTCCGTCTCTCTATCTATCCCCTTCTTCCGGCATAATGCATCGTACACTTTGTAGTTCCATATTTTCTTGCCGATATGGAAATCGAACTCGGTATGGCTGGAAAATCGTTTCTTGAACTTGAGGACGGAATCGTCCTCCTCATTGGTGACGCCGCCGCCATAATGCACGAATGAGAAGCCGTTTGCCTTCGCCCAGTTCATCATCGTGTATTTCAGAAGATAGGCCGGTGAATGAGGGAGGTAGTCCGCGAGGGTGCCGTTCAGATGATCGTGTATGATGTCATCCGACATGAAGTACAGTCCCATGGCGATGATTCTGCCCTCGAAGAATACACTTGTTGTGAGCAGTTTGTCTCCGAACTCCCACTTCAGCTTTTCGAAATATTCACGGTCGAAATAATAGAAGTCCGTCGCATGATGGCGGTCCATCGTATCGTTGTAGATCTCAATGAAATCTTCGATATCCTCGAATTTCGCCGCCACCAGGCAGGAGAACCTGTCATCCTTTATCAGCTTCCTGACACGCCTGCGTGCCGTGGCATTGAGCTCGCTCTGGAATGGATCTTCGAAGCTCAATAGATCCGTCCCTACCGTCTTCCTCAAATACCTGACATCATAGATGCTCCTGAATGGCTCCTGGTTCTGGAACATCGGATGGAACCGCACAAATTCCGATACGATATTGTGCGCCTCGCAATAGTCCACCAGAGTATCCTCAAAGACTTCAATAAGCTTGTCCAAGTCCGTATATTCGTGGATGATCGGCCCCCCGTATCCATAGGGGGTGACCAGATCATAATATTTAACATCATCGATTCCAGTATCGATTTCCCGTTTGATGGCGGTGTGGGTGATATGACCATACTCGCACTCTATTTCAATGAAGATTGCTTCCCCGCGTTCTATCAGCTCGTTGACTTGAGCATATTCTTTAGTAAAGTATATGTCTTTATTCACTGTACGCCCTCCAATAGGTAGATTCGCATATCCAATGTGTTTCATAGGACCCGGATATCAGGCAAAGAGTTCGTGCGCAAGGATACGTTCCCTGCACAGCTCGATGACCCGGTCGATCTCCTCATCGGTCATCTTGGTGTCGGATGGAAGACAGATGCCATGTTCGAACAGATATTTTGCATTGTCATTTCCTACAGAGAAGTAAGCGGCGTCCTCGAACAGCGGTTGCATGTGAAGCGGCTTCCAGACCGGCCTCGATTCGATATTGTGTTCATCAAGATACTCGATCAGTTCACTGGCACTGACGCCGAGCTTCTTCGGATCGATGAGCATGGTGGAGAGCCATCTCGTATGGTATGACCCTTCGATTTCAGGCATGAATTCGATGCCCTCCATATCGTCGAGTCCCGCCACATATTTATCGAAGATGTCACGCTTCTGCTGAACCCGTTCCTCCAGTACTTCCATCTGCCCCCGTCCGATGCCTGCACAGACGTTGCTCAACCGGTAGTTGTATCCCACCGATTCATGCTGGTAATGTGCAGCCACTTCTTTACTCTGGGTCGCTTTCTTGAGTGCTTTTTCGATGAGTGCCTCATCATTGGATATGATCATCCCGCCCCCTGAGGTCGTTATGATTTTGTTGCCGTTGAATGAAAAGATGCCGAATTTGCCGAAGGTCCCGCTCATCCTGCCCTTGTATACCGCACCTAGGGATTCTGCCGCATCCTCAATGATGGGTACACCATACCTTCTGCATATTTCACTGATTTCATCCATCCGTGCCGACTGGCCGTACAGATTGACGACAATGACCGCTTTCGGTTGTTTGCCCTGCATCTTATAGTATTTCAAGGCCTTCTCCAGTGCCCTCGGACACATGTTCCAGCTGTCGAGCTCGGAATCGATGAACACCGGTTTCGCCCCGTGATAGAGCACCGGATTCGCGCTCGCTACAAATGTGAGTGAGGAGCAGAGGACGATATCCCCCCGCTCGACCTTCAATAGGTCCAAAGCAAGGTGGATACCCCCCGTTCCGCTGGCAAGTGCACATGCCGCCTTCGCCCCCGTAAATTCTTTGACCTGATCTTCGAATATATTTACATTTTCTCCCAGTGGAGCAATCCAGTTCGTGTTGAATGCCTCCTGGACGTATTTTTTTTCTGTACCGCCCATGTGAGGTGATGACAAAAGAATTCTGCGTTGAGACATAACCTGGTCACCTCTCCCCTTAATTGAATTGTTCTGTTTGTTCAACTCCACACCACCAGTCTTCCCGACAAAGCCTGATGGTGCCCCTTCATGGTTCTAAAGGATATTGCCCGGCCCAATCTCTTTCTCTCTATGATTGGACCGCTATTTCCCCCTTTGTTTCAATGATGTTTTTCAACACGCGCGGCCTTAGGCTTTCTGGTATTCGGCATCCGCATCACCGGATGGCCCAAGCGTATTATAGAAATCGAGCACCTTCTGCTGGATGAGTTCCCGGTCGAAGTTGTCCTCGACGAATTTGCGGGCATCCCGACCCATCTGTGCCCGTTTCAGCGGATGGTTGATCATGTCCATGAGTGCCTCTTCGAGGCCCGCCGTATCATTGTTCCACACGACAAGACCCGTCCGGTTGTCCACAATCGTATCCTTTACCCCCGTCGAATTGAATCCGATGACCGGCACCCGCATCGCCTGTGCCTCGATGCTGACCGTACCGAACCCTTCACGGTATGTTGGGAAGGCGAACACATGCATCATGCTGTAGTAGTATTCCGGTTCGGTCGTATAGGCACAGTGGATGATCCGCTCATGTGAATGGATCGTCTCTATATTTTCAGGCCGGATTGGATCCCCCTCTTCAATATCACCGATCAGCAGCAGTTTGATATTATCGTATCTCTGGCTCAGTTTCGTGAAGGCCTCCACAAGTTCATTGGTCCCCTTGTCTCTTGTGATCCGGCCCATGTAGCCGATGATGAAATCGGATGGCTTGATATCCAGATCCGCTTTCATCCATTTCAGCCTATCGGCATCGATCGCATCCGGACTGTAGCGCTGCATATCGATTCCGTTGACGCTGCCCTTGCCGATTCTGACGACTTTCTCACGGTCGACGAGATTCCTGCCGACCATCTCCTCTTCAAGACTGTCGGAGATTACGATGACATGCGTACTGAGCAGACAGGTTATTTTCTCCGTCGTCTGCAGTATCAGTTTCTTCACCCCTGTCACCGTTTCAAGACGCAGTCCCCACTGCGCATATATCCTTGTTTCAGTGCCATTCAGGAAGCCCGCCACCATGCCGAGCAGCCCCGCCTTCGGGGTGCTGAATAGAATGATATCCGGCTTTTTCCCCTTCAGATACCTGTAGAGGGAATAGAGTGTCGTCACATCCCTGTAGAGGCTGATTTCACGCTCGAATGGAATATGTTTGAGCCTGAGTCCCTCGTAGTGCCTTTCTGGATCGTTGTTGCATACCACTTCCACCTGGTAGCCGTTCTTTTCGATGAAGTGCACCTGCTCATGGATGAACAGTGCACTCATGGAGGAAGTGACACCATGAATCAATTTCTTCTGCATAAGCTACATCTCCAAACCCCTGTTTTTTGGTAGCCGCACCCGTGGGCTACAATACAAGATGCCAATCAATGCTTATGCCGGATCTCCTTTAACGGTACCCTCTGGTGGTCTCTTCTGTTTTTTCGACCAATACGTCCAGACGACACCGAGTGCCACGATGATGACGTAGAATATTTTGAAGCGGTGTCTGAGTGCCGTTCCTGCGTTCGAAATGCCGAATCCGAATATGAGCCATGTCACGGCGATACTCAGCAGAATGACGCCGAATATCGGACGCTTCTTGATGAGCGCAAAGTTTTTGATGAATACGGCAAGTACGAAGAGGTAGAATACCCCATCCAGGAAAAAGGCGATCAGGTCATTGAGATTTCTGACGGTCCACGGCATCGGTGAACCGATGAAATAGAAGACCTTTATCGGCGAGAATAGAATCATCTGGTAGATGTTGTCGACCACCAGCCAGCCCAAGTAGGCACTCGCCCCGATTTGGGGAGTGAACGCTTCGTATATGCTGGAGTTGCCCCGCTCCACCTGGTCTACCTTGTCGTATATCGGCAATGCCGATATACTTTCCGGATACATCATGACGTAGGTGGTGCTCACCGCAAATATGGTGAAGGGGATGGTGGACCTCAGTGTAAACCTGAATGCCTTTTTGCTATGCTGATAGAATATGAAGCCGAACAGATAGCCGATCAGCACCCCGATCACACCGGTATGGAACGATGCACCGAGCAGGATGAATGCCACACTCAACAGCGCGTTGCTCCATCCCGCTTTTTTGTACCACCTGACAAAAAAGTAGAGTGATAGTGTCACCATCAGTGTAATGACGGATTCCCTGACCAATATGCTTGAGAATATTAATGAATGCGGGAAGAATGACATGACCCCGACCAATACGAACTGTATATGGTTCGGCACATCCAGCATTCTGAACATCTGTACGACCAGAAGGATGGCGGTGAGCGCCATCAGCACGTTCAGGAATTGGGCAAAGATCCGGTCGTCACCATACATATTGAAGATGAGCGCCAGGAATTTCGAGTATAGGCCGCCATACATCTCTGCATCCATAAGCGCCATCTTCTCGCTGATATACTGTCCTGTCTTATAGTACCTTTCAGAATCAATTCCACTATGCGGAAGGGCAGGCATTTTTTCCTGCCGATCGTACAGTACCATCCCGATCCTTGCCAAGAACCCTGCATAGATGAGGATTAGAAACTTTGTATACTTAAAGTACAGCAGGAAGAACACCAGAATTGACATAATGATGATGAATAAACCTGTCAAAAGGGTCGTATCTGCAATATACGAACTGAACAGATATCCCGCGACTACATATGCAAGTGCGACCAGCCAAATGATGAACATGTCCCCCGCCTCCTAGGAGCGTACTTTATATTTCCAATGGTAGATCAGCACGCCAATCTGGCCTGCAGCCAGAATTAGATACGTGAGGATGACCACAATGAATGCGCCGGTTAGACCATATGGAATGATGATGATAAGCGATAGTATGATTGATGCGATGAAAGTCGTACCCTGCAGAAGCATCTGCAGATTGTAGATATTGAATATGCTGAGTGCCATCTCGAACAGTTTCGTATATACGGTGAAGATGAGCAGGATGCCAAGGAGTACGATTTCAGTCTGGAATCCGCTGAACCGTTCCCCGTATACGAGTACGAGCAGGCTGTTGCCGAGCGTGAGCAGGATGATCTCCCCGATTACGATGAGAACCAGGAATAAACCGCACAGCTTGAGGAATGAGTGATAGAATTTGGCTGCGCTTTCTTCTGCTTCCTTGGAAAGTCCCGCCACGACACTCTGGTTGATGGCAACGACGATGTTGTTGGTGATGATGACGAAATACATGATTGTTGCGAAAATACCGAGTGTCTCGACACTATGAAAGGATTCGAGCACATATCTTGGAATGTTTGAAACGAGCGAGTTGAGCAGTTCCACAACAGAGAGCCCGATTCCAATAATGAAGATGTTCTTGAATTCACGCCATTTGATGCCGATCTTCGCCCGATTCTTCGAAAATGAAAATTTGTAGTCGTACAGATAATAGATGAGCATCTGTGAAACAAGCAGGCTCAATATTGCCATCACTAGAGAATTGAATATGAACACCGCTGCTGAAAACAGTATGACTGTGACGATGCTTTTATAAATTTTCGAATAGGCGAGAAAACTGATCCTGGCCTCCGAGATATTCTCCGTATAGATGAATTCCTCCTTGCTCTCATAAAACTTGTAGAGGACGAAGATGAAGAGGCAGAGGTTCTCATATATGTTCAAGTCCACAAACAGCATGACAATCAATGAGCCAGCAATGAATGCATAGTTGGCGATGTTCCTGAACTCATGGAATATCACATAGTCATAGGACAGTTTTCTTTGCGTCGGCACCAGGATGATGAGCGTGAAACGGCTGAACAATACAAGCGGGGCCGTCAGAGCAAGAAAATATGAAAACAGCCCCACTTCATAGAGACCAAGCAGCCGTGTGATCAGAATCACCTGCATCCATTGGTTGAGTGCAAATAGCAGGGTCCCTACGATGTTCAGTATTTTAGCTTGCATTTTCCTGTCCTACTTTTTCAGGCTCCATATTTTCCTGCCTGACGAACTTGATGATCCGCTCCTTCATTTCGTTCTCATCGATGGAGAGGAATGACTTGATCTGCGCCTCGAGGAGAGTCAATGAAGATTCTGAAACCCTGCCCCGGTAGATCTTCTCGTAGACCTGTTCCGGGTGAATTTCATTCGCCTTCAGCAGTTCCTCATACAGCTTCTCGCCCGGTCGTATGCCGACGAATTCGATGCCGATTTCGGTCTCCGTGAATCCGCACAGCCGAATCATGTTCTTGGCGAGATCGACGATCTTCACAGGTTCTCCCATATCTAGCACGAATACTTCCCCACCTTCTGCAATCGTACTCGCCTGAATGACGAGGCGTGACGCTTCCGGTATGGTCATGAAGTAGCGTGTCATCCTTGGGTCGGTGACCGTAATCGGGCCGCCCGCCTGAATCTGCTTCTTGAATTTCGGAACGACGGAACCACGGCTGCCAAGGACGTTTCCGAACCTGACTGCTACGAGCGTCGTATCCTTGCATCCCTTATCGAGTGCCTGGACGATCATTTCAGCCATCCGTTTCGTCGCACCCATGACATTCGGTGGATTGACCGCCTTGTCTGTTGAAATCATGACGAATTTCTTCGCTTTGTAATGGCATGCCGCCTCAGCCGTGTTCTTCGTTCCGATGACGTTGTTCTTCACGGCTTCCCGCGAGTTGTACTCCATCATCGGCACATGCTTGTGCGCTGCGGCATGGTAGACGATATCCGGCCTGTACTTCTCGAACACTTCGAACATGCGCTTTCTGCTCTGCACATCCGCAATGATAGGTACATAGCTGATACTGTCCTCCTTCTTCTCAAGCACCTCTTCCAGTATGGAGTAGATGCTGTTCTCACCATGTCCCAAAAGCAGGATCTGACGCGGCTGGAACTTGGCAATCTGTCGGACGATCTCCGATCCGATGCTGCCACCGGCACCCGTGACCAGTATCGTCTTGTCCGTCACCTGATCCTCGATTCCCTTGATGTCGAGCTGCACCGGCTCGCGTCCAAGCAGGTCTTCCACCTGGACCTGTCTCAGTGCATTGACTTCCAGTTTTCCCGACAGTACATCTTCGATGTTCGGCATCGTCAGGACATCCACACCATCCAGATTGGCATAATCATGGATCTCCTTGAGTACCGTCTTGCTCAATGAAGGCACGGCAATGACGACCTTTTTGATATCATATTTCTTCACCAGACGTTCGATATCATGCCGGTTGCCTTCCACCCTGACCCCGCCGCAGAGTTCCAAGTTGTGCTTGAAGGGATCATCATCAATCACAACCACAGGGTTCATGCCCATGGAAGGGTTGTCAAGCATCTGCTTGATGAGGATGGATCCCCCTTTGCCGCCGCCAAACACCATCGTACGGGTCATCTTGGTCCCATGGGACATCCTTCCGTTCAGCTCATAGGAAATGAACTTCCAGGACAGCCTTGATCCACCAATGAGCAGCATATGCATCATCCATGTCACAAGCATCAGCCGTAGGAACGTGCTGTCGAACAGCAGGTATATCATGATCACCGTTGCCATTATCGATGCACTGACCGCCTGTGTGACCGAAATCAGTTCCCTGATGCTCGCATATTCCCATGCCCGGTGATACAGGTTGAAGATATAGGCGAACAGATGATGGTTCACAAGCAGTACGACGGCCGTCACTCCCAGTACTGTCAGCGAATAGTCCGAGAAGAATGGCATGAGAATGTAGTAGCCGATAAACACTGAAAAAGTTACGATTAACGAGTCGACAAACAGAAAGAGAAAATAACGCTTTTTAGCACCCATAGTATCCTCTTCTTTCCTTTTAGAAATACCCTTATTCGATTGTTCTCTATTGCACCCTTTGTATTACTTTCGACCTCTTTCTCGTGGTGCCACCATGACCTCTCAGGCGGACCACTCCGTTATACTAATAAATTCATGTTTTCCTACCCAATATCTTTCTAATTTGTCGAGCGTATATTCACTGCAATCAATGGTCAATGTGTAAAACAGTTCCACCCCGTTTTCAACCACCCCCTTTGATGCCCGAATGACCGCACCCCTGAAGTCATTCAAGATGATTCACGCTTCGTGTGTTCTTCGCATCCTTAGGCAGTCATAGTCCTGAGCCATCTGGTAAGGATGGTCAGGCTGCAGGATATCAGCTCTCCGTAACCGGCTCCGCATAGTAGTACGCTTCGTTCGCTCCGCGCCTTTCCTCCCGGTTGTTGAGGACGACACCGATGATGTTCGCACCCGCTTTTTCCAACAGGTCTTTTGCGTCCAGCAGCTCGTTGCGGTCATTGTTCTCAACATCGGTAATGATGACTACACCATCCGCCTGTTTGCATAGAAGCTGGGAATCCGTCACAGCCAACAGTGGTGGCGAATCGATGATGATCATTTCGTATTGGATCGCCAAGGCCTTCATCAGCGCTTCCATACTTTTTGATGCCAACAGTTCCGATGGATTCGGTGGAATCGGTCCAGCGGTCATCAGATCGAGTTTATCAAACTCCGTCTTTGTGACCATTTCCTCCGGCGGCACATCATTAATAATTGCCTTCGACAGCCCCTTCCTGTTCGAGACTTCAAACGTATAATGTGTCGTCGGGCGCCTCAGATCCCCGTCCACCAGAAGTGTCTTGATGCCTGCCTGTGCATAGGCGATTGCCATGTTGGCGGCGACCGTCGATTTGCCCGCACCTGATATGGCGGAGGTGAACAGTACCGACCGGATTGGATGATCTACACCCGAATACGTGATATTTGTCCGGAGTATCCGGAACTGTTCACTCGCAGTCGCATGTGGATGTTTGGCAACTACCATGTTCCTCGGTGTGGTATCTTCACCTTTGTTCATTTTCTTCTTATTCATGAATGCTCCCCCTTAATCTTCAAACTTCCTAATCTTCAAACTTCGCGATTGACCCGACCACCGGCAAATCGAGAACTTTCCGCACATCCCCTTCATTCTTGATAGACTTGTCGAAATGGTCTCTTGCGAAGGCCAGAATCAGACCAAGCATCAGCCCGATGAACAGTCCGATTGCGATGTTCAAAAGCGGCTGTGGTGATACCGGCTCCATGTCCGGACCCACACTCGCCGGGGCATAGATGGATAGATTGTCGACATACATGATCTCGACGATCCTGTCCATGAAGACTTGTGCGACTTCATTAGAAATCTCTACCGCCTCTTCCGCCGATGCATCAACGACCCTAATGGACAGCACCTGTGACTGGTCCTGGTTGGTGACGGAAACCTGTTTGGAAAGTTCCTTTACGGTCTGTTCCAATTCAAGGTTGGTGATGACATCTTCGAGTATCGTCTTGCTCAGCATGATATCCCTGTAGGTGTGGATCAGCTGCAGGTTGGTTTCGATATTCTCGAAATCCACTACAACGGCATCACCCGGCGAACTGACCAGCATCTGTGTTTCTGCTTCGTACTTCGGCGTCATGACAAAATAGGTGACGAGCGCAGCAAGTATGCCCACCAGCAGCATCATGGTAATGATGGATGCCACATTCTTTTTGATAATCGCCCAGGCCCTTTCAACGCTTACTGAATCTTCCATACGACCCCTCCCCTTAATAAACAAACTTTATCTCTCTATATAAGTTTGGAACCAATATACCACGTAATTAGAATTTTTGGAATATTCTGTTTGATATTTCTACATATTTATTGTATTTTTCTACCGTAACAACCAAAAAATTATAATTATACATTTGAAATTCAGCAATAGAAATAGCGCATCGCTCAGGTTCAACGCATGCGCAACAGGTGTTTTCATCTCTTTATCGAACGGATCAGCATGAAACTTTCTGCATGCTCTACACAAATCGTCGTCCCCCGCACCATCGACAGTGCACGGATTGCCTCAAGGGATCTTGGATGTGGGTAATCCTTAAGCTGTGAACGATAGCATTCCATCGCCTCAAGCTTCTGGTCGATTGTACCTGAAATGTCCACATAGACATTCGGTACGAACACATTATCTGCAGTCGGCGTATTCCACTCCGTCTCGGACAGTGTTTCGTACACCAGAATTTCACGCAGTTCGGGTACATTGAAGGGACGGAGTGCCACCATGGCGGCATAGGTCGTCTCCGCATGATCGAAGTTCATGTCCCCCTTGTGCGGCAGGAGGACGATCTCCGGATTCACACGCGTAACGACTTCATGGAACTTGGCATTGATCTCAATTGTGGGTGTATGCCTGAGACCGACCATCGGCAGCTCAAGGAAGCTTGCATCCTTCACGCCAAGCACCGCATGTGCCGCCCGTGCCTCCTGCTTCAGAGCCTCGACCTTCTCAGGGTCCGGTCCGCTGGTCACTTCGCATATATGGACATCATGGCCCGCTTTCGCATACTTGGCGATGGTCCCTCCTGCGCCCAGTACCTCATCATCGTTGTGTGGAGCAAAAACCAGTATGTTCATATCCCCATCTCCATTTATTTGAATTTGTTTCCGTCTGTGAATTTGACATCGCCGTCCACTTCATAGTCCTCAATACGCAGTATGCCATCCGTGCACAGGACATCGATCGACATGGAATCGGACTGGATAATCTGGCCTGGTATGCCGATATAGCGTGCGTTCGGATGCACACTCGCCCGCCATATGATGACCTTTTGGTCCCTGTAGTGGGAAAAGGCACCGGGATACGGCCTTGAAGTCGCACGGATCAGCCTATGTACCTCGTCAGCGGACGCACTCCAGTCGATCTGTCCATCTTCCGGCGTACGCTTGAGAAGGTAGGTCGCCTGCTCATGATTCTGGGGCGTCGCCTCCACTGCATCATGCTTCACCTGTTCGAGTACACGTCCGAGCATCCGTCCAAGGGCTTCATTCGAAGCATGATAGACATCTTCTGCATAGTCCCCTTCTCCAATCAGATACCTCTCCTGATCGACGATGTCGCCCGAGTCCATCCCTTCATCGATGAAGAACAAAGAAGCCTTCGATTCCTTCTCCCCGAGGAGCACCAGCCAGGGCAGTGCCGCCCTCCCCCTGTATTTCGGCAGGGCCGTCGGGTGGTATCCGATGACGCCTTTCCTGGCTATGCCAATGATGCCACTTTTGATGAATTGGGAAATCCCCACGACGAAGATGTAATCCGGCGCAATCGCACGGATTTCCTCGACGACCGCCTGGTCATTGATGTTTTTGAATGTCGTGCACGGAATGTCATTATCCTCCGCAATGACTGAAAGATCTACATATCCCGAGACATTTTTCGAATACTCCTTGTCCAGCGCAAACACCATATCCGGTGGATAGTCATGCGCCACCATACCATCCAACACAATTTTGCTCGACTGGACCGATCCGATGAGGATCGTTTTGACACGTTCCATAACCCCAACCCCTTTACGTTCGTTTCGGATTCCTTTTAAAGCTGCCCTCGCCAAACAGGACGATTAGTACCGTTTTCAGAAGAATCTTCACATCGAGCCATAGGGAATAGTGCTTCACATACGCAACATCATACTCAATGCGCTCCTCCCATGAGAGATGCGTATTCCCGTTCACCTGAGCCAGCCCTGTCATGCCGGGACGCATTTCCAGACGCTGGCGCTGGTACGCGTCATATTCCTTCGTCTGCTCCTCGATCGTCGGACGGGGCCCCACAAGGCTCATATCCCCTTTCAATACATTCAGCAGCTGGGGCAATTCATCGATTTTGAGGCGCCGGATGACCTTCCCGAATACCGTCAGCCGCTCCTCGTCCTTGTCGAAATCGAAATTCTTTTCCGCTGATTCGTCCACCTTCATGCTGCGGAACTTGTATATTTCGAATACTTTGTGGTGCAGTCCCACCCGTTTCTGTCTGAAGAACAGTGGGCCAGGCATCGTGATTTTGATCATGCCCCCTGTAATGACCAATAGCGGCAGGAGGACGAGTAGACAAAATGCACTGATGATAAAATCAAAAGCTCTTTTGATTTTAAGCAAATTTACCCCCTTCTTTCACAAAAATCCCCTTTATAAATCACACAATATTCTGAATTAAATTTGTAAAAATTTTTGCTTCTGAGCGTTATTTTCTATTTGACCTTCTTTATTACTCTTCCGTAGAGGTAACTGAAGATTGTTGGATGGTACCAGAGTGTGCTTTCCTGCGTCATAGGCTGTTTCACTTCAAAATTATCATCCAAAATGGACCCGATGATCCTGTTATAATCCATCAGGGCATATGCCTCCTGCAGATGCGGATAGGTCATAAAGTTGTCCTCCTCGGTCACTTCGATCACTTTCTGATCAAGTACCTCTCCTGTATCTATGCCTGCATCCACGAAATGCGTTGTGACACCTGCAAGTTCCGCCTCATTGTTGTAGAGCGCCCAATATCCCCCATACACCCCTCTATATTTCGGAGTGATGCCGACGTGGATGTTCACAAACTTGGCGTCTGTGACACTTAAAATCTCGTCTTTAATTATCGGTGTGCCATTGATGATGATCAGATCGGGATCAACTTCCCTGATCCTGTCCTTCATATCCTTCGAATTTACCGAATGGATGAATCTTATCCTGTCTTCCGGTATATCAGTATCATCCAAACCATACATCTTCTGTATGGTCTGGATTCTTTCTTCTGCTTCCTTTTTCAAGAAAGCTTTGGAGTATAATGAAAAAATGACTTGACCTGTTGCCTTCGGCAGACCCAACCGCTTTATCCTCTTCTTCAACAGCATAATCCTGGTCATTTTCTCTACAGCAACCACCTCATCGATGGGAAACGCTTTGGTCACATTATTATATACGTAGTTGGAAGTGACCCCCAAAGTACAGATCATCATTATTCTTTTCATTAAGCTCTCACCTTCTCCACATAGGATTCCATGCTTTCGGAACTGAAACCGTATTTCCTTTCCAATACTTTGAAATGATCGATGATTTCGTCTAAAAATCGGAAATTCTCCTCCGGGGATACAGAAAAATTATGCGGATGCCACCAGAGGTGGTAGTAATGGTTGTTCTTTGCAGCTGCAGTCATTTCGTTTTTGATTCTCCGCAGCTGTAGGGACCGCAGTACCCGAGGCGTCCCATTCTGAGGCTTGAGGAAGCGGCTCGCCTTTATGTCAAACAGTTCCTCATAGGGAGAAGGATGATCATGTGTTTGGTTGCCCGTAATGTTCAAGTACGTGTCCACCAGTCGCATCCCCCGGATGAAATAGTTATCATGCCTTCTCGGTCTGAATATGAGATGGTCCGGCGTCCCCCTGTAGATATCGATACCGTATTCCTTCAACAGATTCAGGTAGTCACGATCGAACTGATTCCTTGGGAACACGATGCTCCGCATTTCAATCCCCTTTTCATCCGCAATCTCCTTCGCCATCCTGAGATCATCCGCAAACTCTCGGACCGTCTGTCCATCCTCCAAGCAGTAATAGTGTGAAAAACTATGGGTACCGATGGTCTGGTATTTGCTGTTCTTCAACTCCTCTACTAACTCACTTGCAAAGAAGACCCCCTCGCGAAAATTATCCTCTTCAATCACATGAGTGAAGTTGAAATAGTTATCCAGTTCCCGCCTCTTGTATTCCGGCTTGTCTATATGTGGAATGAGCGCATTCAACCGTTTCGAATCATCAAGCATCAGAAAACCCACTGTGGACCAGCTGACCTTGATTTCATTCTCATCGAAGACCCTGATCATCTTTGAGGCAAGATCCCGCACCTGGTAGAACCGTTCGAATTCCTTGTTGTAGTCTGTTATCGCTAAATATCCCCAATACAATTCGAAATCAAGCGAGATGATAAACGTACCGTTCTTCATATGACACCTCTATTCAATTTTTATATAAGCTTCTTTATTCCCCACTCTTCCTTTCCAATCGTTATACTCGACTGTTTTTCCATTCTCCTTTGTTCCTTACCTTGAAGCTTACTCTGATCCTTTGAGCCCTCGAAGCAGATCCTAGTCTGTTCTCTAATAAATTCATGCTTTCCTACCCTGTTGTCTTTCATGCACCCCAATACATGAGTCTGTACCTTAAAATCACCCACTGTATGTCATTTTTAACCACCCCCTTTAATGATGGAACAGCATCCCTTCCTACAGAAAACACCCAATCAAACTGCGCGCAGATGATTGGGTGGCGTGGTGTCATTGATTCACTAAAGCGATTAACGATTTATCTCTCGTCTCTTTTGTTGATATCAAGGTGTAAAACTATAATGTTATAAACCAATATAACATGAATTTTTATTTTTTGTAATATTCTAACATTATATTTTCTGATTTACATAGAAAAACCTCTTCTTTCAAAATTTTATTTTAGAAAGAAGAGGTATAGATAATAGTTATTACTATTTGAAATTATGATAAATATTAGCGACTATAGGATGATTAATAACTCAAAAACTTAAATCTAGGAATCTTTTTCTCATGATAAATTTATTTATTTGTAAACTCTATGTTTCTTTAAAGTGTTTTCCATGTAATCCAATAAATCCTCTTTCATAGAGGACTTGAGAGCATACTCCAAAGTTGTAGTTACAAACCCTGTTTTGTCCCCTACATCGTATCTCTCTCCATCGAAATCATATGCGTATACTGTACGATTATTATTCAGAGACTGCAGGGCATCAGTCAAGTGTATTTCTCCGCCTGCCCCAATGCGGCCTTTTTCCAGTTCATCGAAGACATCGGGAGTTAAGACATATCTTCCCATTATTGCTAATTGAGAACTAGTCACACCCGGTCCTGGCTTCTCATAAAGATTAGTCAATTCATAGACTTTATCATTATGATTAGAGTATTCAACAATACCATATCTGGAAATATCACTTTCAGGCACTGTTTTCACACCGATTACTGGTCCCTCATTTTCATCATATACATTCATAAGTTGCTTGATTCCAGGTGTGTCACTCTCAACAATGTCGTCACCAAGTAGCACTGCAAAAGGTTCATCACCTATAAATTGCTTAGCAGTATGTATGGCGTGACCGAGACCTTTAGGGTTCTTCTGTCTTACATAGAAAATGTTGGCCAAATCGGTAGCATGTTCAACTTTCTCAAGCAACTCTGTCTTATTCTTCTCATGTAAATTTAATTCCAGTTCAACTTGATTATCAAAATGATCTTCTATTGCCCTCTTATGCTTGCCAGTTACTATAATTATATCTTCGATACCTGCAGCCACTGCTTCTTCTACAATATATTGAATGGTAGGTTTATCTAAAATTGGAAGCATTTCTTTCGGCATTGCTTTAGTAGCAGGTAAAAATCTAGTTCCGAGACCAGCGGCTGGAATAATAGCCTTAGTAATTTTCGTCATTAGTTTATCACCTTTCATGAAATTATATAAAATGAAGTTTATATAAATTATTATGTGTTGAGATGTATGGTTAGCTTCTTATGCGAGTTAAATTAACATTAATAAATCTTTAAGTTTTATAATGGAAATAAACGTATTTATAACTAAGTTCATAATAAAAGCCTAAAAATAATTAAGTATTTTTTATGTCAGCATATGTTTTTTGATTTGCTTAAATGATTGACTTTAGTGACTGCCCCAATTAAAAAACAAAATATTGTAAAATATACACCTAGGCCTTGAAGTACAGGCTCTAATAAAAAGATTACTAAAAAAGCACTCGACATACATAAAACCAAAGATTTCAGCAGAATTGGATGGTCTGTCCTGATAAATTTAATTAGTTCTACAGTAACTAGAAAAGATAGTATAACGAATAATATTGTAGGGATAATTCCAGTATCATATCCTATATCAAGCCATATATTGTGGGCATAATTCAAACTTAAAGTCGCTTCACGTCCTCCTAGAGGATAGGTAAACAAGCCATTAAAAGCTTCTCCCCATGCATTAATTCTAGAATCATTTCTTAAATCCGTAGTTACTAGCCTCTCATATATATAACTATTTGTGATTTCAGATTTTATGTTAAAAAAATTTAAACTATAGAGAAAAATCAAAGCCCCTATAGAAATGATGAAATAAGTAAATCTTCTCACCTTTCTTTTTGTTAATTTCTCTATATAGAAAAGATGAAAAATAATAGACACTCCTATTATTAGGACACCAGTTCTACTACTGACTTGTAAACTAGCATATAGAGAGAGCGTGAACACAATCATGACCAATAACTTCATAAAAAGAGAAACTTCATTTTTTTTAACTGAGAGAAATAAGATGGGTAGCAATGCTAATCCCAAAGATAAAAAGCTGTTTAAAGAAGTAGCAGAGATAAGATTACCATTCCAGAAATCAACTGCTACTCTCCCTCCAAGCGCAGAAAATACCCCTTCTATATTTCCATAAATTTGTAAAGTATTTATAAGGGAAATAATGCCATAAGAAGACAAGGAAATAATAAAAATTAATAAGAAGTGTCTTATAATTTTATATTTCATGTCATATTTCAAACTTACAATATTATACCCTAACAATAAAAACATGATCGGATATATAAGTTTGCCTAAAATACTAAGAGGAGATGCAAAATTGTAATAATAAATGGCCAACGAATATAAAAGACTAAAGCTTATTAATAAACCGACTATTAATAAAAATGATTTATTAAATGAAACTTTCGTTATTGACAATAATATATATGGAAATAGGAATAGAGGAATGAAGTCTCCCATACCCATAAAGTTAATTGTATAAAGAATTAAAGCTATATAAATCAAAATAAATTCGAGACCAACTATAGATGGTTTATCTCTATTTATAAAATTTTTATTGTTCAAATCACCGCCTCCTTACTATATTAATAATATTTCGTTTGTCAAAATAAGCTAGACAGTTCTTTCTCACCCATGTAACCCAAAAAGACTTCCAATGGTGTACGATAGTTCAATGATTTTCTTGGGATATGGTTCCTTCTGGCGGCAACCGATGAGATAAAAGCTTGGTCGACCGTGTTGAAATCCATATCTTTAGGCAGGCCATCCTTTCTGAGCAAGCCGTTGGAATGTTCGTTTAATCCCCGCTGTGATGGTGTGCCCGGATCGGCAAAGTATACGGATAGATCATTTCGATTGCTCATCGACTGCCAGTTGGAGAACTCCTTGCCACAATCGAAGGTGATGGATTTGAATAGGTTTCTAGGCATCTTTTGACACCATGTATTAATGGCAGACTCAATATCCAGTGCGGTTCTGCCTTTGGGTTTTAATGTGATGATGGCTTTTGACAGACGCTCAACCAGCGTGATGACCGCACTCTTGTGACGGACACCGACAATGGTGTCGCCTTCGAGGTGGCCGAACTCTTCATTGAAAGTGGGATAGTCATCCACTCTTTCAGAGATATTACGCCTGAAGGCTTGTCTGCCCCGGCGTTCCTGATGGCCATTCGGTTTTCGCTTGCCCTGCATTGGCAGCTTGGCCGCATCAAAGGTTTCCCGTTTGAACATCCGATACAGCGTGCGACCCGAGCAGTCAATTGGCATCTCCTGCCGGCCGACGATCACATCCGGTGTCCAGCCCTGAGCGACCTTCTCTTCGATGTATTTCTGTTGACTGGTCGGCAAGACACTCTGTTTTCTATCACATCGCTTCTTATTTTCTTTATAGCGCTGATAGTAGTCGATGGCGGTGTGCCCGGCCTTGAAATGCGTGATGACATTGTGGATAGTCTGCTGGGCACGTCCGAGCCGTTTCGCAATCTGAGCCACGGTAGTTCCGTGTTGGAAATAGGCTTCTATGAATACTAATTCATCCGTGGTAATATGGGTGTAGGTCATGCATGATCACTCCTATGATTTCTTTTGTCGGAAAACCATTTTGAGTGTATCATGTGTGACCTTTTTATGTGTCTAGCTTAATTTTACAATCGGCGATATATAAATTTATTGTTATACATTTTTATTACTTTGATATGAGAAATATACACAATAAATATTATATATGATTACACAACAAATTTTGAAAATGCTTTTTTCATTATATTTATAATAAGTGTCTTTTCATATGAGTTCATTCCAATCAGCCACATAATAATAAAATATATTAATACTACACAAGAACCCTTAACTATAAAATAACCCCAACTAATTTGGGGGAAAAGCAAATTCATACATAAACCTAATAGTAGAGTTAACAACATTGGAAAGCTCAATTTAAAATGGCACTCTTTAAAATATATCACCATATTTAAATTCAAAATCTTGTGGTAAATAATATTCATACCCAAATTACGAATGGTGTAAGAAATAAAAATTGCTATGGACGCTCCTAAGACACCCCAAAAATATGAAAGAACGAGTGATAGCATGAGATTAGTTACTGACATAATAATGAATACATGTGCTTGTAATTTAATTTTATTTAAAGCTATAATAGCAGTGTTTCCTATTTGTTGAGGTAAGTAAACTATGCTAGGAATGATAAGTAGAATAGCACTGTAAAATGACAATATATATTCATTACCAACCCATAATATTATAAATTCTCTTCCTAAAACTATAAATCCAATTATAATGAGTCCAATGATTAAAAGTTGTATTCTTCCAACTTTAATCATTAATTTCAATAAATTTTCAGATGAATTTTCGCGTGAAATAAGACGTGTAACTTTTGGTAAAAACAAGCCATTAAGAGCGCTAGCAATGGTATAAATATAACCTTCTAATGCACTAGCAATACCAAACAGAGCAATACTAACTGATCCAGAAACTGCTCCCAATATAGATGGCGTGATATTAAATATTAAACGTTGTGAAATACTCACTACGGTAGACCAAACAGAAAAACTAAATATTTCTTTAAGCATTTTTTTGTTATTATATTTAAAATTCACATTAATCGTTGTAGCACGCTTAATAATAATATATTTAATTATTATAACTACTATTCCACTGAATGCATTGGCCAGTACTAATGCATATAACCCATATCCATTAAGCAAGGCTATAACAATTAATAGAATAGATAATAATTTTTGTATCAAATCGCACATTTTAATTTGCATGAATTTCTCATAGGCAGTCAGTATCCCATTAAAAGTTATAAATGGAAATGATACTATGCTGAATCCTGCTACTATAATATATACTGTTTCAAATCTTTCTAATTCAGCGAGTGTTAATTCACTGTATATAATATCTAAATTAAAGAAGACTATTATTAACGAAGCCAATAAAACAAAATCAATAATAATATAGATTTTATATGTAATACCTAACATATTATCTACGCTTTTAAAATCTTTAAGTGAGACATATTTTGATACAAACTTGGAGACTGCAGCACCTAACCCAAAATCAATTAAAAAGATACTAATGAGTGAGATAGCTAAAGTATATAAACCAAAATTTGTTTGTCCTATTTGGCTAATCATCCAAGGTGTATATAACAAACCAGCTACAATGTTCAGTAAAATACCTACATAAGAAATTAACGCTCCTAATCTAATTTGCTTTGAACTTTCATTTTCAATATTTCCCAAATGAATCACACTATCCTTAAAAAAGTTAGCTACCTATTAACGTTTCTATTTAAGTATTTTTGTTAAGAAATTTTCTTAGGAGTATAAGCTTTGTCTAGCAATGTTTCTATAGGAGAATAACTCCTGACCTTTTACTGATGCAACATCTTGCATCCTTTTCAGCTTTTCAGGCGAATAATAGATACTTATTATTTTTTGTTTCATTTCTTCTATTGAATCGTTATATAGAAAATCACAATTTCCTTTTAAATCAATATGAGTGAATCCTTCAATATATTTAAAAATACAAGGTTTTCCTAATCCTACTGCTTGCTCCCACAATACAGAATGTAAACCAGGAAAAATGGCTAAATCACAAATATTCATAAATTTATAGGTTTCTTCAGAACTGATCCAACCTACATACTTTACATTATCACCCAACATCTCATTAAATTCACCCTTAAGATGAACATCAACAGAACCAAACACAATGAGTTTAATATTAGGATTATTTAAGTCATTTACAGCTTTCATTAAAGATAAAACTTCTGTTTTATGCCGATTTATCTTACCTCCAGTAGCGATTAAAAAATCATCTGTTTTTATCCCATATTTATTTTTGGTTTTGACGATGTCTGTATTCTTGGCTTCTTTTACTTTCTCATCATCTGCTCCCATCACTAGCAATTCTACTTTTTCTTTAGGTGCTTCATACATTTCAATTAAAAAGTTAACTCTCGCAGGAAGAACACCGTAAAATTTTTTAACAAATGGTTCGATTTTTTTCAAATTACTTCTCCATAGTATTCTATGTAAAAAAATTCTCGATAGGAAACTTTGTCCACTATTTAAAAAATCTGCATGATTATCTAGATAAACTCTTACTTCAGGGTTCTTCTTTAAGTATTTTACTATATGTCTCAAATCAATAAATTGACATCCATGAATAAAGAGTACGTCAGGGTTAACTGACTCTATAGATTTAGATAAGTTTTTATACGATTTGAATTTATAACTTAAATTTTTATTTCTTTTTATAGGAAGTCTTATCATTTGGACATCATCTTCATTATAGTAGTTCCTTTTAGAACTTTTAATAAATCCTCCTTTTGAATCCCTAATCCATTGAGAGGTGATAATAGTTACTGAATTACCTAACTTTCTATGGTATTTTGATAACAAATTATCTTGATAATTCCAATTATCAGTTACTGGTCCACAAAGACATAAATGCAATATATTCATGAATTATACTCCTTATTTTAAAATTGCTGTACAATGTCTTTTAAATAAATAATTGTTTGTATATTTTAATAAACAATTCATTCTATAAAATTATGTTATTTTTTGAATGATATATATTGTTCCCTTTCAATATCACCATTCATTATTTCTCTTATTTTAATATTTATGTCAAATTGATAATTCACTCTAGTTAACACAAACCTCAGTCCAGTTAAACCATCTAAAAAACCTAACCTGTATATATACAAATACAAAAAATAAACTAGATTTCTAAGCGGTAATCTATAAAAAATTTTCTTAACCTCAGTAATTTTAGTTATTTCCTTTAGTTGTATGGGTTCTTTTCTTTCTTCTATTATTCTAAATGCCTCCATAGTACTATAATGGTTATGTTTAGCAATATGATCATGCATCGATTTATTGTCCTTATGCACAAGAAAGCCGTCTAAAGTTTTCCACTTAACTCTGGACTCATTAATTACTTCAACATACTCATTAATATCTCTTTCAAATTTTACATCTTTATGCCTAAATAATATTTTCTTTTTAAATGGCCACAAGTTATATCTCAAACGCTTATTAAGGAAGTACATTCTATACCTTCCTATAAAACCAACTACATCTACATTTTTGGGATCATTAATATTAGAATTAATAGAGCTCTTAACTTCTTCTGTCAATATTTCATCAGCATCAAGCATAAGCAACCATTCGTATTTATAAGAAATATTTTTTAAAGCCCAATTTCTTTGTTTACTATAGTTGTCAAAAGTTCTATATTTAATGTTTTCTGAAGGTAAAAACTCCTTAGCAATATTAACAGTGTCATCATTGCTATGAGAATCTAATACATATATATCTTCAGTAAATCCTTTTAGACTTTCCAAACATTGTCTTATATTTCTCTCTTCATTATAAGTTAATATAAGTACACTAATCATATTGCACCTCAGTTCCAAAACTATATTTTATAAATTGTGCTAAAGAATAACTCTTTAACATCATTAATTTTTTCCTCTGTATCAATATATTTATCTATATATATTCTAGTATTTTTTCTGAAAGAAGAATATTCATCCTCATCTAAACTAGCAAGATAACGGATTTTATTCTGAAATTCTTCGGGTTGATCTAAACTGATGTCCCATCCCACATTATAGTCCTCTAAATTTCGCCAAGGGGTATTGTCACTTATTAATATAGGTATTTCGGCCAATAGAGCTTCAACAATTACATGTCCATAGTTTTCTCCTAAAGTGGGTAAAAATAACGCGTGATTTTCTTTCATAGTACTATTAACTTCATTATTATTAATACTACCATGGTAATTCACATTAATATTCTGAGGGAAGTCCTCAATTAATTTCATACATTCTTTCCAATATTGTTTATCAGAGACAGGACCGTATATATTGAATTCTATGTTTTCTTTCAAATCACCCAGTACTTTTAACGCATATTTTAAATTTTTCATTTTAGTTATTCTCGAAAGAAAAACTATTTTAAGACAACCTGTCTTTTTTTGCTCTCTTTTACTAACTTCTGAACTTATCGGAATTGAAGATAGATTACCTACATTAACTACTCTAATATCACTTTTGAAATTTTTTTTAATATCTCTTGCTTCATGTTCGCTGGTGGCTTGCCATACTAATCCACTGTATAGCCCAAGAATTTTTGCAACTCCTATAAAGAATTTCTTCTTGAAACTTTTGAGTTTTAGCGCACTAGTGGATAAATCTCCTCTTGGTAAAATAATTGTAGGGTATTTATCAATTAATTTCATTCTTCTTAAAAGCAAATACTTTAGAGTGTAGGATGAGAAAAAACCATTGAGATACACAATGTCAAAATCATAATCTTTAATCAGTTTCATTATATTGCTAAGGTTATCTTTACGCGGAGAATGATAATAAACAAATTCTTCTCTTATTTTATTCCAATCATCTATTTTTATATTTTTATACGGTACATTTTCATTGAAATCTCTATCTTTTGTGATTATATAAAATGTAAATTCTTCTCTTAACCTTTCTGTCATGTTCGCGATGCTTCTAATTGGTCCACCTGCTTTATACCCTGGTAAATAGGTTCCATTAAAAGTTAACACTTTAATTTTTTTATTCATAATCAGCTTATCGACTCCTTCAAGTAAACCTATTAATTTACAATCTCCAATAAGAATAACCTAAATTTTCTGCCTCGTTCTTACTGAAGACCCCCTTCAAATCAGCGAGGACTAGTGAATTTTCTGTAAAATTTTTATTTTCATGAAAAAGACTTGGGGTTGTTGTATGGACAGCAGTAGCGATTGGAGTTCTATAAAGTGATTTTAAATCAACTAGATTCATCTCAGTAAAATAGCTATGCGGCACCGCCAATATAACAGCATCTAAGTCGCTTACTTCTTCGAATCTTGCTAAATTTATTCCATATTCTTTATTCACTTCTTGAGAATCCACAAGTGGATCCACAACTATTGTATTTACCCCGTATTCTTCTAGTTCTTCTATAACATCAGTTACCTTAGTATTTCTAACATCTGGGCAATTCTCTTTAAATGCTATTCCAAGTATACCTACTCGTGCATTTTTGATGTTTATATTTGCTTTTATCATTCTTTTTATTAAATTATCTGCTACATGTTTACCCATGTCATCATTAATTTTTCTTCCTGACAAGATAATTTGAGAGTGATAGCCTAGCTCCTCAGCTTTATAAATAAAATAATATGGATCTACTCCAATACAGTGTCCACCGACCAACCCTGGTGAAAAATTCAAAAAATTCCACTTAGTGCTTGCAGCTTCTAAAACTGATTTAGTGTCTATTCCCATTTCATTGAAAACAATAGATAATTCATTCATAAATGCTATGTTTATGTCTCTTTGCGAATTTTCTATGACTTTAGCAGCTTCAGCTACTTTAATACTTTCAGCTCTATGAACACCAGCTTCGATAATTAATTCATATATTTGGGCAATCGTTTCTAGTGTTTCTTCGTCACTCCCAGAAACTACTTTTACTATACTCTCTAGTTTATGTACTTTATCTCCTGGATTTATTCTTTCAGGAGAATAGCCCACTTTAAAATCTTTTAAATATTTTAATCCAGATTCATTCTCCAATACTGGAATACATATTTCTTCAGTCACTCCTGGATAAACTGTAGATTCAAATACAATTACCGATCCTTTTGTCATATTTCTAGCCACTAATTTTGTTGCTTCTATTACAGGAGTCAAATTAGGAGTTTTATCTTGATTAATTGGTGTTGGCACTGCTACTATATGAAATTTACATTCTTTAAGTTTATTTTCATCAGCTGTAAAATTTACTGTTGTATTTCGAATTGCTTCATTACCAACTTCATTAGTAACATCAAAACCATCTATATATTTTTGAACTTTTTCTTGAGATATATCGAATCCTATTACAGAAGTTAATTTAGCAAAAGATACTGCCAAAGGCATTCCAACATATCCTAAACCAACAACTGATATTTTTTCTTCTTTTGCTTTTATTTTTTCATATAAATTCATTAGCTTTCTCTCCATACTTTTTGTTTAATATAGTTCGTATAAGATAAAATTATGCGTATTACCTTCTCAGATACATTATCTATCTTATAATCATCAACAATTTTTAAATCACCATTTCCTTGTCCCTCTATAACCCTTAAACCTTGTAAAATTCTTTCTTTGTCTACTCCTACCATCATTACTGTAGCTTCTTCCATCGCTTCTGGCCTTTCATGACTTTCCCTTATATTTAATGCTCTTAAACCTAAAATGGAAGATTCTTCACTTATAGTTCCACTATCACTCAAAACAGCTTTGGCTTCTTTTTGTAATTTTATATAGTCATTAAAACCTAATGGTCTTATAGTTTTTACTAAGGCATTAAATTTAATATTCTCTGCATTTATTTTTTTCATTGTTCGCGGATGGGCAGTTAAAATAATTGGTAGTTTATACTTTTCTGCTATAGCATTCAAACTAGATACCAATATCATGAAATTTTTCCCAGAACTTATATTCTCTTCTCTATGTGCAGAAACAACAAAATAATTATTATTTTTAAGATTTAACCGATTTATGATATCCGACTCTTCGATATCAAGTTTTTTTGAATTAAGCACCTCGAACATAGGACTGCCTGTTTTTATTACTTGATCTGCTGGGAAACCTTCTTTTAGAAGATATTCTCTTGCAATATTGCTATAAGTTAAATTTATATCAGCGGTATGATCAACGATTTTTCTGTTTGTTTCTTCTGGAACTCTTTGGTCGAAACACCTGTTCCCAGCTTCCATATGAAAAATCGGTATTTTTCTTCTTTTTGCTGCTATTGCACATAAGCAACTGTTGGTATCCCCTAGTACAAGAAAAGCATCAGGTTGAACCTCTTCCATAATCGGATCGATTTTGACAAGAATGTTACCTATGGTCTCTACTGCTGTACCAGTAGCAGCACTTAAAAAGTAATCGGGCTTTCTTAGATTAAAATCCTTAAAAAATACTTCATTTAATTCATAATCGTAATTTTGACCTGTGTGCACAAGTACATGATTGATTGCTTCAGACTCTTCTAGTCTATTTATAACAGCCGATAACCTTATTATTTCAGGTCTTGTTCCCACTACAGTCATGACTTTCAGCTTTTTCATTTTTATACCTCCTCAAAATATGTATCTGCGTTTTCCGGATCAAAAATCTCGTTAGCCCACATGACAGTAACCATGTCTTTTTCTCCAAGGTTCTCTATATTATGAGTATAACCTGTTGGTATATCCACTACCTCAAAGTTTTCTTCGCTCACATAGTATTCTATAAGTTCATTACTACCTATCTTTCTGAAACGAATTACTCCTTCGCCTGAAACCACTAGAAATTTTTCATTCTTGGAGTGATGCCAATGGTTCCCTTTTGTAACACCTGGTTTCGAAACATTCACAGATACTTGGCCTCGATCTACTGTCTTTATGAACTCTGTGAAGGAACCCCGTTCATCTAAATTCATTTTTAAGTCATAATTAAATTGGTTTTCTGGAAGATAACTTAAATACGTACTATATAATTTCTTTGTAAATGAGTCGTTCATATCTGGAATGGTTCTTTTTTCCCTGCTTTTTTTGAAACTGTATATTAGTTCTACAATTTTGCCGAGTTTAACTTCATGAACTGGATTCACTTCACAGAATCTATTGGGTATATTTTTATCATGAGTAAGAGTACTTTTAAATTCTTTTACTACATCATCTATGTATACAAGTTTCAGGTTAACTGATTCATCATTCACTGTAATGGGTAGGCCATTTGCAATATTATGGCAGAAAGTTGCTACAACACTATTGTAATTCGGTTTGCTCCATTTACCAAAAACATTAGGAAGTCTATAAACGAACACATTGTTTCCTGTTTCTTCTTTATATTTAAATACTAACTCTTCTCCCGCTCTTTTACTTTCTCCATATGGATTATATTTCTCAGCTTGTGTGGAAGAAGAGATAAGTATTGGAGCTTTACTTTTTTTCTCTTTTAGTTTTTTCAAAAACTTTTTCGTAAACTCATAATTCCCTTTCATGAATTCTGATTCATCACTTGGTCGATTTACCCCAGCCAAGTGATATACAAAGTCTGCCTTTTCGCAGTAGCCTTCCAACTCAGCATCTGTTGTATCACGGGTAACTTTGAAAACCTTATAATCAGTTGAGTAGTTAAGATCAGCTATGAGGTTTTTACCTATAAAACCGTTTGCTCCAGTAACTAGTATATTCATGGCTGATTCCACCCTTTCAGTTCTTCTAGAACATAATCCAGTGCTAAGAGTTTCTCTTTAATTTGTTCAACATTAAGTCTGACAGTATTATGTGAATTATATTCTTCTTCAGTAGAGAGTTTCTCATCTCCTTGAACAAAATATTTATCGTAATTCAAATCTCTTGCATCTGCTGGAACTCTATAAAAATTTGTCATATCTTTTGAAACCACATGTTCTTCTCTTGTTAAAAGAGTTTCATAAAGTTTCTCTCCATGGCGTGTTCCTATGATTTTTATTTCATTGTCCGCACTGAATAATTCTTTTATAGCCTGAGCTAAATCTTTAATGGTAGAAGCCGGTGCTTTTTGGACCATAATATCCCCTGCTTCTGCGTTTTCAAAAGCAAAGACTACTAATTCAACTGCTTCCTCCAAGCTCATCAAGAAACGAGTCATTTCTGGGTCAGTGACTGTAATATCTTGTCCATCTTTAATTTGTTGTATAAATAAGGGAATCACTGAGCCTCGTGAGGCCATTACATTGCCATACCTTGTCCCACATATCAGAGTGTCTTCAGGATCTACAGTTTTTGACTTTGCTACGAATACTTTCTCCATCATAGCTTTCGAAATACCCATTGCATTAATTGGATAGGCGGCTTTATCTGTAGATAAACATATTACTTTTTCAACCTTTCTTTCAATCGCTGCTTCCAATACATTTTCTGTTCCAATAATGTTAGTCTTGACAGCCTCCATAGGGAAAAACTCACATGATGGAACTTGTTTCAAGGCTGCAGCATGGAAAACATAATCTACTCCATACATGGAATTTTTTACGCTTTCTTTATCTCTAACATCACCCAAATAAAACTTGACCTTCTCATTTTTGTATTTTTTTCTCATATCATCCTGTTTCTTTTCATCCCGTGAAAAAATCCTTATCTCTTTCACCTCAGTATCCAAGAATCTATCCAATACGGCGTTACCGAATGATCCTGTGCCTCCAGTTATAAGTAGTACTTTGTTTTCAAACATTTATTCTTCATCTCCAACTTCGAAGTAAGTTTCAATTTCGTTCATAAGTTTTTTCTTATTAAAATTCTCTTGAGCATATTTTAAAGAGTTTTCACTTAACTTCTCTAGCTTCTCTGACGGAATATTAACAAACTTTAATACTTGTTTCTTTAATGCTTGTATGTCTCCAGCAGGAGCATGATAACCAGCCTTTGCTTCGTCAATTATTCTGTTAGTTTCTCCATTTGAAGAGGCTAATATTGGCATTCCACATGACATATATGATTGCAGTTTTGCAGGTATAGTTTTATCAAACAATGGATCGGGGTTTAAGGATAAAAATGCTACATCGCTTGATGATAATAAAAAAGGTATAGCTTCAGGAGGTTGTTTAGGAATAAAATTAAAGAACTTCTCTACTTTATAGTTTCTTATTTTCTCTATTAGTTCATCTTTGTACCTACCATCACCAACTATATTAAATACTATTTTATTATGGTTCCTTTCATCTTCTAAAGTTCTAACAAGGTCAACTAATATATCCAATCCTTGAGAAAGTCCTACATTACCAGTAAATATAAAATTAAATTTGCTCTCATCAATATTTTCGTTCTTACTATTACTAATTGGCTGATAGAAGTCTTCAGCGTATTGAGGCCAATAAACTACCTTATTATTCGGTACACCTCGTTGACGTATACTTTCCATAAAACTTTTAGAGGTCGTAAAGATTTTTGCGGAGTTTTTATATATATAATCTACCATTAAGCCTATAATTTTAATTATTTGCTTATTTTTAATCCCAGACAACATTTCAAAGTTTTCTGGCCATAAGTCTTGTACATAAATATATGATGGAATCTTCTTCTTTTTGGCATAAGCTATTGCTGGTAAAGCCTGAGTCATAGGAGAAACTTCAAATATAAACACATAATCTACTTTTAGTTTTGTAAAAATCTTCCAAATATACCCAGAGAATACAAAGGAAAGATAGTTTAATGAAAGCATGATTGCATTTTTTCCTCTTGGGAAAATAGGAATTCTTATCACATCCGCACCTTCGTAACTTTCCCTTTGTCTTTTGAAGAGTCCATAGCCTTTATAAAAGCTTCCTTGAGGATAATTAGGGATACCTGTTAACACAGTGACTTTATATCCCCTCTCAGTCCATTCTTTTACAATGTCGTTAATCCTGAACTGTTCTGGATAAAAGTATTGACTAACGACTAATATATGTTTCTCCAATCTTTATCACCTTATTCCTTATTCTCAGTTATTCTTATTGATTCTTCAAAGCTTCTAATATTATATTTGTCGGAATACTCACTTAGACTCTGGTCATACACTAAATCCCCAAAAACCTTTTGAAAAAGCATTGACTTAGATTGAGCAAATTTAATTAAAGAGTTAAACACACCAGTCAGAACTAAAGGTCTATTATGTGTTTTGGATATTTCTTTCACCAAGATCGAAGTATTGACGTATTCCTCATTTTGAGGATGATATAAACCTCTATCGTTTTTCCTTATTAATAAATATAAAAATTCACATAAGTTGTCTATATGAATCATACTTCTTTTATTATTCACTTTTGGAAAAACTGGGGTTAGCCTAGCCATCTTTGCTAACAAGGGGTAATTACCTTTTGAACCTTTTCCGTATACCATAGGAAGCCTTACTATAGCTACTATAAAATCTTTATCTTCAAGTACACTGATTCCTTTTTCTGCTTCTAATTTGCTGTTACCGTAAAAATTTTCAGGTTCTGGGGAAGTCTCCTTTGAAATATATGAATTGTGATTGCCGTAAACAATTATACTACTTAAAAAAATAAATTGAGAGACTCCTTCTTCCTTGGCTTTTTTACCAACTTCAATTGCTAAATCTCTATTTACTTTATAGTAGGTTTCTCTCATTTTTTCGTCTGGATTTGAGTCTACGTGAGCAATACCTACAGTGTGTACTATAGAATCGTAAGAACTAAAATCATAGTTTTTCCAGTCATCGTTTCTTAAGCTTATCAGATCAATATGATACTCCGAGCTTTTTTTCATAATCCACGATTTCAAAGATTGACTTATGTAACCATTTTCTCCTGTGATTAAAATTTTATTCATTAATAGAACTCCTTAATTGAAGAAACATCTTTAAGATTTTGTAGAACCATTTCTTTCAACGAAACTGTCTTCTCCAAATAGCACAACGCCAAATGTTTTAAATAAAATTATTGCATCGAGTTTAAGACTGAAGTTTTCTACATAATAGACATCCAACTTATATCTATCTTCCAGTGTAAGATAAATATTTCCGTTTACTTGAGCCAATCCTGTCATCCCTGGCCTCATACGAAGCCTTTTTGAAATTTCTTTGTCATAATCTTTCAATGAATTAACTCTTTCAGGCCTAGGGCCAACAAGGCTCATATCTCCCTTTAGGACATTCACTACTTGTGGAATTTCATCTATTTTTGTTCTTCTTAGAAATTTTCCAATAGAAGTTATTCTATCATCATCTTTCATCACTTCCACACCTTTAATCATTTTTTCAGATCCTGGCTTCATAGTTCTAAACTTAAAGATTTTAAAAATTGACTTGTTTTTCCCTGGTCTATCCTGGAGAAAGAGTATTGGTCCTTTTGATGTTAACTTTATTACTATGGCGATTAAAATCCATATTGGCAAGAAAGGAATAATAATAAAGAGCGAGAACATCACATCAATTAGCCTTTTAACCTTTAATTGTTTCTCTCGAGACATATTTTTAACCTTCCTCTCTTTCATAACTAAGCAGCTCAAGGTACCCGTCTTTCAGCTTTATATAACCTTTTACATCATTCTTTTTTGCAGACCATATTTTGTAAATAACATTGCCGTTTTTATAAAACGCGCCTGGGTATGGCCGAGTGGTCGCACGTACTAACCTTTCTGCTTCGTCCATTGTCATGTCCGAAGTAATTTCACCATCCGACGGTCTTCTACTAGGCCAAACAGTCGCTTTTTCATCGTTTTGTTCGATTAATTCTATTTTGTTATTTACGATGTCATTCCAATTATCTACGATAAGTTCTGTATGTAGAGCGTTTATTCTTTCGTACAACGTAGTAGCTGTCGTGTCTTCATCAATAAATATTTCTTTTTGATCAATGATTTCACCTGTATCAACACCTTCATCGAGCTTAAACATTGTTACGCCGGTTTTATCCAATCCTTTTATTATCGCCCATGGAATCGCAGCTCTCCCCCGACCTTGCGGTAAAAGCGTCGGATGCATTCCAATGCTGCCAAGTTTTGGAGTATCCAACAGCGGGTTTTTTGCTATTTGGGACCAACCTATGATAAATAACCAATCAATCTCATACTCTTTTAATGTTTCTCTCACTACTTTGTCGTTTATGTTCTTTATTTTTAATAAGGGCACATCTTGTTTAGCTGCTATATCATCCAAGTAAATTCTACCGGATTTATCAACGTCCAAATCGTCTTCGAGTGTAATCAGTAAGTCAAGCTTTCCACCTATATTGTAAATTTCTTCTATACAACTTAATCCAAGCTGTACGCATGTTACAAAAGCCGTTTTCTTCATTGTAAACTCCTCTTTATAACTGGTTTCTCTTAAAAACAGTTTCAAATGCTTCAGCATATTTCAGTCCAACCTGGGATCCCCGATAAGCTGCTAACCCCTCTATTGATTCTTCACTTCTAGGATGAGGATACGGTCTCATCACCCCCCTGTATTTTGAAAGGGCATCTAGTTTAGCTTTTAACCCATCTTTGCCTATTTCATTAAAGGCATTTGCTCTAAACTGGTTGAACGAATTGTTAATCGCCCAATCTGTTGATGAATTGATTTCCATAAATAAGAATTCTTTAATCGGCACTACATCTTCTTTCCTCTGAAATAACCTCACAGCCGCTTGACAAGCGAGAGAAGTATGCAAATGATCATTATTTAAGTCCGAAGGATGATGTGTAAGAATCACATCTGCTTTGCACCCCTGAATCACCTCTTCTATGTACTGGACCAGCTTTAAGTGTGGTACATTATTAAATTCGATATTAGGGAATTCTCCAGTAAACACTTTATTTACGCCAAGTATTTCCATAGCTGCACTTAAATCTTCATTAAGATCTTCATCAGAAGGTCTATGATTTCTAACTTTAACTTCGCCTGACAGAATACACACATTCACTTCTTCTCCTCGTCGAGATAATGAATGTATAGTTCCTCCGGCCCCTAAAACTTCATCATCAGGATGGGCTACCACAATTAGGTATGTCATTTACACTCTCTCCTTCTGTCTACCATTTACAAAATCAAGAATTTCTTTTTTCATATCTTTTGAGCTTAAGAATTTATCTATCAACTCGTTGCTATTAAAAGATGGAGCTACACGCGCTTTGCCTCGGTAGATTTTTTCGAAGACTTGTTCAGGATGTACTTCGTCTGCTTTTAACAATTCTTCAAACAACTTTTCACCCGGTCTTATACCGCTGAACCTGATGCCAATTTCTTCTTCTTTAAACCCACTTAGTCGAATCATATTCCTTGCCAAGTCAACTATTTTTACTGGTTCTCCCATATCAAGTACGAAGACTTCTCCACCTTCTGCTATCGCACCAGCCTGTATCACTAGCCTTGATGCTTCAGGAATTGTCATAAAGTAACGAGTCATTCTCTCATCAGTAACAGTGATTGGACCACCATTTTCAATCTGTTTTCTGAATTTGGGAATTACAGAGCCCCGACTCCCCAATACATTTCCAAATCTTACAGCTACGAGAGTAGTTTTCTCACATTTCTCATTCAAAGTCTGTACCACCATCTCTGCCACTCGCTTGGTGGCCCCCATAACATTAGGGGGATTAACCGCCTTATCTGTAGAGATGAGCACAAACTTTTCAGACTCAAATTCACAGGCAGCCTCAGCAGTATTTTTTGTACCCATAATATTGTTTTTTACAGCTTCCTTAGGATTATATTCCATAAGTGGCACGTGTTTATGGGCAGCAGCATGATATACAATATCAGGTTTATGATTTTCGAACACTTCATAAATACGTTGACGATCTTGAACATCAGCGATAATCGGTGTGTAGTCAATATTATTATCGAGAAGTGTCATCTCTTCTAGTATTGTATAAATGCTATTCTCACCATGACCCAATAGTATCAATTGCCTTGGTTGAAATTTAGCTATCTGTCTCACAATCTCTGAGCCGATACTTCCTCCAGCACCAGTAACCAGAACTTTACGATCCCTGACCTGATTTTCAATACCTTGTGTATCTAATTCAACAGGTTCACGACCCAGCAGATCCTCAACTTCTACTTTCTTAAGCGCGTTCACTTCAACTCGACCCGTCATTACATCATCGATATTCGGCATAATCATGACTTCTACACTCTCATGATTGGACAGTTCATAAATTTCATTTAGTTCTGTCTTGCTTAACGATGGAATTGCTATAACGACTTTCCGAATGTCATACTTTTTAATAAGTTTTTCTATATCTTCTCTTGTTCCCTCTACCTTAACACCACCAGCAAGTTCCATTCTTTGCTTCGTTGAATCATCATCTACCGCAACCACTGGCAACATATTCATCGTAGGGGTATCCAACATCTGTTTAATCAGTATTGAGCCACCCTTTCCGGCTCCCACAACTAAGGTACGGAGTTTTTCCTGGTCCGATGATTGTTTTCCAACCAAGTGATGACGTGCAACTCTCCAAGATAATCTAGACCCGCCAATTAATATAAGGTGCATCATCCATGTAATGATCATCAACCTTGTAAATGTTGTCTGGAACAACAACATGTTCAATATGTAAGTCGCTATAATTGAAGCTGTAACGGCTTGAGCTATGGACATCAATTCCCTGACACTCGCATACTCCCAGGCACGGTGATAGAGGTTAAACACGTATGCAAAGACATGGTGACTGATCAAGAGGATGATT
This sequence comes from Salinicoccus luteus DSM 17002, assembly GCF_000712035.1. Lineage (GTDB taxonomy): Bacteria > Bacillota > Bacilli > Staphylococcales > Salinicoccaceae > Salinicoccus > Salinicoccus luteus. Next base: position 139,381 of record NZ_KL544008.1, on the reverse strand, counting down.
GAAGTCGTAATAAGCACCGGCATTGTATACTGGAGGAAAAATGGAGCCAGTATATAATATCCAATGAATACCGAGAATGTCACTATCAGTGAGTCAATAATAAGAAGGAGTATATAACGTTCTTTTGCACCCATAAATCACACGCTTCTTTCTCAATTAAAATAATCCTAAAAACTTCTTCTTTTTTCTTTTCTTACTGCTTTTGTAATGGGTCTCTATCTTAGATGGCCGCTTCACCTTCACTTCTTTACCTTGAAGCACCGCTTCTGCATTGTTCTTCAAGTCCTCCACATATATAGATCCTAATTCTTTTTCCACAACATCATATGCTTCCTTCAACATGAAAGGTCTGAGTTCTGCATGATGTGCATCACTCGCGATAATATGGACGAGATGTGCTTCAATCATTTTAAGGCTTGTTTCTTTTAGATTCTCTCCAAGCGCTCCAGCTACTGACCCCGCAGTCACCTGAGCAATGGCACCTTTCTCAATGAAATCATAAAGCTTGTCCGGATACTTGATAATCGGCTTGCATCGTTCCGGATGTGCAATGAGCGGTGTGTAGCCGCTCATCTGCAAATCATATAATAAAGGGTCAACGTAATTCGGTATATCATTAAAAGAAAACTCAACCAGCACATATTGCGATTGGTTGAGTGGGATGCTTGCACCGGACTTCAACTCTTCGACGAAGTTCCCATTCACTCTGATTTCCTGACCGGGATGTACGTTGATGTCCAATTGATGTTGTGAAATGATCTGGTTGAGTGTATCCATTTTTTCTAAAACCTTACTTCCTGGGTTAACGAAATCCCCACTATAGTGATGTGGGGTTGCAATGATATCCGTTATGCCATTGTCGATTGCCTGCTGGAGAAGCATCACTGCTTCCTCTTCTGTCTGTGGTCCGTCGTCTGTTCCGACAAGTACATGGTTATGAATATCAATCATCGCTATTCGCTCCCGTAGTAATAGTAGTAGTCATCCTTCTTCGTATCCATCTTCTTGTTGTTCATGACTACACCGAGGATATTGGCATCTGCCTTATCCAAAAGATTCTTCGCATCCTGCAATCTATCCCTATTGTTCTCGGCCACGTTTGTCACAAGTACCGTGCCATCTGTTATCTTGCTCAGCACCTGAGCATCCGTCACCGCAAGCAGTGGTGGTGAATCGATGATAACCATATCGTAATGCATGGAGAAAGTTTTAAGGAGATGTGCCATCTTCCTGGATGATAGGAGTTCTGATGGATTCGGAGGAATTGGACCTGAAGTGACAAGATCAAGGTTCTCAATCTCCGTCTCCCTCACGATATTTTCAACCGGCACATCATTGACTATGGCAGTAGACATTCCACGCTGGTTCGTCATTTCAAATGTATAATGCATCGTCGGACGACGCATATCCGCATCAATCAGCACCGTCCGTTTGCCGGATTGTGCGTAGGCAATCGCAACATTGGCAGCCGTCGTCGACTTACCAGCACCGGGCGTTGCAGAAGTGACCAGTACTGTTTTAATTTCGGTATCTATGTTGGAGTACATGATGTTTGTCCGGATTGTACGAAACTGTTCGCTGACTGGCGACTTCGGCTGTTTTTCAACTATAAGTTGTCTGGGACCAGATACATATGTGTGTGTTTTCTTTTTACCAAACATGATTCAGTTTCCTTCCTACTTTTCAAATTTCGCAATCGTACCGAGGACCGGCAGTTCGAGTTTCCTCTGCATTTCTTCTTCTGTCGTAACACGCTTATCCATGAACGCTCGCAGGAACGCAATACCAAGCCCAAGCAGTCCACCAAGAATCATGCCGATGGCGATGTTGATGAGCGGCTGTGGAGATACAGGTGATGGTTCTTCTCCGACATCTGCCGGAGCGAGAATGGAGACGTTATCGACGTTCATCACTTCCTGCACGCGCTCCTGGAACACATCGGCGATTTCATTGGCGATGGTTTCAGCATCTTGCGGATTTTCATTGGTGACCGTCACTGTCACGACCTGGGACTGGTCCTGGTTATTCACTGTAATCTGGTTGGCAAGTGCCGCTGTATCCTGTTCCAGATCAAGGTTGCTTACCACATCATCGAGCACTGTTGGGCTCTTGATGATGTCCCTATATGTATTGATCAGCTGAAGGCTGGCCTGTATGTCCTGATTGTTGACGGCTTCCGTCTCCTGGGATTGGCTGACGAGGATCTGTGTGTTGGCTTCATATTGCGGGGTCATGAGAAATGCGGTGGCGAATGCAGCGGCTGCACCAAAGAGTAGTACAAGGGCGATGATCATCGCCAGGTTCTTCTTGATCACTTCAAGAATGTCTTCCAAATTCAATGTTTCTTCCATGTTGGCCTCCATATTTATATGTAGAAATATTATATATGTTTACAGTTTATTACTATATCAGATTAAGGTGGATTTTTGCACAGTATTTCGGGAATTTATCAATGAAAGCGCTTTTTATGAGTGTTCTGTTTATTGATATGATCACTCATTATAATGAGAAATATTTCACTATTCCCTTGCCTAATTCGCAGAATGTTGTTTATATTTTAATATAACGTCTATATAACTAAAGTCAAAAACCAAATACGGAGGAGATTTTTTGAGTTATCGACGAGAATCAATGATGATTGGATTTGCCTACACGGGGGTCATTGTAGGGGCCGGGTTTTCCACGGGCCAGGAAATACTCCAGTTCTTCACGAACTATGGGACATGGAGCTATGCTGCAATTATCCTTTCGGCGTTGATCATCATGTTTGTCGGCCGGCAAGCGGCTAAACTTGGCTACCGATTGAAAGCGGATTCCCACGAGAAACCGATCAACACAATGTTTGGAGATATGATCGGAAAGGCAATCGACTACATACTTGTCTTTTTCCTATATGGCATCGCCGTGATCATGCTCGCAGGTGCGGGCTCTGCATTCTACGAAAGTTTCGGCGTAGCGCCATGGCTCGGGTCGCTGATCATGATGGTGGCGGTGTTCGTCACCCTGCTGCTCGACTTCAATAAGATCGTTGCGGTACTCGGTGCGGTGACACCGTTCCTGGTGGCATTCGTACTCATCATTGCGGCATTCAACGTATTCAACCCTGCTGTACCAATGGGTGAAGTGAACCAATATGCCCAGATCGACCGTACCCCATCCGGACACTGGTGGTGGGATGCGATCACGTACAGCGGCCTCGTGCTTGCGACCGCATTCAGCTTTCTGTCCATCATGGGCTCTGAAGCGTCGAAACATAAGGCGGCAAGGCGCGGAGCATTGGTCGGGGGGATCATCATCATGTTGCTGATGATACTGATCAACGGCGGCATGCTTGCGAACCTGAATGCTGCCAACGCGGCGGCACTGCCTACCCTGCTTCTGGCAGACGGCATCCACCCGGCACTGAGTCTGGGGTTATCCATCGTCATGCTGCTAGTTATCTACAATACAGCTGTGGGACTGATGTACCCATTCCTGACACGTTTTACAGTCGCCTACTCCGGCAAGTACAAGATCATGCTTGCAGGTGGTCTGCTATTCGGCTATGCACTGAGCTTCGTCGGATTTGTGGACCTGGTCAACATATTCTATCCGATATTCGGATACATCGGCCTGTTCATCGCAGCTGGACTCACCATCCGATGGGTGGCGAACAAATTCACAAGAAAACAACTCGTATAGATATAATGAACCAGCAGGAATTTCCTTGCTGGTTTTTTTGTACGTCAACAGTGGTAGAGATATGTATTACGGCTATTGGAGGTCATATGATGAAACTGAAGGCAGTATTTCTGAATGCGACACTAAAGTATGGAGAAGACGCATCAAACACCGAGGCACTCGCCCGGGAGGTCTTCAACATCTATCACGAGCACGATGTGGAGACGGAATCGATCCGGCTCACCGACTACAACATCCGCTACGGCATCGCCGATGATATGGGCGAAGGCGATGAGTTCCCGCAGATTTTAGAAAAAGTCAAAGCGGCAGACATCGTCCTCATTGGTTCACCGGTATGGCTGGGTGAGAAGAGCAGCGTAGCGACACTCATCATCGAACGTCTCTACGGCAGTGCTTCCCTGACCAACGACAAGGGACAATCCATCTTCTACAACAAGGTCGGTGGCGTAGTCGTCACCGGCAATGAGGACGGGGCCAAGCATGCCGCACAAAGTATTCTTTACGGCCTGGCCCATAACGGCTTCACCATTCCGCCAAATGTCGACACGTACTGGGTGGGTGACGCCGGTCCCGGACCGTCCTACATGGAAGCCGGCCAGGACAATGAATTTACGAAATCACATGTACGGATGCTCGCCTACAACACCATGCATCTGGCGAAGATATTCAAGGAGCATCCGATACCGGCAGAAGGCAATACGATGGAATGACCATGAGGACACCTGGTCTGGTGTCCTTTACATATGGATGATTTGAAAGTTTTTCATTTTCAGATATTATTGAAGTAACACAACTTAGGAGGATGAGCTATGGAACTTACAGTATATTTGGCAGGACAGATCCATGATGACTGGCGTGAGGAAGTAAAAAAGATTGCGGGGGAGAAGGAGCTGCCTCTCGCCTTCGTCGGCCCGCAGACGAATCATGAGCGTTCCGATAATATCGGGGAGGATATTCTGGGCGAGCAGCCGGGCGGCTACTTCAAGGATGATGCCGCTTCTGCAGTGAACAACCTCCGCACACAGGTGCTGATGCAGAAGTCGGATGTCGTAATTGCGCTGTTCGGCGAGAAATACAAGCAATGGAATACGGCAATGGATGCGAGTGCCGCCGTGACACTCGGCAAGCCGCTCATCATCGTGCGTCCCGAGGAACTGATCCACCCGCTTAAAGAATTGTCCAACAAGGCGAACATCACGGTGGAGACAGTCGAACAGGCCCTCGATGTCCTCGCCTACATCTACGAGTAGATGCAGATATTCAGAGTGAGTCCCGACCACAAGGAGAGTGCCCGGTATCTCGACAACCGCCGCCTCTCCAAGCAGGTACTGGAGCTCTACCAGATACTGCGGGTGAACCTGAGTCTCATTGGAATGCTGGATACGAATACGCGGTATCAGCATCACCCGATTGTGAAGCACGTATATAATGAAGGAAACCCGTACATTACAGATGCCTTCCGTCTGCTTGAAGCGTTCGACAAGGAACACCAGCGACGCGGTGGCAGGCGAAGCCCGACGTTCAGGAAAGATCTCGAGTCTCTGAAGAGACTGATTGAATCACATCTTGATGACGACCTGTGGAACCATGAGCCGCTACCCCCACTCTATGTTTTCGGGGATGATCGGGTGTACGGCAATGCAGCATATGACTTATATGTGGATCTGCTTCATGACAAATGGATGCACGATACCATTCCCCCGAGGTGCGGGGTGAAATTTCAGTCCGGGTCATAGACCCGGACTTTTTATATAAGGGACTCCAATTTTCCCATTCATGGAGACACTTTCATGGATTGGGAATTGCCGATCGTATTTTGGAAAAACTCAGCATTTTACCCATAGTATTCATTTACACTTTATGTGAATCATTATATAATAAAATTACACGCGGTAAGATGTACATAGAGAGATATTCTGCACCGCACTTCTTAGATGCACTGTATACTTCAAGCTGTCAGGCCAAGGCGAGTCATTAAAAATGAAGTGTTCAAGGAGTGATGGGGAATGAGGACAGTCGATGACCAAATGAACCTCAACTATGAGGTGATTGTCGCAGAGGAAAGGGATTTTGACGGGACGGTGTACTACGTTGCATTCCACGAGGAACTGTTCGGAATCGAAGGCGTGGGCGACACGAAGGAAGAGGCAATCCAGGATCTCAAGCAGAGCAAGGAAATATGGTTCAGGAATATGATAGAGAATGATGATTATGTTCCGCTGCCAAAGAATTTCGAGCGTTAAAGGGGTATGGGGCTGAGAAGCTTCAGCCCATTTTTTACGTCCTCTTTTATCAAGGACAGATGAGCTGTCCGTCCGAATGATTCAGCCAAATAGTCTGGAAGCACGCCAAAAGGTTCGAAATACTCTATTTGGGTATTGTCGAACCTTTTTATATTTCATCGTCTTTTATATTATAATGAAGAAAAGCGTCACCCCTGATATACTTTATACATGAACGTAAAAAGGACCTGGACACTATACAGTGGTGAATCGGGTAGAATATTAATAAGTCATTCGAAAAGGAGGTGGATTGATGGGGAGGTTAAAGAAGACCCTGAGAAAAATAGTCAGAAAGACCATTCCCAGACGTGTACGGGAACGTCTGGTCAAGAAACTGTTGATGCATGACATTACTGCGCATGAAGATCATATTACTGTGAACCTTTCATTTAAAAACTTTATCCGGGTCGGATTGGAGAAAAGACTCCAGGTTACATTATCGAACGACCAGGCACTCTATGAATTGGATTACCAGTTGCATAACAACAGCATCAAGATTCAGATTCCGTATGCCATCATCGACCAGACGGAGGGCCGGTCGACGATAAAAATGATGCTTGGACAAAAACGGCTGATTGTCCGTTCGGATGTTGGGACATATGAACAGCGCCGGTCCTTCTTCTCCAACCGCCGCTACTTCAATGTATCCATCATCCGCGGCAACTTGTCACTTGCCAACCTGCTGCCTGAATACAGATTCAAGATGGATCAGCCCGTGGAACTCACGCATCTTAACGGCCGCTACAGCCAGCTTGAACTCGGTGCCGAAGGCATGGATGATCTGGCGGAATATGAGCTCGCCTTCTTCTATCAGAGCAAGCTCAAGACAATGGATAATGCTTCTGATGACCCTTCCACTCTGCAGGTTACGGATTTCTCGGAATTGATCACAGGACGGCCGGATGTATATCTGCTGAAGGATTTTGAACTGGTGCCGATCCGTTACACGGGCCCGCCGCTTTCCATGCATACATTGAATCATGAAATCACCTACTCTGAACGGGATGGCCGGCTGACTGCGGAAGTCACAAGCCACAGAACCGAGGTATTTGAATTTTATAGCACAGTCGAGGATGAAGCCGTGCGGATGCATTTCTCCGTTGATTCATCCGTTGAGTTGTCAGCATTGCTGGTTGTGGATACTTCAACGGAGGAGACCACCCGCATTCCGCTTCCTGATCGGCAGACGGGAGACGGCGTGTCGGTCAGTGTACCGCTCTCTCCACTGATCACTAATATATCGCGGAAACGGTTCATGCTTGAGACCGCTGGAGCAGAACCGATCCGTCTGCAGCCGGATATCAGTGACCTTGAGACATTCGGGTTCAACGACCGGATATGGGTGCCTTTCCATCATGAAAAGTTCAAGATATGGTTCTATAGGCGTCGGGATGACCTGCTCGGCTTCAAGGTTACGAGACGCCATTTGCGGCGCCAGGTGACAGGAATCCAAGACTTCAGCTTCGAAGGGTATATCGGCGGAGATGAGGCCTTCATCGACAGCACGCCGTATATGACCTTCGTCGACCGGTATTCCGAAGACTCTATACGCACCGAAATCAGCAGTGAATTCACCGTGGACCTTAAAACAGTCGACCTCATCAGTATCAAGAGCAAGGACAAGACGATCATCGACGTATTCATCGAAATCATCCACTCGAGCGGCGAAGTGCTGCGGCGGGAGAAGATCAAATATGAGCATTCCGACTACAGGAAGGATAACTACTACGACCTTCATGAAGTAATCGATGATGCGGGTAATGTACATCATCACCTGATTACAACGACGCCCTACAACAACCTGAAGATAGAGAGCTTCATGATTCCTGCTTCCGTCGACATACCGGAAGATACAAGCCGGAAGGATATGAACATCTGGCTGCTCGGCGAACGGTATGATACGGCCCAGGACAATGGCTATGCCCTGTTTACATGGCTGAAAGAAAATACGGACATCAACGCCTACTATGTCATCGAGGATACCGCCGGGGACTACGAGAAGATCAAGGATGAGGAGAACGTGCTCGCCTTCGGGTCAAAGCAGCATTTCGACCTTTCCTTCAGGGCAGGCGTCCTCCTCGGCACGCATGATCTTGAGAATCTGCTGCCGTACAAGACGGCACGGGGCTTCTTCCATTATGAGGATACAATCAAGGTATTCCTCCAGCATGGCGTCCTTGGCAGGAAGCCGGTGGAGTACGACAAGAAGTACTATGACCTCCCGTTCGATCTGTTCATTGTCAGCAGTGAGGCGGAGAAATATGACGTTGTCATGCGCAAGATGGGATATGAGGAGGAGGAAGTCGCCGTTACGGGGCTCGCCCGCTTCGACCACCTCCCCCACCATAATAAGACGAAGGATATCCTCCTCATGCCGACATGGCGGGACTGGATCAGCACTGATGAAGCTTTCTTCAAAAGCAGGTATTATGCCCGCTATCACAGCCTGATCCATAACGAGCGGCTGAACCAGCTACTTGAGACCCATGATGTACATCTGAACTTCTACCCGCACTACCGCGCCCAGCGGTATTTCAACGAGGAGTACCTGGATCAGGGTGAAAACATCCACTTCGTGCGACTCGGCGAGCGGACGGTACAGGATCTCCTCATCGAGCACTCCCTGCTGATTACGGACTACTCCAGTGTCAGCTTCGACTTTACGCTGATGAACAAGCCGGTCATCTACTATCACTTTGATGTCCGCCAGTTCTTCAGGCAGGGCCGGCTGCGTCCCCTGTATCAGACATTCATCGGGGACGTTGCGAAGACCGAGGAGGATCTGGTCGACTACATCGAACTATATATCCGGAACCACTTCCAACCACGGACGGTTGACCTGTCCGGCATATTCGAATACCAGGACCACAACAACCGCAGACGCATCTATGAAGCCGTGAAGAAAAAAATAAACACGCTTGAGGACTAGTCCTCAAGCGTGTTTTTGTATAATGCATCAATCAGTTTTTTTGCCGCATGTCCGTCCGCATACTTGTTCCATGTGCGGTCGAACGCTTCGATCACTTCCGGGTCGAACGGTTCTTCCTCGATCGTTCTGATGAGCGCCTCCGTCGTCTGGACGACGGGCCCCGGTGCCATTTTATAGTAGTCGAACCACAGGCCACGCGTCGATTCGTATTCCTCAAGGTCATATGGATAGAAGATCATCGGCCGGCAGAGTGTTGAGAACTCGAACGGAATCGATGAATAGTCCGTGATGAGTATATCCGTCACGCTGAGCAGTGCGGAGATGTCATGCCGCCCCGTGGTATCCGTCGCAAAATCAGTCGCTTCGTTCCCTTCGAAGTCCACTGCCGGATGCAGATGGATGAGCAGATGGTGGGTCTCACCGAGCGCCTGCTCCATCATGCCGATATCAATCGGCAAATCATGTACCGTGAATCCGCCATCCCGAAACGTCGGTGCATACAGGATGACGGTCTTGCCTCCGATTTCGGGCAGTTCCTGATGCATCCTGTCTCTGGCTGCTCCAAGCCGCTCCTCCGAGTGGAAGAAGTCCGTACGCGGCACGCCGGTTCTGAGCATATTGCTATCATCCAGACCGAACGCCTGCTTAAAGATCTCAGCCATCTCATCCGAGCTGACGACAATCTTATGGAACCGGTCATACACCTGCCTGAAGCGCCTGTGGGCGGACTTCGGCCGGCCTTGGATCGTCTTGTCTCGGAGTCCGAACAGTTTGACGGCACCATTGGCATGCCATAGCTGGACGCATGTCGTCCGCCTGCTGAAGTTGCACGCAGCGAGGATCAGGTGGTAGTTGTCGACGAATATCACTCTGGCTGTGGCAAGGTGGTAGAGCCCACGGATGAATGCCGGGAGATGCACCGGCGAGAAGTGGATGATGTTTTCATTTTCCACACCTTCGAATGTCCTCCTGCACGACGGCTCCTTCAGCACGATGACATGGGCGTCGGTACGCCGGTTCACTTCATGGATGACTTCCTGGATGTTGTCGCCGAACGATGCCAGCATGACCGTCTTGTTCCTGACCGGGAACACCCTGCACAAGGTGAAGATGAGGCGGACCACCGCGAGATACACGGTGATGGCAAATTCCCTAATCATGCCGGTTTGACAGATCCAGCTTCGTCTTAGTGGTGGATACCCCTTCGGTCCTTGGAAGATAGATGACCTCGCAATAGTCCTTAAGGAAGTCGAACTCCCCTTCCCAGTCGTGCCCCATGACGAAGATGTCGATGTCATGCTTTTTGACGTCCTCAACCTTCTGGTCCCATGTCTCTTCCGGGATGACTTCATCCACATAGCGGATGGCTTCCAGGATCTGCTTCCGCTGCTCGAAGGAATAGTACGCTTCCTTGTGCTTCAACATATTGAACTCGTCCGTCGATATGGCGACGACGAGGTAGTCCCCCAGTTCTTTCGCCCGGCGCAGAATATTGATGTGACCCATATGGATCAGGTCGAACGTCCCGTAAGTGATTACTTTTTTCATAGTATCCCCCCTGATATACATCGGAAATGATATAATATTGTAGATATATTGAATAAGTAAAGATGCTGTAAATTATATCATATTCAAGAAAATAAATATTATTTCAGGTGTGGTGATTATGAAATTATTGAAGGTGCTGACACTAAAACTCTATAAGGGGCTGTTCTGGACATTTGGGAGATGCTTCCATAAGGACCATCGGCTCATCATGTTTGAAAGCTTCCTCGGCAGGCAGTACAGCGACAATCCGCGGGCACTGTACGAATACATGTCCGTGCATTATCCGGACTATCGGCTGCTCTGGAGTGTCGACAGACGCCACAGGAAGATTTTCAAGGAAATGGAGATTCCATATGTATCTCGGTTTTCGCCAAGCTGGATGATCTATATGAACAAGGCGACGCTGTGGATCACGAACAGCCGCCTGCCGCTCTGGATTCCAAAACCCCATGACACAACCTACCTCCAGACATGGCATGGGACACCGCTCAAGCGTCTCGGCACGGATATCGGTACGGTACATATGCCGGGGACGGAGACGGAGAAGTACAAGCGTAACTTCACGAAGGAGGCGGGCAAATGGGACTATCTGATTTCCCCGAACCGCTACTCGACGGAGATTTTCAGACGGGCCTTCCAGTATGATAAAAAGATCCTTGAGACGGGCTATCCGCGGAATGATCATCTTTTTGTGAATAATGACGCGGCGGCCAAGGATAATATCCGGAGGGACCTCGGACTCCCGCTCGGCAAGAAGATCATTTTTTATGCACCGACGTGGCGGGATGATGCGTATCATGCGCGCGGCAGGTACAAGTTCGACCTCCAGTTCGATGTGGAGCGGATGTACAAGGAATTGTCCGATGACTACATCATCATTTTGAGGCTGCATTACCTCATAGCGGAGAACCTGGATCTGTCGCAGTATGAAGGTTTCCTGTACGACTTCTCCAAATATGAGGACATCCGGAATCTCTATGTCATCTCGGACATCCTCGTGACCGACTATTCTTCCGTGTTCTTCGATTACGCGAATCTCGGGCGCCCGATGATCTTCTATACGTATGACATCGACAACTACCGGGACAAGGTGCGCGGCTTCTACTTCAATTTTGAGGAAGAAGCACCGGGACCGATCGTCAAGACGACGGAGGACCTTCTTGAGGCGATAAGAGAGACGGAAACGGTGGACTTCAATGAAAAATATGATGCCGAAAGCTTCCGCGAGCGCTTCTGCGATCTCGAGGACGGGCAGGCTTCAAAGCGCGTCTGTGATGAGATTGTTTGTCATTTAAAAGATAAAATTGTATAATTCAACAACGATGAAAGAAATGGTTGTGAAAAACAGATGAAATCCATATGGGTCGTATTGAAGGAGCAGTTGAATCACTTCTACCTCGTGAGACGGCTGTCCATGTATGACATAAAAAGCAAAAATCAGAACAACTACCTCGGCATCGTCTGGGAAGTCCTGACACCCCTGATCAGCATACTGATCTACTGGTTCGTCTTCGCCACACTGAGGCAGCGGGAGCCGATACAGATGGGCGGCATGGAAGTGCCCTTCTTCTTCTGGCTCTTCATCGGCTTCGTCGTCTGGACGTTCTTCTTCCAGGGCAGCATCGAGGCCTCGAAGTCGATCTACCGGCGGCTGAAGATGCTGTCGAAGATGACATTCCCGCTGAGCCTGATACCGAACGTTGCGATATTCTCGAAATTCTATACACACATCATCATGCTCGTCATTGCGTTTGTGGTCTTCCAGTTTGCCGGCTACTACATCAACATATACTATGTCCAGCTGCTCTACTACATCTTCGGGACCTATGCGCTGGTATTCTCATTCTCACTGATCACATCGACCCTGTCGACGCTGGTCCGAGACGTGCATCTGCTGCTCAACTCGCTCCTGCGCATGGCGCTGTACCTTTCCGGTGTACTATGGCCGCTGTCGCTGCTGTCGGACTTCCCAACGCTGATGCGGCTCATGCAGCTGAATCCGCTCGTATACCTGATTGAAGGCTACCGTTCGGTGTTCTTCGGCACCGAGTGGTATTTCATCACCCACTGGGAACTGACACTGTACTTCTGGGGACTCATTTTCATCATGCTCGCCATCGGTGCAACGCTGCACGTCAAATTCAGACGCAATTTCATTGATTACCTATAAGAGGGATATAAATGACCAAAACAATCGTGACCAGGAATCTGGTAAAAAAATATAAACTGTATGAGAATCAGAAGGAACGCATCTTCGACCTGCTCAGCCCGCGCTCCCATGGACAGGTGTTCCATGCACTGAACGGTGTGGATTTCGAGGCGGAACAGGGAGATGTCATCGGCTTCATCGGCATCAACGGCTCCGGCAAGTCGACATTATCGAACATCATTGCCGGCATCGTCCCCGAATCCGGCGGTGAGGTCCAGGTCAACGGCCAGACGTCGCTGATTGCGGTGGCGGCGGGTCTCAATGATGAACTGACTGGACGGGACAACATCGAGCTGAAATGCCTGATGCTCGGTTTTTCAAAAGATGAGATCAGAGATCTCGAACCGGACATCATCGCATTTTCCGAGCTCGAGAACTTCATCGACCAGCCGGTCAAGTCCTATTCGAGCGGCATGAAGTCGCGCCTCGGATTCGCCATCAGCGTCAATGTCGACCCGGACATCCTCATCATCGATGAGGCATTGTCCGTCGGCGACCGGGCATTCGCGGAGAAGAGCCTGCAGAAGATGATGGAGTTCAAGGAACAGGGCAAGACGATGATCTTCGTCAGCCACTCGATCAACCAGGTCAAGAACTTCTGCGACAAGATACTGTGGCTCGAATTCGGTCGGGTCAAGGCATTCGGCGAAGTGGGTGATGTCATACCGCTGTACGAATCATTCCTCACCAAATGGCAGAAAATGTCGAAAGATGAGCGCAATGAGTACCGGTCACGGACGATGAACCGCGACACGAACGGCGATGACTACCGCAAGGTCGGCAGCCTCCTGATTCTGGATGACGGGGAGGATGACCTCGAAATCTCTCATAAGTACAGCGTCCAGCCCGTCAGCAAGCTCGCCCACCTCAAAGGGCATGTCACTGATATTTTTCAGGCACCAAATGACCCTGAGGGCACTGAAAATGCTAAAAAGTATAAAAACAGGGTATATCATGTTAAAAGGGAAGCCACCTACCATTTCGAGAACTACTACCTGCTCAGTACGAAAGCAAGCGGAACGGAAGGCGTTATCGGCTGGATCCGCGCGACCGAAGCGACGGCACACGTCCACACGCTGGTCGACCGTGACGAGAAGTACTTTGCACTGACGGGCAGGGGCTATGCCGCCACAGCACCCTGGGGTGGCAAGCAGCAGTATGTGCATGAATCACTCGAAGACCAAGCGGGCTTTGCCTTCACTGTGGACCAGACTGTACTTGTTGGAAACAATGTATGGTACCGAGGACGAATTGAAGGCGAAGAGAAGGCCGTCTGGGTGCATTCAAGCAGTGTCTCGGAAGAGACACTATAGATCAGCAGACACATGGACACCGGTCACTCTGGCCGGTATTTTTCTATAGAAACAGAGGGGATCTTATGACTGAACAATACGGAAACGTCACAGTGATGGGCATCGAGTTTACGAATACGACACTGGAGGGCTTCGTGGACAGCACCATCCGTCCGTGCCTTGAGCAGGACGGCAAATGCTTCATTGTCACCGCCAACCCTGAAATCGTCATCGCCGCACGGGATCACCCGGACTTCATGGAGACCGTCCAGTCCGCCGATCATGTACTGCCGGACGGCATCGGCATCATCAATGCAGCTAAGATGATGGGCACGCCGCTCCAGGAGCGTGTCAGCGGCATCGACGTCATGCGCGAGATGCTTGCACATGCCGAGGAGAAGGGCTACAGTGCCTACTTCCTTGGGGCGAAGGAGGAAGCCAACCGTAAGGCGGTGGAACGGGCGAAAAGGCGTTTTCCGAAGCTCCAGATCGCCGGCCGCCATCATGGCTATGCCGACTTGGATGATGAGGCATTCGTCGAGGACATCGCCGCGACGAAGCCGGACATCATCTTCGTCGCACTTGGCATGATGAAGCAGGAACAATGGATCAGACGGCACATGGACCGCTTCGACAGCGGCGTCTTCATGGGTGTCGGGGGCAGCTTCGATGTCCTCTCCGGGGAGGCGAAGCGTGCGCCGGACATCTGGATCCGATTCCAGCTCGAGTGGCTGTACCGCCTGCTCAAGCAACCAAAGCGCATCTTCCGGGTACTCAAGGTCGCCCAATTCATGATGCTGCATGTCCCTGTCATAAATAGAATCATGCGCATCTTCGGTTATACAAAGACGAAGGCACGCGGAAAGGGCTGAGAAATCATTTTGATTTCCCAGCCCTTTTGTCATGCGCCTATTCATTTTCTTCACTGCTCAAGTGCCATGTCCACGTGCAGATGCCCTGATATATCATAGCGTTCCGATATCCTTCTAAAACCGAAAGACTCATAGAAGTCTTCCAGATAGCACATTGCAGTAATGTCTATCGGGGACGAAGGGTATTCACGCCTGATATAGGCAAGCGCATGGTCAAACAGCTTCCTTCCCCTTCCCCCACCCCTATGGCCGGGATTGACAAGCACACGCCCAATTACAATCTTGCCGTTCGTGGTGATTCTGCAGTAGGATGTGATCGATCCATCCTCTTTATGAAAGATATGCACCGCTTCCCGGTCTTCACCATCAATGTCTGCAAAAAAGCTTTCCTGCTCCAGGATAAATATCGTCTGTCTCAGACGGTATATCTCTTCCAACTCCTCAAGGGACAGTTCATCGAACCTTCTGATATGCCACATGCAGTGCCTCCTAATATCGTTCTTACATACCAGTGTACTATAACTTTTCTGAAAATTTAATATATATTAATCAAAGGATATAAAAATGGCACAACAGATGACGCTGTGCCAAATCTCTCTATTCATCAGGTCTCAGCGCCTCCATGTCCGACTGGTTCTCCCTGAACGTTAGGATATACGCCATGAAGATGAATAGAAGCACGATTGGTGAGAAGTACACGAACATGAAAAGATAGTTGTATTCGAACATGCCGATGAAGATGTAGGCACCGAAGTACAGCAGAATGCCGAGCGTATACTTCGTCATCGACAGGATGCATACAGCTCCGAGCACCAGTATGAACAGTATCAGTGGAATAATGCCGTATCGACCCAGTGTGTCGAAGAAGATATTATGGGCGTGCAGGAGGTCTGTGAAGTCGAAATACGTATGCCCTTCCCCGAACCACTGCTTATTATCCCATACCGTTGTCCAAAGAATGTAACGCCCTGAAGTGAAGTCGTTCCAGCCAAATCCGCCCCCGGACAGACTCGATCCGACGAAGAACTGGTAGATCGTCCTTCCGAAAAGAAGGAGGATGATGCCGAACCCACCCGTCACGATGCCAACGAACCATTTCTTCTGTTTCACCGGTGTTTTGTACAAGTTGATCCAGGCAAGCTGGAGGAAGGCGATGAAGACATAGGTGATGATTGCCGTCCGACTCGTCGTAATCAGATTGAGGATCAGGAACGTTGGCAACATATAGAAAATCATTGCACGGTTTGTCCGTGTCATGATCAGGAGGCCTGCTGTGAACACGAGCACGAGCGTCGCACCGGATTCATTGAGCGTGTGATCGATCAGGAGGAGTGTCGGCAGACTGATGAGTGCACTGATGATCAAATACACCACAAGCCGTCCCGGCACACGATAGAAAAGGACTGCCGTCACCATGAGCAGAATCAGTGCTTCCGTCCAGACGAAGTGGTCGGCGATCATCATGCTGAGGAATAGAGAACCCACATAGAGTCCCCAAAGCGCGAGGAAACTCTTCCTGAGCGGTGATAGCGAAATACGGGCGTTCTTGTATAGGAATACGAGGATTGCTGCAAGTATCAGAATCATGAACGGTTCCTGTGAGGAGACCAGGCTCTGTATGTTCCGATAGTCGATCATGAAGACGTTTGTCGCCATGAACAGCAATGTGAACACTGTGGTGAATACAAATGCTTCGTATGTAAAATAAGCACGTTCTACATTAACCCTTGCCATTATTAACCTGCCTCCTCTTTTATCATTATGTTATTTTATCATGATTCACCTCAAAAGTAGTATAAAAAGGCAATGCTCCGTTTGACCGGTGCATTGCCCTTCAAGTTAAACCTTTATACTGTCCCAAGTTTTTCAATATTATACCTTCATAATATTGAACAGCCTTCACTATAATTAAATCAATTATCCACTTGTCAGCGCTCCATGCTCTCCAACTTCTCTACCAGGTCCTCCCTGACAAAGGGTTCCAAAGATTCAGCATAACTGTTCGACATATGGAACCCGTCGAAGTATACGATCCGCTTTCCAATGATTGCAGGGCAGCTGCCGTCGGGACAGAAATATTCCGAGTAGTCATATTCGGTCACATTGGACGGTTTGTTCTCCACCCGGCTCCATTTGCTTGGCTGCGGTACATATTCTTGCGCGGAGATTACACATTCTTCATGGTCTATGTTTCTAGGATTTGCGCACAGGTTCATATCGAACAATGGGCGTGGGTTGTTCCTGATTCCAAATATCTCTATACCGTGCGTCTCCAGCTCCCGGTACAGCGTCACCCTCTCATGTTCAACTTCCGGCACGGTCGGTGTCCCCACATCCGTATTTACGATGATCAGATCGGCCTGAAGCTCGATCACTTTCTCTTTGGCCATATCGTTCCACCTGCGGCAGTCCGGCGACATCTCTTCCCCGACGCCTTCTCCATTGAAACGGCAGCTTATCTTAGTGATATTGTAGACCTTGATATCCTCTTCCTCTGCGAAAGTCTGCAGTGTACCAAGCCAAGGGACGACATGCGAACCTCCGACCAGTATCACTTCGTATTTCGGATTCTCCAATTCTCCGTATTCACATACCGGCAGGTCTTTCTGCCCGTCTTCATGATGACACCCGATTTCGTAGGTGTTGGCTACGTCACTCTCCAGGTTTGTCGGACTCGGCAGCAATGAGGTGTTTCTGTCATATGAGATATCCATATCGTTCTCCACTGCCATCACTCCCGGGAAATCCTGTTCTGAGGCCGTTGCACTTTCGGCGATACTGTCCTGGAGGGAGCTGTTCCATAATGTATTGGCAATGATGACGGGAACTGCCATCATCAGCAAGGCGGTGGCGACCTTTGGACGATAATTTCTCTTTCCTTTTATGCTTCTGATCGGTTTTTCGACCACATTCGTCACTATCCAGGAGAGTGCGAATGACACTAGAATGATGAGGATACCATGGATGACAGGTATATCTTTCGTACCCATCAGCGCATAGTAGAATGCCACGATCGGCCAATGCCACAGATACAGGCCGTATGAATAGCCGCCCAGTTTCATCATTGGCTTCGAGCCGAGAAACTTCTCCACGCCGAACTTTGTGGGATTTTCTCCGGCGGAGAGGACAAGTATGGCCGCTACAACCGGCCATAGGGCAACATAACCCGGGAATTGTCCGCCCACATCCAGGAGGAGACCACAGCTGACAAGGGCAATGAGCCCGAGCCATCCCACTACCCCACTCATCAAGGCAGGAAGTTTAATTCTCGTAATGAACAGGAACAACAGGCCGCCAAGGGCAAATTCCCATACCCGCGTCCTCGTATCAAAATATGCCCATGGCTGATTCACTTCTGTCAGGTAGATGGAATAGCCGAAGGATGCAACCGTCAAAACCGTCAGAATGATGAATAATGTCTTTCTGATTTCCCTTTTCAGCTTTTGGCTTGTCCAGAGGGCAACCATGATGATGAAGAACCAGATGACATAGAACTGGCCCTGTATGCTCATTGCCCAAAAATGCTGCACGGGACTCTTTGCATTCGTCTGGTCCAGATAATCCGTGTTGGTCATGGCGAGCTGCCAGTTTTCATAATAGAAGATCGAGGCGAAGACTTCTTTGATGGTCTGGATCCACTGCGTTTCAGGCAAAATAAAGTAGCTTACTATGACGACGGTGAGAAGGACAGTGAAGGCGGCGGGAAACAATCGTTTTGCAAGCCCCAATATGAAATCGAAGAAATTGACCGTCCCGTCTTTTCTCACTTTCGATAATAAAGAAGCAGTAATGAGAAAACCGGATACTATGAAGAATACATCTACACCACCCGACACCCGCTGCATCCATATATGATAGATTGCAACGAGCAGGGCTGCTACGATACGCAAGCCTTCAATCTCAGGCCTGAACCGCTTTCTCTGCAAGTCCATCTCGGAGTTTGATTTCGTCATCATAACACCTTCTTTATATTTTGCTGAATATGTGATGTAATTATACATCATATTTGACTGAAAATTCAATAAATTTTATTACATTATAAATTTTGTAAATAAATTAGGTGAAAATTAGCCCGTCCATTCCATAATTTCAACAAAATAAATAAGCGATGCATCCCTTTGGATACACCGCTTCGACTAGCTTTGCAGAAACTTTTCAAGCTTCTCTATATTGTTTTCCCACAGAAACTTCTCATCCAAAAGTGCCTTGGAGTTTTCACGATATGTCTCCTCAAGCACTTCATTATTCTTTATCTGCTCGATCGCTTCAATGATTTCTTCAGCCGTCGCCTTCTCCTTCGCAAACCCTACCTTGTAGTTGTTGATCATGCTGTTGGTGTAGCCGCCGAGGTTCGTGACCACGGGAATCCCGCAACCGATGCCATCGATAATTTTACCCGGCAGCACATTCAGGAATACATCACTTTCCTTCAACAGTGAAAGCTGGACACTGTGGTGACGAATCATATCCAGACATTCCGACCTGCTCTTCTCTTCATGGGTATGCACATACTTGAAATTATGCTTTTTGATATAGTGGTTGAACTTGTGTGCATTCACCCCGTATCCAATGACGTTGAAGATGATCTGTCTGTCTTCGAGCATATGGGCTACTTCAATCAATTGTTCATAGCTCTGGGCAAAACCGATGTTCCCGGTATAGATGACTTTGAAGTCTTCCGGTGGCAGCCTGAAGCCGACCTCATCCTCGGTGAAAGCATTCGGGATGAAAACCTGGGTCTTGAGTGGCGCCATTTTTGCAATATGGGTGCGGAACCCTTCATTGTTGATGACGATTTTATCCGCCTTGCGGTACATCATCTTCTCCATGAACTTGAGTGTGGGATAGAATTTATCGATGTTGATCTTCTCGATGTCCCTGACACTGTCCGGCCACAGATCCCGCACTTCTAGAATCCGTTTGGTCGATTTAAGCTTCTTCTGGAAGAAGAACGTCGCCCATGGAAGGAAGATGTTGGGTGTCGTCACATACACTGCGTCATATTCATGCTGGTATTTTCTTATGTAGGTACGCACCTTGTAGGATAGTTCCAGATAGTATAGCATGCGTGAAGCCATTGTTTTGCCCTGCTTATTGCTGCGCATATTGAGGCGCAGGATATCACTTGATTCATTGATCAGGGGGTCATTCCAGTACTTGTCATCCTTATACATCTTGGCATTTGGGTATGTCGGATGAGTTGTAAGTACTGTGACTTCGTGTTTCTTCGAAAGCTGCACATATAAATTTTTAAACCTATTCGCACCTGAACCGATTTCAGGATAGAAATTTTGTGTAATGAGTAGAATTTTCATTGAGTCACCTTTGAGTTAGAATTAAGTTTCAATATCATATTATTTGTGAATATACAAAAGTTATGTAAATATGTTAGTTTTGGTATCATAAGATTATGTTTAACTACTTAATGATAACTACGGAGGCGTAAAAATGCAATGATGCAAGAAAAACAACTTAAGTTACTATTGGAAACCATCGGTCACAAGAAAAGAAATGTTTTTCCCCTGAATGTAAAACTTGATTCTTATGAATTGTCTTTGAAAACCATAGAAAATCTTGGACTGGAGTATAAGATAAGAAATGCTGAAAAAAACATACCTGAAGTAGATCTTTATAACCATAGCCAGTATATGAGCACCTATAAACGTCATCATTATCCATCCAATACTTTGGAGTCTATGAGAATTACTGACGATAAACTGCGGACAGAGTTTTTCTTGAAGCTGAATGATATTTCTTGTCCGACCACAAGAGTGTATACTTCTGGTGAACTTGAGAAAGCTTATGAAGAGGTCTTTTCTGAACATGACTCTGTGGTTGTAAAGCCACCAGGACTTAGAGGTGCCAGGGGCATATCCATCAATGTCGGCAGAAACGATTTTTCATACGCTTGGAATTATTGTCTTAAAGCTCAATATAGAAAGAATATAGATGCCCCCAAAGTGCTGGTTCAGAACCTGGTCAAGGGTTTTGAAATCAGAGTCACAATAGTGGAGGGACAGTTTACAGCTGCCACTCTTAGACTCCCGGCCTATATAATTGGAGATGGAGAACACTCAATATCTGAACTTATTACAGCCAAAAATGAACTGAGAAAAGAGTCTGGATACTTTAACGAAATGCTCATAAAGAAAGATAGGCACTTGAGACATCTATTGTCTACAAAAGGATATACTTTGGAAGATTATTTGGAAAAGAATCAACATCTTATCCTTCACGAAGTATCCAACACACACTTCGGCGGAGAAAATTATGATATTTCAGATCTTGTTTCCGAGGAAATAAAGCAATTGGCCATTGATGCCACTTCGGCCATCCCTGGCTTGCATACTTCCGGCATAGACATAATGCTCGAAGATCTGTCCAGTGACAAGGGCACAGTAATAGAGGTCAATTGCCGTCCCGCTGTACAACTTCTCTATTATCCTTATGGAGGCGAAGCTACGGACCCATTAAAAAAGCATTTCCTCTCAATCTATCAAGATGATGATATCAAACATGAACAGTTTGAATTGGATTCGGGTATTAGAGAAAAGATGCTGCTTGAAAGATACAGATTCCTGCTCGATAAAGAAGCAAGGATGTCACGTATGGTAATAGATCTGATCAAGGAGAATAATATAAACACCAGTGTCGGGAACCGACACGTGAAGAGTGGAAGTTCAGTGTTGCCTGAAGGTCCAAAACCAGATATCACTCACTATATATCATTCTTTGGCGATGAGCCTTATAATCAGTATGAATCTAAATCAGCAAGTGCCCATCATGCCTTCCGATCTGCGGCTCATGAATTGAGCGCAAGCGCTTTATCCAATAAAGATAAGAAGATAACTGAATTATTTATTGAGAATAATAAAATAGGAGAGTTGAATAAATTCACACCCTCCACAAATACAAAAAAGGCTAAAGCGTTATGCTCAGATAAACAACAATTGGAAACCATTTTAAATAGTACAGGTTTTACTACTTCAAAAGGAAGCGACCCCGACTATCTGAATATCAGAGTGAGCATCATCGAAGGGCAGTTCATATCTGCAGTTTTAAAACTCCCCGCCCATGTAACTGGAAATGGTTATTCCAATATAACTCAACTGATTGATGAGAAAAATAAAGTCAGACAGCAATCCCCCTTCTTTTCCAAGAAACTGATTGAGTGGGACAAATTAAGTACAGAAAACCTTAATCATTCACATGTGCCGGAAGCAGGAGAGGTGGTTATTCTGGATGCAGGAATATCATTGAACACAGGGGGGGAAACTATAGAAATCAGTCATCTGATTACAGACGAATTGAAACAATATTGCCTAAAAGCAGTGGCCACTATACCCGGCCTGTATACTGCCGGTGTAGAGATTTTGGTGAACAGTCTAGATAATAAAATTGCTTCAATCACTAGTATAAACCCTAATTCCAACCATATGCTGCACCACTTCCCCTCTAAAGGGAAACGAAAGTACCCTGTAAAAGAACTGGTCAAGGCGTTGGTGATGTACCATAACCTGGACGTGAAAGAAGATTATTCACAAGAAGAGGTAGATTTCTCCAAAAGACTTCGTTCATTCAGCAAATTAAGACTCTCCTACCTCGAATAGTATATATTTAAATATCCTTCTGTGATATATAAAACTCCAGATCGTCATATTGACGATCTGGAGTTTCTGTGGTTATGGATTCTGTAAAGTCTGTGTTGGGGATTTTTCCGGCAATGTTCTATCTTTTCCTGCAATGACAACAGAAGCTGATGCATCTCCTATGACATTAGTGGAAGTTCTGAACATATCGAGAATACGATCCACCCCTGCAATCAGGGCTATACCTTCCAGTGGCAGACCGACTGAAGTGAGCACCATAGTCAGTATGACGAGAGCTGCTCCTGGTATGCCTGCCGAACCTATGGAAGCCAAAGTTGCTGTGATGACTACTGTAGTCAGCTGAAAGAATGATAGTTCCACATCATAAAGCTGGGCAATAAAGATAACAGCTACCCCATGATAGATTGCTGCACCATCCATATTCACCGTTGCCCCTACCGGTAAGACAAAGCCACTGACTTTCTTGGACACACCAAGTTTCTCCTCTACATTCTTCATTGTCACAGGCAAGGTTCCTGAACTGCTGGTGGTACTGAAGGCTATAATCGCCGCCTCGGAAATCCCCTTGAAGAAAGTAATCGGATTGAGTTGCCCGAATCGATAGACCAGAATGGAATAGATCAGTAAAATTTGTATAATACATGCGATTGCCATGGCCAATATGAGATTGATCAATGGCATGAGGATCGATAATCCATGCGAGCCGACAATCGGTGCAATAAGACCAAACACCCCCAGAGGTGCGAGGCGTACAACGATACCTGTAATCTTGTACATTACTTCAGCAAAGCCGTCAAAGAAGTTCTTGACCGGTTCTGCTTTTTCTCCCACCAATGTTATGCCAATGCCAAGAAAAACGGCGAAGAATACAACTTGAAGAATCTCCCCTTCAGTCATCGAAGCAATCGGATTTGTAGGTATGATGCTTAGCAGTGTTTCCACTACCCCTTCTGTTTCTGTCACCTCCACTTCTGCAGCGGAAACATCAGCATCAAGATCAACACCCGTCCCGGGAGAAATCATATAGGCTGTAGACAAACCAATGATTACTGCAGCAAATGTAGTAAGCAGAAAATAGGCAATGGTTTTACCACCAAGCTCACCGAGCTCTCTGATGTTTCCTGTGCTTGCCACGCCGACAACCAGTGTGGCAAGCACAAGTGGAATCATTATAAACTGTATCAGTCTGAGAAACAGATCTCCCAAAGGTTGCACCACTTCTATTTGAGGACCAAAAACACCCCCTAGTACTACTGCAAGTATGAAAGCCACAATCATCTGTAAAAGCAAATTATTTTTTTTCATGTTTCACCCCGTTGTATCTATAAATGTTTGAAGACAGCCATTTCACAATAAAGGCAACCCACATAAATGATGAGTTGCCTTTGCTTTAGAGTATATAATATCACCGTTAAATACTTTCGTAATTATAGGATGCCACTTCTTTAAATTTTTGGATGTTGCCGTAATTAAAGTATTTTACTTCTTTGAATTCATTCTTTAGTACATTCTTTGTATCAAAGATATATTTATCTTTCATAGTTTCAAAGTCTGTATCCGTCATTTCCTTAAATTGGCTGTGGTCACTCAGAATAAGAACGAGAGAGCTGTCTGCCACTGCTTTTTTTACATCTTTTTCGACCCAGTCCATTTGTACATGGGGGTCATAGGCAACTACCTCAAGATCTTTTTCATTTCTAAGCAATTCATATATATCAAATGCCGGAGATTCACGGATATCATCTACATCCCCTTTGTATGTCAGTCCAAAGACAGTTACCTTGTCACCATCAAGTTTGGTGAGCATCTCTTTAGTATATTCGACAACATACTCGGGCATTGAATTGTTAATCTTCCGTGCTTGCTGAATTAATGGAGATTTGTCAGGAGACTCGGCAATGATGAAATATGGATCGACTGCCAGGCAATGTCCGCCCACTCCCGGACCTGGTGTATGGAGATTCACACGTGGGTGCTTGTTCGCCATTTCGATGACTTCATACACATTGATATCCAGATGATTACAAATTTTTGCCAGTTCATTGGCAAGTGCTATGTTAACGTCGCGATATGTGTTTTCCATCAGCTTCGACATCTCTGCTGTCTTGGCATTCGTTTCAATCATCTCACCTTTGACGAACGTACCATAGACCTCTTTACCTGCTTCTACACAAGCCGGTGTCATGCCACCGATGATGCGATTATTATAGATAAGCTCTTCCATGATTTTTCCTGGCAGTACCCGTTCAGGACAATGTACGAGATAGATGTCCTCACCGATTGTAAATCCCTGTTCCTCCAAATATGGAGCCACATGATCGTCCATTGTCCTTGGAGCAATCGTAGATTCTACGATGACCGTGTCCCCTTTCTTAAGAAGAGGAACAATACTTTTCACGCCTGACATGACAATTGATATATCACAAGACTTGAATTCATCATCTTTGTTTGGAGTAGGCACTGCAACAATATAGACATCTGCTTCTTCTGGTGTTGTAGAAGCTTTGAATGTGCCCTTTCCGATGACCTCCTCCAAAGCTTCCTGTAGGCCTGGTTCTTCGATATGAATCTGCCCATTGTTCAGCATGTCCACAGCTTCCTGTTTAATATCCACCCCAAGTACATCGACACCATGCTTGGCGAACATAATGGATGTAGGCAATCCTATGTATCCAAGACCAATTGTAGTAAGTTTCAAAAGTGACACCTTGCTTTCTGCAATATTATTTTCTGTTCTATATTATAACAAATTCAATTGATTAAGAAAGTGATTATACCCTTATAAATAGAGGACAACACGATTTCTCAAAATTATTTATCCTACAATACTATATAGCATATGGTTTTTTTATGCAAATGTTAATATATTAAACCAAAAGGTCAGCATTAGAGTCTTGAAACTTTCAAACGTCCTGCTTTCTTCCAGGACTCACTGTTTCTGTTCTTACTGTACTTCATCTTTATCGTCAATTTTCCTACTGTATTAAAAAATTTACCATCTTTAAAATGATTGATGGAGTACTCATCATCATTCACTGAAACCATGATACATGATTCGTCGATGTGATTCTCATAGAAACTCTCAATTAATACAAGCTCATCAGTATCCACCAGAAATTCCAAACTAAATACTTCCGTCTTTTTTATTTTAGGAGATTTAGGATAAACGGTGATACCGTTAAGTTTATGAGAGCCACCCAAATTATGTGACACTATAAACCCATTATCACTGGCTTTGTTATAAAATGACCATTCTTTCTTAGTCTCCGCTTCTTTCTGTGATAGTTTTCTTCTATTTTGTAAGACCGTTTTCGCCAATGATTGACCTCTTGAAAAATCATAAAAATTCAAGGCAGGATAGAGTTGTCTTGTAATTTTATCCAAAAGTTCCTTTTCGCCAACATCAATCTGAGATAACATTCTTATAAGAATTCTCGAATTCATCGGATCGTATAATGGAAGATTAATCACACCATTTTCGGAATGATGCCGGTATCTATTAATAGATATGTAAGAAAACAATTCTTCTTCTCCATCTTCTTTCCATTCATAAACGGAAGAAAATATCTGATTCTTAAGATGAACTGAACTTTCTCTTTTCATAATTCCAGCAACTTTTTCATTATATTCTTCTAGATAAGTCATTCTGTAATTGTGTGCAATCATCTCGGCATTTTCTCTTTTTAACTTTTCAGCAGGAGAATCTCTATTATTAATTTCCACATACAAGAACTGATTAAAGAGCACTGGTCCTACTACTGCCATACTCATTTTGGAATACTTATTTCCTTTAAAATCAATGCAGATGCTTTTATCCTTAAAGTATTTATATTGATTCTTCAACAGGTCAATCAGTTCAACTTCCATTTCTCGATCTGAACATTCCAATAGATTATCTTCCAGTAGAATATATTCTCCCTGACAAAGTTCCAGAAAAACATTTGAAGGCAATCTACTTAGCTTTTCTTCTGTTTCCATTGCTGCTTTTTCCGGATTGTTGGTAAGTATAAATAAAGATTCTGTTGCATATAGAGGGATTGATGCTGTCGCATCCTGATAAATATATAAGCGTTCATCCGTTTCAAGGATTATTATAAACTGGCCGTTCAAGTATTCAACAGTCTCTCTAAACCTTTCTTCTTCAAAAAGAACAGTTGCTCTTTGCCCAAATGGAATACCAGGTTCCCTTGTATCGAACGCATATCCAATAATCCTCAATGTAGATGTTTTATGATGATAGATACTGACAGGTGTGTCGGGTGTATAGTGGAGATGGAATGAATCATACAGACTTATAGTATGGAGATAGTCACTATTCGATTGGCGATTGATTATAAAGTCCATTCTTTCATTCACCTCTCTTCTTTACAGCTAAATGCTTCAAAGTAATTCTCTTCAGCCTGAAATCATCCTCGGGTTTAAAAAGTCCATGTATACGTCCGAGCAAGGACTTCTTTAGATTTTCATACTGTTTACGAATAACATTTTGTTTTTTAATCTCTTTTTCTATTTCAGCTTCCAAGTTCTCTTTCTTCATCCTGTGGACCATGACTTCATCACTCAAGGCGGGAATATTATTTTCTCTATTTGTCAATTCGTCCTTCACTTGGATATACCGCATAAGACGTTTTACTTCCCGCCTTTCTCGCTTCATGTTGCGTATCAGGTCATAGACAACAATTTCACTGAACTGCGGTTCTTTGATGTCCTCATTTAAAACAACAGAATCGGTATTAAGGTAATGAAGACGCGTCCAATATTTTCCGGAATCGGTTTTTATTCTTGCAAGATCTACTTCCTTGAAGACCCGGAGAATTTTAACTTCTCCCAGTTTCTGGACATCAACATCTATCTCTCTTGTCATATCATTCGTACTATAAAAAGTTGCATTGCTGCGAATATCTGTAACATGGATGCTTACTTCTTTTGAACGGTATAGCACTTTTGTTGTAAACCAGCCCTGCAACTTGCCATTTTTGTATATGGCTTCATAAAGTCTATTCGATTTCATCATAATAAATCTGGATTCCAGCATCTGACTCTTGAGAAACTTCATTTTTTCTTTTTCTACTACAAAGAACTGATGAGATTGCTCTTCAATAAAAGCAGGAATATTCAGCTTGACATATTCCAAGGGCTTGGAATATACCGTAGGCATGTTTCGTATGTCCGCCCAACCCAGTACTTTCTTTTGGTTCTGCAAAAGGGCATATTCTTTCTTATCGACTGTCTTCATGTCAATGACTTTTAGTATATCCCCGTGATATTTTAAAAGCGAGTCTACTTTCGTCCCCTCATTTGGCGATTGAAGTATGGATGTATTTACCCGCTTCTCTACCCAAATGAAATGTGCAAGATTGAAATTCTTAATAAATCTACCATAACTATCCATATTACCATCCCAGCTTTATATTAAATTCAGTTGTCCCATCCAACAGGTGCAAGGAGTCAATGTCTGGGCTGAAAAACTTTTGAAAAGAGTCACTCATCATCAGTGCAGACGCACTTCATAACTCTCTCCTTCCAAAGTAAATGATACTTCGCTGTCATTCCATGAGTCCATCGATAAACGTGTATCCTCTGGAGCAAAGGTTGTCACAAATTCTGTTTCTATGACCTTCTTGTTTATTTCTATTCTACGCGTATCAATCACTTCGTTGAATTTCCTGGAAATCATCGCCTGTTCATTTCCACCACTCCTAATGGTACTCGCCCCTCTTTCAGAGTGTTCTTTAAGTACATACTTCTTTTTGGAGGCTGTTTTCAACTTGAAATTGCGGCTGCCCAACTCTTCGACTTCAATTTCCGGTGCCAAAAGGAAATTTTGGGAAAATACAAATTGTTCCTCTGATGATACGGAATCTACAATAATGAAGACATCTCCTCTGACGACAATGATATGGCGTTTCAGTTTTACCCCCTGATAGGCACCGTTCGTACCACACACATATTTGTATTTGTCATTGGTGTAATAATTTTCAATATCCAGCTTAGTAGAATTATTTAATGCATATTGTTGATTTTTCACCAAAATTGTTGAATGCCCGATTGCGGAGACCGCATACTCCCTGATTGGATCTTTAGGGGAATAGTTATATTTTCCTGCATCACTGAATATTTCCTCTTTATGAAGTGACAAAGTAAATGAGAGGTCGTCAAAGTGCTTATGGGTCCTGCTGCGGAACCCGCAGTTGAAGACCAGTGTCGACTGAGTCTTTTTGTCATTAAAGACTGCCACACCTGCCTCCATATCCACAAAATCTTCATTCGACTTTTTGAACTTGGACCTTCCAGCTGAAGTATCACCAATAGTAGGATACATCCCGTGGTAGCCCATAATTATGCCATTGTATTTTTTCGCTTTATTCAGTTTCTCCTTATAGATTGGAGTGAGCGGCTGGTCGATTTCATCCAATATATTTGATATTTTCAACAGCCAGGAAGTCACCATCCTATGATACTCTGGTGAGTTTTCAAGGTGGACGTTCTTGTAGCTGTAATCCCTAAGGAATGACTTTTCAATCCGGCTGACTGCGTGATTGATATACCCACTCCGCATTTCTTCTTCTTCAATATACATTGCACCAAGAATCAGAGCCTTATCCATCATGATGCCATGATTATTTTCCGGATAGTTTGAAGCATCCATCAGAAACTCAAGATGCTTTTTCAAAAGCTTTTCGAACAGTCTGTCTTTCAATTTATATTTGGAAGGTGCCTGAATCTGAAAGTATATCAGATTGGCGATCCTGTTGGACACCGTATGATCATACCAGGCATGTTTGCTTTCACCATCATCATTTAAAAACTGCTTCAACCATGAATCAATGATTTGTCTTGCTTTGACGATATATCGCACCTCTCCGGTGGTTTCAAATGTTTTCGTCAATGCATTAACGAAGTTCAAGGTGTGAAGATATAACTGATAAGTGCTTTTTGCTTTTGGATGCTCGTACTGCCAATCCACTTGATTGGAGAAATGAACATATTCAAGCTTTGTATTCAATTCATATTTTCCCTCTAGTATATCTTCTGCCACCTGTTGGTAATTCTCACCCAATTTGACATTTCTCTTAATGATATCTAGAATAGTTTCATTTTCTCTGAACTTCATTTCTCTTCTCCATTCAAATGATTTACTCACTGGCGATACGGTCTCTGATATATGAATAGCGACCATCTATATAAGGGGCATAAAGATCAAAAATTTGAAGAAGCAGGCTGGAAGCTGATGTTTTCTGATCTTCTTCTACCCTTTCAAAACGGGGGAGGTACCAGTTGAGCATATAGTATTCAAACCTGTTATTGATGTAATGTTCGAGCAGATCATGCTGTCTGAGAAATTCCACACGATACTTCTCCAGCTTCAGATACTTTTCGAAGAATGACGGGCCAACTGTGTTGGTCATGGAATCGCTTATGGCTCCGTAGTACATATGGATGACTTCATCGACTACTTTGACACGGCTTGAATTAAGCAGCAATTCCTGAAAGTATATCGTATCCTGTCCAATCGCCCCTTCAACCATCTCAATCCCATTCTCTGCTATGATGTCTTTACGCACCACCAGTGCCTGGATGCTTTGCGCTTTAAGATGAGATTGGATTAAGAATTCCCTAGTATCTGTAATCAGAGCTTCTTCATTATTGTAGAGTTGTACTATATTATAGAAATTGAAGATACTTTTTTCATTCTGGTCTTCTTTCACCATGTTTCCGACTACCATATCCAATTGAGGATCTTCGTTGATTTCTGAAAGCAGACGGCTATACCCATCACCGGTTGCTTCATTGTCCGGATCAAGGAATGTAACCAGTTCGCAAGAAGCAAGTTCGACCCCTTTGTTACGGGGCTTTGAGGCGCTCCCTGAAGCTGTTCCGAATTCATAATAGACGATATCAGGATACCGTCTTCTTAAACGGTTGATGGCACGCATAGTAGTCGGGTTGGTAGATCCGTCATTCACAAAGATGACTTCCATCTTATCAAAAACACTTGATCGTCTCAGACTACGGAAACATTTATTTTCCAAGTAATTCCCATTGTTATGGATTGGAACGACCACACTCAGTTCCTTTTCTTCTTTGTCGTCATAATGCGCCTGAGGGTCTGCTTTCGTTTTTACAACTTCTGTTGTGTCAATATTGAAGAAACTGCCATAGTAGTTGCCTGTTTCAAGCAGTGTATCCAAGACATCACCATTTTTTAGGACTGATGCATCAACCATCAGAGTTGATATTCCAGTCTGACCTTCACAGAAATTATACTTCTCATATCCATCGTTTTTCGCTACAGCATCGGTATCTGTGTACTTGAACGCGCTGACAAGCTCTTCAAGATGATATTCCTCATAAAAGTAATTATTGCTGTCAAAGAAAGTGATGAAATCATACTCTTGTACATCAATGTCATTTAATTGATCAACAGTTACCATCTCAGCATCCCGGTATGTCTGCAGATCAAACATGCGACGGCTCTGTTCATCATCATAAAGTGAAACGACAAGAAGCCTCGCACGATCCACTTCGATGTCGATTCCAATCTTGGATGCGATATATTGCATTCTGTGATAAGTCGTCTCACCATTCATTGTTGTGCGTATACCGGCAGCGGAAATTTCCCTAAATGTTTTTTCATCCGTATATTCAAGAAACTGTTTGATGTCTGAAACATGATTATATATGAAGACATGCGGAAATTTACTATTCACCCCAATTGAAAAGTTGGAAAGCAGTATATTACCGAAGGCCTGCAATTCAAATACCCTATTCGCAAACATGGTATTTGAATACTTGACCGAATTGACGTTTATGGCAAACCGGAAGATCTTGTGTGCTTTCATTAAAAGGTCATGCGTCAACGGATAAGTGAGATTACCAATATATTTAGGTGGAAAATGATATCGTTTATTTTCAAGTCTCAAATTCCGATCGATGATTGTGAGGTCCCTACCAGCCTGTTTCACACCTTCAAACGCCATTTCAGCTTCTTCATTACGTATCGGATATTTCACCATCCAGCTGCCCGCAAAGATGACGTCATCTTTATACTCTTTGAAAGATGCGTGATTGACCCCTATCGGATTATGATAATGTGGATTGATGCCAAATTCGAGTTTGAAGACTCTTTCATGGCCGACAGCCTGTTTATATTCAGGAATGATTTCTTCAGCGGAAGTGAAGGCTACATCACACTTTTTGGCTATTTCTACAAAAATGGAATAGTTGACCGGATCTTCCTTTGAATAGAAGATTGCAGGAATACCCTTATCATTACATTGGTCAATCAACCTGTATAACTGGGCCCGCTCCTCAGAATCCTCTCTGGACACTCCTTGCCAAGAACCATCAATCCCTTTCCATGCTGTGGCAAAAATGACAAAATCATATGTATCGATATCATCGTCATCAAAACTTATGTAGTGAAGGTCCACTACATCCCGATAAGCATTATAGAGAAATTCATCGCATATGATTCCTACTTTAAGGTCTATTTTATTGAAGATTCTTGAGCCATTGGATTCTATGGCATTGGAGGAAAGTGATTCAATCTTCTCAGAGAAATCGGGCTTGCCTTTTTCTTCAAATAACTTATAGTATTCATTCAAGGAAAGATTATGATACACAGAAGATTGTGCGACATCCTTTTTAAAAAGATTATCATATGTGTCGACATCATATGATTTGGCCAATCGATAAAGGTTAAGGAGGTAGTTTTCATTCAGATCGATGTTTTCGAGTGAAAGGGTTTCTTCTTGTTCCATGTTCATTACTTACTCCTTTTTGCCCAATATTTTGTCTGAATTCTTCCAAGGAAGGACTTTCTCAGGTTATTGTATTTTTCTTCTATTTTTTCTCTCTTTGAACGTTCCTCTTCAAGTTCATTTTCAAGAAGGTCAAGTTCACCCTGCAGACCTCCCGGTCTGGCATTAATACCTTCTCCTGACATACCGTATTGATTTCTGATTTTCTCCATGAGTTCCACTGTCATTTTTCTTTCCTCGGATATATTTTGAATCAGATCATACACCACTATATCTTCAAAAGTGAAGTCATTCTCTTCCATTGCACCCGCTTCAGAATCGAAGTTTAGATACTTGGTTTCAGTCCAATAATCTCCCATGTCCGTCCTAACTTTGACAAGCCCCAGTTCCTTGAATATATGAATAATCTTAATGGACTTCAACTTGTCGCTGTCGGCTTTGACTTTGCTTGTCAGATTATTGAAATGGTAGAGCTTGATATTGGAAGAGTAATCGGGCACTGTGATATTTGCTTTCTGTGATTGATACAACACGTCCCTACTGAACCATCCAATCATCTGCATACCTTTAAAAAGTGCTTCGTATTGTGTACCATTTCTGATCATCATAAACCTGGAATCCAGCATCTGATTCTTCAATTGTCCTACCTGTTTACGGTCGAGTGGCATCAGCTGGTCAGCCCGTGTCTGATTATACCGTTCTGTATTGATTTTGACATGTACTCTCGGCTTGGAGTAGATGACATTTGAAGTTTTAAGGGTGGCCCATCCGATTTCTTTGCCTTCTATTTCCAAATAATAATAGTCTTCCTTCTCGAATTGCTTGAAAGCAATTACTCTGGCAATTTTCCTGTTATGATTTTTGACTTTCCCTTTTTTCTTTTTGCTGTGAATCGATTCGTAAATGGCCCGCTCATCCTTCTCATAAATCCAAACGTAATGACTGACTTCAAAATTCCTTATATACCTCGAAAATATATCTAATTTACCTTCCAAAACTGTTCCTCCTGAAAAATTTATTCATATATCGGCTGTAATTTCAAAATGAGTTTATCCCATTCCCTATGATTCACTACCCACTCTCTTGCCGCTTTCCCTATATCCTTTTGATTTATCGCGTCCAAAATGGCATTGACCAAGCTTTTCTTGGAATCAGCTTCAAAGATATGACCATTCACTCCGGGTTCCACCATCTCCTGTAGTGCTGCCACATCACTCACAAGTACTGTTTTCTCCATGGCCATTGCTTCATATGTTTTCAGTGGCGTAACAAGATGACAGACTTTTTCATTCGTCCGTGGAAATGGACAAAGATCGATGAGTGCATAATGCCTTGCTATTTCTTCCCGGGATACTCTTCCTGTGAACTTTACGTACTGGGACATGCCTTGGGAATCAACATATTCTTTAAGTGTGGCTTCATAATAGCCGCCCCCTACTATCATAAGTTTCATATTTCTTTTCGCCAGTTGCTTTTCATTGATTTCCTTCAAAGCATCTATCAGCATTTCAATGCCTTCATAACTCGTCAATGAGCCAATGAAACCAAGAACATAGCTGTCTTCAAGTCCAAGTCTCTGTTTCAAATCATTGGAGATAGGTTCGGGCTTCAGATGAGTCGTATCGACACCGTTGGGCAGAACAGTGATTTTTTCTTCTTCTATTCCATGCTGGACAAGAAAATGTTTCAAGCTTTCACTGATGCATAAAACTTTATCAGCAATTTCACAACAATGAATTTCAAGGTTATTTTCCAGTTGGAAGCGTTCAGAATTATAAAAATCCCTATTTTTGGCAACATGGGTATAGTGCCATAGCCCTCTCACTTCGTAAACTGTATGGATATTCATTTTCTTACCCAACTCCAATGCAGGCAGTGCATTCTGGAAATTTGAAGCCGCATGGATCATTCCAGGCTTCTCTTTTGAAATGACTTTGATCAATTCCTGCGTGTATGCATCAAAATAGTCCATCAGCGGTGTCTGGGTAAGCGGGTATTTTTGGGACTTCCCAATGTAATGGGTTTTGACCGCTCTTTCGCTGTCTTTGGGATTATACCCCTCATCCGACGGGTGCCACCCCAGCTTTGTCACTACAACTGGCTCTACTCCCAATGTCCCTACTCGTTTAATCATTTCGTAAGAACGGACTGTATACCCATTTATTACCGGATAGGCTTTGTTTAGAACATACATCACTTTCTTACTTCCTGTTGTTTCAACGGATGGCACCTCTGTTGTCATTTTCCATGGCTGGTCCAACAATTCCATCTCCTGCAGAACATACCTGGACTCATTAGTAAGCAGTTTTTCTGGATGGTGTTTTTCCATTGTGTCTATATATTTCTTCTTCTTTGAAATATCTCCCTGGACATTGTAACTGCGGATGAAACTTCTGAGAACATCCGGATGTGTGGAATATAAGTTTTCAGCTTCCTTGGTATATTTTAATGATTTAGTGAACTCTCGTTCCTGGTAAAAGAATCTCGCGAGGTAAAGCCATATTCTCAAGCGTGTACTTGGGGCCTTTTCCTCCATAAGTTGATGAAGAGCTTTAGTTTTGCCTCCATTTTCATAACTCCTTGAGAGGATATAGTAGTTCTGAATTTTTCTTCGTCGAGTCCGAAGTAGGTAATCATGAATATGGAGTGGCAGAATCATTTCTCCGTTATAGTCCATCAAAGCAGGAATCAACTGGTTGTATATTCTTTTTCGTTGAAAATAGTTGTAGTTCGTATACACATGCTCATCCACCAGATCCCTAATACCATCGCTCAGTATAAAATCCGGTGACATGAAAAGTGCCAATGAAGAATTCTTCATTTTCAACACTCTAATGAGGGGCTCCATTTCCAAGGATTTGGGTTGGCGTAAAATAAGCTTGCGAATATCGATGATGAGCATTTCGTGGAAATCATATTTGTTGATATAGTCCTCAACATCTCTCATGAGGGGATGGAACCCCTTTTCATTTTCATTGCTATAACGTTTTAGATTATTAAGAACCCCATCCAATTCTGCAACTCTATTGCCAAACAATGAAAGATGATCAGGAATCAGATTATAAAGATATTTATCAAGGTATGGGTGTTTTTCCATATAATCAGATAACAGTTCTATCAAAGTTTTCATATACTTGTCACTATTCCTATACGTATCCAACAGGAAAAGAAAGATTCTTTCTTTTAATATAGGGCTCATTATTTTTAGGCTTGTGATAAAGGATTCAGGTCCATATTCAAAATCTGCCTGGTACTCTGTAATATTTTGAGAGGTTTTAGGAAAGGAACCTGAATTAATCACCGAATTTATCAATTGCTCCCGAATTAAATAATGCTCTGAACTGCTTGCCCTCAGCAAATGTTCTAACTCAAGATGAAGGCCGCTTTGCAACATTCCTTTAGTGAGTCTTTTTTCCTCTGCCGAGGTCAACATCCTCAGAATATGTTTGTCCTTTTCATACAACTGTATTATTTCGTCCCATTTTTTCAGCTGTACCAGCACCTTCACTTTCAATGGCAACAGGCTACTATCCTCTTCCCCTTTGATGAGACTCCAGGCTTCTTCATACTGTCTTGAATTGAAGAGGATGATTGCATTTTTCTGAACAGAAAGGTTTTTTCTCAATGTATTCCCAGTAAAGTGATTATTGTTCAATGCCGCTGTTATAAAAAGATGACGTAGGGGGTGATCGTATTCAATTCCCTTTTCTATCAAAGGTTTCATCTCTTTAGTTTTTCTCAGTCTATTGGCTATATCATTCATCTTATATATCATTATCTATCCCTCGCGATATGGCTTCCACTTTAACTTTTTAAACAACTGCTTCATAGAATATTATTTAAACATAAGTAAGTTTATAGTAACATATTATATAATGTTCGTAATTGAAAGTTAATACATTATAAGAGAGGTCTGTAATGAATAAAGAGCTATTGAAGTCCGTTCTGAAAAATCATCTTGAACACCAAAAAGTGAACACTTACTTTCGAAGTTTTGACGGCACCAGACAAATTGCCGAATATTATGCTGCCACCCTTCCGAACATGACCACAAAGGTAGACGGAAAAAAAATTGATTTTTTCTATAGAAAAAATCATATTGGTTATATTGATGGCCAGAATGTTTCGACGAACAGCAAGCAGGCAAGACAGCTCTGCAATAACAAGTTCAAGTCTGAAGATTTTTTGAATCAGAAAAATGTAGCTACAACAGTTTCCAAGTTATTTGATGAGACGGAATATGAAGCAGCACTGGAGTATATCAAAATCTCCAAAGGCCCGAAAGTCGTCAAACCCACCATGTTGAACGGGGCAAAGGGAATCACTCTGAATGTTGATGAAGAAAGTTTTGACTATGCATGGAACAACTGTGTAAATGCCTGCAAGGATCATAAGCGGGAACCCAAGATACTTATACAGGACCAATTGAATGGCATAGAAGTCAGGGTTCTAGTCATTGAAGGGAACTTCAATTCAGCTATCCTAAGAGCACCTGCACATATAGTGGGGGATGGTCATCATTCCATCTCAGAACTTATAGAAGAAAAAAATAAATTGAAGAAAAAAAATCCGCATCAGCGGTTGCGTCTAATAAAAGTTGATGATACTGCCATCAGAAATATAAAAAGTGCAGGTTTTGAGCTTGAGGATATACCGGAAGAAGGACAGTATGTATTCATTCATCACACTTCTAACATTTCAATTGGTGGTGATCCATATGAAGTGAGCGACCTTCTTGGGGTGGAGATTAAGAACCTTGCTGAAAAGGCAGTAGAAGCCATTCCCGATCTTAACACCGCTGGAGTCGATATTATGATTGATTCTTTGGATGATAAATATCCAAATGTACTTGAAATTAATGCAGCAGCAAACCTGAGGCTTCATCATTTCCCATATAAGGGCCCAGCCCACGTGCCTGTCTATAACTTCGTTTACGCTTTGACCCTCCCATATTTATAGAAAAAGTGAGAATAACTTCGAAGTTATTCTCACTTTTTCTTTAGAAAGGCATCATATTTCCTTGGAACAAAATACTGAGCAGAAATAATAGTGTAATAACGACTGGAGAAATATAGGCAGTTAAGGAACGCGGCTTCTTTCGAAGCATGGTTTCTTCGCCTCTTCGCTGCTGCTGGGAAATCATCTTTCCCTTATAATCCAACTGCTCTTTTTTTGTCATGTCATTAAATTTCTTAATGAAATTTACATACTCTTTCACAATCGGCTTACTCTCACCGTAATCACGTACCTCTCCATAATGAATCCATAAAGCTTTATCACACATCTTCAAGACCTGTTTGCCCGAATGGGAGACGAAAAAGATAGTCTTTCCCTGTTGTTGGAATTCCTTCATCTTAACGATACATTTATCAGAAAATGTCTCGTCTCCGACTGAAAGTGCTTCATCTACAATCAGAACATCCGGATCGGTATGGATTGCTATGGAAAATCCAAGCCTTGATTTCATACCGCTTGAATACGATTTTATCGGCTGCTTGATGAACTCACCCAGTTCACTGAAATCTACGATGTCATTATACCTCTCATCAATCTGTTGCTGGCTGAGGCCATGCATGAGGCATTTCATCCTGATATTCTCTTCTCCGGTCAAATCCATGTTCAAACCGGCACTAATCGCAATGAGTGAGCTTCGTCCATTGATCTTTATTTTCCCTGTTGTCGGTACAGTCACTTCCCCCAACAAATCGGAAAGGGTCGATTTCCCGGATCCGTTCAAACCGATGATGCCGATTGATTCACCCGACTGGACTTCGAAATTGATATCTCTCAAGGCATAGTACGGCTTCTCTTTATAGAAATGACCCATAGTAAATAGCGATAGAAGCTTATCCTTCCGGCTGTGGTTCAAGTCGTACACTTTGGAAACATTCTCCACCTTGACTTTATACCCCATCTGTTCGACCTTCTTTCATTCTTGGCTTATAATCCTTCATAAATTTCAAGGAGTTTCTTTTTCTCATTGGTCCAGTTGTACCTGTACTTTGCTCTTCTGCAATTATCGCTCAGTTCATTTCTCAAATCTTCATCCCTAAGCAGCCGATTTACTGCCTGAGCAATTTCATCCGTTCTGCTTGAATCGATTGAAAGGCCTACTTTTTCTGTTTCAACCACTTTTTCTATTTCGGGAAAATCATTGCTTATGACTGGAACATGCGCCATGATATATTCGAACAGTTTGTTTGATGATGCAGAGTAGTGATTGAAGCATGTATTCTGCAGCACCTGGAAGCCAAGATAGGCATTACTGGTATATGATGGCAACTCATTCAAAGGGACTTTCGGATGGAATTTAACACGTTCTTCCAGTCCCCTATCCTTTACCATATTCTGCAGTATGGGTTTCAACTTTCCTTCTCCAAGAAACACAAGTGTCCCCCCATCAATCTGCTCCATCGCTTCAATCAGCAGCTCCAGGCCTCTACCCGCCTGCAGACCTCCCTGATAGAGCAGAATCTTTTCATCCTGATTCAATCCAAGCCTCTGATGGAGGTCCGCTTTTTCTTCACTCTCAATATCATAAAGCTCTGAGTAGTTGTACAAAGTCCGAGGATAATATCCATACAAAGACTCATGCTTCCCTGCCCGTGTATGATTTTCCACTATCGTTTCATCTGCAAACTTGACCAGGAACCCTTCCACTTTAGCTGCTGTTTCAGGTTTATACCCTGTACGATCCGTTTGTACTTCGTGTGAATCATATACCAGTTTGCGAGGTTTAAAGCGCAATTTTGCACATATCGCCCCTTGAGCCAATGTATTCAGATCATGTGAATGGTATACATCAGCATTATGGGAATATCCTTTCATTACCATTCTGCTTCCTCTTATGAAGCTGATCATATGTCTCCTCAGGGTCCGATCTTTTATTACAGCGTATCCCCCAACAAGGAAAATGAAATAAGAAGACAAAAGCACCCAGGACTTATAGAAAAGTGCAGGGGCAACTATCATGCTCACGCCCGCAACACTGAACAGGAATTCTTTCTTATGATTCTGATAGACCTCCAATAGCCATGGGTACATCGGAACGCGATGAACAGTGAATCTTTCGTTTATCTTTTCAAATGCTCGAGCTCTTGGGTCTTTTTTATTTTCTATGGCAATTACATTTACATCATGCCCATTTTCACTTAGAGCCAGACCTTCTCTCATTACCCTCGCATCGTTTGTAAAGTGGTTCCAGACGAACATAGTTACTTTTTTCATTTGTCTACACCATTCCAATATTTAAATAGAGTCTTGATGCCTTCTGCCAGGAAGGCTTATTCATTTCCGACTTGAAGTCATATTGAACAGTCGCATGTCCATATGGAGGGAGAATGACATCATATCCTCCAGCAAGATCCACAATGTCCTTCGACGCATCTTCGAACAGAAGCTCCACTCTTCCTCTACCCTGCTCTTTGTCGTACTTTGTAGAAAAGGTGACTTTCAACTCTTGTTCTGTTGTATTATGGACTTTAATCCTGTAGTCCAGTCCAGGAGTCAGCGGTAATTCTTTCGGTACAAGCATCAATCCATATTCGTCCGTATGCTGCGCTATGTTTTTGGAAAATTGTATATCAACGTCATTCAAATCCGTCTTTTCTTTTTGAATTGCCTGTGGAGTTTCTTTTTGACGACTTTTCAATGCTTCATATTTCTCCAGCAGTGTCTCCTGGGTGTTGATGCCGAAGAAATTGAGCACAGGCCAGTATTCATCAATAATTGCAAACGCCAGCGATTGATTTTGCCTTTCCGTCAGACTAGGGGAAAGGAAAAGCTCAATCATCCTGCGACTATTGAACAAGTTGAAAACTTCCAATGTATTGTCCGTCTCCTGGGTGATATTGCTTTGAAAATTACCCAGCCGGGACTCCAGAAACATTAAATCCAACAAATGATAACCATATGTCTCTTCCATTCCAATGCGCTGGAGGAAATTTGAAAGCCATTTGCCGAGCTCCTCCTTATTTTCCTCTTTCTTATATGGCTTTGGTGCCCACTTCCTTATTCCTTCAAGAGCATTTACTACCGTATTTTCATTATAAAGCTTTCTGTCAAAAGAAGATTTCCCAATAGACTGCACTGTGGATTTTATGTGAAGTCCACCATGGTATGCGTCATTATCATTCAAATATCTGCTCAAGGGATAGGAATGCAGGGAGGAGACTGTTTCCTTCATCATGTCATAATACTCCTGATCAGCCTGATTCAGTCGAATATAGAAGAATTCATGATCCAGGTTCAGGTTGTACACCATTGATCTCACAATTGCTTCGTCATTTTTATATGCCCGATCAAGTGTCTTCGTCGAGAGTTCTTCGTCCGGCTTTAAATAAGTGAAAAACTTCATTCTATGGACAAGAGGTCTCAACAAGGCGAGACTGACTCTTGAATCCACTCCTCCCGTCAGACTGAATTTGAGGTTCTCCCGCGTTAATAGCCACTTTCTACTTTCTTCGATATACCCGTTCATTTCCTTCAGAATGTCGTCAATTTTCATCTCAATTCTTTCTTTTCTTGGGAATATCCTTTTGGAACTGAACGAATCAAATTCGAATTCCACAGAAGGACTCAACTTATAGATTCCTTCTGTATTTGTAAGATCCATGAATCCTTTTCGGAATAGCGAAGTCTGTTCAATTTTTTCTCCTGTCTGTTTTAGAAGTTGTCTGAGTATGTATTCATGACTCGATACACACCTGAGCTTCCGACTATAAAAAACAGGTTTCAGGCTCGTAGCATCAGAATAGAGAAAAAGGCCCTCAGGGGTGTTTATGATCAGAACATAGCGACCATTCAAGAAATCCAGATGACTATACCTTTCTTCGTCACCAGAGATGAGCACTGTCTCAAGTATTTGTTCAGTAGTCGTGGCGGCATTTCTTATATCATATGCATATCCGAGAAGTATTATCGAACTCCTCCCAATATCCTTTTTTGTATACGAGTAATCGTTTGATATTAGAAGGTGTCTCTCTTTGTCCAGCGGTAAATATTCAAACCCATCGATTGTTATTTCATGTGGTGCTATAAGAAATGCTTTCGATAAAGTGTGTGAAAGATTCATATTAGTTTAATACCTCTTGAAAATATATTTTTAAGACTTACAGATAATCCACCAGCTTATTTCTGAATCGGTAATGTATATGAACTCCTACAAATAATACGAATATGGTGAAAGCCCAGAAATATAAATGGTCACTGATATCGCCATAAATGGCTATGTCATCAAGCACCATTGCAGCCCTGTAGTTCATTACGAGGTATGCAAAAGGGTTGAAACTGGAGAGTATCTGCAGTATTTCATTCGCTTCATTCAATGACCAGAATATGGGTGTCATGAAGAAGAACATACGAATCACATTCTGCAAAACATTTTTCATATCTCTGACCAATATGATCAGGGAGGACATGATAAGCGCAATCCCGAATATTAGCATATAACTGGCAAATATGAAGTAGATGAACCCAAGGTAATGCAATGGTTCTGAATATCCATTAAAAATGCTTATAATAAAAAGAATACCTGTAGTCAGGCAGACGTTTATAATGCCGTTTACCAACGACATTGAGAGCAAAGTACTTGAAGGGAATTTCATTTTTGTTACCAGGTTCAACTGTGCCTGGATAGCATTGGAAGCTGAATTTATTCCCTGTGAAATGAACAACCAAGGGAATATGCCTGATATTAGGTGAACGATGAAAGGCAGATCTCCAACGTCTCCTCTGTCTCCTCTCAATCCCAAGCCAAACACAACATAGTAAATCAGCACTTGCATGGCAGGCTGGAGTATATTCCAAAATACACCTAGATAATGGTTCGCATATTGACTTTTTATCTGATAGATGCTCAATTGCCAAATCAAATATCTATATTGCCACTGTTCCTTAAATATATCTAAAATCTTTTTCATGGTTAAGCCTCTATTCAATAAGGACAGACTGGGTCTGTCAAATTAATAAATATTTAAAACACACTTCATCCAAAAAACGATTATATCATATTAAAATCTATAAAATCTGATTGAAAACTACCTGTATAATTATAATCTTTTCAGTTATGGATGTCACCCCATGACAAAATACGTCCCACTTTATTACATCTATATTACATCTTTAAAATATTGGAAAATATTATACCTAATTACAAGAAAAT
Organism: Salinicoccus luteus DSM 17002; assembly: GCF_000712035.1. Classification (GTDB taxonomy): domain Bacteria; phylum Bacillota; class Bacilli; order Staphylococcales; family Salinicoccaceae; genus Salinicoccus; species Salinicoccus luteus. The sequence goes on along the minus strand of NZ_KL544008.1, from coordinate 97,032 downwards.
CATTTAATATAATTATTGTACAACATTTTAGGAGGCAAAAATGAAATATAAAAATAGGCTGATTGTTCCAACACTGATATCCACCGCCCTATTTGGCACCGCTTTGAATGCTGAAGCAGAAGAAATGTCAAAAGAAGCAACAAAAACCCACATCGAGATGGAAGCACAGGATACAGAAGAATCGCAGGAAGAGCAGTCCCCATACATAGATCCGAAAGACGTGGAGCCCGCTGAGAGCACAATCAAAGATGAAGCTCCCAGCGTTGAAGAAGAATCAGTCGAGGTTCCCATCGAAGAAGAATCTGAAGTCACATTCGAAGAACCAACTGTTCAGAAGACCGCTGACACAACAGAGAGAGAGACTCACGAAACAACGGGTGAAAAGACTTTGACAGAAGTAACTGATACGACACCTGGAGAATCGAAAGAGACACCCCCTCCAGAAGAAGAGCCGGTTTCTGAAGAAGCATCTATTGAAGAAAAAACTCAGATAGGTTCAGAAGGAGCAACAGCTCACACTGGACAGCAGGAAGAGAGTCCAGATGAGTCACCCGTCACTGAAGATAGTGAAGAGAGTATAGAAGATGCTACAACAGTCAAAGACGATGAAGAGACCACTAAAAATACAGAAGATGCAGAACTAACGGCTGAAGAAACTCTAGAAGAAAGCGCTAAAGAAATGGACGGCGACTCAGACGCTCTAGCCTCCAAGGAAGATGTTTCTGAAGAGCAGGAAGAGGAAATTTTAACAGAAAAAGCTGAACTCGAAGAAACCCCTCAAGAAAATGAGTCTGCAGGTAATCAGGTGGATCAAACCGAAAGCAGTAATGAAACTTCTGACGACAACCAGGATGGTGAAGCAGAAGAAACCGTTGAGAACGATGCTTCTGAGGAATCTGTCCCTGAAGGTGAAGAGATTGATGAGGAATCAACAGAGGCAGACGCTGAACTTGAAAATTCTGGAGAAGAACCACTTTCCAAAGAAGCAGAAGCTCTCAAAGAAGATGCGGACCTCATCGTCATGGACAAGGCAATGGAGGAAGAACTCCTTACAATGCTCAAGACCTACGATATTGAAATGGATGAATCAAAATCGTTCTTTGCTTCTACAGCATCTGCTCAGCCAATGACACTCGCCCAAGCCGTCACGAACATCAATGACTACATCAAACAGAACAACTTCCAGGCCCCACGCATCACCTACAACCATATTGCCGGCCTGCCGAAGTATAACTATAGGAATGGTATCGGCAAACCTGAAGGTGTCGTCCTTCATGAAACGGCCAACAGCAGCTCGACAATCCATGGAGAAATCAACTGGATGAGCAGAAATTACAACAATGCCTTTGTCCATGCTTTTGTCGACAAGGATAATATCATCCAAGTAGCGGACACTGATCATCTCGCATGGGGTGCCGGGCCGAATGCCAATCCAAGGTTCATGCATGTAGAACTGGTCCGTCATGACAATAAACATGACTTCGCAAAATCCATCAACAATTATACGGATTACATCGCAAACCTGTTGTACAAGTACAAATTGCCTGTCGACAGTGCTGAAGCGGATGCCAAGGGCACTTTATGGTCCCACAGCGCTGTATCCACCCATCTCGGAGGTACAAATCATGTAGACCCTTATACGTACTTCAGCAAATTCGGCTACACTTACAGAGACGTGGAGAAGCTAATCGAAGAGAAATACATGGACCTCTACAACAAGAAAACGACACCGAAAGTAAATATGCCTGTCACAACATCTGACGCAAAATACGTCGGACGGATTCAAGCTTCCAATAAGGGATTATACGCAAGTGTGACAGATGTCAAAACAAGCTCTGCTACCAAACATTTGAACAAAACCTTTTATGTTACTCGAAAAGCGACATACAACTATGATAACTACTATCTCGTCCAAAGTGATCTGGAACAGGCATATGTAGGTTGGGTTCATGAAAACGATTTAAGGCGTCTGGAACGGACAGATTCCGAGAATTATAAACAGTCCTTCACTGTTAAAGATCTTAGAAGTTATATCTTTGATGTGCCTTGGGGTACTTCTAAACAAGTTGAAAGACTTTCGAACTATAAAAGTTCCACATTCAATACTTCTAAAAAAATGAGGATAGATAATACTGACTACATTTACGGTTCGTTTGATGGAATATCTGGATGGGTCAAGTTATCGGATATGGAACCTCTCAAGTCCATAGATACTTCCACTCCTCCGGTTTACAAAGACGATCTTCATGCAGCACGGATTAATGACGACGGCGAAATAGTTTTCTTTGAGTCACTTTCTGAAATGAAGCCAGTAAGTGCTACTCCTCTGAAGAATCGAACAGTCTTTGTAGATCAAAAGGCGGAATATAGTGGGCATGTATTCTACCGTGTGCGCCAGGGCTACGATGCCAAGCCACAAGGCTGGGTCCGGGCGGAGGATCTGAGGCTCTTCAACCTCTCCGAAGCCAAGAGCACCAGGAAGAACTTCA
>NZ_KL544008.1:0-93693 GCF_000712035.1 Salinicoccus luteus DSM 17002 | reverse complement strand
AAACAACAGCTCAAACGCCTCGGTGATTACCACTCCCCATTCTTCGCCTCCGAGCGGTCATTGAGATTGGGCAGCCACATCTACTACTATGGCAAAATTGATAACGTATATGGATGGATTGGGTCAACTAAGATTAAACCATATGAACCCTCCAGCCCATCGCCTGTAGTCAACACGGTCAAGTACGGCATTTCACTTGATAAAGCAGTCGACATCCAAATGAACTTGGGAGCCAAGCCACAGGCCTGGGTATCCGGTGGTGGCTGGAGAAATGCGACACGCAGTGAAGTGGAACAATATCTCAATCCTGCGAACCATACTACCGAAACTTGGGACTACACCTACCTCGACTTGAACCGCGCGCAGAACATCTCAAGTAGTGAACTGAACAACAAACTGCTCAATGGGAAAGGCATACTGCATAATCAAGGGACAGCCTTCCTGCAGGCGGCGAACACGCATGGTGTAAATGAGGTTTATCTAATCTCCCATGCTCTGCATGAAACGGGCAATGGCCAGAGCACACTCGCCCAGGGTGTCCGCCTTGACACGAATGGCAACATCTCTGAGAATGGTAAGCTCTACTACAACATGTACGGCATCGCAGCATACGACCACAACCCTGTTTTGGAAGGGGCACGCTATGCACAACGCATGGGCTGGGATACACCAGCAAAGGCAGTAATCGGTGGCGCACAGTTCATCTCGAGCGGCTACTTCAACCGTGGACAGAACACGCTGTACGCAATGCGTTGGAACCCGGCGAACCCGGGCACCTACCAGTATGCAACAGACGTCAACTGGGCCTATGCCACAGCACGCAATCTTCAGAACTACTACGACCAGCTCGGTCTGCAGGGCCAATATTACACAAGATACACATTTTGATTCAACGTTATTGTACAAGAAGTGAAAAGTTTGATACTATAATAAAAAACCATAGAGCACTGTCATGCCCTATGGTAATCATACTCACGGTTTACTCAGCACCTTGATTTCGCCCTTCGTTGTTTTTCTCTCCTCTGTAGCGCTCGGGAAACGCAAGGAATAGATTAACATAGGGTGAAAGATCGAGTGTTTCAATCGATATGAAGATTTCAAAAAACATTGTTATATCCACAGTAGTACCTCCTTTTTTATAGAACTTAGTAGCTTTTTTACTTCAAAACACTTTAAGTTCTAGTGATGAGGAGAGCGTAACCATTTAAACAGAGAAATTGCAATAGTAAATCGTGAAAACTGAGTTACGCAAAAGCGAATGTATGAAATAAGCAAAAAATAAAAAGAATGCCGCTCTTACAGAGGACGGCATTCTTTTTATTTTAAATTTTTCTATACACCTTCTTCAATACATCCTTCTCTTCGTTCCAGTTGTACTTGAATTTCGCCTGCTTCGCGTTCTCCCTGAACCTTGCTCTCAGTTCATCGTCACTGATGAGTTGCTCAATTGCCGCTTTCAGTTGTATTGTACTCTCAGGCTCGACCGTCAGCCCCACCTCTTCGGATTCAATGACCGCTTCAATCTCCGGCAGCTTCGAGCCAATGACGGGCACGTGGGCCATGATATACTCGAAGAGCTTGTTGGATGAGGCGGAATAGTGGTTGAAGTTGGTATTCTCTAAGAACTGGATGCCGATGTCGACAGATTTTGTATAGCGTCTCAATTCCCTGTACGGCACCCGGTCGATGAAGATGACCTTGTCCTCGATCCCGAGTTGTTTATGGTATTCGATCAGATTGAGACGTTCCTTGCCGTCGCCGAGCATGATCAGGCGGGCACCTTCGATGTCACGGAATGCATCGAGCAGTTTGAACAGCCCCCTGCCCTCCTGCATGCCGCCCTGGTACAGCACAATCTTCTCATCCGGATCGATACCGTATGTTTCCCGGATGGGGAAGGCTTCTACCGCTTCGATGTCATAGAACTCGGAATAGTTGTGCACCGGCGTCGGCTTTTTCCTGTACAGCCGTCTGTGGTAGTCTGCCCGTGTATCGTTTTCCACGATGACATGATCTGTGAACCTGAGCAGAAATTTCTCAAGCTTATATATCTTGTTAAAGGAATAGTGTGTACGGCTCGTCTGCACTTCATGGGAATCATAGATCAGCGGCTTTCTGTCCAGACGGAGCTTCGCACTGTATATACCCTGCAGCAGCGTGTTCAGATCATGTGAATGATAGATGTCTGCATCACTGCTCCGCCCAAGCATCATCATCTTGAACATCTCGAGCATATTCGGCAGATGCTTCGACAGAATGCTGGACTTCACCCTGTTCCGTACAATCTTCGGCAGTTCGATCTTGAGCGGCCGGTTGACGTAGACTCGGGGAGCGACGGTCTCGCTTGACGGCAGATGGAGCTCATCCATCTCCTTTTTGGCGATGACTGTGACAGTGTATCCTTCCTCGGTGAGGGCAGTCGCTTCCCTGAGTACTCTTGCGTCATTGACGAAATTGTTCCATACAAACATTGTGACTTTCTTCATACAGCACCTCTGGCTTTTTCATTAATATGATATATCACTTGTAATCTGGCTCTACATTCTATATCATGTGACAAAGTTTTGATATCGGGAAATAATTCCTATTTCCTATTCCATTTTATGGTTCTACCATATTATAATTAAAAGATGGCAATCTGTCATTACATACTAAAACAAACAAAGTGGGTCTATTAAATTATGAAAAAGAAAATTCTTATTGGCATACTGCTGTTCCTCGTCATTGCGCTTGTTGTCATCGGGGTATATATTTATAACCTGTTCAATTCCTTCGAACAGGGGGTGAGCGATTCGTTCGAAGCGACGGACCGCGATAGGTCCGAGCTCCGGCTGGATGACATCGACCCGACGATGGACAGCTTTACGGTGCTGATCCTCGGCATCGATGAGAGTGAATCCCGCAAGGAGGAAGGGGATCTTGATTCCCAGGACTTCCGGACGGATACGATGATCCTTGCGACATTCGACAAGAACCAGGATGAAGTGAAACTCACAAGCATCCCGCGGGATACCCTGACATACTTCCCTGAGGAGAACTATTTCGACAAGATCACACACGCCCACCGCCAGGGTGGCCCGGAAGCCTCCATGCGTGCTGTGGAATCCCTCTTGAACGTGCCGGTCGACCACTACGTCCGCGTCAACATGGCGGCCGTGGTGGATATGGTCGATGCGCTCGGCGGTGTGGAATTCGATGTGCCATTCGACATGAATGAGCCGAACTCCGTCGACCGCGGACGTATCGAACTTGAAGAAGGTGTGCAGGAACTGAATGGCGAGGAGGCACTTGCGGTTGTACGGAGCCGCCGGGTGGATACAGACCTCGGACGCGGCCAGCGCCAGCTCGAGATGGTCGAGAAGATACTGTCGAAGGCGAAATCGACCGGTGCCCTGTCGAAAATCGATGACCTGATCGAGGTCGTCGCGGACAATACGAAACATGACATGACTTCGAAGACAATCCGCAGCCTCGCCGCCTACTATTCATTCAACGACATCGAGTTCAATACGACTCAGGTACGCGGGTCCGATTTCTGGAACCCGGGCAACGGCGCCTACTTCTATTGGGCGAATGAAGAACATCTCTACCTGATTTCGAAGACGCTCCGGGATGTGCTGGAAATCGATGCGCCGGAACCGTATGACCTGATCAACATCCGGCTGTCCGATTATATTACGCCATACGATTACGTCAGCGACTACTATCTGAACGAATTCGAGCCGGAAGGTGAGCCCTACTTCATGCAGGAAGGCTACGAAAGTCAGCTTGGCGACGGCTTCAACATGCCGGACGACAACCCTGAGGAGAGCATCGAGGGCGAAGAAAACCTCGACGAAAATTCTGGTGAGTCGAGCCGTGAAGAAGCGACTGGTGAACAGCCGCCCCAGGAGGAAGGAACGGGTGAAAATCCTGATGCGCCGACGACTGAGGAGGACAACTACTGGCCGCCGGAGGATGGCAACGGATCAGAAGGGATACAGGAAGACAGTACGGAACAGTTCAACTATGAAGAGAATACGCAGGAATACTACGAGGAAAACACTGAAGAATACTATGATAATGGAACCGGAAGTGAGGACTTTGATCGATCTCAAAATGAAGTTTAGGAGCGGATTGTGATGAGGAAGACGTATGACAAGGAGACGAACATCAATGAGATGTTCGATTTCCTGGAGGACCAGATCAAGCACAGCGGTGAAGCGAGAATCGAGGATACGTATTTCTACCAGAACCACGAACACAAGGAGATGTACCAGTCGATCCGTGGCTACTTCAGTGAATCGCTGAAGAACCCGGAAGTCGATGCGGCGTGCTACATCATCGCCCTGCCGGACATCTACAAGCGGATCAACATATTCGAACTCATCTTCCCGATGGACTGGATCAGGGAGGACGGACGGCTGTCGGAACCATTCAAGCAGCTCAGGCCCCACATCCAGTACTTGGCGCTCGCTGCAGCAGAAGCAAGCGGCATCAAGTTCAATACAAAACCTGCCCTCTCGCTCGGCCTCGAGTATTGGAACCTCGAGCAGCTGAAGATATTCTGGCAGTTCACCGCCATCCGGCGCAAGAATGCAATGTAAGGAGGATTCCATGGAAATCAAAGTGGCTGACAACAACATCCTGTACAACCAGTGCCTTGAAATCAGAAAGCGCGTCTTCGTCGAGGAGCAGAACGTCCCGATGGACCGTGAAGTGGATGAATTTGAGGACACAGCGACACATATCCTGCTGATTGATGACGAGCCGATCGGCACGGTCAGATACCGCCCAGCGTCAGACGACATGATCAAGGTCGAACGCATGGCCGTACTGCCCGAGGAGCGCGGCAGGAAGCTCGGACTCAAGCTGATGGAATTCGTCCACGAGCATGCCCGGGAAGCCGGCTATACCCGGGCCAAGCTCGGTGCGCAGGTGCATGCGATCGACTTCTACAAGAAGCTCGGATACACCGTCTCCTCCGATGAATTCGAGGATGCGGGCATTCCGCATGTGTATATGGAGAAGGCACTGTAGACAGTGATCGACACCTGGACGGCATCCTGCTGTCCGGGTGTTTTTAAATAACCGTTTGGACATGAAAAGTGTCCATGATATAATGGATGTGCAAAATGAATAGAAACAGCATAGGGGAGCCATCATGGCTGAGAAGGTGACACCTGACCCTTTGACCTGATCTGGATAATACCAGCGTAGGGAATGTGCAGTGGCTATGCGGCACCCGTATACCCCACCTGCAGCTCTTTGACGCCTCCAGATAAGGAAGGTGTTTTTTTGTACCCATTTTATGAAGAATGCGGTATGGGACACCACCATTTCGAGAGGAGTTTTCCATTTATGAAGAAACTATTATTGCCGTCCATACTCGTCCTCCTGCTCGCAGCATGCGGCGGAAATGAAGACGGGAACCAGTCGGGGGACGAAGGATTGACTGAAGTCACCTTCGTGCTCGACTGGACACCGAATACGAACCATACGGGCATCTATGCCGCACAGGCGGAGGGCTACTATGAGGACCGGGGACTTGATGTCGAAATCGTCCTGCCGGGTGAAGCCGGTGCGGAACAGACTGTTGCGACGGGCAACGGGGACTTCGGCGTCAGCGCCCAGGAGAACGTCACGCAGGCACGCCTGCAGGATGTATCAATCGTCTCGCTTGCTGCCATCATACAGGATAATACATCCGTCCTCGCCTCTCCAAAAGAGTATGGCCTCGAGACGCCATCAGACCTCGAGGGGCATACGTACGGCGGATACGGTTCACCGATTGAGGAGGAGACCATCGCCTCCATCATGCAGGCGGATGATGCCGATATTGAGAATGTCGATATCATCAACATCGGGGATACGGACTTCTTCACCGCCGTACAGCGCGATGTCGACTTTGCATGGATCTACTACGGCTGGACGGGTGTCGAAGCTGAACTGCGCGACTTCCCGCTCAACACGATCGATTTCACCGAGTACTCCGATGCGCTCAACTTCTATACGCCTGTACTGATCACAAATGAAGAGATGCTCGAAAACGACTCTGAAACCGTTGAAGCGTTCACCCGGGCGACGGCGGAAGGCTACCAGTTTGCGATGGATCAGCCCGAAGCTGCAGCGGAACACCTGCTGGCTGCAGAACCGGATCTTGACGAGGAACTCGTCATGGCCAGCCAGGAATGGCTGACGGATGTCTATCAGGGTGATGCACCCTATTGGGGCCATCAGGAGGAGGACGTCTGGGAGAATTATATGAACTGGATGTATGAAAGCGGCCTGATCGAATCCGAACTCGATGTCGAGCAGGCATTCACGAATGAATTTCTGCCCGGCGGGTAGTGAATTGGAGGAATAGCGAATGCGACGAATTTCATCCTGGAGTGTGATTCCCCCACTCCTTGCGATACTCGCCATACTGGTGATTTGGCAGTTGGCCGCCACACTTTTTGATATCCGTACATGGATTCTGCCAAGTCCCGTCCAGATCATCCAGGAAGGCATGGAAATCTACCCGCGTATATGGTCGCACAGCCTGTCGACCATACAGATTGCGCTCGGTGGGTTCGCCATCGGTGTGACCGTGGGGCTCGTGCTGGCCATACTGCTCCACCTGATGCCAAGGGCCAAGCAGAGCATCTACCCGCTGATGATCCTCTCGCAGAATGTGCCGATCATCGCCCTGGCACCGCTGCTTGTGCTGTGGTTCGGCTTCGGTACGCTGCCGAAGATACTGATCATCACGCTCGTCTGCTTCTTCCCCGTCGCGGTATCCCTGATCGACGGGTTCAGGCAGACCAATCCGACGCTGCTCAACTATATGCAGATGATTGGGGCATCGCGCCGGCAGGTCTTCTTCAAACTGGAGTGGCCGAGTGCCCTGCCCTACTTCTTTTCAGGACTCAAGATTTCAGCGACATACAGTGTGATGGGTGCCGTCATCGCGGAATGGCTCGGTGCACAGGAGGGGCTCGGCGTCTTCATGACGGTCGCCTCCTCCGCTTTCCGGACGGACCAGGTATTCGTCGCCATATTCGTCATCATGGCGATCAGCCTGATTCTCTTCGGCTTCATCATGCTGCTTGAAAAATGGCTCGTACCATGGGATACGGACAGGAAGGGGGCAAATCGGGATGACGAATAAGCTCGAGGTCAGAAACCTCACGCACAAGTTCAATGACGGGAACGGGGTCCATGTGCTGGATAACCTGTCCCTTGATGTCGCCGACGGTGAATTCGTCACCCTGCTCGGCCCGTCGGGCAGCGGCAAGAGTACGATCTTCAACCTGATCGGCGGCCTGTACGCACCAGACGCGGGTGACATCTACATCGATGGCGCACGGGTCAACGGCACCCGCGGCAACATCAGCTACCTGCCCCAGCAGGATTCCCTGCTGCCATGGCGGACGATCGAGGACAATGTCGTCCTCGTCCAGGAAATCACCGGCGATGTCGACAAGGAAACCGCCCGCCGGTGGCTCCAGCGTGCCGGACTCGAAGGGTATGAAAAATCCTATCCGAATACGCTGTCCGGCGGCATGCGGCAGCGCGTCGCCTTCATCCGTTCCCTGCTCAGCCCGCAGGAGCTGATGCTGCTGGATGAACCATTCGGGGCACTCGATGAACTCACCCGCCTCGACATGCAGGACTGGCTGCTCAAGATCTGGGAGATGGACCGCCGTTCCGTCCTCTTCATCACCCACAGCATCGAAGAGGCCCTCTACATGTCCGACCGGATACTCGTCCTCTCGGACAAGCCCGCCCGCATCGCGCGTGAAATCGAGGTGCCGTTCGAGCGGCCGCGCGACCATGACATCATCCTCGATGAGGAATTTACCAGGCTCAAGCGCGACATCTATCATATGCTTCGGACAAGTGATGTGGAAGACTGAATATAAAGGGAGCAGGAGACAAAGTCTCCTGCTCTCTTTTTCATGCTAGTACCCGAGTTTCGATACATTCAGCGTCACCTTCATATTGGCATTCTTCACCCGGATGGCGTCCATCAGCGTCTTGTCCCGGGTCTCCTTCTTCGTGCGCACCCTGTACTCGAGCATATACATCGTGCCGAGGTTCGTCGTTTCGATGTTGACGAGCTCGTTCTGTTCGAGGTGTTGGCGGAAGACGTCATCGAACGCCCCTTCGAAATGCATGTTTTCAGGCACGGTGATCTTGAGCACCTTCTCATCGGACCCCTTGCTGCCGTAGTCGGTCTTATGCATCAATCCGATGATCAGGCTCATGAGGGCCGTGAATATGACGGCAAGCAGGTAGAATCCGAGGCCGCATGCGATCCCGACGACCATGCCGAAGAAGATGAAGGCTATGTCCTTCGGATCGCTCATGGCGCTCCTGAACCTGATGATGGAGAACGCGCCGACAAGGCCGAATGCGACCGCGACGTTGTTGCCGATGACGATCATGATGATGGCGACGACGACACTCATGATGACGACCGTCTGGACGTAGGACTGCGAGTAGTTCACACCGTGGTGGGTCCACTTGTAGACCAGCGTCACCACCGTGCTCAATATGGCACTCAGGATGATTGCGAGCAGAAGCTCGATGACTGTAAACGTCGTCGTTTCATTGCCGATTTCAAAATATTGCTGTACAAATTCATTCATTGTTATCCCATCCTTTTCTCATTTACGGCATGTTCGATGCCTTTGGTTTCAACGTCGATGCTGGTGCAGAACTTGGATACGCCTTCCTTCTTCAGACCATGGGCGGACAGAATCTCCGTCAGCCACAGCGGGATGCTCGTCGACATCTTCACTTCCATCACGACGAGGTTCCGGTCGATGAAGTGGGTGCCGTGCGGGCCATTTTCGATGTTCAGATCATCCGAACGGCAGCGCAGGTTGTAGTCGAACGTTACCCGGAGATCATTTTCCTCGATGCCGTGGAAGGCCTGACGGTCATAGCTCACGACCACCTGCGGCACCAGACCATAAAAGTTCCTGAAGTAGTCCGCCTCTTTGAATATCTGCTTGTTCGAGGCTGTATCCACCACATCGCGGCCCTGGTATATGTAATCATAGGCCGACTGCAGCGGCAATCCGGTCCGCCGTTTATTGACCACATTGTTGTACTTCTGCTTCACTTCAAGAAATGACATGCTCGCGAGATCCGCATCGTCATAGACCCGGAGCCTCAGTTTCTGGCGGAATCTGAGTTTGTTCCGTGTTTCCGTATAGATCTTCCCATCTTCGGAATCGAAGTACAGACTGACGATGGTGTACCTCCCTTCCGTACCGAACCGGTCGAACCGCATATGCCCTGCAATTTCACGGGCGATCGTTTCATACGTGTCAAAAGGAATCAGATACTTCACTTCCCTGCGGTTGAAAACTTCAAGTGCCATGTTTATTCTCCTTTCCTGTGCTTACCTGCATGTTTTAAATGTACATGCGGATTATTAAAGGATGGTTAGAGGATGGTGACAAGTCCTTTAGAATACAGTTAACGGCAGAATAAAGGACCCGCCTCCCAAAAGAGAGGCGGGTCCATCTTTGACTTGTACTATTCCGCATGCTGCACGATCGCAGCCCGCAGGAATTCTGCGGCACCCGGCGCCACGTCATCATAGTATTTCCTGAAGCGTGCGTCTGTCACATACATCTCGGCGAGCCCCTGGTGGGCTTCTTTGGAATATTCGTTCCATGTGTACATCAGCCATTCCTTGTGCAGCTGTGCGGCCTTCCTGGCATGTGCTTCAGATGGCGCATCCACCGCCGCCTTCAGCACTTCCTTGAGTTCCGCTTCAATCGCCGTCATCCTGTCATAGTCGTCTGATGACATGCCCATCCATTTCTCGTTGGATGCCCTGACGGTGTCCTCGCCATACTTTTCGCGGATTTCAGCACCGTACTGTGCTTCGTTCTCCTCGAGCTTCCGCTGCTTCAACCCTTCGAACTTTTCCCTATCTCGCATGTGTATCCCTCCTTCCTTCGCTTCAATCGTCCGTTCCACATTCCGTATCAGCCGATCCAGCGCCCTACGCTCTTCGAGGAGTGCGGCATGGTGTGCTCTGAGTGCTTCTGCCGCATCGAATTCCGGATCATCGATAATCTTCCCAATTTCATCCAGGGCGATACCGAGCGTCCTGTAGAAGAGGATGAGCTGCAGCCGGTCAACTTCCGCCCGTCCATATATCCGGTAGCCCGAACTGTTGATGCGGGCAGGTGCAAGCAGCCCGATCTGGTCATAGTACCTGAGTGTCCGTCTGCTCACACCGGCGAGATCCGCAAGTGCCTTCACCGTATATTCCATCATTCTCCCTCCTCCCCTTCATAATAGGCGGTGACGCAGCGTCAATGTCAACACACACATCCTGCCTTATTTTCATGGCGCGTTTACATCCATGTACCCGGGGTAAGCTATAACTGAACAGCCAATATGACAAAGCCGAAGGAGGATGGACATGGCCAAGAACAAGGATAAGAAGAAAAATAAAAGCGCAGAAAAGCCGGACCTTGCTGTGCATGAGACAATCGAGCTCCATGAAGTCGTGACAGTGAAACAGGCTTCCCTCTTGAAAGCGGGGATGATGGAGTCGCTCGCCGAGGATTCCAAGCTGCGTGAAATCGTCCGCAAGGAACGCAAGATTTCCAAAAAAGCGATTGATGAAATTCAGGAGCTTCTGCCTTAGGGCGGAACAATGAAAAGGAGATGTACAGATGGAAATGGAGGAAATGCTTGAAAAAGCAGGAGAGAACAGGGATGAACTCATTGCGACGGAAATGCTCGTCACGGCAAAGGCGGCTGTCCGCACATATGCTGTGGCGCTGACGGAAGCCGCCTCCCCGGAAGTACGGGATGTGCTGAAGCGCCAGCTCACGCAGGCGATCAACCAGCACGCGCGGATTGCCGACTACATGATGGAGAACGGCATGTACTACGCCCATGACATCAAGGACCAGCTCAAGCACGACAAGAAGAAAGTGAAGACCGTAAAGAAGCTCTCGAAGGACAAGAAATAGATGCAGAAGGCCCCCGAAACCTGAACACAGGTTTCGGGGGCCCTATCGATTATATGTGGATCTTTTGGAGAATATCGGTCAGCCGCCGCTTATCCTCGTGATCCAGTGATTCGAGTATATCGTCCGTCACGCTGCAGATCTTCTCCTCCAGTTCATCCAGTGCATCGACCGCCTGCTCCGTCACTTGAAGGTATGAAGCCCGCATATCATCCTGATGCTGGCGCTTGATGAGGTAGTTCTGGTCGACAAGCTTCTGGACGGCACGGGAAATGGAAGTCTGTTCCCGCCTCAGGCGGCCGATGAGCGTCTTCTGCGTAATGCCCGGCTCTTCAGCCACCATTTCGATGATGTACAGCTGTTCCCTCGATAGGAGTCCGTTCTTCGTCCTGAATTCGGCCAGATGGTCGATTTTTGCGTTGAGCAGATAGATGTATCTGCAGACATTCCGTGTGTTCAATTTACTCATAGATAGTCAACCCGCTTTTTTGACATATTACTCTCCCTTACATTACCCACAATAAAGGTGTATACAGTCCATAGTGGCAGTAAACCCACCATATGGCAAATATTTACCGGATGCCCTCGAGCTGTGCCTTCTCTATATATCCGATGGAGCATTCCGACCCCAATTGTACGTATGTCGGCAGATGTGCGTTATTGCTTTCAAGATGGGTGGCCGTCCCTTCGAATTTGCCCATGATGACGACCATGCGATGGATGAGTGTGGCGATGACATCGATGTGTGCCTGGGAAATGGGCGGATGGTTCAGACGGATCAGTGGATTGCGCTTGTGGCGGGATGGGAACATGATGGTCCGCACCCACTTGAGCTCGTCCCTGGTCAGCGCATCCCGCGACTTCAGCTCGATGGTGACGATCGGCGACCGCTCCGCTTCCTGGAAGGCCTCAGCGTACTGTGTGCGGAAGTGGAACACTTCAATCCCCCACAGTTCCCGGCGCAGCAGGTACTGGTCCGACTCCTGCTGGACGAAGAATACCGTCCCGGGCCGGACCGCAAGTGCCGCCAATGCCTCGTCGTACTTCTCCACCGCCTGGACGACTTTCGAATAGTCGAGCAGCGTCTGGTTCGCAAGCGTCTCCGCTTCCGCTTTCCTGGTCAGCGTGATGCTGATGTGTGTATTGCTTAAATATGCCTTGTCCGAGCTTGAGAACAGCGTGGACAGTCTGAGGTGCCCTTTCTCAATATCTCCATACCCCTTTATGGTCAGATCATGCACCACATCGGGAGCGACAAGACTTTTTTCAATCAGGGTGCCGATGAGATCCTGGATGGTGTCTTCAGCATGGATGGTTATGGTGTCTATCGTGAGTGCGGTATCTCTAATCTTCACTTTGAGCTTCACTTAAAGCCCTCTCCTTCTCATATTCTAGGATGTTTGATAATATGTCGACGCGCAGCCCGACGAGTTTTGGGTCTTCGTACAGTGCGCGCACTTTGACATCCTTCAGCTGACTGCTCTCCTCCGGCATTTCATTGATGATGAAGTGCAGGAAGGTGATGGCAAAGTCCTCCTTCGGATTGGTCGCCTGATAGGGCTCGTGGAAATCATTGATATTGTTGCTGTAGAAAGCTTCGCGCTCCGGCTGTGACTTGAACTTGTTCTCGATCCACTCCTCGCCGTACTGGCTCCAGAAGCGCTCGGTGTACTCCGCCATCAGCGTATCTTCCTTCAGATGATCGAGGTCCGTGCTGTTGTTGTCGAACGCTTCGATCGGCAGGGAATAGACATGGGCGAACTCGTGGATCAACGTGCGGTATTCGCTCGGCAGGTCACGGTTGTCCCGGATGTCCACAGCAAGCGTCGTGCCCGCCTCCGTCACATCGACATAGGCGAGCGTATTGCCCTCCCCGTCCGAAAATAGCTCGAACTGGTCGATGTCCCGGATATGTTCGTCCGGGAAGAATGTGCGGAACCGCGTCCATATGGCTTCGAATTCATCCTGTGAGCCGACCGGCAGCGCCGCGTGCTCAGTGGGATCTGCGAGCGCGAAGTCCGCCACCGTATACGTGATGTACTGTATCTGGGTGCGGTTCTCCACAAACATATGCGGGGACTCCCGAATGTCGATGTAAGTGCCGAGCGCCGCGAGATGATCGTCCCCGAGCGCACGGCATTCCGCGACGGTATTACACTCGGCATGGTCCACCGCCTGATCGGGATCGATCTCCGCTTCATGGGCGGCATTCCCGCCGGTCAGCCCGATGAGATACAGCACACCGAGTATGGCGAGGCCTGCGAGCACGCCGATCCCCATCAGCTGGGCAAGGACGCGCAGCACCGTATAGACCGGTGGGGGCACCCCGCCGCTCTGCTCAACGGGTGCATGTTCGATGATGCCCCGCTCCGCCAATATGTCCCGTATTTCTCCGGTATGACGGTGATACGCCGGCATCCCCGTCTCTTCAAGGACGACGTTGTCGATGTCATGGTCGCTGTATGATGCGTACTCGCCGCATGTGAAGACGATGACGGGGATGCCCTCCCTGCGGGCACGGGCCAGGAGCCACCTGAAGTCTCGTTCTGCGATGTCGGTGGTGAGGATGAAGAGGTCGTAGCCACCTTTATCCCCCGTCCGGTCGGCACGGACGGTTTCGAACACATTGCTCCCCGGTTCGACCGTCTCCCCATCAATTGTGCCATAGGGGGCGGACACACGGCCGGCGATGCGCGGGTCGACGCCAACCGCCCGCAGCCTGCGCTTCAATTCCTTCGTCTGTTCCGTCGATTCGGAACTGAAATTCGTATGTAGATGGACGGTGTGGCGGGAGTGGGTGGCGATGAGCACCGCCACTTCGTGCCCGCCGATGAACGGATCTGCATTTCCAGTCTGATCGATATATATGCCGCCTGCTGCCAGAATCTTCATGTCGCATCCTCCGTTCACCTTATCATTATGCTAAAAATTCCCTGAAATGAAAAGTTATAATATACAGAAAAATAAATTATCTGATGAAATCTGTACTCCGGCCATTCATCTGATGCTGGCGTGTGGCATAAAGTGCACTCTGCTCGCGGATCTTCGTCGAGCGGTCCAGCACCCGGAGCGCCTTTTCATACTGCTTCTCGCAAAAATTGTAGTCGGCCGCCACCGACTTCATCATACCATGATTGAAGTGGATATCGGTCATCCCCTCTCCTCCTGGCTGGCACATGAGGAACTGGTGGAGGTTGATCCAGAATGGATTGCGCGTGCGGCTCGTTGTGATGGGGAACAGGACGAACTGGATGCGCTCGTCGATGACGATCGGCCCCATGCGGTGGATGGCATGCGCCGCCTTAAGGTGCGCCCGTCTGGCCGCGAGGTTCGTCCCGTAATAGTAGATGAGCAGCTCGTCGATCAGTGCTTCTGTCGGCTTGTGTGATGGTTGTGGCGCCTCGCCGTGGTAGACCGCCTGGCACATATATTCCATATGCCGGACGGGTTCGATGTAGCAGAGCCCCGGATTCAATGATGGTGTCGTAAACATGGTTCACCCCTTTATGTATTTAGAGCCTTAATTATACCCTAACTTCACTTTATATAACATAATATTAACAATATTTAATTAAATGTTAACTTATCTTTGATTAAGGCCCTCTTTCGGGGCGGGGCGACGGATGCTGCAGGCGGCGCTTTATTCTAAGATACAGTCATCCGGAAATAAAAGATGTATCGATACGTCACAGGACGCAAATATGAACGACAAGATAAAGGACTATGAACCGATGATCTACAGCATCATGAAGCGCCTCAGCATCCAGTTCGACCAGGATGACTACATGCAAGTGGGCCGCATGGCGGTGTACAATGCGCTATCGACCTTCGATGACATTGCGGCGAAGGGGGCGACGGAGTCGCAGTTCGTCTACACGCGGATTTATCAGCGGCTGATCGATGAGATACGCAGGGTCTCCCGCTATACGAATGCGGTGAGTGTGACGGCGGATGACCTGCTGGCGGAATCGGTCGGCGGACGCATGGACAGCCTGGATATGATGGAACTGGAAAGTGCACGGGGGCTGCTCGGGGAGCAAGAGCGGGTCTGGCTCGCCTATACGCTGAAGGGATACAGCGTGCGCGAGATCGCCGAAGCGACGGGCTTCAGCGTATCGAGTGTGAAGAACTGGCGGGCGTCTGCCCGGAAGACGCTCAGGGCGATGTATGATGGGGAGTGACTTTCAAGTTTTTTGAATATTATTTCTATTTCGTCCCATGGTGTCTATTTTCCCCAGTCATGGTATTCTAATGCCATAGAGTGAATTGAGGAGGCAAACCATGGCCAAAAAAGACAAGCTCGACCTTGACCTCGGCGTCCACGAAACGCTGGAGCTCCATGAAGTGACGACGCTGCGCCGGTCGACATTATTGAAAGCCCACATGATGGAATCCATCGTGGAGGATCCGGAACTCAGGAAGCTGCTGCGCAAGGAAAAGCAGGTTTCCGAGAAGGCGATTGATGAGATAGAAGCACTGCTGCCATAGATGTGTCATATGCAAACCCGAGTGTAGATAGTGAGACCAGGACCCAGGGAGGCCAAACAATGGAATTCGAAGATATTTTGGATCAAGCCGGCAAGAAGCGGGATGAGCTCATCGCCACAGAGCTGCTCGTCTCGTCCAAAGCCACCGTCCGTGCCTATGCCGTTGCACTGACGGAAACCATTTCCCCGGAAGTGCGGGAAATTCTGAAGCGCCAGCTGTCGCAGGCCCTGAACCAGCATGCGCGCATCGCCGACTATATGATCGAGCGGGAAATGTACCACCCGTTCGACCTTGAGAAGCAGATCAAGAAGGATAAGAAGAAGGTGAAGAAGGCACGCAAAATCGTCTCAGAGAGTGCCCAGCCGAAGAAACGCAGTCAGAAGGGCAAGAAGCGCAGCGTGGAGGATGAGGCTGCAGCTGATGATGTTGTTCCTAGACTCGAGGGTGAGGCTTCCATGGCCGATCAAGGAGCGGCACATGAATCAGGCCGCCAGCCGGTGGAATCCGGCAGTTCGCGTACAGAATAATGGTGTGGATCGGACCGGGTACCATGCGTCTTTTATGGATGCTGCTGTACCCGGCTTTTTAGAGACCACAGTGTAAGCGGTTACTTTTTATTTCCCCATTTCTGCACTAGGGATTGAAAAATATACAAAATGTAGTATAATGTCTTACATCATTGTTGTGGAGGTATGATCCATGGAAGTAGAAGTAGAAGCGGCGAAAGTTGGAAATATTGTAGAATTTGACGGCATGAGAGGGAAAGTCGAGAAAGTGAACGAAAACTCGGTCATCGTCGACATCACCATCAATGACAACTTCGACGAACATGAAATGTTCGAAAAGACGGTCGTCAATCACAAAAGGTACAAAATCATCGAAGCGTAGTTCTCTAGCGGTCGACGGAGACGTCCGGCAATCGGGATGGATGGGAGTTTTCCTAAAGGGGCATGTATGACAGATGTTGCCGTATGGTGACATCGATATATGAATACAGATTACAGGGACATCCGTTGATTTTTTTATAGATTTTATAAATAGAGATGAAAGCCACCTTCAGCGGCTGCGGTTAAGCAGTGTGCTGGAGGTGGTTTTTGATTTGGGGCGTATTGGATGCTCCGCCACTCCTCCAGCATGCAAAAGCGCAGCAGATCCCATCAAAGGGAGCGGCTGCGCTTCATTTTCATACATATTATTATAGATGGTAGTGCACGAGGTCGAGCATGCGGTGGTCTTCCGAGAGCTGGGAGACGGAGTGATCGATGCGTGAGACGGAATGGCTCAAGTATTCATACGTTGTGGTGCGGGTCTTGAAGTTGAGCTCAACATGCATGACCTTGCCGGTGTGGTGATGGTGGTATCTCGGGATGTTCTGATCATCGCTGACGGTGAAGGTTTCGTGTGCGTCCTCCTCCAGTGCCCCATCATCACAGCTGCCTGTGATGAGGAGACCGACGCCTTCCATATCTTTGATGATGGCGCTGATTTCGTCATCGGTATCGGAGATGCAGACGATAACGTAGTCGGGATCATCCGTGTCGTAGATGTAGCGGAGCCAGCGTTTGACCGAGCTGCTGAGTGATGAGACGTGCAGTGTCGGATGCTTCTTCTCCGCTTCCGGACGGAAGCTGCCGGCATATCCCCCGAGGATGGCAAGCTTCATGCCGTTGACGTTGTAGACTTCATACGGTTCGCCGAAGAAGGGCTCCTTCGTCATCGGATGCGTGATGTTGCAGGTCATCCAGGGGAAGTTGGAGAAGCTCATCGTCCGGCGCAGATGGGAAATGTTCGACATGTCCTGATGGTTGAAGATGCCGAAATTGTAGCCCATGTAGTTCATGCTGGTGATGGACGGGTTGCGCGGTGCGATGTATTCCATATCGATGCCGAGCGTACCGCCAAGGTCACACAGGAGGATGTGGTTGTTCTCCTCGAATGACAACCCACGCTTGTACCTGGAGACTTTGGACAGTGTGACGCCGGGCTGCTTGCCGAGCTGGCGGTTGATGTGCTGGGTCAGGATGAGACTGACGCTGAAGAATTCCTGCATGACGCTCCCTCCTTTCATTGGATATGGCTTAACCGATCAGGATGCGTTCTTTAGGGAAGTGGTACGGCAGTTCCTTCTGGCGTCCGGCCATGGTGAACAGGAACGAAATGAACCCGATCCGGCCGATGAACATGAAGATCATGACGACGATTTTGCTCGGTGTGGACAACTCATCGGTGATGCCGGTGGAAAGTCCACACGTTCCGAAGGCGCTGGTCACTTCAAAGATGACGTCGATCAGATCAAAGCGGCTGTCCTCGAACAGGACGACGGAGATGATGCCGCCGAAGACGAGGAACACCGCGAGTGTGATGACGGCGAATGCACGGTGCAGGTCCTCCTTCGCAATCTCCCGGTTGAATATCCGGATATCCGTACGTCCGCGGCTGAATGCGACCAGGAACAGAATCAGGATTGCGAATGTCGTCGTCCGGATGCCGCCGCCGGCGGAACTTGGAGAGGCCCCGATGAACATGAGGGCACTCATCATCAACTGGGTGGCATCACTGAACAGGCTGGGATCGACGGTCGTCAGCCCGCCGCTCCGTGTGGTTGCAGAGGCGAACAGGCTGTTCATCAATGTCTTGAACCACGAATCACGGACGAAGTAGTTCTGTGACTCCATGATGAAGATGAAGAATGCCCCCAGGAAGAAGAGTCCACCATACGTCAACGTCGTGATCTTTGCGAACAGTGTGAACCGGAAGTTCTTATGATGCTTGCTCAAATAGTTCCTCACTTCGATCAGCACCGGGTATCCGATGGCTCCGAGCATGATCTGGATCATCACCGGCACCTGCAGTATGTAGGCTTCTTCAAACCCGAGCAGGGAATCGCCGAACAGATCCATCCCGCCATTGGTCGTGGCGGATACGGACAGGAAGATGCCGTGCATGAGCGAATAGTACAGATCATTCGTATCCACGAAGAAATAGATGACATACATCAGTGCACCGATTGCTTCAATCACCAGCAGCACCTTGATGATCTCGAGTACCAGCTTGACTGCGCCGGAGAATTTATACTGGTTGTTGTCGACTGCAATCTGCATGCGTTCCCGAAGGCCGATGCGGCGTCCGAAGATTACCCAGACCATCGTTCCCATCGCCATGATGCCGATGCCGCCGAGGTTCATGATCAGCATGATTGCAAAATACCCCACTGTATTGAAGGTCTCGGCGATATTGACTGATGTAAGGCCTGTGACCGACAATGCGGATGCTGCGACGAAGATGGTGTCGATCAGCGCCGTATCCTTCTCTCCCCTATAGAGGACCGGCAGGCTGAGCAGCACGCTCGCCAGCATCAATGCAATGAGATAATACAGAAATATACCGCGTTGTGGACTGAGGGAATCCATGAAGCGCTCCAGCCACTTGAACATTGCAACCCCTTCTTTCAAATGCTCGCGTTTCGCATCATATTTTCAAAAATACACTTCATTATCACGCAGGTGCCACACCTGTGTCAAGACGGCTTCTCAATTGCTTTTACAGTACCCTCTTTCCCTATATGCTATTCATAATAAAAGGCACCGGCCAGTGGCCGGTGCCTGAAAAACTATTCCAGTGTCGCTGTCGTCTGCTGAAGCTGTCCATCACGGTAATACTCGATCTGCATCTCTTCGCCCTGTGACTTTTCATAGTACAGGTACTTCCTCAGCTCCATCATGTTCTGCACTTCATTGCCGTCAAGCGACACGACGACATCGAGCGCTTCCAGCCCCGCTGCGTCCGCCGGTGTCCCTTCTTCGACATGACTGATGACGACGCCCGAATTCACGTCATCCGGCAGGTTCATTTCATTGACCAGCACTTCTGCAGGAATTGTGTACAGGTCCTGGAGGAGTACACCGAGGTAAGGCCGCTGCACTTCACCATTCTCCTCGAGCTGTGTGACGATCTGCTCGACTTCATTCACCGGAATGGCAAAACCGATGCCTTCGACCGTCGGCATGCTGATCTTCATGGAGTTGATGCCGATCAGGTCGCCATTCTGGTCGACCAGTGCGCCACCGGAGTTGCCGGGGTTGATCGCGGCGTCCGTCTGGATCACGTTTGCCTCCCAGTCATAGTTGCCGTCGGTATCGATATCGACAGGGACGCTCCGGTCGAGTCCGGAGACGATGCCCCGGGATACAGATCCCGAGAAGGCCTGGCCGAGCGGTGAACCGATTGCGATGGCCGTCTCGCCGACGAGCAGCTGGTCGCTGTTGCCGAAATCGATGGCATTGTCGATGTTGCCGCGCTCGACACGGACGACCGCAAGGTCCGTCCAGAGGTCGGTGCCGACGATCTCACCGCTCAGCTGATCCCCATTCTCCAAGTTGACCTGGAGTTCCGTTGCACCGTCCACCACGTGGTTGTTCGTGACGATGTAGGCATACTCATCGGTCAGCTTGTAGATGACGCCGGAACCGGTGCCCGCTTCTTCCGGCTCGCTCTCAGGCGCCTCCTGGATGCCCGGGACGATTTCACCGACCCGCTGCAGGTTGATGATCGAAACAACCGACTGCTTCGCCTTCTGTACGGCGGCCGTCGTATCCGACACGGCCTTATCCGAGTTGCCACTCTCTTCCTGGAGCTGTCCCTTGATGTCTTCTATCTCCTGCCGGTTCTCCTCGGAAATGCCGTCGTCGGCTGCCTCTTCGCTGTTGTTGCCGCTACCCCCGTCATCATTCAGGAAATTGAACAGGAGGAGCATGGCAAGTGCACCGAGCAGGCCGGCGATGAATGGCACGAGGAAGCCACCGAGGCAGCCCCGGCGCCTGTTTCCGCCATCGCCATTTCCACCACCATCGTTCCTGTCATCATCCACATCCCGGCGGTCCGCGTCGTCCGCCCCAGGGGTCATGCCGACAGTGCCGCCCATGCTGGCAGGTGCGCTCCGATCCCGATAGCCCTCTTCACCGGGGGCGTATTCCCGTTCCGTTTCCGGAACCGGTTCATCCTCACGCCGCCTGGCTGTGGCCGGTCTTTCTTCTGTATTGTCTGAAGCTGTCTGGTATTCTGTTCCGTCATTCTGTGGTTCCGATGAAAGGGGATTTCGTCCATCCGTCATATTCTCCTGTGGTGACTGTTCCTGGTCCGATCCATCCATGCGCTCTGAATCATCGCCTGCAAACATTCTCCGCTTCCGGCGATATCTATCTTTTGGAATGATGTGCTTCTTCGATCTTTCCAAAGGCGACCCCTCCTAACTGTTTTGTACCACTCATTATAGAGATTTTAGTAGTTGCTTTCCACTTTTTTACCGTGGCCTTCATCCTTGCTCAGGAACCAGCCCGCTGAAATGATGATCACCATGACCGCCCAGAAGATCAGCTTCCATGTTGTGGAATGCGGGAAGTCATGCGGTATGACGCCGATGGCATCGTGCGCCAGCGTCAGCACCGCCAGCTTCACGCCGACCCAGCCGACGATGATGAATGCCGCCACTTCGAGGCCCGGCTTCTTGTTGAGCAGCTCGACGAACCATGTGGCGAAGAACCGCATGATGATGACCCCGATCAGACCGCCGATGAGCATTACGGTATACTGTCCGGCATTGATGCCGAAGAAGTCTCCGCCCACTTCAGGCAGTGCGAGCGCAATGGCTGCGGCTGCGAGTATCGAATCGATGGCAAATGCGATGTCCGCAAGCTCCACCTTGAACACCGTAAACCAGAAGCCGCCGCCCTTCTTCTTCGCTTCGCCGAGCGCGACACCTTCGGTCCCTGCCGTCGGTTCCTCCGGCTCCTTCTCCCCCTGCCTCAGCTTGATGAGGTGCGAGATCGATACGTAGAACAGATAGAGTGCACCGAGCGCCTGCATCCACCACCACTGGACGAGCCAGACGAGCAGCAGTATCGCAATCATGCGGAAGACGAACGCACCGAGCAGGCCGTAGAACAGCGCCTTCTTCCGGCGTTTCGGATCCAGGTGCTTGACCATTACGGCGAGTACGACCGCATTGTCGGCAGCAAGCAGCCCCTCAAGCACGATCAGGACGACGAGCACCCATGCGTACTCCAAAATTATCGCAAAATCCATAGTGTTTCCTCCTAAAAGTTGATGTGAACGCAAAAAGACCCTGATCGCATGCCAAAAAGGCATGCGGTCAAGGTCTCACGATACAATACGGTGTATTGCTCAATGCACCGGGATTCATCCGTCATGACGATGCATTGATGGGTCGCCCCATTCGTTACTCCCCTTTTCCGCTGAAAAGGTGTACGTCCACTGTAATTACATCCCTAAATATAGACGATGTGGCGGCCAAAGTAAAGTGTAAATGCTACAGGAGCGTATAGAGTTTTACTTCGGGATACTTCTCGCTGAACCAGCGCATGGCGAACTCGTTCTCGAACAGGAAGACCTGGTTGTCATATCGGTCGAGCACGAGGTTCGAACGCGACGTGCTCATGGCATCCGTAATGGCTTCCTCGTTCTCCACCCAGCGGGCGATCTTCTTGCCGACCGGCTCCATGATGACATCCGTGTTGTACTCGTTCTTCATGCGGTGTTCGAACACTTCGAACTGCAGCTGCCCGACGGCACCGAGTATCGGCTGGTTCGTGTGCACCGTCTTGTAGTACTGGATGGCACCCTCCTGCACGAGCTGTTCGATGCCCTTGTAGAAGTGCTTCTGCTTCATGACGTTCTTGGCGGATACCTTCATGAAGATCTCCGGCGTGAACTGCGGCAGATCCTCGAAATCCACCTTCTGCCCATCATAGAGCGTGTCCCCGATCTGGAAGTTTCCGGTGTCATACAGTCCGATGATGTCGCCGGCGTATGCCTCGTTGACGGTCTCCGTATCGTCGGCCATGAACATCGTCGCGCGGTTGACCTTCGTCTTCCGGCCGGTGCGGGCCAGGGTGACGTCCATGCCGCGCGTGAACTTGCCGGAGACGACGCGCATGAATGCCAGGCGGTCGCGGTGACGCGGGTCCATGTTGGCCTGGATCTTGAAGATGAAGCCGCTGAAGTTTTCATTCGTCGGCGACACCTGCGACTCCTCCTTCGTCCTCCTTGGCGTCGGCATCGGTGCATAGTCGACATACGTGTCGAGGAACTCCTCGATGCCGAAAGTGGACAGTGCGGAACCGAAGAAGACCGGCGTCAGGTCGCCCGTCGCAATCTTGTCGCGGTCGAACGCATCCCCCGCCTCCTCGACCAGCATGAATTCATCGACTGCGGTCTGGAATGCCTCGTCTTCTGAGATCGGGTGCGATTCCTTGAGTGCATAGTCCTCATCAAGCGTAAGCTTCTCCTCTTCGCGGTACGGGTTGATCGTGCGGTCCTTGCGGTTGATGATGCCGAAGAAGCTTGGCCCCATGCCGATCGGCCATGTCATCGGATACGTCTCGATCTCAAGCGTCTCCTCGATCTCCTCGAGCAGTTCGAACGGCTCCTTGCCGACACGGTCAAGCTTGTTGATGAACGTGAAGATCGGAATGCCGCGCATCCGGCAGACTTTGAAGAGCTTCAGCGTCTGCGGCTCGATGCCCTTTGCGGCATCGATGACCATGACGGCGGAGTCGACCGCCATCAGTGTGCGGTACGTATCCTCCGAGAAGTCCTCGTGTCCCGGTGTATCGAGGATGTTGATCTTGTAGCCGTCGAAGTCGAACTGCATGACGGAGCTCGTGACACTGATGCCACGCTCCTGCTCCACCTTCATCCAGTCGGAGGTGGCGAACTTGCCGCCCTTCTTGCCCTTGACCGTCCCCGCCTGGCGGATGGCGCCGCCGAACAGCAGCAGCTTCTCCGTCAGCGTCGTCTTCCCGGCATCCGGGTGCGAGATGATGGCGAACGTCTTTCTTTTTTCTATTTCATGAGTGAAATCCATAATTTTCTCCTTACTTTGTAGAGGTTGCGCGTGTAATGTCACGTGCGACTGATTCGCATGTCTCCTCATCCATCACATTGAACAGATGGAGGACGATCTCCTCGGCCTGATCCGCTTCGGTGAGGGTCCGGCTGTATTCCAGGCTGAAGTTCATATCCGGTATGCTGATGATGTACGTGTTCCGTTCCTCGTGCGGGAAAATGAACACCGGCACGCGGGCTTCATTGATGGATGTCTGTATCTGTAACATATTCATCCCTCCGGTATTTGCGGTATGCCCGATCCAGTGCAATCAGGTCGTCGCGGTGCGGCACCTTCACATAGTCCTCCATGATCTGGTACGGTTCGCGGCCCTTGCATGCGAGGACCACCGTGTCGCCGGGCTCCGCGATATCGATGGCATACTCGATGCCTTCCGTGCGGTCCGTGAAGGAATGGTAGTTGTCATGCGAAGCGCCTGCCGCGAGCGCATCGACGAGCATCTGCGGGTCATCATTGGCCGGGTTGTCCGGCGTGAAGATCGCCACGTCCGCCCGCGTGGATATGCGTCCCATCTCGCGGGCCTTCGACAGGTCCCGCTCGCCGGTCATGCCGACGAGGAAGATCAGGCGTTTTGTGACGAAGGGCTCGATCGTATCGATGATCTTATCGAGCGCGTCCGGCGTATGGGCGAAGTCGATGATGATGTCGATCGGCAGTGTCTTATCAAGCACCTCAAGGCGGCCCTCGACCGGTGCCATATCACTGACGGCCCCGATGATGCGGGGCAGCCGGTACCCTTGGAGCCATTCGCTGATGATGGCACACATCAGGTTCTGTATATTGAAGTGGCCGATGTACGGCGAATCGACATGGAAGGCGCCCTCCGGCGTATTGAGTGTGAAGTTGAAGCCCTCAAGCGTCCCCTCGATGTCCGTCGGATGAAAGTCCGCCTCGGATGTCATCCCGTAGGTGACCACTTCATGCGGCGTCATTTTACTGTAGCGTGCGGTCCACGGGTCGTCCTGGTTGAGGATGATGTATTTGCGGTCCTTCATGTTGTGCCCCATCTGGGAGAACAGGAGGCCCTTCGTATAGCCGTACTCGTCCATCGTATTGTGGAAGTCGAGATGGTCCTGCGTCAGGTTCGTGAAGATCGCTATGTCATATTCGATGCCGAATGTCCGGCCGAGGCCGAGGGCATGCGATGACACTTCCATCGTGAACACTTCCGTCTCCCGCTCATGCGCCTCCTGGATACGCTTGTGCAGGCGCGTCGTCTCCGGCGTTGTATTCGTACTGCCGTAGCGGTCCTCATTGAGCATGAACCCGTTCGTCCCAAGGTAGGCGCTGTTCTTGCCGAGTGCCCGGCTCAAGTTGTGGATCATCGTCGCCACGGTCGTCTTGCCGTTCGTGCCGGTGACACCGATCATCGTCTGGGTTTCGTGCGGAAAATCATAGATGTACTCCGCAAACAGGGCGGCCACCTTCTCCGGGTCCCGGACAACGAGCAGTCCGACGCCTTCCGGCATCTCCCGGTGGCGGTCTGTGACGATGAACCGGCAGCCCGAGCGGATGGCCTGTGGAATAAAGTCGAAGCCATCCACCTGATAGCCTCTGATGGCGACGAATACGGAGTGCTCATCCACTTCGCGCGAATCCATCGTTATGTTTGTCACAGTTTCCGGAAAATCCCCATATGCCTCTTTTATTTTCAGAAGGGAAATCAGAGTCTTCGAATTCATGTTTCCTGCCACCTTTCAACTTTTATATTATACAATAGAAGCGTGGTCTTTAATAGTAGGAATTGACATATGAAACCGCGCTCAGTATCATCAGACAGTGATATACCTTTCCGTAAAATATGCTCCAACCATCAAATAATGTTCCAAAAAGGTGACACAATGGCAACCAATGATCATAAGAAAAGATTCTGGAAACTCGCTTTCATCCTCTGCCTGACGGAAGTCGTCCGGGGGATGTTCATATTGAGCTATCTGCCCGCACTGCCGACCATCGGCATCATATCGCTCAGCCTGTCCGCCATCGTCATCACGATGCACTACGTCTTCGATGCCGTGACGAACATCTGGCTCGGCTTCCTGATGCGCAAGATCGGCGCGTGGTGGACGATGTTCCTGTCGTATGTCGTCGGCATCGGTGCCATGGTCACCGTCATGTTCGACCAGAGCTTCTATGTGCTGCTGATTGCGGCGTGCCTGCTCGGCATCAGCGTCTGTCCGATATGGATCATCGCCCTCTCGAACGTCCAGGACGAGAACCGTGGCCGCGAGATGGGGCTCATCTTCTTCGCGTGGCTGTCGGGACTCGGTGCCGGCATGGTCATCATGAACTTCCTGATCGGCATATTCGATGCCGCTTCCGTCTATGCGATGGCCGCAGTGTTCCTGCTCAACTTCATCGTCTTCCTCGTCATGCCGGGCGACTACAAGGTCGAGACCCGGGACGGCGAGACGGCCGGACGGCGCAAGCAGCGCCTGCCGCTCCGTGAGACGTGGGATATACTGCGCCACCATATGAAGAATATGCCGGGCATCATGTTCCAGGGGCTCGGCGTCGGCATGCTGCTGCCGGTCCTGCCGACATACATCACGACGCTGCTCGAACTCAACTATTTCGAATATACCTTCTTCATCCTGCTCGTCTTCGGCATCGTCGGCTTCGGCATGACGGTGCTGAGCCGTGCGCTCGACATCCACACCGAGCGCTTCACGCGCAGCGTGATCACCAGCGGGTTCTTCGTCTATGCTGCAGGCGTCATCTGGTTCAGCACACTAGAGACGGTGTGGCTGATCTTCATCATCGCAAGCTTCATCGGCCTCGCCTACGGCATCATGCTGCCTGCGTGGAACAAATACCTCGCCGGCACGATTGCCAGCAGCCAGAAGGAGGAATCGTGGGGCGTCATCAGTTCCGTCCAGGGCATCGGAGCCATGATCGGCCCGGCACTCGGCGGGCTCATCGCCGACATCTTCGGCACCGTGACCGCCACCCTCATGGCGAGCGGCCTGATCTTCGTCGTCCTCTTCGTCTACTACGGGGTACTGTTCTCGTTCAACTGGCGGGCGACGCGGGGCTGACCCCCACCCGCAGTCGCCTACACGCCTGTCTCCATATGCAAATGGAGGCAGGCGTTTTATTTTCCTGAAAAGGTGTCGTGCAATTGGTAGGCAATCCAGGAATTAAACGGTAGAATGGAAGTAAGCGCTATCGCTGAAGTTCAATTCCAATGGGGTGTATATATATGATGAAAGTGTTGATGTTCGTGCTGCTGAGCCTGCCGTTCGGCAATGGGGAGGTCGCGGATTACGAAACATATGAGAAGGAGCTTGCGCATGTGTCCGGGGAGACGATACATAACGTGATCAATACCCACTTCCAGACATCGTTCAGCTTCGCAGCAACGGGGGATGTGCTGATCCACGACCATCTGTACGAGGATGTGGAGACGGATTCGGGCTACGACTTCATCTCGCGTGTCGACGAGGTGGCGCCGTATCTGCAGAAGCAGGATCTCGTGTTCATGAACCAGGAGACGCCGATCGGCGGGGAGGATTTGCGACTGAGCGGCTATCCGGCGTTCAATGCACCGCTTGAGGCGGCGGACCTGCTCGAATATTTCGATGCGGACATCGTGTCATTTGCGAACAACCATACGCTGGACCGGAGCACGGAAGGTGTGGAGCGCACGGCCGATATCCTGAATGAGAAGGGAATCGAGTATGTCGGGGCGAACACGAGCCCCGAGGATGCGGAACGGAAACGGATCATGGAGGTGAACGGGGTCGAAGTCGGATTCCTCGCCTACACATATGGTACGAACGGCATCCCGGTGCCGGAAGGTGAAGACCATCTCGTGAACCTGATCGACATGGATACGATCCTCTCCGATATGGAGGATCTGCGGGATGAGGTCGACATGCTGGTCGTCAGCATGCATCAGGGCGTCGAGTATGAACCGTATCCGCGTGATGAACATGTGGCCCAGTTCGAGCAGATCGCAGAAGCCGGCGCGGATATCGTGCTCGGCCACCACCCGCACGTGCTGCAGCCGGTCGACATCTATGAACGGGAGGGCGGCGGGGAGACCGTCATCGCCTACTCCCTCGCCAACTTCTTCAGTGCCCAGCAGGACCTCGACACCAAGCTCGGCGGGGTGATCGAATTCGATGTGAACCACAAGATGGGGACCGGCGAGACCACAGTCGAAGGCGTCCGCTTCATGCCGACCTACGTCCACAGTGAGGGATATGACAACTTCGAGCTGATCCCGTTGGCCGATGCCGATGAATACGGACTCGAGGATGCCGATGGCGTCTATCAGGATGTCAGTGAGCATATGCAGTCATATACGGATGAACTCGAAATCGTGGAATACCTGGAATAATAATGATGAACGCCCCGAAACCCGGGATGAGAAGACTTGGGTTCCGGGGCGTTTTTGTGTGGGGATGGATGGCGCATGGGGCTGGGCTTTCAGTCGGAACGCGCCGCACTGTGAAGGGGCACTTCCCGTTATATTATTTTCCTCTTTTGAATGATAGAAAATCATCATTTTTATTTTATGGCAGTTCTTAATTTAGAGAAATAAAAAGCGGCAGCTCCCTGCCCCGTCTCTCCGAAATCAGGAAACAGGTCAGGGATGGCTGCCGGTTCATTTCAAATATTCATTTTCGAATTTCTCATAGAGCTGCTGCTCGAAATAATTCCGGTTCGCCGTGATGTAGGCCTCGACCAGGATATAGGCGAAGAATGCATAGTAGACCCCGCCGATCAGCCCCCAGTGGCTGCCGCCCAGAAAGAACAGAAGCAGGCTCGGCAGGATGATGGTAAGGATGAGCAGCGCGATGGCGACATACCGGTGGAAGCTTGTCTGCTTCATCTGCTGCTGCACTGCTTCATCGATTTCCCCGATGAATGTACGATGATGCTCCTTTGCTTCCGGATCCAATTCCTGCAGTTTGTGGGGCGTGAGAAATTCCGTCACCCTCTTCTCTCCGCTGATGTCGTGTTCCTTGTATTTTATTCCGACATTCGGATTCGGTTTGAAAAGATATCTGGATGCTTTTGTCAATGGTACTGACATTATTTTCCCTCCTTGTCCGTTTCCTACGTTTGGGTTACCATTAAAGACATAAATCTGTAACATTCATTTAATTCTAATATAGAGGTGATGAGATGTCTAACGAGGAAACTGAAAAATCCTTTTCAAGAAGGAACTTTCTGAAGATGTCCGGTGTGGCCACAGGAACGCTTATAACGGGTACATATCTTGGATCGCTGCTCGGTGATGAAGCGCCTCCGGCAACCGATGAACCCGAAACCGGAAACCAGGGGGATTCAGAGGGGTCCGATTCCGGCAGCCAGCAGCAGAACTTCACACGTGCATATAAGTTCTTCCAGAACCCGGAAGAATTCCGGATAATCGAAGCGGCGACTGAGCGGATCTTCCCTGAAGATGATAATGGACCGGGCGCTAAGGCGCTTGGAGTCGCATGGTTCATCGACCATGAGCTCTCAGGGGGCTATGGTGCGAATGCACGGGAGTACATGAAGGGGCCCTTCAAGGAAGGTACAGACTTCCAGGGGCCACAGTATGCAACGCTCAGAAGGGATATTTTCCGGGATGGGATCCGTCTTATGAATGAAGAGGCATTATCCAATCATGATATGCCCTTCTATGAACTTGAAGGCGGCCAGCAGGACGAGATCCTTACCCGTCTGCAGGAGAACGATCTGGAACTGCCCGGGCTTGAAGCCGGGGATTTCTTCGAGGAGCTGCGCCTTGTCACGCTGTCGGGCGCCTATGCTGATCCACTGTATGGGGGCAACATTGAAATGAAGGGCTGGGAGATGAAAAAGTTCCCGGGTGCATATATGAGCTACAGAGAGGAAATCGAACAGGAAGGATTTGTGGAGAAGGAAATGCAGTCGAATTCCACACACATTTCCCATTAACCAATAGGAGGCGAATGAAATGGCTGAAACACTCGATAAGAAGGAAGTCGTCGTTGTCGGCATGGGATGGGCAGGAAGCATCGTTGCTGCCGAGCTTGCCAAATCCGGCAGGCAGGTGCTCGGTCTCGAACGGGGCCGCGAGAAGACGACGCAGGACTATCTGACCGCGCATGATGAGTATCGCTATGTCGTCGGACACGAAATGATGCAGGACCTTTCCAAGGAGACCATCACCTACCGCAATACGCTTGATGAGGAGGCTTTGCCGATGCGCCGCTTCGGTGCATTCCTGATCGGGACGGATGTCGGTGGCGGCGGCGTCCACTGGAACGGTGATACATGGTTCTATCATCCATACGACTTTGAACTGAAGTCACGGACAGAAGAGAAATATGGACAGAATAAAGTTTCCGACGATTATCTGATACAGGACTGGGGCATTACATATGATGAGCTCCTGCCCTATTATGAGAAATTCGAAGAGACGGCCGGCATCAGCGGGGAGCAGAACCCGATGGGACCGGAACGCAGAAAACCGTATCCGACACCGCCGATGAAGATGACGCCGCTCCTTTCGGATTTCAAGGCGGCCTGTGAAGCGGCGGGCACCACCCCGTTCAGGACACCTGCCGGCAACATGTCGGAGGAGTATACGAATCCTGACGGCATGACACTTGCCGCGTGCCAGTACTGCGGCTTCTGCGAGAAGTTCGGCTGTGAATGGGGAGCCAAATCCTCCCCGATCGTCACAACGATTCCGGTCGCCAAACAGCAGGACAGCTTCGAACTGCGCACGAACGCAAACGTCCTCGAAATAATGAAGGAGGACGGGGAAGTGACCGGCGTCCTCTACATCGACCCAAGAACACAGAAGGAATATATCCAGCCCGCTGACGTTGTCGTCATCACGAGCCATACGACGAACAATACGAAACTGCTACTCCACTCCGAACTGGGTACGCCGTATGATCCTGAAACAGGTGACGGGACAGTCGGAAAGAACTACTGTCTCCATATCACGCCATCCGTCACTGCCTTCTTCGACAAGGAATACAACATGTCCATGGGGGCCGGCGCGCTCGGCGTGACAATCGATGACTACAACAATGACAACTTCGACCACTCGGAGTACAACTTCATCCACGGCGGATCGATATCCATGAAACAGCAGGGCAAGCGTCCCATCCTTGAGAATGCAGTACCCCAGGGCACAAAGAATTGGGGCGCTGAGTTCAAGAACGAATCCATCAAGGCATATAACCGCTCTGCAGGGGCATGGGCACAGATGATCACGCTTCCTTATGTAAACAACTACCTGTCCCTCGATCCGACATACACAGATGAATATGGCCGCCCGCTTCTCCGGGTCACCTATGACCTCACCGACCATGACAGGAATGTACACGAGTTCATCGCGGACCGCATCGAGGAGATACTGGATGAAATGAACCCGGTATCCAAAAACCGCAGCGAGCTCGGCGAGCACTTTGATATACTGCCCGCCCACAACGACCATATCGTCGGCGGTACGATTATGGGTGCGGATCCTGAGACGAGCGTCGTCAACAACTACCTCCAGATGTGGGATGCCGATAATGTGTTCGTCATCGGCGGGTCCAATTTCCCGCACAACGGCGGCTACAACCCGACCGGCACGGTCGGTGCCCTGGCATACCGTGCAGCTGAGGGCATCGAGCAGTACCTCGATGACAACGGCCCACTCGTCGACGCTTAACTTTATTCAGCAGAAAAATGAATGGTACAGGCATACGGCTATTCTCCAGGTGTATGCCTGCTGCATTTATGATAATGGCAGGTGAGCGCTATGACCAATAATAAAAATACAAGGAAAGATGCACTCAAGGAGGCTGTACAGGGCGGACAGGGTAGTATGACAAAAGCGGAGAAGCGCCGCAAGGTGACGGTCGAGACGCCCGATGCGACACTGATCGAGCACATCAGTGATCTGAGGAGCATGCTGATCAAGTCGGCTGTGATGTTCGTCTTCTTCTTCATGCTGATCTTCCTGACGATCCAGTACTGGTTCCCCTATCTGACGAAGGGGCATGATCTGATCGTAAGGGGACCGTTTGAGGTCATCCGGTTCTATATCCGCACATCCGGTGCGCTCGGCATCGGACTCAGCCTGCCCTTCATCTGCTACTTCGTCTGGCAGTTCATGCGGCCCGGCCTTGTGGAGAAGGAGACCCAATTTCTGAAGTCCTATTTTCCGATCATGTTCCTGCTGTTCCTTGCGGGACTCTCCTTCGGATACTTTGTGGTCCACCCGATCAGCTACTTCTTCCTGATCCAGATGGGCGAAGAGAATTTTGACGTCCTCGTCACAGCCGATGAGTACATGTCATTCCTTTTGATGACGACGATGCCGTTCGGGCTGATCTTCCAGCTGCCGATCGTCGTCCTCTTCCTGCACCACATCGAGCTGCTCGACTCGGCCCTGATGAAGCAGGTCCGGAAGTATGTCTATTTCGGACTGCTCGTCGTTACTGCGCTGATCGTGCCGCCGGACTTCTTCACCCATCTCATTACAGTCGCGCCGATGATCGTCCTGTATGAAATCAGCATCTACCTCGTAAAGCTGAAGGAGAGGCGCGCGTTGAAAAAAGCACGGAAAATGGAAGCGGCAAATTAAAGAAGCGGCATGACTTTGCATCCTGTATGGACCAAGGTCATGCCGCTTTTCATCTTCACTGCCGTCTGCCTGCCCTTTCGTTCTTCTCCAGAGTTTCCGCCATGAAATCCAGAAGCTCATCCTTCATGTCGGATTTCAGTGCGTATTCGATCGTCGTCTTGACGAAGCCCGACTTGTCCCCTACATCATAGCGGCGGCCTTCAAAATCGACGGCGTGCACATCACCGCCCGCTTCACCGACTGCCCGGATTGCGTCCGTCAGCTGGATTTCCCCGCCGGCGCCGACCTTCCCTTTTTCGAGGTGGTCGAATATTTCAGGTGTCAGGACATAGCGGCCCATGATCGCCAGTGTGGAGTCCGTCACATCCGGTGCCGGCTTCTCGAACATGTTGGACAGATGGTACAGATTGCCCTCCTGCCTGTCGAATTCCACGATGCCGTATCGGGAGGTCTCGGATTTCGGCACCTGCTTCACTCCGATGATGGGGCTCTGGCACGCGTTATACTGCTCGATCAGCTGACCGATCGCCGGTGTGCCGCCTTCATTGTCCACGATGTCATCCCCGAGCAGGACTGCGAAAGGTTCGTCCCCGATGAACTGCCTGGCTGTATGTATGGCGTGGCCGAGCCCTTTCGGGGATTTCTGCCTGACGTAGAAGATGTTCGCAAGCCCTGTCGCATGCTCTACTTTTTCCAGCAGCTCGAACTTCTCCTTATTTTTCAGATTCATCTCAAGCTCGATCTGGTGGTCGAAGTGATCCTCGATCGCCCGCTTATGCTTGCCGGTGACGATGATGATATCCTCAATTCCCGCCTCCACCGCTTCTTCGACGATATACTGGATCGTCGGCTTGTCCAATATCGGCAGCATCTCCTTCGGCATCGCTTTTGTCGCCGGCAGGAACCTGGTTCCGAGCCCTGCTGCGGGAATGACCGCTTTTCTTACCTTCTGCATCTCTCCATCTCCTTTTTCATTCCATCTCTTTTCCTATACTATAACAAATACTGAGCGATTATATGGGATTTGCGTGTAATTTGTTTTTGAGGGCGTCGTAGTGCCAAGCCTGCCTGCCCACATAATAAAAAAATCAATCAAAAAAGGAGGGCCCATGCCCTCCTTTCCCCGGTCAGATTAAGCTGCTTCCGCTTCGGCTTTCTCCTTCTCAGCAGTGCGCCTTTCTTTTCGTCTGACGAGGATGATGCTGATTTCATACAATCCGATCATCGGCAATAGTGTAATGAGGTGGGTGAAGAAATCGGGTGGTGCGATGAGTGCGGTGATGACAAGCAGCCCGAAGTAGGCGAACTTTCTGGATTTCTTCATGAGATCGGAATCGAGCAATTCTATATGATTAAGGAATAGAACAACAATCGGCAGCTGGAAGATCAGCCCGAACGGAATCGTCGTGATCAAAAGGAATGACATGTACTCATCGGCTGTGACGAGCACATCGAAGTTGATCTGCCCCATCTCTATCAGAAAGAAGTAGCTGATCGGATGGACGACGAAATAGCCGAAGGAGAGACCAACCAGGAACAGCCCGAGCATCACCGGCAGCGATCCCTTAAGGAACTGGGTCTCCTTGTCGACCAGTCCCGGCCGTACGAACTGCCAGAGGAACCAGCAGATGAACGGCAGGCTGAGTCCGAGGCTCATGGCTGCCGAAGTCCGGATGTAGAACCGGATGACTTCGAAGGGGCCGAGGACGACGATGTCTGCGCCCTTCGAGACGACCGGGAACCACCAGCCGACAGTCATGAATATGGTGAAGAACCACAGGACAAAGACGACTGCCGATTTGATCAGCAGGCTCCGCAGGTCCTCGATGTGATCCATGAGTGGTGCATATGGATCTTCGGTGCTCACCTTTTTCCTTTTCCTCGGTTCCTCCGGCTCCTGTGGGTTGCGGGGGCCGTTGCCACCGCCCCCATCTCCACCGCCGGAACCGCCTGAAACTTTCCTGCCCTCGTCCTTTTTGTCCTTATTGCCTTTCCTCTTGTGTACCGGACTGACGCTCAGGTTTTGATATGGATCCATTTATATCACCTATTCTTCTTCGAGACGTCCGCCTTCCTCAGCGAATCTGATTACGCCCTCTGCACAGCGGTAGGCGAGTGCACCGACTGTTGCAGTTGGGTTGTACCCACTATTATGGACGAAACTGCCGGCACCGACAACAAACAGATTGTCACGGTCCCAGTGCTGGAGCCACGTGTTCGTCACACTCGTTTCCGGGTCGTCCCCCATGATCGTACCGCCGGTGTTGTGTGTGGACTGGTATGGCACGATGCTGTAGTCCGAGATCTCCGCATCGACGACGACTTCATTGGCGCCCATCTCCTCGACCACTTCGGCCGCCTTCTCAGCGAGGTACTTCTGGGCGGATATATCCTGATCGGTGAAGTTGTATGTCAATTGGACGAGCGGCACGCCATACACATCCGTGTATTCGTCATCAAGGTCGATATAGTTATCCTTGTGCGGAAGCGATGCCCCCTGCCCCTGGACGCGCAGTGTGCGCGTATAGCTTTCGATGGATTCCTTCTTGAATTCACTGCCCCACGATGGCGTATCCGGACGGATCCGGTTCGTTGCGATCGGACGGTTGCCGGTCTGGGTGATGGCCATGTTGCCGCCATGCAGGAAGTCGAGATCCGAGTGGTCGAAGTTGTCCCCGTTATAGTTGTCGAATGCCATGCCGAGGGCGCCTGCTCCCATGAATGTGTTGAACTGTTCATCGAAGTAGCCCGTTGCGCCGCCGAAGATCTGGTAGCAATAGTTGCGGCCGAGCGTGCCCTCTTCCGTTTCGGGGTCATACTGCTGGCCGATGTCCGAGACCCTGAGCAGTTTGTAGTTGTTGAAGACGTAGCTGTTCAATACTACGACATCCGCCGGCTGGATGAACTCTTCGCCGGTACGCGTGTCGACATATCTTACGCCGGTGACCTGGCTGTCGTCATCTTCATCCGTCAGTATTTCAACGACGTTGGAGTGTGTGCGGACTTCGAAGTTGCCGGTCTCCCTCGCAGCCGGAATGACTGTGACTTCCGGGGAGGATTTCGCCCCATACTCGCAGCCGAAGCGCTCGCAGAATCCGCAGTACTGGCATGCAGCGATGGTCTGCCCATCCGGATTCTCGAACTGTTCACTCAAGTTCGCCGACGGCATCATGATCGGGTCGTAGCCCAGATTGGATGATGCCTCCTCGAACATTTCAAGAATGCGCGTCTTCATCATAGGTGGCGTCGGGTACGGATTGGAACGTTCGCCGCCCAGTGGGTTTTCCTCTCCCGAAATGCCGGCTGTCTTTTCAAACTTGTCGAAATAAGGCTCAAGCTCGTCGTATGTAATACCCCAGTCTTGTAGCCTGTATCCGTCGTCGTCGCGCAACTTTTCACTGCCGTACCGCTCCTCCGTCATCGAACGGATTTCGAAGTCATATGGCAGAAAGCGCCATGTCTGCCCGTTCCAGTGGGTACCGGCCCCACCCAGGTTCTCCCCGAGCAGGAAGGATCCCATCTGCCGCATCGGCAGTGCACGCTGTTCCCGGCTGTTCCTGAAGGTGATCGTCTCCTTCGAGACATCCTGCATCAGTTCATATCTGATCGCATATTTGTATTCGTCATGAATGTGCTGGTAGTCCTCGGTGCCGCGTTCCCTGCCCCGCTCGAGGCCGACCACCTGAAGACCCGCCTTCGCCGCTTCTGCTGCCACGATGCCGCCTGTCCAGCCGACACCGACGGTGACTACATCCACCTTATCCATTTCCGTTGCCATTATGATCGCCTCCAAATAGTGGTTGTGGTTCGATTTCGACCATGCTGTCGCTCTGTATCCTGTCGATGTACTGGTACTGGTGACCCGGGAAGTTCTTCATCTTCCAGCCTTCCATGCCACGGTTGCCCCGATAGAGCGGGTCTGCATATACCCCTTCGATCGTTGCCGAGCGCAGGAGGCCGAAGAAGTCCTCGGGCGTCGCCGTTGCAGGCGGCACACCCATATCTGCCTCCCCTTCCTGGAACCTGGTCAGTATCTCATCCTGGTCCTCTCCTTCAAGGTTGCTGAAATCATCATCGAACTGTTCGTTGGCCTCCGCATTCAGACGCTCGATGCCCAACCTGAACAGTTCCGACCGCTTCAGACGGGACTGGTACCCCTGGGTCGTCTCCCCTGCATAAAAGGGACCCTGCATATATTCCTTCGTGTTGTTGCCGTATTCCCCGGCGAGCTGCATATCCAGGAAATAGGGTGCGCCGAGTGTGATGGCCCCGGGCCCCATATCATCCTCGGGGAATATGCGCTCCATGGCCTGTGAAATCGTTTCGAATTCCGCGTCGTTATGGAAGAAGATGCGCCCCGGGTCATGCTGTCCCTGGGCCGTGTCCCCTCCAGTGTCCTGCTGGCCGTTCTGTGCCGTATCTCCGCCGGAGTCGCCGTTCATGTTGAATCCTACAAAGCCGCCAAGCAGCGATCCGCCTATGATGCCGCCTGTCGCAACCCCTGTGGTCTTGAGAAAATCACGTCTTGAAAACTGCTTTTCATCCGGTCCTTTTTCTGCCATTATCAACACCCCTTTGATAAATAGATGATTTCATTATATAATATTAACAGAATATTGCAAACATAGATGGGAGGGAAAGTCATGGCTTTTTTCAAATACCTTACATGGGACAACTCGCATATGGACCTCCGCTATACGAAAGACGAGTACGGCGGTGATGTCCACATCACCAAAGTTTACCGTGATGCCCGGGATGTGGACCTCGAGCGGGTCAACCGGAAATATTCGGATCAGCTCCGGGACACACAGCGTGCCATATACGGCAACCGCCTCGGCATGCTGCTTGCATTCATCGCACTCGTCATCATGCCGGCGCTCGTCATCAGCGTCATCCAAAGCAACATCCTGCTCATCGCTGCCATCACCGTCTACACGATCCTCGCCTACTTCATCGTCGAAGCGATCAACCAGGTCGAGATCAACCGGCTGCTCTACAGGCTCGACCGGGAAATAAAATCCTCGCCCCGCATCGAGCAGCGGCCCGAAAACATGAAACAGGGTTGAAGTCCATGACTTCAACCCTGTTTTTCTTTGCCCCGTGATGTATCTAGTCCTCCGGCCTTCCCCCATAGGCGGCCGAGGGTGTTCGCACGGCGGAAGGTGACCCCCGTCTGCTTTTCCCCGACTGCGATGCATCTTTGTTTCCCGCCTGTCGTGATGCGTATCCACCAGAGCCCTTCATTGACATAGAGCCGGTCGAAGCGGACCTTCGTCCCCGGTGTGATGATGCCCCTCGCTGCTGCCTGCTTCGACGGATGATCCCGGAGCCGTATGCGGCTGTCTGCCGTGAAGTGCCCATGCCACAGCCAGGTATCAAGGTGCACCGCTTCCGAGACGTTTATTTTCAATGGATTGATGCCGGTGCACACAAAGGCGCGTTCCCCTGCGATGTAGCCGTATTTCTGGAACTGGATGTGCAGATGGCTCGCCATCTGCACATTGTCATAGTTCGTGTTCGACTGGAGCCCCACGGTATCGCCCTGGCGGACGGTCTGCCCGACACGGACTTTGAGGTTCCGGTCGAGATGCCCGTAGATCACCTGGATGCCGAGCGCTTTATTCGCAATGACCACCGTCCCGCCGAAGTTGCCATGGCGGGCCGTGCCCGGAGCGACCTCCCCGCTGCACACTGCCGGCACGGGTGCCAGATGGGCCTTGGCGAGGTCATATGCCCGGTGGTACCCGCCGCAGTACGTGTCATAGTTGTAGCCATCCACCGTATAGTCCCGCTTCCCCCATATGCCGCTTCTGTACCGGGTCGGATCGGATGTGACCCTGAACCCCTGACCCACAAGATAATCGATTGGATTCATGAATGTCCTCCTTTTTCTGTACTGATCCATATATCGAAGACTTGTGTGTAAAAAGTTATTGACCACCTCGGTCAATGGGAATATAATGGAGTTGACCAGGTTGGTCAATATAAAGGAGGCGCCCATGAAAAAGCCATTCAAAAGGCTGGATGACGACCAGCAGTATCACATTCTGACCACCGCCATGGCCGAGTTCTCGAAGCACGGCTACAAGCAGGCCTCGACCAATCGCATCGTAAAGGCTGCAGGCATCAGCAAGGGGATGCTCTACTACTATTTCGACAGCAAGCATTCGCTGTACTTGAGTGCCGCCCGGTATGCCTACGACCATTTCACTATCAACCTCCTCGACCAGGTGCGTCTCGAGGAGGAGGGCTTCATCGAAAGGCTGGCCAGGCTGTCGCGGGTCAAGCACAAATATTTCATGCAGCACCCGGAAATCTCGCAGTTCGTGACCCATATGTTCTATGCGACCGAACTGCTTGAGGACTACCAGCAGGCGCTCGAGACACTCAGAAAATCGAACCTCGATGCGATGTATGAGAAGGTCGACATGGAACTGTTCCGGTCCGACATCGACCGGGAGACGATGATGAAGATGATCCGCTGGACATTCGACGGCTACATCCGGGAGATGGAGCAGCACTTCGAGGCGGAGGGGATCGACTTCGGGCAGATCGATGCCTACTTCGACCGGTTCGAAAGCTATCTCGGGACAATGCGTACGCTCTACTATAAGGAGGCAGGACAATGACAGTACTTGAACTGAAAGGTCTGACGAAACGGTTTGGCAGGACGGTCGCTGCAGATGATGTATCATTCGAGCTCAGGGAAGGCGAAATCTTCGGCTTCATCGGGCCGAACGGTGCCGGGAAATCGACGACGCTGCGCATGATCATCGGCGCGCTCACTCCGGATTCCGGGGAAATACTGATGGACGGCACACCGATCAGGAAGAACCGCCACTACAGGCAGAACATCGCCTATGTCCCAGGGGACATCGACCTGTGGGGGAACCTGACGGGGGAGGAGGTCATCCGCTTCTTCATGAAGGTCCGGGGCTATCAGGATACGGCACACAAGGACCGGCTGGTGGAGCGCTTCCGCCTCGATACTAAGAAGAAGTGCAAGGCCTACTCCAAGGGGAACCGCCAGAAGGTGGCACTGATATGCGCCTTCCTCTCCGATGCCCGGCTGCTCATCTTCGATGAGCCGACTTCCGGACTCGATCCGCTGATGGAGCGCACTTTCCATGAGGAAGTGACGGCGGCAAAGCGCGACGGCAGGACCATCCTGCTCTCAAGCCATATCCTCTCCGAGGTCGAAAAGCTGGCGGACCGCATCGCCATCATCCGCGAAGGGCGGATCATCGAAACCGGGCGCCTCGAGACACTGCGCCATATTACAAGGACCGAGTATGTCGTCCAGGCGGAAGGGGACCTCGATGCGCTCAAGTCGCTGCCCTATGTGCATGACTACGAGGTGACGGATGCGGGAACGCATATGCGTGTCGACAACGATGCGGTCGGCGATTTCCTGCAGGCACTCGCCCCGCATCAGCCGAGCCATCTGGAGTCGCTGCCGCCAAGGCTCGAGGACATATTCATGCGCTACTACGAAGATCGGCGTGAACAGTCATGAGACACTTCCTGAAGCTGACACTCGATGACACCTGGTTCCGCATCCTGCTGTGGATCATCGGCATCAGTGTCCTGACGCTCATCGTCCCCTATGCATTCTTCGGGCTGTATGACGATCCCGCCGAACGCGAGGTGCTCCGGGAGACACTGGATAATCCGGCGCTGATTGCGATGATCGGACCGGTGCCGGAGGGTGCCTATACGATCGCCGTCATGTTCAGCCATGAGATGCTCGTATTCATGGGTGTCATCCACGGGCTGTTCAGCGTCATGATCGCCAATTCGGTCAGCCGCAAGATGGAGGACCAGGGCCTGATCGAATACGTCAACAGTGCGGGCATCACGCGCCAATCCATATTCATGACCCAGCTCCTTGTCGGCGTCGGCATGAATGCGGTCCTCGGCATCGTGATATTCGCCGGCCTGTTCCTGACGCCGGACGACTCGTTCACACTCGTGGGCAGTGCGCTGTATGCCATCAGCACCAGCCTGTTCGGCATGATGTTCTATGCACTGACGCTCGTATTCGCGCAGCTCCTGCCGGCTTCGGAGTGGACGTTCGGGGTCTCCCTTTCCATCCTGCTCCTTCTGTACCTCTACCGTGCCATCACCGATGTTGCGAGTCCGGCCCTGTCCGTCATCTCGCCATACAACTGGCTGACACGGCTCGAGCCGTTTGCGGGCAATGAAGCGGTCTGGCTGCTGCCGTTCCTCATCACCGTGCTCCTGTTCGGGCTGGCGTGGATCCTATTTTCCGGAAGGGACCTCGATGACGCCCATCTGAACTTCACCATGAATAAAAAGCCGCGCGCCATCGGCTCCTATCCGCGCCTGATGATGGGCAGCATGAAGATACTCGTTGCAAGCTGGCTCATCGGCATGGTGCTGATCGGCGCTTCATACGGATCGATATTCGGCGACCTCGATGCCTTCATCAATGAGAATGCATTCCTTGCAGAGAGCATGGCTGCTGCCGGCGAAGATCCCGTCACACAGTTCATCAGCGTGCTCGTGCTGATAACCTCCATCATCGGCATCATTCCTGCCTTGATGATCTCCGGACGCATCCTGCGCGAGGAGAAGCACGGACGTCTCGAATGGCTCGAGAGTGCGGGTATCCGCCGCCGAACGATGCTGTTCTCCCACGGCATCTACGCGGTAATCGTCGGATTCGTCGGTGTCGTCGCGGCCATGCTTGGGATGTATGGCGCCAGTGCGGGCGTCAGCGGCATCGACATGACACTCGGCGATTATATGCTCATCGCCGTCAACTACGGCGGAGCCATCATCCTGTTCGTCGGGCTGTCGATGCTCTTGATCGGCATTTCCGCCCGCCTCCACATCGTCGTGTGGTTCTATCTGCTGTATGCCTTCTTCGTCAACTATCTCGGCATCATCATCGGACTGGATGATGCTTGGCGGATGGCGACACCGTTCCATTACCTGGCCGAAGTGCCGAAGGAATCGATCGACTGGGCCGCCTGGAGCATCGTCACCGCCATCGGCATCGTGCTGATGGCCCTGGGCGTGCTGCTGTTCAGGAGAAGAGATGTCGGCTGACCGGCGGAAGGTTGGTGTTCAGGCTCAACCGAAAGCCGCAGCACCTCCCATGGTGAATGAATAAGGAACAGCCCCATGAATATCCACACATACTAAATAAGGTCTGGACACCGAGCGGTGTCCAGACCTTATTCATGCACTTCTAGATTTCAATCGTCATCCCTGCTTCTGCCAGCCGGATGTTGCCGGCCGGATGCTGCTTGGCGCTGTCCAGCAGGACTTCCATTTCCCCATGATGCGGCAGGTTGGAGAGGATCGTCAGCTGGGCATCCGC
Source organism: Salinicoccus luteus DSM 17002 (assembly GCF_000712035.1). Classification (GTDB taxonomy): domain Bacteria; phylum Bacillota; class Bacilli; order Staphylococcales; family Salinicoccaceae; genus Salinicoccus; species Salinicoccus luteus. Next base: position 52,393 of record NZ_KL544008.1, on the reverse strand, counting down.
CTTGGATGCAAGCCGGCCGGCTTCTTCGGCGTTCATGTGCCCTTCCACTTTTCCGTCGTATCCTTCGTACAGCTTGCTGTCTGTGATGAGCAGATCTGCACCGAAGGAGAAGCGGACGAGGCTGCCGCGGTAGCACGTATCCGATGTATGGACGAATACGGCACCGTTGTTGTCCGTGACCCTGATGGCATAGGTTTCTACAGCATGCTCATTGCGGTGGAACTCCAGCTTGAACGGCCCAATGGTATAGATCTTCTGTGCCCGTATGGGCAGAAAAGTGCTGTATTTCGCACGCCGGACGGTCTTGGCAAGCGTACCGCTTTCCGGTCCGTAGATTTTGAGGTTCCGGTCGACACGCCCCAGCTGCCGGGCCACCTTCCGCGCGAGCATGAAGGCTTCGGCATCCCCCGCATGGTCATGATGATAGTGGGATAGGAAGATGTAGTCCAAGTCATGTATGCTGATATATTTCTGTATATGGCCCGCGATGCCGCTTCCTGCATCTATCAGTATCCTGACCCCGTCCTGTTCCACAAGATAGCCGGATGTCGGCTCCATACCGTTCGGAAAGCTGTTCCACATTCCAACAATGGTGACTTTCATGGCATCATCCCCTATAGGCTTCTACTATCCCTTTTACCCATTTTTCTGGCCTCACAAGCGGTGATGCGCCGCCATCTGGATAATTCCATCAAAAAAGGGCGGGGTCGCCCCCGCCCGTCCCATCGCTACTCGAGACCAGTGTCGTTCGTCTTGGCAAGCATCGTCTCCCTGAGGTTGCTGCGGTAGCGCCAGATATTCTGGATGATCGTCTTGACGACCGCATAAGTCGGTATGGCGATCAGCATGCCGATGAATCCGGCGATATTTCCTGCAGCAAGCACCACGGTGATGACCGTGAGCGGATGCAGCTTCAATGTCTGGCCCATGACGTTCGGTGTAATCAGGTTGCTTTCGATCTGTTGGGCGACCAGTGTGATGCCCGATACCCAGAGCAGCAGAATCGGGTCCTGGATGACAGCAAGGAGCGCTGCCGGCAGGAAGGCCACCCATGGACCGATGAATGGAATCAGATTCATGAAGAGCGCGAATATCGCAAGCAGCAGTGCATAATCCAGACCGATGATTGCATAACCGATATAGAGGATGATGCACAGAATGAAGCTGACCAGCATCTGCCCCTGGATGAAGGCACGCAGTGTCCGGTCGACATCATACATCATCTCGGTCATGAACTGCTTCGTTGTACCGCTGAATGGGGAGACCATGGATGGAATGAACTTCTCGTGATCCTTCAGCATGAAGAAGAAGAAGAACGGAATCAGGATAAGCGTGATCAATATGCTCACCGTGCTGGTCAGGATGGTGAAGGCATTGCTCGCCAGGTTGGAGAGCATCTGGGATCCCTGATCCAGTGCATCCTGCACATACTGCTGGGGATCGATCGGAAGGCGGTCCCTATAGGACAGGATGACGTTGAAGAGGTCCTGGATGTCGTTCTGGATCGCGGGCGCCCGGGAAATCAGATTCTGGACCTGCTGGGTGACCATCGGTACGATGATCATGGCGAGTGCCGTCAATACAAGCACGATGATGACGAACACGGCCAGGATGCTCGTCAGCCTGCCCACACCCCGCCGCTCCAGCAGACGCTGTATGGGTTCGGTGATATAGTAGAGCAGACCGCCCAAAAGCAAAGGTACGAATATCGTCGTCACGACCGTCAAAGCCGGTTCAAAGATGACCTGGACCCGGATGACGAGCATGATGATCAAAAGCGTTATGATGATTGCTATACCGGTTTGGAACCAAACTTTATTTGTCATACTATTGCTCCTTCACTTACATTTTTAAAAGTTTTATTCAGTGTATCATAATAATGCAAAAGTCAATAAAATATATGTGGACAAATGCATAAAGTACAAGTAATATAATTATTGTCAGAATCTTCATGACAAAGGGGAAAAGGGAAAAGGGGAAAATAACTATGCAGACAATCGTAGATTTTCTGAATGGTCTGGTATGGAGTTCACCGCTCGTCTACGGCCTCCTGGCTGTAGGGCTCTACTTCAGCCTGAGGATGCGCTTCTTCCAGATCAGACACTTCAAGGAAATGATCCGACTGATGTTCCAAGGGGAGAAATCACCAGTCGGCATTTCGAGTTTCCAGGCACTTGCGATATCACTATCCGGACGTGTCGGCACTGGTAACATCGTCGGTGTGGCAACAGCCATCTTCATCGGTGGTCCCGGTGCCATCTTCTGGATGTGGCTCATCGCATTCCTGGGCGCAGGCAGTGCATTCGTCGAATCCACACTGGCCCAGATCTATAAGCAGAATGAAGACAACCAATACCGTGGGGGCCCGGCCTACTACATAGAAAAAGGACTCGGCGGCAAGCTCGGCAAGATCTATGCCGCCATATTCGCACTGGTGACCATCCTTGCGACAGGGTTCCTGCTTCCGGGCATACAATCCAACTCGATCGCGGGCTCAATGACGAACTCATTCCCGCTGCCGCACTGGGTCATCGGTGCTGCACTCGTCATACTCGTCGGACTCGTCATCTTCGGAGGGGTCAGGTCGATTGCACGCGTTGCATCCGCCGTCGTCCCGTTCATGGCATTGGTCTACATCATCGTCGCCATCGTCGTCGTCATCATGAACATCCAGGATGTTCCGGCACTGTTCGGACTCATCTTCAGAAGTGCCTTCGGCATGGAGCAGCAGTTCGGCGGCATCGTCGGTGCGATGATCGCCATCGGCGTCCAGCGCGGCATCTACTCCAACGAAGCCGGACAGGGTACAGGACCGCACGCAGCAGGTGCTGCAGAAGTCTCCCACCCTGCAAAACAAGGGCTCGTCCAGGCATTCTCGGTATATGTTGATACACTTTTCGTATGTACGGCCACTGCGCTCATGATCCTCATGACGGGCATGTATAATGTATCCGACGGGGAAGATGGACTCATCGTCGACAGCGGCGTCCACCAGGTATCACCGGATGGTGAAGAGAACTACGGCGGCACAGTCGCCTATACGCAGGCCGGTCTCGACCGGGCGTTCAGCGGACAGGAGACGTTCGATGTTGACTTCGTAGGCTTCGGTTCCTACTTCATCTCGTTCGCACTGCTGTTCTTCTGCTACACCACCATCCTTGCATACTACTACATCGCAGAGACGAACCTCGTCTATCTGACGCACGGCCGCTGGCCGATCACCAAGATCCTGCTCGGTGTCCTGCTGATTGCCTCCGTATTCTACGGTACAGTCAGTTCGGCCGGGCTCGCATGGGACATGGGCGACCTCGGTGTCGGACTCATGGCATGGCTCAACGTCATTGCCATACTGATACTGCAGAAGCCGGCGATTGCCGCCCTCAGGGACTTCGAGCGTCAGAAGAAGGAGAAGGGTTCCGGAAAATTCGCCATCTATTCACCAGATCCATCAGAAGTGAAGGAAGCGGACTTCTGGCATCATGACTATCCGAAACGCCTAGAAGATGAAAAAGAGTACAATATGGACTTCAAGAACATCGATCGATAATTTGTAGATGTTATATGTTTCAGATATACCCCCTTATTGGTAAAATGACCATGAGGGGGTATTATTATGGACATGACACCAGGAAAGATACACAGTATTGATTTCAAATCGGAGACATTGGAAGAAACTTATGAAATCCAATACTATCTACCAAAAAACTATTCGGACCTTTATAAACATCGGGTGGTGATCACATTCGATTCACAGGATTTCTTCAGGTACGGCCAGATTGAACGTACCTACGAAAAACTGAGGAAAGCCGAAGAGATCGACCGCGCCATCATTGTCGGCGTGCCCTACCCGAGCGTCGACTGGCGCTATGACTACTTCGACCCGAATGGGGAACATCACGAAGACTTCGTAACCTTCGTGGCAAGGGAGCTCATCAGCTGGATCGATGAAAATTTCCCGACTATGAAGGTCGGCACCTCCCGGACCCTGATGGGCGATTCAATGGCAGGCAGTTTTGCATTTTCAGTTGCGGCCAAATATCCGGCGACATTCTCGAATGCGCTCGCCTTGAGCCCATTCGTCGATGATGCATTCATCGAGCGCTTCAAATCCCAGATGTCGCTCATGCATCTCGATCTGTATCATACAATCGGCCTCGAGGAGGATGACTTCGAAACGATTTCCGGTGAACAGGCCGATTTCCTGACGCCGAACCGCGAACTCAACGAATATCTCTCCACCCAGATGCTGGAGTACACGTACCGTGAGCTTGAGGGCGGCCATATATGGAAGACTTGGAAACCTGAGCTTGAACCGGCGCTCCGCCACTTCCTTAGTTAGAATATTGTGGTATTTTGAGAAAACTTTGATATAATGAATTATATAATCAAGTAGGGAGGAATTACGATGAATTTTGGGGTAGCGATGTTTCCATCCAAAGAACTACAAGACAAAGTGAATCAATATAGAAAAAGATATGATGCACACTACGCACTTATTCCCCCACATATTACAATCAAGGACCGCTTTGAAGCAGATGAATCGGAAAAAGAGGAGATTGCGAAGCATCTGAAGGAAATCGCAAAGCAGCACAAGCCGACTGAAATCGAGATCAAGAAGGTTTCCAGCTTTTCACCGAATTCCCTTGTCATCTATTTCAAGGTGGAAAAGAATGAGGAACTCCAATCCCTGCATGACACATTGAACAGTGGTGACTTCTATGGAGAGAATAAACATCCATTCGTCCCACACCTTACAATCGCCCAGGGCCAGACGACACAGGAGTACGAGGACATCTTCGGCCACTTGAGCATGATCGGCATCCAGCATAAGGAAACGCTCGATAAGATCAGCCTCCTCTACCAATTGGAAAACGGCGTATGGCAAGTCTACGAGACGTACAGGCTTGGCGAAGGATAGTCTGATGAAATGAATGAGAATGTGAACCTGCTTCCCTTTTGGGTGGCAGGCTTTTTTGTGTCATCCCGGAGGAGTACGGGCGCTGTTTCTCCATCCATTTTTCTGCGGCTGCAAGTGGTCCTCCCGGCATCTTTACATCCCAAAAAAACAGCACCCCCGGAGGGGATGCTGTCCTATTGATATGGTTCTACGCCATGATGTGGTAGCCGGAGTCTACGTGGAGCACTTCGCCGGTGATGCCGCTTGAGAGATTGCTGAGCAGGAAGGCCACTGTGTTGCCGACTTCGAGCTGGTCGACGTTGCGCTTGAGTGGTGCGCGCTCCTCAATTTCCTTGAGGATGGACTTGAAGTCCCCGACTGCTGAAGAACTCAGTGTACGGATCGGGCCGGCGGATACTGCATTGACGCGGAAGCCGGATTCACCGAGGTCGAGGGCCAGGTAGCGTACGCTGGACTCGAGGGCCGCTTTCGCAACACCCATGACGTTGTAGTTCGGCATTGCGCGTTCGCCGCCAAGGTAGGTCATCGTAACGATGCTGCCGCCTTCGTTCATGATCGTCTTGGCGTGCTTGGAAACGACCGCGAGTGAATATGCACTGATGTCGAGTGCATTTTTGAAGCCTTCCCGTGTCGTCTCGCTGTAACCCCCCTGCAGCTCATCCTTGCCTGCATAGGCAATGGCGTGGAGGACACCGTCGATGCCGCCCGTCTTCTCTTCGATTTCCTTGAATGCCGCTTCGACCTGCTCATCGTTCGTCACGTCGCATTCAACGATGATATCGTGATCACCCTCAAGATCGCCGAGCAGTTTATCCAGTTCACGTCTGAAACGTTCATTTAAAATCGTAAATACAAGCTTTGCGCCCATCTGATCGAGTGCACGCGCTGCGCCCCATGCGATACTGCGCTTGTTGGCAACACCCATGATGACAAAAGTTTTACCTTCGAGATTCATAAGTCATAAACTCCCTTTTTGTTAATTGTGCGTAACGGTGTACACTACCAATTATCGTTTGTTATTAGTACCTACTACTAATCTACATTTTTTCAAGGTGAAATGCAACAGAAAATATGGGACGGGCACAATTCCCCTCCAACAGAAAAGCGTGCACCCGACCATCGGATGCACGCCATTTCCATCAGTAGAGTTCGAGCTCTCGCTTTAACTCCTCCACATATTCCCTTGTTCCCGTCATGAAGATGCGGTCATCCACATGCAGAGGCGTATCGCCATGCGGCACGAGGGATTCCTGGCCGCGCAATATCCTCAGGAAGATGATGTCTCCGGTGAACGGGAAGTTCCGGAGCAGCATTTCATCATAGCGGTAGTTGTTCATCTGGATTTCGTAGATGGACGTCTCCTCATCCGAGAGGAGCTGCATCATGTTGGGTGATTCAATCAGGCCACGGAGCAGCGTCTTCGAGCTGAGCATCGTCGAGAACAGTTCATAGCCGCGCTCCTTGACGGCACGCTCCTGCGTCGGATCGTCGACGCGGTAGATGATGCGCTCGACACCCCGATCCTCCGCCATCTCGGCCACACGCCAGTTGATGTCGGAATCATTGGCGCCGAGCACGACGATATCGGCATCGAATGCATCGATCTCATCGAGTGCCGCCTCCGAGTATTCCGGAATTTCGTGGAAGCTCAGATTCTCCGTACTCCTCTCCCTCGAATCCGAATAGTTCTTATGGAAGACGAGCTTCACATGATACAGGCCGCCGGCGATGCTGTGCGACACGGGCACCGTCAGCTGATTGTTGCCGAAGACCGTCACATTGATTACGCGGTCCTCATTTTCCCCTTCAGGATAGAGCTGCCTGAAGACGACTGGTGTGATGATGCATGCGATGACGGCACTCAGTATGAACATGCCGCTTTCCGCATTCGTAATCATGCCGATCTGCTCGGCGATGACGGCGGCCGCGATGATGAGCGACAGTGTCGACGTCAGCAGGAACCCTGCCGCAGTGACCCGTTTGATGTCAAAGTACCGAAGCAGCACCATCACCGGCACCAGTTTGCTGAGCAGGAAGGCGAGCAGCAGCACCGGGATCAGTATGAACACCCGGCTGTCCGAGAACAGCGACGGCAGGTCGAGGTCCACACCCACCATGATGAAGAATATGGGGATGAAGAACCCGTAGCCGAAGGAATCGAGCTTGTGCACGATGTCCTGGTCGGGCTTGAGCAGGCTGACGATGCACCCGGCGATGAAGGCGCCGAGGATGTTCTCTGCCCCCACCCCTTCAGCAAGCGCCACGAGCATGATGATCAGGGCGAATACGCCCCGGATGCCGATCTGCATCGTGCCGTTGTTCAGCTGTTTGATGAAATGCGACTGGTTCATGACCCGCCCCAGCAGGTAGAACAGGATCGCAAAACCGACGAGTATCGTCATCAGCCAGATCGGCTGGCTCGCATCCGCATACAGCTGTGAATAGAATGCCAGCATGATCATTGTGGCAAGGTCCGCGATGACGGCGACGAGCAGGATGACCTGACCCATCTGCGTCGTGATGAGGTTCGCCTCCTTCAATGTCGGAACGACGACACCGAGGGAGATGGTGGAGATGATGATGACGAGCAGGAAGACGTCGTCAAATACACCGAATCCCCGCATCATGAGCGCAAACAGGAGGCTGAGCGTCAGGATGCCGACGAATATGCCGGTGGTCAGTAGAAGTGTGTTCGGCAGAGGACGCTTCAAAACCTTCGATTTCTTCTGGGCGGACGACTTCTGGGTGAAGGCATCGAAGTCGATCTCGAGCCCACTGAGAAACATCAGAAATATAAAACCCAGCGTGGAGAGGATATTCAGCCACGGGTCACCTGCATCGACGATATTGAGAAATGATCTTCCGATGATGACCCCGACGATGATCTCCGCAACCACAACCGGGAGGAAACTTACTTTGAGGCGACTGATCAGTATTGGCGTAAGCAGTGCCGCCAGGACGACAATCGCCAATGATACTACAGATGGTCCATGTTCCATAGGTTACTCCTTATAGCAGATACGACATGAATGCATTCGCAAGCGAAAAATAGACGAGCAGGCTGATGATGTCATTTGCTGTCGTTATGAATGGGCCGCTGGCGACTGCCGGGTCGATGTTCAGCCGGCTCATCAGAAGCGGCACGAGTGTGCCGAGCAGTGTGGCCAGCGTCATCGCAATCAGCAGACTGACTCCGACGATGATACCAAGAATCGGCGAATCATACAAGAGTGTAATGATGCCAAATATGATCAGGCCGCATACAAGTCCTGTAATGAGGCCGGAACCCATCTCACGGAGGGCCAGTTTTATTTTGCTCGTGTCCTTTATCTCGCCGGTCGCAATGCCGCGGACCGCTACGGCCAGCGACTGTGTGCCGCTGTTGCCGGCCATGCCGCCGATGATCGGGATGAACGCACCGAGAACGGCGACCTGGGCCAGCGTGTCCTCGAATGTCGTCAGCATCGCTGCAGTGACCATGCCCATGAACGTCAGGCCGATGAGCCACGGCAGCCGCTTCTTCGCTGTGGAAAATGAAGAGTCCGACGCCGGTTCGATCTCACTCATACCGGCAAGTCTGGAATAGTCCTCGTGAGCCTCTTCGTCCATGACATCCATGATGTCATCAGCCGTGATGATGCCGACCAGGTGGTCCTGGTAGTCCACGACCGGCATCGCAAGAAAGTCGTAGTCCCGCATGATCCGGGCCACTTCCTCCTGGTCGTCCGATACGCGGGCGGATACGACACGCTCGATCATGATGTCGCCGATATAGGCATCATCATCCGCAATGATCAGTTCACGGAGGGAGAGGATCCCGGCAAGCTTCTGGTCCGGATCCACGACGAACACATAGTAGATCGTCTCCGAATCAAGCGCCATCTGCTTGAGGTGCCGCATGGCCTCCCGCACGGTCATGAGGGAGGTGACGCTGACGAATTCCGTCGTCATGATACCGCCCGCCGTGTCCTCCTCATAGTTCATGAGCGTGCGTATCTCCCGGGCGTCCTCCCGGTCCATCAGCGTCAGGAATGAAGTGAGCTTCTCCTTCGACACTTCATTCAGTATATCGACGGCGTTATCATACTGCATCGCACCGATCATGCTTGCTGCATACCGGGCATTCATCGTTTCGAACAGCGCATCGTACTCTTCCGGATCGAGTTCCAGGCTGTCGAAGAACTCCGCCACCTCCTCCGGGCTGAGGAAGTGGTACATCGTCTGACGGTCCGCCTCCTCAAGCTCGAGGTAGAATTCACTCTGCTCATAGTTGTGCAGCTCGAAGAAAGCCTCCCGGAAAAGATCCATTTCCCCTTCCCTCAGATGGGCGCGCAATGTTTCATATTCGCGTTCCATTTCTGTCATTTCTACAACATCAGCCATGATGCCACCACCCTTTGGGATTATTTTTTAAAAAGGATGCTTAAACCAAAAAAGCACCATGACAGTGCTTTCATCCTAGGATATGAAGGAGTCGTGCACCCTCTTCCAGAATGGGAACGGCCTGAACCGGGCAAACCTTATCTTTTCATCCGCGACCCTGAACTGGATCGATTTGACGCCTTTATGCACGAGATTGATATGGTCGATCGTCATCTGATAGACTTCGCTGTTCACCGGCAGCACCTGGCATGTATGATGCTTCGGCAGGACGAGCGGCGAACCGACGGTACGGAACACCCGGTTGTTGATGGATGCGATCTCCGTAATCTGTATCGCTTCAAGAGACGGGTGGATCAGCGCACCGCCGAGCGCCTTGTTGTAGGCGGTCGAACCGGATGGTGTCGAGATGCACAGGCCATCCCCCCTGAACCGTTCGAAATGCTGGTTGCGTATGTCGACATCCATGACGAGCGTCGTCCCGTTGTCGGTCCTGAGCGTCGCTTCATTAAGCGCCAGATAGCGCGTTTCCGTACCCTCCGACTCGTAGCGGATGATCGTCTCGAGCAGCGGGTATTCGATGACTTGGAATTCGTCGTTCTGTATTGCGATGATGAGCCGTTCCACTTCCTGTGGCAGCCAGTCTGCATAGAAGCCGAGATGCCCTGTATGTACACCGACGAACGCCGTGTGATCAAGAAGGTGCTGATAGCGGTGGAATGCCTGGAGCAGCGTGCCGTCTCCCCCGACCGAAATGACGATGTCGGGTGCCTTCTCATCAGGGGTCATCCCCATATCCACCATGTAGTTCATCATTTTATCCTTCAATGCATTCGATTTCGTGTCTCCTTTGGAAACGATGAAAAACTTCATATAGCCACACCTTCCTCAAGCTTTGTCTGTATCGGATCAGCGTATGTTCCGCTTTTTCGTATAGTACTTCTGGGCATCCTGGATCTCCTCGCGGATCTCGGACATCTCCTGATCGAGAAGATACGCCGCCTCAGCCGCATTCTGGAGGCGCTTCTTTATTTCCGGCGGGTACTCCCCGCTGTATTTATAGTTCAGTGTATGTTCGATCGTCGCCCAGAAGTTCATGGCCAGCGTGCGGATCTGGATTTCCGCAAGGATGGTCACCGCGCCGCCGATGCGCTCCACCGGATATTCCACGATGAGGTGGTACGAACGGTAGCCGCTCTCCTTCGTATTGGCCACATAGTCACGCTCCTCGACAACCTTCATGTCCGTCCGGTTGCGGATCTGGGCGCAGATCAGCTCGATGTCATCGACGAACTGGCACATGATCCTGACACCGGCGATATCATACATGCCCTCCTGCAGACGGTCATACGGGATGTTGCGCGCACTGGCCTTCTCTATGATGCTCTGTACCGGCTTCACCCGTGCCGTCACGAATTCCACCGGAGAGGACTGGCGCGTGAGCTGATAATCCTGACGCATCCCCTTCAGTTTGATCTTGAGCTCCTCGACAGCCTGCTTGTAAGGTGCAAGAAACTTCTCCCATTGTTCCATCACTTACACTCCAGTCCTAAATCCGTTCTATTGTATGAACTCTTCCCTGACTGCACTCTCAAAAGCTTCCCCATAATTGTTGTTGTCCTCAATATTTTCAATCAGATAGTCCAGTTCATCCCAGAAATCCGTCAGGATGACATCCGTATTCAGGATGACCTCAGCGCCGTGGTGCGCCTTCAGCATGGACCACGTTTCCCTTACAAAGTGAACCCGTCTGAACGCTTCCCCGTCGTCCAGCATGTATATGAACGCCATGTTATCAGAATCGACGATCATGCGTGCTGCTGCCTTCAGTCCCTGTGTGTCCGCTTCTGCGTAGCATTTCAATGCCGCATCTTCAAATTTGATTTCCGTTACATATATATCCATTATTTTCACTCCTTGCGCAATTTATTTTACCATAGTATCTCGCATTTGATAACGTAGGAAACTGTTTACTTTACACTGCATTTCAAATTTAAGATAATATACATTAAGGAGTGGATCTGATGAAAGAACTCGAAATAGAATTCAAGAACCTTTTGACCGGGGAGGAATACGGACGCCTGCATGAAGCGCTGTTCAAAAACACACAGCCGGTTGTGCAGACGAACTTCTATATAGATACCCCAGATCTTGACATGAAACACAACCGCCTGCTGCTGAGGATCAGGGATACAGGCGGAAAGCAGATTATGACGCTGAAGGAGCCGACGGGGAAAGGCGTGATGGAATACCACGGTGAAGTGGAGAGCGATCTGAACTTCGACCGCAACATCCGCACAGACGAACTGCCCGAGCTTATCCGCGGTGAACTCGAACGTTTCAATATAGACACTACGCAGCTCAAGATATACGGCGCCCTCTCAACCGAACGGCGCGAAACCGACTATAAGGAGGGGCTGCTCGTACTTGATAAGAACAGCTATCTCGACACCGAGGACTTCGAACTCGAATTCGAAGTCGACAACTACGACAAGGGAGAGACGCACTTCCTGAACCTCCTTGAAGCACAGGGCATCGAACGCAGGAAGGAAGTGACGAAGGTCGAGCGCTTCTACAATAAGCTGCAGGATATCAGATCGGGTGACAATTATGCCAATTCCATTTAAGGAGATCGGACAGGACAAGCTGTACCGCATGATCGATATCTTCTACGGCTACGTTGCAGAGGATACGCGCATCAACCATCTGTTCCCGGATGATCTGACTGAAACGGCCTATAAGCAGAAGCTCTTCCAGACGCAGTTTCTCGGTGGACCGAACCTCTATAACGAGGAATACGGCCACCCGATGCTGAAGGCACGCCATGTGCCATTCCGCATTACGCCGGAAGCGGCGGAAGCATGGCTTGAGAATATGGACCGGGCCATGAATGACGTAGGGCTTGAAGAGGAATTGAAAACATACATTATGGCACGTTACACACTGACAGCGAACCATATGGTGAATTCAATAGATTAAGTAGGGTGAGGACATGAATAGAACTGGAACACAGTCACTCGTAATTGAACCGACATCCCATTATATCGAAATTTTTTACTTTTTCGACCCGTTCTCAGATGACTGCCGCGCAATGGAACCGATCATCAACAAGCTGCTGCTCGAATATCGCGGCCATGTGACGATAAAGAAGATACTGGCGCCGTCACTGCAGGTGCTGACAAAATGCCAGGCCCAGTCCACCTCGGACATCGACAACCTCGCGCTCGCCTACAAGGCCGCGGAAGTCCAGGGGCGCAACAAGGCACGTGCATTCATGCGCTATGTACTCAATCGTATTGTACCGACGAGAAATATATGTACAATCGAACACATGGAAGAAAGCGCCAGGCTCGCCGGCCTGGATGTCAATGCTTTCACAACAGATGCACACTCCGAGGATGTGCGCAGCCTGTTGAAACGCGATCTCATGGTCTACCGTGAGATGGACGTCGAAGAACTGCCCGCCATGATCTTCTTCTCAGGGGACGTGGAGGCGGAAGGCGTCAAAGTAGAAGGGGTCTATCCTTACCATATATATACCTACATCATCAACGAACTCATCGAAAAAGAGATAGAGAAACACCCGCTGCCGAGCATCTGCGACTATATCGAATCCTATGAAGTGGTCAGCTTCCACGAACTGAAGACCGTTTTCGAATGGCGGACCGGCCTTCTGCTCAACGAGCTCAAGAAGCTGCGTCTGCAGCGGCTCGTGGAGGAAGTTGAAACGGAAGATGGCATGTACTACCAGATACGGGGTGGCACATCTTCCCTCGGAAGATAGTATTGTTATTTTTAAGATTGGATTTGAAGGGACGCCAGGGATGGTGTCCCTTTTTTGTGGAGGAAGAAAGGTGATGGGTCGGGAAAATGAACCGGCGTGGATGGCACAATGGCGAGTAGACCGCCCCCGTCCGTGCCAGTATGATATGATATAGCCAAAAGAAAAGTGAGGTATCACAGATGCAGCGAAGCAATCTCGGACAGCTGCTTGCTCAGATTGAAATTTTCCGCTCACTGACGGATGATGAGCTCGGGCTGATCGTGGATATTTCAAACCAGAGGAAGTTCTATCGCAGCACCCATATATTCATGCAGAATGAACCGATGGACCATGTCTATTTTGTCGCATCGGGCAAAGTGAAGATCTACCGCAATGATGCCTCCGGGAGGGAGCAGATCGTGAACTTCTTCCAGTCGGGGGAGATGTTCCCGCACCACGGGCTGTTCCGGGAGGATTCATACCCCGCAAACGCCATCACCGCCGAGACGTCGGAGCTGATCACCATCCCGAAGGAGGGTTTCGAGCAGCTGCTGATGGACCACCCGGAAGTGTCGATCAAGATGTTCCGGACACTCGGACAGCTGATCGTGGATCTGCAGAAGCGCCTTGAGGACAAGATCTTCCGTTCGACAGACAAGCAGATCCTGCTGCTGCTCGAACGCCTGCTGACGAACCATGGCGAGGTGATCGATGAGACATACAGCCGGATATCAACGCGCTTGACGAAGCAGGACATCGCCAACATCATCGGCACGTCCCGGGAGACGGTGAGCCGCAACATTACACACTTCAAGAAAATGAACATCATCGATGAGGATACGGACGGTTTTCTCGTCGTGCATATCCCGAATCTGAATAAGCACCTAAAAGCCTCCACCTGATTCAGGTGGAGGCTTCGTCGTAGTATTGGGACTGGTCGGTGAACAATGTCAGCACAAGGTACAGTATCAGGCACAGGCTGAAGAAGGCGAAGCCCCAGCCGACCGTCTTCTGGTCGACGAGCAGATAGTTGTTGCACAATGTGCTCTCGAAGAGGATGTAGAGGTAGGCCATGATGCTGAACAGTATGGCGAGCGCGAGCAGCAGGACGCTTTCCGTCGCCTTGCCAATCCTCACCCAGCTGTCCCGGAGCGGGACGCCGGCAAGGAATGGCAGCGAGATGAACTTGAAGGCTTCGACCGCCATGATCTCGAGCGATTCATCCATCGCCTTCGGCACCATCCAGTACAGGACGATGACGAGAAAGAGGATGACGCCCGGCAGCCCGCTTCCATTCCACTGGTCGAAGAAGTTTTTGAACCGCTTCATGAAGAATGGTGCCATCAGAAGCCCGGAGACGAACAGCAGCGGCATCTGCATATGCATGTGGAATGCCATGATCGATTCGAGCAGGTGCCTGACAGGCGGCAGTGCAAGGAAGAGGAAGAGTACGAGTCCATACCAGAACTGCTTCATGACGTGCCCTCCCCTACGTGCCTATCGAGCGCCTGGACGGCCCCATCGATATCCCGGTAGTCGAGCACCTCGACGAGGCTGCCATCAGGACCGATCAGATAGAATGATGTGTTGTGCTGATAATCGGCATCCCCCTCAGGAATGACGGTGACCCCATACGTATCGAGCACCGTGTCCAGGTCCCGGGCCTCCGGCACCCTCAGCATGCGCCACGTTTCCCCGTCTGCATCGAAGTAGTCCGCATAGCGGTCCAGCACTTCCACCGTATCGCGTTCGGTATCGAACGACGTGCTGAGGAATACAAGGTCATCGCCGTAGGCCGATGCATCGAATGTGTCATATACCGCCTTCATGTTCGCCTCCATCATCGGACAGGCAGTTTCGCATGATGTATAGATGAATGTCATGAGGATGTATTTGCCCTGGAATTCATCGAATGGATACGCGCGGCCGGTATTGTCGACGACGTCCACATCCGGGAACTCGGGCTTTTCACTTTTCAGGGATTCGATGCGCTCCGCTTCAATCGTATAGATCCGGAAGCCGTCTGTGGAAATGTAGAACAGAAGGCCTCCCAGCAGCAGGATGACTATGATGGAAATAATATCCTTCTTCATGCGGTTGGCCTCCTTTCTTATTGATTACCAGGTTCTGTGCGGCGGTGATCCCGGTGGTGCATTTTCTATCAGGTCGACAAGGGGCACGACGTATCCCATCGAGATGATGAGGATGGCAACGATCACCCACAGCCCCCAGTTCTCGGTCCATTTCGGTGTCGGATGGGCATTGTCCTCAACACGTGAATCCATGAACGGCGTGTCCCCTTTTGGTGCAAAGAACATCAGGTGGGCGACGATGTAGACGATGAGGATGACACCGAAGAACAGCAGCGTGCCGCCTGTTGCCAGGAAGGACAGGTACGGCTCCCAGCCGAGTGCCGTGGCGCTGTCCCCATATGTCGTATAGGAAGTACGCCTTGGGGCGCCGAACAGGCCGGCTGCGTGCATGGAGAGCGCCATCAGTGCCATGCCGATTGTCCAGACCGCTGTCTGGAACATGCCGAGATGGTGGATGAATGGTGTCATTACGCGGCCTGAGAGGTGCGGGATGAGCCAGTAGACAAGTCCGAAGAATGTCATTACAACCGTGACGCCCACGGTGATGTGGAAGTGTCCGACAACCCACAGCGAGTTGTGCACGACCTGGTTCAGCTGATTATTTGTCTGGGCGATGCCGCCGGCACCGCCGATGATGAAGGAAATCATCGCAATCATGATGGTGAGGAAGCGTACGTCACCCCATGGCAGTACCCATAGCCATCCGAGGAGGCCGCGGCCGCCGCGTTTGCGTCCCGTCCGCTCGAGCACCGCGAACATGGCGAATGCCGTCATCAGGGAAGGGAATGCGATGGACAGGCTCATGAATACGTGCATGAACTTGAGTCCCTCGGAGAAAGCCGGGTCGACGATCTGGTGGTGGAAGCCACCGGGCACATTCAGGATGACGATCAGGATGACGACGAGCCTTGCGAGTGTGTCACTGAAGATGCGCCCGCCGATGATCTTCGGCAGAATCGTGTACCATACGGATATCGCAACCAGGTACCAGACATTGACCAGTGTATGGCCGAAGCTCCAGAACAGTGTACGGCTGAGCATGACGTTGATGGTCTCCGTCCAGCCGAATGCCCAAGGGATGAGCATGAGCACTTCGACGGTCACGCCGATGCTGCCGAATATGACGAGCGTGTAGATGCCGACTGCGAAGAAGGCGAGTATCGGAAGGTGCTGCCCCCTATTCCTGCGCTTCCACTGGAAGGCGCTGATGAAGATGCCGAGTCCGGCAAGCCAGATGCACAGTACGACGAACACGAGGCCGATATAGAACCATGGTGACGCCTGCATCGGTGGATAGAATGTATACATGACGGTCGCTTCACCGGCGAGGACCATCCATACGACGAGTACCGAACCGATCAGGAAGCTCGCAAGGCTTGACCAGGCGAGGATCTTCACCGTCTTCGACAGTTCACCGAGCGTATGCCGCACTGCCGCATACATATAGCCGTTCGTGAAAAGCGTCGTGAATGCCAGGATCAGCAGGATGCCGTGAAGCGTAAGTACCTCGTAGTAGTTGAAGCTTGCAGGGAGTTCGAATACGCCACCCCGGTTCAAGCCCTGCAGCAGTCCGAGTGTGCCCCCAATGAGGAGCATGATGAATGCGAGAAAGAAGTGTACCAGTGGCAGGGTGTTCTTCTTCATATGTGACTGCATTGTATTTGCCATAGTCTATTCCTCCACCGTTATGGTCGCAGACATCATCTGATGCCCGGTTCCGCAGTATTCGTTGCAAATCAGAAGAAATTCCTCTGATTCGTTGAAAGTCTGTGTGATGCGCTGGACCTGTCCCGGTACAACCATCGTGTTCAGATTCGTATGCGGTGCATTGACGCCATGGATGACATCCTTCGATGTCATGATGAACGTCACTTCCGCGCCTTTCGGTACGGTGATTTCGCTGGGTTCAAAACTGAAAGCCTGAAGCGTCATCACCACTTCATATTCATTCTCCCCCGTCTGATAGACGCCCGGGTTGTCGAATGGTGCCGTGTTTTCCACCTGGGTCGGGTCGATCGTCTCCTTGTGGCTTGGAGGACCCATTCCCTGCGCAAATGCCTGGTAGCCTGTAATCGCCATCGAAATGACCAGGACAGCCACTCCGAATATAAGCCATATCTCTTCAAATCTATGCATTTTCATTTTCTGCCTCTCCCATCTAGAATCTCATCATGTAGAACATCAATAGCAACAGTATGAATAAAATGATCGTGCCGCCCACAAAGACGACTGTGGAAAACAATGTCCCCTTCAAAGAATCCAATTCCTCTTCTGAAGGTTCATATACTGTAGTGTAGGGCGGTTTTGTGTATTTCCGTTTCATGCCGCTCTCCCCTTTCTCCTTTATAGGTTGATCCCGTAGATTTATCTTGATTTAATTATATATTTTAAATGCATCTTTTAACGTGATGCATATCACGGTCGGTCAAGTCGAATTTGTGACAATGGATGATTAATGGGGAAATCAGGGGGTCTGGAGGCGGCGTATGCCCCTCCCGCATGCCGGACGGAATGCATTTCGGGTGCATGGCACAAAAAAAGCGCGGCGATCCAACCAGGATCACCGCGCCATAAATGTATGTAGATTAAACTAAAACAAATAAAAAAGCAGCACACCTTCTATAGTGTGCTGCTCAAACAAAGGGGATGGGAGAAATTTTTCACTGTTATAACAAAGGGGTATGTTTCAGTGATAAAAATTTCATGTCTAAAATATACCATGGTTTAAGGCTTTGGACAACATTTTGAATGGATTTTCACAATATGGACATAATGAAAACGCATTCATTATATATCTTGTATATAAAAAAAGTACATGTATAGTTCATCCATTAAACCAACACCCCTCCGATCTTTGGAAAATCAAAGACCGGAGGGGTGTTCCAAGACCTATACTTCTTCAAGCAATGCCTCGAACTGGTCGAGCTGTGCTTCGAATACCTTCATGGCATTCTCGATCGGTTCCGACGTCGTCATGTCGACACCAGCGTTTTTCAGCACATTGATCGGATAGTCCGAGGAGCCCTTCTTCAGGAATTCGTTGATGTAGCGCTCCGCCGTCGCCCCGCCTTCCTCGAGCACCTGTTTGGACAGGCTCGCAGCTGCAGCATAGCCGGTGGAATACTGGTATACATAATAGTTCATGTAGAAGTGAGGGATGCGTGCCCATTCGACTTCGATATGGTCATCATAATCGACCGCATCACCAAAGTATTTGCGGTTGAGTACCCCATACACTTCATTCAATTTCCCGGCCGTGAGCGGTTCCCCCGCCTCCTTCATGGAGTGGATCTTGTGCTCGAATTCGGCGAACATCGTCTGTCTGAAGACGGAGCCCCTGAACCCTTCGAGCTGTTCATTCAGCAGATAGAGCTTCTTCTTCGTATCTTCAAGATTTTTGAACATGTAGTCGGCAAGCAGGGCTTCGTTGAAATTGCTGGCGACCTCTGCGACGAAGATGGAGTAGCCGGATGTGTTGGATGGCTGGTTCTGTCTGCTGTAGTAGCTGTGGACGCTGTGTCCGAATTCATGGGTCAGCGTAAACAGGTTGTTTACGTTATCCTGCCAGTTCATGAGGATGAACGGGTTCGTGCCGTATGTGCCTGAGGAATAGGCGCCGCTGCGCTTGCCTTTATTTTCATACACATCGACCCAGCGGTTCTCGAGCCCTTCCTTGATGATGTTCACGTACGTTTCGCCCATCGGTTCGAGTGAAGCGAGCATCCATTCCTTCGCCTCCTCATAGCTCATCTCGAAATCGACATCCTTGACCATCGGTGTATAGACGTCATACATCTTGAGCTTGTCGAGGCCGAGCATCTGCCTGCGGAGCTCGGTATAACGGTGCATCAGGTGCAGGTGGTCATTCACCGTCTCCACAAGGTTGTCATAGACTTCTTCCGGGATGAAGTTGTTGGAGAGCGCCTGATGCCTTGCGGAATCATAGCCGCGCGCCTGGGCCTGGAAGACGTGCGTGCTGACGACGCCCTGGAGCGTCTGGCTGAGCGTATTCTTGTAGGCGCCATATGTCCTGTACAGATTTTCGTAGGCCGATTTCCTCAATTCACGGTCGCCCGATTTGAGCAGGTCGATATACGTCCCCTGGGTCAGCGCATGCGTATTGCCTTCGGAATCGACCGCATCCGGGAACTCGAGGTCGGCATTGTTGAACATGCCGAATGTGGAAGTCGGGTTCGACATGACCTCCCCTGCCTGCGCCAGCAGCTTCTCCTCCTTGTCACTCAGCACATATGCGCGCTTTTTGTTGAGCTTCTCAAGGTCGAAGGCGAAATCGCTGAGGCGCGGATCCCTGCGCCATTCTTCCAGCGTCTCCTCGTCGACCTTCATGATTTCCGGCACGAGGAAGCTCCAGGCGGTGTTGAACTTGACGACGAGCGTACGTGCCTTGGATTCCAGTGCACTGTATGTGTCATCCGATGTATCCTGGTCATGCTTCAAGTGTGCATAGACGAAGATCTTGCCGATTTCCTCACTCAGCTCCCGCTCCGTCTCCAGCGCATCGGCGAGTGCTTCCAGTGAATCGATCTGCCCCCTGAAACGTTCCTCTTCCCCAAGGCGGCTTTCCAATTCTTTATATTTCTCCTCGAATGCTGCATCAGATTCGAAGATGGTTTCAAGATTCCAAGTGTTTTTCTCTTCCTGTTCCTGTCGTGTAATGACTTTTGCCATAATTACCCCTCCATTTGTCTGATGATATAATTTTCTCAATATTCGTCAGAAATTTCAAGTACCGAAGTTTGTTGTGAAATATATAACATTTTTTAGGCGGCAAGAAGTGCCCTCAGCACCTCCTCTTTCGGAGGTGCAGCCTGTATTTCACGCATATGGATGAAGCCGCTGAACTGCTGCCAGTCGAACGTCCCCTTCTCCAGACCATACATGATATACAGCTTCCATTCCAGCGGCGGGTTCAGTATCCAGCGCTCGGGTTCGACACTCGTGCACAGGTGCGGTGGCAGATTCCCCGTATCGAGGGAGAGCTGGTAGAGGAACGTGAGTGTTGGATTCAGGCGGTTCTTCTGCCGGCGTTCCCGCTGGACCATGCGCCTGATGTCCCCCTGTTCAAGTACAATCGGCTGGACCGGTTCCCGGGGATGGAAATCGAGCAGGTCATGCGGACTGATTTCCGAAGTATGAAAAGTCCACCGGTTGTCGCCCCTATGATGACGGAGTGTCCATTTCATCAGTCGCCTGTGATGGTTCGAATATGTGAACAGCGCGGTATTGTGGAGGGTGGAGAGCTGGAAGTGCGTGGGGATGATGCAGCCTTCCGCCTTTTTGATGGCCCGTTCTTCAAGGAGCCAGATGACGTCCATACCGAGGGAATGGTAGCCACTCGACCGCTCGGTGATGAGCGCCGGAGAAATGGCGGAATACTGGATTTCGAGCGCCCTTCTGCCGATCAGCAGGTCGGGAATCTGTTCAATTTCGGGAAGGTGGTACTCCATCTCTACCCTATGGCGGCTGCTCAATGCCTGATATAGATCGCACTTTGCCTCGAGATGCAGGAGCGATTCCTTTTTGTACAGGGAATGGAGGCAGTCGGCAATCCTGCGGTGTGAAAAATGGACCGTCTTTATACTGCCCGCTTTTAAGATGACACGTACCCGGCATATTGGACAGAAATATTCCGTCCCCTTCCGTGCTGTGCTCGCCGTAATTCTTGTACCGTCGATGTCGTTTGCCATGAACATAAAAAAACCTCCTCTTCCATATATGGCAGAAAAGGGGGTTTTTGATTTATTTTCTATTCAAGTAAATTATTTTTCTTTAAAAAATCTTCTTACCCGAGCGCGCACGTTGATGCTCATGATGATTTCACCGTACTCCTCGACCACCATGCTGGACACTTCTGCTGGAGAACTGTATTCGAGAAGCTTCGCTTCAATGCGCTCCATATCCATGTAGTCCATGCGATAGTCGAAGAAGATCTGGTAGTAGTAGCTGCCTTCGTGGACGATGAGCAGATCTTCATACTGCGTTTCATCGACTTCCACTTCATGGGTGTATTTTATGAGGTCCTCGAAGTCGTTGAATTTCACCATGACCGGCTCTTTCGTCACGGGTGCAATCTCTTCCTTGTCTCCGGAAATGCTTTCGAGGAACTGTTCTACATCATTATTATTCATATCCATAGGCGTCTGCTCCGTTGAGAATGGTTTATCATCCTGAGATTTGGAAACCACCACTTCAATCCCCTTGTCATAGGCATGTACTTGGATCCATAGCGGCCCTTCCATTGAGAAATCTTCTTCATGCTCGTGGTTGACTTCGTCCATAATGGACCAGAAGAACTCTTCGCCACGTTTACGGTTCATCCATAGGTCTTCTCTATCAAATCCGCGATTCTCGATGTCCTGATAGGTAATGAAAAATTTGATCGTCGACTCATCAATTCTTTCAATCCTCATACTTCTCACTCCTCTCCTTCAAGTATGATTCTTATTTATATTATACCTTATTCTTATGAGGTAAAACCACTTTTGGAATTGTCATGTCATTATACGCCAAAATACCCGCAGACATCAAGTAATCTGCGGGCATTTCAAACGTAAGTATTATATCAGTTGTTGGGGGAAATACACTTATAGTTCAGCGAGACGCTTGGCTTCCATCAGGTGGAAAGTTCTCACTGTGCGGGGCAGGAAACGACGGATTTCATCTTCGTTGTAGCCAACCTGAAGACGCTTTTCGTCCATGATGATCGGTCTTCTGAGAAGGCCCGGGTTCTCCATGATCAATGTGTAGAGTTCCTGCATCGGCAAACTGTCGATATCTACATTCAGTTTTTGGAAAGTCTTGGATCTTGTAGAAATAATTTCGTCTGTGCCATCTTCAGTCATTCTGAGGATGGATTTCACTTCGTCCAATGTGAGTGGTTCAGAGAATATATTTCTTTCATTATAAGGGATTTCATGTTCTTGTAACCATGCTTTCGCTTTACGGCATGATGTGCAGCTTGGAGAAGTAAAAAGTGTTACCATACAACTCACACTCCAATTTTAAAAAGATTTGTAACAATAGTCTATACCCAGTTCATCTGCATTATAAACATATTTCATATAACTCGGATGGATTGATGTATAAACTTTATTTACACTCTGTACTATACAGCGTGAACATTAAAATAAAATGAGAATTATGTAATAATCTCACAAATTTTTAGAAAAATTATGGTTAGATTAAGTTTCATCATTGATGTGTCCATATTGCAAGCAGGCCGGAAGTTTATTATCATATATATAATGACTAACTTAAAGGTGATTACGACATGAAAACATTATTCTCAGGAGTACAACCCAGTGGCATCCCCACTATCGGAAACTATATCGGGGCATACAAACAATTTGTGGAAATGCAGGAGGAATACGACTCCTATTTCTGCATCGTGGACCAGCATGCAATAACCGTCCCCCAGGACCGGCTCAAACTCAGGGACAATACAAAGAAGCTCGCAGCCATCTATCTTGCCTCCGGCCTCGACCCGGAAAAAATCACCCTCTTCATCCAGAGTGAAGTGGCGGCACATGCCAAAGCCGCATGGATGATGCAGTGTGTGGGCTATATCGGAGAGCTGGAACGCATGACCCAGTATAAGGACAAGGCACGCAAACAGAACCAGCGCGACGGCATCAGCGTCGGGCTGCTGACATACCCGTCCCTGATGGCGGCGGACATCCTCATCTACGGCACCGATGTGGTGCCGGTGGGCGAAGACCAGGGACAGCACCTCGAATTGACACGCGATTTGGCAGAGCGCTTCAATACCAAGTACAACGATATACTGACGGTGCCTGAAGTCAAGCACCCGGAAGTCGGTGGGCGCATCATGAGTCTGAACGATCCGACGAAGAAGATGTCGAAGAGTGATGACAACCAGAAGGGCTTTATTTCCCTCCTCGATGAGCCGAAGGCCGCTGCCAAGAAAATCCGCAGTGCGGTGACGGACTCCGGCAGCGAAATCCGGTACGACAAGGAAGAGAAAGCCGGCATCTCCAACCTGCTGACAATCTATTCCTCCCTGACTTCAAAAAGCATCGATGCGCTCGAAACTGAATATGAAGGCAGCAGCTACGGTACATTCAAGTCCGACCTCGGAGAAGTCGTTGAGAATTTCCTGGTCGACTTCCAAAACAAAGTGAACCACTATCTGGAAAGCGGCGAGCTGGATGACATTCTGGACGAAGGCGCCATGAAAGCATCGCGCAAGGCCGACAAGATGGTCGAAAAGATGGAGCGTGCGATGGGACTCGGCAGAAAACGCAGATAGATTCCATATTGAGACGAGCAGGAACAGCCCTGTTCGTCTTTTTGTTGCCCGAGAAGATCTTGTGACGGCCAATACACAGTGGCGGGCGGTTCGGTGGCGGACCGGGTGCACAAAGCGAAAAAAAGCCTGCTTTCTGTATTGGAAAGCAGGCTTCATCACATATATTATGCTTCGTATTTTTTGAATACCAGGCTGGCATTGTGTCCGCCGAAGCCGAAGCTGTTGGAGATCGCGTAGCGGAGGTCCGCTTCCACTGTACCTTCCGTTACATAGTTCAAGTCAAGTTCCGGATCCGGATTGTCCAGATTGATTGTCGGATGCACCTTGCCGTCCCTCAGACTGAGTACGGTGATGATGGCTTCCATTCCGCCGGTACCGCCGAGCAGATGGCCTGTCATCGATTTTGTGGAGTTGACGAGCAGATTGTAGGCATGGTCCTTGAATACATTGCGGATGGCAATCGTTTCAAACAGGTCATTGTACTGGGTGCTTGTGCCGTGTCCATTGACGTAACCGATCTCATTAGGGTCGATGCCCGCATCCTTCATCGCTTCGATCATTGCACGCGCACCGCCCTCGCCTTCTTCAGCCGGCGCTGTAATATGGTGTGCATCGCCTGTTGTACCATAGCCGACCACTTCACCATATATTTTGGCACCGCGCGCCTTCGCATGCTCGAGTTCCTCCAGCATGACAATGCCCGCACCTTCACCAATGACGAATCCATCCCTGTCCTTGGAGTATGGGCGGGATGCCTTGTTCGGATCATCCGATGTTGTCAGAGCCTTGTTGGCCTGGAAGCCTGCAACACCCATCCGGGTGATCGGTGCTTCAGTTCCTCCCGTCACCATCGCGTCCGCCTGACCGCGCTCGATGAACTTGAATGCTTCACCGATGGAGTTCGTACCTGTGGCACAGGCTGTGACTGTGGCACCGTTCGGCCCTTTCAGTCCATGCTTGATGGAGACCTGGCCGCTTGCCATGTCCGGAATCATCATCGGCACGAAGAAAGGACTCACACGGCGTGGCCCACGCTCATAGAGCACTTTGAAACCATCCTCAAGCGCCTGGATGCCCCCGATGCCGGAACCGATCCATACACCGATGCGCTCGCGGTTGTCATCGGTGATTTCAATGCCGCTGTCCTTCACCGCTTCATCGGACGCCACCATCGCATATTGCGTAAAACGGTCCATGCGGCGCGCTTCCTTCTTGTCCATGTAATCTTCAATATTGAAGTCCTTGAGCTCTCCCGCAACGTGAACATTATATTCACTGTTGTCGATGCGGGTAATCTTATCGATACCATTTACTCCCTTGAGGGCATTCTCCCAGGTTTCAGGCGCAGAATTGCCAATTGGCGTCAACGCACCGATACCTGTAATCACTACTCTTCTCTTATCCATGAGTTTCCTCCTTATTGTCTCCCCATGTCAGGCAAATTGCCCCCCATGTCAGGCCGCCGCCAAAGCCGACCAGAACGAGGGTGTCTCCTGACTTTATTCTACCATTTTTAACTTCATGATGGATACTTAACGGTATTGAAGCAGCCGAAGTATTTCCATATCTGTCAACGGTTATACTCATGCGGTCCTCCGGCAGTCCCATGCGTTCGCGGGCTGCATTCATGATGCGGATGTTCGCCTGGTGCGGCACCAGCATATCGATGTCTTCCTTGGCCAGTCCTGCTTTCTCCGTCACACTGACGCTGGACTCACCCATCTGCCTGACGGCAAACTTGTAGACTTCCCGGCCATTCATCCTGATGTTGCCGTTTTCTTCATCGTCATACAGATACGGGCCGCCATGGCCGTTGCTGCCGAGTTCGAAGGAGTGCATGCCGTAGCCATCCGCCACTTCACCCATGACGACGGCACCGGCACCATCACCAAACAGGACAGCCGTAGATCGGTCGTCGAAGTCGGTGATTTTGGACAGTTTGTCCGCCCCGACCACCAGAACATGTTTGTAGGTCCCCGTTTGGATGAACTGCTGGGCTGTGACCATCGCATAGATGAAGCCCGTACAGGCTGCCAGCTGGTCCATCGACGGCACCGGCCTCAAGCCGAGCCGCTTCTGCAGCGTGGTCGCAACAGTCGGGAACTGGTGATCCCCTGTCGAAGTCGCCACGATGACAAGATCGATCTCCTCGCTCTTGACGCCTGAATTCTCTATCGCTTCCCTGGCCGCCTCATAGGCCATGTCGCTTGTATCCATACCTTCGGCATAACGCCGTTCCTTTATTCCTGTCATTTCTGTAATCCATTCGTCGGACGTATCAAGTATTTTCTCAAAGTCATGGTTGGTAAATACCTTCTCCGGTACATAGGTCCCCAGACCCAGAACACCTACATTCTTCATTTGACCACACCTTATAATCTCATATTATCACTAGGTACTAATTTATCACATTTGAGAAATGCATACAACAAAAAAAGCACCCATGCCAAGCATGAGTGCTCGAGTGCTGCAAGCTATTCCGTTTCCGTCACACCCCAGTTGTAAGGTGCAGTTTCTTCATTGAAGCCGAGATCGATGCTGTAGTTGACGACTCTTTCGTTTACAGGAACAACGAATGACCTGTAGAGTGTCGGCACTACCGGCATCTCCTCAACCATCAGCGCCTGCCACTCGTTGTAGATTTCCTGTCTTCTCTCTACATCGAACGCTTCCGGAGAGTTGCCTTCCTCCATCAGCTGTGTGCTCTCTTCACTCTCATAACGCGGGTAGTTGAAATCCACATCCGGACCATAGAGTCCGTACGGATCCACATCAGAACCAACGCCCCATGCACCCTGATATACATCCACTTCAGGATCATCGTTTTCGAGCATGTCATAGAATGTGTTGAATTCGATCAGTCGGCCGTTCGTCAGCTGTACATTCAGGCCGATATCCTTCCAGGACTGAATGTAGTAGTTGGCAAGCGGCTCTGCAATGTCGCCGCCGGACATTGAAGCAAAGTTGATTTCGAGCGGTTCGCCCTCTGGCGTTTCGCGGAAGCCATCGCCGTCCGTATCTTCATATCCTGCTTCGTCAAGGATCTGGTTCGCCTGGTCAGGGTCGTACTCAGGCACCTCAACGCTGTCGTCATGCCAGTTCGCATGATATGGCGTAATCAGAGTCGTCGCCTTCCAGCGGAGACCATTATAGAAACGCTCACCGACTGCATCGTTGTCCATCGCATGCCACATCGCACGACGGAGTTCAGGATCGCCCATCTTCATTTCTTCAGGCTTATAGTCCACACGTCCTTCGTCTTCGTTCCACTCACCGAGCTTGAAGCCGATATACGTATAGGATCCTTCAATGTTGGCCAGCCATTCCACACCTTCCATTTCGGAAACATCTGGGAACTGGTCAGTCGGGAAGTTGATTGCCAGATCGATTTCGCCTGTTTCCATCGCATTCGCTACAGAAGATGGAGATACGACGCTGAGTTCGATGCCATCCAAGTTCGGCTCGCCTCTCCAATAGTCTTCGAACTTGGACATTACGACCGCTTCCCCAGGAGTCACAGAGTCCACTTTGTAAGGTCCGATACCGAGCGGGTTCTCACGAGTCTGTGGCGCTTCGGCCATGTCTGCAATCTCTACACCTTCATAGTGGTGTTCAGGCATCAGATAGTACCAGAAGCCGCCAGCTGTCAAGGATGGTGCGAGTTCAGTGTATGTGAACACGGCTGTCTGCTCATCGATGACTTCGATGCCGGAGATTTCATCCGCCTCTCCTGCCTTGTATTCGTTATATCCTTCAAGTAGTGTAAAGCCGTCCGTTGCGCCACGGATGCCCGGATACTCCGGATGTCCGATGACTTCGTAGGCATAGACATAATCCTCGATTGTAGCCGGTTCACCGTCATGCCATGTAACATCTTCATTGAGGGTGAACGTTACAGTGTTATCATCTTCATTGACTTCAAAAGTCATTGCGCCGTCGTTCGTGAACTGGAAGTCCTCGTCCATCGTCAGCAATGGTTCATCGAAAAGGCTGATGACTTCAAAGTCCGGGTTCCCCTGATAGAGGTTGAAGTTGAGCGTACCTTCGAACGGTGTATCGGATGTCAGACCCACTTTGAGTGTGCCTTCCCCTGTCACTTCACCGTCGTTTGATACTGTCTTATTGAAGTCTTCATAATTGTATATGTCTTCAGCTGAAGCAGAATCATCGGAACCTTCCTCTGTCTCCTCTTCAGAGCCTTCTTCTGTAGATTCCTCAGAACCTGTGTCACCCGATCCTTCCTCTTCAGATGTTTCCTCTTCAGAGCCTCCGCCGCATGCAGCCAATGCCAATACCATGATCAGCATCGTAAGAAACATCAGTTTGGACCACGAATATTTCCCCATCTTATTTCCTCCCTGTATTTAAAAATATAAACTGATATATACTCAAGTTCAGTTTAAGGCTGAAACTTAGTACCATAATATGGTAATAAATGTGATTCCGTTTAATGTGTATGTAATTCTGTCTATACACAATGTTATCACAATTGTCTGAAATATCAACATTTTGTTAAGCATTATTTTCAATTTATGTGTATTATAACACTCAATTGTTAATTTCTTGTAAATACAGACAATTTCATTGAAACCGCTTTCACTTTATTTCATTTATAGGGTTCCATTTCACTGGAACCCTGCAAATTATGCCTGTCTCTGTCTGGCGTCGCCTGCACGTCTCATCGCTTCACCGATGTTGCGCACACACAGCATGAGGACGAGAATCATGATTGCCGCCGGCACCCAGATCCATGGCCTGTGCTGCAGTGTCTGGGAATTTATCGCATAAGCCAACAACGTACCGAGGGATGGATAGTCCTCCGGGAAACCGAAACCAAGGAATGACAGTCCCGATTCGATTCCGATATTCGCCGCAAGCGACAGTGTACCGTTGACAATGATGATGCCGACGAGGTTCGGCATCAGTTGTGTAAACACGATTTTGCCATGGGAACTGCCGAGTGTCTTCGATGCATTGATATAGTCAAGTTCCCTTTCCTGGATGGCCAATGAACGAATAAGGCGCGCGGTACCTGTCCACAGGAATGCCGCCATCATGAATGAGAAGGTGAATATATCATATGATGGTGAGATCGTAACGAAAACAATGACGATCATCAGGAATGGCAGAACCATGAAGAAATCGACGATGCGCATCATGATATTATCAACACGTCCACCGAAGTACCCGGAAACGACACCATAAACAATTCCGAAGCCGACACTCATCAGTGTCACGAGTATCCCGATCGCAAGAGAGTTCCTCGTCCCGATAATCAACTGGCCAAAGATGTCCCTGCCCCCGTAATCCGTGCCGAGCCTGAATGTCTCATCCGGTGGCTGATTTATGGCAAACAGGTCGACCATGACAATTTCTTCCCGGTCGAGGAACATCGTCAGGCCGAATACATATGCCGTAATGAGTGTAAATATGATCAGTGAGAACAGCGCAAGCTTGTCTGCAATCACTTCCCGGATGATGATTCTCCACCCGGGTGTACTCCGTGGGAGATTCTTCGAATCGAGGGCGCCGTGACCCGACGCCCCGTGCGGCAGATCTGCCTTGACGGTCATGTCCATATCGCCCTTTTCGTAGGTATGGTCATCATCCGTATGTGATTCGAATGGATCTCCATCTCTTGGCCTGTCACCACTTTCCGTACTGCGACGATCCAGTTCCTGCTGACGGAGACGCGCTTTGTCCTTGTTTGCATCTTCTTCCCGGCGCCCGGCGCCGGAATTCTGATTTAAATCATTTCTATTGCTCACTTTATACGCTCCCTCCTATTTGATGCGGATCCTAGGATCTACGATACTCAGAATGATGTCGGACACTAGTGCACCCACGATTGCCAGGAACCCGTAGAACAGGATGAGCACATTCGCCACACTGAAATCACGTGTCGAGATGGAGTCCAGGAACAGACGGCCCATACCGGGATAGCTATAGATCATTTCTATAAAGATCGAACCGCCCAGGAGGGCGACGATCTCGTAGCCAAAGAATGCTGCAATCGGCAGTATGGAGTTTCTGAAGACGTGCTTGTTGTACACTGCAGATTCCTTGACCCCTTTCGCACGTGCCAGGATGATGAAGTCCTTCTGCTTCGTCTCAATGATACCGCTTCTCAAATACTGCACCGTCCCAACCAATCCGATCAGGGCGATTGCGAAACTCGGCAGGACAAGATGGTTTATTTTACTCAGTATATAATCGATGCTGCCCGGTTCGAGACCTGGTGCCACGGAGCCCCCTGTCGGGAACCAACCCAAATTATAGCCGAAGATCCATAGTATGATGAGTCCGAAAATGAACTGCGGCGTTGCAAACCCGAGGTATGTATACCCAGTAATTGCATTATCGAGCAGGGAGTCGTTGTAGCGGCCGGATACGAGTCCGAGCGGCAGACCGAGCAGGTAGATCAGCACTGTCGAGAACAGCGAGAGCCATACCGTGTTCATCAGACGGTCACCGATCACGTCCATGACCGGACGCTGATGGAAGATGGAAGTTCCAAAATCACCCTGGAACATCGCGAATATCCAGTCCCTGTACTGGATGTACCATGGATTGTCGAGTCCGAGCTGTTCCCTTCTTGCCTGAATGGCTTCAGCCGGGATGGACGGATCGATCAGCCCGGAGAGTGCGTCACCCGGCATCATCGATCCCATAATGAATACAAGTACACTCAGGATGACGAGCTGCGGGAATGTGATAAGCAGTCTTCGAATCGTAAATTTCAGCATATGTTCATCAACCTTTCACCGGCAACGCCACTCTGTGCGTCTCCGTAATGGATTGCAGCGGGAAGGCTCTGCCCTCTTCATCAAGGTGATCGGCAAAATTCCGATCATATTCCTCCTTGACCATCTGTCTGAATGCGAGATTGTTTTCGATTTCATCCACATCCGTATCGGGAATCGCTGCAATCAGCCGCTTCGTATAGATGTGCTGCGGATTTTTGAAGATTTCTTCGGTCCTGCCCTCTTCCACGAGACGGCCCTGATACATGATGCCGATATGCCGGCACATGTGGCGGACGACCCCAAGGTCATGGGCGATGAACATCATCGTAAGGTTCATATCCTGCTGGATGTCCTGCATGAAGTTGAGCACCTGCGCCTGCACCGACACGTCGAGTGCCGATACAGGTTCGTCCGCGATGATCAGCTTCGGATTCAGGGCGATGGCCCGTGCCACCCCGATCCGCTGGCGCTGTCCGCCCGAGAACTCATGCGGGTACTTGTAGAGGGAACCCGGCGGCAGCCCTACACGCTGGAGCAGCCCAAGCACTTCCGGGACCAGTTCCCCCCTCGTTTTCTTATGATAGTTCCTGATCGGTTCGGCGACGATGTCGAATACGCGCTTCCTGGGATTGAGTGAGGAATAGGGATCCTGGAAGATCATCTGGATATCATCCCTGACATCGACCTTCTTCCCTTTGCTGTTGAGCTTCTGGCCATCGAAAAAGATTTCGCCGCTGGTCACATGGTTGAGGCCCATGACGGCTTTTCCTGTCGTCGTCTTTCCCGAGCCGGATTCCCCGACCAGACCGTATGTCGTTCCTTCAGGGATGCTGATGCTGACGCCATCCACCGCCTTGACATGATCTTTGACCGTATTGAAGAAGCCGCCCTTTATTGGATAGTGGACTTTAAGATCTTTTATTTCCAATAGATTCATCGTACGCTTCCTCCCCGGGCCCCTGTTTCAATCTGGTATTCCTCTGCATCGATATTTTGGGGAGTTTCACTGCCGAGAGAAAAGTTCTTGTAGCAGGTGCAGCGCACATAATGATCATCTGCGATTTCCCTGAGCTTTGGATTCTTCTCATGTTCGGAAGCAGGCACCCATGGGATACGCGGAGCGAAGCGGCAGCCTGTACGGTCCATCTTGTTCAGTGCCGGCACCACACCCTGTATGACATGCAGCTTGCTGCCCAGCATGGATTCGGTCGGCAATGAATTCAAAAGTGAGCGTGTATATGGATGCTGCGGGTTCTTGAAGAGCTCCCGTACCGGTGCCACTTCGACGATCTGTCCGGCATACATGACCGCTACACGATCAGCCATTTCAGCCACGACCCCAAGGTCGTGTGTAATCAGGAGGACACCTGAATTCAAATCGTCCTGAAGTTCACGGATCAGGTCGAGGATCTGGGCCTGGATTGTTACATCGAGTGCCGTCGTCGGCTCATCGGCGATGAGCAGCTTCGGACGATTGGCGATCGCGATGGCGATGACGACACGCTGACGCATCCCACCTGATAGTTCATGCGGGTAGGCTTCAGCCACCCGATCCGGACGCGGGATGCCAACGCGGTCCAGCAGTTCGACAGCATAGGCCTCCCTTTCGTTCTTCGCTTTCGTATTATGTATCTTGAGTGTTTCAATAATCTGCTGCTTTATCTTCATCAGTGGATTGAGCGCCGTCATCGGATCCTGGAATATCATCGCCAGGTCACCCCCACGTATCTTGTTCATCTTGCCTTCGTTCAGTTTCAGAAGGTTCTGTCCCTGGAAATTGACCTCCCCTTCAATGCGGGCTTTTCTATGGAGCCCCATCAGTGAGAATGCTGTGGCACTTTTTCCTGAGCCTGATTCCCCTACGAGCGCAAGCACTTCATTCGGCTGGATGCTGAGTGAGACATCATCCACCGCCGGGAAATACTCGCTGCCGATTTTGAAGGAAGTCGTCAGGTTATTCACTTCTAAAAGCTTTTCAGTCATTTATTTTCACCTATTCTTTCCCCTCGTTCTTAATCGAATGTTCCTTAGCTTCTGCAACCAGTCCTGCACGATATATGTGACGCCTTGAATATGCATGGATGAATGAAGGAAATGCCGTTCTGAATCTAAAATGATAGGCATATCCAGATGCAAATCTTGTATGTCATACCCCTACACCCAGTATATTCCAAAGTTTTTCGTCACCATATATTGTACGTGTCCAAAATATATTTTGCAATCCGTTTTTTGAATTGCAACAATATTTAAGCATTTGCAGAAATTAAATATACACCAATGAATAAAGGTTTTCAACTTATTTTCCAATTATTTACGTTTTTATTGAAAGCGATTACATATGATTGGATGGTTGACTGCCTTCCGGACTTGCTCTGTGAAAAGATTATTTTTGTGCCGCCCCCTCGAGATTGGCACTATACATCGAAACCGTTTTAAGTTATTATTAGCTTATATAAATATGTAGTGGAGGCAGGACCATGAAGTATATCATCAGTTTCATCTGGGCACTCATGCTGACTCAAATGGTCAACTTCGTTCTGAACAGCCTTGGCGGCGGCGGGCCACTCAATATCTGGAGCGGTGTACTGCTGGCAGCACTTGTCACGTTGACGATCATCGTTCTCGATTTCATGCTCAAGCCGGACGAGACGAACGAAGCACAGCATAACCATTGATCATAGCAAAAGACTCACCCTGTGATGGGTGAGTCTTTTTTGATTGGGTATTCTGGAACCTGTGCCCCATCATACCCCGTCCTGCCTATATATCGACCCCAAACTCTTTCGCCTCCAGCACGAGCTGCCGCACGAGTTCACCAGCAGACATGGTCCGCGCCATGCTTTTCCCCTGACCGGCGAGGAGCATGGCATACTCTGTACTGTTCCTTACTTTCGAGGCATCCTGTATCGGCTGGGTCAGACGCCTCTGCACTGGATAGTCGACCATGCTTTTCGTTTGTTCGGCCATATCCCTGATGAACGTGTTTTTGATTGCCCGGGCAGCCCGGCCTGTAAATACTTTCGTCAATACGGATGGTATATGCCGGTTTTCACTCAGCGCATTCTTATGTACCCGATGCGCCCCGCTTTCTTCTGTGGAGATGAAGGCCGTACCCAGCTGGACACCTGCTGCACCGAGTATCCTTGCAGCCGCAACACCGCGTCCATCCATGATGCCGCCTGCAGCGATGACCGGAATGGAGAGCTGGTCTGCCGCTTCCGGAATCAGGCTCATCAGACCCACCAGACTGTCGTCGACCGGGTTGAGGAATGTCCCCCGGTGCCCGCCTGCTTCAGCCCCCTGCAGAACGACAGCATCAAAACCGGCACGCTCGATGGCTTCGGCTTCCTCGACTGTTGTCGCAGTGCCGATCAGGATCGTGCCCGCCTCTTTCAGGCGTTCGATGTGATGGCTCTGTGGTATCCCGAATATGAAGGAGCATACAGGCACCTGCTCCTCCACAATGACGTCGAGCTGTGCGTTGAACTTCATTTTGACATCTTCCATATCCGGAGGCGTGAAAGGTTCCTGCTCCAGACCAAAGAGGTCGTACAGGGGCCTGAGTGCTTCATAGGCCTCGGCTACATTCTCTTCAGTGACTTTGAAATCCCATGGTACGAACAGGTTGGCACCGAAGGATCTTCCGTGCTCCTTCTTCAGTTCACGGATCATGTTGCGCAATGCATCTGCATCCATCCCTCCTGCACCGATCATGCCAAGCCCACCGGCTTCGGAGACGGCACCCACCAGTTTTTTGGTCGTGATGCCCCCTGCCATCGGTGCCTGTATGACCGCATGCTCCACCCCGAGCAGCTCTTTGAGCATCAAGTTGTTGCGTGATATATTCACTTGCCCCTACCCCCTCTGTTGCTGTATCCTTCATACGTGTTTCTACCATATTATATATGGGTGGTCTGTCCACCTAAAAAAGACTTGCTCATCACAATGGCCCACATTGTCGTTATCTATACCCCAATTTCCAAATACTATACAATTTTACATATCTATTCTATTATAAATGGAATAATAATTTTGAAATGAAGGTGCAACGATGTGAAAATCCTACCTGCAATCCGTTCCATGAAAGATTTTGAAAAGCTTATCGGCAGTCCCTACCGGGCATGTGTCATCCTGGACATCCATATTGGGCATCTTGAAAGTCACATCACCACCATCAAAAGGCATGGATTCGATGTCTTCCTCCACCTGGATCTGATCAAGGGCCTTGCGGTCGATACCGCTTCACTCGAATACATTCATCAGAAGTACAGACCGACAGGCATCGTGACAACACGCGGAAGAATCATCAAAAAGGCCAACCAGCTTGGCATGGAGACTGTCCTGCGCATTTTCGTCATCGACTCTTCAGCCATCGAAAAAAGCATTGAACTCATCAGACAGACGGAACCCAAGCTGATTGAAATCCTTCCGGGTGTCGTACCGAAAGTGATTCACCTGCTCAAGTCGGAAGTGGATGCCGATGTGATCGCCGGCGGATTGATCGAGACACAGGGCGAGGTCGATGACGCCATCGCCGCCGGAGCCAAGTATGTGACAACGAGCAAGACGGACCTCTGGTTCAGCCCGACAAATCAGAGGTCATGAAGCATATAAAAGTTGACAACGCTTCCATTATAGGATAGATTATAAAGTAAGTTAATACGACACGGAGAGACAGAGCCCACATTTGTAGCTTTTACATAGCTACCAGTGTGGGTTTTTTTATGTTTTATTAGCGGATCAATCAAACAAAGGAGTGGTTTGCAATGAATGAACTCGTTGCAGAATTTGTTGGGACGGCAATACTTATCCTGTTCGGGGCAGGCGTCGTTGCCAATGTCAATTTGAAGGGATCCCTGGCCAAAG
The DNA here is from genome assembly GCF_000712035.1 of Salinicoccus luteus DSM 17002. Lineage (GTDB taxonomy): Bacteria > Bacillota > Bacilli > Staphylococcales > Salinicoccaceae > Salinicoccus > Salinicoccus luteus. The sequence goes on along the minus strand of NZ_KL544008.1, from coordinate 17,337 downwards.
GATCCGACTGGATCGTCATCGCATTCGGTTGGGGCTTCGCGGTGGCGTTTGCCGTCTATGCGGTGGGCCAGTTCTCGGGCGCACATATCAACCCCGCCGTCACACTCGGTTTCGCATTTGCAGGCGAATTCGAATGGGCACAAGTAATTCCATACATCATCGCACAGGTGCTCGGGGCGATGACCGGCGCGTTTCTCGTCTGGCTGCACTTCATGCCGCACTTCAAGGCGGAGGAGGATGATGGGACGAAACTCGGCGTGTTCGCCACCGGGCCCGCCTTCCCCAACTATGTCGCCAACTTCACAAGTGAGATCATCGGCACATTCATCCTCGTCATGGGACTTCTGTTCATCGGTGCCAATGAATTCACCGAAGGCCTGAATCCGCTCATCGTCGGTTTCCTCATTACAGCGATCGGCCTCAGCCTCGGCGGCACTACCGGCTATGCCATCAACCCGGCCCGTGACTTCGGACCGAGGCTCGCCCACTTCCTCATGCCGATTCCCGGCAAGGGAAAATCGAATTTCGTATACGCCATCGTTCCGATACTCGGACCGCTGGCCGGCGGCGCACTCGGTGCAGCGGTATATAACGCAATATTTCTGAATTCGCCGGACCTGTTCCTCGCCATTGCAATCGTCTTCACTGTTTTGGTTCTTGCGTTAGGGGTATTTCTTAATAAAAGCCTGCTTAAAGGAGAGGCCTCCAAATTAATGTAGGATACGGCCTTCTTGAACAACATACAAAGTAAAGGGGTATTAAAAATGGAAAAATATATCATGTCAATCGACCAGGGCACCACGAGTTCACGTGCCATTCTATTCAACAAGGAAAGTGACATCATCGGAACCAGCCAGAAGGAGTTCAAGCAATATTTCCCCGAATCCGGATGGGTGGAGCATAACGCCAATGAAATCTGGAGTTCCGTCCTCTCCGTCGTCGCAGGGGTCATGTCCGAAAATGACATCAAAGCCGAACAGATCGAAGGCATCGGCATCACAAACCAGCGTGAAACGACCGTCGTATGGGACAAGAACACCGGCCGGCCCGTCTATAATGCCATCGTGTGGCAGTCCCGCCAGACCGCGGATATCTGCGACGAGTTGAAGTCCCAAGGCCACGAAGATACATTCCGCAAGAAGACCGGCCTGCTCCTTGATCCGTATTTCTCCGGCACAAAGGTCAAATGGATCCTCGACAATGTGGACGGTGCACGTGAAAAGGCGGAGAATGGAGACCTGCTTTTCGGCACCATCGATACATGGCTCATCTGGCGCTTCACAGAAGGAGCCACTCATGTCACAGACTACACCAATGCCAGCCGTACACTGATGTACAACATCCACGAACTCGAATGGGACAAGGAACTGCTCGACATACTGGGTGTGCCGGAATCCATGCTGCCTGAAGTCAAATCATCCAGTGAAGTCTATGGGGAAACGACGAAATCCCACTTCTTCGGACGCAACGTGCCCATCGCGGGGGTTGCCGGAGACCAGCAGGCGGCTCTATTCGGCCAGACCTGCTTCAAAGAGGGCGATGCGAAGAACACTTATGGCACCGGCTGCTTCCTGCTCATGAATACGGGTACAGAGGCCATCCAGAGTGAAAATGGACTGCTGACGACGATTGCCTACGGCATCGACGGCAAGGTGAAGTATGCACTTGAAGGCTCCATCTTCGTTGCAGGGTCCGCCATCCAGTGGCTGAGGGACGGGCTGCGCATGTTCAATGACTCACCTCAGTCGGAAGCATATGCGAACCGCATCGAATCGACGGAAGGCGTGTATATGGTTCCGGCATTCACGGGGCTCGGCGCCCCATATTGGGATTCCGAGGCACGCGGGGCCATCTTCGGACTGAGCCGGGGTACCGAGAAGGAGCATTTTGTCCGTGCGACGCTTGAATCCCTCGCCTATCAGACGAAGGATGTGCTGGATGCGATGCAGAAGGATTCAAACATTGAGCTTGAGACGCTGCGTGTGGACGGCGGGGCTGCGGCCAATGACTTCCTCATGCAGTTCCAGGCGGATATTCTCAATACGACCGTCGAGCGTCCTGAGGTTCTTGAAACAACAGCCGTTGGTGCAGCCTACCTCGCCGGACTTGCCGTCGGTTTCTGGAAATCCACCGATGAATTGAAATCGGTCAGCGAGACGGACAGCGTATTCGAACCCGAGATGGAGCAGGACCAGCGTGATGCCCTCTATGATGGCTGGCAGCATGCTGTGCGTGCGACACAGGCATTCAAGCCGAAGCACAGTTTCAAAGAAGAAGATTCACAATAGGGATCCGGTTACATCCGGTCTTTATTGGCTATAAAACTAGGAGGTAGAACAATGCTGAACACATTGACCAGAAAAGACCAATTACAGCATATGGAGAAAGTCGATTACGATATCGTTGTCATTGGTGGTGGAATCACTGGAGCGGGGATTGCCCTCGATGCGGCGAAGCGCGGCATGAAGGTTGCACTTGTCGAGATGCAGGATTTTGCTGAGGGAACAAGCAGCCGGAGCACGAAACTCGTCCATGGTGGACTCCGGTATCTGAAACAGTTCCAGATTGGAGTCGTACGTGAAACCGGAATCGAGCGCGCCATCGTATATGAAAACGGTCCGCATGTAACGACACCGGAATGGATGCTCCTCCCCTTCCACAAAGGCGGCACTTTCGGCCAGTTCACGACGAGTATCGGCCTGCGTGTCTATGATATGCTCGCCGAAGTCAAAAGGAGCGAGCAGCGCAAGATGCTGAGCGTGGATGATGTACTGGAGAAGGAGCCACTCGTCAAAAGGGATGGTCTGCTCGGTGGCGGCTATTATGTAGAGTACCGGACAGATGACGCCCGCATGACGATCGAGGTCATGAAGAAGGCAGCAGAGTTCGGTGCAGACCCGATCAACCATGTCAAAGCCGTCGGCTTCGTCTATGATGAAGGCAAAATCGTCGGTATACACGCTGAAGATCAGATTGGCGGGGAGACTTACCAGATTCTCGGCCGCCGCGTCATCAATGCAACCGGACCATGGGTGGACGATGTCCGTTCCCATGATGAGGAAGCCAAAAAAGGCAAGAAGCAGCTGTTCCTCTCAAAAGGTGTGCACCTCGTCTTTGATGAGAAGGATTTCCCGCTCCATCAGGCTGTCTATTTCGATGCCAAATCCGATGGGCGCATGATCTTCGCCATTCCAAGGGACGGCAAGACATATGTCGGGACGACGGATACACACTATGAGGGTGACAAGCAGAACCCTGTCACAACAATCGAAGACCGGCAGTACCTTCTTGATACGGCGAACGACATGTTCCCTGGGCTCAACCTCAGTGAGGAGCATATAGAATCCACATGGGCAGGAATCAGGCCCCTCATCCACGAAGAGGGCAAAGACCCTTCTGAAATCTCAAGGAAAGATGAAATCTGGGAAGCCAAAAGCAACCTCATCACCATTGCCGGCGGAAAACTGACGGGCTATCGGCACATGGCCAAGGAGATTGTCGACCTCGTGTCCAAACGTCTCGCCAAGGACTATGGCCTCAAATTCGAAAAGAGCGACACAGAACATCAGCCAATGTCAGGCGGTGATGTCGGAGGCAGCGAGGGCTTCGATGATTTCGTGAGAAATATGGCTGAACGGGCTCCATCATACGGCCTCTCCATCACGAAAGGCCAAAAGCTTGCATCACATTACGGCAGCAATGTCGAACGGATATACGAAATCATCGGCGGACTCGGTGAGGCTTCAGAACATTATGGCCTGCCGAAGGATGTCCATGCGAAAGTCATCTACAGCATCCAGCATGAAATGGCTGCGAACCCGCGCGATTACTTCGTCAGACGTACAGGGGAACTGTACTTCGACATCGCCAATGTAGAAAAATACAAAGAGGGCGTCATCCGGTTGATGAGCGACATTCTGGCATGGGATGACAGCACCCGCCAGACCTATAAGGACGAACTTGAAGTCGCTTGCCGTGAAGCAAAAGGCGTCACCACCATGGAACATGCATAAGTAATGAAGTCCCGCCCAAAACAGGGCGGGACTTTTTGTGGGTTCCAATAAGCGGATGGGCAATGGGAGGATCCACTCGCCATTGTGACCTCTGCGGTGGTGGATTGTCGGCCCCGCCCATCCATGAACAGACAAAAAAGCGCCGGCTGCAGATTACTGCAGTCGGCGCTTCCCTTTTTACACTTCTTCTTTCCTGAATCGTCTCAGGAAATCCTGAAGCCTCGGATTGTCGGATTTGTTGATGACCTCGTCAGCGGTTCCTGATTCAGCGATGACACCGTCGTCGAGGAAGAGGACACGGTCTGCGATTTCCAGGGCAAAGTCCATCTCGTGGGTGACGAGCACCATGGCCATATCGTCCTGTTCTGCAAGGTCACGGATGACTTCGAGTACTTCTCCGACGAGTTCCGGGTCGAGTGCTGAGGTGACTTCGTCAAACAGCATGATCTTCGGCTTCATGACCAGTGCACGTGCCATGGCGACACGCTGTTTCTGCCCACCTGAGAGATTGGATGGATATGCTTCGTATTTGTCTCCAAGCCCTACGCGGTCAAGCATCTGTTTAGACAGTTCCACCGCTTCCGACTTCTTCATCTTCTTGACCTGGACAAGTGGTGTGACGCAGTTGTCCAGTATCGTCTTGTGTGGAAAGAGATTGAAGTGCTGGAAGACCATGCCGATATTCTTTCTTACTGCACGCAGGTGCTTTTCGTTCGCCGTCTTCATCTTTCCGCCCACTTCCATCTTCCAGAGGTTTTCGCCGGCGACGATGATATCCCCATCGGTCGGCTCCTCAAGCGTCATCAGCAGACGGATGATTGTCGTCTTCCCCGAGCCGCTCGGCCCGATGATCGCAATCTTTTCAGTCGGATAGATATCGAGATTGATGCCCTTCAGGACATGTGTATCACCGAATGACTTATGAACATCCTTATATTGTACGATTGGTTCCATTATTCGGCCACCTTCACTTTCTTTGGCTTTTTGTCGAATCGACGATTCATTTTATTCTCCAGCCTTCTGATCAGCAGTGCAGAAGGATAGCTGAGCAGGAGGAACAGGAGGGCGACGATGGTCAGCGGTTCGATATAGGACCATGTCTGCGCACCATAGCTCCGTGCGATGCTCAGTATGCCGACCACCCCTATTGTTGCCGCAAGCGGCACCTCCTTGAACAGGATGATCAGGTAGTTCCCAAGCATTGGTATCGTCGGTGGCAGTGCCTGTGGCAGGACGATTTTCGTCCACTTGTCCCGCGTCGAGAAATTGAGCGCCGTTGATGCCTCCCACTGCCCCTTGTCCACACTTTCTATACCGGAACGGTACACTTCACTGATGTATGTCGAGAAGTGGATGCCAAGCGCCAGCATGGCAGCGACGAATGGCGTGAACGACGTTCCGATATACGGAACCATCGGCCATGCAAAGTACAGGAAGAAAATCTGTACAATCGGCGGTGTGGACCGGATGAATTCCTTAATCCAGTAGACGATGAAATTGAACGGCTTGATTGGTGTGGATTCGAGTATCAGCCAGATGAATCCAACCACCATTGCCAGCAGGTAGCTCGCAATGGTGAGGCCCAGCGTGATTTTGAGCCCTTCCAGTATGATCGGAAATGCATCAGCGAATGTTTCCCAGCTCCAATATGTCGCTGTCATCAGCTCGCCACCCCTCTCCTGGACATTTTCTCACCTTGTTTGGAAAGCCAGATGAGCGGCAGTGCAATGATGAAGTACATGACCAGCACCATCAAATATGCCAGCGGGCCTTCGGAAAGATTCGACGAGCGGTATATGTCCCCATAATAGAGGATGTCCGTCAGTCCGATCAGTGAAACAAGTGCAGTCCCTTTAAGTATCTGAATTGAATAGTTGCCGAACTCAGGCAGCATCAGCCTGAGTGCCTGAGGCAGTATGATATGTCTCATGCGCTGGAATCTCGAAAGATTCAGTGCGATACTCGCTTCCGTCTGCCCTTTGTCGATGGACAGAATGGAACTTCTGACTACTTCAGACATATAGGCTCCGTAGTTTAGTGCAATCGCAACGACCCCGACCCACCAGTTGCTGCCAAGATTGATATTGAACAGCATCGGCACGGCATAATAGAGCCAGAAGAGCTGGACTATCAGCGAAGTCCCCCGGAAGATCTCAACATATACTGTAGTGAATCCACGGATCAACGGGTTTTTTGCCAGCCGTGACAGGCCGGCGATGAAAGCCATCAAAAAAGCAAAGAAGGCCGATGCCAAAAAGATACTGATGGTCGTCCATGCCCCTTGGGACAGGTAGGTTAGTATATTCGCCCCAGACTCAAACATTTTTCCTCACTCCTTATTTACGAATAAAAAGGCCCAGTATTTCCTAAGGAATGACTGGGCCTGAAAAGATTATTCGCCTTCACATAGTTGCTCGGTTGTCATTTCTCCAACTTCCACCCGGTTGTTTTCAGCAGTAAACCCTTGGGAATCATCCAGAATTCCGTCGATTGTACCGTCTTCCTTCAATGTCTCCAGTGCATCATTGTAGGCATTGCGCAACTCTTCATCTTCAAGGTTGAACGCTGCTGCGCCATAACTCGGGATTCCCTCGATATCCGGTTGTTCGAAATCTTCAACGATTTCCACATCCTCACTATCCAGTGATTCATATGCGGCTCTCAATGTTGCCTCGGTTGCTGCCGTAACATCCGCATTGCCGGACTGTACCGCTGAAAGCTGTGCAGGGATGTCTCCGACTGACATGATCTGGTTCGGATCGACGCCTTCCTGGTCCAGGAAGTCGAACTGTGTCGTTCCTTCCATCAGTGCCACTGTAACGTCAGGATTTTCTGCGATATCCGCATAGCTGTGAATATCATGAGGGTTCCCTGCTTCGACGACGAGACCTTCACCGTACTGCATCTCCGGTTCTGCGAACATTGCGTTTTCACATCTGTCCGGCAGAATCGCCATGCCGGCGGTGATTGCGTCATACTGTCCAGCCTGTACGCCTGGAATCAGTTCTCCCCAGTCGGTCAGGTGACCTTCCACATTGTCGATGCCCATTTCCTGGAACACCGCTGTCGCAATATCAATTGCCGCCCCTTCAAGCTCTCCACTTTCGGAATCTTCATAGGCGTAAGGCGGTTCGTTCGCAAACCCGACCCTTACTGTGCCGCTGTCCTGGAGTTCAGCCAGTTTGCCTGATTCCGCTCCAGAATCTCCACCGGCTTCCCCTTCTGCGGAGTCTCCCCCTTCAGAGCCTCCATTGCCGCAGGCAGCCAGTACGAGAATAAGGCCGAGCATAAGTAATAGTGTGTAATTCTTCAAATAAATCTCCTCCTAGTAAGTTGATTATCTTTCCCTACTCAAGAACATGTACATGGTTAGTATACAAGAGTGACGTGTTATGTCAAATTCAGGATGTAATGGGTAAAAAGGGGAGATGCGCTGTACCGGACCCATTCTATGAAATGTGATGGGACTTGAATCAATTTTATTATAAAATTACAGATAATTCAAATTTTTCTTTAAAGTTAGGTTGTAAAATGATACTTTTTTTCTTCAGATTCAGGGCTGCATTCTACGCAAAAAAAGCAGCATCCCCGGGATGCTGCCTTTTGCCTCTATACTACATGTATACTACATATCGAATTGAAGGGCGCCATCCTGATAGTCGATCTTTACATTGATGCCTTCCGACATATCCGCTTCAATGAGCTTCCTTGCAAGCGGCGTCTCGATGTGGCGCTGGATGAAGCGTTTGAGGGGTCTCGCACCAAACTGCGGTTCATAGGCCTCCTCAGAAATCCAGTCCTTGACGGCATCGGTGACTTCCACTGTCATATGCTGATCGGTAAGGCGCCTGTTCAGGTCGTTGATCAGCTTGTCCGTAATGAGCTTTATGTTCTCTCTGGACAGCGGGCTGAAGATGACGATGTCATCCATACGGTTGATGATCTCAGGCTTGAAGTACTGGTGGACCTCCTTCATGACGATGTCCTTCGTCTCCTCGGAAATCTCGCCATCCTCCCTCACCGTATCGAGCAGATGGTTCGAACCGATGTTTGATGTCATGATGATGATCGTATTCCTGAAGTCGACGGCACGTCCTTTGGAGTCCGTCAGGCGGCCTTCATCAAGCAGCTGGAGCAGGATATTGAAAACATCCGTGTGCGCCTTCTCGACTTCATCGAGCAGGATGACGGAGTACGGCTGGCGGCGGATGGCTTCTGTCAGCTGGCCGCCCTCCTCATGGCCGACGTATCCAGGCGGGGCTCCGATGAGCCTTGATACGGCATGCTTCTCCATGTACTCACTCATATCGATCCGGATCATATGCTTCTCGGAATCGAACATTGTAGCCGCCAGTGTCTTGGCCAGTTCCGTCTTGCCGACACCAGTCGGTCCGAGGAAGAGGAAGCTGCCGGTCGGGCGGTTCGGGTCCTTTATGCCTGCCCGCGCCCGTATGACGGCGTCAGCCACGAGGTCGACCGCTTCATCCTGGCCGACGACGCGTTCATGCAGGATGTCGGAGAGCTTCAGCAGCTTGTCCTTTTCGGTCTCGACGAGCTTGGAGACCGGGATGCCCGTCCACTGGCTGACGATATAGCCGATTTCATCCTCCGTCACCACCTCGCGGATGATGCGGTTCTCCCCGGCGCTCTCCTCCTGCAGTGCCGCTTCAAGCTCGGCGAGTTCCCGCTCTAGCTGCGGCAGCCTGCCATGGCGGAGTTCGGCGGCCTTTTCAAGTTCATAGTTGTTTTCGGCCTCATCCAGTTCCTGGCGTGTACGGTCAAGTTCCTCACGCTTGTCGTTGACCTTCTGGATCTGCCCCTTCTCCTTCTCCACCCGCTGGGCGAGGGACTGCTGGGCTTCTCGGGCTTCGGACAGTTCCTTCTGGAGCTCCTCAAGCCGTGCTTTTGATACGGAGTCGTCCTCCGACTTCAATGCCTGCTCCTCGATCTCGAGCTGCATGACACGGCGGTTGATCTGGTCGAGCTCGGTCGGATTGGAGCCCATCTCTGTGCGGATTGTGGCACTCGCCTGGTCCATCAGGTCGATCGCTTTGTCCGGCAGGAAGCGATCGGTGATGTAGCGGTCGGACAGTTCCGCCGCTGCCACGAGGGCCCGGTCGGTGATCCTCACCCCGTGGTGCACCTCATAGCGCTCCTTCAGTCCACGGAGGATGGAAATCGTATCCTCGACATCCGGCTCCGGTATCTGGACTTTCTGGAAGCGGCGCTCCAGGGCGGAGTCCTTTTCAATGTATTCACGGTACTCGTTCAGTGTAGTTGCACCGATGCAGTGGAGTTCGCCGCGGGCAAGCATCGGTTTGAGCATATTGCCGGCATCCATCGCGCCTTCAGTCTTGCCGGCGCCGACCAGCATATGGATTTCATCGATGAAGAGGATGATGCGCCCTTCCGACTCCTTCACTTCCTTGAGGACCGCCTTCAGGCGCTCCTCGAATTCCCCGCGGTACTTCGCACCGGCGACAAGCGCAGACAAGTCGAGTTCGAAAATCGTCTTATCAAGCAGGCTGTCCGGTACATCCTTGCGCACGATGCGCTGGGCAAGGCCCTCCACGATCGCCGTCTTGCCGACGCCGGGCTCACCGATCAGAACCGGGTTGTTCTTGCGCTTCCGGCTCAGTATACGGATCGAATTGCGGATTTCCTCATCACGTCCGATCACCGGATCCACATTGCCACTGCGGACTTCTTCCACGAGATCCCGTCCATATTTCTCCAATACTTCATATTGCACTTCCGGATTTTGTGTTGTCACATGGTTTCCCCCTCTGACTTTGTTGATGATTTCCCTGATCACTTCATTCTTATTGCCGACAGCTTCCTTAAGGATCGGTTCCGTCTCGATGCCTGAGAGCAGCATGTGCTCTACAGAGACATACTCATCCTTCATCTCAGCCATGATCTTCTCGGCCCGGTTCACAACTTGCGTGAATCCGTTTGACATATACTGGCCATACTGGACATTATCGCCTTTGACGACGTTGTACTTCGACAGTTTTTCGTCATATTCTGCGAGCAGTGCATCCACATCGATGTTCGCCCGCTCCAGTACATCCCGCGCCATACTCTCGTCGACGGTAAGGAGTGCCTTCATGACTGCCTCCACCTCTATCGACTGGAGCTTCAGGTCGACGGAGATCGACTGCGCCCGTTCGATGATCGACTGCACGGTGTACGTCATTCTGTTGATATCCATATTCATCACCTCTTCTACAAAATAAAGGGCAGCTCTCTTCGAAACTTGCCGTCAATAATGTTTGACCTTTTTTGACCTTTACCTATATTATACACTCTCGACATGGATTTTCAAGTAATTGATAGCTTTTATACGGCATTTATTTTATATTAATATTCTAGGGTTACATAGGAGGTTTGATCATGGACATCATGGAAATTATCCGTTACATATTTTTGGGGCTGCTGCAGGGGTTCACTGAACCCATACCCGTTTCATCCAGCGGCCACCTCGTCATCGCCCGGGAAATTTTCGGAATCGAGGCACGGGGCCTGTCATTTGAAATACTGCTGAATACCGCCTCGCTCATCGCCATCCTGTTCATCTACCGGATGGACATTACAGCAATCGTCGTTAACCTGAGCCGCTTCCTGTTCAAAGGGGCACGGGATGAGGAGGCGGTCGAGGACTTCCGCTATACCATCTATCTCGTCATCGCCACCATTCCGGTCGGCGTCCTCGGCATCCTGCTCAAGGATATCATCGGGGACAACGTCTCAATGCTGACCGTCGGACTGATGCTTTTCGTTACCGGCATCGCACTCTGGTTCATCAAGAACAAGCGCGGCGTGAAGCGCGATGGGGACCTGAACGCCAAGGATGCCATCATCGTCGGACTGGCCCAGTGCGTCGCACTGATGCCTGGTGTGAGCCGCAGCGGTGCTGCCCTCGTCGGTTCCATGGCGGTCGGCATGAACCAGAAGAACGCCCTCCGGTTCGTATTCCTGCTCTATATTCCGGTATCGCTCGGCACAGCGCTGATTTCCGTCGGGGATCTTGTAAACGACCCCGAGATTGCAACGCTCGCGGTTCCCTACGCGCTTGCATTCATCGCCAGCATCATCGCCACATACTTCGGCCTGAAGTGGCTGCAGGGTGTAATGGAGCGTGGAAACCTCGCGATATTCACCTACTACTGCTTTGCGCTGGGTTCATTTTCCATCCTGTATTATTTATTCTTCATATAGATCCCTCATTTTTGAGGGATCTTCTTTTGCAAAAAAGAAAACATGTCATTTTACAATAAAAATTTCCGTATAAAATTGATAAAAACACGAAAATTTATTTCTTAATGTTTAACTTTATGAGAAGTGGGAACTCCGAGAAGTAGATACTAATTACACCATAGAATAATATTACACCTTTTTATCAGCCGCATTATTCAACAAATAATTATAGGAGGGGATTTAACATGGCTGAAAACAACGGTAAAATGTCCAGAGAAGAAGCAGGCCAAAAAGGCGGAGAACAGACGTCCAAAGAACACGGCAAGGAATTCTATCAGGATATCGGTGAAAAAGGTGGAGAACAGACATCAGAGAACCATGATCAGGAATTCTACAAGGATATTGGTCAAAAAGGCGGAGAGCAGACGTCTGAGAACCACGATAAGGAATTCTATCAGGACATCGGTGAAAAAGGCGGAGAGAACAGTAATGGCGGCAATAATTCATAAGCTTGCCTACTAATTGAACTCTATAAAAAAAGGGAAGTAGACCATTTGCCGGTCTACTTCCCTTTTTGCATTTTCAATATCAGACAAGCTGCAAAAAATAGGCTGCAAAAGATCCCGCAACCATGAGGTTGCGGGATCTTCCCATAAGCCGATCTGCTTACGTTACACCAAGTGCAATTTTAGCGTAGCGGCTCATTTTATCTTTATCCCAAGGCGGATTCCAGACGATGTTGACTTCTGTCTCTTTAACTTCAGGAAGTTCGGAGAGTGCAGTTTTGACCTGGTCCACAATCTGTGGTCCCATCGGGCAGCCCATGGATGTGAGTGTCATTTCAACACCCGCATTCCCATCTTCATCAAGATGGACACCATAGACGAGGCCGAGGTTGACGATATCGATGCCGAGTTCCGGGTCGATGACGTTCTCAAGGGCACCCATCATGCTTTCTTCCATTGCTTTATCCATTTATCTCACTCCTTTTAGAGTATATACTAATAATATATCAAAAAAATTACACGATATAAACATAAATGATATGATAGTTATGATAGTTCTATGAATGTTGACAAGGAGATTTGCCGTAATGGAAAAGCATCTTATATGTTTGGACCTGGATGGGACGCTGCTGACGGACGAAAAGACAGTCAGCCCATTCACCAAAAAAGTACTATTTGAACTGAAGACCCGCGGCCATGAAATCATGATTTCAACCGGCCGCCCCTATAGAGCGAGCGAACCCTACTACAGGGAACTTGGCATGGACACACCAATCGTCAATTTCAACGGTGCCTTCGTCCACCATCCCCAGGACCTCTATTTCAAGACCGTGCACGAGGAGCTTGACCTGGAAGTGGCCCAGGAGATCGTCAAGCGTGTACCGGATTTGAACATACAGAACATCATTGCAGAAGTGAAGGACAATGTATATATCCACTACCATGACGAGGTATTGTTTGAAGCCTTCAGCATGGGGAATCCCCAGGTCAAGATCGGCGACCTGACACAGAACATCGAGTCCGGTCCGACGACCATACTGATCCAGGCCGAAGAGCCGGAAGTGCCGGCAATCAGGCAGGCGTTGGATGACCTGTTCGCCGAGACGATCGAGCACCGCCGCTGGGGGGCACCCTACCCGGTCATCGAAATCGTCAAGAAGGGCATCAACAAGGCAGTCGGCGTCGACTACTGCCGGGGCTACCTCGGCATCGACAAAAAGCATACGATCGCTTTTGGTGATGAGGACAATGATACGGAAATGCTCCGCTATGTCGCGCATGGTGTGGCGATGGGCAATGCCATCGATGAAATCAGGACGGTGGCGGACTACATGACGGATACCAACAACAATGATGGAATCGGCCAATTCCTGAACGACTTTTTCAAATTGAAACTATAAAAAGAAGGGAGCAGATGACATGCAATTGATTGTAGACAGCTGTTCGGATATTTCCATAGATGAATTGGATAGAATGGGTATTGAAATGATCCCCTTGAAAATCACGATCGACGAGGAGGACTACCTGGATCAGTATGAAATCTCAAACACTGAGGTGCTCGATGCCATCTCGGAAGGCAAGCGCCCTTTGACGAGCCAGGCGAACCCTGAAGACTTCACGAAAGTCTTCCGGAAATATGTGGAGCGGAATGTACCCGTATTATACATGGCGTTCTCGAGCGAACTTTCAGGCACTTACCAGAGCGCAGTGATCGCCCGGGATACGATCCTCGATGATCATCCGGATGCGGACATCACCCTCATCGATACGAAGGCGGCAAGCTACGGCCTCGGCCTCATCGTGGAACGTGCCCACGGCTATGTAGAGGAAGGCATGGCCAAGGAGGAACTGCTCGCCAAAGTGGAAAAGGACGTCAAGGCGATCCGCCACTTCTTCACCGTCGATGACCTTGACTATCTGGCAAAAGGCGGCCGCCTGTCGAAAGGACAGGCATTCCTCGGCGGTCTGCTCAATATCAAGCCGCTGCTCCATGTCGAAGAGGGTAGACTCGTGCCGCTTGAGAAGCACCGCGGCATCAAGAAGGTGCACAGCAGCATGGTCAAGCACCTGATTGCAGACAACGTCTCCCATGAGGTGCACATCACCCAGGCCAATGCAGAATCACAGGCGGAACAGCTGAAGCAGAAGATATTGGACGGGACGGATATCACTGATGTGAAAATCAGTACAATCGGACCGACGATCAGCAGCCATACCGGCAATGGCACGGTAGCGATGTTCTATTTCAATGAAGGAGTGTAAGCATGGCAAAAGTTATTATTGTAGGCGGTGTGGCCGGGGGCGCGACGACAGCCGCGCAGCTCAGACGGATCGACCCGGAAATCGACATCACCATCTATGAAAAGGGCCGCGATATCAGCTACGGCAATTGCGGGCTTCCCTACCATATCGGCGGTGAAGTCGAAGAGCGCGACCAGCTGGTCGCAGCAACTCCGGAAAGCTTCGGGGAGCGCAACATCACCGTCGAAACCCATCATCAGGTGATGGGCGTCGATACGGAGAACAGGACGGTCCAGGTGAAGGACATCAGGAATGACCGTACGTTCGATGCGGAATATGATTATCTTGTACTCTCCCCCGGCAGCGCCCCACGCCTTGTCCCTGCACTGCTCGATGTACCCCAGGCCTTCGTCCTCCACTCGCTGGAGGATCTTGATGGCATCATAGGCCATATCGAAGAGAAGCGCATCACACGCGCAGTCGTCGTAGGTGCCGGCTACATCGGACTTGAAATGACCGAGAACCTTGTGCATCGCGGCATCGATGTGACGCTTATACACCGGGACTCGGAGATCTATCGTCCACTCGAGTCGGATATGAGCGATTTTTTCCTCGAGGAGCTGAAGTCCCGCGGGGTCGAAGTGAAACTCGATACGGAAATTGTTGAAGTCGACGGCGGTACTGCCACCCTCTCGAACGGGGAGGAGATCGAAGCGCCCATGATCATTGCGGGCATCGGCATCACCCCGCGCACGGACTTCCTCGAAGGCTCCGGCATAACATTGAATGAAGAGGGATATATCTGTACCGACAAGCACGGGAGAACCAACAGAGAGCATGTATATGCTGTCGGGGATGCGATCGAAACGAACTACCACCATGTCGACCGTCCGGTCCATGTCGCGCTTGCATGGGGTGCCCACAGGATGGCATATGTCATCAGCAACCAGATCAGCGGAGACAGCTCGGTCTGCTTCGAAGGGCTCCTCGGCACCAACATCATGCGTTTCTTCGACTATGATATCGCCACCCTTGGACTGACGGAGCCGGAACTTGCGGACTATCCGCACTTCATTGTCGACCACAGGCAGAAGAACAAGGCGGGATACATGTCGGACAGTGTCCCGATCCACGTCCGTGCCTATATCGGCAAGGATGATGGCAAAATACTGCGTGCCGTCGTCGTCGGTACTGAAGGCATCGACAAGCGCATCGACCTCCTGTCGGCCCACATCCGCCTGGGCGGGACCGCCATGGACCTCGCCAACATCGAAGTCGCCTATTCCCCGCCCTATTCCAGCCCGAAAAGCGTGCTCAATATGGTGGGGTACAAGGCCATAGAGAAAATGAAAAAACTGCACGAATAGAACGAACGCCCCTCCGCTCAGAGGGGCGTTCTTTATGCTGGCAGCAGCCTTCCTTCGGCATGCCCTATTCCACTTTGCCGTCCGACTTCGGAGAAGTCATATTACATAAGATAATGTATTGTCCTTCCACTCCATGAGCAGGAAAACGGCCGGGACATCCGTCCCGGCCGTCTAGTGCGGCATTATTCGATTACTCTTCCCGCGGTCTCCTTTTTCTGGCAACGAGCCAGATGAAGATTCCGAAGCCGCCGAAGATGATGAGCCCGGCGTATATATAGCCATTATTGAAGCCCCTCTCCTCGATCACTGCATACAGTTCCGTCTCTTCGCGATCCAATACCGCAAGGAAGGCATCCCCTTCCATATCCCCGCTGCGCAGCAGATCACCAATCAGGAGACCGCTGAGCATCTTTCCTTCATCCTGTGATTCGATGGGAATCTCGACATTTTCCGTGACGGAAGTGTCATTCAGGTTCAAAATGAAGTCGACATCCGAATTACGGTATCTCTGTACATAGTGTCCGTCCTCATTCTTCAGGACATCCATCTCCCCTTGGAACATGTTCGGATGCTGGGAGAATACATCATTCAGGGATTCGATGTAATCCACGACTTCCTGGTCGGTCCAGAGGTCCATCTGCCGGTGTACATGGGGGATGTCGTCCCCATTCAAAGCCACTTCCGTACCATACTGGAAGGCGATCGGTCCGGGATATGCATACAGGTAGGCGGTGAGCTGGCTGATGCGTGTACCAGGGAACATGTTCTCCTCAACCGCATGCTTCGTGAAACGGTCGCTGAACCAGTGGTCGGCAAACAGCAGCGTGCCGTCCGTCGGATGTGCAGGAATCTCCCTGTCCGTCGTACTGAATGATTCAGCCAGTGCATCTGTCAGCGCAGGGTCGCTCATATGGTCGAACCCTTCTGCAGAAATCGACGCATCGGGGATGATGCCGTAGGTCGTTACGTCTTCAGGCATGAAGGTTCCGGCGTCGATGCCATCCTGGATGACGGTCATGCTGAGGCCGTCGACATCATATTCATCGACGAAATTTTGTACCATCTGCCGGTATTGTGCCTGATTGTCCGCATTGTTCAAATCGATGAATTCGGCGCCGATCATATCGTAGTAGCTCTGCTGGAGGTCGTTCAGCACCGGATTCCCGAGCGTCGTATAGCCATCGGCTGCTGTGGCCGGCATATCGACGATAACTTCCATATCCCGTCCGTGTGCAGCATCGATCAGATTCTGGAACGCTTCTGCTCCACCGAATGCCGCTTCAATCTCCCCGTAGCTTTCAATGTCATAGCCGAGGTAATCGTCATCCGCCTTATCGAACACTGGGGAGAGCATCAGCGTATCGAAGCCCATGCCCTGTATGTAGTCCAGGTTGTTCTGGATGCCTTCGAAGTCGCCCCCAAAAGGCAGCGGTGCATCCTCATCATCCGTGACATTGATGTCATTTCTGGAATTTCCATTCAGGAAGCGGTCGACCACAATCGTATAGATCCGCGTCTCATCCGCCTCCTGGGCCGCCACTTCGCCGTTCGACATGGATATGCCCATGAGCAGAACCGCCATATATATCATTATTCTCTTCATTGCTATCCTACCTTCTATTTTTATCAATTTTCGGCAGAAGACTCCCCCCTCTAAGTGAAGCATAGGCGGGAGATGAATGCCGATTGAGGAAACTCAAAAGCCCTTTGTTTCTAAAGCAATGCGAGCCAACTCAAATAATGCTTGTGTGAACGTACTAATCTCATTTTGCTTTTGGTATTCAGTGATTCTCGCTTCCAATTCTTTTGGAAATCGGATGCTTTTCGTAATTCTTTCCACTGTATTCCCTCCTTTTTGATGGTATAATAAATATACCAAAAAGGAGGTGATCATACAATGCACATCCATAAAGCATACAAATTTAGACTCTATCCGAACAAAGAGCAATCCATCCTTATCAATAAAACCATCGGTTGTTCCCGGTTCGTTTACAACCATTTCCTCAATCA
>NZ_JONV01000002.1 GCF_000712035.1 Salinicoccus luteus DSM 17002 | reverse complement strand
CCTTTATTCTTTGTATAACCATGTTAGTGTTAGGGACAAATTTATTTTACTGGTATGGGTATTGGTGCAATGGCTGCTACCCCTGTAATTGTATTAGGTGGTGGAGTTTTCGGCGGTGCTTTTTCAGGTATGACTGGAGCAGCTACTTTTTGTTTTTAACAGGTGATAATTATGAAAAAATTATTATTAAGTAGGAAATTTTCTTATATTTACTTTTTAACAGCACTATTTTTATTAGGATTATTCTTTATTTTAGATGGTGATGTAATTGTTTCATTGCCAGTGGTTTTTTTACTTATTTTCCTAGGTATCTATTCATTTTTAGAAATAGAAAAATAAAAAGAGCTCATAGTTAAAGGGCTCTTTTTATTTTAGAAACGAGTTGAAAACGAGTTTCTTCTTGTCTTGATACCTATTAGAAATAACTCAAAGATTTAAAAACGCCTCAAACCTTTGATATGTAAGGGTTTAAGGCGTTTTTTATGGTTGAAAGAGAATTTGACATAGTAAAACCCCAGTTATAAGATTAAATTACCACATTCAAACTTAATAACTGGGGGTCTCTATATGCATTTTTATAATACAACAGAAGATGATCAGAATCAAGGTGAGGAAGTTTTAAAAGATGTAACAAAGTCAGGTAAAGAGCGACCATGGCGTGAAAGAAAGTTAGAGAATGTTAGTTATTCTGAACTGCTTCAGATTCTTAAATTTAAGAAAGCTAGTAATGTTGGAGCTTGTGGGCGTGTCCTTGAATTTAAACCGACTGATGAAGGTTATTTAAAACTTTTTAAAACATGGTTCTGTAAATCGAAATTATGTCCAGTTTGTAATTGGCGACGGTCGATGAAAAATAGTTACCAAGCACAGCAAGTCGTAGAAGCAGTGATTAAAGAAAAGCCGAAAGCACGTTGGTTGTACTTAACATTAACGGCAAGAAATGCAGTAGATGGAGAAGATCTTAATAAAGGATTATCGGAATTAACCAAAGCATTTAATAAATTAAAGATGTATGCAAAAGTGAAAAAGAATCTTATTGGATTCATGCGTTCAACTGAAGTGACAGTGAACAAGGAAACAGGCGCATATAATCAACATATGCATATTTTGTTGTGTGTAGAGAATATGTATTTCAAAGATAAGAAGAATTATATTTCTCATGATGAATGGACTACTTTGTGGCAAAAAGCCTTGAAAGTCATCTACCGTCCGATAGTAAATATCCAAGTCATTAAGCCCAATAAAAAAGGCGATACCGATATTCAATCTGCAATCAAAGAAACCAGTAAATATTCGGTAAAATCATCAGATTATTTAACAGATAACAAAGATAGAAACTTAGAAATTGTTGGAGATTTGGAATTTGGTCTCTTTAGAAAACGAATGATCTCCTATGGTGGGTTACTTAAAGAAAAACATAAACTTCTAAATTTAGACGATATGGAAGATGGAAACTTGGTACAGACATCAGACGAAGAAAAACCATCAGAAGCAGAACAGGAAGCTAACTCAATTATTGCAATATGGCATTATCAGAAACAGAATTATTATTTGAAATAGATACATAGCATGCACACGAATCATCAGAACAGACCAGCAATATCTCATTTAGCTTTGACCTCCC
>NZ_JONV01000001.1 GCF_000712035.1 Salinicoccus luteus DSM 17002 | reverse complement strand
TGGCATTGAACTGTCTGACGGTCTCATCCATTTCTTTGATGCTGTCGAAGTTCTGGTAGTCGGTGAAGCTGACGATTTCGTATTGAGTGGTCATAGTATCCATACCCTTTCTTTTCAGAAAAGAAAAAGAGTGTAACCGCTAGTCTACGGCTACACTCTTTGAAAATATGCCCCTTTATCATCCTGAATACTTGTAAAATAGGTTGTAACTCGCTATAATACGGGTATCATAAGGATGATAAAGAGTACCTAAAGTGTTTGCCGTGGGGTGTTCACGGTGAGCGATTAAAGGATAGCGACCAACTACCCTTTAATGCTGGTACTCTTTTAATTTTCCGTTCAGTTATTTAAAGACCATTTTATACATATTTCGGTGGAATCGCAAACATTCAACGGAAAAACTTTTTAAGGCGGGAGAATATCCCGTCATTTTTTTGGTTTATTTCTTCTTTTTTTGTCTCGGAAGTCTCAGGAGCCCCCTGTTGAGGTGTTTCAGAAACTTCGGGCGTATCACCCTCATCATCTTCTGTTTGCTCTCTGTCCTCATCTTTTGGCGCCTCAACGGCATCTATGCTCGCTTGCTTGTGCATTTCCAATGCTAAAGGTTGTTTTTCCACTAATGCTGTCAGACGTGCATTATCTTTTTGCAGGTGCTCCGTCTTCTGATCGAGTTCCCGCACCAGTTCGATTAATGTATCCACCTTCTGTTCCAGGCGTTCCGTATGTTTATTGTCAGAAGACAGAGTTGAGAGGTCTCGGGTATCCACTTTGGCATGAATATAGTCCAAGTCTTTCATTGTTTTTTCGAGTGCCTGCTCAAAAGAGTGTTTCTTATCGTTTACCAGCCCTTTAAAGTATTCAAGTGTCTGGATATCGTATATATCATACTTTCTGTGGTTGTTCGGGTCTCGTTTGATATTGGCATACCCAGCCTTTTCAAGGGCGATAGTGTATCTGCGGACACTGGATTGGGAAAGATCAATTCTTTCAGCGACCTGAGCTGGAGTATAGAGCGTATTCAGTTCCTTCATTTTCTTACCTCCGACTCTTCGTTTATGACCGTTTATTGTATCGTTTATACAAACGTTTATATCTTTAGATAAAATATCTTATAGAATGTTGATAGTATAGTATTTTAAGATCTTTTTAAACCGTTTACGAAATCATCATAAACGCATTATACCATGGTATATAAACAGTGTTTATAGGAGCTTTTATTTGGAGGTCTTTAAATACCGGTAAAGGGTCGCTCGACTGATTCCAGTCATTTCTACAATCTCTCGTATGCTGTACTCTTTTGTATTGTATAGGTTGATCGCCTTTGTGACTGTTTTAGATTTTACTTTGGGGCGGCCCCCTTTCCGTCCTCTCGCTCTGGCACTTTCCAACCCTTCTTTGGTACGTTCGACAATCAAATCCCGCTCGAATTGACTAAACGCTTGGAAGACAGTCATCATCAATCGTCCTTGGGGGCTTGATGTATCAAAATCCTCTTTTATACTCTTCAATTTCACATCATTTTCTTCAAAATAATTCACTAATTCGATGAGGTCTTTTGTACTTCTCCCCAGCCTTGAAAAACTTTCAACCACCACAATATCACCTGGGCGTAATTTATCTATTAGACGGTTCAGTTCCGGCCGGTCTGATTTTATACCTGTAATCTTTTCTGTCAGAATCTCATTGCAATTGTATTGCTCCAATAGATCCAGCTGCCGAGATAAATCTTGCTGATACGTGCTTACCCTAGCATATCCATAAATATAGCGAGACATAAAAATGACCACCTTTCAATGAAACTATATCATAAAAGGTGGTATATGAAATTATGATTTTGAGCAATCTTTAGAGATTTATATTTCAATGATTTAACAGCTTTTTTAACTAAATAATAACTATCTCAAAAACAAACGAATTTGAAATTAACGAGGAATTTTTGAAAAGATTTAATCAAATTCAAAATAATAAAGAAATACCAGAAACAAGTGAAGGCCCAACAATTCAAGCTTCTTGTATTTATGGTAACTGGTGTGGCCCAGGATGTAGTGGCCCTGAAAGTCCAATAAGTCCTGTTGATACATGTTGCCAATCTCACGATAATTGTTATGGTGACCGTGGTTATTTTGCTTGCAGTTGTGATTCCGAATTACAAGGATGTTTAAACCCCTATGTACTTCAAGGAAGTGAATGGGCTATTACTATATCACTCTGGTTTCAAGGCCAACCCTGCAATCCTTTCGCGTAATTAGAAAATTAAGCTGCCTCTCGTATTTGGAGGGGCAGCTTAATTCTGTGTTTCAAGCATTTACATAACGAAGAAGATCCTGTTGAAAAACTGATAACATACAATGTTACTGTGCTAGCAAGATAATGATCGATCCCATCAGTGCTTTAGATTCAAACACTATACTTGTTGAAATAGGCAGATTAGAGGGAGAATTGATTTTTACATGCTATCCTTTATAGAGAAATTAATGTATAGTACACTATACATTAAGGAGTACAAGAAATGAAGAATAATACAGACAATCGCATTCGGGAATATCGAAAAAAATCTGGATATACTCAACAACAACTCGCAAAAAAAGTTGGAGTAACAAGATTAACCATAATTTCACTGGAGAAAAAACGGTATGAGGCCTCCGTAGGACTGGCTATAAAAATTTCAAGGGTTTTTGCTTGTCCGGTGGAAGAACTCTTTATTGTGGAGGAATAAACTTGGATTATGTCTATAGCTTTTTGCTAAAGATTTCTGTCTCAATTTTATTATTGATTGCTACATTTAATGTTTGGAAGACGCCGAGTCCTGAAGTATTTAATTGGCTAATCCCCTTCATTGCATTATTTTGGATATTTATTACTATTTCTGAAGGAATTAGAATCAAAAGGGATAATAAATGGTTTGAGGAAAAAGAGGGACAAGACGAAAGGACTATAAATTATAGTTACAAAGCAGGATACATTACTTTCTGGATTAATATAACGATATTATCTTTATTATTTTTTGTTTATAGCATTGTTGGTTTTTCTTTAATTCCACCTATGTCCGGACTTGTTATTTTAGTGTTTTTAAATATTATTATGTTTTTTTGTATAAGGCTATTTTTTATTTTTTATCAGTAATGAATGGAGGAATTTTTAATGAAAAACGAGAAGATAAACATCTTAGGAATTGTTTCGATTTTAATCCCCACTATCGTATCAATACTCATTTTGAACTTCTTACTGGGAATTGTTCCCATAGAAAAAATCGAAGGACTCCCACTAGTTATGCCTATGTTTTTATGTCCAATAGGAGCAATTATTGGGTTTATCGCATATAGATATCGAAAAGATCAATTATCAATGATTGGCATTATTTTTAATATCATATTATTCTTGTTCCCAATTGCGTATAACATCTTTGTCACACTAATATTTGGTGTATAAAAGAATTTTGGAAAATCGCTCAAGTTGAAGATCCTTTTCGTGCACAGTTTCCAATAGACGCCCGGCTGACTGAAGAATAGGACCATTGTGACCCTGAATGTGGCGTTGGTTTAACTGAAGGCGGAAACATTCCTATCAACGCAACAGATAATCGTTGTCATAGCCATAACGCGCATTGGAGAGTTTTCGGCGACGATGTCCCTTGTGTGATGCAGAACTTATCACTTGCCTTGAAGGAGAAACAACACCCTCACACACACTTCCTTCATATATTCCTACAACCGAATTTGAGGAACAAAATTCTGCGACTCTATTTTCGATATCTTACTCGATGTTAAACCACTTCTTTTTACTAAACCATTATGCTAAGGTAAAATGTTCAGAGAAGGTTGCTAATAGAAATACAAAATCTATCCTTATTATAGGGATAGATTTTTGAGCGTTTGCCTTACAGTGAATAGATGTAGATTCAAAATAAAGTTTGACTTTTTATAGTTGCAATCTTCAACAAACATGTCCATTACTTGAATAGTTTTTATGGTGTGCCACCAATTCCGAGTGCGACAAAAAGAAAAAAAGCATATACTAGTATGGTGCCATTCAGTATAATTCCTATTATAATAAACCATCCTTTTTTCTATTGCTTTTTTTATACTCATCATGACAAGAGGGCCAATTATTAGAGGAGGGCCACCGATAGAAATTTATATTAGTCTTATTTTATTAGCTGTATCTTTACTCTTTTCAATAACTGGGATTATAAAAAAATCCGAAAACACTCTTCTTCCTGGGATATCTTTTGCTTTAGCAATAGCATTCGGTATATTCCATTTATTTATATTGTATCTGGTATGACTACTAATTAAATTATATAGTTTCATTTATGATTATAGAATAAGGAACTTATAAAAAGAGAAATCTGAACTGCGAATTTTGCATCTCAATTCAGGTTTCTCTTTAAATAAAGTCATTTTTTCTAATATCTTTTTATAATAGAGGATATTATGCGCCCCATTGTAATAGACCAAAAAACAAGAAGTAATGGAAAGCAAGAAAGCCAACATTAACCATCAGCGATAAAATAAGCATTCCTCTTCCTTCCTTTAAGATAAATAAACCAACAATCCCAAGTATCAGAAATATGGAAGAAACTATTGATAAGAGAATAAAAGGTAAGGTTGGAGATAGATTATTGTTGTAATAAATATCTGCCGGAACTAAATGTAAAACTCTATTAGTCACGATTAAAAAGAATACAGCCAGCATAATAAAAGTTCCTATGATTGTAACCAATCGCAATTTATTTCTCATCGTTATTCTCCCTTAATAAATTTGAAAGATCTGATCCTGTAAAAAGCCCAAATTTCATTTAAATGCAACCTAACATAAATATATTATCTAATGAGCTCCGTATCTTTAAGAAACAAAAGATTTTAACATACATAATTTTCACGTAACGAGATTTTATAAACTTATCTCGCATGAAAGCCACAAGCAAGACAAGAGATTTTAGCTATAGTAGCTAAAATTTTTACATTTAATTCCCAATCGTAAAATATTTCATCTAGTTTATCCGAATATCATAGTCCAAAATGAAGCTCCCCCTCCAAACAACCAATACCATAAAACAATTAGGGAAACTAAAAACCAAGTAACTCTCCAAATATTGCTTTTCTTTAAAAGCTGAATGCCATAAAAAATTCCCCAAAGTAAAAAAGAAGTGTAGACTGCAAAATTGATGCTAGGAGATGAGACAGCACTCATTGCATTTCCAAACAGAGCAAATAGACCAAATACTGACATTGCAACTAGGACAATTATATTTAAACCATGAATATACCAATTTTCACACTAACTCTCCAATCTCCATCAAATTAGAAATAGACTTGTTCTTATAATAATACGGGAAGAAGTATAGGAGTCCATCCTTCTAACATTAAGATATCCATTTTCTCCCCTTGTATAAAATAAATGTAGTCCCTTGATATGCCTAAGATTATCTTTTACAGCAGTTTCATTCTATTATTTTCTCAGTCTTTAAGATTGCTTTTCAGATATAGAAAACATGATGCGTCCAATCTATGCAATTAAACATTCAGCCAATCATCGTCAGCATCTTCATTATCTTGATGTTTTGTTTCTGAAGCTACGGATTTTCTGTTATCGTTTTTCGCTTGTTTCATGCGATTCTCATGATCTTTGATGCGAATCATTTTTTGAATTTCTTTTTTAGCCGTAGAAAAATAGTAGCCTTCCAGGGTGTCCCTATCAATAATTGCTTTCGGATGTCGTTCGATTTCAAATTCAGAAGCAAGGAATAAGTTGTTGATGCTTACTCCGAGATCCACATGATTCATTTTACTGTTCAACTTTTTGAGCTGCGCTTGTATCTCATCCATCTTCTGCAAT
Source organism: Salinicoccus luteus DSM 17002 (assembly GCF_000712035.1). Lineage (GTDB taxonomy): Bacteria > Bacillota > Bacilli > Staphylococcales > Salinicoccaceae > Salinicoccus > Salinicoccus luteus. The sequence goes on along the minus strand of NZ_JONV01000001.1, from coordinate 5,333 downwards.
GTTTTGAATTCAACGGATTCATGCTCGATCATTTCTGAAAGCAGATAATGATCCAATGCCCGGATCAATACCTCTTTTTCTGTTTTAATCTCTTTCGCTTTTTTGATTGTTTTAATCTTTGAAACTGTCTCATCATCGAAGTCATATCTCTTAGAAATCATAGTAGTCTACGCCTCCTTCAATCCATATTATTGGTGTCTTCATCTATCGAAAGTTCTTCCTTTGTGATCAAATCAATCATGAATGTTCTGAAGCGCTGATTGTCTTTTATAAACTGATTATACGCATCCGTATTGGCATCCATACTGATTTGTGTCTCTTTGATCGCCCGTTCAAATGCAGTCATTGAAGGGAACAGCATATCATCTTCGACATGCTTTCCCAAGATCTCCCGCACCAGTTCACTTAGAGAGATCTGTTGATCCTTGGCCATATTTTTTAGACGGAACAGTACCTGTTCATCCACATCCCGCACATGTATGTTTCCCATGAAACCCCTCCATTTCGATTTTCATTATGTACATTAAGGTGTACATTTGTGTTTATTGTATCATATATCCGGCTTTTTGTGTACATTTATATGTACATTTTAGTGGATTGGGTACGGATTTTTATATCGCCGGCACTGCCGGCATATCAGGGGGTTTGAGGTTTGAAATGCCGAAGTGCATGCAAAACCTCCTTATGCTCTTACTACATTTACTGATTTTCAGCTTTTGTATTTCATTTTAAATGGAATGCAATATGATAATGACTGAAAACTGTTTTGATTTTTATCAGTTGTGTTCAATTTTCTCTTAAAAATAAATAACTATAAATAGAAGTATCAAGTCCTGTCTTTAAAATATTCCAATCGGAGATCTAATGTATAGTATCCAATAATAAGAAACTAAAAAAGAAAAGAGGAGATAATATGTATAATATAATATCAATTGTTTTATCAATTATAAGCATAATATTAACTTATAAAATCTATACTTTCACTTTGAGATTTGAAAAACAAAAAGCTAAATCTCAAAGTAGTAAAATATTATATTTGCTAAATGAAGATACCTTTTATTTAAAATCAGAGCTGAATGATATATTTATGACTTCTGTTCCTGCAACAATTATTAAAAACTTAACCCGAGAAGGCGCAGAAATGACAGGAACAGAAAATCTTTTGCTCACCTTAAATATGAACAATGAAAAAATAAAAGAAACTATAAATCAATATCAAGAAATAATAAAAGAAACTAAAAAAACATTTGCAGTAGAACTTGATATAGATGATTTTAATAAAATAAACCACCTTGAATATACTACTAAAAAATTTTTAAAAGATATAAATGATTATAGAGATTACTTCATCAGATTTGATAAAAACCATAATCCAACAAACAAAAACTATGACACACAAAATTTCAAAATAAATCATATAGCTGGACTGGAAAAAGAAAAAAGAGAAAAAAATATTAATGATGTCAAGATTGATATTCTTTATAACTCATTAACAAAAATATTAAATGACATTTAATATTTATTGTAATTTTATTTTTGTATGAAACAACAGCACCCCTAAAAACCCAAAAGCTGTCGGCAAGCAGATACTTTAAAGTATCTGCTTGTCGACTTGTTCATTTATCCAGGATTGCTTTTTTCCACCAAACGTTTTCTCGGCGTAAATCGATCTCCGATGATTATATGGCTCAAAACGTCAAAAAGAGCCCTCAAAGCGTTTCTAAACGTTTAAATCACAACAAAGTCAAAGTACCCTAAAAATGATTTAAACACTCATATGCGCTTATTTGGACTCTGAAACGATCGTTTATTGGCAGGTTATAAGGATGATAACCGTTAGTAAAAAATTTCTTAACAAGCACCAACATCTGAACTTTTCGAGTCTATAGCATAAAGATAAGCAGATACTTTAAGGAATCTGTCTACTTGGGTTATAGCTCTTACCAAAAAACGGATTAATGAACTATTTATCTCGTTTTCTTTGAATTAATTTAAAAGGGAGATAGAATGCCAGTGTATAAACTAAAAATGGAAGCAGTATATATATTATTAGTGGGAAATTCAAGTCGAAATCAAATATTACTAAAAGTAGAAAAGCAACTAGTAAACTAGTGATCAAACCAATTATAGGCATGAAATTAAGATAGTTTTTAACGTTGTTCTTTTCTTTATGAGTTAGCACTTTAACACCTTCCTTTTCTATCTCAGATAAAGGCTCGTCATTAAGAAGGTCATCAACTCTCATATTGAAAAGGTTAGCCATTTTTTTAAGATTTTCTGTATCTGGTTTATTTATCCCCCTCTCCCATTTATACACCGATTGTTTTGAAACTCCTAATACGTCAGCCAACTTTTCTTGAGATAGCTTTTTTCTTTTTCTCAACTCTTTTAATTTTTCCGGAAACATTAAAATAACTCCTTATGTACTAAATTTTATTGATAATGCTTAAAAACTTCTATGATATATTGATATATTACTAAAATATAACCAAAGTTATATTTAAATTTTACATGTTTTATTTATATGATTTGGTTGTACTACAAATTTATGAGGGGGATTTAAATGAAAGCATTTAAGATTGTTTTTTAACTGTCTAAATTATGGGTTACAGTTCAATCAGCCTACGGCATGTTTTTTTCGGGTTTTATCTGTAAACTATTTTCATCTTTCAAACTATAAAACTGGTGTCTGTCTTTGTTAATTTTTAACGAAGTGAGACAGTATTTTATTTCTTACTTCTCACCAAGAACAAGTGCGATATTCAATTTAATCAATTTTTACCTCCTAATTGACTAGTGTGTATATTTCACGGGTAAAATTATTAAGAGAGTTTCAGGTAGAAACGAATCATTTTTAATACAAGGAGGTATTTGATGCGGTTAATTTTCTTTTCAATCATATTATTATTGATTTTATCCAGCTGCCAATCTAGCGAAACCTCTGAGGAAACAGCTGATAATACAGAACCCAATACAGAAGAATCGGCAGTAGAATCTTCCGACGAAAGTACTAATAACAAGGTGTCAGAGGAAACAAACAACAACGAGCAGCCTGATACAAATGAATCATCGGAGGAATCCACTGAGGAAAGTACGAACAGCGAAAATGAAGAAGAGGAAGAAGGGGCTACGGACGAACCAAATGATAAATCAAATGATGATATGAGTAACCAAAACGCCACTTCGTTTGATATTCATTCCGATGAGGTTCAACAAACATTATTTTCCCCAAGCAGCATTGAGGAAGAAAATTTAACATTTTCACAAGATGTCATTACCCAAGGGATGTCCCGGGCTGAAGTAGAGGAAAGATATGGTACTTATGATTTGATTTCTCATGGACATGGCGGTCCTGTGGTTATCTATGGAAATTTGGGAGTGCTTTATTCAAACCCGCAACCCTTCCTTCCAAATGATCAAGCTGATAAAAATACAAACCCCAATAAGAACAATGTTGAAGATGTTTTTTTTTATGCCGGCTTACCATACAATGAAGTGGTAGAGGCATTGGGAGAACCGGATGTTGATGTTTATGAAACTGAAGGGGGACCAGTGAGTGGTTTGCAACTTATGGAATACGTGATCGAGGATAAAGAAACTTCCACAGTCAAAGGTGTGTTTTGGTTACACGATAATGAATCCGGTGAAAAAATAGTAGACACGATGATAGCAGTTGAGGAACCAGACAGTGCTGATGAATCTACAGCACAACAGCCAGAAGAATCAGGAGATATAGACGCTGAAGAAGAGGAAAGAATTACTATATTTATAGATGCATATATCGATGATTTAATGGCATATTATAATAATGGTAATGAAGATATACTGCTTAGTACTCGCGAAACATCCCCAAATTATGAAAAAATTTCAGCAAACAGAGTTTCTGGGAATTATCGGAATCATGAAACTTATGAGTTAAACATCAAGAATATCACTCCAGCAGGAGGAAGTGCTTATGAAGTGACAGTAAGCAGGGAGTATTCACATGCAACTTCGAACGGGAGACGCATTACAGAAGTAGAATATTCAATCGTTAACACACCACAAGGATTTATGATGTATGACTATCAAGAGCTAAATAATAAATCAGTTGAATAAGACTTTTCATCTTACTGTAAAGTAGGATATATCTACAGTAAAATTAGCAGATATAAATATTAGCACCAGCTCGATATTGCTTTTTGCTCATCCATATTTGAGAATGAACTAAATAGTGGCGACAAAAGTAAAATTTTGCCGCCACTATTTTTATAATTTCTACAATTAAAGTGGTTCTAGACCACGGTTTGAACTAAAACCCGAATAATGGATGTTTTTTATTAACTGTCCATTATTCGGGTTATAGTTCATTTGGCATTGGCTTTTGTTTTTTCTTTTACATGGTCGAGTTTTAGTGAGGTGAAAGCAACATCTGATCTTATGGTGTCGCAGCAAGATAATCTAAAAGAGTTAGAAGAATTAATTGGTGAAGATGTTGTTATGGAAGTTATGAGCAATCCGGAAAAAGACTATATTGATGATAAACTATCAAATATCTCGTCCGTTAATAACTTGAAAAATGAGTTGAAAAAAGATGGATTTAAAAAACAAAAAGTAGACAATGAGAAAACGAGTTATAAGTATTCAATTGCTGGAACAAATGAAACTGTTTACATGACTAGTGATGTGTATGAATCTAAAGATGAGATGGTTGTAACTTTTACGCAGTATAATGAGTATAATGATAAAATCAGTTTATTCTATGCTGAAAAAAGAAGCGCAGTCGATTCAGAAAAAGAACCTGAAATTCTAATGGAATATATTCCTGAGACTGATAATAGTTCAGACGGAATTTCTACTTATGATTTTAATTGGAATGGCAAATCATTCGCATGTAGTGCTACTGGACTCTTAGCTTGTGGCCAATACTGCGGTGTTTGGGCTTTAGTTAATCCAATAGCTGGGGGAACATGTGGTGCAATTTGTGGAACAGCATTTGCTGCTGCATGTGCTTTTGCTTAAACCATAGTGTGATATAACTTTGAAGAGACCTCTGAGGATCTCTTCTTTATTTTTATCTTTTGAAATTGTAATTGTATTTTGATTTACACCTGAAGGGATACTGAGTTTCATATAAAAAGTTTCTAATTGATTTCTAAAGACCACTCCAAAGTGGGGGTGAAAGTGGGGTGAACGCCATTTTTTTATTTGGAAGGCATGCACACGTCCCAAAGTGAAAATAGACCTGGCATCATCTCAATTCGTAATAGTAATAAATTACTATACTCAACCTTTGACCTCCCCAACCCCACGTGCGTTCCTGTTGGGGAGGTCAAAGCTAAATGAGATATTGC